>OZ245039.1:1552500-3814722 GCA_965224095.1 Flavobacteriaceae bacterium
CGCATTCCTAAATTTTCCTCTTTTTGAAAAGATTCGGTATGCTGCCAGTTATAATTTTTGTAATCGCTCTGGTACAGTAGAAAATTAAAATTAGGAGATCGCACATTTCTGAATGCCTTTACTCCAACATCAAAACCGTTCTTTAATTGATACGACAGTCCTGCAAACATTTGTTCTCCGCCAAGATCTCCTGAAAAATTCATTGAAATGCCGGCATCCAGACCAAACCCTCCTATTCTTTTTTGCCAGGAACCTATCAGCGCTAATTCGTCTCCTTCCAATTTATTTTGAATGGTTTGTTCCGGAGTAATTAATACACTATCAAAGAAATAATTATAATTATAATGGCTTACACCTGCCATGAGTTGCCCTAAAACCGAATTGGAAAATTGTAAGCCTAAACTGTTATACATGGTTTTTAAACGTGTTCTATCTGCTACAACTCCGGAAAGAAATGCTTCTCCAAAATAATCGTTCGCCGAACTTTGGTCAAACTCATACCGCTTTGTCTCATAAGCAAACCGATGATGCAACCCTAGGGAAGAATTTCTCAGGGAATCTTTACGACGTGCCAGATAGTATATATGGTCTACAAAATATCGTTTTCCTATTAGTAGATTTTCGGCATCCTGAAAAAGAACATCAATCCTGGAACGATCGGTAAACTGATCATCACCCGACTCAAACTGATCGCGGTTAATAATTCCTCCATTTTCTTCATTAAATATATCCTGGGAAACAAAATGAGTTTTTAGATGATACCTTCCTTTTGGAGTAGTGTAATTTGCGGTAAACCGAAAGTTCCCTGTACTTGACAGGATGTGTTGATATTTCCCCAAACTTCTCATTCCTTTATAGGCAATAGAGAAATTTAATCGCTCCGATGTATTTAATGTAAGAAAAGCATCGAGCAACTGACCCTGTTCCATGGTTGTTTTAAACAATAAATCCGTCATCGGTGTAGGCACATGGTAATAATTAATTTCATCTGCCCTCATATAATTATAGTGTTTGGCTCTGGCACCAATTCCCGGATATATATCCTTTTCATTTAGGTTTAAAGACAACGCATTATATGTTTGTCCTAAATTCGAAAAAGGCAATAACTCAAAATCGTCCTTTCTTAAATAATTATACGAATACTCTTTTTTTATGGTTAAGGTGGTGTCAATATAGGTGGTATCGTTTTCCAGCGAAATAATCTTATAGTCTCTGCCCGTCAGAGAAACATCGTCAGGCGAATTACTTTTTCTCTGCCTCGGAGGTTTTGGCAATAGCGAATCACGGTCAGCCTCGTTGACCGAATTATTTATTTGGGCTTCTATTCCCATAGAGCACAGAAAACAAAAAAGCAGACAGCTCAGTAGCTTCATTACATTTTCTTTGGAGGCAAAGGTAAATGATAAACTATTATTTGCAAGTTAAGTTCTGCTTAAAAACACTATTTAAAAGATACGTTCTCTTTCCGGCTGCCACTCTCCATCGTAGAAACAAGGCAGATCTCTTATACAAATTTTAAAACCCCTTTAATTTTCAAAATAAAAAAGCCTTCCCCAAAAGGAAGGCTTTTTCTTGAGCATAATTCACCAGAACTTATAATGGATTTTGTTCAAGATTGGGATTCGAAATAATTTCTTCTCTGGGAATCAACCACTCCCATCTGATATCTCCTGCCGGAACTTCCAGTACATTCCCGGCCAGAGCGGCATTGTGGTTTGCTCCGGTCCTGTCAAGCGGTAAATTCAATCGCTTTAGGTCCAGGAAGCGGAAGCCTTCACCCCACAATTCTATTCTTCTTTGGATCATGATCTCATCAATCAGTGCCTGACCTACGTTTGCCGATAGCACATAAGCGTCATCTCTGGTTGACACCAAATCAAATAAAGCCTGTGCAGCCGGACCGTCCTGACCATTTCTGGCATAAGCCTCTGCTTCTATTAAATACATTTCGGCTGCCCTCATATGAGGCACATCAACCCTACTATCCGAGTTACTTACAGCCAAAAACTTTTGATTCGTATAGGGCTTTCTCTGATGACTGGACAGTAACGATTTTCCGGATGGTAAATTCAAATGCTGTCCGGTAGGATCCCAAAGTTGTTTTCTAACATCGGTATCGGTAATCATGTCGTACAGCGCAGAATTAATAGATCTCGGATTCCCGCGGATGGCAGACGAGCTGAAGTTTCTGGAAATATATCCTCCATACGAACCGAAACGGTCATTCTGATCATCCTGAATCTGACTGGCCCACATAAATTCCGGATTTCCCTGAGAATCAATCTGAAAGCCATTGGCATAAGTAGCCGGATCCATTAAACCGAAACCATCTCTGGCCTCGGCTGCCAGCTGTGCTGCTAAAGCCCAGTTCCCCATTGTCAAGGCAACTCTGGCCTTTAATCCTTTGGCTACATTTTGATTGATATGCGACTTATTAGGTCTTGAATATCCGTCTAATGCCAGTATTGCAGCATCCAAATCAGCATTAATTTCGGTATATACTTCCTCCACCGAATTACGAGGCAGATTTTCTTCTAAAGCACTTTTCTTATAAGGTACTCCCATCTGGGTATTCCCGCCACCGGCTTTATATCTTCCTCCGTACAACTGTACCAACTGATAGTGCGCCCAGGCTCTGTAAACCAGTGCCTGACCAAGGATAATGTTTTTTTCATCTTGAGGCCCGCTGGCACCATCGATCCCGTTAATTAACACATTGGCATTGGCTATCCATTTATAGTACATCACCCAGGGGAATCTGCTATAAAAATCCGAATCGCTTCTACCGGCAGTCCATTTGTAAACACGGTTATGCCATTGCTCCCGGTGAACTACCTGATCTTCGCCTAGCAGATCGAAGTGAATATACGATCCTCCTACACCACAGTTACCTTGTGTGCTTTCCTGTCTTTGATATAAATCTCTGTGTATTCCGTTTAAAACCGCAAAAGCCGTAGTAGTTGATGCCACCGCCTCGCTGGCCGATACCTGATCTGTGGGTACTACATCAAGAAAATCATCCTGACATCCGTGAAGGATTACCACTCCCACAAATAAAACCAATATTGAAACTATTCTTTTCATAATGATTATAATTTTAAGTTTAACCCAAATGTTATCACTCTGGCTGGAGTGAACACATTCGATGTATTACCACTAAATTCCTGTTGAATATTAAATCCTTTGCGCTCGTTAATGGAAAATACATTTTCTGCACTGGCGTAGGCACTAAGTGCCTTTAAGCCGAGTTTCTCCACCACGGAATCCGAAAAATCATATCCGATGGTTATCTGTCTTAAATTAAGGAAGGAAGCATCAATCAACCATCTGTCTGAGGTTGCACTCCACTGAGATGATAATCCGGCATCCATTCTGGGAACATCAGTAACATCTCCCGGGTTTTGCCATCTTCTCAGAATATCCACATGTTTTGCTTCTCCGTACGATCCGGCATCCATAATTCCTGCATAATTAAAATCTAAATTCTCACCACCTATCTGATATACGAATAATGCTTTTAACGACACATTCTTATATTTTAAATCTGTTGTAAAAGAACCTGACACATCAGGAATTACCGATCCGGCATAGTGAAATTTTGCATTACTTGAAAAAGGTGTTACAGCTATTCCGTTAATCGTCCTTACACCGGATGCATCAGGATCATCGGCTACATACAGCCCGGAACCATCGGCAGGATCTACTCCGTACCAGTCTCTTATCCAGTAGTCAAAGAGTCCTTTACCGACTGTTAATTTTTTAGTTCCGTTGATCACTTCATCCTGAGGGAGCTTACTAAACTCATTCTCCAAAGTAGCGGCGTTTACGGTTACATTCCACCGTAAGTCGGACTTGTTGATAATGTCGTATGACAAACTCAATTCCAATCCTTTGTTTACCAGTGTTCCTATATTTTCTTTCTTTTCATTGGGTGTTCCGTTACTGGGCGCTACGGGTACATCAAAAATCAAATCGATCGATTCTCTATTATAGTATTCCAGGGTACCCCGCAATCTGTTAAAGAATCCAAACTCCAATGCCACACTATAACTTCCTATTTTTTCCCATTCCAGATCCGGTGCTCCCAGACTCGACCTTAATATTCCCGGTTCGCTCTGATTGTTGTTATCAAGTGCAAACAAGGCCTGAGAGGCATAAAAGCCTATTCCCTGTTTATTCCCCACAGTTCCGTAAGCAGCCCTTAATTTCAAAAGATCCACCCAATCGTTTCCATCCATAAAAGGTTCTTTATCAATAATCCAGGAAGCTCCAACGGACCAAAACGTACCCCATCTTTTAACACGATCAAACCTGGATGATCCATCTCGCCGAATGGAGCCGCTGAGATAATACTTCTGGTTGTAATTGTAATTTACCCTTCCAAAATAACTGTCTTCCGTTTCTCCGTCTACCTGCGAAACTAATTCGGTTGTGTTCACAAAGTTGATTAACTCCAGGTTTCCGTCTGCAATCTGAACCGTACGGGTTCCGTTTAAGTCATCAATAGTCAATTCTTGATTCTCATGTCCTACTAGAAATTCAAAATTATGATCATCAAAAGACCACATATAATTTAACAACTGATTAAAACCAATTCTTTTTGTTCTTACATATTGTTTAAATCCCAAACCGTCGGGAGCACCATCTCCTATTATTTTATTCCAGAAAAAAGTATTGTAATAATTCTCATCTTCATAACTGAGGTTTACCCTTAAGGAAAGGTTTTCCATTAAAGAAATATCTGCGAATGTTTTAAGATTCAACGTTGTTATTTCATCAAAATCCACATCATTTTGTCGTTCTACTATAACATGCCGGCCTGTACTGGCACCACTGGGCCTGTTGTCATCCAGGTCAAATACTCTATTCCCGTTTTCATCAAGAATAAAAGCCCCCGTTACCGGATCGTGTGCATAAATGGGATAAATGGGCCCCATACCTCTGGTAAACCGGAAGGCATTTCTAAAACTGTTACTTCCCCCCAGTTGAGACTGATTTCCATTGGAAAAAGTTCCGGCGAAGTTTCCGCCTACTTTCAACCAATCCGATACTTGTGCATTTACATTTACACGACCGGAGAATCTCTCAAAATCAGAATTAATCAGATACCCTTCTTCCTTTAAATACCCAAAAGATGAGAAGTAATCTATATTTTCATTCCCGCCCAGGTAATTGAAATCCACATTTCTGCGTATTCCGGTTCTGGTAACTGCATCTTCCCAGTCAAAATCGTTATACAGCAAAGAAGCATTCGGGTTTATCAGCCCATCCGTTCCTACGATCTGGTCATTAGCTACGTTGAATGGATTATAACCCAAAATCCCGAAAATATTATTGGTTGCCGATTGATTTGCTGCAGTTACATCGGCAGGGTCATCCACGCCGGGAATAGCAATTGAATTCCGAAGTGATTCCCACATAATAGGATAGTACTGGAAAGCATCAATTCTGTCGTATTCCGGAATAGCCCGATCAATAACACCGGTGGAGATATTAATATTGGCTTCTCCTTTTTGATTTTTACCCCTTTTTGTAGTAATCAAAACCACCCCGTTCGCCGCCTTATTTCCATAAAGTGCCGTTGAAGAAGCATCTTTAAGGATGGAAATCGACTCGATATCGGCCGGGTTAATATTGTTTAAATTACCGCTTGTGGGGATCCCATCTACAATATATAAAGGGCTATTAGAAGCCCCAAAAGAACTGAACCCCCTGATCCTGATATTCTGAGAAGAACCGGGTTGTCCGCCGGAAGCAGTTGCTGTAACACCCGGAGACGCTCCTTCAAGCGCTGTGGAAATGTTAGCAACCGGCCTATTGGTAATATCTTCGGCCTTTATTTGCGTAACAGCTCCCGTAAGTGCTTCTTTAGAAGAAGTACCATATGCCACAACCACTACTTCTTCAAGTGCCTGGGCATCTTCTTCCATTTGTACATTAATTGTATTCGACGCTCCTACCGTTCTGTTTTCGGTTTTAAGCCCTAAATACGTAAAGACTAATACTTGTCCGACATCTGCCTGGATGGTGTAATTCCCATCAAAGTCAGTTTGAGTTCCTGAGGTTGTTCCTCGCACCAAAATATTAGCCCCGGGAAGGGGTAGTCCATTTTGGTCAGTAACAGTACCTGTGATTGTTTTTTCCTGAGCAAACAGGAAACCGCTCCCTAATACTACGAAGAGTATTAGAAACCATGTAAAGTTTGATTTCATC
Organism: Flavobacteriaceae bacterium; assembly: GCA_965224095.1. Lineage (GTDB taxonomy): Bacteria > Bacteroidota > Bacteroidia > Flavobacteriales > Flavobacteriaceae > JBPEWY01. The sequence goes on from OZ245039.1 coordinate 1,558,714, forward strand.
AGTTAGAATAATTAGAGTTAGCTGGAATAAAAATCTTAATTTTTTGTTAATTGTGCAATTATTGATCACTTTATTTACTTAATCTCTAATATTTTAACATTTATATACGCTCTTTTCTCTTTACGTAACACTCTGATTCTTATTTTATACATTAGCAAATGCTCAAACCATATCTATACACTCCCAATGAAGCAGGTACCGACGAAGCGGGAAGAGGGTGTCTTGCCGGCCCTGTAACCGCAGCGGCTGTAATTCTTCCCGAAGATTTTGAAAATGAATTGCTGAACGATTCAAAAAAGCTGTCAGAGCTAAAGCGAAATAAACTGAAGCCCATTATCGAACAATGCGCTTTACACTTTGCTGTAAAACATATTTATCCGGAAGAAATTGACCGAATAAATATTTTAAAAGCGTCTATTACCGCCATGCACGGTGCCCTGGACACCATAAATCAAACACCGGTATTAATTGCAGTAGATGGCAACAAATTTATCGCTTATAAAAAAATTCCGTTTCAATGCATTATTAAAGGTGATGGCAAATACATGCATATAGCCGCCGCCTCCATCCTGGCTAAAACCTATCGGGATGCTTATATGGAAAAAATCCATGAGGAATTTCCCATGTACAACTGGAAACAAAATAAAGGCTACCCCACCAGAGAACACCGGGAAGCAATTATGAAATACGGCATCACCAAATACCACAGAAAAAGTTTTACTTTATTGCCGGAACAATTGACTCTTGATTTATAAATTTTATTTTTGTGAATCCCTTTTACAGGGCCAAATACCTGATGCCTGATAATCAGGATTTTAACATATGAAAATGTTTGACTTATGAAAAAGGTACTTTTTGCCTTGGTATTCATTATTCTTTGTGGTTGTACTAATGAAACTGTCTCCCGGAAAAAAGATCCGCTGGCCTATCTGCCGGAAAATGCCTCCCTCATTATTAAATTAAATGATTTTCAAGCCTTTAAAAGCAGCCTGAAGAACAATAGCTTTTTACGGGAACTGGCGAAAACTTCCACGTATAAGGATTTTACCAAAAAAATACGCCCTTTAACTTATTTTTCTCCTGAGGCACAAGGAAACCTGTGTTTTATTGAAGAGGGAAAAAACAACTTCGAACTCGTATTTGTTTCAGATGATAAGGACGGGTTTTTAGCGCTTGAATCGGTGTCCGATAAAACGGTTGAAAGCTTTCAATATGAAGGGGTAGAAATAACACAATACCAACTTGACGAAGATACTTTTTTTACCTGGAAAACGGGAGGATTAACAGCTATGTCGACCTCCCGGCTGCAAATGGAAAATTTAATTCGTAAAGGCAACAAAACCCCCGTAGCTCCGATGTTAGAAAAATTGTATACTGCTGCCTCCTCCAACAAACCTGCGACGGTTTTTTTAAATACCAGACAATGCGACGTGTTCTTTAAAACCATTTTAAAAAGCACTACACTTAATCTGGAAAATTTTGCCAGTTGGCTTGCGCTTGATTTCGACATTTCACAAGGTGATCTTAACATACACGGAATTGCTCTGGCTGAAGAATCTTCCCTCTTTGTCAATCTGTTTAAAAACACACACCCCTTACACAATGTTACAGCTTCCCTGGCTCCCGCAAATGCTTTAGGTTTTTCGTCTTATAGTTTCCACGATGGAAATATCTTTTTAAACAATCGCCGTGCTTTTGAAGAGCAGCATCAGGAAATTGCTTTAAAAGAACAGGATTCCATCTTCGGTAATATTGATGAATTGGGATATGTAAACCTAACTAACAACAAGGCTGTTATCCTTCGGTCATCAGACTCGGAAATATTTAACAGTTATCTGGACGAACTGGAAATAAACAGTGAAGAATTTATGCAAACTACGCTTCATCAAATAAAAGACCCCGATTTTATTCAGCGAAGTTTTAGCCCTATAGTTAAAGATTTTAAAGCGCATTATTATTGTGTGATTGAAGATTTTTTTGTGTTCGCCGGATCGCAGGCTCCCTTGCGAACCATTCTTACCAACCACCAAACAGAAACCGTATTCTCAAAGCTTAAAAACTATGAGACTTTGCTGGGTAATATGGCCGATGAATCGAGTATGCTCTCCATACGTACCTCCAGGGGGATAAACGATCTTATTTCTGAGAAGGGAAGTAAAGAACTGGCTGCCGATCTTGGAAAAGCTAATCTTTCAAAGTTTACACTGGCTATTCAAATGGTTGCCGATACTGATTTTTATCATCTGAATGCCATTCTTTCAAAAACTACTCCCAGTCTTGAAAAAGAAGCTGTCATGCAAGTTTTTAGCACACAATTGGATGCCGACATTGCTACCAGGCCTCAGTTTGTACTTAATCACAGAACCCGTAAAAAAGAAATCGTAGTTCAGGATATTCAGCACAATCTTTATTTGATTGCTTCAGACGGAAAAGTGCTCTGGAAAAAAAATCTGGATAGTAAAATACAGGGTAAGATAACACAGGTTGATCTTTATAAAAATGGCCGGTTACAGCTTGCTTTTACCACCCAGAACAGATTTATGGTTCTGGACCGGAACGGAGATGTGGTTCCTCCTTTTAACAAAAAATTTGATGGGTTGCTCAATCCGTTATCGGTGTTCGACTATGAAAACAAAAAAGATTACAGGTTTGTAGTTACTACGGGAAATAATATTTTTATGTACGATAACCGTATGGATATTGTTAGCGGATTTAATTTTACCAAAGCAACCAATAGCATCAAAGCCCCCTCGCATTTTAGAATAGGAAGCAGAGATTATCTGGTATTTCCGGAAGAGAACGGCACATTGCACATTTTAGATCGCCGGGGTAATAAACGTATTAAGCTAAAGGAAAAAATAGATATCTCCGACAATAATATATATCTGTATCAAAATAAATTTACGCTAACCAACAAAGAGGGAAAACTTATTCAAATAGACAATAAAGGAAGAGTTACCCAAAGAATTATAGGATTAAATCCCGATCATTATATCGATGCCACCAGTAAAACACTGGTAAGTATTACTGATAATATCCTTACTATTAAAGGAAAAAAAATCGAGTTAGATTTTGGCTTTTATTCGCGGCCAAAAATTTTCTACCTCTACGATAAAATTTATGTGTCTGTAACAGATATTCAAAATCAAAAAGTCTATTTGTTCGATAGTAGCGGTACCCGTATTAAAAACTTTCCGGTTTATGGCACTTCTGCTATTGATCTTCAGGATATTGATAACGACAGAAAACTGGAATTGGTGGTAAAGGGTCCAGAAGACACTATCCTAATGTACCGCCTAAATTAGCATTGATATATGGCTTTCTGACGTTTAACTACTACAAATAAACCGGAAATAACCCCTTGATTTAAAACAGTTTAAAGGTGAATTTAGTATCTTTAAGATGATACAAAATCCACTGTTATGAAAACCTCCTTTAAGTATGTTGGCCTCCTTACCCTAATGCTTGCTTTTTTTGTAAGTATCCCTGAGGCCAATGCGCAATTATTAAAAAAGTTAAAGAAACGTGCGGAAAAAGCCGCCGAAGAAGCTGTGCTCAGAAAAACCGAAGAAAAGGTTTATAAAGAAACTTCGGAGAAAGTAGATGAGGTTCTGAATCCGGGAGATCAGGAAGAAACCAACTCGAATACTTCAGAACACAGTACTTCCGGGAATAAAAATCCCCAGCAAAACACAGATCAATCGCCTGAGAGCACCCATGTTTCAGGTCATTTGAAAGTGTATAGTAAATTTGATTTTGTTCCCGGGGATAAGCTCTTACTTTACGATGATTTTTCTTTGGATTTTATTGGCGACTTCCCTTCCAAATGGAATACCAATGGCAGCGGTGAAGTAGTCAGTATAAACGATACCCCGGATAAATGGCTTAAAATTTTGCCGGGTTACAACACTTTTTATATTCCCGATGTAACCCTTCCTGAGGAATATACCATTGAATTTGATCTTTTAACCAGCGGTCTGGACAAACACACTCCCTCCACTGCCGTACTCAGAATCCTGTTAAGTAACGATACGTCATTTAAATGGGGAAGTAATTACGTGAATGCCGAAATCCCTTTTTGTCAATATGCGGCCATAGGAATTCGAATGAAAAACCATATAAATAACAAAGTAGAAATTAACAATGTGGTTACAGCTGATCTGAGGGAGGCTGTTTTGAACAAACCTCATATTTCCATTGCTGTAAATAAACAACGCTACAGGTTATGGGTGAATGAAAAAAAATATATCGACATCCCCCGTATTGTTCCATCAGGAGGTTCCATAACTGCGCTTAAGTTTGCGTTGCAAAACTTTAAAGATGGTAAAGAGCGTTTATTCATCGGTAATTTAAAAATTGCCGAGGGAGGTGTTGATTTAAGAAGAAAACTTATCTCGGAGGGAAAAGTCTCCACCAATGGCATATTGTTTAACTCCGGTTCTGCTCAGATCAAACCACAGTCGTACGGTATTATCAGGCAAATTTCACAGGTATTACTTCAGGATAAAACTATGAAACTCCGAATTATTGGTCATACCGATTCTGACGGAACCGATGAGGCCAATATGTTACTTTCCTCAAAACGTTCGGCAGCTGTTAAAGATGCCCTTATAAGTATTTACGGGATTTCTGCAGATCGTATTAGCACTTCCGGAAAAGGGGAAAGCGAACCTGTTGCCGACAATACCACATCGGATGGAAAAGCTCAAAACCGAAGAGTAGAATTTGTTAAAATGTAATATTATGAAGAATATTTTCCTTTCGCTTTTTTTTGCGATCACTTATCTTCCTGGAATACAGGCGCAGGACAGTTGTAGCAAATATTATCCCATGAAAGAAGGTACTACCTTTCAGATTACGGTTTACGACAAGAAAAATAAAGTGGGTAGTATTTTAAATTACGAAGTTATAGAGGCCGGTAAAAATACTGCCGAATTCAACATTAACATTACCGATGAAGAAGGTACATCAGTAGCAAATTCTCAATACGGCATTCAGTGTGAAAATGATGGGATAAGTATTGATTTCCGTTCACTTATGGGGGCCAACTTCCTTCAGCAATATAAGGATACGGAAATGGAAATGACCGGAACCAATCTGGATCTCCCCAATACCCTTTCGCCCGGACTTGAATTACCTGATGCTTCTATGGAAGCCTCTTTTAAAACAGGGCCGGTTAAAATGAAAATGCGTATCGATATGATAAACCGGAAAGTAGTGGGAAACGAATCTATAACAACACCGGCAGGCACTTTTAATTGTGTCGTTATTTCCTATACCACCGAATTTAAAATGGGGCTAAAACGATCCGGACTGTCCAAGCAATGGCTTGCAGAAAGCATAGGGCTGGTTAAAAGTGAAGAGTACAACAAAAAGGGGAAGCTGGTAAGTTCCAGTCTTCTAACAGCTTTTCATTTATAAATAGTATTATATATAAAAAAGCCGAAGTTTACACTTCGGCTTTTTGCTTTATTATCACAGCTTCAAACAGTTCTTTAAAATGTTTGATCAGTTTTTCCTTTACTTCGTGTTCGTCTACTCGTGCCTTACCCAACTCAACATTTAAAGACGTTACCGCCTTACCCCGTATGCCACATGGAATAATATTGTCAAAATATCCGAGATCTGCATTTACATTCAGTGCAAAACCGTGCATGGTTACCCAACGGGAAGCCCGAACACCCATAGCGCATATTTTCCTCGCAAAAGGTGTCCCCACATCCAACCACACACCTGTTTCTCCCTCAGAACGCTGCGCTTTTAATCCATACTCGTCCAGCGTACGAATAATCATCTCCTCCAAAAACCTTAAGTATTTATGGATGTCGGTAAAAAAATTGTCGAGATCCAGAATGGGGTATCCTACTATCTGACCGGGTCCGTGATAGGTAATATCGCCTCCTCTGTTTATTTTATAAAAGGTGGCTCCCTTTTCTGCTAGTTGCTTCTCATTGAGAAGCAAATTTTCCATATCGCCGCTTTTTCCCAGCGTATACACATGCGGGTGCTCCACAAAAAGAAAATAATTGGGTGTTTCCCTGTGAGTCTCCGTTCGCCTGTTTTGCGATTTTAAATCTACGATTCCCCTGAAAAGGTATTCCTGATAATCCCAGGTTTCCTTATAATCCTTATACCCTATATCCTGCAGGATTACTTTTTTATTCATGCTACAAAGATACAATCTCCATTACAATAATTACAGAAAGGCTAATCTTCCAGTTCTACTTCTACATCCAGTACTTTCGGATTTTTCATGTACTCCAGAAAATCAACTTCCAACTCAAAACTCTTCCCATCTTGTCCTAAAAGCGCTTTTTCAAGAGAAATAGATTTTATTTTTTTCGGAAAATGATATCTCAGGGTGTAGGTAGAGCCGGCCAGGAACATTTTCATCTGGTCCAAACTATCCACGGTTTGTTTTAAAAGCTCTTCGTCTAATATGCTTGTAACCCTGCTAAAGGAATTTCCTTTAAAGCTGTATGCAACATCGGTGGCTTCGCCCGATTCGTTTAACGGGCCATCCGGTGCGGCAGAGGCTCCTTGCTGCAAGGCTCCTGCATCCTTCATGGAAGCAAATAAATCGGTGAGTTCATCAACCGAATTAAATTGTGTAAACAATTCAAACTTCATCTCTTTCTTTTCCGGATTCATCAGCATATGCATCTTAAAGTTTTCCAGTCGTTTTAGTTTTGCCTGTTCACTCTCGGGAAGATTTGCAATACTGTCTTTCTTTTCTTCCAGAAATTCTTTGAAGGAAATAATGGAATCCATTGCTTTTTCCTCCTTTTTCATCATTTCGTCTCCAGCCATTTCCATGAGTTGGGAGCCATCGAAATTAATTGATATTTTTCCTGACCCGTCTTCTTTCAGGTATAGGTCTTCAGTGAAATTACAAGAAAAGAGCGCACCCGTTAGTAATGCGCTGCACAGTACAAAAAAAAGTTTTTTCATTTATTTATCGATTCGGATTATTTAAAATAATTAACGCGGCTATCACACCGGGAATCCACCCGCAAAGCCACAATATAAATACAATTACAATAGACCCGCATCCTTTGTCTAACACTGCCAAAGGGGGGCAAATTATAGATAATAATACTCTCCAGATACTCATAGCTGATGATTTTTGATTGATGATGTATCTATGGGACGAAGATACCTATATTTTGTTACAAAAAAACAGATAAAACATCTGTTATAAATGGTATTGAAACATTGGCTATTAGTAACTATCTTTGCAAGCTTATAAGTAACTATTTGATATGCAGCTTTCGGAACAGGAAATCATACGACGAGAAAAACTTGAAAAACTTCGCCAATTAGGCATTGATCCGTATCCGGCACCTTTATTCCCGGTAGATCACACGTCCGAACAAATCAAACAGGGATTTTCGGAGGGAAAACAGGTGGTTATTTCAGGACGTCTTATGTCGAGACGTATACAGGGTAAAGCATCATTTGCAGAATTACAGGACAGTGAAGGGCGTATTCAGGTGTATTTTAACAGAGACGAAATCTGTCCGGGAGAAGATAAATTACTGTACAACGAAGTATATAAAAAACTTTTGGATATTGGTGATATCATTGGTGTTGAAGGTACTTTGTTTACAACACAGGTGGGAGAAAAAACCGTAATGGTCAAGAATTTCACTTTACTAAGCAAGGCTCTCAGGCCTTTGCCTCTTCCCAAAGTAGATGCCGATGGAAAGGTTTACGATGAGTTTAACGATCCCGAACAGCGATACAGACAACGGTATGTAGATCTTATAGTAAACCCCCACGTTAAAGATACGTTTGTAAAAAGAACCAAAATTACCAATAGCATACGTGAATTCTTTAATAACAAGGGATATCTGGAAGTAGAAACACCCATTCTACAGCCTATTCCCGGAGGTGCTGCAGCCAGACCGTTTATAACACATCACAATGCACTGAATATCCCACTATATCTGAGAATAGCCAATGAGCTGTATTTAAAAAGGTTAATAGTAGGTGGATTTGACGGCGTGTATGAATTCTCCAAAGATTTTAGAAACGAGGGAATGGACCGTACTCATAATCCGGAATTTACCGTAATGGAGCTGTACGTTGCTTATAAAGACTATCACTGGATGATGGAAACTACGGAAGCTTTGCTGGAAAAGGTAGCCATAGACAGCAACGGGACCACAAAAGCTACTATTGGCACAAATGAAGTTGATTTTAAAGCTCCGTACCCCAGAGTGCCTATCCTGGAAGCCATAAAAGAACATACGGGCTTTGACGTTTCCGGAATGAATGAAAATGAATTGAAGGAAGTTTGTAAAAAACTGGGGATTGAAACAGACGAAACTATGGGAGTGGGAAAACTTGTCGATGAAATCTTCGGTGAGAAATGTGAACACCATTACATTCAACCTACTTTTATTACTGACTATCCCAAAGAAATGAGCCCACTTACCAAAGCGCACCGTTCCAAGCCCGGATTAACCGAGCGATTTGAACTTATGGTAAATGGTAAAGAGCTGGCTAATGCCTATAGTGAATTAAATGATCCCATCGATCAAAGGGAGCGCTTTGAAGATCAGTTAAAGCTCTCGGAAAAAGGTGATGATGAAGCTATGTTTATCGACCAGGATTTTTTAAGAGCTTTGGAATACGGCATGCCTCCCACTTCCGGAATTGGAATAGGAATTGATCGTTTGGTTATGTTTCTTACCAATAATGCCTCCATTCAGGAGGTTTTGTTCTTTCCGCAAATGAAACCCGAACAAAAGCCCGTTGAAATGACCGAAGAGGAAAAAGCCGTATTTGTACTCCTCAAAAAAGCATCACCTATTGATCTTGGCACTCTAAAAGAACAGTCCGGCTTAAGCAATAAAAAGTGGGATAAAGCCATCAAAGGGCTCACAAAAAACAAGCTCGCCAAAGTTACTAAAACCGAAGAGGGCCTGATAGTGGAGGAAGTTTCCTGAGTTTAAAGTACGTCCTCTTGAAAGTATAACTGGTATGCTTTTTGGAGAGTTTATACGGATTAAACCAGATAAAATTATCTCAATGATATTTCTTTCGTGATTCCTACGGGTTCAATTCTCTGCTTAAAATTTTTATATGTAGATTTACCGTTAAACACAAGTGAAACACATGATGAAAATCTCATCTGGAACCACAAAAAAAATAGGTCTTATTACGGGACCTCTTGTCTTTATATCAATATTACTTTTTTTTCACCCGGAAGGTTTGAGTAAAGAAGCCAATGCCGTCCTGGCTTCTACACTCTGGATAGCTATATGGTGGATCACGGAGGCTATTCCCATAGCCGTTACCGCATTACTCCCCATTGTATTATTCCCTTTGTCCGGAGGATTAAAACTCAGCTTAACCACGGCTTCATTCGGGCATAAATATATTTTTTTATACATAGGAGGTTTCATAATCGCAATCGCTATTGAAAAATGGAACCTGCATAAACGCATTGCCTTAAATATTATAAATTTAATAGGTTCGGATATAAAAAAAATAATATTGGGATTTATGGCTGCCACGGCTTTTTTGTCGATGTGGATCTCCAATACGGCTACTTCCGTAATGATGCTACCCATTGGAATAGCAATCATCAAACAATTAAAAGACAATCCGGCAACACCGGAAGATGAAAATCTTATTTTCGGAAAAGCACTCATGCTGGCCATAGCGTATAGCGCATCGATTGGTGGGATTGCTACGCTTATAGGGACACCTCCCAATCTGGTTCTCGCAGGTGTTATTTCGGATACCTACGGATATGAAATCACCTTCTTTAACTGGCTCAAATTCGGGTTTCCAATATCGGTTGTTTTGCTGGGCATCTGCTGGTATTATTTAACAAATCATGCTTTTCGTTTTAAACAAAAGAGCTTTCCCGGTGGAAAAAGAGAGATAAAAAGACTCCTTCGGGAAATCGGAAAGATCTCGTACGAAGAAAAAATGGTGGCACTTTTATTTGCTTTAACTGCTTTTTGCTGGATTATTAGATCGTTTATCCTGCAAAAAATACTTCCGGGCATTGACGATACCATCATTGCTATTTTTTTTGCAATACTTCTTTTTGTAATCCCTGCCAAAAAAAAAGAAGGTGCATTAATACGCTGGAACGAAGCTGTAAAAATACCCTGGGGTATTATTCTTTTATTCGGAGGAGGAATGGCTCTGGCAAAGGGTTTTGAAATAAGCGGTTTGGCACTTTGGCTGGGTAATCAAATGACAGCACTTGCTGGGCTCCCTTTATTTCTTCTTATCTTTTTACTTATTGCTGCGGTAAACTTCCTCACTGAGATAACCTCCAACCTGGCTACTACGGCAATGTTACTCCCGGTTTTGGCTCCCATGGCTCTAACCATTGATATACATCCTTTTATTTTAATGGCCGGTGCGGCCGTAGCAGCATCCTGTGCCTTTATGCTTCCGGTGGCAACACCTCCCAATGCTGTTGTTTTCGGTTCTGGTTACCTGCGTATTCCGGATATGGCAGGCAAGGGGATTCTCATGAACCTACTTTCTATTATTTTGCTTTCGTTATTTGTTTATTATATGCTTCCCGAATTATGGGATATAAGCCTGAAAGGGTTTCCGGACACATTAAGAGGTTGATTTTTAATTCTTTAATCGGAACTTCATAAAAACCGGAATATGATCGGAGGCATCTCCAAAATCATACATGACCTTTGCCTCTATTTTTTCGATATATTTTTCATTGTAAAAAATATAATCCAGTTTTTGCTCCGGAGAGTCGGAGGGGAATGTTTTTAAGGAATTATCTGTAATGGCCTTTCGAATTCCAGGGATTTGTGTTATCACCTTAATTGTGGCAGCATCATCCGTCGGATCGCTATTGAAGTCGCCCAGTAAAATGGTCGGATATTCTGAAGCATATTTTTTATAAAGGCTTTCAACTTGTTTCGATTGTTTTTTACGGGTAGGTTTATCAAACGCCTCTAAATGTACATTAATCAACTTAAGTTCCTCATCATTAATGAGCACCGTAATTACCTGGGCAATCCTGTCCAGATAAAACGCGTCTCTCCAAAAAGGAGTATCCTCCACCCGCTCCAGGACAAGACGTTCCTGATTCAGAATCTTAAACTTGCTTAAAACCGACTGCCCTGAAAGTATTTCACCAAAATGCATCGATACCGGATAATACGGATAGGGCACATAGTGTTCATCCCAGTTAACAACCTCAGCTCCAAATGAAAATCCGGAACGGGCCAGAGTACGGTGTTGATTAATATGAAATGACCGCTTTGAATTAAAATCGATTTCCTGAAATGCCAGAATATCGGGTTTTACAGCATTCAATATTTCCTTTACCCGATTCATATTTTTTTGAAATAGCGCCCTGGGTCTTTTAACAGGTTTATTATTGGTTAATCCACTCAGGTATCCAATATTATAAGTCAGGATTGAATATACCGAATCAGTATCCGGAATATTTCTTTTTTCTAACCCGCTTATGGAAAGATATTCGTTTTTGTCCAGCCTGGGCGAAGAAGCCCAAAAGAAAAAAATTATACTTGCCAGTACAGTACTTAAAAGTACATAGCCCAAATATTTTAATATTTTTTTCACCATACCAGATTCTGTCTTAAAAGATACTAAACAATTTTGTAAAGAAAACAAACCGCTGTTAAATAACAACGGTTTGCCCTTACTAACCCAAACTTAATTGAATTGTCTAAAAGATATGTATGCGGCGTAAAAGTATGATATTCATCAGCGGCAATTACTAGGAGATAGCCCTTTTGTTAACCGGGGTTTTTCCCCTAAATTAAAAAACTCCGCCTGGGCGGAGTTTTACAGCTAACTCAAATAATTTATAAGACTTCTAATAAATTATTTCTCTTACGAATCGGATGCAGTGGCATAAGGGTCAAAACCTTCGGGTAAATATTCATTTACGTCGAAATCAAAATGTACATCCACATCGTCTTCTATATATTCTATACTATGTATGTCAAAATAGGGTTTATAAGGATCGAAACCTCTGGGTAAGTACGCCTTGACATCAAAATCAAAGGTAACTTCCTCTTCATCCTCGATATACGGTATCGAATTCAGATCGACTATCTGAGGCGTGGCATGGGCATCAAAGCCTTCAGGTAAATACTCATGTACGTCAAAATTAAAAGTGATATCAACCTCGTCTTCGATATATTCAATACTGTGAATATTAAAGTACGGTTCGTGCGGATTGAAGCCTCTTGGTAAATATCGGTTCACATCAAAATCAAAACTTATATCTACTTCATCCTCTATAAATTCTACCGAACTCAAATCCAGTTCCTTAACGGTAGGTTTTTCCTTTTTTATCAACACAAATTTCCTGGGAACATCTTTTTTGATTTCATAATCGCTTTGAGGGTTTGAAGTCTGTGTTGTTTTCAAAGTAACTACTTGTTGTTCCAAACAGTTTGATAAGGGGTCAGGATCATCGGCCTGCGCAGTTCCGCTTCCTAGAAGCATTAAACTACAGATTAAAAATAACTTGTTCATTTTATGATTGTTTTTTGGTTTAATATTGTTGCAACTTTCTATTACTAAGACGCTAAAAAAAATGTTTTGTTACCTTCTTTATGAAATGTTTAACACCTAACGTCACTATTTAAGATTTAATACATCAATTTGTTAAACCCTGTTAAATAATTCTAAAATTCCGCTTGTGTATTAAACCAATTCCAAACTCAAAAGTCTTACGAACGTAACCTAATTTTAAAAGTACAATCATGAAAAAAGTAATTTTGTTAGTATGTATACTAACCATCGCATTGCCGGCTACGGCGCAGGAAAGAGAAACAAAATCCCGGAAAGAGGTGAAAAAAAATCATCTAAAAGATCTAAGCCCGGAACAACGTGCCGAGCTTAAAACCAAACACATGGCTCTCGCCCTGGACCTCAGCGACAAACAACAACGCGAGATACTGGAGCTCAATACAGCCGTTGCCCGTGATCGCCAGAAAAAAATGGAAAGCAGAAAGGCCATAAAAGAAAGTGGAAAAACGTTGACTTCCGATGAAAAGTTCAAAATGAAAAGCGAACAGTTAGACAGACAACTGGAAGTTCAAAAGAAACTAAAAAGTATACTCACTCAGGAACAATATGATCAATGGAAAAAAATGAAATCCAGAAATCAAAAAAGGAAGCATGTCAGAAAAAAGCATCCTCGTCAAAAAACAAGATCGTAGTAAGTATGTGCCGGTGTTAAGCCGGCACTTTTTTTTGACATACAAAAATATAATGTAAGAGCAAACGTTATATTTTTAACCAAATACAGTAAGCCATGGATTTCAGAAAAATGCAATTGTTCGTTTTTTGGGCATTTGCTTTGATTAGCACATACGGATTTGCACAGCAATCATTAAGCCCGGAGTATATTGCCAAAGAAAATATTGGTGTTTATGAACATTTATTCCATTTAAGCGATCAACAACAAAAAGATATCCTTGAGATACTTGTTACCCATGAAAGAGAAATTGCCCAGCTTACCGAAGCTTCTCCGGACGAAACGGCGGCATACAAAAAATATCAAACAAGCATACGCAATTTAGAGGTTGCCCGCGATTCGAAAATACGGGAGCTTTTAAACACGGAGCAACAAGTACTTTTTGATAAACAGAAAGCAATTGTACTTCAATAAACCCGGTTGTATTTTCTCAAACAGGAATATTCAGATATAATCTCTGATTTTTCGCAATACTCTTTACAGTCTGGAAATCACTTTTCCGGCCATTTCTATGGTTTTATCCAGATCGTTATAGGTAAGTGCATCATTTAAAAACCAGCTTTCGAATGCACTGGGCGGCAAATACACTCCTTCTTTAAGCATAGCGTGAAAAAATTTCCGGAAAGTATCATTATTTCCCCTGGCAGCCGAATCAAAATCGATTACCGGATCGGAGGTAAAATGAATGGAGATCATAGATCCCAGCCGGTTAATTTGATAGGGCAAACCGGACTTTTTTAACGCCTTTTCTATCCCATTGTGTAAGTACTCTGTTTTTTTATCCAGAGATTCAAAAATTTCAGGGCGATTACTCAGTTCCTTTAGCATAGCCAGTCCAGCAGCCATAGCCAGAGGATTCCCGCTTAAAGTTCCTGCCTGATACACGGGTCCCAAGGGTGATAAGTGATTCATAATCTCATCTCTGGCTGCAAAGGCTCCGACGGGCAATCCACCTCCGATTACCTTTCCAAAGCACACTATATCCACATCGATTTTTAGTCGTTGTTGAGCACCTCCGGGGGCTAGCCGAAATCCCGTCATTACCTCATCAAAAATCAACAATATCCCCTTTTCATTACATAGCGTTCTCAATCCCTCCAGGAATCCTTCTTTTGGAATAATACACCCCATATTTCCCGCTACCGGTTCAATAATAACAGCCGCTATTTCATCGGTATTAGCTGCTACCAGTTGTTTCACGCTTTCCAAATCGTTATATCGGGCCAATAAAGTGTCCTTAGCAGTACCTTGTGTAACTCCGGGACTGTTTGGACTACCAAATGTAACGGCACCGCTGCCCGCCTGAATTAAAAAAGCATCACTATGTCCGTGGTAACACCCGGCAAACTTGATTATCTTATCTTTTCCGGTGAATCCCCGGGCCAGTCTCACAGCACTCATACAAGCTTCCGTTCCACTGTTTACAAAGCGTATTTTATCAATATTAGGAACCATAGCAACAGCCAATTTGGCAATTGCCGTTTCTATTTCCGTTGGTATGCCAAATGAGGTTCCCTTTTTAGCTTTTTCAATAACTGCCTCAATTACCGGTTTATAGGCATGTCCTAATAATAGAGGGCCCCACGAGGCGATATAATCGATGAGTTTATTATCATCTTCATCGTACAAATACGCTCCTTTGGCTTCTTTAACAAAAATTGGTTCGCCTCCAACAGCTTTAAAAGCTCTAACGGGAGAATTGACCCCCCCGGGGATAAATTGCTGTGCCTCGGCAAACAGGGCACTACTTCGTTTGTAAATCATTACTTAGATGAAACAGGTGTTTTTAAAACAAGTATTTGACCTATACTTATCGTATTATTACTTAATCCGTTATGCGATTTTATATCTTCAACAGCTACTTGATATTTCATAGAAATTGCGTACAACGTATCACCGGGTTGAACCACGTAATTTACCCATTCCGTTGCCTTGGGTAGCGGCTTCACCGATAGTTTTCCTTCTCTCATTACTTCTCTGTCGTACTTATATAGCTGATAGCGCTCAATAATGGAAATTACTTTTTGGGGATATCTCGGATCGGTGGCATATCCCGCTTTTTTTAATCCGCGCGCCCATCCCTTATAATTATCCCGTCGTAACTCAAAAAGTGACGCATAACGGGCACGCGTGCTAAGAAATACACTGTGATCTCTAAACGAATGTACCGGATGAAGATATTTTCTGAAACACTCTCCTTTAGCATCATCATCGTGATAATCCCGATCGCCTTCCCAGCCTTTATGGCATTTTATTCCAAAGTGATTATTTGTTTTAAGCGTAAGCTTTCCTTTCCCGGAACCGCTTTCTAGAATTCCCTGAGCCAGGGTAATACTGGCAGGAATACCATATTGGCGCATTTCTTCCTGGGCAATATGCCCGAACGTTTCTATATAATGTTGTGTTGATGTAATATCAGGAACTGTAAAAACGCCCGCCACTTCTTTTTTTTCACTGTCCGATTTTACGGCGCTTTTTTTTGCCGAAGCACTTTTATACGGTCCTTCATGTTTATTTTCGGTTGCACGTTTTGTTGTGCCGCAACCTACAACTAAAAGGAAACCTATGAGTGCAATACATTTATTCATCAATACGTAACGCATGTTTTTGTTTCAATAATCGGTTCATTCCCTTAATTCCCTGTAACCCTCCGGTATGAATAGCTAAAATTCGACTTTCCCTTTTAAAAAAACCTTTTTTTACCAGATCTAGTATACCGTATAGCATTTTTCCTGTGTAAACCGGATCCAAGGGAACTCCAGTGTCTTTTTTAAAACTATTTATAAATCGAATCAATTCCTCATTTACTTTAGCATAACCGCCAAAATGATACTCCGGAATTAACTTCCAGTTCTCATTTCGGGCAAATTTACGAATATCATTTTGCAAAAAACCACCCTTTAATGCGGGAAACCCCAAAACTTGTTGACCGGGTTTTGAACAATTAATTAAACCCGATAGGGTACCACCTGTACCAACAGCGCAACAAACATAGTCAAAGTTAATATCATTATCCGAGAGTATTTCTTCACAGCCCTTAACGGCCAGTTTATTGGTACCCCCTTCAGGAAGCATATAAAAATCTCCGAATTTATCTCTCAGCCTTTTCAGAAAATCAGGATTCGTTTTAGCTCGATAATCCGACCTTGAAACAAATTCAAATTTCATTCCCAGTTTTGATGCCGCGTTCAACGTAGGATTTTTATTTACCTCTTCGGACAGCTCTTCCCCCCGTATAATACCAACGGTATGAAATGAGTATTCTTTTCCGGCAGCTGCCACCGCTGCTATATGATTTGAATATGCGCCTCCGAAAGTAAGTAGCGTATGGAAGTTTTCTTTTTCTGCCGCTATGAGGTTGTACTTGAGCTTTCGGTATTTATTTCCGGAAATATGAGGGTGCAATTCATCTTCCCTTTTTACCTCCAGGGTAATTTGTTTTTCAGACAGGATAGGGAGATCTATTTTCTGGTTCCGGGAAGCGGGCATTTTAAAACACGTATTTTACAAAATTCCAAAAAGGCCTTTTTTCCAAGTAATTCAAACTACCTTCATTTTCATAGGCTTCCCTTTCGAAAGAGATATTATAATAAGCCCTGTGCGAGTTCCCGTACCACAAATACTTCAATAACCATTCCAGCACATACCAAACAAAAAATGGAATAATCAACAATTCCTGTTGTTGCCTGAGGTGAATACGCTCGTGATTCATCAACTCCGGGTCATTCTTGAGATACGCGTGTTTTACAAAAATGAAAGGCCAGAGGGTGATCCCCACGTAACGCTTCGGAAGTAATTGTTTAAAAACGTAAACCGTTTTCAATATTTGAATTTTAAGGGTTACTTTTGTAAAAATACTATTTAATCGGATGTTTATCACATCCTTACCTATTAGTATATCAATTATATTGCCAAACGGATTAAGCCGATGTATGTTGTGTGCAGGCAATAACTATCGATAAAAGTTAAAAATAATTAGATGAAGCAATATATTCCTCTGGAAGAGGGGGATTATTATATGTCGCCGGAAGGGTATAAAGTATTTACCGAGCAATATCATCTTAAAAGGGGGTATTGTTGTGAAAGTGGTTGTCGCCACTGCCCTTACGGATATGATAAAAAAACAAATTCCGTAAAAAATTAATTCTATGGATGCTCGATGCATGATGTATAAAAATAAGCTGGCAACGGCTTTTCACCGGGCGCCCACCCGGTATCCGTAGTAGATGTGGATGTTATCTGGTATAAAAATAATATTCGCAAATCCTATTTCTTTTCTCAATAAACCCCGGAAAAGAAATAAAAAATAATACACATGACTTTTGAAGAACAGATTTTACAAGGAATCCCGGAGCAATTGCCTCCATTAAAACCCTACGATCCAAATATTAATCACGCGCCCAAGCGAAAGGAAATACTCAACCAATCAGAAAAAAAACTAGCCCTTAAAAATGCATTGCGTTATTTTGATGTAAAGCATCACAAAATACTCTTACCCGAGTTTCAGAAAGAACTGGAAGACTTCGGACGTATTTATATGTATCGCTTCAGACCGGATTATAAAATGTATGCGCGTCCTATAGATGCATATCCCGGGAAAAGCAGGCAAGCCAGAGCCATTATGTTAATGATTCAAAACAATCTGGACTATGCCGTAGCACAACACCCGCACGAACTTATTACTTACGGAGGTAATGGAGCCGTGTTTCAGAATTGGGCACAATACCTGTTGTGTATGCAGTATCTGGCCACTATGACTGACCAACAAACCCTCGTTATGTATTCCGGACATCCTCTTGGTTTATTTCCATCACATAAAGATGCTCCCAGAGCAGTGGTAACCAACGGCATGATGATTCCAAATTATTCCAAACAGGACGATTGGGAAAAATTCAACGCCCTTGGAGTTACCCAATACGGCCAAATGACTGCCGGAAGCTATATGTATATAGGTCCGCAGGGTATTGTACACGGCACTACCATCACCGTTTTAAACGGAGGTAGAAAAATATCTAAAAATGGAGAAGGCCTGGAAGGAAAACTCTTTTTAACAGCCGGATTAGGGGGCATGAGTGGTGCTCAACCCAAAGCGGGGAATATTGCCGGTTGTATTACGGTTTGTGCCGAAGTAAATCCGAAGGCAACTCAAACCAGACACTCACAGGGTTGGGTTGATGAGGTTATTGACAATTTGGATGAACTGGTATCCAGGGTAAGGAAAGCCAAAACCGCCAGGGAAATTGTATCGATTGCCTATCAGGGAAATATCGTGGATGTATGGGAGACTTTTGATAAAGAAAATATTTACGTTGACCTCGGAAGCGATCAAACTTCTTTACACAATCCCTGGGCAGGAGGTTATTATCCGGTTGGTCTTGATTATGAGGAAAGTAATATCCTTATGGCAGAAAACCCCGAATTATTTAAAGAAAAGGTCCAGGAAAGCCTTCGTCGTCATGCTTCGGCCATTAATAAGCACACGGCCAAAGGCACGTATTTTTTTGATTACGGAAATGCTTTTTTACTGGAAGCGTCCCGCGCGGGAGCCGATGTAATGGCTAAGAATGGTACAGCCTTCAAATACCCCAGTTATGTGCAGGATATAATGGGGCCCATGTGCTTCGATTACGGATTTGGCCCCTTCAGATGGGTGTGTTGTTCCGGAAATCCGGAAGATCTGGATAAAACCGATGCTATAGCCTGTAGGGTATTGGAAGACATTATGGCTAATTCTCCAACGGAAATCCAACAACAAATGGCCGATAATATCAGATGGATCAAAGGTGCCCGGGAAAACAAATTGGTAGTAGGCTCTCAAGCAAGAATTTTATATGCCGATGCGGAAGGAAGGGTTAAAATTGCGAGCGCCTTTAATAACGCAATTGCCAATGGGGAAATAGGATCTGTGGTTTTGGGAAGAGATCACCATGATGTTTCGGGAACAGATTCTCCCTATCGTGAAACCTCCAATATTTACGACGGGTCGCAATTCACAGCCGATATGGCTATCCATAACGTAATTGGAGACAGTTTCCGTGGTGCAACCTGGGTTAGTATTCACAACGGCGGTGGTGTTGGATGGGGGGAAGTAATAAACGGAGGCTTCGGCATGGTTCTTGATGGCACTAAGGATGCGGAAAGACGCTTACAAAGTATGCTTTTCTGGGATGTAAACAACGGTATAGCACGTAGAAGCTGGGCGCGGAATGACGAGGCTGTTTTTGCCATTAAACGCGCTATGGAAGTGGAGCCTCGGTTGAGAGTGACATTGCCCAATACAGTTGATGAGTCTCTTTTGGATTAAAAATATGTCAAACTCAAAAGCAAATAAATATGAGAAACCTTAAACTCCTTTTACCGGTTGCCCTGGTGTTACTGGTAAGTTCCTGTGTGTCGGTACGTACCGTTGCCGATTACGACAAGGAAGCAAATTTTAACGAGTATAAAAGCTTTGCCTTTTATAAGCCCGGAATAGATAAGGCCGAAATATCGGACCTGGATAAAAAACGTATTCTAAGAGCTATTGAAGCCGAAATGGTTGCCAAAGGTTTTACCAAATCGGAAACCCCGGATTTATTGGTAAGCATTTTTACTAAAGAAAGGGAACGTATTAATGTATATAACGATTACTGGGGTCCCCGATGGTATTGGAATCCCTGGTGGTGGGGACCTAACTACAATACGGTTTCATCGAGAACCGAAGGTTCTCTGTATATCGACCTGATTGATGCCAAGAAAAAAGAACTGGTATGGCAGGGAAAAGGAAGCGGGTATCTGACCCGAAATGTTGATCGAAAAGACGAAAGGATTCGGGAATTCGTTACAGAAATCCTGAAGAAATATCCTCCTATGGCCTCAAATTAAACAAAGCCGCTTCGAAAGAAGCGGTTTTTTATATTCAATATCATTTAATAGTTCTAATTTTAAACCTCGTAAAAAGAGGTTATGAAAAATACAGCTAACGACCTGCATGATATTTCTCAGGTGGTATTAGAACATCTATGTGAATACATAAACACCAGTCAGCAAGGAAAAGATAAAGTGTTAAAGCAGCCCCCTCCTGAGGTTATTGCCCGTTCCCTGAACATAAAGCACTATATCCAACAGGGCGGGATTCACAGGGAAGGAACTCATGATTTTATGAAGTACTACCTGGAGTATTCGCAACACCTTCACCATCCCAAATATCTGGGGCACCAGGTTCCGGGGCCGCATATAGCCTCCGGAATTGCCGATTTTATACATGGCGTTATCAACAACCCTATGAGCATCTACGAAATGGGGCCTTCTGCCGCCGTTATAGAGCGTGTTGTTATTCACTGGATGCTGGATAAAATAGGGTGGTTTAAGGGAACCGATCTAACCGATTTTAGTCATATCCCCGGTAATGGTGGTGGATTCCTTACCCATGGGGGTTCGCTCGCAAACTTAACCGCTCTTTTAGCGGCCAGAGCTGCAGTTGCTCCAGATGCATGGACCGAAGGAACACCATCGGATCTTGTGGTCCTGGTTCCGGAAGAATCGCATTATTCCGTGGCTCGCTCTATTGCTATTATGGGATTGGGTCATCAGGCTATTGTTCCGGTAAAAACAAACAACCTGAAAGTACTACAGCCTGAATACTTACAACCTGTATACAGGCAGGTACTAAAAGAAGGAAAACGAGTTATGGCTGTGGTTGCCAATGCATGTACTACCGCAACAGGCTTGTATGATCCGCTGGATGAAATCGGGCAGTTCTGCCAGGAAAACGGATTATGGCTTCACGTGGATGGTGCCCATGGGGCAAGTGCCCTTATATCGGAAAAAGAGCGTATCCTGCTTAAAGGAGTGGAACGTGCAGATTCCCTGATCTGGGATGCCCATAAAATGCTACGGACTTCAGCACTTGCTGCTGCCGTACTATTCCGGGATCGGAAACCCATGGAAACTATCTTCCGGCAAAAAGGAAGTTATTTGTTCCACGAAAAGGAAGAAATTGGTTTTGATACCATGCCTTACACGCTGGAATGTACCAAAGCGGGAATCGGTACTAAATTGTTTTGGGTACTCGCCGCTGAAGGCGAAAAAGGGCTGGCTGGTTATGTGGAGCATGTGCATAAACAAACCGCTGATTTTTACGGGCTCATAGTAAATACACCCGATTTTAATTGCCCGTATACTCCAGAATCTAATATCCTGTGTTTTCAGTATACCAAATACGGTACTGACAATGCGTTCCAGTTAGCTATTCGCAATGAATTGGTGAAAAGAGGGAATTATTATATCACTTCTACCGAATTAAACGGAATCCGTTATTTGCGAATTGTAGTGCTAAGCGACTTAACCGAAAAAAAGCATATTGAAAGTTTATTAGCCGAAGTGGAAATCGTTGCAGAGGATTTATATGAAAAACGGGAAAGGGATTCTAATTTCTGATTCCTGATTCCTGATTCCTGATTCCTGATTCCTGATTGCTGATTGCTGATTGCTGATTGCTGATTGCTGATTTAAAATTTGTTCTTAAAATATTTTATATAGTTAGGATTCCTTACTATATTTGTACTCTATTGTTCAAACAAACTTTTAATAAAAATTCTTAATCATGAGTAAATCAATTTTTTATCACGCCGGATGTCCGGTTTGCGTTAGCGCTGAAACCGATCTTTTAAATCTTATTAACCCAAACAACGTAGAAGTCGTTCATTTGGGAGAAAACAAGAGCCGTATTCCGGAAGCTGAGAATGCAGGAGTTCAGTCGGTACCTGCATTACTAACGCCCAATGGTCATGTGTTACATATTAATTTTGGGGCTTCCCTGGCTGATGTAAAAGGTTAATCTTTTTTTTGTCTTAATTAGTTAGGATTACTAACTTAGCCTGTTGAATAATATTGACAGGCTATTTGTATGGATAAAAGTGTATTTAATACTGAGTTTCAACAGCGTCATGTTGCCTACAAAACCGTAGTGGGGCTGGAACGTATATCGGAAGTATTCCGGACTCTTCTTTGGGAACATGGCAAGCAGCATAACTTAAGTCCGATTCAGATACAGATCTTAATTTTCATTGCATACCATAAAGAAGTGCTTTGTACGGTTAGTCATCTGGCCCTGGAATTTAATGTAACAAAGCCTACCATCAGCGATGCGGTTAAAGTACTTCTTCAAAAGGACTTAATTAAAAAAACCACTTCATCTTCAGACAGTAGAAGTTATGCAATAACTTTATCGGCAAAAGGACAAAAGCTGGTTAAAGCCGTAGAAAACTTTGCCGATCCCATTAAAGATTTCCTTATGACTTATGACGATACCTCCTTAGGAGTGGCCTATGAGCTTATTACCAAACTGATTAAAAGCCTAAACGCTGCCGGGGTATTAAGTGTACAGCGCCATTGTTTTAATTGTCGGTTTTTTGGTTCGGAAAAAGGAGCGCCATTTTGTGCATATCTCAATGAAACTCTGCAACACACGGATATACGTATTGACTGTCCCGAATTTGAATCGGTTTGATGCTATGGTTGCTGATTTCTCATTTCTAATTTCTAATTTCTGATTTCTGATTTCGGGTTATTTGATTCTCCTTTACGATAGAGTAATAACTTATTGTACATTAAAACAGGGGCTGTTAGTACCGCAGCAGTTCGTCTATTTTCTTTCGTACTTTTTCGGTTGACGGAATCATGGTTTGTTCCAAAGTAGAATTTAAGGGTATTGCCGGCATATTTTCACTTCCAATGGTCATTACCGGAGCGTCTAAATATGAGAAGCAAACCTCCTGAATCTTCCCCGCCAGTGCTCTGGCAAAACTGTTATTATCCGGTTCTTCGGTAATCACCAGACATTTACCTGTTTTTTTAACCGATTCCATCACCGTTTTTTCATCAAGGGGATACAAGGTTCTCAGGTCGATCACTTCCGCCCGGTCCCGTAATCCTTTTGTGGCGTTCATGGCCCAGTGTACTCCCATTCCATAACTCACTACGGTAAGTATTTCGGTTTCTTCCTGTTTCCATATCTCCTGAAGTATATTGGCCTTTCCAAAAGGTAATATATAGTCTTCGGCAGGTTCAACAGCGGTAGCCCCCTTAGTTCCGGGCACCTTACTCCAGTAAAGCCCTTTGTGCTCTAAAATTACCACCGGATTCGGATCGTAATAGGCTGCTTTCATCAAGCCTTTCAGATCGGCACCATTACTGGGATATGCAATTTTTATTCCCCTAATATTACTTACCACACTTTCTACGGAAGAAGAATGGTAAGGCCCTCCGCTTCCATAAGCGCCTATGGGTACTCGTAAGATCATGCTTACCGGCCATTTCCCATTAGACAGATAACAGGATCTGCTTACTTCTGTAAATAACTGATTAAGTCCCGGCCAGATATAATCGGCAAACTGCACCTCCACAATAGGTTTTAGTCCTACGGCGCTCATCCCTACCGTAGACCCTACAATAAATGCTTCCTGAATGGGGGTATTAAAAACACGATCGTCTCCAAACTTCTGAGCCAGGGTAGCTGCTTCTCTGAATACACCGCCCAATCTTCCCCCTACATCCTGTCCGTACAGCAAACATTCCTTATGTTTTTTCATCAACTCTTCTACGGCAAAGAGTGCACAGTCTACCATCACCACCTTTTCTCCTTTTTCAGGTGTTCTGGTTCCGGTTTCTTTTGTAATAGGCGTAGGAGCAAAATCGTGTGTAAACAGATCTTCCGGTCCTGGGTCTTCTGCCTGTAAGGCTTTCTTATAGTCCGCTTTTACCTTTCTGATGGAAACGGCCTCCATGGCAGCTATTTCATCCGCGGTAAATCCGCGATCCAGTAGTTGTTTTTTAATAACCGGATAGGGATCTCTGGATTTAGCCTCATCCAGATCGTCGCGATACCATTCCATTCGCACTCCGGAAGTATGATGGTTTAATAAGGGGACTTTAGCATGTACCAGAAAAGGTCTTCTTTCCTCTCTGATGGATTGGATCACATTTTGCAAAGCTGCATAGCTCTCCATAAAATTTGCGCCGTCTATGGAAACGGCCTCCAAACCGTGAAATCCGGCCGCGTACTCAGCTGCGTTCTGCGCGCGCGTTTCCGCTTCATTTGCCGATATATCCCAGCCGTTATCCTGAACGAGATACAGTATAGGCATTTGTTTGAGGGCGGCCATTTGAAAAGCCTCGGCTATTTCACCTTCGGTTACCGAAGCATCTCCCAATGAGCAAACAGTAATCGGCAATAATTTTCTGGATTCCTTATAGGGTGATTTTATTGCATTTTGATCTCCAATTTCCAGCTTTTCCCTGTATTGCATTCCCATGGCCACACCGGTTGCCGGAATAGCCTGCATTCCCGTGGCCGATGATTGATGTGGGATTTTCGGTTTGTCATCTTCCCTAAGGCTGGGATGTGAATAATAAGTTCTTCCCCCTGAAAAAGGATCGTCTCGTTTTGCCATTAGCTGAAGCATTAATTCGTAGGGTTGCATTCCTAATGCCAGCAGCATTGCATCGTCACGATAATACGGAAAAGCGTAATCCTGTGGCAGCAATTGCATTCCCAAAGCAATTTGCACCGCTTCGTGCCCGCGTGAAGTGGCGTGGACATATTTTGAAACTACCTTGAAGTTTTCCTCGTAGAGGGCTGTCATAGCCTTGGCTGTACAAAGGGTGGTAAAAGCCTTCTTTAATATCTTTTTATTCATTTAAAACCATTCTGTTTTAAGTTGTCATACCCGAATTCTGTTTGTATCTCATCAAAAGATTTAGGTAGAAACTACCGGGTTGGCCTCAACCGGAACCATCCAACCGTACTTGTCTTCTCCTTTACCCGCGCGTATGGTATTCATTGTTTGGGTAACCCATTCGGCTACCGGGTTGTTATCGGACACTTCAATTATCTGATCTCCAAATCCTATTTCCGCGATCTTCGCGATAAATACCGCTGTACCGGTTCCAAAGGCCTCTTCCAGGGCTCCGCTATCTGCCGCTTCAATAATCTCATCAATCGTAATAGGGCGCTCAATGACCGCGTATCCCTTATCCTTTAGTAAAGTAATTACACTGTCTCTGGTTATTCCCGCCAAAATAGAGCCATCCAGGCTGGGTGTAATAAATTCTCCATTTATTTTAAAGAAGATATTCATGGTTCCAACTTCCTGAATATATTTATGCTCTAAGGCATCCAGCCAAAGTACCTGATCGTATCCTTTTTCCTTGGCCTTCTCCGTGGGCAAAATGGCGGCCGCATAATTACCGGCGGCTTTTGCTTCTCCGGTTCCGCCGTCAGCTGCGCGTATGTATTTGGTTTCCGCCCAGAGTTTAATCCGCTTACTATAAAGAGGCCCCGAAGGCGAACATATAATCATAAATTTATATCGGGTAGCTGCTCGCATTCCGATAAATCCTTCATCGGCAAACATAAAAGGGCGGATATACAATGCACTGCCCGCCATCGGAGGTATCCATTGTGCATCTGTTCCCACTAACAGATGAAGTCCCTGCAAAAACAACGTTTCCGGAATGGCAGGCATCCCCATGCGCTCTGCACTAAAATTCAATCGTTTTGCATTTTGTTCCGGGCGAAACATCAGCGGGTTTCCATCATGACTCAAAGTTGCTTTCATTCCTTCAAAGATGGCCTGCCCGTAATGAAGCGACATGGCTGCGGGATGCATGGAGATATTATCCATAGGGACTAACCGGGCATTCATCCATTGTCCGTTTTCATAATCAACAATAAACATATGATCGGTAAAAGTTCTCCCTAATGGGATATTATTAAAATCTAACTCCGAAAGCCTTGATTTTGTAGTTTTTTGAATTGTAATATTATGTGACATAATCTGTTATTTATGGGGTTCTATATGCTTCTGTTTATATCAAATTGTTCCAGGTAGTCGGCAACCCTTCTTAAGAAAGAGCCTCCTAAAAAACCGTCTACCACCCTGTGATCGAAGGACAATGACAAATACATCATGCTTCTTATAGCAATTTCATCGCCTTTTTCAGTTTCTATTACCTCGGGGCGTTTTTTAATAATTCCGAGTGCCAGTATGGCCACCTCAGGCTGATTAATAATGGGAGTTCCCATTAAGCTTCCAAAGGTTCCCACATTTGAAATCGTGAAAGTGCTTCCTTTAATATCATCGGCAGACAGGGCATTCTCTCTGGCTTTTGTTACCAGTTCGTTAACCACTACTGCCAGTTCCTGAAGATTTTTTTGATCGGCCTTTTTTACAACAGGTACAATGAGGTTTCCCGAAGGGAGTGCCGTTGCCATTCCAATATTAATATCCTTTTTTACGATAATTTTAGTACCATCGACAGATACGTTGATCATAGGAAAATCTTCTACAGCTTTAGCCACTGCTTCAACAAACAGGGGCGTAAACGTTAGCTTCTCCCCGTATTTTTCCATAAAAGCCTGCTTATTGGCATTGCGCCATTGTACCATTCCGGTAAGATCGGCTTCTACATAAGCGGTAACGTGCGGAGATGTGTGTTTGGAATACACCATATGATCGGCAATCATCTTGCGCATTCGGTCCATTTCTACAATTTCTCCGGTACCTTTATCGAAGTGGAGCTGCGGAATTCTATAGGCCGTAGGGTCTGCCGTAGTAGCAGGCTGAACAAACTGATAAGGGCGGCCTTCCTTTATATACTGGAACACATCGCTTTTACGCAGGCGTCCGTCTTTCCCTGTGGCAGGAATACGCGCCAATTCTTCATAGCTGATATGATGAGACTTAGCTATACTCACTACCAAAGGTGAAAAAAAAGTATTGGAATTCGCGGTAAACGCAGGGGTGTTAACTTTTAAATTTGTGTTTTTTTGCTTTTCAGGTTTCGGGATATTTACAGGTGTTTCTTCTTTTCTCTCATCAGCTCTCTCCGCTTTTTGGTTGATAGCCTCACCGTTAGTTTCAATAATAGCGATCGTCTCACCAATTTTTATAACGTCATTTGGTTTGTAGAGGAGTTCTTTTATTACACCCGATACAGTTGAAGGCACTTCCGAATCCACCTTGTCTGTAGCTACTTCAAGCAACATTTCATCTGCTTCAACATAATCTCCCACATTTTTAAACCATGTGATGATCGCCGCTTCCGTAATACTTTCACCCAATCGGGGCATTTTAAATTCTGTTTTCGACATTTGATTAACTAATGTTCGTTAGTTTAATATTTGTAAAGGACTCTTCTTTTTTATTCCTCAGCTTTTCATGAATTCCCGAAGTGTATCATAAAACCCTTCCTGAACCGTTCTGTTTTCCGGAATTTCTCTTAAAGGATCTGTCTCCTTCAAACTGTCATGACAATCTGCAGGCAGTTGCTGATACAACTTAGTTCCTTTTGTTTTCCAGGCAATCATTTCATCGCTCACCTCTTTTACTATCTTAGCCGGATTTCCAACCACCAGGCTTCTTGAAGGTATTTTTGTTTCTGCTTTTACAAAAGCCATCGCTCCTATAATACATTCCTCACCAATCCGGGCATCATCCATGATTACCGAATTCATTCCCACCAGCACATTTCTCCCAATATGTGCCCCGTGAATAACAGCTCCGTGTCCGATATGGGCACTTTCCTGCAAGGTGATTGATTTACCGGGAAACATATGAACCGTACAATTTTCCTGTACATTCACACCGTCTTCCAGGATAATCTGCCCCCAATCGCCCCGAATTGCAGCTCCCGGGCCTATATAACAGTTTTTTCCGATGATTACATTCCCTGTTACCGCAGCCAGGGGGTGCACAAAACTACTTTCGTGTACTACAGGGGTATATCCTTTAAAACTGTATATCATTCTATTTAAATCGTTTTAGAGTTTGTTTGGTAAATTCACTCAAAACCAATCTCCCGCTAATCGCTGCTCTTTCAGCTAACAATGTATCCCAGGTTTCCGTCCCCTTCCAAAACATCCTTTTCATTTCCCGCATCGCTTCCGGGTTGTATGTACACAGGTTTTCTGCAAATGCTTTTACGGCGGCATCCAGCGCTTCGGTCGTTTCAAAAACCTGGGTAAACAATCCTTTCTGTTTTGCCCATTCGGCAGGATAAAAACTATTTGCGTCAATCGCTATCTGAGACATTCCCGACAATCCCAGTTTACGTTCCACGGCCGGTCCGACCACAAAAGGGCCTATTCCCACATTTAATTCGCTCAATTTGATAGCTGCATACTGAGTTGCCATACAATAATCGGTAGCCGATGCCAGGCCTACTCCTCCTCCTACGGTTTTTCCCTGTATACGTCCAATAATAAATTTGGGACATTTCCGCATCGCATTAATGACATTGGCAAAACCGGAAAAAAACACGCTTCCTGTTTCCGGGTCGTCGATATTGATTAATTCCTTAAAGCTGGCTCCGGCACAAAAGGTGCGATTTCCTCCGCTTTTAAGAACAATTACTTTAATATCGTCATTCACTCCCGCTTTGGTAATAGTTTCGGCCAACAATGCCAGAATATCTCCCGGTAATGAATTATGCGCCGGATGAAAAAACTCGATATATCCCACCTGGTTTTCTATATGTTGCTTTACGTATGGATCACTCATGTTTTATTCAGTACAAATTATTCGGATTTCTATTTGTTTATGTAAGTTCAAATACTATATCAGTTCAAATTGTTCAAAGTGATGGTTTAAATGCTTTCGTTCCAGCAGGTACCATTCATATCGGTTTAGTTCACCGAAAACCACATTTTTGGTACGGGCTTCAGGATTATTATTAAAATACTCCAGATATGCCTCTCTGGCTTCCCACATTTGTTCTTTGGCTTTGTTTAAATCAGCGTGTTTGTGTTTTTCTATTTCCGATTTTTCCGCCAGGGGAAAATCGTACTCACGCGGCATTTTTTTATAATTGTATAAAGTAGCATGTACTTTCTCCAATATTTTCTCCGGGGTCTCGATATCGAAATCCTGAATTTCACCGGCTGCTATTTTATATGTATACTCCAAATGCTCTACCATTGCCTGAGGGCTTAGATTTCCCCATACGGGTTTGGTATCTTCATTGAGTTTTTCCAAACATTGCCTGATTTTATTTTCGGTCATTTCAACAAGGGTGGTTTGCTTTTTCTGAACCATAGTTAATACGGTGGCAACGGCTACTAATTCATCGGCTGCATCAAACACCTCCACCTGCCATTTTACAATTCCGCTGGGGTGTTCTGTTCCCCTTACGTCCCTGTCTATTTTTTGCTTACAGGTTAATCGCACATAAATAGTATCGTTGTGATACAGGGGCCTTAAGAACCTGCATTCTTCCAGTCCGTAATTGGCCGATACAGGCCCTTTATTAGGGTATACAAATAATCCTGCTGCTGCTGAAACAATAAAATAACCATGAGCCGTCCTTTTTTCAAAAATGCTCCCGTCGAGTGAGGTAATATCGGTATGGGCATAAAAATGATCCCAGGTTACATTGGCAAAATTAATAATATCGGTGTCTGTAATGGTTCGCTTGTGGGTTTTTAAAGACATTCCCGGTTCAATATCTTCCCAATGATATTTAAACGGGTGCTTTAATGCTTCTGTATAAGCTCCGCCCTGCTGGTAAATTCCCGTTATTTCGGTTAGCGTTGTCGGTGTTCCTTGCACGGCCGTTCGCTGCAGGTAATGCTTTACGCCCCGCATTCCGCCCATTTCTTCGCCCCCTCCTGCTCTACCGGGTCCTCCGTGAACCAATGTTGGCAATGGCGATCCATGACCCGTACTCTCCTTGGCATTTTCCCGGTTTAATACCAGAATACGTCCGTGATGGCTTGCCGCTCCCACTACGTATGCCTTGGCTATTTTGTCATCGAAGGTAGCTATGGAAGAAACCAAAGACCCTTTACCCATTCTGGCCAGTTCAATAGCTTCATTCAGGTCTTTATAGGGCATTAATGTACTTACCGGACCAAAGGCCTCGGTTTCATGTACTTTTATATTTTTAAAAGGATGGTCTTCCCGAAGCAGAATAGGGCTGATAAATGCTCCTTTTTCAGCATCGGCTCCGATAATTTCCACACTATCGGTATTTCCATAAACCAATTGTGCTGTCCGGGCTATTTCCCTGACCCTGTTTACAACTTCCTTTTGTTGTTCCTTACTTACCAGCGATCCCATACGTACTTCTTTTAACCTGGGGTCTCCTATGGTTATTTTATCCAGCTCTTTTCCCAAAGCTATCTGAACGTCTTCCATAAGTTTTTCGGGAACAATGATACGTCGTATCGCTGTACACTTTTGCCCGCATTTAACCGTCATTTCTCTCCTCACTTCTTTGATAAAAAGATTAAACTCAGGTGTGCCTGGCACAGCATCCTCGCCTAAAACCGATGCATTTAAAGAATCTGCTTCCATAGTAAAGGGAACGGCTTCCTGGATGATGCGGGGATGTGCTTTTAGTATACGTCCCGTACTGGCCGATCCGGTAAATGTTACCACATCCTGCGATTCCACAGTATCCAAAATAGTTTTGGTAAGTCCGCTTAACAATTGTAAAGCTCCTTCCGGAAGTATCCCGGATTTTATGATTTCCCTTACTACTGCCTCCGTTAAAAAAGCGGTTTGAGGTGCCGGAAGTACCACGGCCGGAACACCCGCCATCCAGTTAACGGCACATTTCTCCAGCATTCCCCACACCGGAAAATTAAAAGCATTAATATGCACGGCCACCCCCTTTTTAGGCACCATAATATGATGTGCCATAAAGCGTCCGCCCCGGGAAAGATCTACGGGCTCTCCCTCTACGTGATAAGGCTGATTGGGAAATAATTTTCGAAGGGAAGCATTGGCGAATAAATTTCCAAAACCACCTTCTATGTCAATCCAACTATCAATTTTAGTTGCTCCCGTTCTGTAACTTAATTCATAAAATGCCTCTTTTCTTTTGGTGAGGTACAAGGCAAGTTTTTTAAGCATATTTCCCCGTTCCTGAAAAGTCATTTCGTGGAGTATTTTTCCTCCCCGGGTACGGCCGTATTCGAGGGCTGCCGGAACGTCCAAACCATCGGTGGTTGAAACACCAATAAGATCTCCCGTTACAGCGTCATGCATGGGAAGGCCTTCTCCCGATCCTTTTACCCATGCTCCGTTAATATAACTTTCTAAAATACTCATCTGTTTTTCTTGTTTAGATACTGTGTTCGTATATAAGGCTTTTTAGGTCTTTTCAATGATCATTGCATATCCCTGACCAACACCGATACACATAGTAATCAATGCGTATTTTTTATTTCGTTCCTGCAATTCCAGAGCTGCCGAATAAGCTATGCGTGCTCCGGTAACACCCAAAGGGTGTCCGATAGCAATTGCTCCACCGTTTGGATTGAGTCTGGGATCGTCATCCTTCAATCCCCAAGCCCTAATACAAGCCAGTGCCTGTGCGGCAAAGGCTTCGTTAAGTTCTATAATATCCATATCGTCCATATGCAAACCGGCCTTAGCCAATGCCCTATTGGAAGCTTCCACAGGGCCAATCCCCATAATTCTGGGTTCTACCCCAACTACCGCCGAACTTACAATACGGGCCAATGGCCTTAATCCATATTGTTTTACAGCATCTCCGGAAGCAATAATCGTAGCCGCTGCACCATCGTTTAATCCGGACGAATTCCCTGCTGTGACACTTCCGCCTTCTGCTTTAAAAGCAGGGCGAAGTTTAGCGAGTACTTCTCTGGTTGTATCGGGTTTTACAAACTCATCGCTTGAAAATAAAACCGGTGCTTTTTTTCGTTGCGGAATTTCAACCGTTATAATTTCTTTACCCAAACGACCATTTTCCTGTGCTTTGAAGGCTTTCATCTGACTCCAATAGGCAAAGGCATCCTGGTCTTCTCTCGAAATATTATATTTTTCCACCAGGTTTTCTGCGGTATTTCCCATACCATCGGTTCCGTACAATTCATGCATTTTAGGGTTAATAAAACGCCACCCAAAACTGGAGTCGTACATTTTAGAATCTGTTCCAAAAGCCTTGGAGGGTTTTGCCACTACATAAGGCCCTCGTGTCATATGCTCCACGCCCCCGGAAATAAATAGATCTCCGTCTCCTGCTTTGATTGCCCTGTTGGCATGAATAATCGCTGATAATCCTGATGCGCACAAACGATTTACCGTTTCCCCGGGCACCGTAAACGGAAGTCCGGCCAACAAAAGTGCCATACGAGCTACATTTCTATTATCCTCTCCCGCCTGATTGGCACACCCCATAATAACATCTTGATAGGCATCTTTGGGAATATTCGGGTTTCGGGCTACCACTTCCTTAATTACCAGAGCAGCCAGATCATCGGTACGAACCGCAGACAGGGTTCCCTGATATTTTCCGATCGGAGTTCTTACTCCGTCAATAATATATGCTTCTTTTGTCATATAAAACATCCTCATTAAAGTATCAAAATCAATCCGCTACAGCGAGGCTGTTATTTACGGTTGCCGTATTTTGCTACAGTTTATCACTACTATTTTACTATTCCCAAACTTTATTTGTTCTGTATACTACTCCCTTGAAAAGAGCCACTATAGCGCCTTCTTTCCTGATCTCCACCCGATAAAAGCCAATTTTATTTTTTACTGACTCCTCACTGGCTGTCGCTGTAATTTTATCACCTTCAAATAATTTCTCTGTATGATTGATAGAGGTTTCTATAGATACCGATTGTTTCCCTCTTGAATTACAGGCAAATGCAAGAGCACTATCCGCCAGGCTATAGGTAATTCCGCCATGCGCCATTCCAAATCCGTTAAGCATTTCCTTTCTGACAACCATCGACAGTTTACAATAACCTTCTCCAACTTCCGCAACATCTATCCCCAGCCATTGACTAAAGGCATCATGCGTATACATTTTTTCAACAATTGCTTCCGGTTTCATTTTATTCAAAGAATTTCTTTCCTGTTCTTTCCATTTTCCGCAACAACGGGCTGCATCGATAACGATCTTCTCTGTACTCCTCATACAGTACATCCATCTGCTCAACACACCATGAAATACTTTTTTCATCGGCCCAGGCCAACAATCCCTTAGGATAATTTACGCCTTTTGTCATCGCATTGTCAATATCCGTAGCCGACGCAATATTCAAAAACAAAGCATCGGCCGCTTCGTTGATAAGCATGGCCAGTACCCGATTAAATATTTTGTTTTGCAATGACTTTTCCAGATTGATTATATCCGGTTTATTTTCAATACTTCCTCCCTCCTTGTAATCGTAATATCCTTTTCCGGTTTTCCGCCCCAAATAACCCGCTTCCGACAATCTTTTCTGTGTAAAAGAAGGCTTATAACGGGGGTCAAAGTAAAAGGCTTTAAAAACGGTTTCCGTAACGGTATAATTCACATCATTCCCAATAAAATCCATCAATTCGAAGGGTCCCATTTTAAATCCGCCCAGAGTTTTCATAACGTAATCAATGGTGGCAAAATCGGCAATACCTTCTTCATAAATACGGAGCGCTTCTCCATAAAAAGGTCGTGCCACCCTGTTTACAATAAATCCCGGGGTATCTTTTGCTACTGCCACAATTTTCCCCCAATCGGAAATAACTTTAGTCGTTGTATTTAACACATCCGGCATGGTTTGAATTGCCGGAATTACTTCGACCAATCGCATCAGAGGTGCCGGATTAAAAAAGTGAATCCCAATACATCGTTCGGGTTTTTGGAGTGCCGATGCGATGGAAGCAATAGAAAGTGAAGACGTATTAGAAGCGATGATAGTGTTTTCGGAAACATAATTTTCCAATTCGGAAAACAGCTTTTGTTTAATTTCCAGATTCTCTACAATAGCCTCAATGGTAAGTTCTGAATCGGCCAGTTCTTCCAGGGAAGCCACATATGTTATATTACTTTGGATCTTCTCTTTTTGGGCGACTTCTATCCTTCCCTTTTCTACAAGGCGGGATAAAATTTTATCCAGGGAAGTTTTACTCTTTTCCAGTGCCACGGAGTTTGCATCAAACAATTTTACCTTGCAATCTGCCGTAGCTGCCACCTGAGCGATCCCGCTTCCCATGGTTCCGGAACCTATAATTCCAACTTTTAACATCTTTAATAAGATTAACAATTGTTATTTCACTTCCCTTTAAAATCCGGTTTGCGTTTTTCTATAAAAGCTGCGACTCCTTCAGCATAGTCTTCACTACCGGCAGCTTCAATCTGGTATTTTGATTCCAATGCCAATTGCGATACCAGATCGTTGGTCATTGAGGCATTAAAAGCTTTTTTAATCATTCCAAGGGCTTTGGTAGGCATGGCTGCCATTTTAGTGGCTATGGCGTCTACTTCGGTCAGGAAATCATCGGTAGATACATATTTATAAATCATCCCCAGGCGTTCGGCTTCTTTCGCATTTACTTTTTCGCCCAGCATTGCCAAAGCAGAGGCTTTTTGAAAACCAATGAGTCTCGGAAGAAAAAATGTTCCTCCGCTATCGGGAATCAATCCTATTTTACTGAATGCCTGAATAAAGGTTGCACTTTCATCAGCTATAACAATATCGCATGCCAGTGCAATATTGGCTCCGGCACCTGCCGCTACTCCGTTAACGGCTGCAATTACAGGCTTTTCAATGGTTCTGATACGCTCGATAATAGGGTTATAATGTTCTTCCAAAATCCGTTTAAAACCGGGATTCAGATCCGGTGATGTTACTTCTTTTAAATCCTGGCCGGCACAAAAGGCTTTTCCGTTTCCTGTAAGTACCAGGGCTCTAATTTCGGAATTCGATTTGCACATATCCAATACGCTGATAAGCTCCAGCGCCATTTCCCGGTTAAAGCTATTAAATACTTCCGGGCGATTTAATGCAATAAATGCAATATGATTTTCAATCTGTAATTGAATGGTGTTGCTCATACCTTCTATTACTTAATATTTTAATTCAAGAACAGGCCCTTTTCCAGATGTAAAGGGCTCTTATTTTAAACATTTAAAATAGTCAAATGGTTCCTGGCAATCCTCACATTGAAACAGCGCTTTACACGCCGTAGAACCAAATTGACTTATAACTTTCGTATTTCTGGAACCGCACAATGGGCATTTTACCACCTTTTTATTTCCCAGCAATGCTTCTTTATCCGCCTTCGCTTCCAGGGGAGCTGCAATACCATATGCTTCCAACGCTTTTCTACCTCGTTCGGTAATCCAATCGGTAGTCCAGGCAGGAGCAAGCACTAACGATACTTCAGCGGTATACCCTTTATCGGCAAAGGCTTTTTTAATATCATCTCCAATAACATCCATGGCGGGGCACCCACTGTATGTTGGCGTTATTTTAATAACAACCCTCCCTTTTTCTTCTTCTGCTGCATACCGAACCACACCCATGTCTAAAATAGATAACACCGGGATTTCCGGATCGGAAACCTGCTGCAATATAGAAATCAGCTGCTTGTCAATATGTGGTTTTTCAGCAATCATATTTTTTAACAGGTTGCGTTTAGTAACCGTTTACCATTTCATGTTCGGATAGGCGCGCTGCATATACTGCAAATCGGCTATCAAATATCCCATATGTTCGGTATGGATTCCCTGCTTTCCTCCTTTTTGAAACCATTTGGATTCAGGAATATCAAGAGTTGCCTCTTTTAAAACTTCCGTTACTTCCCTGTAATATTCTCCTTTTAGTGTGGTTGTGTCTACTCCAATTCCATCTCTTACCATGCTTTTATCAGCATCTGTTTGATGAAATAATTCGTCGGTGTACGTCCAAAGATCATTTATTGCCTGTTGCATGCGCTCATGGCTTTTTTCGGTACCGTCACCCAGGCGTTTAATCCAATCTGATGAAAAACGCTTGTGATAACTCACTTCTTTAATAGCTTTTTTTGCGATAGCAGACAAAGTAGGGTCGGCACTTAACTGTAATTTTTGCAATAAAAGCCAGTGAAATATATCGAACAAAAACTGGCGTGCCATCACATAACCGAAATCGGTATTGGGTTGTTCCACCAGCAATACATTAATATATTGTCTTTCCGTTCTCAAAAAAGCTACCGTATCTTCCGTATTATTTTCTCCCAGTAACGTAGCCGCATATTGGTAATAGCTCCGGGTCTGTCCGAATAAATCCAATGAAATATTCGTGCAGGCTATATCGGTTTCCAGCGTAGGGCCATGTCCGCAAAGCTCTCCAAGACGCTGCCCCAGAACCAGGCAGTTATCGGCTATTCCCAAAATGTATTGATAGAGGTGATTATTTTTCATACTCATAAATCTAAAAGTTGTAAGTATCTGATAACGTATTCAGAACAGCTTACCAAAGCTCTTTACATATGTTTTATTTCGTCGGGCAAATTGTAAAACGTAGGATGCCTGTATACTTTATTTTTTGCAGGCTCGAACATTTCCCCGTTTTGTTCCGGATTGGAAGCAGTTATGTGTTTCGATTCAACAACCCAAATACTCACTCCTTCATTACGGCGCGTATACACATCACGTGCATTTTCAAGTGCCATTTCCGCATCAGCCGCGTGCAGGCTTCCAAAGTGCCGATGTTCCAATCCATTTTTACTACGAACAAATATTTCCCAAAGTGGCCAATCTTTTTTCATTTTTTGAATCTTATATTTTTTTCAACATACTCAAACCAGATAAAATAACGGAACTACCTCTGTGCTCCACCCTTCTTTTATCCGGCTTTTTTAATTTGTTTATTTTTCTTTTTTTCGGCATGGGCCAGTGCAGCATCTCTTACCCAGGCTCCATTCTCCCAGGCTCCGATACGGGCTTTCATTCGTTCTTTATTACACGGCCCATGTCCTTTTACTACCTGCCAGAATTCATCCCAATCTATTTCGCCAAAATCGTATCGACCCTGTTCTTCGTCCCATTTTAAATCCGGATCGGGAATCTGAATTCCCAGAATATCAGCCTGCGGAACCGTTTGATCTACAAACTGTTGGCGTAATTCGTCGTTAGTTTTTCGTTTCAGCTTCCACTTCATTGACTGAGCGGTATGCGGAGAATCAACATCTCTGGGGCCAAACATCATAAGGGAAGGCCACCACCACCGGTTAAGGGCATCCTGAGCCATTGCTTTTTGTTCAGGTGTTCCTTCACACAATTTCAGCATAATTTCATACCCCTGTCTCTGGTGAAAACTTTCTTCCTTACAAATCCGAACCATAGCCCGTGCATAAGGGCCAAATGAGGTACCGCAAAGTGCCACCTGGTTTATAATGGCCGCTCCATCAACCAACCAGCCAATTGCACCTATATCTGCCCAGGTAATAGCCGGATAATTAAATATACTTGAGTATTTTGCCTTTCCCGTATGTAATTGATTAAACAGTTCTTCCCTGGAAATGCCCAGGGTTTCACATGCACTGTACAGGTAGAGCCCATGCCCTCCTTCGTCCTGTACCTTTGCCAACAATGCTACTTTACGTCTTAAAGAGGGTGCTCTGGTTATCCAATTCCCCTCAGGAAGCATTCCCACGATTTCGGAATGAGCATGTTGCGAAATTTGCCTGATGTGCGTCTGGCGATATTTTTCGGGCATCCAGTCTTTCGGCTCTATTTTTTCGTCATTCTCAATGCGTTTATTAAACGCATCTTCCAAACTTTTTATCTGTGCTTCACTCATAATACTAAGCTTTAAGCTTTTTAAACATCAAAATCAACAATTACTTTTTCGGTGGTAGGTACCGCCTGGCAACTCAAAACAAGATTGTTTTTCAATTCATCTTCTTCCAAGGCATAATTCACTTTCATCTCCACGCTTCCTTCCAGAACCTTACATTTACACGTACTGCACACCCCGCCCTTACAGGCAAAAGGCAAATCTGCTCCTGCAGCAAGAGCCCCGTCCAGAATGTTATCTACCTCTTCATCCATGGTAAAGTGAAACTCTTTACCCCCATCAATGATAGTCACCTCGGTACCGTCTGCTTTGTTTTCCAGTACCTCGGCTATATGGAGTTTCGAAGCTTCCGTATCGCCGGAAAAGAAAAGCTCGTAATGTATTTTTTCTTTGTTTAAACCGGCAGACAACAAATGATCACGTATCAGGAAAATCATTTCTTTGGGACCGCAAAGAAAACAATCGGATGTATCTTCAATATCGATAAAAGTGCCGGTAAGAATCTGCATTTTATCCCTGGTAAAACGACCGTTTAAAAAAGCGATATCCCGTTGTTCCTTTGTTAAAAAATAAAACACGTGAAACCTTTCAAAGAACTGATTTTTAAGCTGTTCAATTTCTTCTTTAAAGATAATGGATTTTACGGTGCGGTTCAAGTAGAACAATTTAAACGTACTACCCGGTTCCCGGGTAAGATGCGTTTTAATAATAGACAAAATCGGGGTAATTCCGCTGCCCGCAGCAAAAGCGATGTAATTTTTATGAGCTTTTGAGTCTGTTTCCACATAAAAACTACCAGCCGGCGGCATAACCTCCAGCATATCTCCAGCCTTTAATACCGTATTCGCATAGGTTGAAAAAACACCCCCCGGTATTTGCTTTACCGCTACTTTCCACTTTTTGTCGAAAGGACTGGAACACAGCGAATAGGTTCTTCGAATATCTTCACCCTCAATTATTTTTCTAAGCGTTAAATGTTGCCCCTGCTTAAACGAAAATTCTTCCCGGAGCAATTCAGGCACTTCAAAGCTAATTACCACACAATCTTTAGTCTCTTGGTAAATATCGGCAACCTTAAGCAGATGAAACGTAGCCATAAATGTGATTCTGGTTAAACAAATTTTCTATTTCGTATCTGTAACCGATACGAACGGATTTGATTTTTCTTAAAAAGAATATCAAAA
The DNA here is from genome assembly GCA_965224095.1 of Flavobacteriaceae bacterium. Lineage (GTDB taxonomy): Bacteria > Bacteroidota > Bacteroidia > Flavobacteriales > Flavobacteriaceae > JBPEWY01. The sequence goes on from OZ245039.1 coordinate 1,597,697, forward strand.
CTAACAATTGTTAGTTTAGTATCCAAAAAAATACCGTTAAATATCTTCCTGATATTCTCCGTTATCCCTGATTACTCCTTTCAACAACACTTTTTTCATTTGCGCCGCCAGTTCGTCCTCATCTACTCCTTCCTTTTTATAGTACCACAAATACAGGGTTCGCAAGGTAGACAGCATTGAAAAAAGCATCACTTCAACATTCAACGGCCTGAGCTCTCCCTGATCGACTCCGGCTTTTACAATTTTTCTGAAATTATCTTCATATTGTGCCCGTAATTTGGTAAAATGCGAAAGCTCGGGTTCTTCCAGATGCATCCAGTCGTTATTAAGACACCCTATGGCATTAGCATGTTTTACCGTAGTTTTTACATGCATGGCAATAATTTGTTCCAGTTTGTGCGTCGGTGTATCATTAGCCGAAACAATAGTTTGCATTCCCCTGGTAAAAGTTTCTGCTACTCCCAGGATAATAATGGATAAAATTTCCTGCTTGGAAACGATATGATTATACAGGCTTGCCGCCTTTATATGCAGTGCTCCGGCCAGATCTCTCATCGTAACCGCGCTGAATCCGCGTTCTCTGAAAAGCCGGGCCGCTACCATCAGTATTTCTTCCTTTCTTGTCTCGGTTTTCATAAGAAATTCTAATTTTTTAACGTAATTGAATTTAATTCAGACAGGTTATTGATATCTTTTTCCCGGTATACCAACTTCCAACCCATCGAATTAGTTACGATATAAAACTTGGATAATTCGCTTAACAAGCGATTCCGGGCATTCGATTTAAGTGTTGAATTTTCTATTTTTTTTAACAACGAGTTTTTTACATTGGATTTTATCCGGTTGTAATCGTCTGCATTAAAAGGATTCAGGTAGTCCTGGGTTACATCGTAATATTCAAGATCCGGGTTTACTTTAATTTCCGGGTCAGGGATACTGGTAATTGAAAGTGTTTTTTTCTCTTCATCAATACGATACTCCATCTTACTTAAATCATACACAATTACCACTTCTGCATTTACAACGACCAATGCCTTTTTTTCAGCGGTTAAAAAATCTCCGAAAATTTGCTGTGAATCCTTGTAATTATACACTTCTGCAAAATGCCCTTCCGTTACAATCAGTTTTCCCACATTCTTTATCTGTTCCTGAATAAGCATGGAACTCTCCTTTAAAACCGCCTTGTCATTCCGGTCCCAGCAGGAGCGAAAAAGCAATACGCACAACAAGGTGATTACAACGCCTAAAAGAATGTTTCTCATCTGTTTACGTTTTAAAATACTCGATTATAAATTCCGAGGCTTCCCCGTAACAGCATTTTCTATTTGTTAAACTTCATAAAGGGAAATTCCTGTTGAAGATAGGTAATTTTTTGTTGAAGCTCTTCCAAAAACTTTTTATGCTGTTCAGAATCCGGATTAAATGAAAGATGCCCCAATCCTCTTTGAACACCTGCCACTTCTTTCATTATCGGATATGTTTCCGGGGATATCCATGCACCTTTGAATTTCTCCCATATATAATTCACAGCAATTTGATTGGGGTGGATCATATCTTCACCGTAAAATCGGTAATCGCGTAATTCATCCATCAGAATTTCATAGGAAGGAAAATAGTGTATTTTATTTCTTGGGTCCACCACTTCATGAATGGCTGCTATCAGATGCGATTTACTTCTTTGATTTTCAACAAACCCGTCTTTTACGTGCCTGACCGGCGAGGTGGTTAGTAATACATTAATCGCAGGGTTCACACTTTTGACAAGTGCAATGCTCTTTTCCAGGCTCCCCAGAACCTCATCGACGGTTAATAACTCTTTTAAAAACCTTTTCTGCGGGATTTTATGGCAGTTCGCCACTACTCTATCGGTTTCTATATATCGATACACCCAGGAAGTCCCGAGTGTGATTATCACGTGGGTGCCGGACAACAATAGCCGACCCGTTTGTTCCAGGGCGTGGTTGAGATTACCGAGGATTTCTTCGGGTGAAGAAGCATTTAATCTGGAATGTGCATCAAAACAAGCCCAAAAGCCGCCTGTATTAATTAGTTCATGCGCCTTGTAAAACTCCTGGTTTACAGCCCGTTCTATTAATCTTTCCACAGCGACCGGATGGAATAGAATTCCGAACGGATTTTGGAGTGATTGAAACTTAAAATAATTCAGTTTTTCACCGATATTCTCCGTAAAGCAGGAACCCAAAAGAAGGAGCCGAGAGTCATAATTAATCGGTTCCCTGGCGCGTTCTATCGATATGTTAGTTTGTAGTTGCAATGCTACACAATATATTCTTTAGCGCGTTTGAGAGCCTTGGGAATTCCGCCGGGATTTTTCCCGCCCGCCGTAGCAAAGAACGGCTGTCCGCCACCGCCTCCATGAATAAGTTTTCCGAGTTCGCGAACCACTTTTCCCGCATCGTAATTTCGTTCTTCTACCAGGGGTTTGGATATAAAACAGGTAAGCATCACCTTTTCTCCTTTGGCCGTAGCCAATACCAAAAACAGATTATCAAATTCACTTCCAAGTTCAAAAACCAAATCTTTAATCCCGGACTGGTCCAGGTCTAAAGAGTCAGCAAAAAAACGGACTCCGTTTATTTCTTCCAAGCGGTTTTTTATATCACCTTTTAAACCTTTTGCCTTATCCTTTAGCAAAAGCTCTACTTGTTTTTTTAATTCTGTATTCTCTTCCTGTAGTGAAATAATAGACTTAACCGGATCGCCCACACTTTTAAAAAGTGATTTTATCTTATTAAATGCATTCGTTTGAGCGCTAAAATAATCCTTTACGGCATCGCCGGTAATTGCCTCAATTCGCCTTACCCCTGCGGCAATAGCTCCTTCCGATTTAATAATAAAATGCCATATATCCTGCGTATTCTTCACGTGAGTTCCACCGCACAATTCCATACTTTTCCCAAACCGAATGGCGCGTACCACATCGCCATATTTTTCCCCAAATAATGCTATTGCTCCCTCATCGATGGCCTGGTGATACGGAATATCTCTTCGTTCTTCCAGTGGTAATTGTTCCCGGATCCTGGCATTTACGAAGTTTTCTATTTGTTTCAATTCATCATTTGACACTTTGGAAAAATGAGAAAAGTCAAATCGCAAATAGCCGCTGTGCACCATACTTCCCTTTTGTTCTACATGAGGACCCAAAACTTTTTGCAAAGCCTGATGTAATAAATGGGTTGCCGTATGGTTTGCAGCGGTCCGGTTTCGCTGTTTTTCATCGACTACCGCGGTAAAAGTATTTTCAATATGTCTGGGAAGATTTTTTGTAAGATGAATGATCAGGTTGTTTTCTTTTTTTGTATCAACCACATACACCACCTCTCCGTTCCGGGCTTCCAGATACCCTTTATCTCCCACCTGACCTCCTCCTTCCGGATAAAACGGAGTTACATTAAATACCAATTGATACAATTCACCGTCTTTTTTGTTCTCAACCTTACGGTAGCGTGTTATTCTCACTTGTGAGGTAAGCGTATCATATCCAACAAACTCTTCTTCCGGATCTTCCGACAACACAGTCCAATCGTCGGTGGTAATTTCTCCGGCAGCTCTGGAACGGGATTTTTGCTTCTCCATTTCCACATGAAATCCGTCTTCATCCAATTCCAATCCGCGTTCCTTTAAAATAAGGGCCGTAAGATCGATAGGAAATCCGTATGTATCATAAAGTTCAAATGCTTTTTGTCCTGAAACCACGTTTCCTTTTGTGCCCCCTATAATATTTTCAAGAAGAATCAATCCCTGATCCAGTGTACGTAAAAACGAATGCTCTTCTTCTTTTATAACGTTGGCACAGAGGTTTTTTTGAGCATTAAGCTCGGGGAAAGCCTCACCCATTTGCTTACTTAAGGTTACCACGAGCTTATAAATAAACGGCTCTTTTTTATTAAGGAAAGTAAAGCCATATCGTATGGCGCGGCGTAAAATACGTCTGATTACGTATCCGGCACCGCTATTGCCGGGTAGTTGCCCGTCGGCTATAGCAAATGTAACCGCTCTTACATGATCTGCGATGACCCGAATAGCGGTATCAATTTTTTCATCCTCCCCGTATTTGGTTCGTGTTATTGTTTCTATTTCCCGAATCAGAGGTTTAAAAACATCGGTGTCGTAATTACTTTTTACATCCTGCAAGACCATACAAAGCCTTTCAAAGCCCATCCCGGTATCTACGTGTTGTGCCGGTAGTTTTTCAAGAGACCCATCGGCTTTACGGTTAAACTGCATAAAAACCAGATTCCATATTTCAACAACCAGCGGATGATCTTTATTTACCAGGGTATCTCCGGATATTTTACGCCGATCTTCGTCGGGCCTTATATCCACATGAATCTCCGAGCATGGGCCACATGGACCCTGATCGCCCATTTCCCAAAAATTATCTTTTTTATCACCCAGTAGAATGCGATCTTCCGCAATATGTTTTTTCCAAAAACTATAGGCTTCCATATCGCGTTTTAAGCCTTCTTTTTCATCTCCTTCAAAAATAGTAACGTACAGGCGTTCTTTATCCACACCATATATTTCTGTAAGCAGCTCCCAGGCCCAGGTAATAGCTTCCTCTTTAAAATAGTCTCCAAAACTCCAATTCCCCAGCATCTCAAACATGGTATGATGATAGGTATCATGCCCCACTTCTTCCAGGTCGTTATGTTTTCCGGACACCCTCAAACATTTCTGGGTATCTGCTATGCGTTGGTGTTTTGAGGTTTTATTTCCGAGAAAGAACTCTTTAAATTGATTCATTCCCGCATTGGTGAACATCAATGTGGGATCGTCCTTAATTACCATGGGTGCCGAAGGTACGATTGCATGTTTTTTGCTTTCAAAAAACTTTAAAAACTGAGCTCTGATCTCCTGGGATTTCATCTAAAACTTAACCTTTTAATAATTTTAACGTTAAATGCGAAACAATTTTTATATTTGTTCGTTACCGATGTACAACGTACATCAACGTTTTAAAAGTGCAAAAATAGGATATTTAAGTCAATGTCTAAGGTAAAATATTATTACGATCCGGATACGCTTTCATATAGAAAGATAGAACCCAGAAAATCCCGAAAGATCAGGAATTTTCTTCTTTTTATATTGGCTTCGGTGCTTTTTGGCGGATTGATGCTGGTTGCCCTGTTAAACTCAACGGTTTTTAAAACACCTAAAGAGCTGGCGCTTCAACGTGAAGTTAAGAACTACGAGCTTCAGTTTGAACTCATCAACAAAAAGATGGGGCAACTGGAAGAAGTTCTTATTAATATCGAAAATCGGGATAATAATATTTATCGATTGTATTTTGAAGCGAATCCGATTCCCGACGAACAGCGTAAAGCAGGATTCGGAGGAATAAACCGGTATAAGGCGCTGGAAGGGTTTAACAATTCGGATATGATTATCAATACGGTAAGGCGGATGGATATTTTACAGAAACAGATGGTAGTCCAGTCGAAATCGTTAGATGAAATAGCCAAGCTTGCCGAAGAAAAGCAAAAATTACTAGCGGCCATTCCCGCTATTCAACCGGTAAATAATGAGGATCTAACCAGAATGGCATCCGGTTACGGATGGCGTTCCGATCCATTTACCAAAGTACGTAAATTTCACTATGGAATGGATTTTACTGCCCCTCGGGGTACACCGGTATATGCCACGGGAGATGGTGTTGTAGCCAGGGCAGATAACGGATCAGCCGGATACGGAATGCACATTCGTCTAAATCACGGATACGGATATACAAGTCTTTATGCACACCTAAGCAAATACAACGTGAGGAAAGGGCAAAAGGTAAAACGGGGAGATCTCATAGGCTTTGTGGGAAGTACCGGACGATCTCAGGCGCCTCATTTACATTATGAAGTGTTTAAAGACGGTGAACGAATTAACCCTATTAACTTCTACTACGGCAGTTTATCTGCTTTAGAGTACGAAGCTATGCTTAAAGCTGCCTCTCAGGAAAATCAATCACTTGATTAATGCACATAAACCTTCCTGAAAAAAGATATTATTCTATTGGTGAAGTAGCCAAGGCCTTCGGTGTGAATACTTCTTTAATTCGCTTTTGGGAAAAGGAATTTGATGTGCTTCAGCCAAAAAAGAATGCCAAGGGAAATCGGAAATTTACTCCTGCCGATATTAAAAATCTCCAACTTATCTATTATCTCGTAAAAGAAAGGGGGTTTACCCTGGAAGGTGCTAAAACCCATTTGCGGGAGGAAAAGAAAAAAACGCTGACCAATTTTGAGATAATTCGTAAATTGGAATCTGTAAAAGCGGAACTTTTAAAGATTAAAAATCAACTATAATTAAATACTTAAATTTCGAACACTATGAAAAAATGGTTAATCCCTCTAATTATTCTGCTGGTTATTGGATTTGGAATCTACCAATGGGCCGTAGGATTTAATAACACTGCGGTAGATTATGAAGCAGATGCGAAAACGGCCTGGTCTAATGTAGAGAGTTCTTATCAGCGCAGGAGCGACCTTATAGGAAACCTTGTAAAAACAGTTCAGGGTGCCGCAGATTTTGAAAGAGAAACCCTAAAGGATGTTATAGAGGCCCGAGCAAAAGCCACATCGACCACTATTGACGCGAATAACCTGACTCCCGAAAAAATAGCCGAGTTTCAACAGGCACAAACAGGTTTATCATCTGCTTTATCCAGATTACTGGTTACCGTAGAGCGCTACCCGGAGCTTAAGGCGAATCAGAATTTTCTGGAACTTCAATCGCAATTGGAAGGTACTGAAAACAGAATTAACGTAGCCCGGGATCGTTATAACGAAGCGGTTAATATTTACGACAAACACACTACACGTTTCCCTAATAAATTGCTCGCGGGTTGGTTTGGATTTGATGAAATGCCCAGGTATAAGGCAGATCCCGGATCTGAAAATGCGCCTGATGTGGAATTCAATTTCGATTAACCATGTCCTCTACGGTTGAAGACTTTTTAACTACTGCTGAAGAGCGGGAAGTTATCGCGGCCATTCGAAGTGCTGAAAAAAGAACTTCCGGAGAAATTCGGGTGCATATAGAGCGCGGAGAGGGAAAGGATGCCCTGAAGCGTGCCCAGGAAGTCTTTCACCTGTTAAAAATGGATAATACCAAAGAAGAAAATGGTGTGTTGATTTATATTGCTGTAGATGAACACACCTTTGCTATTTGCGGAGACCGGGGAATAGATGGTTTGGTCCCGGACGGCTTCTGGGACAGTACTAAAAATACAATAGCCACACATTTTGCGAAGGGTGCTTTTAAAGATGGATTGGTCGCAGGAATTTTAGAAGCGGGAAAAGAACTACGCGAACATTTTCCGTGGAAACACAATGACGCTGATGAATTGCCTAATGAAATATCCAAAGGTTAAGATGAGAAAAAAATACGTTGTTATTTCCTTCTTTCTTTGCTTTTTTATAGCAGGTATTGATCTCACTTACGGCCAATACCAAATACCTCCCGTACCTGAAAAACAAACCAGTGTTTACGATGACGAAATCGGATTGTTAAGCCCGGGAGAAAAAGCGGCCCTGGAAGATAAATTAATCCGTTATGCCGACTCTACCTCTACGCAGATAGTCACTATTATTATTTCCTCCACAAAGGGCGAGGATATTGATTACCTGGGCGCTCAGTGGGGACATAAATGGGGAATCGGGCAAAAAGATGAAGATAACGGTATCTTGATATTACTGGCGAAAGACGATCGTAAAGTAGCCATTTCCACCGGATACGGGGTTGAGCACCTCCTTACCGATGCCATCTCAAGAAGGATCATACAAAACACAATGATTCCTTATTTTAAAACCGGCGATTATTATGGAGGACTGGACCGGGCTTCGGATGTTATTTTCAGTGTAATGAATGGCGAATATCAGGAAGATCGTGATTTTTCTTCGAAAGAATATTTTCCTTACAAGGCCCTTATTCCCATTGTGATTTTTATTCTTCTCATGATTATTTTGTCTAAAAGCAGCCGTAATGGAGGGCGCGGAGGTAATCGCGGAAATCGTTCACCTGCCGAAGACCTTATTGATATCATTATTTTGAGTAATATGGGGCGCGGTGGTTTTGGGCGTTCTTCCGGTGGTTTCGGCGGTGGCGGATTTGGCGGTGGCTTCGGCGGTGGCGGTTTTGGCGGTGGCTTCGGCGGTGGCGGTTTTGGCGGCGGCGGCGCCAGTGGCGGATGGTAAAAAACATTGCTTTCTCGCCCCCCCAGTAAAACAAAACAACACTCCTTACATTAGGTTAAGCCCTGGCCCCTCTATTTTTTTCTTATGAATATTTGAATCGGAACACCCGTAAAATCAAACTGCTCCCGTAATTTATTCTCCAAAAATCTCTTGTAAGGATCTTTTACATACTGTGGTAAATTGGCATAGAATGCAAACTGAGGGTACTTAGTAGGTAGTTGTGTGCAAAACTTGATTTTTACATATTTCCCTTTATGAGCAGGAGGTGGGTTTTTCTCTATAATGGGAAGCATGATATCGTTTAGTTTTCTGGTAACAATGGTATTTGACCGGTTTTTATACACTTCCATAGCAGTTTCAATAGCTTTATATACACGTTGCTTGGTAAGTGCCGATATAAATACGATAGGGACATCGGTAAAGGGCTCGGCTGCCTTTCTAATCATATTTTCAAATTGTCTGGTGGTATGCGTATCTTTTTCAACCAGATCCCATTTATTTACCAGTATTACGATTCCCTTATGATTGCGTTCCGCCAACCAGAATATATTTAAATCCTGACCTTCAAACCCACGCGTGGCATCGAGGACCAACAAACATACATCCGAATACTCAATAGTACGTACCGATCGCATAACCGAATAAAACTCCAGATCTTCCTTTACTTTTGACTTACGCCGTATTCCGGCCGTATCGACCAAAGTAAATTCGAAACCAAAACGATTGTATCGGGTATCGATACTATCGCGTGTTGTTCCTGCAATATCGGTAACAATATAGCGATCTTCCCCGATTAAGGCATTGATAAAAGACGATTTTCCCGCATTGGGCCTACCCACTACCGCAAAACGCGGCAATTCCTCATCGATTTCCACTTCTTTTTCGGGAAGCACTTCCACCAATGCATCCAATAATTCTCCGGTACCACTCCCATTGATACTGGAAATTGTATAGTAATCGCCCAGTCCTAATGCATAAAACTCCACGGCATTGGCCTGTCGCGTCGCATCATCCACCTTATTTACCACAACCAGAATGGGCTTTTCGGTTTGGCGTAATAAACGCGCTACATCTTCATCCATTCCTGTAACACCCGCTTCCACATCCACTACAAATAAAATCGCATCTGCTTCCTCAATGGCCAGTTCTACTTGTTTATCGATCTCTTTTTCAAAAATATCATCGCTCCCCACTACATATCCTCCTGTATCGATCAGGGAAAATTCCGTTCCGTTCCAATCTGACTTACCATAATGGCGATCTCTGGTAACTCCGCTCACTGCATCTACAATGGCCTCTCTTCGCTGAATTAACCGATTAAACAAGGTTGATTTCCCAACGTTTGGCCTTCCCACTATGGCTACAATAGCACTCATATATTTTAATTTGCGGCAAAGGTACTATTTAAATCTGAAGAAAAAATGCTATCTTTTTCTAATCTAAAGTCTTTTACAGTGAATAGCTTACCAAATGACATTGTGCTCAGGCCCAGGTTTCAACTGGAATTAAACCAGCCTAAGGAAACTGCTCTTAAAGCATTTGAAACCGCCGAACAAAATTCCTTTTTAGTGAAACGGGTGGACGATCATGTTTTTATAAAATACAAAAAACAGCAAGCTCATTTTTGGTCGCCCCAGCTGCATCTGGAAATCAATGAAACCAATCAGGCATCCAGTAAAGTGTATGGCCTCTTTGGCCCTAATCCCACCTTATGGACCTTTTTTATGTTCCTGCATTTCAGTGTGGCTGTTATTTTTATCATGTTAGGAGTATGGGCTTATTCCAACTGGTCTATTGGCAATTCTTATGCCTTTCAGCTGGCAGGCATGGTTTTTATGGTCATTCTGTGGTTTACCCTATATGCTTTTGGAAGAATAGGAAAAGCCAAAGGAAGACCTCAGATGAATGAATTACATCAATTTATGAAAAAAACACTTTTTCCATAAATGCAAAAGAGACCGTCTTTTAACAAAACAGCCTCTTTAGAAAATGATGAGAAAGAGTGAAACAATTTATTGGTTTTCGTAGATTGTTACGGTACCACTATCTTCATTGCTAACAATTAAAATATCTTTTTTGGAAGGGCTGTCTTTTGCCTCCACTGCCAATAATCCTTCCGGGGCTTCATCATCCTGATGCTGCAGGATCTGAATAAACTGAGGGGAAACAGGATTGGTAATATCATATACCAAAATCTGATCATTTCGCTCCAGGCCAACAAATAAAACATGTTGGTTCCCACTGGTGCGAAGTACTTCCACCGATTCCGGTTCGGCACCTTTATCGTCACTTCGCTTATCATTATCGTTAAACCTTTCCGGAGTAAGGTTTAATGTCTTTTCAGCAATGGCATTCCCACTGTCGTATACAAGTGCTCCGTCTTCTCCCGACCAAATGGAAAACGAACGAGCACCATAACTATAAAGGGCATCAAAATCGCCATCCATATCGGTATCTCCCAGGGTTGTTGTAATTTTAAGCCTTCCCAGATTTGTTTTCTTTTTTAGTTCTGCCGCATTTGGAAATACCAGGGGATCCAGATCAATATCTTCAATACGTTCTTCCTCAATAAAACCAGGTATCCCCTCATATTCTCTGGCATCGCCTTCATTGGCAGTGATTATGTAATCCACTCCACCAATCTTCACATAGTCAATAGCATCCGGCTGATAGATTCCATAAACCGGCCAGGACCGTAGCATTTTCACATGGTCTTTATCACTAGCGTCCAGTTCATTGCCTGGAATGAAATACTCTTTAAAACCCAAAGGAAAAATAGCTTCAATTTGCTGAGATATCAGATTAATTTTTGCAATCCCATTGTTTTCCTGAAGCGTTACCCAGGCCGTTCTGGAATCGTCGGAAACGGTTATATACTCTGGTTCTATATCTTCAGCGAGCGTTGCTCCGGGGCCAAATACTCTAAATCCGTTTGAAAGGAGGTGGTCTTTTTCAGCTTCAAACGCATCAAATGTAAGGGTGATGAGTTCTCCCGTGCTAAGCTTTACAATACTTACAGAACCCTTCGGATCGATCAGGTAATCTGCTCCGGGTTCACCTTCATTAGCCGAGATCACATACTGCCCATTTGGAGAAAACGTAACCATATCAGGAAGGGCTCCTACTTGATAATTTCCCAACACCGAATAATCATCGGTATCGTAGATAACAATCCATCCGTTGGCCTGTTTATTTTGGTTTTCTATTGCTACTGCTAATTTACCTCCGTGAACAGCAACGCTGTTAGGTGCTCCGGAATGAATGGGAATAGAAGGTTTTTGAACGGGATTCTCCAAATCTGTAATATCGAATACAGAAATTTCAGCCGATTCGACATTCACTACAAAAAGTTTGTGATTGCGTGTATCAAATGCGGCGATTTCCGAAGCTCCTTCTCCTCCCACCTTAATGGTGCTTTTGTATTGAAAATTTACCGGGGAATGGTTTTTGTTTTTTTTCGTGCGTACTTCTGAAATGATATCCGTTTCCGGAAGTTCTTTATCGCATGAAATAAATAAACTTAAACATAAAGAAATTGTGAGGGATTTTTTGAGTTTCATACTGTTGGTTTTGAGACCCAAAACTAAAATCTCCATGTAAAGTAAAAGTTAGTAAAAGAAGAACGAATGTTTAGGTTTTATTATCGATTGTAACCAAAACGTTTCAGCTGCCTGGCATTACTCCTCCAGTTTTTATTAACCTTAACATACAGTTCAAGGTGAATTTGTTTTCCGAAGAATTTTTCCAGGTCTTTTCTCGATTCCATTCCCACTCGTTTTAAAGCACTCCCTTTATGCCCTATAATAATTCCTTTCTGTGTTTCCCTTTCAACCATAATTACCGAACGAATCCTGATAAGCTTATTATCTTCCATAAACTCCTCGGTATCTACCTCAACGGCATAGGGGATCTCTTTTTTGTAGTGTAGCAAAATTTTCTCCCGGATGGTTTCATTCACAAAAAAGCGTTCCGGTTTATCAGTGATTTCATCCTTAGGATAAAACGGTGGCGATTCGGGCAGTAGTTCCACGATACGCTGAAAGACCTCGGCAACATTAAAATTCTTAAGTGCCGACACCGGATATATTTCGGCATTGGGTACTTTTTCTTTCCACAAAGACACCTGTTCCTCCAGTTGTTCCTGACTGGAGACATCAATTTTATTCAATAAAAGGAGTACCGGAATTTTTGCATGAACAATTCTGTTAAAAAACTGTTCATCTTTCAGGTTTTTTTCTCCGATCTCCACCATATAAATCAAAATATCGGCATCTTCAAAAGCCGACCTCACAAAATCCATCATTGAGGTCTGCAGCTCATAGGCCGGTTTAATAATTCCGGGAGTGTCTGACAAAATCACCTGAAAGTCATCACCGTTCACAATTCCGAGAATCCGGTGCCTGGTGGTTTGTGCTTTCGATGTGATAATCGATAATTTTTCGCCTACAAAAGCATTCATCAACGTTGATTTCCCGACATTGGGGTTTCCGATAATGTTTACAAAACCGGCTTTATGCTTTTTCATCTTTCAACTTATTAAAATAAAGTTTCATTTCCCTGTTCATTTTGGGTGCAAGATACAACAAGGCAATCATATTAGGGATACACATAAGCGCATATGCCAGGTCGATCAGGTTAATAACCAGGTCAACCGAGGCTATTGCGGCAAAAACAATCGTTGCCACAAAGTATATATTAAACCATCTTCCGATAGCAGTATTGGTTAAAAAGGTAAGGCATCGGGTTCCGTAATACGAATAGGTAAACAAAGTGGACAGGGCAAAGGCCGAAACGATTAACATAAGCAGGATTTCCCCATAGCCAAAGAGCGATTTTTTAAATGCGATCAGCGTCATAATAATCCCGTTATTCTCGGTTTCCAGATAAGCCCCAGAAATAATAATTACAAGTGCAGTAAGCGTACACACTATAAGCGTATCTATAAAGGGCCCCAGCATAGCCACCAGTCCTTCCTGTACCGGCTCGTCGGTTTTTGATTGTCCGTGGTACATAGGTGCACTCCCCAGTCCGGACTCATTGGAAAATACGGCCCGCCGTACTCCAAGAATCACCAATCCCCAAAAGCCTCCCTGCAACATCGTATTAATATCAAAAGCCTCTCTGAAAATCAGGGAAAACGACGGAAGTATATTTTCTGTGTTTGTCATCATAATCACAATAACGGCCAGGAAATACAGCAAAACCATAAATGGAACAATGGCTGTTGCCACCCGGGCAATTTTTTTTAATCCTCCGAAAATTACCAGCGATGTTAATATGGAGAGTACGATCCCGATAATTAGCTTCCAGTTAAAATCGCCCAAAGCAGCAATTGATTCATCCGGTCTTACCACGTTCATAAAGGTCTGTGTAAATTGATTCACGGTAAACACACCCAAAAACCCTATCAATCCGGCAACCGAGAAAAAAACAGCCAGGGGTTTGGCTTTTTTACCCATCCCCCGGGTAATATAATGCATGGGTCCGGCCACCAGATTTCCCGCCTCATCTTTTTCCCGAAACATAATAGCCAGACCGCAGGAATAAAATTTAATACACATTCCTATCAGTGCAGTAACCCACATCCAGAACACCACGCCGGGGCCTCCCAGATAAATAGCAATGGCCACCCCGGATATATTCCCCAGGCCCACAGTAGCGGCAACGGCAGAAGACAGAGCCTGTAAATGACTTATTTGGCCGGGATCGTCCGGATCATCGTGCTTTCCCTGTACAATGCCCAGTGCATGCCGGAAGTAACGATACGGTAACAGGCGTGACGCCAGTACCAGATAAATACCTCCTCCGATTACAAAGAATAGCATCACCCATTCGGCATAGGGAATAAGCGCGCCCAAAAGTTTATTTACTGACTCCATAATTACAGTGACTAAAGTACACATTTAGCCCTGTTTAAAAACCTAAAAAATGTCTAAAAACATTTTAAGGGAAAGAATTCTACAAAAAACTTGACAAAAGTAAAAATGGTTGTATATTTGCAATCCTATATCGCGGGATAGAGCAGTAGGCAGCTCGTCGGGCTCATAACCCGAAGGTCGCAGGTTCGAGTCCTGCTCCCGCTACGAAGAAAGCTCCTTGAATCATCAAGGAGTTTTTTTTTGATATTTTGTAAAACTCATCTGCTTCAGCATACAACAATAATTGGAAAAAGAAATATACAGAACCTAAGATTTGTTGCAGCGCGAAACCAATGTTAGTTAGCCAAATAGGTTTCTTATATAATTCGATTGGAAATGCAGATCAGTTACCCGGGAAGGAAGTAGAAGTACGGTTTAAAAATTTAAAAAATAAATTGGAAAGACTAAAAAATGTATGGGAATAATAATACTGCTTTTAGCATTTCCTTTTATAGCATTGCTAATGATTATCTTAAACAATCAAATAATAACCTATTTAAACAGATTGACCATGAAACAATTACAGTTTTTTTTTGTTATTGCTTTTGATTTCGGTGCATATGCATGCTCAGAACACAAAAAAGCCAATGTCTGTTATTGATTTTTTAAATATTCCCGGGATATCGAATCCTAGATTAGCACCCGACGGATCAAAAATAATATATCAGCTTTCTGAAAGCAACTGGAAACAAAACAAACAAATACCTCATATTTGGCAAATCCATTTAGATGGTAGCGATCTACGACAGCTGACCTTTAACCCTAAAGGTGATCATCATCCGCTATGGTCTCCCGATGGCAAATGGGTTAGTTTTTTGACCAAAAGGAATGATGATAAACACGATCAACTGTATATAATGCGCGCTGATGGCGGAGAAGCAAAAAGAATTACCGGTCACAGGACTACCGTTTCTCAAGTCCGGTGGGCGCCTGACAGTAAAAGTGTTTATTTTATAGCCAAAGACAGCTTATCTAAAGAAGCCCAAAAAGCTAAAAAATTAAAAGACGATGTATATGCTTTGGATGAGAATTATGAACAAAAACACCTATGGAAGGTACAAATAGAAAACGGTAAGGAACATCAAATTACCAAAGGAAATTTTTCGGTACTTAGCTATAATCTCTCTATAGATGGCGGTACAATAGCGTTACACCGAGGGCCAAACCCGTTAGTTGATTTTTATAAAGAAAGTGAAGTTTGGGTAATAGATGCGGACGGAAACAATAGCCAGCAATTAACCAATAACACCATTGGTGAAAGGGGAGCTCGTATATCACCCGATGGACAACAGTTGCTATTTACGGCATCAGCTAATGAAAAATTTGAAACCTACTATAACAGCAAACTATTTATCGTTCCTACCAGTGGCAGGGGCCCCATAGAAGTTCCTACAAAAAATTTACCATATGGTATTTCGGCTGCAGAATGGTCTGTCGACGGCAAATCGATCTTTTTTACTGCAAACATGGGGGCGCAGGCACAACTTTGGCAATACGAATTAAAAACAAAAAAATTTACACAGCTTACCAAAGGCAAACATTCCGTAGGGCAATGGCAGTATAACCGCAAAAATAACACACATGTTATGACGGTTAACAGCACTGAAAATCCCGGAGATGTTTATGTTCTGAAAAAAGGAAAACTGCAACAAATAACCCGTCATTATGACTATTTGCAGCAACAATATCAACTTCCAAAACAAGAATTGATTAGTTGGAAGGGAGAGGATGGCGTAACCGTTGAAGGGTTTTTGTATTACCCTTACGATTATGTAGCAGGTAAAAAGTATCCTTTAGTAGTACAGACTCACGGAGGCCCTGCATCATCGGATAAATACGGAATGTCTCGAAGCTTTACGCGCTACAACCCCGTACTTACCGGAAAAGGATACGTGATACTTCAGCCCAATTACAGAGGAAGCACAGGCTACGGAGATGATTTTTTACGCGATATGGTTGGCGGGTATTTTCGTCAGTCGCATCTCGATGTAATGGCAGGAGTGGATTATCTTATTAATAAAGGCATTGCCGATCCGAATAGAATGGTAAAAATGGGATGGAGTGCCGGAGGGCATATGACTAATAAAATTATTACGTTTACCAACCGGTTTAAAGCAGCCTCATCAGGTGCCGGTGCGGTAAACTGGATTGGTATGTACGCGCAGAGCGATACCCGAACCTACAGAACTCCCTGGTTTGGGGGCTCACCCTGGCAAAAAAATGCACCTATTGATACCTATTGGAATCATTCACCTTTAAAAGACATTAGTAATGTACAAACCCCCACTCTTGTGATTGTAGGCGAAAATGATGTAAGGGTACCTATGGCACAATCAGTAGAATTATACAGAGCATTGCGCAGTATAGGCGTACCCACACACCTATATGTTGCCCCCAGAGAACCTCACGGGTGGAGAGAGTTAAGACACCGTTTGTATAAGATTAATGTAGAATTAGATTGGTTTTCCAAATATGCGTTAAATAAAGAATATGAGTGGGAAAAATTAAATGACACTTCTGAAGAAGAAGAAGAAGAAGAAGAAAAATAACGATTCTATAAACCGGATTATAAAACTTATACGTACGGATTATAGTTTACCCGTTTCCTATAGGTTCTGGAAACCGGAATATAGGTGTTGTTTTTTAAGTGAATATGCCTGGCGGAGATACTTTGAATATAGTTGGTATTCACTATGTAGGAGCGATGGCACTGTATAAAATTAGGAGGCAGTTCTTTTAAAATCTCACGGATTTTCCCTCTGACAAATTCACGTTTTCCAGTAGTAAATAAAGAAAGATAGTGATCATCCGACTTAACAAACACCAGTTCTTCAAGTAAAACTTTGGTTTTATTTTTTAGCAAAATATGATCTTTTACCACCAATTCTTTTATACTGTTTATTTCTTTTTTGGTTTGCTCCTTTTCAACCACCAGCCGCTGATTTACCCTATCGAGACGTAACCATCTTACAACCGAGTAAAGTGCTACCAATAAAACTCCCAGGATAATAGCGCCGTAAACAAACTTATGTCGCTTAAATGCCTCCGAAATTTTCTGTAGCCGTGTTATCTGTTTCTCCTTTTCTTCCAGGTTTAATCGCGCATCGGTATCATACATCTGAGCCAGCTTTTGGTACGCGCCCACACTGTCTTTATACATGCCTTCCTGTTCCAGATAATAATGGGCGCTGTCCAGTTTTCCCAGGTGTTTATACGCCACGGATAACCAGTGAGCAGTAAACTGTTTTTTGCGGAAATGAGGTTCATTCCCGGGAAGTTGACGGAGATTCCATTTTAAATCCTGTATAGCCTTTCGGTACGCCTTTTTGTTTATGTCTGCAGCTGCACGGTTTACGTTTAAGCCGTACAGTGCCATTTTTGATGGAAAAATACCTGACTGCTCATAACTGTGTTTTGCTTTTTCATTAAAGTAAGAGGCGCTATCGCCTTGTTGTTGTAACAGATTCTGATAAATTCCCTGAAGCTGATAAAGCACTCCGCGGTGATAGGGCTCCTTTGGAGCCAAACGCAGCACATGTTTAAAATCCTGATCGGAAATACTGTCAACCGTTTTCTGATAAGTATAATTTTTAAGAACGCTTAAATTCAGTTTAAAGAGCTCAGCCCAGAACACATCGGATGAGTCCCGGGCGTACTGAGCAAGTTCTGCCTGATAGCGGGCAAAAGACGGAATATCTTTATTCAGTTTTCTGTACAGAGCCGTCATTCTCTTTAAGGCCTCAAAAGTCAAAGTGCTGTCTCCAAGAGCCCGAGCATCTCTATATGCTTTTTGATACCGGGCAAAGGCCAGTAATCCCTTCTGATCGTATTTGCGCAGCAGGAAATCTCCAAAGAGGTAGTTATACACAATTTTTTCCTGCTGCGATTTGGAAGTTTGCGACAGCAAGCTTATCAGGCTGTCAGACACCACCCCTTCCTGCAAATATTTATATTCAAACAGAATAGCCTGTTTTAGAAAAGCATCGGGAAGTGTATGTATCAGAGAATCAATCCCGGTTATATGGTACTGCTTCAGCAAATAGACTGCTTCATGTAAAGCAAGCTGCTCCTGAGGTGTATGTTGAGTTTTTGTGCAGGAGAAGCAGGTAAGGCATAAGGTACATATATAATAAAACCAGGATTTCATTCCTTAAAAATAATAGATTACATCGCAAATATGACTGTTTACATTATTAATAGCTTTTGATTTTCCGGTAATCTCTTTAAGTTTTGGTTGGGGTTTTATTCCCGGAACGATATGAAAATCCATTTTTTCCCCTCTCTTTACCTGAAAACTAAATTCATCGTATCCTGCTTCCATCTGTGGTTTGGAAGACTGGGGATTCGTTGTATCGAACTCAAACGATATTTGCTTTATTGTCTTAGTGGTATCCGAATCCGTATGATCCGGCTTGTATCCGGGTTTTTCACTAATCTTGTAAAATTTCCGAGGGTTTCCCGGGGTTCTCACGCGTAAATCTACTTCCTCCACATAAAACTTAATCTTCCGAATCTCAAAAGTGTCATCATCTATTTTTTTTCCATAAAAAATGGCCTGTACAATATATCCTATAGCAGCGTTAGGATAGATATCCAAATGTACCAGTTGTTCTTTTGATTTGGGCTCCTCCAGAATTACATTAAAAAATAATTTTTCCATTTTTGGTTGGTATTAAAAGTTAGTAAATAGTTTTGTTTATTTAAACAGGTTGTACGTTACACCCATAAAAAATGCCGGTTTATACAGAGCATCATATCTAAGTTCCGTATCCGCAGGGCTTATAAATGCAAGCTTATCGGGAACTTTATTTCCATCCTCATACAGTATCGAAGTAAGATTGGCTCTGTTTAAGGTGTTTACCGGCACAAACGAAATCCCGGCAGTGGCCACCAGCCTGTCTTTTTCCATGGCAAATACGCTCCCCCCCAGGTAAAATCCAATAGCATTATTTTGGTTAATACCTGCTCCCGCCGAAAGTCCATACGAAAGTGCGTTCCCGCTTTGCCAGTACACATGTAAAAGTGTTCCCAAAGCGTGGATTATTTTGTTCTTTTCTTGTTTTTCAACCCCTGCGGTGTTCCCTTCAGTATCTTTAAACACACTGTAATGATCGTCTCCCATAAAATTAATAAAGTAACCTGCGCTTCCGTTTATTTTAAGCCTTCCATAGGTCTTTATAACAACAGGTTTAAACGTATGAAAGATTTTGTCCTTGTTTAAACTTTGTATTTGAGGAGTAATGGTATGCGAATCTTTATCCAGGGTACCCGTATTGTAACTAAGCGTGAACGTTTCGCTCTTAATTGCATTATAACGAAAGATTCCTGCTTTGATCCTGTCGGTTATTCTTTTTCGCGCTTCTACCGATCCTATTTTTTCGTGTGCCGCTTTAAGTTTTTCCAACAAAAGATAAAACGCATTGGTGTTTTTTAACACAACCATACCCTTTTCTATCTTAAATGTTGTGTTTTTATCTTTCGAAGAAAGCTTTCCTTCCAGAGCAATAGTCTCCGGTATTTTAATGTTCATTTTTTTGTACAGCCATAAAAGTTCGGAATACCAACTATCTAATTGTTCCCAATCGGTTTGTATAGTATTATATGCTTCCTCGGAGTTTTTATAAATGGCCTTAAAAAATAAATCGGCATTACTTTTTATCGCATTAATATCTCTAATAAATAATACACTCTCAGGCGTTAGTGTTTCCAGGTCGTTAAACAGTTCATATTTATTTTGAATTTTTTGATATAACTGTTTATAACTCGCATATGTATTCATGAATTCCATTTCATGTGTATTAGTCAGAGCGTCAGTATATCCATTTATTGCTTGTCTTTTAAATAAAATTCCATTACCACTACCTTCAACGGCTTCGCTCCCGGAAGCCTTCACCTTTATAGGGTCGGACAGGGTTCCAAAGTCAACATCGGAACCTTCTACCTTGGCGCTAAGCCGGACTTTAAACACATTTACATTCTTAATTTGCACATTAATGCTCGATCCGTATTTTACTTTTTGGGGGATGATATTATTACCTCCGTTTATAGAGTCAATCAACAATATATAGTTTCTCTTCGGAGGATCCTGTGCACAAACAAAACACATACTTATTAAAACCAAAAATGCGGATAGAAACATTGATCTTTTCATGACTTAGATTTTTTTCAAATCTTCTCAATTAAAAAGGAAAGGATCAATAAAATGTCGTGAGTGACCAATAAAATAACGTGAACGGTTTTCCGGGTCGGGGAATCTTCTATATTTTCAGAATCAAACCTATGGCATTTCCAAATAAAATGCAGGTATTCAAACAAAAAAAGACCGTTGTTTTCAACGGTCTTTATGCTTTCGTTTTATTTTATCAGAGCTGATAAAAACTTCCCACCTCGGTAGTTTTGGCAATATAAACGGCTCCTGTGCGGGTACTGATTACCTCACCGGCATACAGAGGCTGCAGTCCGGCCACTTCCGAATCCAGTACAACCCTTCCCGTTCGGTTGTTTTTATCGGTACAACTCCCCGGGTGATTTAAATAGTCGTTCAATCCGTAAATGGCTATATTCGAAAACTTCTTGTTCAGAAACTTAACCCGGATGTATTTAACTTCACTTCGGGAGGCTTTAAAATATTCAAAGTGTTTGTTATGAGCAGGCCTTACAATACTGGTTTCATTTCCGGTTCCCGTATTGGCCGTGGTAATGATACTGGACCAGCTTATATATGGAATTTCACCGGAAGCGAGTGTTGGCAAGGGGTTTTTGCTGGCATCCAAAGCCTGTAATTTCATCATGGTATAGGTAGTTCCGGTATCGATATGCGACTGAATAAATCGGAAGGATTTGCATGCCTCTACATTCAAATCCAGCCATCCTTCATCGTTCGATCCTATTTTCCAGGTATTATCGCCGGTATCTACAGTCAGATAATCAAAGTGGTCGTTGTACTTTTTTGAGATCAGCTTGGCACTGTAATAATCTCTTCCGCTGGTATCGGAATAATGTACAAAATCGTCTTTATTAATACTCCAAATAGGTTGCCAGATATCTTTAACGGTTTCCCGGTGCACTATATTTACATATCTGGAATTATCGGTATACTCGATTACCGGAGCACCGCTTTGGCCGTAACCAACACCAATAGTATTGGCAGAGGCATGTTCTCCCAGTATAATATTACCGGAGGCCTCCAGCCTGCATCCAATAAAGGTATTAGCGTATCCCTGTTGAATATCAATCGGGTCTGTAAACGACTGGATAGAAGGTTTTATAAACAAATTATTATTGTTTACATAATCGCCAATCATATAGATCCCCTTCTGGATTGTCCCCAGTGCACTGTTTGCGGAAAGGTTAAAGTTGTAAAAGTAATTCTCGTTAATCCATCCTCCGTTTAAAGCATTGAGTTGCACACCAATGGCACATCCAAAGGTATGGGCCTCCAATCGGTTGTGCTGAAAACTGGCACTGGATACATGAGGGGCAATTTCCACTCCAATACCATTTGGACCTGCATACATGGCAATATAATTAAACTCTCCGGTTGTACTCCCGGTGTTCTGGATAAGTACGGTAGCTGTTTTTGTGTTATTCCCGCTCACCTTTAGGCGGTGATAATGCCTGTTGGTAAAAATACTCACATTATTTCCTACTTTAACACCTATTCCGTTGGACTCCGTACTGATCGTTGCGATCATATCGATAAAACGTATACCTGTCCAGTCTAACTCGGCAGTAGTTCTGTATTGCTTGTTAATATCAGGGCCGTAAACCGTCCCTTCCGAGATGCGGGCGAGGTCGCCGGTTTTTTGAAGGGCCGCCAGGTCGTTAGCAATATTATTTCCCACGGCGCCAAACCATTCCGGTCTGATTTTCATCGCCTCCCAGGTCCCCGTAAAAGAAATATTAGTTTCAAAAATCTTACGGGTATTGGCATCGATAAACGTATCATCGCCCTCTAACGTTCCGTTTGAGATCTCTCCTCCTTCAAATTTTAAGGTGACCCCAGCCGGTAAATTAGATGTGATCCCTCCGAGGTTGTAGTCGTATTGAATGATCCAAATCCTATTATCGTAATTACCGGGAATATTCCCCCAGTCAAAACCGGCACCCAAAATAATAGGTTCATTAAAAACAGGAGTTTCCGCTGTCATATTGCTATTAACTCCGGCAAGCAGGTTTGTTGTCAATATCAGGAGTATTAATGTATTTAATATTCTTATTTCTCTAAATTGAAAATGCTTCATAGTTATATTTTTTAGCGTTCTTAATTCCAACAATAAATGAAAGGTATTTCTATTTACATATGTTTGAGAGTACTTTGTTGTAACCGGGAATACATAATCTTTTTAAAGTCATAAAAAGTAGAGATCACATCCGAAATTGTACTTGTCAATATGTAATTATTAGTGGTTATCATCCTCTATTCAACCCGTTTATCGTGAAAAACCAACTTTTTATAGCAGATTGCATCAATAGATATAAATATCTGTAAATCAATATTTTATAATGTTTAAAACATACCACCGGGTATTAAAATTTTGCCTTCCTACAACTCAGGGGGAAAATCCCTGTTTTTATCGAAATTTTATGGTTCGATCGATAAAGCGCATTACTTTTATCCTGCTTTTAATCAAATAAAAATTCTAATCTGTATGAGAAATTTAGGGAAAATCCTTGTTGTTATGAGCTTATTGCTGGTAGCTTGTCAGGGTGAAGAACTTGATAGTGTTCTTGAAAAAAGTGCAGCACTTACCACCACCATTCCGGATGATGCCGTTGTTATTGATTTTGAAGGTTTTGTGGCTGGAGATATTGTTTCTACCGTTTCCCCATCCGGGTGTGACGGAGAAGTAAGCGTATATGGTACAAATCCGATATTTCCCGGAGATAATGTAGCCATGGTGTTTGACTCGTCTAACCCCACCGGAGAAGATTACGATCTAGGAACTCCCAATCAGTTATATGGAGGGCCCGGGATTTCTTCTGACAGTGGAGACGGAAACGAAGCCAGTAATGATACGCCCATGGGGAATGTGTTAATTATTTCAGAAGATTTGGATGCTTCTGATCCGGACGATAGTTATGTAGCCGGATCTAAATACGATTTTGATTTCTCCGGATATGGAGTAGGTTATGTAACCATGTACGGATTTAATATGATCGATTTGGATGCGCCCGGAAAAGATGATCTGCCTACCGTTGTGAAATTATATGACGATATGGATAATCTTCTTTTGGAAAAGGTAATTCCTTATGGTCCTGATAATGCCGTTCAATGGGTAGACCTTGAAGGAACTGCAGGAGTTGTGAAAATGACCCTTGAATTAAACAATTCAGGCGCCATTGACAATATTAAATTTACGTGTCCAAAAACTGAAACGGTTTGTGAAACTGCTTTCGGACTTGGTGATTACGGAACGTGCTTCAGTGAGTACGGATTTAGCAGATGGGGATGGACTAACGGACCTGTTGGTGAAGGACAATACACCTTTGACGTATGGGCAGGTGCCGGACAATGTGACACTGATAAAGGAGAATGGGCCGGAACGGTAACCGTTACCTATGGCGGTGGAACAGTATCGGTTGAGTACGATATCCTCGATGAATTTGAAGTTACGGAAACCCATGTATATGCGGGTAGTAATCCGATACCAACCGATAAGAAAGGAAAGGAAACAGTAGCACCTGGTCAGTACAAAGTTGGTAGCGATCTTTCCGGTGATATTTATATCATTGTTCATCTGGTAGTATGTAAAGAAATTATTATTGATTAAGTATTTCTTATCAATAGTTGCTTAAAAAAAAGCTCCCCCTTCGGGTGGGGGCTTTTTCTTTTTCCTACAAAAAAACATACTATAGGGTATTTTATAGATAAAACGATCTCCTTGATCGGTTAAATTCTTTCTTCCCCCCGACAAAAAGTATATTTAAGTTGCTATTAATCTTTCAAAACTAACTATATGAAAAAGGTAAGTACATTTCTCATAATCTTTACCCTACTATTTATGGGTTGTGAGAAAGAAGAAGCCCTGTTCGATCAGGTAATTGATCAAAGTAAGCTGGCAGGAAATGTCGTTGACGATGAAATGTCGGTTATTGATTTCGAAGAATTTAAAGCCGGAGAAATTGTTCATCGTACAGCTCCGGAAGGATGTGATGGCGCAGTTGGTATCTGGGGAACCAATCCTAACTTCCCCGGTCAAAATGCGGCCATGATTTTCGATTCCTCTTATCCCACAGGAGAAGATTACGACCTGGGAACCCCCAATAAGGTACATGGCGGTCCCGGAGTGTCATCGGATGATCCCGACGGACATGAAGCCAGTAATGATACCCCAATGGGGAATGTGTTAATCCTGTCGGAAGATATGGATGCATCCGATCCGGATGACAGTTATGTAGACGGGTCAAAATACAGTCTTGACTTTTCCGGATATGGAAACGGCGCTGTAATGCTATACGGTTTTGATATGTTGGATTTGGATGAACCCGGAGCCAATAATCAAACTACCGTAGTAAAGTTATACGACGCTTCAAATGCATTATTGCTGGAAAAGGAAATTCCATTCGGACCCGATAACGGTGTTCAGTTTGTGGATCTGGAAAAAACCGGTGGCGTTGCCAAAATGGTATTACACCTAAACAATTCGGGAGCCATTGATAATATTCGTTTTAAGTGTATGGAAGACGAAGAACCACCGTGTGATTATGAAAAAACGGTATTGGATTTTGAAGAATTTAAAACCGGTGATATTGTTTATAGAATGGGAGATTGTGCCTGTGAAGGATATGTAAGTGTTTATGGAACTAATCCGAATTTCGATGGACAAAATGCGGCTATGATTTTCGATTCGTCGAACCCTACAGGAGAGGATTATGATCTGGGAACTCCCAATGAAATGTTTGCCGGACCCGGGATATCTTCAGAAGGTGACCAGCCCAGTAACGACACACCCCTTGGAAATGTTCTTATTATATCGGAAGATATGGATGCATCCGATCCGGACGACAGTTATGTGAAAGGATCTAAATATATGTTCGATTTTACACACTTTGGTATAGGTACGGTTACCATGTATTCATTTGATATGCTAGATCTGGATGCTCCGGGAGCAGAAGGAGCCGTAACGGTGGTTAAACTCTACGATAAGAATGATGTTGTTTTGCTGGAAAAAGAAATTCCTTATGGCCCTGACAATGCCAAGCAACTGGTTGACCTGGAAGGAACCAGTGGTGTTGCCAAGATGGTACTTTATCTGAACAATTCCGGAGCAATTGACAACATCATGCTCAAGTGTGATGAAGAACAAAAAGAAGAGCGTTGTGAGACCATGTTTGGTAAGGGTGATGATGATATTGCTACCTGCTTCCTGGATGATGGTTTTAACCGATGGGGATGGACCAACGGACCACTTTCCGGTGGAGAATATACCTTTGAATTGTATGCCGGAGCCGGACAATGTGATACGGATAAAGGAGAGTTTGTTGGATATGTTCACGTGGATTACAATGAAGAAAAAGGTACACTTAAGGTAACTTATGAGACCATGGATGATTACTATATGAAAGAAACTCATTTATACGTGGGAAGCGATCCGTATCCAAAAGGTAATAACGGGTCAGCTACAGTAGCTCCGGGACAATACACCGAGCTCCATGAAGCGTTGGAAAACGCAACTATGGATATGTATGAAATGGAAGGCCTTGAAGGAGATATTTATATCATTGCCCACGGCGTTGTATGTACTACCAAGGCGAAAGAAGATGACGACGACTAGAGAATAATATATTGTTTTAAGTGTAAAAAAAAGCCACCCTCCCCGGTGGCTTTTTTTAATAAACTAAATAACCAAATAATTAAACAACCTGCCTTCTCTCTTCCACACGAGAAGTAAAGATTAATTTTCCTTTATTTATACCATTCTTAAAGGCGGGGGTCTTTTTCGAAAAAATCTGAACGCTCTGATTTCGGAGGAAATCTGCGAGTCCGGACCTGAAGTGTTCCACATTGTTTAAGTTATAGTAAACACCATTTTTTCGTTTTTTATCGTAGATTACCCATCGCTGAAACGGATACTGTTTCTTAAAATAATTTCCAAGTAATGGAAGTACATTGAAATCGGGGGTTATTATCGCCTGGTACATACCATCCTTGGTTAATTCAAAACTCAATTCTTCTTCCAACCGAACCTTCTCCCTGCCCACCATTTTAGCCACCTGAGAAATTCGGGAAGCCATCTTTTCATTCGCCACATACGACCCTTCTTCTCTTACATACAGGTTAACGATATATCGCAGTAATACCTGCTCCACACCCTTTATTTCACTGAGAATACACCGATACAATTCATTGGCCGTTTTTCTGGAAACTTTCCCGGTCAGGCTATTCCATACTTTGGAAGCTTTTTCCTCATCAGTTAAAATTATTTGCCCTGTTGTGAACATATCTGGGTTATAGCAACTGCTTCTTAAAATCTCCGGCTCTGTAATATTACTGTCAAAAACTTCATATATCACGCTTAAAAAGCCCTGAAAACTCCCATCATAAACTAAAACCTTTTTCATTTTAATTTGTATTGTTTGGATTTTTTCCAAATATATGGAATTTATCCAATTACACACAATTTTTTTTCCTAAAAATTGGAAATATTCCAAAAAAAAGTATCTTTGTGGTCATGGATCAGGAACTAAGTATTGAAGCAAAGCGATTTAAAATGATCAGGGAATCTCTGGGATTTACACAACAGGCTTTCGCAGAAGTTCTGAGTATTAATAATTCAACAGCTGACATTGAACGGGGTAAAACCAAACCTTCCGGAAAGGTGGTTACCCTTCTTTTCAAGGAATTTAAGGTAAATCCTCTATGGCTTTTTGGTTACAGCAATCAGCGCTTCCTCGATACTTCGCAACACGTAGCCCCCAAAGTGGTTACGGTGACTCATGAAGGCAACGAAAATGTCGTACTTGTCAATATAAAAGCGGCAGCCGGCTATCCGCATAATCTTCAGGATGTTGAGTGGTACAGGCAATTACCGGCTTTTGATGTTCCCCTGCCCGAATTCAGGAATGCCACATTCCGGGGATTTCAGGTAGAGGGAGATAGTATGCTTCCGAGCCTTACCCCCAATGAATGGGTAATAGGACGTTCGCTACATACTTTTTCTGATATAGACAACAACCGCATTTGCGTGCTTGTTTTAAAAGATAGTGTATTGGTTAAAAAAGTTCAAAAACTTGAAGATCCATCCAAGCTTATGCTGATTTCGCTTAATGAATTATACCCGCCCGTGGTTATAGAGGCCTCGGAGATTCAGGAAATATGGCTGGTAATGAGCAAACTCAGTTTTGAAATTGACACACAGCCTTCTCCCACGTCAGCACTTTCACAGCTCAGGGATTCTGTGGAAACACTGAAACGGGAAATCAAACAACTCCAAAAATAATTTAACATTTTCGACTGACAAATATCATATGCCTTTTGCATGGGAAAAGGTAATTTTGTACTGCTTATAAGGTAAGAACAATGTGTAAGCCGCTTATTCAAAAATACAATATCCCGGGGCCGCGTTATACCAGTTACCCAACCGTGCCATACTGGGACAAACACTCTTTTTCATCATCCGGGTGGGTTTCCTCTCTTAAAAAATCCTTTCGGGAAAGCAATTCCACCGAAGGTATTAGTGTATACATACACTTACCATTCTGTGAAAGTATGTGTACATTTTGCGGGTGCCATAAGCGTATTACCAAGCGTCATGATGTGGAGTCGCCATACATCCAAAGGGTTTTAAAAGAATGGAAACTGTATTGCGAACTGCTCGGGCGTACTCCAAAAATTAAAGAACTTCATTTGGGAGGAGGAACTCCCACTTTCTTTGCACCCGAACACCTCTCAATGCTTATACAGGGCATTTTTAAATATGCGGATAAAGCGGAAGGTTTTGATTTTAGTTTTGAAGGCCACCCCAATAATACAACCCGGGAACATTTACAGGCGTTATACGATGAGGGGTTCAGGCGGGTAAGTTTTGGTGTGCAGGATTACAGTTTCACGGTACAAAAGGCTATCAATCGCGTTCAGCCTTTTGAAAATGTAGAGCACGCAACCCGGAACGCAAGAGATATCGGATATACTTCGATAGGTCATGATCTCGTATTCGGACTTCCTTTTCAGTCGCTTTCCGATATAGAATTTACCATCTCGAAAACCAAACAGCTTAAACCGGACCGCATTGCTTTTTACAGTTATGCTCATGTTCCCTGGATTAAAGGAAACGGGCAGCGAGGTTTTGATGAGGCCGATTTACCTACGGGAGAAGAGAAACGAAAATTCTATGAAACCGGGAAACAACTCCTCTCGGAAATAGGGTACGTGGAAATTGGTATGGATCATTTTGCTTTACCCACGGATAGTCTCTTTAAAGCCTGTGTTTCAGGAAATATGCATAGGAACTTTATGGGATATACACACTCCAAAACACAACTTATGATAGGGCTCGGCGCTTCCAGTATTAGCGACAGTTGGTATGGTTTTGCACAAAATGTAAAAAATATCGAGGAGTACTATCACCTTGTTGACAATAATATAATACCCGTGTATCGCGGACATCTCTTAACCCAGGAAGATCTTATTATCAGAAAGCATATCTTAAATTTGATGTGCAATTTTCAAACCTCCTGGGAGGATCCTCATATGCGGTTTACAGGTCTCGAAGAAACTATTTCCCTGTTAAAAGAAATGGTCGATGACGGACTTGTCTCTCTTGGAAAAAACGGTCTATACATAAACAATACCGGGAAAGCTTTTGTACGTAATGTATGTATGGCATTTGATGTTCGTTTACGTAGAAAATCACCGGAAACACAGGTGTTTAGTATGACTGTTTAGGTTGTATTTTGTTAATAGCAGTGCTATATATTAGTGAACTTAATTAACTTGGAAAGGGCCCGGAGTATGTATACTTCGGGTCTTTTTTTAAGGTACCGTACAATCAGGAGAAGGCTTAATTATTAAATGTGTGTCGGCCGGAGATACATATGGAATACCAAGTCCCATTCCCCTCAAAATAAAGAATACACCTATAAGCACCACAAACAAAGGTATTAGCTGCTTCACCTTTCTTCGCGCAGATACAGTTAGAAAATTCCCCGCGAATGCAGCACCCGTCATTAATGGGATCGTGCCCACACCAAACAACACCATATAAAAAGCACTGTATTGAATGCTTCCCATAGCTATAGCACCAAATAATGCCATATAAATTAGCCCGCAAGGCAATAATCCATTAAGAATACCAATTGAAAAAAGTGTCTTGTAACTCTTTTGTTTAAGCCTACTTCCCATAGCAGATTTTACGCTGCTCAGGAAACGAAATACCGGTTTACTAAAATTATATTTTTGCAGGGTTTGGTAGGGAATTAACACTAATAAGATCATAATTAATCCAACCAAAATTGATAAACGCTGTTGCAATCCGCTTATATACAATGTTTTTCCCAAAAGCCCGAAAAGAAGTCCTAACGTGGCATAAGTGCATATCCGCCCAATGTGATATACAAAAATTTGTGAAGTTTTTTTAATCGGATTATTCCTGTCCAATGGCAATACAAAGGCAATGGGGCCGCACATACCCACGCAGTGCAGGCTGCCCAAAAAACCTAAAATTAAAGCACTGAACAGCATTAATACACAATTTCTTTTTTGGTTAAATAATTTTCTCCGTTATATTGCCAATTAATTTCAATGTTCCAACGGCCGTCAAGCAAACGTTTGTTAGGTATGAGCAAATGTGACTGGGAAAGAGAAATAGGAATTTCAAAATCCAGTTGTTTGTTCGACGGCCTATATAGGAACACTGTTCCTGAAATCCCGGATATATCCGCTTTTTCAGGGAAACTAACTAATAAACCTCTATCAGTCCTACTAATTTCAGGACTCATCCCGGAGGTAATGGTACGCGTTTCAGCTTCTATTTCCTGTTGATAGTTTAATTCTTTCTTGTAGTAATCTTCCGTTACCAGATCCGGATTGTATTTGTCGTTAGTACTCAATACCACCACAAAATACATGATGAAGCTAATAAAGGCTACAAACGCTAATACGATTCCGAATCCCCAGTTAAATTTCATTTCTTTCGTTTTTTACAACATTGTTAATTAACAGCAGATAACATGATATCGACGGGCTTTGGCAACAAAAATCATGACCCCTATACTTTTTATCGATAACTTCGCGGCCCTAAAAACGTGGTTGTGGTACGTTCAATAAGTTTTTCCCCGCTATATACTCCTATATCCAATTTAGTTTTGTCGTCTGATATAAATGCCTGGTCAATCTCAATAAATAAAGTCCCTTCGGCTAATCCTTGTTTGGGCACCTCAAAATGATGTCCCGTAACTACTTTTATCTCTCCCTGATGCGACAGTAATTTAAAGTATACATCGTCAATTGTTTCCGTGGTTTTGTTTACCACTTTAAAGGTATACACATTACTGAGTATATGTTCTCCTTTATGTTCGTATAACTGCCCCGGCAACCTTAAAACGGTGGCTTCTACTTCATTTCTCAGAAACGACATACCAATCAATACAGCAATTAAAATACTCAGAACCGTAACATACCCTTTCATTCTGGCAGTAAACTTAAAAGGTGCCTTTTTCTCAATATTATCCTCACTGGCATATCTGATAAGGCCCTTGGGATACCCTATCTTTTCCATAATATGGTCGCATTCGTCAATACAGGCCGTACAGTTTACGCATTCCAACTGCGTTCCATTTCTGATATCTATTCCCGTAGGACAAACGTGTACACATTGAAAGCAGTCAATACAGTCTCCATGTCCCAGCGCTTTTCTGTCTTCTCCTTTTCTAAACTTCTTCCTTCCCTTTTCGCCTTCTCCCCGTTTATGGTCATAAGCTACTACAATGGATTTATTATCGAGTAATACTCCCTGTAAGCGCCCATAAGGACACGCTATAATACATACCTGCTCTCTGAACCAGGAGAAGACAAAATAGAATACTCCGGTAAAGATAAGGAGTGAAATCAGGGTGCTCATATGCTTAAACGGGCCTCCGGTTATATATTCCAACAACCGGTCGCTGCCTATCAGATATGCCAGAAAAACATTAGCAATAAGGAACGATATGATAAAGAAAATAGCCCATTTTAAAACCCTTTTCCTTATTTTTTTTGCGTTCCAAGGTTGCTTTGCCAAACGCATTTGAGCTCCCCGGTCACCATCAATCCAGTATTCTATTTTTCGGAAGACCATTTCCATAAAAATGGTTTGCGGACATATCCATCCACAAAAAATTCTTCCAAACACTACGGTAAAGAGCGTAATAAAAACCACTCCGATGATCATGGAAATCACAAATAAGTGAAAATCCTGCGGCCAGAACGGAAATCCGAAAATATTAAATCGGCGTTCCAGTACATTGAACATCAAAAACTGATTTCCATTTATTTTTATAAACGGGGCGGTTATTAGGAAAATCAGCAATCCATAACTCACCCAGGTTCTGTATTTATAATATCTCCCGCTGGGTTTTTTAGGAAATACCCAAGACCTCTTACCTTTTTCATCAATGGTTCCTATACTATCTCTGAACCTTTCTTTTTCCTGTGAGGTCATGGTATTGTTTTAGTTAGCCGCTTCTACGGCAATCGTATCACTTACAACGGTTACCGTATCTTTAACAACTTCTTCCGCTTTCGGAGCGTTTTCATCAACCCATAAATCGCCTTCCGCTGCTTTCGGGTTGGCCGGCGTTGTACCCTGCATACCAAGCAGATAACTGGCTACCTGTTGCATTTCCAAAGGTTTTAGGGTAGACTTCCACGAAATCATTCCCTTACCATCACGTCCGCCCTCCGATATGGTTTTGAATACATTTTTTATGCCGCCGCCTAAAATCCAGTATTCATCGGTAAGGTTCGGACCAATTCCTCCACCTCCATCAGCCATATGACAGGCTACGCAGTTGGTGTCAAAAATTGTTTTTCCGGCCGAAAGATCCGACCCTTCTGTCATTAGAGTAACGGTATTAATATCTACCAGGTTTTTAGCTGTTTTTTTATAGGCTTCTATCTCCAGCTGAGCCTCCGCCACGGCTTTTTCATACTCCATAGCTTGTGTGTCTCCTCCCATAATATGATATCTCACCAGATAAACAGCAGCAAAAAGAATGGTAAAATAAAATCCGTAAAGCCACCATGGTGGTAAGGAATTGTCTAATTCTTTAATACCGTCGTAATTATGATCCAGGATGATTTCGCCTTCTTCTTCAATGGGCCTGGACTTAGTAAGCTTTTTATACCATTTCTTATACCAGGCATTTTCTGCTCTTTCTGCCTTTTTTGCCTCATACGCTTCGCGCTGTTCGTCAGTCATAATCCGATCTGCGAGCCCTTGCATGGCACCGACCATAATTTCTATTCCGATCAGCGTAATCGTAAAAAGCAATAGGAAAATAAGTACTTCAGGATACTCGATAAAAGCGGGTTTATCTCCTGAATCTATAAAGTATTCTGCTGCCATAAAAACCAGGGCAACAATAATAATTACACGTAAATATGATGAAAAGCTTTTCATGATGTCTGTTGATTTTCTTGGTTATCTAAAGGTAGTTGGCTCATCCGTTTTATATAGTCTTTTTTAGCGGTAAACACCCACCAGAACAGTGCTACAAAAAACAGGAAGAAAATAGATAGCGATAAAATAGGATATGCCTGAATCCCCTCGATAGTCGCCATATGATCTTTTACGAATTTTAACATAGTTCTAGTTTTGAGCTGTTGGTTCTTTTACTTTAATATCGGTACCCAAACGTTGTAAATAAGCAATGAGCGCCACTATTTCACGATCCTTCATATCAACAAAAGTTTCTCCCTGAGCTGCTGCTGCCCGTTTATCGGCTTCATAGGTTTTTACAAAATCCGGATCACTGTATAAATTCTTTTCTATTTGAGATGCCTGAGTTTCCATGCTTTGTTGCGCATTGGCAATATCTTCTTCGGTGTATGGAACTCCCAGGGTGACCATGACTTTCATTTTTGCTTCTACCTCCGAGCGATCATGTTTGTTTCGTATCAGCCACTGATAGGCCGGCATAATACTTCCCGGTGAAGTACTTTGAGGGTCGTACATATGGTTAAAATGCCAGTTGTCTGAATATTTCTTTCCAACCCGAAGTAAATCCGGACCGGTTCGTTTACTACCCCAAAGGAATGGATGGTCATACACGTATTCTCCGGCCTTGGAGTATTCTCCATACCGCTCTACCTCTTCCCGGAACGGACGTATCATTTGTGAATGACAACCTACACATCCTTCCCGGATATACAGGTCTCTTCCTTCTAATTCCAGTGGTGTATATGGCTGCACACTGCTTATTGTCGGGATATTGGATTTTACCAATATAGTCGGTACAATCTGAATGATTCCTCCTATTAAAATAGCAACGGTAGCTAAAAGAGTTAACTGAACAGGTCTGCGTTCCAGCCAGGTATGAAATCCTTCTCCGGCCAGGCGTCCTTTTCTAATTCTAGTTAAAGCCGGAGCTTCTGCCAGTTCATCTTCTACTTTACTTCCGTTTCTTATGGTCATGATCACGTTATAAACTCCGACCAGAACACCAATTAAAAATAAGGAACCACCAATAGCCCGCATCCAATACATAGGAATAATCTGGGTAACTGTTTCGAGGAAGTTTCCGTATACCAATGTGCCATCCGGGTTAAACTGCTTCCACATAGACCACTGCGTAAATCCGGCTACATACATAGGTAGTGCATACAGCACAATTCCCAGTGTTCCGATCCAGAAATGAAAATTCGCCAGGGGTAGTGAGAACAATTTGGTTTTAAACATTTTCGGAACCAGGTAATAAATCATACCAAAGGTCAGGAATCCGTTCCATGCCAATGCCCCTACGTGAACGTGAGCAATAATCCAATCGGTAAAATGCCCCATGGCATTAATACTTTTAAGAGATAACATAGGCCCTTCAAAGGTTGCCATTCCATAACCCGTTATGGCCACTACCATAAATTTCAAAACAGGATCAACCCGTACTTTATCCCAGGCACCGCGAAGGGTAAGCAATCCGTTTATCATACCTCCCCACGAAGGAGCTATTAACATCACTGAAAATACAACACCTAAATTCTGTGCCCAATCAGGTAATGCCGAATACAACAGGTGATGAGGTCCTGCCCATATATATATGAAGATCAACGACCAGAAGTGAACAATTGACAGACGATAGGAGTACACAGGGCGATTAGCTGCTTTGGGAACAAAGTAGTACATCAGCCCGAGAAAGGGGGTTGTTAAAAAGAAAGCCACCGCATTATGCCCGTACCACCACTGAACCAGTGCGTCCTGCACACCCGCGTAAACCGAGTAACTTTTTAAAGCACTTACCGGAAGCTCCAGGCTGTTAAATATGTGTAACACGGCCACCGTAACAAAAGTGGCTATATAGAACCAAATAGCCACGTACAGGTGGCGTTGTCTCCTTTTGAGAATGGTTCCAATCATATTCACGCCAAAGGCAACCCATACTAAAGCAATGGCAATATCAATGGGCCATTCCAATTCCGCATATTCCTTAGAGGTTGTAATCCCTAAAGGAAGGGTAATAGCTGCCGAAACAATAATTAACTGCCACGCCCAGAAATTAAAATTACTCAGGAAATCGCTATACATACGTGCCTTTAAAAGCCGCTGTAGCGAGTAATATACCCCCGCAAAGATGGCATTCCCAACAAAAGCAAAAATTACAGCATTGGTATGCAACGGGCGCAAGCGTCCGAAACTCAACCAGGAAATTCCATCGGTCATATTCGGGAATAAAAACATAAAGGCCAGAATAAGGCCTACCAGCATTCCCACTACACCCCATAACAAGGTAGCATAGAGGAACTTCTTAACAATTTTGTTATCGTAATAAAATTGTTGCACTTCCATAATGATCTTTATTTGTTTTTGGTTTGATTATTTCCTTCTTCCGTTTTCACCACCTCATCCTCGAATAGCATACGCACCGAAGGCGTATAGCTATCGTCATACTGACCACTCTTTACAGCCTTGACAAAAGCCGCAAAAAAAACAATGGCCACAGTAACACTGATGGTAATTAACATATAAATAACACCCATACCTATTGAATGTTTGGACAAAAATACCCCGGGCCCTTCCCGTAAAAAATGACTTTTGTCATGCTTTAATCTTTATTTAAGCTTCCTTCCTATCAGATTGGTCATAACCGTTGTAAATACAACAATGGTTATAGAACTCAGTGGCATTAATATTGCTGCTATCACAGGAGAGAGGTTTCCTGTTACAGCAAAAGACAATCCCACCACATTATACAAAAATGACAATAAAAAACTAATTTTTATAATCTTAACTGCCTTCCCTGATGCCTTCAAATAATTGTTTAATTCCGTAAGTTTTGAGGCATCCAGTATGGCATCGCAGGCCGGTGAAAAAACATTTACATTCTCACTTACGGCAACCCCCACATCGCTTTGTTTTAAAGCTCCGGCATCATTCAGTCCATCGCCCACCATCATTATATTTGCTCCTTCGCCCTGATGAAATTTTATGTAATCCAGCTTATTTTCAGGTTTCTGATTAAAGAACATTTTTGTTTTAGATGGTAGTAATTTTGCGAGATTGCTTTTTTCGCTTTCATTATCTCCGGAAAGGATAGCGAGTTCGTACCTATTCTTTAAATTCCTAAACAAACCGGAAACTCCTTTTCTATATTGATTGTAAAAGGTGAATTTACCCTTATAAACGTTATTGGAACTAATGTGTACACTGGTTTCCAATGCTCCCTTTACGGGCAACTTGTGCTTAACAAAGGAAGCAGACCCGAGTTTTAAGGAACGCGCTCCCGCGAGAACCTCAATTCCCTTCCCGGTATGTTCTTTAAAGTTATCCAAAGTTACAATATCATGATTTTCCAGTAACGCATACAACTGCCTACTCAGAGGGTGGTTGGAATTTCTGAGCGATGATGACAAAAGTGCCTCTTCATCTCCCGTTAATGTATCTCCCGTATATGTAATATCGCTTTCCTTACTTGATGTAATCGTACCTGTTTTATCAAAAATCACGGTGTTTATTTTGGCCATACGTTCAATGACCTGGGCATTCTTCAGATAAAACTTTTTTCGCCCGAAAATACGAAGCATATTCCCCAGGGTAAAAGGTGCAGAAAGTGCCAGTGCACAGGGGCAGGCCACAATTAAAACAGCCGTTAAAACATTAAATGCCTTACCGGCATCTTCACGCCACCAAAACAATGTAGCCAACAGGGCAATAAGTAATATGGTAATTGTAAAATACTTGCTTATCCGGTCGGTCAGGTTTTTAAATTGTTCCTGTTTGTTCGTTGAAAAAATATCATTACTCCACAACTGTGTAAGGTAACTTTGTGAAACCGAAGTAAGTGCTTCCATTTCAATGGCTTCATCACACTGTTTTCCACCGGCAAAAAGTTTATCCCCGCTTTTTTTCGACACGGTTTGGGATTCACCGGTTACAAAACTGTAATCAATTTTAGCCTTCCCGTTAATGAGAATTCCATCAACCGGAATAAGTTCCTGATGGCGTATTAACAGTCTATCTCCCTTTTTAATATCGTAAACCTGAATGTTTTCTTCAGATTTGCTTTTATCAATCTTAGTAATTCCAATGGGAAAATAACTTTTGTAATCTCTTTCAAAGGATAAAAAAGCATAGGTTTTTTGCTGGAAGAATTTACCTAATAAAAGAAAAAACACCAGTCCTGTCAGGCTATCAAAAAATCCCTGCCCGGTGTGAGTTACTATTTCAAAAGTACTTCTTATAAATAATACGGCTATTCCCAGAGCAATAGGAACATCTATATTCAGAATTGCAGATTTAATCCCTTTATACGCAGAAACAAAATAATCGGATGCTGCATAGAATACCACCGGGACCGACATAGCAAACATAATCCACCTGAAAAAAGGCTTGTATTGATCCAGCCAAAACTCGCTAGCTTCAAAATATTCCGGGAACGACATTAACATTACATTGCCAAAAGCAAATCCTGCAACCCCCAGTTTATAGAGAATACTGCGGTTTATATGCTTAACTCCTGTTTCGTAATCTTCCAGGCTTATATAAGGTTCATACCCTATTCCGGCCAGCAAAAGCACCAGCTGTTTTAACGATTTAACCCTTGGGTCATAGGTGACACGAAGTGTTTTTTTGGGGAAATTAACCTGCGTGGATTTAACAGCGGAATCCAGTTTGTTCAGGTTCTCCAGAATCCAAATACACGAACTGCAATGAATATGAGGAATATAAAGGGTAGCTATCCGTGTGGAGGCATCGTCAAACTCCAGCAATTTGTCCAGCACCTTGGGATTGTCCAGGAAATCAAACTTCCCGGCAACTTCCTGCGGAATTGCTCCGGGGCTTCGTTCCAGATCGTAATAACAACTCAGATCGTTATCGGCAAATATTTCGTACACCGTTTTGCAACCAGTGCAACAAAAACTCTTTTGGTCGAATTTAATAATCTCTGAATTGCATTCATTCCCGCAGTGATAACAGGTTGAATCCATATTTGCTCATTTACCTTTGACAAAGTTTACAAACATCCTGTATAAAAAATATGATATTTGTCATGTGTTTCGTAATTTTATAGCTACTTTTTACCATTTTACGCATGAGCAAATGTGAGCAATGTATTGTAAGGCAATTGAGTTCGATAAAGGCTTTGGATAAAAGCGAACTCATGCGAATGTCAGAATGTAAAACCTCTGAAACCATAAAAAAGGGAACTGTCCTTTTTGAAGAAGGAGAGCACTTAAATGGTGTAATTTGCATCAGAAATGGTGCCTGTAAACTTACTAAACTCAGTGCCAATGGCAAAGATCAGATTGTTAAGTTTATTAAACGCGGCGATCTTTTGGGGCAACGCAGTGTTATTAGTAATGAAGCAGTAAATCTTACGGCGACTGCATTGAATGATATGGAAGTATGTATCATACCGAAAAGTGAAATACTGACTGCCTTTAAAAACAATCATAATTTTTCCGTTGAACTCATCAGGGATGTTTGTCATGAGCTTAAAGATGCAAATAATGCCGTGGTTAATATGGCTCAGCACAATGTAAAACAACGATTAGCAAAAGCCTTACTCTATCTGGAAGACACTTTTGGAACTGACGAAAACGGCGTACTGAATATTTATCTTTCCCGGGAAGAACTTGCCAACACTATAGGCACCGCAACCGAATCGGCCATACGATTGCTTTCGGATTTTAAGAAAGAAGATCTCATTGCTTTCGAAGGGAAAAAAATTAAGATCCTCAATCCTAAAAGATTATCCTCCATGATCGATGATCTTTGATTATTGCTCCAGAGAATTTACTTCGAAAAACTCAAGAGTTCCATTTTTAAAACGAATCGAAATTTCCATGGGATTACAGCAAACCTCACAGTCTTCCACATAAGTTTGATCAGACACGGAGCTGTCTAGTAATACCGAGATTTCTTCCCAGCAATATGGACATTCAAAAAAGTGCTCATTCATTTTTAGTTAGTTCGTCTATTTCCTCCTGAAGTTGCTCCCACTCATTCATTAATGCATCCAGTTCCTGCTTTTTAGCCTGGTAGTTATCAAAAAAGTCAGGTTGGGAGGTAACCTCCACATAATTTATAGAAAGCTCTACATCAATGGCAGCCAATTCTTTTTCAAGACTTCCTATCTTCGATTCGGTATTACTCAGTTTATTTTTGAGCGATTTAAGCTGTCGCTGTGCCGCATAGGATTGTTTTCCGGAAACTTTTTCCGAAGGTTCTTTTTTTTCCAGCGTCTTTTTTTCAATCTCTCTGAAGTCCTCAACTTCCCTGGTTTCCAGGTATGAGTTTATATCTCCCAGATACTCTTTTATTTGCTTATTTCTGAACTCATAAACCTTATTGGTAAGGCCCTGCAGAAAATCCCGGTCATGCGATACCACAATCAACGTTCCTTCAAACTGCTGTAGCGCCTGTTTTAAAACATTTTTAGAGGCGATATCCAGGTGGTTGGTAGGTTCGTCCATCACCAGAACATTAAAAGGTTCCAGCAGCATTTTGCATAACGCCAGCCTGTTGCGTTCACCTCCCGATAATACTTTTACTTTTTTGTCTACATCTTCACCACTAAACAAAAAGCTTCCCAACATATCCCGAACTTTAATACGATTGCTGTCGTTGGCTGCATCTTCCATGACCTGTAACAGTGTTTTTTCCCTATCCAAATATTCTGCCTGGTTTTGAGCAAAATATCCCAACTGCACATTATGTCCGAGTTTAACTTTTCCGGAATGTTCTATTTCGCCAACAATAATTTTTGCCAGCGTAGTTTTTCCCTGTCCGTTCTGTCCAACAAAGGCCGTTTTACTCTTCCTTGCTATCATGAGGTTCACGCCATTGAGCACCTCCTTCGTTCCGTAATTCTTGCCTAGCTGTTCTGCCTCAATAACTACCTTTCCCGGTTGTACAGAAACCGGAAATTGTAACTTCATTACGCTTGTATCCTCACCATCTACTTCAATGCGCTCTATTCGCTCCAGTTTTTTTATGAGCGACTGAGCCATAGATGCTTTTGATGCTTTTGCTCTAAAACGCTCTATAAGACGTTCTGTTTGTTCAATTTGCTTTTGTTGGTTTTTTTGAGCGTTTAGCTGCTGCTCTCTTATCTCCGAGCGCAACTCCATATACTGAGAATACGGTTTGTTATAGTCATACATCATTCCCAGAGAAATCTCAATGGTACGATTCGTAACCTGATTTAAAAACATCTTATCATGCGATACAATAACCACGACTCCCGGATAGCTCTTTAAAAACTGTTCCAGCCATATAATAGAATCGATATCCAGATGGTTTGTGGGTTCGTCAAGAAGTAAAACGTCATTTTTCTGGAGAAGTAATTTAGCCAATTCCACACGCATACGCCATCCTCCGGAAAAGGTATCCGTCAGCTTATTAAAATCGTTCCTGGAAAACCCCAGTCCCTGCAATATCTTCTCCGTTTCTCCAGCGTAATTATATCCTCCAAGAATTTCATAGCGATGTGTAAGTTCATTGAGGTCGACCATAAGTTGATGGTAAGGCTTACTCTCATAATCCGTACGCTCTGCTAATTGTGAATTAATGGCCTCTAACCGTTGCTCCAGATTTTTTATTTCCGTAAATGCCTGATATGCTTCATCGAGGACAGTACGTCCGAACTCGAAGTCCAGATCCTGCTTTAAAAACCCTATCTTTATTTCTTTATCGGAAGCTATTGTACCGGTATCGGGTTTTGTTTCACCCGCCAACAATTTAAGCAGGGTTGATTTACCCGCACCATTTTTTCCAATAAGCCCAACCCTGTCTCCAGCATTCAGTCTAAAGGAAAATGCATTAAAAAGAATATCTCCGCTAAAAGAAACCGATACGTTGTGAATACTCAGCATGAAAATGTGACTCTTGTTACTTATTCGCTTTAAAGTTTGTTTTATTTTTACACAAACTTTTGCAAATGTTAAAAAAAGGAACGAAACTCTACAGTATTTTAACAGGAACTTGTCCGCGTTGTCACAGTATTTCCATGTATAAAAAGTCCAATATGTATTTGCCTTCAGAGACCTTAAAAATGCATGAAAGTTGCGCAAAGTGTGGGTTGAAATACAAATTTGAGCCTTCCTTTTTCTATGGAGCCATGTATGTGAGTTATGCGGTTGGAATAGCCTTTGCGATTGCTGCTTTTACTATCTCGCATCTCTTTTTGGACAGTTCTTTAAAAACTTCTTTTATAGCCATTGTGGCTACCTTGATTTTGTTCATGCCGGTTATTATGAGGTTGAGTAGAAATATCTGGATCAATATGTTTATAAAATACGAACCCGAGAAAAAGACCTATCGGGAGGAGTAGCGTTTTTGAAATCTGGATACATCTATTTCTTTTTCCAGTGGTATGCCTTTTTCAATGGCATCGAATAACTTTTTACTCAGCCAGGGGCCAATCATAACACCCCGTGTACCCAATCCGTTTAAAACATACAATTCCGGATAAACCGGATGCCTTCCCGCCAGGGGCCTTCTATCTGCTACGGTAGGGCGTATACCCGCTTCCTGTGTTACAATTTCGTAAGGGCAGGTAATTAAGGTGTTTAGTTTGGTTGTAAGTTCCTTCCTCGCCTCTTCTGTAATCATCTTTGTTTTATCGTTCCGGTTATAAGTGGCTCCTACCTTAAACAGGTTTTCTCCCAACGGAATTAGAAAAACTGAAGATTTAAGGATAACATTGATTTGCAAATCCGGGGCTTTTATGGTAAGAAGCTCACCTTTATTACCAACCAGAGGAGTATAATGAAAAAACGGATTCTTTGTTATTCCAAATCCTTCTGCAAAAACAATGCGGTTTGCACAGATATCGCCATAGCGAACTTTTTGATCTTTAATCTCAAGAAGGTCATACTTAAAATCTTCTTTGATAAAGGCTCTTTTTTTATTCAGATAATTTCGGTAGGCGAGTGTAAGCGATATGACATCTATTCTTCCCGTATTCAGCACCTGGCCAAAACCGAATGGGGCTTTAATATGCCGGTGTTGATTTTTTACAATTGTGGTAGACAAATAATTTCTAAGACTGGGTTTATCTGCTGCCTGAAACCAATTGTTTTGCTCTTCAGCGGAAGCAAATTTTCTGTATACCCGCATGGGAGTGTTAAGTGGTATATTTAACTTTTGTTCAAGTAACTTAAAGAAAGGTATGGCTTCACCTAACTGGTCGGAAGCCTTCCAGGCCGCCGTAAATCTTTTTAAAACCGTCGGGTTATACACTCCCCCGGTAATAGATGAAGCTCCGTTTAAATCTTTATCAATCACCACAAAGCTTTTGTTATTTTGCTCCAGTTGCTCGGCAAAACAAACGCCCGCCAGCCCCAATCCTACAATGATATAATCTACCTCCATGGGTTCAAAAATAAAAAAACGCCCTTAGTAACAAGGGCGTTTTTACTTTTATGTTTTGAATTGGATTTGATCTTTGCCTAATAGGCCCACATATCCTGTTCCCTGTTTCGGATATCTTCCTTGATCTTCTGAGCTTCCAGAAGCTGGAACAGGGCATTATCGGTTATGTAATCTTTAATTTTACGATCTCCGTACACGTTATCTTCTTTATAAACGCTTCCGTTAAATCGCCTTGAATTAAGCAAGTGGTCAAACGAAATAGGCTGGGCCGTATTTCTGGGATTGAATACTTTGGCATCGTGAAGAATTTCACGTACCGAAGGAAACCACACCCAGAATAGTTCAACCATATCCGAGCTTTCCGTATCTATAAAGTTAACATCGGGTGCCACGGGAGCCAGACCTAGCAATCTGTATTTTAATTCTCCCTGGCGTTTGTCAAAATACCAGATACCTTTTATGTGCCATGCCTCGATATCAGCCGCTGTTAATTCCCTGCGGTTAATATATTCGGGAGACACCTGCTCACCTGCATTCAGTTGTTCGTAACCCAGATCGGTGGTATCTACCTTCATCAGCGTAGCTCCCAGATCGCCCAGTTTACGTTTTTCAGTAAAATACGAATCGGCATATACATCTTTTATTTTACCATTGCTGATGTTTTTCATCAACACCTGAAATAAAGATCTTCTATCTGCACCGATATCTACCGTATCAATCGGGTAATACAGCGGAAAGTTTACTCTTTCGTCAAGATCAACTACTTCCCATACTGTCTTGGCCCACAGAATATCTCTATCGTCAACGTAACCATAAGGAAGGGGTGCATCGTTATCGGCGGCTTTCTGTGCTTCCGTTTTCACGCCAATTTCTTCAGGCTGTTTTGCGTTCAGAATATTGGCCTGTGCAAAGGTAGACAGCGTAGCCATCAATGCAATACCGGTTACTATACAACTTTTCCAATTCATAACATTAATTATTTATTCTTTTTAATTTGTTATCTCAATTACCACAGGAGATACTTTTTTAAGCTTATAGCTCCTGTTATTGGTAATATAAGCCTGGATATCAAAAATCTGAACCGCATCGCCTCTCTTCGCTCTTTTAAGCGCAGATTTAGCTCTGGCGTCTAATTTTCTACCTCTTACCTGTACCGTTGGCTGACCAGGAACTTTGAACTTAAATCCGCTAACCGCAA
Organism: Flavobacteriaceae bacterium; assembly: GCA_965224095.1. Lineage (GTDB taxonomy): Bacteria > Bacteroidota > Bacteroidia > Flavobacteriales > Flavobacteriaceae > JBPEWY01. The sequence goes on from OZ245039.1 coordinate 1,641,027, forward strand.
GGTTCAAATCAAAGTCAAAATCTTCCAGCATAGCACTAACCGTTGATATCTCAAGGTTATTTCTTCCCATTTTGGTATTTCCAGGTTCACCTCTAACAGTTCCTGCAGGTCGGGGGATATCTTTAATCCTAAATTGAGAAGTAGTACTAATTCCTTTTCCATCAGGCAGGGTACCGCGAGCGGTAATATTTACAGTTCTGCCTTTTCCTGGGTTCATTACGTATTTGCTTCCGGAAACTCTTTTAAGTCCGGTTGCAGAAGCGCTAACTTTGTTATCTGGAATACCAGGAATAGAGATGGTAATAGGGTTAGAAACTCCACGGTAAACAACATTCATCTTGTCTGCAGAAATCACCGCCGCATTCGGCTTGGTAATCGTTGCAAATTTTTGAGAAACAGGAACTTCAATAGGCTCACCGTCCTGCATAAAGATAAGATTCCCTTTAAGTTCGTGATCTCCGGCTCTACCGGCACTAACTTTCAGTTTTACCTGACCGCCGTCAAGTTCGAAATCTTTACCCTGCTCCAACTTTCTTCCGTCCAAAGTAAGATTCACTTCATTAGGTTTGGTTGTCTGGTCTTTACGTCCTAAAACAATAGAACCATCAAAAGTCTCACCCGCATAGTAAGCCGACTTTGGCTGCTCGAGAAGCGTGGTATAGTTTGTCATCGAGATCTCACTGCTCAACTGTCCCTGAAGCATGGCAGAAAGCGCATCTTCCTCAGTGGCCTTTACATCGGCCTGCATCTGTGTGATTTTAGTTAGTGACGCGATTAAAGGGAAACCTTCATAGTGATAATTCAAATAATCAACATCGGCACCGTCTCTATTTTTCACTTTTCCGTTTTCACCGGTAGTGAATCGCGTATTAACCGCATCTCGGGTATCTTTAAATTTCTCTCCAAGGATAGAAGCTACCTGCTCTCTGTAATTGTTCATCTTATCGATAAACGCCTGTCCTTCCGGTGAGTACTTATCACCCTTGAAGAATATATTATCCAGGTAATCAGACTTATCCATGGTTTCGTAATCAGTCTTGTCATCTAACTTAGCTGTCATATCGTTTTTAAGCGCATCTAAGTAAGTATAGTACTCGGCTGATAGGTCTTTTATTTTTTTGGCATCCTCAAAAAGAGGTCCAAATTTTTCAGGCTGCTCGCTAGCTTTTGTTTGAAGTCCGTCAAAAAACGCCAGGTTATTTTCTGTTGTTTTCGCGTTAGAAGCCGTAAGCTTCTCGTTCATCAAACCGAAAGCAGAAAGCACCTCTTTACTCATATTAAGCGCCAGCATTGCGATGAAAACCAAATACATTAGGTTAATCATCTTCTGACGTGGTGAAAGTTTTCCGCTTGCCATTTTTTAATTAGGTTTAGTTTCTGAATAAGATTAACATGCTAATTATCTAGTACCCATAGCGGATAACATTCCTCCGTATACTCCATTTAATGAAGACAGGTTGGAAGCCAAAGATTCCATTTGTTCTTTAAGACGTCCGGCATTATTAGCCACTTCCTCATTAATAGTAGCCTGACGGCTAGCGCTTTCCAATTGTACTTTATACAAACTGTTAAGCGACTCCATTTGTGCGGCAGCTAATGAAAGTTCTTCTGAATACTTTTGCGTTGAAGTCATAGCTTCGGCAGTTGGGGTAATACTCTTCGCTGCGCCTTCAAAATTCCTGATACTGTTTCCTAAGCTGGACATAAGCTCAGAATCAATCTTAGCCTCTTTAAGAAGCTCATCCAGTTTCTTAGAAAGCAATCCTTCAGCTTCTTTTGCTTCTTTTGCCTCATTTTTTCTTCCTTTAGATTCTCCGCCTGCCAATTCAGGATAAACAAGCGACCAGTCTAAATCGTCATCAACCGGTTCAAAAGCACTGATCGCAAAAATAATCGCCTCAGTAATAAGCCCGATTGCTAATAACAATCCACCTGTTAATGGACCCCACTCCCAGTGTAGGATTTTAAATAATGCTCCAATAATTACAATGGAAGCTCCAAGTCCGTAAGCCATATTAAACAGCTTCTTAGATGATTTTGATTGTGCCATAATTAATTAAATTTAGTTTTAGTTAAGTAATATAATAAGATTATCGGTTTATCTATAAATAGGGTATTAATTTACCGTAGCATCTGTACCCATATAATCCTGTACGGTTCTGAAACCAATATAGCTTCTTGCCGAATCCTGATATTCGTAGTCTCTGGTACTCACTTGCAAGAAGTAAGCAACATCTTTCCAAGAACCGCCTCTTATTACCTTACGTCTGTTGCCATCGTCATAAGCATTTGGGTTCATTGTTGAAACGTACTCATAAGAACCGGGGTTATAGGAAGAATTTGTCCATTCCGAAACATTTCCGGCCATATTGTACAGGTTATAGTCATTGGGGTCGTATGATTTAGCTTCTACGGTGTAAAGGGCAAGGTCTGCCGCGTAATCACCTCGTTGAGGTTTGAAGTTTGCGAGGAAACATCCCCGGTCACTCATTACATAAGGTCCTCCCCAGGGGTAAGTACCTGATTCAATACCTCCTCGTGCCGCATATTCCCATTCAGCTTCGGTGGGAAGTCTGAATCCGTTAACGTGCTGTTTTCCTCTACTTCGCTGATAGTCATTTTTATACTTGGTTCGCCAGGCACAAAAAGCTTTTGCCTGTTTCCAGGATACACCTACTACCGGATAATCGCTGTACGCATCATGCCAGAAGTAATCATTGTGCATAGGTTCGTTATATGAATATGAGAAATCCTTAATCCAAACCGTTGTATCCGGGTAGATCATAATTTCTTCGGTTTTCACAAAATCTTTTCTTTGGCCTTTCTTTGCTCTTGCTGCTGCCTGGATATCCATCCACGTATAATTAAACACCATTTTTTCAACATCAATAGTACGCTGTCCGTTATACGATTCTTCCAAAGGAATATACAGTGAATCCATAACTTCCGCATAGTACTGATCCGGATACTCATGGGTATTCCATTCGAGCTCTATATCTTTATTCAAAGCACGGCCTTCATAACCTGTTTCTCCCATTCCGGAATAATTTTCCAGCATGTATTTCTCGTACACGGAGAGATCTGTGGTGTCGGCATCTTTAAATGCATATTCTCCAATACCTCCATCTTCCGGAGTCATTCCTAACTCGTCGGCAAGAATTGCCAGATTGGTTCTTGCAATAGAGTCTTTTACCCATTCCACGAATTGGCGATACTCGCTATTGGTAATTTCCGTTTCGTCCATGTAAAACGATCTTACCGTTACGGTTTTTGTAGACGCATTTTGAACCTGGGCCATATCTTCTTCAGATTTCCCCATAATAAATGCTCCTCCCGGAATCAATGTCATTCCGTAGGGCTTTTCAGGGAACCACTTTTTTCCTCTCACTCCTACCAGTTCTCCTTTGTCTTTGGATCCACAACTGGACAAAAGTGTAGCTAAGGCTATAAATGAAAACAACAGCTTTTTCATATGTTAGGTTAAATTTTAGGTTTAGGATTTAAAAACGCTCCTTTTATAATTTGCGTAACAGAAAAACTATTTTTCCTTCAAATTATTGTATGAAGCAATAATTAAATCAAAAAAACAACATTATTTGTTATAATAAACGCTTTAATTCAGGCTTTTCTTATAAGCCTTCCACCACCGGTTTGGAATAATCTGATTGCAAGCATTCAAATAATCCTGATGGCTGCATGGTAATAACGCTGGTGAACTCAATTTATTATATATTGGAAGAATCGTTGGAATCTCTATCCACCATCGTTCTGTTCGGTTGCTCTTATAGAATCGAAGTTCTTCCTGATCAACCGGGACAATAAACTTGGTATAACTATCTTTTGCAGTAAAGGGATATTCGTTAGCCCTATAGTTATATCCTTCTATAAAATACCATAAAATTTGAGCGATGAGCTGTGCCGATGCATATGTGTTTTCGCATTCGTAAATTCCAAAAACCGACACCCGATCGCTTAATCCTGCATACCTTGCTATGGCACATATTTCACGTCCGTCAAATCCATTCGGAAAAGAATTGTCCGGATACCCCAAATCAGATGCCTTTACCGACCTAATATCCAGGCTAATTACATCGGCATCTCTCAATACGGGTTCTGCCAGCGTAATATCAGACGTTATGTCTCCCAACCTGTACGCTTCAAAGAACAACCTTTCCATTAAATCAATCTCTTCCTGCGCATTAAAATACGTTTGATAACCTATATTGGTGAAGTTAAAAAGGTTGGTTGGTTTATCGGTGATAATTTTACTCATATACGATCTTGAAGAGATCAGTTCGTCATCCTCACCAAAATCAAAACGATTATCAATGGCCACCAGATTAACCATCTGTTCCAGCTTGTCAAAAGCTCTGTAGGTTGCATACGTTATATCCTGACTAGCTCCAATAATCAAAGGTGTAATCTCATTTTTAACAAGATAGGCCACCAGTTCCTTCACAGCAAAATACGTATCTTCGGGTGTGGCGCCGGGTTCAATATCTCCCAGGTCAACAATAGGTGCATTCCAGTTGCCTGCAAACAATTTGTATAATTCCAGTCTTATTTTTGAGGTATTCAATTCCTCCTGCCTTTTAAAAAAGGCGTTTCTGGATTCCGGTACTCCTAAAATTGCAAGTCTGCAATTTTCCAGCGAAGGCAATTTTTCTTCGGTATGAATTTTTATGGTTTTTCCCAGGCATTGTTTTGGCAGTAATGCATTATGTGCCATTACCACATCTTCAACCGGTTTTAAAAACTCCAAATCCATCCTTATTTTTTCGTTTTTGTTTTCTTTGCAGCCAGGTGTTCTTTAGCTTCTTCCAATGTGATTTTGGTGGCATCAATGTCTTTTCCCAATGCTATTTTAGTGCGTCCTTTTATAATAACCGATCTTCCCCAACGAGCTTTTTCAATTCGAATTCCTTCCTCAGGCCATTCATTAATAAGCTTTTCCGCTTCTTTACGCAGTTTATCCTCAATAAGAGATTCTATATCGCTTTGAGAAAGATTGTCAAAATCATACTTTTTATTTACATTGATAAACATTCCGTCCCATTTAATAAAGGGACCAAACCTCCCTTTTCCCTTAGTTACTTCGTGTCCTTTATAACTGGCAATTGGTGCGTCGGCTTTTTGCTTTAGCTTAATTAGTTCTACGGCGCGATCCAGTGTTACATCGAATACACTTTCGTTTTTATCCAGTGAAATGAACTGTTTACCAAAGCGAACGTAAGGACCATAGCGACCCACATTCGCCTGCACTTCCTGATCGTTATAGGTTCCCAGCGATCTGGGCAGTTCAAACAGATTCAATGCTTCTTCGAATGTAAGACTTTCAATTGATTGTTCCGGCAACAGGCTTGCAAATTGCGGTTTTTCTTCATCTTCTACCGTTCCTATTTGTACCATAGGCCCGAACCTTCCCAGCCTTACACTTACCTGTCTTCCGTTTTCAGGGTGTACTCCCAAAATACGTTCGCCCGTTTCGCGCTCGGCATTTTGTTCAACATCTTCCACATTGGGATGAAAATCTTTATAAAACCCCTTGATCATCTTAGTCCAGTCTTCTTCCCCGGAAGCTATATTATCAAAATCCTCTTCAACTTTAGCCGTAAAATTATAATCCAGAATATTAGAAAAGTGATTTACCAGAAAATCATTAACGATCATCCCGATATCGGTGGGTAACATTTTTCCTTTATCAGCCCCTACTACTTCCGTAAGCTTTTGTTCCTTAATCGTTTCACTTTCAAGAAGAAACTGTGTATAGTTTCTTTCGGTTCCCTCTATAGTACCTCTTTCCACATATCCCCGGTTTTGTATCGTAGAAATTGTGGGAGCATACGTAGATGGTCTTCCAATTCCTAACTCCTCTAATTTTTTTACCAAAGAAGCCTCCGTAAAGCGATAAGGTGGTCTGGTAAACCGTTCGGTAGCCGTAATAAAGTTTTTGTTTAGTGCCTCCCCTATGGTAAGCGCCGGTAACATTCCTTCCTGTTCCTCATCTTCTTCATCGGTACCTTCCAGGTATACCTTTAAAAACCCATCGAACTTCAAAACCTCTCCATTCGCCACAAAGGTTTCCCCGTGGGTATCTGCCTGAATGCTTACCTGCGTTCTTTCCAATTGGGCATCACTCATCTGAGATGCAATAGTTCGTTTCCAGATAAGTTCGTATAATCGTTTTTGATCCCGTTCTACTTCCACCGTTTGCCTGGCCATATCGGTAGGGCGAATGGCTTCATGCGCTTCCTGAGCGCTTTTGGATTTTGTGGCAAAGTTTCTCGGGTAACTATATTCCTTTCCGTAACTGGATAAAATTTCTGTTTGTGCGGCTTCAATGGCTTCTTTAGAAAGATTCACGCTATCCGTTCTCATATAGGTGATCATTCCGGACTCATATAATCGCTGGGCCAACATCATTGTTTTACTCACGGAAAAATACAATTTCCTGGACGCTTCCTGTTGAAGCGTAGATGTGGTAAAGGGAGCCGAGGGTGATTTCCTGGCCGGTTTGGTCGTAAGATCAGACACCTTAAAGCCAGCCGTTATATTTTTCTCCAGGAATGTTCTGGCTTGTTCTTTCGTAGTAAAAGACTTATTTAGTTTTGCTCTGAAAACCCGATTTTCTTCCGTAATAAACTCCGCTACTACACGATAAGAACCAACTGCCGTAAAATCCTGTATTTCACGTTCGCGCTCTACAATTAGCCGAACCGCAACCGACTGTACTCTCCCTGCCGAAAGACCTGTTTTAATTTTTTTCCAAAGAACCGGAGAAAGCTCATAGCCTACCAGACGATCCAGTACCCGACGTGCCTGCTGCGCATTTACCAGATTATAATCAATCCCTCTCGGATTTTCAATAGCCTTTTGTATGGCATTTTTGGTAATGGAATTAAAGACTATCCGACGTGTTTTTTCAGGAGCAAGCTTTAAGGTTTCGGCCAAATGCCAGGCTATGGCTTCTCCTTCCCGATCCTCATCACTGGCCAGCCAAACCAGTTCGGCTTTTGCGGCGAGGTCTTTTAATTTTTTAACAACTGCCTTCTTATCTTTATCTACTATGTACTTGGGTTTAAAATCTTTGTTGACATCCACACCAAGTTCTTTAGAGGGAAGATCGGCTATATGCCCGAAGCTGGATTCAACTTTATAATCCTTTCCCAAAAACCGTTCTATGGTTCTGGCCTTGGCAGGCGACTCAACTATAACTAAATTCTTTGCCATCAGCATTTTTTTGTAGTTGCAAAAGTATATCAATTTTTTAATTTCTCATGGCAAAGAAATTCCATGCATAAAAAAAGCATCCGTTTTTGACAGATGCTTTTATAGGTTATAAGCTCTTTATTAATTGAGAGGTAAGGAACTTAACAGCGATATACTGTTATTTGCATACCGGTATTGATAAAGAACTCCATCTCCTACCATAAGTAAAGTTTCACTCAGGGGAATGACATCGAATGTCACAATATCTTTAAAGTGATTCAGAGAAATCAAATCGTCTACATTGGTTTTATCGTAAACTTTAAGCCCTGAAGCTCCGTCACACACAAATAATTTTTCATCTTTTATTCCAAGTCCGTAGGGTTCATCCATAGCGTATTGTTTTTTGAGTACGGGATCGGTTATATCCGAAATGTCTACAATAAACAATCCGCTTTCAGTGGCTCCGCATCCATTACCTCCTCTGAGGGTCACAAAGGCATAATCGCCATCAACCACTACGGGATCGCAGGCCGTACCATGCTCAAATTCAGATACCAGGCTTGGCACTCCCGGGTTTGTAATATCGTAAATATACATGCCTCTCATACTCCCTAAAAACAAATAATTATCCCTGTTAAAAATAGTTTCTATATCAAACCCGGCATATACGTCCGGAAGATCTACAGGATTTTCCAGGTCTTCTATATCAAAAATATTAATATTATGACTATCAATAGCATAGAGATAATTGCTCACGATCTTAAATCTCGCCAACGAGCCTCCCTGCCCTACGTTGGCATAATCCAATTCGGCATTAGCCAGAATATCTATTCCAAAATTTCTTTCGTATTCGGAGACGAGTCTTCTTTCCGTTTTTAAATTCCATCCTACAACAATTTCGTTTTGATGGTCTACCTCCGCGTAATCAATGATATCGGCTTCAAATGGAAAAATAACATTGTAACCAAGAACATTTTCCAGCCGATTTACCTGTTTAATATTATCAATATCCGAAATATCAATCACCACCAAATCATAAAGGCTATCTGCATACAGATAGTCATCCTTTACCGAAATATCTACGTTCCCCGGAATGTTAATAAATCCTTTTTTTACAGGGTTTGCCGTATCTGAATTATCAATTATATGCACCCCTTCATACTTGTCATTCACGAAGATATAATGCTGATAAGCATAAATTTTTCCCGATTCGTTGATCGCGCGGGGTGGCAGTATATCTACACTGCTTTTAAACTCGGCTCTGCTTATAATTATAGGATGAGCTACCAGATATTCACCGTATTTACTATCATCTTCTTTATCACAGGACCAAAATCCGACAAGGCATAGTGTCAGAATTACATAGAGTGTTTTTTTCATCATTGCTTGTTTAAGTTAGTAATTCAAACAATAGATGTTCTAAAAGCGAAAACGTTGCGCGGTTTGTTGAGAAATATTTAACTGTCAATATGTCACCTTTTCATGAAATAGTAGTATCTTTGCAAGCCTAATTTGTGACCGCGTAAAGCGGTATTGAATAAGATGGAAAAGACAATTGACGAAAACAAACAAGGAGAGACCCTTGTGTTGCATACAAACAAAAAGAGTGATCGAAAACTTTATCTGGAAAGCTACGGCTGTCAGATGAATTTTTCCGATAGTGAAATTGTAGCTTCTATCCTGGCTAAGGAAGGCTTTAACACCACGCAAAGTCTTGAAGAAGCCGATCTGGTATTGGTAAATACCTGCTCTATTCGCGATAAGGCCGAACAAACTGTTAGAAAACGCCTGGAAAAATTTAATGCTGTAAAAAAAATTAATCCGGGTATGAAAGTGGGCGTTCTCGGATGTATGGCCGAAAGGCTTAAAAGCAAATTTCTGGAAGAAGAAAAAATAGTGGATATGGTGGTTGGCCCGGATGCCTATAAGGATCTGCCCAATCTGGTTCGGGAAATTGACGAGGGAAGAAATGCGGTTAATGTTATTCTCTCTAAAGAAGAAACCTATGGCGATATTGCTCCGGTTCGTCTGAATAGTAATGGTGTTTCTGCCTTTGTTTCCATTACGCGTGGCTGCGACAATATGTGTACTTTTTGTGTTGTTCCTTTTACGAGAGGCCGTGAACGCAGCAGAGACCCTCAGTCGGTTTTAAAGGAAGTACGCGATCTTTGGGAAAAAGGATTCAAAGAAGTTACTCTCCTCGGACAGAACGTAGATAGTTATTTATGGTATGGAGGCGGATTAAAAAAAGATTTTGAAAAAGCTTCGGAAATACAAAAGGCAACTGCGGTGAATTTTGCAGGATTGTTAACCATGGTGGCCGAAGCATATCCTAAAATGCGAATTCGGTTTTCCACTTCCAACCCTCAGGATATGACCATAGATGTTATAGAAACCATGGCGCATTATCCTAATATATGTAACTATATACATTTACCCGTACAAAGCGGTAGTAACAGAATCCTTAAAGCCATGAACAGGCTACACACCCGGGAGGAGTATTTTGAATTGATTGATGCGATCAGAAAGATCATTCCGGATTGTGCCATTTCACAGGATATGATTGCGGGATTTCCCACGGAAACCGAAGAGGATCATCTGGATACGCTTAGTTTAATGGACTATGTAAAATACGATTTCGGGTTTATGTTTGCCTACTCGGAAAGACCCGGCACCATGGCCTCCAGAAAAATGAAAGACGATGTTCCGGAGGATATTAAAAAAAGAAGGCTAACGGAAATTATCAACTTACAGCAAAAGCACGGGTTATTCAGAGCTCAGCAGCATATAGGTAAAACCGAAGAAGTTCTTATAGAAGGGCTTTCAAAAAAATCGGATATGCACTGGATGGGAAGAAACACCCAAAACACTGTGGTTGTATTTCCAAAGGAAACCTATAAAATTGGAGAATTTGTCAACGTAAAAATAACCAACTGTACTTCGGCAACGCTTATTGGTGAAGCCGTTGGCTATTCTGATAATAATTAAAAATACTGATAAAAAATGCTGATATTAAAACAGGTGTGCAGCTTAGATCGTAAACCAATCGTAATACCTGCTTTCTTTATCATCAATTAAAATATGGAATCTATTCAGGCTATAAAACAACGTTTTGGTATTATAGGTAACGATATCAAGTTAAACCGCGCCCTGGAAAAAGCTATCCAGGTAGCTCCAACGGATATTTCGGTTTTAGTAACCGGGGAAAGTGGTGTTGGAAAGGAATCGATCCCTAAAATTATTCATTCGCTATCTCACCGAAAGCACGGAAAGTTTATTGCGGTAAACTGCGGAGCCATCCCCGAAGGCACTATAGACTCCGAACTTTTCGGACATGAAAAAGGGGCTTTTACCGGGGCAACACAAACCCGAAGCGGATATTTTGAAGAAGCCGATGGAGGCACCATATTTCTTGATGAAGTAGGCGAACTCCCGCTTACTACTCAGGTACGCCTTTTACGGGTACTGGAAAACGGTGAGTTTATAAAAGTAGGATCTTCCAAAGTGCAAAAAACCAATGTGCGTATCGTTGCAGCCACCAATATCAAAATGTTCGACGCTATTGAAAAAGGTAAGTTTCGGGAAGATTTATATTACAGGCTAAGTACCGTTGAAATTCATTTGCCTCCCTTGAGAGAACGTAAGGATGATATACATTTGTTATTCCGAAAATTTGCTTCCGATTTTGCTCAGAAGTATAAAATGCCCACCATCCGATTGGAAAACGATGCCATCCATCTCCTGTTAAAATATCGCTGGAGTGGAAACATCCGTCAGCTTAGGAATGTAGCGGAACAAATTTCCGTCCTGGAACAAAACCGAAATATCTCGGCGGCAACTTTGGCAGCATATCTTCCCAATGCCACCTCGAATTTGCCTGCTGTTATTGAACGTTCAAAAAAAGAAAGCGACTTTAGTAACGAACGGGAAATCCTGTACAAAGTTCTTTTTGACATGAAAAATGACCTGAACGATCTTAAAAAGCTTACATTAGAACTCATGCAGCACGGTAACAGTAAAGAAGTACAGGAAGAAAATGAGACCCTGATCAGGAAAATATACGGTGAAACGGAAGATAGCACGCCGTACGAAACCGAAGCGGAAGCCGAGGTTCCTTACGAGGCATTACCAGTTGTTACTCCGGTGAGAAAAGTACAGGGAGCTTCGGAAGATAAATATCACTTCGCAGAGGAAATCCAGGAAGAAGAGACACTTTCTTTACAGGATAAAGAACTCGAGCTCATAAAAAAAGCATTACAGCGAAACATGGGAAAAAGGAAGGCCGCAGCAAGAGAACTTGGTATTTCCGAACGAACACTGTATCGAAAAATAAAACAATACGATTTATAAGGTTATTTTTGTAAAAATCAGGACTATTTCATGAAAACAACCCTTTGTAAAATACTCTGTACTTTAATCCTTATCCCAGGCTTAACCGGTTGCGGCATCTATAACTTTACCGGGGGCGATACGGGTGATGCGGAGACTTTTCAGGTAAATTTCTTTCAAAATAATGCACCGATAATAGAACCCGGCCTCGACCGGGATTTTACATTAGCCCTTCAGGACCTTATTTTAAATCAAACAAATCTTGATCTGGTATCATCAAACGGCGATTTATTATATGAAGGTGAAATCGTTGAGTATCGCATTTCTCCAATGACGGCTACGTCCGATCAGAGAGCGGCGCAAAACCGGTTAACCATGACGGTTCAGGTGCGATTTTTTAACAGTACAAAACAAGAAAACGACTTTGACAGACGCTTTTCTTTCTTTTATGATTTTCCTGCAGACCAACAGCTTTCTCAGGTAAGAGATGCTGCATTCCAGGAAATATTCGAACGTCTTACACAGGATATTTTTAACGCATCGCTGGCAAACTGGTAATTATGAATGTGTCTGACTTTACATATCTATTACACGCTCCTGAAAGTATTAAAAGAGAGCATATAGATGAACTTCAACACATCATTAATGAATACCCCTATTTCCAGGCACCGAGGGCCGTATACCTTAAAGGCCTTAAAAACCTCAACAGTTTTAAATACAACGACGCCTTAAAAAAAACTGCCGCTTACACTTCAGACAGGCATATTCTTTTTGAGTTTATTACTTCGGAACTATTCGATCAGCACGGCATTGCAGAATCTATCGCCTCTCATTCCGGGTTTAAAAAACCCTTCGCTCAGAGTGAACAACAATCTCCTGCTTATATAGTTCCGGAATTGGAATTGGAAAGCGAGCAACCCCTACCGCGAAACCAAAAAGAAGCCGAAGAAATTCTCGATCCGGAATTGTTTGAACCCAAAGATCCGGAAATAGCTACTTTCCTGGCCAACAGGAAAGCCGAAGAGGAACAATTACAATTGGGAGAACCGCTTTCCTTTAACAAAACAGAGCTACATTCGTTTTCGGAGTGGCTAAGGCTTACATCGTTTCAGCCTATCCAAAGGGATTCCGAAACAGAAAAATCCGAAGCCGATCCTAAAAAAAGGAAGTTTGACCTGATAGATCGATTTATTAAAAGCAGTCCTAAAATAGTTCCGAGCAAAGAACAAAAAACTCCTATTGATCTTTCTTCGCAAACCGGCACCCTGAAAAATGAGCTAATGACAGAAACCCTGGCAAGGGTGTACTTGGAACAAAAAAAGTATAAAGAAGCCATTCAGGCATTCAAAATTTTAAGTTTGAAATATCCGGAAAAAAGTGGTTTCTTTGCAGACCAAATTCGCGCAATAAAAAAATTACAACAAAATAATTAATATACAATGAGTACGTTCACAATATTTTTGATCCTTATTATTCTGGTTGCGTTTTTGCTGGTATTGGTGATCATGGTACAAAACCCAAAAGGAGGCGGCCTTTCTTCATCATTCGGAGGCGGAGGCAGCCAAATGATCGGCGGTGTTCAAAAAACAGGAGATTTTCTCGATAAAAGTACATGGACGCTGGCCACATTAATGATTGTTTTGATTTTGCTATCAAATGTCGCTTTAAAGGGATCCTCATCGGAAGCTGATTCTAAATTACTTGACGAAGATACTATTGAGAATACGCTTCCGCCGGCCGATTCAAATACTCAGCAACAAGTACCGGCTGCAACCGATTCAACTCAGGCTCAGTAAAAAATGTTTTATTAAAATACTATAAATGCCAGCTTTTATGACAAGCTGGCATTTTGTTATTTACAAAGTGTCAGTTTAAATGCATTGGCACAATTTCTGTCTGATTGCAGACAGTCTATTAATTATAATTAAACCAAAAAATATAAAAATGGCGAAAGTGAATATTAAACCTTTAGCAGACCGAGTTCTTGTTGAACCTATGGAAGCGGAAACCACTACTGCTTCCGGAATCATAATCCCGGATACCGCCAAAGAAAAACCCCAAAAAGGAAGAGTAGTTGCCGTTGGTCCCGGAACCAAAGAAGCTCCTGTAACACTAAGTGTCGGCGATACTGTTCTTTATGGAAAATATTCGGGAACCGAGTTGAAATTTGACGGTACGGATTATTTGATTATGCGCGAAAGTGATATTCTGGCAATTATTTAATCCAGAATAGCCTTTCTTAAAAACCGGGAAAATAAACTAACTAAAAACTTAGAAATAAAATAGGTTCCGCAAAAGGGAAAATCTAAAAAATTAAAACATGGCAAAAGACATAAAATTTGATATTGAAGCAAGAGACGGCCTTAAAAAAGGGGTTGATGCTTTGGCTAATGCAGTAAAAGTTACACTGGGGCCAAAAGGAAGAAATGTAATTATAAGTAAATCGTTTGGAGCTCCGCAAGTAACCAAGGATGGTGTTTCGGTGGCAAAGGAAATTGAACTTGAAGACGCCCTGGAAAATATGGGTGCTCAAATGGTAAAAGAAGTGGCCTCCAAAACTAATGACCTCGCTGGTGACGGTACTACCACTGCAACTGTTCTTGCTCAGGCAATTGTAAAAGAAGGCTTAAAAAATGTTGCGGCTGGAGCAAACCCTATGGATCTTAAACGCGGTATAGAAAAAGCGGTTTCCGCTCTGGTTGCCGATTTGGATAAGCAGGCTAAAAAAGTAGGGGATTCTTCTGAAAAAATAAAACAGGTAGCTGCCATTTCATCTAATAATGATGAAACCATTGGAGAGCTTATTGCCGAAGCCTTTGGGAAAGTCGGAAAAGAAGGTGTTATTACTGTGGAAGAGGCAAAAGGAACCGATACTTATGTCGATGTAGTTGAAGGAATGCAGTTTGACAGAGGCTATCTGTCGCCTTATTTTGTGACAGATCCGGATAAAATGACTGCGGATTTAGAAAATCCCTATATCCTTTTATTCGATAAAAAAATATCAAACCTCCAGGAAATACTTCCTATTCTTGAACCTGTTGCTCAATCAGGACGTCCCCTCCTGATTATTGCCGAAGATGTAGAAGGACAAGCGCTTGCAACATTGGTTGTAAACAAATTACGCGGAGGTTTAAAAATTGCCGCTGTAAAGGCGCCTGGTTTTGGGGATCGGCGTAAGGCAATGCTGGAAGATATTGCCATTCTTACCGGAGGAACCGTAATATCGGAAGAAAGAGGTTTTTCATTGGAAAATGCAAATCTCGATATGTTAGGTACAGCCGAAACGGTAGCCATAGATAAAGATAATACCACCATAGTGAACGGGGCCGGTGATGTTGCAAATATTAAAGCTCGCGTAAATCAGATCAAAGCTCAAATTGATTCGACTACGAGCGACTACGATCGTGAAAAACTTCAGGAACGCCTTGCAAAGCTAGCTGGTGGTGTAGCTGTATTATACGTTGGAGCTGCTTCGGAAGTTGAAATGAAAGAGAAAAAAGATCGCGTTGACGATGCATTGCACGCTACCCGAGCGGCAGTTGAAGAAGGAATTGTAGCTGGTGGTGGTGTGGCATTGGTTCGCGCAAAATCGGTTTTAGATAAGTTAACTACTGAAAATCTCGATGAGGTTACCGGAATACAAATTGTTGCGAGAGCTATAGAATCTCCTTTGCGAACCATTGTTGAAAATGCAGGTGGTGAAGGAAGTGTTGTAGTAGCTAAAGTAATGGAGGGTAAAAAAGATTTTGGTTACGATGCCAAAGCCGATGAATATGTAGATATGCTTAAGGCCGGAATTATCGACCCTAAAAAAGTAACCCGTATTGCATTGGAAAATGCTGCTTCGGTAGCTGGTATGATCCTGACTACCGAATGTGCATTGGTTGACATCAAGGAAGAAACACCCGCCATGCCTCCTATGGGCGGCGGTGGAATGCCCGGTATGATGTAATACCATCACTCATAATTTTCTTATATCGCCTCTGAATTTCAGGGGCGATTTTTTTTGAGTACCTTTAAACATATTCTGTAACACTTTACACCGAAATTACGTCTTATTAGTAAAAAGAAAGTAACATTTTGAAAACGCTGTTACATGTACTTGGTTTTCTATTACTAACCCATGGGTTGATTGATGCAAAAAACAACCCGGTTTATTCGGGCGATATTCATTTTACAGAAGCCGAATATGTAAACGAATACACTACCCGAGTACCGTTCCAGGTAGTGGACCATCTTATTTTTGTACAAGCCAGGGTATTTGGAAAAAAGGGTAACTTTATTATAGATACGGGATCAGAGAAACTTTTACTCAACAGTGTCCACTTTAAACTTCACAAAAATGATATTACCTCTACTGCTTCCAGTGTGAGCGGTATACTGGACGATATAGGAAATAAAGCCATTGATTCTTTAATGATTGCCGGGTTTAGCGTCATGGATCGAAATGCAGATGTTCTGGATCTTTCGCATATAGAAAAGGGTAAAAACATACAACTTCTCGGGGTTATTGGATATGAAATACTCAAGGAGTATGAAGTGTTCATCGATTTCTATCTCAAGCAAATTACGCTGAGTAAGATTAATAAAAACGGAAATAGGCTGGACACGCGTACTTTTCTGGAAACCATTAGAGACAGTGTTGATTTTACCTTAAAAAAGCATACAATTGTTTTAGATTGTTACGTAAATCACGTTCCGCTTAAATTTGGATTAGACACAGGGGCCGAGATTAATATGATTCACCGTTCCATCCCACAGGAAGCCCTTAAAAATTTCAGGATAATACGGCGTTTAAAGCTAACCGGGATCAAAAATCGGAAGAAAGAAGTACTGGCCGGAAAACTTTATAAAGTAAAACTGAACGATCGTATTTATTGCGGTGTAATGCGAACCATACTGACCAATCTAAACGGAATGCAAAGCGTCTATGGCACAAAATTAGATGGTGTATTAGGGTATGAGTTTATTGCTATGAAAAGGCTCATCATAAATTATAGAAAACAAAAAATTTACTTTGTAAAATTACCTTTTACCAATAAAAGATGAAATCGCTGAAACTCTTCATATTCCTTTTCTTTTCCTGTCTGTTCTTACACGGGCAAAAAAACGGGTATGAAATTATTGGTAACGAAGTGGTTTTTACTTTCGATATCAGAGACTATAAAAAAGCAACACACGACAGAACCGGAAAGCGAATTGATTTTTCCGATCTGGATATTTACAATGTATCGGTATCCGGACAGTTTAATAACTGGTCAAGAGACGGATGGAGGATGTTGCAGGTTAATGGTTATTTGTATCAGCTAAAAAAACCCTTGGCGAGATTCGACGATGAAATTAGTTGGGAATTTAAGTTTGTTATCAATCGTAATTACTGGGCAGAACCGGATAAAAGTTTCCCGAATATTGTAAAAGCGAGAAAAAATGGAATGTTACTTAGGGCATTTAACCTTAAAATGTATACGGCTGTTATAGATCCTGATGGAAATGCCTGTTTTAAGCTACATGGGTTTAAAGGTGCCAAAGAAGTTATCCTCACGGGAGATTTTAATCGTTGGGATGAATCTGCCTTTAAAATGAATGCCACGGACGACGGTTGGGAATTGGTGTTACAATTAAAACCAGGTACGTATGAATATAAATTTATTGTAGACGGGAACTGGATGGATGATCCTGGCAATCCGGATAAGGTATATAACGAATACCACACTTTTAATTCGGTATGCACCCTGACTAAAGAAGTCTCTTTTTACCTAAAAGGCTTTATCCTTGCAAAACAGGTATACCTGTCCGGAGGTTTTAACTCCTGGAATGAGACCGATTTACCAATGAAAAAAAATAAAGATGGATGGAGCCTTACCCTTGATCTTCCCGGAGGGAAACATCACTATAAATATATTGTTGACGGGAAATGGATTATAGACCCGGAAAACCCGTTGAAAGAGTATGACAGTTCCGGAAATATCAATTCGGCAATCCTGGTTGAATAACTTCTCTTTTATGGAGAATAATATATAGCTTTATACACTATTCATTAATGGAGCCATGAAAAAAATAAACTGGCAATATACATTCGGTGAAATACTTATTGTTATTATAGGGATTACCATTGCCTTCAGTTTAAATAAATGTACAGAGTCAAAAAAAAACAGCGCCCTAAAAAATCAATACCTTATCCATCTTATTCAGGATGTTAAAGCAGACAAACAACACCTGAGTGATAATTTGGAAGCATTACATGAAAAGCTAGCGGAGCTCAAACGAATAATACCAGCCCTTAAGCCGGAAAATTCTCAGGACCCAGCCATAGTGCCCAGGGTATTTAATGTTTCCCGGTTAATTAATTTTACTCCAAAAAACATAACTTATCAAACATTGATTAATTCAGGAGATTTCAAGCTCATTGATAATTTTGAGCTCAAAAGAGCCATCGAAGAATATTACGCGAAACATACTGCTTTGCTTCAGGCTTATAGCCGTCAGGAAAATATCCACAAAACCTATCTGGGAAACTATTTTGTAACTCATATGAACTACGATGCTTTTCAGGAAAACGAAAATCCTTTTGAAAACCAACGTCTTCTAAAAAATATCCTGCACAGTATGCTAGGTTCGGTACAGCTAAAAATTAATGTTACCAAACAGGGAATTGAGGATTGTGACCGTTTGTTAAAACTTCTGGAAATCCCTTATTAATATATTTTTACTACACTAACTAATCAAGTTTAACCGACCTTAATCGCAATGCATTGGCTATTACCGATACGGAACTAAAACTCATGGCGGCTGCAGCTATCATAGGCGACAATAAGATTCCAAATACGGGGTACAAAACCCCAGCTGCTATGGGAACTCCCAGGGTATTGTAAACCAAAGCAAAAAACAAATTCTGTTTAATATTCCGCATTACTTTGCTGCTGAGATTAACGGCCTTGACAATCCCGTGCAAATCTCCTTTAACCAGAGTAATCCCTGCACTTTCAATGGCCACATCCGTACCCGTACCCATGGCAATCCCCACATCGGCTAACGCCAGGGCCGGGGCATCGTTAATTCCATCTCCGGCCATAGCCACTTTCCTTCCCTCCTGTTTCAGCCCTTTAATTCGATTCAGCTTATCTTCCGGAAGGCACTCTGCCTGAAAGTTTTTAATACCTAATGACTGGGCTACCGCGGCAGCTGTATTTTTATTATCTCCTGTAAGCATTATCACTTCAATCCCCTTGTGGTGTAATATACTTAGTGCCTTTTTACTACTGGCTTTTATCGGATCGGAAATGACAATCAACCCTACGGCATTCCCATCTATTCCAAGTATAGGCACGGTTTTTCCTTTATTTTGCTCCGCTTCTTCTTCTTTTAAGAGCGACTCCGGAAGGCGAATGTCAAGTTTTTTCATGAGTTGTATATTCCCCAGGGCAATTTTTTTTCCATTTACTTCTCCGGTCACTCCCATTCCGGTAACAGATTCAAAAGCTGTTACTTTATTGACTTCTACCCCACTACTTTTTGCTTTCAGCACCATTGCATTTGCTAAAGGGTGTTCACTGGGTACATTCACAGATGCCGCATACTGCATAATAGCAGAAGTATCCCATTCCGGATCGGTTGAAATAATATTTTCAACGGAAGGTTTCCCTTCCGTAATGGTACCCGTTTTATCAACAACAAGGGTGTCAATTTTGTTCAGCGTTTCCAGTGTTTCCGCATCTTTGATTAAGACTCCCGATTGAGCTCCTTTGCCAACGCCAACCATCACCGACATTGGTGTGGCCAACCCTAAAGCACATGGACAGGCAATAATAAGTACGGCAATAGCATTAATAAGCCCAAAGGTAAAAGCAGGTTGCGGGCCAAATACAGCCCAAACAACGAAAGTGATTATTGCCACTATAATAACTATGGGAACAAAATATCCCGAAATGGTATCCGCCAGTTTCTGAATAGGAGCCTTACTCCGGCTGGCAGTATTTACCATGTGTATGATTTGAGAGAGCAGCGTGTCGGCACCTACTTTTTGGGCTTCCATTACAAAAGATTTGTGATTGTTTATGGTGCCTGAACTCACCGGCTCTCCCTCAATTCTCGTTACGGGTATAGGTTCTCCGGTTATCATTGACTCGTCAATAATTCCTTCTCCTTCAACGATAATACCGTCTACCGGAATTTTATCACCCGGTTTTACTCTTAACAGATTGCCTACCTGAATCTTATCAATGCTTACTTCCTGCTCCTGGCCGTCAATCAGTACGGTAGCACTATTAGGGGCCAGTTTCAGTAATTCTTTCACGGCACTGTTGGTTTGCTTATGTGCCCGGGCTTCTAAAACCTGACCCAGTAACACCAGCGTTAGAATAACCGTTGCGGCTTCGAAATACACGTGTACAACCCCGGAATCCGTTTTAAATTGTTCGGGAAAAACCTCGGGGAATAGCAATCCTACAACACTAAATACCCATGCAACCCCAGCACCGATTCCGATAAGTGTAAACATATTCAGGCGTCGTAATTTAACAGAAGCCCATGCTCTTGTAAAAAACATCCAGGTTGCATAAAACACAACAGGTAGCGATAAAAAGAACTGAATCCAATTCCAGTATTTTAAAGGCATTATTTTATAAAGCGGATGCCCCGGTAACATTTCACTCATGGCAATAAGGAAAATGGGCAACGTAAAAGCCACTGCTATCCAGAACTTTTTTAAAAGTACCTTATAGGCAGTACTCGTTTCCTCTTCAACCGTCATGGCAATCAAATCCATACCACATATCGGGCAGGAACCCGGTTCATCCCGGATAATTTCAGGATGCATGGGGCATGTATACTGCCCCGGTTTGGATATCTGTATCTCTTCAACCAAATCCATACCACAAACCGGACAGTGTCCGGGCTTTTGGTAAGTTTTTGTTTCTTCGCAATGCATAGGGCAGTAAAAAACACCTGTTCCACCTGCTTTATTCAATAACTTCCCGGTTTTAGGCGGTTCTTTATGTTGATGCACTTTTTCTCCGGGCATTGCAATAGTATAACGATCTCCTTCCGCTGCCAGGGCTTTCCTAAAATCATCCAGAGGAATATGGTGTTCCATCTCTATAACAGCCTCTCCTTTTTCCAGGTTGACCGATACCGAGGTAACTCCCTCAATTCCGGAAAGTGATTTCTCAACATGGCTTCTACAGCCATCGCAGGTCATTCCGTGAATGGCATATTTGTGTTTCATAGTTTTAGTTAATGGTTGCCTTAACTTCGCCGCACTTTAACATTTTATCTCCGAAGTACGGATTTCGAATTTCCTTTTCTGAAGAAAGCCAATACGCCCCTTTAAAATCAAAAGCCATAGGGCAATATTGTTGATATACTTCCCCCGAGGCTACTTTCCCTTTAACCAGCACAGTTATAGCGTCACTGATCGTGGAAAAAGCTTCGCGTTGTTTTTCCACATCTTCCGTATTCGCCAATGCACTAACCGCATCTTTCAAGGTGTTGTTTCCGTCAATTTCAGACAATGCTTCCGCCAGCATTTTTCCACCTTTTTGCGACTCGGCAGCATCGGTATTTACCAGTGCCGTTTTAATATGAATGTAATGCTGATACACTTTTTCTACAGTTTGATCATTAAAAGAAACTCCGGGAGTATTTTGATGTTTTTCGTCAATATGATTCTTTTTTGAATCTGAATGATGTTCCACTTCTATCACCTCCGGGGCGCTATCCGATTTTTTCTTTTCAGCACAGGATGTTAACAACAAGGTTGCTACTACCATGATTCCAATTTGTACTTTCACTCTTTTCATAGGTTCTTTGATTTAATGTTTATTATTTGTTTTAAATTTTTGTTTTCACTTCTCCGCAACCCAGCATTTTACTACCAAAATAAGGGTTCTTAATTTCCCGGGTCAGACTTAACCAGTCTGCCCCGGAATTGTTATTTACCATCGGGCAATGATGTACATACAATTCGCTTGAATAAGGGCCAAAGGTTTTAATCATTTGAATGACAACAGCGCTTAACTCATCTAAATCATCTCTGATAGCCTCTAATTTGTCTGCCTTCAATGCTTTTGTTGTTTGTTGTACAGCTTGCTTTGAATAACCTTCCCATGTATTTATATACGAATTAAAAGCTTTTCCATCACCAGTTTTTAATACCTGATCCAGTTCATTGAAGACCTTTTTGGCTTTTAAAAAATTGTCTGCAGCCAAAGCATCATTTATGTCGAGATACAGCGCTACAACTTTATTCACTTTCCGGCGTGCTGCATCAGGGAGCGTTACAGGTGTTTGTACATCCGTCTGTAATTTATGAGCCTCATGCACGTGTGAAGATGCTCCTGATTCATGTCCCTGGGGGTTCATCATACTGGGTTTTCCCGCTAACTGGGCCGCAGCATCTACGGTAAAGGTACCATGCGTAACAATTTCTTCCCCCGGTTCCAGTCCCGATACCACAGTAAAACTATCGCCTAACGATGGTCCTAGAACTATTTCTCTCAATTGAAAATTCATTTTAGAAGCGGTTTGCGATTTTACATATACGATAGAGCGTTCTCCGGTCCACATAACTGCCGATTTCGGCACAACGATTTCATCATTATCAGAGGCAGACGTTTTTACTACCCCGGAAACAAACATTTCCGGTTTTAACCTATTGTCTGTGTTCTTTAACTCAACTCTTGCCGTAGCCACTCTCGTACGGGGATCTATCATGGGGTCAATAAACGTGATAACTCCTTCAAATTCTTCTCCCGGCAAAGACGATACAGTATAACGAATATGGCTTCCTGTTTTCACCCATTTCATATCGCTTTCATATATATCAAACAATACCCATATCCGCGACAGATCGGAAATCTCATAAATGGGGCTTCCACGTTCTACATAATCTCCCAAATCTACTTTTTTCTCGGTTACCACTCCGTTAACATCGGCGGTAATCGGAAAGCGCTCCATAGGCTTTTTGTTCCGAATAATACGCTCTATCTGGGATTTGCTTATTTTTAAGTAGATAAGTTTTTGTTTGGCAGCTTCAAACAAATCCGGTTGCGTTTCCCTCATATCGTAAGCCTGAAGCAGCTCCTGCTGTGCAGTTACCAATTCCGGAGAGTATAAAACCGCCAGTGTTTGCCCTTTCCGGATAGATTCTCCGGTAAAATTTACCAGTAACTTCTCAATACGTCCGGGAATATGGGTAGCTTGTGCATAACGATTGCGTTCATCAACCTGTATCTTTCCATTTAGACGTATTTCTTTATTAGCTTTCCGATTCCCTACCCGTACCGTTTGAATATTGGCCAGTTTTACCGCGGTTTCCGACATCTGTACTGCCATTGGGTTTTCACTTGACATTTCTTCCTGAAGCGGTATTAAATCCATCCCGCAAATAGGGCATTTGCCCGGTTCCGATTGCCTGATCTGCGGATGCATAGAGCACGTCCAGACCCTGGTTTCCGCTACGGTTTCCCGAGAGGGCGTTTCCGCTGCTGAATCCCGTCCAAAAAGAAGTGCTCCCAACAGTATTCCTATAAGCAACACTCCCACAATTACCATGGCTTGTTTTTTATTTATCTTCATAATCTTCCATATTAAAGGTTATATAGGCCAGTTGTGCTTTTGCACTAAACTGTTCCTTTAAAGCTTTTATATAATCTAATTGATATATTAATAAGTCCTGCTGTAACGACAGGATTTCCTCAAAAGAAGTTGTTCCGTTACTATACGCATTAAGCATTAGTTTAAGTGCTTCTTTGGTGTTTTTAATCTGTTTCCCGAAAAGCTGTATACGCTGCTGTTCTTTTTCGAGGGTGTAGTGAGCCTGTTCTCTGGTTATCTCCAGTGAATTAACGGCCTCTTGCCTTTCAAGGTCTGTCATTTCTTCCATAAGTTGCGCTTCCCGTTTAGCCGCCCGATAATTTTTTCTAAAAAGAGGAATATTCATGGAAATCACAGGCATTATGGCGTCTTTTCCGTTTCCCTGAGGATTTGCATCAACTCGCTTACGGATTACCGAATAGTCCAATCCCAGGCCAATATTAGGATACCCCTGTCGGTCTATAACATGTTGTTTGGCCCTGTACATCGAAATGGTATGATCTAAAAGTTTAACTCTGGGATGAGCCTTCAGTTTTGATAAATCGTCATCCCTCGTTTCCAGTAAGGGTAATTCGTCCTGAATAAAAACCTCGGTATCGAAAGGTCTGTTTAGCAACGCATTAAAATGAGTCTGCACGGGTCTGATTTCCAGTTTAAGGATTTCAATATCCGTCCGGGCATCATCAATTTTTATATCCAGTCGCAAAACATCCGACATATGACCCCGGCTATTTTTAAATTTACTTAATGCCAGCTTTCTGTACTGTTTTAGAAGTTCCAGATTTTCTTCTAAAATACTCGTTTTCATATGCAATTCATATAAACTGGAATATACCTTTCTCACCTTATACAACAATTGATTTCTGACATTCAGATAGGCCTCAAATTTTGCTTCGGAACCCAGGGAAGCCACTTCTTTCTTCGCAGCCAAAGTACCAAACCAGGGAAACATTTGCATAAGAGAAAATCGGGCCTCCTGTCTGCCTGTCCGGGTTTCTATCCTACTTCCCAAAACACTTGCTGTTACTATAGGATCCGGCAAACTGTTTACCTGTGTTATTTGCTCTAAAGATGCTTCAAAGGCCTTGTAAGCAGCCTGCACTCCGGGATTGTCAGACACAGCCATCTGTTCGTATTCCGATAAGCTTTGGGCCTGCAGCCCCATTGAAGTACTAAAAACTATATAAATTACTGTAACTATTTTTTTCATGGTTTGTTCTTTTTAACGACGGTTTCTCTCCAGTGAGCCTGTAAAACGGGCACGACAAAAATGGTCATTACCTGTATAACCATTCCCCCTACCGTTGGAATGGCCATAGGTACCATAATATCTGATCCCTTTCCCGTAGAAGTCAGTACCGGCAAAAGGGCGATTACCGTAACTGCTGTAGTCATCATAGCCGGGCGCACTCGCTTCAATCCGGCTTCCAATACGGCTCCTCGTACTTCCGCAACTGTATTAGGTTTTTTCTCTTCAAATACCTGATGAATGTAAGTTCCCATAATTACTCCATCATCAGTAGCAATTCCAAATAAGGCAATAAATCCTACCCACACCGCCACACTGAGGTTAATAGGGTGCATTTGAAACAAATGTCTCATATTCATTCCCGCTATCGAAAAGTTCATAAACCATTCCTGACCGTATAACCAGATCATTATAAATCCTCCTGCCAGTGCCACAAATACTCCGGAAAAATGGATCGTAGATGCAATAACGGTTTTGAACTGAAAGAAAAGGAGCAGAAAGATAATCACCAGACTCAGCGGGATAACAATAGCCAATCGTTTTACGGCTCGCACCTGATTTTCATAATTTCCCGAAAACTTATAACTAATTCCTTTGGGAACCTTTAACACTCCCTGATCTATTTTTTTTCTTAGAAGCTCCTGAGCAGCCTGAACTACTTCAACTTCAGCTTCATTTTCCTTCTTATCGAAAAGCACATACCCCGTTAGAAAAGTATCTTCACTTTTAATGATCTGAGGGCCTCTTACATATTCAAACTCAACTAATTCATCAAGTGGAATCTGGGTCCCTGTAGCCGTTGGCACCAGTATTTTTCTAAGCTTCTCCGGATTATCTCTTAACTCTCTCGGATATCTTACGCGTACCGGAAATCGTTCTCTTCCTTCCACTGTAGAAGTGATTTCCATACCCCCGACGGCTGCTTCAATTATTTGTTGTACCTGCTCTATACTCAAGCCATAGCGCGCTATGGCATTCCGATCTATATTTAGATGCAGATAGGGTTTTCCTACCACCCTGTCTGCAAAAACAGTTTCCGGTTTAATTTGCGGTACTTCCTTTAGAATACGCTCCAGTTTAAATCCAAAATCCTGAATGCTTTGTAAATCCGGGCCATATACTTTGATTCCCATAGGCGCACGCATACCCGTCTGAAGCATTACCAGTCGGGTTTCTATGGGCTGAAGTTTAGGTGCTGAAGTAACACCCGGAATAGCCGTAGCTTTTACAATTTCGTTCCAAATATCGTCCGGAGAATTAATATGAGAGCGCCAGTTCCTGAAAAAAGATCCTGATTTATCCGGAATCAAATTCTTTCCGGTTACTCCAAACAAAATAGCTTCTTCCTGAGATATTGTATCGCCCGATTTGAGGATAAACTTCCCTTTATTATTTGTTTTAAAAGCTATGGCATGCCCGTCGTCATTTAAAATATATTCAGGCTTATAATTAATTACATTCTCATACATCGAAATAGGGGCCGGATCTAAAGCGCTCTCTACTCTGCCCATTTTTCCAACGGCGACATCAACTTCAGGAATATTAGTCAAAGCCATATCCAGTTTTTGTACTACACGGCGATTTTCTTCGATACCGGCATGTGGCATGGACGTAGGCATAAGCAGAAAACTCCCTTCATTAAGCGAAGGCATAAATTCTTTTCCTATTCCCGGAAAACTATGAGTCAACCCCGACCACACGGCTGTTGTTCTTACATTCCAACCCAATTTATCAAAACCATTTGCAACGAAACCAAACATTTTCGGAAACCCAATCCAAATTAAAAGCCCGGTAAAAATGGTTATAACCGGAATTATTAAAAAAGTTGCCTTGTGTTTTAAACACCATTTTAAGATGGGTTCATAATAGCGTACTATTGCCAGTAAAATTGCCATAATAATCGCAATTAGCACCGATACAAAAAGCATGTTTACAAAAACACTATTCTGAAAGCCCAAAGGCATCCATTCCTGTGTTAAAAACAATACGGTTACCAACAGTACAATTACCAGCGTAATTTCATTAGAGTACTTCCCAAGAAATTCGGGATTCCGGGACTGAACCAGGTTTTTTATTCCAATAAGGGTAAGCGCTATTGGAAGCCACATGGTAAACCAGAATGAAAGCCCTATACCCCCAAATACTAACGTCAGGTTCCAAAGGTGTTTGTACTTTTCCCTTTCAGAATTTAACGAAAACACAAAATATGCCAGCGTAGGTAAAATGAGTACTCCTAATATAAAGGAAGCCGACAATGCAAAGGTTTTTGTAAACGCCAATGGCCTGAACAATTTTCCTTCAGCGTGTTCCATAAAGAAAACAGGCAGAAAACTTACAATTGTGGTGGCCAGGGCCGTAGTGATAGCCGGTGCCACTTCTATCACAGCTTTGTAAATAATATCCAGTAATCGTTTCTTCCTGACCTTTCCGCTTTGTTCAAGTTCCATATGCCGGATTATGTTTTCAACAAAAACAATCCCAACATCCACCATAACCCCAATAGCAATGGCAATTCCCGACAAAGCAACTACATTGGCCTCTACTCCTGCATAACGCATCACAATAAAAGTACATAAAACCGCTACCGGGAGTAAGCTTGAAATAAGTATGGAAGCTCTTAAATTAAGTACCAGGATAATAATAACTATAATACTGATCAGGATTTCATGGGTCAGGGCATTTTCCAGGGTACCAATAGTTTCGTTTATTAATTGCGTTCTATCGTAAAAGGGTACAATGGTTAATTGGCTGGTAGACCCGTCGCTCAGTATTTTTTGGGGTAAGCCCGGTGCTATTTCCTTTATTTTTTTCTTTACATTATTGATTACCTGAAGTGGATTGGACCCATAGCGGGCAACCACGACACCCCCCACTACTTCGGCACCTTCTTTATCCAGCAGCCCCCTTCTCGATGCGGGCCCCAGGGTTACAACACCGATATCTTTTATAAGAATAGGCTTATGATCATTTACATCCACCACGGTATTTTCCAAATCCTCGATAGATTTTATATATCCAAGTCCGCGAACAAGGTATTCCGCTTTGTTAATTTCTATGGTTTTGGCACCAATGTCTCTATTGGAATTTTTTACCGCCTTCATCACCTGATTAATCCCTATTCCGTATGCCTTTAAAGCGTCCGGGTTTACATCTACCTGATATTCCTGTACATATCCACCCACAGAGGCTACTTCAGAAACACCGTCAACGGCATTCAAGCCATATTTAACATAAAAATCCTGGATTGTTCTCAGTTCGTGTAAATCCCAACCTCCGGTAACATTCCCCAATGAATCCCTACCTTCAAGTGTGTACCAATATACCTGTCCCAAAGCTGTTGCATCGGGGCCGAGAGATGGCTGAACTCCTTCAGGAAGTAAATCAGAGGGCAGTGAATTTAGTTTTTCAAGAACGCGGGAACGCGACCAGTAAAAATCCACATCATCATTGAAAATAATATAGATACTGGAAAGGCCGAACATGGAATTACTGCGAATTGATTTAACTCCGGGTATGCCCAATAAAGAAGTCGTAAGCGGATACCCTATTTGATCCTCTATGTCTTGAGGTGATCGCCCCTTCCATTCGGTAAAAACAATCTGCTGATTTTCTCCTATATCGGGAATTGCGTCAACAGGCACCGGATCTTTCGGCAAAAATCCCGTGTCCCAGTCAAAAGGCATCGTTACCAACCCCCATGTAGTTAACAAAACCAGGAGCAATACGGTAACCAGCCGATTGTGCAAAAAATATCTAATAATTTTATGAAGCATAAAAAATGTTTAAATGATATAACAAAAACTGATTTTAAAAAATCTTAAAATCCCACTTTTCCCATCTCTAAAAAAGAGACAGGACGTCTATATCACTTAAACATCAAATTAAAAAGGTATCGTGAAGTACCTGAATATCGCAAACCAACAAGGGCGGAGAGTATTCTTTAAAGGGAATAAAATGTTGTGGTAATCCTTCGAAGAGATTCACATACGAATGCACAAAAGCCATGAGAAATACGTACTGATCCAAGTCCAGTGTTATTGTTTTGTCTAACGTATTCTGGCCTTGTACCAAACTGGTCTCATCCGAACAACAGGCTTTGTTAACGGAAGTATCATTGTCGGTTTTTGCCATGGTCATTTCCATACCACAGGAATCCGCTTCTCCAAAAACAGCAAGAGACACCAGATGGTCACAACAAAAATGCTTATCTACCGTAAAAGACATGGTAGACACAAGCAATAAAATTGCCATGAAGCATGATACTATCTGAAAACCTATTTTCTTCATTGCATAACAAAATTAGTAAATATTTTACTATGCCATTATTTGTTTTTAATGCATTAACGAAATTTTAGCTGTTTTTATTACCCTATAATTTTTCTCATTGAATGTTTTTTAAATAATTTTACAAAAAAATATTACGTGAGTTTCGAAAAATTAAAGCCCCTGGTTATCAATATTTTACAAAAAGAAGGTCAAACAACAGATTCCAGGCTTCAGGAAGTTTGTGATCTTTTAAAAATGCACATTTCGTATTACGACTGGGTTGGGTTTTATTTTAAAAACGGCGATAAAAATGAATTAAAACTGGGCCCGTATGCCGGCGATAAAACAGATCATACCATTATCCCTTTTGGAAAGGGTATTTGCGGGCAGGTAGCTGTTTCCAACCAGAATTTTGTAGTCCCTGATGTCAAGGCACAGGATAATTATATTGCCTGCAGCATTCACGTAAAAGCTGAAATTGTTATTCCCTTATTTGTAAACGGGGAGAATATTGGTCAGATTGATATAGATTCGCATACACCGGACCCTTTTACAGAAGCAGACGAACGGTTTTTGGAATTTGTGAATAAAAAGGTTGCTTCAGTATTAAGTTAAATCTTTAGTTTTTCGATCTACCCCTTCGTTTAAAAGGAATTTAGTCACGTATAATGATTTCATTGTATTAGTCAACTAACGACAGTCTCCTAGTTTCTTATCTAGCAAAAATATTATAACGCATCCTTACAGTAAATACTTTATTGGCCCGGTTTTTCATACCGGATTGGTAATGGGCTATGCCTCCGTTAACGAAAAAACAATGATAAAAAAGATCGAGAGCATGAAGGAATGTTTCCAGGCTTTTCCTTAAATACACACTAAAAATATACTGTTTACAAATACCGCAATATTATTCTTTTATAGGCCCGATTTTTCCATCAAAAAATTTACTTTTGCACACAACAACAACAGCACACTAATGAACACAACAAAACAGGCAAAATCGGCTTTAATTTCAGTTTTTAGTAAAGAAGGACTCGCACCGATCGTTCATAAATTAAATGAACTGGGAATCGTTATTTACTCGACGGGAGGTACTGAAAAATTTATCCGTG
Organism: Flavobacteriaceae bacterium; assembly: GCA_965224095.1. Lineage (GTDB taxonomy): Bacteria > Bacteroidota > Bacteroidia > Flavobacteriales > Flavobacteriaceae > JBPEWY01. The sequence goes on from OZ245039.1 coordinate 1,670,784, forward strand.
AACAGGGAATTGACGTTATTCCGGTTGAAGATCTTACCAGTTATCCTTCCATTCTCGGAGGACGTGTTAAAACATTACACCCCAAGGTATTCGGCGGGATCCTAAACAGACAGGATCACGAGGGAGATGTTGCAGAACTGGAGCAATACGATATTCCACAGATTGATATCGTTATTGTTGATTTGTATCCGTTTGAGAAAACAGTGGCTAATGGAGCTTCCGAACAGGATATCATTGAAAAAATTGATATCGGTGGAATTTCTCTTATACGAGCTGCGGCCAAAAACTTTAAAGATGTTACCTGTGTAGCCTCCGTTACGGATTACCAGGAATTCTTAACGGTTTTAACCGAAGGAAACGGGGCCATTTCACTGGCTGACAGAAAGCGTTTTGCCGCAAAAGCTTTTAATATTTCCTCTCATTACGATACGGCTATTTTCAATTATTTTAATGCGGACGAACAGGAAACGGCTCTTAAACTAAGTGAAACAAACGCTCAGGTGCTCCGTTACGGTGAGAATCCGCATCAAAAGGGGATCTTTTTTGGGCAGTTAGACGACATCTTCGACAAAATTCACGGAAAGGCACTTTCCTATAACAATCTTTTAGATGTTGATGCTGCTGTGAATCTGATGAATGAATTTAAAGGAGACAACCCTACCTTTGCCATTTTAAAACACAATAATGCCTGTGGTATTGCCACACGTAGTACGGTTAAAGCTGCATATCTGGACGCTCTGGCCGGAGATCCCGTTTCGGCTTTCGGAGGGATTCTGATTTCAAACACTACCATAGATACGGCTACTGCCCAGGAAATTCATAAATTATTTTGTGAAGTGGTAATTGCTCCTGAGTATGAGCAGGAAGCTATAGAAATTCTGAAAGGAAAGAAGAACAGGATTCTGCTTATTCAAAAAGATACCGCATTACCCGAAAAAGTATTAAGAACTTGTTTGAACGGAACTCTGGCACAGGATAAGGATATGGTTACCGACACGGAAAGTATGCTTTCTGAAATGACAGAAAAAAAGCCTACCCAACAGGAATTAGACGATTTGTTGTTTGCCTCAAAGGTATGCAAGCACACAAAGTCTAACACCATTGTTCTGGCTAAAAACAAACAACTATGTGCCAGTGGTACGGGGCAAACCAGCAGAGTAGATGCTTTAAGGCAAGCCATAGAAAAAGCAAATCACTTTGGCTTTGACCTTCAGGGAGCCGTTATGGCAAGTGATGCCTTTTTTCCATTTCCTGATTGCGTGGAAATAGCACATCAAGCAGGTGTTGATGCGGTAATTCAACCGGGAGGGTCTATAAAAGACCAACTGAGCATAGATTATTGTAATAAACATAATTTAAGCATGGTGTTCACAGGGGTTCGTCATTTTAAACATTAATTTTGTTACATTTGTCAAATTAGATTTTTTTAAGCCAACTTAACACTTAATAGCACATGGGATTTTTTGACTTCCTAACCGAAGAAATTGCCATCGATCTCGGTACGGCAAACACCCTAATAATACACAACGATAAAGTAGTAGTAGACAGCCCGTCGATTGTTGCGAGAGATCGTATGACCGGTAAAGTAATTGCCGTAGGGCGTGATGCTGCTATGATGCAAGGAAAAACCCATGAAAATATTAAAACCATTCGACCATTAAAGGATGGGGTAATCGCAGATTTTGACGCGTCCGAGAAAATGATCAATATGTTCATCAAGAACATTCCCGCTTTAAAGAAAAAATGGTTTCCTCCATCGTTGCGTATGGTTATCTGTATTCCTTCCGGCATCACCGAAGTAGAGATGCGTGCCGTTCGCGAATCTGCCGAACGTGTAAACGGAAAAGAAGTATATCTTATTCACGAGCCTATGGCCGCTGCTATAGGTATTGGACTGGATATTATGCAACCAAAAGGAAATATGATTGTTGATATCGGGGGAGGAACAACGGAAATTGCGGTTATTGCACTTGGGGGAATTGTCTGCGATAAATCGGTAAAAATTGCGGGTGATGTATTTACCAATGATATCATATATTATATGCGTACCCAACATAATCTGTATGTGGGAGAAAGTACGGCTGAAAATATTAAGATACAGATAGGAGCAGCTACGGAAGACCTGGAAGCACCTCCTGAGGAGATGTCGGTACAGGGTAGAGACCTGCTCACCGGAAAACCTAAACAGGTACAGATTTCGTATAGAGAAATTGCCAAAGCCCTGGATAAATCTATTTTACGTGTAGAAGATGCGGTTATGGAAACTTTATCGCAAACACCGCCGGAGTTAGCGGCTGATATCTACAATACAGGTATTTATTTGGCAGGTGGTGGTTCTATGTTGCGAGGGTTGGATAAAAGATTATCGCAAAAAACAGACTTACCTGTTTACATTGCAGAAGATCCTCTGCGTGCCGTAGTACGTGGAACCGGGATTTCCCTTAAAAACCTGGAAAGATATAAGAGCATCCTCATAAAATAATTGTAGTGAATGCAACAGATAATCAATTTTTTAATAAGGAATAAGAACTTTATCCTTTATCTTTTCCTGTTCTCTGTTGCTATTGGTCTTACCATACAATCTCACTCGTATCACAGAAGTAAATTTATTAAATCGGCCAACTGGATCAGTGGCGGGGTGTATACTTCCTTTAGCAATCTGGAAAACTATTTCGGGCTAAAAACCCAAAACAAAATTCTCTCGGAAGAAAATAAAAGACTTCGGGAACTTCTTATTTCTCAGGACGATACCGTATTAAAGGAACTTACGTTAGATTCCGTATCGCCCCTTAACCAATACCGTATTACCCATGGCAATGTTATAAAAAACAGTTTTTCCCGATCCAAGAACTATATAACCATCAATAAAGGTTCAAAAGATGGAATTTCTCAGGATATGGGTGTTATTAGTTCAAGGGGTATCGTAGGCATAGTAGAAAGTACATCGAAGAACTTTAGTGTTGTACAAAGTATTCTCAACGATTTATCGTTAATTAATGCCAAACTCAAAAAAACCAATCATTTCGGATCTTTAACATGGGACACTAAAGATTATCGTATTGTTCAATTAATTGATATTCCCAGGCTGGTTCCTTTAAAAGTAGGCGATACCATTATTACCGGAGGGGCCTCCCTCATTTTCCCCGAAGGAATCCCCATAGGGACTATAAAAAATTATCAGTTAAATAAAGCAAACAGTCTATATACCATTAATGTTTCTCTATTTAACGATATGACCAATATTAATCATGTTTACCTTATAAAAAACAGATTAAAAAAGGAGGTAGATTCATTGCAAAACCTTATCCCCAATGAATAATCCTTTTATCAGAAATAGTATCCGTTTTGTAGTGCTGATCCTCTTACAGGTTCTTCTCTTTAATCAGATAAATTTATTTGGTTACGTAAATCCGTATATATACCTGTTATTTATTATTCTTTACCCAATTATGGAGAACAGAGCAGCATTTATTTTTACTTCTTTCCTACTGGGATTAGTTATAGATATTTTTTCCGACAGCGGAGGGATTCACGCTGCTGCCTGTGTTTCTGTTGCCTATATCAGACCGGCTATCCTGCGATTTGCATTTGGGATCAATTACGAGTTCCAGGCAGTTCATTTGTCTAAAACACCCCTCGCACAACGATTTACTTACCTGGCCATAATAATTTTAGTGCATCATCTCATTATTTTTTCATTAGATTTTTTTAGCTTTACCCATATACTTTCTATCCTTAACAGGACGTTATTATCGGGAGCATTTACTCTTATTTTGTGTTTGATTATAATTCCATTGTTTAGCTATAAAAAGTAATGCGAAAACTGCTTCTTTCATCGATTATAGTAATTATCGGTATTGTTTATATCGGGCGGCTCACTTATTTGCAACTTTTGAGTTTTTCACCTAAAAACATTACCGAAGATACGGCTATCAAAGCCGTATACGATTACCCGGAGAGAGGCTACATTTATGACCGGAATGGTAAATTATTGGTAGCCAATCAGCCCGCATACGATGTTATGATTATCCCTAGAGAAGTAAAACCCCTGGACACCCTGGAATTTTGTTCACTTCTCAATATCACCAAGGAGGAGTTCATTAAAAAATATCGCAAATCCAGAACTTTTTCACCCAGACTTCCTTCTGTTTTTGTAGCGCAACTGTCTAAATCGGAATATGCTGTTTTGCAGGAAAAAATGAGAAAGTATGACGGTTTTTATATTCAGAAACGCTCTTTGAGATACTATCTCACTAAAAATGCCGCTAACGTATTGGGCTATATAAGCGAAGTAAACGAACATGAACTCAAAAACAAACCCAATTACACTTTAGGGGAGCTCATCGGGCGTCAGGGTGTTGAAAAAGAATACGAAGGTATTTTACGAGGTAGAAAAGGCGTAAAATACATCCAGAAAGATCGATTTAATCGGGATATAGGCCCATATAAAGAAGGTACTTTTGACACTATTCCGGAACAGGGTAAGGAAATTCATATTACCATTGATGCCGAGCTTCAGAAATACGGTGAGTTGCTCATGCAAAATAAGCGTGGTGGAATTGTGGCACTGGAACCTAAGTCGGGAGAAATCCTGGCTCTGGTGTCGGCTCCTAGTTACGATCCTTCTTTGTTAGTGGGAAGGCAGCGCTCCAGAAATTACACCAAATTATATTACGATTCGGTTGCCAAGCCAACATTTGACAGGGGATTACTGGGAGAGTATCCTCCGGGTTCGCCATTTAAAGCGCTTACAGCCCTTATTGGGCTTCAGGAAGGAGTGATAAACACCAAAGAACGGATTTCATGTCATGGTGGTTATTATTATGGGGCACGAAAACCCCTGGGATGCCACCATCACCCCAGCCCATTATCTATGGTAGGCGGTATTGCCAATTCCTGTAATTCCTATTTTTGTACCGTTTACCGGCGTATCATTGAAAAATACGACTCTCCTCAGGAAGGTATTGACCACTGGAAAAAACACTTAAACAGTTTCGGTCTGGGTAACTTTTTGGGGTACGACCTTCCCATTGGACGTCGCGGCTACGTTCCGGATTCAAAGTATTACAACAGAAGTTATCAATACCCTAAATACAAGTGGTTTGCTACCGCCACCATTTCAAATGCTATTGGACAGGGAGAAGTACTCATGACCCCGATGCAGTTAGCCAATATGACAGCGGCCATAGCCAATCGGGGATATTATTATACTCCACATGTTATTAAAAGTATTGAAGGGCAGCCCATTGATGAAAAATTCACGACACGAAAAGAAACCTCTATAGATCCCGAATATTTTGAACCCGTTATTCAGGGAATGTTTGACGTGTATAATTACGGGACAGCCAAATGGGTTCAGATTCCCGGAATACATATTGCAGGAAAAACCGGAACCGCGGAGAACTACACGAGAATTAACGGAGAAAGAGTACAGCTAACAGATCATTCTATTTTTGTTGCCTTTGCGCCTGTGGAAGATCCGAAAATAGCGCTGGCTATTTTTGTTGAAAACGGATATTGGGGAAGCCGATGGGCCGGAAAAATAGCCGGACTACTCATTGAAAAATACATTAAAGGTACCATTACAAGAACCGATTTGGAAGATTTTATTTTAAACGGAAGCCTGGAAGAGGAATATGCGAAACCGTTAAGTGGAAAACCCTTCAGCATTAATCAATGAGTAATACCGTAATTCAAAAGATCGATTGGTTAACGATACTGTTGTATGTACTTCTTGTTGGAATCGGATGGATTAATATTTATTCAGCAACATTAACAGATAATCACACTTCTTTGCTGGATCTTCAAACATTGTATGGGAAACAGTTATTTTTCATTGGGACCAGTGTTTTGTTAATTGTTTTTGTTCTTGCTATTGAAGCCAAATTCTACGAGCGTTTTTCAAGCATTATTTATCTTATATCGCTTGCTTCCTTAATAGGTTTATTTCTCTTCGGGAAGAATGTAAATGGAGCTACTTCGTGGTATGCTATTGGCGGAATGACTCTTCAACCGTCGGAGTTTGCAAAAGCAGCTACGGCCCTGGCCCTGGCCAAGTACCTAAGTGATATTCAAACCAATATCAATGATTTTAAACACCAGCTCTATGCCCTGGCTATTATATTGGCTCCGGCCATTCTTATAATACCACAACCTGATCCGGGAAGTGCATTGATATACTTTTCTTTTTTCTTCGTCCTGTATCGGGAAGGGCTCCCTCCGTTTTATTTGCTGGTAGGTTGCGTAGTAGCGCTCTTGTTTGTAGTAACACTCATGGCCGGTACCCTTTGGGCTTCGATAGCTGTACTCCTTATTTCAATTTTAATCTATTCTTTTAAAAAAAGAAAAGGGAAGCGCGTTCGTTTATGGCCTTTTATTATTGGTGCTGTTGTATCTGTTTTTTTCTCTTTTTCCGTTAAGTTTATTTTCGATCATGTATTTGAACAAAGACACCGCGATCGTTTTAACCTTTGGTTACGACTGGAAAAAGATCCGGAAAAACTGGAAGAGATCAAAAAAACCATCGGCTATAATACCAATCAATCGGAGGAGGCTATTGGATCGGGAGGCTTTTGGGGAAAAGGTTTTTTGGAGGGAACACGTACAAAGGGAGATTTTGTTCCGGAACAACACACCGATTATATTTTTAGTACCGTAGGGGAAGAATGGGGATTTGTGGGAAGCAGTGTCGTTGTTTTGCTTTTTGTTTTTCTCCTGCTCCGTGTATTGGTTTTAGCAGAGCGTCAAAAATCTCATTTCAGCAGAATATATGGTTACGGGGTTGCTTCCATTCTGTTCTTTCACTTTGCCATCAATATCGGGATGGTAATTGGTTTATTACCTACCATAGGTATTCCGCTGCCTTTTTTTAGTTATGGCGGATCGGGATTATGGGGGTTCACCATTTTGCTGTTTATCTTTTTAAAGCTGGATGCCAACAGAGTAAATGAATGGATGTAGTTATTGCTTAACATCCAAAGCATCTCTCAATGCATTTCCCATCAGCATAAAAGCCATCACGAGAGTCATAATAGCCAGTCCAGGAATTACGGCCAGATAGGGTTTTCCTAAAATAATATAGTTATAGTGATCCTTGATCATCCCGCCCCAACTGGGCATTGGCGGTTGTGCTCCTATCCCTAAAAAACTAAGACCGCTTTCAATTAAGATAGCTGAAGCAAAATTAGCAGCCGACATTACAATAACCGGAGCCATAATATTGGGTAATATATGATTAAAAATTACTCGGGTATGCGTATAACCCAGGGCTTTAGCAGCCGTTACATATTGCATTTCCTTTACACTCATAACCTGTCCTCTGACCACTCTGGCAATTTCCACCCACATGGTGAGTCCGACCGCTATAAAAACCTGCCAAAATCCTTTTCCAAGGGCCAGTGTTATGGCAATCACCATAAGCAATGTAGGAATAGACCAGGTAATATTGATCAGCCACATAATAAAAGCGTCCAATTTCCCGCCAAAATATCCTGCTGCTGCTCCTAGCGTTATTCCAATGATCAGCGATATAAACACGGCAACAAAACCAATGGAAAATGAAATTCGTCCTCCTACCAGCATCCTACTTAACAAATCTCTCCCGTATTTATCGGTCCCTAATAAAAACTTTCTGGGTTTAATGTATTGACCGGTAATTTCCTGCAGTGTCATTCCTTCCGGGAAATTATCAGTTGCCACTTCCTTTTCCAGTGCAATACCGTTATCTTCTTTATACTCCGTAACAAATAAAGAATTTCCTTCCGTCCGGTAGCCCGATATTGGCAATTCGGTATTTCCGTTTTCTTCTCCCAACAACCATTTTGCTATCCCGGATCGGGATGATATTTGCGAAGTGGGGATTGTAAGCATTAAAACTTCAAAACCGGGTGGCTTTGAATGGATAGATAAATGCATTTGATTAGCATTCTCAGTATTATCGGGTGCAATGAGATAAGCCGCCAACGATACTATTCCACAACCCAGAATGATGCAGAAACTTAAAACGCCCCAAAAATTTTTAGTAAACTTTCGGAGCGCTATTCTTGTAAGAGAATTGGATGCTTCGGACATGATTATCCTTTTATACTTGCCACTTTTCCTCTTTTAATATTACTCAATTGCAAATCTTCCAGTACGTTTACAGCTTCTTCAATATAAACGTCCTTGGAAAGACTCTCATACCATCGTTTTCTCTTTTCCTTCAACGTGCTATCCGTTGTAAACAATTCCTGCTCGTATGGCAGGGAAGAAAAGGTAAGGTGGTTAGAATATTCGGAAATGGATTTAAAGTGATTTATTTTCTCCTGATCTTTCTCCAGGCTTTTTTTATAATCCTCATAATTCAACGAAAAGTTCTTAATATCACGCTGTGCTTTAATCCATCTTGCGTTCTCATCAATGAGTTTTATCTGCGCATTGGCTTCCATTCGTGCCGAGCTTTTTTTAATGGTTTCGTCATAATCTATATAACCATCCCAGGTTTCGTAAAAAGCGGCATCTATCTGATCCCATGGCAACGGATTTTCTTCATCTTTTTCTCCAATATTAATATAACTATACCGGTCCGGGACCACTACATCACTTTTAACACCCTCCAGTTGCGTAGAGTTTCCATTAATCCTATAAAATTTCTGCGTGGTAAGCTTCAGAGCACCTACATCGCCGTATTCATTCCCTTTAATAAACTGGTTGAGATCTAATACATTTTGAACGGTACCTTTTCCAAAAGTTTGTTTGCTTCCCAAAACAATTGCCCGCTTATAGTCCTGCATGGCAGCGGCCAGAATTTCGGAAGCGGAAGCCGAAAGCTCATTGACAAGAATCACCAGTGGTCCGTCCCACTGAATTCGTTTATCTCTGTCTTTCAGAACTTCTTTTTTCTCTCCCGACGATCTTACCTGTACCACAGGGCCTTCCTTGATAAACAAACCTGCCATATCAACCACCGTTTTTAAAGATCCACCACCGTTATCTCGCAGGTCAATTACCAAACCTTCCATTCCTTCGCTTTTTAAACGGTCAATTTCCTTGGCCACATCTGAGGCTGCATTACGCTCTTTATAATTATCAAAATCAATATAAAATTTAGGTAAGTTAATGACACCAAAAGTTCTGTTGTCTTTTTTTACCAATGCCGATTTTGCATAAGATTCTTCCAGTTCTACAATATCTCTCGTAACACTTACTTCTTCAACGGTACCATCTACTCTTTTTATGGTTAACCTAACTTCAGTTCCCTTAGGTCCTTTAATAAGTTTAATAGCATCGTCCAACCGCATACCTGAAATATCAACAGCCTCTTCATCGCCTTCCTGAGCAACTTTCAGAATTTCATCGCCAACTGCAACCGATTTGGCTTTCCATACGGGCCCGCCTGAAATAACCTCAACTACTTTCACGCGGTCGTTTCTCTTGCTCAAACGCGCTCCGATTCCTTCAAATTTTCCTGACATACTAATATCAAAACGATCTTTGTCTTCAGGGGCAAAATAGAAGGTATGAGGATCAAATTCATCTACAATGGTATTTATATACTGAACAAACCAGTCTTTACGTTCCAGTTCATCCATAAAATCAAAATACTCATCCATATTCGCCAGTGTGGTCTCACGTGCTTCTTTTTCAACCTCTCTTTCAGGCTTCATAACATAAGCCGGGTCTTCTTCCTTTTTGGTTTTCTCTTCTGTTAGCTTATCATCATAAGAAGCTATTGTTGAATATTTTAATTGCTTACGCCATTTTTCATAAAGTTCTTTCTTTCCTGAGGCAAAGGCCTGGTTTTTATAATCTACATCAATCGCTTCCGCTTTGTTAAAATCAAAAGGTTCCTTAAGTACTTTTTTATAGATTCCTTCGGCTTCATTCATCCTGTCAATTAACCTGTTAAAAACCACATTAAAAAAAGTGATATCGGTTTCCTTTAACTGGTCATCAATTGCCAATTTATACTGTTCAAATTCCCGAATATCGGATTCCAGAAAATATCTTTTAAACGGATCGACCGCATTGATAAAATCATCAAAAACATTCACGGAAAAATTGTCGTCCATATCTCTCGGGTCAAAATGACCGCGTTCCAGGACATACGAAATAAGATCTATCAACAATTTATCCTTATCCGGATTTTCAAAAGTTTTATTAGTAAAACTGCAGGAGGCCGCAGACACCAACAATACCATCAATACATAAACCAAATTCCTCTTCATATTTGTTGCGTTATTAATTAATGCTCTAAAATACTGAAAAAACTGTGCCATTGAGGCACGAGAGCACTAATTTTTTGTTAAACATCTATGCATTTATATGTAACGTTCAAAATATGTATTTTAGCGTATTATAATATTTCTTATGAGTAAACGTCCACTTATTCTCGTCACAAATGACGACGGGATAACTGCTCCCGGATTGCGAACACTGGTCCGGGTAATGAATAAAATAGGAGATGTGGTTGTGGTGGCACCCGATAGTCCGCAATCCGGTATGGGACATGCTATTACGGTAAACGATACGTTATACGTTACACAGGTTTCTCTTAGAAACGGAGCGCCTCAAAAAGAGTATAGTTGTAGTGGTACTCCGGCCGATTGTGTGAAACTGGCTGTAAATGAAATTCTCCACCGTAAACCAGATCTATGTGTTAGTGGAATTAATCACGGATCTAATTCTTCGATTAATGTAATTTATTCAGGTACTATGAGCGCAGCAGTGGAAGCTGGAGTAGAAGGGATTCCCGCTATTGGTTTTTCGCTTTGCAATTATAATTGGGATGCTAATTTTACCATGGCCGAACCTTATATAAAAAAAATTACCGAAGAGGCTCTGAAAATTGGAATTCCAAAAGATGTAGTATTAAACGTTAATATTCCGGATCTTCCGAAAAAAGATATCAAAGGGATTAAAGTCTGCAGGCAGGCTAAAGCACATTGGAAAGAAGAGTTTGATAAACGAGTGAATCCGGTGGGGAAAGAATATTATTGGCTTACCGGTACTTTTGTTAATGAAGATAAAGGGCAGGATACGGATGAATGGGCATTGGCCAACGGATATATTTCTGTAGTACCCGTCCAATTTGACCTTACGGCTCATCACGCTATTCAGGATATTAACACATGGAATTTAAATGATTAAAAAAGAAGTTGCCATAGGGTTTGTTACCGGGATCATAGCAAATGCATTAGGAGTACTTTTATACATTTTGGCTTTTTCGGACTTTGGTTTACGGGAAACATTAAAAATTGCTTATGAAGAAGGTCATTTAGGAAGTGTTATTGCCCTCGGAGCCCTTCTCAATCTCGTTGCTTTTTTTGTTTTTCTTAAACTAAAAAGAGACTATCGCGCCAGAGGTGTACTGATAGCCACGATGCTTGCCGCTTTAATGATTGTTGTATTTAAAACCGTGTAACCATGAAGTATTATCTTATTGCCGGAGAGGCTTCCGGAGATTTGCACGGGTCCAATTTAATGAAAGCTTTATTGGAAAAAGATCCTAATGCCGAATTTCGGTTTTGGGGTGGAGATCTGATGCAGGAGGTTGGTGGAGATTTGGTGAAACACTATAAAGACCTGGCCTTTATGGGGTTTTTAGAAGTTCTCTTAAATATTCGAACCATTTTGGCCAATATACGGTTTTGTAAACAAGACATTCAGACATTTAATCCCGATGTTATTGTTTTTATAGATTATCCGGGATTTAATCTCAGAATTGCCAAATGGGCAAAAAAAGCAGCTTATAAAACACATTATTATATTTCTCCTCAAATATGGGCCTGGAAGGAAAACAGAATACGCGATATCAAGTCGAGTATTGATGCCATGTATGTAATTCTTCCGTTTGAGAAACAGTTTTATGAAGACAAGCACCACTTTCCCGTTAAATTTGTCGGGCATCCCCTATTGGATGCAATAGCGCATAGAAAACCGGTAAATGAGGTTACTTTTAAAAAAACGTATGGCCTGGAAGCTGATAAACCTATTATAGCTTTACTACCGGGAAGCAGAAAACAGGAAATTAAAAAAAAGCTATTGCTTATGATCTCCGTTGTAGATTTTTTTAAAGACTATCAGTTTGTAATAGCGGGGGCTCCGGGTTTGGATCGAAGTTTCTATACTCCTTTTGTAAAACATCCCGGCGTATATTTTATTCAAAACAAAACCTACGACCTCTTATCGGTTGCTACGGCGGCTTTAGTAACAAGCGGCACCGCTACGCTGGAAACTGCCCTGTTTAAAGTTCCTGAAGTAGTTTGTTACAAAGGAAATTGGGTGTCGTATCAAATTGCTAAACGCATCATTACCCTGGATTATATATCTTTGGTTAATCTTATTATGAATAAGGAAGTAGTAAAAGAGCTTATTCAAAATGAACTAACCACCTCAAATCTGAGAGCTGAATTATCTAAAATACTCACACCTGAAAACCGGGAGAAACTTTTTGTTGATTATTACGAGCTGGAGGAAAGATTAGGAGGTGGCGGAGCCAGTAAAAAGGTGGCCCGGAATATTTATGAATCGCTCTCCACATAAATGTAGCGCTTTGGTAGTATCTTTTTTTACGAAATATATCGGGTATATTGGAATGATCGTTCTCATATCGGTCTCGTGTTCAACTACCAGGCGAGCTAAAAATTCCGTTTCGAATAAAGAAGTCAGAAAAATATCGATAAGCGGCTCTGAAGCGCGAGACGCTAAAGAAGTTTCCGGAGATTCCCTAAACAGCCTGTCAGGTATCTCTTCGGAGGATTTACTGCACCCGCTGGTTAATCCGATAATTAATACCGCGTTGACTTATGCCGGCACCCGATATAAATTCGGAGGTACCTCAAAAAAGGGTATGGATTGTTCCGGGTTGGTTTATGTATCATTTCTGGAACACAATATTCCCTTACAGCGCGCTTCCTATATGATGGCCCAGCAGGGAATTGCAATAAAACTCGGGGAAATAAGAAAGGGAGATTTACTTTTTTTTGGAACCGGAAGAAGACACAAAAGAATAAACCACGTGGGACTGGTAGTAGAAACCTACAAAGGAGACATTAAATTTATCCATGCAACCAGTTCAAGGGGTGTTACCATATCTTCGTTAAAAGACGGATACTGGGGTGCCGCCTTTATTAAAGCCAAAAGAATATTATAAAATTTAGTAATTTTCGGTATGAAAATACTGAATTTTACTACATTTAAACTTCTTTTACTTCTGGTTATTGGAATCCTCATAGGGCATTACAAACCGATTCCTGTATTCCCCACAGTCCTATTTACTTGCCTTTGTTTTTTAGTATTAATCATTTTCATTTTTATAAAAAGGCAAGATCAACAGCTGGTTATTATAACGGTCTTGTTTTTAACTACCGTTTTGCTGGGGGTATTAGGGGAAAGCTTCCGGCATATCCGTAACATTCCTTTCGCTATCACCCATTCAACATCCTCACCCCCTGAACTGAGAATCAGCGTATATGAAACGTTAAAACCTTCTCCTTACCAGTTTAAATATGTTGTTAAGCTGTACTCGGTAAACACAAAACCTGTTCGTGCCAGGCTCCTGCTTAATGTAAGGAGAGATCAAAGCGTTCGCAAACTAAAACCGGATGAAGAATTCCTGCTCTTTGCACATCCGGTGGAAATATCAGGCCCTAAGAATCCCCATAGTTTTGACTACAAGGCTTTTATGCAAAACAAAAACATATCTTATCAATTATTCTGCCATCCGGAAGAACTTTACCCTTTAGGTGTTCAAAAGCACACGCTTCGCGGATTAGCTAACAGGCTAAGAAATTCCATGATGTATCATCTTGATAACTATTCTTTCGGTTCGGAAGAAAAGGCAATCATCGGTGCCCTTTTATTAGGGTTGCGGCAAGAAATCTCTCCTGAGGTTTACAATCATTACAAAAGAGCCGGAGCCGTTCATATCCTGGCTATTTCAGGTTTGCATATTGGTGTTCTACTCATATTTCTCAACTGCCTTTTTTATCCGTTCCTACTTATCAGGCATGGAAAAAAAATACGCCTACTACTGGTTGTTCTATTTCTTTGGGGATTCGCTTTACTATCTGGCTTATCCGCATCAGTGGTCAGAGCAGTAACTATGTTTTCTTTCCTGGCTTATGCATTTTACCTAAACCGACCGGTAAACATGTATCATATTATGGCGCTTTCTATGTTCTTTTTACTTCTCTTTAATCCACATTTTATCTTTGATGTTGGATTTCAATTGAGTTATGCTGCCGTATTTTCCATAATTTCCATACAGCCGTTACTTATGCGTTGGTGGAGCCCCAGATACTATATGCTTAAAAAAATATGGCAATTACTCTCTACTTCCATAGCTGCACAAATAGGTGTATTACCCTTAACGCTGTATTACTTTCATCAATTCCCCGCTTTATTTTTTATTTCCAACTTGGTCATTATCCCTTTTCTCGGAGCAATACTATGCATAGGTATATTTGTTATCATACTGGCTTTACTAAATATCTTACCACAAATCCTGGCTTCTTTTTTAAACGCGATACTTCACGGAATGAATGTACTTGTGCAATGGATTTCTAAAATAGATTCTTTGGTTTTTGCCGATATTTATTTTAATTCAGGTTTGGTGCTTTGCTACTTCGCATTCCTTTTTTACCTGGTTCAGTACGCTTGCCACCAAAAACGGAAATACCTAAATGGTTTTTTTGTGTTCGTACTATGCTTTCAGGGAATCCTTATTTACGGCAGGTTTAAAGCCAATCGGTTAGAAAAATTCATTGTATTTCATCAGCAGCGACATCAAATACTGGGATGGCAGGACAAAGGGCATATCAATATTTATACCTCCTGTTCCTCCAGGGCTCAATTACCCAGGTTTATAGGCGAATACATGACAGGAGCAAATATTTCGAGAATTCAACTAAATCCCCCGGAGTATTTGTACTACTTACAAGGGAAGTCCTTACTGGTGGTGGATAGTCTGGGAATCTATAAAATACAGGGATTATGTCCGGAATATGTTTTACTAAGTTATTCTCCAAAAATTCACTTAAAACGACTTATCAATCGTATTTCCCCTAAAATGATCATCGCAGACGGAAGCAATTATAAAAGTTACGTAGCCCGATGGAAGCAGACCTGTAAAGAAGAAAAAATCCCTTTTCACTATACGGGTGAAAAGGGAGCTTTTATCATTGATATAAAAAACTAATACCTATTTTACGCCGTGCATGTATTTCTTAATTACAGGCCCCATAGCCACTGAGAATACGGCTAGAAATACCGAAATAACGGTTAGTATCCAGAAGAAATAGGCAATTCCATTTTCATTGGCAATTTTGTCTACATTTTCTCCGAACATTCCTGCTAGTTTCATTCCAATGGCGATAGCCAGGTACCACACGCCAAACATAAATGCAATCATTCTGGCGGGAACTAATTTGCTAACGTAAGACAATCCTACCGGTGAAATACACAATTCGCCCAGGGTATGGAATAAATATACCAATATTAACCAAACCATACTCACTGCAGCTGTTTTAGCACCCGCTTCAATTCCTCCGGCGCCAAATGCCACGCAAGCCATTCCAAGAGCCAATAAGAACATTCCTATACCGAACTTTACATTGGCTGAAGGATTGAATTTACTTTCCCACAATTTAGAAAACAAGGGGGCAAACGTAATAATAAACAATGAGTTCAGCACTCCGAACCAGGAAGCCGGTACTTCTGTTAATGGTTTTGTTGCTTTTTCAATACGCAGGGCATCCAGGGTACTTTCCGACAAATTCAAATAACCAGCCACGTAGAAATCCCGCATCAACATCCAGATTGTAATAATCCAGATAATTAAAAAACTCAGTGATAGTATAATATTTGCAAGTCCGTATTTTTTAAAGGTTTGCTTAAAAAGTTTAAACATCACCCAGTTTATAATTACCAGAGGGATCACTGCCATTAACGAATTAACAATCAGAAAGGTCAATCCCGCATTCCCCGTTAATATCCTGTTTGTATAATCTTTTGCAAAAATAGTAAGTGTTCCGGGAGCCTGTTCGAATACTGCCCAAAAGAAAATAGTAAGAAAGGCGAAAAAGGAAACGGCTATCATTTTCTCCCGCGTAATCCTGGAGTATTTAGTAAGTCGGTAAATTAATAATCCGAGAAATAAAACTAGTGCCAAAATAATCATGAAATCATTTCCGTTCAATCCCAGAAAATTAAAATTAAAAACGTTAAAAGATCCTCCGGATATTTTAGAGGCCGGAGAGTTAATCAACCACAAAAGTCCTATTATACTGGAAACTGCAATAAGTACCAGCTGCCAATGAGTAAATGGGTTTTTTTTATCACCATCTGCTTTTTCCTGTTCGAGTCTCGATTGTTTTGTAGGCTTGAGTCCTATATCCCCAAAAATTCCCTGAGAGAACCAAAATTGTAATAATCCGAATAACATAAATATACCGGCTAATCCAAAACCGATGTTCCAGCCTACTTTTTCTCCGAGATAGCCACAAAGTAAAATACCGAGGAAAGCGCCTGCATTAACCCCCATATAAAATATGGTATATGCGCCGTCTTTTTTATTGACATGATTCTTATACATTTCGGAAATAATGGAAGTCATATTTGGTTTAAAAAAGCCACTTCCAAAAACCAGCAGGGTCAGCCCCAGATATATAAAAAACTGGGTTTCCATTGCCATTGAGGCATGTCCTAATGTCATAAGCAAGGCTCCGATAACAACTGCCCATCGGTATCCGACCACCTTATCGGCAAAATACCCTCCCAGCATGGTAGACAAATAAACCAATCCCGTATAGGTGCCGAATAAAGCCATGGCATGCTCTCTGGGCCAGCCCCAGCCTTCGTCCATGAGAGAAGCTGTAAGAAAAAGTACCAACAGGGCCCGCATTCCATAATAAGAAAAGCGTTCCCACATTTCGGTAAAAAATAAAACAAATAATCCCGAAGGATGACCGAGGACCGTATTTTTAAAAAACTGATCTGTAGATGAAGAACTCATATTTCCACGTTTAGGTATTAATTATCCGCCAATTCAAAGCCTTCGGCTTCTTCATTCATGGTTCTTTCATTATCTTCTGCACCATGTGTAAGGGCTTCCAGTTTTTTTCTAAAAAGCAACACTAATCCTCCAAATGCCACACAGAACACGGCGATACCCGTAAATATAGTATACTCACCCAGGCTTTCGGAAGCTTCACCCAACAATCCAGCCAGCTTATTTCCAAAGCCGGTCATGGCAAAGTATACGCCCATCATAAGAGAAGCATATTTTACCGGAGCTAACTTGGTGATATAAGACAATGCCACTGGCGAAATACAAAGCTCCCCTACCGTATGGAATAAATACGCCAGTACCAGCCAATACATAGCCGAAGATCCACTGCTATTATACTCACCTGCAGCAGCCGTCATAAAGAAGAATCCGGTTCCCATTATAATAAGTCCCAAAATCATTTTAAAGAGTGATGTGGAAACTTTGCCCTTTAGTTTTCGGTTTGCCCAATAGGCTGCAACCGAAGTTCCAAGGAAAATAATAAACATAGCATTTAATGATTGAAACCAGGAAGCCGGTACTTCCCATCCCATGAGCATTCTATTGGTTTTTTCCTTCGCATAAATATTCATAAGCCCTCCTGCCTGTTCGAAAGCGCCCCAAAAAACAATTACCAGCAGAAAGGATATAAATAGAACAATTACACGATCTTTTTCAATCTTGGTTAGAGGTCTTTTCATGATTTCTTTATCTTCCTGTTTGCCGGAAGTACCAAGGAAGTTCCCTACATGCCTTAAGTGCTTCTGACCTAAAAGGTATTGCAATAATCCCAGGGCCATTCCAATACCGGCCAGACCAAAGCCATAATGCCATCCGTGAACCTCTCCAACATATCCAACGATCAAACTCGCCAGAAAGGCCCCGATATTAATCCCTATATAGAAAATGGTAAATCCTTTGTCTCTTCTAATATCTCCTGGTCTGTATAAACCACCAACCATGGTTGATATATTGGGTTTAAGCATTCCAACACCGGCAATAATAAGCCCTAAACCTGTATAAAATGCCCACATCTGTTCCACGGCCAGTATACTGTGTCCGGCAACTAAAAGTATCCCTCCAACAAGTACCGATTTTTTCTGTCCGAGAAATTTATCGGCTATCCATCCTCCCGGAATAGATGCTACATATACCAGCATGGTATACCATCCATAAAGCGCTAGTGCTTCACCGTTTGTCCATCCAAGGCCCGGATTTATGTCGTTGGTTTTGGCTACCAGATACAATACCAATATGGCACGCATCCCGTAATAGGAGAAGCGCTCCCACATTTCAGTAAAAAACAATACATAAAGTCCTATCGGATGCCCGAATAGTTCTTTTTTCGAAACAGAATTTGAAGTTGTCATTATAAAGTTTGGATTAGTTTAAGTGCTCAATTACCCTTTAATTTTTTCCAGTTCCATTTCTTCTTCCTGTGCCTTGGGTTGCCCCAAATGCTCTTTAATGAAATTGGTCATTTTAGTATATAATTGCAATCGGGTATTTCCTCCGAATATTCCATGGTTTCTATCCGGGTAAATGGCCAGATCAAACTGTTTATTAGCCTGAACCAGCGCATCGATCATTTGCATTGTGTTTTGTACGTGAACATTATCGTCTCCCGAACCGTGAACCAACAAATAAGCGCCTTTCAATTTGTCCACATGATTTATGGGTGAATTCTCATCATAGCCGCTTGCATTTTCCTGAGGTGTTTGCATATAACGTTCTGTATATATGGTATCGTAAAAGCGCCAGCTTGTTACCGGTGCTACTGCAATGGCCATTGAAAACACGTCGCTTCCCTTTAAAATACAATTACTGCTCATAAAGCCTCCGTAGCTCCACCCCCAAATTCCAATTCTATCAGCATCTATATAAGGACGCTTAGCAAGTTCTTTTGCCGCAGAAATTTGATCTTCCACTTCATATTTTCCGAGTTCTTTATAGGTAACTTTTTTGAAGTCGGCACCCTTAAAACCGGTTCCTCTACCATCTACACATGCAATAATATAGCCTTGTTGTGCAAGCATTTGATACCAGTAGTCATTAGCTCCCATCCATCGATTGCTCACTTGTTGAGAGCCCGGTCCGCTGTATTGATACATAAACAACGGATACTTTTTATTCGGATCGAAATCTGCAGGTTTGATCATCCACATATTAAGTTCATTGCCGTTTACGGTTATCGTACTAAATTCTTTAGGAGAAAGCCGATAGTCCTTTAGTTTTTCCGATATGGCATTATTATTAACAAGCTCCTTGATTTTTTTTCCGTTTTTGGAGTCGTACAAAGTGTACGAGGTAGGAGTTTTTGCATTCGAAAAGGAATTTATAAAATAGGTGAAATCCGAACTGAACGTTGCCCGGTTGCTCCCAATACCCTCGGTAAGTTGCTTTTTCCCTTTACCATTCAATCCTATAGAGTAGATTCCCCGGTTTATAGACCCCGGTTCGGTAGATTGATAATAAACCCGGCCTGTTGTCGGGCTGAACCCGTAAAAATCCGTAACCTCCCAATTTCCATTGGTAATTTGCCTTATGAGTTTTCCGGTTTTATCATAATAGTAAATATGATTAAACCCATCTTGTTCACTGGTCCACAAAAAACTGTTTGCATTTAAAAAAGTAAGATTGTCTGTAATATCAATATACGCTTTATCCTTTTCATCCAAAACCTTGGTTACAGAACCATCTGACGCGTTTACCATTAACAGGCGCAAATGATTTTGGTGCCTGTTCATTACCTGAGCGCTCAGCACATTTTTATCATTTGTCCATTTAATACGTGGGATATAATACGCTTCTCCAAGATTAATTTCGGATGTAGATCCGGAATTCATTTCATAAATATGCAAAGAAACCGTAGCATTTTTTTCTCCTGCTTTGGGATACTTAAACACCTGCTGTGAAGGATACAGGGCATCACCGTATATATCCATAGAAAACTCCGGGACTTCACTTTCGTCAAAGCGGAGAAATGCAATGCGTGTTCCATTGCTATTCCAATCAAAGGCACGAACAAAGCTAAACTCTTCTTCATACACCCAATCGGTAATGCCATTAATTATTTTATTCTTAACACCATCCGTTGTTATTTGTACGGTTTGCTGGTTTGTAAGATCTTTTACATACAGGTTATTAGCATACACATAAGCCACATGTGTTCCGGTGGGAGAAAACATAGGTTCCTGAATTTTTTCTTCCGCAATCCGGGTTGTTTTTTTTGTAGTCCTGTCGTACACATAATAAATCCCCAGGCGTGATCTCCTGTATACCGGCTCTACATTGGTTGCCAGTATTAGCTTGGATTCATCGTTGCTAAATTCATACGATGTAAAATAGGGAATCTCTTCAATATCCTGAGAAGACACAATAGTTCCCACCTTTTGTTGAGTTTTATAATCATACTGATCAACCGATGAGCTTCTGGTAGTTCTGTTGAAATTAAGGACCGCGTATTGTTTCCCGCTTTTCATAGAACGAAGCACGTCCATTCTTTCCGTGCTGAAAGCGCCCCCCCATATTTCGTCTAATGTAATTTGTTTGTTTTGTGAATAGCTTACTCCGATCAGAGCCACAAATAGAAAAGAAAGCAAAAATTGTCTCATCAATTTAAAATTTGATTAAAAACTGTCAAGTTTACTAATAATTTCACAAAAATGTAAACTTTTTTCGTTAAACATTCCCCTTTTAAAACCCTTTCGCCACAAATATCCAGCCAAAGATAAAGCACTCGTGTTAATTAGTATCTTTGCGCTTTGAAACCGTTTTATAATGATGAAACCTATTACAGGATTTTCAAAACTTTCCAAAGAGGAAAAAATCACCTGGTTAACCGAAAATTATTTTTCCGGAGATGAAGAGGTAATCAAGGTGTTAAAACAATACTGGAATGAAGATAAGAAACTCCAGAAGCTTCACGATGAATTCATAGAAAACACCGTTTCCAACTACTATCTCCCTTTGGGTATAGCGCCTAATTTTCTAATAAATGGAAAATATTATGCGATTCCCATGGTAATTGAGGAAAGTTCGGTTGTGGCTGCTGCCAGTAAAGCTGCCAAATTTTGGATGGCCCGCGGAGGTTTTAACGCAGAAGTACTGGGAACCGAAAAAATAGGGCAAGTTCATTTTACTTATACGGGAGCACCCGAAAAATTAGAACGCTTTTTTAAGGATATAAAACCTAGGCTAATCGATTCCTGTAAAAAGATTACCGGTAATATGGAAAAACGCGGAGGTGGTATTCTTGATATTATACTTGTAAACAAAACCGATAATCTGGATCATTACTTTCAATTGCATGCCACCTTTGATACGCTGGATGCCATGGGAGCCAATTTCATAAATTCCTGCCTGGAACAATTTGCCAAAACACTGGTAAGTGAGGCACAAAAGAGTGATTCCCTTAGAGAAAACCCGGGAGATCTAAACGTAATAATGAGCATTCTGTCTAATTACATTCCCCAATGTATCGTGAGAGCCGAGGTGCGTTGTTCCGTTTCCGAACTAAATGAAGACCCCGGTTTGGAACCACATGATTTTGCTCAAAAATTTGTTCAGGCAGTTCAAATAGCCCGGATAGAGCCTTATCGGGCTGTAACCCATAACAAGGGCATTATGAACGGTATTGATGCCGTTGTTCTGGCAACGGGAAACGATTTCAGAGCCGTGGAAGCCGGAGTACATGCTTATGCTTCAAGAAAAGGGGTTTATTCCAGCCTTACCGAAGCCCGGGTAGAGAACAATACTTTTATTTTTAGTATCGAAATACCTTTGGCATTAGGAACTGTTGGAGGATTAACCAAATTACATCCTCTTGTTCAGGTAGCGCTTCGGTTGTTACAAAATCCTTCGGCGAAAGAACTTATGCAGATAGTTGCGGTTGCCGGTTTAGCCCAGAATTTTGCAGCTATAAGATCATTAATTACAACCGGAATCCAACAAGGGCATATGAAGATGCATCTGCTAAATATCTTAAACCAACTGGGAGCTACCGAAGAAGAGAAAGTGTATTTTGCAGCATATTTCAGAGACAAAACGGTTTCTCATAACGAGGTTGTAAAAAGTTATACGCAATATAAAATGGAAAAAGCCTGATGAAAACATTTTACAGCAATGGTAAATTGTTACTCTCCGGCGAGTATGTTATTCTTGAAGGAGCATTAGGATTAGCAATCCCTACTTCGTTTGGGCAATATCTGCAGGTAGAGGAAAAATCAGAATCGGGAATTCACTGGCAGAGTTTTGACCATGTTAAAAAATGTTGGTTTGAAACTCGTATTCTACCGGATGAGATAACGCGTTCCTCGTATGCCATAACCTCAGACACGCGAAATTCCCTTTTAAAAATCCTACAGGTAATTATTGAAGAAAAACCGGACATCTTTAAACAGGGCGGGTATCAAATACGGACTCATTTGGATTTCCCGAGAGATTGGGGGCTGGGGTCTTCTTCAACCCTGATTAACAATCTGGCTCAATGGGCTGGGATGGATGCTTTTGCCCTTCAGGCCAAAACATTTGAGGGAAGCGGTTATGATATTGCCTGCGCACAACGAAATAATCCTATTACCTATAGGTATATCCCTGCTAAACCCGAAGTTACCGAAGTTACCTTCTCACCCGCATTCAAAGACCGGCTTTATTTTATTTATCTCAATAAAAAGCAGAATAGCCGAAAGGGAATCGACCTCTTTAAAAGCATAAAAAAAAGGCTTCACAACGAAATTCATATAATCTCCGCTATTACAAACGATCTTATTAAATGTACGCATATTGAAGAATTTGAAATGTTAATTGACGAACATGAAAACCTTATAGGAGGTATTCTCAATCAACAACCCATTAAAGGAGTATATTTTTCAGATTATTTCGGAGCTGTAAAAAGTCTCGGAGCATGGGGAGGAGATTTTGTATTAGCCACCGGAGACGAAACCACGCCGAATTATTTTAGAAAAAAAGGATTTCCTACGGTTATAGCATATAAGGATATGGTATTATAACAAAGACCTTTCCGGTTCTCGGAAAGGTCTTTGTTATAGTGTATGTATGGTGCATTAATAAAAATCAGCTCTATTGTCTTCTATCTCGGCTGCTTCTTTCAATGCATTATATACTTCCGAATTCACTCTGCCTGCGTCCAGGGCCTGCAGAGAATTCGCATAGGTAATATAATTTTCCAGTTTAGGAGCATCCGATCTGCCGGTTACCTGAATCATATACACCCCATTTTCACCAGCTATGAGGCCTGATGTGGCTCCCTGTGCAAGGGCAAAGGCTGCTCCCACAACCTTGGGTTCTCTTCCAGCTCCGGCAATTGTTGGGTTTTTCATGGTGAGCGACGATGCTGCAGCAGGCGTTGTATTATTATCGCTTGCCAAACTCTCGAAAGACTTTCCTGCATTGGCCTGTTTAATACTCTCGGCCTTCTTTTCTCTTCTCAAGACCGGTAAAACCCTTGGTGATGCTTCTTCCACGGAAGTAAGGCCTTCTTCGGTTTTTCCGGTAAGCTGAACAATAGCATAACCGTTGTTTACATTAAATCGCTTAATTTCACCTATTTCGGTATCTTCATTAAAAGCCCATTGAACTATAGATCGCTGATTGGACAGTCCTGGTAAATTTTCTTCCAGTGCCTTGATCTTATTTACCGGGCGCACAGCATAATTCCCTTCTTTTGCCAGTTCGGTGAAATCTTTATCACTTGCTTCCATTTCAAACTTTGTTGCCTGTGTAAACAAATCGTTAACGGTTTTCTCGGAGGGTTCTACTTCTCTGGCCAAAGTAGCTACCTGAATAATATCTTCTTTGTCGTCTACTTTTACAATATGGTAGCCAAATTCTGTTTCCACCAAGCCCACGGTACTCACGCTGTTTCCAAAAGCAAAATCATTAAAGGCAGGAACCATTACGCCTTCCTGAAAGTATCCTAAATCACCACCCTTAGGCGCAGAAGGACCATCAGAGTTATCCCGGGCCAGTTGTGCAAATCCATCTACATTACCTCGGGCTTCCTGTAAAAGCTCATCTGCTTTTGCCCTAGCCTCTTCTTTTGTTCTTTTTATTTCCGGGTTGGCACGAGTAGCTCCTTCGTATGCAATAAGAATATGACTTGCTTTAACCGAGCCATTCGGTTTTCTGGCCATCATACGGGAAACTTTAAAATAATTACCATCCCGGTATGGTCCATAAATTTCGCCCGTTTTCAATGAAAAAATACTATCTGCAAAAGCGGCAGGCAAGTTCTTTTTAGCTACATATGTAGAATCGTACTTAAGATCGGAGAATCTTCCAAGAAAGTCTTCTATATTAGTATTAGAACGGAATCCAACAATGGTATCGTTCAATGCCGTTGCATTGTTGTATTCTATCTGGTCATCCAATAACCGGACAATACCGTTTTTGGCTTCGGTTTCATCATCGAGTGAAGCTTTCTCTTCGAAATATACATACTGAAGATCTCTGGAAGCATCTTCCTGAAAATCATCCTGGTGTTCTTCAATATATTTTTTGATTTCATTTTTGGATATCGCTACCGTACTATCGGCAATAGAAGTATAAGGAATCCGCACATACTTAATATCCACTTTATCATTTTCCAGCTTATATTCAAGCTCGCCATCTTTTAGTGTAGCACCAACACCCGCCTTAATTAAGTTAAAGTACATTTGTTGTTTTGCTCCTTCTATCAGGGATTCTTCCTGTTGTTTCCACCCTTCATAAGCCACCTGGTTGTTTGCTCTTAAATCTGCGATGAATTCAATAAACTTTCCTTCATCGAACAGTCCCGCTTCATTTTGAAACGTTGGATCCTGAGCAAAAGCCGGATTATTCTTGATGATATTAACAATCTGATCTTTTTCAATATTAATTCCCAGATTTTCTATCTGTTCGGCTAGAACGGCTTTTCTCACTTCCTGATTCCAAACCGAATTCACGATTTGTGCTGTTGTAGCATTGGGTCCAAGTCTTCTGGAATTATTTTCAACTTTTAAAGCAAAATCCTCCCGTGAAATCACATTCCCGTTTACCTGCCCCATATTGGAACTTACCTTTCCTGTCTTGAATCCGCTACTATCAATTGCTCCCGAGATCACAAAAGCAAACAATGCCAGACCTATTACCAGGATCAGAAATATTCCCCGTTTTCTTATACTTTCAAGAATTGCCATCAGTCAATACGTTTTATTAAAATTCAGTGGGCGAAATTACCATTTTCTAGTGAATAATAAAAGCTTACGCCCTGATAAAATAGGCGGATCTCTTAATCTTTATGGAGTACTTCGAGATGTACGATATCAATTTTTGTATTTGACACTTCCAAAATGGTAAATCGGAAGTTTTCTATTTGAATAACATCTTTATTCTCCGGTATTTGCGCAGTATGATGCATAATAAACCCGCCTAATGTTTCATAATTTTCACTTTCCGGGATTTCCAGCTTATACTCTTCATTGATATAATCGACTTCCATTCTCGCCGAAAATCTATATTCATTGTGGTCCAGTTGTTCTTCGAGCAATTCAATACTATCGTGTTCGTCTTCTATTTCTCCAAAGAGCTCTTCCACAATATCTTCAACCGTCATGATTCCGGAAGTCCCTCCGTATTCGTCCAGTACCACCGCTATACTCTTTCTCTTCTTTGTTAACACATTCAATACATCACTGACCAGCATGGTTTCCGGAACAAACTCTACCGGTAAAAGAATACTTTTTATGGTTTTTGGTTTTTTAAATAATTCGAAAGCGTGAACATACCCGATAATATCGTCGATGGTATCTTTAAAAATCACAATTTTTGAATATCCGGTTTCGGTAAACAGCTTCGCCAGATTTTTTGGAGATTCGTGTATTTCCACAGCTTCAATCTCTGTCCTTGGAACCATAACCTCTCTTGCCTTCACTTCAGAGAATTCCAGTGCATTTTGAAAAATCTGAATCTCGGAATCCACATCATCGTGATCTTCTACGGTTTCCATTTGTTCGGAGATGTAATCCCCCAACTCTACCTTGCTAAACGCAAATTGCACCTCATCGCCTTTTGTTTTAAAGAATACTCGTAAGATGATATCAGATATCCAAATAACAAAATCCGACACGAGTGAAAACAACTGATAAAAAAAATAGGCCGGAATGGCAAAAAATTTAAGAAGGGTATTCGAGTAGATCTGAAAGAAAACCTTTGGTAAAAACTCGGCAGTTAATAAAATAATCACCGTTGAAATTAAGGTTTGTACCAGTATAATATCAAAAGGCAGTTCTTCGATGGTCATGTATTCCGGATACAACCATTTCACTATAAAGCGCCCCATATAAAACCCGTAAACAACCAGTGCAATATTATTTCCCACCAGCATGGTGGCAATAAATTTTGAGGGTTTTTTTGTGAGTCTTCCCAGAACTTTTGCAAAAAAACCTTCCTGCTTTTTTTCTAGTTCAATATGGATCTTATTTGCGGAAACATAAGCAATTTCCATCCCGGAAAAAAAAGCTGAAAGTAAAAGGCAAACAATAATGATAATGACAGCATAGTCCATCAGTTCTTATTTTGACGCTGCTCAAACTTTTTTCTGTAGTGGCGCCGGAAGAAAAACATAAAAACAGAAACAACGGCAAAAACCAAAAACAAATAGGCTCTGTTTCTGTCCACATTCCACTGATTGTAAACCTCAATGCTCGATAAAACAAACACTGCGATATACACTATTTCAAAAATTTTAAAAAGCTTCATTTATATGTAAATTAAAAGGCTGTTAGTCTTCCTCTATGATGGCACTTCCCGAGTTTCTGTGTGAATTAACTCTGGTAAATTCTTTATTAAAATCTATACCTACTCCGGACATATTCAGATCCGGACTTGTATAAATATAATTTTTTTCCGTGAATATCCATTCATTTTTTTGATCCCAATACAATTGTGCAGCGTGTAATTCTTTGCCATCATGTGTCTTTAAAACCACATTTCCTTCCAGGTCAATTAATCTCGTCAGGCTGTAGTAAATTCCATAATCGGCAGTCACGGTACTTTTATTGTTCTGCTTGTCAAAAAAATCTACCTGTAACCCCCTGGGAAATTCCTGATAGGGAAAAGACTGGTTTGAAAAATTTTTATTTAACGGGCTTTTTAATACGGCTTTTACCTTGCCCGAATCGGTATATATTAAACTAAAGTTCTCCGCTTCACCCTCAGGGAACCTGGGATTTTGGGAAAGCTTCTGCAGTTCTTTATAGTTATCCTGGCACGAAAAAAACATTGTCACAACAAACGTTGTGACAATGCTCATAAATATATGTTTAAAGAGATGTTTCATTAGAGGCTTGGAACCTTAACGCTTCCTCCCACCCAACAGTTAAAGGTAATCGTTTTACCGGCCATTCCCGAATTAAAAATTTGAGTTTTATCCGGTGCTAATTGCGAATATCTATTAGCGGCTTTACTAGCGGTTCCTGAAATAGAAGGGTCTACTCTTCCTGCTTTACGAGCAAGATCTGCCGCTTTCCAATAAACTGCTCTTTTTTCGAACGGGGTAGATCCGCACTGATTGGCACTACTGGCATACAGGCTGGCAATTAACAGGTAAGCTCTTCCCATTGAGGGCTGATACTGCAATGCTTTTTGCGCATAGGTTCTTGCAGTAGACTTCTGCCCTCTGCTCTTATACTTAGAAGCAATTCTGTACAACGCTTTTGCTTTTTCATAATTATCGGTTTCCAGATCAACTGACTCATTATAATATTTAATTGCTTCCTTAGAATTTCCTTTTTTGTCATTAAGTAACCCGAGGTAATAAGCAGATTTAGCTGAAGGTTCCAACTGATGCAATGCTTCTACCAACCGAACAAATAGCGGGTCGTCTGAACAATCTTTGCCATCCATTCTTCCTGCCGCACGCTTTAACCAAACGGCATCGTTCTTTTTGCTTTCAAAGTTTTTCTGATACAGGGGAATTAACTTATCGCAATTCGCAAGGTTTCCCAGCTTGGCATCAATACTTCCCATTATGGTTCCAAAAGACTCCGAGTTTACCCGGGCTCTTTTTAAACTCTTTTTTTGCTTGCTGTTAAGCTCGGTTTCTTCCTTGTCTGAATACTCATCTAAAACTTTTGACAGTTTTTTATTTTCTTCATCAATTCTTTCCGTAACATCATCGTAAATATCGAATACCAGCTGAAGATCTTTTTTACCGGCATTGTGTAAATCTACCAACGTAGAGAAGTATAAATACATCGCCTTAGGGTTGGTAAAATGTATTCTATCTTCTTTAAATCCTTTATCTAAAAGATTAAATAACTCTTCGTCGGTCCCGATTTTTTCATCAAACATCAACAATGCTTTATCCGAGGCAATACTGGACAGGGTAAACTTTTTAGGGAAATATTTAGCAGAGTTATCATAAACTTCCATTAAAAGCTGAATGCTGCTATTCTTATCCGTGCCTTTTTTAATTCTGTCTTTAAGAATTCTTTCCCCATATACATAGGTAGCGGCGTGTAATTCCGGACAGTTGTCGTATACCATCTTCCAGGGCGTATATGCTGCATCATAATTCTTAACCTTCGCATGCTCGGAAAAGATGGATAAATTGGTCATACACTCGGGGTTCTGCGCCTGAGCATTTACATAACCAATTGCCATCAACATGCTTACTGCTACAACGTACAATTTCTTTTTCATCTCTTTAAATTTTGGTTAATCATATTTTCTTTTAACAAACCATCTATCGTTAAACGAGAGGCTTAATTTGATATTAAAATAGTTTTCTTTTACTAAATTGTTATCAATAGTTCCTCGTTTTCCTAATTCAAAGCCTAAATTGGCGTTGGAAAAACCAGCAACCGGTAATCCTACTCCAAAAGATATGCCAAAGTCATTTATAGGTTCTCCTTCTATTTCCAAACCGGTACTGTTATACCGAAGTCCTGCCCTGTAAACAACACGGCTCAAGTAGCTGTTAAACGAATCGTATTTTGGAATATAAAACCCTCCGAACGAAAAGGTATATCCATCGTTGTACACAAGATCATCGACAAGAATGAAGGGGTTTTCAAAATTACTTATTTTTTGGAACTTATACTCTGCACCTACAAACCACTTTCTTTCTTCTCCGATACCCACCCCAAAAGTAGTACTCATGGGCAGGGTTAATTTGGTGTCTTTCAAGCCCAATGCATCCAAATCAACTTCTTCACTATCTCTGGCTGCTATACCGCCATTGGTAAAGATCTGAACAGTTTCGAAAACCCTGGAGTTTTCCGAGCTTATTTTTGCTTCCGGTGAAAAGGCAACCGTAGACTGTAAATTCAGTTTACTTCCAAGTTTTGTTTTGTAGTTAACTGCCAGATTAAAATCAATCCCACTTAAATCCGATCTGTTAATTTCCCGGGTTCCCAACTGAACTCCTTCAATGGTTTGTATAGTTTCGTTCTGAAGTTTTCCAAAATCGTAATTTCCTGTAATTCCGACACTAAAAGCTTCATTTATAGCGTATCCGAAAGAAAGGTATACCCGGTTAATTCCTCCTTCACCTGTAAACCTGTTGGTCTCATTTCCTACATTCGAAACGGTGTTTGATTCCAGTTGATAACCTACCGAAGTATAAGGAAGGATTCCGAAACCCATTCCCAATTTATTCCCTAGCGGAATTCCAATTCCCAAATAATCAATAGAAGTAGTTGATGTATTTTCTTTGTTTTCCTGGCTTTGCAGTCGCAGCGAGTTATATGTTCCTCCCACCGTATAGGTAGTGAGGTCCAGATCTGCGTAAGAAGTAGGATTTTGAAGGTTTACATGAATACTGTCGGAAAACACGCTAATACCTCCCATAGCCTGGTTCTCCATAGTTCCTCTAAACTTCAGTTCACCAATTCCGTAATACGAATAAGGTGAAGCCGTACCCTCCTGTGCCATACCATAACCACTCGCTATTAGCGCCAACACAATAAAAACCCGTTTAATCATCTAGTGCTTGTTGTATTCTAAAATATAATTTAGACCTTCTAAAAGGAAATTTGAATGGGCAAATATGCTATTTTTTAATCTTTTTGACAAAAAATCAGCGTCTCCACCTGTTAAAATAACTGTTAAATCTTTAAAACGTTGTTTATATTGCAAAATCGTGGCATCTATTTCATTGGTTATACCATTTATAACACCACTGTGCAAACTTTCTTCGGTAGTCCCTCCAATAAAGTCAATTAAGGGGCCTGTTTCCAGGAGAGGGAGTTTTGCAGTAAACGCATGTAAGGCTTTATAACGCATACGCAATCCGGGCGCTATTGCTCCTCCCAAATAGCACCCTTCGGAGTTTACAAAATCGTATGTGATACAGGTTCCCGTTCCCACGACCAGTACATTTTTAAATTTGTAAGCAACATATGCAGCAGTGGCCAGGGCAATTCTATCGGTACCCAAAGATTCCGGTGTTGCATATTTATTTTTAAACGGAACCCAAGTACTCCCCGTAAGCGTTAGAATATTGGAAAATGAAGTTAATGCGTTAAGGTTACGCTTTGGAACTCTGGTTACCGAACTTATAATAGCATGTGTTATTCCCGGATATTTCCGTTTCGTTTTTGAAATCTTCTCTACAAAATCGCGCTTTAGGAAACGATCTTTAAAAAGAATTTTATCATCCTTAAAAACAGCCATTTTAATCGTGGTATTCCCCGCATCTATTACTAGGTTCATAGGCATTTTGTATGTTCCAAAGGTAATAAAAGCAATTTTTTCATTTTTTTGTTTGGGGAATATTATTTTTTAAATTTATATTTGCACCCGCCTTTATAAAGGTAGGTAAAGGTACCTTAGCTCAGTTGGTAGAGCAACGGACTGAAAATCCGTGTGTCCCTGGTTCGATTCCTGGAGGTACCACAGCAATATTCATAAACCCTTGATTAACAATAGCTTAATCAAGGGTTTTTATTTTAACATTGAAAAATACAAGGAAAAAATTTATTAAAGATTATGAAGACTTACCCTTTTTCAGACAGGGTTAAATTAAACAAATTGATGTTTCAAAGGGGCATGCCCCTTTGAAAATTCTTCCAAATATTCTATCGGGCTTTTTCTGCCCAGTGATTTATGGGGATGGAAGCTATTGTATTCCTTCCTAAATTGTTCGGTCTCCATGTTGACTTCCTCTATGTCCTTGAACAGGTGGGCATCCAGTACATCTTCCCTGTATGTACGGTTGAACCTTTCGATATAACCGTTCTGGCTGGGCTTTCCGGGTTGGATAGCTTGGTAAGTTCTTGAAAAGGTTATTTAATTTTTAAAAAATTTATATAAATAATCAAAAGAATTTTGCCTATAATATTTATCACTTCTTTAAAAAACTCCCTTATATTTTTTGGGAAGACTACATTACAACTAACCTATATATTACCTTTCATTTTGTTTTGTAATGACAATTTCTTTTAAACCTAAATTGATTAATAACAAATCTTTAGAGTTTTCAATTGCTAAAACTTTAAGACTACCATCCTCATTTTCATTTAACAAATAAGTATGCACTTTATCTTTAAACTCATTTGACAAACTTATTTGCCCATCCTTTTCTTCATAGAAAACATATTTTTGAACTTCTATGAGATTACCATCATCCTTATATGTCTCCAATACAAGTCCTCCAGCTTTTGAACTTTCATCAAACCAGTTTAAAGTTACCTTGACAAATTGATTATCTGTTCGTATTTTTGACTGATAGCTGTATTTCTTGTATTCTTTACTTTCTCTCTTACAACCTAATAGGAGAATAAAAAATATCATAAATAAAATTGTCTTTAATCTCATAAGTCAACAGTCGTCTTTTTCCCATCGCTACCTACAACATATTTCCAATCAACATTACTTCTTTTTTGAACAGAAATATTAATCGATTTGTCCTTATTCTGACTTCTTCTATTACAACATCCTTCATAAATCCAGTAATCCCACTGTTACCTGTTTCTACTCCAAAACAACCGAATGATGGAACAAGTAGTATTACAGGAAAGATTTTTAAACTTTATTTCAAGGATAATCAAATCCATAATAAATCATTTCTACCTTTCCAATTTCATTAAATTCAACTTTCATAGTATAACTAGGCATACTATACCTCTTTAAAAATTCAGATTTAGAATAATTATTTATTGTATAAATAAAAAATTCTTTATTCATTTTTTCTTCAACTCTATAATTATTTCCCTTAATCTTAATTACTTGATTTTTATCCAAACCTAATTTTAACCCAGATTCAGTATAAAAATCCTTCTCTTGTATTTGATATTTTTCTAGATTATATATATTATCTTCTGGGTTAAGATATCCAATCTCAAAACAACTGAAAGAATTAACCATAGATCCTTCATAAAGGTAGGCTATCAAATATTGATTCCCGCTTTCGTTAACAAAGCATACAAAAGGGAATTCTCTCATTTTGCCATTGTCGGTAATTTGCAATTCGCTATTAAACGAATAAAAATTATTTAATGAATTAGGTTGATGAAATGACAATTTATTGTTGACTGTTGTATCCGGAATAAATACATCTAAATTCCTTTCTTGTTCTGAATTTAAGTTTTTCTCCTCTTTACTAACTAAAATAGTATCTATTATATTTGTTTCAGGGCTATTTATTGCCTTTCTTTCAGTTATAGTCTTTTTACAACTTGATATAGAGAAACAAATAAATATCAAAATTAGAGAAGTTCTTAGTCTATTCATTGACGTTAGGAATTCTATTTCCATTTCTTCCATTATTATTTGGATTATTTGTAATATTCAAATTCAAAGGAATTGAAGAATAATCATCTAAATAGCTATTTAGTCTATTTCTAAAACTATTCAATTGCTGTGCATTTCCTGATAATCCAATACAGCCTAAGGTTCCTTCATTATTACCATCGGGATGAATTCTAAGTAAAGATCTTCCCGTATCAAAAGTTGGATCCAAATTAAAACTAAAGCCTACGCCATCTCTATTCATTCCTCTATTATAATCCCCGTTTCCTGCCTCTCGATTTCTATATGTATCCACCGTATAATCTCCATTTTCAGGAGATCCATTTCCAAAACCACCAGCAACTCCGTCATAAGTGTCCAATGTATAAGTACTTTGATCATCAAAATCCACTTGAAAAGAGACTTCTACATCACCTATCAAATTATTATTTTCTCTTATTTCTCCCGTTACACTCATACTAATACCCGTTTGTTCTGCTATTAAGTTTGTCTTGTTAGAGTTTCTTTCTTGATTTCTCAATGACCATACTGATAACATAGTATTATAGTCTTGGTTATCATTAGTGAAACCCCTACTAGCTCTATTAAAGGCCTGCTGATTAACTTTAATATATCTGTCAGGCCCATCAGTCGTAATCCTCCTTAATTCTCCTCCTCCCATCGATAATATTATTATATCTCTTCCGTCAGGATCTATAACAACTATAGGGTTGTTTACAGCATAAGCATAAGGACTGACATTAGGGTACTTTTCTGCCATTGGGTCAACAGACTGCCAAACGGAAGTCTTCGCATCATAATAACGAGCACCATAATAGTACAGCCCAGTTTCTTCATCTAACTCTTTACCGTTAAATAAATAAGGCGTTCTTTCTGTATTACTATGTTCTTCAAGGAACGTTTAGCTCACAACACATTTATTGTTTAATGTGTTCGCTGAATCTCGGCATTTTTTAATTGTAACTTTTCAATGAACTTTGTTCTGCCTCGATTTCACCAAAAGCAAAGTATTGCTTCCATAAAGTCGGCGAATCTTTTATAGGTCAATGCTACGCATTGTTCACTTTTATTTCGATTTCAATATGCTATGATACCTCACCATTGGCGTCGGTACAACTAAATATCCTTTGGGGTAAATTTCTCTTTGTATGTATACACCCGTCCTAAAGAATCTACATATAGATATATATTATAACTAATAGTTGGACTTTTATATGATCTCATAATTCTGTAAAATGTATTTTTTTTTAAAATATATTTCCGATCTCGTGATATAGGGTTACTTGAATATGCCCCACATACTTTATCCCATGTCCATCCACCACTTGTTTTATTAAAATAAATTTTCTGTCTGTCATTAAGCCCAAAAAAATCCCCACTTTTTTTACCAAATAGAGTCAGACATGTATCTATCTCATATTTATTTTCTTTAAAAAATGAATAATTTAAAGAATCTATTGAAAAATTCTTGTCAGGATATATTTCCTGTATAGCAAGCCTAAAATTTTTCGTATCTTTTAGCAACCATCCTGTTTTAATATATTCTTTTGTAATTACTACAGGTCTTTCAAATATTGAGTTCCAAATTTTAATACCAAACCAAACGCTAAATAATACGAAAACTATAAATATCCCCAATCTTAAATAAATATGCTTCTTCATAACTATTTATCAGGATTAGTAGCCTTTCCAATTAGTTTGGCAAAATATGCCTTGGAAAAACAAACCTCTTTTAGAGGTTTGTTTTTTATATAAATAACTGAGTATCAACTGTGTTTTTTGCTTATTTGATAAAAGTGCCCGTTTGAAACACTACCGGCTATTGTTTATTAATTCTCAACTATTGAGCTTTTATATAAATCCCATGTACACTTATTTTTTTTATAATTTAGTATAATTTTAATTCCTTCTATTGGATAAGTCATATTAATGTAGGCTGAATCATTTTCGATTAATAGCGTATGAAATTCAATGTAATTCAACCCAACAATGTCTTCTCTGTCAATTAATAAAACTTCCTGACCTCCTTTTTTTAAACCTAAAAGGTTTTTAAGTAGAGGTTTATCTTTCAAAATCATTAAAGGTAATCTACTTGAATCTTTCAAATGAAAATACTTTTGTAATTCATTGTAGTCTATCACTTTTTGGACAAGCCTTGTAATTACTTCATTTTCTTTACATAAACTCTGTTTAGTGTTTTTAGCAACTTTTTCATTTTTACATGCTAAAAAGAGAACTAAAACTGTAGTTATTAATTTAATCAGATTTTTAATTTCCACTTTTTTTCTTTTTAGCTGTTATTGTTACTGGAGCAAGGTTTATAGTTTTTGCTGCTTTCTTTTTAGTTGAATATCTCTTTTTTATGCCATGTTTTTTATTGTATTCATTTAAAGTTTTCTTGGCATCATCAATGTTATCGATATCTCTTCCATATGCTTTCTCTTCAAATTTTTGCCCCTCTTCTCCCGGATAATCTTTACCGTCCTGATCATCTCCATAATGTGTTGTTTCATGAAGTATAGTACTTACAACTAATAGTAGAGCGGCATCTCGATCTTCTCCTTTTGCATTTTCTAATTGATTCACAATTCCAGAATCAATTCTTAATTCTTTTGATTTTTTCCCAGGGGAAAATTCTCCATTAGCTCCTTTGAGAGGAGTTACTTTTATTTCTGGCCCACTTCCCCATTTTAATGCTTCTTTGATTTGCTTATCTGTAAACTGTCCATATTTTTTCAATGCAGCTACAATAGTTTTATTTTTAGCTAAATCTTGAATATTATTTTTTAAATAATGTGCTAGCCTTGGGTATTTTTTTACTAATGCCGCAGGAAGTTTAAAATTCCCATCAGGATCAATGTAAGTGATTGGGTTATTACCTGAATAACAAAAGACAGATAAATTCATGGATTCAAAAACACCTCCAAAAGGTTTTCCATATAAATATTCACCATGAATCATTGGGTCCACACTCTGCCACACGGAGGTCTTCGCATCATAGTACCGAGCTCCATAATAGTAAAGACCAGTCTCCTCATCCAACTCCTTACCATTAAATAAATACGGAGTTCTATCTGTATTGCTATGTTCTTCAAGGAACGTTTAGCTCACTTCATTTTATTGTTTGAAGTGTTCGCTGAATCTCGGCAAATTAACTATTATATATTTCAATGAACTTTGGTCTGCCTCGATTTCACCAAAGGCAAAGTATTCTATATGCTGTGTAACTTCACCATTGGCGTCGGTAATATACGAAGTCTTCGCTTCGCTCGGGTAATCTAGTCAAAAGATACTTAATCTTTTTCCTCAATTAATCCAAATGGTCGGGGTCAACATAGTTTCTAAAAATGCCTGCTTTTAGGTTTTCCTTGTTTAACTGAAAGGTCTACCCTTTATTTCAATGAACGAAAGATACTGCCCAAATGACAAGGCTCTTTGTTTTATTAAATTTCTTTCCCGATTAGTTCCGCTAAGTCAGGAGACTTCGTGAAGCAGAGGGTAAATACATTTTTCACTTAATGTTAGCTTTAATTGAAAACATTATTATAGAATTTCTTTTCCTCCCCTCACAAATGACTTTAATGTCCATACGTAGTTGTCTTTGAATTCAAGTCCCAAATACCCATACTCTTTACTCCAATAAATATATCTCAGATCAAACGGACGGTCTTTCATATTATCACAAAGTTCTTTAACTTTAAATGAAAAGCAGTTCTTAAATTCTTCAAAAGGACATACACTTTCTCTTTTTTTTTCTATTTCATCCAAATAAACATAAAAACAAGGGTATCTCATATAGCTTTCACCCAATCTTAATTCAAAAGAAATATTGTTTCCTTTTTTACCTGCATTTAACTCCAAAACATTTTTATTTCCACCCACAAATAAAGTCTGTTTCATATTGGGGAAAATTGCTAATGGATCATCTGCATTATTTTGAATTTGAATGTTTTCTATCTTAATTATATCTTTTTCTCCTCTATTAGATTCGAATACTAATATATCTCCAATTTTATAGGGTTGCCATTGTATATCCTCATTTGAAAGTTCATATCTAGAACATGAAAAAAACATCATCGCTATGACCAAAATTCTAAAATTAATCATTCTTTTCACTCCTTTTAATAAATTGATCATTATCAGTAACATTATGACCTCCTCGAGTAAAAACATTCGCTCTAGGCTGACCTTTTTCTCCCATGATTTTACCACTATAGAATTCTTCTATGCCCTTAATTCTACCAAATCTGGTACCACCATTCGGAAGGTAATTTCGAGATGATACTTGATCATTCTCATGGCTGTACTGAATTCCTTTAATACCATCGGGATGGTATATATCTGTTGGCTGATGTGGTGTGATATATTCCATGATTTCAATTTTGTATAATGCATTTCCATCAGCATCTGTATAAGTCATAAGTTGTTCAGCAAAACCTGCGGCATGTGCACCTCCTTGACTGTGCGAGACAATTTTAATGGTTTCGTTAGCGTCAAGTTTTAAGTCTCCATTCTGAACCATTTCATGAAACATTTTTGCTTTTTCCATTCCTTCAATTTTTCTGTCTGCCGCTTGAGAATTCCAAAATGATGAACCACTTGTAAACCCAATTTTTTCATCTTGATACTTATCTTGATAATATTTGGCTATATCAACATTTTTTCTTCCAAAGGTATTTTCGTCCGTACTCCAATATTTAAATACATCAGTTTTATAAATTCCTGTTTTGCCTCCCAAACCATTGTATACATGTCCAGCTTGATCTCTAGCACCATGCCATAATCTTAACCCTCCTATAAATATTATATATCTACCATCAGGGTCTAAGGAATTGATTGGATTATTAGCAACATAGGCATATGGGCTAACATTTGGATACTTTTCGGCCTCCAAATCAACAGACTGCCAAACGCTTGTCTTGGCATCGTAATACCTTGCGCCATAATAGTATAAACCCGTTTCCTCATCTAACTCTTTACCGTTAAATAAATAAGGCGTTCTTTCTGTATTACTATGTTCTTCAAGGAACGTCTCCCCAAAGGCAAAGTACTCGATGTGTTGACTTACCTCGCCATTGGCATCGGTAATATACGAAGAAGATCCTAAATGGTCTGGGTGGTAGTAGAAGATAAAGGCTTCTATATTATTTCCGTTGCCTCCAGTACCGCCATCACCAGAACCTCCGTCATTACCACCACCGTTGTTACCATTGTCAGGGTGGTCGGGGTGAATACCACTTTGCCCTGGTGGTATTTTACCGGAGTTACCGGCCTCGCCATCTACTTTCTCAACCTCTAATCCCATGTCGGCATATAGTTTGGCAATGCTTGCCTGTAACTGCCCGGTCTTGTTGGTATAGTTGATACCATCACCCGCCGTATCCTGCAAGAGACCATCACTGCTTTCCGCCAGTTTGGTCACTACACGCTGGCTTTCTATATAAAAATGTTTGGTTACCATACTGTTACGTATCACCACATAGGGGTTTACGTAAATGGTATAATTGCCTATACTGCCATTACCGCCTGCGTTTTTACCATTTACCTTTACGTTTTGCCCGCCACCATTGCTCTTTAATACGCGTTCGCCGCCAGCATCATATACATAGTTGAACAGGGCACCGTTATCGGCAATGGCCTTGATACGATTTTCCTCGTCCCAGAGTATCTGGCGTTGTTGCCCGCTGGTATCATGCATCCATCCGGTCTGGTTGCCATTGGCATCGTAGGTATAGGCCTGTTCGCCTATATGTATTGGGGCATGGGGCTGAGCCTCACCATATTCATAATCATAGGCATAGGTCGTCTTGTTACGTGGGCTCCATTCGGTTTCGTCATAGCCTTTAAACTCGTGCAACTGGTCTTTTTTTACAATGCTGTGTATGCTATTGTATTCCATGGCCAGGCTGTACTTGTTTTCATGGTTACTGCCCAAATGGCTTCCAGTGGCATTGGTAAGCCTGTACAGGTCGTCATAGGTATAGTTATAATCGGTCTGCCCGCCCATTAAATTAGAGGTCGGTATTTCGGCATTGTTCTGTAAGCGGAGAATGTTGTTTACTTTATCGTAAGTATACACATTGTCCATCATCTTACGGTCGGTTGCTGTTTCTGCCACCATGGTTTTTAAACGACGCCTGTCGGGTTCATAATTATAAAAGGTTTCCGTACCGTTGCCATAGCCCAGGTACACACGCTGTTCAAATTTGTCGTAGCCCAGTTGTTTTACATAGTCATAGTCCGTACCGTCTTTTTGTCCGCTAAAACTATGCAACAGGCCACCTAGATTGTAATTATAGGTCAGGGTTTCCTGGTCGGGATATATCATGCTTGTAATGCGGTTCCAGGTATCGTATTCCCATTGGGTGGTATAGGTCAGTAGTTCGCTATCGGGTACGATAATCGTTCGTATGTTTTTGACCACCGCACCCAACTCGTTATAGAAAAATTCTTGTGCCCCGGTAGCATCTTCCTGTGTTACAATACGGCCTGCCCTAAAGTTGGGTGCACCACTAGCACCATAGGTATAGGTGACATTGTTCTGAGGGTTTTGCGGGTAGGTAATGTTCGTTAACCGTTCATGGTCATAGGTATAACCAATGGCCAAATTTGCATCCGCTAGATTTGCGGTTATCTTTTTGGTCAGGTTACTTGCCAGGTCATATTCATATTTAGTGATTCCCGCATCAGGGTGTACCACTTCGGTACGTCTGCCCAGCCAGTCGTAACTGGAATTTATGACATTGTCCTGGTCGTCTTTAACTTCAATCAGCTCGTTAATGGGGTTATAGGCATAGCTGGTCCAGATATCGCTGCCCTGGCTGTACTGTTCTTGTACCGCTTTGGTGAGGCCACGCACATTGGTAAAACTTTCTTTATAAATACCATTGGCATCGGTTACTTTGGTACTGAACTGGGTATTACCATCACGGTCACTACCAAAACCATAGACCGTAGTGGTCACGGCATTGTCTGGCAAGGTTACGGTTAAGGCCCTATCCAAAACATCATAAGTGGTCTTGGTAGGGGTAATGCCGTCCGGGGTATCGTTAAAATCGCTTTCACCACCTTTGGGTTCCGTTACGGGGTAATAACTTTCTATGGTACGCCCAAAGGCATCGAAGGTCAATCGCCCAGAAACGATCATCTGTTCATCGTCGGCAGCATTGGGAGCGGAATGGATAGCCCCATCTTTTTTCACCTGCAAGCTTCGTTTTAACCCATCGATAAAGGTAATGGTCTCCAAATCGTTATCGGGGTGTGCCGGGTCATAATGTTTGGTGCCTGCCCATGGCACATCGGCTTCCGGATGATACTCAAACGCAATGGTATAAGGCAATCCTGCCGCCATTTCAAACGGTCCCGTTATGGTGGTAATACGCCCAACATTGTCGATTTCGTAACGCATCTGCTGTCCGTTCAAGTCAGTACTTAATAATAACTGTCCAAAACGGTAATCGTAGTCTGATGACGAGCTATAGCCATAGCCATCGGTAACCCCTGTGGTATAGGTGTTCACTTCAGGGTCGTAGGTATATTCAAAGAACAGGCGTTCGCGATTGGCATTTTCGGGCCTGGTGATCTTGGTCAGGTTTCCAAAGCCGTCATAGTCCATGTCATAGGTAGCTACACCCCCAGTTTGCAGATATTTACGTATTTGGGTAATGTTTCCGGTAGCGGTATTGATACTGGTCTCTCGCTTACGGTAGGTCTGCCCGCCGCCTGAAACGGTAATACTGCTTGGAATGCCCATAATATAATTGGAAGGTACCGAATGATAGGCTATGGATGAGGAAATATCGTCATCAATACCATCATCGCCAAAGTCGGTATAGCTCGTTACATTGCCTAACAAGTCATAGCTATAAGTCATACGTGTACTCTTTCCGGCAGTACCCTGGCCTTCATAGAAGTTTTTGGTCATTTCGGTAGCGGCCAAAAAGGCGGCACCGTCATCACTGGCCTTAAAGGTGTCGGGCAAGGTGGTGCCACTGCCAATATCTTTTAACTCGTAGGTATTGAGGCTTTCGGTATATAGGTTTTCGCTTGCATCCTGTAATACTTCACGATTTAAAGCTCCTTTTTCGTAGTAGTTA
The DNA here is from genome assembly GCA_965224095.1 of Flavobacteriaceae bacterium. Classification (GTDB taxonomy): domain Bacteria; phylum Bacteroidota; class Bacteroidia; order Flavobacteriales; family Flavobacteriaceae; genus JBPEWY01. The sequence goes on from OZ245039.1 coordinate 1,711,641, forward strand.
TCGGTCTTAAATTCCTGTACTACGGTACGGTACACGGCATCACTGCTTTCGGTATCCAACTGATGGCTTTTAACGGTTTTAAACCCATAAAAATCGCGTTCGTTACGGTCATAACGGCCCTCTTCATATTCAAAGGTACTGACCATGGTATCGGCACCATCGCCCTCAAACCCATCATGCAGTTCTACCTTTGCCAATGACCATACATCATTGGGCAATCCATAGGTATTGCCAACACGTTTATAATCCACCGCAAAACTGGCACCCAACGGGCGTTTTACCCCCATTAACAAGTTGGTACGGGCTATGGTAGAACGATATACGGTAAGGTCATTGTCTTTATCAGATCTTAAAAAGTCAGGGAAACCATCACCATCCACATCAGCAATCTGTACCTTTTCCCTGCTCACCCCATGGGAAACATTTGCTGAAGGGTTAAAACACAATTTTGCCAGTAAAATAGGAATACAGGCCGTAAAAGAGCCATTGGCAGATTCTCCCGTGGAAACGCCTTCGCGTATGGCATCGGCTCCTGTCCATGGAATTGGAGTGGCAAAACCATTACCGGTATTGATAGCCACTACCAGGGGTGAAGCATCAACGATATAATCCAACAGGCCGTCACCGTTTACATCCTGTAAGGTCTTTTTGGTATCGCTTTCACTTCTGGAAAGACCAATTCCAACAGACAAACTGTAATTAAAAAGATTAATGTTAAGGCCAGCACCATAACTAATGGCGTCGCCATCGCTAATGCCTACATAGCCCCATTGTTCTTTAGGGGCAAATTTATAGCCCAGGTTCAATTCTACTTCACCACCGGTATAGACCCTGTCCGGCAGGCCATCTCCATTAATATCCATCCATGCATATTGAGTCTCGTCATTATTAGTGTTGAAGTTGCCACTAATACCAGCAGCTATTTTAGATTCTGATTCTGCATCACTGGATTTGGAGCCTTTCCCTTTTTGATCTGAGTTTTGGTCACCAGATTTCAGGAAGGTACCTCCCAAAGTAAAGCCCGTAGCCTCATGTTCAGATAAATGTACCCTTCCAAAAGCATGTGTCACGGCATTGGGTTCCAATCCACCCGTAGGCAGGGTATATTGGATTTTATTTTTGGATACGATATCGGGATGCCTGTCCCCGTTCATATCTATGTAGTCATATTCCTGTATGGTATTTCCTTTGCTATAGCTAAGGCCAGCGGGCCCTATACCCACCGAAAAGCTTACGTTTTCGCTTTTGGCCACCTTTTTAATGGCCGTGGCCCCGGTGCCTCCTGAACTACCCGTTGCCTCTAAAGGATTTATCGGCAGAATATCGTCTTCCCCCAACCTGGAGGCACTGATAACCTGTTTTTTTACATAGGTAAGGTCATCATAGCCCACATAGGCCTGTTCTTCCATATTCGGAATCATGTAGATAAACTTGTTTTCATTGGCCCTGTTTCCCCCCTGTGTATCGTACATATCTTCCATTTCTTCTGGGGTGGTGGCCGTACTCAAATCGATTTCCGGCGGATTCGTAATGGCATCGTCCAGTACCAGTTCTGCCTCATTGATAGGCTGTGTGGCTCTGTCCCTGTTACCGTTATAGGTAAATTGGCCCCAATTGCGATACATGACCCCAAAAAGGGATGCTTCCTCTAATTTTGTGTGTAAGCCTGCCGTAACAACAGTTGTTGCTGCTCCTGCTATTTCAGTGTTCGTGGATGTTATCACATCTGCCAATAGCTTGTTTTCGATATGGTATTCCAGATACAATTTATCTCCGGTTGCTACATCCAACGTTGTTGGTGTTAGTGTACCCAATACGCCATTGGTAACGGTTATTTCCTGTTCGTATAGCCATTCATCACTTTTCTTTATGGAAAAAACGATGGTGCCGTTTTCCGTATTTGTGTCCAGGGCAAGTTGCGGCGTAATGGTAACGGTCTCATCCTGCGTGGCTTCCCATGCCAGGGTAGGTGTTGCCGACACATTGAACAAGCTATAATCTACAGTAGGGTAAAATTCCAAAACCGGATTTCCATTAGTATCGGTTATCTGTGTAATATTCGGGTCGTTCGAAACCGTATAATACACCTTTGGATTCCATTGTAGTGCAGCCCAATCTATATTGGTATTGGCCAAAACCTTAAAATAAAAGGTCTCGCCCTGTAAAACCGTTTGATCAAGTGTTATATTTTGATTTACCGTAGTATTCCATCCAAAATCCTGTTGCCATACTACTTGCTGTGTGCCATTGGTCTCCTTAATGATTTCAACGGTAACATCATCTGTGGTAATAGGTTTTATAAAAGTACCTTCAATGGTAACTTCACCATCGATGGCCATACCTGTTGACATAGGTGCCGAAATGATAAAATCATCTCCTGAATTGTATTCGTATACGGGCAGGTTATTGGCATCTACCAAATCAGGAGTTTGTAAGGTGTAGCTTATGGTAGGCGTCCATTGCACCTGGTCATAGGCTCCGTCAAAAACCGATTGTACCCTGAAATAGATACGGTCGCCTTTGGTTACCGTGATAGCATCAACTCCTGTTGGTGTTTTGGGGGTATAGTCATCCGCGGCAATGGTGGTAGACCAAAGTTCTGTACCAATATGTTGTATGGCTACACGTACCCCATCGGCCGCTGTATATTCCTGTCTGTCGCTACTGGTATCCTCTACCAATTGTACATTTTCGGTAATACTGACGGTACCGTCATAAGGGGCTTCCCAGACTTTTACCACATCATGCAACGGGTTTTGGTCTATGGCCGCTTCGAGTTCGGCAGGGTCTATTTCCACTATAGCCGGATCTATATTATCCGATGCATTGATGGGGCTGGGTGTTGGTGCACTTGATGCCGTAAATGTGGGGATTCCGTTATCATCAATATGGTTAAAATAGACGATTCCTCCACTTACGATATCGATTAACTGGTCTCCGTTTACATCGGAAAAATACGTAGAGGTTGTACTTTTTGTTTTGCTGTACTGTACCCCGGCAAAAACGACGAAATGGGATTCTATACCAAAATCTGTGGTACTGCTTCTTCCTTTGTTAAAATTGGTAATACCGACGATGGGTATCGGCTCTCCATCGCTAAATGTAGTTGTACCGTCAGGTCCTGACTGATTCGCCCTGAAAAAGAGCCCATCATCCGTTTTAAATACTTTGTCCGATAATCCATCTCCATTGATATCGACCAAGGCCAACAGACCTTCGTTTTTGGATTTAGAAAACCCTACGGAAACTCCTGCTGTTTTTGATTTTGCTGCTAAATTGCCATCATTAATACCCGCTGTAACCGCAATGGCTCCACCACCACCGTTGGATTTATTGGCCCCAAGGGCGGAGGCATCATCATTAAAATGTTCTATGGGGTTGATAAAATTACCATGTACACCATCTTGTTGTGGCGTCCAGTGTTCTTCCTGATTACTATAAGGCACATAAGCATCTGTAGCACCGGGTCTTACATCATCAAAATAGTCAAACTCATGGTTGGTAAATTCTTGTCCATTGGCATCAAATTCAGTTATTTTTTGTAGTAAGGTTTTATAGAAAGCTCCCTGCACATAGGTAAGCTCGTAACTGCGTATATTCTGTCCGTTAAGTTGTACCTCTATCTTTTTCAACAGGTCAGCGGTAACCTGCTTAAAACCATAACGTGCATTAATGGTTACATCGGTACGTTTGGCCTCATTTAGCTCACGGTCTCTGGTAAACAATACTTCATATTTCCCTTCACTATTACCATGTCCTGTATAGGTAATTCTATCAATGTAAATGTTTTGACCGGGCACGCTACCTCCCTGTACACCTACATCTAGTACTTTGGTGCAATGGTAGCGTACAAAATTATCGTTTAGGTCGCGTACTTCTACCAATGCCCAATGCGCAATGTTGCCGTCGGCATCCTTGAGTACGGAAGTATCCACTATGCCTAAACCGGATATTCCTCCATAAGAGTATATTGTCCCCGATTTATCGGTCACTTCCCACCAATAGTTTGTAGGATTATCTCCATGACGGATGATTTTGTTGAAACTGCCTTCTACACGGGGATGGAACTGTTTTTCTGAAGTTCTTGCCACGGGTGCCCCACGATGTGCCACGGGTGCCATCATTTGCCCTCCCATGGTGTAGGTTTCTGTTTCCATGGCAGCATCATAGCGCGGTACGCCCCATCGTGTATCGATATTGATAGCTGGTATTTGAAGGTTCCAACCCATACCCAACCAATCATTACTACCACTACTGTTGTATTGAATGCCCAATTGGGGCTGCATACCCTGACGTCCGGCAGGTAAGGTAATCGGGTAGCCAATATTGGCAGAGCCCATATTGTTGGCACTTGGTGGCTCAATAGTATTAATGGCCGCCGATGGATTGGCCGCTTTGATATCTTTAATGGAGGTCGGTGTAAATCCTGCCGTTTCCGGGGATTCGGGTACTTTAATGATACCATTGATCATATCGGTAAAGTGAGTGGTCTTCGATATGATACGGTTATTTTTTGTGTCTAAACTATCCTTTTTCAGGGCTACCCAATGCTTGGACTTTTCGTCGAAATAATAGGTCTTGATATCTTCCGGCGTGTACCCATCAGGAATTTTGGAACTATCGTAATCCAAATGAATAGTGGCTTCTTTTTTAAATTGTGTGCCATGGGGCAAAAATCGATACCCTTTGTGTTTTTTGGTCACATTGACCATGGTACCGTCCAATGCCGGAATATCCACAACCCGCAAAGTGGTTATGGAGATATTTTCTGAAGCCGTTAATGCCTGTGGGGCTATGGTAATGGCAGCACCTTGTACGGAAAGCTCCATTGTTTTTTCCGGCGAATACCGTTTTACGGCATAATCGGCAGAACGCACCGAAATGGTATTTTGATAATCTGCTTTAACGGCGGTAGTATAAGCAATCTGTTTTGTTAGGGTCTCACCATCGGGAAATACTACTTTTAAGGTAGATACCCACTTGTTTTTCCCTGCTGGTTTGGGAATCAACGCCTCAAATTCCTCCAATACATCATAAATGGCCATATCGTCGACAAAGACCTGGGCACGGTCGCTGTCTTTTCCTTGTACAAAGCCTTTGAGATATCCCAAATCGTTGACATATTTCTGTTCTAAAGGTTGATTGATAATTACAGCCCTCCCTTGAATTCCTTTTTTTACGATACGTAACCCCAAATTTTTAATACGGTAGTTATATCCAGCATTTTCAGGAAGTGTAAAACGAATGATATTATCACCTTTTTGCAACCAATCTTTTTTTAGTTGCTCTTCTTGTTTTTGCCATTCATGGTTCAGGGCCACTAGATACCCTCCGGCAGAAAGCTGGTTGTTAATACTTCGGGAAATACCGGTATGGTCGCTAATACCATAGAGGTCATAGGTAAGCCATACTTCTTCGTCATCTGCCGGCATGGCATCCATAGCGACCGTAAACACGTTATCTGTTGGACTGTCCAGTGGCCGGTCATCAAAAACACCAATATAGCCTTCTTTTAGAGAGGAAGGATAATAGCGTTCTGTTGAAGTCTTGTTCTTATCTTTTTTTGGATATGTTTCTTTTAAAGTTTCATTTGCAAAAGTTGCAACACAAATCAAACTGGCTAAGAAAAAGGTGTATATTTTAGAATTTATCATAATGACTGATTTTTTTATATGTTGATAGCATAAGAGGTGATAGACAGGTTATTCTACAATGAGGCTTTTGGATACGGTTTCAAAGGGTGTTGTCAGTACTACATTATAGATCCCAGGAGTGTTCAGTCCCCGTCCCTTTATATTGGCCCGTTTTTTGTTGTCGTATTCATATATTTCTTCGGCCGGAACGTCATCGGTACTAACATGTACGCCCGCCAGGTTAAAGACACTTACGGTCATATCCGTTTTTTCGGCTACTACTATCGATATGGTATAGGTACCATCGGTAACAGGGTTTGGATATATGATAAATTCGCGGACAAAGCTTTCTTCTATAAGAATGTCATCGGAGTATTGACAGCCCAATGCCGTTTCAACGGTCAGGGTGTATGTCCCGGGATCATCAATGTTAACGATTTCTTCATCACTGGTAAACCCGTTGTTACCTGTCCAATTATAGCTTATCACTCTGTTTACATCTGAAATTACACCTTGTAAGGATAAGGACCCTTCAAACTTCAATTGCTGGTTAGGTCCTAAATCCACTGTTAAAGGTTCTTCTATAACTATGGTGTATTCTTGTTGGGTTTGTGTACCCAAGGCATCCGTAATCGTAAGTGTATAAATGCCTTCTGATGTAACTTCTACGCTATTGTTTTGTTCTGCATCCTGACTACTATCCCATTGTTGATTGGCGGAAGTTTCATTGTTTACCAGATCATACGTATAGGGAGGGATGCCTCCTGTGGCCAAATAATCCAGGTTTGTTGAACCATCAGGACATATAATAGGCTGCTGGCTTGATAAGGTCAGTTCCAAATCTTTTTTAAGCGCAAATGAGAACAGGTCTTTTCCGGAGTTGTCCTCGTCCCACTTTATAGCATCAAAAGACAATAGACCTTCTTCGCTAATTTGAGTTGGTGAAAGATATCGTATGTTTTCCGGTAAAAACTCTCCTGTTCCGCTTTGGTCGATAACCAAAAGATAGTTTTCCTTTGGTTGGATACTATCAAACAGGGTACTCACATCCAATTGTAATTGGGTCTCAAGGCCTTTGACAGAGTTTCCGGTTGATTTAATCAGCCATTTACGCTGTAATATGGGAACCCTATCGGTAACACTTCCTTTCGGTTCCAGTTCCAATGGTTGATTATTGTCTCCCCAAACTATAAAATCCAGATCGTTGACCACGGCAGTATTTTTGTTATTGGATACTGCAATTGTACCTACTCCAATACTTAACAAACCAGGTGCATTGGAACTTGTAGCTTGTTTTTGATAGAGTCCTGTTTCATCATCCCGACCAACACCTGCAATGTTATAGGAATAGGCAGCATCATTCTCTCGATCCCAAACCACTTTCTTTTTGGAAGTAATATAGTCTCCGGCATCAAGGGTGATGCCATATTTTAGGGCCAAACCGGTTTCGATAGATTGACGTTTTGTTCCTCTTAGAATGCCATCGTATGCAATAACTTCAGCAATAGTTCCCTTAAAATAAGGGTACAGGCTTTCTTTTTTTGTAGCTCCTATACTTATATAAGTTTCTAGACTGGGCTCTCCTTTGGAACAATACATTTGGGTGTAGGTATGTAGAGTAGCTGTATTGGATTCACCGCCTGTATAGTAAGCGAACTTATTACCTGTAAATGCACCTTTGGTGGTCAATGCTATTTCCGATTCTTCACTATGTAATCCCCAAACAGCTTTGCCTTGCAATGTGTCTGTTACTACCGGGTTAAAGATGGTAAAAACAGTTACTTGCGAAATATTCGAAATGGGTTTTTCCAATACGAGATAATCATTGGTACCATTAAAGGAAATAGCAGGATTGTAATTTATCATTGCTTTTTTCTCTGCGAAATTTGTTGCAGCTGCCACTTGTAACGAATCGCCGTAGGCGGATATCAAGGTCGTATCTATTTCTTTGGCATTGAAATGGATAAATTTGGATTGACTCCAGCCGTTGGTAAAGGCTAATAAAAGAAGTAGTACATACAGGTAATTATTTTTCATATCTAACCGGATTTTAAGTGTAAAAAGTTAGCTACTTAAAATCAGATCATGGTATGTGCCATCCATAAAAAAAGTATGGGTTGCCCATACTTTTTTCGTGCTCTTAAAACAGGTGTTGAAATTAACTTATATAAACCCCTTTTCTTTGGCTTTTTGCAGTAATTCCTTATCATAAGGGCTTGAAACATCAAAAATCTGTTTGATACGATTTTTACGTTTTTCTATAGCGGGCAGGGATAACATCAAAATTTTAGGAAGGTCTTTCATCATGGTTCCGATAGAGAGTTCGTATAATAATTTTCTATCGGTTTCATCCAAAATAAAGTTTGAAGAAACTTCTTTACGAAGTAATTTAGTAATTGTTTTACTGTAATAGGGAGGGTCAGTGAGTACCGTATTGATGGCAGCAACCAACTTTTTTGCGGTAATATCATTTTTTGTCAGAAATCCATCCGGATTAAGGTTTTTGAAAATACTGTGCATTCTATAATTATCGTTCAAAGTTGTCGATACGATAATTTTAGTGTCCAGCAACGACGCATTGATTTTTAAACCCAAATCTTCTCCCGAAAGTATATTACCATCTTTTGAAGGCGGCAGGCATATATCCAAAAAAACGATATCAAGATTTTTGTTCTCCGATATAAACAAATCGATTTTATTATTGGCAACAGTGCAATTATGTGCTACATCTATATGGAACGATATGCCGGCGTTACGTTTACCAATATAATTAAATGCGCTTTTATAGGCATTGGTTATCAAAGGATGATCGTCTATGAGCAATATGGTATATTCTTTATTTTCCATGGTTTTTAATATATTGGTATGGTAAAACTTATAGAGGTTCCCTTATCTATTTCCGATTGAATGCTAAATACACCTTTCTGTTCCTGTACACGGGATTTCATGTTGTTGATACCAGTTCCTTTCTTTCGTTTTTTTACATCAAAGCCTATACCACTGTCCTTTATACATACTATTAAATCACGTTCTTTCATGGAAAAATCCAGTACAACTTTTTTTGCTTTGGCATATTTAACAATGTTCTGCAACGCTTCCTGCAAAATTCTATAGAGGTTCACTTTTACAATTTCGTTGATTTGACTCCAGGCGACATTTTCATTATTCAATTGATATATAAAACCACCTGTATGGCTTTTGTTTTTAAGAAGCTGTTTTATGATCGTGCCAAAATCAATTTCGGAATTGTTGAAATTGACATTCAACTTATGGGAAACTTCTCTTAATTCTTTTTCTATTTGTATTCTTTTTCTATCTGTTGCAGTTCTTCTAAAAATAGCTCATGTTGTTTTAAAGTATCGCTACTCCCTTCTATGTCTAAAAGCCCATATCGACACGAACGCCAAACAATTTTCCAAGAATACTGTCGTGCAATTCCCAAGATATTCTGTTACGCTCTTTTGTTTTTTCTTCTTTACAGTACCACAGTAAAATTCATAAATATTTGACTAATATTTACTTAATGAAGGGTTTTTATTTTGACATTGAAAAACACAAGGATGGGTCATCAAGAAAAAAAGGATAAGGATTATTGTAACCTCCCAAATGACAAGATAGTTCCCTATGATTATTTTTCGCTCCGTAATTAAGCCCAAGACTAAGAAAGAACAGGATAAATAAACGCAAGTATTCCGGTCTCGTATGTAGCTTCATAGATATCCATGTTTGGAATAAATCTGATAATTATATCCATTGAGACAGAAAATCCCGTGTTCGTCCTACAAATATTAAAATATCCAATGCAATTTATGGATATTTTGATCGTTGTGCTTTTTAAGCTAAAAATTTGACCATGAAGAACATTTTGACGTTCACTTTTGTTATATGCTCGGCACTCACATCCATACATTCCCAAGATTTGCACCATTCAGCCGATTATTCCGTAAATAAGGGGGACGGGTACAAAAGATTCAGGCACTATTACAAAAAGTACTACTCATGGGAGACCATAGTTTTCTTTTTAGCAAGACGGACAAGGGACTAACAGTCCAGAAATTTGATAACGTTACCATGGACGAAGTGGACAGGGAGGAGATCAAGAACCTCTTCAATCCCAAAAAGGAACAGATCGAGCACATGCTCCAATTGGAAAACGAAGTGGTAGTGTTCATTTCATCCAGGAAAAAGAGACCTGAAATTTTGGAAGCCGTCTGCATTCCATTGGATAACTTAAAGGCCGGTGAAAGGACAATGATCGTCAGCTCATCTGAAAAACTGATAAAAAGTGATGGCCGGAACGAATATCAAGTCCATGTCTAATACAGTTTTGTAAAGTCCGAGGACAACAAACTGTTGTCCATCGAATATGGGTCCATGGAGAAGTGGACGGGGCCTACGAACTGCTACTATATAAAATAGGGACGGATGGGCGCACCTCTACATTTAGAAATGAAGTCCCTTTGGACAGGGACAAAGCCATTGATAGGCCGTGTTGCGATTGGGCAAGAAGAACCATATAAGGGCCATGGGTACATTGAAGGAACGCAATCTTCAACAGAGCCTACCTCCCGGGAGAAAAGAAAAAGGCCTTAACCGGAATCTTTGTTATGGATCTGGATGCCCAGGGGCAGGTACAAGGATTTGAAGAGCACGGATTTTCAGTGAAGATGCTCTCGGAAAACCTTTCTCAAAAAGAAGCCGGAAAGATCGAAAAAAAGGATAATCACGGTAAATCCGACCCTTTTATTGAATATCTGGTACTAAGTAGGGAGAACAGCACTGGGAACCTGATCCTTGGAGAACAACGGTTCAGAACCATTGAAAAGGGCAGGAACGTCCATTTCGAGCATTTGCACTTCAATCATATCCTGGCGGCCAAATTGATGGATGATGGCTCCCTGGCATGGATGCACAGATTGGTCAAGTTCCAAAGGGGACGCCCCCCTAAACAGGATATGTCCTTTAACCGGCTCACCCGGGACAACAAGCACTATCTGTTCTATATGGACAATGAGAAGAACCTGGACCTAGCCCAATCGGAAATCGACCACTCCTATGTAACGGGCCGTGGAGGATATCTTGCCGCCCTTGTAATCGACGATATGACCGGAAAGACCCGGGATGTTGTCTATCAACTGGAAGGTACAAACGCCTTTATTTATAGGGGCTCCACACCGGGCAATGAGTCAGGTAGTCTGAGCTTCGCGTAAATTTACGCTTCTTCCAAATCGGCATGTGCCTGTTCCGGTGATGTGTTTTGAGCTAAGCCAAGGTGAAGAAATAAACACACCAACAGGGTCGGTATATTCCGTAACATAGTATAGGGTTTAGAGGATAATAATTGTATTAAATCTACAAATAAAATAAATACCCTTTTTCCAATTGGTGTCTTATCTGTGAATATAGCGCTTTTCGCTGTTAAAAAGTACAGCCACGGAATCTGATACTGCCTGTAATACTCTTATATTCTCTGCATAATCTCCTTCTCTTATTTTATAAAGCTTACCATTAATTCTAAGCAATATCAATTTACTTCCACGGTCCTGGTTTTCTACAAACCCGAAATATCTAAGCTCCGGCCAGCTCATATTTTGATCGGGTTTTATAGGTGGGGGTGCTCCTTTTTGAGCTGTTCGCGATGCCGTGCGGACAAAACCTGATCTTAGTGTAAGCTTTCCCAGAAAAGGGTCTCTTTTTAAGGGTTCCAACGCAAATGTATCTTTCAGTATATATCCATCCAAGTCGGCTACTTTCCCACTTATCGCGCTAGCGTTTTCCAGGTATTGATCTTTTGACCAATACCCGGTTATAAATTTATAAATAGCCGCTCCCCAGATACCCAGCACTACTACCAGTAGAATAATATTTACATGTTTTTTCCGCATTAATTAACCGTTAGTTTAAACGAATCGCTGTATGCTCCTTCGTTTCCGGATTTATCACCAGCCTTAACCCTCCAGTAGTATTCTCCCGTTTCCGCAAACGAATGCGTTTGTTGTGTTCCTGTAAGGTTATAGGTTTCAACAAGTGTAGAAAAATCGGTGTTTTTTGAAATCTCCAGGGTATAGGTGATTTCGGATTTAACCGTTCCTGTGTCGGTAAGTTCTTCCCAGATAAAATCCACATCGCCTGTCAACACCTTATTATTTTCCGGAGAAGTTAATACCGGCTTCCCCGGAATATCTCTGTCCAGGTAAAAAATCCGGTTACTGAAATTACTCTGACTTGTACTGTTTACCGCTTTAACCTTCCATATATACTGTGCATCCAAATTTAAAATCTCCGTAGGAATCGTGTGGCTGGTTTCGGAAATCCCTGCCTGGGCATATACTTCTTCTTCGGTACTTATTTTTCTGATAAGCTGGAATGTATAGGTATCGGCGACCTCTATACCCGCCCATTGAAAAGTAATTCCCGGATTATTGGTATAAAAAGCAGATGCAGGCGACTCCAGAATAACCGTTTGCCCCGAGAGATCTTCGGTTTGTGCCACATGAAACTCCACCGGAAAACTATATGCGGTAGTGTAGGCAAAGTTTTCCCCACGTACTCTCCAGCTATAGGTGCCCGGAACCAGTTCGTAATCAAATAGCGTTTTAGAAATAAGTGTGTCCAGAATGATTCGTTGTGAGGGTCCGGATACCTGCAATCTGTAATCGTCTGCTCCTTCCAGGCTATTCCATCGAAACTGCGTAATATTACTTTCAATCGTACTCCCTTCCTGGGGGCTGACAATCGTTATAACATCATCCGTGATATCGTCTTCCAGGACATCATCGCATGCCACATAACCAAATGCCAGAAAGCCCAAAATCCATGAACTTATTTTTTTCATCTTTATCCTCTTTTTTTTCATAATGTCTTTATTTAGGGTTTGGTAAGTAGTTTTGAAAAATGATACTTGCCAATAATTTTTCACTTCTTCTTTGGTGTTCTTTTTTTCTATAAAAATGAATATTTACTATGCGAGCCAGATTAAACTCTTTTTCCAGTGAATAAATACAGGATGCCAAATCGTTATAACTTCCCTGAAGGGTTAATTGATTTGAGTATACCTTAAATCCGTTTTCCTCCGATTCATGGATGTCTTTTAGTTCGTACAATCTGACCGATCTGTATCGGGACACAAATTCCAGAAGGGCCTGTTGTATTTCTTCCGGAGGTCTTTGTTTATCTCCCATAATACGATCCAGATAATCCACCTCTTTTTGAAGGAAACGAATTTCTCCGGCCGCCTGCCCTGCTTTCTCTATAGTTTCATTCATTTGCTTATTGCTTTTAATCAAGGCAAGCGTAGGATTAAAAACACGCTTGTATGCCGCAATAAACATCATCACAAAAATGATGATAAGCCCAAAAACCTTCTGCTTATATGGAATGTTTTTAAAGATCATTCTGAATACTTATTTCCAATTGGAATGTTTTACTTCCGTTTCTAACATCTTCCAAACCTGTAATATTAATTTTTCTTATCCACGGTAAGGTGTTTAAGGTTTTTATCCATGCTCCCAGTTCCTCTCCGGTGTTCAGGTTCCCTTCTACTTTTAAAACCCCGAGCTTTCGTTCTATCGTTTTTCCTGCTTTCACCTTTCCTGTCAGCGGAAAAACCTCCATGTTGCTCAGCTGTATCCCTTCCGGCATATTCTTTAAAATACAGTGTGTGTAATAGGAAAGGAAATGTGTGCTAAATACACCTGTAGCATTTAAAATCCGTTTTTTTTGCGCTTTGCTTTCCAGAAGTTTTTTAGACAGATCGTATGCGTATTGATTCTGAATAATTTTCTGCTGAGAGCTCATATTCTTATTTCCGTATACCGACATAAGAATGCGACTTAATAAGAGTGTACTCAGAAAAAACACCAACAGAAAAACACCCAGGAAATAAAAGCTCTTTTTATAAGCATATGTTGTTTTGTTGCCGGACAGGATTGGATTTTTACTTTTTTCCGTGTCTTCACCTAAAAAATAGCGTAATCCCACGGCAAACATGAGAGCTTCATGTTTATTGAGTTTTTCCTCTTCAATAAAAATGTCTTCAGCGGTATGGTTCTCCCTGGTGAACTCTTTTAAATTCCCTTCTTCAAAAAAGAGTGTTACATTGGATACAGCGATTGTTTTCGCATTGATAAACGGAGCCAGGGAAGCTGCTTTAAAAGGGCCTATGGCAAAATCGATAACAAAGAGCTCCTGTGCCCTAAATTTCTCGATCTCTTCGGAAATCCATTCACTTCGGGTATACGAAACAAAATTATAAGCTTCGCCCTCCTGTACATCGAAATAAAAATCGGAGGGGTCCGCATTAAAAATGAGGGATGATTTGTAGTTATCGCTTTGATGAACCTTTCGGTTTACAATTCGTTTACCGGTAAAAGCAAGTATTATTTTCCGATTCTTAGGTAAACGCTTCACCATTTCCTCGAAATCGGTAAAAGTGTTTCGGTTTTTAATGCTGATGTCACTCCCTTTTCTTACCAGTTCCAACACAGCATAATGTATTTCAGGGTCCTGCATCTGAACCTGAACAACCGCAATATGCTGCGGAATTCGCAATGTATGTATGAGTTGTTTTAACATTACAACTAGTAGATTACCGTGGGCTTAATAAACACGTGCAATTTTGATTTGTTTTTCTTTTTCTTTTTACTACTAAAAAACCATTTAATAATGGGTATTCTGGAAAGCAGAGGTGTTCCTGTTCCGGAGTTTTCCTTTTCCAGTTCATCCAGTCCTCCTAGAAGAATCATCTCATTGTTCTTTACACGTATAAGCGATTCGAATTGTTGAGAGGCCTTTCCCGGAGGTGCTCCCTCACCTGCTCTCCCAAGAAAAGAACTGTTTTCAACATTAATGGTGAGCGTAATGTGTTCATCTTTTGAAACGAAAGGTTTGATTACCACGCTCAGATTCGCTTCGGTCGGCGACCAACGTCCCGATTGTAAAATATTATTATTTATCCCTGAGTTTATAATATTATTGGTTTGCTCAAAATAGTAACTCGTTTCTCCGATCGAAACCCGGGCTTCATGCCCGCTTAACGTGGCAATTTTTGGAGTGGATTTCAGATTAATTATAGAATTATTTTCAAGCGCTTTCAGATTGAGGTAAAAATTCTCGGCGACTTTCCCGATATTAATTATTCCAAAGCCGTTAAATGCATCAATCAAGCTGTTTACAGAAGTAGCATTCATAGATACATCGGTTGAAGGAAACAACACTCCGCTGGTCGGGCTCCTATCAGAATCCAATCCTGCTTTTATACCCGTCTGGATTTCGTAGGATTTTTGATACTGAACAATCAGTACCTCGATTTGAACTAGAGGGACCACCTGATCAATTTTTGTTATATACTCTTTTAATTCATCAATAATTGATTTGGAACCGGAAACCATCAGTCCGTTCAATTCTAAAAATTCCTTGATTTCAACTCCTTCGAGGAGCGATGCCGGAATGGTTTCCAATACCGACTCAATAGTTCTGTTTTGCAGTTGGATGAGCTCGGTAGATCTCAACCCCTGTGTATCTTCTTTTCCAATTAAATAGAAATCGTCTTTCTTTCTAAACGTATATTTTTTCCCCTTAAAAACATGTGCCATCAGATCGTCAAAAGCTATTCCATTCACAACCAGGGTGGTTTTTTCCTCTCCCGGCACATCGTACATAAAGTAATTTATATTCGATTTTTCGGCTGCCAGGCTAATAACATCCGATACGCTGGCATCAAATGCTTTTATATTTAAATAACCGTTCTCGCTCACCTCAATTTCCAGTTCTCCCGGAATTGCTTTTGATTTATTACCCTGACCGCTGGTTCTCCTGTTTGGGTTTCTACCTGCCTGATCGGTAACCACCGGCATTTTATCCAGATAGTAAAACCCGTTGTCATCAACCGAAAGTTCCAGGTTATTTGATTTAGCCAGCATTTCAACTACCTGATCAAAGGGTCGGTTAATGATATATGCAGAAACCTTTTCCGTTTTAACCGTAGGAGAAAGTACAATATTCTTATTAGACAGATCGGTTATTTTCTGAGCGACCAGGGGAAGGGAATCGTTTTTTAGTTTTACCGACAGAAACTGGTTTTGTTTGTTATAGGTAATATCGATTATTTTAGGAGGCTTAAGTTTCGGCAGTTCTTTGATCGGTACTTTTTTTCGAAACACCATGATGCTGTTCACAATTTCAACATCAATATTGTGTTTTTCAATGAGGAAAAGCAAAATATCTTTTACAGTAACATCGTAAAAATTACTTACCACCTGTGTGTTCAAAGCCGGGTCTACATCCACATTAAGTTCATGCTCTTCAGAAAGCGATGTGATTAATTCGTACAAGGTAAGTCCGGCCACATCGATCTTGGTAGTCTCATTAAGTCCGGGTTTTTCGGTTGACAGGGCATCGAGTTTTGCTCTCAGTGTAGCACGTTTCAAATCGTCCTGGGTATAACCCAAAAACACAGAAAACAAAAAGAAAAACCCTAAAATTATTTTTACTCGTTTCATGTATTTATCAATATTGAATATACTTCCTCCAAGGCTGTTTCTCCTGAAGCCAGCAACTGGAAAGCCTTTTCAGAAAGTGTTTTTATCTGTTTATTATCGGAATGGTCTTCCGTAAATTCTCCTCGTTTAATTCTATTTGTCATCGCCGTATCGATTGGCACCAGCTCATAAATAGCGCGCCTTCCCCTATATCCTGTATAATGGCAAGAGGAGCATCCTTTTGCGATAAAGGTTGTGGCAACGGGAAATGGTATTTCAAAGCCCGTAGGCAGCTCTTCCGGATCAAAAGGTCTCTCCTCCTTACATTCTGCACACAGCTTTCTTACCAGGCGCTGTGCTACCGATATATTCAGTGTTTCCGCTAGTAAAAAAGAGGGGACTCCCATATCAATCAGCCTGGAAATTGTTCCGAGTGCCGAATTAGTATGAATGGTAGAGAGCACTAAATGTCCTGTCAGGGAAGCTCGAATAGCCATTTTTGCGGTTTCCGAATCCCGTATCTCCCCAAGCATAATAATATCAGGGTCCTGCCGTAAAAAGGAACGCAAGGCACTGGAAAAAGTTAATCCTATATCTTCTTTTAACTGCACCTGATTTATTCCTTTCAGGGTATATTCTATAGGATCTTCTACCGTAACTATATTGCTCTTTACGTGATTTAATAGTTTGAGTGTTGCATACAGGGTGGTGGTTTTTCCCGAACCTGTAGGGCCGCTTATTAAAACTATTCCATTCGATTTTTTTACTGCTTGCAGATACAGTTGTTTTTCTTCTTCTTCAAAGCCTAATTTTTCAATTTCTATATTCGACGCATCATGCCCCAGAATACGCATCACTATTTTCTCTCCATGCAGCGTTGGCAAAATGGAAACCCGAATATCAAAATCATCATAATTAATCCGTCCGTCCTGCGGGAGTCGCTTTTCGGTAATATCGAGATTCGACTTTATCTTAATTTTATTAACCAGCTCCAGGTAATTAGCTTTTTCAATCACATATTTTTCAACCAGGATTCCATCGATACGTATTCTCACCCGGGCCGTGTCTTCAAAAACTTCAAAATGAATATCACTGCTCCCCAGTTCTTTGGCTTCAAAGATTAACTGTTCCAGGAAATCATTACTCCGCACGGAAAATTTCTTTTCTTCCTGGTTTTTTACCTCTCCGGATTTTCTGTAGTATACTGATAAAAGTCTTTTTATCTCAATATCCTCAAGCGGTATAAAATTTATTTTTTTTCCCAGTAGTAATTCCAGTTCTTCATCGGAATCTTCCGTGCGTACTTTTTCGGAGATATAAAAGGTAAATGTTTCATCGGAGGCCTTTGCCGGAATAATATTATAATGGTGCGCCAGTTCACCTGAGATCAGTTGTTGAACCTCAACAGAAATAGATATGTTTTTTACTGCTTTCATACGAGTAACCTATTAAAAAAAACATGTGCTTCTTCCGGTGCGATCACCAAAAACCCGGAAATCAGGATTATATAGCCCGCCAGATAACCCGCCAGCGGAATGGTCCTGGTTTTGGTTATGCAATGATTAATAATATGACAAACAATGGCCAGTAGCATTCCCGAGATAAAAAAGAACATATACGACATGCTGGAAAACAATGGAGTTACAGCTAACAGGAAAAGCACATCACCCCAGCCAATATCCATTTTAAACGGATTTACAGCCCGTCTGTTTTTAAGAGAAAGGTAGGCTGCCAGACCTGCCATAATCAACAGTACAAACAGGATATTCATCAGTAAATCGATCCAGAACCACTCTTTTATAACATGCCTAATTATTCCCAGCACAAAAATGGCAACGGGAAGGAGGATGTGAATAGCTCTGTACCTCAGGTCCTGAATCATTACAAAAAACAAGAGAATAACTATGGTTATATGTATAGCCGATACTACCATTAATCTTTTACGGTTTCCAGTAATTTTTTATCCTGATCTATTTCCCAGGTATTGAATACTCCATCGCCATCAAAATCGGATAAAGCCGTAGCCCTGGCCCGGAAGCTGTTTACCGAGGCTTCGACAATCTCGATACGATACACTGCCTGTCCTCCCTGGTCAATAGTTAAAACCGGTTCGAATCCCAGTTCATTAAAATCCGATGAATACCTGGAATGCCTGTAAAAATGACTTTTTTCAAGTCCGTAAATCTGATTGAGCATATTCTGCGCTTCTATGGCTTTTGCCTGAGATACAATAGAGGTTTGATTTGGTAAAACCATCATTAACAAGATCCCTATGATGGCCAGCACTATCAGAATTTCGGTAAGCGAGTAAGCCTTAACATACCATTTTTTCTTTATCACTTTTTTCATTCCCGTATATTTAAATAAGGTATTTACTACCTGGTATTAATTACTTTGCTCAAATCGAACATCGGCGAATACATGGCTATCATAATGGTTCCCACAATAATGCCGATGATGATAATGATAAGCGGTTCTAAAACAACACCTATCATTTTGGTTTGATGTTCTATTTCTTCATTATATTGCTCTGTTAAACGTTCAAACATGGTGTCTAATTCATTGATCTCTTCCGCTACTTTAATCATAGAGATCATTTTATGATCGTACACTTTGTATTTTTCGAGACTATTCCCAAAGGAACCCCCTTTTGTGATATCCTCCTTTATCTGAGGCAGTGTGATCGTAATCGGATAAAAACTGATCATCTTTTCCAGAAGTGACAAGGAATTTATCAAGGGGGTTTTTGCTGATAGTAAAAGGTGAAGCGACTGACAAAATCGCGCCATATAAATTTTTTTTATAAGCCTGCCGAAAAACGGGATTCGGAGTACTACGGCCGATGTAATTTTTTTGTAAAATGCCTTTTCCCTATTTAAATAATGAAAAGCAGCGATAAGCAATACCACTGCCAGAAAAATCCAGACAAGGGTTGAAAAATTCTCCGAAAGTGCTACTACTTTCCGGGTAAGCGCCGGTAATTCGCTTCCAAATTGCCTGAATACGGAAGCAAACATAGGTACCACATTGTTTAACATAAAATACAAAACGGCCAGGGTAACCACAATTACAAAAGCGGGATAGGTAAATACGGAAATGAGCTGTCTGCGCATTTTAATTTTCCTGTCGAAGTACTGCTGAAGTTCCGCCAGTACGGCTTCCAATTTTCGGGTTTCTTCGCCGATTTTTACGCTGTAGTATTCATACGACGAAAAAACGCCACTTAATTTCATGGCTTCGTAAAGGCCTTTCCCTTTTATTACATCGTCCTTGATTTTTTGGATGAGTGCTCTATCCTTTTTATTCTTTTGCTGCCCTGTAATAATTTCAAGGGCCTGTTTAAAATCGACTCCGGAGCGTATCAGCAATGCCAGTTCTTTGTAAAACTGAGATTTTTTCTTGTTGGAAAACTTACCGTCCCATCGTATCTCCCTGGAAAACAAAGAAGTGCCTCCTGGAGTTTTTTCCGGGCTGGTTCTGGCTTTGGCCTGTTGATATTTGCTTATATCGATACTCATGGTTTGAAACGACGGTTAATCCTTTGCGCTATTCCCGGGGTTTTAATAAAATGAGATTCTATTTTCTCTCCCATTAAATAATACGTCCCCCGAAATTGTACTAAAGAGTCCGATACCAAAAAAGGAATATTTATTTCCACTCCTTTTCCGGAAAGCTGAAAAGTATCGCGTCTTATCTGATTTTCCCGTAGGGTATAGGTTTCCTTAAAAGTATAGCGAATGCTGTCTCCCTTATACATTTTTAAAAGAAACCCTTCCTGTTTTTTCTCTATGCTTTGCGCTTTAAACATATCTCTTTTAAGTGCAGTATCGAACCGGTTTAATTCCTGTATCTCTTCGTTTTCAATCTGGTAAGTATATACCTGATTAGAGAAAAAATTAAATGTCACATATATCATGGCCAACAATATGCTCATCACTGCCATCCCGACGAGGAGTTCTAATACCGTAAAGGCTTTTACATATGTTTTTTTACCTCGTTTCATAGGGAATCAAATAGGTAAATACTTCCTTTTTTCGATGAGCCTGTACTGTAAACCGAACTTCTTTAAGCCTTGGATCGGATTCGTGATCCCTCACTTTTTTTATAATCGTATATCCCGGACCCTGATAGGTATTATCAGCAAACAACTGCTCTTTTTTTGTGGCTTCCCTGAGCATCTCTATTCGGTACTTGGCTTTCTGAAATGCCATATTGTAACTGGAGGAAAGCACCTGATTAAATATCAGCGTAGCCAATAACATACAAATAGCGATCACTGCAATGGCAATAACCGATTCGATAAGCGAACTCGCCCGGACCCTTCCCGTATTACAATTCCTTGATAAGCGCATAACGGTCTTCGGTTTTATTCTTAAACAAGGGAACTCCCACAAAGCTTTCCGGGAGTTCTTTACTGGTAATTTCACTATCCATCATATGGTTATCGTAAATAGACCCCAGCGTATTCAGTACAAACTTATCGGTAAACAAAGTCCCCGTAATTTTTCCGCGCAATTCGGTTGCTCCCATGTTGTATACATCTCCTACAATATGCGCTCCTTCCGCAACAAACAATACCCGATTCCGGGTAAGTATATGGTTATCACCTAAAACCACCACTCCGCCGATAATCATACTTCCTTTTTTAAGCTCAGCCACATTTTCCTGTTCTCCCGGGTTAATCTTTACATACAAAGAGGAAGGGTATTGCAATTGCACCTCTTCTTCCAATACGACTTTTTGAGTGGCAAATACCTGTACCGCTCCTGTAAAGCCTTTTTCGAAAACCACTTCAGGTGCTTTTATGATAATGTCTTCCAGTTGCGCATTGGCACCTATGGTTATTTTTTGTCGGGAAGTAAGGACGATATTTCCTTTTAAAACAACCTCAGACAGGTGCTCGGCCTGATTGAGTTTGATTACGATTTCCGGATTCTGAAAAGTATTCACAACGCGTTTGTTTTCCAGGATGTCGCCAATTCCCAGTATTTTAGAGTTAAAAGCAAGGTTTGTTTTCAGCAGACTTTCATCGAGTTTCGGAAGCACTTTCCCCGACCGGGTCTGTTCTCCCTTATGGAAGGCTCCTGTGGAGCCTCTTCTATTCTGAATATAGGCGCGTTTCATTCCGTATTTACTCATTTTTACGTCCCCGGTTATTTTAGCAGTACCCACCATATTCAAAGGGCGGTCATGATCCGCGAGGAAGAGCGCCAGCCTTTCCTTTTTACCGCGCTTTCCCACCAACGCATTTTTAACCAGTGTATCATTTTTAAATACGGTTTTACAGGAAATTATATCATACATTCCCCATTTCTTTTTGCGTATTATTGTAGGTACGGCTCCTTCGTAGGGAACACACATTATTTCCTCCTGGTAATCACTCTCCGGCATTGCAACCAGCGCATATTGAAAAGCGGATTCACAATCGTCTATCAGCTGCCTTTCCATATGCGACAGTGTTGATAGCTTTTGATGCGCATTGGAAACAAGGATTAGTCCGCTGCAAAGAATTGCAACAATAAAGCATACAAAAACCGCATATAGAAGAGAACTGGCTTTGATCATGATTTAGGCGGTTCCGATTTTTTATCCTTCTTTTTAAAAAGCCGCTGAAAGAAAGAATCTTTCTTTTTTTCTTCTTTATTACCGGGAGCGGGAGCCATTTTTAAACTGTCTTTTTTCTTTTTCTTAAACAGCCTGTTAAAGAAAGAGTTTTTGGTTTTTGTAGTATCTGACCTCAGGCTGTCCTGTTGTTTTTTAAACAGTTTTTTGAAAAAGGAAGTTTCCGTACTGTCGGGGATTACAACCGCTCCCTTTTTATAGATCACCGTATCCTTTAATTCGTGATCAATCCAGACTCCGTGTTTTTGATTTCTTTGATAATAGCCGGATACCAGTAGGTCTCCTTTTTCATTGCGTTTTAAGAACAAACCCGTCCGGTTTCCGTTGGCCCAATGCGATTCGGTTTTTAACGTTCCGTTTTTAAACCACGCTTTCCAGGCCCCCTCTTTAAGCCCCATTGCAAAACGCCCCTGTTGGGCAATGGCTTTATTTTTATAAAATTTCTTGTATGTATCATGAAGTAAAGCACCTCCGATACCGGAAGTGGATTGGTGAATCTTTCCTCCCTTAAACCAATGATAATTTTTTCCGGGCTGGGGTTGCCTTAGTTGTTTAAGGGTAACATAAAACTCATAATCGTATTGATCGTCCGAGATTAGTTTGCGTTGAAGGTCTGAATACGGTACCGTAAACGACAAAGTGCCGAAGACGAGTACCAGCACACATATAACATATGCGCGTTGATAGCGTAATGGGAACATAACCCTGTATTTATCCGATTAATATAGTGTAAGACACTGCTGCCTCTGTAATATTATGTCTGTTAACCGTGAAATGTAACCCCGCTTTTTCAATTTTAACATTTCATATCGTTCTCCGAGTAAAACACCCGTACTATGAATATAGCGTACTGTTTGAAAAACAAGGTTTTATTTCCGGCAACGAAAAGTAATAAAATAGGTGAAAATCTCAAAAAGAATACGATTTTTCTTTCTGATAATTTATAAATTAAACAATATAAATTAACTTTTAACCTTGCATTACCTCTGGAAAGATTCGGTCAACACTATAAAGAATAATATACCATTGGCCAAAGGATCACAGCCAACCGAAACAGAGTGGATTCCATGTTGCTAACGATCAGTTTTAAAACCGTATTCATAAAAACAAAAGAACAATACCATGATTGCAAAAAAAAGAAAAAAACTATACAAATGGCTCACTAAAAAACACAAAATTAAAAACCCGGTAACCACCACCGATATGTTTCGATGGGCGGCACTACTGATACCGTTTTACGGGATTTTATACCTTACCACTTATTTCTCTTTTTTTAACGTAGCTTACTTTATTTATTTCGACCCGCTCGATTTTTTAAAGGTTTTTTATGAGAAAAACCAATGGTGGTTTTATTTACTCCTCTTATTCAGTTTTGTTGTACTGGTTTTTTATCAATATTACAAAAAACAAAAGGGTAAATTACACTGGAACCTCGTATTTGTTATATACTCGCTTATCATATTGATCCTGGTGCTCTTTATCTTCAACAGCGGTGGCCGGAATGATTTATTTATAAAGAATATCCTCCTGCTTCTGCTCCTCTTTTATCTGGTTAGCATGTACGGGTTATTCTTTTTAAAATCGCTGCACGTGGTTTTCTATTTTTCGATGGTGTGTTTTGTGCTTACCTCTGTAATTATTGCAAAACGAGATGCACTATACTACCAGAATAAAAAAGTACGATTTGATATCGTATTGAACGACGGGACTTTTTTGCTTGAGGAGGATTCCGGGCCTGCTTCCGATTATTATATAGGCAGTACAACGCGTTATGTTTTTGTATACGACACTCAACTCAAAAAAGTACGGGCTCACAGCTTTCAGGAAATCAGGGAAATTCGGTTTAAGGCTCAGATGCCGGAGTAATTTATATTCTGACCCCAGTAACGATTAAAAAAGCTTAATTACCACGAGATGCAATCTCGCGGTAGCGGGGCCCTACTAATTTTTTGATATAAAAACACATGAGTTTAGTTGCTTACCTCGCGAAAGGATTCGCGCGGGAGCGAGGGGAGGTAATTTATATACTAGCTTAATTACCACGAGATGCAATCTCGCGGTAGCGGGGTAATTTATATTTTGACACTTTGTAACGGTATAAAAAAGCTTAATTACCACGAGATACAATCTCGCGGTAGCGGGGTTCTACTAATTTTTTGATATAAAAACACATGAGTTTAGTTGCTACCACGCGAAAGGATTCGCGCGGGAGCGAGGGGATCGGAGTTTCTAAACAAATACAAGATACAATTTCCCAGAGTTAGAATCATCCCTTATAATTGTTAACTTTTAGGGTAATGTACTCCACGGTTTTTCTTCCAAACTCGTTACCAGACTGATATAGCTGGGGAGCAATTTTTTCACTTTTCCTTTTATATGTATCTATATCCCCAGATTTTAGCATTTGAACCAACTCCTCTAACTCCGATAAATTATAATTCTCTTTATATAATTTTCTTGCATTATCTAAAAAAGTAATATAATCAACGCCATCTTTTATCTCCTGCCAGTATTCTTCGGGAATATCTGTTCTTTTTTGTTTGAACCCGTCAATTATGGAGTTTACAATCAAAGGAATGGATTCCTTGGTTTGGGTAATGGTTAATATATCCTCTATAACCATTGCCTTCTTATCTTGTGCATTTACTGATAAGAAAACACCTAGGAACAATAAAATTAATGTTTTTTTCATTTTTTATATTCTTAACTGTATTCTATTTTTAATTTGGGATATTTTTTCTTGTAACTATTAATTGATTTTAATAATTTGACTCCTGTTAAGTTTAAATTTTCCAATTTTGGCAAATAATCTAACAAAACTTTCAAGTTTGGAATTTCTCCATTATTAATAAGGGATATTTTCTTTAAGTCAGGGAATATCTTTGGTATATGTTTTAAATCTATTTTTTTACAATCATCTATGTATAACTCTTGCACACTTCTGTTTGGTTTTTCTTCAGAGTCAAGGGATAATTTTTTGTTTGCTACTAAAAAAACCTTCTTAAGCAATTCAAACTGATGGATATCAGAAATATTTTGAAGGTTTGATTGAATAAATCTCATTTCCTCCAATTGAAATAAATCCAAAAACTCTTTTAGGTCTTTATTTGAATAATTCCATAAGCTTAATTCTTTAAGATCTTTGAGAGAGTTCAAATTAGATGATCCTTTTCTAAACTCGTATCTTAATATTTTTAAATGACCAAACTCACTAAAATCATAATTAAATTCGGAATACTTATCATCTAATTCAATAATTTTTTTGCCAGAAAATATAGGCTGTAAATTATACCTATAACCACCATTACCTATTAGTAGCAATTTTCTAAAATCAATATCTACAATATCTACAAACAAATCTGGATTATCTCGGAATTCAAACAACTCATCAAAGTCGATTATCAATGTCGCATCATCATTTTCTTCAAAATAAGTTTTTAATTCGCCAATAAAATTCGGGTTAAAACAAACCCTTTTTTTTGCTTCATTTGTAAATAATAAATTTTTCAAATTATTTTGTTTTTATTTCTTTACCTCCTTCTGCCATTTTTTTATCAAATGCCTCTCGGACTTTTTGATATGCATCAGGGTTATTTTTTTCTAAATCTTCTAATATTTTTTTGCCTGGAGAGTTCCTGCCATTCAATAAATTATCTCCATTAGCTTTTTTAGCCTTTCTTAATAGAAGTTCTTCAAAAGCAAATGACGTTTGTCTAACGTTTAAACCGGCTACACCTTCAGTAACAGAATACGATATAACCTTATCTCCTTTCCTTACTTTAAGGCTTTGAGTTGCTCTACGAGAAGGCCCTTTACCCACATAAATAGTTTCATTAGCTACGTCTCTTACGTCGTAAAATCCACTGGGTACATTTGGGTCGTGCTTTTTCCTTACTTTTTGTAAATCATCAACTTCATTAACTATTTTCCCTTTAGATACTTTAGGTTTGACAAGTTTTTTGACTCCTTTAGCAACCAAGGTGCTTCCACCCAAAAGTATCCCAACAGAACCTTCTCCTACTTCAAGTCCAACATTATAAATATCCTCGTCAGTAGCATTACCTGTCGCCAGTCTTTCTATCATACCCGCGTACTCATCTACGATACTTTCAAGGGTACCTATTGGGTCATTTATCAAAGCCTTAAAGGATGCATTTACTTGCTCTCTAAACTCAGAATCCGTAGCATAATCCCAAACGAATCCAACAGTTCCGGTCAAACCTTCCCAAACCCCGTCTACAAGACCTTTTATAAAAGGAGAGGTGTCATCTGGTAATAATTCGGAAGGTTTAGGCCAATTACCCTCTTCATCAACAATATATATTGGATTATTTAAGGCAAAATTATATGGAGAATGACCAGCAAATACTTGTGCATAAGCATCTACACTTATCCATCTTCCAACTCGTGGATCGTATCCTCTTTCAGCATAGGCAATATGGTTTCCCTCTCCCTTAATCTCATTATCCATCTCCTGTCCCTGGAATCCATATCGATAATCCGCGCTATTCCCGTGTCTGTTAGGCAACAGCATTCCAAACGGGTAGTAATCATTAAATGCAAGAACGTCTGCCGTAAAATTAGTCAAATTATTGGCACTGGCAAGCTTTCGATCGCTTACTACACTTAGCACATTACCCAAATGGTTGGACAGTTCATAGCGTTTATCACCCACCGTATTGTTAAAGGTTTTTTGAATTACCGCCGCTTCGGTAATGGCCAGCATTTTTTGTTCCATTCCCAATCGGGAGCTGCCATAAATATGGTGCTCTTCCAGGCTTATACTTCCGGTGGTATTGTCTTTTTTATAAATGGCCAATACATTCCCCTGGGCATCTCTTTCGTATAAGGTGGTTGTATTTTCGGGAAGTACTGTTTTGGCAACCCTATTTCCCATACCATCGTAATGAAAGGTAATTACCGTACCGTCTTTTTTATTAATTGCCCTTACTTTTCCATCGGCCCGCCATTCAATGAGTTCAATCCCCTCTTTTTTGTCTTCGGTGAGCTGACCGATGGCATCGTACATATAATTCTCTTCTTTCTGGTCAATCAGGTCATTAAACCTACTTCCGTTAATGGTTTCGTCTATATGATCCAACTGATTGGTACGATAGGTCAATCCTGTTACCGGATCGGTCTTGGTTTTATAGAAATAGGTCAGGTCGTCCATGGCAGCCACGTTCCCCTGATTGTTGATGGTACTTCGCTGTAGTGTTTTGAGGTTTCCGTTCCTGTCGTAGCTATAAGCCCCTGAATAACTCTCGGCTGCCGACGTGCCGCTTACGCTATAACCCTGCATGGCTTTAATACGATTTAACTGGTCGTATTCGTAATGGTTAAACTGGGTGGTCAATACATTTTCATCATTATCCAGGAGGGCGGTAACCATTTGTTTGATATTCCCGTTATAGAGATTTCGCGCATTGCTCAAACTACCATTGGTGCTATAACTAAACGGATTTCCGGAAGGAGGGGCAATCGATTGATAATCTCCGTCGTAATACCCCAATGAATACCCCATGGCATCTTTGGCAACGGTACTGCTATTACTTCCGTCCTGGCCCAGATCGTCTTCGGGAGTCACGGTTTCGGAATTCATCCCTTTTAGCCATCCCTGCAGTGTATAGGCATAATCCACTCCCTGAACTTCCTTATCACCAATAAGCGATCGTGCCAGGGGGCCGTGTGTGTAATAATCGTACCGGGCATCTTTTTCCCAGATCATACCATCACCGGATGTTTCCACTTCCACGATGCGATTATCAGCATCATACGTATAGCGGTGTATAAACATATCCGGCTGCCCCTTCTGGTACGTTACTTTATTAACATTACCACTGATAAGGTCGTACTCATACAGCGTTTTCTTCATTCCGGAATATGGATTGGACGCGTCCAGTACCATTAATTTATTATGCTGTACTATTTCCTGCACATTCCCATGGATATCATAATTGTAAAAAATAGCATGGTCATACGCCGTTACATTGGTTGTAGCATCTTTGGTATCGTAGTAATAAATAGCTGTAACCCGATTACGGGAATTATACGCCGTATTGGTTTCTTCATGCACGGTATCAAAAATTTCAGCAGCAAAACTCACCGGTTTGGTATATGCAGTAACGGTTACTTCCCGCTGCGTATCGGAAATATTCTCAGGGAAATTTTCATTCACAGGAACTTCCGTGTTATCGGATGTAAACACCAGCTTGCCCGTGTCTTCCAAAATAGCAATTCCGGTATTGGGAGTCAGTTCCCCCGCTTCGGTTATACGACCTAAAAAGTCGTATACGGTATAGCTAAAGGCGTTATTCTCCAGTTGTTTGGCATTTTGAGAAGCTACTATTCTGCCCAGGACATCATAGGCAAAACGCGTTACCCCGCCATCGGGGGTTTTTTGCCACACCAGTTGATTCAGCGTATTATAGCGGTATTCGGAAATCAGGTCATGCTGAGGTAACAATCCCGGAGCTTCGGTGAGAATATTTTGTTCGCGATGTGTATTGATCTGATCGTTTAATCCGGTATTGAGTTCATCTTCCGTAAATCGGTCTACTCCCTCCGGCGGAACCGTTTGCAACAAATTCCCGGCCTGATCGTAATAATACAGGGTATATTGATATTCCTTATCGTAATAAGCCATATCAAAGGTTTCCACGGCATTTTGCAAAGCGTGCTCCAGATAGGCATTTATAAAGGCTTCGCGCCTTGCATCCAGCACACTTTCGTAAATATCGCGGGTATAGGCCGCCGAAACGCTGGCGCTAAACTGCTGACAAGGGGTTTCGTCGGGAATGGCAATGGTAACCGTACTTATGCTTACTGCCGGGAAGGGGGCAGGTACACAAATATCTGTATGTGTTTCCAGGTAATTAGAGGTGAACTCGGCCCAGGTTTGTGTTGGCGTCGTATTATCCGCCGTCGTTGTATCTACATGTGTCTTATAAAGATCAATAATTGCCCGGATCCCGGCATATCCATAATTAAATTCGGTTGCTCCAAAACGGGTAATCGATATGTAATTAATGTCTAAGGAACTAGTTACTCCAAACACGTTCAGGTAGTACTGATAATCATCCACCAGATACTGCAACGAATTTGCACAGAAATCCTGCTCTTCCAACACTTCATCCGATGGAAGTGCTAATGAACCGGTTAGACTGAAATAGGTATTAAATTTATCACCACAGCTCACCGGCGGAACCAAAGGCGGAATACAAATCTCTTCCTGGCCGTCGCAATCTTCAAATGCCTTTTGTCCGAAGGAATTTGAAACCAGTTGCGTCAGAGCCGTGCGGGATGCTGTTAAATTTTCACTTTCCGCATCAAAACCGATTCCGTTGAAACTCAACTCTGAAATTCGTTTTGTAGTAGGGGCGATTTTTGTTTTATGCGTTTTTTTGGTCTTCTTATTTTGCGACAGTAATCTTGCCATCTCACGGTCTAAAGCCATTTGATCTTCAATTCCGGGATTGGAATTTGTAAATGCTACTGTAAAGGTTCCATTATCGTTTAATAGTACACGATTTTTAATTTGCTTCTGGGTGCTTTTGTCTTTCGAAGTATTTTCCCATAACCTTTTTGACGATGATGCTAATAACAGAGGTCCTGAAAAATTCCCGCTACCATAAATCATCAAATCTCCATCCAATGCCTGGCAAAGGCTTACGGATCTTCCATGGCCACCAGTTTCAGAGTCCCGTACCAATGAACTGATATAAAAATTGGCATAAGCCGTTAAGGTCTGTCCGTTTTGATCCCGGTATTTAACCCGCATAATATTGGTGTATGCCAGCAGTTTATCCTGAACATCTATTTCTAAAATTTCCGAAGCATCACCAAATTCGAATACCGGTAACCCAAGAGCCGTAATTTCATCACGGGGGCCAAAAGAGATGGATGAATACGCTTCGCCTATAGTTGCTTCCAGTAAGGAGCCGAATTGAAAGCTAACAAAGCCGCTATTATAAAGGAATCTTGTCGGGTATTTAGACACCAGTTCATTAACTACCTCTCTTTCAAAATTCAAAATCGTATTAGCAAAAAATGCAGTTCTGGCGGCGGAGGTATAGTTTGGGATTTGTGTAATTCCGGGGCTTGTGGTATACGGATTATCGGACTGAAGATCCAGTCCCATCGATAAGATATCATTCAGAAGATCTTTGTAAAGACCTTCAAACACAATCTCTTTCTCAACATATTGCTCACAAATATCGACCGGTGGATCTTCTTCACATCCTTCTCCATTGGCTCCCAGTTCGGAGACTTTGATTCCGTCAATCCCTATATATCCCACGCGGGTAGTACTCCCCGCTGCCGTAGAACTCGATTTCCCGGCAATAAATTCCAACTTAGCCGTCTTGGTTGCAGTGGCGGTGAACGTAAGTTCGGCCTGCTGCCAGGTTTGATTCCCGAAACCTTCGAATTGTACATTGGGGCTCAACTGTTGCTGCCCGTCAAAGAGTACTACCCAGTTGGCCGTTTCATCTAATATATTCCCTGTTATTGCGGCAGCATCTATAGTATACTTATCGCCCACATAGCTCTGGTAAAAACTTATTTTATATTGCTTCCCTGCAATAACGTCGAACTCCGTATAAAAGGATTCCTGGTAACCATAGCTCAATTCGCAAATTCCGCCTGCAAATACTCCGCCCTGAGGAGAGGGAGGGCAGGCATTCGCCAGAGTTCCCGTATTATATGGAAGCATAGAATCGGCACTTCCCAGCCCGTTAAACCACCCGCCGGATGTTACATTGGAGTTATAAGTACCTGTTACATAGGGTTCCAGGCTGTCAAAAGTACCATCCACCACATCACTGATCACATCACAGGGGTCCGGATCTGCATCGCCTACTAAATCATTGATATCCCCACAGCAAAGGAAATTGATTAACGTATTCCCCTCTTCCACAAGGGTTCCTTCGTTAGTTTGTCTGTTAAGGGATGTGTCCAGATAGGTAATCCTCACATCTTGTCGTACTATTTGCCCGGCACTGTTATTAGCATAATTAAAGCTAACTCCCGTAAAATCGGTTACCGGTAAGGTAGAAAGGGGTTCGTTCAGGGTTAGTGCAAACCGCTGTGTCCCATCGATCGTTATGGTGTATATATTACCCGGGGTCGGAACCCATAAGGCGGTTCCCGCTCCGAAAAAGGTACTTAGGTAGCTGTTTTGATAGGCCTCAATATTATTCAGAGATACCGAAGTTTCCAACAAATTGCGCTCGTGTAATTCATTGAGCAGCCCCAGAAATGCTCCGGTGAATCTGCTTTCTATATCACAGTCACCGAGTGGGCCGGACACATCTCCATTTCCCAAATACTCACCAATACCATCCGCTTCCGTAATGCTACAATTTGAAATCCGGGCTTGCGTTGTTCCCCCAATGATAATTTCATTATAATCTGTATCTGAAAACGATGTTTTTATCTGAGCCACCGCTTGAAAAACAAAGCGATCATTAATGTCATCATAGCTTGGATTAATATTGTGAATGGCCGTAATTATCCAGCTTCCATTGCCATAATTATCCCAGGAATACCCGGAACCTGCGGGAAGTGTAACGATTATTGGTATTTCACCTACTCCTAAATTGATTTCCAGGTTATTCCCTGAAATGGTATTGGTTACAATCACATCATCATCGGTCGGAACGGTCCCACCGAGATCTTCATACAGCGACTGGCTCAGGTACTGGCCCGTATATATCCGACTTCCGGAGAGTCCCCCATTGAGATAATCTCCGAAAAAGTATTCCAGATATACCCGAAGGTCACGCGCCAGCGGGCACAGCCCCGTTTGTACATAGTATTCATACCCCGTATACGCTTCCAGATCGGCCAGTACGTCCTGGGCGGTACTTCCCGAATCGTATAGCTGATCGGATGGCTTAAAGCGCTTCTCTTTATCCAGATATTTATTTACAAAATCATCGGAACAGATATCTTCGGTCCCTGAATTGATATTGGAATTAATAGCGTTCTTTACCGAACTACTGTAGTCGGCAATAACGCTAATTAGATTAACGGGAGGGTTTTCTTCCCCGATACATCCGTTATAACAGTTATTATTCTTTGCATAAATATTTGCATACAAGGATTGGATGGTTTGCTTAATATTCAGGTAATTGGCTTTATATATATTCCAGAACTCATTTTTCTGGGTGTCATTCAACGCATTTACACTGTTTAGGGTAACGCTTGAAGCTTCATTACAGCTGGTAATACTATTGCAAACCACTGTAGCATATGAAAACTGTAACAAATTCAATCCGCTTCCGCTATAATTAAGCGTCAGTGCTTCATTCATCAGATTTTTACGGGCATTGAAAAGGGATGTGTTTTCATACGGGCTTGCCAGCTGTTGTGAAAAATAGGGGTCTTTATCCGCAATACCGGTCAGGCTGCTTATCAGGCCTTCGGTTACTCCGTCGTCATAATTTTGCTGTAGCCTTATAAACTGATCGTACCCATCAGAGTTCATTGTGGCTCCGTTCACCGTAGCTGTTATGCGACAAACTTCCTCTGCATAATTTAAATAGCAATACTCGGGATGATACACCAGGAGCGATTCTGCCCAGCTATCCTTCCAGACACCTGTGGCCAGAAAATCCTCTACATTGGCCAAATATTTAGGTTCCACATAAAACTCATCCTCGTCCGGGTTATCGGTTACCGGAATAAGCGCTACTCCCATTAATATTTCCGGGTTGTAAGTAACATTTTCTTCCTCATCAATCATTTCTTTAACAACTACATAACTGGTAGTACCGTCATCGTTATAGTAATGTCCTTCGGTATACAAGCCGGAAGATCCCGGTTGCGGATCATATTCAGGGTGCCTCGGGTTTCGCCAGCTGTTATATGCATCACCGCTTTGTATTTTTGCACTAAAAAGACGATTGTCTTCATTAAAAATATTTAATTCTACCTGAGGGTTTTGCGTGAAGTCGTCTCCGCTTAGGGCACCCGGGAACTGGCCGTACTGCCCAACCGGCTTCATATCTTCAATCAATGCGGATCGCGCAATATTACAGGAAACCGAATTCGACACCGCATTTTCTTCTATTTCATCCGGTGTATTTCCATCAATGCCCGTTCCATCATCACAGGGTGCATTACAGGCCGCAATTAATCCATCCCATTGCGTACCAAAAACCACAGTCAGGTTTTCACGTTCCTGTGCAATTTCGGCTTCGGTTAGATGATCCAGTTCGGAAAAATCGTATTCATCGAGTCGGGTTTGTATATAATTATCTCTTCCGCCGTATTCGGTAATAAGTGCCTCCTCGCATTCTTCACAGCTTATAAAGCAGCCTTCAAATAACACTTCCGGAAGTGTTGATACTTCCTCAGGTTCTATATAACAAGGTGCTCCTTCGGTGGTGAGTTTGGTAATATAATCGTCTGCATAAGCTTCCAGTTTATCCCGATCTACCGTCAGATTTTTAACGATGGAATACGATCCTCTGGGCACATTCACTTCAAACGAAGGAATTGTAAAAGTTTCCGCGGTACCGTCAAATTGCACTTCCTGGTTATACCCGTTATTGGAAAGCAGGCTTATCCCGTCGGCATCAATAACATTGACAAAGAGGTCAAAAACAAGTGGGTAATTTAATACCGATCCGTTTTCACAGGTGTATTCAAAACCGGAATGCGTTACGGTATATTCAAAAGAGCGGGCATCGTCGAAAGCTGATATTTTCGATGCCGTATAGATCAGTTGATCATCCAAAGCTCCGAAAGCCTGGGTAGCTTGTTTTATATTATTATCCTGATCGGTATCTATCGCATCGGGACTGAGTTTCCCAAGCAGGTCCGATATAATCTCAGCATGCAAACCACTGGTTTCCGATTCATCATCCAGCCCTGTCATATTCGGTGGATTAATCCCTGCTAGAGCCGTAGCAATAGTTCGCCCCTGAGGATCTATATACGATACGCTTGCCTGTCTGTTCGGGTCTACCACCAGATTTTTTTTATAATGAGAAAAATGACCCACACTATAGCCAAACAGGCGGTTTAATTCCTTTTGTTCGGGCACCCCGTAATAGTATTCCATTTCATGCTTCTTCCCTAACTGATACTCCAGGCCAACACCGGATTTTCTACGTATTCTACCCGTATTGTCGGGCATATACTCTATTTGTGAGAACGGATAGGCCTGAGCATTCGGAATCCTGTTTTTATACGGGCTATCCACATCGTTATTGGGTGAATAGTACTTACTGGCGCCATTTGTATCAGACATGGCTTTGGCTGAAGAAAACACGTCCAGTTCGTTTTGATTATCTTTATCAAAATCCTGATAGCTATATATCTGTTCCGCGCTGTTTTTATTAAAATCGTGGAAGTATTTCAGTTCATCCGAGCTAACGGGTACCGGCAATACTTCTACGGCGGGTCTTCCCTGAGCATCGTATACTACCTCACCTACAATAGTATTGTTGTCTGAATTTATTTTTGTAACGGTTTGCCGGTTTCTGAGGGACCCGTCAAAATAGCTAATCACTTCTTTTTTCTTCCCTTCTTCAGCATAGGAAGCCTGGAACTGCCAGTTTTTTTCCTGCTCATGATCTTCGGTAATTTCAAATACGTACGGATTCCAATCGGCCACGGTTACTTCGTTTCCATCTCCCCGACTCCACAGGCTGTATTTGTATTTAGAGGTGTTTTCCAGATACTTTCCTACAGCCCGCACCCGGTAAACAAGATATCCTTTCGCATAGATAAGCGGAATGCTGTATTGGGTTTCCGAAACCTGTACCCGGGTATTATTTAATTCAAAATCCCGACGGTTTAGAGGGATCTCGTTCATCGTTCTCGGAAGCGAGAATTCTATTCCGTAATTATCAATCCATGTCCATTCTAAATCGTACGATACGGCTCCATATACCTCAGGCCATGAGATTTGCAATTCGTCAGTTGCCGCAAGTAGTTGAGCCGAAGGCACTATGGCATCGGTTACGAGTTCATATGTTGTTTGGGCAGAAAACCCGATTTCCATTTCTATATGAGCCGGAACAGCCCCGTTAACAATCGGGGTATTGGCTCCTCCAACATCGGTATAAGTCCCCTGAATTAATTCTACGCTGGCACCATAGCTATTATTTAAAACTGCTTTGCTTATGTCGGTTGCGGAACCTCCTACCCCGGCCAGACGATTATTTTCCAGGGTTAAGGTGGTTGTATAAGCATTGGCATTATCAAATTGTCCGGAAGCCAGTACCGGGGTTACTTTTATATCCAGCACATAGGTATACCAATTATTAGGCAACTCATCTTTCTTGATATATAAGCTCACATACCCCATGGGGTTTTCATGAACTCTATCGGCAGCGGGTAATTCGCTTGCAATGTGTTGCACGGTAGTGGTGGTTCCTACTATATTTCCAATTTCCGTAGCAGAAAACACGGTTTTATCGTTGGTTTGCGCAAAGGCAAACACGGTAAAAAACAGTGTACATACTACATTGATTACTGGGTTTTTCATTTTGGTATACATGTGCCTATCGTATTTCCAAGGTTATTATTATTGCGTCTGATCAATTACTCTGTAAGCCGAGAATGCCTCCCGGAGTTCTATTTTTCCTTCGGAGTTACTTTTGATGTAATCTTCAAGGGATGTTATTTCCGTATTTTTCTTTAAGCTATTTTCCAACGTAATTATTAAGCGCCCGTAGTCGTATTCGGTGTCTCCGTTTTTTCCCTTAAAGGGTACTACACTGGAAAAATAAAGTTCCTGCCTGGCCAGCGCATAGGTTTTTTTATTTACATAAAGCAATACCCGACCATAGGGAAGCTGTTGGATATTTTTTTTCGATGAAACAAACTCACAAACCCAGTTCGATCCTTTATCGAGTATCTGATACTCGTTATAATATTGAAGAAATGTATTCATATTGGTTATGAGTTCTGCGGGATTCTGAGTTTTATCCTTCGCATAGGAAATAAGTTTGTTGTTATGGTCCAGTATTAATTTCTCATCCCCAAATTGAAGGACTTCCGTTCCCAGTACTTCCATTTTGTAAAAGGCTCCTTTTTTAATGAGCACTCCATTGTACGATTCGGTAACCTGATTTCCGGTTAAACCTCTATACATTTTATAATTGATATCTATATAATATTCTCCCGAGTTTGTATAGAAGTCAGCCACCTTCTTCAAAAGGCTTTTCATTTCACCCTGCTGTGCTGTGATCCCCCATGAAAATGAAAGCAGCAACATCAGTATCCTAAAAGTTTGTTTCACACTCATTTCTCCAATATTGTTTCTCTTATTTTTTTGTATTACCAGAACGTGTTTCCTGAATGGTATACACGCCGCGTTCGGTTTCTTTTTTCACTCTTACCAATCCGCCTTCACTGTCGTATTCATAAAAAGTGGTATAGTTATTTTCATCCAATTCGGCCAGTAACCTCTGCGTTACCGGATCGTAAGCGAATGATTTGGTATTTGCATCAAAAGGGTGCACCCGCACATCATCGAAATAGGCGTTGATGTTTTCACCAACATTTTTTAATGTAATGGTGATATTGGCCGCATCCACGGGGATGGTAAAATCTGCCGAAATGCGCTGCCATCCATCAATAATGGCTCCTTTGGGCCTAAATACGAGGAACTCTTCATCCAAAGGCATTACTTCACCATCGATATCCTTGTACATTAACTCAATAGAGGCATTCAAATAATCCATAACCTGATATTCCGGATTCGCCTGGTACGTAAAAAATTCAACCGAAGGTTCTATTCCTGAAAGTGAGGAACCATCACTAAGCTCATTATCCAGATCGGCCCATAATGCCGGATCGTCTCCTTCTATACTAAAATCTGAAGTGATACAGAAATTTGACCCGCATACGGAAGCATCCGTAAAATCTATCTGTATGGTCGGGTTATTGAGCATCGGGTAATGATAGTCTCTCGTAATCGTGTAGAGTGTAACACCCAATACCATGACTTTATACCTTACTTTAGGGGTCATATAGGTAAACCTGTACTGATTATCGGGATCTAAAGAAAAAGAGAATCCAACGGTTCTTAAAACTCCTTCCGAGCTTTCCATTTCTCTCTCAAAATTGTAGATCGTCACATTTTTTGAAGTGGCATTTTTAATATAAGGGACGATGGCATCCACGTTCGGTGCATTTGGGTCCAGTTTAGGAACATAAACATCCGGCAATTCTTCATTGGCAAGTACTTTGTCTTTTAAGTATTCCAGTAAATCTACAAAGGCACCACTCACTTCTTCAAAGTTTCTCGTTTCCGAGGAAACGGTTTCCAAAGCATCTTCACGGACCCATCCGCTAATCATATAGCGATTTCCAGGGGTAGGGACAAATTTTATACAGGTGATTAATTCGATCTCTTCCACTTCCTGGATACTAACGGTAACCGCCAGTACTTCCAGCGCATCACAAATACCTTCACCTATCCGCGCATAATAAGTTTCTCCGTCAATTACCTCATAGGTGTCTCCATAGGCCGTACCGTCTGATGGTGCATTGTACCACTGAATTTCCTCGCTTAACTGATAAAACTCCGACAATTGTGCAATGGTTGTAAACTCGGGTACCACCACATCCTGTTCGTAGATATTGGCCAGGAAGTCAACATCCACTACCGAAACCAATACGGGAAAACGTTCTTCGGATGTGTCGGTTCCAAACGAAAGCTCCGCATAATAGGTAAGTCCGTCAACTAATGGTTCGTCTGTACTGTAAAGGGTACCTCCCGTAGCTTCCGAATACCAGCTAAGCGTGTAATTGGAATTGATAAGATCCATTTCGAGGTCGGCAACGGTTGGGTTACCAGAACTACAAAACTCCTGAAATCCTTCTCCCTGCGGAGGCAGCACACCTACAAAAACTTCTACCGCTAAACGACATTCATTATTTCCTTCGGCTGCAAAGTACACCTGATCGCTAACCAAAGGGGTTGTTAAAGCCAGAGGTACGGTACTGGTTGCCGAGTTATACCACGAGATACTACTCCCTTCCGCCTGCAAATTGCCTACAGTAGGATTCGAGGTTAAATCAAATTCCTGATATTCATCCCCTTCCGGCGCGCCGTTATCAAGAACTATTTCCACGGCTATACGAGGATCTCCGCTTCCATTATCAGCCCAAACAAAATTAGTGTTTAAGTCCTCCAATAAGTCACCGGATGCATATTGTACGCCGCCCGTTTGCTGGCTAAACCACAGGGTTGCACCCGATAAAGGTGATACCAAATCCGCAATGGTCACGTCGGACCCTAAGCTGCAGAAAAACTGAATATCTATATCCGAACATGCAAATTCATCTTTTAATGGTTTTTCGTAGATACGTATTCCGTCAATTAACATATATACCGGATAGGCAAGGTTGGGATCATTCGCAGTAGAAGCAACCTCAAAACTCAGGCGTTGCGTACTTGCCGAGGCTATAAACTCAAGTTTAGCCCGTTCCCAAACCGGTGTTTCAGGCATGGATTCCATTTGATCAGATCCAGTTACCTGAGTCCCAAAACCTACTTTCCAGTAGCCAAAACTCTCATTTAAAAACTCCGGTAACATCAGGTTTGTAGCATTTGACTGAAAAAACTCTACGACGTATGTTTTTCCGCTTGTCAAACCGGGGACGTCCGCATAAAAAGATTCCGTGGTACTACCCACACGTAAAGCACCGGCACAAATTCCGCCATTGGGAGAATTTGTGAATGTGTATAATAAATAAGGGTCGCTTGTATTTGTCAGTGGTGGCAGGAAAGTATCCGGAGTTCCGGATCCAACTGTCCATCCATTGCTTCCCAGGCTTTCATTCCTTCCATCGGTTACCACTTTTATAGCTCTTTCAAAACTACCATTTGCAATAACCTCCAACGGGTCTTCACAATCACCATCAACACATCCGGTTCCTTTTATTTCGTTATAG
The DNA here is from genome assembly GCA_965224095.1 of Flavobacteriaceae bacterium. Lineage (GTDB taxonomy): Bacteria > Bacteroidota > Bacteroidia > Flavobacteriales > Flavobacteriaceae > JBPEWY01. The sequence goes on from OZ245039.1 coordinate 1,750,294, forward strand.
GCATTTTGTAAAAATTCAGCTAATTGGAATTTAAAATTAGAACTGGCTATCTCATTTCGTGAAAATTTTATGTAATCTGAATTAAGAATTGAATTTGTCTCTGCGTATTCTATCGGTATACCACCTTTAGCGCCTTTTATAAACGATCCGGGAGAAAAGTTTACATTGTCCGAGGTTCTTGTGAAATAACCATCTTCCAGTACAATAAAATAAATCTTATCTGTTTTTGATTCCAGCAAAGCATCATAGGAAGCCTTGACCGAAGGAAAATCCGAAAACCGGTCGTGTGAGAAGATAAAGAACGAAACATTAATAGTTTTATCTATTCTGGTTTCCCCTGTTATTTTATCAGCTATTTTTCTGAAAGTGTCAAAATAAAAATCATTCTGAATTCTAAAAAAGCCTCCCTGAATTTCGTTTGACGAATTGACATATGCATCCGGATACGTATTAGTAAGATCAGTTTGTAAGGTATAATGTCTGGCTCCAATGGATGCATCATCGTAAGTCGTTACAAACAGACTATCGGCTATTGTATTATTTACAAAGGTTATTACTCCATCTGCTACATTAATCCTGTCGCTAGGCTGCAAGCCGTCAAAGGCCGGGAACTTGAAATTAAAATTAAAATGCACTTCACAGTTATCGTTTAATGCGAGTACCGTAACGGGAAGTCTGCAAGACCCGCCTTCTTCCTGAGCGTAATAGGTAGTTCCTTCTACCAATGCCGTTTTTGCACTTATCTGCAATCCGCCCGAAGCCGACGTAAACCAGATAATATTACCCATTTGAGTGGGTGTAACCGCTACATCCAGCAAAGTAGGACTGGTAGTAAAATCAAAATACTGTATCTCCTCACCAATGGGTCTGTCCTGATCAATATAAACTGTTACAGGAATTCGCTCGATCAAATTATTTCCTTCAATATCCTGCCAGTATACGCCTTCTGTCAAGGGTGTGTTAGCATCTAATGCGGTTCCGCCGGTTTCTGTAGTATACCATAAGGGTGGGGCATCGGTAATAATCGGTGTTAAATCGGCTACCGTAGGAATCCCGTCTGAAGTACAAAACCGTTGTACAAAATCCGGATTGCCACAATTGCTTCCCATTTCCAATACCTTAATCCCGTCAATAACCATATCCTTAGAAGGGTGTTGACCGAGTTCATTGGAAGGTTGCCCTGTATATTTTGCATAAGGGGTAAAGCCCAGCTCATGCGATGTGTCGGTAGCAGTAAAGGTTAGTGAAACCTCTACCCACTGAGGGAATTCCTGTACCAGGCTCCCCTGGCTTAACTTAACCTGATCACCAAAACGAACGCGCCACCCGCCATAATCTCCATATCCGTACATCTTGGTAAAATCGGTCCCATTGGTTTGATAAAACGTAATGGTATAGGTGGTTCCTATCTTAAGATTATTAAGTGTTGTTTTGAATTCATTATAGCCTATGGCAATTCCATCTATCACATCGGGCGCCAAATACACTTTTGAAACCGCAAAGGCCCCTCCTTCCGGTGATTCCGTAATATTGGACCTTGAAATCGGAGGTAGCATAACCACCGGATAACTTTGACCATGGTTTAATAAAGATTGCTGATTTTCGGCTATTTGCTGAATAATAGGGCCTGTCCAGCCTGCACAATCTATAGAAGTAGATTCTCCCGGTCTTAATACACAGTTATTAAATGTTCCATCTGCCGGATTATCCTGCAGAACATCACACTCATTTCCTGTGGGTGTGCTTCCGTCGGAAACATCTAACACAATAGGATTTCGATGTAATGTTAAATTTATCACTACGGTATTGGTAGCTCTAAATGTATAAACCCCCGAATCGGCTAAAGAAGCATTGCTAATCACCAGATCTTTGGAAGTGGCTCCCGGAATGGTAATATTGTCTTTATACCACTGATAATTGTTGTTTGTACTAATAAGTTGATTACTTGTCAGGGTAATGCTTTGTCCTTCCTGCAGCGATGTCCGTTCAAAATTATCAACCGGAGCCTGCGGACTATAAATAAATAGTGAAAGATTGGTATTCAGATTAACAAATTCCGTTTCAAAATCGGAAAATATAAACCGGTTATTATCCATGATAAACCGATCCAGATTAGGGTGTTGACTTACTGAAACAGGAAGTGCTCCTGAAAAGCTATTTCTTTGAATATTCAGGCTCACCAGATTTGATAACTGGCCAAAAGTACCAGGAAGATTCCCATAAAAATTATTAGATCCTACCGCCAGAAAATCCAGATTGGTCAGATTTCCAATTTCAACGGGAAGTGCTCCGCTTAAGTTATTCTGATTAAAGTTAATATGTGTTAAACTTCTCAGGTCCCAGAAATTTATCGGGATATTCCCGGAAAGATTATTCGTATGTAATTGCAGCTCTGTAATATTTCCATTCACCACCGTTACTCCATACCAGTCGCAAACAGGCACCGCAGGATCCCAGGGTTGGTTATTAGCCTGGGTATTGGTCCAGTTAGGACCGTTGGTAGCGTTATAAAAATCGAGTAGTATTTGTTTATCAGAAGATGAAACACCACAGGTATCGGTATCACATATTTTCGAGCAACTTAAAACCTCGATATATGGTAACAGATATTCATTACTTCCCACGGTTCTTTCGCAAGACGTTGCCTGATACACCAGCTGATAGGTATCTCCTGTTTCAGAAAATACAACCCCGTTAATATTGCGTAATGCCGCAACTTCAAAAGTGCTGAAATTGCAATTATCCCATTCAAGCTCTATGCGTTGTGTACAGGTGTCACCGTCAAAAGAAAATGTCAATGCCGGTAATTCGCCCACATCCTGTGGTTCAACAAACAAAAAATCATAGATAGCAGGAGTTGCACCACTTACATAGGGAGCAAAAGCCTGCATTTCAGCCGGATTATAAGGATTGGGTATGCTGGTTCCTTGTTTTACCTGGTCAATTAAGTGATTTATTAAGTTTTGTAAGGCCAATTCGGCTCTAAGAATGTTTTCGCTGCAATCGTTTTGACCCGGACTAACTGTAAGTGTAATATCGTTTCTGGTTAGGGTTAATCCTGTTACTATACTATTGGTGGCCTGAAAATAATAGACTCCCGCATCGGCCGAAGTGGCATTGGCAATTACATAATCTTTACCGGTAGCTCCGGGAATCACCGTACCATTTTTAAACCACTGATAGCTGTTATTTGGACTTGTGAGTGCCGTTGTTGTTAGAGTTATGGTTCCACCTTCATTAATAGACAGGGTTTCTATCTGATCTACTTTTGCCTGAGGGCTATACAGATAGGTGTTAACATTATTGGTATAGGCTACGTGTTCACTTTCAAAATTGCTAAAAACAAAATTGTTGCTGTAAAATGCAAAGTAATTAAGTCCGGATGGGTTACTTAAAGCAGCGGGAATCACTCCTGACAATTGATTGTTATTTACAAGTAGTGTTGTTAGGTTTGGCAAATTACCAATCGGTATAGGAATGGAGCCCGTAAGTTGGTTACTGGACACGTATAATGCTCCTAATCTGGTTAGGTTGCCCAGTTCCGGTGGAATGGAACCGGTAAGTTGATTGCTTTCCAATCTCAGGGTTATCATATTAATCAGGTTCCCTAATGTGGGAGGGATCGCACCAGACAATTGATTGTTATAAAGATACAGGGTAGTTAAATTTGTTAAATTCCCAAGTTCTGAGGGAATGGAACCCGTTAATTGATTTCCCCAGAGGTACAAAGAAGTTAATGTACTAATATTACCCAGTTCCGGAGGGATACTACCACTTAACTGATTTGAAAACAAATTCATAAACTTTAAACTGGACATATTTCCTAACTCCGGAGGAATAGAACCCGTTATTTGGTTATATCCCAGAGATAATTCTTCTAATTGGGTGAGGTTTCCCAGTCCGGAAGGAAGTGGCCCGGTTAATTGGTTTTTGCCTGCCTGAAAGGAAACCATTGTCAATAAACTTCCAAAAGATATAGGAATGGTTCCCGTTAGCTGATTATCCTGAATCCATAACTGAATAACATTCGAAAGGTTCCCTAATTCGGGAGGGATGGTTCCGGAAAGTTGGTTTTTATGTAAATAAAAGTATTCTACAAAGGTTAAGTTACCCGCTTCTGGTGGTATAGTTCCTACTAAAGCATTATCATATAAATTTAATCGGGTAACATGGTTGTTTGTAACGGTCACTCCGTACCACTGGCAAACGGGAACCGATGTGTTCCAGTTGGTATTATTAGTCCAGTCAGGACCATTAGTAGCATTAAAAATAGCTATTAACGCTTCTCTTTCTATCTGAGAAACCGCACATGGATCGGTAGTTGTATCCACTGTCAGGGTAATGTTGTTTCTGGTAAGCGTTAATCCCGTAACAATACTGTTGGTCGCTTCGAAATAATATACTCCGGCATCGGCCGATGTGGCATTTGTAATTACATAATCTTTTGCGGTAGCTCCCGGAATGGCTGTACCATCTTTAAACCACTGATAGCTATTGTTAGGGCTGGTAAGTGTTGTGGTTGTTAGCGTTATTGTACCTCCTTCATTTACAGACTGGGTTTCTATTTGATCTACCTTTGCCTGAGGGCTGTATCTAAATAATGATAAATTAGACTGATAACTCACATGCTCTGATTCCCAATCGGAAAAAACAAACTCATTACTTTCAAAAAACAATATTCTTAAATTTGTAAAGGTTCCAAATGCTGAAGGAATTGGACCTGAGAGCTGATTCTGATCCAAATAAACAGTGGCAAGCTTTGTCATCCCACTAAAGGTGGGAGGAATGCCTCCCGTTAATTGATTTTCAGACAGGCCTAGTGTTATTAAGTTGATTAATTGATCTAATTCAACAGGAATGGTTCCACTAAAATTATTATTATCTAAATGTAATCCCTGTAAATTTGTAAGTTGTCCTAATTGCACAGGAATTGTACCGGAAAGTTGATTATGATGTAAATTTAACTGTAAAAGTTTGGATAGTTGACCCAAAGAAATGGGCAATCCCCCTATTAATTGATTAAAATACAGCGTAATCTCTTCTAAATTAGAAAGCGACCCTAACTCATTTGGAATGGAACCTGTCAATTGGTTTTGATGCATTAATATTCTTCTAACATTTACCAATTGGCCAAGAGTAATTGGAATATTACTATTAAGTGAATTTTGCTGTAAATAAAGCAGTTCCAGGTTAATTAACTCACCAATTGATAAGGGCAAGGGGCCTACTAAATTATTTGCTCCCAAATTTAATTCTGTTACTTTCCCATCAACCACGGTTACTCCAAACCAATCACAAACCGGAATATTAGTATTCCAGGGCTGGTTATTAGCCAGCGTATTGGTCCAGTTAGCCCCCCCGGTGGCATTATAAAGATCCAGCAAGGCCTGTTTTTCGGTGGCAGACACTCCGCAGGTATCAGCATTAACCGAAAGGGTAATATCGTTTCTCACCAGGGTTAGTCCCGTAACAATACTGTTGGTTGCTTCTAATCGATAAACTCCTGCATCGGTGGCAGTGGCATTTGTGATTACATAATCCTTGTTAGTTGCCCCGGTTATAGCGACTCCATTTTTATACCACTGATAACTATTATTCGGGCTTGTTAATTCTGTACTGGTCAGAGTAATGGTTCCGCCTTCGGCTACAGATAAGGTCTCAACTTCATCTACTTTCGCCTGAAATAAATAATCGTAATTGTTTAAATTGGTTTGATAATGTACGTGCTCCGATTCAAAATCTGCAAAAACGAATTCATTAGATCGGATAAAAAGTGATTCCATACTTGCGGATTGGCTAAACTCTACGGGGACTCTTCCGGAGAGCATATTTCCAGTAAAATAGGCTACTCTAAGCACGGGAATAGAAGCCAGGGCATTGGGAATACTACCGGATAGTACGTTATTCGTCAGGTTAATGCTCTGCATATTAGAGAGATTCCCCAATTCAACAGGAATCGATCCGGAAAGTTGATTATCATTAAAGTGTATACTTATTAAACTACTTAACTGACCCAGTTCCGGAGGAATGGAACCTGAAATTTGGGTATTATTTATCAGTAAAGTGTTTAAATTCCCCAACTGACCCAATTCGGGAGGGATAGTACCCGTTAAAGGACTGGATAAATAAAGATATCTCAAATTACTCAGTTGACCCAGTTCAGCAGGAATGGTTCCCGTTAAAGCTGTACTTACCAATGACAGGCTTCTCAAATTAGATAATTGCCCCAACCAAGCCGGGATGGTACCGGAAAGTGCGGGAATATTATTAATATACAGGTCCTGCAGGTTGACCAACTGGCTTATTTCATTTGGGATAGTCCCTGTAAATTGGTTATTTCCCAGGTATAATTTTTGTAAATTGGTTAACGATCCCAGGGCCGTTGGAATGGCCCCACTCAGTGTATTAATATTGAGAAAGAGGTCCTGCAGATTAACCAGTGATCCTATGGTGGAGGGAACAGTACCCACCAAATTATTCTGTCGTAAATCAAGAGCCGTTACCTTACCATCTACCACCGTTACTCCATGCCAATCCGTGACCAATGCAGCTGTATTCCAATTGGCATTATTAGTCCAGTTTGGGCCGTTGGTGGCATTGTACAGATCAACTAATGCCTGGCGCTCACCGGCAGATACATCCTGTGCGGTGGCATTGATTCCTGCAACAAAACAAAGTATTAGCAACACGGTGCTTTTGTACTTTATAAATCTGGTACGTATGTTTTTAAATATCATAAGGAAATCTCTTTAAAATGATAGTGTTTTGTTTAATACTTGACAGAGAGCGGGTTAACCACCTACACCACTGCTACATTTTCTATAACCAATGGGGTTTAAGAACACTCTCGGACTCGTTGTAATTCTCAATCCGGATTCTTTATGAACCAGGAATAGCTCTACTTCAATTTTATTTTTTCGTGTCCTAAACAGTCTTTTCTTTCCTTTATGAGCATTTACTATAAAGGTTACAAATGCTCTTCCCGTAACATCCAGCTGTACTTCGGGGAACTCATTATTCTGATTTCCGGTTTCATAGCGTACTCCATTGATATGGTAAAAACCGCCCCGGTTTCCATTTTTTAACACCTTTACATCGAATTTGACTGTAGCATTTGCTTTTCCTTCTATATAAAAAGTTGCTTTTTTGGCCCAGCATCCATACCCGTAGGTATTATTCTGAGGGAAAATAGTCAGGTTGGTAATTTTAGGAACAGCCGTATCGTCGCAGGCATCTCCAATACCATCCCTGTCATAATCCAGCTGACTCGGGTTATAGGTATATACACAGTTATCCAGATTATCCGGTATCTGATCGTTATCTGCATCTGTATCTTCAGGGGGTTCTCCTACCATTTGACGTGTAATAAAGGCTTCATCGGTATCCCGAAGCACAAGGCTGTTCATTCCGGAATGAGCTCTTTCGCTTGAAATCCTGGCTCCTTCCGGGCCGTCAAAATCTACCGATTCCTTGAAATTGAAATGTCCGTCCAGGGCACTCCTAAAACTGTAGTCTTCAAAATTATCCACTCCCATGTCCTGGTATTTGCTGTTTGAAGTTACAGCGGTGGGCAGGGTATAATTATATCCGTATTGTGCTGCCGAATACCTGTTCAGTGCATCCCGGTTTTCTAATTCCACTCCATACGGACTGTACTCGGTAACTTCACTGGCAAAGGTCCATTTGTTAGAAGTATCATCAGGATCCAATGCCAAATCCCATCCGTCTGCTGTCAGGTTATAAAAAGGCACAAACTCTTTAAAGTATCCTTCCCTTCGGGTATCAACTTTTGAAGAAGCTCCATCGATAACTTCTGTTCTTTCTGTTAGGTATGCATAGGATTTTTTCGGTCGCCATTCTCCTTTGGCATTATACACATACGGATTAAAGCCATAATTTTCAATGGGTGTTCCTTCCAGGTCTTCCGATGATTCCACACTTCGCGGGAGGAAAGGCAATCCGCTTTCACACTGGCAGTTCCAAAAATCATCGTATTCCACGGCACTCGCATTCACAATTTTTAAATTATCCTGCGGCGTTCCGCTTTCCGGCTGAGTAAATGTATCGGTAGTCAGGTTTGCCACATAATTTCCGGTTGCATCTTTAATCGGGTTTTTCATCATAGTAACCGATGCCATATTGGTCATTTGCTGATTGCGATAACCGGAACGCACCACTTCAAATTGCATGGAAGTATCGAGGTCCAGATCTTCGGCCATATTACCGTCTTTGTCCATCAGGCGAACTCCGGTGGTATTAGATTCGTCAAACCCAACCACCCAAAGTCTTTTTACATTCCCCGAATATTTTACGGCCAGCTCATCACCGGGGGTTAAATATTTACTAGCCTCTGGCGTATTAAAATACTGTCCGGACTTAGTTAGAGTTCCTTTAAAACCAATGTTTTTTGATGCCTGAGCAGTTCCTTCATACGACCAATACGTCGGGAAATTAAAATTGTAATATTCATCATTAAATTCATTGATCGTTCTGGTCAGAATTACCTGCCCTGTTTCGGCATCCCAGGCTTCATTTACCGTAGTCACCTTAGCCCCCAAATCGGTAGCTATCTTCTCCCTGAGCTGGGCGGTGGTATGGATTACCTTCGTAGTTATGGCCGAATGTGCCACATTTTCTATTTTCGATCTGGAAGGTATGGCTGTGGGTATAACAACCGGGAAAATACCAATAATCAAAGTCACTACATTTCCTTTATACCCTTTTGTTTCCGATTTGGAATAGCTTTCTCTGAAGTCAGTAACCACATCGTAATCAATCCCTATCTGCCTGTCTGTATATACATTTCCGTTCTTATCGACCACGGGGACTCTGTTGTCCAGTTTAGCCGGATTACCCACTTGCGTACTGTATTTATATTCTACTGTGGAAACAGGTTCTTCAGCATTCTCGGCATATACTTGCTGCGATCGCATCTTGCCGTTCATATCATTCGTATGAACAACAAATCCCTGTGAAAGCGCATATTCGTTTTTAACCGATACCGGAGCTCCCAATAATCCTTTTATAAGATTTTGCAGAAACTGATCCTGATTGGTGGCAAAATTATCCGGGCTGTCTATATCGGTATAGTCTACCAGGGTAGGATAGTCTTTTGATGTAAAATATTCGGTTACTACCTTACCCGTAGCGTGTTTTGTAATACCCTCTCTGGAAAGATTTTTAACACTTACACGGCTGTAGGTAACCGAAGCCGAAGGGAAGAATTGCTCTCCGAAGGGTTTTTCCACATAGCTAACTTCTTTTGGAGCTACCAGACGTTCTCCCTTATTGTAAAACGGTTCTACAAAAGGGTTTTCCTTACACATAACAGGTTCGTAAGCAGCCACTCCGCTCGAACTTCCGTCCGGTAACGTATACGTATACTCCTGACCGTATTCCTTTCCGTATCTGCCTTCCGTATCGCTGGTAACTCCTACCATTTTATCCCATTGGTCTTTCAGGACGAGTTTCTTAATTCTGGCTCCTCCGCCCAATTTATACGCTTTGGGTGTTGAAAGCCGAATCCATGATTTTTCGGGGATAAAGCGCTGTGCACATAAAAATTCATTACTTCTCAGTTTTCCATTAGGTCCTGAAAAAATATCTTTAATGGCCCCGAAACTGTTAATAATTTTCTGGGCGATGGTTTGTAAATTCTCGGTCCGGTAATCCGCATTAAGGCCGTATACCAGGCCATTCAAGTAATTTCTTCCGAAATACCATCCGGCTTTGGAAATAGGATTCACATCGCGATTACTGTTTATGCCTCCTTCCATCTCAGGCCATTTCATTGGGATGGCGGCATAAACAAGCCCTCCGTTGGCTGTAAAAATGTGTACCTCTCCCTCCGTTTCAAAATATCCGGTCACATAATCAAAATCATTACTATTTTCCGATAGTGCTCCGGCCTTGGTCATATTCACCAAAAACCTGAAATAAATAGGTTTCCCCTCCTGCTCTTTGAAGTATTTGGATTTAAAATCGAAGCCATTCGGATCTGTTTCGTCAGGCAGGTGCACATATAAGTATCTTGCTTCGTCATAACCATTCTTATAGAGTAGTTTATTCCTCCCGGGGTCGTCCGAACTATTTTCCCCGGGGCCACCTACGCCAACCACCTTAAACATTTGCATGGTATTCCTGTTCTGTACATACTGATAATCGTCACTTTCATAAGTGAGCTGGATCTTCCCTCCGGACGGAAGATCGATTGCCGTAAGCGACCAGGCTGCGGCATATTCATCCTGAAGTGCTCTGTCTTCCTGTTGTACAAAGGGAAACTCAGGTGCGGTAATAGGATCCGCGGTATTACATCCTCCATCTATATTGGGTTTGTAATTTCCCCATACGTCATAAGACTTTAAATTATAATCCGGATTAAAACCGTCATAACTGAATTGGTAAGGCGTATATTTTCCCATCAGCGATCCTCTATAGGTGAAGTATACCTGCTTTAAGGTTAGTTTTCCGCCCTCATTACTCAATTCGTTTTCATCCAGCGTTCCTCCCAGGTTATTCTCGATATTTTTACACTGAGAATAATCGTAAATAAAATGAGCTGTTTTAATTGCTGTAATGGGCAAGTCGTTAGTTTCATCATTATCCAGAATATTGGCCGCTTCGGCTTCAGGTTTTGAATACAACCGTACTCTGTCTATTTTATACATATACTGGCCGGCGGAAGGTGCTCCCCCATTTTCTCCGGCTACCCCTCTGGCATCCTTACGAGGTGAAAGATCAAAAAGTGCCACATGCGTTTTGGTGATGATTTTATCAATGTATTTTATTTCTTTCTCTCCGTAGATATAGCTTCCTTTCTGATCGGAAGGATTGGTATTTAATCCGGCATTATATGAAGCCCCATTGCGTGTATAAGGCACACGCCATTGGTAGTTTTCTTCTTTCTGTTTGTATTCAAATTTGGTATAGGCTCCCAGATCATCATCGGTGGGGCCATTGCCCGTTACATCTTCATAATCGGAAGAAAGAACTGCCGATAATAAATACGTATGTGCATAAGCAGGAGTTTTTACTCTATTGAAATAATGATCGATCCCACTGGAATTGTTGGCATTGTTTTCATTATCATCCGGATCATAAATAACTATTCCCGTAGCACAATTAAAATTATTACTATCGGTGGTAAAGGTTACTTCCTCTTTATTTTTATTATAGGCTGTCTCTCCAAACACATAAGTGGCTCCGTCTCCTTTTAAAACTCTAAGCTCCGCCGTGTGGTGCGGCTTGGCATTATCATTGATTCTCTGATTGATATAAATATCATCGTCATAGACCCCTTTTAAATTCTCAACACTTATTTTTTGTACACTCTGATTGCGAACTTCTCTTTGCGTTCGTTGAAATTTGGAATTAAAGCTTGATAATGTCTGATAACCGGGCACACCATTGGTATATATCTTTTTACGGAATCTGTTTTCGGCGGGTTTATCAAAACTCTTCGAGGTTCCTCCGATTTCAAGTGCTATGGGGTCGTATCCTCCAAGGTCTTCAAAAAGCTGTCCGTCTCTGTCAATACGGGGCTCTCCTATATATTTAAAATAAACCGGTTCGTAATCGGCAGAAGTACCTGCCTCTTTTTGGTCTTCTCTTTTTTGTTTAAAATGTTTTAATGCTTTTGTATCCCAAAGCCCGGTATGGCTTTTTGAAGGAGCATCGGTGAAGTTTACCCCTACATGAAAGGAAGAGGTGGCCTCCACTTCAACTCCAAGTTGAAAGCTTCCGCTTTCGTCTTCTACCAACTCATCGTTTATATGCCCTACCTGACTGCGAAAGGGGCGAAACATACCCGCTACTCCCTGACCATTTACCGAATATAAATCGTATGTATAGTTGGCTGTTGGCAAGGCCAGTGTAGATTTACTGATCACATTATCTTTTTCGCGGTTATAATCCAGCACGTCATTTTTTGAAGCATGCCCGGTAAACTCATACCCATAAGCTTTTTCGGTTTTTTTCCTGTCTTTTATTTTCTGAACGGTTCCCATAGCAGAAAGTTCTATCTCTCCGTCGATTCCCCAAATAGAAGTTCCGACCGAAACCGCCACGGTCCCGCTTATATCTTTAAAAGCCGTTCTTTTTCTGGGAGTCAGGGTGGTATTGGCAAAGGAAACGGATCCGTATCCGCCTAGTCCGAAGCTGGAATAACCATCCTGAAGGGTTGACGTCTTGGTTTCCCTGTTATAAACATTCTTCTCTCCGATCTTATAAGGCATGCTTAGTCCGCCGGACAAACTAAACGAAGACAGCCCCCGGTTGGAGTTATAGGATATTCCCGCATTAAGCGTTCCATTGATAGCACTCTCTACGGTTTTGCTCAATTCGGTTTTGGCACTTACATTAGGTGAAATGGTAACACCGTCAGTAGCCGATGTTTGCACATCCATCCCCACGGTGATATTATCGGAAAGGTCAAATGATAGTCCGTAAGACGGAGTAAATGATAGTCCGCTGTAATTATTGTATCTCAGGTTAACCCCAGCCGAAGCGGAACCGCCAATTCCATCGGGAGTTTCCAATCCAAAAACCTGCAAATCCAACCCGGCAGTAACTCCTACGGTTACATTATCCCTCATATTATTTTCATAGACCATTTCATCTCCCTTAAAATCGTCCGGAATTCCCCGTACCTGCCTGTTAATCTGTCCCACGTTCAGATTCCAACCCAATCCTACCCAGGAAGCTTCCTGATCCATAGTAATCCCCGAATCGTAAGCCAGGTTTAATGGATAACCGCCAACATCCATAATGGGGATGTTATAATTAAAATTCCCGGAAGACAGGTTGACCATTTCCGATGTTCCAATGGGAGTAAACGAGTTAAACTCCGGTTGCGTTGGGCCACTTGTCAATGCAAATAACTGAATAGGCTGAGCAAATTGTATCATTAACTGCAGTGATAAGTAACTCGCTATTACCCTCGAAATTTTACTGGTTCTAATTTTATTAATCATGGTCCAATTTTTATTATAATTCGGTTGGTAAATCATTAAAATCAAAAGTCAAAACACCGGCTTTATAAAGCCGATCATTGTATATGAGCTGAATAGCATCTCCGGGAGGTATATCTTTAAAATGAAGTAATAACCTCTTAAACGGAGCTATTTTGTAATTCCTTTCCAGGTTTACTCCGATACAGGGAATGGTATCTCCAGAAGAGGTGGCTACCAAAAAATCGTTTGCAATGGTAAAAGCCATATATTTTACAGAAGATGTATAACTACGGCCCGTATATTCCGGTTCCAACAAATCTTTCCCCCGTGCATGTTCAAATTCAAACTCTACAACACGCTCTCCTTTAACCGTCTGATAAACAGAATCAATAGAAGCAGGATTCTTTAAACCGGTGGATTTTATTACATAATACATCCCGGGTACTTCCACAGCCCTATAGGTAATATCTTTTATAAAACGGTGTTTGATTTTTGAGCTCCAGCTTCCCGTAGCGGCACTGAATATCTTAATCTCTTTTTCCCGGCTGGAGTTGCAGCTAATAGTAATTCCCGCAAGCAGCGTACAGAAAGCCATTAATCTAAGCCTTGTAATACTATTAACAAAAGGAGCCTTAACACCGTGTTTACCGAATGGGGAGCTAACTGCGAATTTTGCACTTCTCGTTGCTCGTAAAAAAGAATGTCCTGGTAATGCTTCCCGAATGTCACAAAAAGGCATTCGTTTGCACAACCATAAAAATTTTATCAAATTACTGATATTCATATAGTTACAAAAAAAATCTCTAAAACTCGCTTTAAATAAAAGTCAGGGGGAGGATGGTTTTTGGTTAGCGTGTTTAGTTTATAGTGTTTATAATATGGAAAACGTAACCGCTATTTTTCTAAAATTTACATTTTCTTAATATCCCGGTGTTCCTTTCAAAAAAATGTCAGAATAGTATTCATTAATAATTGGTGATTTCCAAGCAACTGATACGCAATGTCTTAAGGTAAAAGATACAAGGATCACACTTTAGAATCTCATTTCATAAAACCAGTACGCTTATCCGAAAAAACATTACGCTTACGAAAAAGATTGGCTTTAGAATGTTAATGAGCTTATCTTCAACGAACCATCGACAAATCAAGTGTTTTTATTAATAATTAAGTTTCAGTACGGAATTTTCCCATACTGTACATAATCACCCTTTAATTTGTTAACATTTCAAAAATGTAATATTTACAGGGATTTAACAGCTTATTTAATAGTTTATTAACAGGAATTTTTAATAAAATTTTGAATTTAGTTATTACAGAAATATCATAAATCATATGATACTTTTTTTGTTATTAGTATATTGAAATCATTTTTTAACAGTAATCTAACCACCCAACTTTTGAAACATAATCTCTCCTTTAGTAATTCGGAAATTATTGACATTATTAAAAATGATAACCGACGCCAAAATGCTGTTTTATACTCGATTTACAAAAACAATGCACCACAGATTCGAAATTTTATTGTAAGAAATTCCGGATCGGTCGATGATGCCAACGATGTCATTCAGGATGCCGTTTTGCTACTGTATGAGAAAATAAGGAAAGATCATATTGACCATGATGTTAACATCTCCGGGTATCTGTACCAGATGGGAAAATACCTTTGGTATAACAAAAAGCGAAAAGATGCAAAAAAAGTACCTTTAACGCAGCATAACCTTTTTCCCTCTCAGGGATATGATACTTCGGCCGATTTTGAAAATCCTGAAAAACTTAAAATAGCATTTCTCAAGGAAGTACTAGCCGTGTTGGGGGAAGACTGCCGCCGTGTATTGATCGATTCTATTTACAAAAAGATTCCGATGCAGGAAATTGCCATAAACCACGGTTTTAAGAATGAACAGGTGGCCCGGAATAAAAAGTTTAAATGCCTGCGATGCCTGCGCAAAAAAATAGAGGCTTCTCCCCGGTTAAAAAAGATGCTGGAAGAAATGCGGGGCGATTTTTAATTTCTGATTTCCGATTTGTAATTCTTACCCACGCGAAAGGATTCGCGCGGGAGCGAGGAATTTATATACTAACTTAATTACCAAGAGATACAATCTCGCGGTAGCAGGGAAAGATTCGTGCGGGAGCGGGGAGGTTTATTGCGGGGGGCTACCGCACGAATCCTTCGTGTGGTTATTCCTTCATGCAAACAACCCGAAAATAATGATTTCATCTAACAGGCCTTTTTCTCCTGCATAATCCCTGGCACTACTATACACATAATCCTCAGGCATATAAACCAATCCCGCTTCAACAGGGTTATTATGACAGTAATTTATCTTTTCTTTAATAACCTTATTACTCCATAATTCTATTGGTTTATTGTCATGGCGCCAAAACTGATAGTTATTTACATTAGATGCATTATTAGCTGCTTTCTTAAAATGATTTAATAAAAATTCCTTTCGGCTTTCTTTTTGATTTTCCTTAATCGCCCTTACAATAGATTTACTGGTAAATCTCTTAAAATCTCCCAATAATAAAGAAGGATGTCGCCCTTTTACACTTCTAAAGATTAGATGTACATGATTTGTCATAACACACCATGCTATAATTTCCATTCCCTTTTCCCTTTGGCAAAATGCCAAACTATCAATTACAATATCCTTATACTCATTTCTAGTAAAAACATCTAACCAGTTTACCACAGCAAAACTCACAAAATATAAACCTTTCGGATTATGAAATTTATAGTTTCTGCTCATTACGCTAAATTACAAAAAAGACTAGTCGGCTTTTTAAACCGGGATTTAGATTTATTTAGATTTAACCCACACGACGGATTTGTGTCCTACTAATTTTTTGGTATAAAAACACATGAGTTTAGTTGCTACCACGCGAAAGGATTCGCGCGGGAGCAGGGTAATTTATATACTAACTTAATTACCACGAGATGCAATCTCGCGGTATCCGAGCACATACATATAACCGTTAAAAATTTTTCTTTTCTTATCTTTTTCAAGGCAAAGCATACGTAAGCATAAAATGAAAAATTCCTGAATTTAACGGTAGCGTTTTTATCAATAGCATTAGGAACAATCGGAAAGCTCAAACGCCTATGTGAAGAAAAAACACGCTCCTTATCCTTATATTAGGAAATATCATTTATACAGTAGTTAATGGTTAGTTATCGTACAGAAAAAGTGCCGTACAAATCATCCGTGTGAGAGGCACCCCTTCATACAAACTATGTTTGAAGTACTGCTTCGTAACCGGAATAATTAAATTTTTTTTTACTAAAATTCTGACGATTTTGTAATCGCGAAAATCACCTAAACCAACTACACTTGAAAAACAAGTACACCGATTCTGAAATTCTGGAAATATTAACCCGGGTTCCTGACCAGGAGGATCAGGTGATACGCTTTCTTTATAAAGAATGTAGTGCAACGATAAAAGGATACATCAGGAAAAACGGGGGGAGTGATGACGATGCCAATGATGTGATTCAGGATGCCATTATTATTTTTTACGAAAGGGTTAAAAACAATCGTTTTTCTTTAGATTCTACCATTGCTGCCTTTATATTTTCGGTTGGAAAGTATATCTGGTTTAACAAAAAGAGAAGACAGCATAAGAATGTCTCTTTTGAAAAAGATACTATTTTAGGGATGATAGATGATCAATCTAAAATAGATATCGAAATGTTTGGTATAAGTAAATCTGCTTTGGTTAACGAAATTCTGGAGAATATAGGCCCTGATTGCAAAAAAATCCTTGTAGATTCGGTTTACCGAAAAATACCCATGAAGGAAATCGCCAGGATAAACGGATATAAAAATGAACAGGTTGCGCGGAATAAAAAATTCAAATGCTTAAAATTATTGAGAGAGATCGTAAGTAAGTCTCCCAGATTACAACTACTTTTCAAAGAAATATCAGAATGAGTTTGCACGAGGAAATAGATAATACGCTTCTAAAACGGGTTTTGGATGACAATCTCTCCGAAAACGATGTCCTTGTGCTAAAGGAAAAACTGAAGGATCCTCATTTCTACGATAAATTTGTGGATGCCATTATACAACAACAGGGAAGAAAATCGTTAAAACAAACCCTTCAATCTATCGCGGAGGAAGAAAGCATCCCCAAACAAAAAAAGGCCTTTCCCTGGTTGTACGCGGCAGCATTTATTGCTGTTATTGTCGGATTAACATATTTTTTGTCTCCGGATTCTCATAATCTTTTTGAAAAGTATTTCGAGGTCTACCCTGACGTTTTTGTAGTAAAGGGAGAATCTCAGGAAAGCAATCCAACTTTTGAGAGGGCTATGGGTGCTTATAACACGGGTGCATTTCAGAAGGCTATTGATATTTTTGCACAAATGGAAAAGGAAAAAGCGCTAAACGATCCTGAACAGTTCTATTATGGAATTGCCTTGCTCACCCTGGGAAATTCATCTGAATCTGAAAAGTATTTAAAGGCGGTATCCGAGAATCAAAACCCATTTAAAAAACAAGCAGAATGGTACCTGGTATTGTCTTACCTAAAACAAAACAAAAAAGAAAAAGCCAGAGAAATCCTGAGCGGTATGATCTCTAAAACCAATGGAACTCTTCAAGTACAGGCCAAAGCGCTCTTAGCAGAACTGGAAAATCCATAAGTTGAAAGGAAACAATTAACCGGATCAACTTGTCTTTTGATTTCTGTTTTTTCAACGGAGCCTTCAGATAAATAACTCCCTTTTTTTGTTTTTTTATCTTTTCGCTTTCTTTGTAAAGTAAACACTTAATTTTCGTCTTAATAAATTCACAATATCATTGCTTATGCAAAAAACATATTACGATCCGGCCGATTTGAGAAAATTTGGAAAAATAACGGAGTGGAATGAAGAGCTTGGAAATAAATTTTTTGAATACTACAATAAGGTTTTTGAAGAAGGTTCTTTAACCGCCCGGGAGAAATCACTAATTGCCTTAGCCGTGGCCCATACCGAACAGTGTCCGTATTGTATAGATGCCTATACAAAAGACGGTTTGCAACGTGGTATCACACGCGAGGAAATGATGGAAGCTGTCCATGTGGGAGCTGCTATTAGAAGTGGTGCTACTCTGGTTCATGGAGTGCAGATGATGAATAAAGTAAATAAACTGGAGATGTAAAAGATTTTAGCGATACGCTTTAATTGTTCTTCTCATAATACAACACGTATTTTTTTAATGGCAACAAAATCATTACATAAGCGGGATAGTGAACTTGCCTACAGTTCAAGACAACTTGAAATTTTATCGAACGGAATTTTTCAAAATGGAGAACTTCCGAAGTTCAAAGATAAAATAGCAGAAACAGGACATTTCCCATTACAACCTAAAAAGCTGGAAATACTTCAAATTAATGTAGGGTATATGTGTAATCAGGTATGCGAACACTGTCATGTAGATGCAGGACCTGACCGCAAGGAAATTATGACCCGTGAAACGATGCAGTTATGCCTGGATGTCATAAAAAAAACAGAAGCACATACGCTGGATTTAACAGGAGGTGCTCCGGAGATGAACCCGAACTTCCGGTGGTTTGTCGAGGAGGCTTCCAAAGCGGGTATCAAAGATTTTATTGTACGTTCTAACCTGACAATCTTAAGAGCTAATAAGAAATATCACGATCTCCCGGAGTTTTTTAAAAAGCACAATGTTCATGTGGTTTCGTCGATGCCGCATTGGACTCGTGGTAAAACAGATAAACAGAGGGGCGATGGTGTTTTCGATAAATCTATTAAAGCCTTACAGGAGCTCAATGCAATTGGGTATGGAATGCCGGATAGTCCATTGCGTTTAGACCTTGTTTACAATCCTTCAGGAGCCTTTTTGCCGGGCGATCAGGCTTCTATGGAAAGTGAATTTAAAAAAGCTTTATTAGAAGATTTTGGGATTCATTTCCACAATTTATTCGCCATCACCAATCTACCTATCAGCAGATTTCTTGATTATCTGATAGCTTCGGAGAACTATGAAGATTATATGTACGCGCTTGTAGAAGCATTTAACCCAAATGCCGTAACCAACGTTATGTGTACCAATACTATTTCTGTTAGCTGGGACGGATGGTTATATGATTGCGATTTTAATCAAATGCTCGATTTAAAGGTATCCAGTAAGGTGAAACATATAGCTGAATACAACGAAGAACTATTGCAAAACAGAAATATCATCATCTCGCAACATTGCTATGGCTGTACCGCCGGAGCAGGAAGTAGTTGCCAAGGAACTGTAGCCTAGTATGTACCGATATAGCATCATATTTATTCTTACATGTGTTTCGTGTTTAGCCCAGCCTTCACTAGAGGATGTTCTAAGCAAATTTAACGAAGAAACAATCCCTTATATCAGCGTCACGGAACTAGCCAAAGTAACCAAAGAAACTATCCTCCTGGATGCACGTGAAAAGGGGGAATTCAACGTAAGTCATATACAGGGGGCGTACCATGTTGGTTATGACCGGTTTTCACTGAAGAAGGTCATCAGGAATATACCTGACAAAAAAGCTTTTATCGTAGTATATTGCTCGTTGGGGGTGCGGTCTGAGGATATTGCCGAAAAGCTAAAACAGGCGGGGTATTCAAGTGTTTTTAATTTGTATGGCGGAATTTTTGAATGGAAAAATCAGGGCTATAAGGTAGTTGATTCGAAGGGAACGCCTACCGATAAAATTCACGCTTTTTCTAAAATCTGGTCTCTTTATTTAAAAAAAGGAATAAAAGTATATGAATGATTGTTTATTGATGATTTTTACTCGTAATCCCGTGTTGGGAAAAGTAAAAACAAGACTCGCCAAATCAGTAGGCGATCAGGCTGCTTTGAACATCTATATCTTCTTACTGGAACACACACAAACAATTACACAGCACCTCAAATGCGACAAAGCGGTTTATTATTCGGTTAGTGTTCCGGAAAACGATTTGTGGAACCCTGAAATCTATTCGCGAAAAAAACAATTTGGAAACGATCTTGGTATTCGTATGAAAAATGCCTTTGATCAAGCATTTAAAAACTATGGCAGGGTAATCGTAATAGGGAGCGATATGTATCAGATAACGCAATCTCATATCGAAGAGGCATTTCACAAATTGGATAGTCACGATGTGGTTATAGGCCCTGCGGAAGACGGAGGTTTTTATCTTTTAGGACTAAAGCGTGTTTATGCACCTATTTTCGAAAACAAAGATTGGGGAACCTCAACGGTTTTGAAAGATACACTGAACGATTTAAAAAAGCATCGTGTATATTTGCTGGATACGCTAAACGATGTGGATATATATGAGGATATAAAAGACCATCCAGCTTTTTATCCTTTTTTACAACATATGAATTAACGGATATATGACGAAAGAACAACTGCAAAAAACAACCGATTTTTTAAAGAATAAAGGTTTTAAGAATCCTGAGATAGGAATTGTTTTGGGTACCGGGCTGGGCCAATTAATCGGTGAAATAGAAAATCCCATTGAAGTTCATTACAATCATATTCCTTTTTTCCCCCTGGCCACCGTGGAGTTTCATTCGGGAAAACTGGTTTACGGCCGGCTGGAAGGGAAAAATATTGTGGTTATGCAAGGCCGTTTCCACGTTTATGAGGGTTACGATCTGGTAGATGTTACTTATCCGGTTCGGGTTATGCACCAGCTGGGAATTAAAAAGTTATTCATTTCCAATGCGGCAGGAGCTATTAATCTCAGTTTTAAAAAAGGAGATTTAATGTTGCTGGACGACCATATTAATTTACAGGGAGGATCTCCTCTTGCCTTTAAAAATGTAGCCGAATTCGGAGAGCGTTTCACCGACATGAGTGCGCCCTATAACCGTGAAATGAACCTAAAGTTAAAAGAGATTGCCCGAAAAGAGGAAATAACCCTTCACGAGGGGGTATATGCTGCTGTGGTAGGACCTCAACTGGAAACGCGTGCTGAATACCGCTATCTCAAAATCATTGGAAGCGATGCCGTTGGTATGAGTACGGTTCCCGAGGTAATTGTGGCAAATCACTTAAATTTACCCGTGGTTGCCGTGTCAGTTTTAACCGATGAATGCGACCCAAATAACCTAAAGCCTATTGATGTTCCTGAAATTATTGAAATTGCAGGTAAAGCAGAACCTAAAATGATTACGCTGTTTAAGGAATTGATTAAATCACTCTGAGTCTAAAATTCGCCGATGGATCTTTAAACGGTAAAATATCTATAAAACCGATTGTTTATGAGTTATTTAGAAACTACCAAGAATGTATATAAAGAAGCAGCATTAACCCCTGATGTGGGGCTGTGTTGTACTACCAATCCTATTTGGGAACTTCCCGGATTAAAAATTCCGAAAATTATGCAGGAGATGAATTACGGTTGCGGAAGCACCGTACATGCCAGAGATCTTGTAAAAAACCCGAAAGTACTTTACGTAGGTGTAGGTGGGGGTATGGAACTGCTCCAATTTGCATATTTTTCCCGGCAGAAAGGTGGGGTTATCGGAGTTGATGTGGTTGATGAGATGCTGGAAGCATCCCGCATAAATTTTAAAGAAGCTGAAATTCAAAACGACTGGTTTCGCAGTGATTTTGTAGATCTTAGAAAGGGAGATGCACTACATCTCCCTGTAGAGGACAACAGTATCGATGTAGCGGCACAAAACTGCCTTTTTAATATTTTTAAGGAAGACGATTTAAAAAAAGCCATTGCCGAAATGTATCGGGTATTAAAACCACATGGCCGGCTGGTGATGAGCGATCCCACCTGTGAACAACCCATGAATGAAAATCTTAGAAACGACGATCGTTTAAGAGCACTTTGTTTGAGTGGAAGTCTCCCCATTAAAGACTATGTAAAAATGCTTACCGATGCCGGTTTCGGGACTATTGAAATCCGGGCGCGTAAACCGTACAGGGTGTTAGATCCTAAACATTACGATACCGACGAGTTAATCTACATAGAGTCTATAGAAATTGCGGCTATTAAAGATCCCATGCCGGAAGACGGGCCGTGTGTTTTTACGGGAAAAGCAGCGATTTACTTTGGTGAAAACGATTTTGTAGATGACCAAAAAGGGCATATTCTCTTGAAAAACCAACCCCTTGCAATTTGCGATAAAACTGCTGCTGCTCTTGCCTCCCTCGAAAGAGATGATATATTTATCTCCGAATCAACCTGGCACTACGACGGCGGAGGGTGTTGCTAGTTAAAACACAAAAAGCACTTTATACAAAGTAGCCTGCATATTCCCGTTTGGGTATATACAGGCTATTTTTATTATTTGTACAACTTGCCTTTTTATGAGGAACAAATTAACAAATACTTAAATTTTACGCATATAAATATCTCCGGATATAGTTTCCATACGCACCATTTGTTTGCCATTATTAACGGTTCCTCGAATCCTGTTGTAACTGGAATGATTCTTTCTGTTTTCATCCATTTCTATATCCAGATTCGAATAGATATTTCCGGAAAGCGTTTTGGCATTAATAGCGGCCCGATCAATACTTACATCCAAATCGCCACTTATTGTTTTTAACCATAACTCTCCATTGTACTTTTTAATGGTAACATCTCCCGAAATCAATTCGGTTTTTAAAGTTCCTTTAAAACTACTGGCTTCCAGATCGCCGGAAATACTTTTTACTCTGAGATGTACATTTTCAGGAACATAAACCGTATACTCTATTTCCGTTGTCATACTGCAATTATCTCTATGTCTGTCTTTTCTCTCCTTAAAATAATTTCCAAAATCAGAACGTATTTTCACAACATCTCCATCCTTTTCTGTTTGTATGCTAAACTGATCGTTTCCTTCACCATCATCAATGGTCACGCTTGCCTTGGTAAGGACTTCGTTTTTGTTCCATTGCTCTATCTTAATATTTTCTGCGAATTTAAAATGCAGAAACACCTCCTGATTATCCGATATGGAAACAGCTTTTTCCACCTGACGTTGTGCCTGTATCGGCAATGCGATTCCCAGTGCAATCAATACAATTAATTTTTTCATCCTGTTAGTTTTTTGATTTTCTTAAATAAATATCACCCGTTGAAGAACTCAACTTGATTTTTACGCCTCCGTTATTCAAACTACTTTCTATTTTACGAACGGAGCCAACCTGCTTTAATCCTTCTTTTTTGGGAATAACCAGATCGAAATCTGTGTATACGGTTCCCATAGTAGATTTTAATTCCAGATTAGCCCTGGTATTATTTGGCAGGCTCACGTCTACATCGCCTGTTGAAGAACTGATTGTGATCGGGCTTTTTTGATTTACGGTGGAGAATTCCACACGGATTGATCCTGTATTCGTATGTGCTGTAACGGGACCCGTTACCTTATTCAAGTTAATATACCCCACATTTGTGTTAATTTCAATCTCGGAAGAAAACCCTTCAACCTTTGCACTACCCAGATTTCCGCAATCTATATATACATCTATATGTCTGGGAATTGTAAAACTCAGCCCGTGCCGGTGTACAAATGATTTCAGATCTACAATTCTCAGTGTCTCTCCGTCTTTTTCTATTCCCACACCAAATCCGGTATTGTCTTCGCCTCCCGGATAAATGGCTTTTAAACCCTTGGCTTTCTCTTTTCTCTTATTTGAATTGGAAACACCATGAGGGCAACTATCGCATTCGTCGTGATAATAATTATCGTCCTCTTTTCCTTTGTACTTAGATAAAACCAATTGGTTATCCCCTCCGGCGATTAACTTTATAACGGTATTCGCTTCTATCCGAACCTGCTTTATTCCGTCCAGTGAGTGTTTATAATTTTCTTGTGACCTAATAACACCTGTGGTTATTATAAAAAATGCTAATACTATTCCTGTTCGTTTCATGATTTTAATTTTAAATAATTTGCTGAATTCCATCGTTTGCCTGCTCTTTTACATAATCCGGAATGTCAGGTTGCTCCAATAACTTTTGCATGGGAGCGAGCGCTCTTTTTTCCTGTGTTTTAACCAGAAATTGAATAATAGCTATTTGCAAACTCGGGTTTTTTTCTATACTTAATGCTTCTATAAAAGCTTTCTTTACATCTTCTAAATTATTATAACCCGAAAGTGCTTCTGCTGCTGCCAGTCGCACATTTACATTCGAATCATACTGCATTCTATCTATAAGTGCTTCAATAATTTTAGAATCCGGCTGCACCATCTCTTCTGAAAAATTAACCGCCTGAATGCGCTTACTGGCCGATCTGTTTTCCAGTAATGCCAACATCATATTCTCCTTTAATTGTACGGTTTCTTCTTTTAATGACAGAATTTGTTGGGAAGCCTTTTTTTCCGTGCTATAGGTTCCCGCATAATACCCGGAAAATAAAATAAGCAGGGAGGCCGCTATCTGAAATGCAAGCTTCCAATTAAAATTGGAGCTGGACGTTTTTTCCAGACCAATACTGTGTTTTGACAGAAGCTGTTTTTCTTCCTCCAGCGTCTTTACAAAATTCGCTCTCAGATGCTCTCCGGGCAGATGCTGCTCCTCATTTTCAAAAACTTTCATTAACTGCAGGGTTTCCTCATAAACCCCCAGGCAGTGGGTACATGTTTCTATATGCATCTTTACATCATGTGCTTCCGGTACCGATAATTGCTTATCAATATAATCTATAACTCTGCTTTCAATATCCTTGCAATTCATACTTAGATAGTTTCAAAATATACGTTTCTCAATTTTTTAATAATACGATGCACTTTTACTTTGACAGCCCCTTCGCTGCTATCGGTAATTTCTGCTATCCTATCGTATTTAATCCCTTGCAATCTATTCATCACAATAAGTTCTCTCTCTTCAACCTTTAACCTTTTTAATGCTCTGAACAGATGATCGATTTCTTCTTTTTTATCAATGCCTTCATCAGTTTCTGCTTCTATTTTCTCCAGCTTAATATTGTTTTGTATCCGTTTTTGTTTCTGATAGTAATCGGAAAAAATATTCCGGGCAATTTTAAATATCCAGGACACAAACTTCCCTCCCTTGTAAGATAATCTGTATCGGATGGCTTTGTAAAAAACATTTTGTGTCAGATCTTCAGACACCGCCTTATCTCTGGTCATCTGATAGAAAAAATTATATATTCTCAGATGATACCGTTCAAAAATAAAGGTCATTGCATCTAAATTTCCCCGGGATACATCCCACATTAGTTCTTCGTCGGTCAGTCTTTTCAATTTTGTTAGTGGTAGTTATTTGTTATGAAGACCAGTAAATTACAAAAAGGTTACATTCCGATATTATTTTTTCCAGTTTAAATAGGGTTTCTTTAGTAAGATATATGTTTTCTGTGCGTCAAATAGCTTTATAAATAGCTCCTATGACTTTTATCTTATTATTTCTTTCCGCTTGTTTTTTGGCTTACAGCAATGGAGCTAATGATAATTTTAAAGGCGTTGCCACACTTTTTGGAAGCGGTATTACAAATTATAAAAAAGCTATTCGTTGGGCAACCCTTACTACTTTTTCGGGTTCCCTGGCAGCCATTTTTCTGGCAGAAGAACTGGTTAAAAATTTTTCCGGAAAAGGACTCGTTCCTAACGAACTCATTGAAATGCCCATTTTTGCTATCTCCATAGCCTTTGGCGCTGCACTCACCGTGTTTATCGCCACTAGAATTGGTATGCCAATATCTACCACCCATAGCCTGGTTGGAGCCCTATTCGGGTCGGGGGTTATGTCTGTAGGAATGCAGTTTAATTTTGAGAAGCTTGGAAATACCTTTTTAATCCCTTTAATTATCAGTCCGCTCATGGCAGCGGTAGTAAGTTTTATAGTATACTTGTTATTCAGATCAGGTCGTAAGAAATTGGGCATCACAAAAAAAACACATCTTAATATTCATCCAAGGCCAAAACTCTCCATTAATTCACTCCCGCTAGATCAATCCATCAGTTTACAATCGGATATGGTAATGGCAGCAACCATTGAAAATCGTCCGGTAACTTATGAAGGACAACTATTCGGATTGAGTTCACAAAAATTTTTAGATACACTTCACTATGTAAGTTCCGGAGTTGTTAGCTTCGCCAGAGGTTTAAATGATACCCCAAAAATTGTTGGTCTCTTGTTGATAATTAACACCATTAGTGTTCAATGGAATATGATTGCAGTAGCTCTAATCATGGCTTTGGGAGGGCTTATAAACTCAAAAAAGGTAGGCCTCACCATGAGTAAGAAAATAACTCCCATGAATTCCGGTCAGGGATTTACTGCGAATTTAATTACCGGTTTACTGGTTACCACAGCAAGTGTTCACGGTATGCCCGTTTCAACAACTCATGTTTCGGTTGGTTCTATTTTCGGTATAGGAACCGTAACAAAGAAAGCCGATTACAAAATGATTGGTAAAATATTGCTATCTTGGTTACTCACGCTCCCTATGGCAGCATTTATAAGTGCTTTATTGTTTAAATTACTGGAAACCTTTTTATCGTAAAGAATATCGAAAAGTATATCGGCATATTAAAAAATTCCTATTCAGGATATTTCAATTATCTGAAGCATGAATTTACTTCCCTGAGTTGGGACAATTATTTTTACGGTCTTATTGCCATTTCTCTTATTGTATGGTTATTGGAACTGTTATTTCCCTGGCGCAAAAAACAACCGGTTTTCAGAAAAGATTTCTGGCTTGATACTTTTTATATGTTCTTTAATTTTTTTCTGCTCAATCTTATTGTTCTTATTGCACTTTCCAATACCGCAGCCACATTGTTCAATGATATACTGGGAATAGTAAATCTGTCGGTTTCGGACTTTCAGATTTTCGATGTAGATAATTTTCCCCGGGGGATAGGGCTTCTGGTTTTCTTTCTGGTAAGCGATTTTGTTCAATGGAACACACATAGACTCTTACACCGGATTCCTCTTTTATGGGATTTTCATAAGGTTCACCACTCCGTAAAACAAATGGGTTTTGCTGCGCATCTGCGTTATCACTGGATGGAACCGGTTATTTATAAATCGCTTTTATATATCCCAATAGCCATTATTGGCGGATTCGATGCACAGGATGTGGCTATCGTACATTTTTTTGCTCTGGCCATTGGGCATTTAAACCATGCCAATCTCGGATGGGATTACGGAATTTTAAAATATGTGTTTAACAATCCTAAAATGCATATTTGGCATCATGCAAAACACCTACCCGAACGTGTAAGGTATGGTGTTAATTACGGACTTACCTTAAGTATTTGGGATTACCTGTTCAAAACCAATTATGTGCCGCATAACGGCAGGGATATCGAGTTGGGATTTGAAGGTGATGAAAAATTTCCCTCTGATTTTATAGAACAGGAACTATACCCTATTAAATTTACCAATAAATGAAATATTTTATCCCGATCTTAATCCTGGTTTTTTTATCCTCCTGTGTCTGTAGCAAAAAAACCTCCAATAGCACCCGTTCCGTTATCGCAGAAAATAAAGTTCCGCAATCGGTTACCTCGCCAGAGAAGCTTCCACAAAATAAACCTAAAGACAGTATCACAAAAACCCTGCAAATAGCCGTTGACCCGAATGTAAGCGATACTACTCAAACTATTCGGAGTATTGCAGCTAAAGAAAATATTACCGTTTTTGATCACTCTTCCTGGACAATCCTATTGACCAGGTATGTTTCAGAGCAAGGAAATGTTGATTACAAAGGTGTTAAAAGCAATTATAAAGACCTGAGTAAATACCTGTCGCTCCTTTCAAAAAATCCTCCGACCAATTCCTGGTCCCGGGAAGATAAGCTCGCCTTCTGGATTAATGCATACAATGCTTTTACGGTAAAACTAATTGTTGATAATTATCCCCTTAAAAGCATAAAGGATATTAAGACTCCATGGGATTACAGATTTATTAAAATAGGACCTAAATGGTATACTTTAAACGATATAGAACATCGTATTCTCAGAAAAATGGATGAGCCCCGAATTCATTTCGCCATTAATTGTGCATCTGTTTCCTGCCCTAAACTGCTTAACGAAGCTTTTTTGCCGGAAAAGCTGGACTCACAATTAACAAGCGCTACGCAGGAATTTCTTTCAGATCCCGTTCGCAATGAAATAGGCTCTAAAAAAGTCAAGATATCTAAAATATTCCGTTGGTTTGGTAAAGATTTCAAAGGAGATGGGAGTCTCCTTGATTTTCTGAACAAGTACACAGATATTAGCATATCGCCCACTGCCAAAATGAGTTTTAAGGAATATAACTGGAATTTAAATGAGTAACATATCGGTTATTATCCCTATTCTTAATGAGGAAGCAATCATATCGAATCTGTTATCCTTTCTGATAGATAATTCTTCTCCGGATCGTGTGAAAGAAATTATTGTAGTTGACGGAGGGAGTTCGGATGCTTCTGAAAAAGAGGTTTCTAATTTTATAAGGGCCCACCGTGCAACACAACAACTTGTCGCACTATCTTCCGAAAGCAAAACACATGGAAAATCCAGCTATTTAAAAACATCTGAATTAGTTTATCCCGTATATACCGAAATACGCTGGATGGTTTCACCCAAAGGCCGGCCTTTACAAATGAATAAGGGAGCCGCATCCGCATCCGGAAGCATTCTTTACTTTTTACATGCCGATACGTTTCCGCCTCCTAATTTTGACCGATATATACTTGATGCGGTTAATCAGGGTAAGCAAGCCGGTTGTTTTAGAATGAAATTCAACAGCGCACATCCCCTTTTGAAGTTGTCTCAGTGGTTTACCAGGTTCAACTGGAAAATTTGCCGGGGAGGAGACCAATCGCTTTTTGTAACCAAAAATGTTTTTGAGACACTAGAAGGATATAACGAAAATTATCACGTTTATGAAGACTGTGAATTTATAAACAGGTTGTACGATCATTTCGGATTTACCGTACTTGACAAAAATGTACTTACCTCGCCTCGTAAGTATGAAAAAAATGGGGTCTTTAAACTTCAATATCACTTTACAATAATCCATATAAAAAAAAGATTGGGGGCTACACCTGAGGGCCTTTATGAATATTATAAAAAAAATATCCTTGCTTAAACCTCATACATTTTTTTATATTTAACCCATCGGAACACAGAAACGACAAAACTCATGGAAGTAAAAGGAAAAAAGATTCAGGATGTTATAGATAATGCACTGTTGGAAGAACGAAAAATATTTTTGTGGGGGCAGGTAGATGATGATTCGGCCAAACACGTAATTGACCGGCTGCTATACCTGGACCTACAAAGCGATCAGGATATTCAACTTATCATAAACAGTCCAGGAGGTTATGTTACCTCGGGGTTTTCTATTTACGATACCATTAAATCTTTAAAAAGTCCGGTATCTACCATATGTTCTGGACTCGCTGCTTCTATGGGATCTATTTTGCTATCTGCCGGCGAAAAGGGAAAACGTTTTATTTATCCCCACGCCAGAGTTATGATTCATCAACCCAGCGGAGGTGCCCGCGGGCAGGCATCGAATATTGAAATTCAGGCCAAAGAGATTATTAAAACCAAGGAATTAGGTGCTAAAATATTATCTGAAAACTGCGGACAGGCTTTCGAGAAAGTTATGAAAGATTTTGACCGTGATTATTGGATGGATGCCGAAGAGTCTTTAGCGTACGGAATTGTAGATGGTATTCTCTGATTAAAAATACTGCCCGATCCCAAAAACTAATCCGTGTGTGGCATCTTTGGTGATTCCCACCCCGTAATCAATTCTGAAAATAGCATTGAATATTTTCTTATGCATGAATCTGATTCCGATTCCCGGATAAATTCTGATATTGTCTTTATCTGCAAAATCGCTAAGATCGCCTGCGGGCGTTCGCCAGGAGCCGGCATCAACAAAAGCATTTCCCTGAAGTACAAACCAGTTTTTTTCCAATAAGGTATGCCTGTATTCGGTATTTAAAACAATCGATCCCGTTCCCCGGTCAATAGTATTCCCCACTCCTCGTATATTCAAATTATTGTCTACTGAAAACGGGGCAAGCGGAGAATCGTCGTTCGTAGAAAGCCCTAACCGTAATCGGGTTGCCCAATTACCTCTTGCTCCAAACCGTTTAAAATAAAAGAAATCATTCCATCCGATTAAAAAATCGGACGCGTCATCGTTCCTGGCACGCACATATTGCAGATTAAAGGTACTCTTAAAACCGGATACGTACTGGTAAAAATAATTTAAGTTATCGTATTCATAAATTCCTTTATACATTAATTTTTTAATATCCAGCGCCATAGGCACCGAAGGACTGGAAGCTCCTGACTTATACTCGTATTCCTCAGTGAAAAAATTAATCCCCGCTTCTATTCTGTGATTAAAATTAAAGGCATATAAACCCAAAACTTCAATAGCCTTATTGGCATACTTATAATCTGCTACTCCGTTTTCCAGGTATATAGGCTCTTCTGTGATTAGGTTTTGATGATTGAGTGCGAGTCCTACCTTCTGACCAAACAGATTCGGAGCCCTGAAGTTTATTCCATAGGAGCTGTATATATCTTTCTGATAAAATCCGCCGAAAGCTATATTCCTCCCAAATAAATTAAATTCGTAAAGTCCCACTCTATATGCAAATTCATTGTCATTGGTGGTATACACATTCACAGAAGGGATCAGTGTAAAATTCTCTTCGATATTATAAAACACATTATACTGATTTTCATGTGAATAAAACACCTGATAATAAGCATGTGACACCGAGGGGAGTCTTTTAAGTCTTTTTATGTCTTTTTCAATGACCGTTGAGTCCAGGATAGCTCCGGCTTCAAGGGTAGATATTTTTTTAACAAAGGCAGCTTTCAATCGTTTATTTCCCTGTACTTTAACATCCGCCACCCGCAATTCCTGCGAAAAGGATTTGTATGAAAAAAGGGTAAATATGACCCACAGAAATACTGTTACTCTTCTCATTCCGCTTCGAATTTCTTTTGTATGACCCAGTTGACCCAATTATCCGCGCTTACATCCATTAATGTAAAATTATAGGTTTGTAAAGGTACTAGATTTGGAGGGGTTTCCATGGTAATATTTAAAACCACATTGGAAACATCGTAATACCGAAAAGTATTCTCGAAAGTATATGTGGCCGAGAGCACATCGTTATTAGCATCGGTTAAAACCTGAAAATAAATAGCATTATCTCCATACTTATTAGCTTCCCAGCTAAATAATGGCGACCCTTTTATCAATTGATCTATGGTTACTTCCTCACTCCACGCAGTAGGCTTTGACAAGTTTTTTACACGAATGGGATTGGATACATGTATTTTTCCTTCCCGTTCGTAGGTAACAATAAACCACCGCTCGGCATCGATTAACTTTTTAAATACTCCCAGGTATCCGTTAAAGTAGGCTTCTTCTATAGCGTTAAAAACCCGGGTATAGTTCTGGAAGTCATCTTTATTACTTTGAGCATTCCCAGTTTGATACAGCCTTATATTTGAAGCGCCAGGTTCAGGGTAGTAAAATATCAATGCATTTTCTCCATTCTGTTCTCCTGCGGCACATGCTATAACTCCTCCTTCCATAATGTCTTCCCCTGACAAATAAACCTGTAGAGAACTTGCATTCTGGTCTTCATCGGTACATGCAATACACAAAAACAGGAATATTATGTATCTCAGAAATTTCATTTTATTTTTTATAAGCCTTTCTAATAATAGCTTCCACAGGTTTATTCTGAGGTGTAAATCGGGAATTATTTGTCCCTCCGGATTGCTCATGATTATGAAACCATTTCCATAAAAATCCGCCTGCAAACCAATCTTCCTCCCAGAACTCATCGTAAAGAGCCTGCATGGCATGCTGCTGGCCCTCCAAATTTACCGTATCCATATCTCTGTCAAACCGCCAGGGTTCCTTAGCCGTATAATCAACACTTCGATATCCGTATTCGGCAAACAATACGCGCTTTCCCGTGGCTTTATATAGATTTTTAATTACTTCCCTGTGTTTCACCCACCCCTTACGGCAATCCTCCACCGTAGGTGTTTTTTTATCGCTTAACGGAAAGTACGCATCAATACCTATAAAATCCAGTTCTTTCCAAAAGGGGGTACGTTTAAACTCATCCCAGTTAGCCGCATAGGTTAACTTCCCTTTATAAGCCTTTCGTATTTTCTTAATTAGCTCTTTCCAGTAATCAGGTCTGTTCGTAACAAATAATTCCAGTTCTGTTCCTATACAAAAAATATTCACGGACATCTCTTCGGCCAACCGCGCATAATCGAGAATAAATATTTCATATGATTGTTCCAGGGAAATCCAATCTTCCTCAGAGTCCATTTTTATTAATCCGGTAAATTCACCCCGCCAAACCCAAATTTGAGGTTTGAGCATTACTTTAATTTTATTCTTATGGAGTTGTTTTATATATTGGCGTGCTCCTTCCTTTGTTTCTCCAAACCACTGTCTTTTTGTGTTATACACCACGTCCGGGCTCTTAAGCGTTCGTAAAAAACCAAAGGGCATAACCGCCGCATAATTGGCATTTATTTGAAGTACTGGGTCAATATGCGCCTGATTAATGGCTTCCGGAGAAGCAACATAACTAATTCCATTTATTTTGGAGGTTTCCTGCCCCGTACAGGAATTCAAAAGCCCAATACTGAAAACAACCATTAAAAGCCTGATCATAAATCAATTAAATTATATGACTAGGCTTCTAATTTACAGTTTCTTTCTAAAACAGCGCCCGCAAACCTATGTTAAAAGTTTCTCCAAGACCGGTATTACTTCCTCTAACAAAATTGGTATAAAGTGCTTCCAGGTTCAAAACACGACTCAACTGAAATTTGGCACCACCGCCCAAAGCAGTATAATCCTGCTTAAAATCATTCCCCAGGTCAAGGCGCTGCGAATGCTGGGCAAGGGCCAGTATTGTGAAATTCTGGCTGGGAAAATAGCTGAGAAAAACGCCGGGAGTAAGGCTTAAACTGTTATTTGCGAAGCTGTCTTCTTTTTTCCCAAAGTGATATTCGGTATTCAGTTCGGTAAATAATTGCCATTGACCTCCTGAAAAACTATAATCGTAGAAAAACCTGTTTTGTAAGGTAAATCCCTTTTGATCGAGGAAAACTCCCTGCTCCGTTTCATTGTCAACCAAGGGGATATGAAAAGCCGTTTGAATAGTGAAGTTTCCAATATTTTTGATCGGATTGAATTTAATAGCAGGTGCAAAAGATGTAAACCCGGATCTGGCAGTTCCATTTTCTCCATCAAATTTAAATACATCAAAGGCATCCCGGCCCCCTATGGCATTAGATCTAAACTCCAATAATATTCCGACATTTAATCTGCTGTTTTCGGAAACTCCTGTAAACACATCAACCGTTGATGTAAAAAAGTTATTTCTCGGAATATCCTGTTTATCGCCGTTCGGCCCAAAAAGATCTTTGGTTTCCGTGTACAAATTATTAAACCATTTAATATCCCACTGACCTTTGTTTAAAAGTTTTGAAGGAGTATATGTTTGAATATTACTCGTATTATCGTCCTCCTGAGACCAGGAAAAAGTAGTTATAAATACAGTTAACAGAAAAATAGTAATTGATTTGATAGTTTTCATTGCTTTTATTTCTTAATTATAAAATATTTAAATTCCAGTTATAGGTATAATATGTTAGTTTGTAATTCTCCGGTATTTTATCGGTCCTGTAACGATTAATAAAATTAATTTCAGATCCATCTCCCAGAAAATCTTCTTTGTACCATTTAAGAATTTCCGAGCCTTCAACTCGCTTCTTCTTTTTATTTACCTTGACAAAACTTCCATTTAACGACTTAAAAGTTTGCGATTCCAGCAGTGTTTCCAGGTTGTCAGGCACATATGCCTGGTTAATTAAAGGCGGGCATCCCAAAGCTCCACACACCAGCACAAAGTGAAAGCGAGGGTCTTTAAACTGCCCTCTGAGGAGTTTGTGTTCTATATCATTTAAAGTAATCTTCTTACCCGCCAAAGCATAGGTGGTTTTATCAAAAAAACCTGAAATATCCAGGGGAGATTTCAAAGGGAAATTATCAACAACCCCTTTTATAACCGAAAGATTATATGCGTTTATCCAAAATGCCTGATATTCCTGTTGGTCTTTAACATCCACATTTATAGATCCGGCTATTTCAAAAAGTTCTTTTAAATCCTCCGGATGCTTCACAATAGCTTTGTAATCTACTTTATCCTCATGCACATATGCTTTAAAAAAAGCGTCAGCCTTATCAAAGAAAATACTGGTTTGGGCTATTGCAGTATGGAAAGCCAACAGCATTGATATACCTAATAAAATGTTCTTACTCATTATATGCGTTTTTCCAAAATTCGTTAATATTTTTCCAAATAAATGTCAGATTCCCGACATTCAAAATACTTCACAGTGGTCTTAAATAAATGAATATCCTTACAAATGGATTTCAATTTAAATCTGTTCTAAATATTATTTTCACGTTAAGTTATTACCTTTAATTGCGACAGACTACCAACCAAACTCTAGTTGATGGAACATATAATAATTATTGGAAATGGAATTTCAGGGGTTACTGCTGCCCGGCATATCAGAAAAATCTCGGATAACAAAATCACCATAATTTCCGGAGAAACAGATTATTTCTTTTCGCGTACTGCATTAATGTACGTTTATATGGGTCATATGAAGTTTGAACATACACAACCTTATGAAAAGGGGTTTTGGAAAAAAAATAACATCCAATTAAAAAAGGGATATGTAACCCAGGTATATCCTCAGAACAAAGAACTGATTTTAAAAAACGGAGAAACCCTTACTTACGATAAATTGATCATCGCTTCGGGGTCTAAATCAAATAAATTTGGATGGCCCGGACAGGATTTACCCGGAGTACAGGGTTTATATTCGAAGCAGGATCTTGACCTACTGGAGAAAAACGCGCCAAACAACCAGGTTTGTAAACGCGCGGTAATTGTTGGAGGAGGCCTAATTGGTATTGAGCTTGCTGAAATGTTAGCCACCCGAAAAATTCCTGTTACTTTTCTGGTTCGAGAAAGCAGTTTCTGGAACGGTGTACTTCCTCCCGGAGAATCCGAAATGATTAACCGGCACATCAGAGAACATCATATTGATTTACGCCTGGGCGTAAACTTAAAAGAAATTCTGGCCGATGAACAGGGGAGAGCCAAAGCCGTAGTAGTTCAGGAAACAGAAGAAGTCATTCCCTGTAATCTGATAGGTTTAACGGCTGGTGTATCTCCAAACATAGCCTTTTTGGAAGGGTCCGGTATAGAAACAGGCAGGGGTGTTAAGGTAAATCGGTTTCTGGAAACAAATATTTCAGATATATATGCCATTGGAGATTGTGCCGAGCAACATGAACCCATTGGATTGCGAAGGCCTGTTGAAGCCGTTTGGTACACCGGGCGTATGATGGGTGAAACTGTGGCTCAGACCATTTGTGGCAATCGTATTCCCTATAATCCGGGGCATTGGTTTAACTCTGCCAAGTTCTTTGATATTGAGTACCAGACCTACGGCTGGGTTTGGGCACAACCCAAAGACTATGAGAAACAGTTTTACTGGGAACATGAAGGAGGAAAGAAATGTGTGCGTATTTCCTATCGTAAAGACACCGGTGAATTTTTGGGAATTAATACCTTCGGAATTCGATTAAGGCATGCTTTTTTTAACGAGGTCCTTACCGAAAAGAAAAGTATTTCCTATGTCATGGAACATCTGGATGAAGCACAATTTGATCCTGAATTCTTTTCCGCTCATTTTTCGGAGATACGCAACCATTTTAAAAAACAATTACAACCCGTTTAAAACAGATCATTATTATTCCTATGAATGCAACTCAAAAAAATATGTCACTGGCGGGTTCGCCTCCTGTAGCACTAACGCGTTCTCAAAAAATTGCAACTTTGCTCGGTATGACCGGGCTGGCCATCATAGTATTAGCCGGCTTCAATATAGACTTCCCAAATCGTGCACTTTGGTTGGGTCTTTCATTAGCTACCATAACCCTGGGTGTTGTTCTTTTTTCATATGGAGCCTATGCCAAACATCCTGAAGGAATTAAAAACCATGGGGTCTGGTTTAAATCGATATCAAATAGAGGATTCTGGGGATGGCTCCTTGGAATAGCGCTAACTTTATTTTATATCATCCTTTACTTCTATCCTCAATATCTGGGGTTGGTTAAAGGTGGTAGCAATACAGGTATTATTGCTTTATTTGATCCGCTAAGTAGATTTTTAAGCGGTAATCCGGCAAGCCAGTGGTTTGTATATGGCACCTTGTACACGGTAGCCATCCTGGCTTTTGGTATTAAATTTATTTGGAAATACCAACACAACAGATACGAAGTAATCCGTACGATTAGTGTGATGTTCTTTCAAACCGCTTTCGCTTTCATTATCCCGGAGCTGATGGCACGGCTTAATTCAGATACTTTTAAACTTCCTTATTACGATCTTAAAAATATATGGCCGCTTAATTATTACAATTTTGAACATTACCGTATAAAAGAATTTATATCCGCCGGCGATATAGGCCTTGCACTGCTAATTTTTGGTATTGTTTCTATTTTTGTTATCACTCCTATTCTTACTTACAAATACGGAAAGCGGTGGTATTGTTCATGGGTTTGCGGTTGTGGTGGCCTGGCTGAAACGGCCGGAGATTCTTTTCGCCAATTATCCGACAAAAGCCAAAAGGCATGGAACATAGAACGCTGGTTAATCCATTCGGTACTGGTATTTGTTATTATAATGACCACAGCTGTTATTCATTCCTATTTGGGTACCGATACATCAAAGTACTGGTTAACCAAAAATACCTTTCTTATTGGGGTTGCTGCATTTCTTACCCTGCTTTTTGCCGTTATTTGGATATTCAGGAAGCATGAACTTCGCAGCGATGCGCGTTACGGAGCCGTAGGATACCTAATCGTTATTCTTTTTCTGATAGGTTTGTTTTATTTCGGGGACGGGAAAAATATTTTTCTGGTTAAAGCCGAGACACTTCGTAAGAGTTACGGTTTTTTAATAGGATCTGTTTTCTCGGGAGTAATCGGCACCGGGTTTTATCCTATTCTGGGGAGTAGGGTTTGGTGTCGTTTCGGATGTCCGATGGCTGCCATTTTAGGTATTCAGCAACGGTTGTTCTCAAAATTCAGAATTACCACTAATGGCGGACAGTGTATATCCTGTGGAAATTGCTCTACCTATTGTGAAATGGGTATCGATGTACGTAGTTATGCTCAAAAAGGCGAGAATATTGTTCGCGCTTCCTGTGTAGGCTGTGGCATATGCAGCGCTGTTTGCCCACGAGGAGTTTTAAAACTGGAAAACGGCCCTTTAGACGGACGCATAAATGCCAATCAGATTCTCTTAGGGAACGATGTAGACCTTATGGAGCTTGTTAATAAAGGTAAGTGATCATGTTCTCAAAACCATTAGGGTTCCTTTTATTCGTTTTTATAATCGCTTCCGGTGGTATAAAACAATATACCAAACATTATTATGAAAGCGGAATTCTCGAATCGGAAGGCTGGGAAGTGAATCATGTTAAAACAGCTTATTGGAAATACTACTATCCCAATGGTTCTGTGAAAGAGGAAGGCAATTATTCGGATGGGAGAAAAAACGGATACTGGTATTTTTATAATACCAAAGGGGTTATAAGCAGGGAAGGTCATTACAAAAATGGCAAGCAGGTGAAGTGGTGGTTATTTTATAATTCTTCAGGAAAAATTGATCATAAATGCCAGTTAAAAAATGGTGTTAAAAACGGATATTGTTTAAAATATAAAAACAGCGAATTGATTTCGGCTCAGAAATACAAAGACGGTAAAAAAGTAAATGAATGGTTTGATTTTAGTAGTTTTAAGCGCGATAATAAATTATCAGACCTCAAATGACATTAATTAAAGTTATTATTCCCGCTTTCAATGAAGAAGCTTCTATAGCCCGGGTAATAAAGGAAATCCCGAAGATCGTTGATGAAATTATAGTGGTTAGTAATAATTCAACCGATAATACAGCCCGTGAAGCGCAGCAAGCCGGGGCTACTGTACTCTTCGAAAACAAAAGAGGATATGGTTATGCCTGTCTGAAAGGGTTAAAATACGTGGGTGCGCAATCCAAGCACCCTGATATACTCGTATTTATAGACGGAGATTATTCGGATTATCCTACAGAACTCACCAAGGTAGTTGCCCCCATTATTGAAAGGGGTATAGACTTTGTAGTGGGTGCAAGAAAAAAAGAATTACGGGAAAAACATTCCATGACTCCGCAACAAATTTTTGGGAATTGGCTGGCAACCACATTGATGAGCGTATTTTTCAATTCAAAGTTTACAGATCTGGGACCTTTCAGAGCAATAAAATACAACAAGCTCCTAACGCTTGATATGACTGATAAAACCTATGGATGGACTGTGGAAATGCAACTAAAAGCATTGCGAAAAAAACTCACATATACCGAAGTACCAGTACATTACAAAAAAAGAATTGGCATTTCAAAGGTGTCTGGAACCATAAAAGGTACTATCTTTGCAGCCATAAAAATATTAGGTTGGATATTTAAATACAGTATTAGATAAATGAATCTTATCGTTACCTATATCATCATCGCCATTTATAGCACGGCTTTAATGCTCATCTTTTTCTATAGTTTGGCACAGCTCAATTTGCTTATTAATTATTTGGGAAATAAACGCAAGGATCAGGAAGCACCAAAGTTTAATTTATTAGACGCCAAGGAAATTCCTTATGTAACCATTCAATTGCCTATTTATAACGAGATGTATGTGGTTGAGCGTTTACTGGACAATATTGCAAAACTGGAGTATCCTAAAAATAAATTGGAAATCCAGGTACTTGACGATTCGACAGATGAATCGGTTTCCAGGACCGCTGCTCAGATTGAAGAAATTCGAAAAACCGGATTAGATATTATTCATGTAAGGAGAAAAAACCGGGTTGGATTTAAAGCCGGAGCTCTTAAGGAAGGCCTTAAAACAGCTAAAGGAGAGTTTATTGCTATTTTCGATGCCGACTTCCTTCCGGAAGCCGACTGGTTAAAAAAGACCGTTCCTTTTTTTAAAGATCCTGAGATTGGGGTTGTACAAACCCGTTGGGGGCACCTTAATCGGGATTATTCGCTACTAACTAAAATTCAGGCCTTTGCATTAGATGCTCATTTTACCCTGGAGCAGGTTGGGCGTAATTCGAAGGGGCATTTCATTAATTTTAACGGGACAGCAGGTATTTGGAGAAAAGAATGTATTATAGATGCCGGTAATTGGGAAGGCGATACCCTAACGGAAGATTTGGATTTAAGTTATAGGGCGCAACTAAAAAACTGGAAATTTAAATACCTGGAAGATGTAGAAACTCCGGCGGAGCTTCCGGTAGTGATTAGTGCGGCCAGGTCTCAGCAGTTCCGGTGGAATAAAGGAGGTGCCGAAAACTTCAGGAAAATGGCCTGGAAAGTCCTTACCTCAACCAATATCCCTCTTAAAACAAGATTACACGGAGCACTTCACCTACTCAACAGTACCATGTTTTTATGTGTTCTTACTGTTGCACTTTTAAGTATTCCGATGCTGTATATCAAAAATACATACGGGCATCTGGCCTGGGTTTTTGATGTGACCAGCTTTTTTATTATTAGTACCGTGATTTTATTTGTTTGCTACTGGTTTACTTATAAAAATATTCAAGGCGGCGGTATCGATAAATTTGTTGATTATATCAAGATGTTCTTTACTTTTTTCTCTGTGGCTATGGGGTTCTCTTTGCATAACTCGGTTGCCGTTCTGGAAGGACATATGGGGAAACAAAGTGAATTTGTAAGAACTCCAAAATTCAATATTAAGAATTTGGGAGACTCCTGGAAAGGGAATAAATACCTGGCAAAGAATATATCGGCAAATACATTGATGGAAGCTGTTTTGGCTTTGTATTTTTTATTTGGTATGTACAGTGCAATCCCGTTAAATGACTTCGGTCTTTTCCCATTCCATTTTATGCTTTTCGCCGGATTCAGTTATGTGTTTTTTAAATCGCTTACGGCCAAAGCTTAATGGCTGCATATTGGAAGCTATATAAATTTCCAATACTTCTGGTACTTTCGTGTACCTTATTATATGTGGGTTTTGCCTACGATCTGGTAAGAACCGATTTTATTAAACTTATTATGCTCTACGGAGCATTGTTTTATCTGAGTTATTCGCTTATTCGTATCGGAAAAAACAATTTTCGGCTCCTGCTACTGGCCGGAATTCTATTCAGATTGTCTTTTTTATGGGCCATTCCGAATTTATCACAGGATTTTTACCGCTTTATCTGGGATGGCAGATTAATTCTTCACGGAATAAATCCTTATTTGTATTTACCTGATCAATTAATCGAGACAACCACATTCAATATTCCTGGAAAACAGGAACTTTATCAAGGGATGGGGTGGTTAAGCGCAAAACATTTCTCCAATTACCCACCTCTTAGTCAGGGATATTTTTTTATCTCAAATTTAATTGGGGGAAAAGGTATTTTAGGGCCCGTTATCTTCATGCGGCTTATGGTCATTCTTGCCGATATAGGCATCCTTTACTTTGGGAAAAAGATACTTACGCATTTTAAATTACCAGGGCATCGTGTTTTTTGGTATTTCCTTAATCCGTTAACAATTATAGAACTTACCGGTAATCTTCACTTTGAAAGCATTATGCTCTTCTTTTTTATATGGAGTGTATATTTATTACTCAAGGGAAAATGGTGGCAATCGGCACTTGTAATGGGAGCATCGGTTTCTGTAAAGCTAATCCCTTTTCTATTATTACCCTTATTGTTTAAATATCTCGGATGGAAAAAAAGTATTGCGTATTACGGAGTAGTAGTTATTGTAAATTTATTGCTTTTTCTTCCGTTTTTATCGCCTTCTCTAATTAATAATTATTCTAACACCCTGGGGCTTTGGTTTACTAATTTTGAGTTTAATGCCAGTGCTTTTAATTTGGTCAAAGAGCTGGGATACGTA
The DNA here is from genome assembly GCA_965224095.1 of Flavobacteriaceae bacterium. Lineage (GTDB taxonomy): Bacteria > Bacteroidota > Bacteroidia > Flavobacteriales > Flavobacteriaceae > JBPEWY01. Next base: position 1,791,236 of record OZ245039.1, read on the forward strand.
TTTACCGGGAAAAATACCATTAAAACCATTGGAAAATTTAGCCCTTTGATTATCAGTTTTATTGTAATCCTTTTTACTTTTTTCAGAAAAAATCAATTGGCAAGGCCCTTGTTGGTATCTATGCTTCTCGTTTTAAGTATTTATTATTTTCTGGCAACCACTGTTCATCCATGGTACCTAAGCTTTTTGGTTTTATTAACTATGTTCACGCACTTTAAATATTCCTTATTATGGTCGGCAACCGTCATGTTAAGTTATTTTACATACTCCAATCCGGAATTTAAAGAATCTCCTTTCTTGCTGTTTATTCAATATTTACCTGTATATGTCTTGTTATTTTATGAAATAATAAATTCCAAACGCCTAAAAATCAAATACTCATAAAAATAAGTGTCTTTCTCCTTTTGAATCCAATTATTTTGTAATATTGTCATGTGAATAATTCAAATACACATAATACCCATTTTTCTCCCCGCCGCTCTCCGGTACGCCGGCGCTAGTAGATCCTATTACTTTCGTCGGAGTTTTTAATTTTATTCACAGTTTTCATTTAACATTCATGCAAATTATTTCAAACATATACTATTCTTTATTTACGGAAACATCCTCTTTTCGTATACATATGTTTGCCCGTATCCAAACTCCCCGCCGCCCGTAAGGGTGTTCAATTGTTATTGGAACTCAGGTGTGTCCGGTTCCCTTTTCGAAACTTTTAATCCATATTAGAATTTAATTCGACTTTCAAATGAAGATTGTTGTTGCAGATAAATCGCATAGCAAATATGCCCATATCATATCGGCTTATATGGCCGAATCGGCCAAGGTAAGAGGCACAGGAATAGCCCAGCGAACTCCTGAGTATATCATCACCAAAATGGAAAATGGCAATGCCGTAATTGCCCTGGATAATAACACCTTTGCGGGATTCTGTTATATAGAAATATGGGGGCACAAAAAATTTGTTGCTAATTCAGGGCTTATTGTAAATCCCGATTACAGAAACAGGGGCTTGGCACGAGACATTAAAAAAGCCGTATTCAATTTGTCCCGACAAAAATTTCCCAATGCAAAAATATTCGGAATAACTACGGGGCTTGCCGTAATGAAAATAAACTACGAATTAGGTTATAAACCTGTAACCTTTTCGGAACTCACAGACGACCCCACTTTCTGGAAAGGGTGCGCCACCTGTAAAAACTACGATATTTTACAACGGACCGAACAGAAAATGTGCCTGTGCACGGGTATGCTTTACAACCCTTTAGCTCCTGTAACAATCAAACAAAAACATCCCTACAACAAAAAGGTATTACAACGATTAAAAAACATCAAACAGTTATTGTTTCTTAAGAAATGACATTATGAAAAAACTAGTTTTAGCCTATAGCGGAGGGTTAGACACCTCTTTCTGTGCAAAGTATTTAAGTGAAGAAAAGCAGTATGAAGTACATGCTGTTAGTGTAAATACCGGTGGATTTACCGAGAAGGAAATCGAGCTTATGAAAAAGCGGGCCTATAACTTAGGCGTAAAGGATTATATATCGATAAATGCCGTTCAAACCTTTTACGACAAGGTTGTCCGCTATCTGATTTATGGAAATGTGCTTAAAAACAATACGTATCCGTTATCGGTTAGTGCCGAAAGAATTGTTCAGGCAATTGAAATAATTAACCATGCCAAAAAAATAGGCGCTCCATATATTGCCCATGGAAGTACGGGAGCGGGAAACGACCAGGTTCGATTTGATATGATTTTCCAAACACTGGCACCCGATATTGAAATTATAACACCTATTAGGGATATGAAATTATCAAGAGAGTCGGAAATTACATACCTCCAAAAAAAAGGCGTATCCCTTTCATGGGAAAAAGCACAATATTCTATAAATAAAGGACTCTGGGGAACCAGTGTCGGAGGAAGTGAAACGCTCACCTCTCATTTACCACTGCCGGATAACGCTTATCCAAGTCAACTGCAGGAAAGCGAGCCAACACAGGTAACACTCAGTTTTACCTCAGGTCAGCTAACCGCCATAAATGGTCAGGAAGATTCACCCGTTAAAAATATTGAAACTCTTCAAAGCATCGCCGCCAGGTACGCTATAGGAAGAGACATTCATATTGGAGACACCATTGTTGGAATCAAGGGAAGAGTGGGTTTCGAAGCAGCTGCACCCTTGGTAATTATTAAAGCGCATCACGCCCTGGAAAAGCATGTTCTTACCAAATGGCAACAACATCACAAAGAAACACTTGGTAATTGGTATGGTATGCTGTTGCATGAGGGTCAGTACTTAGATCCTGTAATGAGAAATATAGAGTGTTTTCTAACCGATACGCAAAAAAATGTTAGTGGGGAAGTATATCTTAAATTCTATCCCTATCGATTTGAAATACAGGGCATACAATCTCCATACGATTTAATGAACGCCGGCTTTGGCAGTTACGGAGAAATGAATACCGGCTGGACTGCCGAAGATGCCAAAGGCTTTATTAAAATACTGGCTACACAGAATAAAATTTATGAACATATAAACAAACAGGTATGATTCAGGTAGGAATTATAGGAAGTGCAGGATATACAGCAGGGGAACTCATTAGAATACTCCTTCAACATCCCGAGGCAGAAATCAATTTTGCATATAGTACTTCCAATGCCGGTAAGCCGGTAAACAGTATACATCAGGATTTAATAGGAGAAACCTCTTTGCATTTTACCGATCGTATCAATACGGAAGTAGACGTTGTGTTTTTATGCCTTGGTCACGGTAATTCCAGCATTTTTTTGGAAAATAATTCTTTTGCAAGTCATACGAAGGTTATTGATTTAAGCAATGATTTCAGATTGGAAAAGGACTCCGTTTTTAGAAATATGAATTTCACTTACGGGCTTCCGGAATACTTTAAAGACAAGATAGTTCATTCAAAATATCTTGCCAATCCCGGTTGCTTTGCTACTGCTATTCAGCTAGCCTTATTACCTCTGGCCGATTCCGGGAACCTTTACAACGACATTCATATTCAGGCGGTTACCGGAAGTACAGGTGCCGGAACCTCATTGTCTGCAACCACACATTTTACATGGAGGAATAATAATTTTTCATACTATAAACCCTTTGTTCATCAACATTTGGGAGAAATTATTCAAAATATGAGTTATGCCTCCAAAAAGACATTGGATTCTTTTTATTTTATGCCTTACCGGGGAAATTTCAGTAGAGGAATCTACGCTACCCTATACACACAATTTGCCGGTTCTATAGAGGATGCTCATACACTATATTCCTCTTATTTCAAATCGGCCCCTTTTGTACATATCAGCACCACTCCTATTCACCTTAAGCAGGTAGTAAATACAAATAAATGTGTTTTGCATTTACACAAGCATGAAAACACGTTATTAATTACCAGTTGTATTGATAATCTGATCAAAGGTGCTTCAGGGCAAGCTGTGCAAAACATGAACCTGATGTTCGGTTTTGATGAAACCACCGGATTAAAACTTAAAGGAACCTTTTTTTAATTAAATCAAAAAAAAATGAAAATAGCCATTATAGGAGCTGGAAACCTGGGGCTTGCTTTAGCAAAAGGCCTTATCGTTAATAATGCCATTACCACCTTATATCTAACCAGAAGAAATACTTCCGATATCGCTCATTTTTCGGATTACAGTGATGTTTTTATCACGAAAGACAACCGACAGGCCGTTAAGCATTCCGATATTCTGATTCTTGCCGTACAGCCCAGGCATCTCTTTAAGGTTCTGGAAGAGATTAAAGATCTCCTCACGGAAAATCATGTATTGATTTCAACGGTTACCGGTGTTAAAATTCCGCAAATAGAACATACCATTGGAAGTACGCATTTTGTAATACGGGCCATGCCTAATACAGCCATATCGGTTGGTAAATCCATGACCTGTATTTGTGCCGGCAACCACGGAAAAAAACGTATCAATATTGCACTCGCCATTTTTAATCGGTTGGGGACTTCCATAGAAATCCCCGAAGAACAAATGCAGGCTGCCACGGTTATTTGTGCCAGTGGAATTGCTTTTTGGATGCGCCTTATCAGGGCTACCACTCAAGGCGCCATACAATTGGGATTTGAGTCGAAAGATGCTCTTGAAATGTCTATGCATACCTGCCTGGGAGCCGCCAGCTTACTAGTAGACTCCGGCAGCCATCCGGAGCAGGAAATAGATAGAGTTACCACACCTGGAGGATGTACCATAGAAGGCCTTAACGAAATGGAGCATCAGGGCTTAAGCTCTTCCCTCATTAAAGGATTGGTCAGTTCGTATGAAAAAATAAATCAAATCGCAAAAAAATAATTATGATACTATTTGACGTGTATTCATCCTATGATATTTCTCCGGTAAAAGCCAGGGATGTTTTCGTATACGATAGCAAAGGAGTAAAATACCTGGACCTCTATGGAGGACACGCGGTTATTTCCATAGGGCATACACACCCACATTATGTAAAAGCCCTTCGGGAACAGCTCGCTAATATTGGGTTTTATTCGAATGCCGTGATCAATCCCCTGCAGCAAAAACTGGCTGAGAAATTAGGAGCCCTATCGGGCTGTGATGACTATCAGCTTTTTTTATGTAACTCCGGAGCAGAGGCTAACGAAAATGCGCTTAAGATTGCTTCCTTTGTAACAGGAAAATCCAAAATCATTGCCTTTAAAAACGGTTTCCACGGGCGTACCTCAGCAGCCGTTGCCGCTTCCGATAATCCCGGTATACAAGCACCGATAAACCTACAACACGAGGTTACCTTTCTTGACTTCGGAGATTTGGAAAGCCTGGAAAAACAATTGTCAAAAGGAAATGTGGCAGCAGTGATTTTTGAATGTATTCAGGGAATAGGTGGATTAGACCGTGCTGATCCTGTTTTTTATAATGCGCTTAACACCCTCTGTGAAAAATACCACTGTATGCTTATTGCCGATGAAGTTCAAAGCGGATATGGGCGAACCGGTAGTTTCTTTGCTTATCAAAAATACCAGATAACCCCTCATTTAATTACTGTTGCGAAAGGTATGGGGAATGGATTTCCCATTGGCGGCGTTTTAATACATCCTTCTATAAAGGCCCAAAAGGGTCTCCTGGGTACTACCTTTGGCGGTAACCATCTGGCCTGTACCGCCGCTATTTCTGTATTGGAAGTAATAGAAAAAGATAAGCTTGTGGAAAACGTTAATACCGTTGCGCCCTACTTCTTTGAAAAAGCGGATAATATCGACGCTATTAAACAAGTAAAAGGAGCCGGGTTTATGCTAGGTCTCGAATTTGAATTTGAAGTAGCAAAGCTCAGAAAAAAACTTCTTTTCGACCATTGTATTTTCACCGGAAGTTCCAATAATAAAAATCTCCTGAGAATTTTGCCTCCATTGAGCTTAAAACCACCACATATCGATCAATTCTTTAATGCCTTAAAAAAAGAACTCTTATGAAAAATTTTCTCGATATAGAAGACATTCCAAACATATCCCGGATGATTGACCTGACAATGCAATTAAAGAGCAGACCCTTTGAATATGCAACTCTGGGAAAAGAAAAAACACTTGGCTTATTGTTTTTTAATTCGAGTTTACGAACTCGTTTGAGTACCCAGAAAGCCGCCGAACAATTAGGGATGAAAACCATGACGGTCAATTTTACCACCGATGCATGGAATCTGGAATTTGAAGATGGCACTATAATGGATGGCGCAAATGCAGAACATATTAGAGAAGCGGCTGCAGTAATATCGCAGTATTGCGATATGATAGCTGTCAGGGCATTTCCAACCTTAAAGGAGAAGGCAAAAGACCTTTCGGAGCAGGTACTCAACGGGTTTAAAAAATATGCTTCGGTTCCTGTTGTAAACATGGAAAGTGCCACGGCACATCCCCTCCAGGCGCTCACCGATGCTGTTACAATACACGAAACCACCCAGGTTCAATACCCTAAAGTAGTTCTCAGTTGGGCTCCGCACCCAAAAGCTTTACCGCATGCCGTAGCGCAGTCTTTTATTAAAATCATGCAACGATTACCTGTAAACCTGGTTATTACTCATCCTGAAGGATATGAGCTTAATCCGGACCTGACCGGGGCTATTCCCATTAATTACAATCAAGAAGAAGCTTTTCAGGGAGCCGATATCATATATGCGAAAAACTGGAGTTCCTTTACCTCATACGGGCAGGTATTACAAACGGACCCCTCCTGGATGATAACAAAAGAAAAAATGAAACTCACCAATACTGCTAAGTTCATGCATTGCCTTCCGGTACGCAGGAATGTAATTGTAGAAGACGCCGTTTTAAACGGATCTGATTCCGTTGTGATCCAACAAGCCGCTAACCGAACCTTTGCCGCTCAGGCCGTTCTTAAAACCCTCTTGGAAAATGGATAAATTACCTGAATTAACCGTTGTAAAAATTGGAGGGAATCTTATTGACAATGAAATTGTTTTAGCGTCCTTCTTAAAGAGTTTTTCAAATATTCCCGGAATAAAACTCCTGGTTCATGGCGGAGGAAAAATGGCCACCGACCTCTCCAAAAAAATGGGCCTGATTCCGAAAATGATAAACGGACGACGTATTACCGATGCCGAAACCTTAAAGATTATTACTATGGTTTACGGGGGGTATATAAATAAAAATATCGTTGCCCGGTTGCAAGCGGTTAAATGCAATGCCATTGGTTTATCCGGAGCAGATGCCAACACGGTAATAGCCGTTAAACGACCTGTTGATACCATTGATTATGGCTTTGCAGGTGATGTAAAAACGGTACAAGCCGATATTATTAAAAAACTGTTAGACGCTAATCTGACACCCGTTTTTTGTGCCATTACACATAACACCAAAGGCTTGCTTTTAAATACTAATGCCGATACCATGGCAGCCGTTATAGCTGGGGCTATGACCCGTTACTTTAAAGTATCGCTCTGCTACTGTTTTGAAAAACCGGGAGTACTGGCAGATATTCATGATCACCAATCGGTGATTCCAATAATTAACAGTGAAAACTATACGACTCTTCTGGACAACGGGATTATCACCGAAGGCATGATTCCAAAACTGTACAACTGTTTTGACGCCTTAAAAAAGAAAGTGGAGTCTGTTAAAATAGGAGGAATAGATATGTTTAATGCGAACAAGGCCAATACCTTTACAATCGTCCAATTATGAAACTCAAAGAAACATTAATCAAAGAGGCCGTTTTATTGCTTCAAAAACTTATAGCAACACCTTCCTTTTCATCAGAAGAACAGGATACCGCCAAACTTATTGAACAATGGCTCCAAAATATGGGAGTTCATACGAAACGGTTTGGTAATAATATTTATGCGTTGAATAAACATTTCAACCCTGACAAGCCTACGCTTCTGTTAAATTCACATCACGACACCGTAAAACCCAATAATGCATATACCAGAAATCCGTTTCTTCCTGAAATTATCGAAGGGAAACTTTATGGTTTGGGCAGTAATGATGCCGGAGGATGTCTGGTAAGCTTATTAGCCTGTTTTGTTTATTTTTATAAACAGGAAACACTATCACATAATCTGGTAATAGTTGCTTCCGCCGAAGAAGAAAGTTCCGGGCCTAATGGCTTAAATGCCACCCTAAATTACCTCCCTCCCATTGACGTTGCCATTGTAGGTGAACCAACTCAAATGCAGTTAGCCATTGCAGAAAAGGGATTAGTGGTATTCGATGCCGTTGTTAATGGTACTCCCGGTCACGCGGCTCATCCTAACTCTAACCACGCCATATATAACTGTATTGATGTACTAAAGTGGTTTAGGGATTTTACATTCGAAAAAACATCTGAAATTTTAGGTCCTGTAAAAATGACCGTGACTCAAATCCATGCGGGAAAGCAACACAATGTAATCCCGGCCGAAGTGAAAATGGTGGTTGATGTAAGGGTAAACAATTTGTACGACAATCGGGAAATAGCGGAGCTTCTTAAACGGGAAGCTCCCTGCATAATGATTCCGCGCTCACTGCGTTTAAATTCGTCTTCCATTCCGGAATCTCATCCTCTGGTGCAATCCGGAATACAACTCGGAAGATCCACATATGGTTCGCCTACGCTTTCCGATCAGGCATGCCTGAGCTGTCCTTCGCTTAAGTTAGGTCCCGGAGATTCAACCCGATCTCATATGGCAAACGAATTTATTTATATCAGCGAAATAGAAGAGGGAATTCCGCTTTACATAGACATCGTGGAAGGTTTTTTAAACAACAAACAAAATATAACCGATTAAAATAATAGGCCTATGAAATTATGGGATAAAGGTTTTAGCATAGACCAAAAAATAGATTTTTTTACCGTAGGTAACGACAGGGTACTGGATATGTACCTGGCAAAATATGACGTTATTGCTTCCATAGCTCATGCAAAAATGCTGGGGAAAATCGGTCTTTTGAAAACTTCGGAAGTAGATGCGATTAATAAAGTACTACAAAAAATTACCGTTGCAATTGAAGAAGATCGTTTTACTATAGAGGACTCTTTTGAAGATGTGCACTCAAAAATTGAATATGTCCTCACGGAGGAGTTAGGAGTAATCGGAAAGAAAATCCACACCGCAAGGTCCAGAAACGATCAGGTGTTGGTTGCACTACATCTCTATTTTAAAGATGCCCTGAAAAGTATTAGAGGGCAGGTTTCTCAGCTTTTTGATTTATTGCTGGAGCTCGCTGAAAAAAATAAAGATGTCATGCTTCCGGGATACACACATCTGCAAATAGCCATGCCATCGTCATTCGGATTGTGGTTTTCAGCTTATGCTGAAAGCTTTATTGACGATTTATACTTGCTGGATGCCGCGTTTAAGGTTGTAGATCAAAACCCCCTGGGAAGTGCTGCAGGATACGGAAGCTCCTTTCCTATAGACAGGGGTTACACTACACAGCTATTAGGTTTTTCCGATTTAAAATACAATGTAGTAGCCGCACAAATGAGTCGGGGCAAATCGGAACGTATCCTCTCTACTGCCATTGCTTCTATTGCCGCTACTTTGGGAAAAATGGCTATGGATATATGCCTTTATATGTGTCAAAATTTTGATTTCATTAATTTCCCTGATGCATTTACTACGGGAAGCAGTATCATGCCACACAAAAAAAACCCGGATGTCTTTGAACTTATTAGGGGAAAATGCAACATACTCCAAACCTTACCACAACAGTTAGCTGCACTGACCATAAATCTGCCCAGCGGTTACCACAGAGATCTTCAATTGACAAAAGACTTGATTCTTCCCGGTATTGAAACACTCAAATCCTGTTTGGAAATGTCTTTATTTACTATGAAAGATATTCGTGTAAATCCCGATATACTCGGCGATAAAAAATACGATTACCTATTTACCGTTGATACATTAAACACCTGGGTACAGCAGGGAATACCCTTCCGGGAAGCTTATCAAAAAATGGGGCAGCAAATCAGTAAAGAGCAATATGTCCCGAAAAAGGAAATCAAACATACGCATTCCGGAAGCATGGGAAATCTATCCATAGATAAAATACGTTTAAAAATGAACAATACGCGAACGCAGGATACGGGTCTCGATACCTAGTTTTCTATAACATTTTTAAATTATTCACCTCCTGCCTGGTAAGGAATCGCCAGTGTCCGCGCGGGAGGTCTTTTTTTGTAAGGCCTGCAAAAACCACGCGATCCAAACGGATTACCTGATATCCAAAATGTTCAAAAATACGGCGTACTATACGATTCCTCCCGCTGTGTATTTGAACACCTACTTCTTTTTTAGGGGCGTTTTCTATATAGCTTACCTCGTCTACTCTAACGGGGCCGTCCTCTAATGTAAGCCCTTCCCTAATCGTAACAAGATGTTCATGTTTAAGGTTTTTATCAAGCTCAACATGATATATTTTCCGGATTCCGTGTTTTGGATGTGTTAGTTTTTTTGCCATCTCCCCATCATTCGTAAACATTAACAATCCCGTAGTATTTCTATCCAACCGGCCAACCGGGACCAGCCTGGATTTCGAAGCTTTGGAAACCAGATCCATCACAGTTTTTCTTCCTTTTTCGTCTTTAGTGGTGGTTATAAACCCTTTGGGCTTATTTAAAAGAACATATTCTTTTTTCTGAGGGGTTATCACACTCCCGTCAAATTTAACCAGGTCGTCCGGCTTCACTTTATATCCCATTTCGGTAATGACTTCTCCATTAACCATTACATTACCCGACGCGATATAAATATCAGCATCTCTTCTGGAACAGACACCGGAATTAGCAATGTATTTGTTTAAGCGAATCCCGTTATCGCTTTTGTCCGTTTTAGCTTGTTTATTTGCCCGACTTTGATTCTTTTTTTGATAAGATCCAGCCGTTTTTCCAGATGCTTTATCCCTTCTTTTATGATCCCCTCTTCTCATCTTTTAGTTAATTTGGCTGCAAAGATACGGTATAAAGCCTACAGTATCCTATTAAGTACCAAATGAATATCTATCAATAAAATACTAAACACTCCGGAAACTATAATCAGTTTGAGAATATTGTGCAGTAAAACATATTGCTTTTTACTTTTTGACCTCCAAAGAAAAATCAGGAACACTATAAGCAATAAGGCGCTGAGGTAAAAATAAATATCCATATGCCCGATATCAAAATTGGCAATCAGAAAAAAAGTAGGTACCAGGGTAAGTAGGACGAGCAGGGTGATTATTTTTTTGGAAAACCCTTCTCCGTAAAGAATGGGTACTGTTCGATAATTTTGAAGTAAATCGCCTTTAATATTTTCCAGATCCTTTACCATTTCCCTAATAAAAATCAGTAGAAACAAAAAGGTAGCATGCACAAAAATCACGGTATCAAAATTCTTATAATAAATAAAAACGGCAAAGAACGGGCTAATAGATAAAATGGCAGAGACCAGGTTTCCGATAAACGGAAGGCGTTTTAGTTTATGAGAGTAAAACCATATGGCGAAGATATATCCGGAGAAGAACAGAACCGCCCTAAACGATACATAACTGGCACATACCACCGACAGGAAGTTTAATACAAAATATCCGGTAAGTTTGGTACGTTGACTAACCAGGCGATCCAGCATGGACTTTTTCGGCCGATTAATCAGATCTTTCTCGGAGTCGTAAAAATTATTGATAATATACCCTCCGGCTATGGCCAGAGCCGAAGCAGTTACCAGCATAAACAACTGTGGGTCCAGTACTACTTCTCTTAAGGGTTTGTTATGTGCTAAAATATAAACCGAAGCCAGGTATTGAGCTAAAGTAATAACCAAAATATTATAACCTCTAACCACAGAGAACAGGCTCAGAAATTTGAGCAATAACATTTTGTTTTTTCTGCTAAGCATGCAGGGGATTTATCAGAAGTTGTATACCACTTCTAATTTGTAATCTTTAAGCGCCTTTCGCGCTCTATCAATATTTTCCGTAAATCCTAGAATATAGCCTCCACCGCCGGATCCACATAACTTCAAATAATAATCATTGGTATCAATACCATGCTTCCACAGTTTGTGAAATTTCGCCGGGATCATTGGTTTAAAATTGTCAAATACAACACGGGAAAGGTTTTTAATATTTCCGAAAAGAGATTTTACATCTCCCTTTAAAAAATCCTCCACACATGCATCGGTATGTTTTATAAACTGATCCTTCAGCATATTTCGAAAGCCCTCATGCTTCATATTTTCCATAAAGATCTGTACCATGGGAGCTGTTTCTCCCGTCATGCCGCTATCAAGCAGGAAAACCGCACCTTTTCCTTTTTTCTGTGAAGGGATTCCGGTTGGTTCGATATGATCTTTCGAGTTTATGAGGATAGGAATACTCAAGTAGCTGTTTAAAGGATCCAACCCTGAAGATTTTCCGTGGAAAAACGATTCCATCGCTCCAAAAACAGCTTTTAAACGCAGTAATTTTTCCCGGGTTAAATTCTCCAGAACTGTAATTTTACCAAGTGCATATTTATCGTAAACTGCCGCTACCAGAGCTCCGCTACTTCCCACACCATAACCCTGAGGAATAGAACTGTCAAAATACATCCCTGCATTTACATCGGCATCCATTTTGGTAAAATTAAACTGAACCAATTCAGGTTGATCTGTACATACTTTTTTTAAATATGCTGCAAATTTTTTAAGACTTTTATTTGATCTCCCTGCTTCGTCTGAAAGGTGTTCCTCCACTTTTAAAGCGCCTTTATAAAAGTTGTAAGGAATAGATAATCCTTTGGAATCTTTAATAATCCCATATTCGCCAAAAAGCAAGATTTTAGAATAAAATAAGGGTCCTTTCATTATTACCTAAGGGCTTTTGTTTAATAAAACTACAATTTTTTGGCTCCAAAACCAATTTGATCACAAATATATTGACCGTTTTGGCAATATGCAACCAACTCATTCTTAATAAACTGTAATATTTTTGTTTTTTCCCGTTCCGGATACAAAACATGTACATTGGCTCCCGCATCCAGGGTAAAGCAAAGGTTTGCACCGGTTTCTTTCCGGAAACTCCAAATTCTGTTAATTACTTCCAGTGTATTGGGTTTCATCAGAATAAAATATGGAATGGAAGTCATCATCATTGCATGTAAAACGAGTGCTTCACTCTCCACAAGCTGAATAAATTCAGGTAAAGACCCTCTTTCCAGTATAGAAATTATTTTATGCATATTCCCGGCTGCCTGATCAAAGCGTTTTTTTGCAAAGGCATGTCCGTGCATTAGTCCATGACCAACGGTACTACTCACTTGTTTTTCTCCCTGGTCGATTAAGAGAATGGTATCCTGATAGTTTTTAAAATTATCGTGAATTTTATAAGGGTATGTGATGCCATAAATATCTGAAGATCCTTCTATCTCTGTATGTTTCCCCCATACCGCAATTTCCCCTTCAATACTGCGACAAGCACTTCCCGAACCCAGACGTGCAAGAAAAGATGCCTTTTTTAAAAAATAGGCTTTCGAACTTCGGGTTGAATTCATGAGTTGTTCCTCCATACTCATTAAGCACAAGGCAAGGGCACTCATTCCGCTTGCCGATGATGCAATTCCACTGCTATGCGGAAAAGAATTAGAGGTTTCTATACTTAAGTGATAGCTTTTCAAAAAAGGTAAATACGGTTCAATTCGTTCTAAAAACTGCTCAATTTTAGAATGGAACGATGGTTTAGGGGCCCCCTCGAATTTGAGTTCAAATGAAAATTTATCCGATAAATTCTTTAGCGGTTTATAGGTGAGTTTTGTGGTTGTAAAACAATTATCCAATGTAAAACTGATAGACGCATTAGCCGGAATTTGAGCTTCCCGTTTTCCCCAGTACTTAATCAACGCAATATTACTGGGAGACCTCCACGTAACTTCTCCGGATTTTAGATGAAAAGCATTATTAGCGGGAATAAAATCCTTATAAACCATAAGAATAAACCTTTTTTGCAAATATAATCTAACAATTAAAGGAAGCTCTCTCCGATTGAAATAAATTCTTATTTTAGTGATATAGCAAACAAAACCTTCTTGAAAAGAGCTTTAAAATATATCGTTATATCCATTGCAATATGTCTTTTTATAGGGCTTTTATCAGGATTTGCCACGCGGTATTCGGTTACCGAATGGTATATAACACTCAACAAACCGGGATTCCAGCCACCGAATTGGGTTTTTGCACCGATATGGATTCTTCTGTACACATTAATGGGAGTAGCAGCGGGTATTGTTTGGAGTAAAGGGTTTTACCATAAGTGGGTAAAAACGGCATTATATCATTTCGGATTTCAGCTTTTATTTAACGCATTATGGAGCATCGTATTTTTTGGGTTTCAATCTCCTTTTTGGGCTTTAATGGTCATAATTACTTTGTTCATACTTATTCTCTTAACCATTAAATGGTTTAAAGTAGTAAGTAAAACTGCAGCATTTTTACTGTATCCCTATGCCATTTGGGTTGCCTTTGCAACGGCGCTCAACTTCATGATATGGAAACTCAATTAGTATAATCGCTGGCTATCGCATTTGCAATGAGAAAACCTCCGGTCCACGCATTCTGAAAATTAAATCCCCCGGTAACGGCATCGATATTCAACACCTCACCAGCCATAAACATCGACGGATGTATTTTGCTTTCAAACCTTTTAAAATTAATTTCTTTAAGAGCCACTCCTCCGGCGGTTACAAATTCTTCCTTAAACCTGCTTTTCCCGTAAACCTCAAATTCGCATTGCGTTAATTGTTTGACCAATAGCTTTAACTGTAGCTTGTTAACATTAGCCCATTGGAGTTCTTCTGCCATACCACAGGCATCTACCAAAGACCTCCACAACCGTTTTGGGAGTACAAAAGGATATTTGTTTAATACCGTGATTTTAGAAGCCTTTGTTTTAAACTCAATTAGTTGTGAAACAGCATCTTCTTCCGATATTCCGTTTAACCAGTTTACCCGAATTCTAAACTGATAATTCATATGGTGAAACTCTCTGGCTCCCAGGGCCGAAAGTTTCAGGATAGCGGGGCCACTCATTCCCCAATGTGTAATTAACAACGGCCCTTTGGATATGAGGCCAGACGATCTCTCGCTTACTTCGCAGGGCACCGAGAATCCCGGGAGGTCTTTAATTCTCTTATCCTTAATATTAAACGTAAACAACGAAGGAACCGGTGGTATTACGGTATGCCCGACTGTTTCCAGAATCTTCCATAATTTTGGGCTACTCCCCGTGGTTATTACCAGCTTTTTTGCTGTATACTTTTGCATTTTTGTTACAACATTCCAGCAATCATCCTTTTTCGAAAAGCCGACTACCGCTTCTGCCGTATACAGATGGATTCCGTACTTTTTAATTTCATTTAAAAAACAATCAATAATAGTTTGCGAAGTATTACTCACGGGAAACATCCGGCCATCTCCTTCAGTTTTAAGCTCAATTCCCTTTTTTTGAAACCAGCTTACCGTATCTCCCGAGCAAAACCGATGAAAAGGTCCGCGTAATTCCTTCTTTCCTCTGGGATAATTTTCAATCATTCTATCAGGATCGAACTCTGCATGTGTTACGTTGCATCTACCCCCTCCCGATATCTTAACCTTGGCCAGTACTTCTTTTCCTTTTTCCAGTATACAAATACTTAATCCCGGAACCCTTTCGGCAACGTTAATCGCTGTAAAAAATCCAGCGGCTCCACCTCCAATTATAACCACATCATACTTCATTTGCAATGCGATCGGGGAAATCAGATATGATAGCATCTAAATTCCATTTTTTAAGTTTTTCTATTTCACTTTCTCGATTCACAGTCCATGCATATACCTTAAAGCCTGATTGTTGTAAAGTTTCTGTTCTGGTTTTCGTAAGCTGTTTGTAATAAGGATGTAACGAATAAGCTCCTAATTCTTCAGCCACGTGAATTACCTCTAAAGGGTTTTTTTCGGTAAGCACTCCTATAGGAATACGGCTGTTAAGAGCTCTGGTTTTTTTTAAAATCTCCCAATTGAAACTGGATACAATTATGTCACCTGAATTACCTGTATCATAAAGCGACAATAATTCTGAAACCGGGTTTGCGGTATCTTCCCCCTTTAATTCAATATTGAGCTGTACAACCCCAAAGCACATCTCAATTATTTCTCTTAGTGTCGGGATTTTATACCTTCCTGCCACACTTATTTTTCGAAGCTCATCGAGTGTATAATCTTTAATTTTACCGGCTACTCCTGTAGTTCTGCTCAAAGTATTATCGTGCATAACCACCACTTCTCCGCTTTTGCAACAGTGCACATCTATTTCTACGCCATCCGCACCTAAAGCTATCGCTTTTTTTACAGATTCAGCAGTATTTTCGGCTACATAGCCCGCAGCTCCCCTATGACCAAAACTCAGCGTTTTCATAAAGTAATATCAGCGCCAAATGTAATAAAAAATGCATTGAGCTATTTTTAAATAGCAACTGACAACACCAATGTTTTCAACTTTGTTTTTCTTAACAGAAAATGGCTGTTATTAATAATTTTATAATAATTATGTTAATTAAATATGTAATTCGTATGTATTCTTTTAATAAATTAGCAATCTTATTAACCAATTAAAACCAAAAAAATGTTTTCAAAAGCAAACTTATTAGCGACCCTTGCTGGGTTTGCAGTTCTATTCCTGGGCGGATGGGTGTTCTATGATATGCTTGCCGCCAGTTTCTATGAAAGTCATATGACGGAAGCCGGAGCTGCTGTAATGCGAGAAGAACCTAATATGGTAATGATTGCCCTGGGATGTCTGGTTCAGGCATTCATTATGTCTGTTATTTATTCCAAATGGGCCCGCGGTATACACAGCGCGAAAGAGGGGCTTGAGTACGGTGCCCTCATTGGTGCTTTCCTCGGTTTTGGTGTTTGGCTGCTAAACCATGGGGTAATGGAACACGGCGATACCACTGCCTTAATTGTAGACGGTATATGGAGTATTGTACATTATGCTCTGGTAGGTCTTGTTATAGCCTTAGTATATAAACAATTTGCACAAACTGCGTCCTAACTAACCTTCCAATTTTACGTTGAAGCGCACCCCTAAGGGGTGCGCTTTTTTACACCCGTGCTATTAATCAATTCTTCGCTAATTACATTAGATCCTTACAGGTTTAGTGAATCAGGTGTTCTTTTACTATTTGTTGTTTATTTTTTTAATACTTATCGCAAACCCGCCTCCTTCTGCCAGTTTCAATTTCAATACAGATTCTTGATTAACTTCTTTATTTTCTATGGTTATCGCAGTAGGATTTTTGTCCCAATGAGCATTATAGGCATCCTTATAGATTGTTGCTTCATAGTTTTCGGAAGGGTCCAGAAAATTTAGTTTGATTTCTATTACTCTTGATTTTTCATCTGTAATTCCCCCAATAAACCAATTACCCGTACCTTTCTCTTTTCTTGCTATGGTAACAAAATTGCCCACTTGCCCGTTAAGGACCTTTGTTTCCGACCAGTCTACGCCAACATCTTTAATAAATTTAAAAGGTTCCGGATTTGCTTCGTAATGCTCCACTAAATCGGCTGCCATTTGTACGGGGCTGTAGATTACTACATACAGTGCCAGCTGATGCGCTAATGTGGTGTTTATCTGGTTGTCTTCCTTAAATCCTTTCAGTTTTATATTAAATATACCAGGGGTAAAATCGATAGGACCGGCAAGCATTCTTGTAAAAGCCACTATGGAAAGGTGTTCCGGGGGGTTTCCTCCATCGGATGCCCAGGCATTAAACTCCTGCCCCCGCAATCCTTCCCGGGAAATCGTATTAGGATACGTTCTGCGAAGGCCTGTAGCCTTAATAGGCTCGTGAACATTAATCGCCACTTGGTATCGGGCAGCCTTTTGTACCGTGTTATTATAATGATTTACCATAAATTGCCCATGATGGTATTCTCCCCTCGGTAAAATCTTACCCACATAACCGGTTTTAACCGTATGCATTCCCATTTTTTTCATCAGCGCAAAAGCCGTATCCTGTTGTTTTTCATAAGTTGCCGTGGCTGCCGATGTTTCGTGATGCATTATGATTTGAATTCCTTTTTCCCTAGCATACCGCACCACCTCTTCCATATCGTAATCCGGATATGGTGTAACAAAATCAAAAACGCCTTCGCGATCTTCAAAACCGATCCAACGTTCCCAGCCCGTGTTCCACCCTTCTACAAGAACCCCTTTAATATTATTCTTTGCGGAGAAATCTATAAACCGCTTTACATTTTCTGTGGTAGCCCCGTGTTTTCCATGTGCCTCCCCCCGATCTACCCAGCTGCCATCTTCCTGAACCATCCCATAATCCCATGAAGATTTTCCCAGGTGCATCTCCCACCATACTCCTGTATATTTCATAGGCTTAAACCAGGACACATCACCTAGTTTATTAGGATCATTGAGATTTACTATCAGATTCGATTCTATAAGTTGAGGGGCACTATCTGTAATCTGAATGGTTCTCCAGGGAGTGTGAAATGGCAGTTTTCGCATCACCTTATATGTTGTATTATCAGACCCTACCAGGTTACTGGTTAGTTTTAGGTTTGTGGTATCTACCCTGAGCGTCATCCCTGCATAATCTACCAGGGCTGCTTCGTGAAAACTGATGTGCATACCATTGTCTCCCACCATAGTAATAGGAGTATTCACCGCATTTTCCGGAATATAGGTCTGAGCCAGATTGGCATGCTCAATATATTGTAATGCATTTATTTCGGAAACCGGAGTTGTACTGTACAGGTGCTCATAAATATCCCAGTCTCCCGGAATCCAAAAACTGGTATAATCTTTTGTTAACCGGAACTCTGTACGTTCCTCTTTTATCAAGGCCTGTTGCCAGCCTTCCTGTTCCGGGAACTCGTATTTAAACCCCAAACCATCGTTGTATACTCTAAAAACAACATAATATTTTCTTTGTAATTCCGTGTGTTCCTGTAACTCTACTTTTAATTCGCTGTAATTATTTCGTACTTTTTCCTGCTCTCCCCAGGGCATTTCCCAGGTTTTATCGTAGGTTGAGATTGATGTGTTTACAATGTCGAGCCCACTTCCCAGATCAGCCGCATTTGTAAACTTAAATTTCATATACGAAGTATCTATGACCATTTCATCACGAAATGAAACCGTATAAAACGATTCGCCTTTTTCATTCAGTGAAAACCGCACTTTGATATAACCGTCCGGAGAAGTAACTTCGGTAACCTGCCCTTTCACACATGCATAAAAGATCATACAAACAGAAATCAGCAATCCATATTTCTTCATACATTCAAAATTTTATTTGCGCTCATTAATTTTTTCAAGTAGAACCATATCAAAATCCGTCGATAAATTTATCTTCCCGTGAATTACAACTCCTTTTTCACCTGAATAGGCATCTCTTAATACTGCTCCATCGGCAAAGACAGGTACAACGTTTAATTCCTTTTTTCCAACCGGTTGATTTAATCCTATTACTACTTTATCGGTATATTCATTTTTCCTGAATATCCGTGAAAACACATACCCTATATTTTCGGTTAATGCCACATGATCTCCGGCCCCTAAGGCTGGGTGGCGATTTCTAAATCGTCCTAGTTTTTGCCAGTGTTTCAGCACCTCTTTCGTATTAATATCGTCGGAAATAGCTTCCCAGTTCATAAAGGATCTCAGGGTAGCATCGCCTTCTGTTCCTTCAATTTGCAGCGATCGCGCCGACTCATCACCGTAATACACCTGTGATGCTCCGGGCGACAGTAATAACAAAGTAGCCGTCAGAAACGGCTTTTGCCGGCTTGCATCAAAAGGTTGGCCATCATCATGAGAACTCAAATAATTTAAAACTCCATAATGCCTTAACGGTCCTTTTAAGATACTGTCGTACCTCTTGAAAAGGGCATCTATCTCCATTTGACCGGCATTCCATTTGAACTCAAAATTGATAAGGCTATGAAAAGCATTCTTGAAATAATCCACTTTTCTGTCTCCAAAGTCAAAATTTCTTCCTCCGCTTATCCCGTAATTATAAACCTCACCAACCAGGTAAAAAGGATGGTTATCAAGCACTTTTTCCGGATGTTTTTCCTTCCACATGGTAAAGGCATAATCGCATTCCTTCTTAAACTCCTGCCAAACAATTTCTTCAGTGTGTTTTACCGTATCTACCCGATAACCGTCTATTCCAAATTCAGTGATATAATCGGTAAGCCATTTCATGATATAAAAGCGGGGTGCCCTTGGGTATCCTGTTCTCTTAAAGAACGCATCCAATTCTTTTACCTCTTGTTCGTAGCGCCCTTCCGCCTTCCATTTTTCAACCAATTGAGGGGGAAGTTCCACCTCTTCATTGCTTTCAGTTTTAATATCCGGAAGGTTTTTTACCAGTGTACAGCTCACCGTAGTATGATAATTCTGATACGTACACTGAGGGGCGGTACGCACCCAGCTATCCGGCCAAACCGGGTCTATTTCCGTAACCGGTCCGGTATGGTTGATTACGGCATCCAATAAAATTCGTATTCCGTGTTTGTGTGCAGCCTCAACAAGCTCTTTCAGATCTTTCCTGGTGCCAAAATTAGGATCTATGGCAGTCCAGTCTTTCGTCCAGTATCCGTGGAATCCATAAGTGGTTCCCGTTCCTTCATCGGTTCCGCCGTGAATCTGTTCAACAACAGGGGTCATCCAGATAGCATTGATCCCTAAATTTGTAAAATACCCTTCCCTGATTTTTTGAGTGATTCCTTTGAGATCGCCCCCCTCAAATCCGCGAAGTTTTCCTGTTTTCAAGGTTCTGTTAAAGTTTATATCGTTTGAGGAGTCTCCATTGTAAAACCTATCGGTTAGCAAAAAGTAAATATTAGCTGCATCCCAGGAAAACTGAGGCTGCGCCGCTGCTCTCTCAGTGTTCTTTCCGGTTTTTTGAGCACACCCGAAAATAAATACTAATAAAATACCGATACCTAATTTTCTCATGGATTTATGTTTTCCTTTATCAAAATTTCAAAGTCCCATTTACCTATAGTGATCTCCTGATTCTCTCCGAACTCTACTTTCTTATCCGCCATATAATCCAGATACGCCCCCCTCAGTAGTCCTGTTACTGTTTGAGGCTCTCCCGAAAAATTCGCAACAAATGTTACGCTTGTACCATTCTTTTGACGTATGAGTTTTAGAATGTTTGGGTTGGCAGATTCTGCTACACGAAAGGTTGCCCTATGTTTCCCACCATTTAATGCGACATTCTCCATTTTTAGCCGGCCCAGTTTTTCCAGTAGCCTCCAGGAACTCTTTTTTACCTTAGGGATACTATCTTTTTCAAAAAACTTCAGCCGGTGATCCAGGTTGTACTCCTGCCCGGAATAAATCAAGGGCATCCCGGGAAGCATATAACTCAATGCGGTCATAAGCGGTGATGCTTCCCCCATACGCTCTTTTATAGTACCATTCCAGGAGTTCTCGTCGTGATTGGTTACAAAATGCATTAAAATATCATTAGCCTCGTACTGCTCTTTATAGGTTTTCCTGAGGTATTCTTTTAAATCTTCAATTCCTTTTTCACCTTTAGCCATAGCATTCATCAGGTGATGGCCCTCCCAGGCATAGCACATGTCAAAAAGATCTCCTTTTAAAAGTTCCGGTTCCCAGGCTTCAGCCAACATAAACAAAGGCTTTTCCACGCGTAATTCCGGGATGGCTTTTTCCCAGAACTTCAGTGGAACTGAACCAGCCACATCGCATCGAAATCCGTCTATTCCCTCTTCTGTAATCCAGTATTTCATATCGGATATCATGGTCTCATGAAGTTGCTCATTATCGTAATTAAGATCCGCCACATCAGCCCAGCCCACAGGAGTTCCATCTTCATTCAATGGATCGGTAATTTCTCCCAGGTTATTTTTGGTATAGAATTCCGGATGTTCCGAAAGCCAATAATGATCCCATCCGGTATGGTTAGGCACCCAGTCTAAAATAACATAGATACCGTTATCATGAGCCGTTTCAACCAATTCGCGAAAGTCGTCTATGGTTCCAAACTCAGGATTTATTTTTTTAAAATCGGAAACCGCATAATAGCTCCCCAAATATTTGGAGCGTTCCCCTTCCGGCATCTGCGACGCAAACATATCACCCGTTGCTTTTCGCTTTGTTTCCGAAATAGGAAACACCGGCATCAGCCATATGATTTTTACCCCCAATTCCTTTAATTCCGGAATATCTTTGGTAAACTTATCAAAAGTACCCTCGGGAGAATATTGACGAATATTGGCCTCATAAATAACGGCGTTTTCCATTATAGCATCCGAAACAGGAGATATCTCAGGCTGATCGGTGGCATGCTCACTGATATCATTTTTTGCTTTCTCGGTCTTACAGGATACCATTGTCAAAAAAGCCAACAGTAGTACAATACTTCTTTTCATAGTTTATTTTTGAACTTTATTCGTATTTGTTTTTCTTTCCGGGTATCCCATGATACCGGAATGGTGACTATATTTTTCTCCTTATCTCTTTGTAGTTTTAGCCGTTTGTTTCCCACTTTAATTTTAGATGGCTGCTCTTTTATATTGTGAAGTACTAAGCTGATTTGTTTGGTGGCCCTTTTAAAGTGACTTCCTGAAACCGCTTCCATTTTTATTTTAATCTGTTTACCTTTCCGTATCGATTCAAAGCCTAATATTTCGTATGCTCCACTTTCAAAGGCTGTTGGTGTTTTACCGTCATCATTGTAAAATTTACGTTCACTCTGATGCATTGAATTATCAAAATAATAATGTACTTCCCATGTATTCTCATCGTATTCTTCGGTAGACTGCATGGGTTTTGCCATAGGAATAAAAGCCCCTCCCCTCACATAGGCAGGTATGGCATCGATTCTGGTAGCCACCGTCTTTACGACCCCTCCTTCTATTTTTTCATCGGTATAAAAATCAAACCAGAAGCCTTCCGGAAAAGTAATTTGTTTTTCTCCAACACCCGCTTTTACAATAGGTGCTACCAGGAAGTCATTCCCCCATAAATATTCTTCAGAATTAATTTGAAATACGGGCTTTTCAGAGTTCTCAAAAAACAGCGGTCTCATTAATGGCATTCCCGTTTGACTATTTTCAAAAACCAAATTGTAATTATAGGGCAATAACCGATACCGCAATTGGATAGATTTCCGGGCCAGGTCTTTGGTTTTTTTACTTCTAAATATCGGTTCACTGGGTACTTCTTCCTGTGCGTGGGGCCTGAAAACAGGTTGAAAAACTCCATATTGTAGCCAACGGGAATAGAGTTCATCATCCAGATTTGCTCCTGCAAACCCTCCCAGATCCGAATGCATATAAGCCAATCCCTGCATCCCCATTTGTAAGGCTATTTCAGGCTGCGACTGAAGTCCGCCCCAGCTTCGATTCACATCACCCGACCAGGGTATTAACCCAAATCTCTGGGATCCCGAAAATCCGGAACGCATTAAAATAAAAGGTCTTTGATCCGGAAAATCCTTTTTGTAACCTTCGTAGATCAGCCTGGCCCAATCATGCCCGTATATATTGTGTACCTCATCGGCCGATCCGGTTTCATGAAGAAGTTCGGAAGGGTGTACTTCCGGTTCTCCCAGATCTCCCCACACTCCGGCAACTCCAATTTCTGCAAGGTTTTTATATATATTCCAAAACCATTTCCGGGCCCCCTCATTATACAGATCGATAAGACCCGTATTCCCAAAGTAAAAATCAAAACGAAATGGGTTACCAATAGAATCTTTAGCGAGAATATTCCGGGTTACTGCTTCTTCCCACCGCTTTGAAGTGGTAAGAATAAAAGGCTCTGTTACTAAAATGGTTTTAACACCTTTCCTTTTAAAATCGCTGATCATCCGTTTAGGTTCGGGAAAGGAATCTTTTAAAAACTCCAGATTACCCATATGCCCCTTAATATCTTTTCCGAACCAGTAGATATCAATAATCACAGCATCCACCGGAATTTTCTCTTTGATAAATTCATCAATAGTTTTTCGGGTTTCTTTTTCGGAATGATATCCAAACCTACTCGAAAAATTTCCCAAAACCCATCGAGGCGGCATCGGTTGTTTTCCCGTTAAATCAGTATAGCTATACATAAGATCCTCCCACGAATCTGCAACAACCAACTGATAGGTTTTTCTTCCTAAAATAGTTTCATAAGTAAGTGTGTTGTCTTTCTTGCTATCTAAATCCAGATAACCTACGGGGGCATTGTCAAAATGTATCAGATATTTTTTGGATGAGATGACCAGGGGCATGGTATAATTCATTTGTTCGGAATATGTTTCATATCCGTAATGCGCTTTGTTGTACAATGGTAATCGATGTCCTCTTCGGTTCATTCCCAGTGCCCTGGCCCCTCCTCCATACAGTACTTCATCAGGTTCCAGATTAAAAGAAAGGGTCTCAAGGTCTCCTTTTTCATAACCCATTTTCTCTGAAACAACAGGTTTTTCTTTATATGAATAGGAAATCTTAAAAGGTTGTTTTTGAACAGAGACTGAAAGTCCCTCAGTTAATAATTTTAAAGCACTTCCCTGATCCTGAAATTTAAAAGGAATCTTTTTATCAAGTATTACGGCATGCGATTTTTTACTGAATCCCTGTCCTTTTGGAATAAAGGTGGTCTCCGCTATTTGGGGCGAGTAGAAACTAATAAAATAAGTCCCGTCGTTGACCTGAACTTCAAGGGTGTTTTGATCTTTAACCGCACTGGCATATATTCTTTCGGGATTTTGAGCCCGGGCAATCCCAGCGCAAAGTAAGCCGACTAATAAGTATTTTATTTTACTCATCTTTCTTACCAAATAAAAAGGTTAAAGGGATCGCCAAACGCTTGCCCCATGATATTTCCGAATGGTCATGTCCATCGAACTTTTTATTGATCTTATGTCCTTTCACACCAATAATTTCTGTAACTTTTTGTTGATACGGCAAATAGAGTTCATCGAGCGTTGCAGTTCCATAATCAAAATATATATTATGAGTATCGGCTCCGGGTAAAAACTTTTCCATATACCGGAAAAAAGCTTCCGGAACGGGATTGTTTTTACTGGTATAGGTCCCGATCCAATGTGTGGATAAACAAGCCGCCGAACCAAAGATATTGGGGTATTCGCTTACCGCGTACATAGATATCAATCCGCCCATACTTGAACCCATTACAGCAGTATTTTCCGAGTCTTGAAAGGTGGCGAAATCTCTGTCTACAACAGGTTTTAATTCATCCACCAAAAACTTTAAATAATTATCTGCATTAAGATTTATTAAGGAGGTTTTTTGTTTTATAGATATTTGTAAAAGGGAATCCTGCGTTTTTTGAGGTAAGAATCGGAACGGTTTTTTAGGGAAATAATCACTGTGCCTTATTTCAGGGATATTCCAAACACCTACCACGATAAAATCTCTTACTTTTTTTTTATTCATGAGTCGAGAAGCAACCTCATCTACACTCCATTCTTGTTTATTCCATGTGGAGGTAGAGTCAAAAAGCATTTGGCCATCATGCATATACAGGACGGCATATTTTTTTTGGCTTGAGTAGTCATCCGGGATCCAGATATCTACATTTCTCTGTTTAATATTTACCGATGGAAAATCTTTATATCTCAGGAGTTTTCCGGAAGATAGTTCAACTGAATCCAATTCACTGTACAAAGGCATCAGTTTCTGTGCATATATAAATACAGACCCATAAAAAAAAAGCAAATATGTAAGAACCTTAGCTTTCATCTTTACTTTAGATTGGCTGAAAACATCAAAACACCTCTACTCTTCAACTCAATAGCGGGGAATATCTCTTCTTCTTTTCCAGATATAATATTTATAAATTGTTTATCCTTTAATCCCAGTTCTTTAAACCGATCTATATCTAACCGTATAGGTTTTGTATTCTTATTGAGAATGAGAAGAACCGTTTCGGTATCGGTATATCTGCACAGTACATACACACCGTCTTTCGGGACAAAATGAACTGTTTTTCCCTGCTGAATTGCCTGGCTTTTTTTGCGAAAGTTCAGTAGTTTTTTTACATACAGTTTCATTTCTTTTTGTTCTGCTGAAAGGCCCTTTCCCGTAAAAGCATTGATCTCATCTCCTATCCATCCACCCGGAAAATCTGTGCGAATTAATCCGTGGTCTCCGGGTTTTTCGAAGTCATCCATTAAAATCTCCGTCCCGTAGTAAATTTGTGGAATACGCGGAATGGTCAGAATAACAGCCAATGCCATTTTTGTGTTGGTTATATCTCCTTTTAACTGCGTATAAATTCGGCTCATATCGTGGTTATCCGGAAAAACCATAATATTCTCAGGAGAAGGATACGCAAAATCATTAGCAAGCCCTTCGTAGATCTTGATAAGTCCTTTATCCCATTGCTCCTCTTCATTTAAAGCTTCCACGATTTTTTGTTGCATGGCAAAATCCATAGTGGATGTTAAATTTGAATGATACCCATCCCGGTTGTTTGCTCCTTTTTGCCAGTATTGAATAAGTAACGGGTTATAACTCCATTCCTCTCCAACAATACTAAAATTCGGATATTCCAACATGATGGCACCTGCCCAGTCTGCCATAAAGGCTTTATCCGGATACGGATAGGTATCCTGGCGTATGCCTCCCAATCCAAGGGTTTCTATCCACCATATGCTGTTTTGAATAATGTATTGTGCCATATACGGATTACGTTGATTTAAATCGGGCATGGCATCAACAAACCACCCATCTGTCATTTCCTTTTTATCGCTCTCCGACGCATAAATATCCTGATTTACCGTGCGTCTGTGATTTGAGAACTTCGTTACTTTCCAATTCCAATCATCAATATTTTTTTCATAATTTTCCTGATAATTAACCCAGTCTTTAAAGGGAAGGTCTTTCATCCACCAATGTTGCAATCCGCAGTGATTGGCAATCTGGTCCATAATGAGTTTAATCCCATTTTTTTTGGCCTTCTCAGCCAATTCAATGTATTCTGAAAGTGTTCCAAATCTAGGGTCTACCTGGTAATAATCGGTAATGGCATATCCGTGATACGACCCCTGCGGCATATCGTTTATCAATAACGGATTTGACCAGATAGCTGTAAACCCCAGATCAGCTATATAGTCTAAATGATTAATGATCCCGCGGATATCCCCTCCATGCCTTGCATAGTCATCCTTTCGGTCAATATGTTTTTCCAACAGATTTTTCTGAATATCATTTTCAGGGTTTCCGTTGGCAAAACGATCCGGTGTAATCAGGTAAATAACATCGCTGCTATTAAAGCCCTGATATCCATCTCCTTTTTGCTTGCGTTTTTTTAACTCGTAGTCCTGCGTTACAATCGTTTTATTTTCATTTTTAAATCGTATTTTAAACGTTCCGGGTTGCGTATTTTCGGAGATATTTAAATCGATAAAAAGGTAATTCGGGCTTGCGGCCTGCGATACCTTATTGATTGTAATTCCATCATAGGAAATTTCAGGTGTCATTTTTCCAATACCCGGGTTTTTAATCAGGAGTTGAAGCTCTGTATTGTTAAATCCAGTCCACCAATGAGGAGGCTCTACTCTTTCCACCTGTGCATATATATTATTAATCAGGAGCAGTAAAATTAAACTACATACTTTTTTAAACATGGTTTTACACTTTTACCAGATTATGTGGTTCTACCGTTACAGTTTTATCGTTCACCATCAATGTTAATGGTGCGTTCCCTTCTAATTCGAAAGTGGTTTGTGTCTTTCCTATATTTACTTTTAAAATTTGATCTCTAAAATTGATATTAAAAGAATAGGCCTTCCATTGTTTGGGAATCTTAGGGGTAAAAGAGAGCATATTGTTCTTAATTCGCATCCCGCCAAAACCTTCAACAATACTCATCCAGGTTCCGGCCATCGATGTAATGTGTAGGCCTTCATGAACCTCTTTATTGTAATCGTCCAGATCCAATCTGGAAGTCTGCAGATAAAATTTATAAGCCTGATCCATTCTGTTCAGGGAAGCTGCAATTATGGCATGGACACATGGCGATAAGGAAGATTCATGGACCGTAAATGACTCGTAAAAATCGAAATGGCGTTCCAGTTCTTCTTTTGTAAAATGTTCTTCAAAGAAGTAAAAACCCTGTAATACGTCAGCCTGTTTTATGTAAGGCGATCTGAGAATTCTATCCCAGGACCATTTCTGGTTTATAGGGCGCTCTGATTTCTCCAATTCCGAAACGGTAATGAGTTCTTTATCTAAAAAACCGTCTTGTTGTAAAAACACCTGATGTTCTTCCGAGTAGGGAAAATACATATTAGATGCTACTTCTTTCCATTTGGAGATCTCCGCTTCAGATAAGCGTACTTTATTCATAATGCGTGTGTAATGCGCATTGCTTTTGTCTTTTACGGTTCCTACTTGTTCACAGGCATATTCAATACACCATTTAGCAATATAATTAGTGTACCAGTTATTGTTTACATTATTCTCGTATTCGTTAGGGCCCGTTACACCGAGAATCACGTATTTCTTTTTTACCAGAGAATAGGTAGCCCTTTGGTGCCAGAATCTGGCTATACCAATTAAAACTTCCAGGCCCTTTTCCGGGATATAGTCATAATCGCCTGTATATCGTATATAATTAAAAATGGCAAAGGCAATAGCGCCGTTTCTATGAATTTCTTCAAAGGTAATTTCCCATTCATTATGACATTCCTCACCGTTCATCGTTACCATAGGGTAAAGTGCTGCTCCATTTTTAAAGCCCAGTTGTTTTGCATTTTCTATAGCCTTCTCCAAATGATGATATCTATAAGCAAGGAGGTTTCTGGCTACCTGTTGATTTTTAGTTGCCATATAGAAAGGGATACAATATGCCTCCGTATCCCAGTAGGTGCTTCCTCCGTATTTTTCACCGGTAAATCCTTTAGGGCCTATATTAAGGCGAGCGTCTTTCCCTAAATACGTTTGATTTAAGTGAAATATATTAAATCGGATTCCCTGTTGTGCCTTACTGTCTCCTTCAATCTGTATATCGGCCATATCCCAGATCCTCTCCCATGCATTTTTTTGCCTTTCAAGCAAGCCATTAAACCCATATGATACCGCTTCTTCCAAAATATTTTTGGAAGCCTGCATTAATGCTTCTTTATCGTGGTTCATGGAACTGGTATAACCTCCGAATTTGTGGAGGCTTAATGTGTCTCCTCTTTCCAGTTCTTCGGTATACTGAAAAGATACCTTTAACGATGTTTGGCTGATCTCCGGATTGGTTGTGATTTCTTTGTCATTCCGAAAAAGAAGTGTTTTCATTCCGGTATAAACATAAAACCGGGTTTTTTCGGTTCGGGAACCAATAAATGCCTGATTCGAATCCTGCTGTATCTCGAAGGTGTCCCAGAATTTATCATCCCAGTTACTATCCTCATTCTTAATTCCGGCATCCAGGTAGGGTTCAAAAGTTATTGTAGCTTTTGCATTAACCGGGGTTACCTGATATCGTATGGCCCCAACCTCATCGAGATCAAGGCTCAAAAACCTTCGGGTAACTACAAAAATCTCTATATCATTTTGAAGTTTGGTGGTAAATGTACGCTCATACCAACCTTCCTTCATATTTAATTCCCGTTTGAAGCTTTTAACCTCTTTGCACGTAAACAGATCTAATGCTTCCCCATTCACATAAACATTAACTCCAATCCAGTTAGGTGCATTCAGTACTTTGGCAAAATACTCGGGATATCCATTTTTCCACCAGCCCACCCGGGTTTTATCAGGATAATATACACCTGCTACATAACTCCCCTGAAAGCTGGGTCCGGAGTATTTTTCTTCAAAATTTGCCCTTTGCCCCATAGCTCCGTTACCAAGACTAAAAAGACTCTCGGACGATTTAACCCTGTCTGCATTAAATCCTTCCTCTATAATTGACCAGTCATCTGTTTTTATATAATTCTGATTCATAGTATTCAACTAACAGATCCCTTTATTTTTAAGAAATCTTATTCTTTTTAATTTTCAATTATCCGTTCAATAAAATCCGTATTAATTTCCGTAAAACCCTTAAAAACAAAATCGGCTTCATTGAGTATTTCCCGATTTCCTATTCCAATAGAAATCATTCCGGCTATATTAGCGGCCCGGATACCCGCAACCGAATCTTCAAAAACCACACAGTCCTCAGGGTCCATTTGCATTGCGGATGCGGCATTAACAAAAACTTCGGGGTCCGGTTTTGCCTTAGTAACATCATTTCCATCTACAATTACATGAAACATAGTATCCAGATTTACCTGTTTCAGAATCGCTCTGGCATTTTTACTTGCAGACCCAAGGGCAACCGACTGATTTCTTCCAATCAGGTATTTTAATACTTTGGGAACATCCGGAAGAATTTCACTTTCTGTCATTGAAGCGATATACGATAAATACTGATGGTTTTTCTCGGCCATTAATCTCATAAATTCATCTTCTTCCAGCTTCTTATCTCCCCATTCCAGTATTTTTGTGAGCGATGCCACGCGGCTCACTCCTTTTAATTGCTCGTTTTCCTTTTCCGAGAAATTAATTCCAAGGCCGTTTGCCAATTCCTTCCATGCCAAAAAATGATATTTAGCAGTGTCAACTATAACACCGTCCAAATCGAATATAAATCCTTTTTTACTCATAAATTATCCTTCCTCCGTAATTTCAATCGATGCTTTATCGCTTACTTTCAGGGTAAGCAATCCGGCTAATATCATGGAACATCCTCCTACGATCAAAGCGTATATGGGTTCGGAGTTAAAAAACTTAGACACCATAAATCCTAAAATCGTAGCTGCCACCATTTGCGGGATTACAATAAAAAAATTAAAAACACCCATATAATATCCCATTTTTCCAGCGGGTAATGCTCCCGCAAGCATGGCATAAGGGATTGACAGTATACTGGCCCATGCAATTCCCACCCCGATCATGGAAATAATTAAAAGATCCGGCGAATTAAAATAATACACTGAAATCAGCCCTACCCCCCCTAGTATCAACGCTATTAAATGTGTGATCTTTCGGCTGGTTGCTCGCGCTAAAACAGGAAGTAAAAATGCAACCAGTGCAGCAACACCATTATATACGGCAAAAAGTACCGTAACCCAGTCTGCCCCATCATTATAGAGTTTCGAGGTGGTTTCGGTGGTTCCGTAAATATGACTGGTAACTGCCTGCGTGGTATATATCCACATCGAGAAAAGCGCAAACCAGGAAAAAAACTGAACCCAAGCCAGTTGTTTCATGGTTTGCGGCATGTACAACAAATCGGTCATAATAACCACAAAGCCATTCCTTCCGCGCGCCTTGCGAACCGCAGAAGCTATTAGAAAAAGCAATCCGACTATCAATATACCAATCCCCAGTACATACAATTCCTTTTCCAGATGAAAAGTGAATAACAACGAAGTGAAAATTGTACCAATAGCCGTGAAAACAATCCCATAATTCCTGAGCTTATTAATTCGCTGCCTGTTAATTTCGGGGGTGATTTCAGGTACGGGAATTGCTTTGTTTTCTTCAAAAGACTCCAGTTCTTCCGGGCTGTATTCGGTAGATCTGAAAACCGTCCATAAAACAGCGAGTAAAAAAACCACGGCTCCCACATAAAAAGACCATTTCACAGAATCCGGGATCACCCCGTCGGGAGCTGTATTGCTTATTCCGAGCCAGTTTGTAAAAACATAGGGCATCATAGACCCGACAACCGCACCGATGCCTATAAAGAAACTTTGCATGGCAAACCCCAGGGTTCGTTGATCGGACGGAAGATTATCGCCCACGAAAGCCCTGAAAGGTTCCATAGAGACATTTATAGAGGCATCCATGATCCATAACATACCCGCTGCCACCCATAAGGCCGGCGAATTAGGCATTATACAAAGGGCAATGGAAGCCAATATGGCCCCAATAAGAAAATAGGGTCTTCGGCGTCCTAATCTGGTCCAGGTGCGATCGCTAAAATATCCTATAATAGGTTGAACCACCAATCCCGTTACGGGAGCAGCAATCCACAGAATAGGAATATCATCGACTTCAGCTCCTAAGGTTTCAAATATCCTTGATGTATTTGCATTTTGAAGAGCAAAACCAAACTGGATTCCGAGAAATCCAAAACTCATATTCCAGATTTCCCAAAAACTTAGCTTACGCTTTTTCATAATAGTATAAGGTTAATTAATACTATTTCGATAAGCGCTACGTCTTATCAAAACTTAATGGTGAGAAGTAAAAATATAAGTTTTGACAGGGATAAAGATAGTATATTTTTTAAATGAAAAGCAAAATCACAGCTTTTTTGTGGATTCTCTTTCTATTAAAGACGATTTAATGATAGCCGTTGCATAAGATTCTTCATCTACTTTTTCTTCTAACTTATCGATAAGCATTCTGGCGGCTACCTGCCCCATTTCATTCCCGTGCTGGGCCACCGTAGTAAGCGTTGGAGTAGCATATTTAGACAATATTCCATCGGTAAAAGCAATAAAAGAAGCATCGTCCGGAATTTTCATCCCTTTTTTCTGTGCAATCTTCATCGCCGTAACTGCAAATAATTCATTCACCGCAAAAACTCCGTCGAAATCTGTCTGATCAAAAAACTGCTGTATCGTTACATTACAGTTCTCTATATCTTCTATCTTTAAAATCAGGTTATCATCAATAGCCATTCCGGCATTTTTCAAGGCTTTTTCGTATCCCAGGGTTCTTAACTTTCCAACACTTATATAATCGACCGTTGTAATGAGGGCTATTTTTTTACAACCTGTATTAATTAAATGATTTACGGCCTCATAGGCTCCCTGGCGATCATCAATAATTACTTTATCACACTGAATATCTTCAACTACCCGATCAAACATAACCAGCGGCATTCCCTGATCAATAACTTCCTTCAGATGATGGAAATCCTTTTTCGCCTGTGTTTCCTTGGAAAGCGACATAATAAAGCCATCAATACTTCCATTGGCAAGCATTTCCATATTAATCACCTCCCGATCAAAAGATTCATCGGAAAGGCATACCACGACGTTATACCCTTTGGCATTGGCTTCGTGCTCAATTCCGGAAATTACCGTTGTAAAAAAATAATGAACAATTTCAGGAATAATTACACCGATGTTCTTGGTGCGTTTATTTTTTAAACTTACCGCAATATTATTGGGCTTATAATTATACAATTTGGCAAATGCCTGAATTTTATCACGAGTATCCTTACTGATTTCCTTGCTGTTTCTAAGCGCTTTCGAAACAGTGGAAACCGATACTTCCAATTCTCGGGCAATTTGTTTGAGGGTAAGCTTCTTTTTCATCGCTTTATTGACAATTTTTCAATAATTCTGGTAAAAAATTAAAAGATGAAAAATTGTCTAAACCTAACTTTAGGATTTCTTCATTAAAAAAAGTTATCAACACGAAAACGTTTTCTTTGATTTACGAAAACGTTTGCAACGCTCCTGGTGACTTTCATCATGGTTTTTTAACACAAAATTTACATACATTTAACTGTGAGAAGTAAAAATATACCAATTAAATCTAGCAAACAAAATTAATTGAAAACATATGAAAAAATTAGGAAAGCTCACGCTGATGTTGTTGCTTTTTTTACCTCTGGGTATATGGGCACAAACGGTTAGCGGTGTAGTAACTGAGCAGGGAACTGATGTTCCCTTGCCCGGTGTAAATGTGGTTATCAAGGGTACCACCACCGGAACCTCCACTGATTTTGATGGAAACTATCAGATTCAGGCAAACGACGGCGATATCCTTGTATTCTCCTATATAGGATTTATATCTCAGGAAATCGTTGTAAGTGGTCCTTCATTAAATGTAGTTTTACAGGAGGACACAGCTCAGCTGGATGAGGTAGTGGTTATTGGATATGGTACTACAGCGAAAAAAGATGCAACAGGGTCTGTTGAGCTTCTCAAAGTAGAGGATCTTAATAAAGGAGCAATTGTTTCAGCCGACCAAATGATAAATGGTAGATCCACCGGTGTACGGATTGTAAATGATGGTGGTCAACCCGATTCAAAACCAAATATCAGAATACGTGGTGGTTCATCGTTAAGTGCAAGTAATAGTCCTCTTATTGTTATCGACGGAGTACCTCTGTCCAATATCAATCCGGCAGGACAAGCTAACCCATTATCACTTGTTAACCCAAATGACATTGAGTCTTTTTCTATATTAAAAGATGCATCTTCAACGGCCATTTATGGCTCCCGTGCTTCCAATGGGGTAATCATTATAACAACCAAATCCGGAACAACGGGCGCTCCGAAGTTTAATTTTTCATCTAATGTTCAGATTGGAACCCTTTCAGATAAAGTTGATGTTTTTAACTCATCTGAGTATGTCAATTATATAAACTCTTTGTTTCCTGATAGTAGTGATTTATTGGGGCTGGATGGTACTGTTTACAATACAAACTGGCAAGATGAGATTTACAGAACTTCTTTCAGTGTTGACAACAACTTCAGTGTTAGAGCAAATCTTTTTAATAAAGTTCCCTTTAGGGCTTCTGTGGGTTACTCTGGAATAAATGGCATTCTCAAAGAATCACAAGTGGACCGATACACGGTTTCGCTTAATTTATCCCCAGAATTCTTTGATGAACATTTAAAAGTAACCATTAATGCAAAGGGAGTTGCAACGGAAAAAGAACAACCGGACGAAGGAGCTATTGGTAGTGCTTTAACTTTAAATCCAACCCTTCCGGTTTACGATCCGAATGGAGGAAAGTTTGGAGGCTACTATCAGAATGTAGATACTCAAGGAATAAGTGGATCTTCAAACGCCCTGGCATTACTAAAACAAAGAGAACGAAATGAAGATGCTGATAGATTTTTGGGAAATATAGAATTCAGCTATAAAATGCATTGGCTCCCTGAATTAAAAGCAATTTTAAACCTGGGACTCGATTATTCCGAGTCTACAATCAATGAATATTTTTTACAAAACGCCATTGCTTCCTACTCTATCTTTGACGGACTTGAAATCTTTAATAATTTTAGTCCTACCTATGAGGAAGAGCAAACTAAAAAGGATCATTTAATGGATGCTTATCTTTCCTATACTAAATATATGGATAACAGCTTTATAACAAAGATTGATGCTCAGGCAGGGTATTCTTATCAAAATTTTCAATCCGAAGGAATTCAGTTCCCTACTCGTATTAGTCCTGATAATGGATTTAGGGAAGCAGTGGAAATTGTTGAGTATTTTAATGAATTAAACCTCCAGTCATTCTTTGGAAGGGTTAACCTAGATTTAAATGATAAATATCTTCTAACCGCTTCTCTTAGAGTTGATGGTTCTTCACTTTTTGCAGAAGATGATCGTTGGGGATACTTCCCTGCCTTTGCAGCCGCATGGAAAATTAACGAAGAAAATTTTCTAAAAGATTCAGATTTAATAAATGTACTTAAAATACGCGTAGGTTGGGGTGTTACAGGTCAATCAGACATTACTTCCATTGCAGGGTATTATCCCTATACCGCTCTCTACGTTGATGGAGATCCAACGGTAAGTTATATTTTTGGTAATGACAGCCCTAATCACCCTGCTACTATTTTTACCACTTATAGAGCTAATGCATTTAACCCAAACCTTACCTGGGAAAGCACAAAGACCTTTAATGTAGGTGTAGACTTTGATTTGTTTGAAAACAGTATCCTTTCGGGAACCCTCGATTATTACAAACGTAAAACTGAAGACTTATTGGCTGAAGTACCTCAACCTGAAGGTGCTCTAAAAAACAGATTTGTGAGCAATGTAGGGAATACAGAAAGTGAAGGTGTAGAACTCGCTTTACAACTAACTCCCATAAAAACCGAAGATTTTACTTTTGAGATCAACGGTAATATTGCCTTTAATGAAACTTTTGTAACCGATTTAGGTAGTATCACTCAATTTTCAAGTGGTGGAGGAATTGGAAGAGGAACTGGTATTAACATTCTTCAAACTGCCGTCGGACAGAGAGGAAGATCATTCTGGCTCTATAAACAGGTATATGATAATAATGGTAATCCAATTGAAGATGCTTTTGTAGACCAAAACGGAGATAATGTAATAAGTGATGCAGACAGAGTATTTACTCCCGTAGATCCAAAATGGACCTACGGATTTGGAACTAATTTTTACTATAAAAATCTGGATTTGAGCGCAAACTTTAGGGGGCAAATTGGAGGATATATATATAACGCTAACCTACTTAACAAGGGGTATGCCGATGTTATTGTACCTACCAATGATACTGGTTATATTACCAATGCAATTAATCTATTCAATGGAATTATGTATAATGGTTTTACGAGTAAGCCGTCAGATTTTCAGGCCTTGTCTGATTTTTATTTGTCAGACGCTTCTTTTCTAAGACTGGATAATGTTACTCTGGGATATAAATTCAATGGGTTAAATGATAAAAATATAGGATTGCGCTTATACGCATCTGTTAATAACGTTTTTGTTATAACTGACTATGAGGGATTAGACCCGGAGAATTTTAGTGGTATAGAACAATCACCTTATGCCAGACCAAGGACGTATACGTTTGGAATTAACTTAGACTTTTAACGAATAATTTAAGTATCATGTTTAAAAAAATAACTATCATTTTTCTGAGTTTAATCATTTTAGGGAATTTTTCCTGCACAGATGATCTTAACACTCAGCCAAAAATAGAGCAAAGTCTGGATAACTTACTTGCCTCCGATCCTGATGGGGCGCAGGGTATTCTGGCCAGACTTTATGGAGGATTAGTTCTTCATGGAACAGGAGTTCCCGGGTCTGGAGATCAACAATCAGATATTGCAGGTGATGACCCTGGAGAAACAGTTTTCTTTAGAAGTATGTGGAACATGCAGGAACTAACAACAGATATTGTGAAAAACCGATGGGGAGATGGAGGATTAGACCCTCTTACTACGGCATCAGGATGGGTGCCAACAAATAAATTCTTTGGTTATATGTACAACAGGAGTTATTTCAATATAGCTCAAATGAACAATTTTATATTAGATGTTCAAAAAGCGGGAATAGCCGACAGCGATTTATTTATAGCTGAGACACGCTTTTTAAGAGCTTTAAGCTACTACTATCTCATGGATCTTTTCGGAGGTGTTGTTTTGGTAACAGAAGCAGATGGAGTAACTGGTGTGTTAAAAGCAAAAGAAAGCCGTGAAACCATTTTTCAGTTTGTAGAAAGTGAATTGCTGGATATAGAAGAAACTATTCCCGCATCGAATGTATATGGAAGAGCAAACAAAGCTGCTGTTCATATGCTACTGACCAAATTGTATTTAAATGCCGAAGTTTATACCGGAATGGCTCAATACGACAAGGCTTTACTCTACAGTGAAAAGGTGATTAACGAATCCGTTTTTACACTGGATGATGACTACCAGTCCATTTTTCAGGGAGACAATTTCAGTTCTCCGGAAATTATTTTTCCATTGATAGGAGATAGAAATTCAGTACAGTCTTTCGGAAATGCAACATATTTAATAAATGGAAGTGGCGGAGACTCAACCATGCCAATAAACGATTTTGGAAATCAGGATGGCTGGTTTGGCCATAGAACCACCCCGGCTCTTTATAGTCTTTTTGGTGATTTGGAAACAACAGAAGATAACAGAGCCATTTTTTGGACCAAAGGACATAATTATGAAATGACGGATTATAAAATTTGGGAAGACGGATATCCTACAACTAAGTTTCAAAATGCCTATTCAGATGGTTCTGGAACTATAACGGCTTTTGCAGATACCGATATTCCATTATTCCGACTTTCTGATGCTTATTTAATGTATGCAGAGGCTTTTTTAAGAGGTGGCGGTGGTTCATCCGATCTTGCGTTATCATATATTAATGCGCTTAGGGAAAGAGCTTACGGAAGTGATAATGGTAATATTTCAGCTGAAGATCTTACGTTAGAATTTATAATTGACGAAAGAGCCCGGGAATTATATTATGAAGGACATAGAAGACAAGACCTGATAAGATTCAATTTGTTTACCGGAGGTACCTATTTATGGCCGTGGAAAGGTGGGGTTCCTGAAGGAACTGCTATTCCAGACCACTATAATTTGTTTCCATTTCCTTTGGAAGCTTTACAAGCAAATCCGTTACTTAAACAAAATCCCGGATATATCAATTAAAACAAAAGCATGTACATGATGAAAACTTATAAAAATTTGATTCGCCTATTTGCACTCCTGGTCATAGTAGGGCTGAGTAGTTGTAGCGATGACGACTTTACAGTCGTAAACCCTAGAGCTACAACCACCCTTTCCTTATCCACCAATGATGCCTTGGTATTGACCAAAGATATGGAGGGACAAACCGCTCTTACACTAAACTGGACCGAGCCTGATTTTGGTTATAATGCCGCTCCCGAATATCAGTTGGTTTTTAACCTGGCTGGAGGGACAGATGATACCGCTATCAAGGTTAATGTAGGAAATGTTTTGGACAAGACCTTTTTAGTTGAAGAACTAAACAAAATTGTAAACGATTCAGGTGCCCTGACTGGTCTCGCCAATGACATTATTATAAAAGTGCAGGCCTTAGTTGGAAAAACCTCAGTGGCAGAATCTGACTTGGCAACAATTTCTGTTACCAGTTATGCCACCATTCTTGATCTTTCTTCTACCTGGGGACTTGTAGGTTCTGCCACTCCCAATGGATGGGATGGGCCCGATTTACCATTTTACAAAACCAGTATTGGAAATGTCTTTGTAGCTTATGTGACTCTTGTAGATGGTGAGGTTAAAATAAGAGAAAATAATGATTGGGCTGTTAATTATGGTGATAATGGTGGTGATGGTTCGCTAGAACAAGATGGCGCTAACATTGCTGTTTCCGCAGGGACATATAAAATTACTTATAATCTAAATGATCTCACCTATACCATTGAACCCTTTACCTGGGGATTGGTTGGTTCAGCAACCGTAAATGGATGGGACGGCCCCGATATGCCAATGACATATGATTCCACATCGGATCAATGGAGGGCTCTTGTTACTCTTGCCAATGGTGAGCTTAAAATTCGATTAAATAATGACTGGGCTCTGAATTATGGGGATAGTGAATTCCCTGGAACTCTTGGACAAGATGGAGCAAATATTCCTGTAACGGCTGGTAATTATTTAGTGACTGTAAATTTTGCGACCCTAGAATATACAATTGAATCTATTGATATATGGGGGCTAGTAGGTTCGGCCACTCCTAATGGGTGGGACGGCCCTGATGTTCAATTCACACCAAATTATGCAAATGAAGGTGTTTGGGTGTTAGAAAACGTGACCCTAGTTGAAGGAGAAATAAAGTTCAGAACCAATAATGACTGGGGACTTAACTATGGTGACGATGATGCCGATGGAACCCTTGAACAGGATGGGGCTAATATCGCTATATCTGCAGGGACTTATTCCATTACACTGGATTTTTCCAATGAAAACAATCTTATTTACACCATAAATTAAATACCTATGGGAATCTTAAAAAGAAAAAAAGTAATGCTTACAAACTATAAATATTTTCTTCTAGCTATATTTTTTGGAGTGTTTTATTCATGTAAGAATGATGATTTTACACCAATAGAAATTATTGAAGATCGAAATGCATCCGATCTGCCCGCAGGAAATTCCCAAAGTCGGTCTGATGTAATTGTCCCTGGTAGTGGTGTAATGATGCAGGCCTTTTATTGGGATGTAGCCGATGGCGGTATCTGGTGGGATAATATAAGCTCTAAACTTGACGATTGGGCCGATAATGGTATTGACGCCATTTGGATCCCGCCAATAAGCAAAGGACAATCAGGTGGATTTTCTATGGGTTATGATCCGTTTGATTATTTTGATTTTGGTGATTTTGAACAGCATGGAACAGTACAAACCCGATTTGGGAATAGAGCTGAGCTGGAAAATATGATAACCAAGGCCCATGAAAATAATATTGCTGTTATTGCCGATA
Organism: Flavobacteriaceae bacterium; assembly: GCA_965224095.1. Lineage (GTDB taxonomy): Bacteria > Bacteroidota > Bacteroidia > Flavobacteriales > Flavobacteriaceae > JBPEWY01. Next base: position 1,830,703 of record OZ245039.1, read on the forward strand.
TGGTGATTAATCATAACAGTGGTGGAGAGTTAGAGTACAATGAATTCAGACAACTTGAATCTTACACTCTTTTTCGCCCTGCCTCAGGAATGTTTAATCGTTCGCAATATGATTTTCATCCCAACGCAATAAATCTTTATGACGCTGGGAAATTTGGAGGTTTTCCTGATTTGGATCTTTTAAATCCCTATGTGCAGGATTGGATGTGGAAAGCAGAAAACTCTGTAGCAGATTATTATATGAACATTTTAAAAATTGACGGTTGGCGTTTTGACTTTGTAAAAGGATACTCTCCTGATATTGTTAAGGATTGGGTTTCAACAGTAGGTGGCTTCGCCGTGGGTGAAAACTTTGATGGAAATTTGGATGGGGTTGTAAAACCATGGGTAGAAGCTTCCGACGCAAGTGCCTTTGATTTCCCTAACTTTTTCAATATGAAAAATGCTTTTTCTCAGGGAAATTTGAATATGCTAACGGCACCAAGCTTACATACTTCGTTGCCCAATAAGGCAGTAACTTTTGTTGGTAACCATGATACGGAAGCCAGGGATGGAGGTAACGAGTTTCCGAACGAATTTGAAACACAGGCTTATGCATACATCTTGTGTGCTCCGGGTTATCCCACCATATTTTATTCGCATTACGAAGACAGTGGTGATGAGCAAAAACAAAAAATTCAACAGCTTATTAAACTTAGAGAACAATTGGCTGCTGGAGAATGGGTCGTAAATTATGTGAGTGATTCAGAGTTTATTGCGAGCAGAACGGGAGACGGGGTTAAATTAGGATTGGTTTTATATATTAACCTTAATGACTTTGAAGCTTCTAGAGATGTAATTACACATTGGCCCAGTGCAAGTATAAAGGATTATACTGAACAGATATTCATTTTTGAAACTTCCGATGAAACGGGTCTTGTTAATCTAAAAGCTCCTGCCAAAGGATATGCCATATGGAGTTTTACAAAAGAAGAACAAACGCCTTTTCCTGAAGCACTTTATGTACCGGGAAATTATCAGGGATGGAATCCCGGGGCTGCACCTTCTATCACTTCAATAAATTCTCCTAATCTGGATGGGCTTTATTTTGGTCATGTTAGTCTAACTGAAGTGGCAAATGAATTCAAATTTACTGATGCCCCTGATTGGGATAATGGAATTTATGGAGATGAAGGAGATGGTACTTCGGGAGTAATAGCTTCTCCTGGAAATAATGTTACACTGTCTGGTCCGCTTGACTATGAGATAAGTGTTGATTTAATTAATAATACCTGGGAAGCCAATACATGGGGAGTAATTGGTTCGGCAACACCAAATGGATGGGGAGATCCGGATATAGATATGACCTATGATTTCAACAGAAATGTTTGGACTGTTACCCTTAACTTAACAGATGGAGAAATGAAGTTTAGAGCCAATAATGACTGGACACTAAATCTGGGAGACAATGATGCCGATGGTTCTCTGGAGCAGGATGGAAGTAATATCACAGTTTCAGCCGGAGGCTGGGTAGTTGATCTGGATAGAGTTAATGCCACATACTCTATTGGAAATTGGGGAATTATAGGTTCAGCTACGCCAAATGGTTGGGGTGATCCGGACACCAATATGGATTATGATAGTATTAATAAGGTTTGGACCATTACACTTGACCTTATCGCAGGTGAAATGAAATTCCGCTTTGGAGATGGCTGGACCATAAACTTAGGTGATAATGATGCCGATGGAACACTGGAACAGGATGGAGCCAATATAGGTATTGCAGCTGATGGAAACTATACTATAGAATTTGATCCTTCTAACAATACTTATACTATTACGCTTAATTAATTATTTGAACCATTGTAGAACTTTAAAAACCTTCAACATTTTGTTGAAGGTTTTTTTGTTATAAAAATATTATGCCTTTTTAATCCTTTACTGAATGCCTGATGTACTTTTCAACCACTACGGCGGTAATAATTACCATATAGAACTGGCCTGTTAATCCCACTAGAATAGCAGCTTTTTGTGCTATGGGAATGGTTGGAACTATTTCTCCATACCCAATGGTTAGCAAGGTAATATAAGCGTAATACAAAATGCTGTCTGACTGAAGCCCGAAGTCTGTTGTTTCCAGCAGAGGCCCGGTAAAGGCTCCGGGGTGTGTAAGTTCGATTGACATAAATAAAAAAAACGCCAGAAATCCGAGCGATATATACCCGCTCATCAAACCCATAATGACATTTTTCGTAACTCTTTTTGCCTTCCATACCTGAATGATAATATTCCAGGTAACCATAATATGGAAGATAAAATAAACCGACAAACGTAACAAAATATTCTCTGTATTCTCGGTTCTGGAAATCATACTGGATCCAAAAATAAAGGCTGCTATAGCAAACAATACAATAAAAAACCACATCAGTCTTTTACGTTTGGAGATCATTAATATCCCTGCTGCTATACTTATTAAATACAATATGGGTAACAGGGTGTATTCGTAAAAGTTATGCGGGAATAGTAACGACCCGAATAGAATAGCCAATTGAGTGGTTAAAAATATTTCGAAGCGATGTTTGTAAAGTTTTTTTACCATGTTTCATCATTATGTGAATTTTAACTTCCTGTTTTCCACTTTAAGAAAACTTTCTAAAGAAATTTTAAATTCAATCATATCTCTATTTTCAAAACCCAAACCCCATTTTAAAAGCGATACGAAGTCCGTCGTCACTACTAAAAGCCGATATGTTTCCGGTAAGCATATTCGCCATATTTATAAACAATCCTCCACCAATTGATGTGTTCCAATCATCTTCATTATAAATGGTATTTAATACCAAATCGTCATCGACCCAAACACGCCCGTAATCCAGCCCTCCATAAATGCCAATATACAAAGGCATCACTCCGGTTTTTACATCACTGAAGTTCCACCTGAGATCTACTGATTGCACAAAAGCGCTTTTTCCTGTGAAGCGTTCATTTCTATATCCTCTCAGACCCGTATTAGCTCCTAATGCAGCCCCTTGATAAAATTCAAAATCGTCTCCCAGATTCATATGGCCTCTTAGTTTGGTAGCCAGGACCAGTTGCCCGCTTGGAATTAATCTGTAGCTTATTCCCAGTTCAGGAATCAAATACCCGAACCCTTTTTCACTATCCACGTTATTCTTATATCCTGTTTGGAGTGCCAGCTGAAATCCAAGTGTTGGAAAGGCTTCCAAATCTGCATTCGTAAATTCGTACCGGGCATCTACGCCATAAAAATCCTGTTCGTCAAAAATGGGATCGTCCGCTTCAAAAGTTTCTACAAACCGTCCGGCTGTTCGCTCTACTTCATTTGATTCATATAGGACCCCCACATTCAGGCTTGCGCCCATTTCTCCTCTCCATATCAAAGAAGGTCTGATTCTAAAAGTTCTGATCCGGGTCCGGTTAAAATCGAGATCGGCATTTATACCATCATCTTCATCCGCCTCCGGATTGGGTGTGCTGTTTCCGTATCCAAAAAAGTTTATCGAGTAATTCGGACTGTTAAATTGAACTTCCATTCCTAAATTCATGCTCTTAATCACATTGGCAAATTCACCATTATAATTCAGATTAAAGCCATTGGTGGCAAAATAGTAGGCGGCTGAAAAGCTGTGCTGTGAAGTAAACGGGTTTCGTTCAAAACCATAATTGGTATAGGTATTTACTATTCCGATACGCAATCCGTCATCCGGGTTTGAGCCAATAGATGGAATGAGTTGATTGGTATTATTTTTCAACTTCTTGTAATCGTATACATTGGTTTCATAATCGTCACTGAATTTCTTTATTCCCTTATTGCTCTTTACCTCACTTTTTTTGGATTTATAATCGTAATACGTAGTTTTTTTTCCATTTTCAATATCGTAAGTATCTTTATTCTGCCCACCGATCAACCTCAGTTTAATCAGGTGGTTGCCATTTCCCGTAACATGAAACACATCTTTGTCATCGAGGGCGTAAATCCAAATCTCTTTTGTTTGATCCCTGGAATAGGTTCGCTGGTGGAATACCTCTCCTTTTTTTCCGTTTTTTATTCGGTAGGCCGTAACCTTTGTTTTTCCTCCCTGCATTCGTTCAATTTCAAACCAATCGTCTTTATTAGTTCCTTTAACTACGGCAAATTTATTGACCAGTCCAAAATATCGATCTGAAATTTTCTGGAGGTTCGCCCTTCGGGCCTTCAGGGTATTCTTTACTTTTTCCAGGGTTTCGTCTCTTACTTCTTCCGGAAAGTTAAGGAAGGCTTTTTCTATAACCTCATCCGTAACTCCCTTTTGAATAAAGGCTACCTGCTCATCCCAAACATCTTTTCCCGACTGTTGAATTAGTTCCATATCCAGCGGATATGGTTCTACATTTACTCCTTTTACATCAACCAGATCTTCACTGTATTTTCGAAGTAATCGTGCTGCGGGGATTAACTTTACCGAAGTGCCTAATAAAACTCCATCAGCCATTATGGAAAACGCCTGGTCTCTGTCGCGAGGCATGGGGCGATATATTTTTTTTCCGTCTTCTTCAAATTCTATCCATCGCCACTGATCCTGATGCCTGTCCCAGTCTCCTATAAGCATATCAAACAAACGAGCTCTTATATAAGAAGCTTCATCAATAACGATATCTTCATCTTTGTGAAGCCTTTTCATCATATCATCGGTTCCCCGTAGTTTATCCTGATATCCAAAACTCGCCTGATCACTGTGTCCTTCTGATGTATGTTCTTCTATCATGTACAATTCATCACCAAATTCAGTATTAAAATAACCCAGGGTATTCTGTTTGGGCACGTAATACAATACGGGGTTGGTATGGTAAACTCCGGCACCATCGGCCAGAGCACCTATGGCAAAAGGCGCGTAAGGGTGAGACCCGGTAAAAACATCCAAAAGCAGGTTTTCGGCAACCGTATCGTCAAATTGCCCTTCAATATACTGATCGGCAAAAACGGTAGCCTGCAAGTACTGAACTGCCTGCTTTCTCAAGGCCCTCATAACATACTGCGCTCCGTTTTTATCTTTAAGCCGCAGGGATTTCGATTGATTGCCTCCTCCCTTTCGCACCGGAGTTAATCCACCAAACAGTGTATCTAAATCCACGGTAGGCACTTTCACTTTTGTACTGTAATACTTCCTGTAACGGTCTCCCCAAATAAATTTGTGAAAGCCGGATTTCCGGGTTTCTTCTTCGGTATAAATAGAGGCTGATTTTTCTTTCGGGAAGCTTTTGGGGTAGGTAGTAAACACTTTTTTGGTGTTGGCAGGAAGCACATCGGTTTCAAAAACAGGTTTTTCCGATTCAACCGAATAAAATCGCACATAGGAAGAGCCGTCTTTAAACACATCCAGTCTTGCATATCCCGGAGTGGCATAGGCAAATTGCCCTCCTCCGACATTTCGCACCGCATCGGTTTTTGAGCCGGAACCGCTTACTATCTGTCTTAAATTGTCTTCAACAATATATTGTAAATTGTGTTCGTGGCCCGAAACAAATACTACCTTGTTATTTTGCTGTGCTGCTGTTACCAGTAGTTTTTTTAACTCGTTATATCTTGCATTTTGCAAATCCACATTGGCTACGCCACTGGTTTTTCTGATCACATTTTTTAAGGTTCCCAATACAGGTATGGGAGACATATGACTTCCAAAAGAATATTGTCCTCCGTGAGATCCGTTGGTATACATGGGGTGGTGTAAAGCCACAACCGTGGTTTTGCCTCTGGCTTTTTTAATAAGGCTTCTGAATTCATCTAAAAAAGCCTTGCGCGTCTTAAAATCGCAATCGTCATTAATGGTTGGTTGTTTATCCCAATTTGTTATATACCAATGGCTGTCAATTAAAATAAGTTCGATGTCTTGTGAAACATGAATCTTTTCAATCGGACATCCATCCTGTGGTAAAAAAGAATTATCACCAAGTGTTTTTTCCACCCATTTTTCCTCTCTTTTTAATCCTTTAACTCCATGGTTATACCAGTCGTGATTTCCAGGAATAAAGAGTGTTTGGCCTTTGAAGTTTTTAGCTGCATCAATTTGCACCTGTAATCTGTGCTCTGCCAGGGCACGATCTTCCTTTGATTTCTTCGGCATTCCTTTGGGGTAAATATTATCTCCCAAAAAAATGGCAGTACTGTTTTTTCCTGCATTGTCCAGTTCTTTTTTAAACTTTTGTAATGCCCCGGAAACAGTTCCCTGTTCGGAATTTCCGGCATCACCAATAAGGTAGAAAGAGTGTTTTATTTCTTTATCGGGAAAAGAGCTTTGCTGAATACTATTCCTGTATTGCGGCTTATAAGTTGCACATGAGCTAATAAAAAAAAAGATGACAATTATAACGAGAGCGCTTTTATACTTCATGGATTGGTTAATTAATTGTCGTTTAAAGTTACTGTTTTTTTTACAAATTTGATTTTGTTTAATATCCCGTATGACCGGCTAACAGTATCGATATTGTTTGGTGTTAAACAGGTTCTTATAAAAGCATAAGCCTTACCACCAAACGGAATTGGGTTTTGGCAGCTCATTGCACACTATGGGTTCTCCAATTTTTGGTGTTACCAAAGGTAATTGAAGTTCACTTGCTTTTTCAGTTACGCGCTCAATGGGGTCGGTCCACGAATGCAAAGCCAGTTTAAAAGTGCCCCAATGTATCGGCATCATGGCTTTGGCCCGTACATCAACTCCGGCCTGAGCGGTTTCTTCAGGAAACATATGGATATCCGGCCACATTTTGTTGTATTGCCCACACTCTATCATAGCAAAATCAAAAGGGCCATATTTATCGCCTATTTGCTTGAAATGTGGTCCATAACCACTATCTCCGCTAAAGAAAATACTCGTATCATCAGATTTTATAACCCAGGAACTCCACAGAGTGCTTTGACCATTTGTAAGCTTCCTGCCCGAAAAATGTTGTGCAGGAGTACATACCAATTGTATGTCTTTAAATACGGTTTCATTCCACCAATCCATTTCAGTAATTTTATTTCCATTAATCCCCCAGGCTTCCAGGTGAACACCCACTCCGAGCGGAACATAATAGGCTTCAACTTTATCTTTTAATCTTTTGATCGATCCATAATCCAGGTGGTCGTAATGATCATGAGAAATCAATACCGCATCAATTTTTGGCAGTTTTTCAATTTCAATAGGGAGTTCTTTATTAAAGCGTTTACCGCCTAGCCATGGGTGTGGTGCCGGGACTTCACCAAACATAGGGTCAATAAGAATGTTCTTGCCATTTATCTGTAATAAAAAAGCTGAGTGGCCAAACCAAACAAGGCGCGTATTTTTATCATAATTTGCAATTCCCGTTGAATCGATCTTTTGAACCGGTACATTGTTTTCTGGTCTTCCGTTTTCAACTTTTTCAAAAAAGAATTTTCTTGAAATCTTTAACATTTCCGAAAAACTAGGGTCTTTGGGAACGTTTTTTTTATTGACAAAAACACCTTCTTTAAACTGTTCGGACGACAGATACAGTGATTGTCGCTCTTTGGATACATCGCCTCCAAATGATGGATACAAATTAACGAAGGCCATATAAAAAACGACCAGCAATGCTACCAGGGCTAAGATAGATATAAGCATACGCTTCAATATTTTTTTAAACTTTTTCAAGAGTATTCTGGTTATATATATTTTGTGATTTCTTTAAGTCATTGTGAGTAACACCATGTATTACTCATTTTCAGGCTAATCTGAATAATCGTCGGGTTTTAGGTTGCACTAATTTTGACGCCGGTAGTGCGCCGGACTCATCCCGGTTTGCTTTTTAAAGAGCTTGCTAAAGTGCTGTGGGTATTCAAAGCCTAAATTATATGCTATTTCGCTAATGGACTCTGAGGTTCCCAGCAATTTGTTTTTAGCTTTATTTACTACAAAGGCGTAGATATGATCTTTGGCACTCCTGCCCGTTTCCTTCTTTAACAAATCGCTTAAATAATTGGGAGACATATGTAATTGTTCTCCGCAATACTTAACGGAAGGCAGTCCTTCTTCCATGGGTTTTTCCGAATTGAAATAGCTTTTTAAAAAACTTTCAAATTCGGCAACATGGTCCTGATGTAAATTGGCTCGAACATAAAACTGTCGGTCGTAATAGCGATTGCAATAATCTAAAATCAATTCTATGGTGGAGATAATAAGCTTTTGACTATGTTTATCAATATTCTGATTGATCTCTGCTTCTATTTTCTTAATCAAATCGGTCAGTGTTGCTTTTTCGTCTTCAGATAAGTGCAGGGCTTCATGCACCTCATAATCAAAAAAGGTATAATTATCAATGGTTTTACCTAATTCTGATTTTCTAATTAAATCAGGATGAAATAATAGTACCCACCCTTTAGCATCATCGGCAATATTTTTCTCCTCGGACGATAAGACCTGATTGGGTTTGGAAAATACCATAGTACCTTCGGTAAAATCGTAACTGTTTCTTCCGTATCCCATAGATCCTGTAATACCGTCTTTTAACGAAACCATAAACAGATCGGTATTAAACTTCAGCCCTTCAAACTGGTGGAAATCCGGAAAATCTTTTGCCCACATAACACTAATTAACGGATGCTTCGGAGGGGTTTTACCAAACAATTTATTTGCCTCTGTAATCGATTTTATATGGAATATCTTATTCATACCAAACATCTAATTTAAGTTCATTTTTCCATTTTGCGAATCATTTTCATAATCATCTTATCAAAACCTTTATCGCTCAGCCATTTTCTTCCTATTAATGTTTGGCGTGCCATTTTACCTGCTGCATATCGTGTTTTAGGTTTATTGGAGTCCAGGGCTTTTGAAATTGTTTTTGCAATTACATCCGGTTCGCTATAATTTCCCGGTTTATAAGCATTGGTCATTACTTTTTCCATAGATTTCTTCAAACCGGTATACGGGCTACTTTCCAGGTCGCCAAATTGATGGTCCATTGCCTGGTCGAATTCAGTTTTAATAGCTCCGGGTTCAATGATAACCACATCGATTCCAAATGGTTGTACTTCTAATCGGAGGCAATCACTCCAACCTTCTAATGCGTGTTTTGTGGCATGGTACCAGGCCCCCAGGGGTGTATAAATTTTACCTCCTACCGATGATATATTAATTATGGTTCCCAAATGTTGTTTTCGCATAGCGGGTAAAACTGCTTTAGTTACTTCTGCCAAACCAAATAAGTTTACATCAAATTGACGTTTTGCCTGCTCATAGCTAATTTCTTCTATGGGGCCATAGACCGCATATCCCGCATTATTAACTAATATATCAATGCGATTCTGTTCGGTTAAAATTTCCTGAACCACATTTTTTACCTGCTCGTGGTTTGTAACATCCATGGCTCTTGCATATCCGCCGGCCTTTACCAAATCCTGCATTTTCTCAATCCTGCGCGCAACCCCGTAAACTATATGTCCTTCTTTAATTAACCGTAGTGCGGTTGCTTTTCCTATTCCTGAGGAAGCTCCGGTTATCAGTGCTACTTTTTTCATTGTTTACATTTTAAATTACAAAACAAAATTAAACCTGTTGGAGGTTAAAAAAGTATACATTTCACTGAAGCTCGTATATATTTTACAGGGCAATTATTAAATAATCTCAGTATTAAATATAACCTCACCGGCCAATGTTCTATGAACCGGGCATTTTGACGCAATTTCTTTTAGTCGTTCTTTTTGTTTTTCATCCAGATTTCCAACAAGCCTGAGTTTTTTGTTTATATGATCCAGATAAGTGGGCTTTTCAAGATCAATTTTCAAATCGTCACTGTGCCTTTTGGAATGCGACAGGTATATATAAACTTCCTTAAGGTCCCATTGCTTTCGTTGCGCATACATTTTTAAAGTCATCACGGTACAGGCTGCCAGGCCGGCGTTCAGATACTCATAGGGTGACGGTCCAAAATCATCTCCCCCAATACTTTCCGGCTCATCGGCTACCATACTGTGGTTTTTAGTTTGTATAAATGTGGTAAAATTGTCTTCTGTAAGATTCAAATGGCCCACCAGTTGTTCTCCTTCCGGACTTATCATTATATTTTCTTTTTCCGGTAGATAGTTTAATACCCAGGCACCTATCATATTCCCCGTATAAAGGCTGTCTTCTTTTTTGGAGAGTAAATGATCGGCTTTATCTAACGATATAAAGCTCTTGGGGTGATGAGCCTGGTGATATAACTCCTGAGCATTGCTAATTCCAACTGTAGCATCAAAGGGAGCATGCATAATAAGCAGAGGTTTTCGCAGATTTTTTACGACTTCAGGAAGGCTTGTTTTATCAAAATCCTCCACAAAATCCCTATCTATTTTAAAAGGCCTTCCTCCTATATGGATTTCTACTTCTCCCTTTTCCTGTATTTCCTGAATACCATGTGAGAACAAATGTTTTACATGGCTTATGGTAGCCGGTGCTCCTATGGTAGCCACTGCCTTAATATCCGGTAATTTGGAAGCAGCCACCAAAACAGCCGCTCCCCCCAGCGAATGACCAATGAGCAGGCTGGGTGCCTCATACGCTTTCTTTATAAATTCATGTACCGCTAACAAATCGTTTACGTTAGCCGAAAAATGACTTTCGGCAAACGAACCCTCACTTCTTCCAAGGCCAGTAAAATCAAAACGTATTACTCCAAAGCCATGATTGGTAAGTGATCTGCTTATATTTTTTACCGCTCCCAGAGTACTGCTACAGGTAAAACAGTGTGCAAAAATTGCATAGTAATTGGGTTTTTGATTGGCCGGAAGTTCCAGATGAGCCTGTAACTCATATCCCTTGTGGTTTTTAATTTTAAGTCTTGAGCTTTTCATTTTATATATTGTGCATTATTGTTTCTTTTCTTATGGAACGGCCCGGTTACACTTATGCAACCATTTATCCAATTCCTTTTTAGTAGGATTCCTTAATTTCTTTTTTCCAATAGTTATGGTTGGAAAATTGAGTTTCCGATTTTCGTACAGGCGGCGTAGCTCTTCAGCATAATCTTTATTTTTCTCTATATCTAAAAACCTATACGGTAACTTGGTTTCATTCAATAATTCTATATAATAATAAGTTTTATGACAACGGGCGGTGCCGTATAATTTTATTCCTTCAGGTGATCTCATATTTCCAATTGCTTTAAAAATTGAATGGCTGCTTCCGCGTTTAAGTGAAAATCAGCAAATACAATGTGATCGTGTTTATCAATAAAAATAAACCAGGGAGTTCCTCCCGTTTGATAATTGGTCATGATATTTGATCTGGATTTTCCGTCATCGCCTGCATCGTGCCCAAATGGAATTTTAAGATCGTACTTTTTCTGTGTTTCCAACATTTTTTCATAGGTGTTGGCATGAAAACCTTCAAAGACCGTTTGAATTGCCAAAAAAACTACTTTCGTATTTCCCTCTAAGGCATCTACCATCATCTTTAAATCCGGTAATCCTTTACTATGACATCCCGGGCACCAGCTCTGAAAACAGTAAAGCACTTTAAACTTGCCTTTGAAATCTCCTAACGTCAAAGCATTAGAGGGCGTTCCGGAAGCATCTACCCATTGTTTCACATTAAATTCCGGGGCACTATACAACTTATCTTGTTCCATCTTTATTTGACCTTTTATTTCTCTTTCCTTTTGGTTGTAAAATAAAACAGCAGCTACTTGAATCTCTATAAGTAACTGCTGTTTCCAGAACAATTATCATAGCGTTTCAACGTACAGATATATCTTTAAGTTTATCGGCATGTTGCTTACGTAGTTTTGCCAGCTTAGGGGTTATTACAAAATTACAGTAGCCTTGCGAGCTATTTTCATTGTAGTAATTTTGATGATAGGGCTCCGCTTCATAAAAAATATCCAATGGGCTGATTTCAGTGACTACCCTATTTTCATAAAGCGGAGCAATTTTTTGTATTACCTCTTCGGCAATTTGTTTTTGAACGGTATGGTGATAATAAATTACGGATCGGTACTGAGTTCCCACATCACCACCCTGGCGATTCAGGGTTGTTGGATCATGGCTCGTCATAAAAATCTCCAGCAAATCGCGATATGAAATCTCTTCCGGATTAAAATATACCTGAACCACTTCGGCATGTCCTGTAAGGCCCGAACATACTTCACGATAGGTTGGTTTTCCGGGAGCCTTTCCTCCGCTATATCCTGAAACTACCTTTTCTACGCCGCGGATCCTTTGAAATACAGCTTCAATACACCAAAAACACCCTCCGCCTAGAGTTGCTATTTCTATTTTATTTCCCATTCTGTTAAACCTCCTTTTCTTCTTTAAATAATTGCATGGATTCCGAATTTATACAATAGCGCAGTCCGCTTGGTTCGGGGCCATCCGGAAATACATGTCCCAAATGAGCATCGCAGGTGTTACACAGAGCTTCCACTCTAATCATACCATACGAAGTGTCTTTTTCATATTTAACAGCGTTTTCTTTTATGGGCTGAGTAAAACTGGGCCACCCGGTTCCCGAATTAAATTTGATCGTTGAATCAAACAGAGGAGTATCACAACAAACACAACTGTATTTGCCTGCCTCATAGATACTGCAAAGGGCTCCGGAGTGAGGTGCTTCCGTTCCTTTTTGTCTCGTGATTCTAAATTGTTCCGGCGTGAGATATTCTCTCCATATTGCTTCGGTTTTCTCTATTCTTTTATCGGGTAACGGATTCCCGTTTACGGTAAAAGCGATAATATCTTTCCAGGTAATCATCGGTGATTTTTCCTTTCTGCTTTAAAGTTTTATAAATAATTACGACCTAGTTAAAAAATAAACATTCAACCTACTCCTGTATGCTGAATGTTTGCGAAAAATAAGTCGCCAAAAAGTCTTGTAACTTACACATTAGACCATCCCTTATTGTAATTCGTTACATCCGTACAACAGACTTGTCTTCGTAACGTTTTATTATTTGTATTAAATTAGTGAAAATTTTTGTTCATGGAAAACTTACTCCCTGAAGTCGAAAAGCATGTTATTTCCTTATTTGGAAAGTTACCTGCTTCCTTTTTATATCACAATCTGAACCACACTAAAAATGTAGTTCAAAAGGTTACCGAACTAATCGAGGGAGAACAAGTTCCGGAGGAAGAAGCGCAGGCGCTCTTAATAGCCGCATGGTTTCACGATATCGGTTACATAGAAAATCCGGATAATCACGAAAATATCGGCGCAAAACAAGCTGAAGTTTTTTTGGAAGACAAAAAGGTTCTTCCGGCTCGTATTGAACTCGTAAAACAGCTCATTTTAGCCACAAAAATGGGATACGAACCGCAAACACTGGCTGAAAAAATTATACGTGATGCCGATTGTGCTCATTTTGGATCGAAAGAATTTAACGATCTCAGTGAAGCACTTAGGGAAGAGTGGCGTTTGATGGGGAAAAAAACCTATTCGGATGTAGAATGGACCGAGGAAAGCATTAATTTTTTTACCAATCACCATCGATATTATACCAATCACGCACTGGGAAACTGGCTTGAAGGGAAAAACAAAAACCTGGCGAATCTTTTTAAACGGTTAAAGAAACAAAGGCAGGAAGCGATAAAAGAAAAAAAGCGTGAGCAGGAATTTGCTCTCAAAAAAAACAAAGCGACCCTTCCTGAACGGGGAATAGAAACTATGTTTCGGGTTGCTTTAAGGAATCATATTACCTTGAGTGATATTGCAGATACTAAAGCAAATATATTACTCTCCGTAAATGCCATTATCGTTTCTTTGGCTTTATCGAATTTGCTGCCCAAGTTAGATAATCCGTCGAATCATTACCTGATATATCCTTCCATTGTTTTTGTAGCCTTTACAGTTGCTTCCATGATTCTATCCGTATTGGCTACCAGGCCGAATGTTACAAAAGGTAAGTTTACCAAGGAAGATGTGGCAAATAAAAAGGTTAACCTTATATTCTTCGGTAATTTTCATCAGATGAAACTGGACGATTTTGAATGGGCTATGGGTGAAATGATGCAAGACCGTGATTATCTGTACGGATCTCTTACCAAAGACCTTTATTTTTTAGGATTGGTACTCAACAGAAAATATAACCTCCTGCGATTAACTTATACCGTTTTTATGATCGGAATTATCATTAGTGTTTTAGCCTTTGCCATTTCCTTTTACATGCAGGAAGGAGCAACTCTTTAGGCTTTTATTTCCTGCATAAGCTGATCAAAAGTAATGGTTTCTTTTTCATTAAAATCGTTTTGATAAACAACTTCCACCCGTAAAGCTTTAAGACCTGAAACGCCCTGTAGGTCTTCGAGAATAAGCTTCTCTACTTTCCCCAGGAGATTTTTGGACTGCAGGTATTTTATATACTTCATATATTCAAGAGCATCTTTTTCCTGAGAATATACAATGGCTATTTTTCCAGGTGTTGTCAAGCGTTCCTTAGTCCCTTTGATAAATGCCTTATCTATACGTTTTTTAATGATCTCATATCGGATGTTGTATGCTCCGTCAACATCGAATTGTTTTTCGTCCATTCTGAATTTAATGGCCATGGAATTACTGTGTACCAAAATAAGAGATGCAACATCTAATTCGTGCGGCATGTCATTCTTTAACTGATGTGCTACATTTTCCAATTCGCACATTATTTGCAACTGCCACAATCTTAAATTGTATAAATAAAGATTGTCATACCTGCGGTCGTTTACCAGAGAATCTCCAATATACATATTGTATTCCACGCCATCCGTTTTATAGCGCTCATAATAATGCGGGAACATTTGCTGCGCTTCTTCCTGTTTCCTATCCAGGTATAATGAAAGTTTGGTATTAAGCAAATTCACGCTTTGTTCATACGCTTTTCTACGCTTGTAAATTACCTGTAGATGAGGATCAATCTGATCCATATATTTAGATACCAGTACATTTAAATCTTCACTGATTCCGCGAACATGCTTGAATACCGGATAGATTTCTCGTTTTAAGAAATCTACAATTCCTATTTCATCACCGGCTTTTAAACCGTTTTCCACGGTGGTTAAGTACTCTTTAACCCGGAACATCAGTTCATCGTATATGGGCATCTTTTCTTCCTTACAGGCCTCGGCCAGGACATCTATTGCCAAATTCAATTGTTCAATAAGGTCTTCCCGGATAGATTTATTACGGGCATCTGAAGAGCCTTTAATATCGCTTTGTCCAAACAAAGGATATACATCATTAAAAACTATTTCATCTATTACAGGAGATTCCTCACCGCTTTGTACTTTCCTAAAATATTGTTCGGCGGCCTCATAAAATCGCCATTTAACCGATGGGTGAATTGCTGTGTAATGTTCCTGGATAGTTGCTTCCAGGATATTCTGGTGATCTTCAGAAGCTCGTTGAACAGCCGCTTTAAATACCGGAATAATGTCTTTTAACTTATTCTGATTCACCGAATTTAATTCATAGGCTCTTGGTGAAGCTATTTCAAGCAGGGCAAAAAAGTTATTCTCTCCCTGAAGGGGAACAAGAATAATGCTTCCAATACCTCTTTTTTTCATGCTCTTATAAAATCCGTTCTCCTCAGTCATCTTCCCGTAGTGATCTACATCAGAGATTGCCATGATCTCCTCATGATTAAAGACATGCTCATTGACTCCCTGGCAGAAAAATGCACCACATTCCACTTCACATTCTTCCGTCATAATCAAACTTTCGGTCTTTTTAACCATCGTAGACCACTGAGATCCTTTGGAACGATCAAACAAGGAAAATCCCACCATCAGATCTTTTATTCCATAAAACTCCCTCAGATTTTCCTGTACGTCTTTAATAAGGTTGTCATCTCTGCGCAATAAATTAGCTTTAAGCGAAGACAGGGTCTCATCGGCTGTTACATCAAAGAGATTCATAATTCCGAATCCTTTAAAAACATAGCTATCGGGTGGGAATTTTTCTTTCCATACCTCAATGTTTCCGTAATTGTCCAGAAGTAATTTAATATCATCGTCTGTTAAATCCGGTGCTTTATCGGTTTTCTCGAACTTGGCAAAATCAGCATTAAATGCAACTCTATAATGATTGGTAATTCCTGTTTGCTTATTTGGTATATCAAAAAAGAAGGGACGTCTTAAATCAATAGGGCGCTTATAATACATGCCAAGTATCATGGTACAGGCATGAATATAAATTTCATTTTCCTCAAAATTCCGGAGCGTAAGCTCAAAATTGTCTCCCGCATTTGCAATAATATTTTCAAAACGTTGCGTAAACTTAAACACGGTGAAATCAAAAGGAATACTAACTGCTTTGATCTCGTTTAAAGTAAGTGCTTCCGGAAAAAGGCCTTCCAGCATTAGCTCTATCTGCTCTTCGTATTTATTCAGCAATGAAAAATCTTCAAAACCCTCAATAAGTTCCGGGTATTTTTGAAGGTACGTAGTTACCTTTATAGCCGAATCTCTGTAAGGATGGTCTTCTTCCGTATATTTTTGATAAAACGAAAAAACCTCTTTAAAACTTACCATAAGCTTAAAGGGCAATTCCGGCTTGTTTTCTTTATTTGAATGTATAATCTTCATATTGTGTGCCTTAGAACCTGTAAAGATACAAAATTGCTAGATATGTTGTTTTTTATGACCTCACCTTCCACCTGAAATATTAGTACGTGAAAAAGATATTTCATTACTCAATTTTTTTATGGATATTTATTAAAATTTTACCGATGTCATCACGCAGACGACTTTCGAATGCATTTACACACGCAAAGGTGATTCCCTTTGACAATTCTTCAAAATTCATTTTATTTAGTGATTGCCATCGAGGAGATAATAGTTTTGCTGACGATTTTGCCAATAACAAAAATGTGTATTACCACGCTTTAAAGCATTATTACGAAGAGGGTTTTACCTATTGTGAATTGGGAGATGGTGATGAATTGTGGGAAAATCTAAATTTTGACTCCCTTTTTCACGCCCACAAGGATGTGTATTTGCTGATGAAAAAATTCCATGAAGAATGTAGATTACATTTAATTTACGGCAATCACGATATGGTTTATAAAGATCCGAGTTATGTGGAGAAAAACTTATCTACATATTTTGAGCCGGAAACCGGAAAAGATGAGCCTTTATTTCAAAATTTAATTTACCACGAAGCTCTTGTTTTGGAACATACAGAAACCCGACAAAAATTGTTTTTAACCCATGGACATCAGGCCGACTGGTGGAATTATCTGTTTTGGCGATGGAGCCGTTTTATGGTTCGTGTGCTTTGGAAACCTTTACAAATTGTCGGTATTGCAGATCCCACAAGCCCTGCTAAAAACTATAAAGAACTTATCAAGGTAGAGCGTCGGATTAAGAAGTGGATTGCCGAAAACGACAATCAGCTCACTGTTGTGGGGCATACGCATCGTCCTCGTTTTCCCGATCCGGGAGATCTCGCTTTTTTTAATGATGGTAGCTGTGTACATCCGCGAAGTATTACAGGACTTGAAATTGTAAACGGAAAAATTTCGCTGATCAAATGGGGAATTAACACTACCGATAAGGGATTCCTGCAAATTGTAAAACGGGTACTCGAACGCCCTAAAAAACTGGTAGATTATATTACTGATTAGTGTTATGTTTCTCTTTAACTACTGCGACCATTGAACTCCGTTTTTGAACAAGATATAAAGATACCCTGTACGGACGGGATTGAATTAACCGGAACCTTATTTAATCCCTCTGAAAATTACAAGGCCGCTATATTTATTGGTCCTGCTACGGGTATTCGACGAAATTTTTACCGCCCTTTTGCCAGTTATCTGGCATCTCAGGGTTTTGGAGTAATTACTTTTGACAATCGGGGCATTGGAGATTCTCTTGTGGGATCGGTAAAAAGATGCTCCGCATCTTTATTAGACTGGGGGCAGCTGGATATGCCGGCAGTGTTAGATGTTTTAAAACTTCGTTTCCCGGGTGTTGCCTGTCATCTTATTGGTCATAGTGCGGGAGGGCAATTGGTAGGGTTAATGCCGAATGCAAAAAACATTACATCCATGTTTAATATTGCCAGCTCTTCAGGAAGCCTACGCAATATGAGGCTTCCCTACCGTTTAAAAGCCCGGTTTTTTATGAATGTGTTTATTCCGTTCAGTAATTTTTTTTACGGCTATACCAAGTCGCATTGGGTGGGAATGGGAGAGCCGCTTCCAAAAAATGTGGCAAAACAGTGGAGTACGTGGTGCAACGGCCAGGGTTATGTAAAAACCGCATTCGGGAAATCTGTTACGAATCATACCTACCACGAATTGAATTTTCCCTCACTTTGGATCTATGCTACAGACGACGATATAGCCATCGAAAAAAATGTAGACGATATGATTGCCGTGTTCGCTAAATTGCACGTTACAAAAAAGTGCTTACACCCCAAAGATTACGGGTGTGAAGAAATAGGCCATATGAAGTTTTTTAGCCGAAAAAACCAACGTCTTTGGCAGATAGCTCTATCCTGGTTTGAGCATCTGAAAAAAGAGGAGTAACGTATGACGGTATCCATGCACTTACTAAAAAATTAACGGTTCTTTATGATACTATTCGGGCTCCTTATTTTTATTTTACTAACGTTGGCATTCGTTCATTTTAACTGGGCGGTTGGAGGAAAATTTGGATTTGATATTGCATTACCTACAGACGAAAAGGGAGTGCAAATGCTCCATCCTAAGAAAATTGACAGTGCCCTGGTAGGTGTTGCATTAATGCTTTTTGCGGTATTTTACTTTTTAAAAGCTCCGTTTATTGCATATGACCTTCCTGATTGGGTCCTCACCTCTTTTGGCTGGATTATTCCATCTATTTTTACGGTACGGGCCATTGGTGATTTTAAGTATCTAGGTTTTTTCAAGAAAGTAAAAACAACCTCATTTGGCAAAGCAGATACCAGGTGTTTTTCACCCCTGTGCCTGTTTATAGGAGTAACAGGGTTTATCGTTCAAATATATATGTAATGAAAATAAACTTAAAAGTAACAATAACCATTTTATTGTGTATTAGCGGGTTCATGTACGCCCAGGAAAAAAGCAAGGTAACGGATCATTTGATTTTTTCCGAGAACCTACAGGAGCACCGATTGATTTCCGTTGCCCTTCCCGTTAATTATCAGGATTCCGATAAAAAGTTCCCTGTACTTTATGTTTTGGATGCGGAATATGTTTTTGATTATGCTCGCGGGGCTGTTTCATTTTTATCCAATCCGTTTGGGTACCTGCCGGAAATTATTGTTGTTGGAATTCCCAATACCGACAGGTACAGAGATCTGTATGTTTCTTTTAAAGAAGACGGCGGGTATGTGAATTTTTTAAACTTTATTGAAAAAGATCTTGTTCCTTATATCAATAAAAATTACAGATCTAATGGCTTTGATATCATCTACGGATGGTCTTCCGGATCGGGAATCGGCAGTTACTTTTTTGCTAAAACCCCGGGACTATTTGATGCGTATATTCTTTCCGGAACCGGTATTGGCCCAAAAACAGAAGCCTTTATGAATAAATACATTCCACAAAACAATTATAACGGAACGTTTTTATATGCCAATGTAGAGGGGGAAGGCCCAAGAGTAAAGGGGCATCACAGATTTTCAGCGTTGATTAAAAACCTGAATCCAAAAGGGTTAATACGGAAATTCGATATTTCAGAAAACACGAATCACGTAGAGGTACTTTCAAAAGGTTTGTACGACGGTTTGCGGTTTGTTTTTTCGGATTTTTATATTCCCGATTCTATAACCGTTCAGGGAACTCAAAGCATTATTGATTACTATAACAAAATTGACGATTACTTTAGTTTTGATGTAAGCATACCACTGGGAGCAATTAATGAATCTGCTACTGTTTTATTAAGTCATAACAAACCGGATGAGGCCATTAAACTTTTACGATTCGGAGCATCTTTATATGCCAACAGGCCGGATCTTTACGGAACACTGGGAGAGTTTTACGAATTTGAGGGAGATTCTGTTCAGGCTGCCCGTTATTATCAAAAAGCACTGGAAAGAGCTTCGGGGACATCCGATCATTTAAAGTTTTCGTCTTTACTGTTAAAAATCGGAAAATAACGGCGCTCTCCTTGGTAAATATTATAAATTAGCCTTTGTATTATTTTATCCCTATGGCATGTATATTATAGAAACTCAACGCACCCGTATCCGGAAATACACCTTAGATGATGCTTCCTTTTTCAGGACCTTAACCAAAAGTCCGAAATGGATAAAGTTTATTGGCGATAAAAACTTACATACGCTGGAGGATGCTCAAAATTTTATTCAGGCCAGATTTTTGAAAAATTATGAAGCGTTAGGTTTCGGATATTATGTTATTGAAACAAAAGAGGGTAAAATCCCGGTTGGAACCTGTGGGCTGGTTGACCGTGAAGGGCTTGATTTTATAGATATAGGCTATGCATTACTTCCGGAATACGAAGGGAACGGATATGCCTTTGAAGCAACAAAAGCCCTGTATGCTTATGCCATGAACCATCTTAAACTGGAAACAATACTTGCTATAACGCTTCCTGAAAACAAGGGTTCTGTAAGGCTTCTCAAAAAACTGGGGATGTCTTTTCAAAAAATGGTTCGGATTCCCGGAGATCCTAAGGATCTTATGTTATTTTCCAGCTAGCTTTCCGGGGCCAGTTCTACCTCGAGTCCGTCCATTTCTTCTGCGATATGGATCTGACAACCCAGGCGACTGTTATCCTGCACATAAAACGCTTCCGATAGCATGGCTTCCTCATCGGGGCTCATTTCCGGTAATTCATGATTCGAAACCACATAGCACTGGCACGAAGCACACATGGCCATTCCTCCGCATACTCCAATGGTACCCTCAGGCGCAAGTTCGTAAGCCCGAACCAATTCCATTAAATTCATTGCCATATCTGTAGGGGCGTCCACTTCATGTTTAATTCCCTCTCTATCGGTAATGTGTATTTTAATATCCGGCATTTTTATCCTTAATTTTTGCTCTTAGTGTTTTAGCTCTTTTGTCCTGTCCGTCATGACTCCAGCCCGGGGCCAAAAAAATATATTTCAGTTTGTCTGTCAATTTTTTAGCGCGTTGCACATCTCTTCGTATGGCACTGTATTCATGGGTTGCCACATTGAAAGGACGATATGTTTTAATATTTTTGGTGAGTCCGTATACGGGTTTTTCAAAATCCTTCTCCTCAGAAAATGTGCCAAACCATCTATCCCAAATAATAAATATTCCGGCGTGATTGCAATCTAAATATCTGATATTGGAGGCGTGATGCACTCTGTGATGTGATGGTGTATTAAAAATAAGCTCGATACCATAAGGAAGCTTTCCAACCAATTCGGTATGAACCCAAAACTGATAGATTAGGCTAATGCCCATCATGGTAAAAACCATCAACGGATCGAAGCCCAAAAAAGGAATCCAGAGCCAAAAGAAAAATTTATGAATACGTTCGCCTACTCCCTGACGTAAAGCCGTTCCGAAATTCATTTTAAGTGAAGAATGATGAGGCACATGGCCTGCCCATAACACCCTGACCTCATGATTAGCCCTGTGAAACCAGTAATAAGTTATATCGTCCATAAACAACAGTAGTACCCATGCCCACCACTGGCGCTGCACAATATCTTTTAAAGGGCTTATTTCATGAAGATAATAAAACGCCACAAATGCCAGTATTTTAGGTATAAATTCTACAACTGCCGATAGGATTAACATCCACATGGAGGCAAGCGTATCTTTACCGTAATACAAATCCAGATGCTTTTTTCTGTCGACAATGACCTCCAGGATTACCGCGATAAAAAAAACAGGCAATGCCAATATGGTCAAGTTATCCTGTAATACATAGGTAATGATTTCCTGAAGAGTCATCGATGGAAATTTTATTATTCAATAGTTTTAATAACCGCTTTTTCCGCTTCTTTCCGAGATCCATCAAACCCGTCGATACCGCTTACCGTGGTATATTTTAGCACATATCGTTTCCCCGGATTAATTTTTTGATAGGCGCTTTGGCACATAAGGGTTGCCTCGTGAAACCCACAAAGAATAAGCTTGAGTTTGCCGGGGTACGTATTCACATCACCAATAGCGTAAATTCCGGGAATATTGGTTTGGTAATCCAGGGTATTATCAACCTTAATGGCATTCTTTTCTATTTCAAGTCCCCAATCGGCTATAGGGCCTAGTTTAGGTGAAAGGCCGAACAATGGAATAAAGTAATCTGTTTCCAGTTTGTACTGTTCTCCTTCTTTTTCAAAGGTAACTGCTTCCAGCTCATCTTTTCCGTGTAGTTTTACTACTTCAGCCGGGGTTATCAGGGTAATTTTCCCTTCTTTTTTTAAAGCCTGTACTTTTTCTACCGAATCTAATGCCCCCCTAAATTCATTGCGACGATGTATTAGTGTTACTTCGGAGGCTACCTCCGAAAGGAAAATACTCCAGTCCAAGGCCGAATCTCCACCGCCTGCAATAACTACGCGTTTATTTTTATAGAGATCCGGATCTTTAATAAAATAAGCTACACCTTTTCCGTCTTCATAATCACCGATAGCATCAATAAGGGGTTTTCTCGGTTCAAAACTTCCCAATCCGCCTGCAATTGCAACAACAGGAGCCTGGTGTTGCGTTCCCTTATTAGTAGTTACCAAAAAAGTTCCGTCATCCATTTTTTCAATGGTTTCGGCACGTTCCCCTAATGTGAATCCCGGTTCAAAAGGTGCTATTTGATCCATTAGATTCTTTACCAGATCTCCGGCGAGTACTTCGGGAAATCCAGGGATATCATAAATAGGTTTTTTGGGGTATATTTCGGCGCATTGTCCGCCTGGTTGCGGAAGTGCATCAATCAAATGGCATTTCAATTTCAGAAGTCCGGCCTCAAAAACAGCAAAAAGCCCCGTAGGGCCTGCTCCTATAATAAGTATATCTGTTTTAATCATCGTATATAAAACTAGTCAACATTAATTACCCGTTCTATATGAGGGGCATATTTTTTAATGGTCATTTCAACTCCACTCTTAAGCGTCATTTGGTTTACGCTACACCCCACACAAGCTCCTTCCAATCGTACTTTTACAAGATTATCATCAATAGCAACCAACGATATATTACCCCCATCGCTTTCCAGAAAAGGTCGGATTTCTGCCAGCGCTTTTTCTACATTATGTTTAACTTCCTCGGTTGTCATTTTATTTTTTATTAACGGCAGAGCATCCTGCCATGGTTGTAATTTTAATCGCTTCGGTAGGCGGAAGGTCTTTATTGCGTTTTACCACTTCCGAAACTGTATTCCTGGTAATGGTCTCAAATGCTTCCTCCAGTGGCGTAGCTGTTTGAAGGGCTGCGGGGCGACCCACATCTCCTGCTTCTCTGATACTCTGTACCAGTGGTAGTTCTCCCAGAAAAGGGATTTTCATATCGGTTGCCAGATTTTGTGCTCCTTCCTTTCCAAAGATATAGTACCTGTTGTCCGGCAGCTCTTCCGGCGTAAAATAAGCCATATTTTCAATAATTCCCAGCACAGGAACATTAATGGCTTCCTGCTGAAACATTGCCACTCCTTTACGGGCATCTGCCAGGGCGACAGACTGCGGTGTGCTAACTACCACGGCCCCTGTAATGGGTAACGACTGCATAATACTTAGATGGATATCTCCTGTTCCGGGAGGCAAATCGATAAGCATAAAATCCAATGCACCCCAGGCAGCATCAAAAATCATTTGATTCAGCGCTTTGGAGGCCATTGGGCCTCTCCAAATTACAGCCTGATTGGGCTGGGTAAAAAATCCAATTGAAAGTATTTTAACCCCATAATTCTCTACGGGTTTCATTTTCGATTTTCCATCAACGTTCACAGCCAGTGGTTTTTCACCTTCCACATCAAACATAATAGGAACCGAAGGACCATAAATATCTGCGTCCAGCAAACCCACTTTAAATCCCATTTTAGCAAGGGTTACGGCCAAATTTGAAGTTACTGTAGATTTACCCACTCCTCCCTTACCGGAAGCCACAGCAATTATATTTTTTATTCCCGGAATAGATTTCCCTTTAATCTGGGGTTTTTCGGGAACTTCAACCCGAATGTTTACTTTTACTTTTGCTTTTTCATAAACCAGATCATGAATAGTTTTCATGATTTCAACTTCCGTTTTCTTACGTGCCTGTAACGAAGGATTTCCGATAGTGATATCTACCACCACTTCATCGGCAAATGTCATTACATTGGTTACAGCACCACTTTCCACCATATTTTTTCCTTCGCCCGGTGCCGAAATTGTTTCAAGCGCTTTGTATATATCTTTCTTGTTAAGCTTCATAATTAGCTTTTAGCCTGTTTAAAATGATTCTAAATTGCAAATATAGCAGTTACAATTCAGAAACTAAAGTAAAGCGTATTTAAAAGAATGATGCAAAAATAGATGAGATTGATATGGTATAAAATGATAAAAATCAGCCCATATAGCAAGGTTCATTTCGGGGTATGATGAAGGTATTACCTTATAATTCAAGTGACGGATCCCAAAAGTGTTCGCCAAAATTCACTATTTGATTATCCTGAACCTCAATTCCCTCGTTTTCCAACAGTTGTTGCATTAAATTAGTACCGCTAAAATGATGTTTTCCGGTAAGTACTCCATTTCTATTTACAACTCTATGAGCCGGTACGTCTTCTTTTAAACCGGATCCGTTCATTGCCCATCCCACCATTCGGGCGCTTCTGGCCGTACCCAGATATCTGGCTATAGCCCCATAACTGGTTACTCTGCCATAAGGGATTTGTCTGGCAACCTCATATACCTTTTCAAAAAAATTACTATTGTCTTTAACCATTAATTACTTGTAAAAAATCCGAATAAATGTTATAACCACTAAGATCATCATTAAAACACTCAGTATATAATCTGAATACTTCGAAAAACGATCCGATTTCGACTCCAGTTTATTAAAATAAATAATATACATATAGAGCATGGCAAAGGTTCCCAAACCTGCCGCCAGCATAAAGACAGCAATGTCCTGCCATTCAAAATTAATCCATCCCGAAGCGTTCCAGGCAGCATTAAGTCCGCTGTAATACGGAATAGCCAGTAAATTCAAACTGGCGAGGAACATCCCCTTAAAAAAGCTGCTCTTTTTACTCACATTGACCATTTTAATTTTCTTTTCTCTATTCTTCCTGGCAACAATAAAAAAATAAACGGCAAATACGGCAAATACGATTAGTGCTATTTTTAGCAGCGTATCTATAACAACCGGATTATTATATAGAAACTTAGAGATTAATACGCCTATATAAGCCTGTAGCATTACAATAATACACACGCCGGTTGCAAACATGAGCGCATTTAACTTCCCTTTTTTGACACTTATTTTTGCGGCATTCATATTGAGCAATCCCGGAGGGACCGTTGCCATAAATGCTGCGGAAAAAGTGGCAAAAAAAAGGATAATTAAGTGAGTCATTCGCTTAATGTAAACTTAATATAGGTAATGGGTTTTCCCTGTTCAAGATACTGTTTTTCGTAAAAAGTCTGAATTTCCGTTACATCTTTAGGAGTATACATGTTTTTATATACATCATGATGTGCGTAGAGCACTTCCATATCCAGACCTTTTAATAGGCCGAGCGTATAACCGTGTAAAAATTCGCTGTCTGTTTTTAAATGAACAAAACCTTCGGGTTTTAATATTCTTTTGTATTTGCTTAAAAAATCCGGATTGGTAAGCCGGTGTTTTGTGCGTTTATACTTGATTTGCGGATCCGGGAAGGTAATCCAGATTTCATCCACTTCATCTTTATCAAACAACCGGTCTATTAATTCAATTTGTGTTCTCAAAAAAGCCACATTCTCGAGGTTTTCTTCCAAGGCGGTTTTTGCTCCGCGCCAAAAACGGGCTCCTTTTATATCGATACCTATAAAATTTCGATCCGGATATCTTCGTGCCAGATTGATGCAATATTCTCCTTTACCGCAACCCAACTCAAGCACTATCGGGTTCTCATTCTTAAAATAACGGTTCCATTTTCCCTTCCACATAAACACGCCTTCCAGAATATCATCCCGCTCCGGTTGTATTACATTGATGAATGCTTCGTTTTCCTTAAATCGTTTCAGTTTGTTTTTACTTCCCAAATAACAAGATTTTACACAAAAATAAGGAAATCCAAATGCCGGAAAAGGAAGAAAAGGCGAAGAATTATTTTTTTGCCTTTTCCAAAGTAAAAGAAAACTCCGAACCGATTCCATAAGAGCTTTCCACATAAATTTTTTCCTCGTGTGCCTCAATAATATGCTTCACTATAGACAGCCCCAATCCGGAGCCTCCTTCTTTGCGGCTACCACTTTTATCTACCCTGAAAAATCGTTCAAAAAGCCTGGGGATGTTTTGTTCTTCAATACCCTCTCCGTTATCGGTTATTCGAACAATCACTTTATTCTTAATAAGGTTTTCAATACTCACTTCGGTGGTTCCATCCGGGTTGCCGTATTTAATCGAGTTAACTATTAAATTGGTAACAACCTGTTGTATTCGCTCCCGGTCGGCATAAACCTCAATGGGCTTGTCATAATCCATATCGAACATGAGTGTAATCTTCTTTTTAGCCGCCTTCATCTCCAATAATTCAAATACACTTCTTACGAGTTCTACCACGTCAAAGTTTTCATATTCCAGATTCACATCGCCACTTTCCAGTTTTGTGATCATGTCCAGATCTTTAATTATATAGATCAATCTTTCCACACCTTTAGCAGCCCGATTTAAGTATTTCTTACGAACGTTTTTATCATTCATTGCACCATCCAACAAGGTTAAAATATAACCCTGTACGGTAAACAAAGGCGTTTTTAGTTCATGCGATACGTTTCCGAGAAATTCCTTCCTATAGGCTTCTCTCACTTTAAGTGTTTCAATTTCCAGCTTTTTATCCTGAGCAAATTTTTCTATTTCCTCAGTAAGCGTTTTCATATCGGTGGTAACGGGCTGGTTATGGAAAGATTTAGATTCCAGCAAAGAAACATCGTCATAAATTTTCTTGACTCTTTTATAGATAAACTTCTCAACTCTGTACTGTATAATAAGAAAAGACACTAAAAAGAGCAGACATGCCAGGGTAAAAATCACAATAAGATTTACCGACTCCAACCAATATAACAGAACCACCAGAAAGGTTGTGGACAGTAATGTTATAAAAAGTGCCGAACGAAAAGCAAATTTATATGACTTTCTGAGTCGTGTTGCCATTACAGGACAAACTTATAGCCTACTCCTTTTACGGTTTTAAAATGAGCATTTCCAATTTTTTCGCGAAGTTTTCTAATATGAACATCGATGGTTCTTCCTCCTACCACAACTTCATTACCCCATACTTTATCCAGGATTTCATCTCTTTTAAATACTTTTCCCGGTTTGGATGCCAATAAAGCCAATAATTCGAACTCCTTTCTCGGGAGAATAATTTCCTCTTTTTTCCTTACAATCTTATATTCTTCACGATTAATAACAATATCTCCTACTTTAAACATCTGATCTTCCCGGTTGTCATTCTCCTCTTTCAATCTCCTGAGCAAAGCTTTCACTTTACTAATTAATACCTTAGGTTTTATAGGCTTGGTTATGTAATCATCAGCTCCTGCTTCAAATCCTGCCACCAGCGAATAATCCTCTCCGCGCGCTGTTAAAAAGGTGATTACCGTATTGGATAATTCCGGGATTTTTCGAATCTGCTCACATGCTTCTATCCCATCCATTTCAGGCATCATTACATCAAGGATAATTAGGTGTGGTTGTACCTTCTTTGCCTTGGCAACAGCTTCTACTCCATTCTTAGCAGTGCTAATATTATAACCCTGTGAGGAAAGATTATAACTTACTATTTCCAAAATATCCGGTTCATCATCCACCAATAATATCTTTATGTCAGCTTTTTTCATCTGTGAATATAGTTTTGACTCTGCCCAAAAGTAAAGATAATATTAAATAGTTTAGAGTGTTAACATTGATTTAATGTGACGGTTACAATGAGGTAACATGACCGTTAAAATAATTCCTCCCAAGCAATATGGATCTTAGTGCAAGTTTTGCATAAAATCATTCAATCTGGCATTTTTTTTGCAGTTTATACCAAAAAAATGTTATTTGCAGACTTTAACAAAATCGAAAATGCATTTTTTATTATATTTGAATTTATTAATTCGATTTGAGTTAACGAGACGCTTATGAAAAAACTTTACCTCATTATTCTCTTATTTACTTCTTTTACTTTCTATGGCCAGGAAGTTGGGTCGACTCAGTCTGTTGACCTGAATAATCCACCGGAATCGCAGGTATTAATCGAAGGAGAAATTGAAGGCTTCCGGATGTTTCCTAATCCTGTTACCTCAGGGACCCTGAATATTTATACCCGAAACAATCGATCTAAAACGGTTATTATTTACGATATTCTGGGAAAGCAGGTTTATAATAGAATTATTTCGGCTACCAGCATTGATGTTTCCAACATTGCAAAAGGAGTATATATTTTGAGAGTAACCGAAGGAGAAAATACTTCTTCCAGAAAATTGGTTATTCAATAAATTTTTAAATAAAAAACGTATAAAAAGTCCCTTAAATTGGGACTTTTTTTGTTTCTTCAATTCCGGATACAACTGCATTTTAACGGTAAAATTATTCCATATAACAGAAATATTGCATTTCACCTACTAAAAGGAGCCGTTCACAACATTGCCCAACGCCAGGCTTTCTTTTTTAGTACATTTGGTATGAAATAGTTATAAAAATCATGACAAAACATTACCTACTTATGTTTGTCTTGATAGGATCATTTGCTCTCGCCCAAAAGCAATCGGTCTCTCATCAAGCTGGTGGTACTTCTAGGTCGGAGTATGCAAACAAAACACGATCTAAACCCAAAAGTTCCTTTCAAAATGACAAGGAAATAGATGGATTTAGACTATTCCCCAATCCGGTAACCGATGGAACCGTATTTATTGTTACCAAGCACAATGCCGTTAAAAATGTGATTATTTACGATGTGCTCGGTAAAGTAGTATTGCAAAAACAAGTTTCGGCAACGTATCTTAACGTTTCCGATTTAACCTCAGGAGTATATATCTTAAAAGTAAAAGAATATGACAGAACAACTACGCGTAAACTGGTTATAAAATAAATTAACTAACCCAATTATTTTCGTGGCGCCCTGTTTACCCAGGGCGTTTCTTTATTTTTATACTTTTGCTTTGCAAATAGATTATGGGAACACAAGGAGTTTTTGATATACGATCGGAACAGGATTTTGAAATGGCCGCAATGGTCACCTATAAGTTTCAATACAAGCACAATGCCGTATACCGGGAATTCTGCAACCTTCTTAATACAACTCCTGAAAGGGTACACTCCCTTAAGCAAATTCCATTTTTGCCTATACACTTTTTCAAAAGTAAAAAAGTGCAAATAGCCGGGGCTGCTGCCACACATGTTTTTTCCAGTAGTGGTACCACCGGACAGCAGGTGAGTAAACACTACATATCCGATATCGATATTTACGAACGTAGTTTTCTCACTGCATTTAATCATTTTTACGGTTCTGTTGAAGACTATGTAGTGCTGGCCTTATTGCCTTCTTATCTGGAGCGATCCGGTTCTTCTCTTGTTTACATGGTACAATCGCTCATTGAAAAATCCAACCATCCGGACAGTGGCTTTTTTTTGCATGATTACAAATTACTAATTGAAAAACTTAAAGCACTGGATGCTTCCGCCCGGAAAGTATTACTCATTGGGGTTTCCTATGCATTACTTGACCTAATCGCTCTTGAACAACTTCATTTAACAAATACGGTTGTCATGGAAACCGGAGGAATGAAGGGCAGGCGAAAAGAAATGATCCGGAAAGAATTGCACCATCAATTGAAACAAGGATTTGGAGTTCCGAAAATTCACTCGGAATATGGAATGACCGAATTACTTTCTCAAGCGTATTCAAAAGGTGACGGTTTGTTTAAATGCCCGCCATGGATGCAGGTAGTTATCCGAGATAGTGAAGATCCGCTAACATATTTACAACAAGGAAGAACGGGAGGGATTAATATTATTGATTTAGCCAATATCAATTCGTGCTCCTTCATTGCAACCCAGGATCTGGGTAAAGTATTTAATAACGGTACATTTGAGGTTTTAGGCCGATTTGATCATTCGGATATTAGAGGCTGTAATCTTATGGTTTTATAGAATGCGCTAAAGTTTTGTTAAAGCTGTAATGAACGTATTCAGGATGCCACTAAGCATGTAGTAGTTTTTTCATACATAAGTTGTTTAGTTAGGTAATCCCTCTGGTTTTATTTTCAGAGGGATTTCTTTTATACAGCTTTTAATACAAAGTAACTCTTCTTTCCTCGTTGAAGGAGCACGTATTTGTTACTGATAAGATCGGTTTCGGTAATCTGATAATTTTCCGATATTTTTACTTTATTCACGGAAATTGAATTCTCTTTAAGAGCCCGTCTGGCCTCTCCGTTAGAGGCTAAAAATCCGGTTTTAGCCGATAAAGCTCCAACCATATCCAATCCGTTTTTTATTTCATCAAGGGAGATCCCGGCCTGGGGAACCCCTTCAAATACATCTAAGAAGGTTTTTTCATCCAGCGATTTCAGATCTTCTTCGGTAGATTTCCCAAAGAGAATGGTAGATGCCTTTACCGCATTTTCAAAATCTTCCTTTGAATGTACCATAGTGGTCACCTCTTCCGCCAGCCGTTTTTGCAATAATCTGAGATGCGGTGTTTCCCGATGATCTTTAATCAATTTATCAATATCTTCCTTTTCCAGAAAAGTAAATATCTTAATATAATTTTCTGCATCCTCATCACTGGCATTTAACCAATACTGATAAAATTTATAGGGTGAAGTTCTTTCGGCATCAAGCCAGACATTTCCTCCCTCTGTTTTTCCAAACTTGGTTCCGTCAGCCTTGGTAATAAGCGGACATGTAAGGGCATACGCTTTTCCTCCCGTTTTTCTTCTAATAAGCTCCGTACCCGTTGTTATATTACCCCATTGATCGCTTCCCCCCATTTGCAACCTACAGTTCATTTCTCTGTAAAGGTGCAGAAAGTCATAGCCCTGAAATAACTGATAGGTAAACTCTGTAAAACTCATTCCTTCCTTGGAATCGCTACCCAGTCGTTTTTTAACCGAGTCTTTTGCCATCATATAATTTACAGTGAGGTGTTTACCAATATCTCTGACAAATTCGATGAGGCTGAATTTTTTCATCCAGTCATAATTATTAACCAGAGCAGCAGCATTCTCAGAATTACTTTCAAAGTCTAAAAATCTTGAAAGTTGTTTTTTAATCCCTTCTATATTTTCATTTAAAGTTTTTTCGTCTAAGAGGTTTCTTTCCTGCGATTTCCCCGAAGGATCTCCTATCATTCCCGTGGCTCCCCCAACCAAAGCTATGGGAGCATGACCACAGCCTTGAAAATGCATTAAAATCATTATTTGAACCAGGCTTCCTATATGTAATGAGTCGGCTGTAGGGTCAAATCCTATATATCCTGAAACCCGTTCGTTTAACAACATTTCTTCTGTTTCCGGCATGATATCGTGCAGCATTCCTCTCCACCGTAATTCTTCAACAAAATTTTTAGGCATATTCCTTTTTTTAAGACTGGGGCAAAGATAGAATAAATGTATAATTATGAATAAGGTATTTTGTATGAATCGAAGCTTTATTCCTGGTTTATTTTAGTATTTTTAACTCATGATATTAGTTACCGGCGGAACGGGTTTGGTAGGGGCACATTTACTTTTTGATCTGGTAAAAAAAGGGGATAAAGTAAGGGCTATTTACAGGGCAAGCAGTAAAATAGAGGCTGTTAAAAAGGTATTTGAGTATTACACTTCAGATCCGGAAACTCTATTCAAAAAAATTGAATGGGTTGAAGCCGATATTACGGATCTTCCCGGATTATCTGATGCATTTCAGGGTGTAGAAATTGTTTACCACTGTGCCGCTTTGATTTCTTTTGATCCCTCCGATTACTTTCAGCTCAGGAAGGCTAATATTGAAGGAACACACCACATTGTTAACCTGTGCATTTCACACAAAGTTAAAAAACTGTGTTATGTAAGTTCTATTGCGGCAATCGGTAAGCCGGAACCTTCCAATGCGGTTATAACCGAAGAAACCTCCTGGAATCCGGAAGCAGACAATAACGTTTATGCCATTACAAAATTTGGAGCAGAAATGGAAGTTTGGCGAGGAACGCAGGAAGGGGTAAATGCGGTTATTGTTAATCCGGGAGTTATTTTAGGTTCCGGATTTTGGCATCAGGGCAGCGGCGTTTTATTAAAGCTGGTTAAAAAAGGTATTCCCTTTTATCCGTATGGAAGCACCGGTTTTGTGGATGTGCTTGATGTAACGCGACTCATGATTGAATTAATGCAAAGTAATATTAAAAACGAACGATTTATAGTGGTTTCGGAGAATCTGGTTTTTGGTGATGTTTTTAAGAGGATTGCCAAAAAAATAAATGTTCCTCCTCCCACAAAGTCACTAAAGGTCTGGCAACTAAAGCTCGCATGGCGTCTGGATTGGCTTCGGAGTACTTTAACGGGAAAAAAGAGAAAGTTAACCAGGTGGACTGTACAATCGCTTACTACCCAGGATACTTACAGTAATAACAAAATAAAATCTGCGCTTGATTATACTTTCATTCCCATGGAGGAAACCCTAGATCGGGTTTGTGCTCATTTTAGTTCGGACTAAGGTTTTTTAATAGGTTTTTCATTTTTTTCCCGATCTATCTCCTCCAGACTATCTTTCAATTGTTTCAACCGCATTTCGATTTCTTCGTATAATAAGGCATACGATTCCGGATCGGATGCATAATATTTGGTGCTTTCTGCAAACTGAAGACTGTCAATTTGGTATTTTTCGTAAACGTATCGTTCAGGAAGCAGGTGATTGGCACGTAAAACATCAACTCCCGTATTGCGGGTGGCATTCAGAATAGCCATGTCATAAATAATTTCTTTCATCACATGCTCCGGGATTAGGTTTTCAGGTTTTTTCACAGTTTCCCTCACACAGCCCGCAAGTAGTAAAAAAAGTACTATTTTAAAAATTCTAATTCCCATACCTATCTGTCAAATGTTAAACGCATAGCTTTCTTCTCTCCTGAGAAATTCCCGTTTTCATATGCCAAATGCCCATTTACAAACGTATGCGTGATCTTCGATCGAAATTGGGTCCCCTCAAAAGGAGACCAGCCACATTTGTATAAAATATTCCCCGAATTTACCGTCCACGGAGTATTTATATCAATCAACACCAAATCTGCAAAATACCCCGCTCTTATAAATCCGCGTTTCTCAATTTGAAATAAAACAGCCGGATTATGACACATTTTTTCTACAATTTTTTCAAGGGAGATCCTGCCTTGATGGTATGCTTCCAAAACCGCCGGAAGCGCATGTTGAACGAGAGGGCCTCCGGATGGAGCTGACATATATGCATTTTTTTTCTCCGCCATCGTATGCGGTGCATGATCTGTAGCTATTACATCAATTCTGTCATCTAACAAGGCTTCCCATAATCCTGCTCTGTCCGCCTGTGTTTTTACTGCGGGATTCCATTTAATAAGGGTTCCCTTCTTATCGTAATCGTCTTCGGTAAACCAAAGGTGATGCACACACACCTCAGCAGTAATTTTCTTCTCCGAAAGTGGAATATTATTTGAGAACAAATCCGTTTCCCTGGCTGTAGATACATGAAACACATGCAATCGTGCCCCTGTTTTCTTTGCCAGATTAACGGCCTTGGAAGACGATAAGTAACAGGCTTTTTCACTTCGAATAATCGGATGAAGCTTCACAGGGATATCATCTCCGTATATACGCCGATATTTCTCCAGATTATTTCGTATGGTTCCTTCATCTTCACAATGCGCCGAAATAACCATTTCCGTATTCTTAAAAATCTTTTCCAGTACGCTTTCGTCATCCACTAACATATTGCCCGTTGATGATCCGAGAAAAAGCTTAACTCCGGAACAGGATTTTTTATCTAATCTTTTTAATTCTTCTAAATTATCATTGGTTCCACCAAATAAAAAGGAATAGTTAGCATATGAAGTTTTCGCAGCGAGTTCAAATTTTTCTTCCAGACGTTCAATGGTTGTTGTTTGAGGGTTTGTATTGGGCTGTTCCATATAAGTAGTTATACCACCCGCCAATGCTGCCCTGCTTTCCGTTTCAATAGTTGCTTTATGCGTGAGCCCCGGCTCTCTGAAATGCACCTGATCGTCAATAACACCGGGAATTAACAGTTTTCCGCGGGCATCTATAACCTTATAATGTGTTTTAGCCTCAATACGCTTATCTATTTTTTCAATTTTCGTATCCTTTATCAGAACATCGTACTCTGCAGTTTGTCCTTCATTAACAGTTCTTGTATTTTTTAGTAGCGTATAGCTCATTCCTTAAAATTTATCGTTTTGAAAAAGGCTTCGAAATTTCATTTTTAACACTCCGAAAATTGCTTCATTAATAATTTTATAATTCATCTTGGAATTTCCCTTAACCCGATCTTTAAATATAATAGGTACCTCAACCAGTTTAAATTTTTTAAGGTACGCTTTAAATTTCATTTCAATTTGAAAAGCATACCCGACAAATTTTATCTCATCCAGGTTTAAAGCTTCCAAAACTTCCCTGCGATAGCAGATAAATCCAGCTGTAGGATCAAAAACCTTCATCCCCGTAATAAAACGCACATAAAATGATGCCCCATATGAGAGAAGAATACGGTTGAGCGGCCAGTTCACTACATTAATACCCTTTATATATCTGGACCCGATAGCTATATCGGCACCATCCTCAGCACAGGCGGCATATAATTTTAAAAGATCTGTTGGATTATGTGAAAAGTCAGCGTCCATTTCAAATATATACGCATAGTTTTTTTCAAGGGCCCACTTAAATCCTTCAATATAAGCAGGGCCCAATCCGGTTTTTTCCTCCCGTACTTTTAAAAATAATGAATTCGAATATTGCTCTTGCAGCCTCCTTACTTTTTCGGAAGTATTATCTGGAGAGTTGTCATCAACAATAAGTATATGAAACCGACGATCCAACCCGAAAACGGCATGAATTATATTTTCTATGTTCTCTACTTCGTTATACGTAGGGATAATAACCAGGCTGTCGCTCATTAATTATAAAATAGCTTGAACGCAAAAATAACACTTTCCCCGTACACCCCGGAAGTCTCGACCCATAATTATATTTTTAGGTATGCTACTCTTTTGGTAAAAAGATTTACCTTTGGTTCGGCATTGTTAAATTTCCTGATTTTTACATGGAGGCTGTTCTTAAAACAACGTTTTCAAATGATTGGATTACCGGAATTTTCATTTTAATTCTGGTTCTTCTTTCGGTAGCAAAAGTAACCTATGCAAACAGATTCCTGGATTTTATCATACTTCCCTTTAACAACAAGTATTTAATGGTTTACAATAAGGAGCAAACGCTTCTACATCCTTTTAATATTCTGATGTCTCTGATACAGGTATTCTCGATCGCCGCATTTGCCATGGTAGCTATTAATGCCATGCACTGGGATTTTTTTCCGGAAATAAACAACCAATATTTGCTGGTGGCCATCCTTATTGTTCTGGCCCTTACCGCTAAAATTCTTGTTCAAAAAATTATAGGGAATCTTTTTGAAATTGATCAGCCTATTGAACAGTATATTTATAAAAAATTAAGTTACTTTAATTTTTCCAGTTTAATACTTTATGCGGCAAGTATTATTTTTACTTACGTTGTTCAACCCACTAAAATGGGGCTTTTGTTTTTTCTTATCATTTTTGTCCTAATCAATTTAATAGGCTGGTTTATAACGATTAAAAACTATCAAAATCAGATTCTTGACAAGTTGTTTTATTTTATTTTGTATCTTTGCGCTCTCGAAATAGCACCCTATCTTGTTGGTTTTTTAGTACTAAGTCAGTAAATATGGTGCATAGCAAAGGTTAATCTATGAAAGTGAAAACAATTTTGGTTTCGCAACCAGAACCTAAGGTAGAGAATTCACCCTATGCTCAACTTGTTGAAAAGCAAAAGGTGAAAATTGATTTCAGACCTTTTATTCACGTTGAAGGCGTTGATGCCAAAGATGTAAGGCAACAAAAAATTGATCTTAACAATTTTACAGCTATTATTCTTACCAGTAGGAATTCCGTAGACCATTTTTTCAGAATCGCCGAAGAAATGCGTTTTAAAGTGCCTGATACCATGAAGTATTTTTGTCAGTCGGAAGCAGTAGCTTACTATCTTCAAAAATATGTGGTATACAGGAAACGTAAAATTTATGTCGGTAAAAGAACCTTCCAGGATTTGGTTCCACTTATCAAAAAGTATAAGGATGAAAAATTTCTTTTACCTTCATCCGATGTTCTTAAAGCCATCGTACCAAGTTCACTGGATGAATTAAGCGTTGATTGGAAAAGAGCCATTTTCTACAAAACAGTAATAAGCGATCTTTCCGACTTAAGAAATGTGTATTACGATATCCTGGTTTTCTTTAGTCCGTCAGGTATTGAATCGTTGTTTAAGAATTTTCCTGATTTTCAGCAAAACAATACGCGAATAGCCGTATTTGGAAATACCACGGTTAATGCTGCCAACAAAGCAGGGCTCCGTATTGATATTCAGGCTCCGACGCCGGAAACACCTTCCATGACCATGGCGCTTGAAAAATATATTTTACAGGCTAATAGAAAATAATCCCTTATCTAAGTATAAACAAAAAATCCTCCGAAGTATGGAGGATTTTTTGTTTATAGCGTTGGTGCTTCCGTGTTTTATGCAGGCGCTCCTCCCATAATTTCTTTATTCGCAAATTCCTCGAATTTTTTAAAGTTTTGTTTAAATGAAGATGCCAATTCTTGAGCTTTAAGGTCGTACGCCGATGTATTCTCCCAGGTTTGTCTGGGGTTTAATACCTCGGAAGGTACGTTCGGACAGCTTTTCGGCATGCTTAGATTAAATACCGGGTGAACTTCATAATCAACGGCATTTAAAGCATCTTCCATAGCTGCTTTAATCATAGCCCGCGTATACTTTAGTTTCATTCTTGATCCCACACCGTAAGCTCCTCCCGTCCATCCGGTATTAACGAGCCACACATTAACTCCGGTCTCTTTCATTTTCGCACTTAACATTTCGGCATATTTTGTTGGGTGCAAAGGCATAAACGGTGCACCAAAACAAGCAGAAAAAGACGGAAGGGGTTCGTTAATTCCTTCTTCTGTTCCTGCCACTTTTGCGGTATATCCGGAAATAAAATGATAAGCAGCCTGACCCGGGGTTAACTTTGAAATTGGTGGCAAAACACCAAAGGCATCAGCTGTTAGAAAAAATATATTCTTAGGGTGATGTCCTATAGAAGGTTTTTGTATTTTTTCTATATGATATATAGGATAACTAACCCGGGTATTTTGAGTAATGGAAACATCTTCAAAATCTACATCCCCCTCATCATCCATAATCACATTTTCCAGAATGGCTCCCCGCTTAATAGCGTGAAATATTTCGGGCTCACTATCTTCGGTCAGATTAATGGCTTTGGCATAGCAACCCCCTTCAAAGTTAAATACACTGTTTTCACTGGTCCATCCATGTTCATCATCTCCAATTAGCTTCCGATCCGGATCTGCCGATAATGTTGTTTTTCCGGTTCCCGAAAGGCCAAAGAAAATTGCGGTATCTCCCGCTTCTCCAACATTTGCACTACAGTGCATGGGAAGTGTGTTTTTATCTACCGGAAGGATAAAATTCAAAGCCGAAAAAATCCCTTTTTTAATTTCGCCTGTATAGCCTGTACCACCCACAAGGGCAATTTTACGTGTAAAATTGAGAATTGCGAAATTGTGCTGCCTTGTTCCATCAATCTCAGGGTCTGCCATAAACTCAGGGGCGTTAATCACTATCCATTCCGGAGAAAAACTATCCAACTCCTCATCCTGAAGTCTTAAAAACATATTGTAAACAAACAAATTACTCCATGGATATTCGTTCACCACACGTATATTCAGGCGATACTTATCATCGGCACAGGCGTAACAATCTCTGACAAACACCTCTTTTCCCGATAAGTACGCTACTACTTTATTATATAAGCTGTCAAACTTCTCAGAATCAAACGGGATATTAATATTACCCCACCAAACCGCGTCTTTTGTAATATCGTCTTTAACAATAAAACGATCTTTGGGCGACCTTCCCGTAAATTCTCCGGTATTTACTGCCAGCGCTCCTGAAGAAGCTTCCGCACCCATTCCTTTGGCAATAGTAATTTCATGTAACTGATCGGGTGAAAGCTGATAATTGATCTTGGCATTTTTAATACCATATTGATCCAACGAAATCGATTTCGTTTTAAGCATATTATTGCTCATGGTTTTTGGTTTTGTCGTGTTGTTTTTAAAACGCAAAAATAAAAATTAATTGCCTGAAAGGCTTTAGATTTTTTTTTATTTCGAAGAAAATCGAATAAAATCATATAAAAGGATTCCCCAGGCTGTAATAAGCAAAGTTCCGCCTACCGGAGTTATAAAGCCTATCCGTTTAACGTTAAAACCGGTTAAATTATCGGTTGAAAGGCCATAAATAGATCCTGAAAAGAAGAGAATTCCAAAAACTATAAGATAAAAAACAATCTTAGCTCTTTTTAAAGGCATTCCCGAATAAACTCCTAGAAACAATAGAAGTAATGCATGATACATTTGATACCTGACCCCGGTTTCAAACGTAGTTAAAGATGCGGCATCCAGATGCGGTTTCAAACCATGTGCTCCAAAGGCACCTATCACCACTGCCAGTAAGCCGAAAAAAGCTCCTGCCATTAAAAATGTTTTGTTCATAACTTTAACTCAGGTATTTTTTAAAAAACCAACATTTTGCTACTTTCGTCCTTCATTTGTATCGATTGCAAAAGTACGCAACTAAATATTCTTATGCGAAACATTTTAATTATCGGCGCTGGAAAATCCACCTCTTATTTAGTGGATTATTTTCTCAATAAATCGGAAAAGGAAAATCTTTTCATTACTATCGGAGATTTAAACCCTGAAAATATAAGCAAATTAACCAATGGACATCCGCGATCAAAGGTAATTACCCTCGATATTTTTCAGGAAACCGACAGGAAGGAAGCCGTTAAAAATTCGGATATCGTGGTTTCAATGCTTCCAGCCCGGCTGCACTTGCAAGTTGCAAAAGACTGCATTACGTACAATAAACATTTGGTAACTGCTTCATACGTAAGCGATGACATGCAGGCTCTGGACGAAGCCGCAAGAAAGAAAGGATTGGTTTTCATGAACGAGATCGGGGTAGATCCTGGTATAGATCACATGAGTGCCATGCAGGTTATTGACAGGATTACAGATAACGGAGGTAAGATGATTTTGTTTGAATCGTTTACCGGGGGGCTTGTAGCACCTGAAAGCGATACCAATCTTTGGAATTATAAATTTACCTGGAACCCGAGAAATGTGGTAGTAGCAGGTCAGGGCGGAACTGCAAAATTCATACAGGAAGGCAGTTATAAGTACATTCCATATCAACGCCTTTTTCGTCGTACCGAATTTTTGGATATTGAAGGGTATGGAAAATTTGAGGCTTATGCCAACCGTGATTCTTTGAAATACCGCAGTGCATATGGACTTGATAATGTGCTTACGTTATACAGAGGAACGATACGGAGAGTTGGGTTTTCAAAAGCCTGGAATGTTTTTGTTCAATTGGGAATGACCGATGACAGTTTTATTATGGAAGGATCGGAACACATGAGTTACCGTGATTTTATTAATTCGTTTCTTCCCTACTCATTAACCGATTCGGTAGAATTAAAAATGAGGCATTCTCTGCATATAGAGCAGGATGACCTCATGTGGGAAAAACTTCTTGAACTGGATTTATTTAGCAGTACAAAAAAAGTGGGGTTAAAAGATGCCACCCCTGCACAGATTCTGCAAAAGATCTTACAGGAAAAATGGACTCTGAACGAAGATGATAAGGACATGATTGTTATGTATCATAAATTCGGATATGAATTTAAGGGTAAGAAAAAGCAAATTGATGCGCACATGGTTGTAACGGGAGAAAATCAAACCTATACTGCCATGGCAAAAACAGTGGGGCTTCCCGCAGCCATTGCAACCCTGGGAATCCTAAACGGAACCATAAACACTCCAGGGGTACAGATTCCAATAAAAAAGGAGATCTATGCACCCATATTGGAAGAACTTAAATTGTACGGAATTATGTTTAGAGAACTGGAAGTTCCTTATGTGGGATACAACCCTGAAAATAAGAAATAACGCTACCGCTTAATTCACTTAAAAGCACTATATTTATTTCAATTTAAAACCTTACTTGTGCAAATTGATAATAATATAGTTACTATAGACGGGACCGACAAAAAAATTCTAAGGCAATTAATGCAGGATGCCCGTAAACCCATTCTGGAAATTGCCCGGAAAATAGGTATCTCCGGAGCTGCCATTCATCAACGGCTTAAAAAGCTGGAACAAACCGGATTAATTTCCGGTTCCCAATTCCTGATCGATCCAAAACGACTGGGTTATACCACCATGGCTTTTATAGGGATTTATTTGGATAAAGCCATGAGAAATCCGGAAGCCGTTAAGCAACTTCGGGAAATTCCCGAAGTCCTCGAATGCCATTATACCACCGGTAACTGGAGTATCCTCATTAAGATTCTCTGCAAAGACAACGAGCATTTAATGACCCTTTTGAATAATAAAATTCAAACCATTAAAGGTGTTTCCCGGACGGAGACTTTTATTTCTTTAAATCAGCAAATCGACCGACAGGTTTCCATTTAGTTTCCCTGTTGAAATTATTTTCTCTTTTCAGTCTCTACCGCCCAGAAAGCTCAGTGCAAAATAAGCCAGTGTAGCCAGAGATCCGAGTGCCGCCACCACATATGTTCTTGCGGCCCATTTCAGAGAGTCTTCTGCACCTGCATACTCCTCAGGTGTTACCACGTGCTTATTTTTTAGCCAGGCCAATGCGCGGTTACTGGCATCGTATTCAACAGGTAATGTAATAAAGCTAAAAAGAGTTCCCATAGCAAACATAATAAGACCCACAATAAGTATTGTTTTTCCTATACCGAAACTCGCTGCGGCCATAAGGGCAATCCCCGCAAAAATAACCCATTGAGACATTTTGGCTGCCATACTTACCACGGGTACCAGCTTTGAACGCATTTCCAGCCATTGGTATGCCTGAGCGTGCTGTACGGCATGACCCACTTCGTGAGCCGCCACGGCTGCAGCCGCTGCATTCCGCTGACTATATACTCCTTCGCTCAGATTTACAGTTTTGGTTTGAGGATTGTAATGATCGGTAAGCATTCCTGCTGTAGAAACCACTTTAACATCTCCAATTCCATGGTCTGAAAGCATTTTTTGTGCAATCTCTGCCCCACTCATCCCATTTCTCAGTTGTATTTTAGAATACTTTCTGAATTTACTTTTAAGTCTAGAGCTAACAATCCAGCTCATCAACATAATAGCTCCTATCAAAAGATAATATCCACTCATAGTGTTCGTGTTTTTAGTTGCTTTATAAAAATACAAAAACCTCGCCAAAAGTGCGAGGCTTTATATTTATGCAGTTTTGTCAGTTTTCCCGGCTTCCCTGTTCGTTTTGAAAAATCAGGCCTCCGCAGGTATTAGCCTACAATATTGATGATCTTGCCCGGAACAACAATTACTTTTTTAGGGGTACGCCCCTGCAATTGAGCCTGCGTTTTTTCATGTGCCAGTACCGCCTTTTCAATATCCTCCTTACTCATATCTAACGGTAATTCCATTTTGAAACGCATTTTCCCGTTAAAGGAAATCGGGTACTCCTTACTATCTTCCACAAGGAATTTCTCTTCAAATTTCGGAAAGGGTACATAGGCAATACTTTGCTTATGACCTAATTGATTCCACAATTCCTCAGCAATATGCGGGGCATAAGGCGATATTATAACCGCAAGAGGTTC
Source organism: Flavobacteriaceae bacterium (assembly GCA_965224095.1). Taxonomy (GTDB): domain Bacteria; phylum Bacteroidota; class Bacteroidia; order Flavobacteriales; family Flavobacteriaceae; genus JBPEWY01. Next base: position 1,872,753 of record OZ245039.1, read on the forward strand.
CAGTATTTCTCTGGAGCTACATTTTTGTGCGGTGAGCTCATTTACGCAGATCATAAAGGTAGATACGGAAGTATTAAAAGAAAAGTTTTCAATGTCTTCTTCCACCTTTTTTATGGTTTTATGCAGCGTTTTTAGATTTTCTTTTGTTGGTTGGGCATCGGTAATTTTAGGTCCGCTTTCATCGAAATACAGTTTCCACATCTTTTTGAGAAAAGAATGCACTCCGGTAATTCCGGCTGTATTCCACGGTTTTGCCTGTTCCAGTGGTCCGAGGAACATCTCGTACAACCTCAGCGTGTCGGCCCCGTACTGTTCACAGATATCATCGGGGTTTACCACATTAAACCACCTCTTAGACATTTTTTCAACTTCCCTGCCAACAATATATTTACCGTCTTCCAGAATAAATTCGGCATCCTTGTATTGAGGTTGCCAATTTCTCAGGGCCTTTACATCTAATTCATCTGAGGAGTCAACCAGACTTACATCAACTCTTAATTCCTCTGTAACATAATTGTTTTTCAAGCCCTTTGATACGTATTTATCGGTACCACTAACTCGATAAATTATCGCACTTGTTCCCAAAATCATTCCCTGATTAATCAGTTTTTTGGCAAACTCATCAACCGGGAGACACCCCCGGTCAAAAAGAAATTTCTGCCAGAAACGACTATATAGTAAATGGCCTGTAGCGTGTTCTACCCCTCCCAGATATAAATCTACTTCCTTCCAATAATTTACCGCCGCTTCACTGTAAATGGCTTCTTCATTATGAGGATCCATATACCGGTTAAAATACTGGGAACTACCTGCCCATCCGGGCATCGTATTTAGCTCTAAAGGAAAAACTGTCGTATTATTAATAAACGTATTGCTTACCACCGTGTTTTTTTCTGTATCCCAGGCCCATACCATGGCATTTCCCAGGGGTGGGTCGCCATCTTCAGTAGGCAGGTATTTTTCTACTTCCGGAAGTGTAAGTGGCAAATACTCTTCTTCAATCATCCGAGGCATCCCTTCTGCATAATATACAGGGAAAGGTTCACCCCAGTAGCGTTGCCTGCTAAAAACGGCATCGCGAAGGCGGTAATTTATTTTGCCTCTTCCCTGATCAATCTCTTCCAGTTTTTCTATGACCGCTTTTGTTGCCTCCCTGCAATTTAGTCCGTTTAGGAAATCGCTATTGGCTATAATCGTATTTTCTTTATTGGCAAAGGCCTCTTCGGAAATATCCACTCCCTTAAAGATATTGGGGATTTCCATTCCGAAGTGTTTCGCAAAATCATAATCCCGCTGATCTCCGCAGGGAACCGCCATAACCGCGCCTGTACCATAACCAGCCAATACGTAATCGCCAATCCAAACCGGTATTTTATTCCCGGTAAACGGGTGTATGGCAAAGGCTCCGGTAAATTCACCCGAGATTGTTTTTACATCGGCCATCCGATCTCTTTCACTCCGTTTGGAAGTTGCTTCTATATAGGCATTTACTTTTTCTTTTTGTTCCGGAGTGGTAATCGCAGCCACCAGTTCATGTTCCGGTGCCAGGGTCATAAAACTGGCTCCGAAAATCGTATCCGGCCGGGTGGTAAAAACATCTATTTTTTCATCGTGCCCCTCAATCTTAAAGCCAACCATGGCTCCCACCGATTTTCCAATCCAGTTTCGCTGAATCTCTTTCAAAGGTTCAGGCCAATCTATTTTTTCCAGACCTCGTAACAATCGCTCCGCATAAGCAGAGATACGCATACTCCACTGTGTCATTTTTTTCCTGACCACAGGATATCCCCCCCGTTCAGATACCCCATTTACAATTTCATCATTCGCCAAAACCGTTCCCAGGGCCGGGCACCAGTTTACCTCGGTTTCAGCCAGGTATGTAAGCCTGTACTTTAAAAGAATTTGTTGTTTTTCTTTTGATGAATATTGATTCCACTGGGCCGCCGAGAACCCTGGAGTATCCTCATCACAGGCTGCCTTTATATTGCTATTTCCCCCGGTTTCAAACAAAGAGATCAGCGAAGAAATATCGGCTGCTTTATCGGTATCCTTATTATACCATGAATTAAAGAGTTGAATAAACACCCATTGTGTCCATTTGTAATAGGCCGGATCTGAAGTGCGTACTTCCCGCGACCAATCAAACGAAAAGCCTATTTTATCCAGTTGTTCTCTATAGCGTTTTATATTGGTTTCGGTGGTTACCGCAGGATGCTGCCCGGTTTGAATGGCATATTGTTCGGCAGGTAATCCAAAGCTGTCATAACCCATCGGGTGCAACACATTGTAGCCCTGATGCCGTTTATACCGTGCGTAAATATCGCTGGCTATATAACCCAACGGATGCCCTACATGTAATCCTGCTCCCGAAGGATACGGAAACATATCAAGCACGTAGTATTTAGGTTTATCCGAATTGTTTTCTGCTGTAAAGGTTTTATTCTCAGCCCAATATTTTTGCCACCTGGCTTCGATTTCGTTGAAATGATACTTCATTTTTCCCTGCTTCAATATAAAAGGGCAAATTTAACCTTTCTTAAAAAAAAAGCAGGTTTAATTGCAATTAATCCGTCAAAAAAATATACCCGTAATTGATTACAGGTATAGTATCGGTTTGCTGCTGTTAAAACCATTTATATAGTTTTTCTATTAAAAACGGTACCCTAATGCAATTTGCAGTACCCTATTTCGTAAATCAGGACTTTCGGAAACCGTTGACATTCCCGGATTATACCGCGCCTGTGTAAAAAAATCAGGGGTTATTTTTTGTCCTGTCTTGCTCTTTTCTCCATAGGAGAAAGGCAATGGTAAATAAAAGAATTCACCGGAGTGGGAACTCCCAGTTGTTTTCCTTGTTTTACGATATATCCATTAAAATTTTCCAGTTCAGATGGCTTTCCCTCCATAATATCTCTTTGCATGGATGCGGTGGCACCCGGCGCTACTTTATCAATGGCCTGGAACATTTTATCAATATCTTCATCGGTCAAATCAATACCTTTAGCATTCGCTACAGCCTTCATTTCTTCGGCAGTATTTTTCATAATACTACGTATTCCGGGGTCGTTTCTCATGGTATCAATAGGCACTCTGGTAAGTCCGCCTATTCCGCTTAAAGTACATATAAAAATAAATTTCTTCCAAATGTCTAATTGGATATTCTCGGAAATACGATTGTTGAATCCCGCTTTATCAAAAACTTCCTTAATCTTTTTCGTTCTTTCCGTATTTCTTCCATCCAACTCACCAAATAAAATCTCAGGTTCAAAGGCTTTATGGAAAACAACACCGGGGCGCTCCACCATACTAATAATTCTACAAAGCCCCCCAAGCACCTGCTTGTCTCCCAAAACTTCGACAACTCTATCCGCATTATCCGCACCATTTTGTATAGGGAGCACCACCGTTGCATCGTGCATTACAGATTTTACAGCTATGGCTGCTTCGGCTACCTGCCATGATTTTACAGCCAGCACAATTAAATCAACCCTCCCCACATGCTCCAGATTATCGGTTGCCAGCGAAGGAAACACGGTAAAATCTCCTTTAAAGCTTTTTACCCTGAGTCCTTCTTTTTTAATAGTTTCCAGATGCTTCCCTCTGGCTATAAAGATAGTTTCGTAACCCGCCTGAGCAATTCTACCTCCAAAATAGCCCCCTACACCTCCAATGCCATATATAAGTACTTTCATAGTATTTGATGCCAAAACAGCTGTAAATTTCCTGGAAAAAATCGGGAAACCAAAAAATCTGTGCGTTCTTTCTCATTCTTAACTTTTCATTATTGGTTTTTCTAAGGCTCCATTAAATTTACTTTATTACTTTTACACAAATTATTCAGGACGCCCATAATTATGAGTAAAGCATTCGAGCAGTATCAGAAAAGACGATTGATCTCCTCTTATTTTTCTGTGGTTTTAAGTATTGCTTTGGTTCTTTTTTTGTTGGGTATCTTAGGGTTGTTGGTTTTAAATACAAAAAAGCTGGCAGATCATTTTAAGGAACAAGTGGCCATTTCCGTCTTTTTAAAGGATAATGCCAAACAAATTGAAATCGATCAGTTGCAAAAAAGTCTTTCGCTGGCCCCGTATACCAAAACTGCTGAATTTATTTCAAAAGAAGACGCCGCCGAAGCACACAGCAAGGAAATTGGAGAGAATTTTATGGAATTTTTAGGAGAAAATCCATTACAGAACTCCATAGACGTGCATTTAAAAGCGGTTTATGTCTCGCCCGAAAAAATAGATTCCATTGCTGCCGATATTGCTTCCAGGGGTTACGTTGATGAGGTTTCTTACGACAGGCCATTAATAGCACTTCTCAGTGATAATGTAAAAAAAATAAGTTTGTGGATACTTGTTGCCAGTGGAGTTTTTACTTTGATTGCGGTTTTACTGATAAACAGTTCCATTCGTTTGTCTATTTATTCAAAACGCTTTATAATTAAAACCATGCAAATGGTTGGAGCTACAAAAAAATTCATACGCCGTCCTTTTATTCTGCAAAATGTTAAGCTGGGAATGATTGGAGGAGTTGTAGCCTTAATAGCTATGGGAGGAGTGCTTTACTATGTAAACGAACGTTTCCCCGAACTACATATTACACAGGATCCTATGTGGTTAATTATTTTATTTGCAGGAGTTTTTCTGCTAGGAGTCTTAATTTCCTGGATCAGTACCTTTATTGCTACACAGCGATTTCTTAATCTGCGTACTGACGATTTATATTATTAACTTTGGCCGAACAGGTATAAATTTTGCAGGCGTGAAAAAATCAAAGCAACACCAGAAAAAAAACAGCCAAAACCAAAAGAGAAACTTAATCTTTCAAAAAAGAAACTATCAGTTTATGTTTTTGGGATTGATTTTTATAGCCCTCGGCTTTATTTTAATGTCGGGCGGAGGTAGTGAGGATCCCAATTTTTTTGATCCGGATATTTATAACTTTAGAAGGATCAGGCTTGCTCCTACTTTGGTTCTTATTGGTTTTGCAATCGAGGTTTATGCTATCCTACTAAATCCTGACAAAAAGAAATCCGAATAATTCCTTTATCGGGTTCCTCTTAAAATATGTAACCACCAACTATGGATATAATTGATGCGATAATACTCGGGATCATTCAGGGGCTTACAGAGTTTCTGCCTGTTTCTTCAAGCGGCCATTTAGAATTGGGCAAAGCTATTTTAGGAGACCATTCCATTCCCGAAGAAAGTTTATTGTTTACCATTGTTCTTCACTTTGCCACGGCGCTAAGTACTTTAGTAGTTTTCCGTAAAGATGTTTGGGAAATTGTAAAAGGCCTTTTCCAATTTAAATGGAATGAAGAAACTCGTTTTTCCTTAAAAATTATTATTTCGATGATTCCCGCGGTATTCGTAGGATTATTTTTTGAAGAGCAACTCGAGCAGCTTTTTGGAGAAAATATTCAGTTGGTAGGTTTTATGTTAATTATTACAGCATTGTTGTTATTTCTGGCCGATAAGGCAAAAAACACAGAAAAACGGGTTAGTTATGGCAATGCTTTTATTATTGGAATATCGCAGGCCATTGCCATTCTTCCGGGTATTTCCAGGAGTGGAGCTACCATTTCTTCTTCTGTTTTACTCGGTGTTGACAAAACAAGGGCAGCACGATTTTCCTTTTTAATGGTCGTTCCTTTAATTTTTGGAAGTATTATTAAAGAGGTTCGTGACGGGAATATTCAATACGACAGCAGTTCGTTTCTTCCGCTAGCTGCGGGTTTTGTAGCTGCATTTATAGCCGGACTTGCCGCGTGTACCTGGATGATAAGCCTGGTAAAAAAAAGTAAGTTATCCTATTTTGCCATATACTGTCTTATAGTAGGTGGCATTGCTATTGTCTTTGCATTTCTAAACAAATAATTTATGTTTACGGAACAGGACACTAAAAACGGGCTTATTTTACTGGTTGACAAACCTTTGGGATGGTCATCTTTTCAGGCGGTAAACAAAATTAAATGGTCTATCAGAAAGAAATACACCCTTAAAAAAATAAAAGTGGGGCATGCCGGAACCCTGGATCCGCTTGCTACGGGTTTATTGCTTATTTGTACCGGGAAATTCACCAAAAAAATCCCGGAGTTGCAGGGTCAGAAAAAGGAATATACCGGTACTTTTACCCTGGGAAGTACAACGCCCTCTTACGATCTGGAAACCGAAATTGATAAACAATTCCCAATCGGTCATATCGATGAAGCACTTATTTACCAAACCGTTTCGGGGTTTATAGGAACCATTGAACAATTCCCTCCTATTTTTTCAGCGCTAAAGAAAGAGGGAAAAAGGTTATATGAATTAGCCAGAGAGGGAAAGAAAATAGCTCTGGACCCCCGACCGATTACTATTTATGAATTTGAAATTACCAACATAGTACTTCCTGTTGTACATTTTCGCGTAGTTTGCAGTAAGGGCACTTATATAAGATCGCTCGCACATGATTTTGGAAAGGCTCTTAATTCCGGAGCACATTTATCTTCATTGAGGAGAACCAAAATAGGCGAATATCACGTAAATAAAGCATTTGTCCCAGACGATTTTGGCAAGATGCTTGTTTAATTTATAAGTGTATTTAAAAATATTTCAGGAAATTTGCGTTATTAAGGATATGGATCTGACCAAAAAACAGCTTTCTTTATTAATATCAACCATGTTGATGATGTTGATCGTCCTGTTGTTGTTCAACGTGCACTTAGCTTCCGAAAAAGAAGAAGAATATCTTTACGAAGTAAGTTTGCAAGAAGAAGATCTGGAAGAGCTTTTAATGGAAAAAGAGCTTCTGGAACAGGAATTGGCACAGCAGCAAATGGTTAAAACACATATGGCTTTTAATGAAACGGCTAAAAGTCGTCTTGACCCCGAACCATTAAAAACCATGGAGGAACTCCGGGAGGAAGCTGAAAACAATGATAATAAGAGCGAGACAGATGAGATGAGTAATTCTGAAAATGATTACCTCACCTCCTCGAACACCTATGCTTCTCTTGAGAAATACAAGGAAAAAATTGAAAAACAAAGAGCTTCCAGGGGGAATAACAAAACAGAAGAAAAAGCAGCGGGAAATACTTCGAACCGCAATACATCGGTTTCCTATTCATTGCTAGACAGGACTCATGTTCGACTCCCTATTCCCATTTATACTTGTCTGGTATCGGGCAGGGTAGTAGTTAATATTAAAGTAGACAGTAGCGGTTCTGTGGTAGAAGCCACCTTAAATGAAGCCAGTTCTTCCACAACCAATGGCTGTTTGGTTGATAATGCTATTTCATATGCTATGAATGCGAAATTCAATGCAAATTCCGGGAAGCCACAGCAGTTAGGCACTATTACCTATTTATATCAGGGCAAGTAATTTTAACAAATCTTCTAAAGTATTTCTTCCTTTGTCTTTATTATACCACAGTTGAAGGTCTTTTTTGAATTCAGGTGTTAAGATTCCAAACTTTTCTTTGTGGTCTTTTACCATCCGGGTAGCTATTGAGGGTCTTGGCCCCCAGGTATCTATCTCTTTTTTTGTATTGTTTTCAATCATAATAAGTTTTGGGATCGAACGATTTCCATCGGTTAAATAATTGTTCATCAATGACTCATTTTCATCCCGCAATACAATTTTCAAATGAATCCCTTTATTTAAATTCGCCAGCTTATTCATCACAGGAAGTGTTTGTGCCGCATCGCCACACCAACCTTCGGAAATAACCAGCCAGGTAATATCACCCTGATAAGAGGAAACCAATTCACCTGCCTCATCGGGAATTTTTACTGTTTTATCCAAACGACGCATGCGTTGATCGTTAAGCTTGCTATATTCTAATAATGCCTGGGTTTGAACCGCACCGGTAGACTTTCCCTGCCCTAACAATTGGGTAACTAATGCCCTGTAAGCTTCGTAATCCATAGCCTTTTCAAGGCTTTTACTAATTAATGATATGGTTTCTGTTTGCATATATTTTACTTCGCGAAAAGACATTAGTCTGAAATTATGGAAAAACTTACTACCTTAGAAACTTCAAAAATTTTATCATGGAAAAACATCGGTGCGGATGGTGTTTGGGAGATCCGCTTTATGAGGCTTATCACGATCAGGAATGGGGTGTCCCTGTGTATGATGACGCTACATTATTTGAATTCTTAATCTTAGAGACCTTCCAGGCCGGATTAAGCTGGATTACTGTTTTGAGGAAAAGAGATAATTTCAGAAAGGCTTTTGACAGATTCAATTATAAGAAAATTGCAAAGTACGACGAAAAGAAAATTCAGGAATTACTCCAGAATCCGGGAATTATTCGCAACAAACTCAAAGTAAGAGCTACCGTTAGCAATGCACAGGCTTTTATACAAATACAAAAAGAATTTGGGAGTTTCAGTGCGTATATATGGAAATTTGTTAACGGAATTCCGATCCAAAATAAACTAAGCGATTATAAAAAAGCTCCTGCTAATACCCCGCTTTCAGATACCATTAGTAAAGATTTAAAAAGCAGAGGTTTTAAATTCGTAGGGACTACAGTTATATATGCTCATATGCAGGCTACGGGAATGGTTAATGATCACGAGACCAAATGTTTCAGATATACGGAAGTTCAACAAGAATAATTGTTTCCTTTAATTTATAAAAACACCCTATTTATTCCGCTTCCAGTTCCTTATGTTTAATAATATGACGTTTTTTAGGATTATAAGGTATTAGTCTTAAAATATGTTCAATAGCTTCAATCCGTGCTTTAGTTTTACGGTTTGCCTTAATAACAATCCAGGGAGCTGTTTTAGTGTTGGTTTTTTTAAACATCCGCTTTTTATACAGCGTATAGGTGTCCCATAATTCCAGCGCTCTTTGATCTACGGGACTGTATTTCCATTTTTTAACGGGACTGGATTTTATTTCTTCAAAGCGTTTTTGTTGTTCATCTTTACTAATTGAAAAATAAAACTTGATCAGTCGTATTCCGGATTCCCTGATCATGCGTTCAAAATCGTTTACCTGATTCATAAACACTTTATACTCTTTTTGCGTACAGAAACCGTTCACCGGTTCTACCACCGCACGATTATACCAACTCCTGTCAAAAAAAACAATCTTTCCTTTTTTGGGCAGATGATTTACATAGCGCTGAAAATACCACTGTCCTTTTTCATCATCGGTTGGCTTGGGTAATGCTACTACCCTGAATTCTCGTGGATTCAGGTGTTCGGTAACCCTGCGAATGGCACCTCCTTTTCCCGCGGCGTCTCTTCCTTCAAATAAAACAACTACTTTTTCGTCATTGGCAGTTACCCATTGCTGTAATTTAATGAGCTCTTCCTGTAGTTTTTTTAATCGGGTTTCATAAGTAATATTACGAAGGATTTTTGCGGCCGACGTATCTTCGTCTTTCAACCATTGTTTTATACCACTTTTCGAATTGAGTTTTTTTATTTGCTTCGGTGTCAATCTGTCCATATCAGTCTATTTGTTTTACCAGCCTGTGATATCGTTGTACAATATTTGGATCCGGAAGTACGGTAATTTTGGAATTCCCTTTTCCTGTGTAGTCAAACCTGGACAGCACATAGCGAATGCTTTCCAGACGCGCTGTTTTCTTATCGTTTGATTTCACAATGGTCCAGGGACTGAAAGAAGTATGGGTTTTACTAAACATTTGTTCTTTATAAAAGGTATACTTATCCCAAAGTTTTTGACCCTCTTTGTCCACATTACTGAATTTCCATTGCTTCAGCGGATTTTCCAGACGGGAATTAAAACGTTTTTCCTGTTCATCTTTCGAAATGGAAAACCAGAATTTAACGATATCCACTCCATCTTCATAAAGCATATGCTCAAATTCGGGAACCTGAACCATAAACTGCTTGTATTGTTCTTCAGTACAAAAACCCATTACCGGCTCTACAACGGCTCTGTTATACCAGCTGCGATCAAAAAAAACAATCTCTCCGGGGTTTGGCAATTCTTTTATATATCTGCGAAAATACCATTGCCCTTTTTCAACATCGGTAGGTTTTGTCAGGGCCACTACCCGCATAGAACGCGGATTCAGATGCTCTGCAAATCTTCTTATGGCACCTCCCTTACCTGCGGCATCTCTACCTTCAAAAAGTACACACACCCTTCTTCCTTCTTTTGCCACCCATCTCTGAAGATCAACTAATTCTGCCTGAAGCTTAAGAAGCCCCTTTTCATATTCTATGGTTTTTAGGGCTTTATCGGTAAATTCATCACCAATCTTTTCCCGTAATATGTGTACAAACTCGTCTTTATCTTTGTACTTTTCAAAGTCGTTAAGTGTTAACATTCCGTTTATAATTAAGAAAGTAAGTTCGTTATAATTTTAAGGATAAAAACTGACTTAAGTCATTTTTAAAAACTTTAAATATTCCTTTCTCGGGATTTCAACAGCGCCCATACTTTCCAAATGTGCGGTATACACCTGGCAATCTATTATTTTATACCCTTCTTTATGCAGTGTATCGGCTAGTGTTATAAATCCTATTTTACTGGCATTATTTACTTTACTGAACATGCTTTCGCCCGAAAAAACATCCCCCAAATCAACCCCGTACAAGCCCCCTACCAATTCTTTATTTTTCCAGACCTCCACAGATCTGGCATATCCCCTTTTAAACAGTTTGCAGTAGGCATCAATCATTTCATTTGTAATCCAGGTTCCGGACTGGCCTTTTCTTTTAATAATAGCACAATTCCTTATTACCTCTTCAAAGTTTTTATTAAAAGTAACTTCAAACTCCTTACCCGTAATGAGCTTTTTCATATTCTTAGACACCTTGATTTCTTTGGGAAACAATACCATTCTCGGATCAGGACTCCACCACAGTATAGGACATGCCTCTTCAAACCAGGGAAAAATCCCTGAACGATACGCTTTGAGCAATCTTCCTACGGATAAATCGCCTCCTATGGCCACAATTCCATCTTCATTGGCTGTTTCCGGGTGTGGAAACTCTGTATTGGCATTTAGAATCTTCATCGAAGAAATCTCATATTTGATCCTCTAAACTATTGAAATACTGTTAAAAAAAAGCTTTTTGTTTTGAGGTTCTGTTTTTTTTGTGCAAATTTGTTACTGCCTTTATGACTATTAAAATTTTTCATCATTGCTTTTTGAGTTTGTTATAAAGGCAAACCTAAAACCACAACATTAAAGCCTCGGGTAACCTCCGGGGCTTTTTTATATGGTTAATAATCCTATTAAATAAATTGCTATTCCAAGTAGCATTGCCATGAGTGTATACGGCAAAATTTCCTTTGCCTTTAATCTGGTTATCCCTAATAAAGGGAGTGCCCAGAAAGGCTGAAGCATATTGGTTATCTGATCGCCATAAGCCAGAGCCATCACTGCCTTGGGTAAAGGGACTCCCAACTGCAATGCAGTTTCTATAACAATGGGACCCTGAACAGCCCACTGTCCGCCACCACTCGGAACAAAAATATTAACCAATCCGGCGCTGAAAAAAGTAAAAACGGGTAAGGTGGTTTCTGTAGCTACAGACGCAAAGAAATGTGATATATCGGCGATCATACCACTACCACTCATCACTCCCATAATACCAAAATACAGCGGGAATTGTATTAAAATTCCGGTAGTTCCCTTAATTGCTTCTTCCAATGCATTTAAAAATCTGCGGAAATTTCCATGAAGCATTACCGCCAGACCCAGCATGAATAAATTTAACATGTTGGGCGTAATGTTGTACGCTTTTAGCGAATTGGAATATTGCAAAACAAAAGCCAGCAGGAGAAGCACACCAAAAACAGATGCCAGATAAGGTGAATAATCCATTTTTTCTGCGCCCTCCACTTTCTTTTTCTCATCTACATCGAAGGTGTATGTGGTTAAGTAGGTTTTTTGAGGTTTTATTCCTTTTCCCATAGTATAAAAAAGCCATGGAACAGCGATCAAAAGGATGCCGAAAAGAAGCAGGTTCCACCAGCTAAAAATAGTAGCATAGGTAGATATTAAATCGGGCAATTGCGCTATAATTTCCGGTTTTGATACGGATTCCATCAAGGACATCAAATGTCCGGATTCTGCCACTTTTAAAGGCGCGGAGCCACTTATTCCTCCATGCCATATCATCAATCCCACATAACCTGATGCACCTATTAAAGGATAATTAATAGCTATTTGGTTTTGCTGCGCATATTCACCTACCTTTCGCGCGAGAATAGCTCCGAAAATCAGCCCCAGGCCCCAATTAAAAAAAGAGACAATCATGGTTGTCGCACTTACAATAGCTGCGGCATTAGCCGTATTTTTTACATATGAAGTTAACCCTTGTATTAAGCGATTCATTGGCTTGCTTAAAACCAAAACATGCCCCAGTACCAAAATGAGCATCATTTGATATGCAAACACCAATAATCCGTTATTCCATATTCCCTTTTCCCAGTACGATAATACATTGACAAAGTGATTTTGCCCTTCGGGTGATGCAGTAAACAAAAATGCTATCAGGAGTGTGAAAAGCGTTAGCAGAACGGCTATGGTAAAAGGCGACGGCAGAAATTTTTTGAAAGCAGATGCAACGATCTCGGTTAATTTCATCCTTTTGGAATTAAGATTTCAAGTTACAAATTTTCAAAAAAAAGAGAGGGTTTCCCCTCTCTCTTTTTAATTTCTTAGTTCAACTAAAAAGGCAGATCATCGTAATCTTCTTCATTCAGTTCGTTAACCGGTTCAAAGGCATCTATAGGAGGTACGGGAGGAATTTCGGAGGTATCATCTTGTTGAATACTCTCAATACGCCATCCCTGAATAGAATTAAAATATTTGGTTTCCCCCTGCGGATTCACCCATTCCCTTCCTCTTAGATTGATGCTTATCTTTACTTCCTGACCAGGCTGATAATCGTTTAATATATCGCATTTATCCTGAACAAATTCAACAAGAATATGTTGTGGGTATTGCTCTTCCGTAGTAATTACCATTTCTCTTTTCCTAAAACCATTATTTCCATAGGTTTTGGTCTCATCAATCAATTTAATACGTCCTTGTATTTCCATAATATTTGTTTATTTAGCCAACAATACTTTCCAGGCAGAAAGTACCTCATTTTTCGTTAAAAATTCTTTTGCTTTCTGATGTTTTAACATTTCATCGTCTGCACTCAGCACTGTTTTAACCTCTATAGAATTACTTACAAAATGCGCTACATCCTCCGAAGAGGGGATGGTTTCAACATTTCCAAGCATTCCAAGGTCATTCCCCGTTAATACTTTACTGTTTCTTATCGGTTCCGGAATTGCATCAACCCCAACACCGAGAGACCTCAATGGTTTCGGAACTTCAAACATCCCGCTATTAGCTCTGCTATACCAGTTGCCTCCCATTCTGCTCACCAGATCTATTTTGTGCTGATCGATACGCTCGTTCTCATCTAAAACAGCTTCGGAAATATGCAATTGTACAACTTCACATATAACAAGGTTGCCTGCACCTCCTTCTTTACCCAGTTCCAATATTTTCTTCACTTTACATTCAAATTGAACCGGAGATTCTTTAACCCGAAACGGTTTTACCTTTTCGGAAGGGGCCATGGTTAGTCCGGATTTCACAAATTCATTTATTCCTTCCGGGTATTCCGTACTGGACAGCGACATTTGCTGTACGATATCATAATTCACCACATTGATCACCACTTCCTTTGTGTTTCTGGCATTTTCGAGTGTGTGCTTCGTGGTATTATCTCTTACCCTACGCGCGGGTGAAAAAATCATTACAGGAGGATTCGCACTGAAAACGTTAAAAAAACTAAAAGGCGATAGGTTTGGCTTTCCTTCTTTTGACAGCGTACTGGCAAAAGCAATAGGTCTTGGAGCTACAGAACCCAGCAAATACCCGTGAAGTTTCGCCGTAGAAAGTTGTTTAGGATCTAAAGAAAGCATCTTTTCCATACGCTGCAAAGGTAAACAAATTCAATGCATATTTTAGAAGTTATTCTTATGGAAAATGCTATGATATTTTGTTAATTAGAGTATCTTTAAACCGAAATTTACGGTACATGCTTTTTGATAACCAACGAAATACTTCAAAGTTCCTGCTGGTACTGGCATCGTTTGTTATAGTGAGCCTAATTTTGTGGAACACTTATAACTTTTTCAAAATCTTCAAAGAGGAAGAACGCCTTAAAATGGAAACCTGGGCTACTGCCCAGGCGGAGTTAATTCAGACTGCCGATCTAAACAGAAATCTCGGAGAGCTTCCTTTGGTAGTTTTAAAAAATAATGTAACCACGCCTATGATCGTGGTTAATAATGATGGAACCATTTACGGTATTAGCAATATTGAAGATACGCGTATAGAGGAAGATACTTTTGTACAATCGCTCATAAAAAAATTCACGCTGGAAAATGCTCCTATTGAAATTGCATATAAGGGAGAACATCTTCAGACGCTGTACTACGGGAATTCAGAAATCATTAATAAATTAAAATACTACCCCATTGCCCTATTATTGATAATTTTCTTGTTTGGTGCCGTAATATTTTTCTTTTACAGAGCTTCCAGAATTTCGGAACAAAATAAGCTTTGGGCGGGTATGGCAAAAGAAACAGCACATCAAATTGGCACACCCTTATCGTCTTTACTCGGGTGGAACGAACTGCTAAAAACAGAAAAACTTCATCATAGTGTTACTGATGAGATAGAAAAGGATATTTCCCGGCTTAAAACCATTACAGAGCGTTTTTCTAAGATTGGTTCGGCTCCCACTTTGGAACGTTATAATATTGTTGAGGAAACCCGGGATGCTTTTGATTATCTCAAATCGCGAAGTTCTAAGCTGGTAGCTTTTGAATTTTTTTCACCCCAAGATTCTATTATGGTCCATTTAAATCCGTCTCTCTATAACTGGACTATCGAAAACCTGGTTAAAAATGCTATTGATGCTATGAAGGGTAAAGGAAAAGTAAGGGTAGATATTAATTTGCAACAAAATTACGTTAATATATTGGTTAGTGATACCGGAAGCGGTATTCCTAAATCTGATTTTACTAAAATATTCGAACCTGGTTACACCACCAAAAAGCGTGGATGGGGACTGGGGTTATCGTTAGTTAAACGTATTATTGAAGATTATCATAACGGAAAAATAAAAGTATTATCGTCCTCAAAAGAAGAAGGAACTATCATGCAAATTTCTCTTAAAACCATATCATAGCCCCAAACCCTACTGGCATGCCTAAAGATAAATTGATTCCTATTAAGAAAGCAGAATTAAGTAATAATTGCCCGGAATGTTATAACAGCAATCTCACCCTTACTTTTTACCAGAAACTAAAAGAGCGGCCTTTGTACAGTAAAATGTCCGGTGAAATCATCAATGAGATTTCCTGCAATGTATGTAATTCGAAAATTTACCCGATTACCTGGTCGCAGGATATTGAAAGAGTTGTGAAATACTACGAAAAAATGGTGGTTCCGAAAAAAGACACGGTTAAATTTACCAGTTTATTTTACCTGGTTTTACTCACCGCCATTGCTATTATAATTGCCAGTATTGCCTATTTGCGCTATGCAGAGATCATTTAATATGCGATCCGATTTTTTCAGCGAGTTGTACAAACTCGGCAGATTCCATTTTTATTTTATGACTAAACGTCATCTCCCTCATTTCATTCAGGGGAATTAAATGAATATGTACATGTGGTACTTCGAGGCCAACAACCGATACTCCTATACGTTTACAGGGAACAGATGCTCTTAATGCCAGCGCTACTTTTCTCGAAAATTCCATAAGAGCCGTATAGGACTGGTTATCAAGATCAAAAAGCCGGTCAATTTCCTTTTTCGGAATGCAAAGCGTATGTCCTCTCGCATTCGGGTTAATATCTAAAAATGCCAGATGGTTTTCATCTTCGGCTATCTTATAGCACGGAATTTCTCCCTGCACTATTCTGGTAAAAATGCTTGCCATAGTGTTCTTCTTTTTATAAAAATAAAAAATCCTTCCGCATACAAGGGAAGGATTTTCATTTTTTATGTTACCTGTGTTAATCTCTGGTTATTTCCAACACCTCGAACTTAAGAGTTCCGTTAGGAACACTTATTTCCGCTATTTCTCCTACCTCCTTACCGAGTAATCCTTTCCCAATAGGAGAACTTACCGATATTTTCCCTGCTTTTAAATCGGCTTCACTTTCCGCCACCAGAGTGTATTTCATTTCCATTCCGTTGGCCTGATTTTTAATCCGTACCGTTGAAAGTACCAGCACCTTGGAAGTGTCTAACTGACTTTCATCTATTAATCGTGCATTTGATAATACCTCTTCTAATTTAGATATTTTCATCTCAAGTAAACCCTGAGCTTCTTTAGCAGCATCGTATTCGGCATTTTCAGAAAGATCTCCCTTGTCTCTGGCATCAGCAATAGCCTGCGATGCTTTAGGGCGTTCAATATCTTTTAAATAACTAAGTTCTTCTCTTAACTTTTTTAATCCCTCTGCCGTGTAATAAGAAACGTTACTCATAACTTCATTCTTTATAAATACAAAAATCCCCTAAAACCAGAGGATTCGAGTGCAAATATACAATTTTTTAAACAATTTCGTTTTGAAGCTAGTATATTGCACTAAAATTTAAACATGAAGAAATTCGTCCTGTTGTTTGTACTAATCCTCCTCGCCTGCGGAGGAGACGATGCAGAACGAAATCCTTTCCTCTCGGAAGTAAGGGTTAATGCACGCCTTGATTTAAATCTCCCTCAATACAGCAGTCTAATTACTCCGGGAAATTCATTATATATTTCCAGTGACGGCAGTATTCCAATAGGTCATCGCGGTGTTTTTATAACAAATACAGGATCCGGATTTGTTGCTTTCGAAGCTAGTTGCCCGAATCACAGGCCCAATAACTGTTCCACTATGACTGCCATATCGTCAACCACCTGCGAGTGTTCATGCGAAGGCTATACTTATAATTTATTTTCCGGTCAGCCCTTGGATGTACCCGAAGGAGAAACTCGCTATCCCATGTTGTGGTACAGTACTACGGTGGCCGACAATGTCGTTATAATCTCCAATTAACGGTATTATTTTGCATTTTATCGATTTTTGATACTTTTAAAGATCTTTTTTAGCGTTTTATCCGTACTTATTAGAATTGATTAATGCAAATGCGGATTTTTTTAAAATGAAAATTTACCCCACAAAATTAATTTTCATTCTAACCTTTTTATTTTCTATTTCCCTTTCTGCTACAGAATATTATGTTACTGTAGAAGGGAAACGCTATAACGATGGCCGTACCGAAGAAACTGCATGGTCCATTCAACACGCCTTTGAAAATGCGAGAGCAGGAGATACTATATGGGTTAAAGCGGGAAATTACGGTAGTGTAACCCTGGTGGTTTATCACTCGGGAACTCCTGATAAATATATTCGATTTATCGGATATAAAGATACTCCCGGTGATGTTGTAAGCTGTTACGGCTCAACTTTTGAATATGGCGATGAATTAGACGCCAGTAAAATGCCTCTTCTGGAAGGAGAACAGATAAACGGACAGGGACAGGGAGTGGGCATTAGAACGTACAGTCCTTATCTTCATATAGAGAACTTCCAGATCACCAAATACAATGCGAATATTTTCACCACGGGAAACTTTAATGTTTTAAGAAATATTATCTCAACAGATGCCGGCGATTTTAATCCTATGCACACTTTCCCGGACAATACTTCCAATGCCCTATTAAATTATAATGGTTATGGAATTACGCTTAAAGGAGACTACTGTACTTTGGAAAACAGTATTGTTGTTAATTCCGGAGCCGAGGGTATTGTAATTCAGGATGGTAACAATCAAACACACCGATATAATAAAGTGTATTCAGACAGTAGGATTAATCCATGTGATTATTATTATTTGATTACGCTGAACTCTAATAACAATACCATAGACAATATATATGTAGAACGCGTTGGAGATCTTGTTCATAAAGGGCATGGGATTGTTTATAAAGTACAGGCCACCAATAATTTAATCACCAATTCTACCCTGGTTAATTCTTCTTTTGAACACAGTTTTACGGAAGTAAAATATAATATTGCCGACAATATAACTATTATTGGAGGTGAAGATAATAATGGAGCTTTCTCTTTTAATAATGGTTCACATCATAACATAGTGAGAAACAGCAAAGTCCTTAATGCGTCATCAATGGCCTCTTTTGGCGATTGGGTTGAGAATCAAACCCTTCCCTTTGATATTGAGCAGGCAGGGGCCTATAATCAGCTCATTAATGTTGTAGCTTATAATTGTAAATACGGTGTTAATTTTAATTCCTGGGATAAAACAAATGGTGAAGCCTTTGGCAATGAGTTTATTAATTGCACTTTTGCCGATATCCCTACTTTATACAATGTTGGAAGAAAAAACTACAATAACAACTTTATTAATTGTGTATTTGACAATATTGAATTACTCAAACCTGATATTGATCATCCCGAACATGCATTAGAATTGGATGCAGGAACTTTTACCAATTGTAATTTTAATACCAGTTTTGGAGTTCCGCAAATAATAGATTCCCGGCTAACGGAGCTTTTTGGACAGGACAATGCCGCATCTATTCAAAATGAAGTGAATTCCACACAAGGATTCGTCCCTCGGCGCGATGTTGAATTAACCACTTCTTCCTCTTATTACCAATCCGGGAATTACAGTATATATGGGTATTTAAAGGACAGCAGCAAGCCTCATTATATGTTTTTCGGTTATCGTTTTGATGCAGAAATCGGGAAGAGTTATGAGATTCGGTTCAAAGCAACAAAAACCAAGGGTGATTATCAGCGAATAACCGATTGGAAAGGATTTGAAAACAGCCCTAAAAATGTGCGGATTTCTCATTCCTGGGATGAATATGTATTTCTGGTAAAAGCCACTTCTGAAAGGCCCTTACTTAAGTTTTATATAAGTGCCCGAAAAGGAGCATCTCCCGGAGATGATTTTATTATAGATGATTTATCGATTAAAGAGGTAACATTAGCACCTGCAGGCAGTAATCTTACTACCTTCCCAACTGATTTTGTGGATCCTCCTAATGCAGATTACAGGCTCAAGCCTTCCAGTTCCCTCCTGGATTTAGGGATTACCACTGCTTTTAATTACGATCATAATAATATTTCACGACCTCAGGGAGGAGCAGTTGATCTTGGGGCCTATGAATACACCTCTACGAATCTTCCGCCGGAAATAATTCTTACTTCTCCTTGCGATAAAGGCACCTATGAAACGGGTGAAAATATAAAAATCCAGAATTCCGTTTTCGATGCGGAAAACGCTGTGGCAAATGTAGAACTTTATATTGACGGACAATTAATCGAATCTTCCACCGGGCCGGATTTTTCTTTTACAACGATATTCTCGGAGCCTGGGACTTACCAGGTAAATACTGTAGTTTACGATGCTAATGGATTAACTGCTTCTTCCAATCAGGTGGAATTAACCATTGTTCCTCCCTCAAACCTCCCGCCTGTTGTAGCTATTACCGAACCCGTACAAAATTCAACTCACTATCTAAACGAGCCTATCAATGTCAGTGCCGCGGCTTCCGATCCCGATGGTGTGATTGCCAAAGTAACGTTCTATCTTAACGATCAGTTGATTGCCACCGAAACCAATGCCCCTTATACGCATTCCCTCACCCTCGATACCCTGGGTGATTATACCCTCAAGGCTATTGCCCATGATAACGAAAATACCACTACCGAGTCGGAGATCGTAACCTTTACCATAGCAGAAAAACCCAATGAGGCTCCTCAGGTTTCTCTGGATAATCCGACTAATAACAGTTCTTTTTATATCGGTGATCCTATTAATGTTAGTGCCACTGCTTCCGATCCCGATGGTGTGATTGCCAAAGTAGCGTTCTATCTTAACGATCAGTTGATTGCCACCGAAACCAATGCCCCCTATACGCATTCCCTCACTCTCGATACCCTGGGTGATTATACCCTCAAGGCTATTGCCTATGATAACGAAAATACCACTACCGAGTCGGAGATCGTAACCTTTACCATAGCAGAAAAACCCAATGAAGCTCCTCAGGTTTCTCTGGATAATCCGGCTAATAACAGTTCTTTTTATATCGGTGAGCCTATTAATGTCAGTGCCACGGCTTCCGATCCCGATGGTGTGATTGCCAAAGTAACGTTCTATCTTAACGATCAGTTGATTGCCACCGAAACCAATGCCCCCTATACGCATTCCCTCACCCTTGATACCCTGGGTGATTATACCCTCAAGGCCATTGCCTATGATAACGAAAATACCACTACCGAGTCGGAGATCGTAGCCTTTACCATAGCGGAAAAACCCAATGAAGCTCCTCAGGTTTCTCTGGATAATCCGACTAATAACAGTTCTTTTTATATCGGTGATCCTATTAATGTTAGTGCCGCTGCTTCCGATCCCGATGGTGTGATTGCCAAAGTAGCGTTCTATCTTAACGATCAGTTGATTGCCACCGAAACCAATGCCCCATATACGCATTCCCTCACTCTCGATACCCTGGGTGACTATACACTCAAGGCTATTGCCTATGATAACGAAAATACCACTACCGAGTCGGAGATCGTAACCTTTACCATAGCAGAAAAACCCAATGAATTACCTCAAATAAGCGTCAATTTTACTTATGAAAACGCCAAGTCTTATGCCGGCGATAAAATTGAAATATTTGCGAATGCAACGGACTCCGATGGTACTATTTCCCGGGTCGAATTTTTCCTGGACGGAAATTTAATTGCCACAGAATACGTATCTCCATATACACAATCGCTTACTTTCAATACGCCTGGTATCCATACGGTATTCGCGATAGCTTATGATAATGATTCGGGTTCATCTACTTCAAACTCCATAGAGATTAATATTGAAGAAATCCCTAACCAGCTACCTACTGTGTATTTGGAAACTGTAAACGCCAATGAAATATACTATACCGGAGATCATATTGAATTAAAAGCACTGGCCTCCGATACAGACGGATCCGTAACAAAAGTGGAGTTTTATGTAAATGACAAGCTTTTTTCAACAGAGCGAAAAAGTCCCTATACAACATCAATAATCCCGGAAATACACGGTACATATAAAGTGCAGGCCATAGTGTATGATAACAAAAATGCATCTCAGGCTTCCGATGTATTAGCCCTTACTGTTAACGAACCTATAAATCAGGCCCCGCTTATTTCCATCGGGCTTTCCGATTCAAATACGCTTTTAAATACTGGCGACACGCTTCAGGTAGTCGCCAATGTAAATGATCTGGACGGTACTGTTGTTAAAGTTGAATTTTTTATAAACAACACTTCCGTATATATCTCAGAGACCCCTCCACATTCCTGGAATACCGTTGTAGAACAGGCAGGAATTTTTGAAATCAAGGCCATTGCTTATGACAATAAAGGCCTAACGTCAGAATCAAACATACTAACCCTTACTTCTGTTGAAAGCGCCAATACCCTTATAAATGAAACATCTGCGATCGATATAGGTCAGATTAAACTATACCCAAATCCCACCAAGGGAGATCTGTTTATTCGCGGGGATGTTGAAAATACTTCCTTAGTACTTATAGATCTTCTAGGGCGGGTTACCCAGGTAAAAGGATATCTGGTAAACAGCAATGAGCTCCGTATTGATATGGCTCCCTATCCTCCGGGGGTTTATATATTACAGATCACTGATGAAAACAATATTAGTGTTACTAAAAAAGTAATCAAAAACTAACTAAAGCTTCACGTTTACTCCAAATAAAAAATTGGTTGTAGCCTGCGGATAAAACCCGGCTCCTTCAATAGTGGTTATCACTCCCGGGTTAGTCCATGTGTCATCATAGGTATAGTAATAACCGTTAGAGACATACTTTACATTAAAAATATTATTTACAAGCGCTGTCAGCGTAATAGATTTAAAAAATGAGTTGGTATTAATTTCATAATTCACATTAAGGTCGTTTATAAAATAAGCATCCAGCTTAGATAAGGAAGCATCTACATTTCCCATATACTGTGATCCCACATATTTGGATAACCAGGAAATACGGAAATTTTCAGTCGGTTGATAATCCACGGTCCCCGCACCAACAAAACCAGGAGAGAAAGAGATATGGGTATTCCCTAAATTAACCAGTGTTCCATCTAAAGGAGTTATAAAATCTGAATTCTTATTAGAACTTATTGATGTATTAACCTGCATTGATACCTTATCGGAAATTTTTACACCACTTTCAAGTTCCAGACCCAGCCGGTAACTCTTTCCGCTATTCATTCGAACCGGAGCTCCAACATCGTTAATAGCTCCTGTATAAACCAATTGATCCTTATAATGCATATAATACACATTGGCATTAAAACTTATCCCAGGCTTTTTGTATCGCCATCCCAATTCAAAATCATCCAGTTTTTCGGGTTCGGGAGATCCGTTTTCAAAATCGTCTCTGCTAGGTTCTTTGTGCGCACGTCCATAAGATGCATAAAGGTGTTGTGCGTCATTAATAATATAGGTAACTCCCATTTTAGGGTTAAAAAAATTATAGCTTTCATTTATGTTGATGGGAACTCTATCGGAGGTAAGGCCTGTTGTTTTATAGTTAACTAACCTGTGTTGAATATCTCCAAAAAGTCTCCATGTATCATTGAGATTGAGATTGAGTTTTGCAAAATAACTCCATTCGTTTTTTTCGCTGTCACTCTCATAATAACGGTCTCGAATTTCCAGGTTTGCAGGAAGTATATTTCCCCAGATTATCTCTCCGAAATGATCTCCGGTATAGGTGCTGAAAAAAGCTCCTATAATAAGTTCAAGGTGCTTCTTTTTATAATTGGCATTTGCATTTACCACATAGAAATCATTATCCAACCAACGGCGTCTGATCAAATCGGTTTCACCAATAGTTTCCTCTCCGATAATTACGTCGCTAAAACCATAATCAACCAGAGACTGATCTTCTTTGTACTGTTCAAAAAAACCTCTTCCATAGGTATAATTCAAGCCCAGATTGGTACTCCAGGTATCAGACCACTGTTGATTCCAGTGTATTTGATAATGGTCTTGTTTATAATCGTCAACTTCATTGTCGTAAAATTTAACTGCACCGGAATTATCGGTATACATTCCTGAAGGATTAAACCTCCTGTTGGTGTTCAACGTCTCCATATCTATTCCATTCCAGGCCTGATATGTAACTTCATGTCCACCAAACGTCAATGCTTTAATCAATGTTGATTCTCCACTATATGAAGCCTGTAGGAAATGAGAATCCAGATCGGCACGGGCGCGATCAATATATCCGTCAGACCTTATGGCCGATAATCTACCTGCAATTTCCCACCGATTATTCAATTTTCCCGTGCTGAATTTAGCTGTGTGCTTTCGCGTGTGATAGCTTCCTACAGCGTTTGCAATTTCTCCGGTGGCATGATCCGATACCACATCGGTTAACAAATTCAGGCTGGCCCCGAAAGCCCCGGAACCATTGGTCGAAGTTCCCACACCGCGCTGTAGTTGTAAACTCTGTGTGGAAGAGACTAAATCCGGTAAATTCACCCAAAACGTCAGCAGTGATTCTGCATCGTTATAGGGAATACCGTTTATGGTTACATTAGTTCCCTGGGCTCCTACACCCCTTACTCTAAACCCGGTATATCCGATACCGGCACCGGCATCGGTAGTGCTCACCACAGAAGGTAAAAGATTAATTAATACAGGGATATCCTGGCCCAGGTTTCGTTTTTCCAGCTCTTTTTTGGTAAGATTGGAATGCGTAACGGGCGATTGGGTATTTACCCGTACTGCCGATACGGAAACTTCATCCAAAGTAACAGGCGTTCCCTGAATACTATCGGTTTTTACCTCTTCCTGAGCCTCCAAAAACAGGGAGCTCGTTAAAAAAATAACGGTTAACACCTTTTTGGTAACCGGAAACGTTTTAAAAATACATCGATAGGTTTGATGTATTACACAGAAAACAATTTTCATTCGCAATAATTTGATACGAATAAAAGGGGTTGTTATTCTTTGTTAAACATTCATACTGAAATACACATCCGGATTGGATGTTTCTTATCCCTTGGCGGCATTACCCGCCCAGGTTCATTGGGTATAATCTCAGCTCATTTTTTAGAGCACCCCTTTTGAGACGATGCAAAGGTATAACGAAGTTTTTTTATTATCCTAATCAAAGTAAAATTTATTTTACCTGATGTGCGGATTTCAAAAGATCATTAACTGTTTTAACGGGATTGAAAGTTAATAAGGGCACTTCTATAAAAACTGTATTCCAAAAGGCCATCGAACCGTTCCACAGTCCCGGTAATTCTAAGGCTCTCAGCATCTTCCCTTCGCTTGTTTTTCTTGTTATAAAACTTTGTTTCGGGTCGGTAAAATCCAATAAATTGTACTTTTCTCCTTTGTAGTTTTTAATACCACATACCAAATCTACAGGGTTAAAATGAGTGGCTTTCCTAAAAATATCCTGTTGTTTTTGATTACTCATGTCTACCTGCGCCGATTCTATAATTTGAAGCGATATATTGCCTTGAGCATCCTTAATCCAGAAAGGACCACCACCGGGTTCCCCTTCGTTCTTAACCATCCCGCAAACTCTGATTGGCCGGTTTATTTTTTCCTTTAAATATTCAATCTTATATTTTTCAGAGTACTTTTCAAAATCCGAGGTAATATCAACATTTAGCTTTTTTTCCAGAAAGGCTTTTACGTCCGATATCTGACTCACAGATGGAATTTTATTATCCAACAGATCCGCATACTCAAATGCTTTTTTTTGTAGTTCCAACAACTTCCCGGCAAGCATTTTTTTATAATCGGCAATAACGTGTTTGTATTTAAACACAACAACGTTGTCTATATTTTTAATAAAAATAATATCGGCTTCCTGCTCCCTTAAATTTTCCAGTAAAGCTCCATGACCGGAAGGTCTAAAAAACAAGGATCCGTCTTTATTCCTGAAAGGATTTCCATCCGGGCAAACTGAAATCGTATCGGTTGACTCTTTTTGAAAAGAAAACGAGATAATAAAGTGAACTCCCGTTTTTTGCTCTATTTTTTTCCTAATGGAATCAAACGCTGCATCAAATTTATGTTCATGCGCTTCCGAAATTGTAAAATGAAGAAAGGAATCGCCTCTTGTTTCATTGTAAAGGGCTGCTTCATATAAATGTTCTTCAAATGCAGTGGCATTATGTGTTTTATATTTATGAAAAGGCAATAATCCTTTCGGATAATTTCCAAAATTTTTCCCTTCTTCAGATAGCATATGATGAACAAAATGAAATTTCTGCTCATCGTCTGTTAAATTTTCAAAATCAATCCCGGACTGCTCTATTTCAAGCATTATATCCACATAAAAAGGCAGTTTTTCTATTCCGGCAAAAAATGTCCTTAATTCAATGGCTTTTTTTCTGTTTACATAAGCATTAAACGATTCATCGTGTAGTTTAAATTCGTGTAAAAAGCTAAAAAGTGACTTAAACATTCGTGTGGCCGCACCGGATGCAGGAACAAACTTTAAAAGCCTGAGCTCGTCTTTTTTTGTTTCAAAAAGTGAAATTAACCGGTCTTTTTCCTTTTCCGATACCGGTAAAATTCCATTGTCTATAGTGGCCGAATCAACCAAACTCACATAGGGAACTCCTTTTCGAAAAGTATCTAATTGCTGATTTATCTTTTCAACGGTCATTCCTTTTTTTAATATCTGATCGATATCCTTATCTACAAACATCTACTTTTTTTTAAGCAATTCATCAATGTATATTATCGCCTTGGTTAACCTTGTTTTTTTATCTCCCTTTAAAAGAACATAAGGGCGATTATACTTAATAAGCGTATTTTTAAAATAATCGAACATTTCCTGGCGTTCCTCGGGCTTATCCCTGAGATCATCTTTCTCCCATGGAACGTCTATATAAGTTAAAAAGTATAGATCGTAGGTGTTTTTTAAGGCATATTTCTCTAGAATGGGGTCACAGTACCCCAAATAATATGCCTCCGAATACACTTTGGTTTCCAAGAGGTCCGTATCACAAATTAAAACTTCGGAAGCCTTTTGTGTAAGTTCATTTTCCAGGCGTATTTGACCTTTTGCAATGGGGAGTAAGTCTTTAGGTTCACAGGTTTTACGTTCATTGTTCCATTTGTTTTGTAAATATTCCCTTGCGTACTCAGGAACCCATACGGTATTGTAATGACGTGCCAGTTGCTGTGACAAGGTTGTTTTTCCGGTTGATTCCGGCCCGAATAATACTATTTTTACTACACTTCCGGGTTGTTGTGCAAACTCCTTTTCCATTCTTGGTATCCTAAAATTGCAAAAATTAAAAATATAATATATTGAATTCCGGTTATTCCGTGTTTTTTAAACCAAAAATACAGTGGAATGGCCACCACATTAGTAACAATCCAGAAAAACCAGTGTTCAATTTTTTTCTTTGCCATTAGCCACATTGCCACAAAAGCCGTTCCAGTTGTAAAAGCATCTACATAATCAGTAGGAATATAGGTATATGTCAGATTCAAAGCCTCTTCGTTAAAACCACTGTTTATATAGGGCTTATGCTTATATATAAAAAGAATCCCAAAAAAAGACAATACAAAAATAAGTCCGGAAAAGAGCTTGTCTTTAAAAGTCATCAACGTTATGGGAGTAACATGAGTAGCGTCAATTTTACGGGTCCAGATATACCATCCAACGATGCTCATTACAAAATAATAAACATTAATGATCATATCTCCGTACAGCTGCCAGCCAAAAAGCAAAAAAGCATAAATCCCGGTGCTTAGAATTCCGGTTGGGTATACCCATATATTTTCTTTTCTGGCAAACCATACACTGGCAATACCCAAAATGGCTGCAATAAATTCGAGAGCAATTTGCCAGGAAGCATAAGACCTGTAAGGGTCTATAAAAAAATCTAATAATTCACTCATCTGGAAGGCAAAGGTAAGGCAAACGCACATGAAAAGCCTTCAAATTCCATAAAATCGATATGGTAACCGGATTGATTCCCTTTAAACAAAACTCTACCGGTGGTATGCGCATCTTCGAATTCAAAATCCCGGATATCAATATGTTCAATAAACCGAAGTCCCGGTTGTGCATATAATTTATAAAGCGATTCTTTGGCACACCAGATCAGGGTTAATTTTTCTATTACCTGTTGCATATTAGGTGTTGACCGGTAAGACCTATAGGTGGTAAACTTATGTGCTATTTTTAATATTTTATCCCGTTGTTTTTCAATGTCAATTCCAACCGGATCGTTTCCAATAATTATTCCCGAGAAAATAAAAGAGTGGCTTATTGATATGTATTTATCATCTGTTAAATGTGGCTTCCCCAGATCGTCATAGTACAGATCTTCCGGATTATAACCGGCCCGCTTTAGCAATTGCCGGATACTTAAAAATCCTCTTCTGTGGATTTCCGATTTCATTCCGGCAATACGCGTTTCACAGGCTTCGGTTAATTGCACGCCATCTCTCAGTTCATCTTCGGTTTCTTCAATCTTCCAAATGTATACACTTGTTCCGGGATTAACTGTTATAGTTTTGTAAAGAGACATATTGATACTAAAAGTTATTCCGTAACTTTGCTTACGGTTTTTGATAACCTAAAAGTTACAAAAATTTGTAATTTTTTGTCTAACGAAAGTAAAATAAAAACACATATGAGTATTAAGACTGTTCCTTATGTTGCCTATAAAGTAAAGGATATCTCGCTTGCTGATTGGGGAAGAAAGGAAATTGAATTAGCCGAAGCGGAAATGCCCGGGTTAATGTCGCTGCGTGAAGAATACAAGGGAGAACAACCTTTAAAAGGAGCCCGAATAGCGGGATGTTTACACATGACAATCCAAACTGCTGTTTTAATTGAAACGCTTGTAGCCCTGGGTGCAGAGGTTACCTGGAGTTCCTGCAACATTTTTTCTACCCAGGACCATGCTGCTGCTGCAATAGCAGCTGCGGGGATTCCCGTATATGCCTGGAAAGGGATGAATGAAGAAGAATTTGATTGGTGTATAGAGCAAACCTTGTTTTTTGGTAAGGACCGAAAACCGTTAAACATGATCCTGGATGATGGAGGAGACCTTACGAATATGGTATTGGATAAATATCCGGAACTTACTTCCGATATAAAAGGGCTTTCGGAAGAAACTACCACGGGTGTTCACCGTTTATACGACCGTATGAAAAACGGTACCTTACCTATGCCTGCTATTAATGTAAACGATTCGGTAACCAAAAGTAAATTTGACAATAAATACGGTTGTCGTGAAAGTGCGGTAGATGCTATTAGAAGGGCTACCGATGTAATGCTCGCCGGAAAGCGTGTGGTGGTTTGCGGATACGGAGATGTTGGTAAAGGTACCGCAGCTTCTTTCAGGGGCGCCGGTTCGATTGTTACCATTACAGAAATAGATCCGATTTGTGCTTTGCAAGCTGCAATGGACGGATACGAAGTAAAACGCCTGGAAACGGTGGTTTCTAAAGCCGATGTGGTTATTACGACCACAGGAAATAAAGATATTGTTCGCAGCGAACACTTCGAAGCCATGAAAGACAAAACCATCGTTTGTAATATCGGTCATTTTGATAATGAAATTGATGTTGCCTGGCTCAATGATAATTTTGGAAACTCCAAGGTAGAGATCAAACCTCAGGTAGATAAATATACCGTAAACGGAAAAGATATTATTCTACTGGCAGAAGGACGGTTAGTTAATCTTGGCTGTGCTACGGGTCATCCCAGTTTCGTAATGAGTAATTCGTTTACCAATCAAACATTAGCGCAGATTGAGCTTTGGAACAATAGCGATAAGTATGAAAATAAGGTGTATATGCTTCCTAAACACCTGGATGAAAAAGTAGCCCGGCTACACCTGGAAAAAATAGGCGTGGAACTTACCGAGTTAAGAGGAGATCAGGCTGCGTATATCGGTGTCGATGTACAGGGCCCCTTTAAACCGGATTATTATCGCTATTAATAACAAACAATACCCAATAACCGTAAAAACCCTAAAATTTATTTAGGGTTTTTATTTAATCAGCATCCAATAAAAAAAGGTCTCCGTTACCGAAGACCTTTTTTTTTGTTTAATCTTTTTATTTCCGTTTATGCCTCAAAAGGTACTATGGAAACATAAGATTTGTTATTTCTTTTCTTTTCAAATTTTACGATACCATCTACTTTGGCATGTAAGGTATGATCTTTTCCCATGTAAACATTTTCACCCGGGTTATGAGCAGTACCACGCTGACGAACAATAATGTTTCCCGCAATTGCAGCCTGACCTCCAAAAATCTTAACACCTAAGCGTTTCGATTCTGATTCTCTACCGTTCTTTGAACTACCTACTCCTTTTTTATGTGCCATTTTGTTTCGGTTTTATATTGTTAAACTTTATTTATTTGGCTTTACCTCCTTGAAGTTCATCCTGAAGTTTTGCCAGTTCCTCCCACTTATCAGCAGCAGCCAATTTGGCTTGTTGTGCCCAGGTAGTAGGATCTAAATGTGCCAGGGTTGAACTCGCATTTGTAAGAATCTCCCTGACCTCATCAGCTTTGGTTTTTGCCAATTTAGCAAAAGTATCAATTCCCGCATCGGTTAAAGCCTTTGCAGTTTTAGGTCCGATGCCTTCAATTTTTTTAAGGTCATCGGCTTTTGCTTTCTTGGGAGCAGCTTTTTTGGCTGCAGGTTTCTTAGCGGTTGTTTCCTTTTTAGGAGTAGCCTTAGCAGCAGCTTTGGGCTTAGCTTCCTTAACTTCTGCTTCTTTTTTAGGAGCAGCCTTTTTTGCAGTTTTCTTTTTAGTTCCCGAAGCAGCTATACTTTCAATAACTATTTCGGTTAAAGATTGGCGATGACCATTTTTTACACGGTATCCTTTACGTCTTTTCTTTTTGAAAACAATTACTTTATCACCCTTAAGGTGTTTTAAGACTTTAGCCTCAACAGCGGCTCCGTCTATAGCCGGGGCGCCAATAGTAACATCACCGTCGTTATCTACCAAAAGAACATTGTTAAAAGTAACTTTTTTTCCTTCCTCGGTAGCTAAACGATGTACGAATACTTTTTGGTCTTTCGCAACTTTAAATTGCTGCCCTGCTATCTCTACAATTGCATACATAGCGTATCGCGTTTAGTTTAATTATACTTTTTCTCCTCGCCCTTTAATAAAAGGCGGGTGCAAATATACTGCTAAATCATTAAACTACAAATGTTTTTGTTTTTTCTAAACTACTTTTTTGGTAGTATTCCAGGAGGTCTTAAATTTTTGCATAAATGCCAGGGTCAGGACTACCGCCGAGGCTAATCCTTCAACCAGAAGAACAAACAATAAAATTCCAGGACCCTGTTTATATTCCTCCACCCAGTTCCCCATAATCCTGTTCGGAAAATCCGGGTCCAGATGATACATATATAAGGCCATAAAACCCACGAAGATAAACGTAGCAACAACCCCTGTAAACAATCCGGTTCGAAAACCGTTGTAATAACCAAATTTCTCTCCCTCCAGGAGTTTCCGTAATCGAATTGCCGCATAAATACCATAGGCCATAATTACTCCGTTGAGAAGCCTAAGCCATGGATTTTCATGTCCTCCAAAGAGTTTAATAATAAGAAAATACGCTATAAGAACAATAGCTATTACAATACCATACCTCAAATATATACGTTCAGGATTCATGTTGATAACGTATTGATTATGAGATATTAAATTACAAAAAAATTGGTACTTAAAAGCTGTTTCGGTCTAAAAAGAAACTTAAAATGGCGTTGTTCGCTTATTTGCCAGCACTTCTGTTAGCCAGATAAACCCCCACCAATATTACAATGCCTCCGATAATTTGATAAAAGCTCAGGCGTTCTCCATCGAGAACCCCCCAAAAAATCGCCACTAAAGGCATTGTATAAGTAACCGAAGCCGCAAATACCGGGCTGGAAACTTTAATCATTTCATTGAACAACACTTTAGCGATAGCTGTTCCAAATAAAGAAAGAACCAATACATAAAGCAGCGCTTTTTGCATTTCCGGAGAACCCCAGATCGTGTCAAAAAATCCCGTTGCCACTAAAATAACAAGGGAGGGTAGAAAAATCAATACAAAATTTCCAACTGCCATGCTCATGGCACTTAAATGATTCAAATACTTTTTAAGAATATTAATATTTAAGGCATAGCCTATAGACGACAAAAGAATTAAACCACTATACCAATAGTTTTGATCGGAATTAAATTCGGCCCCTTTAACAATCAACAGTAAGGTTCCGAGAAACCCTATAACAACTCCAAGAACTTGTCTTCTGGTAATAAATATTCCAAATAGAAATAATCCCGTAATCAAGGTGTTTAACGGGGTTAAAGAGTTGAGAATAGACGCTATGGCACTATCTATTTCGGTCTGAGCTACCGCAAATAAAAAAGGGGGGAAAAAAGATCCTAAAAACCCGGAAAGGGCTATCCATTTCCAATCTCTTTTTTCAATGGCTTTTATACTTTTTATCCCTACTACACTTAAAAAAATTGTTGTAAAAACAATCCGCAACGCACCCATTTGATATGGCGTAAGGCCGATTAAAGCCTTTTTCATAAGAATAAAGGAACTTCCCCAAATTAGTGAAAGTATTCCCAAATAAACCCATTTAATATTGCGTCCGGCCATAGTTTTAATTGCTTTACAAAAGTGGTTTTTTTTATTGACCTGAGCATCTATTTAATATGTATTTTTGTAATGAACTTATAAACAAAAACAATTATTACTATGAAGTATTTTGCATATATTTTAATGGCCGGATTACTTTTGATTTCCTGTAAAAAGAACCAGAGCTCGGAACCTCAAACTGTTGAGGTAAATATGAATGCGGGACATGAAAAAACGAAAAATCTCGCAGATGCAAGCTATGCAAAAGCGGAATTTTCTATTGAAGGAATGACTTGCGCTGTAGGATGTGCAGCAAAAATTGAAAAAAACCTGGCCTCAAAGACCGGAATAAGTTATGCTAAAGTGGATTTCGATAAAAAATTAGCGATGGTGGCTTACGATGAGAAGACCATTACTCTGGAAGATCTCAGTGCAACTGTTAATGAAGTTTCTGATGTTTATTCGGTTTCTAATATGAAAAATGTAGCGGATTTTGGATTATCCGCTTCTGATGAATCAAAGCCGTGCGGAGAAGGCTGTAAAAAAGATTGTTGCAAAGGGAAAGATGAAGCCATAAAAGAATCATGTGCCAAGGATTGTGACAAGCCTTGCTGTTCCGAGAAAAAGGATTCTTAATACTTTTTAATTCCACTTTATGGTTTCCATAATGCGCCGTATATCTTTTTTTAGGTATTCGGCGGCGGGAAGAATGGAATCGTAATTGGGTTTGGCGTAAAAATACAATGAGCCTGTAACAAAATGTTCTGTGCTATCGGTAACGTAGAATTGAGATTGCGATGCTGCGTTTCCTCCAACCTCGTAAAACATTCCATATACGCTATCTGATGGTTTTATAAAAGGTTGTTCGGTAATATTATCAGCTTTAATTGTATGTTCGTAGGTAAGCTTCTGAGCATCCCGCAATAATGCTTCCAAATTATTATCCACTTTTTTATGAGTTAAATAAATTGCTCCTTTCATAAAAGGATAATTTAATTGAATATTACAACTGTTTTTAGCACTTAGTTCGGCAAGCTCATTTTTATCAAAACTAAAAAAACAATGGGTTGTTGTTTTTGTGTATACGCCTTCCGGGTATTCCAGTTTCAACATTGCTTTAGGTTTTGGTAAAAGATCCCCTCCGCAACTAGCAAGTAAGAAGGAAAATATCAGTAGTATTAAAAAAAGTTTATTCATTCTTTGGGCAGGGTTACCTTAATTTGTTTTATTCTTTTACGGTCTACCGCTTCTACGGTAAATGTAAATTCTTTATATCTTATTTTTTCTCCTCGCTTGGGAAAATTTCCGGCCATTTCAAGCACCAAGCCGGCAATAGTTTCGGATTCTCCCTTTTGCTCTTCAAACACTTCCTCGTCTTCCAGCCGAATTACTCTATAAAAATCTTTTAAAGCTGTTTTTCCTTCAAATACAAAATTATAATCATCCAGCTTGGAAAAAATAAGATCATCATCGTCAAATTCATCACTGATATCGCCAACAATCTCCTCAATTATATCTTCAAGTGTTACCAATCCGGAAGTTCCTCCGTACTCATCGACCACGATTGCCAGGTGATTTTTCATTTCCTGAAACTCCTTTAGCAGGTCATCGAGTTTTTTATTTTCCGGAACAAAATATGCTTCTCTTTTTAAAGAGCACCAGTCAAACGTTTTCCTATCCAGGTAGGGTAATAGATCTTTTGTATAAAGAACACCCGTAACTGTATCAATATTTTCCCTGTAAACAGGAATACGGGAATAACCGTTTTTTATTATATCCTTCATTACTTCCGGAAATTTCATCTCCTCATTCAGAGCAAAAATATCAATACGGGGCCTCATAACCTGTCGCGTATCGGTATTTCCAAAAGAAACAATCCCCTGTAATATTTTCTGTTCTTCCTTGGTCGTGTCTTCCTCCGAAGTGAGTTCCAGTGCCTGGGAGAGCTGATCAACCGAAAGATTCGACTTTTTTTTCCCAAGTTTATTCTGTAAAAACAAGGTTGTAGTTTTCATTGGCCCGCTTAAAGGCGTAAACAGTATGTCCAAAGCTCGCAACGGATATGCCATAAAACTCGAAAATTTCCTCCTGTTTCGATTGGCATATATTTTAGGAAGAATTTCTCCGAACATTAAAATCAAAAAAGTTACCACCACAACTTCCAGAATAAACTTCCAAATCCCCTCCTTAATACTTCCAAACATAAATTCGGATAGGGAGCTAAACAACAGGACAATAGCAATATTGATAAAATTATTAGCCACAAGTATGGTAGCGAGAAGTTTTTGTGGTTTATCCAATAATTGTACGATAATGTTTCCTCTCACGGTTCCGGATTCGCGTTCTTCATTGATATCAGTTTGCGATAAGGAAAACAGAGCCACTTCGGCTCCGGAAATGAGTGCCGAACAAAGTAATAATATAAAAAGCACTGCAAATTTTACAATGGTTGCTCCATCTAAACTAGCAAGCAGCATAAATAAACTGGAGGGCTCCGGGTCCAATACTGTAAATTTGGTTAAACTTTTTTAAAAAGGTAAATCGTCATCTTCCTCCGTCTCGGGAACCGTGTTTTGCGGTTGGGGTTTAGCTACGTTTTCAACCGGAGGGGCCGGATTAACTGAGCTCTGGCTTTCTTTTTTAGTGGTTAAAAATGTAAAATCGGTAACGTGTATTTCCGTTGAATACCTGGTATTTCCATCTTCACCCTGCCATTGTCTGGTTTTAATTCGTCCTTCAACATAGATCCGATCTCCTTTACTTAGGTATTTTTCACATATCTCTGCGGCTTTATTTCTTACCACAATATTATGCCATTCGGTATTGGTTACCCTTTCCCCCGTTTGTCTGTTGGTATAGGTTTCATTTGTTGCCAACGGGAACCGGCCAATCGAATTACCTCCTTCAAAATAATGCATTTTAACTTCGTCTCCCAGGTGGCCTATCAACATTACTTTATTAAGTGTTCCGCTCATCTTCTTTTTTGTATATTATCAAATGTACTAAAATTAAAAAACTTCTAAAAACCTGCTTCCTCCACGAAGTTAGCCATTAATACCGGTAAAGGATATTCCTTTACTTTTTTTAACGGTGTGCTTTTGTTTAAAGAAGATTGCAAATGTACGATCCAAAAAGTTGTTATGAGATGTTGATGAGATAATTTATGAATTACCGGTTTTTCATTATATATGGATAATTCAAAATCGCCCGAAATACGCTTCGATTTTCGAATACGCTTTTCCATCTCATTCATTGAAACCCTTCCGGCAGTTTCAATTAATGGAAACTCGTATAGTTTCTTCCAAATATCACTACTATCTCTTTGCGACAAAAGTGTATTGCCAAGAGGATCAATCGGAACCACATAATTAAAAAAACGTTTTACCGCTTTTTTGTTTTTAATTTTTACCGGAAGTTCATTCACTCTCCCGGTTGACAATGCCATACAGCTGGCATTCAGCACACAATTTGAACAATCAGGCGTTTGTGGTTTACATTGTATTGCTCCAAATTCCATAAGGCCCTGATTATAACTGGAAATCTCATTTTTATCCATTACTTCCCGGGCCAGCTGTTTAAAAAGTTTAATTCCCTTTGATGAATTTATTGGCGTATCAATACCAAAATATCTACTTAAAACCCTGTAAACATTACCATCAACCACGGGTTGTAATTCTTTAAAGCAAATGGATGCTATGGCACTGGCGGTATAATCTCCTATTCCTTTGAGTTTTAACAATTCGTTGTAGGAGTCCGGAAAAACACCATTGCGATTGAAAGCTATGAATTTTGCTGTTTGATGAAGGTTGCGAGCCCTGGAATAATATCCGAGCCCCTGCCAGAGTTTTAGTATACGCTCTTCGTCAGCATTAGCCAAATCAAAAATAGTGGGGAAATTTTCCAAAAACCTAAAATAATAAGGCATTCCCTGTGCCACGCGGGTTTGCTGAAGCATTACTTCAGACAACCATATTTTATACGGATCTGTGGTACCCCTCCAGGGGAGATCCCTTTTGTTTTTCGCATACCAGGATAAAATTGTTGAAGAAAATACCATATTTCGCAAAATAATTAAGCCAAGGGTCAGTTATATAGTTAAATTTAAGTTTATTAGGGCCAAAACTGTATAATTAATTTATATATTTGCAACCCTTAAAATTATAATAGTTTAACAAAACAACAAGTAAAAAATGACGAAAGCAGATATCGTAGCTAGAATTTCAGAAAAGCTTGGTATAGAAAAAGGAGACGTTCAAGCCACTGTAGAAACATTCATGGATGAAGTAAAAAATTCACTGGAGAGTGGTGATAATGTTTATTTAAGAGGTTTTGGAAGTTTTATAATAAAAACCCGTGCAGAAAAAACCGGTAGAAATATCTCTAAGAACACTACTATTAAAATACCTGCACATAACATTCCTGCATTCAAGCCTGCAAAAGTTTTTGTTGAAGGCGTAAAAAGCAACGTTGAAGTTAAGTAAGTAATAATATTAAAATATACACTATGCCGAGTGGTAAAAAAAGAAAAAGACATAAGGTAGCTACGCATAAGCGTAAAAAAAGAAGAAGGGCTAACCGCCATAAGAAAAAGTAGTAGGACAACTACTTTTTCTTTTTAACGTTCATTGAAATAGAAATTCGGAAAATTACATTTTATTACTATTTCCGATTTCGTCGGGTTATTACAACCTGTGAAAAAATTGTTTAATCCATCTATGCCTTCGGGAATAGATAAAAATTGATTCAGAGTGAATAAAGAATTAATTGTAAGAGCTAGTTCCTCTGACGTTGATTTTGCCTTATTAAAGGATGGAAAACTAATTGAATTACACAAGGAAGAAGACAGTAGCGATTTTGCAGTCGGCGATGTTATGCTGGCCAAAATAAGAAAGCCGGTTCCCGGTTTAAACGCTGCATTTGTTAATGTTGGTTATGAGAAAGATGCATTTCTACACTATCACGATCTCGGCCCTCAGCTTTCTTCCATGTTGAAATTCGTTAAACGTGTAAGCACAGGTAAACTAAGAGATTACTCATTAAAAAACTTCCCGTTCGAGGAAGATATAGATAAGAATGGAAAAATAACGGAAGTTATTAAAGCCAATCAATCTATATTGGTACAAATAGTAAAAGAACCCATATCAACCAAGGGTCCCAGGATTAGCTCTGAGCTATCAATTCCGGGGAGATATATTGTTTTGGTGCCTTTTTCGGAACGTGTTTCCGTTTCTCAAAAAATTGAGAGTAAAGAAGAAAAAGACAGACTGAAACGTTTGGTAAAAAGTATTAAACCCAAAGGATTTGGTGTTATTATTCGTACCGTTGCAAAAGGCAAAAAAGTCGCCGAACTAGACAAAGATTTACAGAATTTGTTGTCCAGATGGACAACCATGTGTAAAAAGCTGTATAAAGCCAGTTATCCCTCAAAAGTAATGAGCGAATTAAACCGTGCCTCTTCTATTTTAAGAGATGTGTTTAACGACTCTTTTACTGGTATTCATGTAGATGACGAAGCGCTTTATTTACAGATTAGAGAGTATGTGCAACAAATTGCACCGGAAAAAGAATCAATTGTAAAATTGTATAAATCTGCCGTTCCTATATTTGAAAAATATGGTGTTGAAAGGCAAATTAAGACTTCTTTTGGAAAAACGGTTTCCATGAGTAAAGGAGCTTATTTGGTTATTGAACATACCGAAGCGCTCCATGTTATCGATGTGAATAGTGGAAATCGATCAAACAAGGCAAAAAATCAGGAAGATACAGCCCTCGAAGTAAATTTAATAGCTGCTACGGAAATTGCCAGGCAGTTACGACTTCGCGATATGGGAGGTATTATTGTTATTGACTTTATAGACCTTGTAGATGCCCAAAACCGCAAAACACTTTACAATCATTTGCGGGATGAAATGAAAGAAGACCGAGCCAAACATAAAATATTACCCCCGAGTAAGTTTGGTTTGATACAAATTACAAGACAACGTGTCCGCCCCGAAATGAATATTAAAACCCGTGAGGAAAACCCGAACGGAGGAAACGGAGAGGTAGAAGCTCCGATAGTTTTAATACAAAAAATCGATTCGGACCTGGATAGAATTATCCAAAGCAATGGCTATAAAAAGGGAATTGTTTTAAACACCCATCCGTTTATAGCTGCTTATTTAACCAAAGGTTTTCCATCCATTCGTTCTAAATGGTTTTTAGAACATAAGAAATGGGTAAAAATTATACCTAGAGATGCTTACACGTATTTAGAGTACCGTTTTAAAGATAAAGCGGGAAAGATTTTAAAATAAAAAAAACCGCATTCAAAAATGAATGCGGTTTTTTTGTTTAAGTATATTTGAATATATGATCTCTCAAAAAACGTATACGTTAAAAGAAGCCCTCTCGAAAATGGAAACCTACTGCGCCTATCAGGAACGCTGCCATAAGGAAGTGTTTGAGAAATTAAAAGAAATGGGGATGATTCCACAGGTTATTGACCATATCATGGTGCATCTGGTAGAAAACAACTATTTAAATGAAGAGCGTTTTTCAAAAAGTTTTGCCCGTGGAAAATTTAGAATTAAAAAGTGGGGGAAATTACGTATAATTCGGGAGTTAGCTTTGAGAGATATAAGCAAATACAATATAGAAACAGCGTTAAAAGAAATTGATGAACAGGAATATTTAACCGCTTTTAATGAGCTTGCGGAAAAGCAATATAAAAAGCTTCTTCAAGCTAATCGCTTAAATACACGAAGGAAATTTATAAGTTATCTGGTGTATCGAGGATGGGAATCGCATTTGATATACGATAAAATTAATCAGTTATCAAAACCATTAAAATAGTTCTGAAATATAAAAAACGCTCCATAAAAGGAGCGTTTTCTTTTTTAGTTTATTACTTTACAAATTAAACGATGCCCCTATGTTTACAACAAATTGGTTGTGGAGTTCTTCTGCAGGTGAAAGGTTATCCGTTTTGTATTTAGCAATAGGCGTTCCCACTTCCGTATAAATTCCGAAACCATCACTAAAGAAGTATCTCAAACCGGCATGGATTCCAAAGTTTTTAAGGCTCAAATCCAGGCCGGGATAAATATCAACATTATCTCCCAGTTGAAATACATTTCCCAGGTTAGCATTGAAACGCGCTTTTATATCAAATTTATCGCCAAAATCTGCATCTAATTCATCGCTTACCCCCAACAAGTAAGAAGATGAAATCCCTAAAGAAATATTTTCACCTACTCCAATATCATAAGTTACATTAATTCCCGATCCGTCTTTTTGAAAATTAGCTCCTACCTGAAATTTACTGTCGCCCTTTCCATCGTAAGCCTGTGCATAAATAAGAGAAGCCCCAAGAAGCATTGCTAAGGTTAAGATTTTTTTCATGATCTATATTTTGAGATTACAGCCCGCAAAGATATTATATAATCCTTAAAACTCCCTGCAAAATCACTTGTTTGTACGAAGAATCGCCTGTTCGTTCTTCCAATC
Organism: Flavobacteriaceae bacterium; assembly: GCA_965224095.1. Taxonomy (GTDB): domain Bacteria; phylum Bacteroidota; class Bacteroidia; order Flavobacteriales; family Flavobacteriaceae; genus JBPEWY01. The sequence continues at coordinate 1,911,931 of OZ245039.1, forward strand.
AATCCATTTTTGTCCTTTAATACGTCGCATGGTATTATCAATACCTCTCATAATAAATACATTATAAACTGCTTTGGCAAGGTTTTTAGGATTTCTGGCCATGGCCCGTAAACTCATTGAAAACCCCGGAGTAATATATCTCATATAATGCCAATATCCTTCCGGCATATACAGTACATCTCCATGTTCTAAATGGGCTATATAGCCCTTTGCTCTTTTTAGAGCCGGCCATTTGTCCAGATCCGGTTTTGCAAAATTTATATCTTCCCTGGTTATCAAAGAGTGTGGTATTTTGTACAAATAACCGCTTTGCGACTGATTGAACAAAATGCACTGTTTTTTACCTTCAAAATGAAAGTGAAAAATATTGGCAAGATCTATATCGTAATGCATAAAAGTATACGATTCTGCGCCGCCAAAAAAAAGCATTGGAAGCCCCTTCATAAGTCGTAATCCGAAATCGGGATAAGAAAAATCGTTTTGAAGTTGCGGTACTTCCTTTAGAATGTTCCACAGAAAAATACGGAACTTGGTTGGTTCTTTTTTAAGTAAATCTATGTACTCACCCATTTGCATTCGGGCGTGTGGTTCATTAAACCCATCTTTATAATCTACAGGGCGATCATCGTAAAGAGGTACGGTTTTTTCTCCGGCCACTTCTTTCATATAATCCAAACTCCATTTGGAATAGGCAGGCCACTTTTTCGCGTATCCTTCAATTACTACAGGCAATTGCGGTTTAAAATAATCCCGCATAAACTCTTTTTTGGAAAGCGCGTTTACCCGGGGAACTTGTTGCAGATTCAGTTTCAAATAATCCTTTTTTTAACCGCAGTAAAGTTAATAAAAGGTTTCAAAATGGTTTCCTTAATTTTAAGAATCCATTATTTAACTGCTCTTGCCCGTTTTACCACCTCATCATTCCGATCAATGGAATGACCCGGGCGTGACCATCTGGGTTTTTCACCTAAAGAAGTATATTCGGAATCCGCTGCTTCAACGGTTTGAGGTTGTACGTTTTTAGTAAAAGGTTTTTGCGGGTTCAGACCCAGTTCCTGGAACATCTTCATATCTTCATTAACATCCGGATTTGGAGTGGTTAAAAGTTTATCTCCCGCAAAAATTGAGTTAGCTCCGGCAAAAAAGCACATAGCCTGCCCTTCTCTGTTCATCTGAGTCCTTCCTGCAGATAATCTTACCTGAGTTTCCGGCATTACAATTCTCGTGGTAGCTACCATTCGTATCATTTCCCAGATTGCTACCGGTTTTTCGTTTTCCATGGGTGTTCCTTCAACAGCTACCAATGCGTTTATGGGTACAGATTCAGGCTGCGGATCGAGTGTAGCGAGTGCCACAAGCATTCCCGCTCGATCTTCCAGGGATTCTCCCATGCCTATAATTCCTCCGCTACATACGGTAACATTGGTTTTTCGTACATTCTCAATAGTCTTTAACCTGTCTTCATAGCCTCTGGTTGATATCACTTCTTTATAATACTCTTCCGATGTATCGAGATTATGATTATACGCATAGAGACCGGCTTCCGCAAGTCGTTTAGCCTGGTTTTCCGTAATCATACCCAATGTACAACAGACTTCCATGTCTAATTTGTTAATGGTACGAACCATTTCCAAAACCCGTTCAAATTCAGGGCCGTCTTTTACATTTCTCCAGGCCGCCCCCATACAAACTCTGGAGCTTCCGCCGGCTTTAGCCCGAAGTGCCTGAGCTTTTACCTGAGAAACACTCATAAGGTCATTCCCTTTAATATCGGTATGATAACGTGCCGCCTGCGGGCAGTAACCACAATCTTCAGGGCATCCGCCCGTTTTAATGGAAAGTAAGGTGGAAACCTGTACCACATTAGGGTCATGATGCTTTCTGTGAATCGTTGCTGCTTCATACAACAATTCCATTAATGGTTTATTATAAATTTCTAAAATCTCTTCCTTCGTCCAGTTATGTCTAATCTGCATAGTTCTTTTTTAACGTTCTGCCAATATTAAGGTTTACACTTGTAAATATACTCATTTCGATAAAAGCACAGAGACTGCATTTCCTCCAAATCCCACAGCATTTATCAATATATTTTTAATGCTCTTCGGTGCTTCAATTTCAGGGAGATACGGAACCGCATAAACTTCCTGATTTATCAGCATCAAAAGTGCCATTTCCAAACTCAATGCTCCTGACGCTCCGAAGGTATGGCCCATTTTCCACTTATTCGTAGTTAAATAAGGAGTGTGCTTTCCAAAAAATTTTTCAATAGCTATCCGTTCTGCCATATCGCCCTGTATGGTTCCCGGTGTGTGGGTAATTACGATATCTATTTCCTCCGGAGCTAAGCTGTTGTTCAATGCCATTTTCATGGATCGCTGAAAACAATGTGCTTCCGTTGAAATGGAAGTGTTGTTTTTCAGTACTTCGGTGGCATAACCTATTCCGGAAATAAAAGCCAAAGCGTGATCTGCCTTTCCTGATTCCAGGCATATGGCAGCAGCTCCCTCGCCCAGCACCATCGTATTTTTCTTTTTCGAACCCTCCAGGGCACGACAGGGGTAATCACCGTTCGCATCGGCATATATCTTAAGGGCTTTCATTTGAGATATGGTAAACGGAGTTAATGCCGCTTCGCTTCCACCTATTACAAACTTATCGGTTAATCCGCTCCGAATCCATGCCACTCCGTTTAAAAGAGCGTGTAAAGAGGTAGAGCAGGTAATAGAATGGCTTATTTCCGGTCCTTGTGTTTTTAAATCCTGAGCCACCCATGAAGCTATATTTCCCAGGGTTGTAGTTGGTGATGTAAGAGCACTTGTCTTCTCAAATTTTAGAAAAGCTGTGTAAAACTTCTCAAAAAGCTGTGTAGCCCCTCTTGATGAACCGAAATTAACTCCAAAATTATCCGTGGTCTTCCAACCTGCCTTCCGAACCGCCTGACGGGCTGCATACATTGCAAATAGTACCGAATTATCAAGGTTCCTGTACCTATTATGCTCTTCTTTAATACTTTTAATAACCGCCTGTTCATTTGCAGATAACTGCGCGGCGACGGTTTCCTCATCAAACCCGATTTTTTTTATAAAATGTTTGGGTGAAAGATAACTGTTTCTTACCTCTGAAGCTGTTTTACCCAGGGGAGAAACAGATCCGAAAGCGGTTATGGAGGTGAGTGGTTGCATACAAAACCATTATTGGCGCAAAACTATAGTATTTCGAGCGCTTCTTCAATGGTTTTATACACTTTTTCCAGCTGTTGATTACTTATAACAAACGGAGCCAGGATATAAATGGTATTACCAAGAGGCCGTAAAAAAACACCCTTACTCATAAAAAAACGAAAAAGTTTGTCCCTGTGGCTTCCATAGCGGCTGGTTTCCAGGGTAATATCAATCGCGTAGATTATACCACATTGTCTGGTTTTTAACACTTTGGGATGATGCTTAATTTTAAGGTCAAATACTTGATGCGCCTCCGTTACTCTAGCTATATCCCTTTTAATTTCATCAGAATTTAAAAGTTCAATACAGGCCAGAGCAGCACTACATGCCACCGGATTAGCGGAATAGGTATGTGCATGAAAAAAACCCCTGGCTATTTCTTCATCATAGAATCCGTTAAACACTTCCTGTGTGCAACTCACTATTCCCATAGGAACCATGCCTCCGCTTAAGGATTTCGAAAGACACATAAAGTCAGGTTTTACTTCAATAAAATCAGAGGCGAAGTTTTTTCCGGTTTTCCCGAACCCCGTCATAATTTCATCTGCAATGGTAAGTATTCCAAACTCTTTAGCAAGTTTTAATATTTCATTAATGTGTTCGGCCTTATGCATCTTCATTGCAGCTGCTCCCTGAACCAAAGGTTCGTAAATAAATGCAGCGACGTTTCCCGATTTGGCCAGGGTTCGGAATTGTTTTTTAACCTCATCCAGGTTTTCATGAAGCGGAACAGGAATGCGATCTACTTCTATCAGGAGTTCTTCAAAAGGTCCGTTATAAACCGATAATCCGGAAACGGCCATTGCTCCGAACGTATCTCCGTGAAACCCTTCTTCCAAAGCGATGATACGGGTTCTTTTTTCTCCTTTGTTAAAAAAGAACTGCAATGCCATTTTAATGGAAGTTTCCACCGCGGTAGAGCCATTGTCGGCAAAATAAATTTTCTGTTGATTTTCCGGAAGTATTTGCATTAACTTTTCCGATAAAAGTACAGCAGGTTCATGGGTAAGTCCGCTGAAAGTTACGTGATCCAGCTGCTGCATTTGTTTAAAAACACATTGTATAATATACGGATGGCAATGTCCGTACATGCAGGTATACCAACTGGCTATTCCATCAATATACTCATTTCCATTTTCATCCCATAACAATGACCCGGATCCCCTTACCATAGCAGTATGTTCTGGCTGGCGTTTATACTGCGTTAGCGGATGCCAAAGATGTGCTTTATCTCGCTCCTGTATTGTCATTATAACTTGTTTTTTAATGCCGCTGCATATTTTTTAATAACTTCCCTGTTAAAATAAGGTTCTTCATTTATACGGCCAATAACGGGAATTCCGGACATTTTTTTTATGATATTTTCGGTGGAAGCATTTTCATCGCCGCTAAAAATCAAAGAGGTGTTAAAACCCTTCTCTCTTAAAATTTTCAAGGTGAGCAATGTATGATTAATACTCCCCAGATAATGCCTCGATACAACGATAACCCTGTATTCCGGCTTTATTAAATCGAGTATGGTGTTTTTTTCATTCAGAGGAACCAATATTCCTCCTGCCCCTTCTATAACAAGGTGATTATGGGTATCAGGTTCATGAATGGCATCAAGCCTAATCTTTAATCCGTCAATAGCTGCTGAAGCATGAGGACTCATCGGTGTTTTTAAAGCATAGCTATTATCGTGAAACACGGAAAACGGATTGGAAGTAAGTTGCTTAACCTTATCGCTATCGCTAAAATCCAAATTGCCGGATTGAATTGGTTTCCAATAATCTGCTTTTAAAGCCTCCGTAATAATTGCAGCTACAACAGTTTTACCAACCTCTGTTGATATTCCTGTGATGAAGATTTTTTTTTGTTTCATTATACTGCAAAAGTAGCCAACCGCCGGAGAACTTCAGTGATTTCGTCTGTTGAATTAAAACTGTGAATACAGAATCTTAAGCGTTCGCTCTTTTCCGAAACCGTTGGATATAATATAGGTCTCACATCGAACCCGGTATTTCTCAGTGCTTCAGAAATTTGGCGAACATTCCCATTGGGCAAAACAATACTCTGAACCGCCGAAGTACTTTCGATAAAAAATTTGCCCAGGCCCAAACGAGCGATCTCTTTTTTAAAAAAAGAGATGTTTGTATGAAGCTTATCAACTTCTCCAAGACCATACGCTTCAGACAATATTTTATAAGTGCAAATCACACTTGCCGCTGTATGTGGGGTTAAAGCCGTTGTATACATAATACTTCGGGCAAAATTAATTAGATATTGCTTTAATGAATTACCTCCCAAAACAGCTGCACCGTGGCATCCCAATGCTTTTCCAAAAGTAATAATGCGAGCAAACACCTTATTATGGAGGTCCAGGGTTTGTGCCAAACCTCTTCCAAAAACTCCCATTGCATGGGCTTCGTCTAAAATTAAACGGGCGTTATACTTGAAACATATTTCCGATAGTGTGCTCAGGTCGGGAGTATCTCCATCCATGGAAAAAACCGATTCGCTTACTACATAAACTACTGCTTTATCCTTATGGTTTTCCAATAATCTTCCAAGCGAATTAATATTATTGTGTTTGAATTTATAGGCTTTTGCCGATGAAAGGCGCAACCCGTCCCGTATACTCGCATGAATATATTCGTCAAACAACACCACATCTCCCTTTTGAACAAGCGATGAAAACAAACCCAGATTGGCATCGTAGCCGGAGTTAAAAACCAGGGCCGCTTCACTTTTATGCTCCCGGCAAAGCAGGGCTTCCAATTCTTCAAAAAGCGGATGGTTTCCGGTAAGCAGGCGGGAGCCAGTGCTCCCGTTTAAAATATTTGTGTTTTGTAAAAGATACGAATGGATATTGTTAAAGAGTTGTACATCCCTGGCAAAACCCAGGTAATCATTCGATGAAAAATCAACAAGATCGCTTTGGGGTAAAAATTTCCTAAGCCTCCCTTCTGAAGTACGCTTATCCAACTTTACACGAAGCTTTTCCGGTAGTTTTTGCATGCTCAAATTTAAGTATCTTTATTAGAAAAACAGCACTGGTATGATAAATTATAAATGCTCTGAAACCGACGGTGAGTTAAAGCAAATATTGGAATTACAGGCTAAAAATATTCCATCGGCTATTTCAGATACAGAGAAAAACCGGGAAGGTTTTGTTACGGTACACCACACAATGAAAATACTAAAAAAGATGCACGAAGCCTGTCCTCATATTATCGCTGTAAACGGCCCTGTAGTTGTTGGCTATGCTTTGTGTATGACAAAAGAGTTTGCCAAAGATATTCCCGTGTTAATTCCCATGTTCAAACAAATAAAAGATATCATATCGGAAGATACCAGTTATATTGTTATGGGGCAGGTATGTATTGACAAATCCTATAGGCGTAAGGGTATTTTCAGAGGGTTATATGATCATATGAAACGCTGTTTAAAGGATCGGTACGATCTTATAGTCACGGAAGTCGACGAAGCAAATACCCGTTCTATGCAGGCTCATTATGCCATTGGTTTTAAGAGTCTGAAAAAATATCGTGCAGATAATCACGATTGGGATTTAATAGGGTGGTCAATTAAATAAAAAAAGCGCTAAAGGATATTCTTTAGCGCTTTTAAAAATATAATGTTGTTTTTATTTAATCTGCCAAAACAATCACCTTATTATTTTTCATTTCAATAGTTCCGCTGGAAATGGGAAGTACGGTGGCGTTCTTCTCTCCAGATTTAAACCGGGAGGCGAACTCCTCATCCAATGTTATACTTCCGTATATTTTAATATTTCCGGTACCTAAAAGTGAAATAACCGGTGCGTGATCGTTTAACATTTGAAACTCACCATTGATACCGGGAACGGCAACAGAATCGACTTCTCCGCTAAATAATGTGGCTTCAGGTGATACAATTTCCAAATACATAATAATCCGTATTAAGTACAACTACCGGGGATATCCCCATGTTGTTATTTTTTAAACTTCCGCGAGCATTTTTTCTCCGGCCTCAATAGCATCTTCAATAGTTCCCTTGAGGTTAAAGGCCGCTTCCGGAAGGTGGTCCAGTTCTCCCTCCATGATCATATTAAAGCCTTTAATGGTGTCTTTGATATCAACCAGTACTCCGGGAATTCCCGTAAACTGCTCTGCTACATGGAAAGGCTGCGATAAGAAACGCTGTACACGTCTAGCACGTGATACGGCCAGTTTATCTTCTTCTGAAAGCTCTTCCATCCCCAGAATAGCAATAATGTCCTGAAGCTCTTTATATCGCTGTAACAACTCTTTTACGCGTTGTGCACATTCGTAATGTTCTTTTCCTAAAATTTCCTGCGTAAGAATTCTGGAAGTAGAATCTAGTGGATCTACCGCCGGATAAATCCCCAGCTCCGCAATCTTACGAGACAATACGGTTGTAGCATCCAGGTGCGCGAATGTAGTGGCCGGTGCGGGGTCGGTCAAGTCATCCGCAGGTACATAAACCGCCTGTACCGAAGTAATAGATCCTTTCTTGGTAGAGGTAATACGCTCCTGCATAGCTCCCATTTCGGTAGCCAGTGTAGGCTGATAACCTACCGCGGAAGGCATCCGTCCTAAAAGGGCCGACACTTCCGATCCTGCTTGCGTAAATCGGAAAATATTATCTACAAAGAAGAGTACATCTTTTCCTTGTCCATCTCCGGCTCCATCGCGAAAATATTCTGCGATAGTCAATCCGGAAAGTGCAACACGGGCACGTGCTCCGGGAGGTTCATTCATTTGTCCGAATACGAAAGTAGCTTTAGATTCTTTCATGGCTTTTTTATCAACCTTTGAAAGGTCCCATCCTCCTTCTTCCATGGAGTGAAGAAAATCATCGCCATATTTAATAATTCCAGATTCCAGCATTTCGCGAAGCAGGTCATTTCCTTCACGAGTTCTTTCTCCTACACCTGCAAAAACAGATAAACCACCATGACCTTTAGCGATATTATTAATGAGTTCCTGAATCAATACGGTTTTACCCACACCTGCACCTCCAAAGAGACCAATTTTACCTCCTTTGGCATAGGGTTCGATAAGGTCGATTACTTTGATTCCGGTAAATAAAACTTCAGTTGAAGTGGAAAGTTCTTCAAACTTAGGAGCTTCTCTGTGAATTGGAAGTCCGTTTTTACCTTCTTTGGGTAAATTTCCGATACCATCAATGGCATCTCCAATTACATTAAAAAGGCGTCCGTATACATCTTCTCCGATAGGCATCTGAATAGGTACTCCTGTTGAAATCGCTTCTTCTCCTCTGCTCAATCCGTCAGTAGAATCCATAGAAATTGTTCGTACGGTGTCTTCTCCAACATGCGATTGTACCTCGAGTACCAAGACAGAACCGTCTTCGCGTTTAATTTCCAACGAATCGTAAATCTTAGGGAGTTCTGAACCTGATTCAAACGCCACGTCTACTACCGGGCCTATAATTTGAGCAACTTTACCTGTAACTTTTGACATTCTCTGTATCTATTTAATATTACGTAGAATAACTTCCTGCGATCTCTCGTCAGGGCTTTACAAAACCTGAGCTTTTTTCGCGGTGCAAAGATATATTTTTAATTAGAAAAATAAGCCTGGTTTTCAATTTTTTATCGGAAAAAATACAATGCTTAAATCTCCCTTATAAAAAACCGTAAAACAAAAGCCATCTGAATATAACAGATGGCTTTAAATGCTATGTATTTGTCTATTTACTAATTCAGATATAAGCCCGTATATTTTATTGGATTTACTGTTGGAATATTAGAACCATATGTTTGATTGATGATTTCAATCATTTTATTAGCAACAACTGCATTTCCTCTTGGTGACGGATGGATTCCATCAAGTGAAAAAGCTCCTCCCGTAACGAAATCGGCAGTCAAAAAAGCACTTCCGGCCTGGTATCCGGATTCTGCTACTTCCTTGATAAAAGCATTTGCATCAAACAACGGCAAACCAAAAGCCGTGGCAGCATCGGAAATTACCTGGTTAAAGGCTACAATAGCTTCCGATATATCCGCCTGTTCCTGCGGAATTAACACCCACCTGTCATCCAGGGGATGTGTAATTCCCTCTACAGAGAATTGAGCGGCCAATTCAGGAGTAAGTCCCTGGCTTTGAAGGAAAGCCGCAAAATCGGCATTTACAGTACCTATTACCGAACTACTGGGAAGGATGAGTAAATCTCCGGCATTAGCCTGTCTGGTTTGACCATAAACAGTTCCAAGTAAATCAGCTACAATCGGGGCCGCCTGAGGTGGCAATCCCAGTTGTTGTACAAACAAAGGAAAATTAGGGTCCAGATTTAAAACAGCTGTTATCTCAGCAGCTTTATTTTCAAGTGATTCGTCACGTATTACTACAGGGCTTGCCTGTGTAGTTGAAAAAACAACAGATCGTTCCGGGATATTTAAAAAGGCATATACCTGATTCAGTGCCCCAAATACCGTATTTAAGGTAGGGATAGAAGGTCCAAAGTCCGGATTACTGGGATCTAACGGGGCATAAGGCACCGTAGTAAAATACGGAGCTACCGTTACATCAGGAATATTAGTTAAAATTCCATCAGCGCCGGTATCCACCAAAGTCTGTACAATCCCGTTATATATTTGGTTAAAGGCAAGAGCATTGGTAATATCGTTTCCACCATAAGTTAGCGGATTCAGATTTCCCGTTTCATTATGGTCTGCGCCTACCCCGCCGGAAGTGGCATACCCTAATACATCATTGCTTCCAATCCATAAAGAGAAAAAGCTTGGTCCTTTAGCTACGGCATCTCCAAGTACGGTAGCAGTAGGAGAAGAAGCCATTCTAATAAAATACGGATTTGCCGCCTGTGCCGCAAAATTTGTCAAATCTCCATAGCCATTTGCTATCAAATGATAACTCTTGGCCCCGGGCACTCCCATATTATTATACGGGCCGGGATTTATGGCCACAATATCGGTAGTTGACGGATCGCTGACCCTTAATGGCACCTGATTTACCGCATCAAAATAGAACCTGGGTGGAAATACATTGGCTCCCGTTAGTGGGTTTAAAACCGGAGCTCCATTTAAAAGTAACCCCCCTGCATTGTCATTCATTAACGGTTGTGTAAACGCACCTCCGCCTGCCAACGCAAACTGATGAGCGAGAATATTAGGAAAGGATTTATCCTGACCTTCCGCAAATAATGCACCATCGGAAAATCCGGCAGTCAGTGAGTTTCCGATAGCCACGAATGTAGAAAAATCGGCTGTTCCACTGGAAAAACTCGGAGGGTTTGGTGTTACGGTAACCGCATCGTCAATTAAAGGTGTTGCCAGAGAATCATCGTCACTTTCACAGGCTGTAAACCCCAGAAGCAGTGCCGCCAACAGCCCTATATATTTTGTTTTCATAAGTAATTTATTATCTATTTTCATTTTCTTATTGATTAATTGTCCAGGAAATAAAATACTGAGCCCCTACAGCGCCGGATCCCGGAGCACTTACATATTCGTGCCCTAAAATATTAGATCCTCCAAATTTAAACACCGACTTCATGGAAGGTACCGTTACATTAAACTGAGCATCTACAAGGTTTCTTGCGGGAATAATACCATCGGCAAATGTGGACTGCCAGATATACGTATCATTCCATCTCCAGTTTATATTAAATCCGAAGTTTTTAAACAAATTCTGATTTCCAAGAGAGGCCTTAAACTTGTGTTCCGGTGTATTGAAATTAGTTTCAAAAGCGGGGTCGCTCGCCTGATCGAAATCCAGTTTTGCATATGTATAATTCACTCCGAAATCAAAATTGCCGAGAATTTTAGTATTAATTCCTATAGAACCACCATAAGAACTAATGTCAGCCAGAGAATTTGTATAGGTCTGGAATGGCTGAATATCACCGTTTGCTATCGCAAGAATTGCCAAAGTTCCCTTATTAACTCCAGGGATACCCGAATCTTCAGCACTTCCTATTTCACCGTATAAAGGAGCTATCACCGTTTTATTGGAGATAAAATCTTCATACGAGTTATAGTACGCACTTAAATCAATATTCATTTTTCCGAAAATACCTCGATATCCCACTTCATAGGCCGTAACTTTTTCCGGTTTTACCAGGTCTATATCAGCTTTCTCCAGCAGAGTAACATCGGGTTGCCCCTGAGCACTACTCAGTGCAAACGCTTCTATAGAGCTGAGTGTAAATGCATTATTATAGGCTACATCGCCCGATAACTGAACTGTTGATGACTGTCCTAATGCCTGACCATTCGGGCTTACCAAAAGCGGATTGGAAGTATACCTGTTCAGGTTATCCGGTGCCGATCCTACCAGTATGGCACGTCCGGCATCCAGGCCTATAAATAGATCCTGTGTAGTCGGGTTTCTAAAACCTGTTTGGTAAGAAGCTCTGAAATTATGACGTTTTGCCTCGTCGGCAGCATACACAAGTGATATTCTGGGAGAAACGAAGCCGTCAAAGAATTCTGATTTATCGTACCGAATGGAGCCGGTGAACTTTAATCGTTCATCCATTAATTTCTTCTGTAACTGCAGATACGCTCCGTATTCGTTATAATCAATAGCGCCATCGGTGTCTGTGTATATGGTACCACCGGAGTTCAGAGAGTACTGCCTCCACGAGCCTCCTACCATAATATCAACGGCATCAATAAGGTGTGCAAAATTGTAATTTGCGTCTACGTGATATATTTTAGAGTTATCAATAAATTTTGCTCCTGTGGCCAAATTACCGTCTGAGGTTACACCGGCCAGTGCCTGATTAAAGCCCGGTGTTCCCGGAAGTAATCTGCCCGCATCGGCTACCGATCTCCCCGCAACGTGAGCTGCTGCTTTTTGCTCATCCGTAGGATCAAATATTCCCTGATTAGCCAGGTAGCCAATAAATCCTCCTGCATAATCGGTAAACCAGGCAACATCGCCTTTCCATCGTCTGTTTATATTAATAGCTGCAAAACGGGTGTCATACGAATTACCGGCTTTTTCAGCCGTGGTATATCCGCGAATAAAGAAGTTGTCATTCCTTATTTCAAGCTTGTGTTGCTGCATAAAGAAATCCTTAATCGAATAGCGGTTAGCTCCCTGATAAATAGTATTTCCCCGTCCTACTTTAGAGTTCAGGATAATTTCAAAATCATTCGCCCATGGCTTAAGGTGCAGGGCAAAGTCTGCCTTTAAACTCTCCGCATCGTAATCCATCAGGTCTTTTTCTTCATATCCTGTTCTGGAAACCGTAGCCGATCCAAAATCGGTAACTATGGGAACCGGTAAAGCACCGGCCGCCAGTTCGTCAAAATCCAGCGTTGTAGACACTTCATCTCCATATATGTTTAATCCGTCATAAGCCGGATTAGCCCTGGTTAATCCAGGTGAATTATAATCGGTATAATCGGTAGCAAACCATTCGGTTCCTTTCAGTAAGGAAACCGATCCTTTCAGCGCTATTTTATCGCTAAAGGCATGTGCTGCCCTTATGCCTACATCCACAAAATTATTGTCTCCCGCATTCTCACTGGAGGTAAAACCTGTTTTTCCGTAAGCACTTATTCCCTGATGCGTAAACGGGCTTTTACTGGTCATAAACATTATCCCGTTAAAAGCATTTGCCCCGTACAGTGCAGAAGAGGCTCCGGGTAATAATTCAACAGTATTTACATCTAATTCTGACATCCCCAATAAATTCCCCAATGGGAAATTAAGAGCGGGTGAAGAGTTATCCATCCCATCAACCAATTGCATGAAACGGTTGTTGGCAAAAGTGGCAAAACCTCTGGTATTGATTGACTTAAACGTTAAACTGTTGGTATTCATATCAACCCCCTTAAGGTTTTCCAATGCATCATAAAAAGTGGGTGACGATGAAGATCTTATGGCTTTAATATCCATTCGTTCCACTGTAACCGGGGATTCTCTGATTCGCTCCGGGGTTCTGGATGCCGAAATAACAATCTCATCTAACTGGGTTGTCTCTTCTTCCAGTTGAATTGTAAGATTTTGATTGTTAGCAGTTACCTGAGTAGTGGTTGTAGAATAACCAATACTTGAAATGGTTAATTGAAAAGGAGGGGTTTCATCGGAAGCAATCAGCGAAAAATTTCCGTCAAAATCTGTGACGGCTCCCACGGCTTTTCCCGTTATTACAACATTGGCTCCGGGTACCGGTTGCCCATTTTGATCCACCACTTTTCCTGTCACCGTCGTCTGGGCATACATCCCTGTTCCAAACAACAGTAAACACAATAGTAATACTGTTCTCATTATTTTCTTAGATTAGTAAATTAACAAGAACAATATACAGATTTTTTACGTATGACTGTAAAAATGTTACAAAAATGAAGGATTCAACTTTACTCTACCGTAACCGATTTTGCTAAGTTTCTGGGCTGATCTACATTACACCCGCGCATCACAGCAATGTGATAGGATAACAACTGTAACGGAAGTGTTGTTAACAAAGGTGTTAGCGCTTCTTTCGTATCCGGAATTTCGATTACGTGATCGGCCAGTTCTCTGACGGTTTTATCTCCCTGCGTTACAATCGCAATAATTTTTCCCTTTCTGGATTTTATCTCCTGAATATTACTAACCACTTTTTCGTAATGCCCTTTTCTGGTGGCAATAACTATTACAGGCATTTGCTCATCGATCAGGGCAATCGGACCGTGCTTCATTTCCGCAGCGGGATATCCTTCAGCGTGAATATAAGAGATCTCCTTTAATTTAAGAGCTCCTTCCAGGGCAACCGGGAAGTTATATCCTCGTCCGAGATACAGGCAGTTATTGGCCTCCTGATAGATAGAAGCAATATGTTGTACATGATCGTCGGCTCGTAGTGTTTTTTCTACTTTAGCCGGGATAGCCTCCAGTTCTGTTAAGTATTCGTGGATTTCCGAAGTAGACAGTGTTCCATTGGCCTGAGCCAACTTAAGAGCCAGCAGCGTTAAAACCGTTATTTGTGTTGTAAAGGCCTTTGTAGAAGCCACTCCGATTTCAGGGCCGGCGTGCGTATAGGCTCCCGCATGGGTTTCTCTGGCAATAGAAGACCCCACCACATTACAAACCCCAAACACAAAAGCGCCGTTTTCCTTTGCCAGCTTTATAGCGGCCAGCGTATCGGCTGTTTCCCCTGATTGCGATATTGCAATCACCACATCTTTGGAGGTGATAACCGGATTCCGATAGCGAAACTCAGAAGCATATTCTACCTCCACCGGGATTCTCGCCAGGTCTTCAAAAATATACTCGGCAACCAGGCCGGCATGCCATGAGGTTCCACATGCCACTATAATAATTCGGTTAGCATTGAGGAATTTTTCAAGGTTATCATCAACTCCGGCCATTTTAATAATTCCTTTATTAACCCGGAGTCGTCCTCTGTAAGTATCTTTTATGGCTCTTGGCTGTTCGTAAATCTCTTTAAGCATAAAATGCTCGTATCCGCCTTTTTCTATCTGCTCAAGATTCATCTGAAGTTCCTGAACATACAGATCAACCAGCGAATCGTCTTTAATTTTTCGCACCTTAACCCCTTTATGACGTCTTACCACTGCCATTTCCTCATCTTCCAGATAAATAGCATTGTTGGTATATTCAATAAACGGGGAGGCATCGGAAGCAATAAAAAACTCATCTTCTCCAATCCCAATGGCTAACGGGCTTCCCAATCGAGCCACTACAATTTCATCCGGTTTTGTTCTGTCGAAAACCGCAATTGCATAGGCTCCCACAACCTGGTTTAAGGCAACTTGAACCGCCTTTCCCAACTTTACATCTTCGTTTTTCTTTACATCCTCGATCAAATTCACCAATACTTCCGTATCTGTATCTGACGTGAACGAATATCCTCTTTTTATAAGCTCCTTTTTCAAGGGTTCATAATTTTCGATAATACCGTTATGAATAATCACCAGATCTCCCGAGTTTGAATAATGGGGATGAGAATTTACATCGTTAGGAACTCCGTGAGTAGCCCAACGGGTATGTCCGATTCCGAGGGAACCATTTGTGGCTATTTCGGTTTCCGCTTTTGTAACCAAATCGGAAACTTTTCCCTTTGTTTTGGAAAGATTTATTTGAGTACCGTCAAAAAGTGCAATTCCGGCACTATCGTATCCGCGATATTCCAGGCGTTCTAATCCTTTTATTATTATTGGGTAGGCTTCTCTATAGCCTATGTATCCTACTATTCCACACATTTTTTTACTGGTTAAGTTTGGTATAAAAAATTTCTAGCTGTAATTTCTTATCCTCGTCTTCCGGGGCAACATTACTTCCTATTAACACCGTTCCCAGTGGATTTATTGTGGAAGCACTTGGGATTTTTACAGGATCGCCCGTTAAAGGGTTGCCCGTCATTACCTGTACAAGGTTTATATTAGACGTAACAGTAAGTGCCAATTTTACATTTCTCTCTTTCTCTTTCTCCAGCTTATCCTCTTCACTATCATTCTCATCATTCTCTACCTTAAGCACATTTTTAAGATGCTCGGTAATGCCGAGTTTATAATATATTCCTTTTTCATCTTCTCCTTTTACCAATTTCCCGCCGTAATTAAGGAAAGGCTCTGAGAGCAGGGCTGCGACATTAGGATTAGCATCGATGAAGTAGTCGTCCAGAACCTCACCGTTATCGTTTAGTTTATACAAATAGAGCTGTTCCGGTTCAAGGCTTACATTTGCATTATCAAGCATTTCCCTGTCAATATAAAATTTCAGGTTTGCTTCGTTTAACATTCCTTTCCCGTTTCTAATTACATCCAAAACACCATCCGGGTCATTTTGAAGATCAAGAGTGATCTCTGCAAAACTTCCTTCACCTCCTTTAACAAATAACCGGCTATTATCTGAAACATCCACGGTTTCATTAACAAAAGTATTTACCACATTATTTACTCTAGCACCCTGTTGTGTAAACGATGCCATCGATAACTCGAAAGAAGCCTTTTCTACGGTAACGTTATTGTCATTATCCCGTTCCTTATATTCATAATTAACGGTAATCTTTGCGCCTGTAAAATTCAAAAGCATTAAAAGGTGTTCCTGAAGGTCCGGAGTGGAGATATAAACCCCTCTTAAGAAATTTTTAAAATTCCCATTATTTCTCAGCTCCTCAGATCCTTCTTTATCAATAAGGTTTGTCTGAAAAAAATTAATATCCAAAGGAACACGAATACCCGGTGCAATTCGTTCTGCAATTGTTTCTGCTTCATTTACATCGGTTGTTGAAGGATCGTCTTCATTAAATATAAGCGTTTCCTTATTGCTTATTTCCACATCGCCTTCAAAAAGCAGTTCCTGTGTAAACGAAGAAAAGTCCTCATCGGAAAAATATTCTTTCTGATCTGCTATTTCCCCATCAGGATCTATGTCGCCGAGATAAAATCCTGATCGTTCCACTTTTAGTTTGAAAATTGCTTCCTGATTGCCATAAATAGAGTCCAGGCGATACTCTTTGGGCAGGTTCTCGTCCTGAGATTCATCGGTTATATCTTCCGAATAAAAAGGAATATACAGATATACTTCTTTCACCTCTTCCGAATCGACAGTTTCATCTTCATTTTCCGGAGTGTTTTTTCCAAAAATCGGATTGGCTGAACTAAGTGTTAACTGGGAAACAATTGTTGCCGATGTAACTCCGTATAAAGGATCTTCATAACGCCCTAGCTGATACGAAGGAAGTCCGTCAGTCCTTACGGATTTCAATGCTCTGGATTGAGCCGATACATCAAAATAAGCTTTGTTTATTTCAAAATTAGTATCGCCAATTACATCGGCGCCAATGGTATTAAAATCATCTTCACAAGACCCTAACACACATCCCATTAAAACGACAATAGCGATCCAATGGAGTCTTTTACCTAAAACACTCATCTACTTTCTAATTATTTAAAACTTTGTCTGTGTAAAAATTAACATATGCCTCTTCAAATTCATATAAATGAATGTACGGCAATACTGGTTTTTCAAGGTTGGATATATGTTGGTTTAGTTCGTCCGGGATATGTTCGGATGCTATGACCACCGCATCAGAATGATCTACTGCCACTTTCAACAGGTTTACGTAATCCGGATTAGCAACTGTTTGATAATCTTCTTCATCAATACCGTCAAACTTGATTTTATCAGACATCGAAGTGTCTAACTGACCATCAAAGCCCTGATCGTATACTGATGTAACTATTTTACTTTCTGAAAATAAAGGCTCATCAGCATAATATTTCTTCAGATATAAAGGAAGTAACGAAGCCATCCATCCATGTACGTGAATAATATCAGGCGACCAATTGAGTTTCTTAACGGTTTCAACCACTCCCTTTGCGAAAAAGATAGCTCTTTCATCATTATCCGGAAACAGATTTCCCTCTTCATCGGTAAATGTAGCTTTTCGCTTAAAGTATTCTTCATTATCTATAAAGTATACCTGTATACGTTCTTTTGGTATTGAAGCAACTTTGATAATCAAAGGCATGTCCATATCATTGATTACCAAATTCATTCCCGATAACCTGATAACTTCGTGCAGCTGATGGCGTCTTTCATTTATATTTCCAAAGCGGGGCATGAATATCCTGATTTGCCCTCCACGGTCGTTAACCATTCTCGGGGCTTCATAAGACATTAAAGAAACTTCATTTTCGGGGAGATACGGCACCAGCTCGGAAGATACAAACAATACCTTTTTATCAGTCATACAATCTTTATTTATTTTAAGCTTAGCTCTAAAGCATGCAAAATTACAAAAATTATGCGTATTCCCTTAAATTATATAAGTTTGCACGCTGTTAATTTTTTGTAAAATGCATATCTGTCATCGTGTAGAGGAGATCACCTCACTTGCTTCCAACATCAGAAAAACCCTTCATTCCATAGGGTTTGTACCAACTATGGGTGCGCTTCATGAAGGGCACTTATCGCTCGTTAAAAAAGCGCTTTCGGAATGTGATAGCGTGGTTGTTAGTATTTTTGTAAACCCTACACAGTTTGACAATGCGGAGGATCTTGAAAAATATCCGCGTACTTTGGAAAGCGATATCAATTTACTAAAAACCGTAAGTAATAAGCTTATTGTTTTTGCTCCGGAAGCAAAAGATGTCTATTCGAATAATATCGTATCAAAGCATTTTAATTTTAACGGGCTTGAATTTCAAATGGAAGGAAAACAGCGTAAGGGACATTTTGATGGTGTGGGAACCATCGTAAAGCGTCTCTTTGAAATTGTAACTCCGGACAGGGCTTATTTTGGTGAGAAAGATTTTCAGCAACTTCAAATTATTCGAACCCTGGTTCGCAAGTACGAAATTCCTGTGAAAATAATAGGATGCCCTATTAAAAGAGAAGCACATGGACTGGCTATGAGTTCCAGAAATGAACGACTAAGTCCGGAGCTTCGCAAAGAAGCCGGATTTATTTTCAGTACGCTTCAAAAAGCCCGTGTGCAGTTTCAAAAAGAAAGTGCCTCACGCGTTAAAAAATGGGTGGAAACCACTTTTAAAGAAAATAAGTATCTGGAGCTGGAGTATGTTGAGATTGCTCAGGTTGAAAACCTGCAACCTGTAATCCGTAAGAGAAAGAATAAAAAATACCGGATCTTTATAGCTGCCTATGCAGGGCCGGTCCGACTTATTGATAACATCGCTTTAAATTAATTATTTTTGCCTCATGCTGATAGAAGTAGTAAAATCAAAAATCCACAGGGCCGTGGTAACGGGAGCCGATTTGAATTATATTGGCAGCATTACCATAGATGAAGCCCTGTTGGAAGCATCGAATATTATTGAAGGAGAAAAGGTTCAGATTGTTAATGTAAATAACGGTGAGCGACTCGAAACCTATGCGATAAAAGGACCTAAAGGAAGTGGAGAAATTACGTTAAACGGCCCCGCAGCAAGAAAAGTACAGCGCGGCGATGTTGTAATTATTATTTCTTATGCACGTATGGATTTTGAAAAGGCCAAATCTTTTAAACCCACACTGGTTTTTCCCAACGAAAAAGATAATTCTTTAAGCTGATTTGAAAAGAAAGCTTTTTACATTTTTAAAAATCTTTGTCCCGATAATATTCGGGATACTCGTTATTTGGTACTTTTACTATAACATTTCCGACACGCACCGGCATAAAATAATTACCTATATACAGCAAGCTCCCTACGGATGGGTAGCGCTATCATTGATCTTGGCAGTATTAAGTCATCTTTCCAGGGCTTACCGGTGGAAGTATTTATTAGACCCACTGGGATATCGCCCGAGATTGATTAACAGTTTTATAGCAGTTATGGCAGGATATTTTGCTAATTTGGGCGTTCCCAGATCAGGAGAATTCCTTCGAGCCTCCATTCTTGCGTCCAATGAACAGATTCCCTTTGAAAAGAGCTTCGGAACCATTGTTACCGAACGGGTGGTAGATTTTCTTATGCTTTTTATTTTAATCAGTATCGCCCTGGCATTCCAGTCTGAAGCCATCCTGGGCTTCCTCAATGAAAAAGGAATCAACTACACGCGTCTGTTTGTTCTTGCCGGTTTGGGTATTTTGGGGCTATTTATATTTATACGGTTTATCAAATCCTCCTCATCAGGGTGGGCATTAAAAGTCAAAAATTTCATAACGGGACTATGGCAGGGAATAACCAGTATCCTGCATATGCGAAACAAAGGTGCTTTCGTTTTGCATACGGTGATTATCTGGACCCTTTATCTCCTTATGTTTTGGGTAATAACCTTTACCGTTCCGGGAGGTACTACACTGGGTTTTGATGCCATTCTCACCGCTTTCATTGCCGGTTCTTTTGCCATGTCGGCCACCAATGGCGGTATTGGCGTGTTTCCTCTTGCTGTTGGTAAAACGCTTGCCTTATACGGAATAAGTGAGGCCTCCGGAGATGCTTTCGGATGGATTATGTGGATCTCCCAAACTCTTTTGGTAATTATTTTGGGAGGCCTGGCACTCCTTTTGATTCCTTTTTTTAACAAAAAAAGATAATTTTTTGCGCTTAAAACAGTTATTATAGTTGGTTAATCCAAGTATATAAATAAGGAATTAAACACATAAACATGAGAAATCTCGTAGCTGTACTTATAATTTTTTTAGTATTTCAGCAAAGCCATGCCCAGGCCAAAACAGAGACTTTTGAGTCATATAAACTTCTTGAAAAAAGAACCTTAAAACTCTATGTTCCGGAAGATTATTCCCCGGAAAAAATATATCCCCTGATTGTGGTATTGGATGCGGAATACCTGTTCGATGCCGTAATGGCCAACGCCAGGTTTTACAGCTTCTGGAATGAAATGCCGGAAGCCATTGTAATAGGCATCGATCAGAACTACAACGATATTCGCAGTGAAGACTGTGACTATAGCGACAGGGACGGGCTCCCGCAGGATAAAGGAAATCAGTTTTTTGAATTTATCGGAATGGAATTACTTCCATATATAGAAAACAAATACAATATAGCCCCTTTCCGTATGATTGTAGGTCATTCGTTAACCGCTAATTTCATTAATTATTATTTGTTTAAGGAACACCCGCTCTTTAACGCCTATATTGCCCTTGCTCCCGCCTTCGCTCCGGATATGGAATACAGAGTAGCGGAAAGGCTGAGTTCGTTTACCGATAAGAAGTTTTATTATCTGGCCACCGGAGAATTTGATGATAAAGACGATAAAAAACGAATTCAAACATTGAATTCCAATCTAAAAAGCCTCCAAAATGAAGCCATTCAGTATTACTATGACGATTTTGAAAATGCAGGACATACCTCGGTAGCCGCCTATGCCATTCCCAAGGCTTTTGATAAGATCTTTAAAGTGTTCAAACCCATTACCCCTGAGATCTACCGGGAAAAAATTCTCACTATGGAAGGGCCCGTATACGACTTTTTAACCGACAAATATGCCTCTATAGAGTCTTTATTCGGATTCAAAGAACAAATCAGTGTTAATGATATTATGGCTATTTATGCGGCCACTAAAAAGAAAAGCGATCTTGATTCCTTAAAAAACCTGTCGGATCTCTGCAAAAAAGAATATCCCGAGACCATGATGGGATTCTTTTTCGAAGCCGAATATTACGAACAACTGGGAGAACCTAAAAAAGCATTGCGGACCTATGAAAAGGCTTTTGGAATGTCGGAAATTGATTTTATTACCAAAGACCTCGCCCTGGATAGGATTGATGCCTTAAAAGCCGATTTCGGGTGGTAACAGATAAAAAATCGGAATAACAATATCTCATACAAAAAACACTTTGTATTTTTAAGCCTCGCGAAAGCGGGGTTTTTTAATGGGATTGTATGGCTAAAACGAAAGCGACTTTTTTTTGTCAGAATTGTGGTACTCAATTTGCCAAATGGCAGGGGCAATGTGTTTCCTGCAAACAGTGGAACACCATTGTGGAGGAAGTGGTACAAAAAGAAGACAAGCGCTCCTGGAAATCCAATGGGCAGCGTACTAAACAGAGCTCAAAACCCTTAAAAATAGCGGATATCACAGCCGGTAACGATCTTCGTCTTGACACGGGAAGCCAGGAATTCAATCGTGTATTGGGAGGAGGCCTTGTTCCCGGATCGCTTACCTTACTCGGCGGTGAGCCCGGCATTGGAAAGAGTACCCTACTGCTTCAGGTGGCTTTAAAATTACCTTATAAAACACTGTATGTATCCGGTGAAGAAAGTGAAAAGCAAATTAAAATGCGTGCCGACAGGATTTATCCCAATAGCGAAAACTGTTTTATCCTTACCGAAACCAAAACACAACAAATTTTTCGTCAGTCGGAAGCATTAAACCCCGATATTGTGGTGATCGATTCGATCCAAACGCTGCATACCGACTATATAGATTCATCGGCGGGGAGTATTTCACAGATTCGGGAGTGCACTGCCGAGTTAATGAAATTTGCCAAGGAAACCCATACTCCGGTAATCCTTATCGGCCATATTACCAAAGACGGAAGCATTGCCGGGCCAAAGATCCTGGAGCATATGGTGGATACCGTATTGCAATTTGAAGGCGACAGAAATTATGTATACCGTATTTTACGGGTCTTAAAAAACCGGTTTGGTTCTACCTCGGAGCTGGGCATCTACGAAATGCAGGGCAGTGGTTTGCGAGAAGTAACCAATCCGAGTGAAATACTGCTGTCTGAAAACGAAGAGCCGTTAAGCGGAACGGCAGTAGCAGCCACACTGGAAGGTATGCGGCCACTGATGATTGAAATCCAGGCACTGGTAAGTACCGCCGTATATGGCACCCCACAGCGGAGTACCACCGGATTCAATGCCAAACGCTTGAATATGTTACTGGCCGTACTCGAAAAAAGGGCCGGATTCCGTTTGGGTGCCAAAGATGTTTTTCTGAATATTACCGGCGGGATCAGCATGGATGATCCGGCGATAGATCTGGCTGTCATAGCTGCTATTTTGTCGAGTAATGAAGATATTTCCATTGCCAAAAATATCTGTTTTGCAGCCGAGATAGGGCTCGCCGGCGAAATACGCCCGGTGCAACGCGTAGACCAGCGGATCCTGGAAGCTGAAAAACTGGGGTTTGAAACCATTTATGTCTCCAAATACAATAAGATAGGTATTAAAAATTCTTCCATTAGTATTCAACGGGTATCAAAGATCGAAGATGTGATCAGCGGATTGTTTGGGTAGTTATATTTTATGCACCTAAAACAAATATTTGAAAGTAATTCACCTTGAAGAAAGCTATTCGATTTGGTGCTGAATTCTTGTGAATCATCACTAAAATTAGTAAACTGAAAGCAATTCACAACTAGAGTCTAATACTTTAATTTACTAATATGTCTTTTTTTACCGCTGAAAACACTTATAACATACTTGTGTTCATCTTTGAAACTTGTAATCTGATTGTGGCTCCAGACAAAGTACATTTAAAAACTGCCCGTTATTGGGAAGGTAAAACCTCGCGATTAGGAAGGTAAAACCTCTTTTTCGATGAACTGCACTTATCTATCCCTGAATTCAGCTCAAAATTGCGCAAAATAGTATTTAAAATAGGTAAAAAATCTTATTTTTGAAGTCCCTCACTCCCATAAACACTGTTAATAAATACTTGGTAATTAGTCGGTTAATAACAAGTACCATGTAGGTTTTTAAGGTAATTTGCTAATGCAACCTTAAAAATCAAAACACATGAAGAAATTTATCATCGCACTTGTTTTGTGCGTCGGATTTTCAGCTTTAATTACCTCTTGTGATGGTGGTAAAGATGAAGTTAATGAAGTAACAAAAATATATGCAGACACAGACCCAACCAAAATTAAAAAACCAGGAGGTGGAGGGGGTTGATTTAAAATCAGCTTTCGGAACCTTTTTAATGGCCTTATCTGGTGCAATTATGTACATAGATAAGGTCATCGAGTTTTTTGGATATTCTTCTGATTATGAGTTCAAGTATTATGTTGACCTTGAGACATATCTTTGGACAATAACCCAAACTATTGCACCTCTTTTAATAATTTTCAGTTTGTTTTTTAATCCCAAAAAATGGAGTTATGCCGCACCTGTTGCTGTTTTTTCGATTCAATTGATGCACATATTTAAAGATGAATATTGGATTCATAAAGATTATTTTTGGGCTTATACAGTAGCTTTTGTTCTGGCATTCGCTTTTATGATTGTGTTTATCAAAAGAATTATTAATTGGATATCCTTGGCTGCACAAAGTTATAGGTTTAAAAGTCTTGTTAGATTCTTGTCCAGGAAAGTCTTTAAGGACATAATTCCCTATGTAAAGGACAAAGAAGAATACACTAAAAAAATTATTCAACCAACTGTTGACAGGCTCAGTGAATAATAGGGATAAAATAAAGAAACTTCTAAAAAAAGGATTAATTGATCCGGATATCGCTGTAGACTTGTATGAAATTCTTAAAGTTAAATTAGAAGAGGAAAAGAAAGAAATAAAGGAGCTTATAAAGTTAAAAATAAACCACCCATAAGTCCGAAACAGCAATAATTTAATTTTTAAATTGTGCTTTTAATAAGTAAGCAGAGATTAAATCTTGTCAGTTAAGTATAGCATAATTTCCTTATACTCGTGAGTTTTTTTAAGTTTTTCGGGCATTGCATACATGACTTTTACCACCCTCAGCAAGGCCTCTTTTTCAATAAACAGTCTATAAACATCATTACTTTGTAAAGATTCTTTTCGATAAACCAGCTCGGTCACGAAATCTTTGTCATCAAAAGCACCAAATTTTTCACGTAACTTTGACTTTGAAAGGACTGTTTCTGAACTTTTAGATATCTTCATTTCACCCTCTCCCTTCAATAACCAATTTATATTATACCCATAATAATTCGCGATTTTTTCGATATACAATTTTTTAATCTTACCTCCTTTTCTAAAATACCTAATGGTTGTTTCGGTTACATCCAAAACATCAGCTACTTCCCTATTCACAAGGTTTTCGTTTCGAATTAAAAAATCCAATCTTTTGTTAATTTCTCCCATCTAATTATTTAGAATCAATTTAAATAGCAAATAATCACGAAATAAATCGAGATAATATTTGTATAAATCGATATTGTTTCGATATTTGTATGGTACATCGAAACCAAATATAACTAAAAACAAGGGCTTTTTATAAAATGTGCCTCTGATTTATAAATCATGTCATTTGTCAGCTGCAAAGCTCTTTTAGTAAAGCAAATTATAAGGGACAGACTTTAGCTCCCCTAAACCATCCCAACTTGCTTTCCGTGCCTTCTATGAATCCAAGAGAAGCGGGGTCGCATCGAAGCGCGATTTTGTAATAACAAGATAATATTAAACAGTTAGTGTTTTGGTTGATTAGTTGACAATGATGAGGTTAAAAGGGTATGGGGCGGGAACATAAGAGAATAAAAATAGTAAACTGCAAGGTTTGTGCAGTGAGAGCAGATATTTTGGATAAGAAATTTTTCAAAAAAAATATATACATCCACATAATAATAACAAATACAAAGTATCTATGTCTAAAAAACTACTTTTAATAAGCTGCTTTCTTTCTTCATTTTTAATCTGTTCCCAGGAAGAAATCTCATTTGAATATGATACAGCGGGCAATCAGGTGCTTCGGGAAGTAATCTGTATTAATTGCGGAACAACCGCAACGGCCTTTACCTTGTATAATGCAACAACGGATCAACCCATAGGTTTGCTCACTAACGGGCAGCAAATCCCCTTATCACAGGTGGCAAATATTCCCTTAAATTTTGTGGTTGCAACAAACCCTTACCCTGTGGGTAGTGTTAAAATGACCATCTCCGGAGATTTCACCCATACCCAAAAAGAGAATTACGAGCCTTATGCCCTCTTTGGTAATTCAGGCAGTAATTATTATGGCAATATACTCGGATTAGGCACCTATACCCTTACGGCCACACCTTATAGTGAAAAAGACTATGGAGGAGAGCAGGGTACGCCCCTTTCCCTTACTTTTCATATTGTAGAAAATGCCGTAACGGGGCTTACTCTGTATAATGCCAATACCGATCAACCTATGATGTTACTTACCGAAGGGCAGCAAATAAGTTTAAGCGAAGTACAAAACATTCCCCTTAATATCGTAGCTGACACAGACCCTTATCCGGTGGGTAGTGTTAAAATGGTACTTTCCGGGGGTTATAGCCATACCCAAAAAGAAAATTATGAACCCTATGCCTTATTTGGCAACTCAGGAAGCAATTATTCCGGTAGGATATTAGGTATTGGAGATTATACAGTGACTATTACTACATACAGTGCATTAAACTGGGGAGGCACTGTCGGAATTCCCTATATCGTTAACTTCTCTATAGTAGATAATCCCTCCAGTGCAAGAATTGCAGGAACAGGCACCGAAGGCGGTAAAACACCAGAAGCTTCCCTTCAAAATAAAACTGCCGTATTAAAAGCTCCGGTATTTTATCCAAACCCGGTAAAAGAAACATTACATATCGGGTGGTTCAACACCCCGGATAAATCCGTGACAAAGATTATTGTTCTGAATGTTACCGGGCAGGTGGTTGAACAACAAAATATAACAGCGGTTGACCAAAGTGCCCAATTGCATTTTGCTGCCCTCTCCAAAGGAATTTACACGGTGATTCTGGAACACACTCATGGAGAAAGAACCGTCCAAAAAATAATTAAAAAATAGGCTCAAAGTCTCATTTTGAATAACATATCCCGCTAAATATACAACCCATGAAAAAATATATCCTTCTAATCCTTGTCTTTTGCAGTGTAGAGGCTGTAGCTCAATTAAATACAAATCCTCAAGATGAGTTTACCTATGAGTATGTTACTTTAGATTATACCTCTTTAGAGGATTCCGGAGCCCTTACAGGCGAACTATCTTCCCCGGCCAATCTTCAGGAAGCTACTGCTACCGGCGCTACATCGGGAACACTAAACCTCCAGGGCCAACTCAATGTATCACCAAGTGGTGCCCTGATATATACTATTCCATTAGAGCTACCGCAAGGTATCAATGGGGTTGCTCCAGAATTGGCCCTGGAATACAATAGCCAGGGGGGAAATGGTATGGCCGGGTACGGCTGGAACGTTACGGGGCTCTCCTCCATAACCAGGGTTCCGACAACCCAATACCATGACGGCTTTATGGACCCGGTAGATTTTGACACCCATGACCGGTTTGCATTGGATGGACAGCGATTGGTTTTAAAAAGCGGAACCTACGGTACCGATGGTGCCGTTTATCAAACCGAACGATATTCCAACATCCGGATTACATCCTATGGGGTTTCTCCCTATGGCAGCCAATACGGTCCCGAATATTTTAAGGTTCAATATCCGGATGGTTCCTTTGCCATGTACGGTTTGGACGCTAATTCCCGTTCAATGACGGAATATGCTATCACTTATTGGGAAAATCCCCAGGGATTACAAATCACCTATAATTATTATCAGGAGTACAATACCCTGCGAATCTCCAATATTAATTATGGATCCAATACCGTTCATTTTACCTATAAAACCCGAGGCTTTTTTGAGAAAGCCTATATTGGCGGTCAGGAGTTCAATCAGGGGTCGATTTTAGACCGGATTTCCATCTATGTTAATGATGTTTTTTTAAAGAAATATCAGTTGGTACATGATCAGAATTATTTGGGATACGACCGTTTGACGGCTTTGGACGGAACAGGCAAGTCCCGAAAATATTTCACCTATGCCGACGGAAGTTTACCGGCTACCAGGTCGTCCATTACGGCCACACTCGGCATCGACCATGTAAACCAGGACAATGCACAGGCGGTGTCCATGGATCTCACAGGAAACGGTGAAATGGATTTTGTACTCTATCCCAATACCAAGGATAAGTTTTGGGTATTTGAAAATTTGGATGATGCTACCCTGAATTTAAGCTATCAGGTAAATTCAGGGCAATTCCAGGGTATTTTCCCTACCAGATGGTTAAATGATCAGAACAAAATCCTCAGCGGTGAAGGTTTAACAGTGGTACAAAATTCCGGAGCCAAAGATGTGAAATTCAAAGTCTACGGAAGAGGATCAACCCTTCCCCTGGGCCTATATTATGAAAAGGTATGGAGCCCCCCTACGTATACCCGGAGAACCTCCTGTAGCGTAGATCCGGAAATCCTCCGGATCCCCCTGGAATACCTCTCCGGGGATTTCAATGGGGATGGTCTGACCGATGTGCTGGCGGTTTCCAAATCGTATTCCAATACGTTTTGTTATGAGCCCGATCCTTCGGAGAATCTCTGCCCAACCGTTACCAATCCGATTACCTCCATTGAAGAACCGGATCCGGATTGTTGTATATGCAATACTTATACGGCAGGTTCCAGACAAGTGTTTTTGATTAATTTGGATAGGCGCATCAGTGCCTCACAGGAATCTTCCGGACACATGGATGCTGCCTTTGAAGTGGGTGATAAAATATATACCGGGGATTTTAACGGTGATGGAAAAACCAATCTCCTTCACTTTAAAAATGGATCTGTTTATGTATACGGTTTTGACTCTTCTGGTAATTTTAAACTGTTATGGCAGACAGATCAGGAGGATTTAAAAACCGAATTCCCCTTGTTATTAGGAGATTTTAACGGCGACAACAAAATGGACTTTTTTATACCAACCGCTGTGGGAAGTAACAAATTCAGGTATTTTCTCTCGACAGGAGAAGGATTCCAATTAAAGTATGTAACTAATTTTTTTATCTATGACCTGAACGTTTGGGATCCTGAACAAGGAGCCCTGCATGGCCGAAACCTGATAACCACCGACACCAATGGGGATGGTAAGACCGATATTCTATTATATGAGTCAACCACTTATAATGATGGTAAAAATGGGGAACAACGGGTCAGAACCTATTTCAATGACGGGAATCTGGGTTTTGGTTACAACGATGGTGAGGACGGATTACTCTGGAAGGGGGATTTGGCCCACTTGCCCATTCCCATATTTCTCTCTTCGGATAGATATAACGGAGGGAGTGACTTTGCTACCATTAGCAATGATAAAATCACCAAATTCAATTTTAAAAGAAGTAATAAGGAAGCTATGTTACTACGGTCGGTGTATGATCTGAACGGCCCCGTGTATAACATTCATTACAACGATATCAGCACCACGGAAAGAAGTATTGACAATATCCCGGCATATTATAGGAACAATACACAAAGTTATCCCGATGTAGATCTTAACGTGGCCCTTGGTTCCAAGGTGGTAACAGCCCTGGAGCGATCTTCCGGGTCCTCGCCAACAACCAAACAATTGTTTTCTTATTACGGTGCAATCTACAATTTAGAGGGGCGGGGCTTTAGGGGCTTTCAAAAAGTGGCTTCTTCCAATTGGCACACCGGCTATGCAGATCGGATTTTTAGTGTTTCCCAGTATGACCTTGACTTAAGGGGAGCTTTAATTGAGCAATATACCGTGGCCCATAATTTTGATTTTTCAAATACCCCTTCCGATTATATTATTAAAACCACCAATACCTATACTTATACCCAGGCGCCAAATAAAAGCTTTGCGGTAAACCTAACATCGAGCCTTCAGCAGAACAGCCTGGAAGGTACGGCCATAACCACCTCATATCTGTATGATGCGTATAACAATCCTACCCGAACCACTACCAACTATTCAGGAGATGGGAGCTCCGTGGTGGAGATCACCTATGACAACAGTAGCGGTACACCTTATTATATAGGAAGACCCTTAACTGAAAAACAAACGCTTACCCTTGGAAGCGAAACTTTTACCACCGAAAAACAATACGGGTATTCCGGTTATCTTTTAACCCAAGTTAAAACCAAAGGAAATGCCACCGCTTTCAATACCCAAAGCTTTCAATACGATGCGTACGGAAACCTGATAAAAGAAATAAATACCCCCTTTAACGAAACACCCAGGGAGGTGCGTTATGAGTATGATCCGTCCGGGGAATTCCTTATAAAGTCTTATGACACGGAAGGGTTGGCTACTTCCTATGAGTACAATCCTTCGGGAACCCTGAAGAAGTTAACCGACCCCTTTGGTAAAACAACGCAGTACACCTATGACTATGGGAATAGAATCGCTCTAGTAAAAGACTATTTGGGAAATAACATTGACAAGGTCTATACCAATTACAATCGGGAAACACTCACTCACTACCAGCGTGGCGGTAGCTCTACGGAGGTGTTCGATGAATTTGAAAGGCTTGTAAAACAGGGGAAACAAGACCTTTCCGGGAATTGGGTTTATATAAGTTTTGAATATGATGCGCTGGGCCGACCCTGGCGGGTTAGTGAACCGTATAAAGGAGCCGTTCCTTTCCAATGGAACACTACCGAATATGATTTTTACGGGAGGCCCATAAAAAAGATCCTCTCTAACGGACAAATTATAGATATCAGCTATCATGGGCTTTCAACAACTCAGAATGACGGTACAAAAACAGTGACCACCACTGAAAATGCCTTGGGGCTTACCACCGAGGTTACCGATCCCGGCGGTACCATAAAGTATACCTACTATGCCAACGGGCAGTTAAAAAGCGTGGATCTCGCAGGCACACTAACCCACATCGAACAGGATGGATGGGGCAGAAGAACCAAACTTACAGACCCGTCTGCCGGAGTGTTCCGCTATGAATATAACGGTTTTGGGGAATTGACCAAAGAAATCGGCCCCAAGGGAACCACTTCCAATAGTTATGACATCTTCGGTAAACTAATGGAAAAGAAAGTGGTGGGAGACCATACCAACAGTGTTACTACCTATAGCTACGACCCGACAACCAAATTGGTAAACAATATAGACTTTTGGGAACCCGATAAAAACCGCAGGATATCCTATAATTATACCTACGACCAATACCAAAGACTCATCGAACAGCAGGAAATCGGAACCGCGGGTGATGCCAGGAATTTTAAAAAGACCTTTACTTATGACAGTTTTGGAAGAGTACACACCAATCGATTATATGCCGCTCATAGTACCTCTGGAAAGTCCGGCTCAATAACGGTACGATATACCTATAAAGAAGGGCTTCCCTGGCAACTCCTCGACGATACCACCGGCAATATTATTTGG
Source organism: Flavobacteriaceae bacterium (assembly GCA_965224095.1). Classification (GTDB taxonomy): domain Bacteria; phylum Bacteroidota; class Bacteroidia; order Flavobacteriales; family Flavobacteriaceae; genus JBPEWY01. The sequence continues at coordinate 1,942,691 of OZ245039.1, forward strand.
CAAACCGACACTCAGGATGCACGGGGCAATGTGCTCACGGCAAGCTTCGGCAATACAATAAAGGTGGACAATACCTACGATGGGTTCGGATTCCCCCAGCAATTAAAGCATACCCGGGATGACACAAGCGGAAATTCCGTTACGGTGATGACCCTGGGGTATGACTTTAATGTTCAAAAAGGGAGATTAAACAGCCGGAGCAATAGCCTTTTTGATTGGAACGAAACCTTTACCTATGACAACATGGATCGGTTAACCGGGTTTACCGATAACAACGGATCTCAGACACAAACCTATGATGCAAGAGGAAGAATTACGGGTAACAGTAATTGGGGGCAATTTAGTTTTGACAATAATAGCAAACCTTATCAGGCTACGGGATTAGCACCAACCGCCATTTCTCAAACGCATTATACCGATTACTTTAAGCAACAAATAACCTATAATGCCTTTAAAGCCCCTGTAAGCATAGAAGATTCCGGGATCGATAAAATTTATTACGATTATAATGTTAACCAGCAACGGAGTACCATGTATTATGGAAGCCCGGACAATGATTATACCCTTCGACCCAAAAGAAGGTATTATTCCTGGGACGGTGTTATGGAAATGGATTATAATGTCCAAACCGGGCAAACCCTGTTTTATTTATACGTAGGAGGAGGTCCTTACTCGGCACCGGCTGTACTTAAAAGTGATGGAGACACCAGCGAGTTACTCTACCTGCATCGGGATTATCTGGGAAGTATTCTCGCTATCAGTAACCAAAGCGGACAACTTGTTGAAAAACGACATTTTGATGCCTGGGGGAAGGTGGTGAAGGTTCAGGATGGCAATGGGAACGATCTCGAAAAGTTAACGGTACTGGAACGTGGGTATACCGGGCATGAGCATTTACAAAGTGTGCAACTGATCCATATGAACGGGCGTCTATATGACCCCCGCTTAAGAAGGTTCCTGGCACCGGATAACTATATTGAGAATGCCTATGATACACAAAACTTTAACCGGTATGCCTATGTGTTGAACAATCCGTTAAGGTATACCGATCCAAGTGGTGAGAGTCGCTGCTGTGAACATCTTGGCTTTAGCATGCCTATGTTTGGATCTCCCCTGGGTTTTATTTCTTCTATTTATTCTGCCTGGCTGGGTATTGCGGGGTTTATGGACAGCTTTTTGAACCCAGGTGGCGCTTACCAAAATGGAATGTCCCTGGGCCCCTCGGGCTTTTATTTTGGTTCAAAAAAAATAGCCTCGGAGAAACCTATTAAAGGAAAAAGGCTTAACTTAGGGGTTCCTACCGGAATATCCGGACCGGGGGTCGGAAGTTGGATCGATCGCCATAGCATAGCCTATACCGCTGGGGCATTGAAGGGTGTAAAGTCTACGGTGAAATTTTTGAAGAGTCTGACCACCCGCGAAGGATTACGCAATTTGGGACAGGGATTTTTGAACATGGCCAAAATGGGGAATCCATACTCCATTGAAGGTAGGATGATGCGCACCCAAACGGCTTTGTCCGTAGAGAAAACCGTGCGGCATATTCCCGAGATGTCCTCAGAAGAGCTCTTCTTTGGTGCAGGGTATATGGCCGAGAAGACCATTGAAACCGTAGTTTTGACCAGAGGGGCCGGGTGGGCCGTTAACTCGGTGCGATCGGGGATTGGAGTGGCCGCTAGGACGGGTATGTCTGAGGTTCAGCTTGTGACAAGGGCTGCACAAAAAGCGGAAGCTGCAATTGGTGGTACAGGAAGGTTTGCAGGAACAGCAAAGCATACTTACGCCAATAATCTTTTAAGTCGATATCAAAGTATTTATGGGAATCGAGGGTTACAGTTCAATAACTATTTTAATAATGGTGTTGGCAATAGAGGATTTTTAGACGTTGTAAATCACGGGTCTAAGACCATCTATGACTTTAAGTTCGGCAGTGCTACTTGGAGGTCTGGTCAACTTCTCAAATATCAAAGAAACTTCCCTGGATATAACATACAGATAATAAAACCGTAATGGCAGAAAATATAAAGGATATAAAGAAACAAGTAGCTGAGGATTGGCAGAATGCCTTTCCTCAGTTGGTTAAATATGCCCAAAATAAATATTACAAGATTATAGGTTCGGTAATGGTTGGTATTGAATTGATTAAGCTGCCAAAAGCAGAAGAATATCGACCGCACTTTGTCATCTATTCACTTTGGGGCAATAAGTCAGGAAAGGATTTAAAAGCTTGTTTGTCTGCACCAATTGTTCTCAAAGAGTTTTTCAATAGAAAAGGGCTACAGTTTTCAATACCGTATCTTAGACATAGCTCTGATTTTCCAGAAGTTTTGAAAGCTGTTAAGAATCAGCTACCATTTTCTATGGAGGGTGATGTATCACTAAAAAAGGTGATGTCGGCTTTGGATGAACATTCTAAAACACCTCCATTGAGTGCGGCTCCAAACTCTTATTTACAAGCATCTCTCATGGAATCGAAACTAGAAATGGCTATCTGTTCAGGCAATGAGAAGTTGGTACAGGATATTTTTAGTCAAATAAAAAAAAGAAGTTGGGACTTAGACCATTTTGCTCTTTGGGGTATAAAATATGAAGAATGGCTCAAGGGTGTAGAAAATAAAATCACCAACAAGAACGAAATCTTATCGAGATTAGAAACTAACAAGCAAGATAAGAAACTTGAAAAGTTGCAACAGTCAGAATTAAACTGAAAACATAGAAGAGCCTCTGCGAAATGCAGGAGCTTTTTTATGAGCCGTAAGCAGCCCTTGCCTTAGAGTCCCTGATGTAAGTATCAATAATATCGAAAAGCTTGTTTTTGGTATCAGTATCCATTTTTTGAATCCCTTCCAGTCGTTTTATGGCTTCCTTGTCATATTTGCCGAATCGCTCTCTACCGAGCATGTAATCAACAGATACTTCTAAGGCTTCTGCCAGCTTGGTAGTTATCTCAATAGAGGGAGAATGCTCTCCACGCTCATATTTACCGATAATATCACGTGAAACGTCAACGGCTTTAGCTAAGTCTGTTTGAGACCAGTTTTTCTCCTTCCTAAGTTCCGCTATTTTCTTACCAATGTTGAGCATTTATCACTAAAGTTTATCTTTTAAGCGTGTTTTAGACAAAAGTAGTGAATGTAAGTCAACAAAAAAAGAGATGTCTATTTTGGTAAATCAGAAACTATCTCTACGTTTGTGCCAAATACTCTACAAAAAACTTTTGGAGTTGTTACATTTACTCGGACATAAAATTTAAGGATGTTTAAATAGAATAGCTGATAAGGTTGAAAAGTATTTTAAAAATAAACAAATAACCAAGGGGGTGGGGATAAATTATTAAGAAATAAGATGAGCGAAAAAAACGATTACAAAATTGCAGATAGAAGTTCAAGGCTATCGAATCATATTGTTGATTGGTTGTCATTCTGTTTTCTGATTTTTATACAGGTTATGGTTTTAAGTGAGGTTGGTGCATTGCCTGAAGAGGGGTCTAGTTTAATGGTGATTTGGTTTTTTATATTTTACGTATTGTTTCATGCTGTTTTTGAATATTTTTATGGTAAAACACCTGGAAAGTTTTTAAGTAAAACCAGGGTAATTAAAGAAGACGGTAGTAAACCTTCACTTCTAATTATTTTATGGCGAAGCTTTGCACGATTGATTCCCTTTGATGCCATCACTTATCTTTTCACAAACAGAGGACTACATGATGCTATATCAGGGACATTAGTGGTTTGTGATAAAAAATAAAAATTTCTTTATCATTATAGTCTTCAATCTCAGTATTTGGAAATATAGTACGCGTTACGAGCTCAAAAATATGGTAAGCATATTGCATGCCAATATCTTTATTGAAAGGTTTTTCCTTTTTTAAGTTATAAATAGAAAAAACACTGTGATTATATAGAAAATAAGTATTTCTACCTTGTTTGTTCCGGATCTAATTTCCTACTGGTTTTATAAAGCACTCTGAAAAACTTTAATTGCTGGTTTTCTTATCGATAAAATACCAGGTGGTATGGATAAAGTGTTTATATCCTATAAGTAAATGGAAAGATGTTTCCTTTTATCGATTTTTTTTCCCTTACCCCTTTTATTCCACTAATTTTATTACTTCAGAGACTTACTATATGAGGCTGCTATATTACTTCTATGTACTTCGGCATTTAAGACCCCGAATGCTTTTCGATCTGGTTAAATTTACTTCCAGTTCGCAGGGAGCCAGTTTTTTTCAGGTGGCCTATAAAATGGTGTATTCGCTGTTTCGGTTTGATACACGACCCGCCGATTACTTTTACCTCGAATTTTACGATAAAACCAAACGCCAGGTAGCTTCTTTTGTAGATACTTTATCACTTTACAAGTTTCAGCGAAGAATGAACCGGAGGGAATCGATTCCTTTTTTTAAAGACAAATTAAAGTTTTACAAAAAATTCGATGCCTTTATCACACATCCGTATTATGATTTTTCATCGGCAGATTTCGAAAATTTTCAAAAATGGATTTTTAAGAATAGGCCTTCATATCTTTTTTGTAAAAACAGCAAAGGGCAGGTAGGTAAAGGTATTTTAAAAGTAGGGGTCTCCGAAGAAAAAGGGAATGTTTTATACGACGGAAAACCTTTAAAGGAGTTTTATGCGTTCCTGCTCAAAAAAAAGCTGGATCTTGTAGAAGCAGCCATAGAGCAACACCCCCTGCTAAATACTTTTCATCCTCATTCGCTCAATACGGTTAGGGTAATTACCGTATTGGATAAAAAAGGAGGGGTTCATTTTTTGGGAACCATTCTGCGTATGGGCGTGGAAGGAAATCACGTGGATAATTTTGACGCCGGAGGCGTTTCGGCTGTAATAAATACGGAAACGGGAGTCATAGAAGGGCCATTGGTTTTTAAGGACCCCCGTAACACTGTTTTAGGGAATACCCATCCAACTACCGGACAGCCCGTTATTGGTATTCAACTGCCATACTGGAAAGAACTCATGGCTTTTGTGGTACAACTCTGTTATGTGGTTCCTGAAATACGAACCGTAGGCTGGGATATTGCCATAACTCCTCAGGGGCCTTTGGTTCTGGAAGGGAATCAGAATTGGGATAAGACGCATTGGCAAAAATCATACGGAAAGGGAATGATGTATAAATTAAACGCCTTTGATTGAGTTTTGAAAAAGCTCCGTAACATATTTACCCGTTTGCTTGTTTTTATAAAGGATAAAGACAAAAAAAATCCTGTGAAAATTACCCGGGAACTGCTTTTTTTATCACGTTCAAAAAAGGAAATCCCCCTGTACTACTTTGCCAAATATCTGTACCGAACCGATATAACAGACGTAGCTGCTTTTTTAAGTAACAAAGAAACCCGAAAGCTCAGGGCTCTTACCACTATAATGGGGCCCGAATATAAAGAGCTTGTTCGAAACAAGTATAATTTCGCAGCCTATTTGTTAAAACACAACATCTCTCATCCCGCTATTATAAGCCGTAATGAAAAAGGTGTTTTTGTTTATAAAGACCGCGTTCAATCGGTTTCTTCTGCTGAAGAGCTCCTTTCCTTTTTCGAAAATGTATTTGCCGTTTCCGGGCTAACGGCACTTTTTATTAAGCCATACTCTGAAATGGGAGGTACAGGTTGTTTTTTGCTGGAACAAAAGAACTTAAAAATACAACTGGATACCCTGGCCGGTCAGTTATTATCTTCTTCTCATATTCACCAGGAGGTAATACAACAACATCCGGACATAGATAACATAAATCCCAGTTGCATCAATTCAATACGATTTAACACTTTAAAACAAGGCAGTCGCCCTTTAATTTTATCGGCTTATATGCGTTTTGGAAGAAAAGGCAGCGTAGTAGACAACAGCAGTTCGGGAGGGTTCTATATCCCCATCGATATGAGCAACGGGCGCCTGAGCAAAAAGGGTATACAGCTTATGCGATGTGGTGGTGGTGTATTTTACAAGCATCCGGACACCCAATACGAGCTTTATAATTTTCAAATCCCGTTCTTTAGTCAAGCCTGCAACCTTATCTATACCGTAATTGATCTACTTCCCCATAAAATGCTCGGGTTGGATATTGCCATTAGTCCGGATGGGCCGGTTCTCATAGAAGCCAATGATAACTTCAGCATTTTCGGAGCCGATATTTCTTATGGAGGTTATTTAAATCACCCTGCTGTTTATTCCCTGTTGCAATAGCTCCCGAAAACGTGGTTACGGCGATGGATTGGGGATATTTTCGTGGATTTCATTGATCTTTTTCAGCAACTCTCCGGGCAATTCAACATGAATACTATCAATATTTTCTTTGAGCTGCTCCATATTTGTTGCTCCTATTATATTACTGGTAACAAAAGGCTGTTGTGTTACAAACGCCAGTGACATCTGAGCCAGTGAAAGCCCGTATTCACCTGCCAGATTATAATAGTGTTGCGTGGCTTTTACCGCATGCGGATTGCTATACCTCGAAAAATTCGGAAATAAGGTTACCCGTGCATTCTCCGGTTTTTTACCTCCCAGGTATTTCCCGCTCAGCACTCCAAATCCCATGGGCGAATACGCCAAAAGACCGATACGTTCCCGCATGGACACTTCCGCATTTCCCACTTCAAAAGTCCTGTTAAGTAATGAGTACGGATTCTGTATGGTAATCATCCTGGGTAAATTGTGCAATTTACTTTCCTGCAGGAATCGCATAACACCCCAGGGAGTTTCGTTAGACAGCCCTACATGCCGTACTTTCCCGGAACGCACCACTTCCTTTAACGTTTCCAGTACTTCATGCATATTATCCTGCCATTCGTCATTATATGAATGAACATATCCGCGCTGACCGAAGAAATTGGTTTTTCGCTCCGGCCAATGCAACTGATACAAATCTATATAATCGGTTTGTAGCCTTCGCAAGCTTTCTTCAACGGCTTTTAAAAGCCCCTCTCTACTAAATCCGGAAGTGCGAATATGCTTCGTATAATCTCCGGTTCCCGCAATCTTGGTAGCTAAAACCACCTTACTTCTGTTTCCTGTTTTTTTAAACCAGTTTCCAATAATTTCTTCGGTCACCGCATATAATTCCGGAATGGCCGGTACAGGATATAGCTCGGCGGTATCAAAAAAATTGATTCCCTGACTCAGGGCATAATCCATTTGCGAGTGTCCTTCCTCTTCGGTGTTCTGCCTTCCCCAGGTCATGGTTCCCAGGCAGATTTTACTCACTTTAATATCGGTATTCGGTAATGTAGTGTAGTTCATGGTGTATATTTTCATCTAAGCTAAAGTCGTTTTTTTAGCTTTTTCATTTCATTCACTGTTTTTCCAGGTATAAATAATTTTCAATTACGGCCTATATCTCATTTAAGAGGCGTGTAACCTCATCCAGTTTGGGAGTTAAAATAACTTCAATTCGCCTGTTTTTAGCCCGCCCTTCCGGAGTGTTGTTGGAGGCCACAGGGGCATATTCACTTCTTCCCGCAGCTGTCAGGTTTTCCGCATTAATCCGCTTATTTTCTCTTAGAATATCTACGATAGCCGTGGCTCTTTTAACCGAAAGATCCCAGTTTCCTTTTACCTGGCCACTACCATTGTAGGGAACGTTATCGGTATGTCCTTCAATGAGTACGGATATATCCGGGTTCTGTGCCAAAACACTTCCTAATTGCCGTACCGCACGAACCCCTTCAGACCCTACGGCCCAGCTTCCGGATTCAAACAGTAATTTATTTTCCATAGAAACGTATACCTTACCATCTCTCTGTTCTACAGTAAGGCCTTTCCCCTCAAAATCCAACAACGCTTTTGACACCGCATCCTTGAGTTTTCGCATGGCTGCATCTTTTGCTGCAATAACGCCTTCCAGTTCGTCTACCCTTTTAGAGCGAACATCCAGTTCCTTTTTTAATTTGGCCAAACGATTGCTTTCATCAACCAATTTCCGTTCTTTTTCCTCCAGTTGTGCCAGCAACTCCCTATTGGTTTTAGCATTTTCTGCCAGCGCTGTACTACTGTTTTTTTCTAAGGCATCGTAAGATGCCTTCAGCTTTTCAAGATTGGATGCTGCCGCATCGTACTCCGATTTTAATCGGTCTCTTTCTGTTACTGCAGCCTCGTAGCTCTCCTTTAAATTATTGAGGTTGTTTTCAAGTGCATTGTTTGATGCTTTGAGTTCCTGGTTTTCATCTGCCAGTAAATTGCGCTCGTTTTTCAATTCTGCATAGCGATCTTCCAGATCTCTGTATACCTGCGTGGTTACACAGGAAGAACACAATATAAGAAACCCCAGTCCGGGAAGAAGTTTTTTTATCATTTTCATAAGTATTAAGGTTCTAACTCTACAACAATGGGGCAGTGGTCTGAATGTTTTGCCTCCGGTAATATAACGGCGCGTTTTAACTTTTCTTGCAACGGAGTACTAACCATATGGTAATCCAGTCGCCATCCTTTATTATTGGCACGAGCATTAGCGCGATAACTCCACCATGAATACTGATGGGGTTCTTTGTTAAAATATCGGAAACTATCAATAAATCCCGAGTCAATAAATCCTCCTATCCATTCCCGCTCAACCGGTAAAAACCCTGAAACCCTGGCATTGCGTACCGGATCGTGAATATCGATTGCCTGATGGCAAATATTAAAATCGCCCGAGACAATCAGGTTTGGGATTTTTTCGGTAAGCGCATTGATATATTTTTGAAAATCGTCCATATACGTAAGCTTATGTTCCAGTCTTTCCAGATTAGTCCCGGAAGGCAGGTAAAGACTCATTACAGAAGCCTCATCAAAATCGGCTCTGATATTACGTCCTTCGGCATCCATATAGGGAATTCCTGTGCCGTATTCCACGTGGTTTGGTTCCTTTTTGGAAAGGATAGCAACCCCGCTATATCCTTTTTTCTGAGCACTAAACCAATAGTGAAACGAATAGCCGGCCTCTTCAAAAACATCCAGATTGAGCTGTTCTTTATGTGCTTTGGTTTCCTGTAAACAAACTACGTCCGGGTTGGCACTTTTCAGCCAGTCTAAAAATCCTTTGTTCAGCGCTGCTCTAATGCCATTTACGTTATATGAGATAATCTTCATCAAGAAAAAATTTGATTTCCACTAAGTGAAGCTAAAATAAATAATACTCCCTACATTCCTGTTAATGACGGTATAAATTTTATATTGTATACTTATTTAAAATACATTTGCCACTAATAAGCCAGTATCACTCCATGAGGGTCTTTTTATTTTTATTCCTGTCATGTTTCTTCCTTGTGGCAAGATCACAAGAAGTACCCGGAAATTACAGGTCTAAAAAAGTAATTGCTGCCGATTCGGTTTTAATCGATTCGGTAAGTATCAATCCCTCCTATTTCAAAATCCAAAAAAAAAATGGAGTTCTTTTAGATTCTACTTACTATCATATTGATTTTAAGACAGGAATACTTACTTTAAAAAAAAGAGACTTCCCCATAGGTGACACCCTATTTATTGAATACCTCCGTTTTCCTGATTATTTAACTAAAACCTATCAGGGGTTGGATCCAAACCTAATTGTAAAAGAAGGAGCTAAGGTTAAAAGGAAGTATGCACTAAAAGAAGAACGCCATCAGGAGGTTGCTTTTTTTGACGGGCTTAATACTTCAGGCAGTTTAAGCAGAGGGGTTACTGTGGGAAATAATCAAAATGCGGTTGTCAATTCGCAATTAGACCTGCAGATCTCCGGAAAGTTATCGGAAAAGGTAACATTAACAGCTTCTATAAAAGATGCAAATATTCCCTTGCAGGAAAACGGTTATTCTCAGCGTTTGGATGAATTCGATCAGATTTTTATCAATTTGGAAGGACCGTCATGGAACGTAAGGGCCGGCGATGTAAACCTGCGTAATACATCTTCTTATTTTATGGGGTTTGAAAAAAAAATCCAGGGAATTTCACTGGAAACCACACTGCAAGGAAGTTCGGGAAAAACCACTGCCTTAGCTGCCGGAGCCCTGGTACGCGGCAACTTTGCTCAGAGTCAGTTTACCGGCCAGGAAGGAAATCAGGGGCCTTATAAACTTCAGGGACCCAATGGCGAACTCTTTATTCTAATTGTTTCGGGAAGCGAACGCGTTTTTGTCAATGGAATTCAACTAACCCGAGGAGAGAATAATGATTATGTGATAGATTACAATGCAGGAGAACTCAGTTTTACTGCAAGACACCCCATTACTTCAGACATGAGGATCCTTGTGGAATACCAGTATACAAATAATAACTATACACGGTTTCTAACCTATGGCGGGCTAACACATCAACGAAAAAAGTTCTCCGCTGCTGCTTATTTTTATTCTGAAACCGATTCGAAAAATCAACCGCTACAACAAAATCTTTCTCAAACGCAGGTTGATATCCTCAGAGCTGCCGGTGATGATAAAACACGAATGCTGGCTCCATCTGCTATTCCTGATTCCTTTTCGGAAAACAAAGTACTTTATAAAAAGCTACTTATAAACGGCGTAGAAGTTTTTGAGTTTTCCACCAATCCGGAAGAAGAGTTGTTTCAGGTCCGGTTCTCCAATGTAGGAACGGGACAGGGTAATTACATACTGTCAAACAATAATACCATTGGAAAAATATACGCCTATATTCCTCCTGTAAACGGGATTCCTCAGGGTGATTTTGAACCAGTAGTTCAGCTCACTGCACCAGATAAATTTCAAATGGGAATTGTTAATGCCCAATACAATCCTTCCGATAATACCAATGTATTTATGGAAGGAGCCTGGAGTAATAAAGATCTCAATTTATTTTCAACCCTCGATGATATCAACAATCATGGGCTTGCTGCCCGGCTGGCTGTTAAACAGCAGTTGTTTGACAACAAATGGAAAGGGGCTCTTTTTGGCACCTATGACTATGTAGATAAAAATTTCCGAAACCTGGAAGGGCTTTACAATATTGAATTTAACAGAGATTGGAACCTCCCCTTTCCTTCAGGCAATCAGTTGCAAAATTCCAATGGTGCTTTGGGAAATCAGACGCTTATGTCTGTGGGAATGCAAATAACGCACCCAAAAAAGGGTCTTCTAAACTACACTTACAAACATTTGCGTTTTAAAGAATTTGGTTCGGGAAACAAACACTCCTTCCGAAGTGAATTAACCATGGGGCCTGTAAAGCTACGGTCTCAAAACAGCTATCTGGAAAACACAACGCCACTTACTTCTTCTTCTTTCTTTAAAACTTTTTCCAAACTGTCTTATTTTATGAAAAAATCTTGGGCCGGAATTCGTGTTCTGGCTGAGCGCAATAAACAAAAAGATCTGTCTACACAGAGGTTTACCCCTATCTCTCAACAATACCAGTCGTACAACCCCTTTATTGGAATTGGAGACAGTACAAAACTCTTTCTCGAATTGGGATATCAGTACAGAACTAACGACAGTGTCAGGAATAATCGGCTGCAACGCTTTAATACCTCGAACACCTATTATCTCAACTCGGCACTCATCAATACTAAAACGTCTCAATTAAATGCCTATATAAGTTACCGTGATTTTAAATATGAAAACAACGAGAAAGAAAAATCGCTTAATTCCCGTGTATTGTATCACCAGAAGTTATTTAATAAAACGCTGCTCCTGAATACGGCTTATGAAACGCTTTCGGGGACCATTGCACAACAGGAATTTTCCTATCTCGAAGTAGAACCGGGCCAGGGAGCATATACCTGGGTTGATTATAACAACAATGGTATTCAGGAACTCGATGAGTTCGAACTGGCTCAATTCCAGGATGAAGGTAAGTACGTACGGATTTTGCTTCCTAACAGGGTATTTGTTCCCACACATCAAAACAAATTTAGTCAAACACTGGTTTTTAATTTTGCTTCCTGGGAGAACGCTTCCGGTTTTAAAAAAACGCTCTCCCGGTTTTACAATCAAATGTCCTATTTAATTGATAGAAAAGAAAAACGCGCTCCCGGACGGTTTGATATAAATCCATTCTCTACAAACAATTCTAATTTACTGGGGCTTAACCGGAGTTTCAGGAATATTGTATTCTTTAATCGCGGTAAACAACGCTTTTCCACTTCGTATACCTATCTGTCAACTAACACAAAAAACCAATTGAGTTTCGGGGCTCAGCAGAACAAAACTATTTCTCATCAGTTACAATTTATTCATAAGTTCCATCCTTTGTGGTTATTAAATATCACTGCTTCAGATGCTAAGGATACAAGCATTTCGGAAAATTTTATTTCCCGTAATTTCTCCATAACCGGGAATGCTTTTGAGCCAAAAATATCATACCTGTTTAACCTGAACAGCCGATTTGAAGTTTTTTACAATATTGCCAACAAAAAAAACACAGGGCAAGCAGAAGATTTGCTTCGTTATAAAGCAGGTGCCTCCTTTGCGTTTACAAGCGGACAAAAATATTCCATTACCGGAGAGTTTAACTATTTTAACAACCATTTTAAAGGAAATCCTTTCACCCCGGCTGGCTATCAGATGCTGGAAGGGCTGCAACCCGGAAATAATTTTACGTGGAATCTGCTTATTCAAAAAAAAATTACCCGGTTTCTGGATTTAAACGCTGCTTATTTTGGAAGAAAGTCGGAATCGTCAAAAGCTATTCATACCGGAAGTATTCAATTAAAAGCTTACTTTTAAAGCAACTTTTTTTTAACTTTTCATCTTTATCTAAAAACAAATAAAAATTCATGAGAAAATTATTCCTCCTTGCATGGGCCATATTTCCGGTTATTACCCTGGCACAAAACGATAATGAAAACAGCTATGTAAATGCACAAAACGAAATAAAAGTAAATGCGCTTTATTTAGTGGCAGGTGCCGTAGAGATTACCTATGAGCGTTATCTTAACGATGAATCTTCATTTGGAATATCTGCAATGGTTCCCTACATAGATGATTCCGATGTAAACTACTATATTTCTCCTTATTATCGAATTTATTTTGGAAAGAACCCTGTTTCCGGTTTTTATCTGGAAGGTTTTGGCATGTTGAACTCTGTTAAAGAAGATTTTTATATCATCAGTGGTTTCGATCCTATGAATGACAATAAAAATGTAACTGATTTTGCTCTGGGAATCGGGCTTGGTGGAAAATGGGTTACCAAAGGCAATTTTATTGGGGAAATTGGTGTCGGATTTGGCCGAAATTTGTTTGAAAACAATCGGGATTACGAATTTGTCGGAAAAATTGGAATCACCGTCGGATACCGGTTTTAGTATTTATAAGGCCACCAAGAACAGCAACACTGGTCTTGGTGGCCCATTATGTTTACTTCATTTTCATAAGCCAAAATCTCATATCTATTTCTTTCGATATCAGTGTTTTAAGCTCTTTAATGGCTACTCTTTTTTGATCCATGGTATCCCGGTGTCTTAAGGTAACCGTATGGTCTTCCTTACTTTGGTGATCAACAGTTATGCAAAAGGGAGTTCCCGCCGCATCCTGTCGTCTGTAGCGTCTTCCCACGGCATCTTTTTCATCGTAAACCACATGAAAGTCCCATTTCAGTTCTTCCAGAATAGACCGGGCAATTTCCGGAAGTCCGTCTTTTTTTACCAACGGTAATATAGCGGCTTTGGTAGGTGCTAACACCGCGGGTAGTTTTAATACCGTTCGTGTAGAGCCATTGTCCAGTTCTTCTTCCTGTAGTGCATGAGAAAATACCGCCAGGAACATCCGGTCCAGCCCGATAGATGTTTCCACCACGTAAGGGGTATAACTCGTATTCTCTTCGGGATCAAAATACTGTAATTTTTTGCCGGAGTACTTTTCGTGGTTCCCCAGATCAAAATCCGTCCGGGAATGTATTCCCTCCAGTTCTTTAAATCCAAAGGGGAATTTAAATTCTATATCTGCCGCAGCATCTGCATAATGAGCGAGTTTTTCATGACCGTGAAAACGATAGTTCTCTGCACCCATTCCCAGTGAAAGATGCCATTGCAACCGGGTTTCCTTCCACCGTTCGTACCATGCTTTCTGAGTGCCTGGTTTTATAAAAAACTGCATTTCCATCTGTTCAAATTCTCTCATCCTGAAAATAAACTGGCGTGCTACAATTTCATTGCGAAATGCTTTTCCGGTTTGAGCAATTCCGAAAGGAATTTTCATTCTCCCGGTTTTTTGAACATTCAAAAAATTCACAAAAATACCCTGGGCTGTTTCCGGCCTCAGATACAGGTCCATTGAACTATCGGCTGAAGCTCCCAGCTTGGTGCCAAACATAAGGTTAAACTGCTTAACATCCGTCCAGTTCTTTGATCCCGTTTCCGGGTCGGCAATTCCTAATTCTTCGATTAATGCTTTTACGTCGGCCAGGTTTTCTTCTTCAAGCGATTTCCCCATTCGTTTCAAAATGGATTGTGCTTTTTCCCGGTATCCTACGACCCTGGGATTGGTGGTTATAAATTGCTCTTTATTAAAACTGTCCCCAAATCGCTTGGCGGCTTTCGTGATTTCTTTTTCAATTTTAGCTTCAATTTTAGCTACATAATCTTCGATCAGCACATCCGCCCGGTATCGTTTTTTCGAGTCTTTATTATCAATAAGCGGATCGTTAAAAGCATCAACATGCCCAGAAGCTTTCCAGGTAGTGGGATGCATTAATATGGCAGCATCGACCCCCACAATGTTTTCATGCATTTGCACCATGGCTTTCCACCAATATCTTCGGATGTTATTTTTTAGTTCTACACCGTTTTGTGCATAATCGTATACAGCACTTAAACCGTCATATATTTCACTTGAAGGGAACACATAACCGTATTCTTTAGCGTGTGAGACTACCTTCTTAAATTGATCATCTTGATTTGCCATGGCGCAAAAATAGAATTTTTACGTGCAAATGAACAATTTATTTGAGCTCAAAGGTGGTACTGGCTATTAATTGTTGGTTGAAGTAAATTTGGATTTGATAATCTCCGGGAACAAGTTGGTCTTCAGATACCGAAATAAAATCGCAAACGGCCAGAGGTTCATTCTTGTAAAGTACTATGGTTTTTTTACTAAAATCCTGATTATTGGCCGTCATAAAACTACCCATATTAGGTACGGTATTTCCATTTGGATCAATAAATCGCAGATAAAACTCTTTTTCACCGGAACTTACCATAGGATTGGGTGAAATTGTAAAACACGCTCTGATACGCTGCACTTTGCCCGCTCGCTTGGTTTCTATTAAATTCCCGTTAGGGCGTATTAAATAGGCATTTCCCTCCAGGTCAACCAATTGCAAATTAGATGCATCTTTAGCATTACGCTGTTGTATTTCTTGTTGAGCTTTTATTTCTTCCTGTTCCTGTTCACTATAACGGGTTACACTATCACTTAAATCGGCAATGGTAGTTTTAGCAGAACCAATTTCTTCCTGAAATACTTCATTATTCTTTTTAAGTGTATCAACTAACCTGCGCAGTTCCTTATTTTGACGTTGAAGAGCAACTACCCGGTTTCTGTAGTTTTGCATCTGATTGGCAACTTTTTCCAGGTCTGCAATGGAATCAAGAAGTCGTTGAATTCGTTCCTGAGATCGTTGAATATCCAGTGAGTACTGTTCATTTTCCGCGGCAAGCGTATTAAGGCTCTTTTTTACATCTTCAAATTCAGCTTTAATAACTTCCCGCTCCATAGCCAGCCCGTCTAATTCCTTTTTTACCTGACGGTTATTAAAGAAAAAAATAGCCGCTAATGCTAACACCGCTAACAGCAATATCCCTATTATGACCTTAAGATCAAATTGCTTGTGTTGACCCTCCATCTAAATTCATTAACTTTATAGTGTAATCTTCTTTTTTTGTGTCCCGCAAAGGAATAAATATACTAAATGACATCCATACAATCCTATTCCCCAGGGTATGTTTTGGATGTAATGCACACCTGCTTCAAGGTGAACGATATTTATGTACCGTTTGTCGGCATCATTTACCTTTAACGTACTTTCATCGAGTGGATGAAAATGATGTAATGAAGGTTTTTTACGGCAGGGTTCTGTTGAAAAAAGCTACAAGTTTTTTGTTTTTTGAGAAAAAAGGCCCCGTACGTGAATTAATTCACTATCTGAAATACAAAAATCAAAAGGAAATCGGTTGTTTTTTGGGTGATTGGATGGGGCAGGAGCTTAAACAAATCTCAGATTACCGGTCGGTAGATATCGTTATTCCGGTACCCTTACATCCTAAAAAATTGAAACAGCGAGGGTATAACCAAACACACTGCTTTGGAAAGGAACTAGCCCGGCATCTGGACGCTCTTTTTCTAGATCGTATTTTAATAAAAACCCATCACACGCCTACCCAAACCACGAAGAAGCGAATTACCAGATGGTATTATAAAAAAGGAACTTATACACTAACCGATACCGCTAACCTGCTAAACAAACACATCCTCCTGGTTGACGATATTATTACTACAGGAGCTACTCTGGAGGCGTGTTCCAAACCATTTCAGGAAATCCCGGGAGTTACTTTAAGTGTTGCCTCTATGGCTTTTACACATTGATTTCCTTCTTACTAAAAATAATTGTTTCTTTGTTTTGCTTTTAAGTAGTTCTATGCAACGCTGTATAATTTATCTATTTTTTGTTTTTATTTTTTTGGCTTTATATAACTGTGCCAAACGAGGAACTCCTTCCGGAGGTGACAAAGATGAAACACCCCCGGTAGTGATAAGGGCTGAACCCGAGATGAATACAGTTAGGTTTACAGGGAAAAAAATCCGTATTTACTTTGATGAATACATTAAGCTAAAAGATATACAAAAGCAACTTATCGTTTCCCCTCCCCTTCAATACACTCCTGAGATCTCTCCACAGGGAAGTGCTGCTAAATATTTGGAGATTAAAATAAAAGATACTTTAAAACCTAATACTACCTATGTGTTTAATTTCGGGCAAAGTATTGTGGATAATAATGAAGGAAACCCTTACGATTATTTTAAATATGTGTTTTCTACCGGAGATTATATCGACTCACTGACCGTTTCGGGCTTTGTCCAGGATGCTTTACTAAAAGAACCGGATCCTTATATAAGTGTTATGCTGTATGCAATAGATTCCACCTATACCGATTCGATTATTTACAAGAAGCCTCCCACTTATATTACGAATACCCTGGATAGTTTAAAGAGTTTTGAAATTACCAATGTAAAAGCAGGTTCCTACAGGATTCTCGCACTTAAGGATAATGCCGGGAATTATGTTTTTGACCAGCAGTCGGATAAAATTGCTTTTTTAGATTCCGTAATTCAGGTTCCTTCCGCTTCGCCATATACCCTTACTCTGTTTAAGGAAGCTGCAAACTTTAGGGCCTCCAGGCCCGTATTGGCCTCTAAAAATAAGATGATTTTTGGATACGAGGGAAATGCAGATAGTATGAAAATACAATTACTCAGTGAAACTCCTGCCGATTACAAATGGGTGCTGACCAAAGACCGGGAAAAAGACTCTCTGTATTACTGGTTCACACCGTTTGAAGCAGATTCGCTTATTTTTAGAATTCAGAATGATTTTGATATTGATACATTCACCATCAAAACCCGCGATTTGTATAATGACTCCCTGGTAGTTAAGCCCAATTATTCAGGGAATCTTCCATTGCAGGAAACGTTTGCATTACAGCTTAACACTCCTTTAAAAAAACAAGACAGCAGTAAAATAGCGTTACTAAATAAAGACTCGGTATCCGTTGCATTCAAATCAATTATCGATACGGAAGATAATGCATTACAACTGGATTTTGATGTATTGCCGGAAGAGCGCTACAGCTTTCGATTACTTCCGGGTGCTCTGGAAGACTTTTTTGGAAATACCAACGATACGCTTTCGTATAATCTTACAACCAAAGCTATTACGGATTATGGCAGTATTCATATTACTTTACAAAATGTAAATACTTTTCCCGTAATTGTCCAACTAACCGATGAAAAAGGAAATATGGAACGTGAATTATATGGGAGTGAAGATGCTCAATCATTCCATTTCAGAAACATTGACCCCGGAAAATACCTAATCAGAGTCATTTACGATACCAATTCAAACGGAAAATGGGATACCGGGAATTATCTGCAAAAACTCCAGCCGGAAAAAGTAATTTACTATCCTGAAATTTTGGATGTGAGAGAGAATTGGGAGTTAGATCAGACCTTTATTTTATCAAATTAAAAATATCACGGTCTTCCAGAAACTTAAATTTATCCCGTTTATTTAAAAGTTCCGGGCCAGATATTGTCAGGTGTTGAATTTCTTCCTTTTCCATAAATACCATTCGATTTCCCAAAGCGTCATATACGGCCGAATGTCCGGTATATAAATGATTGTTCTCATCGCTACCTATACGGTTCACCCCTATACAATAACACATATTCTCAATAGCGCGTGCTTTTAGCAAGGTATCCCATGCTTCAATCCTGGGAGCCGGCCAGTTGGCAACGTAAAGAAGTACTTGATAGTTTACATTATTTCTCGCCCATACAGGGAACCTTAAATCATAACAAATAAGGGGGCAGATACGCCACCCTAAATACTCCACAATCAACCGATCAGTTCCCGCTGTATACACCTTATCTTCACCGGCCAGTGTAAACGTATGGCGTTTATCGTAATACCATATTTTTCCGGACGGTTCTGCAAAGATCAATCGGTTATGGAACATATTCTTTTCCTGTATTACAAGACTTCCGACAATTGCAGCGTCATATCTAGCCGCCTCCGATTTCATCCATTGAACGGTGGTATCTTCCATTGACTCAGCTACTTGAGCCGGATTCATAGTAAATCCCGTCGAGAACATTTCAGGCAATACAATGATGTTAGTATCTGCATCGCATTCTGCCAGGAAGCGGGCAATATGTTTAACATTGGCTTCCGGATCTTCCCATTTCAATGCAGTTTGAACCAAAGCAATTTTTAATTGCTCTTTCATATAAATAAAAGGATTTATGTATAAAGGTACTTATTAATTAAAACGGAAGCAAGGTTAATTCAACCTGTCCGGTGCAAATGCTTTTTTAATGAGCTCCGTAACCACCGGGTCCAGTGAATCCTTAGCGAATAAGCTTTCAAAATCTTTCTTAAAAAGTTCCAATCTGGATTTATACCGGTCCTTTTCGGAAAGAACCTTAAGAGAGTCATCACATATTTGTAATAAGATTTTAACAATTTTCCGCGACACTTTCAGGTTCTCATTTATCTGGTTGAGAAAGCTTTTGGAATAATTCACAAAAGTATGGCGGGTACTGGATAATTGCATAAGCGACAGCAAAACCACTTCCCTGATCTCATCAATCGAATTGTAACTGCTAATGGGAAATTTTGTCGGCTCATTCAATTCTTCATTGGCCAGGATATTAAATGCTGAAACCACAATATCTGTGCAGTCCGCCTTCGAAATATAATAAACATCCAGGCCAAAATTAGTATTCACAACAAGTACTTCGTCTTTAATGATATCTATCAGAAAATTTTGCAAAACACGCCCTCTGGTACGGTTAATTACCAGGCTTCTTTTAAAATGTTTTTGTCGTATTCTAACCAGTCTTAAGTGCATTGTTTTTTTAAATAGTAAAAGCACCAATATTAATTAATACCCTATCAATCCTATTCGTAATAATATAATGTAAAAGTTTTAAGGTTCTATACTTTTCCAACCTATTACTCAAAAGTACAAGGAAATAATCTGTTAGACAGCCATGAGGAATTGTTATCTTTTATTAGAATATAAAATGTTTTTATTTAAAACGATTCTAGGATTTCTGTACCGCACGGCGTTTGTTACTTTTAAAACGCTAAAGTTCATCTTTTTTTAATCTTTACGTTATATAATTCTTACAATTAAATCTTATCTTGTAGACTGTAAACTATTTAACCAAACAACTTTATGAAAAGAGGATTACCCCACATCCTGTTAACAGGATTTTTGTTTTTTGTAATAAACTCAGTCGCTGCACAAACTGTGTTTATTAATGAAATACACTACGACAATGCAAGTACCGATGTTAACGAGGCTATTGAAATAGCCGGTCCAAGCGGTACCGATCTTACAGGCTGGACCCTGGTTTTATACAATGGTTCCAGTACCAGCGGAGCTCCTTATAACACGATTAATCTTTCAGGAACGCTTCCTGATCAACAAAACGGATTTGGAACTTCCGTTACTACGCTTCCAACGAACGGATTGCAAAACGGAGCGCCGGATGGTCTGGCTCTGGTGGATGCCGGTTCAACCGTTATTCAGTTTTTAAGTTATGAAGGAGTTTTTACAGCTATTGGAGGCCCGGCGGATGGAATGACCAGTACCGATATAGGTGTATCTGAAAGTTCAGCCACTCCGATAGGTGCTTCTTTGGCCCTTACCGGTACAGGCACACAATACAGTGATTTTACATGGTCGGTAGCAACTACAAACACTTATGGTCAGGTAAATACCGATCAAATTTTTGGATCCGGGTTTATAACCCCGGTCATTAATGAATTTGTAGAGATTTTATCATCTGCCGATACGGATCTCAGTGAGTACTGGCTTTTAGAAATTGAAGGTGATGGATCATCTGCCGGAACTGTGGATGAGGTTATTCAATTAGGTACAACCGATGCCAACGGATATTATACCACCGGTTTTCTAAGTAACGCTTTTGAGAATGGGACCCTTACCCTTTTACTGGTTCATAATTTTACAGGAACACTAGGAAATGATCTGGATACCAATAACGATGGTGTTCTGGATAGTACTCCCTGGGATGCTCTTATTGACAATATAGGAGTAAACGATGGAGGTGCCAGCGATTTTAATTATGGAAGTATTACACTGGCACAGGGGTTTGACGGAAGTAGCTTTACCGTTGGAGGAGCATCGAGAATCCCAAATGGAAGCAATACCAATGCCGTATCAGACTGGGTGCGCAATGATTTTGACGGGCAGGGATTGCCTGGTTTTCCAGCCGCTGTGGCCGATAACGGTGAAGCTATTAATACTCCCAATGCGGAAAACGAAGTGGCAGTGGTTGTCGAACCCATTACCCTGGTCATTAATGAAATAGATGCTGATACCGATGGTGTTGATGTTATGGAATTTATTGAATTATACGATGGTGGTGTTGGGAATAGCGCATTAGACGGGTATACTTTGGTACTGTACAACGGATCTTCGGATACCAGTTATAATGCCTTTGATCTGGATGGATTTTCCACCAATACCAATGGGTATTTTGTTGTAGGAAATACAGCTGTCCCGGGTGTAGATCTCGTAATACCCAGTAATGGGCTTCAAAACGGTGCTGATGCCGTTGCCTTATATCTGGCTGATGCCACCGATTTTCCTAACGGGACCGCAGTTACCACAACGGGATTAGAAGATGCCGTGGTATATGACACTAATGACAGTGATGATGCCGGCTTACTCGTATTACTAAATGCGGGCCCCCAATTAAACGAAGATTTTCTGGGAGATAAAAACACACATTCTCTTCAAAGATATCCTAACGGATCCGGTGGTTTAAGAGATACCTCTACTTTTGTAAATGCCATCCCCACACCGGGAGCTGCTAATACAAATGCTACCGAACCCATAACGCTAATTATTAACGAACTGGATGCAGATACTTCCGGTTCTGATGTCCTGGAATTTGTTGAGTTGTTTGATGGCGGATCGGGAAACACTCCTCTGGACGGGTTTGTTTTAGTGAATTACAACGGAAATGGCGATACCAGTTATAACGCTTTTGATTTGGACGGTTTTTCTACCAATAGCGAAGGATATTTTGTCATCGGAAATGCCGGAGTTAGTAATGTAGATCTCGTTGTCCCCGGAAATTCATTTCAGAATGGTGCCGATGCCGTAGCACTTTATTCAGGTGATGCCGCCAATTTTCCAAATGGTACGGCAATTACTCTGGACGGATTGATCGATGCCATTGTTTATGATACCAACGACAGTGATGATGCAGGACTTTTGGTGTTGTTGAATGCGGGTCAGTCTCAACTGAATGAGGATATGAACGGAAGCAAGGATACAGAGTCGTTACAGCGTATTCCAAACGGATCGGGAGGTGCGAGAAATACCGATGCCTATATTTCCAAAAGTCCAACTCCAGGAATTGCCAATGATGGCGTTGTTAACCCTGGGGAAATTATCAGTATAGCAGATGCGTATTTAGTACCCGAAGGAAGTACCGTAACCATTACCGGAATCCTAACCGTTGCCGATGAATTTGCAGGTGCCGCCTTTTTACAGGACAATACTGCAGGAATGGCAGTTTTTGACGAACTCGTTCATGGAGACGGTGTGTTTATGATTGGCGATTCAATTACGGTTACCGGAACACGATCGGCCTTCAGAACTTTAGTACAAATAAGTCCGGTAGATCTTGTTACCGATAATTCTCCGGCAACCACCATAATAGAACCACGACTTATTACCTTAGCCGAATTGGGGAATTATCCCGGAGAATTGGTGCGTGTGGAAAATGTAAGTTTTCCAAATCCCGGCGATTTGCTCTTCGGCAATTCTAATTACACCTTAACCGATTCGAGCGGAAATGGGGAGCTTCGGATTGATAACGATGTTGCATCTTTGGTGGGGTTGGCACAACCTGAAAACTGTACCTTCATTATTGGTGTAGTTGGAATGTTTGATGGAGTTCCTCAGCTCCTTCCCCGTTTTGAAGCCGATATGCCCTGCGCTGAACCTTTTGTACCTCCCGGTGATACCATAGGGGTTTCAAAAGAGGACACATTTGATGTAGCTACCTGGAATATTGAGTGGTTTGGTGATGAAAACAATTCACCTCCGGCAGTAAATCCGCTATCCGATCCTATTCAACGCGATAGTGTGGCCAATGTACTAATGCATTTAGATATGGATGTCATAGCTGTAGAAGAAATAGCCGATGATGCCTTGTTTGCGGAATTAGTGAGTTTACTTCCCGGTTATGATTATATTTTATCGGATGCATTTTCAAATCCGGATGGCTCACCTCCCTTCCAAAAATTAGGATTCATATACAAAACAGCAACCGTAAGCCCGGTATCTACTCAGGCTTTACTGGAAAGCATACATCCTTTATACAATGGCGGCGACAATAGCGCTCTTGTAGGGTATCCGAGTACTCCCGATCGATTCTTTGCCAGTGGCCGTCTTCCTTTTCTGATGACAGCAGACATTACTATTAACGGAGAAACAGAACAAATAGATCTTGTGGCATTGCATGCCCGTGCTAATCGCAGTACAGATCCGCAATTGCGTTATGACATGCGCAAGTATGATGTGGAAGTACTTAAAGATACATTAGATGTGCATTTTGCGGACAGAAATGTAATTTTATTAGGAGACTATAATGATGATGTAGATGAAACGGTAGCTGATGTTTCTACCACCATTAGCAGTTTTGAGGCCTATGTAAACGATCCGCTGGATTACAATGTTATTACTTCCGTGCTCAGTGATGATGGGCGACGTTCTTTTGTTTTTAATACCGATATGATTGATCATATTGCTATTACCAATGAGTTATATCCTAATTACCTCGATGGGACGGCCACGGTACATTATGAAGTATACGACAACGATTATACACGAACAGCTTCCGACCACTTCCCGGTATCGGCCCGTTTTCAGATTAAGCAACTTACTTTAAATGGAATTGTCACAACCCATGTAAGTTGTAACGGGGCTGGCGATGGCATGGCTATCGTGGAAGTTTCAGGAGGAATTCAACCTTATAGCTATGCATGGAGTAATGGCGCTACTACTGCCAGTATTATGGATCTGAGCCCCGGTGACTACAACGTAACCGTTACAGACTTTCTGGGTGCAGAAGTACAAGCAGATATTACTATTACAGAACCTCCGGTTCTTGAAGTTACTACTTCGGGCGATACCACGGTTTATTTAGGATATGCCCCGGCAGAGTGCACTACGCTTTCGGTTACTTCCATTTCAGGAGGCACCGCACCCTATAGTATAGCGTGGAGCACAGGCGATACAACCGGAAATATAATGGTCTGTCCGGAAAGCACTACAGAATACAGTGTTACAATAACCGATGCCAACGGATGTGAAATAAGGGAGACTATCACGGTTACGGTTATTGATGTGAGATGTGGTAAAAAAGGCGATAAAGTTGAGATTTGCCATAATGGAAACACCCTGTGTATCGCTTCTGAAGATGTTATATTCCATTTGGCACATGGAGACTCTCTCGGTAATTGCGGTGCGGCACATATAACAAACGTAAGTTTTGTTAAGGTAGCGCCAAACCCGGTTAAGAACGAAGCGTCCGTTTACGTAAACAGTTTAACGGAGGCACAGGTAGTTTTTGCTTTGTATGATTTTTACGGAAGAGAATGGGGCCGAACATATCAATCTCTACCTTCGGGAGATTCAATAATTAATTTTCAGGTTCAACACTTACAAAGCGGCATATATTTTCTAAAAGCTTATGTAAACGGAGAAATTCAGGAAACCATAACCCTGGTAAAGGAATAAGTATTTCATGTTTTTATTACAAACGGTCGCCTGTCAGGCGGCCGTTTTTTGTCTTAATAATACCGTTTTAAACACTTCTCCAGCACTTACTTTAAAAATACTACCATTCTATTTTAAAATTATCAAAGTGGATCCTATCGTTTCCCCGGTGTAAAATTGTCCGGGGCATTTTTAGGCATCTTTATTGTTCCCTCCATTCCGCTGTCGTTCCAAACATCCCACTCTGAAAACACGTACATTGAATTTCCTTTATTTACATTTGTTTTTCTATTAGCGCGTCCGTCTTCAAACTCATGATTCGTTCCTGAGCCATCTTCACCCGGAACGCCAAAAACATCTATTACTTTTCCAAACGGGTCTACCAGCTCCAGGTTATCATCTCCATTAGAATCCGCCGGACCTCCGGCAGATACCGAAAGGTCCGGAGAAAATCCAAACACTAACTCAAACTCAACCGCATTCGGTGAAATTGTAAATGTTTTTCCCGCTCTTATTAAATGGCCCGTTAAATCAATTGAAGTATTGGATACAGTATTGTTATTTGTATACCGCTTTATTTGCCATCCGTCTAAAGCAATATCGTTCTCCCCCGCATTAAACAGTTCAATAAACCTCGCTTTACTGTTATTATTCGGATCGGCCAGTTCCGAAAAGAAAACTCTGTCTGAGGTAACTTCAACCGGTAATCGCGTACATCGGGGTAAGCTGAAATTAACATCTTTAGCTTCATTAATAACCAGATAATATGTTTTATTATCTTTTAACAAAACCCCTGTAACACTTCCATGATCTTTCGGAAATACATCTTCACGGAAGGAAGAATACCCGCTATTTACAATCTTTACTTCACTCCCCTTACAATCGGTTAGTGTAAGCAATTTTTCTTTTGCTGTTTCGGCAAAGGTAGTTCCCATCTCTTCAGGAATAAGTTCTACATTATTTAAACGGATTCGCGTATTAATCAAAGTATCGGTCAAATCGTTTATTGAAATGTCCCTTGGTATTATTGGGTTTATCTCTTCACAAGACACTGACAAATGTTGAAAAGTATTTAACGCCGGTAGTCTCCCTACCGAAGTTTTATCAAACACTTTAAACGCTCCTCCCAGTGTATAGCCTCCGTGATTTTTACCCAAGTAAAGGCCTTTTAGCCTTATCAGTATTTTTCTCCCAACCGGATAAAACAAATAACTGCTAAAGACATCTGTTTTTATTTGAAAGCCTGTAGACGGATTTTGGAGTTTGTCCTGAATGTATAAACTCCCAAAAATATTTTCATCCCTGTCTGACGAGATAACATATCCTTCCACGATCCATTCTTCCTGTATCTGAACGGGGTTTCCGGAAAACAAATTTTTTACCTCCTGCATCGTAATGTTAGCTGTTTGTTGCTTTTCGCAGATCGTCGGGATTTCGGAATCACCTCTAATACAAGCACCCATAACTGAACATCCTACCGCGAATAACCATTTTAAATATTTCTTTCCATTCATCTTAAAAACTAACTGCCAAATTCATAAAAAAAGTTCTCCCATAGCTGTACCAGTATTTAGGTCCGAACGAGGGGTTTCCTCTGGAATAATCATCCCGTAATTGCCTGTAATTTCCATTCCGGTTTTGTTCGTAACCTCCGGTCCGGTATACTTCATCAAAAACATTGTTAATCCCCACAAAAAAACTGATATATGTGTTTTTAAAAATCCAGGATTTACCTCCGGTAATATTCAAAAAATACATTGTATCCAGTGAGTTTTGGCGTAACAGTTTATCCGCTTGTTCCGGCCGAGTATCCGGAAAGGATTGTCCATTCTCAGGGTCCAGAAAAAAACTGGAGGTTCGGTTAACAAAAGAAATACCCGGGTAATTATCGGTTAGATAATTAAGGGTAGTTCCCACTCTCCAATATTCAGGAGCTCTGTATTCCACACCTAATGAATGGGCCTGCTGCGGACCCCCGGGCAATCGATAACCGGATACTTTGGATTTTTCCGGTGCTGTAGTTGTTTGTTCCTGTATTACACCATGTGAATCCAGCTTGTCAAAATTTAAGACGATTTGGGGATCGCTGTCATATATATACGATCCCACTGCTGAAACCCAGGATAGTTTTACATCTGGTGAAACCTGATATTCCAACCCTAATTCAATTCCCTTATATTTTTTGTTTAATCCGCTAACGATTTCTCGGGCAAAGCCCGATCCATGTCCGGAGTCGGTATAAAAGAAATTTACATCCGTCGTATTTTTAACAGTGGTGTAATATCCGGTTAGCCTTCCTTTGATTTCAGGAAGTCGGATAAAGTAATTCCCTTCCCACCCCCAAACGGTCTCATGTGTAAGATTTGGGACTATCTCATTGCTTTCTCTCGGGTTTATAAAACTGTTTTTGAGTAGTGGCGCCCTTTGCATTTTAAGTGCGTGTATTTCCAGCCAGTGTTTTCCATTCAATTGAAATCGAAGTCCGCACTTTAGCCCGGTCAGGTTAAAGTTGATCCTTTCCCCCTTTCCCATTGAATTGTCTTTAAACCGTTCGTTTTGAAACCGCCCTTCCCTTTGGTAGTTTAAACCTGTATATACAGCCGATGTAAATGCTTGCCATTTTCCTTTTTTCCAATGTAACTGCACAAAAGCATTGGCTTCATTTCCGTAAAGGTTATAGTGATAGGCAAACAAGTCATTTTGCCCCTTCGTATCCTTTCCAGTAATATCATTCCGGGTTTTGGTAAAAGGGTCGGTATCGGTATGAAAATCAGCTCCTAATAAATCCTGAATCTGCGCATAGTTATCTGAATTAAGTTTGCGCCAAAAGCCATTAAAATCTACGCTCCACACATTGGAAAGCGTAAGATTTCCATGAGCATGGATGATCCATTGTTTATCTTTAACGACATCGTTATATAACAAATAAGCGGCTTTCCCTCCGAGCTCAGGATTGGCATTTACGCCGTACAATTGTTTCCATGGAAGTTGCGGATTCGCTGTAAACGCTTCCCGATCCTGATTTGCGCTTTCAAAATTTGCTGAAGGCCTTCCGTTAATATAAAAACTTGGCAAATACCTGTAATAATCGGGAAGGGGATTCGGAGCATTATAATATCCTATCCTGCTATTTGTAACAGCTCCGAACTGATATGCAGCTCCCAGGTTATATGAAAAAGTATCTGTGTGGCGATACATGTTCAGTAAAAAAATGGGTTCACGAATTGTTCGAATACGTGAGCTTCTTTTACGGCCTCCCTGTATGCCCCAATAAGGGTTATAAGTACTTCCCATCAACTTATATACCTCTTCCGTGACAGGAGCTGAACGACCGCGACGAACAGATGATAACATTCCTGTACAATTCAGGCTATACTTGTTATTTATGCGGTATTCGCCAGATGCAAATAGGGCGTAAGCATCATAAAGCGTTCCATCGGTATACCCTTCCTTTGCCCATCGGCGGGAAGCAGAAACTGAATATCGGAACTGTTTTTTGATTCCCCCGTTATAGGTAGCCATTATTCTGGAATAATACGATCGGTTTGAACGGGAAAATGATAATCGTAGACCTCTTCTATATTGAGAAGCGCGTGTAGAGATCGTGGTAGTTCCTCCAGGTGCTCCGAAGGTATCGCTATTGGCAGCCAGCCCGTGTATATACTCCTGATTCTTCATTACATCGTTTAACCCTCCCCAATTATTCCAATCCGCCTTTCCGTTGAATAGTTTGTTCATAGGCACACCGTTGATAACTACTTTACGCGCTCTTGCATCGTATCCTCGTATTCGGAAAAATGCCTGGCCGAAATCAAATGCCGCACGGTTTACAAAAACGTCCCGTACCGCAGCTAACAGGCTTGGGGTGAAGTCAGCAGATGTATCAGTCTCCAGATCATTTTCCGAAAGACTGATTACATTACTTATTTGATCTACAGGCCAGGATTCTTCCATTGTAATTATCCCCAATTCCAATACTGAACCTTCCACCACATGTACTTTAAAACTCCGGTCGGAATATGCTATATGATGACTTTTTAAAGTATACCATCCCGGTGTGAGATTTTCAATCACGAAGTGCCCGTTGCCATCGGTAGTGGCCTGCACATCCGATTCCTCCAACACAATGTTAACCTCCGAAATCGGCTTGCCACTAACGGCTCCTGTAAAGGTTCCCTTTATTTTACCGGACTGTGGCCACAGGCTAAATCCCCATATTAAAAAACTCCAAAATACAATTGGTTTCATGAACACATAAACAATAACCAAACAATGAAAAGGAGGATAATTCCTACAAATATATATATTTTCGTAAGAATAAACACACAAATAGATAAAATTTTAGAAGCATTATGAAAACAATATTATTTCAGTTTTTTGTTAAATACCTGATACTGCTTTCCTGTTCCAGTGTTTTTGCACAGCATAAAAAGCCCTATCGCATTCGTACAATTGCTTTTTATAATGTGGAAAACCTCTTTGATACCAAAAACGACTCGCTCACTTTCGACGATCAACGGACTCCCCTGGGGAAATACAGGTGGACCCCTGACGCTTATCGTCAAAAAATTAAGCATATAAGTCAGGTTATTTCCGGAATCGGTGCTGCTATAACCGGATCTTCTCCGGATATCATAGGGCTGGCTGAAATTGAAAATCGATCGGTGCTGGACGATCTTATTCATTCTTTACAATTAACCCCTGTAGAATATGGAATAGTTCATTTTGATTCGCCGGATGAAAGAGGGATTGATGTGGCATTGCTCTATAAAAAATCGGTTTTTACACCGATTGCGTTTAGCAAACATCCGCTTCTTCTTTTCAACAGTTCGGGATACCGGGATTATACACGCGATCAACTCCTCGTGTTTGGTATGCTGGACAACGAAGAGTTCTATTTTATAGTTAACCACTGGCCTTCCAGAAGTGGTGGAGCTACCAAAAGTGCTTATAAACGCCTGGTCGCTGCTGCACTCACCAAACAACTTATCGATTCTATACAGCGCGACGATCCGGAAGCACGTATTATTGCTATGGGCGATTTCAATGACAATCCGGATAACCGAAGTTTTAAACAGGTACTTAAAACCAAAGGGGTTAACGACTCAATAGCTAAAACAGGCTTATTTAATCCCATGGAAGCTATGTATAAAAAAGGAATTGGCACCCTGGCTCACCGGGATCAATGGGGGTTATTCGATCAGCTGTTCTTTACCGGGAATTTACTGAATTCAAAAAGATATACCTACAGATACTGGAAAGCCGGTATTTACGTAAAACCATTTATGACCATACATTCCGGGCCTTACAAAGGCTATCCCTTCAGGAGTTATGAAAAGGGTAATTACACCGCGGGATACAGTGATCATTTCCCGGTGTATCTGTTTTTAGTAAAGGAAATTCTCAATTAATTAGGTAACTAATCCTTATTAAAAATGTATGTAGCGCATTTCTTGAGATTTAAGAAGAATAATTTTAAAATCATTATTTATGTAATATTTTTTTTATATGTTTGTGTGTATTTACTTTATTTATTATATATAATGACTCTTAAGGTCCTAAGAGTTATTTAGTTGTTTTTCTATTAATTAAAGATATAAACTTTACACTTGTATGGAAAAAATCTTCACTAGTTTAAAATCCTGTTTATTTATATGTACCATCCTTATAGCAACAAATACCCGGGGCCAAGATTATTACGGAAACAATCTTGATTCCGAAATATATGTGGCTTCGCAAGCTGTGGGAAACCCAACCGCTCAGCCTCCTGATATTGCTTCTTTCCAAAAAGTAAATTTTGTACCCGTTAGCAATTATACGGGCCGGGCCAATATTACCATCCCTATTTATGAAATATCCGCAGGAGAGATGACAGTGCCCATTTCTTTATCATACAATACTTCCGGAGTTAAGGTAGCTGATATGGCATCTAGCGTAGGGCTTGGCTGGAATTTAAATGCAACAGGAGTACTTTCACGTATGGTTCGCGGAATGGACGATTTTCATCGCCCACATAAAGCCAACAGCCCTTCTCCATTTATGACGCCCTCAGGATGGCTGGGATATACCAATGCAACCTTTACCATGCATACACTTAACCGGTACAACGATGCGCAACCTGACCTATTTGTAGCAAATGCCCCTGGCCTTTTAACTAAATATATCCACAAAAAACAATATAAAACAAACACCAACGGTACCGTTTCTCTTATCTCCACCAATCTTCCGGATGTGTTAACCCTAAGCCAGGACGGCAGTATCATTAATGAAACCAAAACAGGTGAATCTACCTGGGGTTTTGATAATGTTGAGATTATCAATATCAGTGGTATTGTTTACAATTTTTCGTCAAAGATAATCTCTTATCAAAAAAGTGCTCTAAGCGGAGGAGGCTCCCGATATAAGTTCGAATCTCATATGTTGGACAGCATGTACGATCCTTCCAGTAACCAGACTATTACTTTCGAATACGAAGAGTATACCGTTGATTTTTATGATTTAATGCCTCCCGGTATTACCAAGTACGGTACGGGGAATAGCATTAACATTAGCGGAGACGGCTCTTCTTATACAAAATATCACATTAACCAACGCTTAAAAAAAATAATATTTGATAAAGGATCGGTTGAATTTATATACGGTTTAAACCGTTTGGACAATCCCGATGAAAAAGCTTTGACTGAAATCAAAGTGGTTGATCATAATAACAATCTCATAAAACATTATAAACTCAGCTATACCTATTTTCAAACGCCCATTCACAGTGGTACTCCTCAAAGTAAGCGGTTACGGTTGGATAGGGTATATGAAGTAGATTCTGCATTAAACGAACTCCCCGGCTATACTTTTGCTTATAATACATCGATAATTATGCCGCCCCGGGATTCGTACGCCCATGATTTTCTGGGGTATAACAATGGTTCTTATAATGCCGGCCTTTCTAATCCTACCCCGCAATTTTATTTTAAAGATAACTATATATCTCCCTTTAACAATTCCGGTTCCATTCAACTTACCGGGAACTTCTCTCTGGAAGCCAATGCAAATTATGCCCAGGCCTATAGTCTGACTCGAATTACCTACCCGACAAACGGATATAGTGCATACGAATACGAGTTAAATGAATATAGCGATTCGGGGAATACCAGGAAGGGAGGAGGAATACGGATAAAATCGCAAAAAATAGTAGACGAATACAATAACGAGCAGATCCTGGATTACAGTTATGGGCCCGGTTATATAGCAAAGATGCCTGTTTATTCAATTATCAAAGGAGCTCCGGCCAATGGAACGGAGACCACCTTAAGCCAGCTTACCGGTAAAATGACCATACATACCTTTCTTACCCCTCAATCTCAGGTAGAATTCACCCAGGGGGCTTTTGTTGGATACTACAATGTAACCGTAAAAAACCATATAGATAATGGGAAGGTTACCTACTATTACAGCACCCCGTCAAGTGATCCTAATTTATACCCAAATATTACCTATGATACTCACAATTTAGATACGCGGGACTGGGTTACACTCAGCCAGCGTTCTTTATGGGTGGATATGGATTTTTTAAGAGGAAAACCGGTTGCCGAATTTACCTACGACAAAAACAATGTTTTAAAACTTAGCAAAAATTATTATTACACTACAAAAGAATTTTCCAGCTTCGAGCTACGTTTTTTAAACAGAGCCCCGGATCAGGATAATTGTTATTACGATGATGGTACTTATT
Source organism: Flavobacteriaceae bacterium (assembly GCA_965224095.1). Lineage (GTDB taxonomy): Bacteria > Bacteroidota > Bacteroidia > Flavobacteriales > Flavobacteriaceae > JBPEWY01. The sequence goes on from OZ245039.1 coordinate 1,974,870, forward strand.
CAGAAGCCAATCCCGATTGCGATAGTTATTGGGAAGATATTAGCATCCCGATTGCCAGAGACCTTTTAACCACTGTAGAAACTATTGACTATCAGCCGGAATACCCTCCCGGAACACAATACCCGGAGGATATGGTTGAGCATATCTATAAAATTATTTCCACTACTAAATATGATAAACAATACCCCTTGGTGGTTTATGAATCAAAATCCACACAGGTTTGTCAGGAGAAATACCAGGGAGGACAGTCTTGTGCCGATATATATGATGAGTATGGCAATTTTGGAATGTCAAAACAATATAAATATCCCCTCGAGGGAGGAAATACACTCCAGGAAAATAGTGTCAGCTCCATGCCCTATGCTTCACAATTAATAGCTCTAAATAAAATAAATACTCCTTTAGATATTAATTACGGTGGTGTTCCTCTCCATGATGAAAAGCATTATTACAATGATTTCAATGGCAAAATTCTTTTGGAAAAAATAGAATTTACCGATTTAAATGGAGCTATATCCGAATCGGAAATCATTACCAAAAGAGATTCCAAGGGACGGGTTTTGGAATACAAAACGCGTAGCGGAGATTTTGTAACCCGCTTATATGGATATGATGATCATTACCTCGTAGCCGAGATTGTAAACAGTACCTGGAATGAAGTTCAAGCTACACTTCCCACATTGAATACCCCTTATAATCAAACCACTATGGAAACCTCATCCTCTATTAGAAGTTTAATGTATGAACTCCGGGAAGCTCTCCCTCATACCCGAATCACATCCTATACTTATAAACCCCTTGCGGGAATAACCAGCACAACAGACGCTAAGGGGTATACCACCTATTACGAATACGACAGTTTTAATCGATTGGAATTCGTAAAAGATGCCGATGGTAACTTAATATCAGAGAATCAATATCACTATAAAAACCAACAAAATTAAAATTACCTGATTATGAAAAGAGTTGTTATTATCTGTTTGTTGGTTTTATGGGGCAGTTCTCTCTCTGCTAATCCATGTACGTATGATGGGATAACCGAATCTTACGCCAACGGGACCTTCAATTTGATTAATACTAATACGAATAGTGTAATTCAATCTTTAACCACTGGTCAATACATCAATATATCCGATCCGTCGGTGGGGAGTTCATTAAACATCCAGGCGGTTCCCGTCATAGGAGGAGTATTTAAAGTACGCTTTACTTCCGATGATGGGTATACACGTACCGAAGGAGTGGCGCCTTACGCTTATAAAGGAGACAGCTCCGGAGATTATTACCCGTGGACTCCATCGGTGGGAACACTCACCATCACTGTGGAATATCTGGATAGCACCGATGGAATCCTGGCCACTGATACACTGATCCTTCACTTTATCAATACCTCCTTTGCCGCCTATCACCTGATCAATGCCACTACGAATAGTGTAATTGATGCAATTAGTGACGGAGAGAGTTTTAATTTATCTGTGGTAGGTAACTCTTTGAACATTCAATCGGTACCCTCAGCCAGTGTGGGCAGTGTAGTTTTTAGCTCCGATGACGGATGGGGCCAAACAGAGAGTAATGCTCCATATGCCTACAGGGGTGATGTGTCAGGTAATTATAACAGTTGGATCCCTTTAGTGGGAAACCTTACTATCACTGCCTCGTACTACTCGGGTAGTAGTGGTACCGGAACTCTTTTAATCCGCGAATCTTTTCAAATAAGTTTTACCAGTGGAGGAGATACCCAGCCACCAAGTGTTCCTTCGGGGCTTACTTCCACCAGCGTGGAACCCACCAGTATTCACCTGATCTGGAATCCATCAACCGATAATGTAGGAGTTACCGGTTATGAGGTGCTTAAAAACGGTGTATTGGAAACCACCGTTAGGGGAACTCAGTATACCTTAACAGGATTATCTCCCAATACAACCTATAGCATCATCATAAGAGCCTTTGATACATCGGGGAATAAGAGTAGCTTTAGTTTGGCTTATCACAAGGCTACGGCAGCTCCTTTAGCTTATACGCCACCCACACTAAGTAATGAAAACTACATCTACTCCAGAGTGTATCAACGCCCCCTTACCGACCCTTCCCAGCTCTCTTATCAGGACGATGTAATTGAACAGGCAACCTACTTTGACGGATTGGGAAGAACCAAGCAGGAAATTGCCATTCGCAACAGTGGAATGCGTGCCACCTTAACCAATGTATCGGAATGGGTAATGGACTGGAGTGTGGGAACAGGATCGACAGCTTTTTACAACGTAAACGGTCAAAACTCAGAAAATGAAAGACTGTTAGGGAAGGATCCGTTTAACCGTACTTCCCTCCTTTGGAAATGTGGTAATGACATAGCTAGTGATGCCGACGGAGGTTGGAAAACTGATTATTTTAATATAAATAAACAAGTGGGCTACCGCTATAGCGTATGGGTGAAGCGAACAGGATCGCATGACGGAATTACTTATCATGGAGCTCTCAATCTTAACAATCTGGATGGTACGGCAAATAATAATCCTTATTTCTGGTATGGAGACCTTCCCCAGTTGGATACCTGGTATTTATTGGTAGGTGTTATTCATCCGGAGAATTACACCGGTGGAGATACCGGTATTAGCGGCGTATATGACTTACAGGGAAATAAAGTACTGGACGGGACTGAGTATACCTGGGAAGCAAACGTTACAGTATCTGTGTTTCGCAGTTTCTTTTATTACAGCACTAATACCAGTACCAAGCAATATTTTTGGAATCCAGTACTTCAAAAACTGGATGGTAGTGAAGCCCCGCTAAGTACTTTGTTGGAAGATCCTGGTAAAACCAAAGATGTTATAACACATGTTGAGTATGATGTTCTTGGCCGGCAGGAAAAACAATGGCTTCCTTATAGCTCAACCCAGGATAATGGAGCCTATGTAACCAATGCCCGATTGTCAACGGAAGCTTTTTACAACACCCCAAAATATGAAAATACCCTAAATGCATATTCGGAAATGCTGTTTGACGGGTCGCCTTTAAATAGGGTTGTAGAGCAAGCTGCTCCGGGAAATGCCTGGAAAGAAGGTATTTCCGAAGAACACACGCAGCGAATTCAGTATGACCTCATTGAAAACGCCGATCAGGTTCGCAACTTTACTGTTAAATATACCAATGGAATTCCGGAACTTATAGACAACGGCTACTATGTGGTGGGAGAATATGTAACACAGGGAGCTTTAAATGCCGCTACTCTTTTTAAGGTGGTTACCAAAAATGAAAACTGGATTCCGGCCGATGGAAATGATAATACAGCGCAGGAATTTAAAGACTTCCGGGGAAAGCTCCATGTTAAAAGGGTTTTTAATAATGGAGAAAAACACGATACTTATTACGTGTTTGATAATTACGGAAGGCTTTGTTACGTGATCCCTCCCAAAGTAAATGTGGCCGATGGTATATCTGCTGTTGAATTAAATGAACTCTGTTACCAATACGTTTATGATGCCAGACACCGGCTTATTGAGAAAAAAATACCGGGAAAAGGCTGGGAATATCTTGTTTATAATACGTTGGACCAGGTGGTGTTAAAACAAGACCCCAATCTCAGGGCTAATAACCAATGGCTTTTTATTAAATACGATCGTTTCGAACGGGAAGCCTATACCGGTATTACTATTAACCCGGCTTCCCGGGCTTCTCTTCAAAACTCAGCAAATAATACCTCTACTTACACCTGGTATGAACAACGTAGCTCCGCACAAACCATTGCCGGAACCACTTTGCATTATACCAATACCACTATTCCCTTAAACGTAACCGAGATACACACCATCCAATATTATGATGATTACGATTTTGATACGGATGGGTTGGGTTTACCTTCTCAAAATTTCGGAGTTACTGTGGTTAACCACAACAATACCCAAAAGCTTAAAACCAAAGATCTGGTTACGGGAAGTAAAGTACGAATACTGGGAACCAACTATTGGATTACCACACTAAATGGTTATGATAAAAAGGGAAGGCTTATTTATTCCGTTGAAAAAAACAATTATCTTAATTCAACGGATATCATCCGCCATAAATTGGATTTTACAGGAAGGATCCTACAAAGCAAGAGCACCCATACAAAGGGAAACTCAGATCCTATAGAAATACTAAATACATTTACCTATGACGCTCAGGGGAGATTGGTAAATCATGCTCAATCCGTACAGGAAACTTATGAAAATATTGTACATAACACCTATGACGCATTAGGGCAGCTTCAGAAAAAAGCGGTGGGTAATACCCAGGAGGCTCCCTTACAAATAGTAGATTATACCTATAATGTTCGAGGCTGGGTAAAAGGAATTAATGATGTAAACAATTCGGGTAATGATTTGTTTAACTTCAAACTCACCTATAACGATCCCGATACCGGAGTTCCATTATACAACGGAAATATCAGTCAGACTTTTTGGAAAACCCTGAATCAGGACCAGGATATCAAATGGTATTCTTATGGCTATGATCATCTGAATCGCTTAGTTAGTGCTACCAGCAACGATGGAAATTTTAACATCAGCAATATAACATACGATAAAATGGGTAATATTCTAAGCTTATCACGAGTAGGTCATCTGGTTGCCCAACCCATTTTAGGAACGCCAGGGCATTTTGGTGCCATGGATCTTCTGGATTACGATTATGATGCCGGAAATAAATTGTTAAAAGTAACTGATTCCGGAAACCAAACCTATGGTTTTAAAGATGGAGCTAATACTTCACAAGAGTATGCATACGATGATAATGGAAATATGATTCGGGATGATAACAAAGGAATTACAGCTGTTTCCTATAATTATTTAAATTTACCAACACAACTAAGCACATCACAGGGGAATATTCAGTATATTTACGATGCTTCAGGAACCAAATTAAAAAAAGTGGTTACCGAAGGAAGTTCTGCGACAATTACCGAGTACGATGGGAACTATGTATATGAAAACAATCAGTTGAAGTTTTTTCATCAATCCGAAGGGTACACGGAACCGGACAATCTGGGAGGCTATCGCTATATTTATCAATACAAGGACCATTTGGGAAATATTCGGTTGTCGTATTCCGATTTTGATAAAAATGCAATTATAGATCCGCAAACCGAGATCGTACAAGAACATAATTATTATCCATTTGGGTTACAGCACAAAGGGTACAATAACAATGTGGTTCAGGAGTTTAAGTACAAGACATTCCAAGGACAAGAACGTAACGATGAACTTGGTTTGAATTGGCTCTCATTTAAGTGGCGTAATCATGACCCGGCCATTGGTAGATTTTTTAATATAGATCCATTGGCAGAAAAGTTTCCTTATAATGGGGTCTATAATTTTTCAGAAAACAGAGTTATTGATGGTATAGAACTAGAAGGACTGGAAGTTTTACTCGTAGGCAAATATACTACTGGTAGTGCAGGAATTAGCGGTTATGCTGGAGGTGGTGTTGTGATTGCTCCAGATGGAGTTTATGGTTTTGGAGAATGGGGTGTAGGCTTTGAAACAAATGTGTCAATATCTAGTGAAGTTGGAGTTACATTTTATCCGACGATGCCTGCTGCTAAATATGCTTCGGGAGAGGGGTATTCCTTAGGGGTTAATGCAAATGTTGGATTAATAGCAAATGGAACGGCATCTGTAAATGCAGTAGAATCGTCAGGTTATTATGGTGTTAATACTACTTTTGGGGTAGGTGCAGGATTGCCAGGTGTTGTAGCTTCTGTTAGCGGATACAAAACAAATACAACTCTAAAACCAATATCAGATATAGCTAATAAAACAGTAGCTTTAGACGCTTTAAACACAGCTAAGACAAATTTAAATGGAACTTATAATTCTTTAGCTTCGGAAAGAAATTCTTTGATAAAACAGCAAAACCACTTAAGAGAAGCAAATAGAAACATTGTTAGTGGTCTCGATTCTATTACTGATCCAGATAAGAGAAGTGCAAAAATACGAGAACTCAAAGCTAATTTAGATGCATTAAACTCTTCAGAAGCATCTATGAATAATTTGAATGAAAATATAAACAATGTTAAACAGCAAATAGATCAAATAAATGGAACTATTGATAGTTTAAGATGAGATTAAATACTGAGATTAAATATTTATTAATGCTTTTCTTTCAAAAAAATGACTGGGGCTATTTAGTATTGTTGTTTTTCTTTTTAACAAGTCCTGTTTACTACTATTTTTCATTTACTAAGTTAATAGAGATATCAAAATATCTTAAAAATAATCATTTAGATTTTTATGAAAAAAATTTAAGTACAAGAAGATATAAGTCTTTGTGGTTAATTTCAATACCGCTTTTTGGTTTTTTAAACGATATGAAGCAGTTGAAGGATAATGAAGCTTTATCTTTAGCTAATCATCTTAAAAGGCTTTCTAATTATAGTTTTCTAAGTTTTATAGTGAGCTTTATCTTAATGCTAGTATTAGTTGCTTTCTAGTGAGAAAGAGTCTATAATATTATTGATGATATTAGTTTGCTTTTGAAACTTGTCTTTGGAAGTTGTAATGCTTATATCATAGAAAAGGCTATCCTTAATGAAAATAATTTTTTTCCATTGTGTTTTTATATTAACGACATCAGCTTCACACACATATATAATAGCTTTTTGTTTTCTAAATTCTTCTTTCTTTTTGGTTAAGATTTTAGTGTTTTTATACTCATTGCTGTCTTTCCATTCTTGTTCGGTAAGCTCTCCTCTAATGTCGAGAGGAATGTCGTAATTGTTTTTTACTGAAACGGAAATATTCGTCATAACATTTTTTCTGTCGTTTTCTAAAGGTTCATAAGCCAACACTTGACTTTGTGTGGATTTATCTGCAATTCTCCAGTTATATGGGTAATCAAAGGAAAATCCGTATTGCGTGTCAAGATAGGTTTTTGTTCCACTGCTACAGCTAAATAGTATAGCTATTGTTATGAGAGAGATTGTAATTCTTTTTATCATTATTACGATGCGATAGATTTAAGTTTTACGGCTTTGATTAGATTATCAATAACGTAGAAAAGGTGGTTCTTGTCTTCCTCAGGCAAATGTTCAATATCCTCAATACGTTTTAAAACATCTTTATCGTAATTGGATAATTGACCCTCGCCAATAAGATAATCAACTGTTACATCAAAAGCCTTGGCCATTTTTAGAAGCACCTCTATTGATGGCGCATTATCGTTGCGCTCGTACTTGCCAATCATCACACGAGAAGAACCAATCTCTTTGGCCAAATCCTCTTGCGGCCAGTTTTTAGCTTTACGAAGCTCTATTATTTTGCTTCCAATGTTTAGCATATTTATCTAAAGGATACTAATTCTAATGTATACAAGCAAAAATAGTAAATAAAATTATCCAAAGAAGCTATGGTTATTTATTTGAAACCAAAAAGACACTTTTGTATCAAATGTTTACCATTCTAAAACTTATTAACAATGCTATAAACTACCAATCCAGATGATTACGAATACACAACCAAAAACCAAAGTAATACATTGTTTTAATACATTCAATAGGACTTGTATAATGACAATCAAGTAGAGAAATTTACACGAAAGATTGCAGAAAGGTTGGGGATTGGGACAAGTGTGGCATGAAGAATATTACAGGAACTTACCAAAGAGTTAGAAAATTATAGGTTTTTATTGATTTACCAATGCGAAAAGGAAAACCAATCTTACTACAAAGAGCTATCAGCTCCTTAAGAAAAAAGAACTATCAAATTTTTACATCTAAAAAATCTACTCAAACGAACCAATGGTTTAATCGGAAAGTCTAGAGTTATTAGCAAAGAACACAACAGGCAAACAATGTATTTGACCCTCACCAGCAGAAAAATTAATAATCTTTTTCATTGCATCAACCCCTATAGGGTCAATCTTAATCGAAGGTTTAGACGGAGCAGAAATTATACTTTATCCTTTGAGAGAACAACAACCTAAATTCTTAGATTATAAAGCAAGTCTTAAATATTTAAGTAGTTATTTACACTTAGCTCAACTTAAAACCAAAACAAAAGAATGATAAACTCATTTAGCTTCAGCCATCTTATCCGGTAACTGGTATTTATATTGGAAGTTTATTTCTGCTTATCGCCTAATTTTCTTTACATTAGTAATCAAAAATCTTCCTAACTAAACCAAAGCTCGTATGGAATTCTACTGAGAATAAGCAGTAATCCCAATCCGTAAAACAAAGCTATTTTTCCGAATTTCTTTTTTGAAGCCTCGATCTTTTTATGTTTACTCCAACCTATCGTAATTAATATAATAGCCAGTATATTGGTAAAAGGATGCTCTACCAAAAGCTGTCTTAGCAAGCTGTTACTCATTACTTCTCCGCCTATTTCACTCCATTGTGCAAACCGCGGGGATACAAAATACAGGACAAGCCCCAAGAGGAGTTGAATATGCGAAAAAATAAGTGCAAATAAATTAATGCGAAGGTCTTTATGAAACTTATATTCTTTATTGCCGGTATACCCGATCAGGGCATTTATAACGGCTAAGGCCAGTATTAAAATAGTTAAATAAGCCCAATAAGAGTGTAGTGTTAAAATGGTATTGTACATAGTTTTATGGTGTTTTCAATATTATTGCCATTTGTTTTCCGCCGGGGTTCCGCCCCAGATTAAAGTTGCCAGGTACGGATTATCAATAAACGGATTTCTGTTTCCCTGAGCTCCTTCAATAACATTATTCCTCTGGATCTCGAAACTTGAAACCGGATCGGCGGCATTCCATTCCAGAAACAGATTGAGGTTTCCCACTTTACTTATTTCTTCTCCGTAGCGCACATTCAGATAAAGAATCATCCGGGCTACATCGCCTCGCCACTCATCGCCGGGATACCATTGTTCATTTTCAAGCTTATAAGACCCGCTGCCATCGGTAAACGGGTAATTAAGTCGCATTTCATTTACACCGGCATCACAGGCTCTCAAATGATGCAAATCGGTAACAGCTGCATCACTTTCTAATCGTGATTGCGGAAATACATGCTCGGTATTAAAGGTCTGGGTGGGATACGGATTGGTTCCGGAAGTATACTCCTCCCAGTACCGGCTTTCTCCGCTATACATTAAAATTACATTATCGGTGTTATTTTCATCCTCATCGGCATTATACAGGTAATTATGCCGTTGTCCATAAGAAAGGATCGTAGTATGATGGGCCACCGTATGATCTTCCAACTGTTCGAAATTAAGTGTCTGATCTGACGTCATGAACAGGTCTTCATAATACCCGATGATTTCTGCCGGCACATTAAATACTATAGGTTCCAGCACCTGAATGGTTACCGTAGCATCAGAACAATCCGGTGGATTAGCATTATTACAAATTGTATAGCTAAATGAATCTTCTCCCGTAAATCCATTTACAGGAGTATAAATATATGTTTCATTTCCATTATCTTCAATAATCCCTCCTTGTACACTTTTGGTATCAAAATAAGTAATTCTTGAGTCTTTTATTTGTAAATCATTCAGTAATAAATTGGAAAGAACAATCTTCTTATTTCTTATCGAAACAAGAAAATCATCTTTAGCAATTGGTTTTTCCCTTAATAGCATTGGGTCATCTCCTTTTGTACATCCAAAAAATAGTATACAAGCGAGAACCCTTAAAAGCTTTTTATTTCGGAATATAAAATTAATATAGGTATTCATTTAAGTTTTTATCGATTTTGTAATACCTCATTTAATTCAGTAAGGAAGTTTTCTTAAAACCTAATATTTAACAAAAAAGAAACCAACATAAGTTATTAATTTTCATTTCAAATATTACGGAATACATCTTTTACTAAACCTAAGTTAAGCAATTAAAAAAGTTAATATGCTTAACGTTGTCTTTATAAAAACTAATCTGAAAAAACAAAACCCCCAGAGTACTGGGGGTTTTCACTATAATCTGTTTTAGAATCTATAACGTAAACTAAGGTTCCATGTTCTCCCAAAACCAAACCAAACATTATTCATGGTATCAATCCCTTCATAAGTTTCCGAACCAGCAGTAGCATGGATATTACTATTAGATTCAGCAATATATTCCTTATCAAACAGGTTATTAACATTTAAATAGGTCGACAAACTAGACTTATTAAACATAAACTTATACCCGAGTCCCAAATCAACCAAACTATAACTAGGTAGTTTTAAGGCTCCTTTATTGTCCGGTTGTAAGAATACATTATCAAGCGGGCTAAAATCCGCATATAGATTAGAAGCATTTCTCCAACTTGCATTAAGATTGAAGTTATCAAAAACTTCATACTTCATTCCAACATAGGTTGTAAATTGGGCAGCATCTCCAACCTTTACATCTTCCAAGTACAATGTTGAAGTACCCACCGATTGCTGATTATCATCAAATACATTTGCCTTAACATCATCTTTATATCTCCAATTTCCAATAGACATCATAGCATTTAATCGAATTCGATCCGTAATTCTAGCAAATCCCTCTATTTCAATCCCCTGATGTAATTGATTAATTCCTGAGAAATTTGCTGTTCCGTCTACACCATTTCCTAGATCAATTCCTCTACTCAAAAATCTGTCTGTCCAAGAAGTGCTATACAAGTTGATGTTCAAATTAAATCCTGAAGATCTAAATCCATATCCCAATTCTAATGATTTTATTTTTTCGTTGCCAACTTCCTCGTTAACAGCATTAGCGAAGTTTGGAAACACTGCATCAAAATTAGGTTGTCTGGCAATAAATCCTGCATTAAAGAAAATATTACTTTTCTCATCTATATTTAAATTTGCACCTCCTTTAACATATCCGCCGGTAATTGTTTTTTTGTCACTTTCCACATTATTCGGTTGAGCAAAGTAATCAATTCTTTTATAGCTTTGACTCGATAACCCAGCTTGTAATACAGTAGAAAGTTTATTGGGAGTTTTGTATTCAATAATTCCATTAAACCCTGCCCATTTTACTTCACCAATATTATAATAGTTAATTTTATCACTATTTAATCCCGTATCCTTAAAAGGAGAAGCTTCTATGGTTTCCGTTAAAATAATCCCATTAACTAAATTACGATTTCCAGTACTCCAATATCCATCCAAGCCTAACAGATCATTTAAAACACGATAATGGTATCCCTTATACGTTCTTAAATCTACACCTACACCATAGGTCCAATTATCTGATTCAAATTTAAGATTCGATATTGCTCCGTACCAATTATGAGAGTTCATAGAGGCTCTTCGAACGGCAACACTTTCATTTATAGAATTATTAGGGCTTATACTTGTATTTGTTCCAATAATTAATCCCTGATAATTAGAATTTTCTTCCGCATAGGGAAGTCCGGCTTTATTATTGGCAACAATCGCATCAAAGTTAATTGTTCCGTTAGCATTTCTATATGGTAAATCTCCATCCTCAATAGCCTGTGTTAAATCTTTCCTAAAAGGGTTAATTCCAAAATTTCTACCACGAGAGCCAGTTCCGCCACCGCGACCCCATGATCCATATAATGCAGTTGATAAGGAAACTTTGTCACTTAAGTTCCAATCCCAATTTAAAGTTCCAATTGGTTTATTATAAAAATTTCTTCTAAATGTATATTCTTCTCCATTTTTTAATCCCCAATCAGCATTAAACTTTCTAAAGTCATCCCCTCCAAAATTAAAATGATCTCTAATTGTTAACCACGTGGTTCTCTGATGATGCCACTGTCCAGCCCCTGTAAATGTAAAATTAAAAGCATGTGTGTCTGAGGGTTTATATCCAACTGAAAGTAAATATGTAAATCCAGCACCTTCAGTCCCATCAACATAACCATTTCCAGACCAACGTCCAAGCAACACACTAGAAGCCCAACCTTTTTCATTCATTCCTGTATTATACGCTCCTACCGTTTTAAAATAACTATCATTACCTAATGTCGAAGCTATAAATCCTCCTTCTTCATTTTCCGTGCTTCTAGTTACTATGGTAACCGTACCCCCTACAGATGGTACCGCCAATTTAGATGCTCCCAAACCTCTTTGAACTTGCATTCCCGATGCAATATCTGATAATCCTTGCCAGTTGGACCAATATACCCAACCATTTTCCATATCATTGACCGGTTGCCCATTAATAATAAAAGCTGTGTTTCTTTGGTCAAATCCTCTAACATTAATTCTGGAATCTCCATATCCTCCACCATCTTTGGTGGCATATACAGAAGGTGTCGTATTAAGAATCTCCGGGAATTCCTGATTTCCTATTTTCTCCTGAATATCTACCGCTCTAATTGTTGAAACAGCAACAGGAGTTTCCCTCTCTCTTGCTATATCAATCACTCCAGTACCAACTACAACCACTCCTTCAAGTGTTTGCGTATTAGGCTCCAAAACAATGTTTCCAACATTCCCCGAACCCGAAAAGCTTACTTCTTTCGTTGTAAACCCCAAGTAGGAAACCACCAAAATTCCAGAAGTCTGTGTTACTTCAATTGTAAAGTTTCCATCAAAATCCGTAGAGACTCCATTTGTAGTCCCTTTTACTACCACATTGGCTCCCGGAAGCGGCTCATTAAGCTCGCCGTCCATTACAGTCCCTGTAATAGTTCCTTGTGCAAAAGCAGAAGCAGACATTAACATCACAGCCCCTGCGAATAACCATTTTCTAATTGCTCTCATTTGTTATTTAGTTTAATTATAAGCGTTGCAAAATTGGCACTTCTGTAAGTCCCTAACATTAAGCAAATGTTAAATTTTTTAACACCAAAAGCAAAAATAACAATTATCCCCTATTCTAGCTGTCCCGGGATGTTTTTTTTGCTTCTTTTTATTAACAAACTCACTGATTTTCTGTGAAATGACGAAGAAGGTTTCGGGTTGAAGGGTCCTGATGTTCCGCGGTATTGTCAGAAAAGCTCTTTAAAATAGCACTGGCCAACTGCTTTCCTAGTTCCACTCCCCACTGATCGTAACTAAAGATGTTCCAAATAACGCCCTGAACAAAGATTTTATGTTCGTACAACGCAACTAAAGACCCTAAGTTTTTGGGTGTCAGTTTTTTAACCAGAATCGTATTGGTGGGTTTATTGCCGGCAAATTCCTTAAATGGTGTAAGAGCACCTACTTCTTCCGGAGTCATCATATCTGATAATTCCTTTTGTACGGCCTCCTTACTTTTTCCTAAAAGCAGGGCTTGTGTTTGCGCAAAGAAGTTTGCCATTAATTTCCGGTGATGGTCCGTATCGCCGTGAAGGGGTTGCACAAAACCAATAAAGTCAGTCGGAATAAGTTTGGTTCCCTGGTGTATTAACTGAAAGAAAGCGTGTTGTGAGTTTGTACCGGGTTCTCCCCAAATAATAGTGCCCGTCTGATAATTCACCGTATTCCCTGATCGATCCGTACTTTTCCCGTTACTCTCCATGATTCCCTGCTGCAAGTATGGGGCAAAACGCTGTAAATACTGGGTATAAGGAATAATGGCTTCACTTTCTGCGTCAAAAAAGTTATTATACCAGATGCTTAGCAAGGCCAGCACCACAGGAATATTATGGTTAAATTCCGTTCTCCTGAAGTGCTCATCCATATCATGTGCTCCTTTTAAAAGCGCTTCGAAGTTTTCATATCCAACTGCCAGGCTAATGGAAAGTCCGACAGCACTCCATAATGAAAACCTTCCGCCGACCCAATCCCACATGGGGAAAACATTTTCACGGGTTATACCAAATTCGGCAATTTTTTCCAGATTAGTCGATACCGCCACAAAATGATCGGAGATGGCTTCTTCCGAAATTTTTTCCATAAACCAGCTCCTAATGGTCATCGCATTGGCCAGTGTTTCCTGGGTGGTAAACGACTTTGAAACAATTATAAAAAGTGTTGTTTCAGGATTTAATGGTTTCAGGGTTTCATACACATGGTCTCCGTCTACATTACTCACAAAATGCAGATCCAGGTGGTTTTTGTAGAAGCTAAGCGCTTCGGTGACCATCGCAGGTCCGAGATCGGAACCTCCGATACCGATATTAACAATATCGGTAAAAGGTTTTCCTGTATATCCTTTTCTGGTACCGGAAATAACAGCTTCCGAAAAGTTCCTGATTTGGTTTTTTATCCGATATACCTCGGGGATTATATTTATTCCTGCAACATATATTTCTTTGCTTTCAGGTGCTCTTAAAGCCGTATGCAATACCGCTCTTTTTTCCGTTTGGTTGATAAGATCTCCTGAAAAGTATTTTTCAATGGCTTCTTTCAGCTTTGTTTCTTCGGCCAATTCAACAAGTGTATCCAGTATTTCCCTATCGATTCGATTCTTGGAAAAATCCACGTAGAAATCCTCCCAGGCAATACGAAATTCATCGGCTCTGGCGGGATTTTTCTCAAATAGATCTTTCATTTGAGTCCCGGAAAACGCCTTGTAGAGCAATTTTAGTTTGTTCCAGGCCGGGGTTTGTGTGGGATTATTACTTTGCAGGGGCATTTTCAGGCGTTAGTGCGGTTATTAATTCTTCTTCTGTTTGCGGGAAAGCAATATTATCTAACCTTATCTTATAGGGTTGAATGTATTGCAAATAACCGTCCTTTAATTCGGCTTTAATGGGTTCAGCTTCCGGGAGTTTTTCTCTTAACGGGTCTACCTGTCTGCCATTCTTCCAAAATCTATAACAAACATGCGGTCCTGTAGCCAATCCGGTACTTCCCACATAACCAATAATGTCGCCTTGCTTTACAAACTGCCCTCTTTTAACCGCTCTGCGCGACATATGCAAATATTGTGTTTCATACACACTGTTGTGCCGTATTTTCACATATTTTCCATTCCCGCTGGTGTAGCCCGCACGTGTAACCGTCCCGCTGGCTGTTGCCCGAATGGGAGTTCCGTAATTAGCTGCATAATCTGTACCTAAATGAGCCTTCCAGCGTTTCTGAACAGGATGAAACCTTCTTCTGCTGAAACGGGATGAAATTCTTTTGAAATTAAGCGGTGCCTTTAAAAATGCCCTTCGCAGGCTTTTGGCCTGCTCATCATAGTAGTCTGTGGTTTTGTGCACAGAATCGGTTTCAAACTCAAAGGCGTAAAAAGGGTTTCCATTATGCTCAAAATAAGCTGCTTCCACGCCTCCGGACCCTGCATAAATGGTATCGTTAATATACTTTTCTTTATAAATAACCTTAAACTTATCTCCTGGTTGTAAGCGGAAGAAATCAACGGTCCACGCATAAATATCGGAGAGGTTGTGCACAACACTATAATCTATTCCCTGTTCCAGCACCGCTTCAGAAAGGGTAGTATTGATAATTCCCGATACTTCCCTGTCTACTACCTTAACCGGTTTTTTACTGCTATATGCCTGAATGGTATCCCTGAAATCAACAACGGTGTAATTAATAGGATCATTTTGATAGATAAAAACCTGTGCTTTTTCAGAAGTGTCTTTGGTTTTTAGCAGCAGGTATTTTTTTCCGGCATTAATTCGCCTCACATCGAAGGTTTCCTTAATTTCTTCTGAAATTTTTGCTACCGTTGGATAGTCAATTTTATGATCTAAAAGGATCTCACCAAAACTGTCTCCGGGTCTGATGGTATCCTTCAGCACATTAAAATCGTTTAATTTAAAGCCAAATTCTTCAATGATTTCCGGAGCTTCTTCTACCGCTACATCTTCTGCCTGAACAGGTGTTTTCTTTGTGTTGCACGCAACAAGCAGAACAACGGCCAGGTATGCTATTAATCCTTTTTTTACCATGGTTCTTCGATGTGTTATTTCCCCGGGTTAAACAAGTGGTCTACCCATTGTTTGCCCCAGTCGTTTTTTTCTTGATCGGTCCAAATGTCCGGAAAAAATATGATTTTTTGAAAACTTGGAGGCAAATAGTCCTTCCAGTTAGTCCCTCCGGTGGCCTCAAGATCTCTTTTTTCCTTTCTTAAATACCTATAGGCAGAACCCATATGCATTAATGGCCAGTGTATATTGGCATTAACGTCTAAATTCTTCAAAGCTTGTATTAATTCGGGATTATTTTTTTCCCTGTCCGGGAGTTGTAGATACTGATCGTAAATAGTAGCATTTTCCACTTCCCGAGCAATTCGCATAAATCTGGGTGTATACCGGTACTCAAACTGTTTCAGGGTAAGCGTTTTTTCACCTGTTTTACTATTGGTAGCTCCTTTTTTCCAATACATATGTTCATACAAATCCTCCAGGGAACTCCCTGTTTCAAGTATTTTTCTTTGACCGATATGAACCAGATTAATAAGTGGTGTAGCGTACAATTCAATCATTCGGAACTGCGCCGACTGAAACCCACTGGCTGGCAATAGCGACATACGATACTGCAGGAATTGCTCCTTTTCCATCCCGTTGATCATAATGTCGAAGGAGGAAATAAGCACCCGGAAATAATTATTGATCCGGTTTAGTTTTTGAATAAAAAAGGATGCCGATTGAAGTTTATCATCAATAATCTGGCGTTCTTCGTGGATAATAAGTTTAAAATATAACTCGGTTATCTGGTGATACATTATGAAGATCTCTTCATCCGGAAAATAAGTTCGGGGGATTTGGAGGCTTAATAAAGTATCTAAATGGATATAATCCCAATAGGTAAGATACCGCTGATGTAAAAGTCCGTCCAGATAGTCGCCGAGGTCCTGCCCTGAATTTCTGTATTTTTCTTCTAGTTTTTTAATCCGCTCAGAAATCCCGGGTTTCTCTGACATCTTTTATTTTTTGATAATTCTAAACTGGTGTTTTAAGCCTTTAAATGCATCCAGGTCAGCTTTTAAAGATCCTACAGCCAGGTCGGCTTTGATCCGTATGGGTACTTTATTTTTGTCGTTAGACACCCAAAGTGTCAAACTTTCCTGTTCTTTAAATACTCTCCCTGACTGCACATAGGGTCTGAATTTAAGGCAGGGGACCTTTCCAAATTTCGTGTTTATCGTTTCTCTTCCAAGATATTTTAACTTGAATTTAAAAGATTCGTCATCATCGTACAGAAGATCCAGAACCACTTCAGAACCTTTCTTAAGGTCTTCTGCTTCATAATTATTTCGCAGGTAATAAAAAGCTGAGATCAAATCGTGAACACCGTGAACTATTTCCAGGTCTTTTTTTACCTTGTGCTTTTTGTTGTTAACATGGGCGATCTTTTTGTCGTGATCAAAATCTATTTCCAGGTTTTTTGTATATCCGCCTTCGTCTATTTTGCGTATAAATTTATAAGGCCTGCTATCCGTTTTATCAAAATAGCTCTCATACCTGTCGTCTACCTTAAAGAAAAGACGTGCCAAACCGGTGGTTTTTCCCCGTCCGATTACGTGGTATACCGGTTTTCCTTTATAATAATCATCTTTTAACTGAAGCGTGGCATAACTGGCATTAAAAATCCCGTAATGAATTCTGAATTTAAACCATTCCCCCGCTTTAAAGGCCGGTATTTTTCCGCTGGGTTCAGGATTTTGAGCATTTCCAATCAAAAACGGAAAAAGAATTAGTAAGAAGTATACTTTTTTCATCATGGCTAAACTGATGTAAAATTAATAATTTGGAGCATATAAATGCCTTTTTGTTTTACTATAAACAATTTCCGAGCCAAAAAAGTATATAAAAAAAGCCCGATTTAGCAATCGGGCTTTTTTCATTAACCAACCAAAACTTTAAATTATGAAAACTTTACTTAAAGTTGCAAACAGGGAACCACCCCTATTTGTAATGCAAATTTACGCCGGTAAACTTGTTATGCAAGCATAATAAACTAACTTTAACTTTTTTAACATCTTGTTGTTAAAGCTTGTTAACAAAAATTGCGAAATTCCTAAAATTCCAGTGTTTTTACAGTGTTCCTCGCAATTGCTGTTCGCGTTCAATTGACTCGAATAAGGCTTTAAAATTCCCGGCACCAAAACCCTTGGCTCCCATACGTTGAATTATTTCGAAAAACAGCGTAGGGCGGTCTTCTACGGGTTTCGTAAAAATCTGAAGTAAATACCCTTCTTCATCGGCATCTACTAATATAGAGAGTTTTTGAAGTTCTTTAATATCTTCTTTCATCATATCCATATGCGTGCCCAACCTGTGGGGTATATCATCGTAATACGCCTGTGGTGGTGGTGGAAGAAACTCAACGCCTCGTGCTTTTAGCTGAGCTACCGTACTTATAATATCATCGGTTGCCACAGCCAGATGCTGCACTCCGGGGCCCTCATAAAAATCGAGGTATTCCTCTATCTGAGAGCGCTTTTTCCCCTCAGCCGGCTCATTGATCGGGAATTTCACCCGTCCGTTTCCGTTACTCATAACCTTACTCATCAAAGCAGAGTATTCAGTATGTATTTGCTTATCGTCAAACGAAAGGAAATTTTCAAATCCCATTACTTTTTCATACCAGTTTACCCATTGATTCATCTCTCCCCATCCAACATTTCCAACCATATGATCTATATACTTAAGCCCCACTGAACTTGGATTATAATCTGATTTCCATTCCACAAAGCCAGGCATAAAAATCCCCGAATAATTCTTGCGTTCCACGAACACATGCACGGTTTCTCCATAGGTGTATATCCCGGAACGGACTACTTCACCGAACTCATCTTTTTCCACAGTTGGTTCCATATAAGGTTTTGCACCCCTTTTAATCGTTTCTTCAAAAGCGCTACGAGCATCTTCTACCCATAAAGCTATTACTTTAACCCCATCTCCGTGTTTTACAATGTGGTCGTTGATGGGTGATGAACTATTCAACGGGGTGGTTAACACCAGTTTTATCTTATCTTGCTTTAACACATAACTCACGCTATCTTTACTTCCTGTTTCCAATCCTTTATACGCAAAAGACTGAAAGCCAAAGGCCGTTTTATAAAAATGTGCCGACTGTTTTGCGTTTCCAACATAAAACTCCACATAATCGGTTCCCAGGAGCGGTAAAAAATCCTGAGCCCCTTCAAATATTTTTTCAAGACCGTAGTCTACAGATTTCACTTCTTTTTTCATGATTTTATTTTTTATTTTTCCGACATCCCTACGGATGCTTCAAAAGCAGATATATTACATTTATAATTATTCCAACCAGGATTTATGATAATCTTCATCGGCTATTTCCATAGCTTCTTCGGTAACCATAAGAGGTTTGAAGGTGTCTACCATAACCGCCAGTTCCAGGGTTTCTTTTTTTCCAATACTGCGCTCCGCAGCTCCCGGGTGTGGCCCGTGCGGAATTCCAGCCGGGTGCAATGAAATATGCCCGGCTTCAATATCATTTCTACTCATAAAATCGCCATCTACATAGTATAGCACCTCATCGCTATCTATATTGCTATGATTATACGGTGCTGGGATAGCTTCCGGATGGTAATCGTAGAGGCGAGGCACAAAGCTACACACAACAAAGGCGTCGGTTTCAAAAGTTTGATGTACCGGAGGGGGTTGATGAATTCGCCCTGTTAAAGGTTCAAAATCATGGATAGAAAATGCATAGGGATAATTAAACCCGTCGTATCCCACTACATCAAACGGATGTGTTGCATATACCATATCAAAAATGTCTCCCTGCTTTTTAACCTTGATTAAAAACGCTCCTTTTTCATCATAAGTCTCCAACTCTTGCGGCTGCCTGATATCCCGCTCACAAAACGGCGAATGCTCCAGCAATTGTCCAAACCAATTTCTATAACGCTTCGGAGTATAAATAGGACGATGCGATTCTACTATGAAAAGCCGATTATCATCGGTATCAAAATCAATCTTATAAATAATCCCACGGGGGATCAGCAGGTAATCGCCGTATTTAAAATCCAGATTTCCCAGAAGTGTTCTCAGTTTCCCACTGCCTTTATGAATAAAAAGCAGTTCGTCGGCATCGGCGTTCTTATAAAAATAATCATCCGTCGACTTTCTGGGAGCCGCCAGGACAATACTGCAATCGGTATTGGTAAGTACGGTTTTTCTGCTGCTTAGAAAATCGTCTTCAGGTTGTACCTGAAAACCCCTAAACCGATACGATTTCATATTATTGGCCTTTGCAATCTTAGGAGATACATTGTATTGTTTCCGTATCTCTTTAACCTGTGTAGGCCTGTGCTCGTGATATATATTTGAAGACATTCCGTCAAAACCAATGGTTCCAAACAACTGCTCGTAATAGAGGTCGCCATTGGGTTTGCGAAAGATAGTATGTCTTTTAGGTGGGATTTTTCCCAGTTTATGATAAAATGGCATTTGTTCTAAATTTTAGAAGTTTATAAAACTGTAAGTTTACTAGTTCAAGGAAGGTAACAGGGTTCTTGTCTCACTCAGGGTTTCGCTTGATGAGAAAGTGTAAATATTCCAACAGTGATTGCCAGTGCAGTATCATACTAACAAATATCGTAAAATATTTGTCTTCTGCGCATTTTTTTAACGAACAACTTTATTAATCTGTTAAAAATTAAAGAGTTACCTCATTTAAAACCAGAATCCCACATTAAAGTACCAGCGCCCTTTTCCGGTTTCCGGTGTCCATGAATAGGTGATTTCCATAGGTCCTATAAGGGTCTCCAGCCCATATCCGATTCCATATCCGGAGAAATCCGGTTCTTTAAACCACTCAGCTCTTTCAAAGATATCGTCGGCAATATTGGCATAATTTGCCGTGAACATAAGGTGGTTCTTTTTGTAAAATTCAAAATCACCACGAATCGTTCCCTTAACAAAACTATTGCCGGGAAGACTTAGGAAATCATATCCCATAAATGGAATAAGATTATTTATCAGATCGTTCCCATATCCTCCGAGGGCAAAATCAAAAGTGTTCAACTCGGTATTCCCTATGGTAAATCCACCTTCCGAATAAATATTCAATGCAAATTTCTGAAAAAACGGAATAGCCACTCCAATCTTTGCCTTCCCTATAGAAAACTCGTCGAAGGTGTTCGTAAAATCGGAAGAAAACAAGTAGAGGTGAAAATCTCCGTCAAAATAAACTCCCTTTTTCGGATAGTACTTGTTATCATACGTATCCAATTTCAAAAATCCAAAAGTACTGCCATAATCACTATTGTCAAACACAGCTTCTCCATCACTCCCGCTTATGGTTTCCGATTCAATTTTAATACGCTTGTGTTCTATACCCACCCCAAAAGCGAATTCTTCTCTTAAAACCGTTTGTATATATAGCTGGTTAGTAAAATCTGAATAATCCACTTCTATTTCTTCTACTTCTATCAGAGGAATATCGGCTTCCTGTTGTACCACACTAAAAGGAATGGATTTATGAAATGAGTTAAACCTCGAATTTATTCCGATACTCCAATAAAATCCTTTATCTACATAGTACTCAAAATTGTAACGCACATTGTCACCTAAAACAATATCCAGCGATGCAACATCATCGTCCAGAAGTAATCTTTTCTTGGTGAGATTAACCAGTGCTCCGGACTTGTACAGATCGTCATAATGCAAGCCTAAACGCAATAGCATGGTGTTGGTGGTTTCCTTTAGTTTCAGAGAGAGGTCCTGTAGGCCTTCGCTAGGTCTTAACTGATATCTTATTGATTGGTAATTATTTGTCGCCATCAGGTTATTAATTCCCTGTTGTAGTTTATCGAACGACAACCTTTCTCCGGTTTTATAGCGCAGCTTCCCTCGAACATAGGAGCGGGTATATTTATCATTACCCATCATAAAAATGTTATTGAGTATCACACTATCCTGAATTTTAACCGGTTTTTGAGGAGTGTACGGGTTTGTTATTTTCTTTTTTAACTCCAGAAATTCACCTTCCTTTTCCAGGGCTGCCTTTTCTCCATTCTTAATAATCTGTTTTCCTTCATCGAAAGAGATGACACTAAAATCGCGAATATCCGGTTTTATATATATGTCGGTTTTTTCCGCTTTTTTAACCATGTCTCTAACTGTGCGATAGTTATTTATCTGAAGTAATATTCCCGTGGCTGATTGCAGAGCTTCCCTGTTTTCCAAAGCATCCTGAACATCCACCCCTATAACGAAAGTAGCCCCCATAGACTTTAGTTCGTCTATAGGATAATTATTCACTACACCGCCATCAATTAATAACCTTCCGTCTATTTCAACAGGCTGAAACAGAGACGGAAAAGCACCACTGGCCGCAATGGCTTCCGGCAAATATCCTTTATCTAACAAAACTGCTTCGCCACTTTCCACATCGGTCGCCATGCAAAAGAAAGGAATGGGCAGATCATTAAAATCTCTTACATCGTTAACATGATTTAGTAGTTTGACAAACAAATTATAGATGTTTTGCCCTTTCGAAATTGATTTTGGAACGGTGATTTTAAAGTTATCAAAAGGAAGTGTAATGGCATAACGTTCCGAATCTTCCTTTTCATAAAGCGTTTTAGCCGACCGGGGTAATTCATCCTGAATGAGCCGATCAAAATCAACAACTCTAAAAATAGAGTCCAACTGATTTGCCGTATAGCCGGATGCATACAGTGCCCCCACAATAGCACCCATACTGGTACCTCCTATATAATCTATTGGTATACCGGCTTTTTCTATAACTTTCAAAGCGCCAATATGGGCCAATCCCTTAGCACCTCCCCCACTTAAAACCACTCCTACTTTTATATCATTAGAGTTCTCGGGAGTTTGTGCAAAAGCCATACTAGCTACGCAAAGCAATAAGGTTAAGACGATCCTGTTCACGCTATGAAGGTACTCAATTTTAATGAAAGGCCGCATAGATTTTACGGGCTTTCGAAGCGCCTACTATTTTAATTAAATCCTCTATAGAAGCCTCTTTTATTCTCTTAACCGATTTAAACGACTTGATAAGCTGTACAGCTGTTTTTTCACCGATCCCTTCTATAAATTCCAATTCTGTACTCAATGCGTCATGACTTCTTTTTTTGCGATGAAAGCTTATTCCAAAACGGTGAGCTTCATTTCTTAAGTGTTGGATAATTTTTAAGGTTTCAGATTTTTTGTCCAGATATAAAGGAATGGGATCATCCGGATAAAAAATCTCTTCCAGTCTTTTGGCTATTCCTATGATCGCTATTTTTCCACGTAATCCTAAACTGTCAAGGCTCTTTAAGGCCGATGTAAGCTGCCCTTTTCCTCCGTCTACAATTATTAACTGGGGAAGTGACTGTTTTTCATCAAGCATCCTTCGATATCGCCTGAAGACAACCTCTTCCATTGATGCAAAATCATTCGGACCCTCAACGGTTTTAATATTAAAATGCCGGTATTCTTTTTTACTGGGCTTGCCATTTCTAAAAACCACACAGGCGGCAACCGGATTACTGCCCTGGATATTTGAATTATCAAAACATTCAATATGCCGGGGTTCTCCGGAAAGACGCAGATCTTTTTTCATCTGTTGCATAATTCGGTGCACATGCCGATCCGGGTCTGTGATCTTCACCTGCTTAAACCTCTCCTGGCGGAAGAACTTTGCGTTGCGTTGCGATAGCTCTACCAATCTTTTTTTATCACCCAACTTAGGAATGGTAACCTTTACTTCCTCTCCCAGAGAAACGGAAAAAGGCGTGTATATTTCTTTTGACTGGGAATGGAATCGGTTGCGGATTTCCACAATGGCCAGTTCCAGCAGTTGTACATCCGTTTCATCTAACTTTTTTTTCATCTCCATGGTATGCGAACGAATAATGGCTCCGTGCGATACCTGTAAAAAATTAACATATCCATAGTTGGGGTCAGAAACCACCGAAAACACATCTACATTACTTATTTTAGGATTTACAATGGTAGATTTAGCCTGGTAATTTTCAAGTACTTCTATTTTTTCCTTGATCCGCTGCGCTTCTTCAAATTCCATATTTTCGGCCAGGTTTTTCATCTGCTTCCTAAATGCTGCCAGTGAATCCCTGAAATTTCCTTTAATAATTTCCCTGATAACTTTTATTTGCTCCTGGTATTCTTCGGGCTGCTGATATCCTTCACAGGGGCCCTTGCAATTCCCCAAATGATATTCCAGGCAAACCTTGTATTTCCCCGCTTTTATTTTTTCAGGCGACAGGTCGTAGTTGCACGTTCGTAGCGGAAAAAGTCCTTTAATGAGATCCAGTAGGGTTTTAACCGTTTTCATACTTGTATAAGGGCCAAAATACTCAGAACCGTCTTTGATGACATTACGGGTGGAAAAAACCCTGGGGAAATGTTCTTTTTTTATACAAATCCACGGATAAGACTTGTCGTCTTTCCACATTACATTATAACGTGGCTGGTATTTCTTAATCAGATTATTCTCCAGAAGAAGAGCGTCTGTTTCTGTGGGAACCACAATGTGCTTCACATAGGCAATCTTACTAACTAATACCCTGGTTTTTCCGGAATCGTGATTTTTTGTAAAATAAGAAGAAACCCGTTTTTTTAAATTCTTTGCCTTACCCACATAGAGGAGTTTGTCTTCTTTATTGTAATACTGGTACACTCCGGGACTGTCCGGAAGGGTCTGAAGCTGAAGTTCTATGGGCAATTGCGACATATAGGAACGAAGATAATAATTCTTCAAAATTTTATATAAATCCGTTAATTTTTTGTTATTATTGCATTAGTTAAATGTGCATTTTATCGAAAAAACACTACTTTTAATGGGTTTTTGTAAAATTTAACATTAAATTTACTAAACCTAAATCTTTTTTATCATGGATATGTATGTATTAACCTTTGGTGTGTATTTGTTATTATTTGTAGTGTCTTCGGTTGCCATTCGCTCCATTCCTACGGACAGGAATGATGATTAATTTTTATCGGTCGGGTGAATAAAAAAAACAGTTTACGTACTTTTTATAAAAGTAAAAGAGATTCGCTGGACCCATCGGACATCGAAGCACAAAGCATAAAAATAACCAACCATCTAATCGAACTCCCAATTTGGGAAAAGACGTATTACCATCTTTTTTTAACGATTAATCGATTGAAAGAGGTAGATACGTCTTTTATTTTAACCCTATTGCAGGGTAGAGATAAGGATATTGTAGTTTCCAAAAGTAACTTTGAAAAGCTTACGCTAGCACATTTTTTACTGTCCGATAGTACCCGATTAAAAGTGAATACATGGGGAATTCCCGAGCCGGTTGACGGGATTGAAGTTCCGGTTTCAAAAATACAGGTCGTTTTTGTTCCTTTATTGGCTTTTGATGTCTCGGGAAACAGAGTCGGATACGGGAAGGGTTTTTACGATCGCTTTCTTAAGTCGTGTAACCCGGATACCATTAAAATAGGGCTTTCGTTTTTTGAAGCTGAAAATCTTATTGAAGGTATACATGACGGTGATGCCCCTCTGGATTACTGTGTGACTCCTGAAAAAATATATCGTTTTTAATATTTTTTTTACTGTTCTCTGGGAAACGCTTTTTTGTTAAAAACCAGGAGTATGGCCACTCCTATACTAATGGCAGAATCGGCAATATTAAAGATTGGTTCAAAGAAGCGAAAATCATTTCCGCCAACAAATGGAACCCAGTCCGGCCATACGGTATCGATCATTGGAAAATATAACATATCAACCACTTTTCCCTGAAAAAGGGCGCCATAGGGCTCTTCAGCGAACATGGTGGCTACCTGTCCGTAACTGTCGTTAAAAATGAGTCCGTAGAAAACAGAATCGATGATATTCCCCATAGCTCCGGCAAAAATTAATGCAATTGCAACAATCAATATTCTCGGACTGTTTTTCCTTACAGCATCGTAAAGCCAATATCCTATTCCGGTAATTGCCACCAGTCTGAACGTCGTAAGAATTAGTTTTCCAGTAGTATCGGAAACCGGTAAAACATCACTTATTTTGGCTCCCCAGGCCGCTCCTTCATTTTCAATGAAATGAATGTGGAACCAGTTAAATATCTCTTTACTAAACCCTAATTCAAAATGGGTTTTGATATATATCTTACTAATCTGATCGATCAGTAGTACCAAAAAAATAAGAAAGCCTGCCTTTTTTAAATTCATTTTTAAAATCTCTGAAAGCAAGAGAGGTTAATTTCCTGCCAATAAAGTGGGGCAAAAATAAACATATTATTCTTTTTTAAAAGCCCCTGTTTACTCACCGAAAGTTTTTTATACCCGATAAACTAAAAAACACTTCGAAAATGAAGTGTTTTTCATAGCTTATTTTGTATAATATACGCTAGCTCTGCATATTTTTTGCTTCAATACTCAACGTAGCATGAGGCACCAGTTTTAAGCGTTCTTTATTTATGAGCTTTCCCGTTACCCGACAAACTCCATATGTTTTATTTTCAATACGAAGCAATGCGTTTTTCAGGTCGCGAATAAATTTTTCCTGTCGTATTGCCAATTGTGTATTGGCTTCTTTACTCATTGTCTCGGAACCTTCTTCAAAAGCTTTAAATGTGGGAGAAGTATCATCAGTACCATTATTTCCATCATTCATATAAGCACTTCTCAGAAGATCAAGATCCTGTTTGGCTTTTTCAATTTTTCGCTCTATCAATACCCGGAATTCCTCCAGTTCTTTATCCGAGTAACGTACTTTAATATCTGCTGCCATAGTATTAATGTTTTTGTATAAACAATCTGGTATTCACCTCGTCAAAAGCAATTTCCGTACCATTTTCCAATTGTTCTTCAAAGTCCAACTGAGCAGTAAGTGTTTCTGCTTTAATATAATCCAGATTACTCACTACTGCCTGTTCAACGAACCCATCTTTCTGAAGGATTACATCAATTTTATCGGTTACTTCAAAACCTGAGTCCTTACGCAGATTTTGAATTCTGTTAACCAATTCTCTCGCAATTCCTTCTTTTCGCAGATCTTCAGAAATAGTAACATCGAGTGCTACAGTTAAAGCTCCCGAGTTGGCTACTAACCACCCTTCAATATCCTGTGATGAAATTTCTACTTCATCAATGTCTAAAGTAATACTTTTTCCATTAATTTCAACGTCAATTTTGCCACTTTGTTCGATTTTTTGAATCTCCTCCTGAGAGAAGCCTAAAATTGCTTTCGAAACGTCCTTCATCTCCTTTCCGAATCGCGGTCCGAGTACTTTAAAGTTGGGCTTGATCTGTTTCACCAATATTCCGGATGCATCATCTAATAATTCTATTTCCTTAACATTTACTTCCGATTTTATAAGCCCGGCTACCGCGAGTATCTCTTCTCGTTCTTCCTGATTAAGTACGGGAATCATTATACGCTGTAATGGTTGGCGCACTTTTATCATTTCTTTTTTTCGCAGGGATAATACCAGCGAGGAAATAACTTGTGCCTTTTCCATCTTGCTTTCTAACGCTTTATCGATGAACTTAGTATCGAATTTGCAAAAATCGGCAGTATGAACACTGTCAAAATGCTCTTTTTCTGTTGTTTTATTCAAATCGATATACAATCTGTCCATAAAAAACGGCGCTACGGGAGCCGCCAACTTCGCTACATTTACCAGGCAGGTATAAAGCGTCTGATATGCAGAAATTTTATCTTCCCCGTATTCTCCTTTCCAGAAACGTCTCCGGCTTAATCTAACAAACCAGTTACTCAGGTGTTCCTGCACAAATTCCGAAATAGCCCGGGAGGCTTTGGTGGGTTCGTAAGCCGCATAAGCCTCATCAACCCATTTGATTAAGGAATGTAATTCAGACAGGATCCACCTATCTATTTCCGGTCTTTTTTCCAGCGGAATATCCGGTTCCGAATATGTAAAATTATCTATATTGGCATAGAGACTAAAAAACGAGTATGTATTGTAGAGCGTACCAAAAAATTTCCTTCGTACTTCTCCTATACCATCTTTATCAAACTTCAAATTATCCCAGGGATTGGCATTGCTAATCATATACCATCGCGTTGCATCCGGTCCGTATTCAGCCAATGTTTTAAAAGGGTCTGCGGCATTTCCAAGGCGCTTAGACATTTTTTGTCCGTTTTTATCCAGAACCAATCCGTTTGACACCACATTTTTATACGCTACCGAATCAAAAACCATTGTTGCAATAGCATGAAGCGTATAAAACCATCCCCGTGTCTGATCAACTCCTTCAGCGATATAGTCTGCCGGGAATGCTTTTCTTTCATCTATTATTTCTTTATTTTCGAACGGATAATGCCACTGTGCATAGGGCATAGAACCACTGTCAAACCACACATCAATTAAATCGGCTTCTCTTTTCATCGGTTTTCCTGAAGGAGATACCAGAACTATAGCGTCTACCACATTTTTATGTAAATCAATGGTATCGTAATTCACATCGCTCATATCTCCAACGGTAAAATCAGGAAAAATATCTCGTTGCATAAAGCCTGCTTTCACCGCTTTTTGCATTTCATTTTTAAGCTCTTCTACCGATCCTATACAAATTTCTTCCTTTCCGTCTTCTGTTCTCCAGATAGGAAGCGGAATGCCCCAAAACCGCGAACGCGATAAATTCCAATCGTTAGCATTGGCCAGCCAATTACCAAAACGTCCCTCTCCGGTAGATTTAGGCTTCCAGTTTATAGTTTGATTTAATGCAAACATCCGGTCTCTTACCTCCGTTGCACGAATAAACCAGGAATCCAGCGGGTAGTATAAAATGGGTTTATCGGTACGCCAACAATTAGGGTAACTATGCAGGTATTTTTCAACTTTAAACGCTTTGTTTTCCTGTTTCAGCGCTATAGCAATTTCAACATCAACCGATTTTTCCGGAGCCTCTCCTTCATTATAATATTCGTTCTTTACATATTTTCCTCCCAATTCTTTCATTTCAGGCCTGAATCTGCCCTGCAAATCTACTAAAGGAACCGGATTACCATTTTCATCCAGGACCAACATAGGGGGAATTTCCGGACTTGCTTCCTTGGCCACTTTGGCATCGTCTGCACCAAAGGTTGGTGCGGTATGTACAATCCCGGTACCGTCTTCTGTGGTCACAAAATCCCCCGAAATAACCCGGAATGCATTTTCGGGATGCTCATAGGGCAATGTGTATGGTAACAGTTGTTCATATCGAATACCCATAAGGTCTTTGCCTTTAAAGGATTCCGCCAGGTAAAAAGGTATTTTTTTATCTTCTTTTTCAAAAGCTTCCAGGGCACTTTCCTGCTCTACCTGCTCGTATTTTCCAGAAAACTGTTTGCCTACCAGGTTTTTAGCAAGCACTACATTTACAGGCTTAAACGTGTATTGATTAAATGTTTTAACAATTACATACTCAATTTTCGGCCCTACCGTTAAAGCCGTGTTAGAGGGTAATGTCCAGGGAGTAGTGGTCCAGGCCAGGAAATACACATCTCCATAAGGTTTCAAAAAATCCGGAAGGGTTTCTTTTTTAGCTTTAAACTGTGCTACCACCGTGGTATCGGTAATATCCTGATACGTGCCGGGTTGGTTCAATTCATGCGAACTAAGTCCGGTTCCCGCCTTTGGGGAATAGGGCTGAATAGTATATCCTTTATAAAGCAGTTCCTTTCCGTAAATTTGTTTTAGTAACCACCATACCGTTTCCATGTATTTAGGTTTATAGGTTATGTACGGATTATCCATATCTACCCAATAGCCCATTTTCCGTGTAAGGTCGTTCCATATATCGGTATACCTCATCACGGCTTTTTTACACGCCTGATTATATTCTTCCACGGAGATTTTTGTTCCGATATCTTCTTTGGTAATGCCCAGTTCTTTTTCAACACCCAGTTCAATAGGAAGTCCGTGAGTATCCCACCCTGCTTTTCGCTTTACCTGAAAGCCTTTTTGTGTTTTGTAGCGGCAAAAAATATCTTTAATGGCACGCGCCATGACATGATGAATTCCTGGCAAGCCATTCGCCGAGGGCGGGCCTTCATAAAACACATATGGTTTAGCCCCTTCGCGCGTGGTGACACTTTTCTCAAAAATGTTATTTTCTTCCCAATAATTCAGGATCTCTTCTCCTATTTTAGGTAAATCCAGTCCTCTGTATTCTGCAAACTTCATAGATAGCCTTGCCGTTACTTAGTTTTAAGGCTGCGAAATTACTAAATTTCAGGGAATTGAAAGGCCCGGTAACCGACAAAATCGGGTTATCGCTCTATTAAAATTTTTAGAACCTATAGGAAAGTGATGCTATAAAATTTGTGCCTGCCGATGCTATTCCGGACGAATATGTCCTGTAACGCTGATTGGTAATATTTTCCAGGGTAAGTGTTGCAAAAAGACTGTTGAAAAGTCGATATTGCGATCTGACATTTACGGTATGCCATGAAGGAGAAAATGGATTTCCGTTACTGTCAGTAGCATAAATATATGCTTTATTGCGCTCGGTAGGTGCCAGATTGTCGAAAGCAATTTCTCCATTAAAATCGATAAACGCATCCAACTTAAGGCGATTACTTTTCCATAATAAATGAATATCTCCAAAAACCGGTGCCGCATGGCGAATAGGGGCTTCCGTTCCGTTTTCCAATTCTTCTTTTCCCTTAGTTAGCGTAAGGTGCGAATTAAACGAAAGTTGCTCTGTTAGGTACGCCTCCACTCCCATTTCAAACCCGTACACATATGCATTTGCCGCATTTTGAATAGCCTGAACAGTACTAAGCTCTCCCTGGTACATTATTTCCGATAGGCCGTTTAGGGTGAAATTTCTTCGGACCAGCGCATCCTTAAGAAAGGTGTAAAAGGTCGCTCCGCTAATTATAAATTTATCTTCAAAATTCTTTCGAAGGCCCATTTCAATATTGTAAGCATATTCCGCTTCCAAATCAGGATTAGGAACTACTACTGCTCCCGGTTCGGAGTCAAAAATCTTACCAATATCATCAATGTTCGGTGCCCGGAATCCTGTAGATCCGTTTAATGTAATATGCCATCGTTTCCCAGGCAACCAGCTTATTCCAATACTTCCTGTTAAAGCACCATTGTCTACTTTGGTTGCTGAGAATGGGAAATCGTAAAACGTATTATCAAACTGTGCATCAACAAAGGCATGGCTATATCGAAGTCCTGACAAGAGGCTCATATTAGATTGCAATTTATGTTCCATATTTACAAATCCGGCAATGGTTTTCCATGTAGATTCGTCAGGATAACGGGTGGCTGCCGCGCTTTTTCGGCCATTGCCTATATGTACTTCACTCCCTTCGGAAAACACCTTATTATGAACGTATTCCAGGCCATAAAACAATTTGGTTTTATTGGTAAAAAGTTTCTCAAAATCAGCATTTAACGAAAACGCATTTACGCTTTCCCTGTTATCAAACCGTACGTCGCTTTCAAAATCGCGATTGTGCCTGCTTTCTTTAAAGTTCTGAAACGCAGTAGTAAATTTAAACCCGTCGTAAAGTGCTGTTTTTTTCTTTCGTTCAATCTGCAGATTTCCCATAAACCATTTTTGCGGACCATAATACCATTCTGCCGATCTGGGTAACCGATCTTCGGTTCTAATTAACCGGTCGTATCGCGGATAATCAGAGGTTGCCGAATAATGTAGTCCCAGGTTCAGCTCCCATAAATCGGAGGGTATAAACCGGGCTTTCTGCATAAAATACCACTGATTAAACCCCGTAGGCTTCTGAATTCTTGGTTCAGGGTTCCTCACTACCCTGTCCTCTCCTGAAATTCGGCTCACAAAAAAGTTGCGAAGGTACTCGGAAGGGCCATTTTTCCCCATTTTCAAATCGTCAAAATCTGAATATGTTATACTGGTTAAAAGTCCCCATTTTTTTTCTGCAACACCTATTTCCAGGTGTCCTGTTTTTTCTTTGTTAGCCGTGGCATACCGGGTAGCTGCCATTCCTGTTAATGAAAGTGAATCCGACCCAACGGCCGGCTTTTTTGTATAAAAATTCATTACACCCCCTATGGCGTCGCTTCCGTAAATGACCGATCCAGGTCCGAAAATTACTTCGGTTTTCTGAACTGAAAAAGGATCGATTGAAATAACATTCTGGATATTCCCTCCTCTGAAAATAGCATTATTCATTCGTACACCGTCTATCGATAACAACACTCTATTGGTAGCAAACCCCCGAATCATGGGGCTTCCGCCACCTAACTGGCTTTTCTGTACGAATACCTGGCCGCTTTTGGATAAGAGGTCGGCCGAAGTTTGCGGGTTTCCCATCTCAATGACATCCAAATTGATGCTTGCTATTTTTTGAGGGATATCTTTTTTCTGTTGTTCCCACTTAGAAACAGAGAGAACTATTTCGTCTAATTCCTGGGTTTTTGGGTAAAGAAAGATTTTTTTGTTTTTGATTTTGCGCTTCAGAATTTTTTTAAGTCCATAACCCAAATGGGCAATATAAATTCGTTCAGAATTTGAAAATATCTCGATATTAACCAACCCCTCGAGATCGGTGACTGCTGTTTTAGATTTGTCTTCGTTATAGAGCGCCGCATTCACAACGGGTTCTCCGGTTTCCACATCTGAAACCCGAATATTCTGAGCGGGTAAAAGCGCATAAAATCCAAAAAAAATAAGGCATACGAATACTTTCATGTCTCAGCTAAAAAGCGCATTAAAAACGTCTAACGACTTCGGTTTTTTAAACCCATGCAAATGTAATTCAAAATAAACAATCAAACTGTGCAAAAGATCTTGTCTTAATTGTTTACCGAGCTGTATCGTATGAATCGCATCAAAATTTATGCCTAAGAACTGTTTAAAAGCCACTAATGTTTCGCCTTCAATTTGAGGATTCCGTGAAGTTTGTTGTGTGAATTCGCCTTCTAAAAGATCAAAGTAACCGGCTTCTTTAAAGCTTGTTTCCGGAGAAAATCCTAGATACCGGGTTAGGTGAATCATAAACGCAATATGAAAGTTAGAAGTTTCCGTATGGGTGTCCAGCCATTGGAATGAAGCCTCCAGAAAGCTAAATAGGGCCTGATTATTTTCCTCTTCTTTTAACGCGTTATTCAGAACTTCCGCCAAAAAAAGCGCAATCGTACTTTTTTTGATATCCGTGTACAGGTTGTTATAGGCATATGCTACTTTTGCTTCACGGATGCGCTCCAAGGTTCCTTTGTTTTTGTGATGAGCAACCATCTCAAGTTGCATAAGCGGTTGGAAATATGCCGGTTTTACAGCTCCTTTTTTACTTTGAAGCACCCCTTTTAAGAGATAGCTTTTAATTCCATCACTCTCGGTTAAACATTTTACGATCAGGCTTGTATCGCCATATTTTAAACTGGAAATAACGATGGCCTTAGTTGTTGTTTGCATTATCTGATCACCATTATTTTTGAAACCGCAGTATCGGTTCCGTCTTCATTAGATATTAATACCATGTACACCCCTGATGCAACTTTATATTTTCCGAAGGCCATTAAGTCCCACTGTACGCTTCCTCCCTGTGAGGAGGTTTCATGCACCAGATTTCCTTCGATATCCGTTATTTTAATATTGGCCCCGGAGACCAACCCTCTTATGGTAACCATTCCCGTATAACCAGGTCTTACCGGATTTGGATACACCTCTACACGATCAAGACTTGTTTCCGGAAGTACCGCATTTCCGAGGAAAGAGACAAGGCCTCTCGGTGTTGCAAAATAGACACGTCCGGAGATTCCATCAATAAATATATCCTGTATGGTATTGGAGGGGAGCGGAGAGTTTTGAGACGTAAAATGATGCAGTGTTTCATTCCCGCTGGACGATACATAATAGGCTCCGGAATCGGCAGTTGCTATCCATTTATTATTCGATCCGTCTACTTTAATATCATTAATAAACCGATCGAACAGCAGTTCGCTCGGAACTCCCTCGTCCAGGATAATTACAGGTTCTACCGTTTTGGTATCATTACTGAAAAAGTCATTTGTATTATACATCAAACGAAGGCCTCTTATTGTTCCAATCCACAACACATTATTTGCATCTAGCGCCAGCGCTCGCACATCGTTGCTGGCAAATTTAGCTTCCGGCCCTGAAATACTTTTTACCAATGGGGAGCCATTATTCTCAAAAAAACCAATTACTCCGTGTCTTTCAGAACTTATGAATTTAAATTGGTTCCGATCTACAACCATTTCCTTTAAGCCAAGGTTATCAGCAGCTACGGGGGCTACTTCCGAAAGGTCATAAGACCTCCAGTCACCCGAAGGAGTTCGTTGTTTTAAGCCTTCATCAATCCTGGAGTTCAGCACCCAAAGGTTGTCAAGATTATCAAAATATGCACCACTTATACGGATATCAACGTACGTGGGATCGCCTATATCTAACGATTCAAGGCTACTATTGGTTTGGTTGTACAATACGGTTGGTACGCCGCTTTCAATCTCAACCAGCCCCGAAAAAAAAGAGCTGATTAAAACCTGCTCTGGCTCTTTGGGGTTCGCGGTTATATATACCAGCGATTTTGCTTCGAAAATATTATCATATGGTAGATTTTTCCAGGAGTTCTCTGTAAAATGGCTAACTCCTAATTCATCCAGTGGATAAGGGTTATAAAATTGGGTGTAATCTCCGTGAGCTACCCAGATATCATCTGCCGAACCTCCTAAAGCAAAAGCTCTGTTCAATAAAGGTCCGGAAGGATGAATTTCAGATACCATATCCTGGTTTTGGGTATTCGTTTCCAAAACGCCATATTGGTTGGTTCCAATATATACACGCTGACCAACCACCAAAGCCATATTAAATGCTGCGTCGGGAAACCCGGTAAAACCTCCAATGGTTATTCCAGTGAGTAAATTATCTGATAATAAAAGTATTTCTTCAGCGCTACTAACCAACAAAAACTGTCCGGAGGATCGCATTTCAAAAACAGATTGGCTGAAGTTGCGGATCTGAGAAACCGAATTGCTCGTTACCCCATTCAGATTATTGGAAGCGTCTAAGGCATATAAGGCATTGTTAAAAGTATCTATCTCCTTCCAATCGCCTGCAACAACCAGCTCCCATTGAGAAAAGTCAATTAAATTCGGATTGTCTATCGGAGCTCTTAATATTCCCTCGGAAGTAGCCGCATAGATAAACGTTTCAAAAATCTCTGTTTCCCGAACCTGAATCGCGGTACCACCCGGACCTATAAAATAGGTGTCGTCAAATTCTAATCGTTCCAAATTATAAAGCGAGATTCCAAAATTGGTGGCGATATAGAGAAACCCTGCATACTCCATAATATCATTAACCTGCTTACTATTGGGAGGTAAGGTTTGTTTGTCTTTAATATCGATCACGGTCACTACATTCTCGGTACTCAGATCGTAAATTTCCATCAGACCGGTTTCATAGCCCAATATCACTTTATTAAAGGCTTCACTAATATGAAGGTCAGTTATATCTTCTCCTGATAATCCGTGAATAGTAGATTTTTTCTCAATATCTCTGGTAGCGGTATCGTAAATAAAAAATGCATTTTCAGAGGCGGCAAAAACCTTTCCCTGAGAAAAATCAATATCCGATATTTTAAGATAGGAATAGTGCCCCTGCCAAAGTGTCCTGGTTTCCTGGGCTTTAGCAAGCAATGGCAAAAAGAATAGTAATATCAAGTACCTTATTTTCATCACATAGGAAGGAATAGGATATAAATAACGTAAAATCTTCGCAAATAAAAAAGGCACCGCCTGGGGTGCCTTTATATCATTTGAAGTTAGGTTAAACAACCCCCTGAGCAATCATAGCATCGGCTACCTTAACAAATCCGGCTATATTGGCTCCTTTTACATAATCAATATATCCGTCTTCTTGTTTTCCATACTTGGCGGCCGCCTCGTGAATATCCTTCATAATCTGATTAAGTTTTGCATCGACTTCCTCACGAGTCCAGTTGTATCGCAATGAATTCTGAGTCATTTCCAGTCCGGATGTAGCTACACCTCCTGCATTCGAAGCTTTTCCGGGGGCAAATAAAATTTTGGCCTTATGAAAAGCTTCTATTGCTTCCGGAGTACAGGGCATATTAGCTCCTTCACTAACGCAAATACATCCGTTTTCCAGGAGTTTTTTTGCATCTGCTCCATTCAATTCGTTCTGAGTGGCACACGGCAACGCAATATCGCAGTTAACTCCCCATGGCCGTTCTCCTTTAACGAACTTGGCAGAAGGATACTGGTCTACATATGTTCCT
Source organism: Flavobacteriaceae bacterium (assembly GCA_965224095.1). Taxonomy (GTDB): domain Bacteria; phylum Bacteroidota; class Bacteroidia; order Flavobacteriales; family Flavobacteriaceae; genus JBPEWY01. Next base: position 2,010,824 of record OZ245039.1, read on the forward strand.
ATACGCCCTCGTTTTACATTTTTAAGCTCCATAATGAACTCCAGCTTTTCCTGATCAATTCCATCTTTATCGTAAATATATCCTGAAGAATCAGACATGGTGAGTACTTTACCTCCAAACTGAATAGTTTTCTCCGCCGCAAACTGCGCCACATTTCCAGATCCGGAAATCGCCACATTTTTTCCTTTTATGTTATCATTTTTTGTAGCTAGCATATTCGAGGCAAAATACACATTGCCGTAACCTGTTGCTTCCGGACGTATTAAAGATCCGCCCCAGCTTATTCCCTTACCGGTAAGTACTCCTGTAAATTCATTTCGCAATTTCTTATACGTTCCAAACAGATATCCGATTTCTCTGCCTCCTACCCCTATATCTCCGGCAGGAACATCGGTATTTGGGCCAATATGTCTAAACAATTCGGACATAAAACTTTGGCAAAATCTCATTACCTCGGCATCGGATTTACCTTTGGGGTTAAAATCAGATCCTCCCTTACCTCCTCCCATAGGAAGTGTGGTTAAACTATTTTTAAATACCTGTTCAAAAGCAAGGAATTTAAGGATGCTCAGGTTTACAGAAGGATGAAAACGCAATCCTCCTTTGTAGGGTCCAATTGCGGAGTTCATTTCAATACGGTATCCTCTGTTTACCTGAATTTCTCCCTGGTCGTCTACCCAGGGCACCCGAAACATAATAACTCTTTCGGGTTCTACCATCCGTAAAAGGATGTTTTTGCCGTTGTAAATATCGTGTTTGGCGATATATGGGATTACAGTTTCCGCTACTTCCTTCACGGCTTGTAAAAACTCCGGCTCATGACCATTGCGTTCCTTAACAAGGTCTAAAAAATTATTGATTTTCTCTTCCATAAAAAATTAATAATGGTCGTTGAATTGAATACTTTATAATATAATGGCACAAATATACGTTTTATGCAAAAACCAACATCTAATTTTTACAATATCATAAAAAGACACTTTTGGTTTACATTATTTGAACTTATTTGCATATATAGCCTTTCAAATTCAAATTTATGTGCCCGCTAAATCGGTATTATGAAAAAACTACAAAAGCACTTTCTATATCTTTTTTTATTATCAACTTTCTTTGGTTTTTCCCAGAAAAAACTTTTTTCAAATGAAGTGGGAATTTATGTAGGTCCGGTGGCAATTGCGTCGGATTATAATGATTTTGAAAACTTCTATACAGGTAATATTGGATACAATGTGGGGATTGTTCACTACATGAATTTTCTGTGTTCCGGAAATTGTAGTGCTTATAGCTACAGAAGTTATTTACGAGATCATTTTAAAGTACGTAATGAGTTTATCTACTCCCGTGTAAATCTAAAACATTACGGGAATGTTATTGACGAAGATCCGATTTCACTGGAAGATGATCGATACAGAGCCATGGAAGGGCAGCTTACTACCTATCAGTTAGGTTCGTCTCTGGAATTCTATCCCTGGAGCATTCGTTCGTATGAAAGCGGTGGTTCTTTTTGGCTTCCTTCTATTGGCCTGGGAGCTTTCTATACATATTACACTCCTAATAATTTTTCCACCCAGGGCTTTCTTCAAAGTCCGGATTGGACTCCAGGGCCCTATATTAATAATATTAACAACGATTCGGGTTCAACCATTTCCGTTATGGGAAGTGCCAGTGCCAGACTTCGTATTTCGCCTGCTGAAGATCTTCTGTTACAGGCTCGAGGACAATACTATCTTTCGGATTGGGTTGAAGGCGTTAGTCTTCCCGGATCGCGTAACGACATTACGTTGTCGCTAGCGATCGGTTATATTTATTACCTCGATTAACCTATGGCCTGTTTAAGGTCGTTAATCAGGTCGTCTACATCTTCAATTCCCACGCTTAGTCGTATTAGCGAATCGACCACACCGCTTTTCTCACGTTCCTCTTTCGGAATGGAAGCATGGGTCATACTTGCCGGATGCCCGGCCAACGATTCTACACCTCCCAACGATTCTGCCAGTGTAAATATTTTTAATCGCTCCACAATTTTAATAGCCTCCTGATAATCATTTCCTTTGGTTACAAAAGATATCATCCCTCCGAAATCATCCATTTGCTTCCTTGCAATTTCATGATTCGGATGATCCTCAAATCCGGGCCAGTATACCTTTTCAATTTTCGGGTGTGATTGTAAATAAGCAGCTATGGCTTTCCCGTTCTCACAATGGCGTTGCATACGTACATGCAGTGTTTTAATTCCGCGAAGTACCAGGAAACTATCCATAGGGCCACAAACCGCTCCGCTTGCATTTTGAATAAAATACAAACGCTCTGCAAGGGCCTCATCTTTAACGATTAAAGCTCCCATAACCACATCGCTATGTCCCCCCATATACTTGGTAACCGAATGCATTACAATATCGGCACCCAGATCTAAAGGTCTTTGTAAATAGGGTGTAGCAAAAGTATTGTCAACCGCTAATAACAGGTTATGCTTTCGGGCAATATCCGACATTACCTTAATATCGATGATATTCATCATCGGATTCGTCGGAGTCTCTACCCAAATAAGTTTGGTGTTCTCTGTGACATAACTTTCAACACGATCTGCATTTTCCATACCCGTGAAGTGAAACTTGATTCCAAAATCCTGAAATATCTTAGTAAAAAGTCTGTAGGTTCCACCGTACAAATCGTTGGTTGAAATAACCTCATCCCCGGGTTTAAGAAGTTTAATAATGGCATCAATAGCGGCCAGTCCGCTTCCAAAAGCCAGTCCGTATTTTCCATTTTCAAGACTTGCAAATGCTTTTTCCAGAGCATTTCTCGTCGGATTATGTGTTCTGGAATACTCATATCCCTTATGACCTCCCGGTGTAGTTTGGGCATATGTGGATGTTTGATAAATAGGGGGCATTACGGCACCATAAGCCTTGTCGTGTTCCTGACCGCCGTGAATGGCTTTCGTATTGAATTTTATATCCTTATTGTCCATGACTTCTGTTATTTCAATTGACAAATGTACCGTTTACTTTTGGAGATTGCAATGAACAATGTACCTTTAACTTTAAATTAAAATGTGCATATGACTATTCGATTTTACTCAGGCATTTTGATGCTTTTTTTTGTATTCACCAGCTGCCAAAAAGAAGGGGTTCTCAGTTTCGAATCGCAACGTATTCCTGTTGAGAAATGCGCCCCATGTCCCAGGGTTGAAATTACTGTTCCTGTAGCGGTTAATCATCCTTCCGTTGCAAAAGATATTAATGCCTTAATTGAAAAACGAGTAGGTAAAATTCTCTCTTTCGGGGAAGATCAGGTGGTTCTTTCATACCAGGAGGCAATAAAGAAATTCCGAGAAGAATACAGTATACTTCAGAGTGAGTTTCCGGATGAAGAAGTAGCCGATTGGGAAGCGAGTGTTAATGGAATTGTATCTTATGATTCGCCCGTACTGGTTTCAATAAAACTCGATTCGTATATGTACTCGGGCGGAGCACACGGTTATGGGGCCACAACCTATCTGAATTTTGACAAACGCACCGGTGAGCCGCTCGAAAACTGGGAGTTATTTAAAAATCCGGATGACTTTACGGCTTTTGCTGAAACAAAATTCCGGATCCAGGAAAATATTCCCTCTAATGTAGATATCAATGCCACAGGGTTCATGTTTGATAAAGAAGTTTTCGAACTACCCGATAATATAGGATTTACCCAAAAAGGCCTGGAACTTATATACAATCAATACGAAATTGCTTCGTATGCTGACGGTCAAAAAACCCTGGTGCTTCCCTATGATGAATTACAGAATTACTTAAAAATTCAATAAAAATTCTATTTCAAATTTTTTAAACCTATAGGGTGTTTTTGTGATTTTTGCTTTATTCGAACACCCGGACATTTTAAATGACCTTACTTTGTACAAAACACATTAACCGATGAATAAAATTTACTATTTAAAAACCTGTAATACCTGCAAACGCATTATCGATACTTTACAACCGGACCATACCTTTGTTTTGCAGGATATTAAAGAATCGGAGATAACGGTTAAGCAGCTTGAAGATCTTCGAAAACTGGCAGGAAGCTATGAGGCTTTGTTTAGTCGCAGGGCTAAACTGTATAAAGAGCGGGGATTAAAAAATGAAACGCTTACTGAAGAAGACTACAAAGCGTTTATTCTGGAGCATTATACTTTTTTACAACGTCCGGTTATTGTCATAGACGGTCAGGTTTTTATTGGTAATGCCAAAAAAACCGTTGAAGGTGCTATAAAAGCTCTCCATGGATAAACGAACTCTGGCCATACTTGCAGCTTTGGGGGCCACTACCATTTATGGAGTGAATCATACTATTGCCAAAGGCCTGATGCCTATCTATATAAAGCCTTTTGGTTTTATACTGCTGCGGGTTGTAGGGGCTTCTGTTTTATTTTGGATTATCAGCTTCTGGGGGCCTCGTGAAAAAATTGCGACTTCCGACTGGCCCCGTATTCTGGTTTGTGCACTTTTGGGGATGGTTATAAACATGCTTATGTTTTTTAAGGGACTCTATCTTTCCACCCCCATAAATAGTTCGGTAATCATTACACTTTCACCGATTATAGTTTTTATTCTGTCTGCCTGGCTTATCGGAGAAAAAATTACCTGGCTTCGAACCACCGGGATTCTTTTAGGTTTTGCAGGAGCGCTGGGGCTGGTACTCTACGGAGCAGAGCTCAGACATGATGCTCCCAATATTCCACTGGGAAATACTTTGTTTATTATTAATGCCACTTCGTATGCGGGGTATATGGTTTTAGTAAAACCGCTTACCAAAAAATACCATCCTTTTACCCTGATGAAATGGCTCTTTTTAATTGCCGTACTTATCAATTTTCCATTAACCATTTCGGAGTTTTCAGAAGTGAAGTGGTCGCAGCTTCCGGCTGATGCTATTTTAAAAATGGTTTTTGTAGTGGTGGGAACCACCTTTTTAACCTATCTCCTAAATATTTATGCTCTAAAACACCTTAAAGCCTCCACCCTGGGTGTTTTTATGTATTTACAACCTCTTATTGCTATTTTGTTTGCCATTTTTGTCGGGGCCGATACGCTAAATACTGTTAAAATTCTGGCTGCCGCACTGGTCTTCCTGGGGGTATACCTGGTTAGCAAAAAAACGCGGAAATAGCCTTTCATTTTAATACATACCATTCTTTAAAATCAAACTCAACAGTATAAAACAAAAAATAACGGATTAGTTTTTTTTCTGTTTATAAAGTATAACAATACCTTACGGTGATGCATAACAGCTGATATCACCGCCCATTTTACCGGGGATCGTTCCATGTAAAAAAACTCAAAAATAAGCTGCCGGATCTATATTAACCGGGGTTTTTGCATACTTTCTGGTATCTTCCTTGCTTAACCACTTAAAGTCTGAAGGCCTGTCTACCTTATCAAAAAAATGAATCATTTCTTCAGGTAATCCTATAAGTTTTCGGGTACTCAAACTTATCCAGGCACCCATCATTTCACAATGTGCGAAATGATGCCCTTTATCATTGTAAAAATTGTGATGGAACTCAAAAAACATCCCATTTTCACTAAGTCCCTTTAACTCTAAAGATACGCGAACCGGCTTTCCCGCAAATACCTCTTTAAAATAATACATATGTTCGTAAAACACGACTGGGCCGATATTATGCTTTGCAAGCAAGCGCTGATCAAATCCACAATCGGTTAAAAATGACATACGGGTATGTGCCGCAAAACCTATATAGGAAATATTGGCTAAATGCCTGTTGGCATCCAGATCGTTCCAACGGATCTCAAATTCTTTAGTATAAATGCTCATGGTGTAATATTTGGTTAAAAATACAAAAGAACAGTTATTATGCGTGCATAATAACTGTTCTTTTGTTGGTATGTTGGAATTTTCACCGTTCAAGCGGTTTTGTCCTCAAAAAGAATTTTTCAATTAAAATTAATTCATCAGTTACTTTTATTTATTTTCGAGAACAAATTCTGTTTGCCCTATGCCGCAGGTAACTTCATCGTACGCACCCCCTTTCCTTTTTAAAAACGGCCATTTTTCAACGCTTTATTCAGGGTTGTTAAGACGTGTAAGCGCTGTAGTCCAAAGCCGGGAGCGTTTTGTTCTTAAGGATGGTGATTTTATTGATATGGACTGGAGTTATTCAAAAACCAAATCGGAGAATCTCATAGTAGCGGTTCACGGACTGGAGGGCAATGCTCAACGCCCTTATATGCTGGGAATAACGCAAACTTTTACGGAGAATGGTTTTGACGTAGCCTGCCTCAACTTACGCGGATGTAGCGGTATCCCCAACCGGTTTTATCGTTCATATCACTCGGGAGCCACCGAAGATCTACGTGAAATAATTGCATCTTTGGTATATGCCGGGCGATACCGACAACTATTTTTAATAGGATTTAGCCTGGGGGGAAACCTCATCTTAAAATACCTAGGCGAATCATTCCATATACCTCCGGAAATCAGAGGCGGAGTGGCCATTTCCGTACCCTGCGATTTATACGGGTCCATGCTGGAGCTGCACAAACCCAAAAATGCTTTGTACGCTTTTAACTTCAAAAAACATCTGCTGGCTAAATTGCGTGAAAAACAACAGTTGTTCCCTGAACAAATTTCGGAAAGACACATTAAAAAAATTGCCACTTTAAAAGATTTTGACGATGCCTATACCGCTCCTGCTCACGGTTTTGAAAATGCTCTGGATTATTATGCTCAAAGCAGTTCGCTTCAGTTTTTAAGTCAGATTCGGGTTCCTGTACTAATCATCAATGCAAAAAACGATTCATTTTTGTCTTCCTCCTGTTTTCCAATTAAGGAAGCTCAAAATAACCCTAATGTATTTCTGGAAATCCCAAAATGGGGTGGACACGTTGGATTTTATGCTCCGGGGACCTATTACAATGAGGAAAAATCACTGCTATTTATTCAGGAACATTCGCAATAAACATCCAATTTACTATATTTAACAACTAAACAGGCTACTTGGAAGATGGTAGGCTTTAGAAAAAAATAATTAATCAGCTTTAACTCAGTTGTTTATATGGAAGCCTTGTTCAACAATCTCTTTGACTATAATTATTATTGTAATAAACTGGTTATCGACATCTGTAATTCCTCTGATTCGGTGCCCGATGAAGTAAACACATTATTCAGTCATATTTTGAATGCGCATTCTATTTGGAATGCCCGGATTTTAGGAGATCCGGTTGCTGTGGGGCCCTGGGATTTACAGGAAACAAAAAACTGGGAAGATATTCATTATGAAAATCAGCGTACCACCTTTGGGATCCTGACCAATCACGAAAATTTTGACAAGGCTATCGACTATCAAAACGGAGCCGGAGATTTGTTTTCCAATTCTATTCAGGATATTCTTTTTCATATTATAAATCACTCCACACATCACAGAGCTCAAATTAATCAGGTATTAAAAGCACATGGAATGGCCCCTGTGGTTTCCGATTATATTTTTTACAAACGATAGCCTAAGGTATCTGCCCTGTATTTTTTCAAAACCTGCGGTTTTACTTACCTTTGCACAACTTATAATTTCCTGGAATGATTAAATCGATGACCGGCTTTGGGAAAAGCGTAGTTCAACTCCCCACCAAAAAAATAACTGTTGAGTTAAAATCACTTAATAGCAAGAATCTGGATCTGAATGCCAGGATTCCTTCTCAATATCGAGAAAAAGAGCTTCGTATGCGAAACGCTATCGCAAACAAACTCAAACGAGGCAAAATTGATTTCGGCCTGTTTATAGAAATTACCGGAGAGGAAACCACTACACAGGTAAATTCCGGTGTGGTTACACAATATATAGAACAATTGAGAAATATTGTTGACGGTGATTCTACCGAGTTGCTAAAAATGGCTGTGCGCATGCCTGACGCTTTAAAAACAGAGCGAAATGATATTGATGAAGAAGAATTTGCCGCCATTCAACGAGCTTTAGAGGATGCACTGAAAGAAATTGATACGTTCCGAATTGAGGAAGGAAAAGCATTAGAATCGGATTTTAAGCATCGCATTCAAAATATTGAAACCTTACTGGAAAAGGTAAGATTAATGGATCCCGAGCGATTGGATCAGGTTCGGGAACGACTGGACAAAGCTGTTGCCGACCTTAAAGCCGAGGTAGATGCGAACCGCTTTGAACAGGAACTTACGTATTACCTTGAAAAATTTGATATTACGGAAGAAAAAATCCGGCTTGCCAATCACCTTGAATATTTTCTCAGCACCCTGGCTTCTAACGATTCGAATGGAAAAAAACTAGGTTTTATTTGTCAGGAAATTGGGCGGGAGATCAATACCATGGGAGCTAAGGCTAATTATGCTCCGATGCAACAACTGGTTGTTCAGATGAAGGACGAACTGGAAAAGGTGAAGGAGCAAATTTTAAATGTACTATAATGAAAGAGGGAAAGCTCATTGTTTTTTCGGCGCCATCAGGCTCTGGTAAAACCACTATAGTAAGGCATTTATTAAAACATCCTGAACTCGACCTGGAATTTTCGGTATCAGCCACTTCACGTGAGCCCCGGGGAGAAGAAAAGGAAGGAGAGCATTACTATTTTATCTCCCTTAAGCAATTCAAGCAACATATTAAAAATGGAGATTTTCTGGAATGGGAAGAGGTATATCGCGATAATTTTTACGGTACCCTGAAAACCGAAGTGGAGCGCATCTGGGCAAAAGGAAAACATGTGATTTTTGACATCGATGTAGCCGGCGGCCTGCGTATTAAAAGAAAATTCCCGGAACATACATTAGCCGTTTTTGTAAAGCCGCCCAGTGTTGATGAGTTGAAAATCAGGCTAAAAAAGCGTAAAACCGAAAGCGAAGACAAGATTAATATGCGTATTGCCAAGGCTTCTATAGAGCTGGCTACGGCGCCACAATTTGATGTGGTGATTAAAAACCACGATCTGAATACTGCCCTGGATGAGGCTTACCATCTGGTGGCTGATTTTGTTGGAGTTAAAAAAAAAACGATATGAAAAAAAGGGTCGGGCTATTTTTCGGCACCTTTAATCCTGTTCATGTTGGCCATCTTACCATTGCTAATCATATGGTGGAATTCAGTGATCTGGATGAGGTATGGCTGGTAGTTACCCCTCACAGTCCCTTTAAGAAAAAAAGCTCTTTGTTAGACAATCATCACCGGTATCAAATGGTATATGAGGCCACGAAAGATTATCCGAAACTAAAGCCCAGCGATATTGAATTTAAGCTTCCGCAACCTAATTATACCGTGCATACCCTGGCCTATTTGCAGGAAAGATATCCGGACTTACACTTTTCGCTTATAATGGGAGAGGATAATTTAAAAGGGTTTCACAAATGGAAGAATTATGAGATTATTCTCGATGCTCATGACCTTTACATATATCCCCGTCTCTCGGCAGGATTAGTAGAATCTCAATTTGACAAACACCCCCGTATTCATCGGGTGACGGCCCCTATCATGGAAATCTCTTCTACCTTTATACGGAAAAGTATTAGCGAAGGGAAAAATATACGGCCTATGTTGCCTGAAGCTGTCTGGACTTATATAGATGAAATGAATTTTTACAAATAAGCAACGCTTATCTCTTTATACTGGAAATGTTCTCCGACTCTAAAGAGGATAATGGACAAACCGGATGGAATCATTCTATTTTCAATCTGATTGACACCGAATAAGAAAACCGCTTTATTTTAACAAACAAAGCGGTTTTCAAACTAAATAACCAACCAAAAAAATTAACTAACTAACCTGCGTTTCCGCGTGGTATTCATCACAGGATTCGTCACTTTCCTGCGCTTTTTATCTATTTTTTCACCTTTTCCCGTTTTCAGGAACTCTACATAACCTCTCCCTGTAAATTCATAAACGGTTCCGGAGTCAGGATGATACAACTCTATGGTTTCATCATCTATAACGTATAGTTCAAAGTAATCATTGCCTAAAAAGTCATAATCAAGTGTTAAAGTTTTCAGGCTGTCATCGCCTGCAACATCATACACCGTATAAACGCCCTCATAATCCCATATTACTTCCGAGACAGGAGTTCCCGCTCCATCAACAGATGACCAGAAAACATCATCTCCTCCGGTTAGAAAACGAAGGTAGTTTTCATCGTCAAAATCGTTGATGGCTCCTTCTATACTGGTATAGGTTTTCTCCCATCCCTGATACTCCTGTAAAAAGTAATGGATATTGTCGTAAAAAACCTGGGTATAATTAAAAGTACTTCGCTGGTATCCTTCCAGGTAATACGAAGTATGTGAAGGTCTGTGATACAAGCGGATCAGATTATTGCCCAATTGCTCCACCTCCAGTGTCCAATACCCATCGATATCATGATCTATCTCAAGTACTTCTCCGTAAGTATGGTAATCTCCCACGGCAATTCCGAAACCCTTCCCTGTTTCCCCGAGTCCCACCAGATTATTATTAGCCAGCATAACTCCATGATCAAATGTAATTGTAAATGCCCGCTGCAAAAAAGGCACTTCGCCGTTTCCGGTAGTCTTATTTATATCAACATACCAAAGGTCGTACGACATGATGAGTTCTCCGAGGCTAATTGCAGGAACATCTACAATGTTGTCCGGATAATCGTCATGTACATAACAGGAAACGGTTAAGGTGGTTAGTAGTAATGTCCCAAATAGTAATTGTAACCTCTTCATACGCCTATATTTTTAAATTCACAATATATAAATCAATCGTCGTGCCATTTTTTAGTAGCCGAAAGGGGAATTCCATTCGAGCCCATTTTTTTTGGTTATTTTTGAAGACAAACACATATTCATGACCACAACAACAAAGTTTGCTGTAATTGGTGGAGGTAGCTGGGCAACTGCTATCGTAAAAATGCTTTGCGAAAACCTGCAAGAAGTAGGTTGGTATATGCGAAGCGTTTATGTCAAAGAACATCTTTTAAAAACAGCTCATAATCCAAACTACCTAAGTTCGGTTGAATTTAAAACCGATATGCTACGCCTCAGCAACGATATCAATGAAACTGTAGCCTATGCAGAATACCTGATTTTTGCCATCCCCTCTGCTTTTCTGAGTGATGAATTAAAAAAGTTAAACGTTTCTCTTGAAAACAAGATTGTCTTTTCTGCGATAAAAGGGATTGTCCCGGAAACCGGACTTATTGTCGGTGAGCATTTTCACAAGACTTATAACATCCCTTTCGAACAAATTGGGGTTATTACAGGGCCCTGTCATGCGGAAGAGGTAGCCCTGGAACGTTTGTCATACCTCACTGTGGCTTGCGCCGATGCCGAAAAGGCTCGTTTTATGGCCCGTCACCTTAGCAGTGATTACATCAATGTAAAGATCTCAGATGATATTATCGGAACTGAATATGCTGCCATGTTAAAAAACATTTATGCCATTGCAGCCGGGATAGCACATGGCTTGGGATATGGCGATAATTTTCAAAGCGTTTTGATGAGCAATGCTATTCGCGAAATGAAGCGCTTTATAAAACGGGTTCACAAAATGAAACGCAATATCAATAACTCGGCCTATCTTGGAGATTTACTGGTAACGGGCTATTCGGTATTTAGCAGGAACCGGATGTTTGGAAATATGATTGGAAAAGGATATACCGTTAAAAGCGCTATGATGGAAATGAATATGGTAGCCGAAGGGTACTATGCCACTAAAAGCGCTCACCTGATCATGGAGTCGCATAAGCGCAAGAGCAAAACACCAATTATCAATGCGGTGTATGACATTTTATATGGGGGTAAAGATCCCAAAAAGATCTTTAAGAGACTTACCGAAAAACTAGATTAAAATATATGGAAACTGCAGGATATTCAGGAACTCCACTCGCTAAAAAACTCGGTATTAAAACGGGTTATTCTATTTTACTGATCGATGAACCGAAGCACTATTTTAGGTTATTTTCCGATTTTCCCGAAGACGTAAATCTGCTTGAAAAAGTTCTTCCGGAATCGGCCGATATGATCCATTTGTTCTGTACAGACGTAAAATCTTTTGAAAAAAAGGCACTAGCGTGCAAAGCGGCTCTCAAAAAAACGGGAATGTTATGGGTGAGTTGGCCCAAGGGGAGTTCTGATATCCCCACCGATCTGAAACGAGATCCCATCCGGGAATTCTTACTTCAAAATGGTCTGGTAGACACTAAAGTGTGTGCTGTGGATAATGACTGGAGCGGCCTTAAATTTGTATATCGGTTAAAAGACCGATAGCGACTTTGGTCTATGAGCAGAAATCCTTTTTCTTTTTTATAGCGTTCTTTTTGCCATCGTTAAACTCAATAAGTAATGTCTTTTAAATATTTTTTTCTGATTCTGATTCTTACTTTAAGCTCTTGTAGTGCCACCCGGGAATTTTCCTTTTTAGAAGGGGTGTGGAAAGTAGAGGGAAAAGAAAATTACGAAGCCTGGTCAAAAACAAAAAAGGGACTTTCTGGTATAGGTTACCGCATTCGGGATGGAAAAAAGATCATTACGGAAAATCTGGCTATTGTATCTCGAAACGGAAATTTGTTTTACGAAGCTACTGTTCCGGATCAAAACGAAGGCAAAACGGTTTCGTTTCGGTTTAACGCGAAGAAGGAGCACGTATATTCGTTTGAAAATCCGGATCACGATTTTCCGAGAGTTATCCGGTACAGGAAACTAAATAATGCCAGGCTTTTTGTGGAGGTCCTGGGAGCAAATAATCAGGGCTTTTCCTTTTATATGAGCAAACAATAAGAACTAATTACTAAAATGAGTACACCGGTGAATTTCCTGTTTTATTTGTTCACGATATACCTTTATCACCTCTTCCGAAGTACCAAAAATTGTTTTAAATTCATTTAAGATTACTTCCGAGAATGTCATTACGCTTTCCATATTAAAATACATTCGTCCTGTTCTTCTGATAAAAAAATCAAGAGGAGAGACAGTCATTTCAAAGTGCACACAGAACCAGAACTCAGACCGTATTAATTTTTCTTTAATATCATCTCCTTCCAGTTGATTATAGTGCGTCAGAATGGTTTCTGTCTGTACGCCATACGTAGTTACCAGATAGCGGGCATCACACATTTCAAAACCGTCTTTCTTAATCCTATAATACACATTACGGATATATTTTTCCACCTCGTCAAACGATTTAAACTTACTTCCGCTTAAAGGAATTTTATCGGTGTAACAGCTCTCGGTTTTAAGCTGATGTTTTTCCTTTAAATTCTTACATACCCTATCTACAACTCGCTCCGCCATTTTTCTATAACCTGTAAGTTTTCCGCCTGCTATACTTATAAGTCCGGAATCGGAAACAAAAATTTCATCTTTTCTGGACAATTCCGAAGGCGATTTCCCCTCTTCGTGGATCAATGGACGCAATCCGGCCCAGCTGGAGGTTATATCATGTAAGGTAAGTTCAATTTCCGGAAACATATGATTTACCGCTGAAAGGAGATAGAGGGCATCGGTTAAGTCAACTTCAATATTGTTTTTATCGTCTGCATAATTGGTGTCCGTGGTTCCCACATAAGTAACATTTCCCCTGGGAATAGCAAATATCATACGCCCGTCCGGCACATCAAAATACACCGATTGTTTTACGGGTAATTTCTTATGAGGAAAGACCAGATGTACCCCTTTGGTCAGGTGAAGCCGTTTTTGTTTTCCCTTTCCCGAGTTATTGAGCATCCTTAACTCATCTACCCAGGGGCCGGTAGCATTTACTATTTGTTTTCCTTGTATTTCAAAATTAATTTCCGTAGTCCGGTCGATAACCCGAACTCCGCTTAATTGTTCATTTGTATAACAAAAGCTTTCGACCTCCAAATAATTTAAAGCCACCGTTTTAAAACGCAGTGCCGTTTTTATATTTTCCAGTGTAAGCCGGGCATCATCGGTTCTATATTCTGCATAATATCCCGCCCCCTTGAGTATTTTCCTGGGCAGCAATGGCTCTAATTTTAAAGCCTCTTCTTTTTCCAGCATTTTTCGTTGATCTCCCCCTTCCACTTCTGCCAGGATATCATATATTTTTAAACCAATCGAGGTGAGCCATTTTCCATACGATCCTTTTTTAATAAGCGGTAGCAACATTTTTTCAGGAAGTACCAGGTGCGGCGCCAGTTTATGAACGATAGCGCGCTCCGATCCGACTTCCTTAACCAGCCAGAAATCAAACTGCTTCAGGTAGCGTAATCCTCCATGAATAAGCTTTGTAGATTTACTACTGGTTCCGGAAGCAAAATCGCCTTTTTCAATCAGGGCCACGCTTAATCCTCTGGAAGCCGCATCGAGTGCAATTCCCGCTCCGGTTATTCCGCCTCCAATAACTATCAGATCGAATATCGAGGATTGTAATGCTTTTAGGGTTTCAGACCTATCGAGATTGCTGAATGGTATATTTCTATGAATCATATGGCGTTTCCCAATTCATGGTTCTGTTCACCGCTTTCTGCCACCCTCTGTACAAGCGTTCTCGCTTTTCCTTTGAAAAAGACGGTTTAAATATTTTGTTTTCACTTTCCAGCTGTTCCAGGTCTTTCCATGACCATAATCCTATGGTAATTCCTGCCAAAAAAGCCGCTCCCAAGGCTGTAGATTCCGTTATTTTGGGGCGAACCACCGTGGTATTTAAAATGCTGGCCTGAAATTGCATCAACCAATTATTGGTACTGGCTCCTCCATCTACTTTTAGCATTTTTAAGTGCATTCCCGAAGCTATCTGCATGGTTTCCAACACATCTTTGCTTTGGTATGCAAGCGATTCCAGTGTAGCTCTGGTGATATGAGCCTTTCCGGTATCTCTGGTTAGTCCGAATATAGCACCCCGGGCATACATATCCCAATACGGAGCACCCAACCCGGCAAAAGCGGGTACTACGTATACCGAATGGTCTTCATCCACATCTGCTGCAAGTTCTTCCGAATCAGCAGCTGATTCAAAAAAACCGAGCTCGTCCCGTAACCATTGCACTGCTGCCCCGGCAATAAAAACGCTCCCTTCCAGGGCATAATATATTTTTTCTTCAACTCCCCAGGCTATTGTGGTTAACAGTCCCTGCTCCGAGAACTGTGGTTTCTCTCCGGTATTTATCAACATGAAACATCCGGTACCATAAGTGTTTTTAGCCATTCCCTCTCCAAAGCAACGCTGTCCGAACAATGCGGCTTGCTGATCGCCCACAACACCCGTAATCGGTATTTTTTTACCGTCAAGGTCATAGTCTCCGAAATGAAAAGAAGAGGGATGCACTTCCGGAAGCATGCATTCGGGAATATTTAATTCTTTTAAAAGCCGGCTATCCCATTGCAGCGAATTTATATCGTATAACATGGTACGGGAAGCATTGGAGTAATCCGTGGCATGCACCTGTCCTTTTGTAAGTTTCCAGAGCAACCAGGTATCGATGGTTCCAAAAAGCAGTTCGCCATTTTCTGCTTTTTTGCGAGCCCCATCTACACAATCGAGAATCCATTTAATTTTTGTGGCGGAGAAATAGGCGTCTGGGATTAGTCCGGTTGTTTTTTTTATATATGATCTCAGTCCTTTTTTTATAAGTTCCTCACACATATTACTGGTACGTTTGTCCTGCCATACTAAGGCATTATAAACCGGGATTCCCGTATTCCTGTTCCAAATCACGGTAGTCTCTCTTTGGTTTGTAATACCGATAGCTTTTATTTTTTCCGGTGGCGGTTGGTACTTATTTATTAATTCAAGAAGTACGCTCTCCTGCGATGAAAAAATAACTTCAGGGTCGTGTTCTACCCAACCCGGATTTGGATAAATCTGTGGAAATTCCTGCTGAGCCATCCCCTGAATGCTTCCCTTTTCGTCAATAAGTAAAGCTCTTGAGCTGGTGGTTCCCTGATCAAGTGCAATAATATACTTCCCGGGCATCAACACTTATATTTTTGTATAATCATACTCTCGAACTACAATGCTAACCCTTACCTTGTACCAACTATACCATGCTTCTTTTCCTTTTTCCTGAGCAAAAACATGTGCCGAGTTCTGTTTCCATCGGGCTATGGCCTGTAAACTCTCCCAATAACTTACTGTTATTCCCACCTCTCCACCGGCACTTTCCACGCCCAAAAAACCCGATTGTTCTTTGGCAAGTGCAAACATCCGTTCAGACATACGATCGTATTCTTTATCTTTTCCGCTACGTATTGATGTAAAAATAACCGCGTAATAGGGTTTCGCTTTCATAATCTATCTTTTTGTCAATTTTTATAGATGGCTATTGTTAGTTTACCCTCTTTATCCATACTGGCTCTGTACATGCCTGCGGTATTAAACTCCATGGTAACACTCCCGTTATGATCAATGGCTATAATTCCGCCATCGCCACCTAAATTAGTAAGCTTATTTTGAATGACTTCTTTAGCTGCTTCCTGAAGGGAAATCTTCTTATATTCCATCATAGCCGCAATATCGTGCGCTACAACTCCTCTTATGAAATATTCTCCCCATCCCGTAGCCGATACTGCGCAGCTTTTATTATTGGCATATGTTCCGGCGCCAATAACGGGCGAATCGCCTACGCGTCCCCAGCGCTTATTCGTCATTCCTCCTGTAGATGTTCCGGCCGCCAGATTTCCGTGCTTATCCAGGGCGGCACAACCCACTGTACCAAATTTAAAATCTTTTACTTCAGAGTCGTAAAAAGCTGCTTTATCGTCGTGATCCAGTTCAATTTTTTCCCTTTCCTGCGCTCGCTTCAATGATTTCATTCGATTCTCCGTATAAAAATAATCAGGAGAAACCAGTTCCAGTCCCTGCTCTTTAGCAAAAACTTCTGCTCCTTCGCGAGCAAACATGACATGTTTTGATTTTTCCATAACGGCCCGCGCCAGGCTAATAGGGTTTTTTACCGTTGTAACACCGGCAACAGCCCCTGCATTTAGCGTTTTTCCATCCATGATAGACGCGTCCAGTTCGTTTTTCCCCTCATTTGTAAAAACGGCTCCTTTCCCCGCATTAAAAAGGGGAGAGTCTTCCATAATATTAATGGCTTTTTCAACAGCATCCAGGCTGCTTCCCCCGTTCTTTAATATCTCATAACCCGCCTGAATCGCTTCGGTCATCTTAGCCTTATAAGCAGCTTCTTTTTCCGGGGTCATATTTTTTTTCAGAATGGTTCCCGCTCCACCGTGAATAACAATCCCGAAATTATCTTCCATGTTAAGCACAGAGGTTTCACTATTTGAAACAGATTCTGCCACTACGGGTTGCTCCTTACAACTCCAAAGCAGACAAAGAAACGCCAGATATAAAATACTTTTTTTCATAGGAACCAAATAAATACATCGTTTACTTCACTAAGTTACTCTTTCCAAAGTAATTCACACAATAAACATCACTTTTTTACGATTATAATAAAGCCTAAACTTACTAACCGAAAAATGAATTTAAAACGTTTTTTCCTGCTTTCACTCCTCGTCCTTGCCGCAGCCTGCTCTTCCGGCAGTGATACTCCTGAGGAGCCCAATGATTTTGAGCTTTCCGCAATTGAAAAAGAAGTGCTTTCATTGATCAACAAACATCGTAAAGAAATAGGCAAGAACGAATTGTCGCACAGTAACATTGCCTATAAAGAAGCGCTAAAGCATACCGAATATATGATAGCCAACGAGACTATAAGTCACGATAACTTTAACGACCGGTCCGGTAATATTATTGTTGAGGCAAAGGCATCGAGCGTTTCGGAAAATGTGGCTCGTTTTTATGAAAATGCCGAAGAGGTTTTTCAGGCCTGGATACACAGCACACAAGGGCATCGCGAAAATATAGAGGGCGACTTTACGCATACCGCCGTTTGTGCCCGGAAAGATAATGAAGGGCGCTATTACTTTACGGAGATGTTTTATAAATAATCTTCTTCTTTCCTTTTTTACTATCTGACGGATTTCTTGTACTTTTACTTAGGTAAATTTAAAAATCATGGCAGCTTCTAAACCTTTTAATCTGAATACATGGATTAAAGAAAACAGGGATCTTTTAAAACCTCCTGTTGGAAATAAAAACCTCTATAAAGAATCGGGCGATTATATTGTAATGATCGTTGGAGGCCCTAATGCAAGAAAGGATTATCACTATAATGAAACCGAAGAATTATTCTACCAATTAGAGGGAACCATTAAAGTAATTGTTCAGGAAGACGGTGAACGAAAAGAACTGGAGCTGGGACCTGGCGATATGTATTTACACCCTGCAAAAACACCGCATTCGCCTGTCCGTTCGGAAGGCTCTGTAGGGCTTGTCGTAGAACGTAAGCGGGCGGGAAAAGGCTTTACCGATGGTCTTTTATGGTTTTGCGACAATTGCAATACCCGGCTGTATGAAGTGTATTTTGAACTTCACGATATTGAAAAGGATTTCCTCCCTCATTTCAAACACTTTTACAATTCTGAAGCATTGCGTACCTGTGATCATTGCGGGACGGTTATGCCTACGGATAAGCGATTTACCGGCGAGTAGTTTCCGGTAGTTTTTATGAGTTCTTTTAAAGCGGATTTTGTACCTTCGCCCAAAATTAACAATCCGTTTTAAAAAAGTTATACATGTCACTAGTTGCAACTGATTTTGGAATTGAAGAAGCCCTGAAAACATTGGGTGTTAAAGATATTAATGAAGGCACCTCAACCGGGAATCGGTGGTTTTCGGAGGGTGAAGAAATTGCTTCGTACTCACCCGTGGACGGCGCCTTAATTGGAAAGGTAAAAACTTCTACCCGGGAAGATTACGAACAGGTAATTACCTCAGCTCAGGAAGCTTTTAAAACATGGCGGGTAATCCCGGCTCCCAAACGCGGAGAAATTGTTCGTCAATTCGGTGAAAAATTACGCCTGTATAAAGAACCTCTTGGAAAACTGGTTTCCTACGAAATGGGTAAATCGCTGCAGGAAGGGTATGGAGAAGTACAGGAAATGATTGATATCTGTGATTTTGCCGTGGGCCTTTCCCGACAGTTACACGGTTTTACCATGCATTCCGAACGTCCCGGACATCGTATGTATGAGCAATATCATCCTCTGGGGATTGTAGGTATTATTTCGGCTTTTAATTTCCCGGTGGCCGTATGGTCCTGGAATACGGCATTAGCCTGGATCTGTGGTGATGTATGTATTTGGAAGCCCAGTGAGAAAGCTCCTTTATGCGGAGTGGCCTGCCAGAATATCATTGCTGAGGTACTCAAAGAAAACGATCTTCCGGAAGGTATTTCCTGTCTGATCAACGGCGATTATAAAGTAGGGGAATTTATGACCAAAGATACCCGTGTTCCGCTCATTTCTGCAACAGGATCAACGCGTATGGGTAAAATTGTAGCCGCTACCGTTGGAGAGCGTTTAGGAAAGTCGCTATTGGAATTAGGGGGTAATAATGCCATTATTGTAACTCCGGATGCCGATATTAAAATGACTGTAATAGGGGCTGTATTCGGAGCGGTCGGAACCTGCGGACAACGCTGCACTTCCACCCGAAGGCTTATTATTCACGAATCGGTTTACGATAAAGTAAAACAAGCACTGACCGATGCTTATAAACAATTGCGCATCGGGAATCCGCTGGATGAAAACAATCATGTCGGGCCTCTGATCGATACCGATGCAGTTGCTATGTACCGGGCCGCACTTGATAAAGTTGTAGAAGAGGGAGGTACTATTCTTGTAGAAGGGGGTGTGCTGTCAGGCGAAGGCTATGAAAGCGGTTGTTATGTAAAGCCTGCCATTGCCGAAGCAGAACCTCATTTTGAAATTGTTCAGCACGAAACTTTTGCTCCCGTACTGTATTTATTAAAGTATAGTGATGATGTGGAAAATGCCATTGCCATACAGAATAATGTGGCTCAGGGGCTATCGTCTGCAATTATGACCAATAACCTGAGGGAGGCTGAACGCTTTTTAAGTCATGCGGGAAGCGACTGCGGGATTGCCAATGTTAATATAGGTACCAGCGGAGCAGAGATAGGCGGAGCATTCGGTGGGGAAAAAGAAACAGGCGGCGGACGTGAAAGCGGTTCGGATGCCTGGAAAATATACATGCGCAGACAAACCAACACCATTAATTATACTACCGAATTGCCTTTGGCTCAGGGAATTAAATTTGACCTTTAAAATAAAACAGAGAAGAAGCCCTTTTAAGTGGCTTCTTCTCTTTAGCTAAGATAGTCTTTTAATTACCTCCATTAATCAACTTCTATTGCGCCCATAGTAGGAGTGTTGTTTCGTTCCTTTCCATCTTTATCATATACAACATTTGAAAGGTATGTGCCCGCTTTCATAGCTATATTTTGAGGAGTAAAATTGCCTGTAGATACATTTGCGAACTGGGGGTCTACGCTTACATTTCCGGTCCCGCTCGGGGGGGTTCCGTTAGTACCGTAAAAATCCCAAAAATTGCAATATTCCCGCGTTACACCTGTAGTAGAGCTCCCATACCTGCTAATATCATTAAAGATGGTATTTTTCATTTCAAAACTGCTAACCGACACATTGGCTTCTACAAAAAAGAGTTCATAGATATTATTTACGGTACAATTAAGCAGTTTGTTATTTGTTATAGTATTACCGGTGGTTCCATTACCGAATCTCAGCAGATTATCCACATTATCGAAAATCGTGTTCTTTACAATATTGTTGTTTACTATTTCTCCGGTACCGCCCTCACCTGAGGTGTCATAATAATTTAAAGCCGCATTATAGGCGGGTCCAATATCTTTAATAACACATTTGTCTACCGTATTATTTGAAGCCCCGTCTCTGAAATGTATTCCTCCTTCGTTTCTTGATATTCCCCCTCGAATAATACATCCAACCGCATATCCGTCGGTTACATTATTACGAAATTCTATAGCGCCATTAATATTCACTGCTTCACTGTTTTTTATCAGCGCATAACTTGTTGGTAAATAAAAACCTCTGTTGGCATAACCATGAGCTGTGTGTTCCAAATCACCAACATTTTCTATATAACAATCAATAATCGTGTTTTCAAAACCATCGCCAAATCGTATGTGATAATCCGTACTTAAATATAAATTTCCACTTCCCGGATAGGGATCTTCATCGCTGTAACTCACACAGTTTTTAACCAAATGATAATCTCCGGCCAGCGCATAATTAGACTGGGTGGCATTCCTGCCATAGCAATTAATCAATCTAAAATTATGAGGTTTATTATTATTCGCATTCATATTCAGAACAAATCCCGCGCCATATCCTGTGGTTACATCTCCCATTTCTTCAAAAGCACAATTGTTAAATATTATATTGTCGGAAGGTGTGCTATACGATGAATACCACCCATATTTATGTCTTTTTACCTGAATGTTTTTAAATATCCAGAAGCGTTTATTGTTAAAGTTAAAGCACTTCAACCCGTTATTCCTGTTTCCTCCATCAAATAAAGGCATGTCGGTCCCGCTTAACGCATTCGGGTATACCGGATGGAATACGTTATAATTCAGGTCTCCCGGTGTTGTACTGTATCCCTCAAACCAGATGGGTTGTGTTTCGGTGCCGCTCCTGGGTAGCGTAAAAGTGTCTAAATACACTCCTTTTTTAATTAAGATCCTTGTTCCAGCCTGTACTGTAGTAGCGTTTAACTGATTTATCGTATATGCATTGATTTCGCTGGAACCATCGCCCGTACCGGTAGCATCAGCCCGTACATAAACCGTTTTAGTCGGGCCAGGTTCCAAAATATTATTCGCCACATAATCCTGTTCGAATACATGTAAATTATTACCATTCAAATCACTCAGATCGCTACCGCCCTCATAACGAATTTGCACATTATCAAAATGTGTAAACGAAGTACTCAGTTCAAAATAGTGCCCCGTATTTTGTGCAGCAATAACGGTTATTCCCGATATCGATTTATTTGTAATGACAAATCCGGTAAAAGATGAGGAAGCGATAGGTTCGGTACTATCAAAATACACTCTATCGGTATGCGCGTTTTCTATTCTAAAATTAAACAATTTAGGAGCGATGCAGTCTAATGCGGAAGTCTCTGTTTTGAATCTCGAATCAATGCTTAAATCCGTTGGATTTACAAAAGCAAAAAGAAGCAGTGCGCAACCAAAAAGAGCTCCTTTTATTATGTGTATATTACGTAACTTCATTGTTTTTTTAATTAAAAGTAATGAAATTATGTAAGTAAAACCAACTCGTATAACTTTTAAGTTACTATTGTTTAAAATAAAGAAGCGTTATTTTTTGGGAGGCTTAAAATATTTCTATACCCTCTTAATTATTACGCCGCATTAGGTATAAAACCAAAATATAAAGAGCCGTGATTAAAATGAATGTTTTTTCATTTAGTCTTTATTTTGTACCAATAAAACAAAACGCCATGATCGTTTTTTGCTCTAAAAGAATTTTCTTGTACGTCTGAAAGCAAAAAAGTTTTTACCTCATTCTTTATTGGTTGTCCCAGCGGGTTTTTATTAAAGTGAGTGGTGATCACATAATTTTTAGTGCCGTCAATGACAAAATGGTATTCGGGAAATCCAACATATCTTATCTTTCCAAAATATAGCTCTTTTATTTTTTTTAATTTAAACGTAGCACTTCCATCCATTTCGGAAATATGAATTTCTTTTGTTGTAGAGATTTCGATGTGTGCACCAGCCATGGGACCATTATTAGTTTCTTTCAACCGGAGCTTTACTTGTATGGAGTCTAGAGAATTTACCCAATATAAAGATTCGGTGTGAACATCCAATTTTGGCTCTGTTAGGTTATATTTTAGTATTAAAGTATCCTTATCAATTATGTATATCCCTTTTCCGTACTCATTATTCCCAAAATCTCCCCCGGAATTATATTCAAAAGTACTATCCTCCAAAAAAGTGATACATGTATAAACATCTTTCGTCCCGTAATCAATACAGTACTTTCCATTAAGTTTTGTTTGGGCGTTGACATTTATCGAAAAAACAATAAATATCACTGTAAACAACAAATTAACACTTTGTCCCCTTAGAGCTGGTATTTCCTTGTTCCTCATTTGATAAAATATTTTTTATTTCCTGTCTTTTAATTGCATCAGGTACAAGTGCCTTAAAAGAATCTGTTTCTACAAGATTCCCATTACCATCTTTATAATATAATCCTCCAAATGCCATCGCATAATAATAATCCCAACCCAGATTCCCGCCGGTTCCGTGATTTTTTATCTTACTCTGGTATTTAACCATTACATCTGATTTGGAAGGAAGGAAGCTATCACTGTCTATCAAATGCTATAAATCCACCCCTTTCAATCTGTCTTAATTGCAATGACTCTTTATCTAATGATAAAATTTCATAGCAGTAAACATCATTTGATTCATTTAAATTAACCAGCTTCAAATAGCTGTATAACTTCCCCGTGGGAACATCTTGATTACATTGAGGGCTTGTGGTTTCAACAGAATAATTATATTTTTCAGATATTTCATTATCATAATAACTATAACATTTGCCATCGGTTCTAAATTCCCATTTCCATTGAGGGGTTTCCGTGTTTGTCCATATTCCAATAATATCTTCCTGCTCCTGGTTTAATTGTATGACTACAAAACTTAACAAGGAAATTGCTAAAAGTATTAGTATTCCAATTCGTTTCCTGTTTATCTTTTTCAATACCATAAAATTGTTAATAACTAAGGTAAGCAGTAAAAATCATCCATAAAAAAGGCATTAAAAAAAGTAAAGTTTTCCATGGAAATATTTTGATTATCAATTCCCGGTATAACTCTGTCAACTAATTCCTCAGGGAATCTTTTATATCCTAATTTTTTTTCCAGGCATTCAGATATATTATCTATTGTATTCTTAAATATTTTCATTTTAATCTCGTCTTGTAACCTACCGTTATTCTTGACCCATGAATAAAAATTTTCTTTTAAACGTTTGTCAAAGGAAACATCTATATCTATTATATAGGGAAAGTAATACGGAATTAAACCGCTTATTGCAAAGCATATAGGATAATACTTGCTTTCATCTTTATCAAAGAAGGAACTGTGTTGGATATTAAAAGCTCTATCTCCCATAGGAATGTTAGTAGCATCTCTTAATTCCACCTCTACACCGTAATCTTTTATAACATCAATTATATGACTTCCATAACTTATCCCTTTCTCAAAAAAATTACTTTTGAGCCTATTCAATCTCTTAAATTGTTCGGATTTCAGATAGTTTATATTTTCCGTATTATCCGTAGTAAAATAGCTTATACCTTTTGGATAATATTTATATGCAATATCCTCTAATTCTTTTTTCATATAACTTAATCACAATTTCCATTGCCAAACCATGTAGCCACATATTCTGTTACCAAAGATACATATTGATGCGTTGGTCTAATCGTAACTCTACCTCCGGGAATATGTAACGGATATACTCTTTTAAGCTCAGCTTCGAAAATTCTCTTTGCTTCATCAGTATTTATCCATGGGTTACTTCTTATATATTTGAAAGTATAATCCATGGCCTCTTCCAAGGCTCTGGCACTAATTTCAGCCAAATATCCCGGTCTAAACTCGTTTCCAAATCGATCTGTTTTCGGAGCTCCAAATTCCATTGGATTACTATATTTTATATAAAATCTATCTCCATTTTGATTGATGACCAAAAATCTTATTCCCCTAACATAAGAATACATAAAATTTAATGTTCCTAAGCTTTGAAAGTTAAAGCTTTCACAACTGGGCGGAGCATCAAGAATATCTTCATTTGAATGATTAAAACTACCTACCGAAGGACCATGAGGGTCATCATGATGTTCATGATAAAAGGCAGGTATTTCTCCCCCGCTTGTTCCTCCACTTCCGCTTATCCATACGGATTGATAATAAACACTTTGTATAATGGAATACGAATAGGTAAAAGGGCCTCCGTTAATACTTATGTAATAATCAACAATTACATATACTGGTACTTCCACCCAACAACCGCCTTCACAACCAATGGGAGCTTCCTTTAACGCTGTGCTATTCCCTGTTACTTCATCTGTCCGGGTATCGAGCAGTACTCCTTTCTCATAAGCCTCCAAACGGGTCGGTGCTCCATCTATTGGGTAATAGGTTACCGTACCGCTAAATTCCGCTTTCTGCTCATAACCTACCTCGGCCAGGGATTTTTGATCCGCACTCAGGTATTTTACCAGCGTATAGCTCCATACTCCATCATTGTTATCATAGGCCAGCATCCGGTATCTAAAATACAACTTTTTGCTTCCCTGTTCCAGGAGGCCCTTTCCTTTAAAGCTAACCGGGTACTCATAAACCCGTTTTCCCCCTGGTGTGGCATGCAATTCTTCCGGGAATGTTTCTACTTCCCGGGGATGCTCCCAGTTAACGATAAGCTGTGCCGCCAGGAAGGGGTCTTTAAAACCCTCCCAGGAAAAGCCCTGCTGTGGGGAGCTATCCGTAAAAGTATCGGCCAAAGAGTTTTCTTCCCCGTCACAGCCCGAAAACATCCAGGCCGCTCCTACACTTACCAGACAAACAAAAAACGTTCTGAATTTCATCTCCCTATCGTATTTGTTTCACTGGATGAAAGGTACGTAGTGTTCACAATATAACGATGAGGTTTTCCCTTCTTTATTGAAAGGTTTTTCCTTTTTTTGTTATGAATACGGTGTATAATCTATAATTATATAGAATTTAATCGGCGATTATGCTATGCAAAAAACTCCTTTATAAATAATCTCTTAGCCAGACCATACGATCAGGCCAGATATGCCAGGATAGCAATTATCAGCAGTATGGTTGCTATTAAAAAAAAGATCTTCCAGAAAGAAACGGGGTGTGTTCCGCTAATTTGTCCGGTTTGTCCGTTTACATAAAAGTGGTACTCTTTATGGTTATACCGGTATGTACTGATATAAATAGGGAGTAAGACATGTTTAAAGGTTTCATCGCTGATTTTAATATCGGCGTGGTTTACTCTTTGGGTATCGCCTCCAATATCGTTTCGTATCCATTGGTAGGCAATATCTTTAGCCTCCAGGAATGACTGATGGTGCCCGTCTTTAAGTGATACCGTGTATTTTTCGGTAACAAAACCTGAAAGGTATTTATCGTTAAAGGGCTGGAGTTCTTTGAGGTTCCACCGCCCTACATGCCTGGGAATTTCCTGGCGTTTTTTACGGGATGCATTAATCAGAATATCATCGATAAAACCACTGACGCTTCCGGAAGCCCGCCGCCATCTGGTTTTTCGAACCCGCCTGTGCTGTATGCCTTTGGAGGTACGGACTCTTTCGGTTTCATAGTAAAAATCTCCGCGCATTCCCTGATAATCCGATTTTAAATTGCAGTCGAAGGTCCAGTACGGCATATACAATCCGTGAAGCCCTTCAGGATCCAAGGAAGCTCTTTTTAATTTATTGGGAGCAAACCAAATTTTACCTACCCATCGTTTAAAAATGTCCTGGGCCTTTTTCTTATCCAGGGCAAAGGGTACTATGGCTCCGGGAAGGATCCAGCCCTCATTTTGAATATCTTCCAGGATAAGAGGTTCTCCGCAATACACACATGAAAGCGATTTGTAATGCTCCTCCACATGCTGATTAGCGCCACAGTTTTTGCAGTGCAATAGTTCTATGGTATCGGTATGGGCTTTTTCTCCAACTAATTTAAGATAATGAGCGAGTTCAAGTTCTTCGAAACTCGTTTTGTCCTGTTCAATAAACTCCTCGTAGCCACAATAATCACAGAGCAATTGCTGCGAGCCGGGCTTGTATTTAAGCTCGGCCCCGCAATTGGCACATGCTTTTTTCTGTTCTGATTTTTTAACGGGTTCTTCCTGCATTCCTTCGAAAAAGAGCGTTAAACTATTGTATTACTTTTCGGGAAGCGGTGGCGGTGTTGCCCCTCCTAAAAAGGATTTAAGCTCTTCTATTTCTTTAAGCGGTTTCCAGTTGTCCATTCCCTGTTTCCAGACTAACGACTCTTTATTCACCGTTCTATTGGCAAACAGCGACTGGAGTACTTCAAAACTCACAGGGCCTGCCTGCTGGCCATTTATTGCATAATAATACAGGGTGGCCGCGGGAATCGGGGGTGGTGTGGCTATTGGAGCAACCGGTTGAACTCCGGGTTGCATGCCTCCCATTTGCTGCCCCATTTGTTGTGCGAGTACAAAACCCATACCCATACCCATACCGGCTCCAGCCGTTCCGCCTTCGTTCTTCGCAGCTTCTTCCATGGCTTTGGCAGCTTTAAACTGCGACAGTTTGGTCATATCCAGTTTGTCGAGGCGGCTGTATTCGAAAATTTCTTTTTTGAGATCTTCCGGCATGGAAACATTTTCGATATAGAATTTTTCCAGTTCAATCCCCACCCTGGCAAATTCGGGTTGCATTACCTCCTGGCAGGTTTCGGATAACTCCGTAGTATTGGCAGCATAGAGTTCTATGGGGAGTTTAGCCTCTCCTACCGTATCGGTAAATCGCGTGGCAATCAGGCTTTTTAAATGCTCATTTATTTCATAGTTGGTAAAGTTCCCGTCGGTTCCCACTACGTCAATAATAAATTTGCCGGGATCGGATATGCGAAATGTATAGGTTCCGAAGGCTCTTATTTCAAAAAGTCCAAACCGCTCATCACTCAGGGTAATCGGGTTTTTAGTCCCCCATTTTTCATCTGTGAAAATTCGGGTACTCACAAAATATACTTCGGCTTTGAACGGGCTATTAAATCCGTATTTCCATCCTTTTAACGTTGCTAAAATGGGTAGATTTTTCGTGTTTAACGTATAGGTGCCCGGCGAAAAAACATCGGCCAATTGCCCTTCGTTCACAAAAACAGCCATCTGCCCTTCCCGTACCACTAATTTTGCGCCGTTTTTAATTTCATTCTGATAGCGTTCAAATCGATGCACAATGGTGTCGTTAGAAGTATCTAACCACTCCACTATATCAATAAATTCGTGTTTGAGTTTATTTTTTATTTCATCAAAAATTCCCATAATGTGTTCTGTTTAAAATCGAGTTTCAATTTACTAATTCCATGCCAAAGTCGTTTGTTTTTCTCTATTAATTTCTTCCTTTTTCATGGGGATACAAAGTAAAAACGGGATCGCTTTGCCAATACTCCTTGGTTTCTGCTTCCATAACGGTTAACGGCCCTTTAAAAGCAGCTCCCGTATCTACATTCCAAACATTGGCCGCTTTTACGGGGGTGGTCTGTCCAATCCGGGTAACGGGTGTATGACCTATAAAAATTTCCTTGTAATGCAAAAGTCTTTTAGGGTAGATTGTTTCTTCCTTTTTTAAATCCGGCTTCAGGGCCAGTACCATTTCCCAAAGGGTTCGGTCCCAGTAAAACATTTCCCGAAAATACTCTTTGGAAACTCCGTGTAAATTAGTAAATCCGGCATGAACATACAGACGGTTCTGGGAATCGATAAAATAATCCTGTAAATTCTTTTCAAAAAAAGCCAGGTGTATTTTTCGGGTAGCTTCCGGAACTTTTTGATACGCATCTACGGTAGCTTGTCCTCCATGATATAACCACATAGGATTCTCTACACCTTTTAACAACCATTCTACGCATAACTCATCGTGGTTTCCCCGTATAAAAACACAACGATGGGTTACATTCAGCTGTATTAAAAAGTTAATGGTTTGCGGAGTATCGCTCCACCCATCCACATAATCTCCTAAAAATATCAATTGATCCTTTTCGGTAACAGCTACTCTTTCCAGCACTTGTTTCAAAGCCCTGAGTCCGCCGTGAATATCTCCGATAACTAATGTTCTGTTTTCCAATCTTAATTGTATTTAACTTTTCTGAGGATTCTGAGCGATTCTTTTAACGATGCATATGTTTTTTTATCGTAGGCCTTAATATCCAATCGATAGGTTTCCATTTTGGCTTTGGCCTCTTCAAATCCGTTCAGATAACAAATCAGATATGTTGCGGGTACATTCTTAAAGTCTTTTTCCTCTCTTTTGGTAAATGGCACTTTTTTTTGAAGCTTCTCCAACAATACATTATTGGCATTATACAGGTGGAATAATGTTTT
Source organism: Flavobacteriaceae bacterium (assembly GCA_965224095.1). GTDB lineage: Bacteria > Bacteroidota > Bacteroidia > Flavobacteriales > Flavobacteriaceae > JBPEWY01. The sequence continues at coordinate 2,039,861 of OZ245039.1, forward strand.
TTTATCAAATTGAGGAGGTTCAAAAATAAGGGTCGCATTTATTTTGTAGGTGCCATTGTCGTTGAATTCAATGATCACCGTTTCAAGCGGGTAGTATTTTTGCTGATTGTTCAGCCCAAGCTGTACGTATTCGGTTATGGTAAACGTATCATCGCTAAAAACAATAGAAACCTCATCGAGCGCCGAGTAGAAAAGCTTTACCTGTTCGTTAATCAGTTCTATATCTACCCTGGAGTAAAATGTAATATCGTTTACCTGTTTGGGAATTCCGGCCCAGCAAACCACAAACTGTTCTTTAAACACTTTATAACTTGACTCCAGTTCGCCGTGACGATTATTAATAAAATCGATAACGCCATCTAACGTAAGTTCTATATTATTCCGGGCATGCTGTTCTATAGTAGCTACAATGGCTGCATTGGTATCCTTAATTTCAAGGTCAAAACTGCGGGGCATACTTATGCTTCCTTCCCTAAAAAATACCGTTCCCCCGTAGTATTTCCATATATTTTTTCTAAGCGCACATATTTTTCCGCTGGATTTAATGGTTACCAGTCCCACTACTTTTCCCTCCGGTAATTGCGGGAACGGAATATTTTCGTAGGAAACCAGCGGGGCATGTTCCAGGTAGGCATTAATCAGGTTTTGAATTTTACTGTCGTCAAAAAAATCTACTCCGGTAATTTTATTTTCTCCATCCTCTACACCAATAACTATATAGCTGTTATTTTTTGGATTGGAGTTTGCCAGCGCACAAACGTGTTTTAAAAATTTTGCCTTGCCTTCTTTTTCGCTGATATTGATATAGCGCTTTTTATCATAAAAGCTATTTTCATCGTTATGAGCCAGCAGGTTTTTAATTAAAAGGCGTTTATTAATCATAGCATTCGTCTCTCATTACGGTACCTTGTGCCCCTGGCTTGCCACAAGTAACATAAACCAATCTTCTGTTTCGAGCGTAATATTTAATGCATTAACCGAATTAATTATGCGTTCGGTACTCGTAGTGCCAATTACCGGATGAATTCCGGCCGGATGTTTCAGCAACCAGGCCAGCAGGAGCTGATCTGCTGTAGCTTCATATTTAACCATCAGGTTAAAAAGTACTTGATTTATCCGGTTTATCTGCTCTCCCCTTTCTTTAAAAACCACGCCCAGCGGACTCCAGGCCATCGGTTTTATTCCATTTAGCATCATATGATCCAGGCTTCCGTCAAGCATGGCACTATAATGGGTGAGTGAGCAGGAAATCTGATTTACCGAAACGTCTGTATATTTAGCAATAAGGTCTGTTTGATACGGTGTGAAATTCGAAACTCCAAAGTTTTTTATTTTCCCTTCCTGTTTCAATATGGAAATCGCTTTTGCTATTTCTTCCGGCTGCATCAACGGACTGGGCCTGTGAAGCAATAAAAGATCTAAATAATCGGTTCGCAGATTTTTTAATGAGGTATTTACCGACCAAATAATATAATCTCCTCCGTACTCGTAATGTTTTAGCGTATTCTTCCTGCTGTCAGCCAGATATTGTATGCCGCATTTGGAAATAAGCTGTATCTCCTCCCTGGCTCCCGAAAAAGCCTGTAAGGCTTTTCCAAAAGCTGCCTCCGTTGTATACCCTCCATAAATATCGGCATGATCAAATGTGGTAATTCCATTATTTACACATGCTTCAATGAGTGAAGTCATCTGACCCGTATTAAGGTCTTTCCCCCAATTCCCCCAAGTCATGGTTCCGGCAATAAGTCGGGTGTAGTTCATCGAAAAAAAATCTGATTTGTTCTTTTTACCGTAAATATTTAAGCAATATTATGCGTTGTTTAAATTAATAATAACCCAAATTTTATCTATGGAAAATTCTAAAAAGTTTTTAACCGTTTTTTTATTTCTCTTTTCTGCTGCGATATGTATTACCTCCTGTTCAGATTCTAACGAAAGTAATACATCGCGAATTACCGTAAAACTTGTAGATGCTCCGGGAGATTATGAGGCCGTAAATATTGATGTACAGGACATCATGATCAAGCGCTCGGAAAATGGCGATGAGGAAAATGGATGGCAAAGCATTTCAACCGAGAGTATGGCAGGTGTTTATAATTTGCTTGACTTTGTAGGAGGAAACGAATTGTTATTAGCAGACAGCCTTATCCCTTCCGGAAAACTCAATCAAATCCGATTGGTTTTAGGGGATCATAATTCCGTGGTTATTGCGGGTGAAAGTTTTCCGCTGGCTACCCCAAGTGCGCTACAGTCGGGTTTAAAGCTTCTGGTTAACGAAACCCTTGCTCCCGGATTTAATTATTCGTTTACCCTTGATTTTGATGCGGATGATTCTGTAGTACCCGAAGGGAACGGAGATTATAGTCTAAAACCCGTTATTCGAATAAGTGCAGAGGTATCTTCAGGGATAATAGCTGGAAGCGTAACTCCTTTTGACGGTCAAATAGAGATTTCCGTGATGGTTGGAGAAGACACTATTTCCACATATGCAGACGAAACAGGTGCCTTTGTGCTCTACGGGATTCCGGAAGGTGTATATACGGTAACCATTACTCCGGATGCTGCTTCCGGGCTATCTGCTGTTACTTTAAATGATGTGGAAGTTATGAATGGAGAAACCACACAAACAGGAGAAATTACGCTGGAATAAGTTAATTTGTTATTAAAATTAGATAAAGGGCGGTCGTTAAACGGTTGCCCTTTAATTTTTTAACCAATAATTAACAGCAAAACCGTAAATTAATTTTTCAATTTGTAGGGTTAAAATGTGGTTCTTATATTCACGCCACAAAAAATATTTTATAGATGGAAGAAAACAGTACTATTGATGTAAGCTTAATTAATGAAAAGATTGAGAAAGAGAGCGCTTTTATCGATATACTCAGTTTAGAAATAAACAAGGTCATTGTCGGGCAAAAGCACATGGTTGAACGTTTGCTTATCGGATTACTCGGGCAGGGACACATTTTGCTGGAAGGGGTCCCGGGATTAGCAAAAACACTGGCGATTAATACCTTATCAAAAGCGGTTCAGGGTTCGTTTAGCAGGATACAATTTACGCCTGATCTCCTGCCTGCCGATGTGGTTGGAACGCTTATTTACAACATAAAACAAAACGACTTCTCTATAAAAAAAGGGCCCATTTTTGCCAATTTTGTTTTGGCTGATGAGATTAACCGGGCACCTGCCAAAGTACAGTCGGCACTCCTGGAAGCCATGCAGGAGAAGCAGGTAACCATTGGAGATGAAACCTTTACACTGGACAAACCCTTTCTGGTAATGGCTACCCAAAATCCTGTAGAACAGGAAGGTACCTATCCGCTTCCGGAAGCGCAGGTAGACCGTTTTATGCTAAAAGCGGTTATTGACTATCCTAAAATGGATGAAGAGCAACTCATTATCCGCCTGAATCTCAAAGATGGTTTTGAAGATGTAAAACCTGTGGTATCGCTGGAGCAGATTTTAAGAGCTCAAAAAGCAGTTCGGGAAGTTTATATGGATGAGAAAATTGAAAAATATATTCTGGATATCGTTTTTGCCACGAGATATCCCGAAAAATATAATTTGTCCGATATAAAACCTTTGATCAGTTTTGGGGCTTCTCCACGTGGAAGTATAAATCTGGCCACCGCAGCCAAGTGCTATGCATTTATTAAGCGACGGGGATATGTGATTCCGGAAGATGTGAGAGCCGTTGTTCACGATGTCCTCAGGCATCGAATAGGAATTACTTATGAAGCAGAGGCCGAGAATATTACTTCTGAAGATCTTATTAATAAAATTGTAAATGAGATTGAAGTTCCATAAACCCCTAAAAACCAAGTTTTGGGAATGGAAACTATCTGACGTTCCGATTTACATCCCGGTGGTGTAATAATCTGAAAAAAAAGTACCATCATTTACCGATACATGGATACCAAAGAATTACTCAAAAAAGTACGCAAAATTGAGATCAAGACGCGTCGGTTGTCTGATCATATTTTCGGAGGCGAGTATCACTCTACCTTTAAAGGGCGCGGTATGACATTCAGTGAGGTTCGTCAGTATCAGTACGGCGATGATGTAAGAGCCATAGACTGGAATGTAACCGCCCGCTATAATGAACCCTTTGTCAAGGTTTTTGAAGAAGAGCGGGAACTCACCATGATGCTTATGGCCGATATAAGCGGTTCGGAATTTTTTGGAACCCGGGATCAGTTTAAAAAAGACATTATAACCGAAGTTTCGGCCACATTAGCTTTTTCCGCAATGCAAAATAACGACAAAGTGGGGTTGATTTTGTTTTCTGACGATGTGGAGCTGTTTATCCCTCCGAAAAAGGGAAAATCGCATATACTCAGAATTATTCGGGAGCTTATTGAGTTTGAACCGGGAAGTAAAAAAACCGATTTGGCTATTGCTCTTAAGTATCTGTCAAATGTTTTGAAGAAAAAAGCCATTGTTTTTGTACTCTCGGATTTTATGGCGGACCACTACGAGCAAACACTCAAACTCGCAGCAAAAAAACACGATCTCACCGGAATCCGTATTTACGACCCCAGAGAAGAAACTATTCCTAATCTGGGAATGGTACAAATGCAGGATGCAGAGACCGGAGATATGATGCTGGTAAACACTCAATCTAAAAAAGTGCGTACTGCCTATGCCGCATACCACCGAGATCGGATTGATTATTTTGAAACTACTTTTAATAAAAGCGGGGCAGGGGTAATTAGTTGTCGAGTTGATGAGAGTTATGTAAAAAAATTACTGGGTTATTTTAAGAAGAGAAGTTAGTTTGATGCAAGGAGAAATAAAAATAAACCATCGCAGAGGTGCTGTTCCCAAAATGGGAATGGGAATTTTGCTGTTCCTGTTATTTCTAAATTTCGAGTTTTCTTTTGGTCAACAGGTTTCATCATCCGTAGATTCTACACAAATTAAAATTGGAGAGCAGTTAAATTATGAATTAACAATAGATGTTGATACCACGGCAATAGTGGTACTTCCGCAGGGGCAAACTTTTACTCCGCTCGAAGTTATCGATGAAAGTGCTATAGATACTACCTTGCTTCAGTCGCGATACAGGTTTATTAAAAAATATGGTCTCACGCAATTTGATTCCGGAACCTATATAATTCCCAGGCAAAAGGTAATTATTAACGATAAGGTATTTTATACCGATTCGCTGGCCGTTAAGGTTTTTGATGTGGCGGTTGATACTACCAAACAGAAAATGTATGATATTAAACCCATTGTGCCTGTCGAAAAATCGCATTCCGACCTTTTAAAAAAATTACTCTGGATATTCCTTATCCTCGCTGTTATCGGATTGGCATTATATTGGTTTTTGTTCAGAAAAAAACAGCTTTCCGAAGATGAGAAAATGGCTTTGCTTCCTCCGTATGACAGGGCTTTACTCGAGCTTCAGAAGTTAGAAGAATCCAAATACCTCATTCAATCTGAATACAAGCAATACTATTCCGAATTAACAAATATTGTTCGATTATACCTGGAGGAGGAAGTTCATGTATCGGCCATGGAAAGTACAACAGACGAGCTTATTGAAAAACTGGAAATGCTTAAAGATACGGGAGGGTTGGAATTAGATAAAACAACTATTACTCAGTTTAAGCAGGTACTGAAAACAGCCGATTTGGTGAAGTTTGCCAAATCGGAACCGGATACTAAAACCGCCGAACGGGACCGTAATAAAATTGAAGAGGTGGTTCACAAAACCAAAGAAGCACTTCCCGAACCTACGGAAGAGGATATGTTGCTTGATGAAGTGTATTTAAAAACCCTGGAAAGGAAAAAGTTCAGGAAGCAAATACTCCTGGGGGGGCTTGCCGGTATCCTATTGCTGGTTGTTGGATTAGGTGTTGCCATAGCCCGCTATGGTGCTGTTCCGGTAAAAGATACTTTATTGAGGCATCCTACCAAAATGCTTTTGGAAAGCGAATGGGTAGCCAGTGAATATGGCGCTCCACCCCTATTTATTGAAACACCAAAAGTACTGAAGCGGATTCCAAATACACTATCCGGTGAATGGAAAACAAAAATTAAAGAATCGCAACAATTCTCGTATACTAATCCAAAAAGATTATTTACCGTCAGCGTTGCCGCTTATACTTATGCACAGCCGGAAACCGATCCGGATTTTAAATCATTTATTCAGACCGTGCTGTCTGAATTTGAAAAAGAAGGTGCAAAAAATATTCTCGAGAAACAGGAGGAATTTACCACCCGTTCCGGAATTGAAGGAATAAAAACCTATGGCTCAGGAGTGTTTAATGTATCGGATGATATTAATTCGGTACGGGGGAAATATGCGATCGTTTCTTTCGGAGGAAAAGGATTTGTACAACAGGTGGTGTTGCGCTGGCCCGAAAATGATGATTATGCTGAAGCGATTGTACAACGTATACTGAATTCAATCGACGTGAAAAAGGAACCGTGATTATGTTTGAAGATGTTCAATTTGTAAATCCTGAATTTTTCTGGTTGCTGTTACTGCTTCCGGTAGCCCTGGTATGGTATTTATGGAAACGCAATAAACAAACGGCGTCTTTAACCATTTCAAGTACCAGAGGCTTTGGAACACCTTCGCTCCTGGCCCGATTAAAACCCCTGCTTTTTGTGCTTCGCCTTTTGGCACTGGCTGCCCTTATTACAGCATTGGCACGTCCGCAAACTGAAGATATTTCAACCCGAACCAAAACCACCCGGGGTATCGACATTGTAATGGCTATTGACGTTAGCTCGAGTATGCTGGCAAAAGATCTAAAACCAAACAGGCTTAATGCATTAAAAGATGTGGCTTCAGAATTTATAAAGGGACGTCCCAACGACCGTATAGGGCTCGTGGTTTATGCCGGAGAAAGCTTTACAAAAACTCCTATTACCAGTGATAAATCAATTATCCTTAACGCTTTGCGCGATATAACCTACGGACAGCTGGAAGACGGTACTGCCATTGGTATGGGACTTGCCACCTCGGTAAACCGATTAAAGGAAAGCAAAGCCGTTAGCAAAGTAATTATCCTGCTTACCGATGGTGTAAACAACACGGGTTTTATTGATCCGGAAACTGCTGCAGATCTTGCCATTGAATTTGGAATAAAAACCTATACCATCGGTATTGGAACCAATGGAAGCGCCCTTACGCCAATAGCCTATAATCCGGATGGTAGTTTTCGGTATGGCTACAGGCCTGTAGAAATAGATGAAGGCTTGCTGAAAAAAATTGCCGAACTCACGGGAGGGGAATATTTCAGAGCAACCAACAATAAGAAACTGGAAGATATTTATAAGGAAATTAACAAACTTGAGAAAACAGAAGTAGAAGAATTTAAATATTATAAGTACGAAGAAAAATTCAGACCTCTGGCCCTGTTGGCAGTAGTGCTAATGGCTTTGGAATGGCTATTGCGTATTACCGTTTTCAGGAGTTTTGTTTAATGAGTAAAAAAAATCGGAAGAACCACACAAGATGTATCAGTTAGACGAAAAAATATATTTTTATCTGTTAGCCATAATTCCGGTGCTGGTGCTGAGTTTTGTATTGCTTCAGTTCTGGAAAAGTAAGGCCCGAAGTAATTTTGCCAGTCAGGATCTTTTAAAAAAGCTCAGTCCTGATACATCAACCTTTAAAGCGGTTCTTAAACTCATTCTATTGTCATTGGCCTTTGCCTGTTTGGCCATAGCTCTGGTAAATCCCAAAATTGGAACGAAACTGGAAACCGTGAAGCGGGAAGGCGTTGATATCGTTTTTGCAGTTGATGTTTCAAAGAGTATGCTTGCAGAAGATATTGCTCCAAACCGACTTGAAAAAGCGAAGCGCCTGGTTTCGGAAATTATAAACAATCTGGCAAGCGATCGGATAGGCATTATTGCTTATGCAGGACAGGCATTTCCGCAATTGCCCATTACTACCGATTACGGCGCAGCCAAAATGTTTCTCAACAGTATGAATACCGAGATACTCTCCTCTCAGGGGACGGCTATTGACGATGCCATCGATCTGGCCAAAACCTATTATAACGATGAAGAGCAAACCAATCGGGTGCTCGTTATTGTTTCGGATGGAGAAGATCACTCAAACCGTGCTGTTGATGCCGTGGAAGGAGCTGTGGAAGAAGGGATAAAAGTTTTTACTATTGGGGTTGGAACCTCCAAGGGAGGTCCTATCCCGGTAAAACGAAACGGTATTGTAGAAACATATAAACGAGATCAGAACGGAGAAGTAGTGATCACAAAACTCAACGAACCCATGCTGGAAGAAATTGCCGTGGAAGGGAATGGCGGATACATTAACGGCTCAAAAACCGAAGCCGTGATTAATTATATTAAAGAAACCCTTTCCGATATGGATAAAAAGGAATTTGAAGCCAAGCAATTTTCGGATTACAAAGATCAGTTTCAATGGTTTTTGGGAGGAGCTATTTTTTTCCTTTTCCTGGATATCCTTTTTCTGGAAAGAAAAACCGCATGGATTAAAAAATTAAATCTGTTCAATGAAAAATAGCATTTACATATATCCGGTTTTGTGGGCTGTATTTTTAATTTCCTGCCCGATGGTGAAAGCCCAGGAGGTTCCGCTAACCTGGAAACAGAAAAAATCTGAAAAAGCTTCGCAAAACCTCACCAGTGAAGCCAATGAAGAACTAGGCTCTGATAAATTTGTAGATGCGGAAGCTACCTATAGAAAGGCTATCTCTAAAAATGGTGAAAATGTAACCGCGAAATATAATCTAGGTAATGCCTATTACAAAAACAAGGGATATCGCGAAGCTTTTTCCAGATATAAACAAGCAGGAGAAATTGCAGGTTCCAAAACAGAAAAACACAGGGCATTTCATAATATGGGAAATGTTTTTATGCAAAACAAAGAATATCAAAAAGCGGTTGAGGCTTATAAACAAGCCCTTCGAAACAACCCCACAGACGATGAAACCCGCTACAATTTGGCATTAGCTAAAAAAATGCTGGAACAGGATCAGCAGCAAAACGATCAGAACCAGGATCAGGATCAGCAGCAAAACGATCAAAACAAACAAGATCAACAGCAGGGTGGTGGTGATGAAAATAAAGAAGATCAGGGAGATCAAAAAGAAAATAAAGATGACCAGGGGGATCAGGGAGATCAACAAAACGATCAGAACCCCGAGCAACAGGGAGATCAGGGAGATCAGAAAAAGCAGGACGATCAAAAAGGGAAAAAGCCTAAAGAAGAACAAGGTGAACAGAAACCCCGGCAAACTGAGTTATCACCACAACAAGTGAAAGCCCTGCTGGAGGCCATGAATAATGAAGAAAAAAAGGTGCAGGAAAAACTGAATGCAAAAAAGGTAAGAGGAAGCAAAACAAAAAACGAAAAAGATTGGTAATTTGCCATCCCCCTTAATTTGAGCCTTCTTTTACAGAGAAACAGAAAAATAAGATTGATGAAAATAAAACTTCTAATATGTACATTTTTGCTTGCCGGCTCATGGCTGTATGCACAGGATAATGTTGTATTTGAAGCCAAGGTAAGTAAGAATAAATTAGGGATTAACGAACGTCTTCGTGTTGACTTTACCATGAATAAAGACGGCGATAATTTTACACCTCCAAATTTTGATGGGTTTAGAGTTGTTGGAGGGCCCAATCAATCTATTAGTACTTCCTGGGTGAATGGGAAGCGCACTTTTAATAAAACCTATTCCTATTTTCTGTCTCCGTTACTAAAGGGTACGTTCTCCATCAAACAAGCACGTATAGAAATTGACGGGAAGACCTATAAATCTTCTCCGGTTACTATTGAGGTCACCGATGCGGTTAGCAGGCCCAATGAAGGATCCAGTCCGGAAGATATTGCCGATGATAATTTACACCTGGTCGCTGAAGTCTCTAAAGCCGATCCTTACCTGAACGAAGCCATTAGTGTGGTATACAAGCTCTATGTAGGCCTGAGTATTATAGTTAATGATTTCAGGCAATTGGATAATCCTAAATACAACAACTTCTGGAGTCAGGATATTCCAATTAATCGATTGAAGGTTGAAAATGGCACCTATCAGGGAAAACCATACAGATATGTTGTACTTAAACGCGTGGTCCTGTACCCTCAAACCTCCGGGAAGCTCGATATCGAACCTCTTTCGCTCGATGTTGAAGTAGAAGTCCCTACAAATAAAAGAGACATCTTTGGGAGCCGGTTAATGAAGCAAACTAATAAAACGGTTTCTGCAGGTAAGCGAACTATTCGTGTAAAGCCTTTACCCGAAGCGGGAAAACCTGAAAATTTTTCCGGAGCTGTCGGCAATTTTGATTTCAATGTGATCACGAGCAAAAATGCTTTAAACGCTTCCGAATCTTTACAGGCAAAGGTGGAAATATCAGGAAAAGGTAATTTGAAACTTTTTGAAAGGCCTAAATTAAATCTTCCGGGTTCTCTGGAAGTATACGATCCTGAATTCCATCAGTCTATTTCCACTAATTTATCAGGCATGCAGGGCAAAGTTTGGGATAGTTATACCATTGTACCTCAGTACAAGGGGAAGTACCCGATACCTAGTATTTCATTTTCCTTTTTTGATCCTAAGTCAGAGCGATATAAAACGCTCCACTCCGATAAAATAGTTATTAATGTATTGGAAGGGCCTACCTCTGAAGAAGTATCGCAAAGTACCGGCGGTGTTAAAAAAACTGTGGTAACAGGCTCTGATCAGTTTCGTTTTCTAAAACTTAAACCTCAGCTCACCGCTATTGAGAGCACACCGTTTTTTGGGTCTAAACTGTACTACCTGCTTTTGCTTTTGCCACTATTATTAATTCCTGTGGCGCTTTTAATAGGTAAGAAGAAAGAGCAGTTGGCAAGCGATGTGGAAGGAAGCAAGCGGCGAAAAGCCAATAAATTAGCCCGGAAATATTTATCGGAAGCTAAAAAAACCCTCGGGAAAAAAGAAGCATTTTACATAGCCTTAGAGCGTGCTTTACACAATTACCTGAGAGCTAAGCTACATATCGAGACTTCTGACTTTACCAAGGAAAGAATCGGAGAGCTCCTTGATTCGAAAGGTGTTAAACCGGATATTATTGATCGGTTTATAACACTGTTAAAGAGTTGTGAACAGGCTCGTTATGCTCCTTCTTCAAATGTTGCCATGCAACAGGATTACAAGGAAGCAGCAAGCGTTATTTCATTAATAGACAAACATATCTAGTTTATGAAAAGGTGGTGTTTTATATTTCTTTTTACAATTTCAATACTGAGCCAGGCCCAAAATGCTTCTCTCTTTGAAAAAGGGGGAGCCCTTTATAATGAGGGAAAATATCAGGAAGCCGTGAGCACTTATTTGTCTATTTTAGAATCCGGACAGCACTCGGCTCCGGTTTATTATAATCTCGCTAATAGTTACTACAAACTCAACCATATAGCTCCCAGCATCTATTATTATGAAAAAGCATTGCAATTGGCTCCCAATGATTCCGATATAAAAAACAATCTCCGGTTTGCTCAGAATATGACCATCGATGCTATAGAAGAACTTCCCCAAACCGGAATTTCGAAATTAGTAAATAATATTATAGGGACTTTTACCTATGAACAATGGGCAATGGCGAGTATCTTTTTTATGTTTTTGTTTGTTATCGTTTACCTGCTATACTATTTCGCTCTGACTCCCGGTAAAAAACGTACCGCTTTTGCAGTTGCTATGTTAGCGTTGCTGTGTACTGTATTTTCCGTAGTATTTGCGTATTCGCAATTTAACATCGAAAAAGCGAATAGACCCGCTATTGTTTTCGCCAAGGAAACCCTGGTAAAATCGGAACCTAATAACAGGAGTACAGAGGTTTTTATGCTTCATGAAGGAGCAAAAGTCCAAGTACAGGGAGAGGTGGATCATTGGAAAAAAATAAGACTAGCCGATGGCAAAGTAGGCTGGATTCCGTCGGGAGATCTAAAAGAACTATAGGTTTTTATCAATAATTTAACAGCATTTATTGGTATTTCTATTATTTTTGCGCTTCATTATTGCCAACTAAATGACCAGAAAAAAACTAACCATGCTTTCCCGTCTTTTAATTTTAGCAGGACTTGCTGTTCAGTTTTCTTTTTCCGTTGTAGATCTCGTCAGTAGTTCAAACGGGGAAGATAGTTTGGTGATCTGTATGGACTGTGATGAGAAAGAGTCTGAAAGCAAAAAAGAAAAAGATGTTGAAGACACCGATAAAATCTCGGAAAACTCAAAAAACACAATGACTGTTTTCAATGTTTCGTTAGCATCTCTAGGTAATTATTACATTCCCATTTACGCTTCTAATTATTTAAATCGGGTTACTCCTCCCCCCGAAATAAGTTTTCTTTCTTAACTCCTGGAAAGCATTATTCCCGGAAACATATTTTACTTTATCAGATTTTTTTATCGTTATTTAAACTCATAGAATGAAAAATTTATTTACGAATATTAAAGGTGATGCCTTTGGGGGCATTACCGCAGGAATAGTAGCGCTACCTCTTGCTCTGGCCTTCGGAGTTTCTTCCGGTCTGGGTCCAAGCGCAGGTTTGTACGGGGCTATTTTTATAAGTTTTTTTGCTGCCCTTTTTGGAGGAACCAATACCCAAATTTCAGGGCCCACAGCACCGATGACCGCTGTAAGTATGGTTATCATTGCCAGTCTTATTGCCAGCAATGACGGCAGTATTGAAAAGGCTCTTCCAATTATTTTAACCGTTTTCTTACTAGCCGGACTGATGCAAATTGGTCTGGGTATCCTGGGGATCGGGAAATACATACGGTTTATTCCCTATCCGGTGGTCTCCGGTTTTATGACGGCTATCGGGGTCATTATACTTATTACTCAGATTCTCCCCGCATTGGGATATTACCCTAAGGAAGATACCGATTTTGTAAACCAATATAAGCCACAGGCCGAGGAAATTATTCTGGAAAATATTCTTAAAGAAGAGGCCGGAGAAGGTATTTTGGTTCTGGAAAATTTTGAGGAAACCATTAAAAGAGGGAGTGCCATTTCTACGGCGGAAGTTACCAAGGAATCACAAACCCTGGCTTCCAAAGATGCTTCAGGTGTTCTTGGAACACTTAAAGTGCTGCCAAGGGCTCTTAAAGGTATTAATTGGCTTGAACTGGCATTAGCTTTGGGCACCATTCTGATAATTTATGGCTTCAAAAGAATAACCACAGCAGTTCCCAGTACCCTGGTGGCCCTGTTGGTGATGTCCGGCATAGCCGTTGGGTTTGGGCTTGATTATCGCCCTATTGAAGAAATTCCTTCCGGATTTCCGATTCCGAATTTTGAAATATTTACCGGATTTAGGCTCGGAAATGTAACGCCTCATGTTTTTACAGCGCTCACACTTGCCCTTTTAGGGGCTATTGATTCTTTGTTGACATCGGTGGTAGCTGATAATATGACCAAAACGAAGCACAAACCTAATAAAGAGTTGGTCGGGCAAGGTATTGGAAACAGTATAGGAGCCCTTTTCGGAGGGATCCCGGGTGCCGGGGCTACCATTCGAACGGTAGTTAATATTAATTCCGGCGGAAAAACCAGATTATCAGGAATGATTGCTGGTATTATGCTTCTGTTTATCTTATTGGCATTAGGTCCTATAGCTTCCAAAATTCCGGCAGCGGTACTGGCAGGGATTCTTATTACCGTGGGTATTGGTGTAATGGATTACAAAGGATTAAAAGCAATCCCCAGTCTTCCAAGAGACATGAAGCTAGGCCCTCTTAAAATAAGTTCGGAAGTTGTAATTATGTTGGTGGTACTGATATTATCTACCTTCTGGAACCTGGTGTATGCCGTGGGTATTGGTCTTGTAATTGCCTCTTTAATGTTTATGAAAAAAATAGGCGACTTGACAGGAGAACGATCTGATGTAAAACCCCTTAAAGAAGAAGCCTGGGCAGACGAAGCCGGTTTTCCGAAAAATCTGAAAGAAGAGGTATTTATAAAACACATCAAAGGACCATTGTTTTTCGGTTCGACAAGTAATTTCCAGCAACTGGCCAAGCAAATTCCTGCAACGGCCTCCACCGTTGTAATACGTGCAGACCGCATGCAGTATATAGACCAGTCCGGTCTCTATGCTATGGAAGACATTCTAGTAGACCTGAAAAAAGATGATATAAATGTGCTCCTGGTTGATTTGTTAAACCAGCCCAGGTATATGTTAGAGCGTATTGATATTGTTCCGGATCTTATTCCCAGAGAACATATTTTCAATACCTTTAATGAGTGCATGGACTGGATAAAAGAAAATGTAAAAGAAACACATTAAAAATTTAATATAAAAAATGAAAAATATAGCAATTAATAAAGAAATGCAGGCAGCCTTAACACCTGCCTCGGTTCTGGAAGACCTTATGGAGGGGAACCACCGCTTTGTAAATAACACCGCACAACAAGTTGATAATGGGGCTCTGATAGCCCAGACAACTTCCGGTCAGTTTCCAAAAGCCGTTATTCTGTCCTGTATAGATTCTCGTGTGCCGGTAGAGGTGGTTTTTGATCAGGCCATCGGAGATGTTTTCGTAGCCAGGGTTGCGGGAAATTTCGAAAATACCGATATCCTGGGAAGTATGGAATATTCCTGTAAAGTTGCCGGAAGTAAATTAATTCTGGTGGTCGGACATGAAAGTTGTGGTGCTGTAAAAGCAGCATGCGATGGTGTTGAATTAGGCAATATAACCAGTATGCTTGACAATATTATGCCTGCTGTTAGATTGTCTGCTTCGCAAGTGGAAGGAGCGGCTAATTCTTCCAACAAAGAATTTGTGGCTAAATCTGTTGAAAACAATGTTAAGCTTACTATCGAAAGAATTCGGGAAAAAAGTCCGATCCTCAGGGAAATGGAAGCCGCAGGAGAAATTAATATAGCAGGAGGCGTGTATTCCTTACAAACGGGAAGTGTATCGTTGCTGTAATAAACATGCTCTTGAAATATGAATGAAATACCAGGTCTGTACAGATCTGGTATTTTTTTATCTGATTTACTCAGTAGCGTTCAGCAAATGAATAACTTCCACGACTTTTTTCTTATAAGCAATCACTTCGGCAAGCTGATCTTCCGTATCAAAATTATCCAGATAGATTTTTGTAGTTTTTCCTGACCGGGTTATTTCCAGGTAAAGTCCGCCCTGATCAGCACAATCAGGGCATCCGTAAGTTATTACCGATGGGCCTTCAAATAAAACCGAAGGAATTTCATTTAATAAATGACGTGCTTTAACAAAATCTTCTTCTGAAAGAGTTGTCGTAGGTTCAAAAATATACGCTGTAGAGATATACGTTTCATTCTCATCTACTTTCAGGGTTTGATTATTCAATTGATATGGTAAAAAACAATTCCCCACGCAAAACCCATAGTATTGCCCAAAAACAAGGCTTGTTGTTATGCCCGGATCATCATTTGAAGAACACGACAAAATCAATCCTAAAGTCAAAAAATAAACCAAAAATCGTTTCATCCCTTTTTTTAAGATTAGATGCCCATTAGCCGGATTGGTTGCCTGTATCAGCACTTTTTTCAGCTTCTTCCTTATCTTTTAAAACCAGACTAAAAACATAAGCGCCTATATCACGAACAGGTTGATACAGTACCGATTCTTCCAGTGTTTCTTCCTTAACAAAGGAAAGTGTATGGTTGGTTCTGTCAAAAAAAACGAGCAGAGCACCCAAGATTACAGCTATTTTTAATGCTCCAAAAGCAGCACCCGCTAGTTTGTTTACAATTCCCAGCATCGCTAAATCTGCTATTTTTGTCAGCAATTTTCCCGCCAGTGAAACCAATAAAATTATGATGATAAACGTAATTATAAAAGCTATCAGGTTAATGTATTTTTCACTCCATCCCAATTGAGAAGTAAGGTAATCTCCCACAAAATAAGAAAAGTGAATAGCACCGTATAAGCCGGCAATCAACGCTACCAATGAAGCAAGTTCCACAAACAGGCCTTTCATAAAACCCCGTACCAATCCAAAAGCGATGAGTCCGCCCAGAAGAATATCAAAAAAATTCATTGTCTTATATTGATAAAGGCAAATATAATGGTTTCTAGTTGCTATTTTTGCAAATCAGAAGTGGATTATGTCTAGAGATATTAAACTAAAACAACGCTGGGAGATCCTGGTTTCGAAATTGTCTTCCAAATTTGCCGATAGCGACCCGCTCGACCTTGATGCCATTATTTATCTGATAGGCGTTCAGGAATTAGGGCAATTACACAGAAACTTTAAAAAGGATGAAAAAGTTAATCTAATGCATATAGCTATTTGTCGGCTTTTGGAACCATACGGATATTACGAATTTGATTTTTTTGATGAAGAAGGGTGGCCGCACTATACATTGAAAGAAGCACTTCCCTCTTTAAAGGCCGGTGAACAAGCAATTTTAATGAAAGAAGCCATTGTTCAGTATTTCATAGAGAAAGATTTTATTGACTGACGTAAAAAACCTTAAATTTGCGCGATAAATATATCCCTGTATGATTGAAAAAATAAAGGAGCATATTGCAGAAGTAGAAGGATTTAGGGCGAACTCTTTAGAAGCCATTGAAGCTTTCAGAATTAAGTATCTTGGGAAAAAAGGGCTGTTAAATGATTTTTTTGCGGAATTTAAAAACGTTCCCAATGAGCAAAAAAAGGAATTCGGGAAAGTCGTAAACCAATTAAAAACCCTGGCTACCGAAAAAGTAGCCTACTTAAAAAAGGAAGCGGAAAATACCGTTGCAAACAATCAGGTTTACGGTGATTTAACACGTCCCGGAGAGCCTATTCCCCTGGGGGCAAGGCACCCTATTTCGATAGTTAAAAATCAGATTATAGATATTTTTTCCCGTATTGGTTTTAATGTATCGGAAGGACCGGAGATTGAAGATGACTGGCATAACTTTACGGCATTGAATCTTCCTGAACATCATCCGGCAAGGGATATGCAGGATACCTTTTTTATTCAAACAGACCCGGATATTTTGTTACGAACACATACCTCTTCGGTACAGGTGCGTTACATGGAAAACAACAAACCCCCTATTCGAACCATTTCTCCGGGAAGAGTGTATAGAAATGAAGCTATTTCTGCCCGTTCGCATTGTTTTTTTCATCAGGTAGAGGGTTTATACATTGACAAGGATGTAAGTTTTGCCGACTTAAAACAAACTCTTCAGTATTTTACTACGGAAATGTTTGGCAAATCGGAAATCCGGTTACGTCCGTCTTATTTCCCATTTACCGAGCCTAGCGCTGAAGTTGATGTATATTGGGGATTGGAAACGGAAACCGATTACCGGATGACAAAAGGTACCGGGTGGTTGGAAATCATGGGATGCGGTATGGTAGATCCGAATGTCCTGGAAAATTGTGGTATTGACTCCAAAGAGTATTCCGGTTTTGCATTTGGAATGGGTATTGACCGTATTGCCCTGTTGCTCTATCAAATTTCCGATATACGCATGTTAAGCGAAAACGACGTTCGCTTCCTCGAGCAATTTAAATCGGCTTTATAAGTAAAATACAACTGTAAGGTATAGTTCTCGGGTTGTATGTACTTGCTTTACCCGGAAAATTCCAAAAACCTTTCCCGCATTGAAAAAAGATATCGAAATCCCCATAATAAAAAACGTGCATATTGCTGCAGTGCATGAATGGAATAAAGAATTTCTGGCCAGGGAATGGAACGTTTACGTTATTAACAACCGTCCTACTGCCATCGATATGGTTCTTATTGTATCGAAGGGTTACGATGAGCAGGTAAAAACTTCCATCATGAGACATGGAATTGGCAAGGTGGCTGCCGGTTCTTATGCCAAGGTTGAACTCATGCAGGAAGAGGTGCTTCGGTTAAACAATGAATTTTATGTTACCTTTTATGCCGGGGGTAAACTGTATGAAAAAAAATTCCTTTTTGAAAAGCATACGGTATCTGATAAAAACGCAACTACGCTTCCGGTAATGGAAAACCAGGGCGTTCTTGCCATTTAATGGAAATCAGATTTTTTTAACCGTTATTTTAGAGGGAATCCTTTGGCTGCCCACCACGGATGCATTTCAATAACCAGCCTTCCCGCTTTTACCGAAGGGTCCATATTTGCCAGGCTATCTGCCATTTCCAGTGTAGGCGTGTTGTAAATCGTAATTCCACGGATATCTCCATCATCACCAAAGGGCCCGGAAATTGAAGCATATCCGTCATAATACATTCTGCCAAGGTGCTCTAAGTGTAATCTCTGGAGACTATCGGCTTCTTCTTTGGATTGTGATCTTTTAGGGCCTCTTTTTAAAAAAGCAACAAAATACTGCTGCATCAGAGTTCGCTCTCCCGTTTTTTCATCTATATAATCAAAAAGCTGATATCCTTTTTGTTTAAGATCGGCAACAAGGCTATCGGTAACCTTGCCAACCTCATCCTGTGTTTCTTCAACAATCTTATCAATAATTGCTTCTTTTTCCTGCTGCTGTTCCCGTTCTTTGGAAATACATCCGGTAATCAATAGCCCTGAAAAAATCAGTAAGGGCCACAATTTTAATTTTTCCATGTTTTATAAGGGTTTTTGCTTAACTGCGAATTATAGTATTTTATATCTCCGGTGACTTCTTCACCAAGCCATTCCGGTTTTAAGAAATTTTCCTCTTCTTCCTTTAACTCTACTTCCGCTATTACCAGGCCTTCATTATCGCCCAAAAAATCATCTACTTCAAATATATGGTTTCCTATCGGAATTTCATATCGTCTTTTTTCTATTAAACCCGGTTCACACAAAGCTAATAATTGCTGTGCATCTTCAACTCCTATTTGCTGCTCCCACTCAAAGCGTGAAGTGCCTGAATCATTAGACATGCCCTTTACAGTGAGGTATCCCTGCCTGTCTTTTATCCGTACACGCACAGTCCGGCTCGGATGTGTGTTCAGGAATCCCTGAGCAATTTTATATTGCTTTTTAGCCTCTTTTCTGTATTGTGAAGAAATTACTAAAAATTTTCGTTCTATTTCCATGCCAGATGATCTGCTATTTTTTGAATGTTTTGCGATGTTATTTTCCCCGATTCATATGGATTATTTGCTAACCAAATCATGGCCGTTGCAATACTTTCCGGTTCTATCATTTTATATTTTTTCAGCGGTCCGATCAGCAAAAAATCAAACCGGGAAAAAAGCGTTTTTGCCAACTGCTCCCCGAAACGTTTCTCATTTCGTTTCCCTCCTATAAGTGATGGTTGAAGCATATGTGTTTTGGCAATCTGAAAGCTTTGTATTTTTTCTTCCATTTCACCTTTAATCCTATTGTAAAATATACGGCTGTTTTTATTTGCGCCCAGGGCAGATATCACAACCAATGTTGTAATCCCATTCCTTTTGCACAACTGAGCCGCCATAACAGGTATCCCATAATCTATTTTTCTGTATATCCTTTGATCGGGTGATTTGGCAGCCGTGGTTCCAATACAACAATAAACTTCATCGGCTGTAAATTCTTTTTTATAACGCTCCATCTCAAAGAGGTCAATGACATACTCTCTAATTTTAGAATTCGCAATTCCGGTACTGCGGCGGCCAAAAATTTTTAAACAGTCGTATCTTGAATCTATCAGGAGTTTCCGTACCAGGGCATTTCCCGTTAATCCCGTTGCTCCCAAAACAATAGCGGTTTTCCCCATTACAGCACGAATTATGATTAAATATATACTAATTTTATGAAATGGAGAATTCACTTCCGATTCGAAAAATCATCCATGTTGATATGGATGCATTTTATGCCTCCGTAGAGCAGATGGATCATCCTGAGTTGCAAGGTAAACCCGTGGCTGTTGGTGGAAATGAAAAACGCGGTGTTGTAAGTGCCGCCAGTTACGAAGCCCGAAAATTCGGAGTGCGAAGTGCCATGAGCGGATTGCAGGCCAAACGCAATTGTCCTGAACTTATTTTTGTACCTCCGCGTTACGACCGATATACGGAGATTTCCAGGCAGATCCGAACTATTTTTCACGAATATACTCCTTTGGTAGAACCCCTTTCCTTAGATGAAGCTTACCTGGATGTAACACACAATCTTAAAGGGCCTCCCAGTGCCACCTTAATTGCCAGAGAAATTAGAGCCCGAATTTTACAGGAAGTTGGTTTAACCGCCTCAGCCGGTATTTCCATTAATAAGTTTATTGCCAAAATAGCGAGCGATATAAACAAACCCAACGGTCAAAAAACCGTGCCTCCGGAAGAGGTGATCTCCTTTTTGGAAGCCCTGGATATTAGAAAGTTTTACGGTGTTGGTAAGGTTACTGCAAAGCGAATGTACGAGTTGGGAATTTTCACGGGAAAGGATCTAAAAGCACAGTCTCTCGATTTTCTTAAAAACCATTTTGGGAAAAGTGGCAGGTTTTACCATCGCGTGGTAAGGGGAGTTCACGAAAGTGAAGTAAAATCAAACAGAGAGCCCAAATCAGTAGCTGCCGAACGAACCTTTGCCGAAAACCTAAGTAGTGAAATTTTTATGATGGAACGCCTGGATCATATTGCAGGTGAATTGGAAAAACGGTTAAAAAAACATAGCCTTTCCGGAAAAACGGTCACATTAAAAATTAAGTACAGCGACTTTACACTACATACGCGTAGTAAGACATTGAATTATTTTATCTCAGATAAAAACCTAATTCTGGAAACAGCCAGGGCACTCCTCTATCAGGACACCCTTTCTAATTCGGTCAGGTTATTAGGTATTTCTTTAAGCAATCTGAATACGGATCAAAAAAGTGATCTTCAGGAAAAAAGCGTTTTAGTACAGTTAAAATTCGAATTTTAAACCGGGCAACTGGTTATTTCGGTAACGCGTAATGTATTTACCATCCCTTTATCCTGAATCGGCATGGCTGCCAGGCTTACCAGCATATCTCCCACGTCCAGATATCCTTTTTTACAGGCAATGGCATTTACATCTTCTATGGTTTCGTCAGTACTCACAAATTTGTCGTAATAAAAAGCCTTCACCCCCCATAACAAATTTAATTGAGTAAGTATCCTTTGGTTGGATGTAAAAACCAGAATATGGGCCTGCGGGCGCCAGGCGGAAATCTGGAAGGCCGTATAACCACTGTTGGTTAATGTGGAGATAGCTTTCGCCTTGATCTCATTGGCTACCAATGCCGCGTGATAACAAATAGATTTGGTAATGTATCTTTTTGTTCTGATGTGGGGGGGTTCCTGTGGCACTTTAATCAATGGTGAGTGCTCTACACCTCCTATGATGCTTGCCATTTTTTCGATTACCTGAACCGGATAACTTCCTACCGAAGTTTCTCCTGACAACATTACGGCGTCTGCTCCATCCATAACGGAATTGGCTACATCGTTAACTTCAGCTCTCGTTGGAGTAAGGCTGGTAATCATCGTTTCCATCATCTGCGTTGCTATGATTACGGGAATGCGAGCTCGTTTTGCCCGTAGCACCAGTTGCTTTTGGATTAGCGGAACTTCTTCGGCAGGCACTTCTACGCCAAGGTCACCCCGTGCCACCATTAAACCGTCGCAATACGCCACTATTTTATCAATATTTTCAACAGCTTCAGGTTTTTCAATTTTGGCAATAATAGGTATTTTATGGTCAGAATGATCCCTTACTATTTCCTGCAGATCTATAAGGTCCTGACTATGTCTTACAAATGAAAGTGCCAGCCAATCTACTTTTTGTTCAATGGCAAAAATAGCGTCCTTCACATCCTTTTCGGTTAATGCCGGGAGTGAAATATTGGTTTTGGGCAGGTTTACCCCTTTTTTAGAGCGGAGCGGACCTCCCTGAATAACCTTAGCCTTCACAGTAGTTTTCCTATCGGTTTCCAGCACTTCGAAGATGAGTTTTCCATCATCCAAAAGAATGGTTTCTCCCGGGTTTACATCTTTCGGAAATGCGTTGTAATTCATATATACTTTTTCAGCTGTTCCTTTAAACTCCTTCCCTGTAATAAACGATATTACATCATCTTCCGACACTACTACTGCTTCAGACATAACCCCTATTCGCAACTTGGGTCCCTGAAGGTCGGCCAGTATCGCTGTATTATATCCGTGTTTTTTGTTGAGATCTCTGATTATTTTTATCCGTTTCTTAACATCGTCGTAATGTGCATGCGAAAAATTAATTCTAAATACATCTACACCGGCTTCTATCATTTCTCTTATTACCTCTTTTTTTGAGGTGGAAGGGCCCAGAGTAGCCACAATTTTTGTCTTCTTCCTATTAGGCATTATTTAGAAAATTTAGTTGGTTTTTAATTTTTAGTTGGTTTATATCTACCGAATACGCAGTAATTACCTGGGGGATTTTTTTGATTTTTGAAATAATGTCATTCACATTTTCATATCCGGACTCATCTTCTATTTTTAAAAAAAAATCGGCGCGTTTATGCTCTTCTATTAAGAAAGCCTTCGATCTGGAGGCAATTTCTCCAAATAAATTTTCCTCTCTTCCTTTATTAAATTCTTTTACCGACCTGTTTGCCAGAACATTCCATCGCACATCCTTAAAGGCATCGTACCACTCAAAAATTGCAAACGATACCTCTTCGTATAGTTTTATGTTACAAAGGCGTTCTAATTTTAATTGAAGTCGCTGATTTAAAAAATAGCACAACCTGTAGTCTTCTAAAACACAGTGTATTGCTATTAACGTATAGGAAGCGTCATTTAAGTCCTCTGTTATTCTATATATCGCCATATATTCGGGATATGGAATTGTAAATATAAAATATCTAAGGGATTTAAAACGGGCAGATCATTTCTTTAATGATAATTTAATGAACGAAAACGATATAGTGCCTCTTATTTTCTATCGATTTTAGACTGTAAAGCAAAATATGCGCGTTTTGAAGCCGTTTCTTCCGCCTTTTTCTTAGAAGTCCCCCGGGCTTTGGAGACAAGTTTTTTTTCGATGGAAAGTTTTACCGCAAAATGTTTGATTAGATCGTTCCCGTTATCTTCATATACGTCGTAATGAAAACTTTTCTTTTCTTTTTGACACCATTCAATGAGCAAGCTTTTATAGCTGATAATTTTACCTTCCAGCTTTTCAATATCTACATAAGGCTTAATAACTCTTTTGTGAATAAACCTTTCACAATATTTAAATCCCTTATCCAGATAAATAGCACCAACAAGAGCTTCAAATACATTTCCGTGGATATTATCTCCAAAGTTTTCTCTGGGAATTTTGCTGTCTACCAAATGTATTAGTTCCAAATCTTTCCCCAATTCGTTAAGGTGTTCTCTACTTACAATTTTGGAGCGCATTTTTGTCAGGTATCCCTCATCTCCCGAAGGCACCTTTGTGTATAAATGATCTGAAATAACTGCTCCCAGCATTACATCGCCAAGAAACTCCAGACGCTCATAATTAAAAGGATTTCCATCCTCATCTTTTTTATTAGACGAGCGGTGTGTGAAGGCTTTTTTGTAATAGGCGAGTTCTTTGGGCTCAAATCCTAATATTTTTTTGAGCACCCAAAAAAAATTCCCGTGTTCATCAGACCGGGAATTCAATATTTTATGAATGAAATTCATTCAATTAAAGAACTAGTCTAATTTTTTAAATAAAACACATGCATTATGACCACCAAATCCGAAAGTATTACTCATGGCCACTCTGACTTCTCTTTTTTGTGCTTTATTAAGTGTTAAATTGAGTTGTGGATCTATATTATCATCTACAACACTATGATTGATCGTTGGCGGAACCAAACTATACTCCATTGCCAAAATTGAGGCAATAGCTTCTATAGCTCCGGCTGCACCCAACAAATGACCTGTCATTGATTTAGTCGAGTTAATATTGATATCCTTAGTATGATTCCCAAAAACATCGCTAATAGCTCTCAATTCTGCCACATCACCCAAAGGAGTTGATGTTCCGTGTGTATTAATAGTATCCACATCGGCTGGTTGTAGTCCGGCATTTTCCAGGCAATTTCGCATAACCGCTTTAACCCCAACGCCTTCCGGATGAGGCGCCGTCATGTGATGGGCATCGGCCGAAAGACCTCCGCCAACTACTTCTGCATAGATTTTTGCCCCTCTGGCCTTGGCGCTTTCATATGCCTCAAGCACCAAAGCTCCTGCGCCTTCTCCCAGGACAAATCCATCTCTGGTAGCGTCAAAAGGACGTGATGCCGTTTCCGGACTATCATTCCTGGTAGAGAGTGCATGCATGGCATTAAAACCGCCCATTCCCGCTGCGGTAACCGCCGCCTCAGACCCTCCTGTAATAATAATATCGGCATGTCCAAGACGTATATAGTTTAATGCATCGATCATCGAATTAGCCGATGAAGCACATGCAGAAACCGTTGTAAAATTAGGTCCTCTGAAGCCGTATTTTATAGAAATCAAGCCCGGAGCTATGTCTGCAATCATTTTAGGGATGAAAAATGGATTGAAGCGCGGTGTTCCATCACCGTTAGCAAAACCGATAACTTCATTTTGAAAGGTTTCCAAACCACCTATCCCTGCTCCCCAAATAACACCTACCCGGTCTTTATCCAGCGCATCCACATCCAGCCCCGAATCTTCTATGGCTTCTCCGGAAGCTACCATGGCATATTGCGCAAACTTATCCAGCTTACGAACTTCTTTACGATCTAAAAAATCTAAAGGATTAAAATTTTTAACCTCACAGGCAAATTGCGTCTTGAATTTTGAAGCATCAAAATGAGTAATAGGTGCAGCACCGCTTACCCCGTTTTTCAACCCATTCCAATATTCCGAAATATTGTTTCCAATAGGTGTAAGTGCTCCCATACCTGTGACAACAACCCGCCTAAGTTCCATGTGTCTTTATATATTAAGAGTTATATGGAATGCCCATAGTGTCATTCTCTGTGTGAGGATGATCATGGGCATTCTATAAAGTCTATACTTCTTACTTTGCTTCTTCTATGTATTTAATAGCTTGACCAACGGTAGCAATATTTTCTGCCTGATCGTCCGGAATCTGAATATCAAATTCTTTTTCAAACTCCATGATTAACTCTACAGTATCTAATGAATCTGCCCCTAAGTCGTTAGTGAAGCTAGCTTCGGCTACAACTTCATTTTCATCTACACCTAATTTGTCTACGATGATCGCTTTTACTCTTGATGCAATGTCTGACATAATTTTCAATTTTAAATTTTAATTGTTGGCAAAAATAAAAAACTTTACATTAAAACAACGCTTTACCGACAAAATGTGTTTTTAAAGGTAGCAAAATTTAAAGCAAGAATTTTATTTTTGACCCTTGTTTGTTAATAATTATTCTTTTTTTTGTGCTGACAACACAACATGCTTTAATTTTCATGAAACGTATTGTAATCTTTGCTTCGGGTTCGGGTACTAATGCAGAAAATATTATACGATATTTTGAAAGTAACAAAGCTATTAGCGTTGCCATGGTGCTCACTAACAAGAAGGATGCCAAAGTTTTAGATCGATCTAATAAGCTTAATATCAGCTCTTTATGCT
The DNA here is from genome assembly GCA_965224095.1 of Flavobacteriaceae bacterium. Taxonomy (GTDB): domain Bacteria; phylum Bacteroidota; class Bacteroidia; order Flavobacteriales; family Flavobacteriaceae; genus JBPEWY01. The sequence continues at coordinate 2,065,333 of OZ245039.1, forward strand.
TTAACAAGACTTTATATTCCAGGACTTCTTATTTACTGAACATTCTTAATAGCATTAATCCTGACCTGATTGTTTTAGCAGGGTTTTTATGGAAAATCCCGGAATATCTTATCAACGCCTTTCCCGATAAAATCATTAATCTTCACCCCGCACTACTGCCTAAATACGGGGGGAAAGGAATGTATGGGATGCATGTTCACGAAGCCGTTTTAAAAAACGGAGAACACGAAACCGGTATTACCATACACTATGTAAATGCACAATACGATGAAGGGGCCATTATTTTTCAGGCTAAAACTTCAATTGATAAAGGAGATACCGCCATAACAATTGCAAAAAAAGTTCATGCATTGGAATATAAATATTTCCCGGAAGTAATTGAGCAGTTATTGCATGAATGATTTTGAAGTACATATTTATACAGATGGTGCTTCCCGCGGTAATCCCGGTCCGGGAGGTTATGGTGTTGTAATGGAATGGGTGGGAAAACCTTATAAAAAAGAATTCTCGCAGGGTTTTAAAAGAACTACCAATAATAGAATGGAGCTAATGGCTGTTATTGAAGCGTTAAAAAAACTCAGGAAAACAGGCACTCGAGTCAAGGTATATACAGATTCAAGATATGTAGCCGACGCTGTTGAAAAAGGATGGCTTTTCAAATGGGAACGTACGATGTTCAAAGGGAAAAAAAACGCGGATCTATGGATGCAGTTTTTAAAACAATATCGAAAACACCGTGTTACCCTTCACTGGATAAAAGGACATAACAATCACCCGCAAAATGACCGCTGCGATCAATTGGCGGTAGCCGCTTCTAAAAAGGAGGTGTTGCTTACCGATTCAGGTTTTGAAATCTCTAAAAATCTCTTCGAATAAGATCGTGGCATCAAATTTGTAATTTAGACATCATATTTTAGTTCGGTGAAAAACTTACTCTTACTTTGTTGTTTGTGTATGTTTTGGACAGGTTTTGCACAGGAATGGGACCTGAAAAAAAACAAAAACGGGATTCGTATTTATACGCGATCTTTTGATTCGACCAAAATCAGGGAATATAAGGCTATCATGACGGTAAAAACTACACTTCAGGAAGTTTTCGAGGTGTTGATGGATGGAGACCGGTTGTGGGAATGGAATTATAAAACTTCCGAAAGCAAAACTCTTGTACGCCTTTCTGATGAAGCCTATATAGTCTGGATTAAAAACGATCTCCCCTGGCCTATAAAAAACAGAGATCACGTTTCTCGGGTTATGGTGGTATACCGGGATCATAAAAGAATCCGATTGAATATCGTTCCGGATAACTCCCAACAAGTAGCCGAAGAAAGCCATACTATCAGGATAACGAATTTTAAAGGATATTGGCTTTTGCGAGAAATTCCGGAGGGGATAGAAATAACACAACAACTTTATGGAGATCCGGGCGGAGCATTACCAGCCTGGTTACTGAATTCACTTATTACCACTTCTCCCTATCAATCTTTTTCTAACCTTAAAGAAATTCTAGAAAAGTAACCCTATATTTGCACAAAATTCTAAGATTTAATGAGCAAATTATTAATCGTTGGTACTGTTGCTTTCGATGCTATCGAGACTCCTTTTGGAAAAACAGATAAAATATTGGGAGGAGCTGCCACTTTTATTGGCCTGGCCGCTTCCTATTTTGATATAAACAGCGCAATTGTTTCGGTTATTGGAGATGATTTTCCCGAGGCCTATTTAACTCTTTTAAAAGAAAAAAACATCGATATTTCAGGAATTGAAATTGTTCCGGGTGGTAAAACCTTTTTCTGGAGCGGTAAATATCATAACGATATGAATTCCAGAGATACTTTGGTTACTGAACTCAATGTTCTTGCCGACTTTAATCCTAAAGTACCTGAAGATTACAAAAATGCCGATGTGGTTATGTTAGGCAATTTGCATCCCGCTATTCAATTAAGTGTTATTGATCAAATGGAAGAAAGGCCAAAATTAATAATTCTGGATACCATGAATTACTGGATGAATACCACCTGGGATGAGCTTATGGATGTTATTGCCAAGGTTGATGTTATAACCATTAACGATGAAGAAGCACGCCAGTTAACCAAGGAATATTCCCTGGTAAGAGCTGCTCAAAAAATATATGAGATGGGACCAAAGTATGTTGTTATAAAAAAGGGAGAGCACGGAGCGTTACTCTTTCACGATGACAATGTATTTTTTGCACCTGCACTTCCCTTAGAAGAGGTTTTTGATCCAACGGGGGCCGGCGATACCTTTGCGGGAGGATTTGCCGGTTACATTACACGTTCTGAAGATGTTTCTTTTGAAAATATGAAAAATGCCATTATTTACGGTTCTAATATGGCATCGTTTTGTGTTGAAAAATTCGGAACCCAAAGAATGGAACAATTAAGCGAGGAAGAAGTTCAACACAGGTTGCAGCAATTTAAACAACTAACACAATTTGAAATAGAGTTATCTTAAATACAATGCCCTGATGTTTCGGGGCTTTTTTTTAACACAGCTATGAGCGACGCTATTAAACACGAATGTGGAATTGCTATGATACGGCTGCTAAAGCCGTTAGAATATTATAAAGATAAATATGGGAGTGCTTTTTACGGGGTAAACAAAATGTACCTTATGATGGAAAAGCAACACAACCGAGGGCAGGATGGTGCCGGTTTTGCAAGCATAAAGCTCAACATGAATCCGGGCGAGCGTTATATGAGCCGGGTTCGTTCAAATCAATCCCAGCCTATCCAGGATATCTTTTCCCAAATTAACGAGCGAATTAATAATGCGCTTCTGGAAAATCCTGAGTACGCAAACGACGTGGCTCTTCAAAAAAAGCATATTCCCTATGTGGGTGAATTACTGCTTGGTCATGTGCGGTATGGTACCTATGGAAAAAACAGTATCGAAAGTGTACATCCTTTTTTAAGGCAAAACAACTGGATGCACAGAAATCTGATTGTAGCCGGAAACTTTAATATGACGAACGTAACGGAGTTATTTGATAATCTCGTTCAACTTGGTCAGCATCCGAAAGAAAAGGCTGATACCATTACGGTAATGGAAAAAATAGGACATTTTCTGGATGATGAAGTGGCAAAACTTTATAAAGAAATAAAAAAGGAAGGGTATACTAAAATTGAAGCGTCTCCCCTTATTGCCGAGAGGTTAAAAGTTTCCAAAATATTAAAAAGAGCTGCAAAAAACTGGGATGGCGGTTATGCCATGGCCGGATTATTAGGTCATGGAGATGCTTTTTTACTGAGGGATCCTGCTGGTATCAGGCCAGCATATTACTATAAGGACGATGAAGTGGTGGTGGTGGCCTCGGAACGGCCGGTTATTCAAACGGTTTTTAACGTAGCTTATAACGATGTTAAAGAGTTAGAACCGGGTCATGCTATTATTATAAAAAAAGATGGTCGGACGGGTTCAAAAAAAATCCTTGCTCCGTTAGAACGTAAGGCCTGTTCTTTTGAACGAATCTACTTTTCACGTGGTAGTGACAAGGAAATTTATGAAGAGCGTAAAATGCTGGGAAGATTATTACTTCCGAAAATTTTAGAGGCGGTAAATAACGATCTAAGCAATACGGTATTTTCATATATTCCAAATACGGCAGAAACCTGTTTTCTGGGAATGGTTAAGGAAGCCCAGAACTATCTCAACTGCCAAAAGGAGCAAATGATTCTGGATGCCCGGGGGTCGCTTAGTAAAGAAAAGCTACACGAAATTCTCAAGGTACGTCCAAGAATTGAAAAAGTAGCGATTAAGGATGCGAAGTTAAGAACGTTCATTACCGAAGATAGCAGCCGTGACGACCTGGTAGCACACGTATACGATATTACCTACGGGTCTGTTAAAGCGGACGATCATCTCGTGATTATCGACGATAGTATTGTTCGGGGTACCACACTTAAAAAGAGTATTCTTAAAATTCTCGACCGCTTACACCCAAAAACTATTATTGTGGTTTCTTCGGCTCCACAAATCCGATACCCGGATTGCTACGGAATAGATATGGCTAAGATGGAAGATCTCATCGCTTTTCGCGCTGCATTAGAACTACACAAAGAGCAGGGAACCCTTTCAATTCTCGATGAAGTTTACCAGGAATGTAAGGAACAGGTAGGTATCGAAAAAAATCAGGTGGTAAATTCGGTAAAAAAAGTATATGATGCTTTTACCGATGTACAGATTTCAAACAAAATAGCGCAACTATTAAAAAATAATACCATAAGATCTGAGGTGAAAGTTATTTTTCAAAGTGTGGAAAACCTCCATAAAGCATGCCCAAAAAATTTAGGCGACTGGTATTTTACGGGAAATTATCCCACTCCGGGAGGAAACACTGTTGTTAACAAAGCATTTATGAATTTTTACGAAGGAAATAACGAACGGGCTTATTAGTAGAAATTGCGTTTTATCCATAAAAAAGTGTATTTCATCGATGTTTTTTGCATTTCATCCGATATTTTGCGTTTTACAGGAATAAGTAAATATTTTAGCATTTGCCATAGCATAAGTAGGTTAAGTTCATGGTAAGATTTGGGGCAAAAAAGGTGGAAATACTTCCACCTTTTTTATTTTATCTACCTGATAATTCCGTTATAATTATATCAAAACAGCCCCAACGTTCACTTTATCCCAGAAAAAGACTGTTTGTCCAATTTTTTTTTCTCCAAAAATACATCGGCATATATTTGGATCACCATAGCATAAGTAGGTTAAGTTCATGGTAAGATTTGGGGCAAAAAAGGTGGAAATACTTCCACCTTTTTTATTTTATCTACCTGATAATTCCGTTATAATTATATCAAAACAGCCCCAATATTCACTTTATCCCAGAAAAAGACTGTTTATCCAATTTTTTTTTCTCCAAAAATACATCGGCATATATTTGGATCACCATAGCATAAGTAGGTTAAGTTCATGGTAAGATTTGGGGCAAAAAGGGTGGAAATACTTCCACCCTTTTTCATTTACCTGATATATTTTTAATTTTATTACTTTCCTGCCTCATAAAGCGATGCTACTTTATCCCAGTCAATTACGTTAAAAAAGGCTTGTATATAATCCGGTCTTCTGTTTTGGTAATTCAAATAATAAGCATGTTCCCAAACATCAAGCCCCAGTATGGGAGAACCTCCGCATCCAACTTCGGGCATTAGCGGATTATCCTGATTTGGTGTTGAGCACACTTCAACTTTGCCTCCTTTGTGTACGCAAAGCCAGGCCCACCCGGAACCAAATCTGGTGGCTGCTGCTTTGGCAAACGCTTCTTTAAAAGCTTCAAATGAACCATATGCATTCTCAATAGCCTCTGCCAGACTACCAGACGGTTCACCTCCTCCGTTCGGCGACATTACTTCCCAAAAAAGCCTGTGATTATAAAATCCTCCTCCATTATTTCGTACGGCCATGTTCTTCATATCTAATCCGGTTAGTATTTCCTCAATACTTTTTCCGTCAAGCTCGGTACCCTCGATCGCCCCATTGAGTTTTGTAGTATAACCATTGTGGTGTTTGCTATGATGTATTTCCATGGTACGGGCATCTATATGCGGTTCCAAAGCATCGTAAGCGTATGTTAATTTTGGTAAATTAAAAGCCATAATTATTCGTTTTAAAATTAATATTTAATTGTTTTTCTGGTAGCGTAAAGCTACTAAAATAAGGCCAATTAAAGAATATGATCTCATAGAGATTCATTATTTTGCAATAAAATTTTTCGTTGGAAACAACTAACTTCAAAATTTATAGTGCTTCGGCTGGTTCGGGTAAAACTTATACGCTGGTTAAAGCCTATTTAACAATAATTCTCAAGGCCTCCAAAAAAGATAGATTCAAGCAAATCCTCGCCATAACATTTACCAATAAGGCCGTAAACGAAATGAAAATGAGAATCATTCACGGTCTTGAAGAACTGTCTGATGAAACCGACTTACATAAGCCCGGGCCTTTATTTACCGACTTGCAAAACGAGCTGAAAATCTCTTCGGAAAAACTTCGGGAAAAAGCTCAAAAAACTCTTCATTACCTCCTGCATAATTATACCTTTTTTAATGTTTCCACCATTGATAAGTTTAACCATCGTCTTATCAGGACTTTTGCCAGAGATCTTTTGCTTCCACAAAATTTTGAAGTCATCCTGGAGAGCGAACTAATTCTTAAAAAAGCTGTAGATCGCGTTATATCAAAATTAGGAGAAGACCGCGAAATCACATCGTTGTTATTGAGTTTTGCACTCCAAAAACTCCATGAAGACAAAAGCTGGGATATAGCGCTTGATCTATATCAAATGAGCAGATTGCTCATTAGCGAAAATGATCGTATCTATTTAAATCCGCTTTCAGAAAAAACCCTTAAGGATTTTCAGGCTCTTAAAGAAAAAACCCTTAAGGATATACGTCACTCCAGGGAAACACTAAGTGCCCTGGCTGCCGGTTTTTTTGAAAAAATACAGCATTCGGGGATCAACGAATCGGATTTTAACCGGGGATACATTCCAAAGTTTTTTCGAAATATTCAAAAAGGAACCTTCCCTTCTAATTTTGATGCCGGTTGGCAAGAAGAAATAGCTTCTGCTCCTTTATATCCAAAACGGGTTTCCCGGCAAATCGCCCAAAGTATTGATACCCTGCAACCGGAAATAGCCCGCCTGTTTTTTGCTTCAAAAGCGGCTATCTTACAGTTAAACCTGCAAACTAATCTGTTGGGAAATATTGTTCCAATAGCCGTTCTGAATGCTATTCAGCACGAATTAAACCTTATTAAAGAAGAGGACGGTATTATATTGATTTCCGAGTTTAATACCCTTCTTTCACTATCCATCAAAAACGAATCGGTTCCCTTTATTTATGAACGCCTCGGTGAAAAGTACAAACATTATTTTATAGATGAATTCCAGGACACTTCGGAAATGCAGTGGGAAAACCTTATTCCCCTGATCGGAAATGCCCTGGAAAGTGAAGATTTGAAAGGAGAAAGAGGCTCACTGTTTTTGGTGGGCGATGCCAAACAGGCCATCTATAGATGGAGAGGAGGGCGAGTAGATCAATTTATAAACCTGTTTAATAAAAAAAATAACCCATTTCACATTGACCCGACCGTAAAAGATCTTCCTGTAAACTATCGAAGTTTTGACAACATCGTGGAATTCAATAATGATTTCTTTAAAATAACTTCTTCTTTTCTCGGCAATCCCTTTTACAAAGATCTTTTTGAAAATCACAGCAATCAAATTCCTAACAAGAAAAAAGGCGGCTTTGTTTCTTTATCTTTTCTTAGCAAAGACGATCCTTCTTCAATAGATGAAAAATACCTTTCTGAAACACTCTCCCATATTAAACAAGTTCTTGGTAAAGGGTGTGCTTATAGCGATATTTGCATTCTTGTTCGAAAGAAAAGGCACGGAATCCTTGTTTCCGAATTTTTGTCTCAAAACAGTATTCCGGTGGTTTCATCGGAAACCTTACTGTTAAAACACGATCCTGCCATTAATTTTTTATGTAATATGCTCCATTATTCACGGGAGCCGGAAAATCAAGAGCTCTGGGTCAATATTTTAAGTTTTATTGCCGAAAAAGAATGTTCGGAAACAATCCATTCGTTTATTGAGTTTTATCGAAAAAACCCGGCGGAGGTACTTTTCAGCCGGTACAATTTTGCCCTGACAAAATTTTTAGAATTATCACTCTTTGATGCTCTTATGTACCTTATTAATTCTTTTAATGTATATAATACGTCACATGCCGCTTTGCAGTATTTCATGGAAGAAGTACACAATTTTATGATGAGCGGGGAAAACGAAATCTATGCTTTCCTCGAATACTGGGAAGAAAAAAAGGATTTTTTTAGTGTTAAAACTCCTGATGGGTTAAACGCCGTACGGATCATGACCATTCACAAAGCTAAAGGTTTAGAGTTTCCTATTGTTATTTTTCCTTATGCTAATTCTAATATTTATGAAGAGGTAAACCCTAAAATTTGGCTCCCCCTGGAACAAAACGGTACAGGATTTAACTATTTTCTCTTTAATAAAACCAAAGTTCTATCTCACGTAGACGAGTCGATTAATTCCCTATATATCAGGGAAAAACAACTTATGGAACTCGATGGGTTTAATCTTCTGTATGTAGCATTAACTCGTGCTATAGAGCAATTATATATTATTACTGAAAATACTGATAAGTCTAATTATTTTTCAGGCCTCTTTATTTATTTTCTCAAAAAGAAAAACCTTTGGAACCCTAACCAATCCACCTATTTGTTTGGAGAACCTGAAAGTTCTCTTCAATCTGTAACCCATACTGCTCAGCCCTTTAAAACCATTCCATTTCCCAAACGGGCCCTTAACCAGCAATTACAACTTATAGTTACACGTTCCGGTACGATGTGGGAAACGGCCCAGCAGGAAGCTATAGAGCGGGGAAATCTTATGCATCAGCTTATGGCTAAAATCAAAACAAAAAATGATGTTTCCGAAGTGGTCAGGGAGGAAGTAAGATTAGGATTTGTTTCCTCTGAACAGGCCCGGGAATTACAGGTTGTATTAAATAATGTGGTACATCACCCGGAAATTACGCAATACTATAGCGATCGTTACACAATTAAAAACGAGTCTGATATTTACACGAGTGATGGGCAGGTGGTTCGTCCTGACAGAATTAATATTGACAATAATAACCATGTGGTTTTAATAGACTATAAAACCGGAGATTTTCACGAAAGTTATTTGAACCAAATGAACCAGTACGAACAGGTTCTTTATCAACTTGGATATCCCGTATTAAAAAAAATACTTGTTTTTATAAATGAAGATATTCGTGTAAAATTTATTTAATGGTATTTTTGCGTAAAATTTAACGTGTTATGTACGGAAAAATACAATCCCATCTTCAGGAAGAACTTCAACAGATTAAGGAAGCCGGGCTTTATAAAAAAGAACGTATAATTACTTCTCCCCAGGATGCAGAAATCACCATATCAACCGGTGAAAAAGTAATTAACTTCTGCGCCAATAACTATCTGGGACTGTCTTCCCACCCGGAAGTAATTCAGGCAGCTAAAGATGCCATGGATACCCATGGGTTCGGAATGTCTTCGGTAAGATTTATTTGCGGTACTCAGGATATCCACAAAGAGCTGGAGCAAAAAATTGCTGATTTTTATCAAACGGAAGACACTATATTATATGCTGCTGCATTCGATGCCAATGGCGGTGTTTTTGAACCGCTGTTAACCGCAGAAGATGCCATTATCTCGGACTCGCTAAATCACGCATCGATAATAGATGGGGTGCGATTGTGTAAAGCCAAACGCTATCGGTATATGAATAATGATATGGCTGACCTGGAAAAACAATTGCAACAGGCACAGCAGGATGGAGCCCGGTTTAAAATTATTGTAACCGATGGTGTTTTTTCAATGGATGGGTTGGTTGCTCCTTTAGACAGGATTTGCGATTTGGCAGATACTTACGATGCTTTGGTGATGATTGATGAATGCCATGCAGCAGGTTTTATTGGCAAAAACGGTCGCGGTACCTTAGAGCAAAAAGGCGTAATGAACAGGATTGATATCATTACAGGAACCTTAGGGAAAGCACTTGGAGGCGCTATGGGCGGTTATACCACAGGAAAAAAAGAAATTATTGAAATGCTCCGGCAACGCTCAAGGCCCTACCTTTTTTCAAATTCCCTCGCTCCGGCTATTGTTGGGGCTTCTATTAAGGTATTTGATATGCTTTCAAACGATACAGGACTTCGAGATACCCTGGAGTGGAATGCCACATACTTTAAAGACGGAATGAAAAAAGCCGGTTTTGATATCATAGATGGCGATGCTGCCATTGTTCCCGTAATGCTCTACGATGCCAAGCTTTCACAAACCATGGCAGATAAGCTTCTCGAGAAAGGGATTTATGTAATAGGCTTCTTTTATCCCGTAGTTCCCAAGGGTAAAGCACGTATCAGAGTCCAATTGTCGGCAGCTCACACTAAGGAACATCTCGACAAAGCTATTGCATCATTTATAGAAGTAGGACAAGAGTTAAATGTAATTTGAGGCTCTCGTTTTTTATATTGTAATTGAAAAAAATTAATATATTTGATTTTGTTAATAAGTTTTAACAACTTACATTTGCCATTAATTAACACTTAAAACTTAAATAATTGAACATGAAACATCTTAGCAAACTATTTATTGCTACGTTACTTTTTGTCGGACTTAGCAATGTTCAAGCGCAAGACGAAAATAACCCTTGGCAAGTTAGTTTTGGAGTAAACGCAGTGGACGTTTATCCTACCGATGATCTGGGAGGTTGGTTTAACGAATACTTTAACGTTGAAGACCATTGGAACATCCTACCATCAATTTCTACAGTTGCTGTATCACGTTATGTGGGTGACGGTTTTTCTGTTGGAGTTAGAGGATCTTTGAACCGAATTGACTCTTGGGGAGATACCCGTGTAGATGACTTATCTTATTACGGAGTAGATGGTACTATTAACTATGACCTTGGCGGAGTATTGGGTTGGAATACATTCGATCCTTTTGTACAAGTAGGCGGAGGTTATACTTGGATTGACGAAATTGGAGCCGGTACCTTAAATGGTGGTCTTGGTTTTAATCTATGGTTCTCTGAAAACATAGGCCTTAATGTTCAATCTACTTATAAGCACTCTTTCGAAGATTATTTAGCTCCTCACTTCCAGCACGTTGCGGGAATCGCTGTTAGATTTGGCGGAACCGATACGGATGGTGATGGTATCTACGACAAAGATGATGCTTGTCCTGAAGTACCTGGATTAGAAGCCTTTAACGGTTGTCCTGATACAGATGGTGATGGTATCGAAGATGGAAAAGATGCTTGTCCTAACGAAGCTGGTCCAGCTGAATTAAACGGTTGTCCTGATGCAGACGGTGACGGTATTGCCGATAAAGATGATGCTTGCCCTAATGAAGCAGGTAAAGCTGAATTAAACGGTTGTCCTGATGCTGATGGTGACGGTGTTGCCGATAAAGACGATGAGTGTCCTAATGAAGCAGGTCCTGCTGAAAACAAAGGATGCCCATGGACTGACAAAGATGGAGATGGTGTACTTGACAAAGACGATCAGTGTCCAGAAGTTGCCGGTACTGTTGCAAACAGCGGATGTCCGGAAGTAACTGAAGAAGTTCAGAAGCAATTAAACGATTACGCCAGAACTATTTTGTTCGATACTGGTAAATCTACAATTAAGTCTGAATCTTACGGAGTATTAAACGATATCGTTAACATTCTTAAAGAGTATCCTACTTCAAGATTTACTGTTGAAGGTCATACTGACAGTGTAGGTTCTGCCTCTAGCAACCAAACGCTTTCTGAAGCAAGAGCCGGATCTGTGGTAGAATGGTTAACAAACAATGGTATTCCAGTATCAAGATTATCTGCTATTGGATACGGTGAAGAAAAGCCAATTGCTTCTAACGCTACAAGAGCTGGTAGAGCACAAAACAGAAGAGTTGAAATTAACTTGATCAAGTAATCAACATTCTTGTTTAACATATTAAAAAACGCTCCGAGATTTCGGAGCGTTTTTTTATTACATTTAAATTATGAAAACTTTTCTGGCAGAGGTAGTTCAGCATATCATTGCTAAAAAGGAACCCCTGGAAAACACCGTGCTTGTTCTCCCAAGCAAAAGAGCAGGAACCTTTGTAAAACATTATTTCCTCAAAACTATTTCCAATACCACCTTTGCTCCTACTATATTAAGTATAGAAGACTTTATAGCTTCCGTTTCCGGATTGCGATATGCACAAGACGCTGAACTATTATTTATATTTTACCAGACCTATCAAAAGCTTACACCTGCGGAAAAGCAGGATTCTTTTTACGCATTTCTTAAATGGGCTCCTGTTCTGCTACAGGATTTTAATGAAATAGACCGGCATTTGGCCGATCCTGAAAAGATTTTTTCGTATCTATCCGCCATTCAGGATTTAAATCACTGGTCTCTGCAACCGGAGAAAACTGTACTTCAACAAAACTACCTCGCTTTTTGGGAACACCTGCCGGACTATTATCAAACGCTAACAGAATTTTTATTACAAAAAGGCCTGGGTTACCAGGGGTTGGTTTACAGAGAGGCTGTAGATACCATAGAGTTTTACATTCAAAATAATCAGGATCGTTTTTTTTATTTCATTGGTTTCAATGCTTTAAATAAGGCCGAGGACCGGATTATTCAGGAGTTATTACAACAAACAACTGCTGAAATTTTTTGGGATACAGATCGGTTTTTTTTAGAAGACCCCATTCATGAAGCCGGTTTTTTTATAAGAAAGCACCTGAATTCCTGGAACTATTTTAGAGAACATTCCATAAAATGGGTTACGTCGCATTTTACAACACCCAAAAATATTCAGGTCATCGGAATGGCAAAAAATGTTTCTCAAGCTAATTATATTGGTAAAATCCTGGAAGATCTTTCTTCCAATTCCAAAAAAAATCTTTTAAATACCGCTGTTATTTTAGGAGACGAATCATTATTAAATGCCACGCTATTTGCAATTCCGGAATCCGTTGGCCCCATAAATATTACTATGGGAGCTCCCTTACAACATACAGCATTTGCTTCGTTTTTAGATGTCTTCTTTCAGCTGCTTATAAGCGGGTATTCCGAAAAGGGATGGTATTACAAAAAACTGTTCCCTCTCCTCGTTCATCCAATTACCCAAAAGCTTTTACTGAAAGAGCATATCGCACTGGAGCATTTTATTCGCTTTATCAAAAGAAATAACCTTATTTACATTGTTCCTGAAACACTTTTGGAACGCATAAAAGGATTGTCTGTCCTTCTCGAATTCGACAACAACCTTATAGGTGCCCTGAGTGTTATACACAACATCCGGAACACCATTCAAACACTTAAAGCTAACCATGACCCGGATGACCATGGCTTGTTCCTGGAGCACTTATATAGATTTGCGCAACTGTTCAACGAACTAAAAGATTTAAAGCATAATTACCCGTTTCTGGGGAGTATTAAGGAACTCCATGCGGTTTACAAACAGTTAGTAAGAACGCAAACGCTGGATTATCAGGGCGAGCCCCTGCAAGGACTTCAACTTATGGGCGTACTGGAAAGTCGTAATCTCGATTTCGAAACCGTAATTATCAGTTCGGTTAATGAAGGAATCCTGCCCGCGGGTAAAACTAATAATTCCTTTATTCCATATGATGTTAAAAAGAGTTTCCAGCTTCCAACATATCAGGAAAAAGATGCGATATATGCGTATCATTTTTACAGGCTTCTTCAAAGAGCCAAATCTGTTTATATTTTATACAACACGGAGCCCGATGTTCTTAGAGGTGGAGAAAAAAGCAGGTTTATTCAACAATTAATTCAAAATAAACCGCCGGAACATTCGCTTACTCATCAATTGGCAAGCCCCGAGTTGCATATAGCAGAACAATCCTTGCGAACTATTGTTAAAGAAGAATCCCTTATAGATGAGCTTAAAGCACTGGCTGAGCGCGGATTTTCTCCTTCTTCGATTACCAACTATATTCGAAATCCGAACGATTTTTATGTGCAGAATGTTCTTGGCATCAAACAAACGGATGTTATAGAAGAAACCATTGCCGCAAACACGTTGGGAACTGTAGTGCATGAAACCCTTGAACGTCTTTACACTCCATATATCGGAAATTATTTAGATCCGGAGCTGGTGCATAAAATGGCAATAAAGGCACCTCAAATGGTATCGGATATATTTAAAAAAGTATATAGATCTGAATACTACAACAAAGGGAAAAATTTATTGATATTAAAAGTAGCTCAGGAATTTGTTCAAAAGTTTCTGAAACAGGAAGAAACCGTATTACGTGCAGGGAATCAAATTAAAATCTTATCGCTTGAAACACCGCTTACTACAAATATTCAACTTGAAAACGGTCAACAAATTAAATTAAAGGGTGTGGTAGACCGTCTGGACACATTTAACGGCACCATCCGGGTCATTGACTATAAAACAGGAAAAGTAGCGGCTAATGAATTAAGAATACACGATTGGAATTTGCTGATCGGCGATTATAAATACAGTAAAGTGTTTCAGGTTTTATCGTACGCGTATTTATTGTACAAAAATGGAGAAATCTCACTGCCCGTTGAGGCCGGAATTATGTCTTTTCGTAATTTGAACGAGGGTTTTCTAAATTTTGCCGTAAAGAAAAACGTACATAGCAGAAATATGAATACCTTAGTAACCAAAGAAATTCTTGACAATTATGAATCTGTTTTAAAAGTACTTCTGACCGAAATATTTAATCCGGAGGTACCCTTTACAGAAAAAGAAATTAGTACCCGTGCATATTAAAAAAAACATTGTAATTCCCGGAAAACATAAGAGGCCAATTCTTTTAGATCTATTCCTTCCCGAATCGATCACACAAAAATCCATAGTCATTTTTTGCCATGGCTATAAGGGCTTTAAAGACTGGGGAGCGTGGCATCTGGTTGCGCATTCTTTTGTATCCTCAGGATATTGTTTTGTAAAGTTTAATTTCTCTCATAACGGAGGAACCGTAGAGCAACCTATAGATTTCCCCGATCCGGAAGCTTTCGGATTAAATAACTATACCAAAGAGCTGGACGATTTACAAACCGTAATAGAATGGCTCTCCGCCTATGAATTTAATACTCCCCTTGTGAATCCTCATAGTCTTATTTTGATTGGTCATTCCAGGGGAGGTGGAATTGCCTGTGTCAAGGCCGCAGAAGAGCCTCGGGTAAAAGCATTGGTTTCCTGGGCGGGAATTAGTGATCTTTCCTATAAATTTAGCGATAAGAGAATGCTTGACTTTTGGGAAATGATGGGGGTTGTTTATGTTGAAAACAGTCGGATCAAACAAAAACTACCGCATTATTATCAGTTTTACGAAGACTTTAAAGCGCATCAGGAAAGGTTTAATATCAAAAATGCCGTAGGTTCGTTAACCATTCCTTATCTTATTCTTCACGGAACAAACGACACCTCTATTTTGCCCGACCATGCTGAAAAATTAAAACAATGGGCCACTCACGGAACACTGAATCTAATAGAAAATGCCAATCACGTTTTCGGGGTATCACATCCCTGGAAGGCTTCAAATATGCCCCCTCATCTTAAAGAGACCGTACGATTGACAAAAGGTTTTTTAAAAAATAAAAAAGCCCTGCTTTAAAAAGCAAGGCTTTCCGTGGAGCATATCGGAGTCGAACCGATGACCTCTACGCTGCCAGCGTAGCGCTCTAGCCAGCTGAGCTAATGCCCCTCTTTCTAATATTTTTTTACGCTTAACACCAATACCGGTATGCTACAGTGAAATTCGCGCTTCAAAATTATATTTTTTTCCCAAAGTTTTACAAAAAAACCGCGTTTTCTTCTGAAAACCGCTAATAAATCCGGTTCATGGCGCGTAAAATGCTGTAACACACCCTGAAAGGTTGTCGCGTTTTCTGTTATTGTTATGTTGGAGCTCAAATCCATCAGCGAAGTGTTGATTTCTAAATCTTCCTCCTCATATCCCGGGGTTTTAACCAATAACAGGTTCAATTCGGCACTGTTCGCTTCTTGAAGGATTCGAAGTGGTTTCAGCTTCTCCGGGTTTTTAACAATTCCCGATTTAAACGCGGTGAGGATATTTTTAAAAGCGGAAAACTTATGTCCTTCAGGTACAATTAAAGCAGGAATATCTGTTTTTTTAATAATACTACCCGATGTGTTTCCCAGATACACTTCTTCTCTAATATCCGTACTTCTCGGTGCCATTACTATTAAATCAATCCCCAACTCCTTGTCAATGGCTTTCACTCCATCTACAACATCTCCTTTGTATGTTACGATCTTAACCGATACGTTTTTTCGGTTTACCGAGCTCAACACCTCCTCGAGTCGTTCGGAGCTGGATCGCTCAACAATTTCGGTTACATTAGCCATGGTACCGGCTCTGCTCATGGCGGTATACGCCTGCATGATATATATATCATTATTAAATACCTCGGCAAAATCTATTGCATATTGCAATGTGCTTATAGAACTGTCGGAAGTTCCTATGGGAACAAGTATATTTTTCATCGTAAAAGATTAAATTCTAATTTTAGCTTTTGTAACAACAAATTAAAGATCTGTTTTTTTTAATTTGTGCCGCAAAGGTATTGGAAATTAACGACATATTAAACTGCATAAGACCGTATAAAGTTCAGGCAAATAACGGTATGTGGTTTTAATTCCGGTAGCTTATCAAAAAGTGCTAACATTTAAATGAAAGTTTTATAATACATACCACACAGTATTTAAGTAGCCTTTCTATTGCTTTTTCTCTCCTAAAAATCAATAGCTTGAAAAGCAAAACCTACTGGTGCGTATAAAATATTACGGGAATTGAGATCAAAAATATCATTCAAAGAGATTAATAAACTGGCTATTCCATCAATAATTGCGGGTATTGCGGAACCGTTAATCTCTCTCACCGATATTGCGGTGATCGGTAATGTAAAGGAAAATCCTGTTGAAGCCCTGGCTGCCGCGGGAATTGTTGGTTCTTTCCTGTCTGCTATCATTTGGGTAGTAGCACAAACCAAAACAGCCATTTCTGCTATTGTTTCTCAGCATTTCGGAGCAAAAAGGTTACACGCGGTAAAAACACTGGTGCCTCAGGCAATTGCTTTTAATTTTATACTTAGCATTCTTATTTTCATAGTAACGGCTTGGTTTGCCAACTCCATTTTTATGGCATATAATGCAAAAGGGCTTATTCTCGAATATGCTTCCGATTACTATAAAATCAGGGCAATCGGATATCCTTTTACCCTTGTTACATTTGCGCTTTTTGGTGTATTCAGAGGGCTCCAAAACACATACTGGGCTATGAAGTGCAGTATTTCAGGAGCCATCGTAAATATTGTATTAGATTATATACTGGTATACGGAATAGAAGGCGTGATATCTCCTTTACACCTCCGAGGAGCCGCCTATGCCAGTGTTTTTGCACAACTGGTAATGCTCTGTATGGCTTTTTTCTTCTTTGCCAAAAAAACACCTTTTACCTTAAAACTAAAGAGACGATTAAATCATAAAATGAAATCGCTTCTTTTAATGAGTTTTAATCTTTTTATAAGAACGTTAGCCCTCAATATTGCTATATATCTGGCTAACGCTTATGCCACCGGTTACGGGAAAAATTACATAGCCGCCCAGAGTATTTTAATGAATCTGTGGCTGTTTTTTAGTTTTTTTATTGACGGATATGCCAACGCCGGGAATGCTATTTCAGGAAGGCTCCTGGGCGCAAGGGATTATAAAAGGCTCTGGTTTCTAAGTATAGATATTAGTAAATATGCCATTGTGATTGCCTTTATGCTCATGGGTGTCTGTGCTTTGTTTTATACACAAATCGGTGAAATATTCAGTAAAGATCCCGTGGTATTGGGTATTTTCTCTTCCGTGTTCTGGATGGCATTGCTCATGCAACCCATCAATGCCATTGCTTTTATGTTTGATGGTATTTTTAAAGGTCTGGGAGAAGCAAAATACCTGCGAAATATTCTTTTATTAGCCACCTTTCTGGGCTTCGTCCCTACTTTGTTAATTTCAGATTACTTTCACCTAAAGCTCCATGGAATCTGGATTGCTTTTATTGTATGGATGATCATAAGGGCAGCTGCTTTAGTCATCAAATTCAGAAAGAAATATGTAACTTCACCCCAGTAAAAAATGCCATATGCTTTTGTTTCTTTTTAATCTCATATTACAAGTTGATATCGAGGAAAAATTAAAAAATGCCCCGGATGGTTCCTACCAAATAGGAGTTATTATCGGTGCGCTACTGCCCTTTTTTGTTTTAGTAGTAATTGCTTATCTCCTGTATTTTTATTTTAAAAAGAAAAAAGGAGAATAACCCGATTAATTCAATCTGCACAACTGCAAATTGAATACCTTTGCAAAATAAAATTTACGGATGCATGAGTACAATTCGTATTACCAAACAGTTTAACTTCGAAACAGGACATGCGCTTTACGGATATGACGGCAAGTGTAAAAATGTTCACGGCCATAGTTATAAACTCTCTGTAACCGTTATAGGCAAGCCTATTCGCGATAACAATCACGTAAAACTGGGAATGGTTATTGATTTTGGCGATTTGAAAAAGATTGTGAAAGAAGAAATCGTCAATGTTTATGACCATGCCACAATTTTTAACAAGCACACCCCCCATATAGAACTAGCCCGGGAATTAAAAAATCGTGGGCATAATGTTATTCTGGCAGAATACCAACCCACCAGTGAAAACATGGTAATCGATTTTGCCCGGAAAATACGTTCTCGATTACCTAATCATATTAAGTTGTTTTCCTTAAAACTTCAGGAAACCGAAACTTCATTTGCTGAGTGGTACGCTTCCGATAATTAGCAGTGGGTTACCGGCTTATAATTGGATTGCAGTCCAGAGCAATACAAATTATACTATATTTACAATTCAATGATTTAAAATGAAGGTTCCGGAGGGTAAAAAAATATACTTTGCTTCAGATAATCACCTGGGCGCTCCCAACCGCGAGGCAAGTTTTCCCAGAGAGCAAAAATTCGTTGCCTGGCTTGATACAATAAAAGCAGATGCTGCCGCCTTATTCTTATTAGGCGATTTGTTTGATTTTTGGTTTGAATATAAAACCGTCGTCCCAAAAGGGTTTATCAGAACACTTGGAAAACTCGCTGAAATAACAGACTCCGGAATACCTGTATATTATTTTGTCGGAAATCATGATTTGTGGATGAATGGCTATTTTGAAGAGGAACTCAATATTCCGGTATACCACGCTCCCAAGGAGTTCACTTTTAACAACACTTCTTTTTTAATTGGCCATGGCGATGGGCTTGGCCCGGGAGATAAAGGTTACAAGCGCATGAAAAAAGTGTTTACCAATCCACTGGCCAAATGGTTATATCGTTGGCTTCATCCGGATTTAGGTGTAAAACTGGCACAATATCTCTCGGTTAAAAACAAACTCATTTCCGGAGAAGAGGATGTGGTTTTTTTGGGGGAAGAAAATGAATGGCTTGTTCAGTACTGCCAGAGAAAGTTAAAAGAGCGGCATCATGATTTTTTTATATTCGGACATCGACATTTGCCTCTTGAGATAAAATTAAACGAACAATCTACTTATATAAACCTTGGCGATTGGATTAATCATTTTACATATGCCTCTTTTGACGGGAGTTCTCTTAAGTTAAATACATATGGTTCTTGAAAAATCCCGTTTTTTAAGACACTTATTCGGTCGTAAGAGTATCCTGGCCGGCATATTTATAATCGCCTGTTTTATTTTTCTTCATTCCTGTATGCAATTCAGAACATCCGATAAAAAAACCTATGAATATTTCAAAAAGAACAATGTAGAAGTAAGTCTTTCATACCTCTCTGTTCCTTCATACAACCAGCCCATTCGATTGATCGCTACCGGAAACAACAAAAATACTGCCGTTATTTTTGTTCATGGAGCCCCCGGGTCAGCGGATGCTTTTTACGGATATTTAAGCGATTCTCTGCTGGTTAAAAGAGCTGAGCTTTATACGTACGATCGTCCCGGCTATGGGTATTCGGGTTTTGGCGATGCCGTTGTATCCATAGAAAAGCAAGCAAAAATTCTTTCCGAAATCATAGAAAGCAACCGCTTACATCGTGTAGTCCTCGTAGGACACTCTTACGGAGGGCCAATTGCGGCCTACACCGCTCTTTTAAATTCCCGGGTAACCGGTGTAGTAATGGTAGCGCCTGCTATAGATCCTGATCTTGAAAAATATTATTGGGTGGGAAATTTTGCCCGCTGGAACTTAACTAAATGGGCAGTTCCCACATCATGGAAAGTGTCGGCCGACGAAAAGTACAGTCACGAAGCAAACCTCAGGAACCTGAATGACGAATGGAAAAAAATAAGCGTTCCGGTAATTCATATCCACGGAAAAAAAGATAAAATCGTTCCCTTTCAAAATCTTGACTATTCAAAAAAACACTTTCATCCATTATTCTTTACATCTTCTGAATACTCCCTTGAAAATCATTTTATTCTTTGGAAAAATCGCTCGTTGGTTACTAAAGAAATTTATCGATTGTTAGACGGTCATGAAAAAAATTAAATAGCAATTTTCCGCTACAATTCGTTTTCGTGCTCCTCTATATCCCTGCGCAGATCCAGCTTTCTAAAAGAGGGAGAGCCTATTCCGGTTATCAGCACTGTCAATAATGTCATACTCCCTCCAAAAACTACCGCTGTAACGGTGCCCATTAATCTAGCGGTTAGTCCGCTCTCAAAAGCTCCGAGTTCGTTAGAAGATCCGATAAACATAGAATTTACCGACGCTACTCTACCCCGCATATGATCCGGGGTTTTTAACTGCAGGATGGTTTGCCTTATCACCATAGATACCCCATCGGTAACACCGCTAAAAAACAAAGCAACCACCGAAACCCAAAAAACCGTAGACAATCCGAAAACTATAATGCTAACTCCAAAACCAAAAATGGCACCCAATAGTTTTATTCCTGCATTCCTGCTAAGCGGAATATATGCTGCCCCTATCATGGTAATAAAGGCACCAACTGCCGGTGCGGCTCTTAAAATACCAAAACCTTCAGATCCCACTTGTAAAATATCCTGAGCAAATACCGGAAGTAAGGCAACCGCTCCTCCGAACAAAACAGCTACCATATCTAAAGTAATAGCACCTAAAATGGCTTTGGTTCCGAAAACGAACTTAAGCCCTTCTTTAAGGCTTTGCATAACGGGCTCCCCAATTTTAGGATTGAGAATCGGTTTTCTGGAAATCTTAAAAAGAATGGGCAGAGACAGGATAACCAGTCCGAAAATAAAACACAGCGACCAATGAACACCTATTTTACCGATAGAAATCCCAGCCACCGCCGGTCCAAAAACTGCAGCTATCTGCCAGACCGAACTGCTCCATGTTGCTGCATTGGGATATATTTTTTTGGGAACGATAAGAGCGACCAGCGAAAAAATGGTCGGTCCGAAAAACGCTCTTAAAAACCCTCCAAAAAATACCAGCGCATAAATACCGTATAAAACCGTTTTTTGTGTATACCCCTCAATCATTTCCGGCCAGGTAAGAAAAAAAAGACCAAAGCTAATCAACGAAAAAGCAGCTATACAAAGAGCTAGCAGGTTTCTTTTTTCTTTCTGATCTACAATATGCCCGGCAAACAATGCCATTGAAACCGCAGGAATTACTTCAAGAAGTCCAATGATACCAAGCGAAAGCGGGTCTTTTGTAATACTGTATACCTGCCATTCTATAACTACAAACTGCATAGACCAGGCAAATACAAGCAAGAAACGTACTAATAAGAAAATATTGAATTCCCGAAATCTAAGGGCCGCATAAGGGTCATTTTTTTTCACTGGATGATGTGTTTAGATCCGCCAAAAGATCGTCTTCTTTAATATCTTTTATTTTCAGCTGGATATTCACAGAACCCTGCCAACTATTTTCATCAAGACAATATGCGGCAGCAAATAATTGCCGGCCGGCTATTAAATTAGCTTTATTTCCCAGGTTAAACCCGATACCTCCAATCGGATTCGATCCTTTTTGGGTAACACTTAGTTTGAGGTGGTTTTCTTTTTCGCCAACTTTTCTTCCATATCCCGTGTCGCTTAAATGGTGCGATAAAAAAACAGGAGTTCTGTTTCCCGGACCAAAAGGCGCAAACTGCTTAATTACTCTGTAAAATCTGGGTGTAATATCGGAAAGGTTTATTTGTGTATCCACAATTATCTCAGGCGTAAGCAGCTTTCTATCAATCTGTTGAGACACAACACTTTCAAATTTTGCTTTAAAAGCTTCGTATTGCGATTCCTTTAGGGTTAGTCCTGCTGCATATTTATGACCTCCAAACTGCTCTATATATTCTTTGCACTCTTCCAGAGCTCCATAAACATCGAACCCCTTCACCGATCTGGCGGAAGCCGCAAGTTTATCGCCACTTTTTGTAAACACCACCGTAGGGCGGTAATACGTTTCGGTAAGCCGGGAAGCTACAATGCCTATGACCCCCTTATGCCAATCGTTTTTGTAAACCACCGTGGTTAGTTGTTCTTCTTCGCCGAGTGCTTTAATTTGTGCCAGCGCTTCCTCGGTTATTTTCCGGTCGAGATGACGCCTTTCATTATTAAACGCCTCTATAGCTTCCGCAAATTGTACTGCTGTGTTAAAATCTGCTTCAGTTAGTAAACGAACCGCCCGTTCTCCATGTTGTATTCTACCCGCTGCATTAATTCTGGGGGCCACCACAAAAACCACATCTGTAATGGTTAGTTTTTTCTTTAGCTGTCTCGTTATAGCAGCAATCCCCGGCCGGGGCGATTCATTGATACGCTTTAATCCGTGATATGCTAAAATCCTGTTCTCCCCGGTAATGGGAACGATATCGGCCCCTATTGCTATAGCCACCAGGTCCAAATAAGGTATCAGATCTTTTACAGTACCTCCCTGCTCAGAAATCAATGCCTGTATCAACTTAAAACCCACTCCGCAACCACATAGTTCGTTGTACGGGTAATTACAATCTTCCCTCTTAGGGTCCAGAACTGCTATCGCCTCAGGTAATTGCACTCCCGGTCTGTGATGATCACAGACTATGAAGTCGATTCCCTTTTCTTTCGCATAGGCTATTTTATCAACTGCCTTAATGCCACAATCCAATGCTATAATCAATGTAAATTCATTGTCATGAGCGAAATCGATACCACGATACGAAATTCCATATCCTTCCTCATATCTGTCCGGAATATAGGTAGCTACCCTGGGGTAAAATTCTTTTAAAAAAGAAGACAATAAGGCCACCGCCGTGGTACCGTCCACATCATAATCTCCATAAACCAAAATATTCTCTTCGTCTTCAACAGCCCTTTTGATTCTGGACACTGCCTTATCCATATCTTTCATCAAAAAAGGATCGTGCAAGTCGTTTAATGAGGGGCGAAAAAAGCGCTTTGCATCTTCAAACGAAGTAATATCACGCTGCAGAAGCAGTGAAGCCGTTATTCGATCTGTTTGAAGTGCCTGAGCGAGTTTCTCTATATGGCTTGTCTCGGGTTGGGGCTTGATGGTCCAGCGCATAACCTAATTAGAATGAAAAAATATTTTAGTTTCTATTTCAGCAAAACGGCGAAACATTTCCATAACGCCGCAGTATTTTTCTACAGACAAATCCACGGCGCGTTGTAATTTCTTTTTATCCAGCTCATCCCCATAAAAATGGTATTCAACTGTTACGCTCTTGTAATATTTCGGATGCTCTTCAGTAAGTTCGGCAGTGGTTTCAATGGTAAAATCTTTAACGTTTAATTTCATTTTTTTAATCAGAGAAGCTATATCCAATCCGGAACATCCTGCCAATGATGATAACATCAACGCTTTGGGGCGGTAACCTTCTCCATTGCCTCCGGCTTCTTCGGCGACATCGATAAACAGATTTATCTGGGAAGGGTTATTACTTTCAAACTTCATGTCTCCTAACCATTTTGTTGTAATATGATCTGCCATATTTTTTCAGATTTTTTTTGTTACTTGTAGCTTTCAAAAATACATATTTAATCACGAAAAAAACACTATGCCGTTAGTAACTCCTTTATCTCCGGAACACGACCTGGAAACCAGAAAACTTGCCGAATTTTTTAATGAAACACTAGGGTTTTGCCCGAATTCGGTACTTACTATGCAACATCGTCCAGCTATCAGTAAAGCTTTTATTAATCTGAACAAGGCCGTTATGGCCAATGAAGGAAGGGTAACATCGGCTTTAAAGCGTATGATTGCCTGGGTGAGCAGCAATGCTACCGGGTGCCGATACTGCCAGGCACATGCTATTAGGGCAGCCGAGCGTTATGGTGCCGAACAGGAGCAATTAGACAATATTTGGGAATACAGGACCCACCCGGCCTTTTCCGAAGCCGAACGCGCTGCACTAGACTTTTCCCTGGCAGCCAGCCAGGTGCCCAATGCGGTAGATGAAACTATTAAAAAACGACTCTACGAATACTGGAATGAGGGTGAAATTGTGGAAATGCTTGGCGTTATTTCTTTATTCGGTTATCTAAACCGATGGAACGATTCTATGGGAACCAGCATTGAAGAAGGAGCTGTGGAAAGCGGTCAAAAATATCTTGGGAAGCACGGATGGAATAAAGGAAAACACATATAATTTGGTGCACTTCCATGTGTTATGAGATTAACATCCGGTTAGTCGTTAATCACTCTTCAAGAATCTCTTGAATTTTTTTCTGTAAATCAGGGATTATTTCTTTTTCAAACCAGGGGTTTTTATGAAGCCAAAAACGATTACGCGGCGATGGGTGAGGCAATACAAAATAGTCCGGTAAAAACAACTGATGTGCTTTAACCGTTTCTGTTAAATTTTTTAATCTCTTGTTTTGAAGGTAGTAGCGCTGTGCATACTGCCCGATTAATAAAGTAAGTTTTGTTTCGGGCATTAGGGTAAGTAATTTTTTGTGCCATAGAGGGGCACACTCAGGTCGCGGAGGCAGGTCTCCCGAATTTCCTTTTCCCGGATAACAAAACCCCATGGGTACAATGGCCACCTTTTCCGGATTATAAAAAACAGCATCATTTATTCCCATCCACTTTCGGAGTTGTTTCCCACTGGCATCATCCCATGGAACCCCTGTTTTGTGAACCTTAGTTCCAGGGGCTTGACCAATGACAATGATTTTTGATTTAATATGCGCTGTTACAACGGGTCTAGGACCCAAGGCCAAATGCTTGGCACAAACATTACATTTTTCAATTTCTCTCAGCAGTGTTCTCATAGGTTTTTCCGGCTACTATAATCACGAGCTCCCCTTTAGCCGGCTTCCCGGTAAAATATTCCAGGAGTTCGGCAAGGCTTCCGCGTTTGGTTTCCTCGTATATTTTTGTGAGCTCGCGGGAAACTGAAGCTTTGCGCTCTTCACCCATACAAACTGCTAAATCTTTCAGTGTTTTAGTGAGTTTATAAGGAGATTCATAAAATATCATAGTGCGTTCTTCGTCAGCCAGGAACTTTAGTCGTGTTTGCCTCCCTTTCTTAACAGGTAAAAACCCTTCAAATACAAATTTATCATTGGGTAAGCCCGCGTTTACCAGTGCAGGCACAAAAGCGGTTGCTCCCGGCAAACACGCTACTTCAATTCCAGCTTCCACACAAGCCCGGGTTAGTAAAAATCCCGGGTCTGAAATAGCCGGAGTTCCGGCATCTGAAATAAGTGCCATACGTGTTCCCGCAAGGAGTCTGTTAACAATATGCTGAATGGTTTTGTGCTCGTTATGCATATGATGCGATTGCATCGGGGTGGTTATTTCAAAATGTTTTAAGAGTTTTCCACTGGTACGAGTGTCTTCGGCAAGTATAAGGTCAACTTCTTTTAGAACCTCAACGGCCCGAAAAGTCATGTCTTTCAGGTTTCCTATAGGGGTCGGAACCAGATACAATTTTCCCTTCATTACTTTCTCATTCTTTTGTACAGCACATACGATCCTATTAAACAAATCAGCCCTACGACAGATGCTCCCGGTTTATCCCCTACATGGGCATGCGCCAAACTGGCTAATACCAAATTAAAAAAGAATCCGGCATATGCCCATTCCTTTATCCATTGAATTCTATTTTGAAGTACCGCAATTACACCCGTTAGCTTTGTAACCGCCAATGGAATTACCAGATACGTAGGATAGCCGAAATGCTCAAAAAAACCCTTTACCATTTCGGTTTTGGTAAAATACATCCCAACAGAAAATAACATTATCAGGCACAACGCTCCGGTTGTAACCCAATACATAATTGTTTGTAATTTCATAATCTATTTAGTAAGAAGAAAATCAGTCAAACTTACTTTCCACAATTTGAAGAAACCTATCTACATACGCTTCTTTTCCGGTCCAGTGATCGTAATCGGGCTTAACCATATTGTTGATAAAAGAAGATGCTTCTTCAAGTTTGCTAAACGTATTTAACTGAGAAATAACCCTGTTATAATCTTCGGCACTTCCGTTAAAGAGGTGTTTTATAAAAGCGAGTTTATCATTGAGTCCAATGGTGATTCCCTTTTTTAATTTATCGTTAAGTGATACCGGCTTTTGCTCTACTGTATTTGTTTCTGTTTTCACAGCAGGACTGAGTATTTCTTTTTCCATTTTCTCGTACGACGGAGCGCTTCCCAAATCGGAAAGTACTTCCGAGGTTTCCTCATGAGGCATCTCGGCCACCATTCCTTTAATGGTATCTATTCCCGGAGTAATGATATCTTCATCATGCGGATTAGTTTCGGGAACCTGAGTATTTCCATCTAAAACGGCACTGGCAAGATCTTTAAATCTATCTGCAACCGCGCTTTTACTCGTATCTATTTCCAGATCGCCCAGTCTGTCTTCCATAAACTTCAAAACCGTGAGTTTCTCATACAACTTCCTGGCCTCATACTGTAAACCCGAAACATCTTCATTCCTGTTTAATTTCAGAATCCTTTCTGCCAATGCTTTTATTTCTGATTCCAGTTTTTTCTTCATAACTTTTAAAATTACCCGGAAAGGCCGATTGGTTTTTTAATAAATTTGTATCACCTTTATCAAAACGGAAAAAATTCCGTTTTCGACATGAAAAATACGAAATGTTTCTTGAAAATACGGTAAATCATAAAGAACAATTTGGATGGATTGAAGTTATCTGCGGATCGATGTTCTCCGGAAAGACCGAGGAGTTAATTCGTCGTTTAAAGCGAGCGCAGTTTGCCAGGCAGAAAGTTGAAATTTTCAAACCCCTGGTCGATACGCGATACGACGATGAGATGGTGGTATCGCATGATGCTAATGAAATTCGGTCTACTCCGGTTCCTGCTGCGGCAAATATCAGGATCCTTGCAGATAACTGTGATGTAATAGGAATTGATGAAGCCCAGTTTTTTGACGATGAAATCGTATCCGTTTGCAATGACCTGGCCAACAAAGGAATTCGTGTTATCGTAGCCGGACTGGATATGGATTTTAAAGGAAATCCTTTCGGGCCTATGCCTTATTTAATGGCTACGGCAGAATACGTTACCAAAGTTCATGCGGTTTGTACACGAACGGGAAATCTGGCTCATTACAGCTATAGAAAATCAAGTA
The DNA here is from genome assembly GCA_965224095.1 of Flavobacteriaceae bacterium. Lineage (GTDB taxonomy): Bacteria > Bacteroidota > Bacteroidia > Flavobacteriales > Flavobacteriaceae > JBPEWY01. The sequence continues at coordinate 2,092,547 of OZ245039.1, forward strand.
ATGACAAGTTGGTCCTTCTCGGGGAAACAGAAGAATATGAACCCTTGAGCCGTGCTGCCTATTACAAGGCCATGCTTCGCGATAAGGTAAGAAAAATAGAGGTGAATGATCCTGAAGAACTCATTGTTAAAAACAATCAAAAAGCCAAAAATGCCTGAGGCCGGGGAAACCGTTTTAGAAATAGACCTTCGGGCCTTAAAAAACAACTATAAATTCCTGAAATCCAGGATACATTCATCCACCCTGTTTTTAGCGGTTGTCAAAGCCAACGCCTATGGTCACGGGGCGATTGAAATAGCGCGTTACCTGCAGGATTTAGGGGTTGATTATCTGGCCGTGGCTTATACGGAAGAAGGGGTTACACTTCGAAAAAATGGTATATCAGCACCTATTTTGGTATTGCATCCGCAGCCTGTTAACTTCGAAAAACTTATTGATAACAACCTGGAACCAAACCTATACAATAACAGAACACTCGAGGCATTCATTGCCACATCCGAAAGTAAAAATCAAACAAAATACCCGATCCATATTAAATTTAATACCGGGCTCAACAGATTGGGTTTTTCTGCGAATGAGATGATCTCTGTTGTCAACAAAATTTCTTCTTCCACAGCCATAAAAGCGATCTCTGTTTTTTCTCATCTGGCAGCTTCCGAAGACATGGCTGAAAAAGATTTTACCCTTGCGCAAATTGAGGCCTTTAATAAAACTGGAAAACTGTTTGCTAAAAAAATTGGCTATACACCACTAATGCATCAATTGAACACCTCCGGTATTTTAAACTATCCCGAAGCGCAGTACGATATGGTACGAAGCGGAATAGGTTTATATGGGTATGGCAACGATCCGATATATAAAAAAAACCTCATCCCCGTTGCTAGCTTAAAAAGTGTTATTTCACAAATTCACAGTATCGGCCCCGGAGAAAGTGTAGGTTATAACAGGGCTTTTACCGCGCAACAATCCACAAAAATTGCAACGATTCCCATAGGACATGCCGACGGTATTGGAAGGCATTATGGAAACAGGAAGGCTTATGTGCTCATCAATGGGCAAAAAGCTCCTATAGAAGGAAACGTGTGTATGGATATGCTCATGGTCAATGTTTCCGGGATACGCTGTAAAGAAGGAGATGCGGTGGTACTCTTTGGAAACGAAGTGTCTGCCGCCGAATTTGCTTCCGCTGCCAATACCATTTCATACGAAATACTAACTGCCATCTCCCCGCGCGTAAGGCGTATATACACAAATAAATAAGGGGAAGACTATGGCTCTTTTCGTTTTAGTTTTTTAACTAAATTAGCAAACAATACTAACTAATAAACTTCTGAGATTATGTTAAAAGAATTTAAAGACTTTATAATGACGGGAAATGTCATTGACTTTGCCGTTGCCGTTATTATGGCCGGAGCTGTCGGGCTGGTGGTTAATGGTTTTGTAAATGATATTGTGATGCCTTTAGTCGGGCATTTTTTGGGCGGTGTGGATTTTGCCGATCTTAAGCATGTTTTAGCACCCGCCGTTGTCGATGCTGATGGGAACGTCACAACACCTGAGAATGCTGTACGCTATGGGGCCTGGATTAATACCATAGTCAACCTAATTATCGTAGGCTTCGTTATGTTTTTGATCGTGAAAGCTTACAATAAGGTGAGAAAGCCGGAAGAAGAAGCACCTGCAGGACCATCTGAAACCGATCTTTTATCAGAAATCAGGGATCTCCTCAAAAAATAAGGAATAAAAAATACCGTAACAAAAGCCGCCTAAGAGCGGCTTTTGTTATACATAACACGTATTGTTATATTTTTATTAAAGTAATTATTATGTAATTTTTTGCATCTAATTATTTTCTACTTTTGTATGCAAATTTATCAATCCATGAGAGTAGCAGTAGTAGGCGCCACCGGTATGGTTGGCCAGGTTATGTTAAAAGTTCTGGAAGAACGAAATTTTCCTATTACCGAATTAATTCCGGTAGCTTCTGAAAGATCTATAGGCAAGGAGGTTGTTTTCAAAGGTTCTCCCTATAAAGTAGTGGGGTTAAAACAGGCTGTCATTCTTAAACCGCAGATAGCCCTTTTTTCTGCGGGCGGATCTACTTCTCTGGAATGGGCTCCGAAATTTGCCGAAGCCGGAACTACCGTAATTGATAATTCTTCGGCCTGGAGAATGGATCCCGGCAAAAAGCTGGTAGTCCCTGAAATCAACGCACATTCCTTAAGTAAGGAGGATAAAATTATCGCAAATCCCAATTGCTCCACCATACAAATGGTCATGGCACTACATCCGTTGCATGAAAAATACAAAATAAATCGCGTGGTGGTGTCAACCTATCAATCAATTACCGGAACAGGTGTAAAAGCGGTTAAGCAGCTGGAAAACGAATATGCCGGTGTAGCCGGTGATATGGCTTACCCGTACCCCATTCACAGAAATGCTTTACCCCACTGCGATGTTTTTGAAAACAACGGTTACACAAAAGAAGAAATGAAGCTGGTCAGGGAAACGCAGAAAATCATGGACGATAAAACCATTGCGGTAACGGCAACAGCCATTCGCATTCCTGTAGTAGGTGGTCATTCGGAGTCTGTAAATATAGAATTTGAGAACGATTTTGATCTCGCTGAAGTTCGAAAGCTTTTAAATGAAAGCCCGGGTGTTACCGTTCAGGATAATCCGGATGTAAATACATACCCCATGCCCGTATATGCGGAAGGTAAAGATGATGTTTTTGTAGGTCGGATACGTAGAGACGAATCACAACGTAATACACTTAATATGTGGATCGTAGCCGACAACCTTAGAAAAGGAGCAGCTACCAATGCAGTTCAGATTGCCGAATATCTCCGGGAAAAAACATTGGTATAACACAAAATAAAAGGCACTTAAGTTTTTGTTAAAAGCTTCTGAATGAGCACCTCAGGAGCTTTTTTTTATGGTATATTTGGTTTCTAATAACCTATTGAAACCTTATGAAAAATATTGCGATTTGTATTCTTATTATGAGCTTTTTCTCTTCCTGCAAAAAAGAAAATGAGCCTTCTTTGGCTCTTGAATATCCGGATACTAAAAAAGTTGATACTGTTACCAATTATTTTGGTACGGCGGTTGCAGACCCCTATCGCTGGCTTGAAGACGATATGTCTGAGGAAACAGCCGAGTGGGTAAAGGCCGAAAACCAGGTAACTTTTGGATATTTAGAAAATATTCCCTTTCGGGATCAGTTAAAGCAGCGTTTGGAAAAACTGTGGAATTACGAAAAAGTAACTGCTCCGTTTAAAGAAGGTAATTATACCTATTTTTATAAGAACAACGGTCTTCAAAATCAATATGTGGTATATCGGCATAAAAGCGATAACGATCCGGAGGTATTTCTCGATCCGAATACGTTTTCCGAGGACGGTACTACTTCTTTGGCTGGTATGAGTTTTACCGAAGACGGTTCTCTTTTAGCTTATTCAATTTCCGAAGGTGGTAGCGACTGGAGAAAAGTTATTGTCATGGATGCCGAGACCCGGGAAATTATTGAAGATACCCTGGTAGATGTGAAATTTAGCGGAATTTCCTGGAAAGGAAATGACGGGTTTTACTATTCCAGTTACGACAAGCCTGAGGGTAGCGAATTATCTGCCAAGACTGATCAACACAAATTGTATTATCATAAACTGGGTACCACACAAAAGGAAGATATATTGGTGTACGGTGGTACCGAAGCGGAGAAACATCGTTATATCAGCGGAAGGGTAACGGAAGATCAGAATTATCTGGTTATTTACCCGAGAACCTCTACCTCCGGAAATAAATTACTCGTTAAAAACCTGAAGGATCCAGATGGAGCCCTGATTACTATCTTAAATAATACCGATAGCGATACCTGGGTAATAGAGAATGAAGGTACTAAATTTTATCTCGTAACTAATTTAAATGCACCTAACCAAAAAATCGTTACTGTGGATATCTCCGATCCCGGACCGGAAAACTGGGTGGATTTTATTCCGGAAACCGAGCACGTATTAAGCCCTTCCACCGGAGGAGGTTACTTCTTTGCAAGGTATATGGTTGATGCCATTTCGCAAGTAAAACAATACGATTACAAAGGGAAACTGATTCGGGAAATCAAGCTCCCCGGAGTAGGTTCGGCCGGTGGATTTGGGGGTAAGAAAGAAGATAAAATAGATTATTACAGTTTCACAAATTACAATACCCCCGGGAATATATACGAATATAATTCCGATACGGGAGAGTCTAAATTATACTGGAGCCCGAATATTGATTTCAGTCCGGACGATTACGAATCAAAACAAGTTTTCTACAGCTCGAAAGACGGCACAAAAGTACCTATGATCATCACCTATAAAAAAGGCCTGGAGTTAAACGGTAAAAATCCAACCATTTTATACGGATACGGAGGTTTTAATATAAGCCTTACCCCATCGTTCAGCATCACCAATTCGGTATGGCTGGAACAGGGAGGTATCTACGCGGTACCCAACCTACGAGGAGGAGGTGAATACGGTAAAAAATGGCATATAGCCGGCACAAAATTGCAAAAGCAAAATGTTTTTGACGATTTTATTGCCGCTGCAGAATACCTTATAGAAAATAACTATACAGATCCTGAACATTTGGCAATACGCGGAGGATCGAACGGAGGGTTACTCGTTGGAGCCACCATGATACAACGCCCGGACCTGATGAAAGTTGCCTTACCGGCTGTTGGGGTTCTCGACATGCTTCGCTATCATACATTTACTGCTGGTGCAGGATGGGCCTACGATTACGGAACTTCTGAAGACAATAAGGAAATGTTCGAATATCTGAAAGGGTATTCTCCTCTTCATAATATTACCGAAGGAACCATGTATCCGGCTACTTTGATAACTACGGGCGATCACGATGATCGCGTGGTTCCGGCACATAGTTTCAAGTTTGCCGCCGAATTGCAGGACAAACAAAGCGGAAACAATCCGGTGCTTATACGAATTGAAACCAATGCGGGGCACGGCGCAGGAAAGCCCACTTCAAAAATTATAGAGGAGCAGGCAGATATTCTCGGTTTCTCCCTGTATAATATGGGATATAGAGAACTTCCTAATCAAGCTGTTTTAAAGGACTTTAAAGATTAAATCATCTTTTTGATAAAATGTAAACCGCTTTGAAAAATCAGAGCGGTTTTTTTAATTGCTTTCACATATCTTTGTGCTCTCACCCTGAAATATGCTGAACGTTAAAAATGTCTTTTTCCAGTATCATAGCGCCCCTGTTCTCAGGGATATAAATTTTACGCTTAAAAAGGGAGAGTTAATTTCGCTGGTAGGAGAAAGTGGTTCCGGAAAATCAACCCTGCTAAAGGCCATTTACGGCTTACTTGATCTTTCGGAAGGAAGTATAAGTTGGCATCAGAAACAAATTTTAGGGCCTTTGTACCAACTGGTTCCCGGAGAGGATACCATCAAATACGTTTCTCAACATTTTGAGCTTATGCCTTATATAACGGCAGCTGAAAATATTGGAAAATATTTATCCAATTTCTATCCGAAAGAGAAAAGCCGTAGAACCGCAGAGCTATTAAACCTTATAGGAATGAAGGCATTTGCCAAAACTAAGGCCCGGTTTTTAAGTGGAGGGCAGCAACAGCGTATTGCTCTTGCACAGGCCCTGGCGAAAGCCCCGGAACTGCTATTACTCGACGAACCATTTAGCCAAATTGACAGCTTTAAAAAAAATGAGTTGAGACGTACTTTGTTTTCTTATTTAAAAAAGAAAAATATAAGCTGTATTGTCGCAACACATGATGCCACAGATGCCCTATCTTTTGCCGATCGGACCATGGTTTTAAAAGACGGTGAAATAATTGATCTAAACACACCCGAACATGTGTATAACAATCCTAAAGATTATTATACGGCAACTTTGTTCGGCGAAGTAAATAATCTTCCCGTGTCTTTTTTTTATGAGGGGGGAGAGCGTGATAAACAGTTGTTATTGTATCCGCATGAACTACAGGTAAACCCATTGAGGAAAGGATTAAAAGTAAGGGTCCGGGCCAGTTTTTTTAAAGGATCTAATTATTTAATTGAAGGAATTGTTCGCGGCAGGGATATCCTGTTTGAACATCCGGAAGCCCTGGAAGTAAATTCACGGGTTTTTCTCACAACCGTTAAGCACTTTGTATCGAGAATCCGATAACCCCCAAAAAACTCATTGCCTTAGTTCGTAATGGAAAAGGGGCCATAAAATCCCATTTGTTTTATAATCCATTCTTTTCTTTGCCTGATATACGTTGTAGGTGGGTGTGCTTTATACACTCTGGGGTTTGGAAGTATTGCTGCCAGTGCAGCTGCTTCCTGCCGGGTTAGATTATCTGCAGATTTTGCGAACCAATAAGTCGAAGCAGCTTCTGCCCCATAAATCCCCTTGCCCATTTCCACACTGTTCAGGTATACTTCCAAAATGCGTTCTTTAGACCATAGTAATTCTATTAAAAAAGTAAAATATGTTTCTAACCCTTTTCTAACCCAGCTGCGCTGCGGCCACAAAAACACATTTTTAGCCGTTTGCTGACTAATTGTACTGGCTCCTCGGAGTTTTTTTCCTTTCCTGTTTGTTTCATAAGCTTTTTCTATTGCCGGAATATCAAAACCATTGTGTTCAAGAAATTTTTGATCTTCGCTGCAAATTACGGCTAACTGAAGGTTTTTGGAAATCGATTGGACAGGCACCCAGTTATGACTCCAGCTTATCGGTTTATTCTCATTTTTATGCTGTACGGCACGGATAACCATTAAGGGCGTTACAGGTACAGGCACCCACTTAAAAAGTAATACCAGGGCCAGAGATAATAAAATAAACCCCAGAAAGATTTTCCATATAAAGCGTATAATTCGTTTCAAACTAAACAGCTAAAGATGCTAATTCTTCTCCTACGGCACAACCAATGGCTACTCCCATACCACCCAGCCGTACGCCGCAGAAAACATTACTCGAAATTTGTTTAACAATGGGTTTCTTCACATTTCCCACTCCCATAATACCACTCCACCGATGCTCAATTTCAAAAGGGGTTCCCGGTAAAATAACCTCTTTTAAAAGCAATTCCAGTTTGTCCTGTATAAGAGCGCTTTGGCCAAATTGCGTAGTGGTTTCCCCTTCAATATCCAGGTTTCTGCCCCCGCCAAATAACAGCCTGTCTCCTACATTTCTAAAATAATAAAACCCTTTTTCCAAATGAAAAGCGCCCCGAATGGTTAGGTTGTTTATTGGCCTGGTAATGAGTACCTGTGCTCTTGCCGGTGTTACATTGGAGATTCCCATTTGATGTGCAAATCCATTGGTAGCAACAAACAGATTTTTGGTAATTACGTGAAATCGCGCTGTTTTAACAGCTACGTGCTCTCCTGAGGAAAAAAAAGACTCAACAGCGGTATGGTTTAGTATTTTAATATTGTTTTCATGTGCCATCCGCAACAGGGCATGCATCATTTTACCCGTATCCAGCTGGCCTTCAAACCTGTTTGTAATTAAGTTTTCCCTAATATTTTTAAAGCCGAATTTATTTGGGGAAAGCCCGTATACGTCCTGCTTAAAAAGCGGTTTTACCATTTTATTAAATCGCTCAATATTAGATACACATGCTTCGTAAAACCCGTCTTCTTTATTTAAGAAAACTTCATAACCCTGATAGTTTTTGTATCCTATAGCATCATCTCCCAATAAGCTTCTGAGTTTTTGAAGTCCCATCCACCTTTTTTCAATAAGAGACACTAATTCTTTTTCAGAAAGGTTATCCAGGTCGTCCATTAACTCGGAAATACTGCCAAAACAGGCAAATCCCGCATTTTTGGTACTTGCTCCCTGTGGCATAATTCCCTTTTCCAGAATCAACACCTTGGCTTTGGGGCATTTTCTTTTAAGTGTTAGGGCACAGCTTAAACCGACAATGCCACTTCCTATCACGGTATAGTCCACGTCGGTTAGCCATTCTTTCTTTTCCCAATACGAAAAATTCATGTTACGAATGTAGTGAAATAGCATTAATACAAGAGAATGCTATGGTAAAAAAGAAAACCCCGGTTTTTCCGAGGTTTTCTATATTATTCTGGATCTTCCATTTCAAATGATTCCATAAACTTGGTGGTATAATTCCCGGCAATATAGTCGGGATGGTCCATCAATTGTCTATGGAAGGGGATGGTTGTTTTTATTCCTTCTATTACAAATTCATCCAGCGCTCGTTTCATTTTATTAATTGCTTCTTCCCTGGTCTGAGCAGTAGTTATAAGCTTGGCGATCATAGAATCGTAATTCGGCGGAATTATATATCCGCTATAAACATGAGTATCCAATCGAACCCCATGTCCTCCCGGAGCGTGCAAGGTGGTAATTTTTCCCGGAGAAGGGCGAAAATCGTTATAGGGGTCTTCAGCATTGATCCTGCATTCGATAGAATGCAGTTTCGGAATGTAATTTTTTCCTGAAATAGGTACTCCGGCAGCTACAAGAATCTGTTCCCTGATTAAATCGTAATCAATTACCTGTTCTGTGATAGGGTGCTCCACCTGGATACGGGTATTCATTTCCATGAAGTAAAAGTTGCGATGTTTGTCAACCAGAAATTCAACGGTTCCCGCACCTTCATATTTAATAAACTCTGCAGCCTTCACCGCAGCATCTCCCATTTTTTTCCTCAGATCATCCGTCATAAAAGGAGAGGGTGTTTCTTCGGTGAGTTTTTGGTGTCTCCTTTGTACAGAACAATCCCGTTCCGAAAGATGACAGGCTTTTCCATACTGATCGCCCACAATTTGTATTTCAATATGTCGTGGTTCTTCGATCAGTTTTTCCATATACATTCCGTCATTTCCAAAAGCTGCTGCCGCTTCCTGTTTGGCGCTTTCAAAAGCTTTTCCGATCTCTTCTTCTTTCCAAACGGCTCGCATTCCTTTTCCTCCACCACCAGCTGTAGCTTTAAGCATTACGGGGTATCCCATTTTTTTTGCCAGTTTTTTGGCTTCTTCCAGTGATTCCAGTAACCCTTCGGACCCCGGAATGGTAGGGACTCCTGCTTTTTTCATGGTTTCCTTCGCAGTGGCTTTATCGCCCATTTGATCAATCTGATCCGCCGAAGCTCCAATAAATTTAATGCCGTGCTCCGAACATATTTTGGAAAATTTTGAATTCTCCGACAGGAAGCCATATCCGGGATGAATGGCATCTGCATTGGTTATTTCGGCTGCTGCAATAATATTGGGTATTTTTAAATAGGAATCTTTGCTTTGAGCCGGTCCTATGCAAACCGCTTCATCGGCGAAACGTACATGCAGGCTTTCTGCGTCGGCTGTGGAATATACGGCAACCGATTTAATTCCCATTTCTCTACACGTACGAATAATACGAAGGGCTATCTCTCCTCGGTTGGCTATTAGAATTTTTTTAAACATAATTCTGATGTATTAAATCTCAAAAAACAAATTCCAAAAAACTCTTGGGATCTGGACTTTGGATATTGTGATTTAAATTTAGGATGGATCTACCAAAAATAAAGGTTGATCGAATTCAACCGGAGAAGAATCGTCAACAAGGATTTTAACGATTTTTCCGGAAACCTCTGCTTCTATTTCATTAAAGAGCTTCATCGCTTCAATTACACACAAAACATCTCCTTCCGAAATAGTGCTTCCCACTTCAACAAACACGGGTTTGTCAGGAGAAGGTTTTCTATAAAATGTTCCTATAATAGGTGATTTAATGGTAATGTATTTCGATTCGTCTTCTGTTTTGTCTGCCGCAGGCGCCGTGGGTGCAGCTGCAGCCGGCACAGGAGCAGCCACCTGTGGGACCGGTTGGGATACCGGAATTTGCTGAACAAAGGTAGTCTCGGTTTTGGAATCTTCCGTTCCGGTTTTAATGGTAATCTTAACATCTTTCGTTTCCAGTTTCACCTCGCTGGCTCCCGATTTAGCAACAAATTTAATTAGATTCTGAATGTCTTTTAAATCCATATTATTTTGGTTGTTTGTTAGTTGAGTTATAATTAGTTCGGGTTATAAGCCCATTTTAAATAAACGGCTCCCCAGGTAAAACCGCCTCCAAAGGCAGCAAAAACCAGATTATCTCCCTTTTTTAATTGCTTTTCATAATCACTGAGAAGCAAGGGGAGTGTAGCCGATGTGGTATTCCCATATCGCTGAATATTGACCATTACTTTTGAATCGTCAAGACCCATCCGGTTCGAAGTCGCATCTATAATTCGCTTGTTGGCCTGATGAGGAACCAACCATTGTACATCGTCTTTGGTAAGGTTGTTTCGGTGCATAATTTTTTCGGAAGCATCGGCCATGTTAAAAACGGCATTTTTAAAAACCGTTCTTCCGTCCTGGAAAACATAATGTGCTCCTTTTTCAATGGCTTCTACCGTTGAAGGATAAGAAGATCCGCCGTATTTAGCCTGTAAAAATTCTCTGCCTACACCGTCGCTTCTCAAGTATTCGTCCTGCACTCCGGTTCCGTCGGAAGTAGGTTCAAACAAAACTGCGCCTGCACCATCTCCAAAAATAATACAGGTGGTTCTGTCTTCGTAATTAATCATGGAAGAGTTCTTATCAGCCCCGATTAACAAAACCTTTTTATATTTCCCGGATTCAATATATCTGGCAGCAACAGACATCCCGTACAAAAAGCTGGAACAGGCCGCTTCCAGATCAAATGAAAAGGCGTTTACCGCACCAATCTGAGTCGCAGTATACGCGGCCGTAGAAGCCGCTTTCATATCGGGCGTTGCGGTTGCAACAATAACAAGTTCGATCTCCTCAGGATCAATTCCTTTTTTGGAGATCAGGTTTTTCGCAGCCTGAATGGCTAAATAAGAAGTTCCCTTTCCGTCTTCTTTAAGAATTCTGCGTTCTTTTATTCCGGTACGGGTAGTAATCCATTCGTCATTGGTTTCTACCATGGTCTCCAGAATTTTGTTTGTCAGTACATATTCTGGGACATAACCTCCAACAGCGGTAATAGCAGCCGAAATCTTATTCATACTATTTATGTGTTTTTGTCAAAAAACCACCAAATTGACCGAAAAATTAGATGAAATTACTAATTTTTACTTAGTTGCGGGTGCAAAATAGGTTGTTTTTGAATTCTATAAAAGTTTTGTATAAAAAAAACTCTCACCTTCGTGAGAGTTTTAACCTTTACGTTTTTGGTCTAAGCGTCGCTATCTTCTGTATTGTCAATAAGCACCTGACCTCGGTAGTATAATTTTCCTTCATGCCAGTGAGCTCTGTGATATAAGTGAGCTTCTCCTGTGGTTGGATCAACAGCCAATTGAGGCTTGGTTGCCTTATAGTGCGTTCTCCTCTTATCTCTTCGTGTTCTTGAAATCTTTCTTTTAGGATGTGCCATGACGATCTCCTTTTATTTGTCTGTTAATAGTTTCTTTAATGCGTCCCAACGGGGATCTGTTTCTTCTTCTTTTTTATGAACCTCCTTCGGTTCCAGTTCTTTAAGCTTATTGATGATTTCAGATGACAACGTTCCATCCTTAATTCCGGGGTGTATTCTCTTAGCCGGAACCGACAGGACAATCATTTCATAAATATATTGTGCTACATTTATTTTGTGTTCTCCATGTGGAATAATCAGAACCTCATCGTTTTCATCGTTGTATTCTTCTCCGAATTTAACCACTAATTCAAGGGTTCCTTTAACCTTTTGGTCATAGGGTTCATTAGACACGTCGCAATTTACATTCACACTTCCCCGGGAAGTAAATGTCAATTCCAACACAGTGCTTCCTTTTAGCAAAGAAACACCTACCTGTACGTTTGCTTCGTTAAATTCTGAATAATTAAAAGCTTCAAAGAACGAATTATTAATCTCAAAATTAAACTGATGCTTGCCTTGTTTTAGTCCCGAAAAAGGAATATCAAACTCCTTAAACAATTTCATGATCACCTCAGTTTAGAGCCTTTACCTCAGTTAAAGGCGGGTGCAAAGATATACAATTTTGATAATTTTACTAAAGTTATCAACATTTTTTTGGTTATAATTTAGCCGATAATTTTATCAGGGGATTTTTTATAAGTTCTTTATACTCAGCTCTATTCCTAAAAAGTTTCAAAGCCAGGAAAAAGGCTTCTTTAAATGAGTTTTCATTAGCCTTTCCCTTTCCTGCGATCTCATACGCTGTTCCGTGATCGGGAGACGTTCTAATCTTGTTCAGTCCGGCCGTAAAATTAACTCCATTTCCAAAGGCCAATGTTTTAAACGGAATCAGCCCCTGGTCATGATATGCCGCCAGGATCGCATCAAATTTCTGATATCCGTCCGATGCAAAAAAACTATCTGCCGCATAGGGCCCGAAAACCAGGTCTCCCTGTTCATTTATTTTTTCAATCGCGGGTTTTAGTATTTCTTCATCTTCCTTTCCAATGGTCCCATGATCGCCACTGTGCGGATTAATACCCAGGACTGCTATTTTAGGCCTTCTGATCTTAAAGTCTTTACGAAGGCTTTCATTCAAAATGCTAACCTTTCTCTGAATAAGCTCAGGGGTAATAGCGCGGGCCACATCTTTAACCGGAATATGATCGGTTAAAAGGCCTACGCGGAGTTTTTCGGCTACCATTAACATCAGGCTTTCTCCTTCCAGTTCTTTAGCCAAAAAATCCGTGTGTCCCGGGAAAGTAAATGCATCCGATTGCACGTTGTTTTTATTAATCGGGGCGGTAATCAATACATCAATCGCTCCATTTTTAAGCGCCCGCGTAGCTGCTCTAAGCGACTTTACCGCGTATATTCCCCCTTCTTCCGTTGCCTCTCCATACCGCACTTCCGGCAATTCTCTCCAAACATTTACAACATTTAGTTTTCCATCAACAGCCTGTGAAGCCTTATCAACCCCATTGAACTTAATATCTATATCCAATTCTTTACGCTGTGCGGAGATCGTTTTTGTAGAAGCAAAAATTACCGGAGTGCAAAAATCAAACATTCTACGGTCACGAAAGGTTTTCAAGATGATTTCTATTCCAATTCCATTAATATCTCCAATTGATATTCCAGCTTTTATTTTTCCTGAATCTCCCATGAATTTTTAAGCTAATCATTACTTTTACGGTATAAAAGTAACTAATTAAATGAACCCGAGAGCATGTTTACAGGGATAATTGAAACGCTTGGTACAATAACTCATTTGGAAAACGACGGAGAAAATCTGCATCTAACTATTCAGAGTGAGATCGCTGAAGAATTAAGTATTGACCAAAGCGTAGCCCACAATGGTGTTTGCCTAACGGTGGTGCAAGCAAATGACCATACATACACCGTTACCGCTATTAAAGAAACCCTTGAAAAAACCAATTTGGGATTTTTAAAAGAGGGAGATATTATAAATCTGGAAAGAGCCATGAAACTGGGAGAAAGGCTCGACGGTCATATCGTGCAGGGTCATGTAGATCAAACTGCCGTTTGCACCCACATATATCAAGAAGACGGTAGTTGGGTGTTTTCCTTTGAGTATGATACTGATCCGGGAAATGTAACTATCGAAAAAGGATCTGTTACCGTAGACGGAACCAGCTTAACGGTGGTGAATTCCAAAACCAATTCGTTTAGTGTGGCAATTATTCCATATACTTACGAGCATACTTGTTTTAAGCGCTATAAAATAGGTACGGTAGTAAACCTCGAGTTTGATGTGATCGGTAAATATGTTGCCCGCCTGACGGGTAAAAATTAAATTAAATCATTAGGCTTGCTAATTGTCCTTTTGTATTTTAGTTGGCCCGGAATTCAATATTATAGTTGTTATGAAAAAGTTAGTATGTATTCTCTTTTTTTCTTTTGCAGTGACCGCTGCTGTTTCACAAACTTACGAATTTAAACCAATGATCGCCCTGGAGACTACTCCGGTAATCAGCCAGGGGCGTACAGGTACTTGCTGGAGTTTTTCAACTTCGTCGTTTTTAGAAAGTGAAATAGTACGCCTAACCGGCAAACACATTGATCTTTCTGAAATGTATACCGTACGAAACACCTATCCTTCAAAGGCGTGGAATTATATTATGCGGCAGGGAAAAACTCAGTTTAGTGAAGGAGGGCTGGCCCACGATGTGATAAACAGTGTGGCTCAATACGGTTTGGTTCCCAATGAGGTTTATTCAGGATTAAAAGCGGGAGAATCGCGTCACGATCACAGCGAATTGGTAGATTCGTTAAAAGTAGTTTTAAAAAAATATATTAAAACGCCTTCCGACAATTCCCGGAACTGGAAACAGGATGTGTCTCAAATTCTCGATGCTTATTTAGGAGAAAATGTGGAGTCGTTTACCTATGAAGGTGTTTCCTATACGCCTCTTTCCTTTTTGGAAATGACTACGATAAATCCTGATGATTATCTCACTTTTACTTCATTTACCCATCAACCGTATTATTCGAGTTTTATTTTGAATATTCCCGATAATTTTTCCAACGGTGTTTTTTACAATATTCCCCTGAATGAGCTTAAAGATCTGGTTGATCGTGCATTGCAAAATGGCTATACAGTAGAGTTGGATTGCGATGTAAGTGAACCTACATTTTCTTCAAAATACGGTGTTGCGGTAATTCCCGAAAATAAAGAGCATAACAAAATGGCGATGACAAGCCTGGTGGCGGAAAAGACGGTTACTCCTGAATTTCGGCAACATGAATTTGAAAATTATAACACTACCGATGATCATTTAATGCATATCACCGGAATGGTACAGGACCAAAAAGGTCATGTGTATTACGTGGTGAAAAACTCCTGGGGAACTGATCCGAGAAGGGTATCGCGCGGAGGTTATATTTATATGAGTGAAGCTTACTTTAAGTTAAAAACCATTTCGGTGATGGTACATAAAGATGCTGTTCCAGAAAAGCTCAGGAAAACCCTTTCCCTGTAGGAATGTAAACAACATAATCCTGTTGTTCTTTGTCAGACCATTAATTACAAAGTTGGGCTCCAGCCAGCAAGATATTATCTCACGGTAAGCATTTTAAGCGCTGCCTGGTTTTACGAAATATACTTATACGATTAAAGGCCCGCTTAAAGCGAGCCTTTGTTACTTTCTTTAATTGATATGGTGCTCTCCAGCGGTTAATAAGAAAATTTAATAGGGAGTTTGATATAGTGGTGGTTTGGGTCTGGACTTCTCGATTTCATTTCGGCATTTACAATCATGCTGTGGGTTCCCGATTGATTTCTAAATCGGTTTAGCGGGATCTCTACCGATTTTCCATAGCTGACATTACATCTGTAATCGGTACATAAACCACATCCTTTATGACAGGCCTTTAAATTATCTCCGATTAAAATCAATGCTACTTTTCCCTCATCCAGATCGGCCCGCGGAACATTGTAATACACTTTGGACGATTCTATATTTCTTGTATCCCTAAAGTTAAAATCTCTTCGGGTGTTCCCGTTGCTCCAATCGATCAAAACATCATTTCCAACAACGGGATACAACCGGTTGGTAGCTGCATTAACCACGGCTGCCTTGATTTTTCCATTAAATCGCTTGCAATCGTTATTGTGTACGGAACTCTCCATGCGGTTTCCGTGCATTTCCACCAATAATCTTGTGGTTACTTCATTTGAACGAATATCGTTGTCCACACTCAGCCCGGAAAAATAGGCCCGGTCCTGCAATCCGTCTCGATCTCTGTCCGGAGCAATGGCTATCTGAATATTCTGCTCCCAATATATTTTTAACACCCGGGTATCGCAGGAACAGTTTCTGTCAGTGCTAATATCACTTCCTCCCGTATCTCCCTGGATATCCATCAAATAGAATATTCCATTATTAATGCCTCCACCACCGGATATTCCGACAAAATCAGGTTCATTATCGTCTTCACAAAAAATACCTCCGTCTCCACTACCTCTCCAATCAGATCTGCCGGTTGCTTTATTCATCCAGGGAGTATAGCCTGTAAAAGTGGCTCTCGTTTGCCGAAAACCAACTATTGAGTTGGTATTCCCTTCATACCGAAATATTTCCAACGACCGCTTCCCTCTTACATATACATTAGGGTTTGTTGTTCCAGTAAAACTAAAAACCACATCCAGGTAAAGAATACTGTTTTCGGGATTGGTTTCTATTCGCCATATACTTTCCTGGGTAAATGCTACGCCCCCATTAAAATCGTATCCGCCGGAACCTATTTGATCATCCTGAGCATTAGGGCAGTAGGCTGCATTTAAAGAACTCTCCGGAAAATATTTCTGATCCATTAAAAACTGTATGCTCTGTGCTTTTAGTAAAAAGCAAGGTACCATGAGTAGGAATTTTATTAAATAATGTTTCATTGCTCTTATTTTTTAAGGTTAAACAAATTTTTCTTTGGTATTGTTTCAAAATCCCCTTGCTTGTATAATCCTGTTAAGCAACAGAGAAACAAAGGGTTTGATGCTGCTAACCAAGTTTTTCTATTTTAGCTGAAAGGTTATGCTGTACTACTGAAAGGTCTTCCCGTAATTCACTTAATGCATCCAGGGCAATATTTTCTCTTTTAATCACATCGATAAAATCAAAGGTCTTTTCCCGTAACGGAGACTTTCCTATACGTTCTAAGATACTTTCTGAAAGGAGATCTCTTACTAATGGTCCCAAAGGCCATGGCCATGGGTCTACATCATCAGGGCCGGGCTTTCCAAAATACCCTGTTCTAAATACATTTTGCTCCATATAAGGTTTCGTCCATAGTAGTCCGGACAACAGCTTGCTACCTCCTCCTAAATCCAAAGAGGTTCTTTCCGGCCAGGGCCAGGGTCCAGGGCATGGCCAGGGGTTCTCCGGATCGGGGGTATACCCGATCAAGCCGTTTATTTTTTTGATTTCCTGGGCTTTAAAAAATTCCTTTAATTGAATTCTCCCCGCTTCTTTAAGCTTAAAGGTGCCCGATTCGAAAAAGTTTTTTGATAAATACATATTCATTTCTTTTTGGTTAAACAATCGGTTAATTTTTTGCGTGGCTGACAAAAACACTTACAATATGTAGTAGTTTTTGTAACTTATAACCTCACAACTTTATTTACAAATCTCCGGAGGTCTATGGATAAAATCGAGGAGTTGTCCACCTGAAAAGAAATGCGTAATACACCTTAAATAACAGGTTGTTTAACCTTTGGATTTTGGGTTGTAATACTGTATTGCAAACCCCTGGAGCGTAGTTCCTTTGAGGAATATTAACCTTAAAAACCTAAGATTATGAAAACCAATTTATTATTTCTTCTAATGGCGCTTTTGATAATTTGTGGCGGATGTGCGTGTCTGAGGCTTTCGGATAAAATTATTTGCCAGGATTATTCAGATAAAACAATCAGCAAATTACCCGTTAACTTAATTTATGACATGGTTGGCCTTTATTCTCCAAGGCAATCGGCAATTAATCCAAATTTTACAATGGAGGACGCCCGGGCTGTCTGGTTCGATCTGGAAACGCTTAAAAAGTTTTTATATCACATTGAGTATACAGCTAAGAAAATGGATGATAAAGTGAAAACTGAAGATTTAGGTGTTCGGGTTTATTATGCCCGTTACCCAAGGAAAGAATACTGGGAAAATAAATATGGTGGAATTTTAAAAGGTTTTCATCATGATCAAAAAACCCAAGAGTATGGTATGAAACATACTTTAATAATGGTTCCAACAATAAGAGGCGAAACAACCGATATGGATTTTAACCCAATTGATAGGGGCACATATAAGACGGGATTGCCTGATTTTAGTTCAATACAACGTTACGACCAGCATGTCTCAGCAATAGTCCCTCTTCCTGAAAGCCCAAAAACTCCTCTAGAGTATTCCGGGTCGCAAAATCATGGTGGGTTGTTTCCTCCCGGGGAATCTGACGGTCTTTCATTTATAAATTATTAAATTTTGAACTATTATCCTAATATGCACCTGATCCTCCTGGGCACACAAGGTTTGTGTGCCCTGGTGGGTTTTGTGTGCTTTTTTAAGTGTAAGCGATCTTATTGGAGCTGGTTTTCTGTATACCTGGTTTTTATCTTTTTTCAGGAAGCGTACTGGACCTTTAATCCTTCCTTACTGGGTATAAAAAAGCCGGTGTATTACGGGTTTTTAGGGATTCCCGTTCAGTATTTGTTCTTTTTCTGGTTATACGCTTATAAGTCGTTGAAAAACAAAAGATTATTTCGTATTTTCTCATTGGTGTATTTGGCAACTTATATACCGTTTGAACTCTATTATAAGAAAATAGATTTTGTGTACTCAATAAACCTAACCACAGGTACTATCCTGCTTGCTTTTTTAGTAGTTATGGAATATCTCAAACAAATAAAAAACGAAGATATCCTTAGGTTTAAGGAAAATAAAATGTTCTATATAAATGTGGGTGTCATTTTGTTTTACATTGGCACATATCCCTTTTTTGCATTTGCCGACGTACTTACCAAAGAACCATATCTGGGGATCGGGAACGCGTATTATATCTATTTTTTGTTATCTAATTATATCATGTATTTATTATTTGCAGCTTCTTTTGTATGGGGGAAACATCCTTTAAACTAATGTTGATCATTTTTAATGTGATTTTTATTGCCTTTATCTGGGCAATCATCATTTTTATACGGGAATACCGAGCCAAAAAAAAATTACATCTGGAAGAGTTAAAGACTATAGACTTATTGCACAAAGAGGAATTATTAAAAACACAAATGGAAATCCAGACGCAAACCATGAAGCATATAGGCAGAGAAATACACGATAATGTGGGGCAAAAGCTTACTTTGTCCAGCCTCTATTTACAACAACTGGTTTTTGAGAACAAAACCCTGGAAACCCATGAGCGCATTAATACTGTTAATGATATTATTAACGAATCACTCGTCGAACTTAGGCATTTATCTATGTCTTTAACCAATGATAATATAAAAACGCATTCCATTTCAACATTAATTGAAAAGGAATGTGAAAGAGTTCGAAATTTAAAAACATATCTGGTTACCTTTAAAAGTGATCCTGAAATACCTTCCCTTTCTCAACGAATTAAAAGTGTTCTCCTGAGAATTGTTCAGGAGTTTTTGCAAAACAGTATGAAACACGCCGAATGCAGATCGGTAGCGATTACGCTAGCCCGGCAATCAAATAAAATACAACTTATGCTCACCGACGACGGCAAAGGATTCGATATGGAAAATATGGAAACCAAAGGCGTAGGGTTAAAGAGCATGCAAAAGAGAGTTGAAATGATTAATGGCCTTTTTATTCTGGAAAGTAAAAAGGGATCCGGCACCCGATTACGAATTAAAATTCCTGTTTAAATGACTCATAAAATTGCCATTGTAGACGATCATATTTTAATAGCAAATGCTTTAAAAGCTATTATTTCCAAGTTCGGTAAATTTGAGGTTATCTATATCTGCGAAAACGGGCTGGATTTTAAAAATAAAATAGAGTCAAGCATTGTACCGGATATCGTTCTTCTGGATATCAGTATGCCCGTTATGGATGGATTTAAAACGGCTAAATGGCTATGTGAAGCCTATCCTGATATGCTGATTATGGTCTTGAGCATGCAGGATGATGAACAGAGTTTAATTAAAATGATTAAAAACGGAGCCAAAGGGTATATGCTTAAAAATGCCCGGCCCAGCGATTTGATGATCGGATTGGAACGTCTCGTTGAAAACGGGCATTTCTTCCCGGTTTGGGCATCCCAAAAAATAATTACTTCAATCAGCGAGAATACTTTAAGTGCAGAGTCAAGAGCGCAACTAACCGAAAGAGAAATCGAGTTTTTAAAATATACCACGACCGAAATGACCTATCGCGAAATTTCCGAAAAGATGTTTTGCAGTCCCAGGACTGTAGAGAATTACAGAGATAGCCTATTTGAAAAATTAAACCTGAAATCGAGAGTGGGTTTAGCGGTATATGCGCTTAAAAATGGATATTCCGAATAACTTCCGAACATTTACTTTTCCAATTTTAAAAAATACCATTCTACGGTGTACTGAGTGCTGTAAACCAAGGCAAAAATTCTTATTTGAGGTTTTAAATATCTGAGTATGAACTAGATAAAAATCTATCGCCGGCAAAACCATTCAACGAATAAATTAGGGAATTAAGTGAATGTTTTATTACTTTATAAGTACCCAAATTAACACATAAACTTACATACTTATGAAAACTAACATGCTTTACGCAGTACTATGCGTATTTTTCCTGTTCTCCTGCGAAAATGAATCGCTGGAAAGCCGCATTTTGAATGCCTCGGCTTCCAATACTTTGCCACAGAAAGAAAAGCCAGCTGACAACGATGACAATGAGCCGGAAGACTGCCAAACTGCATTCGCAAAATCTGAAGAAAACCATTGCTTTTTAGAAGATGGGTTTAGCCGCTGGGGCTGGTATCTGGGGCCTATTGCACCGGGCGATTATGAATATCCTGTTTATTCCGGTGCCGGGCAATGCAGCACTGAGAAGGGCACTTTTGTAGGAACCGCCATAGTTTCTTATGACGACACGGGTGTTTCCGTAGATTTCGAAATGGAAAACGGGTATAGCGTAGACGACCTACATATCTATGCAGGTACCACGCCCTATCCGACGGCCAAAAACGGAAAAATAACCGTGGCCCCCGGACAATATTATATAGAAGAAGGGTTAAGCGGCGATATTTATGTGATCGTACACGCTGAGGTATGTGCTTCCGGTGAAGAAGATGAAGATGATCCGTTTATCCCCATATAATCTTGTATTCCTTTAACAAATAAATCCTTTCAGGATTCTGAAAGGCTTTATTTATGTGGTCCCACCTGGACCACACTTATTGATTTATATTATTGATAATCAGATATTTATAGAAATAAAATCTCAAAATGCGCACCGAATTGCACACTTAAAACCCTGTTAAAACAAAATGAACGTAATTGAATATAAAGGTAGGGAAAATTATGAGTCCTGAAAATTTTGTTAAAAGATAAAATCCATTTACTAAGTAACCTGTAGCCCCCCATAAAGGGGCATTGTAAATTGACTTTCAACTTCTGAACCAATAAGAAAAAAGCCTCATAACTCATTACGTTGATTTCATTTTTAGCTCTTTCAGAGTCTTCCGTTTAAATGTTTTTTCTATCGTTATAATTGACTCAAAATCACCGCCAACTGCCATGTGGACTAGTAGTGGCGAATTTCTCCTCACAAACCTTTAGGTTTTGCCGTGACCATTGTCTTATGCTTTACTTTCGTTTTATCACTTATACCGCTATTACTTATACCCATTGTTAGCAAAAGTTATTTATAGAAAGTACAATTAATTCCATGTATTCTTGGCGCTTCTTTTTCAGAATCCTCTTTGAGCATTAGACCGTAGTGAAATTTATACTTTGTCCTTTTTCTGTTTTTTACATTTCTAACTCTTAAATGATTATAGCCAAATTGAGGTTTGTAATAGGTTTCATAAACATAATAATGCTGCCCTTTATCATCAATCTCGGTCATTGAAACAAAAATGGCACCTACATCATTTAACAAGCTTTTGTCTTTAATTAGGAAATCCACATCTACATATTTCTCATCATTTTTAAAGTCTGGACAGTCGAGTTCAAGTAAGTTAGTTGTCCCAGAATAAGAATATGCATTTTTTTTAGGAAAGTAACTTTTAATATTTGTAATAACCTGATTAAGTCCTTTATCTGCAATAAATTCTGTAGAAGATTTATTCTTTTTTAGTTTTTCAATTTCTTTTTTTAAGTTTTCAATTTCGTTATTGTCTTTAACAGACTTTTCAGTTGACACAAAAGGCTGTTTGGTGTTTTTGTTTGCTAATTCATCGAGTTTGTTTTCAATCTTATTCAGTCTATATGAAGAGCGATTTGCAACATTTTTCCAGTACTTCATTTCTTGTGTCAGTTTTTCTGTGTCATCCTCCAACGTAACTTCCTGTGGTTCTGGTCTATTCACTTCAATCACAAAAATCGTATCCTTAATAGTATCAACAACAACATTGTTATCATTTGGAATTACTCTATCTCCCATTTTAGTGATTAAAATTGTGGCGACAACTCCAAGGACAAATATTCCAATATTTCTTAATGTTTTTTTCAAGGAAATCTATTTTTTAATTTTTGCTAACGGTCTCGTGTATGAGTAGCAGCGGATTTCTGCTCACAAACCTTTCGGTTTTGCAAAGACCTTTGTTTTATGTTTATACTTTTGTTTTATTACTTATATTCATTGTTGCCAATAGTTTTTATTTAGTCGGATTTTCCATTGGGTGAAATGCTGCAACACGACCACTACCTAATATATGAAGTGAATAATGATTTCCATTAAAATACAATGTCCTATCTCCATAAATTCGGAATTCTTTTCCTTCTTTTAATTTTTCGTTTATTTTAGGTTTTAACTTTTTAATTGCAATTTTCAAAATCCGCTTGATGTCTTTTTGAGAATATTGAAATTTAGTTTTGTTTTCAAAATGTCCTTCAATAGCCAGTTCATCACAATGTCTCAAATAGATGTGAAGAAACCCTTCATAATCCCAGTAAACAGGTGTTACTAATTCGTGATGTTCCAAACTTTCTGTCTCAAATTGAACTATCGACTTTTGAAGTTCAGAGTATATTTCTGGATATTCTTGTTCAAATTGTTCAAGTCGCTTATTTGTTGACCTTTTGATTTCATACTTTATCGCTTCTGTTCTTTCTGCTCTTCTTTTTTTTAAAAACTCATTAAACTCTAAAATTTCCTCTCTTGAGATATCTGTTGCATATAGTTTTGCCTCAAGCTCATAAAATCTAACTTTTGGAAGTTTTTGACCTTCTCCGTCAAAACCATTTTGTTTTACAAAATCAAAATTTTCAGAGCCTGGTTTGAGATATAATGAAAGTCCGCAAAATTTTGCTATTTCTTCTTTAATTAAAATATTCCCATTCTTAATCTTTTGACCATAAAACCATAAATAAGCTTTGTTTGGGTCAAAGTCGGTTGGGTCAAAATTGACTGTGATCTTATTAGGAATTTCCTTTGTTCCAGCTTGGTTATAAGATTTTGTAACTGGATAATCAGATGCTAAAATCTCATAAATATCTCCAGCTTTAAAACCGATTTCAATTAGTTCCTTCTTTTGAACGTTAGTTAGCTTATCATCTTTCGAACAGTTAATTTTAACCATTCCGTTTGTTCTTGGCACATTTTCTTCTGAAATTACACTTTCTAACTCTTCCCTTTCCTTTTTGTAATAGGTTAATACTCCGCTAATTTTTCTGCTAAATTTTGAAGCTGATTCGGAAAACTTATGGAACTCAATAGAGATATATTTATCATCATATTGACCATACATTGCATAAAGTTCTTCAACTGAAAACTGAAATTTTTTAGACAGTTGTTTTTCTATGTCTTCTTTGAATTTTTTAAGTTGTATTTCATAAGCTGCAATTTGAGCTGTTAAAAATTCTCGCCTTTCCGTATTTTCTTCTGGAAGTTCAGACAATTCTTTTTTTGCATTTGCAACTTGATTTTCGACCATATCGTTTAAGAGATATAACATTCCATCATTTATTTTGCTTTTAATTCCGAACATTTGTGTCTTAATTACTGGCAAAGGTCTCGGCTATGATTTTGGTGTGGTACAAAACCACAATGAATCATAGCTATTGTTGTGCATAGTTATTTAATGAGTTGTGTATCCGTAATTAATAACTCTCTGTAAAATGTTTGAAAGAAAGTTAGGAATAAAATCTTTCAGTCCAGTCCATACAGTAGGTTCTAATATAATTACATCATTATCAAATGATTTAATTCCGTTTATAGGCTTTCCAGACGACATTACATTATTGAATTTATCCACGTATCTGTCAGCTCTTTTTCCATCAAATCCGTGAGCAACTGTGTTCCGTATATGCAAATATGCGTACATTCTTTCACGCATATTTTCATCCCCATATTTCCACAAATCACGACTTATATAAGTTTCAAGTAACGCAAAAATATAGACTATAGAAACTCCTCCAACTGCATTATCAATTCTGGCTTGTATTCGGGCATTATGTTCTGGTTGGCCAGGATAATTAACACTATTTCTACTTGAAGAATAAATCCATCCAAGTTCTTCTTGATTCTGTTTAGCAAGAATTCCAATGACTTTATTAACTGCCAATCCTAATTCTTCTTTCGTTGATAATGCACTCATAGGTTATTTTAAATATACTTGCATAGTGTTAATAGCTTCTTGAATAGTTCCCATTTCATCTGAAGTTATCACTATTGGGTCTCCATTCTTCAACCAATTTAATGTCACTAACTTTTTTACATCTTTATTAGCAAAACCATTATTATGGACAATCCAATTTCTGAAAAACCTTAAATCGCCCATTACATCACATAAAATATCTGCTTTTTGAACGTTAAGTTCGTTCGCAATCTTTTTTCGATATTCTTCTTCCCACATTGCAAATATCCACGTAATCATTCCAAAAGCGATAAGTTGACTAAAAGGTCCATTTTCCTTGAGTCCATTAAGAGCGTGTTTTGTTTTAATTTCTGAAATAGCCTTTCGCTTTAAATCTTTTGAACCAATTTGAAATAAACCATCAGGATTCATTTCTTCCATTCCATTTAATTCATCTGCAACTTTTTGCATCCCAAAATTTGACATTGAATATGCAGTGTAAACTCCGTGAGTTACTTTTTTAAATTTTATTAGTTCTTTTGGTTGCGGTTGAATCATAATTATGCACAACTAGAATATAAATACATTGTGTTTATTTTCCTTATGTATTAAATTAAGGGTTTGGAGGAGGGAAAAGGTTCTAAAGCCAGGTCTTTAACTTTACTTATCCAATATACACAGGATTCTAAAACCATACAATTATTTCTTTCTCATTTAGGTGATTTTTCCCTATTAAGGGTATTGTCGCCAAAACAATAACATTACTATGACAGCATTGATTATTATAATTTAAAAATCTATTTAAAATAAAAATTGTTTAAAGTCAAGATGTGTCTTTGTTGCCACAAAGACGATCTTGCCTTGCTCCCGGAGGTTGCAAGGAAAAGCAAACAGAGCTTTGCGGAGTGCTGCAAGCCCCAATTTCTTACACGAACTAACCACGCCGGAACCTGTCCGATTTTTGGAGTGTTCCGATAGATAAACGGAAGTCAAAAATCGGAAAGGGCGCTTTTATGGCTCAAAATACTGTTTACTGTAAAGTTTTTCAGTGTTTATAGGCATTCCCATAAGTTTTTCAACAAAAACAGGCATGAATGCGAATAAAAGTTTTATAAACACAACCTTCATTTTCCATATTGGTCACGTTTTGAAGAATCCAATTTATTAGAGATTAAGTGGTTCAATTGTAACAATTAATTGCCCTATTTATAGGGCTTCCCAGCGTTTTTGTTACAATTTTGACCCAATTACGCGCTTTCAAAACCGTTCCCGTTTCCTTCTCTAAGCCCTATCAATAAAGGGGTTTTAGCCGATTTTCACTACTACCCAAACTCGCGTTAGCGTGTTATCCTCTTGCTTGCAAAAACAAATCGGCTAAAGCCTCTTTATTTTGCAACCCCTAGCATTGATTCCTCTCCGCGTCCTTTTCCGATTTTACTAAACGCCTATCTTCCCGAATGCTATAAAATCGGAATCGGAACCACGCACCCAAGTTATGGTAAGCTTTGGGGCTGAATCATTTATTTAATCAACCTGTGGCATAGTATATTTGTAATTGGTTCGTTTTTGGTGTATATTTACACCAATAAATTACTGTATTATGCCCAGACAGAGTATTACACTTACCAAACCCAATGATGAATGGCTTAAAGCTCAGGTTAAAAGTAAGGAGTATTCCAGTAAGAGTGAGCTGTTAAACGATCTGATTCGCCAAGCACGTAAACAGCAGCGGGAAGTAGACTGGATTCGTGTCAAGCTCGAAAAAGCGGAACAAAGCGGATTTACTGAGAACAGCCCCGAACAAATATTAGCTCTTTCAAAAAAGCAGTTAAAATAACATGGCGAGTTATAGACTTAGCCGGGAAGCGGAAAAAGACCTTATCAGAATTCATCAGTACGGAGTTCGTACCTTTGGAGAACAACAGGCGGATCTTTATTTTCATGCCCTTGTTAAGCAGTTTGATCTAATTGCTAAAAACCCGTATCACTATCAGGCTGTTGATTATATCAAACCCGGATACCGCCATTGTGTCTATAAGGCTGATACCATTTACTTTAGAATAACGGATATAAATGTGGAGATCATGGCGATAATTGGCAGGCAGGATTTGGATGAAAGCCTTTTATAGTAACCTAACATCAATTAATTAGAATGAACGATTATCAACTTTTGGCAAATTTCACATATCCATCTGATCTGGTGGTGGTGAAGTCACTTTTAGAATCTCATGATATAGATTGTTACGTTAGAGATGAACTTACTGTTCAGGTTCATAATTTCTATTCTCAGGCCATTGGTGGAATTAGACTTGAAGTTCCAAAAAATAAAATAGAGCTGGCCAGAGAATTATTGATAAACAATAGATTCCAAAGCTGTTTAATTTCCCCAGAAAAAGAGTTTGACAAGTCTGAAAATAGTACTAACTCAATCTCATTTCAATTTTTAAAATTGAGTATACGACTAATAGTAATTCTTTCAATACTACTCATTGTAGTGGTTATTGGATTAATGATTTTTTATGGATAGTATTAAGTGTCCGTATTGTAATAGCGCACAGATTTCGAAACCAAAATACTCAAGGAAGGTATTTGCTATTTCAGTTTTACTATTGGGTTTTCCTCTACTTTTTAAAAAGAAAATCCGATTTTGTTTTAACTGTTCCAAAGAGTTTAAAAATTAAATATTTCTAAGACGAAATTATATTACATCCTTAAACTTACCCCTCACCTTTTGCATATCCTCCCTTAGTTTTCTATCTACTACCTTGGCATAGATTTGAGTCGTTGCTAAAGAGCGATGGCCTAACATTTTACTTACTGATTCAATAGGCACTCCATTTGCCAGGGTAACCGTAGTAGCAAAGGTATGTCGTGCCAAATGAAAGGTTAATCGTTTTTGAATCCCACATAGCTTTCCAATCTCCTTTAAATTCATATTGGTTTTTTGATTGCTCATCATCGGCAAGCATAATGAGGGGTTGTTTTGTTTACTCCAGATATGATATTTCGCCAAAATTTGCTCGGCAATAGGCAGTAAAGGGATGGTACTTGCGGTTTGGGTCTTGGCTCTTTTGGTCTTGATCCAACGTTCGCCATTCATCCCAAATACGATATGACTTTCTGAAAGTTTTTTTACATCCACATAGGCCAGTCCGGTAAAACAGCTAAACACAAAAACGTCTCTTACACGTTCCAGACGTTCGTCCTTAAATTTGGCATGTATAAGTAATTGCAATTCTCTTTGAGTAAGGGCTTCCCGTTCCACGGCTTTCCATTGTGCTTTCCAGTGAAAGAACGGGTTTTTGGAAATCCAGTCGTGGGCATAGGCAATACGTATTATCTTTTTAAAGTTGGTAACATACTTGGTTCGGTTGTTTTGTCCACCAAGCTTTTCCACTCTTAAATAGCGTTCAAACTGTTGTATAAAGCGTAAATCAATCTTCTTAAGCGGAATGTCCGTTTTTTTAAATTCCTTTGCTATAAAGCCTTTTAAATGTTTATAAGTGCGAAGATGTCTCCAATAGGCATTGGCCGAATAATCCTTACCCACCCTTTCTGCCAGTTCTTTATTGTGTTCCTGATATAATTCCAATAGCATCTTAGGGGTTCGGGTTCTCTTTCCTCCAAGTTTTGATTTAATCATCTCAGCAGTGAAGGGTTTTCTTTTGGTGGTATATTTGGCCTGAATACCAAATACCTTGTATTGTAACTCTTCTAAAAACCTGTTAAGCTCCGTAGCCTTTTTTGAAGTGCCAATTGCTCTTCCTTTATGGCGGTTCCATTGTTTGGGTATTATTTTCCGTTTCGTAGTGAGTTCTGCGCGCTCACCATCTACGGTAATTCTTAAATAAACAGTTGCTTCCCCATTTTTGTCCAAACGACTGCTTCGTAAATAAAACAGTACTGAAAAAGTAGTTTCCATCGTATCTAATGTTTGGTTTTACTTAAATTTCAAACATTCAGATCGTTAAAAACAGGGAGTGAAATTCTTTAACACAGTACCCGTATTCTTTTTACGAATTCCAAAAAGTGCGCACCGAATTGCACACCTGAGAGGCTGTATTTATTAAATATCAATTGGGCACAAAAAAATCCAAAACACTGTTAATCAATTGATTATCAACTATTTTGGATTAATTTATAAGACTATAAAGTGGTCCCACCTGGGCTCGAACCAGGGACCCCCTGATTATGAGAAGTGTAAATTTGTTTTCATCATTTCGCATTTGCTTTCTTATATTCTGATTATCAGTATTTTAGGAAAATTCACTTTGCTTTAGCTTTCATAAATTGTACCTTTAATAGGCAATTTGTTGTACCTATGTTGTACCCAAAAAATGAGAATGTCATGGTAAGTATTAAGATGGTTTTGAGAAAAAAGCAATTAAAAGATGGTAAGTACCCTGTTTGTCTTCGTATTACTAAAAACAGGAGAACCAAATACTTTAAAACTATATATAATGCCGCGGAAAAGGAGTGGGATGATCGTATTGGAGCCTTTAACCGAAACCATTCAAACTACATTCAAAACAATCGTCTGCTCTTAAAATTTAAAGATCGTGCTTTAAAAATAATTTCGGAATTGGAATTGGAAAACGACGTCTTTAGCCTAGACGATTTTGAACGAAGGTTTCGTTATGAATCAAATCCGGTTCAGCAAAATGTTTTTACTTTTTGGCAGGAAATTATGGACGAAATGATAATCGCTGGGCGAACTGGTAATGCACGGGTAAATCATGAGGCTTTTAATTCACTTAAAAGATTTCATAGAAATTCAAACCTTTATTTTGAAAAAATAGCTCCTGCTTTTTTAAACAAATACGAGAGCCATATGCGATCCAGGGGAGGGACCGATGGTGGTATTGGTGTTCGTATGCGGGCAATTCGAGCCCTTTTTAACAGAGCGATTGAAAGAAATCTTGTTAAAGAAAAGTACTATCCCTTCAAAGCTTATAAAATTTCTAAATTAAAAGGTAAAGGTCTTAAAAAAGCTATAACTCTGGCTCAGGTTTTGAAAATTGTAAATGTAGATCTTAGTGAATCCCCTCATTTGATTAACAGTAAAAATTATTTTGTGTTTAGCTTCTATACCCGAGGAATGAATTTTGCCGATATGATGAAACTGGAATGGCAAGACATTGATGAGGATCGAATTTATTATACCCGATCTAAAACTAAAGGCAATTTTATCGTGAAAATATTACCCCCTGTTAAGAATATTCTAAATTATTACCAAAATAATTCTAGAGGAACTAAATACGTTTTTCCAATATTACTTCATGATGTACTTACACCAACTCAAATGGAAAACAGAAAGAAAAAAACTCTTGGTAGGTATAATAGAGATCTTAAAGAAATAGCTAAGCTATGTGATATTGATAAGCCCCTTAGTAGCTATGTTGCCAGACATAGTTTTGCTAATTGTCTAAAACAGAAGGGGGTTTCAACTGATATCATTAGTGAATCATTAGGGCATCAAAATATTGCCATAACACAGGCTTATCTTAAAGAATTGGATCATTCTGTTATTGATCAGGCAATGGAAATCTTACTCTAAGCAAAAAGTTAGATTCTCTGTGATAGTCTCATCAGTTTCGGTTGTTTCCTGTTCAAATTCAATTTTCTTATTGTAGCTGATAACACGTTTGGGAGAGTACTCTATCGACCTCATCTCATTATCAGGTACTGTTCAAAAGAAGAGAATCCGGGCTCCAAGAAATCTTATTGTAGTTTATAAGAATCTTTATTATAAACT
The DNA here is from genome assembly GCA_965224095.1 of Flavobacteriaceae bacterium. GTDB lineage: Bacteria > Bacteroidota > Bacteroidia > Flavobacteriales > Flavobacteriaceae > JBPEWY01. The sequence continues at coordinate 2,122,470 of OZ245039.1, forward strand.
AAAAAGGGTGTTTAAAAATTTTAACGTCTACAATAGATTTTAATATGGGGAAATGGTGAGTTCTCCGTAAACAGCCAATCTGGTATTAAAATTCTCAAAATGTTTTGTATCTATAATGTAATCTTTCATAAGCATACAATCTTTACCTGTTAATTTATGACATTCACGTAATTTCAGGAACGTTTGAAATATCTTCCTCAAATCTTTCAACCTGTCCAAAACCAAAACGCATTTTTATAAAGATATACACTCCAATAAGATGCCCAATTCTGTCCATATCTTATTTGGATGAATATTCTTGAACTATACCGGCTTCTTCCATTCTTTGAATCCGTTCTACTGCAGTTAGTGAAGAAAGCTCTGCTTCTTTTGCAATTTCTTTTAAAGCATTTCGTAAGTTGTGCCATAAAATTTCCAAAATCTTCCAATTAGCTCGGTCTAATTTTATTTATTAGAATTTAATTGAAAATTACTTTATAAAAGAAGGAAAAAAAGTTTATATACATTATATAATAATTGTAACATATCGCTTTTGACAATAACTTTGAATTAATCAATAATATTAAGAACAAAGAATTAAATCCAAAGTTTGAAGAACACCATTAATAATTAATTATGAGAACAATATGATTGTCAACGTTGATTTTCATAAACTGTATAGATATAAATGTTCAAAATATATGAGTGAGATAAGGAGCATGGTGTTATTAATATTTGTATTAGTTATAAGTAATCATCTTATAATTGCACAAAACATTACAGATATTTCATTTCTAAAAGATAGTTTAAGCAAATATATAGAGAAAGGTTTAAAGGATTGGAATATTCCTGGGTTGGCGATAGCCGTTATAAAAAATGGTAAAGTAGTTTATATAAAAGGCCATGGATTAAGATCTATGGATACTAACGAACCCGTGAATGAAAACACCTTATTTCAAATAGCTTCCATAACCAAATCTTTCACAGCCACAACTGCTACCATTTTGCAGGAAGAAAAGAAACTTTCTTTAGATGATAAGGTGGTAAAATGGCTTCCATACTTTCGATTAAAAAATGCATTTATTACCCAAGAACTGGATATTTACGATTTGCTTTCCCATCGAACCGGGCTTAAATCGCACTTGGGAGATCTTACTCATTTTAGGATGGATAATACTAGAAAGGATGTTGTGGAAAGCATGGCTACATATAATATCGATGAAAAGTTTAGAGGTAGTTATGGATATTCCAATTCCGCATATACCGCAGTAGGTGAAATCATTGCGAAAGCTAACGGTAAAACCTGGGAAGAAAGCATTAAGGAGAAAATATTGAACCCACTTGAAATGAACCGAACCAAAATGATACTTGATAATGGTTGGGAAGACGACAATATTTCAAAAGGATATACGCTCATCGATAGCAAATCGGTTCAAGTGAAACCAGAAGTATTAAATAATATGGCTCCGGCGGGTAGCATGGTTTCCTCGGTAAAAGATATGAGCAATTGGCTTTTAGTTCAATTATCAGACGGAAAATTTAACGGTATCCAAATCATTCCGACCAGAGCGATTAAGTTAGCCAGAAATCCATATAACATACAGGGTTTAAATCAGACTTATCATGCCAGAACTCATTTTTACGCTTATGGATTAGGATACTTCATTCGGGATATTGAAGGGATACTCACTTTTCACCATAGTGGTGGAATTTCAGGATTTAATTCCAATCATATTATTGTCCCAGAATTAAATTTAGGAATAGTCATATTAACAAATAATGACACCAACAATTTTTATTTGGATTTGACGAATATAATAGTAAATGCCCATTTAAGATTACCTTTTCAAGATTATTTAGAATCATCACTCAACTATAAAACGCTCGAAAGGGAAAGATTTGCCAAGGAGCTTGATTCACTAAAAATGTTGAAAAAAAAGAAATTTCAATCCAAAATTTCTATCAAAAGGTATCTTGGAAAATATACTAATGAATCTTATGGAGAGATCGAGATTGTAAAAGAAAGTGAAATTTTAAAATTAAAACTTAAAAATGATGTAAGCGGAGAGCTTAATTATATAGGTAGTAATACATTTTTATGTGAATTTGAAAGTCATGAATATGGCACTGTAACTTTACCCTTTATTGTTGAAGAGAGTTTTGTAAAAGGGCTTGAACTTACTATAAATAATATAGAAGAAAATAGCTATATGTTTTTAAAAAAATGAAATTGTGATACCATACGTTAAATAAAAAATCGCATATATATGTTGTACAAAATATGGCAAAGACATTCTTTATACAATTATTATTTATCTGCGCAAGCTGCGCAAATAGTCAAACCCTGCCTATAGACCCAAGCGTATTAAACGGATTGAAAATTGACCTTGAACTAATTGTAGAAATATCTAGATTTCCAAATAAAGATTTCGAGAATAACTAGGTGGTTTGATATAAACCATTAACACGTGAAATAAAAGCATTTGAATCGTATGACTCTAGTCCCTGGTATTAAAATGAAGTTCGTTAATGAACAACTTTCATATAAGGTCATTGAAAAATATTTTGATAAAATAAAATCTTCATTTTGATAATTACTATAATTCTTACTATGACATAGTTATAGCACCTTTTTCAAATATTTGTTATTGATTTAGATAGTGTTGAGGCTTTTATCAAAACTGAAACTGAATTTTATCCTAAACTTGGTAGAGATTTATAAATTTTGTCCAGATGTAATTGATTAAAAACATTCTGGCATGAACAAATTAGTAGAATATCTTGGAACAAAAACGCATATGCGGTTCCGGTGGAATCAAAATCATTGTCAAGTTATTATAGTCAAAAGTTGCCGCAAATGAAAACCCTAAAAAACTCCAAAGTAATCCATATGAGGCCAATTGGACCATTTGAAGAGCTCTTTAAATTCTTAATTATGGATTTTACTATCAACTTGATATAATTATAGAAACGTACCAATTACTACAAAAACGAATTAGAAAAGCTTCTTTAGATAATATCCCATTAGTGGTGAAAAATAATATAAAATATTTGATTTTGGGGTTGATATTTACTATGAATGGTTATAGTAAATCTCATTTGGGGGAACGACCTAATTCTAAAACCAACCAAATAATTTTAAGCAATTTTATACTAATCAATGAGCAAGATATTATCAATGCGATGCGGGTAAAACCTGAAGAAACTGAACCTAGGTTTTTTAATCAATTAAAAGAGAGTATTGACAGTGAAATCAATAGAGCCATAGAGAATAAGGACTCCATTCAATTAATTAAACTATACAATCGCCTTGGAAATCTCTTTTTAAGAAAAGGTAATTTAGAATTTGCCCATAATAATTTTCAAATAGCATATGATATTGCATTCCATTTCAACAATTGTAGAGGGCAATTAGCGGCACAATCGAACTTGGGAAATATTATTCTCATTAAAAGAGATTATTCAAAGGCATTAACAGTTTATAACAAAATCATAGATCAAGCAGATTCCTGCGATGATTTTAACCCAATTCTTATATTTTTAAATATAGCGACAATTAAAAAAAATTTGGGGAAACCCTCAGAAGCTCTATCAATTTTTCTGGATGCACGCACCTATTTTTTTGAAAGATCCGAAAATGATTTTTTGGCTAAGATAGATCTTCATATTGGTCATTTATTTATGTCAAATTATTTGTATGATTTAGCACTCAACTATTTTAAGAATTCGTACTCATATTTTCAAAAATCTCAAGATTCTATGAGTTTTAAACACTTTGCCAATTTAAATGAAAATATAGGTGAAATTTATCTGCATTTAAGTGATTTGGATTCAGCAAAATTTTATCTCGATAGGGCTCAGTTTATCAACCGTAAATACAACATTGAAAACACATGTAATCTCAAACTATTACAGGGCCGATTATTGCTGAAACGGAAGGAGCTAAATAGTTCTGTTTTAAAATTAAATGAGGCATTAAAATGTTACCAACAAGTTAAAGACTCTATTAGTATTGCAGATGTCAGTATTGTATATGCAGATTTATATTTAAGAAACCATAATTTAAAAAAGTCAAAGCATTATGCTCGTAGGGCGATTTCAATATATGAGAAATTAAATATTGGAAATTCTACCTTAAGGGGTTATCAAGTTTTATCCGAGATATATGAAAAACAGGACTCATTAGAATTAGCTTTAAATTATAGAAAACTATCTGAACAACTATCGGACACAATAAAAAGTCCTAATAAGATAGCTGGATTATCCAGAATTGAAATGATGAATGTTCTTAAAAAGAAAGAGGCTCTATTTAAGGAGAAAGAAGGAACCGTTTTTAAACGATTTATTATTATCAGTACTAGCTTTATTATTCTTTCTATAGGTGTTCTGTTTGTTAAAACAAGGAGGAAAAAAGTTGCAAAAAGAAAAAAGATCTTAAATTCTATAAAGAAACGAGAAGCAGAAATTTTAATTAGTAAACTATATATTCTTATGGATAAGGATAAGCCTTATTTAGAATGCGATCTCACTATTGGTATGCTCGCTAAGCAAATGTCAATCAATGAAAGAACGCTTTCTTTGCTTTTAAACCACTACATTAGAGTTAATTTCAAAGATTTTATAAATTCCTATAGACTAAATAAATTCAACGAACGTATTAAAACTACAAAAAGGTATTCAATTATTGGCATGGCCTATGAATGTGGTTTTAATTCTAAAAGTAGTTTTTATAGAGCTTATAAAAAACAATTTGGAAAGACCCCTAATCAATTCGTTACTTCCAAATAATAAAATAGTCCCATATTTTTTTTTGACACACTTCTATTAATTTTTTATATCAACTTCATAGTGAGAATTGAATATAATTCTTGGAGAAATCCGAAAAGCCAAAAGAGTAGGAATAATTAATAAAATCGTAAAAAATGCAAAAAATAAACTTTTTATTGGCACAAGTATTTATAGTTATTTTCACTTTAGCGTGCAGTGAAGAAAACTTAAGTTTAAATAATAATAAAGAAGCAACTCAATTTGTTTATGCCAAATCATATCAGGATTTCGTAAATTATTCCGTGCCTCCGTTTCTAATTAGGAAAATAGAAAATTTAAATTCATTAGCCGAAAGACATAGTATTCCAAATTTTCAAGAAACATTTGGAGATATAGTTTTAAACGTTGATTTCAGATACGTGAATAAAAATGGTGATGTGTTGAAAATGTATATGTTAGTAAAGAATAATGATTTTCATGCTTTACTTATAGCCGCATATAATAAGGAGGAGAATAAAGTTGGTGCATACATAATTAATGCTAACACCGTTTATTCAGATTATGTTCTTAATAACTCTCCTTTAGATGCAAACTTATCCAATCTCTTTAGTGAAATTGAAATTAGAAATCATGATGGTACTATTCAATTTACTCCTATTAATGAATCAGATGAAGGTTGTTATAGTTATATATTAACCAATGAGAATTGTTTTCATCCTCAGGTGGTAGAATGTTGGATCTTAAGCTCCTATAACTGGGGAGATTTGGATCCGAATTGGGATATCCCCGATGGCTTGGGAACAGGAACCTGGCCGTATGGACAACCTGTCATCCCAGAAAATCCTGAATACCCGGAAGATCCCAATGACCGTGATTTTATTCCCTTAAGTGTTGATGGGCATACCTACGCTGTTATTTACAATGAATTATTAAATGAATTTGTTAGTGATAATAATTTATTTTATTCCAATGGACAATTAGAAGATATTATAGGTCAAGACTGTGTTGAATATATTATTGATAATACAGAACCTGTTGATGGAATACTCAATTATGAATGTGCAAGAAATGATTTTCTAAATTGGCTTTTTGAAAATGAAGATATTGAATCTTCGGAGAAAGCGTTTATTAGCCAAAACATGAACTGGGGTAACAATAGGTTAATAGTCCCAAAAATTGATTGGCCTAGTGCTACGGAAAACGAACGAGTCAATCATTTTTTTAAATATATGAGATTAGTAGTTAAGTTTCATAGATGTGCAGCCTATTCATATAATGATAATACTATGTATAATTTAGGTCATTTTTTCCATAATTCTCCACAAAGCACTACAATAAATGGACTTACATATAACAATATAACACTAAATTATAGAAGCCATTATAATCAAAATATGGTAGCTGTAGAGAATGTAACATTTGTGTGGAATACATCATGGAATAATGGTCTTTTCGGTTTTGATGTGTATGGAACCGGTCCTATACTCAATGGTGGTGCCCTTGATTTTGGTCATATATATTTTAAAAACCCCTTTTCATCAGGAACAGGGGGGCTAGGTCAGGCTGTGATTGATTTAATTGTCCCTGCAGATGAGTATTATGGTATAATAGGTAGACTCTTTGATTGTAATTAGGTAAATAAAATAACATGGATACGAATTTTAAAATTTTAATACTAATATTATTTATTATGAGTATTAAAATTATTTCAGCTAATAATTATATTCTCGGAGGTCATGAGGTGGACATTAGTGAAGCACCTTATCAGGTACAAGTTGAACTCATTGGTGTAAATGGCTCCATCACACACCATTGTGGTGGAGCAATTATTGGGGAGGAATGGATTATTACCTCTGCTCATTGCGTGAGTAATGGATTAATACCGTTGAACCCTTCATCTTTAATGATACATGCTGGGACATCAATATTTAGTGACAATACAATAGGTCAACGGATTAATGTTGAGGAAGTGATTTTACATCCATATTATGCGCCCTTTGTATATGGTGAGGTTGTGCCGACTCATGATATCGCTTTACTACGATTATCAGAACCGTTAGAGTTTAATGATAACGTAAAAGCAATAACCTATGCAACACCTCAAAACACCTCATTAAATGAAATAAATCCAGGTAATGAAGTTTTTATAACAGGATGGGGTGAAACGGGCAATGGATCTTATAGTACTACTTTGCAAGGCGCCGAAATGGAAATCATAAGTAACGAAGAAGCACAAGATATAGGTGGTTGGCCAACGGGTTATATTATTGATGATTCAATGATTTCGTTTTTTAGACCAGGTAGAGGTGCTAGTTTGGGAGATGGAGGTGGTCCTGCTATATTAATATCAGAAGACAATTTACCTATCCTGGTGGGTGTTGCAAGTTGGGGCAATAATGGTATATCAGGGCAAGTATATCCAAGTATTTATGCAAATATATACCAACTTTCTGGTTTTATTGACCAAAACATTTATTGTGATGACTTAGTAGTTGGTATTACTACTGAAACTGTTAATGGTGAGGCTAAATCTCAGTTTTGTTTAGGAGAAGATATAATCCTAAATGGTAGCATGAGTACATCTGTTGATTCATATATCGTGACCGTTCAATTTTTAAATTCTAATGGAATTGACGAGCAGTATGCATATCAGGTGACAAGCCCATATGTTAATTTAAACGATTATTTTAACAATGATTTTGAATTTATAGATGGAATTAATTACAAAGTCTCTTTATCATTTAATCACCCTATTTGTGGAACTGTTAGTAAGTCACTAAATTTTAGCTATAAAGATTGTTGTGACCAAGTTATTGACGCGAGTTTTAATACTGAAATTAGACCTATTGATGGTTCTTCACCGCTACAATACGAATTATCTGCCAACAGTTTTGAAATTTATGATTTCGCAAACCCAATTCATGAATGGAAGCTTTATATAAGTGATAATTCTAACGGAGGTCCATATACTTTAGTTGATTCTTATGAGGGTACTATGTATAATTATCAACCGGTTTTAAATGACAAATATTATTTTTTAATCCATAGAGTAATTAGTGAATGTGGGGAAATCTGTTATGCCATTTCTACTTGTTTAGATTGTCCAATATCTCAACCGATAGGGTGTGAAATATTAGAATGTGAGGTTTCTCCTCCTTATAATTTGTCATTCAATGAATTTGATAATCGAATTTTAAGATGGGAGAATAATTCACCGACTGGCCTTTATAACTTGGTGATTGTTTGGGATGACATAAAGAACTGCTGCCCATATTCACAAGCGAAACCATTTAAAATGGAATTTCAAAACCTTGTAGAAACTTGGTTTAGGCTTCCAGATCCTCCAGGTGATTCTTATTGTTTTAGTTGGGCAGTATCGTCCATCTGCGCTAATAACATTGAAAGTTGGTCGGGAACAAAATGCGACCAATTGTCCAATACACAATTTTCCTTAAAGCAAGTGGATGAAAATGTTGAAATCACAGTTAACCCAAATCCAAGTATCGGTAGATTCGCTAATACTGATATTAAATTTAACCAAACTCAAACATATAGTTTGAAGATTTATAATTTAGAGGGAGAACTGATTGAACAATATTCAGATATATTGTTGAAAAATGGGTGTTGTAAATTAAAAATTGATAAAGACAGGTTAAAATTAAGACAGTCAAATATTTACATTTTTAAATTTATTACAGAAAACTTAACCATTACAAGGAAAATAATTATAAATTAAAAATTAGAAAAGCATAATCATTTGAAATCAAAAAGGGTCTGTAAATTAAACTCTGTCCGTTGATTCAATTCCTTTGGGGCTAGCCCCAAAGGAATTGGCGTTTAATGCCAGTGGTATCCTCTCCCCAAATTTAATATAAAGTTGTTGAACGGTCAGGCTCCAATTATGCAAAGAGCTTGTCCATTTCTTCTCGATGTTCTTTGTGGCCAGGTAGACCAGTTTTAATAGGGCATATCGCTTGTGAAGGCACCCTTGGTCTTGGTGACCTTGCGTACTTGGCGGTGGAAGCCCTCCACGGTATATTGGTGGTATAGATGATCTTCCTGATTGAGTTACTTCTTGTTTTTTGTTTTCAAGCTTAGGGTAGATGTAAGCATTATCCTTATGACAACTAAATGAACTTACTATTAGAATTAAAGTCATAAAAAAGTAAACAAATTTCATATTTCTAGTTTATTTTTCCGTAAAACTGATTCGTAAATTTATGTGTTTTCTATTGTTCTAGAATAAATCTCAACTCCCATTTTTGATACCCCAAATAACTGTAAAAGTTTCCTTGTTTATACCACCAAAAAATCCCGGTTAATCCTTTATCTATCCAACAACTGTTTAAACTGATAAAAGAATCGTTCTATAAGTCTTAAGTCTTCGGTAATGATCTCCGCAGTTCCGGTCATCTCCTGTTTAAATTCGATTTCCTTGTTGTAACTGGTAATAAGCTTCTTTGGGAGTGTTACGTCTATAAGATAAAAGCCTTCTTTGTTGGGAGTTAGTGATATAGATTTTACCTTTCCCTGAAGCATTCCAAACTCAGTATCAGGGTAGTTTTGAAGTTTGATGTTGACACTTTGTCCTGTCTTGATCTTTCCGGAATTTTGAACCGGGGCCTTGAGCTTGGCAATATAATTCTGATTGTCAGTTGGGATGATGGTAAACACTAAATCTCCCTGATTTACCGTTTGGTTTTGACTCCAGAAATTTAAGAAAGATACTTTTCCGGTGATTTCTGATTTTAAAACGTATTGTTGTTCCCAATCTTCAATGGATTTCTTAAGCTGGTTAAACGATTGGATAGCATTTCTAAGGAGTTTCGTTTCTTCTCGTGTGCGGTTTATTTCCGTTCCTTTAGAAGTTTTGTTGGCACTGCCAATGGCCTCTCGGGTTTGTGAAACACTTACCCTTAAATTTTGCAAACCACGTTCCATATTGAGCAGTTCCAATTGCTTGCTTTCATAGTCCTGATTGGATATAACTCCTTTATCCAAAAGTGTTTTATTTCTATTTAGTTCATTCTGTTTTAGTTCCAGTTCTCTTTTGTTTAATTGGTGTTGGGATTGAAGGTTTTGAAGTCGGATCTTTAATTCACGTAAGCTGCTTTCATTGGCCAGGGCCTCATTGGAAAAGGGTTGTAACTCTTTATTTAATTTATATTCCATATAGGCATCTTCGAAAACTGCATAACTCGTCTCTATCGGACCCAATATTAGAATGGGAAGTTCTTCTATTGGGAAATCAACGGTTTTGTTTTTTAAGCTAATGGAGTCTATTATAGATTTCAGGTAATACACATCTTCCGTATTGGCAGAGTTTTCAATTACTGCTAATACCGTATTTTTACTTATCTCTTGCGTGTCTTTTACATAAATGGAATCCAGCTTTCCTGTGATTCTTGCGAACTCTTTCTGAGGTGGTGTAAGCGTGGTAATTGTGGCTTCTGTACTGATAATATCGGGATATTTTACCAGCCAGCTTATAATAAGAATTAGAACTATCAGTCCTAAAAAGAGTGCACTTCCCCAACGTATCATCCAATGGGGAACCCGGGAAAGAATTTCCTGAACTTCTTCTGAACGTATTTCTATGTCCTTTATAGGTTCCCCCATATTATTTGCCTAATTCCAACTGATTTTTAACCAGATTATAGTAGTGTCCCTTTTTGTCAATAAGCTCCTTATGATTTCCTATTTCAGCTATTTGTCCTTTATCGATCACTACAATCTGATGAGCGTTTTTTACGGTGCTTAGTCTATGGGCTATTACCACTACGGTTTTATTCTTAAAAAAGGTGTCCAGCTTTTCCATGATCACCTTTTCATTATTGGCATCAAGCGCAGAAGTGGCTTCATCAAAGAATAGGTAGTCTGGATTTTTGTAAACAGCTCTTGCAATTAACAAGCGTTGCTTTTGGCCTGTACTTAGCCCCACTCCTTCCATACCTATTTTAGTGTTATAGGACAAGGGGAGTTCTTCTATAAATTCTTTGATATTGGCTACATCCACCGCATACGCCAATCGATCTTTATCCACATAATCAACTCCCACGGCTATATTATGGGCTATGGTATCGTTAAAAATATAGTCTTCCTGCATCACCACTCCACATTTGTCCCGCCAAAGTCTCTGGGATACATTCTTTAGGTTATGGGAGCCGAGTTTGATATCTCCTTTATCGGGATCATAGAACTTCATAAGGAGTTTCATCAATGTTGTTTTACCACTACCGCTGACTCCTACTATGGCAGTTACTTTATTTGCAGGGATATGCAGATTTAGACTTTCAAAAACAGGCTTGTCTGATCCTATATATCGAAAGGCCATTTCCTTTAAAGTAAAATCCAGATCGTCTGGTATATGAACTATTTTGGTGTCTAGCTGACTTTCTTCATCTTCTTTGTTATGAATCTCAGCCAGGCGTTCCAGGGATATTTTTGCGTCTTGTAGTTCTCTTATAAATCCTATAAGTTGGCTTACGGGAGCGTTTAACTGCCCTACGATATAAGAAATAGCTAACATCATCCCTAAGGTGATTTCTCCATCTATTACCAGTTTAGCTGATAGTATGGTGATCAGTATATTCTTTAGTTCATTTATAAATCCGGAGCCTACATTCTGATATTGTTCCAGTACTAATCCTTCTATGGATACTTTAAAGAGTCGTGCCTGAGTAAACTCCCAGCCCCAGCGCTTTTTCTTTTCCGCATTGTTGAGTTTAATGGTTTGCATCCCATTGATAAGCTCAATGACTTTACTCTGTTCCTGGCTGATCTGCGAAAAACGTTTGTAATCCAGATCAGCTCGTTTTTTTAAAAACAGGGCGATCCATCCAAAATATAAGGTGCTTCCTATTAAAAAGATCAAAAAGATATATAGGTTATAATAAGCCAATACGATCCCAAATACTACCAGGTTAACCATTGAGAATAGTACGTTTAGAGAGGACGTGGTTAGTATGCGCTCTATTCGGTTGTGATCATTAATTCGTTGTAAAATATCCCCGGTCATACGGGTGTCAAAAAAGGCAATGGGGAGTTTCATGAGTTTTATAAAGAAGTCGGAAACCAGCGAGATATTGATTCTTGTACTTAGATGTAATAATATCCAACTTCGTATGACTTCAATCGAAGTTCTTCCAATAAATAGTGCCAATTGTGCAAACAGAATCAGGTAGATAAAATTAATGTCCTGATTTTTGATCCCGACATCCACCACACTTTGTGTTAGAAAGGGGAAGATGAGTTGTAGTAAGCTCCCGGCTATAAGTCCTATAACCAGTTGCCAAAGAAAGTTTTTATATTTAAATAGGTATTTGGAAAGAAAGGAAAGACTTAGTTTTTCTTCCTCCTCTCCCAGGTCATCTTTATAAAACTTTGGTGTGGTCTCCAGTAAAAGAGCAATTCCCTCTTGTGTATTCTCTTTAGCATTATTACCTATCCAGCTTTTTAAAAATTCTTCTTTATTGTACTGTAGGAGTCCATGAGCGGGGTCGGAGATATAAAAAGTGTCTTTCTTAATTTTGTAGAGTACTACATAATGGTTTTTGTTCCAATGCAGAATGCATGGTAATGGTGCTTCCAAGAGTTTTTCCAGATCGATTTTGATTCCCAGACTTCGTAGTCCCAAAGTCTCGGCAGCGTCACTTAATCCTAATAAACTACTTCCGGACCGTTGTGTCTCTGAGATTCTTCTTAAATAGGATAACTGGTAATTTTTTCCATAGTGTTTGGAAATAATCCTTAGACAAGTTGGGCCACAGTCTTTAGAGTCAGGTTGCTTATAAAACGGGAATCTACTCATTAATTATTCCTTATTTATTAACTCGAAAGTTAACTTTTCACCTGTATACAATTTGTAATTGATTTTTATAAATCCTTCGGCTCTTGAAAACCAAAAAGTGGCATACGATGTACCAAAAGGAAATCTAGCTTTTGCCTCAATTTTATAACATCTTATTTCTGAATCAGAAGCTTGTGTAATCACATCTTCTTCAGTTACTACTTTATAGTAAATATTTCCTGTAGAATTAGACCATGACCCCCAACCATCATGAATACTTAACGAGTTTGTCCATGAAGCTCCCACTGATAGAGGTAGTTTCACTTGTGGAAATGGGGCTACTTCTGTGATGAAATATTGATTACCCCGTACTGGATGCATCCAAACCTCCTTTTCATTTTCTATGATTCCTGTTGTTGTTTTCTCCTGCCATGGGTATAAAAATCCATAAAGGTCTTTCTGATGTTTGCTAATCCTGTTTTCCATCTTTTTTGAGAATTCATATTGAATTACGACTTCATCCTGCTTATTTGGTTCAAATTCCCATCTTTTACCTGTAGTCGTTAAAAGTACCTTAGATTCCAACAAAACTTTATTTGCTTTGTCAATATAGACTACTTTATAAAGGTAGTCAGCACATGGTTTGAAAATTTGAACATCTTTCTTTACCTTATTTACAATTGTGTCACGAGAAGTTCCTAATTCCCTATCAACAATTTGGACAATATCATAATCGTAATAATCCATTTCAATTCCCGTTTCGCACTCTACAATTTCAAATTTATTAACCTGTTCCTTACACCCTGATAAAATCAAAATCACGAAAAATGATATATAAATAAAAAAACACTTCATTTATCCTAAAATTGTTGTTCTGTTCATATCTCTCACCTATTCCGTAATCATTTCTATTTCTGAAAAACTAATTGGAATATATTCCATAATAATTTTTTGCCTTTTCCTTTAACGGATTTTTACTCCAATCTTCCCATACATTAGTATAAGGGTTATAACCACATTTTAAAGGTTTCGATCGAATATCATCAGGATCGTCTATATAAGCTCTGCAATCTGTACACATATATCTAAATTCGCAATCCTTACATACTGTTATTTGATCTTTTGTAATATTCCATTTGTTATTAAATGTTTCATTTTCGCAAACACTTTTTAACTGTGTATTCATAATATTTCCATAACTATCATTGACCCCTGGACAATTCTTAATATCTCCTTTTAAATCTATGCTAATTTTTTGATTTAAACAGGAGTTATGGTTCTTGGACTCAGTAAAGTTAAATAAGTTAAGAGTGAAATAACTTATATCAATATTACCACAACATTTATTACTTGTTAATTTTTCTTTTGTAAATATTAAAATAGTTGCATTTGGTAATTCTACAATTTTATTACTCAAATGGGAATGTAAAACAAGTCTATCTATTCTAAGGTTTTTACGCAGAAAACTTATTGCTTCATATTCTGAAATCCCGAAAGAAGGAGTGATTAATTCAATGTTGTTTAGATAATCATAGGTATTAATTTTGTTCATTATTTCACTCAGATCCCCAATGAACAGTTTTTTATTATAACTTGTGATTTGAAGAGCTTTACATGATAGCTCATCTAATTGTGATAATATTATATCCAGATAATCCAAAGTAAATTTGGATACCTCTATTATGGCATTAGAGATTTGACCAAAATATTCATATTTCTCAGAAATTCCCTGAATAACATTTTTATCATCATTCGTACCTAAATAAATTAACTCCTTTTCCAATAAAAACTCAATATATTCCTTTGCCGTCTGAATATCCGTAGGGCTAATATCATTGATGATCTTTTCATACTTCTTTCCATTGTATTTTATTATAAAATCAGCTAAGTCGTTAGGTACAAAAACTACTTCCTCCCTTTGTATATCATAAATAGCACTTCTATTTGCGCCTTTTACTATATGGCAAGAGGGAAATAAAATAATGTGTTTATCAGTCATTGCTCAAATTATTAAATAATTTTGAAATTGGTTTATGAAACGGGGCAGAGTAGAATCTAGTGGTTTCTAAGGACTTATTAACATTGGTTTTGATTGCCATCCTCGGTTTACTTTCCTTTTCCAAGTTGTTCAGGTTTAAAAATTGTTTATCTCTCATTAATTAAGTTTTTAACAGATTTTCTGCAATGAATTTTTCAATATAATAGTTACAAGGATGGGAAACCATTCCAAATTGACCAATAGGATTTATTTCTAAAAATATTTTTTCATTGTTTTTATTTATTAAAACATCAAACGATCCGGTATCCATTTCATTTGATTTCGCCAGTCTCATCAATTTTCCCAAATATTTATTTTCAACTTTTGCGGGTACATTACGGTTTGGCTTTTCTATGTTATAATTTCTAAAATCAATTCTCGTTATTGGATCTTGCTGTGAAAAAATCGCCATTGGGAAGAATGATCCTTTCCAATAAAAAATTCTTAGCTCATACATTTTATCAATATATTTTTGAAAAAAGGTACTCTTAAACTTTTCGGGATACTCTTTAATATCTTTTAAATCAACTAATTGATTAGTTATCCTATAGGATTCTTTACTATTAGTGTATCCAAATTGATGAAAGGTTTTAATTATAAGTGTGGAGTTTCTATAATAGAATTTTAGCAACTCACTTTTAGTACTAGTTACAATCCATTCAGGTGTTTTTAGGTTGAATCGATTAGCTTGAATCAAAATATCGGGCTTATTAGGTGCTGATTGAAAAGGATTTCCAATATAATTACAGTTGTTAATTATCCAATTAATTGCTGAAACAAAAACTTCTCTGTTTTCTCTGAAAGCAAACATTTTAAGATGTGTACCTATATCTGTTGATTCGCCCTTAATAAAATAGGAAGATTGTATTGATATTCTTCTAAACCATACTGTATCATCGGGTTTAATTTCAATGATTCCATTAAATCTATTTATTATTAGACTTTGTGGCGTAATTTTAAGTATTTCGAAATGTTTATCGTCTTGATTAATCCTATAAGATTTCCCATTAAGATAGGATATCCATCTCATAACCTTAGAGGTACTTTGGTCCTTAAATTCGCTAAAAATTATTGTTTTTTTAATTTTTGTCTTATCTTAAATTGTTGTTCTTTTATGGAAAATGCTACAATATATTGTAGCATTTTCTCTTTTCATTCTCTGATAGGTCTATGCATTGGGACAATCTCCACCTTCTTCAATCCAGCTGGTTATTGCCGTTCCATCATCAGCCGATATCTGATAATAAGTATCTGCTCCTCCTATACAGGTATCCTCCCAACATTTTTTAAATGTTTCACCTTCCACCAATCCACCATAAAATTTGCTGTTTGATAAATCAAGTTCATCACCTTTAAAGTCTTTTAAGCTTTTCATAAAATTTAGTTTTAATTAGACATAAGAATTGTTATTGTTAAAAATATCTACCATGGATCTCGTATTTCCCATCCGGTTTCATTACCATTATCGTCATAATAAGTAACTGTTTCATCCTGTCCATCTCCTACCGTAGTCCAGGTGTTTTCATCCACAACTTCACATCCACTTCCAAAAACTAAGCCGCCAGTGTAGTTTTTGTTTTTAAGATCAAGTGATTCTTTTCTAAAATCTGAAAGTTTTTTCATAAATTAATATTTAGAGTTATACATAAATTTACTTTCTATTAAAGTGTCCTCCATAAAGTATATTTCTCCTCCAAGCTTCATAACCATACTTAGGCAAGCCCACTTCTTGTCGGTTTGAATTTATGGTTGTTTTAAAAGTTAGTTCAGGCTCTTTAGTTGTAATACTTCCATACCTTGATTTTTTATTGTTGTATAATAAATATTGATCGTAAATTGAGGCATAAACTATGGGGTCACATTTACCTTTTTTAATGTATTCCAGTATTTTAGGTAAAAAATAGTTTAATCTAATAGAGTCTTTGGTATGTAATAATAAAGCTCTGATGTCCGGATTTGAATTTGTTTTTAAATCATATGATCCAACGAGCGTGTGATTTGGATACCCATATTGTTCAAAAATTTGAATTAACCGTTTCGTGTTTACTTCATCAATCGAGTCTTGTTTATGAATATTTTTTTGAAATTTATTTCTATTTTTTCGGTACAACTGATCAGCTTTTTTCATTTTTAGTATTTCGCTTCTGAGTTCAAGGTTTAATTTTGAAGTAAACTTTTCATAGAGACATTTGTGATTAACACTATCCATCTTCATTTTTAATGAAATAACCTTTAGAATTGAATCGTTTTTAATTTGATTCCATGTAAGACCATGATCTTCAATAAGGCTTTTAAGTGCTTTAAAAGATTTTTTCTCTTGATTTATTAAGAAAGCTGCTTTAGTATATGTCTTGAGCTCATAATAAATTTTCAAGTTTATTGGTTTAAATTTCTTGAAAAGATTATCAAGAATTTCATAAGATTCTCTTGGACGATTAACAATAAACAAGCTATCTGCCTTGTACATGGAGGCATAATAATCCCCCTCAATATAGTTGGATGTTTTCTGCGAATAGCCGGTTAACATAAAGCACATGCTACCTGCAATTAAAAAATAGATTTTTTTCATTTTGCCTTTTTATTTTTAATATACAGAATAGCTTCAAAAATTAATCCATATTTCTGCTCAATTAATTTATATAAAGCCATATTATAGTTTCTTATTCCTAATAAATATTTCATCAACTACATAAACCTTGTAGTTTGACATTTTTTTTTCATTGTATTCCCACCCCTTACCCTTTTACCTCATCATTACTAACTATTAACCAAAACACTAACTATATCATGTTCTTTCTTATATTCTTCATCTTCTTCTTCTCATTTTTTGACGCTTGTTTATTCTTGAGCTATTAATATTCATATCCTTTGTTATTGATTTTTCTAATACGGTTTCAATAGGTTCTTTACTTACTATGGTCATTTTTTCAGAGTACCCAGTTAAAAGTAAAGCCGAACTATAAATGAATCCTAAAATCATCCCGGTTATATAAGGAAGGATAGGTATTCCCAACCTGCCATCGTCTATTTGCGCCTCAATATTGCCCACCTCACAGGAATAATTCACATCGGGCACGGACAACAAGCTGGGATATTTTGGAGGAACTAAAGTTTTTTCCTGTGAATCTTTTGACGTAAATGGAACTTTTATTTTATTTAAAAATTCTGATGTAACTAGAATACAATAATCCATAAATAGGTTATTTTGGAAGTTTAAGTCTAATTGGGTTATAATATTTGTAAGGAATTTTCCTTAGCTATCAGGAGTAAAACTACGTCAGAATTTAAGTGGTCACAATTTTAAAACAAGGCAGTTTATAAATTGTAGATGCATTTTATAAAATGCCCTTCTTTTTAATGGAATTTGACCTTGTATAAATCAATTTATAGGATTAAAGTCTGATTTTATGATTTTAATTGATGCTTGAAGGACATATTTGTGTCAATTTATAAATTGCTAATGATGTTTATAAAATGCTTTAAATTAGGTTTTTAAGAGTCCTTTTTATTTTTCACCTTAGTTCTAGTAAAAGCAGTGGTACTATGGAGAAAGAAATTATGAAACTGGAACTGGAAATTAAGCAAGCTTTATTAGAATCTGAAAATACTATCGATTCATATAAAAAAGCAATCAATTTATCTCATGATTTTATGTGCCGTCTAAGAAAACAAGTACAAAATGGTTTTGAGAATGAAAAGAAAGAGATACATTTCTTTAAATCAATAAAACCAATTCCATTAAGTTATTTGATCTATTATACAATGCTTTATGAGTTGGAATCAAAAAAAGTATTTGGAAATAATAACAGATATGATAGTGAAGTAACTATACTAAGAAGTTCCATTTTTCAATTCCTCGAAAAAAACTATTCTTTTATTTGCTATACAGATCAAAATCTTGAACATTTTGACACATTTTACTTTACCAGAAAATACTTCGATAAGGTCCATTCTCCGGTAGCTTCCAAATTTTTATTGAATCCCGAATTTAATACGGCATATGACGTAATATTGGCTAAAATAATTGCTTATAAAAAAATGCTAAGATATCTAAGTAATCCTATTTCAGAGGATAAAAAACCAATTCTAAAATGGTCCAAACCGAAGTCAGCCTTGGTAGAGCTTATTTACGCACTCCACTCATCTGGCGCAATAAATAACGGGGATGTTGAACTGAACCAGATATCAACTATCTTTCAAAATATTTTTGGGATTGAATTAGGAGACATTTATAAGGTATCACAAGAAATTCGAAATAGACAAAAAAGTCAAACCAAATTTATAGACGAACTCTCCTTCAGTCTATTAAGTAGGTTTAATTTATTAGAAAAATAGTACTTTATTACTATCTGTTTTTTAATTCTTTTTCAGTAAAATACAGTATTCTAAGAAAATCATCAATCCAGTTAAAATCATGTTCTGCGTCAAATTTAACATCTAACAAATAGGGTTTTTTACTTTCATAATTACAAAATTCCTGTAATGACGCTATATACTTACCTGGGCTTGAAGGGGGTATCAAATAATCCCGGAAACCCATAATAACCAAACTACTTGGATAGTTAGCATTCCTTTTCAAATTAATGATGGGATCCATAGCCAAAAGGCTCTTATAACTCTTTTCATCTTTTATTGTTCCGAATTCGAATATCATATCAGAATCATCAAACGAATCCAAATATTCAGTTCTAATTACGTTAAAGTTAGGAACCGAAGCCGTAAAAGTCCCAAATAAATCTGATCGTTCATTTACTGCCATTCCACCTGTAATTCCGCCTGCACTTGTAACATTTAGCCCAAGCTTTTTAAGGTGTATATATCCGTTATTTATAAGATACTCACTGCAAGCAATTAAATCTTTCCAGGAATTTTCTTTGGTAGTTTTCATTCCAGCTTTATGCCAGGCTGGACCTTTTTCGCCACCCCCTCGAACATGTGCCGTTGCATATATATACCCATTATTTACAAAATCTAATAACGGAGTATGAAAAAAAGGTGTTTCTGATAGACCATATGCTCCATAAGCAACTATAATACCAAGGCCTGATCCGTCTAAAGGATGGTCCTTTCTTCTTACAATACTCATTGGAACCTTAGTTCCGTCATATGAGGGAACTTCAATTACTTCACTTATAATATTATTAAACTCCGGATAGAGCGGATAACTTCCAAGACTCACAAATTCAAAATCCTCTGTTTCAGGATTCAAGTAAAATTCACTGTAACTTGAGGTCCAGCCGTTTATTTCAATCCAAAGATCATCTTGATAAGGTGAACGATAATCAAACCCTATCAGTCCCGCTTCTTTTGGTAATTGAATCTTTTTAATACCCTCACTTTCATTATATTTATAAAGGAAGCTTTCTATTCCATTTTTAACTTTAGAATAATATATATTGTTATTTACAACCTTAAATTTGCCTATTTGCATTTCATCTTTTCCAGAATCAATAACAAATGGATTGGTAAAATTTGGAGATTTCATGTCTACCCAGCAGAGCTCTGTATTGTTGTTTTTTTCTCTTTTAAAATAGAACTTATGATCCTTTTCTGTACCGTAGCTATAATAAATACTATCCTTTACTTCATGAAGTAATTTCCACTTATAGTCTTCCTTTAAAAATTTATTTACCGGCAAATAATAACAATCCCAATAATCATTGGCATTTCCTATATATACGAACGCATAATTACTGTTTTTTGATCTGAACCTGGGAATCGGAAAATACTCTGACCTAAAATTTATACCACCATTTCCTCTACTAAATACACTTTCGGGTTCTTCGTCCAATTTAGTTAAGTAGTAGCGCGATAAATAACTGTCTCTATCATTTTGATCTCCTTTAAAATTAGGATAGGAAATAAATAATATGGATTTACTGTCTGGAGACCATATTACTCCTCCTGCTTTTTCAGGTTTAGTATTGGTTAAGGGAGTTCCAATGATTTTCTTGGAAGTGCAATCTAAGATAATAATATGATTAAAAAACTGCTTTGAGTTTTTCATTACCAATGCTACATAATTTCCATTATATGATGGATAAATAGAAGATACTTTGAAACTACCATCCAAATAAGTAAATGGGTCATATAAAAATTCCGCTTCGTCATTGCCTTTAAGCTTTCTATACAGAACTTTTCCTTTTTTTGTGGCATCTTGTTCAGATCTCAGGGAAAAATAAAAAGTATGGTTTGACTCGGTATATGTGACTTTTCTTGCTGGGTCAGATGCTCGATTATAAAGAGTATCATTTCTATGATAATATTTCTTAAAATCATCAGTATCAAAATATCCTTCGGTTAAAGAATCCTGTTTGTCAAACCAAGATTTGACTATGGGCTTATTAAAATCCTCTAAATTCTCAAATGTATTTTGATATGAAGTGTCAAAATGCTTAACGGTTGATTTAACGTTTTTTAGCTGTGGATATTTATAGCCTGATGATGATGAGCATCCATAAACGAATAAAAAACATACCAGTATTTTGGTAATTCTTATAAAATATAGCATTGATCTCATAAAAAAGAAGAAATTAAAATCCCCAACTAGGTATCAGGGATTTTAACTACTAATGATTAATTTCTTACTAATCTCTTGAACCAGGTCGGTCTATTCCTGACTTATCTTTCGGATCATCCGGGTCCGATCTGATCTTTAAAATGGATCAGTACGATCATTGATTTCTTTTTAATTCCTTTTCCATGAAATATAACATTCGCACAAAATCTGTGAACCAATCAAAATCATGCTCCGAATCGAATTTTACATCCAGCAAATAGGGTTTTTTACTTTTAAAATCATTAAACTCCTGTAAAAGTGCAATGTATTTTCCCGGAGAAGAAGGATGAATGATGTTATCCTTATATCCCATAATGATCAAAGTACTGGGGTAATCAAGTTTTGAAGAAAGGTTAACTACAGGATCCATTTTGAGAAGATCATTATAGCTTTCCTCTACCTTCACGGTTCCAAACTCAAACACACCATTATAATCATTAATGGATTCAATATACTCCTTTCTTATGGGATTTAATGTTGGTATAGCAGCACAGAAAGCTCCAAATAACCCTGGATTTTCATTTATGGCCATTCCTCCTGTAATACCTCCTGCACTTTCAACAAATAGTCCCAAACTTTGGGCATTTATATATCCATTCTGCACTAAATAATCACTACAGGCCTTCAGATCCTTCCAGGAGTTTTCCTTGGTAGATTTCATTCCTGCTTTATGCCAGGCAGGCCCCTTTTCTCCCCCTCCTCTTACATGAGCTGTTGCGTAAATATATCCTTTGTTAACAAACTGTAACAATGGAGAATGAAAATAAGGGGTTTCTGAAAATCCATACGCGCCATAAGCTACAATAACTCCCAGAGAGGTTCCGTCCATTTTATGATCTCTTCTCCTGACAATGCTCATAGGTACTTTTTCTCCGTCATGGGATGTAACCTCAATGATTTCACTGATAATATCATCAAATTCCGAATATTTGGGATAACTCCCTAAGGTTTGAAACTCAAATTCAGTTGTAGTTGGATTTACATAATATTTAGCGAAACCGGAAGTCCAACCGTTTATTTTTACCCATACATCGTCATTATAGGGAGATCGATAATCAAAATCAATTGTTCCCGCCTTTTTAGGTAATTTTATCTGTTCAATCCCATCTTTCTCATTAAATCTATACAGAAAGCTCTCAATACCATTAATAACTTTGGAGAAGTAAACATATTCTTTAGTCACTATAAATTCACCTATTTGATTGTTTCCCAACCCTTCATCTATTATATAGGGGTCTGCAAAATTCGGATGCTCCATATCTACTACGCAAAGCTGAATACTATTCTTATTAGCTCGCTTAAAATAAAACTTATGATCTCTTTCGGTCCCGTAACTATACAGAACACTATCCGCTACTTTGTGAAACAATTTCCAATTTGTTCCTCCTTTTGTAAAATCACTCTTTGACATATAGTAACAATCCCAATAATCATTGGCATTGGCCAAGTAAACAAACACATAATTACTTTTAACCGATCTGAACTTAGGGACCGGATAAAACTGATCATTTACCTCAATTCCATTCATTCCGTTTTTGAAAACAGCTTTTACTGAGTCTTCAGGATTATTAATTTCATACTGAGCAACATATCCGTTTTTAAAATTTGGCTCTTTCTCAGTATTGGGATAGGCTATAAAAAGTATGGATCGACTATCGGGTGTCCAAATAACACCTCCGGCTTTTTCAGGTTTGGCATTGGTAACAGGCCTACCCATAATTTGTCCGGAGTTCACATCCACAATGATAATGTGATTAAAAAAAAGATCCTTGTTTTTCATAACAAGTGCTAGATAATTACCATCATAAGACGGATATATCTTATCTACTTTAAATTCACTGTTAGCATAGGCTTTAGGGTCATAGATAAACTCCTTCTCCCTCTTCTTTTGCTGCCTGTATAAAACCTTACCCTTTTGGGCTGTATCGTTTCTAATGGAGAGAAAGAAAGTGTCTCCAGATTCCGAAAATGTAATTTTGGAAGCCGGATCGGACTTTCTACGGTAAAGCGTCTTATACTCCAAGAACTGTCTTTTAAATTCAGCATCCTGGTCAAAATAGGCTTCTGTTAAGGAATCCTGCAGGGAGAACCACCTGTTCACATTTGGATCGGATAAATTTTCAAGATTATTAAAATTATTGGCATACGAAATTCCAAAGTGGGATTCGACTTTTTTATCATTTTTAAGAAACGGATATGTCCATTTTTGCTGAGATGCACAGCTTAATGAAAGTAAACCTAATATAACTAATATAAATGACCTATACATTCTTCTTACCATGAATGAAATATAAAACAAAACCCCTTATTTAAGGGATTTTGTTCATTGAATTAAAAGATTAATCGTCGTCACTTGTGTCTTCTCCCGGTTTCTTTGTCTTATTCTTTTCAATGGGATTGTCGGTACCTCCAAGGATAACAGATTGTTTAGCGACTTCAAATTCCATAAATTCTTTAATACCTTTTTTCATAATATTAAGTTTTACATTATTGTACTTTAATAAAAGTAGCGTATCGAGATTATCCATTCAAACCAAATTGTGGGCATTTTACAAATTGCCCTTAATTAATCGCTTAAAAAATACGCTAGGGGTAACCCCCGTTTTTTGCTTAAATGCACGTTTAAAAACATCAATTGAGTTAAAACCAAAATGCTCCGCAATTTGAACGGTTGACTTTTCTTTGATCATTCCGGGGTTTTCTTTGAGATAATTGATGGCATAGGTTATTTTCAAATCTTTTAAATAATTGGGGAAATTTTGTCCTTTGTAATGATTTATAATTTTGGATACATAGGTGTTATTGGAACCCAGTTCTTTTGATAATAACGTTTGATCCATTTCTTTGTCGAGAAATCCTAAGTTATTTTCCCAAGTCTCTAATTTTTCAAGAATGTCATTTAAAGTTGGCTCTTCAATTTGTAAGGTATTAGAACCATTTTCAGTATGTAACCGTACTTCTGGTTGGGCTTTGTTCTTTAAAATTCTATTAATCTTCTTTTTGGTCTGTAAATATCTTATGTATAAAGCACTTATCCCTATCAAAAATAAACCACTTAAAAAATACGCCACTATTATCCATTTTTGCTTCTTTTTCAACTCAGCCTGAAGCGCGAATTTTTCTTGCTTTTGCATCGGCAGATCAAAATCTGCCAGGGCGGTTTTATTAATTGAGTTCTGGGTATGGTCTATCAAACTGTCGTAATAAACCAATCGTCTGAGATAACTTGCCTGTAAACTATCATTTCTAGACCTCATAGCATTTTCCAATAAATACTGATAAACGTCTTTCACATTATCCATTATAGGATAGTCCTGAACTGATAATATGCTGTCAATCTTCTTAAAAAACATCTGCTTATCTTCCGGAGAATTAAACATTCCCTGAATCATTCCTAAATAATAAAAAGCATCCGGTTTTTCATAGTCATCTATCTGAATGATGTATTTTAACAGACTATCTCTGGATTTAAGGTAGTTTTT
Organism: Flavobacteriaceae bacterium; assembly: GCA_965224095.1. Taxonomy (GTDB): domain Bacteria; phylum Bacteroidota; class Bacteroidia; order Flavobacteriales; family Flavobacteriaceae; genus JBPEWY01. Next base: position 2,147,084 of record OZ245039.1, read on the forward strand.
ATCATAATAGTCTATTTGTGCATTGAGAATATTCAATCTTGCATACATTTCATTATTATCAAGGTCAAGAGCTAACCCCAACCCTTTCCTGGCATATACCCGCGCCGAGTCATATTCCTTAACTTCCGCAAAACCTCTTGCCAAATTATCCATAGCCAACATTTGTTCGAACTGCGATTTTGGAAAAGATTCTTTATGTTTATTAAGGTGAACAAGGGCTTTTTTAAATAACAGCAACGCCTGGTCTTTATGTCCGTATTCTCTTTTTAAAGCCGCAATAGCAGACAGGCAGTCTACCGTTAATTCGTGATTGTCAAATTCGGCGGCAAATTTATAGGCTTCAATAAACTCTAACAAGGATTCTTCCGGGCGGTTATTTTGATATAAAAACGATCCTTTATAGTAATAGGCTTCCCCGGGATACTTGGAGCCGGGACTAGATTTTGTTAATGCAATGGCTGAATCGGAATATTGAACCCCTTCTTCTACCCCCACTTCCCAGGTTTTCCAAACATAAGCATCCGCTAGTCTAGTAGTATCATTTAAAAGCTTAGCTTTTATTATATGAGCATCTATTATTTTATTTATATAGCCCCTATCCTCAGCATTGTATAACTTATTTTCCAATGCTTCAATCTCCTCAAACGACAATGCAAGCAATTCTTCTTTACTCAATTCTTGAGCAATAAGAAGTTGTGTCAAAAACAAAAAGATTAAAATAAGAGGGCGTTCCATTTTTATATTAAATACCACATTAATCAAATATAAAGAAGCTTTTTTTTATTACATAATTGTTGCGGTGAATACTACAATAAACTGGACAAATTATAAAATCACATCAAAATAATGTTAAATTTTGACCCCACCTCCTGTCAACAGGTGATTTTTATTCCTTAAAGCTATTCAAATTTGTGTAAAAGATCTTTAATCAAAATGTACTGTGAAGTATGTTTTAAAACTTTTGTACTATGCCTGCATCTATTGTAACCACAGAAGACCTTCAAAACTTTAAATCGGAATTATTAAATGAGTTTAGACAAATGTTACTAGATTCCAATAGAATAAGTCTGGACAAATGGATAAAGTCTGGAGAACTTATGGATAAACTGGATATCAGTCCGGGAACGCTAAACAATCTCCGAATAAATGGAAAACTCCCTTTTACCAAACTTGGTGGTATTATTTATTACGATGAAGAGGAAATCAATGAGTTGCTTGTACAAAACAAGTTTGATGGTTATAAAAAACGTTCGTTATGAGAATAGCTTCCTTTAATATTCAAAATGTTTATGCCCGAAATTCCGATTTAGTTAAAGATTATAAAGCTAAACAATGGGATTATTGGATGGAGGAGTTTGAAGAATTGCACAACCATTGTAACCACTCCTCAAAAGAAATTGATCGTTTAAGAGAATTGGCTGTTTTATTAGGGTTTCACTCACCTGATGGAGTTAATCATTTTTCCATAGATCGAATTCAGGGAAGCTTATACATATCCAATCATTTAGAATCAAGTCATATACCAGCATCGGAATTGTCAAATTGGGAAGGTTGGTCGAAACTCAGCAGTCAGCCTATTAATTCGGCTGCCATTAAAAATAAGGCTCGGGTTATAACAGATGTTAATGCAGACATGCTTATTCTTCAGGAAGTGGAAAGTCGTCAAAATCTGGTTCATTTCAATAGTTATTATCTGGAAAAAGATGAGCAATTTGATAAGATTCATTACTGTGAAGGAAACGACGGAAAAGGATTAGGAATGGCACTCTTGCTAAAAAAGGGGTATGAATTAGTTTCCACAAAATCGTATGCAAATGTGCCAGATATTGATCAAAAACCGTTGTTTGAAATTGGCCTGGTACAATATAAAGTTCAGGTCCCGGAAGGACCCGAACTTATAATTATAAATATTAACCTCAATGAAAATACCGCTGATTCGAAAAAGAATCGTCAGATAAAATTCCTGACAGAACTACACAACACTTATACATCACAAAATTGTCAAAATATTGTCCTTGCAGGAACATTAAACATGCCTTCGTATTCCAAAGAGTTGATTCCATTATTTAAACAAACCGGATTAAAGGATATTACCAAACACCCATCCTTTCAAGTAGCTGCCGACAAAGGTAAAGATGCATCTTATTTTAGAATGGGAGCCTATCAAAAAGGGGTGAATATTAAGCAAAATAATTACCTGTTGTTATCTCCCTCTTTATTTGATGATTTAAAAATATGTGGCCTTAACAGAAAGGGGAAATGGCCTACTAAAAAACCGAAATGGGTGGTTTATGATTCTTTAAAATTAGAATCTCACACTTCTTCCTCCAACCCTTTGTTATTAATGATGCTTAAATAAACATACATAATAGGCCAAATATTAAAGGCTTGAAAAGTGTAAAATAGTTAACAAAAAGCATAAAAATAATGCTCTTTAACTACATCAAAAGGGTGTTTTTCCTGTTTTTTAAAAAAAAGTTTAGATGTAACTTAAAAACCAATGAATAATGATTAGTAAATTAACTTCATAATGAATACCTACAATAAAATTTTAGTAGCCTTTTTATTTCTGTGGAGTTATGTTGCTTTTGGACAAACTGTAACATCCAGAGCAATAGAAAACTTTGATATATCGCAGTACAAATCTTTGATGGATCAAAGCAATATTGTTGTTTCAAGACTTGAGTTAGGAACCCGAATAGTATTTAATACTAATGAGAATAAATTAGGTATTATGGAACTTATTTCCAATAATGGGGATGGTTTCGAATTAAGAGTCAGTATGATGGTTACATTGACTTATCCCCATGTCCTTACAACAATAGATACTAGGGTTCTAAAATTTAGACGTATTTTATCTGTTGGCGAAAACGCAAATCCCATTTATATTTGGGTCGAGGACTCCAAAGATTTAGACCTTGTTTATCCAAACGCTAATCCAAAGGATGATTTTACTATTTCTATTGAAGATCCTCTTTCCGTTACGGGACCTTTTACTTTAATCCCTGCTAATAATGCTGAATATTACTTAGTGCCATCAGAATCATATACCTCCTTGGATGGTGTTTACAAGTCGCCCTACCATGGTGTTGAAAAGAAATACTTTATTTCTTCAATCGGGAATGAATATACTGGATTGTACCAAGAAAAGGGACTTAATATTCAAAAATTACAATATATATCTGGAAATAAGAATGCTGATCAATTTGACTATTATTCCTTCTACAATAAGGATCAAAGAGTAGTACAAAAAAAAGATATTAAAGTATATAACTCTGGGACCTTATTGATAATCAATAACGAACCTTTTGTTTTAGACAGAACCACTCGTGGATATTCACTTGAATTTATCCGTGAAATAACTAACTATTGTATAGATCATGCATCTATATGGGAAAATGAAAGTTTTGTGTTTTATATTGGACAACAATATTTAGGAGAAAAAATAAGTCCTTTTATTGCAGAAAATAAATCGACCTTCGAAACATATATTGGCCTAATTCTAGAGACCCCTTATTTAGGTAGACAAATTAACAAATTAAGATGGGTTCAAATACCAAGATTCAATGATTTGAACATATCGGCAGCTATAGCACATGGAATAAATGATTTTTTCTGGATTAATGATAATTTGATTTTTTTTCAAGGTCCTTTTTTTACTCGTAAAGAAATATCTAGGGGAAGAGGACAAAATAACTTAAACGGGTGGGTAGATTTGCATACTCATCCAATGAATCATTTGGCATTTGGAGGGCAACTAATTTTTGGAAAACCCGATGAAAATTTGAGTACTCAAACTAACTGCAGCCCATATCATTCCCCTGGTGGACTAATATCAAGCGAAATGAAACCAAAGGTAATTGATCTATTAAATAAGGATCATACTCATGCCGGATTTGAAGGCTATCCTAATTTTCCGTTTTGGCCAGTTCCAAGTTCAGTTACTCATCAACAAATGCATCTTCAATCTATTGAAGATGCATATAGAGGTGGTTTACGTGTAATGGTAAGCTTGGCTAGTCATAATACACTGCTAGGAATCCTGCTTGATGGGGGGTACCAAGAAAGTGATAAAAACGTAATAAAAAAACAGTTAGAATGGATGACCGACTTCGTAAAAGATTCGGATTTCATGGAAATTGCCAGAACTCCGATCGATTTAATGCGAATAAACCGAGCTAACAAATTGGCAATAATTTTAGGAGTTGAAACAGAAGATTTTGGTGATTTATTGCGTCGTTATAATTATTCCTCCGACCCTCGCTTGGAACAATACGTCAGAGAAGAGATCAGAAGTCTTTATCAGGACTACGGCGTACGTTATATCTTTCCAATTCACTTGACAAACAGCTTGTTTGGTGGTAGTGCTCTTTACGATGATGCTTTCTTCCTTGCAAATAAGTATTATACGGGACAACATCATTATATAGAAAAGGATGCCAGGGTTCAATACAAGCTTAACGGACACATTTTAGATGATGAGCTCAAAAAAGGTCTTAAATGGAGGGGGCTATCTGAATTATTAGATGATATTCCTTTTTATTATGATCTGAATACTTTGTCAGGGGATAAAAATGCTTTTGGTCTGTTCCCTTTGGGTCGGATAGCAATAGACGAAATGATGAAATTGGGAATGATTATAGACATTGATCACATGTCGCAAAAGGCTGTGGAGGATGTTTTGCAAATAGCAGAGTTGAATGACTACCCTCTGGTTTCAGGGCATAACGGTTTGGGAAGTGGAATTTTAAGTAGTGAAAATACGAGAACTATTGACCAATATAGACGTATTAATGAGCTTGGAGGTATTATAGGGTTAGGACATGGTGATCATGCAGAAAATTTTGTAAAACAATATCAAACCATAAAATCTCAAATTAAGGGAATTCAAATTGCAATGGGTTCTGATGCCAATGGACTTTATAAGCTTCCTACCGTTTCCAATTATGCTCGAATTCCAGATTATCTCCAGAACGTTTCTAACTATGGTTCAAGAACTTTTTCTTATAATATTGACGGTGTTGCTCATTATGGTCTCTTCACCGACTATATAAGAAGTTGGCAATATATATCTGATGATCCTACTACAAATTATATTGAAAGACCTATGTCTAACAACGATATATGTAATTTTAAAAGCATGGCTGAAAGTTTTATTCGTATGTGGATGAAGTGCGAAGAAAAGTCTGATGGTGAAATCAAATTTTTGGAAAACAATACATATACGCTTCCTTACTATCTTGTGCATATAGTGAATAGTACGTATGGAGGTTTTGGAGATGGGAGATTTGAAGCGACTGCAGATGTTAGAATTTCCACTAACAGAAGAAGCATAATATCCAAAATAGTAGCTAAATCAAGTAATTATACTGAGGTGTTCGAGCAAGAAATATATCGGGTGCCAGAAGGAAAGGTAATCACTTCAATAAATAGTCCCACAACCCATCGTTGGTTAAATTATATTTCAAGCCGAACTGGAAGAATTAATAATAAAACATATGGTCTTGTTAACCATATTAACCTGGATGTTTGGGAAGCCGAAAGAAGATTTATAGAAATTCTAGATGTCCACTATAACCCAATCAACATCACAATTCAAAAGGACAATTGATCTGAATTCAGTTTAAAACCACTCTTACCCATCCCTTTTTCGGTAGTTTGTATCCATCCACTGCCATGATCACTTCTCTACCATAGGTATATTTATACACCAATAACGTATTGTCACAGTTACTTTCCAGATAAAAGTTTCGGGTATATTTGGGACGTTGTAAATGCCTGTGAGTATACGCCCTGGTAAATTGAACATCTCCAATATCTTTTAAAAGCTCTCTAATAGCATTTGTATCGTTATTTCTAAAAACAATATTGTATCGTGACATAATATATTTGAGTATGTCTAAAATTATGGAAGCAAGAAAAGTTCTAATAACTTAGTGGTTCGATAAATGGGTGATAATTATGGGAAAGATAAGCTATACTCTCATTCTTTTTTTATACAATTTTTTTCTTATTTCCATGATTTTTTTAATATCCTCTTGATCAATTTTGAGAACCGAATTTATGATTTGATAGTCATATTTTTCCAATATAGTATCAATATTCTTTTTTGAATCAAAAACCCTCACAAAATCCAAAAACTCGTTATTTGTAATGGTAGTATAAGGAAGCGGTAATGCTTTAAATTCACTAGGCGTTAATTCCAAAACGCCTCCACCGTAGTATCTTCCATTTGTCTCAGAAAAAAGTAATGTGAGCGAATTATAAAAAGAAAAAATAAAACTATTCAAATCGTAATCGCCATTCATTTCTACCTTATAGGCAGAATCCGTAACAAATGCGTTTGACTCATTTTTGATTAATTTAGGGTAGTGATGGCTTCGTTTAAAAAACATTGCCTTGGGTCTTGTAGAAATATTTGGAATAACATACCAATTATCCCTTTGTCGGCATTTGTATCTATCCGGAATTTCTTGCTCCACACCTAAAGCTAAATATTCATTTAACCCTTCTGAAAGTTCATCCTCATTATTTAATTGAACTAGTCTGGAAGGTAGATTAGAGTTCTCTAATTCAAAATAATCTGATTCATTAAAAATCACTCCTCCATTTACAAATAATCCTTTTTGAATTATTGGTTTTGTATAGTTTTCCAATCGATACTTTCCTTCAGTCTCCTTGTCTATGATGAAAAACTTATTCGCCGCAGTTACGATACCAGGTTTTGAATCAGCATAGTTGCTAACTGAATTTAACTCTCCCTTTAACTTATCTAAAAATGTAAGCTCATCAGTAGTAAGAAAGTGATGTGTCCATTTTACTTTTGATTGAACAAGTATTTCGTTTTCTGAAAGTATAAACGCATCTTTTGCCAAGACTTTCTTATTAGGAATATTAGTAAAAAATTCTCCCTTCTCAACATGACTCTTGTAAGCAAACAAAATAATAGTATCTTGCCCTTTACATTCGAACATTAAATCATTAAAAGTAAAAATTTCGATACGTTGGAATTGTTTTTTTAAGAACTCCCTTATTTCTTCTGCAAACTTAACTTGTAAAAGTTCAGATGGTAGAACGAAGGCTAATACACCCTTTTGGGTAAGATGTTGAGATGCTTTTACTAAAAAAGTCACCCATATATTCTTTACAGAAATTTCAGAAAGCCCCAAATCATGATGAATAAGTTTACACTTTTCAATTTGTCCCTCAGTTAATAGATTTTTTTTGATGTATGGTGGATTTCCAACAATTGCGGAATATCGTTTCTTAAATGAGAATTCTAAAAAGTCTTGTTTCGTAAAAGTTGCATTCTTCTTATTCCATTTGATTTTTGCTTTTTCCAGTTCTCCTTTATTTATATCGATACCATCAAGCTTAATTGAAAGGCTGTTATATCTTTTAAAAGAATCCAAAAATGCCCCATCACCAACACTTGGCTCGCATAGGGAAATACGCTTTCTATCCTTAAAAAAGTTAATAACCCTTTTTGAAATAAAATCAGCCAAATAAGGTGGAGTATAGTATGAGCCTGTATTTTTTTTACTGAAGTCCAACTTTACTTAATTGTTTTGCATATTTTCTAAATTCCTTGTGACACTCCAAAAGCCTGTCCTTTAGTTGCTGGTCAGCATTTGGATTGTCTTCTAAAATCTCCTCAATTTCATCTATAAGATTGTCAACTTCTTCCATCTTCCAAATTATCTCATGCTGTGGCTTGTATAGCTTCATAGTGTTATACATCCAAGTGCCTAAAGGGCTTAACGGAACTATTCTACCATTTTCTTTTCGATCAAATTGATTTCCATATTCATCATCACACGGGTCTATAAAGCCTTCATTGTTGTGATTATGTTTATTTTCATCTTTAGTAGGCCAATTTGCACGTTTGGCATTATTACAAGACCTACATGAGTATACCAAGTTGAAATAATCTGTCTCAGATATTTTTCTCCAGAATTTCCTAGGTACAAAATGGTCTATTTCAAACCAAACGAATCTCCAAGTATCGATACTGCTGCAATAACCACATCTGTCTAAATAATCTTTCTTCAAATCATTCTTATGGTCATTGTACTTGCCTACCTTTCTAGTTATATTCCGTCTAGCCGGAGTAACATTTCTAAAAACACTCATTTATTACCCGATTTTTTTAGCTCATCAAGAATAGCTCTGGTTTGATCAACAAGGCTATTTAGTTTGGTGATGGCCTCAGGTTTAACAAGATTTGCTGGGATATCCTTTCCTTCTGGTTGCAATTCATCCAAACGGATAAATAATTTTGTCAATTCTTCTTCTTCCTCGGGTACGAGTTCATCATTATTCCTTTTCAACGAAAGTTCTTCAATTCGCTTTTGAGTTAACTCCTGCAGTTGTTGGTGTCTTTCAATATTAGACTTAATTTTTGTTTTAAAAATTGAAAGTCGTTTTTCATTTTCACCATCAAGCGCATCTTTGTCATAAATAATGTTCACATTCTCGGTTTGATCTATTGCTTGAGTCTCGTGGGCAGTTAACATCAATACTGGAAAATGTGGTTTGTACTTATTTATCGCCTCTACTATTTTGTTACCATTAAACTCTACATCGCCACTTTCATCTAACAAATAGTCCGTAATTACACCATCTAATTCCTCTTCAAGAATCAAATTCACTATACCATCCAAAGTAGTCTTTGAATCTGCTTTAATTCTTATGATATCAAAATCATCTTTAAAGGTTTGATAAAAAGTATTTATCCAAGCCTCATCTTCATCTATATAGGCAATTTTATATTTCATCATTTATTCGTTTTTCTAACCTGAAACTCAATTCTCACGGAGAATCCTCCATTTATTCCAATTATTGAAATTGAAGAATTGTTATATTCACTAATTATTGATTGTACAATGTAAAGACCTAATCCAGTGCCAATTTTTTCCCCTTTTTTGTCAACCTTAGATGATTCTTGTAATTTAAATATGTTTTCAGGACTTTTGAGATATTTTTTATCAAGCCCCTTTCCATTATCTTCGAAGATTACAACCACTTTATCACCTTCGCGCTTCCAAGAAATTTGGACAACTTTGTCCTCTATTTTATGACCCCTAAAAGCATTAAGTGAATTTGAAAGTAAATTGTTGAATATTGAATCCATATCAACTTCAAATGCCAAAATAGTATTTTCTTTTTCCTGCGTTCCATTTAACTTTATAGAAACATTCCTTTGATTTACAGCCTTTATCCAGTTTGATTTAAAGCCTTCAAAATATTTTCCAAAATTGAGATTACTTCGCTCTCTTTTATCTCTTTTAAGGGTATTAAGGGAATAGTCAAGCCAATGTTTTAATTTTGTGTCTTCATCTTGAATTAGCTTAATCATAAAGAATGGGTCATCGTCTTTATCTACATCCTTAAGTTCTTTTTTAGTAATATATTTTTTAAGTTCCCTAACCAAAAAGGTTGTTCTTGGAATTAAGCGAGAGCGCAAGCTTTTTACTTCATGAGCAAATGAAGAAATTATCAGTCCAGTACTTGCAAAGGTTCTGAGTAACCTTATTTCTTCATCCTTATCCTCAATTTCTTGAGATAGAATTTTAATACCCTTAGCTAGGTTTTTTTCAGTTTGTGTAGAGCCAGTCGATTTTTTATTCTCGCCCTTATTTGTGTCATCCTCTTGATCATCTGATTTGGTGCTATCATCAACATCGTCATTGTCAACACTTCCTTTATCTGCCTCTGCCTCTTCTAGTTCTTTATTAATCCTGTCGGCTTCTTCCTGTGCAAGTCGCTTAGCTTCTTCCTCCTCGTTACGTTTTTTATGCAACTCGGAGAAGTGATACATAATTACATTCCTATCATTTTCAAAAACTCCTAATATTTCCAAAAGGATATTTTTGAATAAATCAAAAACTTCGTTTTCGATAATACCCTCCCTACCAGACTTGTCTTGAAAACTGGCGTTATGTATTCGAGAGATGTTTATGGTGCCAGAGACTTGATTGGGCCTAATCCTATAACCTCCTAATTTTTGGCCTGCACCTCCCGGGCTTTGAGCCTGTCTTTCACCAAGTCTTAACCAATCTTCACCGTTCTCACCATATGGTCTGATTCTAAAATCATCTCTAAAAATCTTGATGCCTCCAAATTTTTTAAGCCATGATTTTCTGTTTGAACTGTCGAACTTCTGATAAGGATATTTCTTTAAATCTCCATCCTGTTTATCATCAGATATTGTATTCTTTAAAAAATAAAAAGTAAAGCCAAACTCTCCGACTTTTTCAACAAGTTCGTTATCAATTTTAGAGGATAGAATATCATTTAACGTGAGGTCAAGCTCAAAAGTCCTAACCTTCATGTCTTCAAGTCGGAATGGGTATTCCTTCATTCTTTTATAGTCGAAAACTTCTTTATATCTACTTTCTATAATATTAACATCTAATTCATCCCTTGTTATGGTAACCTTTAGAGTTTTTTTCTCATCATTAAGATATTTGGCAACCACTTTATAGTCAAAATCATCATAAAAAGCACTTTTTACCTTCCCAAACTCCTCAGGCATTGATAAGGCAAAAAATTGTATTTCGAAATCACTTTGTTCTTTGGGTGGAAGAAGAATTTCAAGGTTGCCAAATAAGCTAATCAACTGTTCTTCTTCCCAATTATCATTTAAATTAGATATTTTGATAATCGTTCCAGTTTTAAAATCTTTAGATTTAATTACATCTAGAATTTTTGGAAATTCTTTGAATTTATTTAGAAGTGAATTTTTAAGATTTAGACTTTTACGGTCTTCTAAGTCGGCATTGACTTGAGAAACTACTGCACCAGCAATGTCAAAATCATTCCATTTCACTTTCCAGTAATGACCTTTTTTGGTTTCTTCTGAAATAGTCCAAAGCTCTGTGGTTGTGCCCAATCTATTCAGAGCGAACCTCCCAATACCCTTAGCTCCAGTTTTCACCCGTCCTCCATTGCTTGTAGGGCTATTCAATTTATCATCTGTTCCAATAGTCATCCATTGATTTTTGATGATTTTATCAGTCATTCCCTCCCCATTATCTACAATAAATATGCTGCTGTTTTCTTTATCAAGAATTCTTAAAGAATCATCACCTTCATTTTTTAGCCTATAGGATAGATCATAGATAACAATACAGTTATCCGAATCCGCATCATAAGTGTTTTTGACCAACTCAATGATAGCCCCTTCAGCGTTGGCAAAGTTTTCCAACCCTATAAGTTTTGCAGTTCGCGCTGATACTTTAAACGGTATTTTGGTCATTATTGTTTCAATTTCAGGTCTTTACACACTTCTTCTAAAAGAAAACTCGGCTCAGTATCAATGGCAAGAGCAATTAAATATAATTCCGCTACTGTCAACCTAGCAGTTTCTTTTAGGCTTAAATCACTTAGTCTTGTGGCACTAATGTTTGTCTTTCTTGCAATTTCAGCTTTATTAGCTGACTTCTTGTTCAAAAGCTTACCAAGTTCCGTCATTATCCAAGAATTTATTATGTAAATCTAAACAAATCGGACAAGTATCCTGATTTTCAGGATAAATTATTATTCACTTCTTTTTTAACAAGCCTTTCAACGGTTTATGTATTAAAGTAATGTTTTTCCCGCATTACCTTGATTAATTCAACTTTCAATTTATTCATATCTAGACTTTAAATAGTTTTTTAAATTTCATTATGATCGTTAATGCAGTAGCTTTCATATTTTTGGTTTCTAAGAAGTAATCCTCTTCATCCCCATTCGACAAAAACCCCAATTCCACCAATACCGCCGGACATACCCTTTGGTTATCTCGTAACACCTGAAAATTGGCCTGTTTTACCCCACGATTTCTAAACCCTAACTTCTTTTCCATTTCAACAAGTACCGATCTTGCATAGTCTTTAGAAGTATTTGTATAAGGCCCTTCCTTAGTATATATAAACACTTCTACTCCCCTGGCCCTTTTATTTTTAGCATGATTTATATGCAGCGAAATAAACAGATCCGGTTGTAAGTATTTGGCCAGTCGGGTTCTGTGCTTTAAGGAGATCAGGGTATCCGTGTATCGGGTTAGATAAATCTCATATTTATTCTCAAACAAGCTTTTGTTCCAATGGAGAATATGCCTGGCAATATCCAATACCACCTCCTTTTCCTGTAATCCATTTTTAGAAACGGCTCCCGAATCAATTCCCCCATGACCGGGGTCAATTATAATAATTGGTTTTCTCTGCTTTTGATCTTGGGTATATCCATATTGTATCTGTAATAAGACCAATCCGAATAGCCAAATCCATTTCCGATTCATTGTGCTCGCTTTTAAAATTCTCATTACACAATTTTTAAGGATTTCTAGAAATCGATAAATATTCTTCAAATTTTAACGTGGCCTCACGTTAATTTTTGCGTTTTCCTTAAGCTTTCCTCCCTCCCTTTCTACTTTAATCAATGCCAACTCACAGGAGTGCTTCTGTGACGGGTCATCATCAATCATTTATCAATTGCAGGGGTTTCCCTGTCATAAAACGAACAGTTATGAAATCATTTAAATCACTTAGGTGGGCCTTGCTCTTAATCACAGCACCCACCTTCGCACAGATCGGAGGGATCGAGGATTCGGTCACTGATGTCTCGGATACCATCCGGGCCATTTTTCCTGTTATTCTCGGAGTTATCTTTTTGATAGGCTTTCTTTTTAATGCCGGACATTTCTTTGGGGAGAATGCCGATCTTAAAAAAGGGATCACAAGGGTACTGGTATTTGTACTTATAGCAGGGGCCGTGGTAGGCATCTTTACCTATCTAATCGGAATTGTGGTATAATGAAACGCTTTTCTCCATATCGCAATATCCGTATGAAGGCTCTGATTATGGGACTCTCCATCTCCTTTTTTGCATTACAAATGGTATCGGTGGTGGGCTCTTTGCTAATGATCATCTTTTCCTTTAGTATGGGTGTTATCCTGGGGGCTTTGATTTGGAATATTGGTATGTATGTAGTTCTACTACGATTAACTTCCAAACCAATCTCAATTTCCTTTGGAGTTGTCTTTCCACATATCCTTTCTAACAAAAAATCCTCTTTGGCTTATGAAACGGGTATTTAATATAGCATCCGCCTATCCCATTGCGGATATACAGGGAAACCAGGTATTGGCCAATAACGGAAATATCGTTTTGGGATTTAGAGTAGAGCTTCCAGAGATCTACTCACAATCAGAGAAAGATTTTGAGGAGCTTCATAGCCAATGGTTTCAGGGGCTTAAATCACTACCAATTGGAACGGTGATCCATAAACAGGATATATACCTTAAAAAGGGATATGATGCTTCTGTTTTGCCTTCAAACACTTTTTTATCCAGGGCAACAGCCGATTATTTTAATAAGCGGGAGTATCTGGAGCATAGCTCCTATGTGTTTTTTATCTGGCCCAAAAACAAGGCTTTTAATAAGGCCCGGCTCATTAATCCCTTTATAAAGATTCCAGCCAAGCTCCCAGAGCTAATGGATACTTCGGTGCAAGAGTTTAGCGCAGCAGTTCAAGATTCGGTATCTTTTATTAATAACGGAAATAAACTACTACTTACTCCCTTATCAGATGCTGAGATTCTCTCCCATACTGATTCCTATTTTAATGGGTTTAATACTGGTGTTGACACCGATATTTCTTTTGATAAAAACGGACTTCAAATCGGGGAGCATCATTTTCAGGTGTTATCTATTAACTCTGAACGTTGTTTTGGGGAATCCGTAGCTTCCAGCCGGATCAATCCTCGCTTTACCTCCGATGATTTTTCTTTTCATCAGGGGTTTATAGACGGACTGGGACTTTCTCTCAATGAAAATCATATAGTAAATCAGATCCTTTTTCTGGATGATAAACACCACTGGAGAAAACTGCTGGATAAACGAGTGGAAGAACTTAAAAAGAGTTCCAATTTCGGCTCTCAAAATAAGGTGGTTTTACAAAAGATCGAAGCTATTCGCGAAACGATCAATACCGATGACAACTCCCGTATTATCCGGGGGCATCTTAATGTCATCTATTGGGACAGTGATCCGAATCGTTTATCAGCTATTGCAGCTAAAATCAAAACGGAGTTTAAAGAGATCGATATGGTTCCCTATTATCCTTTAGGGGCTTCGCGGGTACATGCCTATCTTAATTCCTATCCTTTGTTCTCATCTAATTTCTCAAATCAGGATCTCTATGTTACGGATCTAAAACACGGGCTTTGTCTGCTTATTAATAACAGCAACTATCGTTCGGATAGTCAGGGGGTTGTTTTTAATGATCGACAATTTAATATCCCTGTGGTAAAGGATGTATGGGACCGAGATAAAAAACGGATCAAGGCACGAAATTTTGCCATTTTTGCTCCTACGGGAGAGGGAAAGTCCTTTTTGGCTAATAATATCCTGAGACAATATTTTGAGCAGGGAGTTCGACTCGTCATCATCGATCTGGGAGGTTCCTATACCAAGTTTGCCAGTCTCTATCCGGATCAGTTTACCGTGCTTCGTTACCAGGGTGGAAAAAGCCTTGGGATCAATCCGTTTTATTTGGCTACAAGAACCTCTATGGAAGCAGATCGATTAGAGGATCTGGCTCTTTTTGTCTTTGAGCTGCTGTCTCCCGGAAAAAAAGTATCCCAGGAAGAATCCGTTGCCCTTAAAAAGGTTTTATGGGCCTATTACCAAAAATCTTCCGGGCTGCATTCCCTACAGGGTTTTTACGGTTTTGTAAAAGGGCATGGAATCCCGCTGTTAAAGGAGCTAGGAATTGAGCGGGACTATTTTAATATATCTCGCTTTTTACATGTCCTGTCTGAATATGTTCAGGGTGGACTCTATAGTTTTCTTTTTGAAACGGGAAAGGATCAGTCCTATCGGTTGGAGGAGAAAAAGCTGATCGTCTTTGAACTCGATGAGGTACGGGATAATCAGATGCTTTTATCGGTCATGCTAAAACTGATCAAAACGGCTATTCAGCGTACCATCTGGTCGGATAAGTCCCATCGGGGAATTATTCTCTTTGATGAGTTTGCCAAACAGTTAAAGTTTCCCAATGTACTGAAGAGTGTGGAGTTTTATTATCAGGCCATCCGAAAACAAGAAGGAGCTATTGGGATCATTCTCCAGTCTATCAATCAGCTTCCTGAAAATGCAGCTTCGGCCAGTATCCTTGAAAACACCCAGGTGATCTATAGCCTACGTAATGAAAAGGGGTATGATGAGCTGATCAGACGTTTAAAGCTTTCCTCCCATGATCTAAATCAATTACGATCGCTACGTAATAACTTATCCGGGGATCATAAATACACAGAGATCTTTCTTAAGATCGGAAAGGAATCCAATGTCTTTCGGCTGGAAGTACCCCAGGAGGTTTATGCGGCCTACCTAACTGATGGCCCCGACCACCAGGCCATCATGGCTCTTTATAAAAAAGAGGGGGATATGGTTAAAGCCATTAAAACCTTTTTAAAATCATTTAATAATCAAAAAACAAATCGTTATGAAAAATTTTAAAACCTTACTGTTTTCAATATCCTTTATCCTACTAATTGGCACCAATGGTGCTGCCCAGGGGATGCCGGTGTATGATAATACCAATTTTATCTCTCTGGCCAAACAACTCTTTGAGTCGGCCAAACAGACTTCACAGTTATTAAAGACTGTAGAATTTCTTCATGAGCAAAAAGAACGGATCGAAAAGGTCAGCTCCGCTATCAAGCAACTACAAGCGGTCAGGGAGATCACCCGAAACAACCAGCGGTTACTGGGGTCGGTACAGAGGGATCTTAAGGAGATCCTGAACTCCCCTTATATCCGTCCGGAAGAAGTAGAACAGGTAGCAGCCTCTTTTACCGATATCCTGGAACAGTCCATGAGAGGATTGGAGTTTATAAATCGTCTACTCTCCTCCGATCATTTTAAAATGTCTGATGGGGAACGCACCTTGATGCTGCAGCAATATGAAACAGCTTCCCGGGAAATGGTCTCTCAGGTACAGCGTAAAACCCATCGCTATAGAGAGGTGATCGCCTTTAGAAAACTTCAGGATAAGGTAAATAATCGTCAAAGAAATTATTAAACCATGGGAATTGTATTAGGCATAGGGCTTGAGTACGTAGATGCGGTCTTTCAAACCATCAAAGACAGCGACTTTTCTCAGTATACCATTACAGGGATCAAAACGCTGGGGGTACTGCTCTTTTTGGTTAATATCCTTAAAAGGTACAATGAAGGAGTAGCGGATCGTCATGGGTATACCTGGGGGCTCTCTCCCCGGGAACTGGCAAAGAATTTTGCGGTGGTACTTTTAGTGATCTTCTCTACCCAGATCCTGGGGTTCTTTGACGGGATATTGGTTGCCATTGAGAATCAGTATCGAAGCACGGCTCCTGCCCTTTTGCCTTTACAGCTTCAGGATTTTCCACTGGAAGAGGATGTGAGTTTATTGGACGCGGCACAAAAGGCTATGTCGCTTTTATACGAAGCCCTTGTAACCCCACTTTTTGGGATTAAAATGATCGCTTTTATGGTAGGGGTATTTCTCTGGATGATAGATCTGTTTATCTATCCGCTGTTTTTAGCAGAGCGGTATTTTCTCTTAGGGATATTACAGGCTTTTTTTCCGCTGGTAATCAGTCTGTCGGTCTTTGAAAAGTTTCGGGGGATGGCTTATGGGTTCTTTAAACTATATACAGGGGTCTATATGCTGGTGCCTGCCTTTTTTTTGGTTAATGTATTTGTAAATACCCTATATACCGAGATCAATACTAATTTCTGGAGCAATCTCTTTGGAGGACTCACCGAGAGTGATGCGATTAAGATCCTGGTGGAAGCAGCTTCTATCGGTTTTATCGTCTTTCTAAAATTTAAGCTCTATAGAAGGGCGATCCGATTTACACTGCGATTATTTACGGGTGGATAATTTTTAAACTCAATAAAAATGAAAACAGGATATAAAAATATTTATGAGGTGTTAAAGCTTAATAGATGGGTTACCATTTCGGTATCGGTCACGGCTCTTTTGGCTACAGCCTTTTCGGGGGTGATGGTATTTTCCATTTATAATAGGGCAGTAAACTCGGCCTTTGTGGTCAGTCATAACGGACAGGTCATCCCTTTACAACTGGTGGAGCGAAAGGAGAATCTACAGGTGGAGGCGCTGGCTCATCTGGAATTATTTCATCGGCTTTTTTATGGACTGGATGCCAGTAATTACGAAAAGAATTTACAACGGGCCCTTTGGCTAGGAGATGCTTCGGTGGATCAGGTCTATCTGCAAAAAAAGGCGGATGGGGTCTATAACCGATTACTGCAATACGGACTGGTACAAAAGGTGCTCTCAGTAGATACACAGCTTCACCTGGAACAAGAACCTTATGCGTTTGTTACTAAATTGGTTTTTGAGATCAACCGGGGATCGGTGGTGGATCGCTATCAGCTTACTACCAAGGGTAGTTTGTTGTCCGTAGATCGTCAGTTTCCCAACAATACCCATGGGCTGCTGATCACAGATTTTTTTGAAAAGGAATTAAAAAAAGTAACGCCTTAACAGGCTTAGCAGTGAAAAGTGAAAATTTATAAGTAAAAAAATAAAAGTTATGAAAGTAAAACATAAAAAATGGGTGTTTATAGGGGTTATTGGTGCTATGATCCTTTTTATAGGGGGCTATTATTTGTTCTTACTACGTGAAGATCAAGGTTCGAAAGGGACACAGGAAACTAAAGTGCCGGAATTAAAACAGGAGATCCCTCAATATACAGAACGAAAAGAGGCAGTAGACTATAGAAAAGAAGAGCGTCAAAGGACAGCTCCCAGTGTCTATGAGGAGGATTATTTTGATTCGTTGGGCAGGTATGATACCACTTTATTAAATAAACGTAAACAGCGGATCGTAGATAGTATCTATGCCCTGGGACGTATTGAGTATAGTTCAGTTGTGTATCAGGATTCCCTAGAGAACCAAAGGCCGCTGGTTCCACTAAGCAAGGATTGGATACTTACGGAAAAGGTATCTCAGGTAAAAAGAAGGCAACGGAAAAAAGACGTTAAAGCAGAGCACAAAACCAAGGTCATCGATCTTCAAAAAGAGGCGCTGAACCAGCAATTATTTTTTGCCTCAGAACCTGTATCGAACATAAAGGTGGATTCTTCTTCCCTGGAAGTGGTCGTAGAAGGAACTCAGGTGATACGTACCCATGACAGGTTAAAACTTCGTACCCTCACCGAGGGTTTTATTAATGGGCAATTAATCTCTCGAAATACGGTGCTTTATGGGGTGGTTTCATTTAAGCCCAATCGGGTACTCTTGTCCATCTCCAATATTGATCATAAACCCATAAAGCTTTTGGCCTATGATTATGATGACGGACTGGAAGGGGTCTATATACAAAACAGCTTTCGGGCAGAGGCTTCTCGAGAGGTATTGGGGGATATGGTAGAAGATATTTCGGTGCCGGGAATACCACAAGTAAAAGGGATTAAAAAGGTGTTTCAACGTTCCAATAGGAATGTTAAGGTTACCGTGTTAGATGGTTACCGATTGTTATTAAAGTAGTTTCTAATTATTGATTTAAAATTTAAAAAGATGAAAAGGTATAGGTTTTTATTTGTTATAGGTTTGTTTGGATTGCATTTATGGGCAAATCCTGTTAAGCCTTTGGATACTATTTATGTCAATGAACATCTTAATATGGCACTCTTTTTTCCTTCTGAGATCAAAAAGGGAATTGTAGGGGCTGAGAATTTTGTGTTTACCTATAACCGGGAAAAAGGGGAAACCCTGGGGCTTTTAAAAGGGGTGCCGGGAAAACAAAGTAATCTGCTAGTCATCACCGTAGATGGAAGCGTCTATTCCTTTATGATTCGATATAAAAAAGAACTTAAAACCGTCTATCGGTTTATAGGTTTGGAGGAAAGTATAGGGCATAAAGAAAGGGGCCTGAACAGAGTTGAAGATTCGAAGGAGAATCAAGAACCCCGGCGTGCGAATAAAGACCTTGAATCTAAGGTTATAAAGGCTAATAACAGGAATAAACTGGATACCGCTTATATTAAAACTTCTTGCCAAAAACTCTTAAGCCTTCCAGAAAGAATACATAAAAGAGTCTCTAAAAACGGGATTTCCACGGCTCTTAAAAACCAAGTCTATCATAAGGATCTGGTCTATCTGCAATTAGAACTTTCTAATAAATCAGGGATTGATTTTGATCTGGGTTTCCTACAGTTCTATATCTCATCTGGAAATAAAAAAAGAAAGGCTTCCTATCAGGAACTTCCTTTATCTCCTGTGTATATATATAAACTACCTGAAAAAGTTATGAATGGTGGGAAGGCCAGGTTTGTGATTGTGTTTAAAAAGTTTGTGCTAGGGGGGAATGAGAGGTTAGAAGTGTTATTAAGGGAAAGAAATGGGAATAGAAGTATAAGGAAAATTTTCTATCGCTAATCCAAAAATAAAGGGGGAAAATCCCTAGGGATTTTCCCTAATATTCTTATAACTTGAAAATTCTTCCCAAGTCATTCTGGACTTAAATTTCTTGTATTATTAGTTATAAAGGAAATAGACGCAATATGTTAATATCATAGTTGGCATTTATTACTAACGAAGCACTAACTAAAAATGAAATATTATGAAAGATTTGAAATTATTTCTATCAGTCTCGCTCCTTCTGTTGACTTTATATTCATATGGACAAAGAGATATGAGAGAGAATAGGCATACATTTAAATATGACATTGAATTAGAGCAATGTAAGTTTGATGGAACTATTGTATCCCCATCAAACAAAGAAGTAATTGAAAAAGGATGGAAATTTAGAATTAGAAATATTGTCGGCGCCAATTATATAATTCAAGTTTCTAAATTTACCTCCAAAACGCCTATTGCAGACGCTCAAAATTTAAAAACATATCAAGACTCCAATAAAGATAATATTTATTTCAAGTTAAGCACGACGGAATATTTGGCGTTCGCTGAAGAATTGAAAAGAATAGGGAGCTTTGTAGTCGGTGCTTCCACAACTTTAATAAAAATAAGACCCGGGAATGGAGAGGATGGGGAAAATGCAATTTTTTCAGAATTTGGAAATGACTTCAATATTGGGGTAACAGCTGGTTGGCGAATTAATGATTGGAAAAGAAATGTTTCAATTTCGTTAGTCGGTGGAATAGGATTTTCATCAATTAAAGTTACACCTCAAACTACCAGTGATTTCATAGACTCAGAATCAACCCAAAGTTCTATTTCATTCAGCGGAGGGGCAATTTTCGAAATTCAAAAATTCCAAATAAGCACATTTATTGGAATTGATACAATGTCTGGAGAAATAGGGAAAAACTGGATTTACAGAAATAGACCTTGGATTGGATTAGGTTTTGGATATGAAATTTTTAAACCAAAGGGAGATTCAGATAACTAAAACATGAAAAAAAAGAAAAGCAGTTCCTTCTGGACCCCCAGTGTATTCTTATAGGTTACCCGAAAAAGTTATACAACATGGAAAAACCATCTCAAATCTGGTTTTTAAGAAGTTTGTGCTAGGGGAGAATGAAAAACTGGAAGTAAGTTTAAGGGAAGAGTGTGGGAATAGATGAGTAAGTAAAATTTTCTGTCGCTTAACCTAGAAGAAAGGGTTAAACCACCCTTGATGGTAAGATCATCATTGTATAAATTTCTAATTATATAATTTATTAATCAACTGTTCCATAATGCGTTTAAGAACAAACAGTAATTAACTACCTAAAAAATGAAAACAAATTCTCAAATTTTATTATCTCCCAAACTTTATTTAGGCGATATTGATGGAGATTCCTTAAACGAGCTTATAGAAGTAGATGGAAGACACATATATATCTTTAAATGTGAATATAATCATAAACCTTTATTGGAATATGTTCTGCCTTCTCCTATTAAAAGAGTAATTGTAGGTGATTTTGACCATAATCTTGGGGTTAAACAACAACAGATTCTTTTTATTTTAGAAGATGGGAGTTTAAGAGGTTATGGAATAAGTACAGATTTGAAAGAGTTGTGGTGGTGGTTTACTCAATCTAATTTTATAAGCAGTAACGAACATTATATAGTTGGTGATTTCGATGGTGATGGGGCGGATGAAATAATGGTCTATAATCCAAGAAATGGAAGTTTGAAAATATTTAAAAAGGCTATTGATCAAGTCTTTAAAGAAATGACGAATTATTCAATAGGTAATTTGGCTGGTTATGATCTTAGACAAAAATTAATTATAGCAGGTAACTTCTCTGGTAAAAGGTTAGGGGATGATTTGTTAATGGTAAACAAAGTAAATGGTCAAGTCAGCAGATTTTCTTCAGTTACTGATAAAAATGGTATTAAAACATTTTGGTGGGTTTTTACATCAAAAACAGGAAGGTTTTTAAATAACGATGAAGTAGTTGTGGCTAATATTGACGGGAGTAGAAGAGATGGTTTGCTTATTAGAAAACGTAATTCGGGCAACTATATTATGTATAAATTGGAGTATAATAATGGAAATTTAGTGTTATTAAATGATATAGATGCTGGACAACTACCAATAAAACCAAATACAGGGTGTATTATTGCTTCTAAAGTTCGAGACAAATCATTTAGAAGGGAACGAGGTGGAACCAGAAGAGATGACATACTATATTTTAATCCAAGAAATGGTCAATTTATTAGAACCGATGCACGATTTGATCGGTCAAAGCAAAATCTTACATACTGGTGGGCTTATTCATCTGGTCTAGTATGTGAACCTCAAAAAAAACCTCAAAAAAAACCTTGGGCAGTTATATTATGTAGATTTAAAGGGCAATCAGCCAATAATCAAATTAAAAATTACTTTGAAAAAATGTTCTCCCCTGGTTCTGGTGGAATGATTGAATATTGGCATGATGTGTCTTTAGGTGCAATTGACGTTAGTGGAAGTAAAGTCTTTGGTTGGGTTGAATTAAATTTGTTAAGACGTAATGCAGGAGGTCTTGGTAGAAGAGCTCTTATCGATTCCGCTATTTTAGCATGTAGACGGGAAAACATAGATGCGGAAAGTGGGTTTCATAGTCAGATTGCGGTTTTCATGGATAATTGGTCAGTAGACAAACATCCTTCAACTGGTGAAACCCCACCTATGGGAATGGACTGGGACAATCGTGCAATGGTTGATAAATGGAAATCCTATTGGTTAGATGGGAGCTCTGATGGCAAACGTGTTTCAGCTCCTTTACATGGACATAGTGGATCTTTTATCGCTCATGAAATGGGTCATGGAATGAATTTTGAACATGATCTATACCCTGATCTTAGTAATCATTATGGAGACCCAACATGTATTATGAGCGCCATGAACATTAGAGGGTTTAATCATCCGGTATTTAAAACTACTTTTGGACCTTCATTAAGTTTTCCTCAACTACACATAAAAGATTTTATGTATAAGAGAAGAGTTCATAATGTAAATAAATCCTGGGTAGGTGATTCAAACGGAGTTACATTTAATCTGGCATCAATAAATGATAGAAGAGTTAACGCTTATTTAGGTGTCATACTTCCAGTTGATCAATTGGGCTCTTGGGACTATTATCTGGAGTATATGCGGCCAGATGGTTGGAACAAAGGCCTTGAGAACTCCGTCTTGGTTATAAGAAGAGTTCTTGGTAATACCGCCGCCTACTTAGGAGAAGTGATTTTACCTTCAACATTAAAAGCCAAAAAAGGTTGGACCGAACCATCAGGAAAGGTGAGATTTGAAATAGAAAAAATACAATCTGATGAAAGGATAATATCAGTTAATGTTATAAAAAAGTAATAGAAAGTCATCAAATATGACGCTATTAAAAATTTTTATGTTTTCTATTGCAAAGTTCCTGTTCTGACTCCCCAAAAACAAACATGTTTTCTCATAAATCCAACGCTAATTTTCCAGGGGCTACCTTTTTATCTGCTTTATTCTTGAAGTAGTTCATTAATTAACTTTTGTTACTTTGAACTATCCCTGTTTTCTATGGACCAACTATCAAATCAAGTGCTTTCGTAAAAAGGGTGATAATCCCCCTTAATTTCACTTGTTAATTCCTTAAATTGAACATTATTCCCTATTACAGTAAGTTTGAAACCTTGTATAACAAGTGTACGAAGTAAGCTTTAGGCTTATTTATTAGCTATTGGAAAGAAAAATAGAAAGTATGGACAAATGAAAAATCTAGTTTTAGTTCTATCGATTTGCATTTCTCATCAAATTGCCTTGGGGCAAGTGATTGATATGCATATGCATGGCTACGATTCCATTAATTTCTATGGTGGACAGCCACATCCCTTTACCGGGCTAAGCTCTCCCCCTACTATTGAAGAGCATATGAAAGAAACCGTTGAAATGATGGATAAATGCAATATTGAATATGCCGTCATCTGTCAAAATATGGAAGCAATTGAACCATATGTGAAAGCTGATTCAAGGTTTATTCCCGGCTATGCGGATGCAGGAAATAAATTGATGCCTATTACGCAGTTCGAGCAATATATCAAAGAAGGAAGGATTAAAGTATTTGGAGAGATTTATGCAATTTATCAAGGAACCACACTAGCTGACCCTAAATACGAACCTTACTTGAAAGTTTGTGAACAATATCAAATCCCGGTAGCTTATCACTGCGGACCGGCTCTCAGTGTTCGTTCTGGACCAACAAGACGGGCGGACAAAACAGACCCGCTGCTTATAGAAGATGTACTGAAAAAATTTCCTGAATTGAAAGTATATCTCATGCATGCAGGAGCACCACATTTTGACAATACAGTACTAATGATGATGTACTATCCAAACTTATATGTTGATATATCTCCCCTAAATTGGATTCATCCCATTGGCGAGATGTGGGTTGAAGACTTTCTAAAGAAGGCAAAAAAAGGACTTCTACTTGATAGAGTAATGTGGGGTTCAGATCAAATGGTATGGCCTGGAAGTATAAAATTATCTATTGATAGATTAAATGATGTTAAGTATCTGACCGATAAAGAAAAACGTATGATCTTATATGACAATGCCAGGAAATTCCTGGGATTAGATAAATGAAATCTCATTTATTACCAATCATACAATATTCATGTCGGCCAACATCTATATGTTGCTAAATCAAATTGTTAGGGAAAATTAAAATAAACTGTCAACATTCAAACTCAAAACTATGAACAACCCTTTTCAAATTCAAAGAGAATTACGTTATGGAGCACCAGTTTGTGATGAAATACTTACTGGGAGATACTTTACAATTGGTTATTCCTGGTATTTCCGACAAGCAAAATGGGTGCTAGAAATTATTAACCCAAATGCCCGATTTGAGTGGGAAGTGGAACGTAAAGATAATTTCAGAGCAGACATTCGAATACCAAGGAGATTTAGAGCAGGGTTAAAGGCTTATAAAAACAGTGGTTATGACAGGGGGCATCTAGTGGCAAGTGCAAATCACGATGAGCTGGAAATTCAGAACAGTGAAACGTTTTTGTTGTCCAACATGTCGCCTCAAAAACCAGAATTTAATAGAAGGCTTTGGAGGGACCTTGAAATGGCAATTCGAGATTTAAATGATAAACCTAATATTCTTGAAACTTATGTCTTAACAGCACCTGTTTTTTATTTTGATCAAAAAATTGAAACTATTGGAGATGAAAATGAAAAGTACGGTATTGATGTACCTATTCCACATGCATTCGTAAAAAGTATCTTAGCGGAAGATAATAAGGGTAGATTAAAGTTGTGGACCTTCGAAATGGAGAATAAAAGATTGACTGGTCAGTTAGAAGATTATCTAGTTGTCACTTATGATGTAGAACAAAAAGTTGGGGGCAGATTTTGGAATAAGGTAGCAGGTGGAGATTTACATTCTCAAAAAAGAAAACCTGGTAAAATGTGGAAATAGGGTTAATTAATTTGTAATAACTAAGATTTAATCTGACAATTTATCACGTCAATTTTTTGAAAATAGCCTCTTCAAGAAAAGCTATGAAATGATCCCTGTTTAAAAGCATGGGTGTCCTGCACCCTAAACCAGATAGAATACTTCAGTACTTCTAACAGGTTCGAGTTTTTATGATTATTTAATGGTAATTCCTTATAGAAAAGAAGCATTTACCTTTACCGTTTTTTGTTCCTTCACACTATCTTGATAGTTTATTTGATTCACTTGTTTTGTTTGAAACTTGCCCATATAAATTATCCAACAGTTCTAAAAACTATGAGTTTAATGTAGAGCAAACTTTAATAGAGTTCGTTAAAACCAAAGAGTTTCAGGATTATTATGTGTATGGGTTCCCCTTTGATGTATGCTTTCAACGTTTTTTGGTTTCAAAGTATTCAGGGATTAAACCTCTTAAATATGCTCAATATATTAAACTGGAAAATGCACTGGGTAATTTTTCCAGATAATTATACTTCGTCATTATAACTTTTAAACAGTGCTTTTATCTCCCAATGAATACGGTTGTAGTTTTTTCTTAATTCCTCCTTGTCATTTACTTTTTCTTCCGGGAGGGATTTTTGAAGTTTTTCCTTTTTAAACTGAATCTTTTGATCTTTGCCATCAGCCAACACCACAAACTCTCCTTGCCTTAGTCCATAAAAGGTTGAGGCTCTGTTTTTGGCTACTTCCCTTTCTCCCTTGGTGATTCGTGTATCAAAGTCCAGGTTATAGCCCCTATTAATACTAGTGGTTTCTCTTTTAACGATCTCAAAAAAGCGTTCGTAGTATTTGGCGGTATCTGGATCATTGGCCTTGCCAAAGAACTGATAGGATAAATTGCTAAGGATAGCCTTGCTGGCCATAGGGCCATACATCAGATCATTTTGTACTTTATCCTGAAGTACATATACTGTGGTTATATCATAGCTTCTTAGGGTGGCGGGTATTCTGTGCATGTTTAGTAGTCGTATGGTGGAGGCCTCTTCCATTAATAAAAAGGAGGGGTTTCTGTCTCGTATACTCATCTGTTTGGTAATGGTGTGGATGATGGTTGCAATTACCGGGGATAGCGAGGTTTCTATCCTAGGGTTGTTGACTATAGCTACTACTCCCTTACTTTCAGGGTGATTGATATTTAGGTTTAACTCATCTGCCGACAGGGTCATAAAGATCTTTTCGGTACTGATCTTTTTAAAGGCATTGGATAGGGTACTTTTTACTCCGGCTGTTTGCCGTTCTGAGTCTACTCCCTCTATAAAGGCTCCGGCCATGGCCCTGGAGGTGGTATTGCCATTTAAGAATTTAATAAGCCCCTGAGTGCTTAAGGATTGATACAGGGCAATAATATGGGGAAGGGTACAATAGTCCGGGTAATCGGTTTTTAACCGCCAGATCATCCCTCCTATCAGACCCTCCACCACATCATTAAAAAAACGGCTGGTGGCATTCATTCTTGATGGGTCTTGTTCCAACAGGTTTTCTACCAGTACCCTGGATACTTCATTAACACTTTCTTCATCGGGAAGGTATCTAGATGCTATGGGGTTTACCCTGGTGTGGGCCTTGTCAAAAGAGATTATATGAAAGGGGAGTCCTTTTTCCTTAAAAATGGGATAGGCCAGTTCGGTGATCTCAAAGTTTTTGTAGTCATGGATCACTCCGCTAAAATGATGGGCCTTAAAGTGTTTTAAAAGGGCCAGTACCACACTCTCGGTCTTACCACTACCCGCAGCTCCTATTATTGCGATCCCTCTTCTAATATTGTTAAGGGTCAGCTTTCCTTTTTTATGTTTGATCTTTAGCTTATAGCGGGCATCTATACCATCGTTTTGGGGTTTGGGGAAATATACCAATAACAGAATATTGATAAAATACAGGGGTACGCCCCTGGTAAGCAAATTAAATGCCCAATCACGGATTTGCTCCTGGGCCTGGTAATCCAGTGCCAATAGGATACTGATCCAAAGGATATTAAAGATATAGCCCAAATGGTACATTCTGATCAGTACCAGACATATAATGCTCCCTAGTAAAATATCTATTGCGATTTGTATAAGAATTGTTTGTTCCATGACTTTTATTTTTAAATGTTAATGGAGGCGGAAGCTGCGGCTCTTTCCACCCCTCGTTTTAGTTTATAAAAGGTTTTTAAGGCGAGTTGGGTTTTACTTAGCGGAAGATTAGGGAGCCGTATGTCTCTTTGTTTTAATAGCATAAATGCCAGCTTTCGGTGAGGTTTTGACATACCCAGTAATGTGCTTTGAAGGATTTTGGGATCTTTTTTTAAGGCATTTTTGGCGGTATAGGTGTCTATATAATTTCTGTTGTAGTTAAAGAGTTTGTCAAAGGCTTTTTCAGTGGTTTTATAGAAATGGTCTTTGTTAAAACCTCATTGTACTTTTTTTCCGTGAAGCTCTACTTCCGAGGCTTTGTGTTTGGACATGGGTGACAGGCTTTTTCGGTTGGTCACATCATTTCTGCTAACAATGATATGAACATGGGTCTGGTTACCTTGTTTAAGCATGCCTTCTTTTATTAGTTTCCCATCTCGTTTATAGGGGGCCTGTTTTTCCAGTCTTTTGATTTCCTTTTTCATCTTTTTAATGTTTCCCTCTAGTTCTCCTCGCTCTACTTTTTGGATGTTGTTTTGTAGTCGGGCGATCTGTTTTCTATAGGAGGCATTTTCCTGTATCTCTTTTTCAAAACCTCTATAGGTTCGTTGGTGTTCGATCTTGGCATAATACTTTAGCTGATCCACGGTGATCTTTGGATCACGATTAAAGGATTGGGCATAGGCCTTCATTACCTCCCGGGTATAGGCTTTTAGTTTTTCGGGGTCGTTCTTGATGTGGTTTAATTCTTTTGGACCGGGACTGATAACTACCGAGTAAAATCTTGCTTCGGTTTGTTTTAATTTATAGGTATTGTTGTCTATTTCATTAATCACTTCTTCCGGATAAATATCTTCTCTGGTCTGATTAAAAAACAGGGTTTTACTTTCTGTTTCCAGTCCGTCATTTTCTTTTTCGAGATAGGTCACATAATCGGATACACTTGACTGGTAGCCTTCTAGTTTTTGCGGGGTGATAGCGATATACATAATTATTCGTTTTTTAATTGTTGTTTGTAACGGGCGAGCTCTTCGTTATTGATCTCGATTTTTAAATAGGGTTTTCCAAAGGAAGGTGTCACCTGAGTGATCTTATGTAAGAGGTAGTTTAAGAGTTCTTTTTTGTCTTTGTATTTGATCTCAAGACGCTCATATTTCATAATGGAAACAGTTGTTTTTTCTGCTTCTATTTCCTCCGGGCTTTTCTCTAAAAACTTCTTTTCCACCAGTATGGGTTCGCTCTTTTTTGTATCGGCTTCAAACAGGGATAAGAGCATGGTCTCAATATTGACCAAGGGAACATTATGGTTCTTTTCGACGCTTTTGATAATGGCAATAGCTGCATTGATACGCTTTCTGTTTTTCTCTATTTCATTATTAAGCTGAGGACCAAAGCGATCATAGGGGGAAACTCCATGCCAATAAAAAAAGTCCATCATACTCTCCAATGTCTGGGAATAGGTCTTGGAAATCTTCTTTGAAAAATGCTTAAAGCGCTTTATGGTTTCCACTCTTAATCGTATTACTGTAAATCCATCCATTTTCTTTTATTTTTAAAGTCAATTGTTACAATTTCATTCCCTCTTTTCAAGTGGTTTCAAAGGAATTGTAACAATTTTTACCTTTTATCGTTTATCTATTCGTTTTATAATCAACTGATTGTAAGTGTTTTACACTTACTGCAAACTCCATAACACGGCCTTGGCGTGTTATCCTCTTGCTTTCTTTTTTTGCCCGCGTCGCAGACAAAATTTGAAACTTTACTTGAAGGTACTTGTCAAGGGGTTTTTTAAACATTGAAGTGGAAATTTTAAGAATGCTTATACTTAACTTTTAAGGAATCTGTAAAGCTTTGGAAGATCAGGTAAGAATCTTTTAAACAGAAAAAGCGATCAACTGGTGACCGCTTGTTTATCATTTTAGTTTTGATCTGACCTACAAAAGCCCTTCATCTGCAAAGCTGTAATAACTTCCTTTTGGGGTGATAATTAAATGATCCAATAGTTTTACATCGAGCAGGTTTGCGGCTTCTTGAATCTTTCTTGTAAGCTTGATATCTGATGTACTGGGTTTTAAAACTCCGGATGGGTGATTGTGCCCGATGATGATTCCAACCGTCAAAGATTTTATAACTACGGCAAATAGGATTCTGATATCAACCATAGTTGCTGTAATACCTCCCTGGGAGAGTTCGTATATCCCTTTTACTTTGTTGGCATTGTTTAGTAGAATGACTTTAAAGCATTCTCTAAGTGCGATGGTATCTTTATCCCATAACTGGTAAAAAAGCTCGGAGGCATCCTCGGACGATGCTATTTCTTTGGTTACATTTTCAGTCGCTGTTTCTATGTAACTTACTTTTATTTCGTTAACTTTGTGTCTCATTGCTAATCGTTTTAATCGATTCATTAGTAATGAAGAAAAAGAGGGCAATACTTAGCGGTTGATGCCCTCTCTTTGTTTTTTAAAAATTGTTATGCTTCTGCCTTGTTTCCAAGTAGTAAAATCTCATTGGCTTCTACCTCGGTGATATAGCGTTTTTCTCCTGCTTCCGTAGTATAGGTTCTTGATTTTAGTTTTCCGCTTACAGCAATTTCCTTGCCTTTGTCGGTATACTTTTCGACAATCTCGGCAAGTTTACCCCAGGCCACTATAAAATGCCAATCGGTGCGTTGTGCTTTCTCTCCTTCTGAGTTTTTGTAATGCTCATTGGTAGCCAGTGAAAACCGTGCTACTTTCTTTCCGCTTTCTAACTGGGTTACTTTGGGTGCTTCTCCCAGGTTTCCAATTAACTGTACATTGTTCTTTAAATTACTCATGACTTATAATATTTAAATGATTAATAAAAATTGATTTACTTTTTTTATCCGAAGCGCTTTCTCTTTTTTGATTTTTTAACTTGCTCCCTGCTTCTTTTTTATGGATTTGATATGATTTCATGATTTTTTCTGTTGATTTACTTCTTTTAGAGCCTTCGCTGCTATCCCTTTTTTTGATGCTTACACGAGTTCAATATTTAGGGTTGACCTAAAGGATTTATAAATAGGGCTTTAGCCCGGCTTTATGCAATCCGGTCAAGCCCTAAATGTTGGTGTTTTGCTGTCAAAAAAAGGATAGGCAGCAGGCAAAGGGTCTTTGGTAAATTCAAAAGGGGAAAAAGCGGGGAATAGCAAACGTCATAGAAGTCAGGGGAGCAAATTTTAATTCATTTTAAAATGGAGTCCGAACCCATAATCAAATAGTAGGTTACTGCCCCTATCCGATTTTTATGTGCCGCTAATCTTTCCGAATCGCTCTAAAAATCGAATAGAGCCGAAACTGCGTTTCGGTGCAGTAAAAGTTATGGTAAGAATAACCGATCCAATTGGATGGATCGGTTGGGGCTTTAAAGTATTGAGACATAAAAAAACCTACTTCTTTAGGAAATAGGTTCTTCTTAAATTGGTTTTAAGGATTATAACTCGAAGGCCAATATCTCTGTTTCCAACTCCTTTTTACGGCTTTCTAAGGTACTTTGCAGATGACTCGATACCAGTTTAATGAGATTGTTATTCGTGGTTTTAAACTCGTTCCCATGAGCATCCCGAAGATAAAAGGAGCTGCTATCGCCCTGATTGTAATTAAACTTGGTGATCTCGGACAAGGTTTGGACCAGTCGTTCTCGTTTAGTAGCTAATCCTCTTAGTTTTTCAAACTTTTGAATACGCTCGTCTAGATTAATTTCCGGAGTCGCCTTTTGAGTTTGAACACCGTTTGCTGAAGTTACATTTGCTTTGGCTTCTTCAGTGAGTTTCTTTTTGACAGCAGTTTTAGAAGTTACTGTCTCTTTTTTAACAGCGTTTTGTTTTACTGTTGTTGCCATCTTACTAAAATATTTAAGTTAAACATTGATTTCTGGTTTTGGCTACCTTGCAATCGGTATCACCATCCCGATAGCTATCGGGACTGGGCAACAAACTGCCACGGACATGGCAAAGGCAAGGCAGGAGCGGTTATTTTCTTGGACTAACAAGAAAATGTTCGGCCTCCCAAAAGGGCTCGGCCTTGACTAAAGGGAGTGGACGCGTGGTGATCTTTGGACTGGTTTGGGATGAGTGGTGGGAAGACAATATTGACAGAAAGGGTTTATATTAAATTTTGTATTATTGCTAACGAAGAGTAGGTGAAAAGGTTTATCACTTCTTGGTTTTAAAAAGCTGTTTATTAAATTGATCTTCCAGATATTCGTCAGATAGATTTGGTTCCCCCATTAACCACTTGTCAATAACTTCTTTATCGAAAAATATTTGACGAATATGTGGGTTGTTACTCATTGGAATAATCCTTAATTGAGTTAGCTTGTATATTTTACTTTTTGAAAGTCCTGTATATTTTGCCAAATCATTAATGTTCATTATGCGTTTTTGATGGCTCAATAGTTGTTTAATTTCTTCAAGTAATTCTATTGTTCTGTATTTCGTTTCCATAACCAAATCGTTATTCGATTGAATTACCAGAAAAGTAAAGCGCAATATTTATATCAAAAGGATCTCTGTCGACTTTAACAGTAATGTCTGTCGTATTTTCAAAATTTAATATCAAATCTTCGATTTTGAGGAAAAAAATTCAAGAAACCAATTTGTTGTACCTATGTTGTACCCAAACCAAAAAAGAAAGCCTTTCAATCTCTTGAAAGGCTTGTTATTACTGGCGTGGTCCCACCTGGGCTCGAACCAGGGACCCCCTGATTATGAGTCAGGTGCTCTAACCAACTGAGCTATAGGACCGTTTAAAAATATATTCCCGATTTCGAAAATAGGGATGCAATATTACCACTTATTTTAATACACTGCAAGGATTTTATATTAATCCTCGATTTCCTGGCAAAGCTCTATAAGTACTCCGTTTGTGCTCTTCGGATGTAAAAATACGACTAATTTATTATCCGCTCCTTTTTTGGGTGTTTCGTTCAACACTTTAAAGCCCTCTTCTTTTAATCTATTTACTTCTTTCTCAATATCATCCACATCAAATGCTATATGATGTATTCCCTCCCCTCTTTTTTCTAAAAACTTTGCAATCGGACTTTCCGCTTTGGTTGCTTCCAATAATTCTATTTTGCTTCTGCCTATCTTAAAAAAAGATGTTCTTACACCCTCACTTTCTACCGTTTCAATTTTATAATGCGGTTTTCCCAGTAATTTAGTAAAAAGCGCATTAGACGCTTCCAAATCTTTTACGGCAATACCTAAATGTTCTATTTTTCTCATGGAAAAAGGGTATTATTTGTTGAATCCTGTTAGATGCTTTAAATATATCGTATTTTTGCAGCATGGAAAGCAACAGACAGAAAAAAATTGCAGCCGTTCTTCAAAGAGATCTGGTTGATATTTTACAACGTGCCGTAAAGGATGGAGGGTTGACAGGAGTGCTTATTTCTGTTACAAAAGTTTATGTTACCGCAGATTTGTCGGTAGCAAAAGCCTACATTAGTTTTTTTCCAAACGACGCCTCCGAAGAATTGTTAAAAGGCATTAAAGCCAGCCAACATCATATCCGTCACGAGTTGGCACAGCGCACTCGGAACCAGTTAAGACGAATGCCCGAGCTTTTCTTCTATCGGGATGATTCACTTGAATATATTGACAATATAGATAAATCGTTAAAAGGCGACACTAATCCCATCGAAAATCCCGAACTCCTGGACAAACGAAAGAAATCTTAACCGTTGCGTTTCCCTTTATACATAGCCAAGCGATATCTCCTTTCCAAAAGCAGTCAGAATGCCATAAATATTATTAACGGTATCACTTTTTTGGTTATTGTAATTGGAGCCGCTTCTCTCTTTATAGTATTATCGGCTTTTGCGGGCTTAAAGACCTTTAGCCTTTCTTTTAGCAATACTTTTGATCCGGATATGAAGGCGGTAGCCATTCAGGGGAAGTTTTTTAATATCTCTGCAACCCAGCAAGAAGCCTTAAATGTCTTAGATGGGTTGGCGGTATACGCTCCGGAAATAGAGGAGCGGATTTTATTGGCTTATAAAGAAAAAAATGAGCCTGTTTTTTTAAAGGGCGTGGCGGTTAACTACAATAGGGTTACCGATATTGACAGCATTATGTATTTCGGGAGGTGGTTTCAGTTTGACGCCAGAGAGGTGGTGCCGGGATTGGCTGTTTCAAACAAATTAGGGCTGGGAATAAGCGACTACATCAATCCGTTAAGGCTTCTTGCTCCAAAACCCGGAAAAGGTTCTTTTTCCAGTAGCAGAAAAGCGTATAATGACCTTTCCGTTACTGCCAGCGGAGTATATGCCATTAATGAAGATCTGGATAAAAAATACGTGTTTGCGCCACTCCCCTTGGTACAAACTTTATTAGATAAAGATTCTACTCAAATTACAGGATTGAATTTTAAACTACGTGCAACGGCCGAGAAAGAGCAGTTACGGGATAAATTACAAGAAATCCTGGGGGATAATATCGCTGTAAAAACGCGAGCAGAATTAAACGATTCGCTATACCGTATGCTCAATACCGAAAACCTTGCTACCTACCTGATCTTTACCCTGGTGCTTATTATTGCATTATTCAATGTGATCGGTGCTATTATAATGATGATTCTGGATAAAAAGGAAAATCTGAAAACCCTTTTTAACCTGGGTGCTTCCATCAGGCATTTAAAACGGATCTTTTTTCTGCAGGGGCTGTTGGTAGCTCTGCTGGGGGGGCTTATCGGAGTGCTGCTCGGGCTTATTCTGGTTTGGTCGCAAATGCAATTCGGATGGCTAAAAATAACACCATCGCTTCCTTATCCGGTAGAAATAAAATGGATTAACGTACTCATAGTGCTTATTACCATTCTGGTACTGGGTTATTTTGCATCTAAAATAGCTTCCGAACGAATTAATAAAAAGCTTATCGGTCTCAGCTAATCCTATCAGGCAAACTGGTAGTCGCCGAATTTTTCCAGTACCTCGTCAAATGCCGCAAATACATCGTCCGATGCATCGCTTGTTACCATTTTCATACGATACTCCTTAAAGTGGGGAATTCCTTTAAAATAATTGGTATAGTGGCGCCGGGTTTCAAACACCCCCAGTTTTTCTCCTTTCCAGGCAATAGCCATTTCCAGGTGTCTTTTTGCAGCATTAACACGTTCTTCCATGGTAGGAGGGCTTAAGTGTTCTCCGGTTGCAAAAAAATGTTTTACTTCCTTAAAAAACCATGGGTATCCGATACTGGCTCTTCCAATCATAGCGCCGTCTAAGCCAAATTTATCCCGCATTTCCAATGCTTTTTCAGGGCTGTCTACATCTCCGTTTCCGAAAACCGGAATATGCATCCGCGGGTTATTTTTTACTGCTGCTATCGGCGTCCAATCGGCTTCACCCTTATACATTTGAACGCGTGTTCTTCCATGTATGGATATTGCTTTAATTCCCACATCCTGAAGTCGTTCGGCTACCTCCATAATCTTGATAGAGCCTGCATCCCAACCCAATCTGGTTTTTACGGTAACGGGAAGCCTGGTTCTTTTTACCATAGCCTCGGTTAATTTAACCATTAAAGGAATATCTCTTAGAATTCCAGCTCCGGCATTTTTAGAAACTACTTTTTTTACCGGGCAACCAAAGTTAATATCAATAATATCGGGGTTTGATTTTTCCACAATATCCACTGCCTCCAGCATAGAATCCAGCTGTGCGCCAAAAATCTGAATCCCGACAGGGCGTTCTTTTTCGTAAATATCCAGTTTCTGGACGCTTTTGGCGGCATCGCGAATTAGCCCCTCACTGGAAATAAATTCGGTATAAACCACATCGGCCCCCTGCTCTTTACACAGCGCTCTGAACGGAGGATCGCTCACGTCTTCCATAGGCGCCAAAAGCAGCGGGAAATCAGGAAGTTGTATGTTGTCTATGGATACCATGATATTTGTTTCGGCCTGCAAAAGTATTGAAAATCAGCGAATTTTAAAATGTGATATTAACTTCCAGGGGGTTTCCGTTACGGGTAACCACCACTTTGGTAGTTTCTCCTTTTTCGAATTTAGAGAGTGCTTTCATATAACTCATCATATCTACAACCTCATGTGGTCCTACCTGTGTAACGATATCTCCTTTTACCAGGCCTGCCTTTTGAGCCGGTTTGTTTTCACTTACACCGTCTATCCGCATTCCTTTCCCTTCAAATAAATAATCAGGTACCACACCCAAAGTAACTTTAAATCTCGGGGTTTCTTCGCTTTCGTTTTTTGTTTTTTTGAATTTTAATTTAGGTTGCTTTTCTGTTTCCCGAATTATACTCAAAATATAATCGGAAATCATTTCCATCCCTTCATAATTCAATTTTTCTGAATCGTCTCCCGGTTTGTGATAATCACCGTGTTGTCCCGTAAAAAAATGCAGAACGGGAATATTACTCAAATAAAAAGACGTATGGTCCGAGGGTCCGATTCCCGATTCTTTTTCAACCAGTTTAAAACCTGGATTCAGGGCGTTAAGGGTTTGAGACCAGATTACCGAAGTCCCTACGCCATGAACTGCCAGTGTTTTATCTTCTCTTAACCGGCCTACCATATCCATATTGATCATAAAATTAACCTGATCGAAATTAACTGTAGGGTTTTTTACAAAATAGTTTGACCCCAGCAGTCCCATTTCTTCTCCTGAAAAGGCAATAAACAAATAGTTATTATCGGAAGGTTGGGTGGCTAATTTTCCTGCCAGATTGAGCATCACAGCAACACCGCTGGCATTATCGTCCGCACCATTGTGAATGGCTTTCCCTTCTCTGTATAAAGACCCTTCTCCTCCCATGCCCAGATGATCGTAATGGGCACCAATAATTACGGTACGAGAACCTTTATTATCAACATACCCGATAACATTTTTTCCGGTAATTACATTTTCGCTTCCCGAATCGGTATAATTAATTTCCTGGTGCGGATCTGTCTTGGGGGTAAAACTAAAAGGCTGAAAGTACGTTTCCGTGCCTTTTGGTTGAATCCCCATTTCCTTAAACTTGGCAGCGATATAATCAGCAGCTTGTTGTTCTCCATCTGTACCGGTTTTACGCCCTTCCAGCTGGTCATCAGATAAAAAGGCTACATCCTCATGCATGGTATTCTTAGCTACATACGGTTTTGTACAGGAAGTAATTAAGCTTATTAAAAAAACCATGTGAAATAGTTGTTTCATGATATGTCAGGCTTATTTTTGTGTAAAATTAGTTAATATTCGGTTTATGAAAAGAATCTTCTTTTGTATTGTTACCTTGTGGTGTTTAGGGTGCAAAAATGACAAAGCCGCTAAAAACACGGAAAAAGAACCCGTTGCGACTGTTACGGCAGATTCGTTAATTTATCCTGAGGAAAAACACTTTAAATCTATCAGACAAATCACTTTTGGAGGTGATAATGCAGAGGCATACTGGAGTTTTGATGATAAAAAGATCGTCTTTCAATCCAACAACACAAAGTGGAATGTTTCCTGTGATCAAATGTTTCTAATGGATGCAGGTGAAACCTTTAAACAGCATGCTCCCCCTATGGTAAGTACGGGTAATGGACGGACCACCTGTGCCTACTTTCTGCCGGATAATAAGCATTTTGTATACGCTTCCACTCATCTGGGAGATAAAAAATGCCCGGAAACTCCCTTGCGTCTTAACGGTAAATATGTATGGCCTATTTACGATTCATATGATATTTTCGTGTCTGATTTGGAGGGAAATATAGTAACCCAGCTAACGCATGAGGAAGGGTATGATGCCGAGGCTACGGTTTCCCCTCGGGGCGATAAGATTGTTTTTACCTCAACGCGAAGCGGGGATCTGGAGCTGTATACCATGAATCTGGATGGTTCGGATGTGGTGCAAATAACTTCCGAGTTGGGATATGACGGAGGTGCTTTTTTCTCACCGGACGGCACAAAAATTATCTTTCGCTCGTCCCGACCCAAAACAGCGGAAGAAATCACCGAATATAAAGATCTATTAAGCAAAGGGTTGGTACAACCCACCAAAATGGAGCTGTTTATTTGCAATGTCGACGGAAGCGACTTGCGACAACTAACCCATTTGGGAAATGCCAACTGGAGCCCTTTTTTCCATCCTTCGGGAAACAAAGTGATTTTTTCTTCCAATTTTGAGGCCGAGCGGGGATTTCCTTTTAATCTCTATATGATTAATCTGGACGGAACGGGTCTTGAACGCATTACACACGGAGAAACTTTTGATGCCTTTCCCGTTTTTTCAAACGACGGAAAAAGGATGTTGTTTTCTTCTAACAGAAATAATGGCGGGGGCCGTGATACAAATTTGTTTATGGTTGAGTGGGTTGATTAAATTAATTAATCCGGTCTTTTTCTTCCAACTCAATGTCCTTCTGGTTGGTTGAGAGTTTATAATTGCCAAATTTATACCGAAAGCTTAAACGGATACTTTGTTCATCAAAATACGACCGTTTAAAATGTTGCTGACTCAAATAATCATTTGAGATTGTAAGCTTGCCAAAGGTATTGAAAATGTCGGTCGCTTTCAGGGTTAACGAAGCCCTGTTATTCATAAACGTCTTGGTGATTCCCAGGTCTACGCTTTTAATTTCCGATTGTGTGCCGGTACCTCCCCAGGAAAGGGGTGAGATATAGTAAAGCCATAGGTCTGCCGTCAGGCTTTTATCCTGCAGAAATGTAAAATAATTATTAAATGAAAAATAGGCTGCCCACCGCCCGTTTTTTAACAATTGACTGTTGTCTTCAAGGGCAATAAACTGATCTTCGTCGTAAAAAAAGGAAATTAAAGAATTTAATCCCCAAAAATCCGTGAGGTCCAAATACGAATAATAGTCAATTCCGTAGTTTAGATTTTTTTCTACGTTGGCATAGATATATTGTATTTGTTGTGCCTCATTATCCTGAAAGCTTATTTCATAAGAAGGATCTTCTGTCAAAGCAAAATACAATTCCAAACTGTGTTGTTTATAAGTGTTTCCCAGGGAGATTTTATGGTCTAAAGAGGGTTGAAGTTTAGGGTTACCCACCTGAAAGGAGTTGTCATTAAAGTAATATCGGAACGGATTTAGCTGTTTGTAATTGGGGCGCAAAATGCGTCTGGAATATTGTAAATTAACCGTGTGGTTGTCTGAATTTTTATAGTTTAAGTAAAAAGAGGGAAACAGCTGGAAATAATCCTGTGTATTGGTTTGGCTTTCGGAGAATGAAACTCCCTTCAGAGATGTGTTTTCCCCTCTGAGGCCTGCCTTAACTCCCCATTTCTCCCATTCCTTGTCAAAGCTTATATAGGCAGCTATATTGGTTTCATCATAGGTAAATAAGTCATTTAACTCCGGGCTATTTCCTTCCAGTCTATTCTGGTCTATAGAGCTTTCCGTTTCTACTTTGGTTAATTTAGCACCCAGCTCCCAATTTGAAAAATCGGTAGGCAGTATATAATCAATCTGGCCCGCATAGATTCTTGTATCCTGTTTGGAATCGTTAATAAAACTATTTCGCCTTACCGAAGTTATGTTAGGAAAGCTGTATTCGGTATTTACCCTTTGGGAAGGTGAGTTGTTTGAGGTTACAAAAAAAGCATTTGCCGAAAATTTTTGTCCCTCTTCATTCAAAGCTATTTCATAATTCAAATTAAAGGACAGGTTATTCTTTTCCGTACCGTACAGGCCTTGTGAAACAAAGGTAGAATCAATACCCTTACTTACAGCATTAAGTGCTTCGGTATGCGATTGTGTTTGTTGGCGTGAATACGGGCGCAACGATACATTAGCCGTTAATCCCAGGGTTTGGTTTTTGGATAGGAAGAAATCCACATTTGCATTAAATGTATGGGTTTCATACCTTGTTTCTCTTTCAATGTCAGTAGACCAAATTCCAGATGACATTCCATCCTTTCTGAAATTAATATGCTCCAGAAAATCTGCCAGATAGTGCGTATTCGAATAGTTATATCCTCCGAATATGTGGAGTTTGTCTGTTTTGTAAAAATGGTTGGTTCCACCATTGGTTCTCCATTTATTTCCTTTGCCAATGCCTCCAAAAATACTTCCGTTATATCCGGTTACTATGTTTTTGCTCATGACAATATTAATCAGGGCGCCTCCCTCGGCATCGTATCTGGCCGGTGGATTGGTTATTACCTCTACCGATTTTATAACATTTGCCGGAGTACCTTCCAGCAATTGTTTTAGCTCCGAACTGGTCAGATACACTTTTTTATCATTGATATATACCACCGGTGTTTCTCTCCCCCTAACACGCAATTCCCCGTTAATGGCAATTACCGTGGGGGTATTGGATAGAAGGTCCCAGCTATCTCCATTGCTCAGGGATGTATTTTCAACGTGAAACACCAGTCTATCAATTTTATTTTCAACCGTAGGTTTTTTCGCAGTTACCACTACTTCTTCCAAATGAGATCTTGAGGCACTGAGTTCAATATTACCCAGATTAATATTGTTTACTACCGATAAGGTGAATTGCCTGGTTTCAAGACCCAAATAGGTGATTTTAAGGATATACTTTCCACTACTGACGTTTTCTATCTTAAAATCGCCATCTTCATCGGAAGATCCTCCGTATAAAATCTTAGCGTCTGTTTCATTTGTAAGTAATAAATTGGCAAAAGCTACCCCGTGAGTGGTGTCATCAATCAGTGTTCCCTGTATGGTAAACGTCTGCGCAAAACACATCGCGGGAAAGAGAATGAAAAAAAGGGTTTTAAAATAGTTTTGCTTCATAGAGATTTTAGGGTGTTTAACTCGCTTTGCTAGTTTATCCAATAGTAAAAATAACTTTTTTTTATTGAACATGGTCTAATCTTCTTGTTAAAATTGGAGAAAATATTCTATTATACGGTTTTTTCCTAGTTAAAACATAAGTATAAAGAGGCCGTTATTTTGTTTAGGTAAGGCCATTAAATAAACTATATTTGCATATTCTTAAACAGCCTTGTTTACTGCTATGAAGCACATTCGGAATTTTTGTATAATCGCTCATATTGACCACGGTAAAAGTACTCTGGCCGACAGGCTTTTGGATTTTACCGGATCGGTTACCGACAGGGAAAAGCAGGACCAATTGCTGGACAATATGGATTTGGAAAGAGAGCGCGGGATAACCATAAAATCGCATGCCATTCAAATGGAATACGAGTATGAGGGAGAACCTTATATTCTCAACCTGATTGACACTCCGGGGCATGTTGATTTCTCCTATGAGGTATCGCGGTCTATCGCGGCCTGTGAAGGAGCTCTTTTGGTGGTTGATGCGGCTCAAAGTATTCAGGCACAAACCATATCGAATTTATATCTGGCTCTTGAAAACGATCTTGAGATCATTCCTATATTGAATAAAGTAGACCTTCCCAGTGCGAACCCTGAGGAGGTTACCGACGATATTGTGGATTTACTGGGTTGCGATCCGTCTGAAGTAATTCCCGCCAGTGCTAAAACGGGAGTTGGTGTCGAAGAAATACTATCGGCTATTATCCAGCGTATCCCTGCTCCGAAAGGTAATCCGGATGAGCCTCTGCAGGCGCTGATCTTTGATTCTGTATACAACCCATTTCGCGGTGTGGAAACCTATTTCCGTATTATAAACGGGGAAATCCGAAAGGGTCAAAAAATAAAATTTATAGCCACTCAGAAAACTTATGATGCCGACGAAGTAGGCACTTTAAAGCTTACTCAGCAACCTAAAAGTGTGGTTAAAACCGGCGATGTGGGTTATCTTATAACCGGAATTAAAGACGCCCGTGAGGTAAAGGTTGGTGACACTATTACCGATGCAAAAAACCCTACTCAAAATGCTATTGAAGGTTTTGAAAATGTAAAGCCCATGGTATTTGCCGGTATCTATCCGGTAGATACGGAGGATTATGAAGAATTGAGGGCCTCCATGGAAAAGCTGCAGCTTAACGATGCTTCCCTGGTGTTTACTCCTGAAAGTTCTGCAGCTCTCGGATTTGGTTTCCGTTGTGGCTTTCTGGGTATGCTTCATTTGGAAATTATACAGGAGCGCCTGGAGCGAGAATTCGATATGACTGTAATTACAACGGTTCCCAATGTTAGTTATCACGCCTTTACAAAAAAGAATCCGGAAGATGTTATTATTGTAAATAATCCAACCGACCTTCCGGAACCCTCAAAACTGGATCGGGTTGAAGAACCTTTTATTAAAGCTTCTATAATTACCAAAGCCGATTTTGTGGGTCCTGTTATGAGTTTGTGTATTGAAAAAAGAGGGCAAATTACCAATCAGACATACTTGACTCCGGAACGGGTTGAGTTAAATTTTGATATGCCCCTTGCCGAAATTGTCTTTGATTTTTACGATCGCCTTAAAACCGTTTCAAAAGGATATGCCTCTTTTGACTATTCTCCTATTGGAATGCG
The DNA here is from genome assembly GCA_965224095.1 of Flavobacteriaceae bacterium. Lineage (GTDB taxonomy): Bacteria > Bacteroidota > Bacteroidia > Flavobacteriales > Flavobacteriaceae > JBPEWY01. The sequence goes on from OZ245039.1 coordinate 2,188,525, forward strand.
CGCCTCAAAACTGGTACGTGTTGATGTTTTGATCAACAGTAATACGGTAGATGCTCTTTCTGCATTGATCCATGCCGATAATGCGTACACTATCGGAAAAAAGATGTGCGAAAAATTAAGAACCCTTATCCCCCGCCAGCAGTTTGATATTCCTATTCAGGCGGCTATCGGTTCAAAAATAATTTCCAGAGAAACCATTAAGGCTCTTCGGAAAGATGTAACCGCCAAGTGTTACGGAGGCGATATTTCCAGAAAGCGAAAACTCCTGGAAAAGCAGAAAAAAGGAAAAAAACGCATGCGACAGGTTGGGAATGTAGAGATTCCGCAACAAGCCTTTATGGCTGTTTTAAAATTAAATGATTAGTTTTATATAAACTAATTCATATGATGTGTTCCCTGAAAAATTATTGGGGTTTATGCTTTTTGCTAATCATTTTTTTTGCCCCGGGCTGTTCTAACAATGACAATCCGCTTCCTCCAAAGGAAAAAGAAACCGAGGTTGGCGAGTTTATTGACGACTGGACCTATCGGGTATTTCCTTCCGGAAAAAATTTTGATATCGCTGAATTCCGCGCGTGGATCCCGGAAATAAGCGAAACTCCAAGGGCTATTTTAGTACTTCTAACCAGTTCAAACGGGAATGCTTTGGGGCTTGCCAATGCTCCGGAATGGAGGGCTTATGCCGAACAGGAACACCTTGCTCTTATCGGAGTGAATTTGGCATCACTTACCAGTGGTCCTTATACAGATGCTATTGAGGGAAGCGGTGACGCCCTGCTTACGGCTATTAAAGCCATCGCTGAGAAACACAATCTGTCATATCTTGAAGGCCTGCCCATGTTATTCAGAGGATATTCGGCAGGGGGCGTATTCAGTTATTCTTTTTCCGGATTTAAACCGGAAAGGGTTATAGCATTTGCCAACATCCGAGGGGGAGCTTTGCCCGAAACTTCCGATAGTAATGCCGTGATTCCGGGTATGTTTCTTGTTGGAGAAGAAGAGTTGTCAAGAGTAACTGCCATGAGGAATGTTTTCCTTTCAAAAAGAGCTCTGGGAGGGCTCTGGAGCTTTGCAATAGAACCTGGTGCCGATCATTTTGATCCATTAGAAGCTTCCGATTTTATGATAAAATTGTTTTTCAGTCAGGCTCTTGAGGCTAGGCTAAGTGACAATTCTAATGTGTTAAATCCCATTGCAGAAGATACGGGATGGCTAGGTGATAATTTTACTAAAGACATTTACAGTTTCTCGCAATATTCCGGAAACAAAAGCCTGGCTTCCTGGCTGTTAAGTGAATCCCTGGCTACGGTATGGAAAGCGTATAATACTCCTTAAATTTCATTTTTCCGCTTTTGTATTAATTAGTCATCACGCCGTTTAAGGATCTGCCCAGATAAACCAGTTTCCATTGTGTTCCCACGATTTCCGTTCCGTTTTTTGTGGCCGAAAGAATTTTAAGCTCTCCTTTCGGATCTTTAATAAATAACGGAATAACATCGCTGTCTTTTAACGAGGTAGACAGCAGTTTTTCGAAATGGGTTTCATCGGTAATTTCAATTTCATGAATCGAGGGGTTTTTCCGTATTACGGCATTTAACGATTCAAAATCGTCCATATGGGTAAACAACCCTTCGCTTGGATTGTTATTCGGGTCGTTTTTTTCCGCCGCAGTGATCAATCGAAAGGCGCCGTTTTCACCGAATTGTTTTTTAAACTTATTAATGGCATATGTATTAATATCCGGATTTCCTGTTAGAGCCATTAAATATCCGATATCGTTCAGTTCAATATTATCGGCTAATGTTTCTGAGTATATATTGGTGTTGATGGCTTCCAGGTTTAATTCTTTTGCCTTCGAAATATTTGCCTGATTGCTATCGATAAGGACCACATGCCTTCCGTTTTCTTCCAGGTAATTACCAATTAAACGCGAAAGCTTTGAAGCGCCTACAATAAGAATTCCTTCCGATTTCTTTAGAAAAACTCCCAATAGTTTCGCTATCATCCTCGCTGTGGTTGCATTTAACAATACGGTTCCCAAAACAATCATAAAAACCAGAGGGGTAATATATTCGGCTCCCGCAACTCCGTCTTTGGCAAGTTTTAATCCGAATAGCGATGCAATTCCTGCGGCTACTATTCCCCGGGGGCCTACCCAGCTTATAAACAGTTTTTCATTAAGCTTTAAGCCCGAGTTATACGTGCTTAAAAAAACTCCTATAGGCCGAATAAGAAAAACAACAATAGCAAAAAGAATAAGTGTTTTCCAATTGTAAATCAGCAATAAATCCTGCATATTGATATGAGCGGCCAGCAGAATAAACAGGATAGATATTAACAGAACGCTTAACGATTCTTTAAAATACAGCAGCTCTTTGAGGTATGCCGAATTAGAATTTCCTAAAACCATCCCCATGACCACCACGGCCAATAGTCCCGACTCGTGAGCAAAGCTGTCCGATAAAACAAACACGCCCAGTACCGCTGCCAGCGCAAAAACATTTAATAAATAATGAGGAATCCACTTCTTATTAATCAGAAAATTAAGTGCGTGGGCAAATGTAAACCCAAAGGTTGATCCGAAGAGGACTATTTTGCCAAATTCTATAAGCGCGGTTTTAGTGAATTCACCCCCGGCGCCAACACTTATAAATTCGAAAACCAAAACAGCCACCAGAGCTCCTATAGGATCTATTAATATTCCCTCCCATTTAAGTACCGCTGAAATATCTTTCTTTAATGGGATGTTTCTCAATATAGGAGTAATCACCGTGGGACCGGTTACAATAATCAAGGCCGAAAATAAAAATGAAATCTTCCATCCAAGTGCAAAAATATAATGTGCGGCAACTGCGGCTCCGAAAAAAGTTACTAACGATCCCAGTGTAATCAATTTAGTGATTACCGGACCTACATTTTTTATTTCCTTTAGCTTCAGTGTTAATCCTCCTTCAAATAAAATAATGCTTATGGCCAAAGAGACAAAGTAAAACAGGCTTTCTCCGGCAAAAAGTCCTTCTTTTCCATTCCACATGGGTTCAATCCATTTGGTTCCGTCTTCGGAAAGGTATTCCGCCGCTATGGGTCCAACAAATAAACCAATTAAAATTAAGGGGAGTATTGCGGGAATCTTAAAGCGCCACGCGACCCATTGTGCTAATATTCCCAAGATAACGATTCCGGCTAATTCAAGCATCTGTTTCTTTTTTTGATCGGTTAAAATACTAATTAATCTTAAAACATATTCTATTAATCCGCCTATTCTATTTTTAAAAAACAGTATCTTTCAAACCCATATACATGAATTCAATTTTGAAACAGCGTCCTTTTCAAACATTAGGTGTGGGGGTAGCCTTTTCCCCTAACTTAAAACCAAATATCTATGAGGCTTCCAGGCTTTCATTGTTTTTTGGTAGTAAGCTTATCCTGATACATGTGGGTGCTTTTTCCGCGGAAAAAGAAGTTAAGATCAAAACGCTTTTAAAACCATTTGTCAATCACGGCTTGCAATATGAGGTGGTTTTTCAGGAAGGCGAACCGGTACAATCAATTTTGAAGGTTGTTGAAAGTCGACAAATTGACCTCCTTATTCTCGGGGCTTTACAGCGCGAAAATATTTTTCGATATTACCTGGGGTCTATTGCCAGGAAAATTACCCGAAAAGCTTCTTGTTCTATTCTTTTATTAATAAAACCATCGGTAGAAAGAATTGCCTGTGAACACATTGTGGTTAATGGTCTTGAAGATCCAAAAACTTCTCAGGCCATTCATACGGCTTTTTTTGTCGGGAGCCGTTTAGGGGCTTCGAGGATTACCATTGTAGAGGAAATTAGCCAGGGAGAGGTTGCCGTTAGTGTGGAAGATGACAAGTCGTTAAGAAAAGCAACCGTTAAAAAAGAACGGCTTCGGCTTCGGGAAAATAGCAGGGTAAAAACCATTATTGAAAAAATTCCGTCCGATATAAAAAAGGATATCGCTATAAAAACACAGCCTATTTTTGGAAGAAGAGGGTATTCAATCGGGCACTACGCACAGGTTGTTCGTGCTGATTTGCTGGTGATGAATGCTGCTCAAAACACCTCGTTCTGGGATAGGCTTTTCCCCCATGATATTGAACATATTCTAACCGAACTACCAACAGACGTACTTATTATTCAATGACTCCAAGGAAAAATATAATAAAGCAATTCATGAAGGATTTGCCCAAGAATATTTTCTCCGGGCTGGTAGTAAGTCTTATCGCATTACCCCTTGGATTAGGGTTGGCTATGGCCAGCGAGGCTCCGCCTATTGCAGGTATTATTACGGCAGTAGTAGGCGGAATAGTAGTGGCTGTTCTAGGTGGTAGTTATGTAACCATTACCGGGCCTGGAAACGGGCTAGTCGGGGTGTTGTTAATAGCTATTATGTCATTAGGACTTAACGGGGCATATGCCGCTATTATTTGCTCAGGGGCTTTACTCTTAATTCTGGGGTTTTTAAAATTGGGAAAGCTCGCAGATTTTTTTCCTTCTTCTGCTATTCAGGGAATGCTTGCTGCTATAGGGTTGATAATTCTCGGGAAACAGTTTCATATTATGTTGGGAAATAAAATTACCCGGGTATCCAGTATTGAGTATCTGACCGAAATTCCCTTTACTATTAAACAAACCTTTTTATATAATGACCCCGGATTAACATACGCGGCTTTAGCAGGAATTATAAGCCTTGCTATTATGGCTTTTTATCCAAAACTCAGAAACAAATACCTGCAGTTAATCCCTGCACCTATGTGGATTGTTCTGTTGTCAATTGCATTCAGTTATTACTATGAGCTGATCCTCGGCCAGCCCAATCCCATTCACCCGGATTATATGATTTCCGGTATCCCTACGGTTAATGAGGTTATTACTCAATTTCCAAGACCGGATTTTAGCGGGTTGTCAACCGCTTCTTTCTGGGGAAGCGTTTTTGCACTTACGTTGATCGCAAGTATCGAATCGCTTTTAAGCATTAAAGCTGTAGATAAACTGGATCCTGAAAAAAGACGATCAAATGTAAATAAAGATATCAAAGCGTTAGGGCTTGCTACTATTGGTAGTGGGTTTCTGGGAGGGCTTAATGTGGTAACCGTAATTGCAAGAAGTTCCGTAAATGTAAATAACGGCGGAACGAACCGTTCTTCTAATTTCTTTCATGCTGTTTTTCTAATAGTTTTTATTCTTTTATTTAGTACGCAACTCACTCGAATTCCTTTACCCGCTCTAATGGCAATCCTGGTTTATACGGGATACAAATTAGCTTCGCCTGATTTAATTAAAAAAGTGTTCTCTATAGGGAAAGAACAACTTATTATTTTCTTTGTCACCCTTTTTGTCACCCTTAAAATTGGATTAATAACGGGTATTGCTGCCGGAGTAATAACCACATTTATACTCCATATTTTTGTTAATAAAAGCCTTTCCATCTTTTTGAGGAATGTGCTGAAACCCAATGTCTTAATGTATCGGGAAGACAATAATAAGGGAAGTTATTATGTGAGTGTGAAACATTTTAGCAGCTTTCTCAATTATTCCAAATTAAAACAAAAGCTGGATACCGTTCCGGAAGAAAAAAGTGTTATTGTAGATTTCTCAATGTGTGAGTTTGTAGACCATACGGTCATGGAAAGTCTGCATAATTACCAGGAGTTGTTTTCAAAAAAAGGCGGGCATTTTGAAGTGGTGGGGCTCGATATGCATGATACCGACTCGGAGCACCCTTTTGCGCTGCGCAGGTTATTACCTGTTCCCCGGCTTTTTGGTATGAATTTTACGAACAGGCAGGAGCAGCTAAAAGCTGCCGCCCATGAGCTATCATATGTGTATAAACCTGAAAAAAGCAAGGAAGTTGCCTTTCTTGGAGGGTTTCTCTTTTTCAGAACCAAGCCTGTTCACTATATATATAATTGCCTTTCAGAAGCTAAAAAAGACCTTATGGTCTTTGACATTGAGTTTTCGGAGGGAGAGTTTATTGCTAAGGAAGTTGTAAAAACCACAATGCTGCACATAACACTTCACAAACAAATTCCCGCTTTCACTTTAGACAAAGAGGGGTTTCTTGAAAGAATTTATGCCTTCGCGGGTTTCCGCGACATTCCTATAGAAGAACACCGTGATTTTTCGAGACACTTTTATCTGCTGGGAGAGGACACCGAGGCTATTAAGCAGTTTTTTCGTGACGAGATTATTCTCTTTTTTGAAAGTAACCCGTATTATCATGTGGAGTCAAACGGTTCGGCACTTCTTATTTTTGGAAAAGAAAGATTAGCCTCGGTACGTGAAATTAAGGCGCTTTTAGATTTCGGCAAACGCCTTCATCAGGTTCTGACAAAATAATTTCTTAATAATTCTTTAAGTTGTATTCATATTTTAAGGGGTTTTCCTAATTTGCACTGCTAAAGTGTTTTGAATGAAAATTTATCCCATTGAATCCGGGAATTTTAAATTAGACGGAGGAGCTATGTTTGGGGTTGTTCCAAAAAGCATATGGAGCAAAACCAATCCGGCTGACGGCGATAATATGATAGAGATGGCCGCTCGTTGCCTCTTAATTGAAGATGGAGATCGTTTAATTCTTATCGATACCGGTATGGGTAATAAACAATCTGAAAAGTTTTTTGGATATTATTACTTATGGGGAAGCCACTCCCTGGACGGCTCACTGAAACATCTCGGTTTCCACCGTGATGATATTACCGATGTGTTTATGACGCATTTACATTTTGATCATTGTGGCGGAAGTATTCAGTTCAATAAAGATAAAACAGGATATGAACCGGCATTTAAAAATGCGCGCTTCTGGACAAATAAAAATCATTGGGAGTGGGCCACACATCCCAATCCAAGGGAAAAAGCTTCTTTCTTATCCGAAAACATTCACCCTCTTGAGGCCAGCGGACAACTGTGTTTTGTGGAAATTCCGGATAATAACAGTTATAAAAAAAACAGCGAGCTCGGATTCGATATTTTGTTTGCAGACGGACACACTGAAAAACAAATGATTCCCCATATTCATTACAAAGGAAAAACACTGGTTTTTATGGCCGATCTTTTACCTACTGCCGGCCACATTCCTTTGCCTTATGTAATGGGATACGATACCAGACCTTTATTAACCCTTGAAGAAAAGGCTTCCTTCTTAAATAAAGCCACTTCTCAGGAATATTACTTATTTTTAGAACATGATCCGTACAATGAAATTTGTACGCTTCAGCAAACGGAAAAAGGGGTGCGCCTTAAAGAAACGCACACTTTTAATGAACTATTTAATTAAACATAAACAATAATGAGATTTTTTAATTTTCTTGCCACAGGAGCCGCTTTGGTGTTAATTACCGGATGCGGGGCACCTACCATTTTATCTACTCCCATAGAAAATATTGATACTACTCCCCTAAAAGTTGCGGATTTAACCGATGCTCAATTAAAAACATGGGGGCATGCAGACCTGGTGAAAGACACCATTCCGGGTATGAGTGTAGACAAAGCTTACACAGAAATCCTTTCAGGCAGGAAAGGAAGCCCTGTAATCGTGGGAGTAATTGATTCCGGTGTGGACATTTTCCATGAAGACTTAAAAAATGTGATCTGGAAAAACCGAAAAGAAGTTCCCAATAACGGAAAAGACGACGATAAAAACGGATACGTTGACGATGTAAACGGATGGAATTTTCTGGGAAAAGCTACGGATGAGCAGCTGGAATATGTTAGAATACTGAAAAAGGGAGATACTTCCAACCCGGATTTTTCAAGGGCAGAAGCCGAATACAGTAAAAAATATCAGGAGGCCGGCCAAAACAAGGAATATTACGAAAAACTGCTTCAAACCCTGAAGTCATCCGATGAAATGGTTAAAAAGCATCTGAAAAAAGATACCTATACTCAAGAAGATCTGGCTGCTATTAAAACGGAAGATCAAAATTTATTACAGGCCATCGCTTTTTTAAATCAGATGTACAGCGTAGTAGGATCTCCGGAAGAGGCAAATAAACAATTAAAGGAAGGTATTGAGTATTTTGCAGATCAACTCAATTACAATTTGAATAAAGATTTTGACGGGCGTTCGGTTGTAGGAGATAATCCTGATGATATTACAGATACCAATTACGGAAATAACGATGTTATAGGAAACAAAAAGCACGCCAGACATGGTACGCACGTAGCGGGTATAATTGCTGCTCAGCGCAACAATGGAATCGGTATGAACGGAGTGGCAAAAAACACTAAAATTATGGTGATTCGCGCTGTTCCTAATGGGGATGAATATGACAAGGATATTGCTCTGGCCATTCGTTATGCCGTTGATAACGGCGCCAAAGTAATCAATACCAGTTTTGGAAAATATTATTCTCCTCATAAAGAATGGGTATACGATGCCATTAAGTATGCCGCTTCTAAAGATGTTCTTATTGTAAATGCTGCCGGAAATGAAGCTTTTGACCTTAACAATACTGAAGTATACCCTAACGATGCGCTGGATAACGGTCCGGAAATTGCTGATAATTTTTTAACTGTAGGCGCCCTGAATTACAAATACGGTGGAGAAATGGTAGCTTCTTTTTCTAATTACGGGAAATATGATGTTGATGTTTTTGCTCCGGGAACCAAAATCTGGTCAACCGTTCCCGGAAATAAATACGAGTTTCTTCAGGGAACTTCCATGGCTTCCCCCGCAGTAGCCGGAATAGCAGCATTGATCCGCTCTTATTTTCCAAAATTAACGGCTCCTCAGGTTAAGAAAATTATTATGTCTTCCGGACTACCATCAAAGTCAAAAGTAATTATCGGCGGCGATGAAAATAACATCAAGAACTTTTCAGAGATTTCACGATCCGGTAAAATTGCAAATGCTTATAATGCACTTATACTGGCGGATAAAGTTTCCAGAGGACAAGTAACTTTATAAACCGAAAGCAAAATTTTTAACCCAGGCATTATGAAAAAAATATGGTTCTTTTTGTTGCTTCCTTTAGTTGCATGCTCATCTTCGCTGCCGACACCTAAAAACACGACTTCTCCTGTTTCGTCGGAAAATATCAATAGTGAAGATCAAAATGATTCTTATTGGCAACAACACGTGGATTATAAAATGGATATTGATTTCAATGTAAGCACAAATCAATATCACGGGAAGCAGGAGTTAATTTATACAAATAATTCTCCTGATACGCTCAAGCAGGTATTTTATCACCTGTATTTTAATGCTTTTCAGCCGGGAAGTGAGATGGATGTGCGTGCTCGCAACATCCCTGATCCTGATCCCAGAGTAGGCGATAGAATTAGTAAGCTAACTCCATCAGAAATTGGATATATAAAAGTAAATTCTCTTTTGCAGAACGGACAATCACTGTCTTTTAAGGTAGAAGGTACTGTTCTGGAGGTTTCATTAGACAAGCCCATTCTTCCCCATCAAAAAGTCACGTTTTCTATGGATTTTGACGCACAGGTTCCTATTCAGATCCGTCGTTCAGGTCGCGACAATAAGGAAGGGGTTGCCTTAAGCATGACACAATGGTTTCCGAAAATGGCCGAATACGATTTTGAAGGGTGGCATGCCGACCCTTACATAGGGCGGGAATTTCACGGAGTGTGGGGAAATTTTGACGTAACTCTGCATATTGATAAAAATTACGTGGTTGGAGGAAGTGGATATTTACAAAACCCACAGGAGATCGGGCATGGTTATGAAAACCCTTCTCAACCTCTTAAAAGGCCTAAAGGAGATAAGCTTAGCTGGCATTTTTATGCGCCTATGGTTCACGATTTTACATGGGCTGCAGATCCGGATTTTGTACATGATAAAGTCAACGTGGAAAATGGGCCTGTGATGCATTTTCTATACAAAAACAAACCGGAAATTCAGGAGAATTGGAAAAAACTCCAGCCTAAAGCTGTTGAAACCCTGCATTTTTTTAATAACAATATAGGCCCTTACCCCTATAAGCAATATTCTATTATTCAAGGAGGTGACGGAGGTATGGAGTATGCCATGTGTACGCTTATTACCGGTGAACGATCGTTTCCCAGCCTTGTAGGTGTAACCGTGCATGAAATGGCGCATTCCTGGTTTCAGCATGTCCTGGCTACCAACGAAAGTAAGCACGAATGGATGGATGAAGGCTTTACTTCTTTTATTTCCGACCTGTGTATGAATACCATTATGGAACAGGGAAAAGAAAATCCGTTTGAAAATGCGTATCGGGGTTATGTTTTTCTTGCCAATTCGGGAAAAGAACAACCTCTAAGCACTCATGCCGATCGTTATCGTTACAATCAGGCTTATGGTATTTCGGCTTATAGCAAAGGAGAAGTTTTTCTTGCGCAATTGGCTTATGTTATCGGACAGGAAAACCTTATGAAAACTATAAAGCGTTATTACCGCGATTTTAAATTTAAGCATCCTACTCCTAACGACATTAAACGAACTGCCGAAAAGGTTTCCGGATTACAGTTAGACTGGTATCTAACTGATTTTACACAAACAACCAATACCGTTGATTACGGTGTTAAGGAGGTAACCGGAAATGAAAAAGAGACTACGGTTACGCTGGAGCGTATAGGTCTTATGCCTATGCCAATTGATGTTTTGGTTGTATATAATGATGGAAGCCAGGAAACCCTGTATGCACCGCTTCGAATGATGCGGGGTGAAAAGAAAAATCCATATCCTGATCTGGAACGAACGGTTTTACCGGATTGGGCCTGGGCCTACCCCACCTACCAGTTTACCATTAACAAGCCCTTGAGCAGCATTAAAGCCATAACTATCGATCCGTCGCAGCTTATGGCAGACGTGAAAAGGGATAATAATACCTACGAAGCTGAGTAAATCAATTATTTAAGTGGACGTTAAATCCGCCCTGCTCAAGGGCGGATTTTTTATTTAAACCACAACGATTTTCTGTATAACTTTTTCTTTGCAGTTCGCTCTCTGTTATACATTATAATATGAGTACTGTCTGTTTGCCAACTTCTATAGCCCAATAAATGAAAAATAGGCTTTGTCAGGAACCGGGCTGTTCTGAGGTTTACCCTAAGGGCTTCTTTTTTAGCACTTTCCCATGAAACACCAGGTAAAAAAACAAGTAATCCGTCCATTTTTACATGACGGAGTAAGGCAGATAGGCCCAGGAACAGTTTTGGTATCTTCCTAATAAGAAAATATCCTTCACTTCCCTTTTTTTGATACAGGGGCATAAACAGGGTTGTATCTTTTTCCGTATAAATAATTTTTCCGTCAACTCTGGCAAGTGGCATTCCTTTTTTTACCGGCTGAAAGCTTTCGTAGCCCTTGAACATCTCAAAATTTATTCCGTTGTGTAGTTTATAAACGTCATTTACCTCATATAATTTGGTAACATTGCCTGCCGAAGATGAAAGTTGTTTTAAACACGCTTCCTTCGTTTTCTGCGACGGTGCTACAACACTGGTAAACAACAGGGTTAATTTAATAAACGCCAGGCTGTTCTTAATGGCTTCCGGCCCTATGTGCTGTCCCGCTTCAAAGCCCAGAGAAACATATCCCATTTGATTGATAAAACTCAAAAGGGGCCCTTCAAGAAATTCCTCAATTCCCAGAACTACCGGAACAGGGAAGTTTCTGGAGAATTTTCTGTTAATCAATGCGTCATTTATAGTAATAAAAGGCACTGTTTTGCTAGAAGTGGTATGGAGATCTATGAAATAAAAGGGGCCTTTATGGGTTGTAAGTATTTCGGAAATTAATTCGTAGAGGTCCAAAGCTTCTATCTCTTCAACACTTAATTGGGTTTGACTTGCATGAGCCAGACGTTGAAGGTTTTTGGGAGTCCATAACCGGTTGAGGTCTTCTTCTATAAAACGCACTTTCTCTTTTAGTGCTTTAAGATTTCCCCGGATTCCGTATACACAACCACAATGTATGGTATTATCTAAATCCCTGAACAGTTGTTCAAGGGCTCTGACACCTGCCGGTTCATTACCGTGTATTCCACCAAAGAAAATTACAATAGGGCCCGGAACCTTAGATTCTATATGACCAATAATTCGTCCGGGCGCTTTTTCCTGGCTCGGTTTTTCAGTACTGTTCTTACAGATCATAGATCTTTATTGGTTATGATACCTACCAATTTCGAGCCTCTTACAACCGGTAAGCAATTAATTTGATTTTTCTTCATCTTTTCCCGAGCGCTTTGAAGTGATTCTGCCCTTGTCGCAGTAATGAGTTGTTTTGTCATTATTTTTTCAACATTCTGATTGAGTGATTCCTTATGGTTTACCGTATCCTTCATATCGGTCCATGTGATAAGCCCAATAAGGTTTTTGTCTGTATCCAGCACCGGAACATGGTGTATGTTTTTCCATTTCATCATCGCACATACCAACGCACAACTATCTTTTCTGTGGGCCGTAAACACATCGATATTCATATAGTGTTCAACGCGTTTATTTTCCGGCTTTATTTCTTCTTTAGCCTGCTTAAGAACCTTCCAGGCGTCAATAGTATAACCTTTTTCTTGATTTTTGTAGATTTTTGACGTTATTATTTTAAGAGCTTCCGGCTTTTTGGTTTTTTTTAGGAGGTTTCTGTAACTGTTAACCATCCATCTTGATCCGGATTGGGTTTTTACCCTATTTTCTATTACGGTCAGGTAAAACTCCACATCTTTAGGGTCTACTTTCATTTTATATAATCCCTTATATGCCATAGGTAATAAGGTGTTTAATATAAGTTCGGAGCTGGAAATTAATTTGTTGTCCCAATAAAACTGAGCAGCCATTCCGTAACGGGCAGCAATATAAAAATTAGCTTTGGCGTCTTTAAAGTCCATTATTTCGTGAACCTTATCATATTTAGCCGGTCTTCCGCGCATAACGCCTACCCAGAACATCATATTTGCAATTTCATCGGTTGTAGAGGGGCCCGAAGGTATATACCTGTTTTCAATTCGAAGATGTGGTTTACCCCCTCCAACACCATAACACGGTCGGTTCCATTTATACACCGTGCCATTATGTAAATTAAGTGCTTTTAGTTTCGGAATATTACCCCTGTCCAGCTCCTCCATACTGTCTTCTTCAAAATCAGATGTTACCAGGCTCCTGAACCTAACAATATTATCTTTAAAAATATCTGAGACAGATCCTGTTGCCCAATGCCTGCCAAAACTCACTCTCGATTCATTTTCATTAAGTACAAACGAATTTGCTCTGGTATCTACACTCTGTGTAAAAAGTGCAATACGCGTTTCATTCCACAGTTCTTTTCCGAATAAAAGAGGCGAATTGGTACAAATGGAAAGAATGGGTCCGGAAATGGCCTGAGCCCAATTGTAACTGGTTACAAAATCGTCCGGGTCTATTTGCAAGTGCGATTGAAAACTCGTGTTACACCCTTCAAAAAGAACCGAATCGTGCAATATATTTAATTCATCTACGCCTTTGATGTGAATTTCGAACTCGTGTTTTCTGCTTTCTTTAATGGCCTCATTAATAACAAAATATCGGTCTACCGGGGCCATATAATCAATATCAAGATGCCTGGTTTTAATAGTCGGTAATATCCCTGAGAGCAATATTTTAGAATGTAATTTTTGCGCATGGAAATTGGCTTTTTCCAACAGGGTTTTTAACTGCGAATGTACCTGGGAAAAGCAATCTCCTTTGAGCTCTACAGGATCGAGGTTGGCTTCCAAATTATAGCGGGCAATCTCTGTAGTGAAATGCGGATCGTTAATTGCCTCCAGTACCTCCATAGAGTTATTGGCGGGTTCCCATTGAGAATCTACCAGGCAAAACTCCTGCTCTGCTCCTATTCTGATAGGTGCTTTTTCAAATAAATTTTCCTGAAGCATCCGCTCAAGAGCCTCAATATCGTTTAATAATTCGGCTATATAAACTATATAGTCTTTCTTCCGTGATAGTTTGCTAACTCGTAAATCTCCCATACCTAATAAATTTAAATCAAGTTAGTCGCTTTTAAAAAATTTTAAAATGATATTTGTCATATCTGTTAGAAGAACAGGTTTTTCTATTTTTACGGATATATTAAAGAATGGCATTTACATTTCCCAAAAAAGATCGGCTTACCGGTCAAAAATTAATCGAGAAAGTCTTTTCGGAAGGAAAGGCAATTACGGTATTTCCGATCAGGGTTGTATATACCTCCGTAAAATTGCAAAATCACGATTGTGTACAGGCAGGTTTCACCGTGCCTAAACGAAACTTTAAAAAGGCTGTGACCCGTAATCGTATCAAACGATTAATGCGTGAGTCCTACAGGCTTCATAAACCCTCCTTTTTTAACAATAGTACAACATCTTATGCGTTTATGTTTTTGTATCTTGGCAAGAAGGTGCCGGATTTTGAAGAAATACATCAATGCATGGAATCTGTGTTAAATCAGGTTTCCATGTTAAAAAAGTAACATGAAAAAGCGATGAAATTATTTAGTTGGTTATTATTATCTGTAATGCTCGCCTGCTCTAATTCGGGCGACCGTTCTTATTCCGGATCAGAAGCTGTTGAAAACGAGGCCGCCGTATATGATAACGATATGGCTCTTAAAGAAAGCCAATCTGTTGTTGTTCCTCAGCAGGAACGCGCTCAAAAAATTATCAAGGAAAGTTATCTGCGCTTTGAAACATCCGATCTGGACAAAACATACCATAACATTATCAAATATACCCGAGAAAATAACGGGTATATTCAAAGCGATGTTTCCGGAAAAGGATATCAGCAATTAACGCGAACCGTGGTGGTGCGCATTCCATCCGAGCATTTTCAAAAAACACTGGATTCCGTAAGTAAAGATGTTGCTTATTTTGATACGAAACGAATTACGGCAACCGATGTTACTGAAGAATTCATTGATATAGAAGCCCGATTGAAAGCTAAGCTTGCCTTAGAAGCTAGGTATACCGAGCTTTTGGCAAGAGCTAATTCGGTAAAGGATATTCTGGAAATTGAAAAGGAGCTTTCAAAAATTCGGGAAGAAATAGAGGCTAGAGAAGGCCGTTTAAAATATCTTCGAAACCAGGTTTCATACAGTACACTTACCATTGATTTTTATAAACAAACCTCTGAGACCGGTGTAACCGTATCTTACGGAAAAAAAATAGTGAATGCACTAAAGTCAGGCTTTGACCTGTTGTCTCTTTTCTTTTTGGGATTGTTAAATATTTGGCCATTTATAATACTAATATTGATCGTGGTTTTTTTAATCAGAAAAAAATACTTCAAAAAATAAACGGAACATGAAAAAGCGAGTTATTATTCCTGTATTGGCAGTTATTGTCTTTCTGGCGGGATCCGGTTTTAAAAACGATTTCTTTGAAATAGCAAAACAAATCGAAATTTTCACAACGCTATTTAAAGAACTCAATATGAATTATGTGGATGAAACCAATCCGGCAGAGCTTATGGATACGGCCATTAAAAACATGTTAGAGGGTCTGGATCCATATACCGTTTATCTCAACGAACAGGACGTTGAAGACTACAAAATAAAAAATGCCGGAGAGTATTCCGGTATTGGGGCACTGGTAAGAAGTTATAATGATAAATTACTTATAGTAGAAGCCTACAAAGACTATCCTGCCGATAAAGCCGGACTTAAAGCGGGTGATGAAATTATTAAAATAGATAATATTACCATTGCAGATTTTAAAGACGACGCCAGTGAATTATTAAAAGGGGCAGCAAAAAGTAGTATAGCGATAAGCTATAAACGGCAGGGAAAAACACATAACACCACCTTAACCCGGGATGAGATAGAGGTAGACGCCGTACCGTTTTATGGGAAGGTAGACGATAAAACAGGGTATATTGTTCTGTCAAAATTCAACAGAAAAGCAAGTGCTCAAACGAAAGAGGCATTAAAGAATTTAAAAAAGGACGGGGTTGATAAAATTATACTGGATTTAAGAGATAACCTTGGAGGGTTACTCAATGAGGCTATTGAAGTTACCAATTTATTTGTTCCTAAAGGAGAACTCGTTGTTACCACCAAATCAAAAGTCAAAAAATTTAACCAGCAATATAAAACAAGGAATAAACCAGTTGATACCGAAATTCCATTGGTTGTTATAGTTAATGGTCGTAGTGCTTCTGCCAGTGAAATAGTAAGCGGAGCTTTACAGGATATGGATAGAGCTGTTATTGTCGGAGCCCGGAGTTTTGGAAAGGGACTGGTACAACGACCTATGAAATTAACATACGGAACACAGTTAAAGGTTACTATTTCCAGATATTATACTCCTTCAGGAAGGTGTATACAGGCCTTGGACTACTGGAACAGGGATGCTAATGGAAATGCCGTCCAAACTAAAAAATTCACCGAGTATAGAACCCGAAATAATCGAAAAGTATACGATGGTGGAGGAATTAATCCTGATGTGGAGGTGGCTGCTTTAAAAACAAGTAAATTAAGTCAGGCTCTTATTCAAAATAATCTGGTTTTTGATTATGCTACCGATTATTATTATGAGCATCCTATTAAAAACCTTTCTGGTTTTTCCTTTGGAGATAAAGATTTTGAACACTTTAAAAAATATGTGAAACGCAGTAATTTTGAATACGAAACGGAAACGGAAAACGTATTAAAAAAGGCATTGGAAAGTGAAGAGACCAAAGAATTAGGCAATGCGGTAATTAACGACTACAAGAAGTTGTTGTCTAATATAGAAAAAAGCAAACTGGAAGCCCTGGATACTTACAGAGAAGAATTAGAGAAGGGATTAAAAGACGAACTTATAAAAAGGTATTTTTACCGGGAAGGGTTATACGATTACTACCTTAAAAACGACGAAGCCATTACTGCTGCAAAAAATGTACTGGTCGATCCTCAGAAATATCAAAAGATTTTACACTAAATAGGTGAGTATAACTTCTTTTTACAGGCTTAAAAGGGTTTTTTTAATTATTCTGATAGCTTTTTTGAATTTAGGTTGCGATCAGGTATCGAAACAAATTGTTCGCACCCGTATAAGCTCGAATCAGTATATGCCAATTATTGGCGACTATTTGGTGCTTACAAAAGTGGAAAATCCGGGGGCTGCCATGAGCCTTGGGTCTGATCTTTCGCCCTTGCTGAAAATTGTGATCCTTCAATTGATTCCTCTGTTCGCATTAATATGGTTAATCAGACTGGCTATTATAAGAACCAGTTATTCTGTAGCTAAAATTATAGGTCTGGCTTGCATAATGGGGGGTGGCATTGGAAATTTATACGACAGAATCGTTCATGGATCGGTTACCGATTTTGTATTTATCGACCTGGGGGGAATTTTAAAGACCGGAATTTTTAATATGGCAGATGTATCGGTAACTATAGGAGTATTAATTTTTATAGTAAACAGTATACAACTACAAAAAAGAAACTTCCACACATATAATTAAAATGATAAATATGAAAAAATATACGGTACTATTTTGTTGTATAGGTTTAT
Source organism: Flavobacteriaceae bacterium (assembly GCA_965224095.1). Classification (GTDB taxonomy): domain Bacteria; phylum Bacteroidota; class Bacteroidia; order Flavobacteriales; family Flavobacteriaceae; genus JBPEWY01. Next base: position 2,205,971 of record OZ245039.1, read on the forward strand.
TGACAAGTATATACGGGCAGGAGCGTAAATCAATAATACCAATGTCTTCTATTGATGGTACTATCACTACTTTATATAATGTAATTTCAGGTGAGGCAGGAGAAAAAAGAGACTGGGAGTTATTCAAAGCTCTGTTTACTCCTGATGCCAAACTAATTCCTTCGGGAAAAAACAAGCAGGGAGAAGTCCGTCATCGGTATTTAACGCCGCAGGAATATATAAACACTTCCGGTGAATGGTTACTTAAAAACGGTTTTTTTGAAAAAGAGCTTTATAGGAAAACGGAGGTTTTCGGTAATATTGCTCATGTTTTTAGCACTTATGAATCTTTTAAGAGTAAATCGGATAATAAACCTTTTATGCGGGGAATAAACAGTATACAGTTATTAAACGATGGTAAAAGGTGGTGGATTATTAACATTTACTGGACCTCGGAAACAGAAGAAAATCCTATTCCTAAAGCGTATCTTCCTGAATAATTTTTACTTTTTTATCATGGCTATATGTGGAATATTATCTTCCAGATATTCTTCTCCAATACCCTTAAAACCATGGGCCTCGTAAAACTTTTTTAAATGCGTCTGGGCAGATATTTTTATAACTGATGTGTTGAATATTTCCGCTACCGATTCGATACATTTTTCAATAAGAATATGCCCGTATTTATTAGCGCGTTCTTCTTTTAAAACCACAACCCTGCCAATACTGGCGTCTTCAAAGTATTCGCCACGATTAAAAATACGGGCATAGGCAACTACTTTACCGTTTAAAACACCAAAAACATGTTGGGCCTTTTTATCCTTTCCATCTACATCCTGATACACGCAATCCTGTTCTACCACAAAAACTTCCGATCGCAAACGCAGAATATCATACAGCTCATAAATGGTGAGTTCTTCAAAGCTTTTTGTATACCATAAAACACGATCTTTCATTAGTCCTGAACTATTAAATCTTTTGTTTCGCTTTTTCCAAATTCCGGCTGAATATTTACATGATTAATTCCATATTCAGATTGTAATAATTTTTCAATTTGCATTAAAATTTTATCAAACTGAGATAATTTGATATCAGCATTAAAATCAACATGAGCTTCCAGATGAATCTCCTGCTCATTTAACTGCCATATATGAATATGATGCATATTCTTTATTTCCGGAATTTTACAAACATCAGTAACAACAGAAGCCAGGTCTATATCCTGAGGTGTAAACTGCATTAATACTTTTAGCGATTCCTTTAAGAGATTATATCCTATAAACACAAGATAGATTGCAATACACAATGTTAAAAAACTATCAATCCAGAATACATTAAAATATTTCATAAGTAGCCCGCCAATTAAAACAGCAACCGAAGCCATCATATCGGTTAGCAGATGTATATAAGCAGATTTTATATTTATATTTTTTTTTGAATCCGATTTGAGTAGTAAAACACTGAATCCGTTAATTAGTATTGCTAAAAGGGATAGCCAAATAACTAAATCGGATTCAATTTTATAGGGTGTTCTAAATCTTCTAATCGCCTCCAGGATTAATAGTACGGATACAATGATTAATGTTGCTGCATTTATAAATGCAGCAATTATTTCAGCTCTTTTATATCCAAAGGTTTTATGGATAGATGCTTTTCTTTTTGTAAGCCGGCTGGCAAAAAAACTGATGGTTAAAGAAAGAACATCACTGAAATTATGAAGGGCATCTGAAAGTAATGAAAGGCTACCTGAAATGATACCGCCAATTACCTGTGCAACGGTTATTATAATATTTAAAACAATAGAGGTAAAAAGGTTTCTTTCTTTCCTATCTTCCGCTTGACTCATTTGATTATGAAAATGGGATCTTCCTGTATTAACAATTAACAGGAATTTTATTTACGCGTCTATTATGCCTTCCTCCTTCAAATGGAGTATTTAAAAAAGCTTTAACCATTTCCAAAGCCTGAGGCATGGATATATATCGTGCCGGAAGACTTAAAATATTTGCATTGTTATGCTGACGGGCTAAAACGGTTATTTCCTTATTCCAACAAAGTGCAGCTCGTACATGTTGGTGTTTATTAGCTGTCATAGCCGCACCATTCCCACTTCCGCATATAATAATCCCAAAATCTACTTTTCCCTCTTCAACATCTCGGGCTACAGGGTGAATAAAATCAGGATAATCTACACTGGAAATATCATCAGAGCCGTAATTAACAGCTTCAACCCCTAAAGTTTTTAAAAAACCGATAATAGACATTTTATAATCGGTACCGGCATGATCATTTCCAATTGCAATTTTCATAATTAAGTACTTTGGTTTGGTATACAAAGGTAGTAATTAGTAGTTATTAACCATGACCGAATGCATTGTTAATGTAATTCTCCTATCCCCTGGTATCAGGCGATTTATAAATTGAATAAAAATGTTAATATCTGGTAACAAATAAAAAGAAATAACCGCTTTATTTTAAAAAAGAAAACCTATTTGAATTTATATTGTAAAAAGCAACAAAAACCTTTTAGAAGTTTTATAAAGCAAAATCCATATAAATTAAATGGAAATTAACATTCTCATCTAAAAATTTTATTAAGAAAAGTAGTTAACTATTAGTTATTAACATTTGTTAAAATAAAGTATGTATTGCCTGAATAAGAACAGATTGACCGGCATTTTCTTTGTTAATTACAAACTCAAAATACGTAAATAACCTATTTACAAAGAAAATTACCTTCTTTTTATACCGCTATTAACAAGCAATCATAATACCCATTTTTTTTAATTTTAATAAAAGAAAATATTATGTAGTTTATATAAATGTTAACAACAACGTATTGTTTTTAATTTTAGTGTATTTCGTCGAAAAAATTTATCTTTTTATCGGAGTTTTAAAAAAGTTTACTAGATTCGAGTATGAAATTATTTAAAGCCCCATATCATGAAACAACTTTACTTATGCGCATTTTTATGCGTTTTCACTGTAAATGCCCAACAATTCGACGTCTCCGATGTTAATTTTGAGCAGGCATTAATCGACCGTGGTATTGACCAGGGAACACCCGATGGTGTTATTGATTATTCACGAACTTCAACCGTTACCTACTTAGACGTATCTAATAGTAATATTACCAGTTTATCAGGTATTGAAGCATTTACAAATCTGATTAGCCTGGATGCGAGTAATAATGCTATTAAAACTGCAGATTTTGCTAGAAATACAGGTATTACGGAACTCATTTTACACAACAATGAGCTGGAATCTCTAAATGTAGCTAATAATAGCGCTTTGCAGAAATTAAATCTGTATAAGAATAAACTAACACACATATACTTACTGGGGAATACAGCGCTTACCTACTTGGCTGTAGCCGACAACTATTTAAGCGAATTGAATGTTTCGGCCAATGTAAATTTGGAAAAATTATTTTGTCAAAATAATCAAATAGCATCGTTAAACGTAAGTAATATGCCAGCTTTAAAGCTCGTTAATGCTCAGATGAACAATCTTTCCAGCCTTCAGGTCTTAAACTCGGGTTCATTGTCTCAAATTGTTGCTAATAACAATTATTTAACGGCATTAGATGTAAGTACCAACCCGGAATTAGAAAGTGTTAATGTGCTTTTTAATACAATTAGATCTATGGATTTTTCTCATAATACATCGCTTACTAATGTATTATTAGCTAATAATAATCTTGAATCACTCAATATTCGGAATGGTCATAATGATAAACTGATAACCTTAAGAGTAGAAAACAACCCAAATCTTAGTTGTATAACAGCCGATGATACTATAGTAACTAATGAAGGTAGTGAATCTGCCCGTTGGAATAAAGATTATAACACGATGTTTTCAGCTGATTGTACTGGTTTAGCCGTACAGGAAAATGCGGATCAGGCTTTTACGGTCTTTATAGATACGAATAGAACTTTGAATATAAACAGTACCAGAAAGGGATTTGCAAGTATCTATAATCTACAGGGTATTCCGGTAATTTCTAAAGATATATCAGAAGGAAATCAATCCATCGCGATGGATAAGTTTATAAACAGCGTATATGTTTTGCATATTACGAGTGAGGAAGGTAAGTTTTCAAAGAAATTCGTTTTGCATTAATTTTAAACCACTCGTAAAGGAGGAATATCTTTATTAAGATTATCAATTATAGCCTTGGTTGCTGTTACATCATTCATATGCACTTTGAGTTTTATACCTCCCAGAGCATTGGAATAAAATGGTGAAACAGCAACCATTGTTTCGTTTTCAAAAATATAAGGTATGCCCGCTTCTTCTAAAAGGATTTTTAGTACGGCATATTCGTAAGGATATGTATAAGTAGCAACTACAACAAAATTTTTCATTGTAAAAATATATACTTAAAGATAGGAAAAAGAGATTAAAACAATCGGTTATTTACAGATTTGGAATGATAGGTTGTGGTGGTATTATTTCTTTTCACAGCTCTAATTTCTTCGGTTTTATCCATAGCGTAATCTATATACCCTATAAAAGACAAAACGCCTACGATGAAGAGGATAATAAAAAGCAATATGATTTTATATACTTTTTTCATAATGGTGCCGTACTATACTAAAGACGAGGAAAAATGTAAAATGTTACAATTTTTTTAATAAATATTTAACTTTTTTTAACAAGTAATCATCTTCAATTATATTTTGTACTTTTCCACAACAATAAAAGATAGATGTCAAGAAAGAAAAAGCGAGCGGAGAAACAGAAAAAGATTGAAATAACCAAAGGAATTTTTACTGTATTAGAAAGTAACAAAAACCAGTCATTTAATTATAAACAAATAGCTTCAAAACTAGGTATTAAAGACCCAAGTGGTAGGAACCTATTAATAAAACGACTTTCTCAGTTAAAAGAAAAACAACGCATAGAAGAAGTTGAACGCGGAAAATTCAAAGCAATTCCTTCACAAAACTATTTTACGGGTATTGTAGATGTTACCGGAAGAGGAAATGCGTATGTTATTTGTGAAGATCTCGAAGAAGATGTATTCATTCCATTCAATAAACTCAACAAAGCATTTCACGATGATGTGGTTGAGATTTATGTATTTCCTAAAAGAAAACGCAATAAAAAAACAGAAGGCGAAATTACCCGGATTATTGAAAGAAAGCGCACGTCTTTTGTAGGCGTATTGCAGCGACAAAAAAACTTCGCATTTGTTATACCTTCTGATTTTAGAATGTATACCGATATTTTTATCCCCAAAAATAAAATTAGAAATGCCGAAAATGGAGATAAGGTTCTTGTAGAGATTATAGAGTGGCCCGACAAAAACGATTCGCCCATAGGAAAAATTACCCAGGTTTTTGGAAAACCGGGAGAGCATGATACAGAAATACATGCTATACTTGCTGAGTATGGACTACCGTATAAGTTTCCGGAAGAAGTTGAACACTTCGCAAACACATTAGATACCAAAATAACTCAGTCGGAAATAGAAAAACGCAGGGATATGCGTTCTGAACTAACTTTTACGATTGACCCAAAAGACGCGAAGGATTTTGATGATGCACTGTCGTTTAAAATTCTTGAAAACGGACTGTTTGAGGTTGGAATTCACATAGCAGACGTATCTCACTATGTTATACCAGGGAGTATTTTAGACGAGGAAGCTTATCAACGTGCTACTTCGGTATATCTGGTAGACCGCGTGGTTCCTATGCTTCCGGAAATACTTTCTAATAACGCCTGTTCGTTGCGACCGCAAGAGGAAAAATTAACATACTCTGCAGTATTTAAAATGGATGAAAAAGCGAATATCCTGGACCAATGGTTCGGACGAACCGTAATCTATTCGGACCAGCGATTTGCTTATGAGGAAGCACAACATATAATTGAAACCAGAGGTAAAACAATATCGGAAGAGGTGTCTTTATCCGGAAAAGCCTACGACGTTGAAGAGGCTATGCGTGAAGCTATTTTACGATTGGATATGTTAGCGAAAATTATGCGTGAAAAACGTATGGGATCCGGTGCTATTTCTTTTGACAAAGTAGAAGTTAAATTTCATTTAGATGAAAATAACACTCCTCTGGGCGTCTATTTTAAGACGAGTAAAGATGCCAATAAACTTATTGAAGAATTCATGCTGCTAGCTAATAAAAAAGTGGCGGAATTTATCGGTAAAAAAGAGCCTCCCAAAACTTTTGTATACCGGGTTCACGATGAGCCGGATATAGAAAAACTGGCACAGTTAAATGGTGTAATAGCGCGCTTTGGATATAGTATTAATCTGAGGAATAAAAAAAACATATCGGCTTCTTTAAATAGTTTACTGGAAGAAGTACAGGGAAAAAAAGAACAAAACCTGGTAGATACCCTTGCTATTCGAAGTATGAGTAAGGCTATTTATACCACGGATAATATTGGACATTACGGACTTTCTTTCGATTATTACACACATTTTACATCTCCTATACGAAGGTATCCCGATATTATGGCACACCGGCTTCTGGAAAGATATTTACAACATGGGAAATCCGTAAAAAAAGAAGGCTATGAAGAAAAGTGTGTGCATGCTTCCGATATGGAAAACCTGGCTGCAAATGCGGAACGAGACTCTATTAAATACATGCAGATAAAATTTATGGAAGACCATAAAGACCAATCTTTTTTAGGTGTAATTTCCGGAGTCACCGAATGGGGGATATATGTTGAAATCATTGAAAATAAATGTGAAGGAATGGTTAGAATACGGGATATCAAAGATGATGATTATGAGTTTGACGAAAAACAATACGCACTGGTAGGTTTACATACGAAAAAAATATATCAGCTGGGTGATGAAGTCGTGGTGAAAGTTAAAAACACAGACCTCATTAAAAGGCATCTGGATTTTGATCTGATCGGGCCTAAAGAAGAGGTTATTATGTAGTTTAACGTTATTTTATTCCATTTACAACGTAAATGGAATTATTATTGCGGTATCTTTAAAAAATTCAAAAAAACAATTGAAAATGAGAATGCTTTTATTTGCTTTATTGGTAAGTGTAACCTCGGTTTCTTTTTCGCAGGATCGAGAGGAATCGGTTAAGGAATTTACAACGGTTAAAGTTTTTGACGGAATTTCGGCAACCCTTGTCAAATCTGATGAAAACAAAGTTATAATAAGTGGAGCAAATACCGAAGATGTTCAGGTAGTTGACAAAAACGGAGTGTTAAAATTACGAATGGATATTGAAAAAACATTTAGCGGCTTCAGAACATTTGCTGAAATACACTATCGCGGAATTTTAGATGTGATTGATGTAAATGAAAATTCTAAGATCACCACACAAAATCCGGTAAAGCAAATCGATATTGTTTTGCGAGCGCAGGAAGGAGGAGAAATTCAGGCTGAGGTAGCTGTTGAGAGGCTTACCGTAAAAGCGGTAACGGGTGGCATTATCGAAACAACAGGGACAGCAAAAAATCAGAATGTACAGGTAAATACCGGAGGGAATTACGAAGGAGATGAAACGCATACCGAACAAACATCCGTAAAAGTCAATGCCGGTGGCACGGCGTATATTAATGCATCTCACTATGTTGATGCGGATGTACGTGCGGGTGGCACCATAAGAATATTTGGCCAACCAAAATCTATAGATAAAAAGACATTTCTTGGCGGGCGTATTATAGAACAATAGTGCACCGTCTTTTACTACCTTTGTAAAAAGCAGTTAAATAATGCAAGACATCTTAACGGCCATACCCTGGGGGATTTTATTAGCATTCACTATTGGTCCGGTGTTCTTTGTGTTGTTGGAAACAAGTGTTCTAAAAGGTTTCCGGGCAGCGTTGGTTTTTGACCTGGGAGTTATCACGGCTGATATCATTTTTATTCTAATCGCTTATTTCAGTACGAACCGAATACTTGAAAAACTAAAAGACGACCCGGATCTGTTTATTTTCGGAGGAATTTTACTGTTGAGTTACGGGCTAATTTCTTTTATCAAACTCAAAAAAGAATATAAAAAATCTCTTAGCGATGAGGTTGGAGACGAAACACCAACAAAAAAAAATAATTATTTAGCATTGTTTTTTAAGGGGTTTCTTCTAAATTTTATCAATATAGGAGTATTAGGGTTTTGGTTAGGTGTTATTATAGTTTTCGGCCCGAAATTAGAAATGAAATCCAACAGAATACTTACTTTTTTTGGCACTATTCTGATTGTTTATCTCATAATAGATTGTATTAAAATAATATTGGCAAAGCAGTTAAAAAACAAACTCACTCCTTATTTAATTTTCCGGGTTAAGCGTGTAATAAGTGTTATTTTGATGATTTTTGGAATAGGGCTTATTGTGCAGGGTTTTTTTCCGGAAGAGAAGGAAAAAATAAAGGACGCGATCGAAGATATGCGTCACAAATAAAGGATTTCTAAGAAAACCAGGAATAAAAAAAGACCTGCCACAGGTCTTTTTTAAGTAGAGGCACCGAGCGGATTCGAACCGCTGTACAAGGTTTTGCAGACCTCTGCCTAGCCACTCGGCCACGGTGCCATAATTAATGGACGGCAAATGTAGCAAAAATATTATTGCAAAGCCATGCCTTTATAAGTTTTCCCGAGCTAATGTCATTTCAATAGTAACCATTTCAACGTTACCCCCAATAGGCGGGTTTATTTTAGAAACCTCTACTGTTGCTTCCTGAGCAATGGGAATTTCTAAGAAAATTCTGTCCAGGATGCGTCGGGCTACATGCTCCAGAAGTTTTGACCGCCTGGCCATTTCTTCTTTTACAATTTTGTTTATATGTACGTAATCAACGGTGTCCTTCAAATGATCGCTTTTGGCAGATGGTTGCAAGTTGGCTTTAACTTTAACATCAACCCTGTAATCACTTCCAATTTTCCCTTCTTCTACCAGGCATCCGTGATAGGCATATACCTGTATATTCCTGATTTTAATTATTCCCATAAACAATGCATTGTGCATTGCAAATGTAAGTAGTCCGGGAATTTATAAAAAATAAAACGAAACCTAGTGTGTACATCTACAGTTACTAATACCCTGAAACAGATCGATCCCCAGCGTAATCATATGAGTTCCCGAATTAAATCCGGAAACTTCATTAAGAATAATCTGGTACGAGTAAGCAAAGTACAGATTGGACTTTTTAAGCCCGAACATAGGACCCACGTATAGCGGGTCGGCTATTTGGTCGGTTAACGACCGATATGTAATCCCGGCCCAGTAATAATCTTCAAAGTCATACATTCTGAATTTCAGATTCACATCTAAACTTCCACGATTATCGCTTTCAAACCACTGGAAAAAAGCAGATGGCTCTATTTCAAAACTACTGGTACGTGTTCGCTTCCAGCGATACCCGGTATACATATAATAATTTCTAAGTGTGGTAGGTTCGTTAATGGCAAAAACATCAAGATCTTTTCCGAGGATATTGGAGGCATTTAAGCTTATATAAAACCCTTTTAAGCGCCATAATACTCCTACATCAAAATTGTGATTGGCGGTTTTAATGTCTCCCAGATTTTGAGAAGGAGGCGTACCCGGAACAATAACATCGTCTGTAAATTCGGATGAATCTATTAAAAACTGATTGTAATTGTATGATATTCCAAATGATAAGAAATGATCTTCGTATTTATCAAGCGTAAGATGGTGAGCAAAAGACGCCCTTGCTCCATACTGATGCGTAGCACCGTTTCTATCGTTATAGAATAATACCCCTACTCCGGATTTCTCGCCCAATCTGACATCGGCAGCAATGGACTGGGTATCCGGAGCATCTTTGATCCCCACCCACTGGGTAAGACCGTTCATTCGAACTTTTACATGATCACCGATACCAGCATATACGGGCGATATCACAAATGGATTATCGGCCAGGTACTGGGTGCGGGTGGGAAGATTGAGTTCCTGGGCGCTGGAGCTCAATGCCATAACCACCATAAGTAGGGTTAAGACTTTTTTGTTCATGATTTTTGGGGCTTTTAATCAGTCTATCTATATAAGGTTACATTACCAATAAATTCTCTAGGATCTTCTTCTCCTTTTAATTTTACAACATACCAATAATCTCCGGAGGGCAATTCTTTTCCATCGTATCTTCCGTCCCATACCTCACTGCCTCTTAGTTCGGCTACCAGCCTTCCGTACCGGTCGTATACACGACTTACCATATTCGGGAAAGCCTCGCGATTTTTAGGATACCAGGTATCATTTACCGTATCGCCATCAGGGGTGAAATAGTTTGGAATCTGGATGTCGATGAATTCCATGAAAATATCAACAGATACCTCACATCCGCCACTATCAATCACGGTTACCGTGTAGGTTCCGGTTTCCCTGATTGTATAGGTGTTATCGCTTCCATTATTTACACCGTTAAAATAGAACGTATAATTACCATATCCGCCATTGGCTGTGGCAACAATTTGATTGTAATTTCCATCGATAGCCGTTAGGGTTAATGGTCCATCGTTGGTATCTACATTTATATCAACGCTATCTATACACCCGTTAGTGTGTACTACGTAAATTGTATGGGCGCCTCCGGCAACATCGTTAAAGAACGGATCAATTTGGTATTGAGCCAGATCGTTCGGATCGGTTGGATCTAAAGCATACATTACGTCATTAACCACCGACGGATCTACCGTTACATCTACTCTATTGTACGGGATATTTACATTACACCCGTATTCAATATCGGCCTGTGCATTAATAGTTACTCCGGCTTCAACTGTTTCAATAAAACTTACCTGACATCCGTTGGCATCTTTTACAAAGATTACATGAGTACCTGCCGGCAGGTTATCGTAAAGGAATTTTCCTTCTACAAAGTTTGCATCGTCAGTAGAATTCAGGCTCGTATAATACGGACCAGTTCCCGGATCGGCACCTCCTGTAACAGCGATCTCTATAGATCCATCGCTATCGCCTTCACAAACCACATCGGTTTTAGATACGAGCGATACATTAATAGGAAGCGGATCAACGATATTAAATATTCGCACCTCTGGTCGACAACCCAATTGATCCTGTACAAGCACACGGTATTCTCCCGGTGCCAAATCTTCCCAGGAATTCTTTTCACTAATCTCCAGGAAGTCCGGTTGTGTTGGCGTTGCAATAGCATAAAGCATGGGCCCTACTCCTCCCGTTCCGGTTACCGTTATGGTACCGTTGTTTTCTCCGGGACAGGTCGGGTTTGTAAAGCTTTCTACAATAACAATAGGTTCGGGTTCGTCAATTACAATTTGTTGAGAAACCGGCGGGCAATCTCCGCTTCTAACCTGTACGTAGTAGGTTCCTACGGGATAACCCGTAAATGTTCCCTGTGCGTTGGTTTCAATAGCCACAGCAGAAGGGTTCGAGGCAGGATCAACATCGTACAACTCAAAGGTGTATCCACCAAGTCCACCCACGGCTTCAGCGAGGATAACGCCGCTGGAATCGCCATTACAATTCACAAAAGCTCCGGATGGATCCAGTGTTAATTGTAGAGGCGGTATTTCATCGATACCCACCTGATTTGTTTCTACAGGGTCACAATTAAAGGCATTGTCTTCTCCAACATATGCACGGTAGTTTCCTGTTGGGACATTGTTTATTACCACGTTTCCTGAGAAAGTTCCCGTAGCATAGGTTGTTTGTATTTCGTTTCCGTTTCCGTCCAGGGTAACCGCAAATAATTCATAAGTATAATTACCGGTACCGCCGGAGGCTGTTATTTCCAGGTCAGCTTCTCCTGCACAATTTTGTGCGGAAGCTAACGCCAAATTAGCCGTAAGATCTCCAGGCTCGGTAATAGTGCGCTGTGCTGTTTCAACAGTACAGTTTAAAGCATCTGTCACCGTAATTGAATATATTCCTGGTACTAAGTTATTGAACGTATCAACAGATTGATAATCAGTAGTGTAAATTAAAGTAACACCATCGGCTTCATAGCTGTTTAATTGATACGTATAATTTCCGGAACCACCACTGGCTGTAGCCGTTAAGCTTCCATTTGAGTCTCCTACACAATTAAGTGCCACATCGGGAGAAATAGTTGCTGTAGGTGGAGTTGGCGCAGGTAAATTAATGGCGCCGTTAGCACTACACCCGCCGTTTACACTATCAACAACATCTACCGTGTAATTTCCAGCTGGTAAATTGGTAAATACATGTCCTGTAACGGCTGTTACCGATTGTGTATTTCCATTATCCGTATTGGTTAAAACAATATCATACGGCGGCCATCCTCCCGCAGGAGTTACCAGGATACGCCCGGTATCGCCATCACAAGATACATCGCCTGCGTTTTCTACAGTAACTGACAGCGGTGCATTTGGAGAGGCGATGGTTACAATATTTGAATCGTCTTCACAAACGGTTCCGGCGGTAACTCTAACCAGGTAGTTTCCTCCTGACAGACCAGATATACTAATTGTTCCGTTAGCGGTATCGTCTGTACCCGTGGCAATTGCCGGGCTTATTTCGTTTCCGTTAACATCTATTTGAATAACATCGTAGCTATAAGTCCCGGAATATCCGTTGACAGTAAGCGTAAGCGATCCGTCATTTCCTCCATAACAACTCACCGGGTTTTCCGGAGCAGCATTAACTTCCAGGGTATCAAAAACATCTACCGTATGTGAGATAAATTCATAACAACCGGTTACATTATCGGTTACCTGAATGGTGTAGGTTCCCGGATTAGCAAGGTTAAAGGTTGCTTGAGCAACATTGACATTGGCCTGAATATCTCCGGTTTCAATTACTTCGAATGTTAAATCGGTAGCAGGTGTTGTTGAATGTCCGGTAACATCAATAGTAAATGTCTCGGCTCCATTCGCACAATCAATATCGGTTACGTTAATAACATCCAGTGTCATTCTTGGTAACGGATCAATCACAACAGTTGGAAGGACAACCGAACAGTTATTAGCATCTTGAATCACGATATCGTAATTCCCATCGGCCACAACCGTATATGTAAATACATTAAGTCCTGTTCCTACCGGCAAGAAACTTCCACCATTTACGCTATAGAAGTAATCGGGCGTACCCGTTCCAGGTGTAATAGTCACTTCAATTTCGGCGGTTACCATACCATTATCGGCATTACAACTGAAACTAGTTGTATTGGTTACACTAGCGTCCAGTGCAACAGGCTCATTGATAGTAATTTGATCGGTAGCCACACAGTTTCTGTTAGAAGTAACCGTAATATCGTATGTACCAGCCGGAAGGCCTGTAAATACATTGGTGTTTTGTGTAACGGTAACAGGGCCTGTAATTTCAAAGGTATAAGGCGGATTATCGTTTACACCTGGCCCCGGAGTTTCAAGATTAATGGTAATAGACCCGTCTGAAGCCCCCTGACAGCTAACATCGGTTTTATCGGTTGTTAACAAAGTAACCGGAGTTGGTTCTTCTAATGAAATAGCAGCATCTTCGAAACAGTTAGGAGTTCCGAGAACATTATCATTAACACGAACTATATAATCTCCAAAAGGAACACCTACAAATTGATTTCCCGTTGGTGCAATTCCCGTATTACTAAAATCAGGGCGCAACAACTCAACGGTATAATTTCCAGAACCTCCCGTAGCAGTAAATTCTATAACACCATCGTTTGCATTACATGTAGGCTGCGAAATAACTACTGCAGTTACCTCCAACTCCTGATCGATGGTAATATTTTCTACTTCACCACAATTATTAGCATCTCTTATTTCAATACTATAGGCACCGGCATTCAATCCTGTATAGGTATATGGCAAGCTGCCAATACTTTGAAATGCTCCTCCATTAATACTTAGAGTATAAGGAGCCACTCCTGTGTTTACAGCATCCAGAGAAACGGTAATAGCAAAACTTCCGTCAGCGGCACAAACATCGTCAATAGCTAATGTAATATCAGGTGTAGTATCGGTTGCAACAGTAACCGCTAATGGAGCATCTATAATACATCCATTGGCATCCTGCACATAAATATCCCAGTTAAGGCTAACAGTAGGGTCTAATTCTATGGTATTGTCAAACGGGAATGTAGCCGGAACACCGGAACCGCTGGGTGAAGCCCCATAATTATAAGGAGCTGTACCTCCATATGCCTGAACGGTAACAATAGCGTTCGGTTCATTACAATTGGCATTTACATTATCTAAAGGCTCCAGAGATAGCGGCTCGGGAGCATCAATAGTAACAGTATTGGAAGTGTCTGTGCATTCAGGGAAAGCAGTTTCCGTAACCTGAACCGAATAAGATCCGGCTGGTAATAAATTAGGAATTGGGAAACTGAAAGGATCTGCTGTAGCGTTTCCTGATCCGGAAGCACCAGCAACAAAATTTCCGTTTATATCGAGTACCTGATAGTTAAAGGTTCCTGTGTAACCGCTGATTACTATTTGTAATTGACCATCAGAGCTGTCACTGCAATCAGCATCGGTTATTACACTGGCTACCACATCTATAAGATCGTACGGATCAATAGTATGCTCAACAATAACAGAACAATTAGTAATATTATCGGTTACCTCATAAACATAAGTTCCGGGAGCGGTTATTACAATATTGGCCGGATTAGGAATAGCGGTACCTCCGGGCAACTCAATATAAGAATAATCACCTGAACCACCAGTTGCATTTAACTGAATGATTTCTTCTCCGTTTACACAATCAATGGCCTGTAATTGCACAATGCCGGCAGTTACTTCCTGTGGAGCAGGAACACTTACAGTAACATTGTCTTGACAACTATTAGCGTCCTGCACCACTACATTTACATCAGGCGATCCGAATGGCACCTGAATAGTGTTTCCAGGCTGGAAATTAAGACCACCATCAAAGCTGTACATATACGGACCGGTTCCTGAGGGGTTACCGCCACCATCGTTGTTTACTGTTACTGTAATGGTACTGGCATCGTCATCACAGGTAAAACTGGATGCTGATGCTGATATATCTAATTGAGTAGGCTGATTAATAGTTACATCCTGTGTGCTGAAACATCCCTTGGATGAGAACACATAAATAGAATACGTATCAGCGCTAAGCCCGGTAAATACATTGGATGTTTGTCGGGTTCCGCTAAAACCAATACTGTATTCATAAGGGGTGTCTGTATTTCCGGCGTCCAGCGTTACGGTAATGGTTCCGTCATTTCCTCCAAAACAACTTACATGTGTTGGAATTAAGGTAAATGATGGGTTTTGAGGAGCTGGAATAACCACGTCTACCGTACCGGAATCACATCCTGTGGTAGTGTCGGTAACCTGGAAGGTGTAGGTAACGGAATGTGTTAAACCTCCAAAAACTCCCGTAGTATTTGTTGCTCCGGTATTTACTAATGTGTAGGAGTAGTTTCCGGACCCGCCATTGGCAGTTACGGTAATTTCTCCACTGTTTATAGGGTTACATAGTTCTTCCGCTGTGATGTTGGCCTGTATTCCAAGAGGCGGATGTATAGTAATGGTCTCAGCAGGCTCCCCACATCCGTTAGCGTCAAACAACTGGAAGGTGTGTACCCCTGAACTCAGATTTGAAAATGTTAATACATCTCCGATATTTACCAAAGCACCGGCTGCCTGAGGAGCGCCTCCGTCCAGACTGATACTGTATGGAGGAATTCCCAAAGCATCAAGTGTAATATCAACGGTGTACTGACCCTCCAATGCGGTACACTGATCGTTTATAGAAGCTGTTATTTCCGGAGAAGGATCGGTTGGTAAACTAACCGGGTTCTGTTGTATACAGTTATTAGCATCTTTTATGTATACAATGTAATCTCCGCCTTCAACATTAAACACATTAGCACTACTTCCTGCCCACGTGGCAACGGTTGGTGCAGGATCTGTATTCAGTGCAATTTGATATTCATAAGGAGGAGTTCCGTATTGACCAACTGCAACGATTTCTCCTGCATTAAGATTACAATTATCATTCTTAATTACTGTAGGTGTTACGTTTAATAGGTTTGTAGACTCTTCGATATTAAACTGTGGAGAAGCACTGGTACAGCCATTATACGCACCTCCGTTTTCCGTAAACAAAATATAATAGATGCCCACAGGAAGCGGACCTACATTAGGTTCTGTAACGGGACCTGCGGGAGGATTAACAGCAACACTTCCGGTAATTCCGGTAGAAACATTCGACTGAGCAGAGAAAATTTCATAAGAAACGCTTGTGGCACCCGCATCAAAATTGTCAATACTAAATGTTACATTTCCATCGGCACTTCCCGTACAGCTTACATTATTTACTGCATCCAATACGGAAGTAAGGTTAGAAGGTGTATCAATAGGGGCATCTGCTGTTTTAAAGAAATAACAATCCGTTGTTAAATCATGTACAACAAATGTGTATGTTACTCCCGGAGTAAGTCCGGTAAAAGTTGACTGATCAGGAAATCCTGCATCTGCGGGCTGCCATGAAGAGGTATATGGAGGGATATTTGTTTCCAAAATACCAAACTCGTAATTATTACTTCCTACCAGAGAAGTAACGGTTACAACGGCGGTTCCACCGGTAGCACAGTTGGTTGTAACTGTGGTTACATCAATAATAAGATCACTAGGCGGTGAGGCCATGGTTACTTGTTGCCTGTTGGAACATCCGTTAGCATCTACAACATCAATCGTATAAATTCCGAAGTTTAAAACCACAAAAGTATGATCTTCTCCAGCTGCCGCCGTATAAGTTTGTACGGTTGCATCAAAGTTGTTGGTTAAGTAATATGTATAACCCGCGGTACCTCCGGAAAGATTTTCAATGGTTATTTCACCAAAACTCGTACCTCCGGGATTATTACAGGTAATATCAACTTTCGTTGTGCTATATACAATAGCATCAGGCTCGTTAATTACAATGATTTCGGTATCGGTACAAGACTTGGCGTCGGTAACAGTAACCTCATACGTTCCGGCGGGTAGTCCGGAGGTTTGAGAACCGTAATTCGTGGATGTAGTTGTGTTTACTACGGAAATTGTAAACGGAGCAGTACCAAAAGCCGGATCAATATTAACCTGGATAGTCGCCCCCGGATCTCCGTTACAAAGAATATCCTGAAGCTGAACCAGCGAAGTAATACTTGGATTACTAATAGGGTTAACCGTTGCTTGCGTGGTGGTTGTACACCCCTGGGCATCTGTTATCTGGAACAGATATGTTCCATCTGAAGCGGTATTGTAGGTAAAGCTGGCTCCTGCAAAAGCAACGGGAGCACCAAAGGTTACACCCCCATCAGTACTTACTTCATAAGAGGCATATGGTGTATACCCTCCATTAACACTAACTGTTATTACAGCGTCTGGAGAAACGGTACAATCTAAATCTTTAGTAAGCACGGCGCTTGCCACGAGTTGTTGTTCAATGGTTTGAGTCAGCGTATTTGAAACACAACCGTAAGCGTCAGTAACAGCTATATTATAAGTGCCCGGAATAAGGCCGGATATTGTAAAAGGATTCCCGGAAACAGGTTGCTGAGCTCCACCATTAATGCTATAAGTATACGGTGCTACCCCATCGGTAATTGAAATCGTTAAAGAAGCACTGTTGGTGTCATCGTAACACAAATCAGAAGCGGGATCAAATGCAATAGTCGGTGCTACCGCAGGATCTATTACCAAGGGTTTTATAATCTCACAACCGCCGCCATCACGAACATAGATTTCATAAGTTCCGTCAGGAACATCAGTAAATACATTACTGCCCTGATACGGATATACGGTAGTAGGACCAGATGTCTCTACCAACTGATACTGGTAATTCCCCCACCCTCCTGTGGCATTCACAGTTATCGAGGCATTGGCAATACAGGTAACCGGAGTGTTGGTAAAAGTAAAGTCTAAAGGATTTGATGGCTCCTGTATAATAGTATCAGAGGAAGCAGTACAATTCGTGGTGTCATCGGTCACGGTTATCGTATAGGTTTCCGCAGCCAGGTTTGTCACCGTAATGGCGGTAGTTGTATTGATATTGTTTTGTGATTGTATTACGGCTCCGCCAGAATTTGTCACCACATAACTGTATGTGGTTGCAAAATCGGAAACTGTAAATGACAATTCACCATCGGTATCTCCTACACAGGTTACATTGCTAACCAATTGAGAAATAACCGCAATTTCAGGGATTTCCTGGATTGTAAAGTTTTCTTGAATGGTACACCCCTTATCATCGGTTACCCGGAAGGTATATGTTCCCGGAGCGAGCCCGTTAAAAGTAGGTGTATTGCCATTATTAACGGCACTTCCGGCAGGTGCTATTATTTCAAAAACGAAAGGAGCATTTCCTCCGGTAACAGTAACGGTTACATCTGATACTATAGCCGGGCAAGTAGGTGCAGTAGCTACAAAGCTAAGATCTGTAGGTTCGTTTAAAGGATCGATTGTAACAGGTGCGGTTACATCGGTACATCCATTATCGTCTCTTATGGTAATTGTATAGGTACCATCCAGCAAGCCTGTAAATGTATCGGACGATTGGAAGTTTACTCCGTCAATACTAAACTCATACGGAGGAGTTCCCCCGCTGTATCCTGTTGCTTGTAGGGTTGCAGACGACGTATCACATCGATAATCCTGAACTACGGTAATAGCACCTGGAATGATCGGATTTGGAGCCACCAGGGTAACATTCCCGTTAGCCACACAACCTTTTGAATCGGTAACAGTGTATGCGTACGTTCCGGCAAGTAATCCGGCATAAGTGGTTTGTGATGAGGGGGCACTTCCGTTAAATACAATTTGATAAGGAGGAGTTCCGCTGGTTATTTGTAATTCAACCACGCCGTCGGCACTTGTATTACACAACGGATGTGTTAAAACTTCGGTAACAGCCGGTGGATTATTATCGGTTACTACTACCTGATTGGTGGTAATGGTACACCCCTGGCTATCTGTTATTACAAACTCGTATGTTCCGGCAGTTGTTGTAAAGAACGAGAACGGAATGGAAGGTACAGCAGTACTTGCCTGAAAGGAGCTTCCGTCCAGAAGAACCTCATAATTAAAGGAAGGATTTCCTCCGTTGATATCGATGTTGATTTCGGCATCGGGAGAAACCGAACAATCTAAATCTTTTACTAATTGAGCAGAAGCAGAAAGGGTAGGGAATACATCAATAGAGGCCGTTCCAGTACAGTTTTTACTGTCTATAACGGTTATGGTATAACTTCCCGGACCTAATCCTGTAAATTGAGGATCACTCTGATAAGGCCCTCCGTTCAGGCTATATTGGAATGGTGCTTCTCCACCAGAACTTACCGAGGCGGTCAAAATTAACCCGGTGGTACTGTCGTAACACAGACTGTTTGCCGTAACATCAAGAACGGGAGCAACGGCAGGAGTTAATGTAAATGTATCCTGTACTTCACAGCCTCCGGCATCTCTAACAATTACCGTATAACTTCCTGAAGTATCTGTAAGACCTGTAAAATTGTTATTGCTTTGTGGACCAACAGTGGCACCTCCCGGAGTAGTTAATTCGTACTCAAAGCCACCCCAACCACCGCTGGCGGTGATGGTTACTGATCCGGGCTCCGTACCGGTGGTATTACAGCTGATATCGGTTACTGAAAGATCGGCAATAGTTAATGGTGCGGTAGGCTCGGTTATAGTAACGGTAGCAGTGTCAGTACAGCTGGTCACCTCATCGGTTACCACGATGGTATAATCGCCAGCAGCCAATCCGGTTAATGGGATTGTTGTGGCCGACTGACCGGTAACAGGAGTTCCTCCGTTAATAGTATAACTATAAGTACTACCAAATCCGCTTACCGTAAATAAAGCTTCACCATCAGCATCCCCCACACAGGTTACATTACGCACTAATTGTCCGATAACATCTATGGGTACAACATTCTGAATGTTTAGGGTTTCCTGATAAGAACATCCGCGTTCATCGGTTACCTCGAAGGTGTATGACCCGGGAGCAAGATCGTTAAAAACACCATCATTATTAGTTGGTGCTGTTCCGGCAGGAACAATAATTTCATAAGTTAATATACCTGTTCCACCTGTAGTAGTTACTGTAACATCGGTGGTTTGACCATCCAAACAGGTTACGTCATTAAAGGTAAAAGTAAGGTCGGTTGGTTCGTTTCTTGGGTCAAAAATAATTTCATTGGTAACTCCGGTACACCCATTACTATCTCTGATGGTAATGGTATAGGTTCCGGATGCGGAAATAGTAAAAACAGGAGGAGTTCCCAAAGTAGTTTCATCAAAGAAATTAACCCCGTCTATACTGTATTCGTAAGGAGGAGTTCCTCCCGAAACAGAGCCTGAAACAATTCCGATTTGACCGTTAGGATTAACGGGGTCGCAACTTAAATCACTGAGTTTTTCGGCCTGCCCCGTAATAGCATCAGGTTCTGCAATAACAAGTCCGTTTATATCAATAGGGCAAAGTCTGTTTCCTTTTGTTTGATTAATTCTTACCACGTACTCTCCGGGAGCAAGCCCCGTAAACACTCCGGAATCGTTAGCGGCCAGTATAGGTCCGGTAGCATCGCCATTCGTATCGGCAGCGTACAATTCAAAGTCCACTTTGTAACCGTTAAGGCTTAAAATGGTCATGGTAATACTTCCGTTATCCAGGCCGTTACAGGTTACATCGGTTATTACCGGAGTTCCGAGATCAACGGAAGGAACAAAATAAATGGTTACTGGATTTGAAATAGCAAAACAATTATTTCTGTCAACCACCACAAACTCATAAGTTCCTTGCCCTCCAAAAGGAATGTCAAAGATGTTACTGGTTTGGAAAGCCGAAGCAGGAATATCGTTTACAGAAGGATATAAAGGCCCTCCGGTTCCGCCTTCGGGTACAAAGCTCCAAATGGTATACGTGTATGGCGATTTTCCTCCGGAAGGATTCACCAGAATATTCCCTTCCTGACAGGTAATATTTTGCGATACATGTGCACTAAGGTCCAGGTCGTTTTCATCGATAATAGTTACTTGTTGCGTAAAAGAACATCCATCATCGGTAGACACACTTACATCATACGTCCCCGCATTTAAGTTTTGAAAGGTATAATCGTTATCATCCGAGGGGCCAAAAGTATCAATAACCGAGCCTCCCTGAGAAATTTCATAATAGTATTGCGGCTCAACATCAAGAGCCTGTATTCTTATATTTCCAAGCCCATTACAATCCACATCTTTGGTGATCACATTTACCTGGAAATCACGCTCCCGGATCCCGATATTCGGAATTTCGAAAGTACAACCCAAACCATTTAATATGGTTTGTCTTATTTGAACGGTATAAACACCGGAATTAGGAATTGAAAAGCTGTTACTGGTTTGCCATCCTGTAATTACAGCACCTGATCCTGCGTCTACCAATTGGAATTCGTAACCTGCTGAAGGCACATTGGTTACTAAAATTTCCCCTTCAGACGTACAAATAATATCGGTTGCTTCTACCTGAGGATCCAATGGGTTTTTAAACACATTAAAATAAAAACGGCTAAAACACCCGTTTTGATATTCGATAACAAGACGGTATTCCCCTTCGTCCGAAACGTCAAAATCAGGCCCGGTGGCAACAGTGTTCCAGGTACAGGTTGAGTTTTTATTAGCACAATCTTCCAGTCCGATCGGAGGGCAACTTGCTTCATCAAGTTTTTCCCATCGTATTTCGTCAAAATCGGTAATTCCGGTTTGAATTAAACGACTGTCGTTGGCTCCACAAAGGAAGATTTTTGGCAGTGTATCTCCATCATTCGGACATGTAGCCTGTTCGTCGGAGAATGGGATAACCGGGTTGGCCTGAGTGGCCCCAAAGAACTCCACAATAATGGTTTCATCAAAATCCAGACAAGGCGCCGGTGCGGTTTTGGTTACGGTATACGTACCGGGACTGGTAACGGTAAGTTGGTTACTCGGTCCGTTTTGCAATACATTCCCTCCGCTGTCACGCCATTCGTAATTCAAGAAGCCCGTTCCAGCCTCCAAAAGAAGGTCAGCCCCGCAAAGAGTTTCAGTTCTGGTAAAATCACAATTATCAAGGTCTACCAGGAAATTTGTTGTTCCCGGAGTACCGAAACCGCAATTATCGAAGTCAGAAAAACTGGGGTCATCCGTTATTTGAGTGTTATTGAGTTCTCCCGTATAGGTAGAATATGCCAGGTTTTGAACGATATTTGAACAAGCGTCCCGCAGGTCATTACAATTTTCCACTACTTTTACATGGAGGCGAATTTCGTAAGACGGGTCGCCTTCTTCAACCAATCTGTCCGGCACATTGAATACAATTTCGTGAGCTGCTTCATCAAAGGTGTAGGTCACCCCATTTGGTGCGGTAATATCAGGCTGTATCCCCGGAGTACTCGGATTTGAGTCTATAACATTTACGTTTACGGGAAGTACGTCTCTAATACTGTAATTCAGCGCATCATCATTACCCACATTTTGGAAAGTGAGCACATATTCCAGTTCCTGCCCCAGGGTTATCCCGGTTCCGCCAATGTCGTTTCCGGCAAGGTCTTCCACCGTTTTAACAAGGTTAATTATAGGCTCGATTATTTCAACATCGAAAGAATTAAAAAAGATATCGTATTTGTCCTGAGTTGATGAAGCGCGCAATGTAGCTCCTGTTTCATCATTTGGAATTACCGAATTGGAAGGATTGGTTATTGTAAACAAATCGGCATCCCAACCCAGGGTGTTAATACTGTTGGGGTTACGGGTTGTAATAATGCTGCTTTCGTAAGTAATATTACTATTAAAGAAGTTGTCGGCCGGGTTTACGGCGCTACTTAATGGTGTAAAGGAACCATTACTGTTAGCACGGATAGAAAGTCCGTCTCCCGTAATTCGATTATCTCCTTCCAGGGTTCCAACACCGAGCTTGGCTCTTACTGGAAATGGTGCAGGAAGCGTAGTAAATCCGTTATAAGGAATATCAACGGTCTCTCCGGATTTTATACCGGCATAGCCGTCAAAGGTAGTGATGTATTTTCCAGGCAAGTTGGGGTTTTCATAAATAACCACCATAAGCCATCCTCCCGAGATACCTCCGGGAAGCCCTCCTCCGGCACTGGCGCGTACATTGGCTATAAAATATTCACCGTTAGGGTCGGTAAGTGGTGTTATTAATGAAGTTATATCTTTATAACATGCATAGGGGCTATACCCGCCAAAATCAGCATCTCCAAAACCATCAAAAAGCACCTCGTCTGCAGTAAGATCTACATAAGCTCCCCCGGGAACTCTTATTTTAACCTGATTGAAATCGGTTTCTCGTCCGCTACTACTATCATCCCCCTGATTGTATTTATAAACCGCAGACCAGTATAATCCGGCATATCTAACCTTGGCACACGACGGATTAGGAACATTTAAAAAAGCACTACTCGAACTAAAAGTGGCAGGATCACTGTCAATGTCAATATATTGCATGTCGAGCAGATCATTGTAGGCAGAGGAAGAGCCCGTAAGATTATACGGGTCTTCGGGATTCAGTGAATTGGTCTCTCGATTTACAATATTATTGGCTACGAATGTTATATCCCCGCGAATACTCTGAGGAGCACCCGCCACATTGTCCGGGTATCGTACGTCAAAATCGTTTTTAACTTGTGCCTGCAACACACCAAAACTTGCAAAGAGCAAGCAGGCGAGCAGAATAAGATGTTGGGGGCGTAGGTTAGTTTTCATTTTTATAGCATAAGGTTAGTGTTAACCCGCATGATCCAAATATCATCATGGTACGAGTTATCCAAGTTCGAATAGTAAGACACTAGGGCATTGTTCCAGGAATCGTATTTACGCAGATATACATACCGATAATTATTGTTCGGATTAATAAAGAAATCTGCATCCAGCCCCTGGCTTTTTAACTTCTTAACAAATCGGGTTGCATTGCTGGGCACGGCAAAGACATTGGCAATAATGTAGTATCCTTCTTGTAGGTTGGAGATGGAAACTACGGGGCCTTTTTTAGCTGTCTTCCTTCTGGCGCCTGTTTTGGAACCGTAGATTTGTTCGATTTGGTTTTCAGTCATGGTATCAACAGATGCTGTTGGGTCAGCACTCCTGTTTGATTTTTTAATTACATTTTTCTGCAAAATAGCAGGGTCGTATTCTTTTTTATCTCCTGCCTCAGATTGATTTGATTCACCGGAGGCCGGGTATTTGTTTTGATTAGTATTGTTGGTTGATGAAATATACGCATCGGTATTTTCTTTGTTTTGACTGGCATATCGAGCATCTTCCTGACCATTGTCTACACTCATAATCCAGATATCGTCAAAATACTGGCCATCAATATCAGACTTGTAGGATGCCAGGGCTTGTTGCCAGTTGTCAAACTTCTTGAGGTATACATACTTCATTCCGTTTTCCGGATTCACAAAATACCTTGGTTCCAAACCATCGTTGGCGAGTTTTTCCATGAATTTATTGAAGTAATAAGATCCTTTATATACATTGGCAATAATGTAATAACCCCCGTCTACTCCGGTCAGGTTACGCACTCGACGGCTTTTTACATTATTATTAATAGCTTCACGATCGATGGCATCTTCATAACTTTTCTTTGTTTTAGCATAACCCTGATCTTTAGGCCTTACCTCAGTGGGTTTTATGTCTTCAGGTGATGGCTCAGATACAGAGGTTCTGTCCTGCACCGTTTCGGGCACGTTATTTTCAGCCACAGCCTGCACAACTTGTTCTTCAGAAGTATTTTCTTTTTCAATATCTTCCATGATCTGGGCAACGGCGGCTTCCGTGTTTACTACGTCGTCTTTCTCATTATTCTCTGCCACTGCGGCTGTATTAACAGCGCTTTTTTGTGGTTCATTTACGGGATCTGAAACAACTGCCACATCGTTTTCAGGTGTGCTTATATCATCAGTCTTAACAATTTCAGCCTCTTTGTTTATACCAGTTGGTTTATTTCCTGAGACCTCATTATTAGCTACAATCTGATCCGTTTTTGGCGAAACAGTATTGTCATTTTTTTGAAGTGCGGCTTCACGGTCTTTACGGTTGTATTCCGCCAAGGCTTCCGAAGCACTGGTTGTAGTGGTTTGTTTTTGATCGCGGTTAATAAATCGCATCAAGTGAGCAAATCTTCTTTCCAGATCTTTTTCTCTGGCATCCTCTATAGAGTCCTGACGAAATATTAATTCGGCAATGATCTCATTATTTTCCTGAATGTTCTTTTTCAATTCGGCAATTTCCGTATCTTTATTCAGGAATTCCTGCTGAGCTTCAGCTACCTCGTCCTGATAATCCTGCTCCAGCATTACGCGATCTTCGGTTAAGTTGGGCTCAAACGAATAGGCGAAAGAAACTTCATGGGTAGGTCCCAGATTTTCTCTCCCGCCATTAAGGCCTTTTTCTATAGTATACCCTAAAGATAATCGCTTGGTTACATTAAAGCCAATACCGGCAGAGGCGCCATAAAAATCGTCATAACCACCCTGTAACCATCCTATTTTTGGAAGGTCCAGAATAAGGCTACCGCTTAGCACAATATCTTCTTCCCCCTTTTTTCTACCTCGGGCCAGAGCCATTAAACGGCCTTGCTCAAGAATACCGCTTGCATTTTCAAACCGATTGGTATATTGTAAATGAGCCGAGTATGTTTTTTCTTTAAAATTGGTTAGAGATTCGCTCGTTTTGAAATTATAATCCAATAAATTTTCGGCGTAAATACCAAAATCAAAATCGCCTATGGCCAGGTTTATACCCGGTTGAAATGATATAAAGGAACCATCATCTAACCCGGCAAGCAACGGATCGTTTAAATCTCCCGGAACAGCTTCACTGGAATCATATCCACTGTTGTAATACAATAAATTGAATCCAAATGAAAGCGCACTTTTTTCTGCAAGCCGCACCCCATAGCCATAATTGGCCATCGCACCAAAATTTGAAAAGGTTCCATATTTTTGCTGAAACAGGCTTAATCCAAATCCCGTTCGATCTCCCATCCTACCGGAATAACTTATAAAATACAAGTCCTTGGCATTATTAAATTCGCCATTTTCATTTCTGTGATACAGGTTTATATAGGATTTATCCTCCCGAACTGTTGAAAAAGTCGGGTTGATTAAAAACCGGTTAAACTTGAGCAGGTTTTGGGCGGGGACCTCCGTTTCAAAGCGAAGCGTGGTCTCCTGGGCCTGCACCCAGTTTACCGAAATTATGGTTAACAGTAACCAAATAAGTTTACGTTTCATTATACCACTAGCGTATTAAGGTTATGGTTCCTTGTTTTAAAATACTTTTTCCTTTCACAATCTTATAAAAGAAAACGGGCGGTCTTGTGGAAGGATAAGTTACCGTTGTTTGAGGCCAGTTATTTTGATAACCAAAAGCATTGAAAATAGGTGCTCCTGAAGGGTCGTATATCTGGACTTCAACCTCCGGGTTAAACGAATAGGTGTTGGGAATGATCCATGTATCATTTATCCCGTCACCATTTGGTGTTATTACATTAGGTACAGCGAAGCTTTCCTGATAGGCAACAGTGAATAATTTGGTTACCTCGCATGTCCCTATAAAGGCTCTAAGCGCATAATTCCCTTCGGCAGTGAAGGTTACTGAATTTGAGCTTGATAATATATTATTGTCGGCATCCAGCCACTGGTAAGTGTCTGCTCCGTTGGCAGTTACAGTTCTTGAGCCACCTTCTACAAATACGATATTCTCAGGCGCATCTACACCAACCAACGATTCATCAAAAGGATTGATAATAAGGTCGTTTGAAAATTTAGTACATCCAAAAGCGGTAACGCCAAGCCGATAAGTTCCGGTAAGATTGGTTATAATCTGGTTTGTATTGGCGGGAAGTTTTACACCATTTCTATACCACTCATATGTATAAGCGGGATTAGATGTAGCTGAAGTAATGGTAATATTGTCTCCCCCGTCGCAGGAAACGGTTCCGTCGCTCGTTATGGAAACATCATCGCTTAGTACGAGTTTAACCGCAAACACATTGGATTGGGCGTTATAAGCACCTAAAGTGGCATCTACCATGTAATCATCATTTTCGGAAGCGCTGTTTACCGAAAGAGTGCTGGTGTTTGCGCCGTTCAGAGCCACTCCGCTCTTAAACCATTGATAGGAAAAGCTGTTTCTTAAATCGTCAGTAGCATCTATTCGATCGTTTGTCGATGTTATAGCTGTTATTTCACTAATAATCAGTGTGGTAGATTCATTAGAACAATCGGTATAATTTGTGTCTCCTCCGATAACTATTTCAAATCTATCGGGCACGTCTACCACAATATTTTCTGAATCCTGGGAGGAAGAACATACACCACCCTGTGTTACCGTAGCCTTATAAGTGCCAGGCTGAGAAACGGTTATGGTACTGGATGTTTCACCGGAAATTAATGTGCCATTTCTAAACCAGGCAAAACTGGGGCTGGCGGCATTTGTAGTAACACCCAATTCGCGTGTGGTAGCGGGCATTAATACCAATCGATTGGCCGTGGTAATACTTACTGTAAAATCGGCACTTCTGGTAATACTTACTTCCGCTGATCGTTCAGAACACCCTCCGGGCTGTTGAACCTCAACGGCATAATTTCCTTCAAAATTGCTTATTATATTAGTGTCTATAGTATACGATGGCTGATTGGCGCCGCTTATAGCAACATTATCTTTATACCATTGATAAGAAAATGTACCATCTGTTATATTTGATTGAAGCGTATGTGTTTCGCCCACGCATAATGCTTTTGGATAGGTTCCCTGAATGGCCACCCCCTGCCCGACTCCGGTGACTACTTCCACCTCATTAGACAAAGTACTTCCGGAACAATGTAACCCGTAATCTACTTCTACATAATAGAATCCGGCCTGGGTTGTGGTTAGGCTGGATCCTTTTTCACCGGCAAGGAGGGTTCCGTTTCTGTACCAGTTATAAGCGGGTTCACTAGGGTAGTTATTTATAGTTATGGTGGCCGCGGTGCCATCACATACTGAAATTACCGGTTCAATATTGTTAATAATAAGTGGTGTGGTTACCGTTTGATAGTAAGCCGGGAAAGGATCGCTTTCCGGACTGGTCAGTGCAGGATCGGTGCTACGCACGCGTACCTTATAAGTATCTCCGGCCGTATTGGTAGGAAAACCAAACACAAAATTAAAATCGAATGTGGTGTTCTGACTTCCATCGGAAGCTAACTGCGTTGGATTTCCCCAGCTCCCGTCCGGTTCGGAAAGTTCAAGGATAAATACATTCCCTGAGTTTACCAGAGGAGGATCCCATTTAAACTGAACTATAAAGCTGTTAAAGGAGGAAGATGCACAGGGTGCAGTAAATTGTGGGATAGGCTTCTTCAGTACCTGTGAGAAAGAATACTGAGCACCAAATAGCACCAGGCAAAATATTAATTGCACATATGTAGTAGACCAATGTCTATTCATATAAGTAGGTTAAAATATGCGATTACCGATTTGGGGAATCATAATCGCATCAAAATCTTACTATGACAAATCATTTGTTAAACGTAAAACTCCTATGAATTATTACAAAAAATCAAGCTATTTTATCACTTGATAAGATTCAACAAATTTTTATCAACAAAAATTCAAAAAACGCTGTAAAATAACGACTTAAGATGTTAATAAGTCTGTTTTACCAACAAGGCTAAAGTAGTAAATTTTTGTAAAAACATGCATTTCATCGATGCGTTTTATCGATAAATGTTGTCAAATGACCGTAAAATGTTGTCAAAGTATTATTCGTGTTAGTCAATGTATTTAATTAATTTTGTGCCTTTAATAAAAAAGCATGTCAAAAGAAGAAAAGTCGCTTAATTTTTTGGAGCAGATTATCGAGGAAGACCTGAAAAATGGATATTCTCCGGAGGATTTGCGTTTCAGGTTTCCACCGGAGCCCAACGGATATTTACATATAGGGCATACAAAAGCCATAGGAATTAGTTTCGGCCTGGGGGAAAAGTATAATGCCCCTGTGAATTTAAGATTTGATGATACCAACCCGGCAAAGGAAGAGCAGGAATATGTAGATGCCATAAAAAGAGATATAAACTGGCTCGGATATCACTGGGAAAATGAGCTGTATTCTTCTGATTATTTCCAGCAGCTATTTGATTGGGCGGTGTTGATGATTAAAGAAGGGAAAGCCTATGTTGACTCGCAATCTTCCGAAGCAATGGCCGAGCAAAAAGGAACACCAACCAGCCCGGGAACAAATAGTCCCTACAGAAATAGAAGCATTGAGGAGAATCTGAATCTTTTTCAGCGGATGAAGG
The DNA here is from genome assembly GCA_965224095.1 of Flavobacteriaceae bacterium. Lineage (GTDB taxonomy): Bacteria > Bacteroidota > Bacteroidia > Flavobacteriales > Flavobacteriaceae > JBPEWY01. The sequence continues at coordinate 2,235,180 of OZ245039.1, forward strand.
AAGGAGCATTTGATGAGGGAACACATGTGCTTAGGGCTAAAATAGATATGGCACACCATAACATGCTGATGCGAGACCCTATAATGTATCGAATTTTACACAAAGACCATCATAGAACGGGAAATGATTGGTGCATTTATCCGATGTACGACTGGACGCATGGAGAAAGCGACTATATTGAACAGATTTCACACTCGCTGTGCTCTCTGGAATTTAAACCGCATCGGGAGTTATACGACTGGTTTCTGGATCAGGTGGTTAGCAAAGATAAGCTGCGACCCAAACAAAGGGAGTTTGCACGGCTTAACCTGAGTTATACCATCATGAGTAAGCGCAAACTATTGAAATTAGTGGAAGAGGATATTGTATCCGGATGGGATGATCCGCGAATGCCCACTATTTCAGGGCTTCGCAGAAGAGGATACACACCGGAGGCATTGAGAAAGTTTGTAGAAACAGTGGGAGTAGCTAAGCGAGACAATGTTATTGATGTTGCACTTCTGGAGTTTTGTATCCGTGAGGATTTAAATAAAAAATCTCCTCGTGTAATGGCAGTTCTGGATCCGCTGAAAGTGATTATTACTAACTACCCTGAAAATAAGGAGGAATGGCTGGATGCCGAAAACAATCCGGAAGACAACGCGGCAGGTACGCGGAAAGTACCGTTTTCCAGGGAATTGTATATAGAACAAAGTGATTTCAGAGAAGAAGCCAATCGCAAATATTTCCGGCTTAAGCTGGGAGGTGAAGTACGGCTTAAGAATGGATATATCATTAAAGCGGAAAGCGTTGTAAAAAATACCGAAGGGTATATCACGGAAGTGCACTGTACCTATGACCCGTTGAGCAAAAGTGGTAGCGGAACGGAAGAAAGTATGCGGAAGGTAAAAGGAACCTTGCATTGGGTATCTGTAAAACACGCAAGGGAAGCAGAGGTAAGAATGTACGACCGGTTGTTTATGGATCCTCATCCGGATGGTCATCCGGATAAAGACTTCATGGAATTTGTAAATCCGGATTCGCTTAATACCGTCACGGGATTTGTAGAGCCGAGCCTGTTAAATGCCGTTGCGGGTGAGCGGTATCAGTTTCAACGATTAGGGTATTTTTGTGTTGATTCTGACAGCCAGTTACCCGACAAACTCATTTTTAATAAAACGGTTGGCCTAAGAGATACCTGGGCTAAAATTGAAGCCAGAAACAAATAAAAAACCGGGATTGTCCCGGTTTTTTGAAGGTAGGTTTGAACTACTCTTATTCTTCATCCTTTTTTCTGTTCTGTTTTTTCATGGCTTCACCTATTTGATTACTGGCGGTAAAGCTGGCCACCATATTGTTTAACATGTCGCTTCCAGCCTGAGGCGAGTTCGGCAGCAGAATAAGATTACTGTTGGTTTCCTCTCCAATGGCCTGTAGGGTATCATAGTGCTGGGTTACCACGATTAAGGCAGAGGCTTCCTGCGAATTGATCCCCACCTTGTTTAACACTTCAACAGACTCTTCCAAACCACGAGCTATTTCTCTTCTCTGATCGGCAATACCCTGCCCCTGTAAACGCTTGCTTTCGGCTTCGGCCTTTGCTTTTTCAACAATCAAAATCCGGGCGGCATCTCCTTCAAATTGAGCGGCAATTTTTTCTCTTTCCGAGGCATTAATACGGTTCATTGCTGCTTTGACCTGAGCATCCGGATCAATATCGGTAACGAGGGTTTTGATTATATCATATCCGTATTCTAACATAGCATCCTGAAGCTCGGCCTTTACAGCGATAGCGATGTCATCTTTTTTTACGAATACGTCATCGAGTTTCATCTTCGGAACCTCAGCACGAACTACGTCAAACACGTAACTTGTAATCTGATCATGCGGGTATTCCAACTTGTAAAAGGCCTCGTATACTTTATTCCGGATCACAACGTACTGAACGGAAACCTTGAGCTTAACAAATACATCGTCTAATGTTTTGGTTTCTACAATTACATCCAGCTGTTGTATTTTAAGGCTAAGTCTTCCGGCGATACGATCGACCAACGGAATCTTCATTTGTAGACCGGAATTTCGAATGCTTTGAAAGCGACCGAAACGCTCAATAACTACTGCTGTTTGCTGCTTTACAATAAAGAAAGAAGACATTAAAATAACAAGACCAAAGAAAATAATTGGGATGAGATAAAAATTCATTTGCTAGATTTTTAGTGTTGATGTTATGAAATTACAAAAAGTATGCACTTCATTGGTAGCAAACTCTTATAAAATGTTACAAAATATTATAGCGTGATTACACTTTTAGGAAAGTGTTTCTACAGCCTTTCTCAATCGGCCAATGGTTTCTCGTTTTCCCAAAAGCTCCATAATATCAAAAATATGCGGACCTTTCATATCTCCCACCAAAGCAAGTCTTAAAGGAGGCATTACTTGTCCGAAGCCCAATCCCTTATCAGAAATCCATTCTTTTACAAGTAATTCGGTCACGGATGCGTTGAAATCAGTATGTTCAGCCAACTGCTCTACGAGGTCTAAGAGAATGGCGCCTGTATGGTCTTTCCATTGTTTTTTAACCGCTTTTTCGGCATAAGTATCCGGTGATTTAAAGAAGAAATGTCCTAAATCCCAGAATTGGGAAACAAAAGAGGCGCGTTCTTTTATTAAGCCGATAACCTTCTCTACGTATTCATCAGCGGCGGAAATATTTTTTTCTGCTAGCATTTCCTGAAAAGGCGTAACCAGTTCGGAGGCCTTCTTAGTTTGAAGATAATGTTGATTATACCATTTGGTTTTATCGGGATCAAAACGCGCACCTGATTTATTAACACGCTCTAAATCAAATACTTGAATTAGTTCTTTTAAATTAAATATTTCCTGATCTGTACCGGGATTCCAGCCCAGCATGGCCAGAAAGTTAATTACGGTTTCCGGAAAATATCCGTCTTCACGGTAGCCCCTGGAAGTCTCTCCCGTTTTAGGATCGCTCCATTGAAGAGGAAATACAGGAAAGCCTAATTTGTCACCGTCACGTTTACTGAGTTTTCCCTTTCCTGTCGGTTTAAGAATTAACGGCAAATGTGCAAAAGCCGGAGCCTCCCACGCAAATGCACGATATAAAAGAACGTGTAATGCCAGCGAGGGAAGCCACTCCTCGCCGCGAATTACATGTGTAATATGCATTAAATGGTCATCCACAATATTAGCCAGATGGTATGTAGGCATTCCATCGCTTTTAAACAGAATCTTATCGTCAAGAGTTTTTGTATAGATGGTAATTTTTCCGCGGATAATATCTTTTAGGACCAGTTCTTCATTTTCCGGCGATTTAAAACGAATCACATAAGGGTCTCCATGGGTAAGTCTCTGCTGCGTTTCCGCTTCCGTAAATGCGATGGAGTTTTTAAGCTTAAGCCGGTTGTGCCAGTTATAGATAAAAGTTTTTCCTTTTTTTTCGTGATCTCTGCGATGGGTGTCAAGCTCTTCCGCCGTGTCAAATGCGTAATAAGCATCTCCCTGATTCAGGAGCTGTTCTGCATATTTTTTATACAGGTTTTTTCTTTCGCTTTGCCTATAGGGTCCGTATCCGCCATCTTTTCCCGGGCCCTCGTCAAATGGAATACCGCACCATGTAAGGGCTTCAGCAATATATGCTTCGGCACCTTCTACATAGCGGGATTGGTCGGTATCTTCAATTCTAAGAACAAAATCTCCCTGATGCTTTTTCGCAAACAGGTAATTAAAAAGAGCAGTCCGTACACCACCTATGTGAAGGGGGCCTGTAGGGCTGGGAGCAAAACGAACGCGAATTTTACGGGTCATAGTTTAAATTTGCGCAAAGATAGTATTTCAACGAGAAAAACTAACTAAGCAGCAAGCTTCATTTCCTCCGGAATTCTCGGGTTCATTAGTTTAAACCATAAAGGAGGAAAAAGAGATATTAACATGGATGTGGGATATCCAAAGGGCATTTGCGGGCTCACATGATGATAATCTAAAAGCTGATATTTTTTGGAAGCGCGATAATGATGATCGCTATGTCTTGTTAGTTCATAGAGCATGACCCTTCCCAGTACGTGATTGGAATTCCAGGAATGAATTTCTTTAACACGCTCATATCTCCCCGAGGGTTTTTTTAATCTGCATAAACCGTAGTGTTCGATATAGTTTATGGTTTCAAGCAATAAAAAGCCTATTACCGAGACAGCCAGTGCACATAAAAGGCCAAAAACACCAAAGAAATAAAGAATAAAAATAAGATATGCGCATTGGCATACAACATACCAAAGCATATCATTTTTATATGACCAAAAAGAAAAATTACCTTTATTAAGAAGGTCTAACTGTATGCGCCAGGCACTAAAATACTGACGGATAACAGAGGTAAACCAAAATGAATATACCGATTGGTTTAATCTTGCAGAAGCCGGATCTTCCTTGGTGGCGGCATGCAAATGATGGCCGTAATTATGTTCAATATAGAAGTGCATATACAAAGAGGGAAGCAGCAATAGTTTTCCGAGAAACTGTTCGGCCTTTTGAGTTCGGTGGCCTAGCTCGTGGGCAACATTGATACCATTGGAGCCCAGAACGATACCTGTTGAGAAAATTAACCCTACCAGCTCATAGGTTTCCAGGGAAGTACGTGATACAGTGAGAAAAAAGTATATAAGCACCCCGAATACCAGGGGAATATTCAGATAAAGCATCCAGTCAAAAAGTGGAGCTGTTAACTTCTGTTCTCTTTCTTTAGGAGTTAGGTTCGAATCGTCTTCGGGAAACAAAAGCTCTAACAGAGGGACAATTCCAAAAGCAAATACAGGAGTTAAAAAACTAAACAATCCTTTAAATGTTAAACCGATAATAGCCATTATAGGAATGGAATAGGCTGCCATATATTTTAAGTCACTCATCATTAGAATTTTAACACCGAATTATCAAAGTTAAACAAAAGCATACTTAAATAAAATTGTAATTTTATCAGTTAAACCCCGTAATGTGGTAATGAGTAATCTGGAAACCATAAAACACAAGCTTGAAGAGTTCATAAAGAAGTATTATGTAAATGAACTGATAAAAGGATCTATTCTGTTTCTTTCCATTGGATTGTTATACTTACTTATAGTGCTGCTGGTCGAACACTTTCTGTGGCTCGGAACGGTGGGGCGAACCGTATTGTTTTGGTTGTTTATAGGGGTTGAGGCGGCATTGTTGATTAAGTTTATCGTCATACCCCTGTTCAGAATGTTTAAGCTCTCGAAGGGATTGGATTATAAGACAGCCTCTCGGCTTATAGGCCGTCATTTCAAGGAGGTAAACGACAAACTTTATAATTTGCTCCAATTAGCGGAACGAAAAGAACAATCCGAATTGCTTCTTGCAAGTATTAATCAAAAAGCGTCGCAGCTTAAACCAATTCCATTTCATATAGCCATTGATTTTAAAAAGAGCCTGAGAAACGCCCGCTTTCTTCTCGTTCCCATAGGTTTGTTTTTGATGATTGCCGTTAGTGGCAACATAAAATGGTTTTCGGACAGCTATCAAAGAGTAATACATTATAAAACGGCCTATGAGCCTCCAGCACCTTTCCGCTTCTTTGTACTAAACGAATCTTTAAAGGCATTTGAAAACCAACCATTTACACTTAGGGTGAGGACTTCCGGAACAGTTATACCGGAAGAGGCTAAGGTATTTATAAATGGCGAATCATTTTATTTGCGGCAGCTGGCACCCGGAAGCTTTGAGTATACCGTTGAACAGCCCGGACAGGATATTGAGTTTTATTTGGAGGCGAATGAGGTTCGTTCTGTGCCCTATAAGATAGAGGTGGTAAAAGTTCCTACATTACTTAATTTTCATATGATGCTGGATTACCCGGCTTATACGGGAAGAAAAGATGAAGTAATTCAAAATTCCGGAAATGCAATTGTTCCGGAAGGAACCAGAATTACATGGAATATGGAAACCCGGGCTACAGAAAAAATACGATTGTTAGCGGACGATACCACGTATGATTTTTCCGTATCGGGACATAAATTCCATAAGCAACTTAAAATTTTCAAAGACTTTCCATATCAAATAAGCACGAGTAATGCCGAGGTTGAAGGATATGAAAACCTCAGTTTTTCTATAGATGCCGTTAAGGATGAATTCCCCGAGCTTAAAGTACAGGTGAAAAAAGACTCTACGGGAGGGAAGCAGCTGTACTTTGCTGGGCAGGCTTCTGACGATTACGAACTCCGGTCGCTTACGTTGGTATATTTTCCGGAGCATAAGGAAGATGAAAAGAAGGTAGTTTTCTTGCAGGAGCTCAACGAAGGCTTTTATCAGTTTATTTATACGTTTCCAAACAGTATAGAACTGGAAGAGGGAGTGGATTATCAATTGTATTTTAATGTAACGGATAATGATGCGATTCACGGCGGGAAACAAAGCAAAAGCCAGGTGTTTAGTTATAGAGAACAGACAGTATCTGAACATAAGGAAACACAGTTGCAACAACAACAAAAGGCAATTGGCGGATTGGAAAAATCTCTGGATAATTTAAATGATCAACGGGAAAACCTGGAAGAATTATCTAAAATACAAAAGGAGAAAAAAGAATTGAACTACAGCGACCGTAAAAACCTGGAGAATTTTCTGGAGCGTCAGAAACTTCAGGAACAGCAAATGAAGCGTTTTACCGAAGAGCTGAATGAAAACCTGAAAAATTTTGAACCGGAAGAGGAAGATATATTTAAGGACTTGCTAAAGGAACGCATGGAGCGGCAACAGGACCAAATAAAAAAGAACGAAAAACTTTTGGAGGAACTGGAAAAGCTCACCGATAAAATTAATAAGGAAGAATTGGCCAAAAAACTGGAAGAACTGGCAAAGAAGCAAAATAGCAATAAGAGGAGTTTGGAGCAAATATTGGAACTAACCAAACGATTTTATGTGGCTCAAAAAATGCAAAAATTACAGGACGATATTGAAAAACTTGCTGAGAAGCAGGAACAGTTATCTGGAAAATCGAGCTCTGAGAACACCTCGGAAAAACAAAAACATCTGAATAACGAATTCAATGAGATTCAAAAGGAGTTGGATGCGCTGGAGAAGGAAAACCGGGAGTTAAAAAAGCCAATGCAGATCCCAAGAGATGAGGGGGCGGAAACGGAGATTAGTGAAGAACAAAAATTAGCGGAGCAAAAGCTACATGAAAAGGAGCAGTCTTCTGAAAACGAAAACGCTTCTCCGGAGCAACAGCGTGGGAGTAAAAGCGAACAGGACGCACGGGAAAGTCAAAAGAAGGCCGCTCAAAAAATGAAAGAGCTGAGTGAGAAAATGGAACAAAGTATGCAAATGAGCGGTGGAGAAGGTTTAATGGAGGATGCTGAGGCGCTTAGGCAAATTTTAGATAACCTGGTTATTTTTTCATTCGAACAGGAAGAGTTAATGACTCGTATACAGGAGGAAACCACAAGAAGTGTAAACTTTAATCAGCGGGTTAGGAAGCAAAGAGAATTAAGAACATTATTTGAGCATGTTGACGATAGTTTATTTGCACTTTCACTTAGGCGCCCGGAGATCTCGGAAAGGGTTAATACGGAAATCACGGAAGTGTTTTTTAATATCGATAAGGCTTTAGAACGTTTCCCGGAAAATCAAATATATCAGGGAGTATCCAGTCAGCAATATGCTTTGACGTCAGCTAATAATTTAGCTAGTTTTTTAGGAGATGTTTTAGACAACATGGAGGAGCAAATGCAAATGAGTGCTTCTGGCAAAGGCGGTAGTGGTGGGGGATTTCAATTGCCTGACATCATACAGTCTCAAGAGGAGTTAAATAAACAAATGCAGCAGCAAATGGGAGAAGAGAAGGGTAAGGGTGAAGGGAAAAAGCAGGGAAAAGAGCAAGGAGATGGCAAAGAAGGAGAGGGTGATAAAGAAGGAACCAGACAAGGAGAAGGTGCTGCTAATCAAGGAAACAGCGATGGAGACGGAGAAGAACAGGCGCGTATAGTATTTGAAATTTATAAACAGCAGCAGTTGTTGAGACAATCGTTGGAAAACCAGTTGGATGATTTAAAGGGTAAAGGATTGGATGGTGAAGCCAGAAGGTTAATTAGGGAGATGGAGCAAATAGAGAATAAACTTTTGGAGCGCGGACTTGAGGACGGAACGTTGCGAAGAATGACTAATTTAAAGCATGAGCTACTTAAGTTGGAGAGGGCGTCATTTGAACAGGGTAAAGATGTAAAGCGCACTAGTAGGAGTAATGAGGATACGTTTGATAATCCGGTGAATGCTAGGGATAAGGACATTCAGGAATTTTTCAATCAAACGGAGATATTAAATAGACAAACATTACCTTTGCGGCAAATTTATAAACAGAAAGTCAGAGCGTATTTTAAAGGGGATGATTAATTTTCATTTTGAGACGGATTTTGAGCTCCGGGATGCTGAGGTACTGAGAACTTGGATAATTAGGGCGGTTGCTTCCGAGAAGTTTACAATCGAGGAGATCAATTTTATTTTTTGCACGGATGCTTATTTGCACAATATAAACGTGGAGTTTTTAAACCATGACACGTTAACGGATGTAATCGGTTTTGACTATTCTGTGGGAAAAAGGCTACAGGGAGATATATTTATTTCGGTTGAACGGGTGTTGGAGAATGCTGCATTATTTCATGACACCATGGAGAATGAACTTAGGAGGGTTATGATACATGGCCTTTTGCACTTTATGGGAATGACCGACAAAACGCCCTCAGAGCGGGATGAGATGAGGCGTAAGGAAGACGATAAATTGAGTATGTTCCACGTGGAACAATAAATAGGATTATGTTTGATAAGAAGTACGATGTAATTGTTGTAGGTGGCGGGCATGCTGGTTCGGAAGCAGCAGCAGCAGCGGCTAATATGGGCTCTAACACATTGCTTGTAACCATGAATTTACAAACTATTGGCCAGATGTCCTGCAATCCGGCTATGGGCGGAATAGCCAAAGGGCAGATTGTAAGAGAAATAGATGCATTGGGAGGTTATAGCGGAATAGTAACAGATCGTTCGGCCATACAGTTTAAGATGTTGAATAGATCAAAGGGTCCGGCCATGTGGAGTCCGCGGGCACAGAATGACAGGATGCGATTTGCTGAAGAATGGCGCATGATGTTGGAGCAAACGGCAAACCTTGATTTTTATCAGGAAATGGTATCTGGGCTTTTAATAGACGGCAATAAGGTAATTGGAGTGCGCACCTCGTTGGGTCTCGATATTTATGGGAAATCGGTGGTTCTGACCAATGGAACCTTTTTAAATGGACTTATTCATATAGGAGAAAAGCAGTTTGGAGGCGGAAGAGCCGGTGAAAAAGCATCAACAGGTATTACCGAAGACTTGGTTGGTTTAGGGTTTACAGCAGGCAGAATGAAAACGGGAACGCCACCAAGAGTAGATGGTAGGTCGCTTGATTATAATAGGATGATTGAACAGCCCGGAGATCCCAATCCCAATAAATTTTCTTATTCGTCCGACACCAGCGCTTTGGATAAGCAGGTGAGCTGTTTTATGACCTATACGAGCGATGAAGTGCACGACGTGCTTCGCGAGGGCTTCGACAGATCTCCTATGTTTAATGGGAGGATTAAGAGTATTGGCCCCAGATACTGCCCCTCTATAGAGGATAAAATTAATCGCTTTGCCGATAAAAACCGACATCAGATTTTTGTGGAACCAGAGGGCTGGACTACTGTGGAGGTATACGTTAATGGGTTTTCTACATCACTTCCGGAAGACATTCAGTTTCGTGCACTGAGATCGGTAAAGGGTTTTGAGAACGTTAAGTTTTTTAGACCGGGCTACGCCATTGAATACGATTATTTTCCGCCTACGCAACTGAAGCATACGCTGGAAACCAAGCTAATTGACAGCCTGTATTTTGCCGGACAAATTAATGGAACTACGGGTTATGAGGAGGCGGCTTCCCAGGGTTTAATGGCGGGCATAAATGCGCACTTGAAAATTAATGAAAAGCCTGCATTTACACTTAAAAGGAACGAAGCATATATTGGAGTTTTAATTGATGATTTAATAACAAAGGGCACCGACGAACCCTATAGAATGTTTACGTCCAGAGCGGAATACAGAACGCTTTTACGGCAGGATAATGCTGATATTCGGCTGACACCTAAGGGGTATGAAATTGGCCTGGCATCTGAAGATCGTTTAAAACGCATGGAGAAAAAACGCAAGGCGTCGGAAGCTTTTATTGGGTTTTTTCGGGAGACCAGTGTTAAGCCGGAAGATATTAATCCCATCCTGGAATCTTTGGACTCCAGTCCGATGAAACAGTCTGATAAGATGTACAAGGTATTCAGTCGGCCGAAAATGACACTCGAGGAGATGAGAAAACTGGAACCCGTGGCAACTTATATCGAGAAAAATGAGTTGGATAGAGAAGTGTTGGAGCAGACCGAAATACAGGTAAAGTATTCAGGTTATATCGCGAAAGAGAAAAACAATGCTGATAAGCTAAACAGATTGGAGGACATAAGAATCCCGGAAGATTTCAATTATGATAAGTTAAGCTCTATCTCATATGAGGGGCTGGAAAAATTGAAGGCTATACGTCCGGCTACTTTATCACAAGCGTCCCGGATAAGTGGCGTTTCTCCCAGTGACGTAAGTGTGCTTTTGGTACATATGGGCCGGTAAAACAGCATAACTGTTCCACGTGGAACATGTTGTTTCAACAGGAAAAAAGATTCTTTCTTTTCGCTCAAATAAAAAGGTTCTCATAATGTTTTTAGTTGGTTTATAAATTATTTGCCGGAGAAGATAAACGTAATTACAAGACAGGGGCATTGGTTTTTTTGAGCGACCATAACGAAAAAAACTTTAAAAAGAGTGGAAAGTTCCCAGGATAATTTGCTTTTCAAACCGATTCTTTTATCCTATCTTCGAACGCTTAAAAACGAATATTAATCCAATACTGTGGTTATCAAAACGCATTATTTGAAATGTAAAGATTATGCCGTGTCAGGTCGGGTTTTCGACCTGTTGTATGATGAAACCAAAGACATGCTTATCACCTCTCCCGTACCAAAACAGGAGGAGCTTTCAAAATACTATGAAAGCGAGGATTATATTTCTCATTCCGATTCCAGAAGGAATAGTTTGGAATGGGTATATGGTGTTGCCAAAAAATGGAGCATTAATCGCAAATTGAAGCAAATTGAAATTGGAACCGGAAAGCATAAAACCCTTTTAGATGTCGGAGCCGGAACAGGCGATTTCCTGAAGGCGGCTAAAAGCATGGGTTGGCAAATTGCGGGAGTGGAACCTGCTTCCGGGGCTCGGGAATTGGCTATGGCCAAACAACTTTTTCTGGAAGAGGAAATTTATAAAATACGGGATCAGCAGTTTGATGTGATTACTTTGTGGCATGTTTTGGAACACGTTGCACCATTGGATCAATACATCGCTTATCTTTTAAGTTTGCTAAAGCCTGACGGAACCCTATATGTTGCCGTGCCTAATTTCAAATCGTTTGATGCAATTAAGTATGGATCCTTTTGGGCAGCTTATGATGTTCCCCGGCATCTGTGGCATTTTTCTCCGAAAGCCATAAAATTACTTTTTGGTAAGCACAATGCTAACGTAGTAAAAATCCTACCAATGAAATTGGACGCTTATTATATAGCCCTGCTTTCGGAGAAGTATAAGGCATCAAAATTTCCATGGTTAAAAGCGCTGCTTACAGGTTGGCATTCAAATAGAAAAGCTAAACAAACCGGAAATTATTCGTCCCTGACATATGTTATTAAAAAGGAAGAGTAAAGCCGTTTTAAGCCATTTTAAGAGCTTTTGTGCTGTTGTAGAGGGTTAGGCATGTTAAAAAAGGAAAACGCTGTTAGAGCCCACGTGAAACAGGAGATTTAAATAAACATTATTTATTGATTACTGTTTTTATAATAAAGAAAAACTATAGACCCGTTGTGTGCAAAAATATTTGCTTTTTATAAGACATACTTTCCTATTTTTGTGCGCACTTAAAAAGTTAGAATCATGAAACGATTAATTTTACTAATGGCCTTTTTTACGGTCATGGCATGTAAGCAGGAAAAAACCGGATTTGTTGACATTACAAAAATGGTTGAAGAATATCAGGAAATGAAAGATGTGGAATCGGCCTTTAAGGCAAAGGGAGAGAAATTTGCGCAACGCAGAGATAGTATTTCCAGAGCATTTCAAATGGAAGAGCAGGATTTTCAGGCTAAAGCCCGCTCGATGAGCCAGGCTAAAGCCCAAAAAGAATATCAGGTACTGGCACAAAAGGGCCAAATACTGGGACAACAACTACAAGCGGAACAACAAAAGATTCAACAGGAAGGACAAGCAAAAATTGATTCGGTTATTACGAAAGTAAAAGATTTTATCAAAGACTACGGAAAGACCAATGGATTTACTTATATCCTCGGATCTAATGAAGCGGGAAGTGTTCTTTATGGGAAGGAAGAGAGTGATCTTACCGAATCACTGTTAAAAGCCCTAAATGATAATTACACCAATAAAGAGTAATTGGCAGATAATAAACTAATACTATAAAAAAGCACTGACTTAGTCAGTGCTTTTTTGTTGAATAATGAATCGGTTTCTTGTGAAGAAGCCGTGTTAATTTAATAGAAAGGTCTGTGAAAATAATTTTGGCGTTTCCATTTCTTTCAATGTGGTAAAGAGCATCTTGAAGCTCTTTGGAAATGTCCAGGATATTGCCTTCATGAACAAACGGAGCAAATTTTTTCAAATCAAAATTATCCGCTTTTAGCTCCATATATAACAATTCGGGTGCTTCGTAATTACAAAGCAATGCCTGACGAAACACCTCCAGGCAAAAATGTAAAAATTGCTTTTGGGTTTCGCGCCCCGTTTTGGCCAACTGTTCACTCCAACTAATTAAGTCGTGAATAGCCGTTTTATTACCACGCGCTTTAAAGGCACTTCGCACCCATAAAACAAACCATTTTTCAAAAGTAAGATCTTCGGAATCCTGATAAACCAAATCCAGCGCCTTGTTGTAATTTCCATTTGCCTGATGTGCAATTTTAGCAGCATCGGTATGGGCAATACCATAATCAAGTGCTAATTGTTTCTTGATTACTGCTTCCCCAAGTGGAGGAAAATGAAGCACCTGACAACGAGATCGGATGGTTTGAATAATTTGTTCTTCATCTTCCGCAATTAATATGAGCAAGGTTTTTTCTGGAGGCTCTTCAATTAATTTTAAAAGCTTGTTGGAGGCAGCGATATTCATTTTTTCTGCCATCCACAGGAGCAGAACTTTATAACCTCCTTCATACGACTTCAAGGACAGTTTTTTCACAATATCGTGAGCTTCGTCTACACCTATCTGTCCCTGTTTGTTCTCAACCCCCAGAATTTTGTACCAATCAAATAAATTACCATAGGGTTGCTGCTTTAGGAATTCTCGCCATTCACTAAAAAAAAGACTGCTAACAGCATGCGATTTTACCCGGTCATTGTTAGCCACAGGGAATGCAAAATGCAAATCCGGATGATTTAGGTTTTCTATTTTTAAATTACAAGCGGTATTGCCTCCTGAGTTTTCTCCATTTTGATTATTACACAGAATATATTGTGCATAAGCCAATGCCATTGGAAGCGTTCCACACCCCTCCGGACCAACAAAAAGTTGCGCATGCGGAATACGTCGGTTATCCGCACTTTGAACCAGGTGTTTTTTTATATGTTGCTGTCCTAAAACCTTCGAGAATTGCATAAAGACAAATATAAGGCTTTAATATAGGATTTCCCCTCAAATAAAAGACTAAGGCGTTTTAACTTTCGCCGATAAAATAGTTATTTTAGCGCCTTAATTAATAGCAAGCTTGAAAATGAAAACCATAAACGATTATAATTTTGAAAACAAAAAAGCATTGGTTCGTGTCGATTTTAATGTACCGCTTAATGATCATTTTGAAGTAACCGATACTACGCGGATAGAAGCTGCCAAACCTACCATAATTAAAATTCTTGAAGATGGGGGGAGTGTTGTTTTAATGAGCCATATGGGCCGCCCTAAAGGACAAAAAAAAGAAGCCCTTTCTTTAAAGCACATAGCGCAGAAGGTTTCGGAAATTGTAGGCGTACAAATTCAATTTGTAGAAGACTGTATTGGAAGCGTTCCGGAAGAAGCGGTTAAAAATATAGAATCTGGTGAGGTAATTCTTTTGGAAAATCTTCGCTTTTATGCTGAAGAGGAAAAAGGAGATGAAGTCTTTGCGGAAAAACTATCACGTCTTGGTGACATCTATGTGAACGATGCATTTGGCACCGCACACCGTGCGCATGCTTCAACGGCAATTATCGCCAAGTTTTTTCCGGACAAAAAGTGTTTTGGAACCCTGCTTGCCAGAGAAATAGAAAGCCTGGATCGCGTTTTAAAGTCAAGCGAAAATCCGGTTACTGCTGTACTGGGTGGGGCCAAAGTATCATCTAAAATAACCATCATTGAAAATATTCTTGAAAAGATAGATCATCTTATCATTGGCGGTGGAATGACCTTTACCTTTATCAAGGCGCAGGGAGGACAAATAGGCAGCTCTCTGGTTGAAGATGATAAATTGTCTTTGGCTTTGGATATTTTAAAAGAAGCCGAACGCAAGGGTGTTAAAATACATTTACCAGTCGATGCAGTGGTGGCTGATGCGTTTTCAAATGATGCTTCCCGACAGCTTGTAGATATTTATTCAATTCCAGATGGATGGATGGGACTTGATATTGGGCCGGAAACCGAAACAGCATTCAAGCAGGTTATTATGGAGTCGAAAACCATTTTATGGAATGGTCCAATGGGTGTTTTTGAAATGGAAAACTTTGCAAATGGCACCATCTCCATGGGGCATGCCATAGCGGAGGCTACTCTTAACGGAGCCTTTTCGTTAGTAGGTGGCGGAGATTCGGTAGCAGCCGTCAAGCAGTTTAACCTGGAGAACGAAGTGAGTTACGTAAGCACCGGTGGCGGTGCCATGCTGGAAAGCCTGGAAGGAAAAACGCTTCCCGGGATCGCTGCTATAATGAATTAAAAAAACAGTTTTAACATTTTTATATATACTAAAACGCGGCAAAAAACCGATTTTAGTATATTCAACTTTATATTAAATATCGAGGTAATGAGGAATTGGTTATTATTATGTATTATATGTTTTCAGGGAGTATTGTTACAGGGGCAGGTACCCGACAATAATTTGTTGGAAAAAAATAATGAGGTTAGCCAATTGCCTGCAGACACGGTACAAGCGATTAATGAAGCATCCTCGAAACTCATTGTAGCCTCTAAAACCAGGGCTTTAGACGGAAAAAGCGTAGTTTCCTTTAAAAAGGGAGAAAAATACAATTTACAGGACGACCCATATGCTTCAGAGTTAGATAGCCTATGGATGAAAGAACTATACGATACTTCTTTGTTCGACACACTATATGCCACAGTTTCGCAGTTGGATTACGATCAGGTGGAGTACAATAATCTCCCCACAGAGATGCTTAAGGAACGCCTGGAAAAATTAAATCAAAAAACTCCGTTTAATATCTCGTATAATCCTTCACTGGAGAATGTGATAAAATCGTTTCTTAAAAACAGGAGACCGGCCATGGAGCGTTTAATGGCCATTAGTCAGTTTTATTTCCCCTTGTTTGAACAGGAATTGGATAATTACAATATACCGCTGGAAATTAAATACCTGGCTATTGTTGAGTCGGCACTTAATCCAAGGGCTAGATCCAGAGTGGGTGCCACAGGACTGTGGCAATTTATGTATGCTACAGGTAAAATGCACGATTTGGATGTTAGCAGTTATGTTGATGAGCGAAGCGACCCGATTAAATCAACCAAAGCCGCGTGTGAATATTTGGCTAAATTGTACAAAATATTTGGAGATTGGGACCTCGCCCTGGCTGCGTATAATTCGGGGCCGGGAAATGTTACAAAGGCAATAAGACGATCCGGCGGATATGAAAATTACTGGAATATAAGAAGGTATTTACCCAGGGAAACCGCAGGGTACCTGCCTGCTTTTCTGGCAACCATGTATATCTTCGAGTATGCAAAAGAACATGGATTCAGGCCTAAAAAAACAGAACTTCCTTATTTTGAAACTGATACTATTCAAATAAAAAAAACCATTACATTCGATCAGATATCGGAATTAATGGGTATTGAAATCGAAAAATTACAATTCCTTAACCCATCGTATAAACTGGATATTATTCCCTATGTTGAAAAAGAAAAGCATGTGTTACGACTACCTATTGAATATGTGGGGAAATTTGTAAGTAACGAACCCGCTATCTATACTTTTGTAGAAGCCGAATTGGCAAAAAAAGAAAAACCGCTTCCCAAGTTCTTCAATCAGCCAACGAGAATACGTTACCGGGTAAGAAACGGTGATTATTTAGGTAAAATAGCTGCCAGATACGGTGTAAGAGTGAGCGATATACGCCGCTGGAACGGGCTTAGAAGTAATAATATAAGGGTCGGGCAACGATTGTCAATCTATCCCAGAAAAGGGGTCTCTTCAAATAACAACAGAAGCACCTCTCAAAAAACATCTACCTCCCAAAAACAGTATACAGTTCGAAGGGGGGACTCACTTTGGACCATCGCGCGAAAATTTCCCGGAATTTCTGTTCAGAATATTAAAGATTGGAATGGTATTAGTGGCACTAATTTAAAGCCGGGCCAAAAGCTAAAACTTTGTAACGGCTGTTAAATAAGTCCAAAATATTAAACACTGTAAAAATGAAAAAAAGTTTTCTATGGGGATGGGTTGTCCTTTTGATGCTTTCCTGCAAAAGTGAAAACAGCAAACCCCCTCTTCCGGATTCTGTAGGGGCTATTAACACGCTATCTGTTGTTATCCCGGATGAATTGTGGAACGGTACTGTTGGTGATAAAATAAGGGAACACTTTGCTGCGCCCACACTGGGCTTACAATGGGAGGAACCTATTTTTTCAATTCGACAGATGGCCCCCAAGATCTTTACCGATTTTGCCAGAAATAGCAGAAACATTCTTAAAATTAAAAAAGATACACTTAATGAAATAAGTCTTGAAAAAGACATATATGCAAAGCCTCAAAGTGTGATTTCTATCTCTGGGAAAACAGAGGAAGATATTATCCGCTTAATCGATGCGAAAATTTCTGAGTACATACCTCGGCTTAAAGCAGGTGAATTGGAGGAGAACCAAAGACGCTTTACAAAATCCTTAAACAAAGAAACCGTATTAAAAGATATGTTCGGGATCTCATTGTTAATGCCTTCGGTTTACAAAGTAGCTGTACAGGAAGACAATTTTGTCTGGATCAGACGAGAAACACAAAGAGGAAACATGAGTGTTTTGGTATATGCCCTTCCGTTACAGGCAATTCCTTCGGATTCTACCAGAGTGGAAAGGATTATTAAAATGAGAGATTCTGTTGGCGAAGCACATATTCCCGGGAGGGAAGAGGGGATGTATATGATTACTGAAAAAGCCTATGCCCCCTATGTGTTCGATACGATTATTGCCAATAAACAGGCTGTTGAAACCAGAGGAATGTGGGAGGTTAAAAACTTTTTTATGGCAGGCCCTTTTATAAATTATGTTATAAAGGATGAAAAAAACAACCGGCTTTTAGTCTTGGAAGGTTTTGCTTTCGCCCCTTCTACAAACAAAAGAGATATTATGTTTGAATTGGAATCGATTTTAAAATCGGTCAAATTTCTTTAGTCCCGGAAGTTTAGTCTTGAATAATAAAAAGAAAACCCCATGAAAACCAAGGCCTCATGGGGTTTTTATATAAGAAAGACTTATACAATTAAAATACCTTACGGCTCCATACGGTAGTAGAAATCAATGTTTCCGGTATGATATAGATACCCTGAACCATCTGCTTCATCACAGTATTGTACCAGTGAACCGCCTAATTCATCATTAGCATTCGCAAAAGGAATATTAAAGGTAATAGGAATACTCACCGGACCTATTGAAAAGGTAAAACCTAATGAAAGCGATGCAGTGGTATCCGGGTTATCCTGCTCGTACCAATATACATAGGCATTATCTCCATAAGTGCAATAATCCCAGGTAAACGTTTCCCAGTTAACGGTTACCCATTTGGTAGATTTGCATTTACCTAACCAGTTAGCATTTCTCAGCGTGCTCTTTGAAAAGCTTCCGGCCTTGAGAATTGTTGAAGTCTCTACAGTTCCGGACAGAGAATTTAAGTAAGCATAGGTTACCGAAGCTCTCATTTCTCGCTGTCCTTCAAATAATTCGGAAGTTGATTTATAAGCAGAACAACTGGCAAATTTAAACTTGTAAATTTCATCTTTGTCATTGCGATTGGTACGATCACAACCGGCTGGTGCTTCACATTCGGCTTCCGGGCAACCGTTGTTGGAAGCGGGCCCTACTTCGTTAGGACAATCATCTTCTGCATCCGGAATCCCGTCGCCATCAGAATCTGGGTCTTCACAATCTCCCAGACAAATACACTGATAAAGCCTGTTTAGTTCAAGTACCTGAGCAATAAGAAAGTCATCACCACTAATCACAGCTTGCTCAAAAAGGCTAACAATTGCACTCAAAAGCTCATCGCAGGGATCTTCCGGTGGAGGAAAAAATAAGATATCTTTAATATCATTCCCGTTAACAGTCTTTAAAGTATTTTTATTTATAAGTACTACACGTTCATTTTGCTTGATTCCGAATACGGCATCTACTTCCGTGTATTCCGTAACCTTAACAGGTTCACCTTTAGAATTATAACCGTAATAAAATTCAGCATCTCTATCATCAACTTCGGCAGACTCATAAGCAAAAGTTACCGGATTGGACAATAATTGAGGGTTTTCAAAATAGATATCATCTATATAGATAGTCATATACGGGTCTGCCTTTACAAGCTCTTCTTTAAAGAAATCACGGGGGAGTTCCTCTTTGAAGTTTTCAGTATAGGTTTGTGTTAAGATATCAGATAGCGTCCCCTTACTGGTTTCCATATCTCTTACCATTACATATAACACTTCATTATCTCCATTGAATTTTTTATTGACTTCATTGATCAGGAGTTCCTTAACTTCCGGATTCTGTGAAACGGTCATAGCAAAGGTTTTAGCAGCGATATCTCGCGCCTGGGTTTTGGAATATTCAGAACCCAGCGCAGAGTACTCCAGACCTTCTTTTGCCGTTATAGATGTTTTTTTATTGAAGAAATACCCTGCTGTTGTTTGTGGCTCTCAGACAGGTCATCGTTAGAGCAGGCAAAAATAAAGGAGCCGAACACTAACAAAAGGATCAGTTTTGAAAATGTAATTTTCATATTAAAAAATTAAAATTGGTACCTACTCTGTTCAGGCTTTTCGGTTTCCGCCTCATTAAGCGCTTTATACTTACATGAGACAAAAGGCAGAGCTTGTTACCCATTAAAACCGAATTATTTATTTGGAAGAGGTAAAATAAAAAAGGAGCTTCTCAGAAGCTCCTTTTTTATTCTTTATGTTTAAATCAATTTAGAATGCAAATCCTGTAATAAGTCTATACGTAAACGCATATACAATGATTCCCATAGTAATAAAGCATAGCCATGACAGCGCTTTAAAATAAGAAACGATTAAATAATGCCCTAAATTTTTAAAAGCTTCAACATAAAGTTCCTTAACGAGTAATAATGTTGTCATAAAAAGTCATATTAAGATTAATAGCACTCCAAATCTACTCAATGCGTGATTTTGGAAGGTAAAAACTAGTTATAAACCACTGAAAATTAGATAAAAGTTTTCGCCTTTTTTCTATTTCAGACCAAAGGCTTTAATCTATCGATGAGGAACATATAAGAGAAAATAATAGGGTGTATAATATAGAAAAACCACGCAGAAGCGTGGTTTGATCGGTTGAAATAACAGGATTCTGGATCAACTGTCTTTATCTTCTATTTTAGGATCGTCTTCTTTCGAAGCGTCTTTAAACTCTTTAATGCCGCTCCCTAACCCTCTCATAAGCTCCGGAATCTTCTTGCCTCCAAAAAGCAATAAAGCCAGAACAACAATAAGTACAATTTGCCAGGGGCCAATCATTCCTAAAAAAATAGCTTGCAGTATCATATTACAAATAATTAGATGCAAACAAAGGTACTAAGAAATGTTGAATGCCATAGCGAATTGTCTTAATTTTAAGACCCTCCTAATATGGGGTTCATTATATTTGCCTTATGATGACGGAAAAAAAGAAAAAGAGAAAAGAAATTAAACGGAAGCTTCTCCATAAATACCGGTTGGTTATTTTAAATGAAGACACGTACGAAGAAAAATTATCATTTAAGTTAAGCCGGCTGAATGTTTTTGTGGTTGGAACACTGTTCACCATATTTCTTATTGCCGGAACCATTTTTTTAATAGCCTTCACCCCCTTGCGGGAGTATATTCCGGGTTATTCTTCTACTGCTTTAAAGAGACAGGCAACCGACCTTACTTTCAGGACAGACTCATTAGTCAATGTAGTTAATTACAACAATCAGTACCTGGACAATATAAAAAAAGTGCTAAAAGGAGAAATAAGCAGTAAAGAACTCGATAAAGATTCGTTGTATGAACAGTTTAAACTGGACCCTTCTTCTGTTGACCTGAGGCCGAGTAAAGAAGATTCTATATTAAGAGATCAGGTGGCACTGGAAGATAAATACAGCCTTTTTGAGAATGGCCCTTCCAAGGTGAGTTATGTGCTCTTCTCTCCGGTTACGGGTACCATATCGCAGGAATATAACCCCAAAGAAAAACACTTTGCTATCGATGTGGTTGCTCCCAAAGATACGCCTGTTAAAGCGGTTGCCGACGGTACGGTAATCTTTGCCGACTGGACTACAGGAACGGGTTATGTGATTTTAATTGAGCACGCATCGGGTTTAATATCCGTTTATAAACACAACGGTTCAATTACCAAAGAACAAGGGGCCTTGGTTAAAGCCGGTGAAGTAATTGCTACCGTGGGTAATACGGGAGAGTTAACTACCGGCCCCCACCTGCATTTTGAATTGTGGAGCGATGGATATCCGGTTAATCCGAAAAACTATATAGATTTCGAATAGAGCGATTATGTCGATTAAAGCATTAGCAGCTAAAATTTTTGCACGACAGATTTATAGAAAAATTCAGAAATGGTCGTCCAACCCAATCAATACTCAAAAACAGGTGTTCCAGGAGTTAATATCCCAGGGTACGGCTACTGCTTTTGGAAGAGATCATGATTTTATTAGTATTAACAACTATCGGGATTTTGTTAAACGAGTTCCGGTAAGAGATTATGAAGGCCTGAAACCTTATGTTGAACGCGCGGTTGCCGGAGAAGAAAATGTTCTTTGGAAAGGAAAGCCGCTGTATTTTGCAAAAACTTCCGGAACTACTTCCGGGGCAAAATATATTCCCATTACTGCTGATTCGATGCCAAGTCATGTAGAAGCAGCCCGAAATGCGATTTTGTGCTATATAAACGAAACGGGAAATTCCGGATTTGTCGATGGTAAAATGATTTTTCTTCAGGGAAGCCCGATACTAGAAGATAAAAATGGAATTAAACAAGGCAGGCTGTCTGGAATAGTAGCCCATTATGTCCCATCCTATCTTCAAAAAAACAGATTACCAAGCTGGGAAACCAATTGTGTGGAAGACTGGGAGCAAAAAATAGAAGCAATCATAAGCGAAACAGAAAATGAAAATATGACCGTTATAAGCGGGATACCTTCATGGGTTCAAATGTATTTCGAAAGGCTAAAGGAAAAAACAGGACAGCCTATAGGGACATTATTTGAGAATTTTCAGTTATTTATTTATGGAGGTGTAAATTATGAACCTTATAGAAATAAATTTGAAGGCCTTATTGGAAGAAAAGTAGACAGCATAGAATTGTTTCCGGCCAGTGAAGGTTTTTTTGCTTTTCAGGACAGCCAAAAGGAAAAGGGAATGCTTTTGCAGCTCGATTCAGGAATTTTTTATGAGTTTATAAAGGCTGACGAGTTCTTTAGTGATAATCCCAAAAGAATAAGCCTGGAAGATGTAGCACTGGGAGTAAATTATGTACTAATAATAAGTTCTAACGCAGGGCTTTGGGCATATAACGTGGGCGATACGGTTCAATTTACATCACTAAATCCTTACAGAGTAATTGTTTCCGGTAGAATAAAACACTTTATTTCGGCTTTTGGAGAGCATGTAATTGGCAGTGAAGTGGAAATAGCCCTTGAAAAAGCACTGGTAGATTCCGGTATTCGGGTTAATGAGTTTACCGTAGCCCCTCAGGTTAATCCGGTTAATGATGAGCTTCCATACCACGAGTGGTTTATTGAATTTGAAAAAGAACCGGATGAAGAGGAATTAAAAGCGCTTTCTCTCAGAATTGATAAGGCATTGCAAAAAAAGAACAGTTATTATTTTGATTTAATAGATGGAAAAATACTTCAACCCTTAAAAATAACGCCTGTTCTGCCTGATAGTTTTACAAACCTAATGAAACGTCTTGGTAAATTGGGAGGACAAAATAAAATTCAACGCCTCTCAAACGACAGAAACCTGGCCGATGCTTTAAGCGCCTACAAAAAAGCACAGAGTTCCCGAAAATAACTTGTATTTTTGTTCCTTAAAATTACGTATGAGTTTACAAAATCACAGAGGGAGAACCCGAGCCCAGGAATCTACCAATGCTATTGAACGCATGTATATTACCATGCGGCATTTGTTTAACAGGGGGTTTTATAAACCCGCCGGCGTTTCCGGAGAAACGCTAAGGCAGGCATTACTCCAACTGCGGCCCGAAATATATGGCTCTGTGGCCGAGGAAAAAGCAGAATTAAATGGTTTAATGTACGTGCTGGACCGACTTCCGGAAGGCATAGAGCAATGCAGATTTATTAACCTGGTTTCGGATGAAGGATATGATCAATCGCACTTTACAGCAATTGTCCCCCCTAAAAGAAGGAGAAACTGCTATCGCATTGATCAGGAGCAAATGAATATAGAGATTACCAGAGGCCGCTCGGATATCTATGATATTTTAACACACCTTACTTTTTTGTTTATCGAGGCCGAAAAAATCTCAAAAAGAGTGGTAATTCCAGACACTTTGGAAACTAACAGAGACTGGGAGAACCTGGAAGAAGCAGTAAATAATGCGAAATTAAGTCTTCAGGAAAGAGAAGTAGCTTTAATACACTGTGCAGGGATCCTTGGCCGTACTTTTGAGGAAGTGCAGTCGGCACACAAAGTATTTGCCTCTAAAAAGAACCCGGAACGCTTCTTACAAATAATATACTGGCTTGGCAAATTAGCTATTGAAGAGGAAACACTTGGAAAGAAACGAAGTATCACTTTCAGCCCGGTATTAAGAGAGCGTTTGGGGCATCATATTCACGGAGAAATATGGGCCAACCATATTAAAAAAACGCTGCAAAAGCATGGATTGTTAGAGCGTCCTATACACATAATAAGTGCTAATATGCACAGTGTAATGAATTCCTTGTTTGCCGAACACGTTTTAGCAAAAGAACTTAAGGGAAGAGATAAGCTGAGCATTTATGAGGTTTTAAGCAAACCGGAAAACGGCCCTCTGAGAAAAAAAGTTAAAGATTTTGCGCATAAAAATGGGATGATATCAATTAATGATATTTCCGGGACTAATATAGATGTTCAAATATTTGATACATCCAAAATAAAGAGCGCATATACATCGGAAAATGAGTCTCCCAAAGAAGAAAAACCGGTACTTTTTGTTATGGACTATGCTTTTGGAGAGCAAGCTTATGAAACCATCGATGAGTTCCTTAAACCCTATAAAAACAATGGAGAAACTCCGGCTTTTCTCAATGTGGTTTCTGTTTCTGTTATGGGCAAAGCCGGAATTTTAGAGGGCGGAAAAGGCGATTTGATGATTCCGAATGCTCATATTTTTGAAGGTACGGCAGACAACTACCCCTTTAGGAATGAACTTCATAAAGAAGATTTTGAAGGCCACGGATTAAAGGTTTTTGAAGGTTCTATGATCACAGTATTAGGAACGTCTCTCCAGAATAAAGACATACTAAAGTTTTTTCATGACTCTACCTGGAATGTCATAGGCCTTGAAATGGAGGGGGCACACTACCAGAAAGCCATTCAATCGGCCTCCAGAATCCGAAAAAGCATTCGGGAAGATGTAAAAGTCTTATATGCATATTATGCTTCCGATAATCCGCTGGAAACGGGAAGCACATTGGCGTCAGGGGGTCTTGGAACAACTGGCGTTAAGCCAACCTATCTCATTACCGATAAAATTTTGAAGTATATATTAAAACATTAAGCAATGATTAAAGGCACTGAACAACAGAAAAACACTCCTTCTGAAGAAATAGATCTCGGGCAGATTTTAACTGCTTTGGGAAATGGCCTTAAAAGAGTTATAAAAGGCTTTTTTATGGCGTTAGATTTTTGCCGGAGAAAAATTTATGTGCTTCTTGGATTGGCTGTACTTGGACTGGCTTTGGCATATGTATACGATTATGTTATCAAACAAAACCCCGAAACGTATGAGCAGGAGTTTATTGTAGAACCCAATTTTAACAGTGCCGGCTATACATATAACGTAATTGAAGGGATAAATAATCAGCTGGGAGATCCGAAAGCCATTAATGAAGGTTTTGGTTTAACTAAAAAGGAGATGTCTCTGCTTAAAAGCGTAGAACTAAGCCCTATAATTAATCTAACGGAGTTGATTTTTAGCATGAAGGACGATGCCAGAGAGGCTATCTTAGACAAAATGACCACCATGGACGACAGAGAATTAATGGAGCCCCCGTTCAGAGAGATTTTTAAAAAACACAAACTTAGGTTTGTCTTGGCGAATAATCTTCCCGAAGCTGCAGAGATTCCAAAAAAAGTTATAGCGTTTATAGATGAAAACAATTATTTTAAGAACATAGGAGAAACGGTTATAAAAAATGTAAAAAACAATATAGAACGAAACGATAAGTCCGTAGAGTTTATAGACGATTATTTAGATGATCTGCGTAAAGAATCGAATGCCCAGGTACAGTCGGGAGCAGAAATTACATTATTTAACGAAAAGGACGCTCCTGATGTTGCTGCTGTTTTAGAGCAAAAAAACTCACTTTTAAAGGAAAGGGAATCTATGGAAATACATGTAAATGTACATAATGAAACCCTTAAAGTCATTGATGCCAGGCCGCTAAAGAAAGAAAGTAAGAGTCTGATAGAGAATAATTTACTCTTGTTTCCTTTATTTCTTACTGCAGGGTATCTACTGGCAGCATTATTGTTGTTTTTACACAGAAAAATGAGGTCTTACGTCCTCTAAAACATCATTTTATGAATATTCTAGTGACTGGAGGCGCCGGGTTTATCGGATCTAATTTTATTCCTTTTTTTCTTAAAAAGAATGATAGCTACCATGTTGTCAATATGGATAATCTTACCTATGCCGGAAATCTCGATAACCTCTCGGATATAGAAAACCACCAGCGATATTCTTTTGTTAAGGGAGATATTTGCGACAGGAGTTTGGTAACCCGATTGTTTAAGGAATTTCAATTTCAAGGCGTTATTCATTTTGCGGCAGAAACTCATGTAGACAACTCAATTGATGCACCCGGGTCGTTTGTGGAAACAAACGTAACCGGAACGTTTAATTTGTTAGAAGCCGCAAAAAACCTTTGGATAAAAGCACCGGGAAAACCTAACAGTCCGTTTCAAAAAGCAAGGTTTCACCACATTAGTACCGATGAAGTGTACGGATCTCTTGGCCCTACAGGGTTTTTCACAGAAAAAACCGCATATGCGCCCAATAGCCCCTATAGCGCTTCGAAAGCCGCTTCCGATTTTATGGTAAGAAGTTATCACCACACCTACGGCATGAACGTAGTAACTTCAAATTGTTCAAACAATTACGGACCCAGGCAACACAACGAAAAACTAATACCTACCATTATCAGAAATGCCGTTATGAATAAGCCAATTCCTATTTACGGAGATGGAAGGAATATTAGAGATTGGATATATGTAATGGATCATTGCGAAGGTGTTGACCGTGTTTTTCATTTTGGAAGACCAGGAGAAACTTATAATATTGGGGGAGATAATGAAAAGGATAACATTTCTGTAGCAAACACCATTTGCCATATATTAGATAATGTTTACCCAAAAGAGAAAGGGAGCTACCGGGATCAAATTACTTTTGTTAAAGACCGGCCCGGACATGATTTCAGATACGCTATTGATGCTACTAAAATTAAAAAAGAATTAAACTGGGAAACTGTTGAAAATTTTGAATCCGGACTTAAAAAAACAGTGCAATGGTATCTTACTAAATATAAAGTGAAATGAAGGGAATAGTTTTAGCAGGAGGATCTGGAACTCGTTTACACCCGCTTACTCTTTCGGTGAGTAAACAGCTGATGCCGGTTTATGATAAACCAATGATTTACTATCCCATTTCTACATTGATGTATGCCGGGATACGTGATATTCTGATTATTTCAACACCAAAAGACCTTCATTTGTTTAAAGAACTACTGGGTGATGGCTCGCAATTAGGCTGTAATTTTGTGTACAAAGCCCAGATAGAGCCTAATGGTTTGGCGGAAGCTTTTCTTATTGGAGAAGATTTTATTGAAAACGACAGCGTTTGTTTGATTTTGGGAGATAATATTTTTTATGGGACGGGGTTGCATAAAATACTCCAATCGTCTACGCAGGTACAGGGGGGTACTATATATGCGTATCACGTAAAAAACCCGAGTAGATATGGTGTGGTAGATTTTGATGAAAATGGAACCGCAATATCCATTGAAGAAAAACCGGCGAACCCCAAATCTAATTATGCCGTACCGGGGATCTATTTCTTTGACAATGATGTAATAAACATTGCAAAGGGTGTTCAGCCAAGCAAAAGAGGAGAATTGGAAATAACCGATATAAATAAAGCCTATTTAAAAAAGGATAAATTAAGGGTAATTACCTTGGATCAGGGAATTGCATGGCTCGATACAGGAACCTTTGATTCCCTTATGCAAGCCTCTCAATTTGTTCAGGTTGTTGAACAACGACAGGGACTTAAAGTAGGATCTATAGAAGAAGCAGCCTATAGAATGGGTTTCATTGACAAAAATCAACTGCTAAAATTGGCGAAACCTCTTTTGAAAAGCGGATATGGAGAATATTTGATACAACTTAAATGAAAATTACGCCAACAGCTATAGCGGGTTGTTTTATAGTACAACCAAAAACATTTGAAGACCACCGGGGATCATTTACTGAAACCTTTAACGGGAAGGTTTTTAAAGAAGCAACAGGACTGGAGGTACAATTTGTTCAGGATAATCAGTCGATTTCCCGAAAAAAGGTTCTAAGAGGACTGCATTTTCAGAAATCACCGTACGCTCAAAGTAAATTGGTTCGAAGTTGTTATGGAAAAATTCAGGATGTTTGCGTGGATCTCAGAAAAGATTCGCCTTCCTTTGGAAAATGGATATCCGTAATTCTTGACAACATAAGCAACGAACAATTATTTATCCCCAAAGGATGCGCTCACGGATTTTTAACGCTGTCGGATTATGCTGTCGTAGCTTATAAATGCGATGAATTTTACTATCCTGAAATGGAAGGCGGAGTGTTGTTTAACGATCCTGATTTAAAAATTGATTGGATGATTCCCGATGAGGAAATTATACTTTCGGAAAAAGATCAAAAAATGCCTTTATTAAGTGATGTAATAAAATAAGCATGAGAAAGGTATTGGTTACAGGAGGAAACGGACAGCTGGCACAAAGCCTGAAATTACAAAGGAAACACTTTCCGGATTTTTCCTTTTCTTTTCTTGGAAAAAAAGACCTGGATATCACCAATAAAGACCAGTTGGTATCTTTTTTTAAAGACAACACGTTTGATTTTTGTATTAATTGCGCTGCTTATACAGGAGTAGAACAAGCCGAAATCACACCGGACAGGGCGTTTGCGGTTAATGCAGAAGGAGTTAAAAATCTGGCGCTGCAATGCAAAAAATACCAGGTGGTATTAATACACGTTTCTACCGATTATGTATTTGATGGCTTAAAAAAAGGACCTTATCGCACCGATGACACCCCTAATCCTATTAACGAATACGGAAAATCAAAGCTTCTTGGAGAACAGTATATCCGGCAGTGCCTTTCTCATTATTACATAGTGAGAACATCCTGGCTTTACAATAAAAAATACGGCTCAAACTTTTACCGAACCATTGTAAAAAAAGCCAGGGAAAATGAAACCCTGTACATTACCGATCAGCAAATAGGCTGCCCTACAAATGCCGAAAATCTTTCCAGGTATTTGGTAGAACTTATCACGACACAAAGAGAATACGGAGTCTACCATTTTTGTGATGGAAAAGCCATGACCTGGTTTGAATTTGCCCGGAAAATAATAAAAGAAAACAATCTTAATGTAAACGTAGTAAAAGGAAGTATTTCCACAAGAGCTAAGAGACCTAAAAACAGTGTTTTGGAATAGTGGAGCTTCTAAAAAATATAAAAACAGATATGAAAACAGCATTAATAACAGGTGTTACCGGACAGGATGGAGCGTATTTAAGTGAATTTCTGTTAAAAAAAGGATATAAGGTTCATGGAATAAAGCGAAGGTCTTCCTTGTTTAATACGGATCGTATTGATCATTTGTATCAGGACCCGCACGTGGAGAACAGAAATTACTTTTTGCATTATGGCGACATGACAGACAGTACAAATCTGATTCGATTAATACAGGAAATTCAACCGGACGAGATCTATAACCTTGCCGCTATGAGTCATGTGCATGTTTCTTTTGAAATGCCGGAATATACAGCTAATTCAGATGCCCTGGGGACGTTGAGGATTTTAGATGCCGTGAGGTTACTCGGGTTAACGCACAAAACAAGAATCTATCAGGCATCTACCTCAGAGCTGTATGGTAAAGTGCAGGAAGTACCACAATCGGAAACCACACCTTTCTATCCGAGAAGCCCTTACGCAGTTGCTAAAATGTATGCATATTGGATTACCGTAAATTACAGAGAAGCCTATAATATGTTTGCCTGCAATGGTATTTTATTTAACCATGAATCTCCGATTCGGGGAGAAACGTTTGTTACCCGAAAAATCACCCGCGCCGTTTCCCGGATTGCCCTGGGACTGCAGGAGAAATTTTACCTTGGAAACCTTGAAGCAAAAAGAGATTGGGGGCATGCTAAAGATTATGTAAGGATGATGTGGATGATACTTCAGGCCGATGAGGCGGAAGATTGGGTAATAGCTACCGGCAAAACAACAGCCGTAAGAGATTTTGTAAAAATGTGCTTTGCCTACGTAGGAATAGACCTTTCCTTTGAAGGGGAGGGTGTTGAAGAAAAAGCCTTCGTAAAAGAGTGCCGGAATCCGAAATACCAGTTACCGGTTGGGGCGGAAGTGTTGAATGTAGATCCGAAATACTTCAGACCTACCGAAGTGGATTTACTGGTGGGCGATGCCTCTAAAGCAAAGAATAAATTAGGATGGACTCCGGAATACGATTTAAAAGATCTTGTGAATGATATGATGGAGAGCGATTTGAAATTGATGCAAAAAGATCAGTACCTTAAAAAGGGAGGGTATAACATACTTAACTACTTCGAGTAAATTAAACCATGCAAAAACAAGATAAGATTTACGTTGCCGGACACCGAGGATTGGTTGGCAGCGCTATAGTCAAACAACTTAAAGAACAGGGATATAACAATTTAGTTCTTAAAACCAGAAAGGAACTGGATTTAAAAGACACGTCTGCTGTGGCCGATTTTTTTAGTCTTGAGAAACCGGAATATGTTTTTCTGGCGGCTGCTAAAGTTGGGGGTATCGTGGCCAATAATACCTATAGAGCAGATTTTATTTATGAAAATTTAATGATCCAAAACAATGTAATTCATCAAAGCTTTTTACATGGAGTAAAAAAACTTCTTTTCCTTGGAAGTACCTGTATCTATCCTAAAAACAGCCCACAACCCATTAAAGAAGAATACCTGTTAACCGATGTGCTGGAATACACAAACGAGCCTTATGCCATTGCCAAAATAGCCGGAGTAAAAATGTGCGAAAGCTATAATCTTCAGTACGGCACGAACTTTATGGCGGTGATGCCCACAAACCTCTATGGCCCTAATGATAATTTCGATTTGGAAAAATCACATGTTTTACCTGCCCTCATCCGGAAAATGCACCTTGCCAGGTTGCTTTCTGAAAAAAGATACGAGGAAGTACTTATCAATGTACAACGAGAAAGTATTGAAGAAGCAAAAGAATATTTAACCACTTTTGGAATTACCGAAAATACCGTGGAGATATGGGGCACGGGAAATCCGATGAGAGAGTTTTTATGGAGTGAAGATATGGCCGATGCATGCCTCTTCATTATGAAACACAGGAACTTTGAGGATTTGTACGATAAAAACAATCCTGAAATTAGAAATACCCACCTCAATATTGGTACCGGTAAGGACATTTCCATAAAAAACCTGGCACAATTAATAAAAACCATTGTGAGGTTTGAAGGCGATTTGGTGTTTAATTCTCAAAAACCCGACGGGACAATGAAAAAACTTACGGATGTTTCAAGACTCAATAAGCTTGGATGGAAACACAATATGGAACTTGAACAGGGGATCAGAAAATTGTATGAATGGTATTTAACAAATAAAAACCGATAAAAGCTTTTTGCTTTATACTTCATGAGCGTACACATGATCAAAAACCAAAAATTCAATGCCCTGGTTGAACAGGGGTTTATATCTATGTTGAATTTTGGAGCTGTATTTGTACTTTCAAAATATCTGTCGATATCAGATTTCAGCCAGTTTATTGTAATATATTCTCTGGTATCGTTTTCCTACCTGTTAACTACTTTTTTTATAGCCTCTCCCGTATTGATTTTTCTCCCGAAATATTGGATGGAAAACAAAAAAAAGTATTTGTTTAACCTGATACTTCTTCATATTATAATTGCTTCAATCATAGTTGTGCTCTCATTTAGTATATATGGCTACTTTGTAGCGAACTACTTAACGCTTGAAGTGTTTGCTTTTGCTGTGTTGTGGTCGGGCTATGAACTGTTTAGAAAATACGTCTTTGCTTCGGGAGCAAAAATTTATGGCCTATCAGCCTGTAGTGTTGCATTGACACTGGTTTTTTTCATACTCATTTTCCTTTCTATATATAATAAAGAATTGGAGTTAAGTATTGTGTTTAGGGCCTATTGCATTGCTTATTCCGTGGCAATATTGCTTTTCTGTATTTTCTTTCTTGGGATAAGGCACAAAAAAAGCACGGTAAGGAAAGTAACTTTGGAAAGTAAAAGCGATATGCTCCAAATTTCAACCTCACATTTCGAATTTTCAAAATGGCTTATTTTAGGCGGGATCGCTTTTTGGGCATATAACCAGGGTTATTATGTGATTGCTGCAAATTTTCTTTCTGATCTTGAATTGGGTAAGGTAAGAACCATACAAAATCTATTAGGGCTTTTTAGCATATTTATGGTAGTTTTTGAAAATTATTATACCCCAAAAGCGAGTGATGTGTATGCTAAATCCGGCTCGGAAAAATTAACCGCCTTTGTTGAAGGGTTTTACAGGAAAAAATACCTGCGTAATATATTGATCTATGTCCTTATTGTTTCACTGGGGGTAGTAGCTTATAATTATATCTATAGAGAAAAGTACGGTAATGGAAATTTTATACTGATGGTGTTTGCTGTTATGCAATTGGTTCTTTTTCTGTCCAGACCGTTGATTATAGCTCTGAGAGCAAAGGAAATTACATATCCTTTTACCTTATCGCATTTTATTTCAGCGATATTTGTAGTGAGTTTCGGCCTGCTTTTAATGTATTATTACAAAGACGCAGGAATGGCCGTGGGATTTCTGATTTCTTCGCTGTTATTTTTGGGAGTTATATATGTGTATTATAGAAAAAAAGTAAAAAAGGAATGAAAAAAGTTTTGATTATAAACGCATACTCTTATAAAAACAGAGGAGATTGTGGTATAATTATTTCTATGGTTGATTTGCTTAGAAAAGCGTATCAAAATGAAAAGTTACAGATTTCTGTGATGTCGCAATTTTATGAAGAAAACGCATCTTTTTATAACGATTTTAGTATTAAAAGCGTACCTCCTGTTTGGAATATAAACCTTGAAGGAAGAGGGTTTTTGTATAAATATTTTGACGGATTAAAAAAAGTAATACGTTATAAAAAACAGGATTTACAGGTGGTTGAGAGCGCCGATATTGTATTGTCGGCAGGAGGAGGTTACCTCTACTCGTCCCGAAAGGGATTTTTCGGCGTTGGTTTTTTAAATTGTTTGTACCATATTTGGCTGGCGCAAAAGTTGAAAAAAAAAGTAATGCTTTTTCCACAGAGTGTAGGCCCGCTTAACTTTTTTTTAGATAAATGGATACTGAAAAAAGTATTTGATCATGTCGATATTTTTTATAGCAGAGAAGGAATTACAACGAGCCTGGCCCATAATATAAATCTGCAATGTAAAGTAAAAGAAGTTCCGGATATAGCATTTACACTCGCCCCGCTTAAAAACGATGCAATTGTTAAGGCAGCAGGCATTTCTGCCGATAAAGTAAATGTTGGTATTACCGTATTAGACTGGCGATTTGCAAAAAGTAATTCGGAAGAATCCGATATAGAGGCTTATTTGAATAAAATAGCAACCAGCTTAAAAACGCTACACGCTAAAATGGAAAATCTTAGTGTTTTTATTTTTCCTCAGGTTACGGTAAGCGAAAAAGACGGCGATACCGGAGTTTCTGTTCTACTTCAAAGAAAAATAGGAGAAATAGCTAAAGTAGTTTCGCTGGATAATGTTGTAAATCCGAAAGAACTGGTGTATTTATATTCACAAATGAATGCCTTTGTAGGAAGTAGAATGCATTCGGCTATATTTGCTTTGGCAGGGCACGTTCCGACTGTTGCCCTTGCGTATCAGCCCAAAACCATAGGTACGTTTAACCTGGCACAAATGGACAGCTACGCTTTGGAAATACAGGAATTCTCAAGTCAGGAATTGCTTGAAAAACTGGAATCAGTACTGATTTTAAAAGAGAGGACATCTGTAAAAGCAAAAATCAATGAACTTCAAAAGTTTATTGAAACAGAAATTTCAGAAGATTTAAAAACACAGAAGATTTGAAATTTTTAATATCCTTTAAAAACGTTTATTTATTTAACGTCGTTATTGCTCTGATTATACTGGAAGCCTTTGTATATATCTTTCTGAGCGGTATTGGAATTAAAGGGTTTAGTGCGATACCTTATGCACGTATGGCAATTCTGCTGGGAGCTTTTTTACTACTGATCAATGAGTTTTTAGCGATCCGATTTCCCTATCGGTTTAAGACAAGAGGATCTTTACCTGACATTTTTATAGGCACGTGGTTCTTGTTTACATGCGTAGAATTAATAGTAGGGATTGCGAGAGGGAACCCCCCACTGTATATTTTTACCGACTTTTTTTACATCTTTTTTGGAGCGCTTTTGTATTGGGTAATTAAAAATTCAAAAAAAATTAATTTTAATAATCTGGAATACAAATTCATTCAAAGGTATTCTTTGCTCATAACGGTATTGGGAATCGTGCTCTATTTGTTTCAAATTAAATTTCCGGCTGTTTTATTAATTGTATTACTGATTTTTTCATACCTGCATTTCCTGAATAAGAAATACATAGTTATGGTACTTACATTGGTGCCGTATTTTTTAGAAATGCAAAACGCCAACAGAACCCATTTTATACTTTTTTTTACCGTTATTTTAATCCTGTTCCTGAGAAAGATCAGAGAGCGTTTTCGTTTGATAGATTTTACGGTTGTTTTTGTAATAACGGTTGCGGTTATTTGGCTGTTTCTGGAAAATATTTTGGAAACATCATTTCTGTTTATTGAAAGGAAAAGTAACCTTGGAATAAGGATTCACCAACTGCTGCAGGCATTAAACCACGGGATAGATTATTCGGATCCTCATTTTATTTCATTAACACAACGGTTAATGGAAATGAAAGCCGTTGTTAATTATTGGTTATCGAATCCCACATCGTTTGTGTTCGGTTCGGGAGTAGGAGGCGTACTGGATGGTTCCGGGTTTATTGATCTTTCCGTTACAAATGCCTCCCTGCTTGGGGCTGAAAAAATTCACAATATCCATTTACTGCCTTTTGCGTTTATTTTTAGATATGGTTTATTAGGAATTGTAATTTTAATACTGCTAATCCTGAGTGTATATCGATCTTTTATGATAGTACTGAATAACCACAACAATACACTGCTAATTTTTTGGAGTTTATTTATGGTGTTGTGGGTAATATTTTCTATTCCTGCTTCTTCTTTTTTGTGGACTACTCCACTTTTTTGGATTGCCTGTGCATTTGTGAGTAATGCCATGCATCGTTATACGAATTAAAACGAAATATTCTTTGCAATGAAATATCTTATAGGTAAAACATTAGGCAGACACAAAAAAGTAAGTATAGCGGTATTAGTTGCATTAGGAATTTTTCCTTTATTGTCGTTCCGGCTAAAAGGCCTTTCGGTATTCATGCTGCTAGCCCTGGGTATTTACGCCATGTGTTTTAAAAATCAAAAATTAAAGGGAAGGTTATTGTTGCTTAATACAGCAATCTTTATACTGTACGTATTGAGTTTGTTATATACGTCGGATTTGCAAACGGGAATAAAAGCCATTGAAACAAGAGCCTCTTTGCTTGTTATACCTTTGTGTTTTATTGGGATATCTGCTAATAGAGCGGTGATGGAGGAATTAAAAACGCATAAATTAACTTTTTTGCGAACCTTTTTTCTCGCAAGCTCGGTCCTGGCGGGTTTTATAATGCTGGAGTCTTTTTCTTTTATAAACTGGGATACGGGAAGGATTCTTGTGAATCCATTGGTTAATAAGCTTGAAACCGATTTTTACTGGTTTAAAGACCACCCTATTTATCTGTCGCTTACGATAGCTGCTTCGGCATTGATGATTTTTGATGTGTGGCGTAATGAAAACAAGAAAATAAGATTAATGCTTGTCATAGGATTCTTAATCCAGATGGTTGCCCTGATATTGATGTCAAGAAAGGGGGTTCTAATCGCTTTTCTTATCGCATTTGGAGTCCGAATTCTGATGGCAAAAGGTGTATCCCTGAAAACCGTTTTATACACGATTGCCTTTTTAGTATTAACCAGCGTTCTAAGTCTGCAATTGTCAAAAGACACGGCCAAGAGATTTCGAGAAGTGTTCGATAAAAAGAGTTATAAGAAAGTAGAAGATTTCTCCTCAACAAGTATACGCTATTATGTGTACGACTGCAGCTTGTCTGTATCTAAGGAAAGCCTTTTGATAGGCTTCGGTGTGGGCGATGTAAAAAAGAAATTAAAAACTTGCTACGAAAAAGTATCTTCCGTGCTATATCAGGGGAATTACAACACCCATAATCAATACCTTGGCATTTTGTTGTATGTAGGTGCAATTGGGCTTTTTATTTTTCTTTTTTCTCTCGCTTTTAACATACATTTGTTCTACAAAAACAAAGATTATTTGGCGTTGAGTTTTTTAACCTTGTGTATGATTGCCATGATGTTTGAGAACATTCTTGACAGGCAAAACGGGGTAATTTTATTTGCGCTTTTTGTAAATTATTTTGGTGTGTTTCACCTTACAAAGTACGATGAAAAAGATAGTGTTGATAGGCCCGTTTCCTGAACCGACTACAGGAGTTTCGCTGGCAAATATGGTGGTGAATAATGCATTGGCCAAAGAACCCGGTTTTCAGGTAAAAAGAGTGAATACTTCTTTTAAAAGTTTTACTGATACATTGGGAAAACTATCGTTTAAAAAGATGGTTTTTTATGCATCTTTAAATTTTCAGGCGTACAAGGTTTTGAATAGCGATATTGTATATCTAACCCCGGGGCAGACGTTTTTTGGAGTGGCAAAGTATGCTTTGTTTTTATTGCTGGCTATGTTGGGGAACAAAGAAATTATTATTCATGTGCACGGAAACCACCTGGCTACTGAATACGCAAAATTAAAAGGAATAAAGAAAAAAATTTTTCATTTTCTGTTGTCCAAAACAACCAAGGGAATTGTTCTTTCCGAGTCTCTAAAAGCCAACTTAAGCCCATTTATTAAGGAGGAAAGAATTTTTGTTTTATATAATTTCGCAGAGGATTTTTTGCAGCTTAAAAACGAGGAAAAAGACTACAGTACATTAAAAATTATATTTTTGAGCAATTTAATGCTGGAAAAAGGAATTGTGGAATTGCTGGATGCCCTCGAGGTATTAGAAAAAAAAGGGGTTGCATATTCGGCTAAAATCGCCGGTAATATAGATGACGAGAACAAAGAAATGCTCCTGGCAAAAATTAATCGGTTAAACCATACGGATTACCTTGGTATTGTAAAAGGAGAAGATAAGAAGCAACTATTGGCCCGGGGAAACATCTTTGTATTACCAACGTACTATAGTATGGAAGGGCAACCAATTTCAATTATCGAGGCAATGGCTATGGGAAATTTAATTGTGTCTACCAGACATGCGGGCATTCCGGATATTGTTGAAAACGAAATTAATGGGTATTTCGTAGAGAAGAAAAATATAGATAGCTTGGTTACCAGATTAATAGCTTTGAGCGAGAACACACAGGAAATAAAACGCATAGGAAATACCAATAAAATATTGTTTAAAAAGAAATTCACTTTGAGTAATTTCAAAAACACACTGTTACAAATCATAGAAAGCCCGTGAATTTTCAAAACCTTAATACCTATAGAACCCCTGAAAATTTTAGGGGAAGATCAAAAATAACCGTACAATTATGGTGGATGGTTCAAGCAACTCTTTTTGCACTTTCTCCACAGGTTTTGTACCCCTGGAGAAGATTTTTACTGCGTATATTTGGAGCTAAAATAGGCCGAAAAGTAATTATAAGACCTTCCGTTAAAATAACCTACCCCTGGAAACTTACGGTAGGCGATTATAGCTGGATTGGCGATGAGGTAGTTTTGTATTCCTTGGGTGAAATTACGATAGGCGCCAATGCGGTGGTCTCTCAAAAATCGTACTTATGTACGGGTTCTCATGACTATGATAAACAGGAATTTCCCATTTATAGCAAACCCATTACAATTGAAGATCAATGCTGGTTGGCTACCGATGTCTATGTGGCCCCGGGAGTAACTATAGGAAAAGGAACCGTGGTTGGTGCCAGAAGTAGTGTTTATAAAGACCTGCCCGCGGGCAAAGTATGTGTGGGGAATCCGGTGAAAATAATAAAAGACAGATAGCGTGGTAACGAAAAAAAATATTCTAATTATATCCCCATTTTTCTTCCCGGAACCAATATCAACTGGAAAATTTAATACGGATATTGCAATAGCACTGAAGGAACAGGGTTATCATGTAAGTGTTTTGTGTTCACATCCGCTGTACCCGAAATGGGTTCCTGAAAAAAGCAATGCCCGTCTGGACGGAATAAATATTATACGGGGAGGCTCTTGGGTTAGATATTCAAAATCTCCCTTTATTAGAAGAGCGATTCTGGAAATATGGTTTACCTTGTTTCTGTTGTTTAAATATCCCAAATATGCAAGGGGAATTGATGTGATTATTCCTGTTTTCCCACCAAGTCTCGGATTTTTTATCCTTCTTCCATTAATAAAATCACGGATATTAAAAGTTGGAATGGTTCACGACCTGCAGGAGGTTTATTCACAGGAAAAGAAAGGCATAATAAACAAATGGATTAGTAGCGCCATTAATTATGTGGAACGTAAGACATTTAAAGCGTGCAACCGGCTTATTTTTCTGTCTGAGGAAATGAAACAAACTGCAAAGCAGTTGTATGATTTAAGTGAAGAAAAACTCTACGTTCA
Source organism: Flavobacteriaceae bacterium (assembly GCA_965224095.1). GTDB lineage: Bacteria > Bacteroidota > Bacteroidia > Flavobacteriales > Flavobacteriaceae > JBPEWY01. The sequence goes on from OZ245039.1 coordinate 2,273,162, forward strand.
ATACCCTTTTGCGAATATTACACCCGGCAAAATCACGAACGACCTTTCAAAAATATTACCGGACCACGCTAAACACGTAGTGTATTCCGGTGCATTGGGAGAAAAACAAAATCCGGACGAAGTATATGCTTTTTTTGATTTTGCCTCAAAAAAAACAGAAAATGTACAGTTTCATTTTTTCTCTCAGGGATTGAATTTTGAAAAGCTGAAACAAAATAACACAAACAACAAAATTCACTTTTCCGATTTGGTTCCGAGAGAAAATGTTGAAGAATTGTATTTTAGGAGTTCCGTTCAAATAATACCTCAAAAACCAGGCACTTCTAAGGGATCACTTCCTTCTAAGCTTCCTAATGTACTTGCTGCCGGATGTAAAATGTTGTTTATAACAGATAAGGATAGCGAAATAGAAGAAATTTTTAACAGATATAAACTTGAAACCGTGGTTACCACCTGGGATAATGCGATATTATATAATGAATTAAAACGCCTTTTGGCGGATGATGATACCAAGAAGCGTCATCATACGGAAATTGCGAAAAAACTTTTTAGCCTCGAATCAATGACTAAAAAAATTATAGCATGATGGGAAAATATCTTTTGTTTGGAGGCAGCGGATTTATAGGTCATCATTTAAGAAATGCTATTTCCGGCCAATTTGGAGATAAATGGATGGTTTTCGATATTGAAAACGAGAAAGAAGAATCTCCTGCTGCTACTTTTGAAAGAATTGATGTACGAAATCCGATCACAACGCAATATAAACCCACTTCCGAAGATGTTATTTTCAACCTGGCGGCTGTTCACAGAACGCCAGGACATAGGGAAGAAGAATATTTTGAAACCAATATTCTCGGTGCAGAACATGTTTGTGACTACGCGCGTAAGAACAATATAAATACTATTGTTTTTACCAGTTCTATTGCCGTTTACGGTATTTATGAGGATCAAAAATCCGAAAAAACAATACCCCGTCCGGATATCCCTTATGGAATATCAAAACTAACAGCCGAATATATTCATCGACTTTGGCAAAAGGAAGATCCGAAAAAAAGAAGATTGATTATTGTAAGGCCCGGGGTTGTTTTTGGTAAATACGAAAGAGGAAATTTTACCCGATTGATTAATGCTATAGCTGCCAAAAGATTTTTTTATCCCGGAAGGAAAGATACGGTTAAGGCATGTATTTACGTTAAAGACCTGGTACATGCCATGCAAAAGATGGTAGCATTGGAAAAAATGGGTGTTGAAATTTACAATATGACATATAATCCGGCTCCGGGAATAGATAAAATTTGCGACGTTATTGGAAAGCAGGGAGCTATGCGGCCCCCAAAAATAGTACTGCCTTCCTGGTTTTTAAATGCGGTTTCCAGAGTGCTTTATGCAGTTTTCAGGAAGCCCGAACTGCATCCGGATAGAGTAAAAAAATTAACCATTTCGAATGCCATTAGCGGAAGAAAACTCGATGAAAGCTACGACCTTATTTTTGGACTGGAGAACGGAATAGCGGATTGGATGCTTGAAACGAAGTTTAAAGACACAAAAAAAATTTATTGACCTTTAAAAAAATACAATGAAAATATCAGTAATAGGTACCGGATATGTTGGTTTGGTAACAGGAACCTGCCTTGCGGAAACCGGAAATGAAGTAGTCTGTGTGGATATAGACAAGGAAAAGGTTAAAAGCATGCAGCAAGGGGAAGTTCCTATCTATGAACCACATCTGGATGTGCTTTTTGAAAGAAACATAAAAGCAGGTAGATTAACATTTACTACATCGCTCGATGAGGGTCTGGAGCATGGAGAAATAATATTTCTGGCTTTGCCCACCCCTGAAGATGAAGACGGGTCTGCCGACCTTAAATATGTGTTGGGTGTAGCGGATCAAATAGGTAAGAAAATTAAAAATTATAGGGTTATAGTTGATAAAAGTACTGTTCCGGTAGGGACCTCCGATAAGGTTAAAGAGATAATTTCAAAGAATGCTCAGACAGACTTTGATGTAGTATCTAATCCGGAATTCCTGAGAGAAGGATTTGCTGTCGATGATTTTTTAAAGCCTGAACGTATTGTGGTCGGGGCCAGCTCAGAACGCGCAATAGCTTTAATGAGAAAACTATATAAACCTTTTGTTCGCTCCGGAAATCCGATTATTATTATGGATGAAAGATCAGCAGAATTAACAAAATATGCTGCTAACTCGTTCCTGGCTACTAAAATAACTTTTATGAATGAAATTGCGAACTTTTGCGAACGTGTTGGAGCCGATGTAGATAAAGTACGGATTGGTATTGGTACGGATTCCAGGATCGGGAAGCGATTTTTATTTCCCGGGATTGGATATGGCGGATCGTGCTTTCCAAAAGATGTAAAAGCCCTGTATAACTCTGGAAAAGAATCGGATTATAATTTTAAAATTCTCGATGCGGTTATCCAGGTAAACCACCGGCAGAAAACGGCACTCGTTCCTAAAATAAAACAACGTTTTGAGGATAATTTAAAAGGCTTGAAAATTGCTGTTTGGGGACTTGCTTTTAAACCGGAAACCGACGACATAAGAGAAGCACCGTCACTCTATATTATCGATGAGCTTTTAAAAGCGGGAGCAACCGTTTCAGCTTTTGATCCGGAAGCTATGGACAATGTTCGTAAAAAATTAGGAACCTCAATTAATTTTACAGAATCTATGTATGCCCCTTTACAGGATGCCGATGCCCTGGTTATTTGTACGGAATGGAGCATATTTAGAACCCCAAATTTTAAAAAAGTTAAAGAATTACTCAAAAATCCGCTTATTTTTGATGGAAGAAATCTCTACGACTTAAGTGAAATGAAATCGGAGGAATTTGAGTATTACTCCATCGGTAGGGAAACCGTTAAAAAATAATTATGGAAAAAGTCCTTATTACGGGTGCAGCGGGTTTTTTAGGATCGCATTTATGCGACAGATTTATTAATGAAGGATTTCATGTTATTGGGATGGATAATCTCATTACCGGAGATTTAAAGAATATAGAACACCTGTTTAAACTTGAGCATTTTGAATTTTACCATCACGATGTAACCAAATTTGTCCATATTCCAGGGAAATTAGACTATATACTCCATTTTGCATCTCCCGCAAGTCCCATTGACTACCTTAAAATTCCTATTCAGACACTTAAAGTAGGGGCATTAGGGACACATAACCTCTTAGGGCTTGCTAAAGAAAAAAAAGCGCGGATTTTAGTGGCATCAACATCTGAAGTCTACGGAGACCCTCTGGTTCATCCGCAAACGGAAGATTACCTGGGAAATGTTAATACTATTGGCCCCAGGGGAGTTTATGATGAAGCAAAGCGCTTTCAGGAGTCAATGACCATGGCCTATCATAGATTTCATGGGCTCGATACTCGCATTGTCAGGATTTTTAATACCTATGGCCCTCGAATGCGCTTAAACGACGGCCGGGTAATCCCGGCATTTATCGGACAGGCCTTACGCGGGGAAGATTTGACTGTTTTTGGCGATGGATCTCAAACGCGTTCATTTTGTTATGTGGATGATGAAGTAGAAGGGATATTCAGGCTTTTAATGAGTGACTATACCGATCCGGTAAACATTGGCAATCCCAATGAAATTACAATTAAAGATTTTGCTCAGGAGATTATAAAACTAACGGGAACCCGCCAAAAAATAGTTTATAAACCTCTGCCTCAGGACGATCCGATGCAAAGACAACCGGATATTTCCAGGGCAAAAAAAATACTGGGATGGGAACCGCAAGTAAGTAGAAAAGATGGTATGAGGGCAACCTATGAATATTTCAAATCGTTGTCTAAGGAGGAATTGGAAAAAAAAGAACACAGAGACTTCACTAAACACAACAATAAGTAGGTAATGTATGCTTTACAAAAGAAGCAGATATTCAGGCTTAATCACTCCGGCATCGTATGCCATAGATTTGTTGGTAATTAATCTGGCGGCCTACCTTCTTCCTATTAATTTTAATTATCCCATTTTGTTTCATTGCTATATTTCCCTGGCCTGGATAGTAATAGCTTTGCAAAGTAATTTCTACAAAGTTTTCAGATATACCAAAATTGTACAGATCTTACTGTTATTGTTTACGCAGTTTGTTTTTTACTTTTTAATGCTATATGCGTTTATTGGGTTTTTTAAACAGCCTAATATCAGCAGGATACAATTGGGTAATTACTTTGTTTTCTGTTTTTTGGCAGTTGCCGTAATCAAGTTTGCCGTTTATTATTTTCTTATAAAATACAGAAGCCGCTATAAGGGTAATATCAGAAAAGTAATTGTTATCGGTAAAAACAAAAAAGCAGATCAGCTTATAGAAATTTTTAATGGCAGAACGGATTTCGGATATGAATTTAAAAAACAATTTTCCTTAAAGGAGAAAGAAACAACACTTGATGAATGCTTTGATTATGTGGCAAATAATGATATTGACGAAATATACTGTTCGGTATCTGAGCTTTCCAACCGGGAAATGTTAGATATTATTGATTTTGCCGATAATAATTTGAGAACGATTAAATTTTTACCGGACAATAAAAACATTTATACAAAAAGGTTAAAATTCGAATATTACGATTACCTGCCTATACTTTCCTTAAGAGATATACCCCTTGAAGATTCTGTGAATGCATTTATCAAGCGTTTATTTGATATTGTATTTTCTTCCTTTATGATTGTTTTTGTGTTGTCCTGGTTAACGCCTTTAATTGGTCTTTTAATAACGTTGGAATCTAAAGGGCCTATTTTCTTTAAACAAATGAGAAGCGGATTGGGATTTAATGAATTTGCCTGTTATAAATTTCGTTCCATGGCACCTAATAAAGATGCTGATAAGCAACAGGCAACGAAGCAGGACCACAGAATTACCGCGGTAGGCAAATTTATTCGTAAAACCAGTATCGATGAACTTCCGCAGTTTTTTAATGTTTTTCTGGGAGAGATGTCTGTAGTAGGGCCCAGACCACATATGATAAGTCATACGGAAACCTATTCAAGGAAAGTAAATAAGTTTATGGTAAGACATTTTGTAAAACCCGGAATAACCGGGCTGGCACAGGTTCGCGGGTATCGGGGAGAAATAGAAGATGACAGCGATATAATAAACAGGGTTAAGCTGGATATTTTTTATATTGAAAACTGGTCGCTATTCCTGGATATTAAAATTATTCTACAAACCGTTTTAAATGCATTTAGAGGAGAAGAAAAGGCGTATTAAGGCCCGTTGATTTCATCTAATAAATTACTTTTGCAAAAACTTTTTTATGAACATTCTTATTCTTGGTTCCGGAGGCAGAGAACATGCATTGGCCTGGAAAATACGTCAAAGTGATTATTGCGATAAGCTCTTTATAGCTCCCGGTAATGCGGGAACTGCAAAAATTGGCGCTAATATACAAGTGCCTGTCACAGACTTTGAAGCCATTAAATTACTGGCTATTTCGGAAAAAATTGATATGGTGGTTGTGGGGCCCGAGAATCCTCTGGTTGAAGGAATCCATGATTTTTTCCTTGAAAACGACACCCTGAAGCATATTAAGGTGATTGGGCCGGGTAAAAAGGGAGCACAATTGGAAGGCAGTAAAGAATTCGCTAAAAAATTTCTGATAAAACACGGAATTCCTACGGCAGCATATAAAAGTTTCACTTCAGAAACCGTAGAAGAGGGATGTGATTTTCTACAAACCCTAAAACCGCCATACGTGTTAAAAGCGGATGGTTTGGCTGCTGGAAAAGGCGTTTTAATCCTACATGATATCGACGAGGCAAGAAGCGAATTAAAGCAGATGCTGCTCGATAAGAAATTTGGAAATGCAAGCTCTAAAGTGGTCATTGAAGAATTTCTTTCCGGCATAGAATTGAGCTGTTTTGTTTTATGTGATGGGAGCCATTACAAAATTTTACCCACGGCTAAAGATTACAAGCGGATAGGAGAGGGAGATACAGGGTTGAACACCGGAGGAATGGGAGCCATTTCACCAGTTCCTTTTGCAGATGAGGCTTTTATGAAAAAGATAGAGGACCGAATTGTTAAACCAACCGTTAACGGCTTGATAAAGGATGGGATTCCATATCAGGGATTCCTTTTTATAGGATTAATAAAAGTACATGATGATCCTTATGTAATTGAATACAATGTGCGAATGGGCGACCCCGAAACCGAAGTGGTCATTCCCAGAATAAAAAGTGATCTTGTAACTCTTTTTAACGCAGTTTCGGAAGGTAATCTGGAGCACTGTAATCTGGAAATCGATGAAAGATCGGCTACTACGGTAATGGCTGTATCAGGAGGCTATCCGGAAACCTATGAAAAAGGGAAGAGAATAGAAGGACTAGAGGATATAACAGATGCAATAGCCTTTCATGCGGGTACCATTGCAAAAGAAGACCATGTTGTTACCAATGGAGGCCGGGTGCTTGCCGTAACAGCGTTTGGAGATAATTTCGGCGAGGCCCTGAAAAAATCGTATAAAAACCTGTCTCGTCTAAAATTTGAAGCGATGTACTACAGGAGCGATATAGGCTTCGATTTATAAGAAAGAATGGGCCGTAACGGTTTTATCTTCTTCGTTATTGTCGTTAAAAGTTTTTAACTGCAGGAGCCAGTAAATCATAGCTACAAAACCTATAATGGCAAGAATCCAGTTTATAACATTTGACCCCCACCAGTTATCGGTAAAACGCAGTGCATCGTAAGGCCAGAAAAGGACATTAACAAACAAATCTTCAATTCCTTCAAAAAATGATCTCATGAGTTAAAAGTTGTCTTATATTTATCCTACAAAAATATAAAAACACACTATGATTTCAAGCATTTTTGGCAAAACAAAACCAATAAACTTCATTTTGGTGGGTGTTTTTTTAGCTGTGTTTTTTATAGGGGGATTTCTTTTTGAGGATGATTCACTGGTTTTCAGCAAGTTGTGGGGTCCCGGAATTTTTACTTTTCTTATTTTGATCTTTTCCTTACTAGTGGTTGATTTTGTTGCAAAACGAAACAATTTAACAAAGCAAAATAATTACGTAATCCTTGTATTTGGGTTGTGTATTGCTCTTTTCTCACAGGTGTTTTCCGATTTTAAAATAGTCGTAGCAAACTTTTTTATTTTACTGGCTTTTAGGAGGCTACTTAGCTTAAAATCGCTGAAACAGGTGAAATTAAAAATTTTAGATGCAGCCCTGTGGATTTCAGTTGCAGTAATTTGTTATGAATGGACCGTGCTGTATTTTGTATTCCTTTATTTGGTGATTGCCAAGTTTGTAGCCAAAGACTTTAAAAATTGGATTATTCCCTTTGTGGGTATTTTTATTACCGGAATACTTTTTTTGTGTTTTGCGTTCGCTTTCCGAAATGAAGAATGGCTCATACATTATTTCAATTTTGAAATAACACTGGGGAGAGAAAAGTTTTTAGAACCATCATTTCTCCTCCCTTTTGGAGTTGTCATCCTGATTTCGCTTGTTTCTATTGTTTTTTATTGGTTAAAAGGTAAGTCTAAGTCGGTTACAAAACAGGCTTCTATGATTATGGTGTTGCAGGCATTGCTCATTTCCATCATTATAGCAATAATTTCGGAAAGTAATAATGGATCGGAATTTCTTTTTTCCTTTTTTCCCATGGCGGTGTTTATTTCCAATTACTTACAGGAAATCCGTAAAAAATGGTTAAAGGAAGCCATTTTATGGAGCCTGGTGGCCCTGTCGTTTGCTGTTGTATGGGTTTTAGCTCAATAATCATGGAATTAAAGCTATATTTGCAAAAATTACAAACACAGGTGCAATGTTTAGCGATTTCGCATTTAAGATTTTCGAGGAAAGTATAATAAAATATCATGAACTGGATGATGTAAGTCAACCCTTTCATAATCCTTATAACAAGGACGAAATAGAACATTTACTGTACAGAAAAAACTGGATAGATACGGTTCAATGGCATTATGAAGACATTATTAGAGATCCCGATATAGATCCTGTTGAAGCATTATCACTGAAAAGAAAAATAGATGCATCCAATCAGGACCGTACCGATACGGTAGAATATATAGACAGTTATTTTCTGAATAAGTATAAAAAGGTTCCTGTATTACCGGAGGCTACGATTAATTCGGAAAGCCCTGCCTGGGCTATTGACAGGCTTTCAATACTTGCTTTGAAAATTTATCATATGAAGGAAGAAGCAGAGCGCACCGATGCAACTCCGGAACACCGGGAGGCATGCATTCAAAAACTGAATGTGCTACTTGAGCAAAGAAAAGACCTTTCATTGGCCGTTGATCAGTTACTGGATGATATAGCCGCGGGGAGAAAGTATATGAAGGTTTACAAACAAATGAAGATGTATAACGACGAAACGCTTAACCCAATTCTTTACAAATCATCAAAATAAATATGAGTAAAAAACACATTTTTTGCATGAAGTGGGGCACGTTATACGGCCCTGAATATGTAAACAGATTGTACAATATGGTTAAGAGGAACCTCTCTTACGATTTTCAAATGGTTTGTTTTACAGATAATGCAGAAGGAATTCGGGATGAAGTACGGTGTTTTCCCATTCCGGAAATGGACTTACCCACCAACATACCCGAAAGAATGTGGAAAAAACTTTCTACTTTAAAAGGAGACCTTTACGGATTGGAGGGTACTGCCCTGTTTCTGGATTTAGATATCGTTATTGTAGATAATATAGATTGCTTTTTTGAAGAGGAAGGAGAGTTCTTAATAATAAAAGATTATGGTAAATCGTGGAGAATTACGGGGAATTCTTCGGTATATCGATTCGAAATTGGAAAGCATCCTTATGTGTTTGACGATTTTATAGAAAATTTTGATGTGGTTAGAAAAACACACAGAAACGAACAGGAATATCTCACGCAGGCTATCTACGATAAGGGAAAACTTCGCTATTGGCCAAAAGCATGGTGCCCCAGTTATAAGTATGATTGCGTTTCCAAAATCCCGTTTGCATTCTGGAAGAAACCAATAATTCCCAAAGGCTCCAAGATTATAATTTTCCACGGAGAAATAAATCCCCATAAAGCAATTGTAGGAGGCAGAGGAAAGTGGTATCGATATGTACGGCCTGCTCCATGGGTGGCAGACTACTGGAAATAAACGGAGGTAAAATATCGTCGAACCGATTAAACGCAACAACATACCGACGAGTATGTTTTTTAACGTTACGGCCTCAAAGAATTCAGGTAATTTCTAAGCTGACTTAGATACTTATACCGCAAAGTTTCATCCGGATCGCATTTTTTTAGCGTTCTGATACCAATATAAGATGAGATTATAAAGGATGCAACAGCTTCACTGTCTGTATGGCGGGAAATATGACCACTGGTTTTTCCTCTTTGTAAACATTTAACCAACCCGAGCTTCCAGTCATCTAATATGCTTTTGAGTTCGGATGCAATGATATCGTCTTTTGCCCCGAATTCATTGATAAAATTACCAAGCATAAAACCATGAGTTTTCTCGCGAGGCGTGAGTTTTAGTAGGGTTTTCTCAATACTTGAAAAAACGAGATCGGTAGTTTCAGACATTTCATCGAGAGGTACAATGAGTTCACTGTATACCTTTTTTGATACAATTTCCTTGATGATTGACATCATAAAAGAAGCCTTACTATCAAAGTGATAGTAAAATGCACCTTTGGTAAGTTCTACCGTTTGAAGAATATCGTCCAAACTGGTAGCGTCAAACCCGTTCCTAAGGAACAGTTCCAGCCCTTTATCCAATATCAGTTGTCGGGTAAGTTGGCGTTTTATCGATTTGGCCATATGCGGTTGATTTTGAAGTCAAAATACCGCTTAGTATGAAAAAACTGGGCTATTGGCCAAAAATAAATCGTTGATATTCGTTGTTCTACAAGGCTTTATCGATGAACTACACATCATCATAATCAATAATCAGCACATCACTCACCGGATGAGACTGACAGGTAAGTATCAAACCTTCCTTAATTTCACTATCGGTAAGTATCTGATTTTTCACCATCTCCACTTGTCCTTCTTTGACCCGGGCAATACAACTGCTGCAAATACCACCCTGGCAGGAATAAGGTGCATCGACCCCATTTTCCAGGGCCGCATCTAACACCCGGGTATCTTTGGTCATCACAAATTCAAACGCATCGTCATCTACCACACCCTTTACCATAGCTTTACCTTCCGGAATTTCGGAAAGCCCGGTTTGAGAATCTTCCGATGGTGTAAACAACTCGGAGTAAATCGAACTATCCGAAAAGCCCTGGGAACTGAGCGTTTGAGTAACTACCTGAATCATCTCTTCGGGTCCGCAAAGATAGGCGGCGTCCAAATGTACAGACGGATAGCTATTTTTAATTATGTAGTTAACGGTAGCAGCTTCAATTCTACCAAACATAGCGTCATCTTCTTGCTGCCGGCTATATATGAAATGCACCTTTAACCTACTTTTATATGCTTTTATCAATGATAAGATTTCGTTGTAAAACATGGTTTCTTTTACAGATCGATTGCCGTAAACCAATATAAAATTACTGGAAGGCTCATTGGTTAACAGCTCCCTGGCAATACTCATGATAGGTGTGATGCCGCTACCGGCGGCAAAAGCAATAATATTTCTGGAAAGGGTAGGGTTTGCCGTAAAAATAAAACGCCCTTCCGGTGGGTGTACTTCCAGTACATCACCTACCTGTAATGCGTTGTTAGCATACACGGAAAAAGTACCTCCTTCAATTTTCTTGATACCTACCGAGATCTCAGGATCTCCGGTACCACTGCAAATAGAGTATGATCTGCGTATTTCTTCCCCTCTCAACATTATTTTAATGGTAATATATTGTCCGGGTTGAAATGCAAAGATCGGTTTTAAGTCTTCCGGGATGCCCAGGCTAATAACTACTGAATTGGGAGTTGATGGAACGATTCGGGTTATTTTTAAGGAATAAAATGTTGCCATGGATAAAATTTTGCCCAAAAATAAGAAACCTCATACTTTTATGTAACAAATAATGCAGCTATCATACTAATTCTTCATACTAACTCATTTAACCATGTTCCGACATTTTATTTCCCTTCAGTGGAAATCTTTTTTTCGTTCTGCAAATGTTGATAAAAGTATTGGACTGAAAATCTTAATGGGGTTTTTAGCAATCTATTTTTCTGCCATGTTCTTAATGGCGGGATTAGGACTGTATCCTCTTTTAAAGAAAATATATCCTAAGGAAGATCCGCTTTCTCTGGTAAACGGGTTTGTGATTCTTTGGCTTGCAGTTGAACTGATTTTCAGATTTTTTATGCAAACCCTGCCGGTAATTGATATAAAACCCTTACTGACCTTACCCATTAAAAAAACAAAAGTGGTGCATTATGTGTTGCTAAAATCGTTAGCCTCCTTTTATAATTTGCTGCCGTTATTTGTAATAATACCTTTTGGTATATTTTGTGTAATCCGCGGTGATTATAGCGCTTTAGCCATGTTTGGTTGGATTTTTTCCATGATTTGCCTCGTATGCTGTATTAACTATACCAACTTTATAATTAAGAAGAAATTTACCGAAAACATCACCGCTTTTTTACCCTTTATTGGTGTTGCGGTGCTATTGGCAATATTGGACTATTTCAGGATTTTTGAGATCAGTACATGGATAAGAAGGGCTATGAATTTTTTGGTTGCGAATCCTGTTCTAACTCTAATACCACTACTTTTAGCCATAGGACTTTACAGGTGGAATCATAATTTTTTAAGTCGAAAATTTTATTTGGATGCTTCCTTACGTGCAAAGTCAAAAGACGTTGAAACCACCGATTTGGAATGGACCAGAAAGTTTGGTGATATCGCTCCTTTTCTGCAACTGGATTTAAAACTTATTTGGAGAAATAAACGCCCCAGAACAACGGTCTGGCTTGCACTGCTCATATTAGGATACGGACTCATTTTTTATCCGAATGATGCTTATTCGGAAAATATGCCGGCTATGTTTGTTTTTGTGGGGATCTTTATAACCGGGATCTTTATGATTAATTTTGGTCAGTTTATACCTGCATGGGACAGCAGTTACTACTCCATGATGATGTCACAGAACATTCCGTTGCGTAAATACCTTACTTCAAAAGTCGGGTTGATGACATTCAGCGTTATCGTACTTTTTCTTTTGAGTTCGCCTTATGTTTATTTCGGATGGAATATTCTGTTGCTTAATTTGGCCTGTGCTCTTTACAACCTGGGCGTTAATATCCCGGTCATTATGTATGCCGGCTCCTTTAACAGAAAACGGATTGATCTGACCAAGAGCCCCTTTATGAATTATCAGGGAACAGGTGCCACACAATGGATTATTTCTTTACCGCTTATGTTACTTCCCCTGGGCATATGGTACTTATGTTATAAAATATCCTCGTTTGAAGTGGCTACATTGGTATTGGCAATTCTCGGGCTTATCGGGTTGCTTTTGAGAAATTATTTTATGAAGATTATCACTAAATCGTATAGAAAGCATAAGTACGCCATGATCCACGGATTTAAACAACAGGGAGATTAACCAGAATTACTTTAAAATTTAAAAGATGATAACAGTACATAATCTATCTAAAAAATATAAGAACACAGCGGTATTAACCATAGATCAGCTGGAAATTCCCAGAGGACAAAGTTTTGGCCTGGTTGGTAACAACGGCGCCGGGAAAACCACATTTTTTAGCCTTCTTCTAGACCTTATTCAACCAACCTCAGGATATATCCTAAATGGTGAAGAACAAGTTAATACCAGTGAAGCATGGAAACCGTTAACCTCTTCTTTTATCGATGAAAGTTTTCTGATAGGATATTTAACCCCGGAAGAGTATTTTTATTTTATTGGAGAGTTGAGAAACCGAAACAAAGCCGATGTAGATAGTTTGTTAAACCGGTTTGATGATTTTTTTAATGATGAAATCCTGGGTAAAAAGAAATACTTAAGAGATTTATCAAAGGGAAATCAGAAAAAAGTGGGTATTGTTGCGGCATTTATAGGAAACCCGGAAGTTATTGTCTTGGACGAACCATTTGCTAACCTGGACCCTACTACGCAAATCAGGTTAAAAAGAATTATTAAGGAACTCTCGGAAAACAAAGACATTACAGTTTTAATATCAAGTCATGATTTGATGCATGTAACAGAAGTATGCGAGCGAATTGTTGTACTGCATAAGGGAGAAGTGGTGAAAGACATTCAAACATCCCGGGAAACCCTGAAAGAGTTGGAAGCTTTTTTTGCCAGTTAATCACATGAAATATGAGGAAATTAACCCATTAGGAAGTGCTTTTTTCATTTTTATTGAAAAAGAACTGTATTTTTACGTCGCAGCATACTAAATAGTTACTTTTTCAGTTTAAAAACAAAAGGATTCTTTCAAGTTTGAAACTAACATCTACATCGTTATGTCTTGCGGTGATTTCCATCTTGTTTTTTGGAGCGTGTTCTACCAAAAAAGATACGGTTATCAACAGGAATTGGCATGCACTTAATTCTAAGTACAATGTCTTGTATAATGGATATAATGCACTTTCCGAAGGGGTAAATCAATTAAATGCCACATATACCGATAATTACTGGGAATTACTTCCGGTAGAGCGGCTTAAAGTACAGGAAGAAATAACACTTTCCGGAGAACCACAGAACCCAAATTTTGAAAGAGCGGAAGAAAAAGCTACGAAAGCGATTCAGAAGCATGGAATGGAAATTAATCAGCGTGAACGAAACCCGCAAATGGATGAAGCTTTTCTGCTTTTGGGAAAGGCGAGGTATTTTGACCAGCGCTTTATCCCCGCACTGGAGGCGTTCAATTATATTTTATATAAGTATCCGAACAGCGATAAAATTGCAGCGGCAAAAATATGGAGAGAAAAAGTAAATATACGCCTGGAAAATGAAGAACTGGCAATTGAAAACCTAAAAGAACTCCTTAAAAAAGAAACATTAAAAGATCAGGATTACGCAGATGCCTCCGCGATGCTTGCACAGGCATATATGAATTTAAAACACCTGGATAGTGCTGCCAGAAAATTGAGAATCGCGGCAAAACTAACCAAAAACAATCAGGAAAGAGGGCGGTATTACTACATTGTAGGGCAGTTATATAACCAATTGGGCCATAAAGACACTGCCAACATGGCTTTTAACAAGGTTATAGAACTAAACAGAAGATCGCCCCGAGTATATATGATTAATGCGCATTTGCAAAAGATTAGAAATACCGATTCGGATTTAGATACTAAACCGGCCTTACTGGAAAAGCTTTTAGAGCTCGAAGAAAATCGTGAAAATCGCCCGTTTCTGGATAAAATTTATCATCAACTGGCTCAATTTCATTTAAAAAACGATTCTATTCCCGCAGCCGTTACATATTTTAACAAATCCATAAGAGCTACGGAAAAAGACAGGCGTCTGAATGCCATAAATTATGAAGCTCTGGGAGAGATTAACTTTTACAATAATCAGTATAAAGAAGCTGGAGCCTATTTTGACAGTACCTTAACCAACTTAGGTGAGCATACAAAAAAATACAGAATCATTCAGCGTAAAAGAGATAATCTGGAAGACGTTATCCTCTATGAAGGAGTTGTACAAAAAAACGATAGTATTCTTTATCTGGTTAATGCTTCAGAAGCAGATAGGATTGCGTATTTTGAAACTTACATAGCCAACTTGAAAGCGAAAGAAGCCGAGGAAGCGGAAAAGAAGGAATTGGAAAAACTACAATCCGGTTTGGCTGCCGTGGGAAACACTCCCGGGAAGAAAGCGGGATTGACCAAGGGAGAACAGTTCTATTTTTATAACCCGGTTACGGTGGGTTATGGAAAGAACGAATTTCTTAAAAGATGGGGCTCCAGAGTATTGGAGGATAATTGGAGGCTTTCAGATAAGACTACGATAAGTCAGGAAGAAATTGCGGAAGCAAATAATTCAGCACAGGAACCGGGAGTCACAAAAGACGAACTGTATTCTACAGCGTACTATATTAATCAGATTCCCAAAGCGAAAGAGGTAATAGACAGTCTTAAAACTGAACGAAATTTTGCGAATTATCAATTAGGATTAATCTATAAAGAGAAATTTAAAGAGTATAAATTAGCTGCTGCACGACTAAGTACACTGTTAAAATCAGACCCTGCCGAGAAATTAATTTTGCCTGCGAAATACAATTTGTATAAAATATATGAGCTCTTGGGTAGTAGCCTGGCAGATGCTGTAAAAAACGATATTACTTTAAATTATCCGGATTCGCGATATGCGGAAATCATCAATAATCCGGGACAAATATCCGATCAGGAAAATGGCGGACCCGAAGATATATATACGGCATTGTATAAACAATACGAAAATCAGGAATACGAAGAGGTTATTTCAGGTGCCAATAAGTATATAAATGTATTTAATGGCCAGGAAATTGCGCCAAAATTCGAAATGTTAAAGGCAATTGCAACAGGAAGACTCAAGGGATTTGAAGATTTTAAACAAGCGTTAAATTATATTGCGCTCAATTATCCGAATAATCCCGAAGGGAAAGAAGCGCAACGTATGTTGGACGAACAATTGCCTAAAATGGCCGACACATCCTTTGCTCCTTCCACAGAAACCGGAAATTATAAATTGATTTATCCGTTTTCCAGAAAAAACAAAGAAGGAATTGAAAATCTGTATGAAACCATAACAACATCGTTGAAAGACTTAAAGTATCATGACCTTTCTATTTCACAAGATGTGTATGATGAGGATAAAATATTTCTTGTGGTTCATGGTTTTAAACAAAAGGAATATGCATTGGGTTATGCGGAGCTATTAAATATTAACAAGAATTATAAAGTTGACAATGAGAATTTTGTAGTTTTGTCAAACAACTATAAAATTATACAGATTCACAAAAATCTGGAGGTGTATTTACGGGATCAATCTCCCCCCCAAACTATAAACAAATAAGCTATGTTTTCAGACAACAAAAAAGGAAGAACATCGATTGATTCTCCCGGAAGCCAACCTAACAGAATAGAAAATAATACCCGAATAAAAGGAGATATTACTTCCGAAGCCGATTTTAGAATTGACGGACAGTTGGAGGGTAATATTAAAACATCCGGAAAGGTGGTTATTGGAAAAGACGGTAAAATACACGGAAAGGTGGAATGCGTTAACGCAGATGTAGAAGGAAAATTTTCCGGAGAACTATTGGTAGCCAACTTATTAATGCTTAAAGCTTCGGCGGTAATAGAAGGCGATGTAACCGTTAGTAAACTGGCGGTAGAACCGGGAGCCACTTTCAACGCAACCTGTAATATGAAAGGAAGTGGAGTAAAACCGCTACAAAATGGACAACCAAAAACCACCGAAAAATCAGCTTAAAAAAGCCGTTGTCCTTACGGGAGTGGCATTTCAAATGGGAATTACTATCTATTTAGCTGTACAGGCAGGGAAATGGTTGGATACCCAATACTCTGACGGAGGAAAATTATATCTGGCTGTTTGTACTATTTTAGGAGTATTTCTTTCAATCTTCATGGTGTTAAGACAATTAAAGAGAATTAACGAAGACACTTAATGGATAAAACAATTATTCGCTTTCTCTTACAGTTAATAATTCTTTTAGGATTTGTTTTTGCTATCCATATAGCAATACTCTATATGTTGGAAAAACCTCTGTTTGATCATAAAATAATAGAGGCTTATACAGTCAATG
Organism: Flavobacteriaceae bacterium; assembly: GCA_965224095.1. GTDB lineage: Bacteria > Bacteroidota > Bacteroidia > Flavobacteriales > Flavobacteriaceae > JBPEWY01. The sequence continues at coordinate 2,289,880 of OZ245039.1, forward strand.
CGCTATTGGCGGCATTAATTTTTATAGGGCTCTATAAGCTAAACAAAACCTTCAAAGAACAATTAGGGTTTATATTTATGGGAGGTAGCATGTTAAAATTCCTCGTCTTTTTTCTTGTATTTTATCCGTCATTTAAAGACGATGGAGCTCTTGATAATTTTGAATTTGCCTCTTTTTTTATACCCTATATTGTTTGCCTGATGGTGGAAACTTTGGCACTCATTAAAATGCTTAAAAAAGCGAGTTGAAATAAAGTTCTTTACCCCTGAAAAATAGGCAGTAATAAACCCTTAAATTTCTTTTTTGATTTTCAGATAAAAGCGTACATTTGCACCGATTTTTAGGCCACCACTATTTAATTGTGTGATATGCGAAGAATTTTTTTTGGAACACTCCTTATTACCGTATTGTCATTTGGATTTTCTGTTAATGCTCAGGAAAGTACGCACGGTGAAACAGAAACGAAAAAAGATCTCAAAACTGAGATTAAAGAATATATTCAACACCACCTACAGGATTCGCATGACTTTACGGTGGCGTCTCATACTAATGATGCTGGTGAAAAAGTTCATTGGGGGTTTCCACTGCCGGTTATTCTTTGGGATAATGGATTAAAAGTTTTTTCTTCTTCAAAATTCCATCATGGGGAAACGTTGGCTGAGGTTGATGGAAATTACTATAAGCTTTACCACAGTAAAATATATAAGACCGATGCCCAGGGAACTATTCATTACGATGACCACCATCACCCTACAAATGTTAAACCCCTGGATCTGTCAATCACGAAAAGTGTTTTAATGATTATTTTAACAGGAGCTTTAATGTTCCTGTTATTTAGAGGCCTGGCAAAAAGTTATGCTGCTAACGGGGGTATTGCCAAAGGCGTAGGGCGTTTCTTTGAGCCAATTATACTGTACATTAGAGATGATATTGCCATTGCTAATATTGGCGAAAAACACTATAAAAGGTATATGCCTTATCTGTTAACCATTTTCTTTTTTATATGGTTTCTTAATATTTTTGGCTTAACGCCACTGGGCGTTAATGTAACAGGAAATATTGCTGTAACAGTTGCACTGGCATTGTTAACTTTCCTCATTACGAATTTTACCGGAAAAAAGGACTATTGGAAACATATTTTTGATCCTTTGGGTAATTCCATGCCCTGGATAGCTAAAATTCCGCTTTATATAATATTGATACCTATTGAGGTATTGGGGATTTTTATTAAACCGTTTTCGCTATTAATACGTTTGTATGCCAATATGCAGGCAGGACATATCGTATTAATGAGTCTTATCGGGTTGATGTTCCTTTTTAAGAACTGGATTGGAAGTCCTCTTTCTTTCGGACTAGCATTTGCTATTTCGTTGATTGAGATTTTAGTTGCCTTATTACAGGCATATATTTTTACAATGCTGTCAGCACTTTACTTTGGTTTTGCTGCTGAAGAGCATGATCATGAACACGAGCATGAAATAGCTCATTAAAAGATTGAATGTTTAATTTTAAATACATTATATTATGACAATTCCAACAATAGTAGGTGCAGGTTTAGCGGTAATCGGTGTAGGTATCGGTATCGGTCAGATTGGTGGTAAAGCTATGGAAGCTATTGCCCGTCAGCCTGAGGCTTATGGAAAAATTCAAACAGCAATGCTTATTGCAGCGGCGCTTATTGAAGGTATTGGTTTTGCCGCAATTTTTGCTGCATAATCAGTAAATGCAAAACAAACAGTCTTAACGGTTGGTTAAGGCTGTTTGTTAAAATATCAAAATTAGACATTGGTTAAACTATAGAGTGACATGGAAAAATTATTAAACGAATTTTCTTTAGGCTTATTTATCTGGCAAACGTTGTTGTTTGTGCTTCTTTTGTTATTGTTAAGAAAATACGCTTGGAAACCTATTTTGAACGCGGTAAACGAACGAGAAGACGGTATTAAAAACGCATTAGCCGAAGCGGAGAATGCACGTCTTGAAATGGAGAATATCACTGCAGACAATGAACGTATTTTGAAAGAGGCCCGCTCCGAAAGAGAAACACTTTTAAAAGAGGCCAGAGAAATGAAGGATAAAATGATTGCCGAAGCCAAGGATCAGGCTCAGGAGGAAGCGAATAAAATAATTCGACAAGCTCAGGCAAGCATTGAAAGTGAGAAAAAGGCAGCTTTGGCTGAATTAAAAAGTGAAGTGGCAGCGCTATCGGTAGATATCGCAGAAAAAGTAGTAAGAAAAGAGCTTTCCGGTAAAGAAAAACACCTGGAATTGGTGGATAGCATGCTGGAAGACGTTACGCTAAATTAACTGTTGAAATGAGAGCTTCCAGAGCAGCAATACGATACGCAAAAGCAACCTTAAGCCTGGCACAGGATCAAAATGTCGCTGAGGCTGTGGATGCCGATATGAAGCGTATTTTAAATACGCTAACAGCGCATGAAGAACTGCAACAAGTACTTCACAGCCCTATTTTGAAGTCGGATCATAAAACCGAGGCTTTAAAAGAGATTTTTTCAGAGAATCATCAAATTACCCGGGGATTACTGAATTTGTTATCTGAAAACAAACGGATTTCACTACTCGGAGAAGTTGCGCAAAAATATATTGCCCTTTACGATCAGTTAAAAGGGAAAGAAATAGCTGTGGTAACCACAGCGGTTCCTTTGAATAAGGAACTGGAAAAAAAGATATTGGTAAAGGTGAAAGAACTCACCGGAAATAGTGTAACAATCGATAATAAAATTGATGAAAGTATTATCGGTGGATTCATATTACGAGTTGGCGATTTGCAATACAATGCGAGTATCGCTAATAAATTAAATAATTTAAAAAGGTCATTAGCAACAAAATAAACTAGAAACAATGGCAGAAGTTAAAGCTGCTGAAGTATCAGCAATCTTAAAAAAACAACTATCAGGATTTGAAGCAAAAGCTTCTTTAGATGAAGTAGGAACGGTTCTTCAGGTGGGTGACGGGATTGCCCGGGCGTATGGGCTTTCTAATGCTCAGTACGGGGAATTAGTGGAGTTTGAAGGCGGTATGGAAGGAATTGTACTGAACCTGGAAGAAGACAATGTGGGAATCGTACTTTTAGGACCTTCAAAGGAAATTAAGGAAGGAGCTACCGTAAAACGCACACAGCGAATTGCTTCCATTAAAGTAGGAGAAGAAATGGTAGGACGCGTGGTAGATACCTTAGGAAACCCTATTGACGGGAAAGGACCTATCGGAGGTAAACTCTATGAAATGCCATTAGAGCGAAAAGCACCTGGAGTTATTTACAGACAACCCGTTAATGAACCCCTACAAACCGGAATTAAGTCGGTTGATGCCATGATTCCAATTGGAAGAGGGCAAAGGGAATTAATTATTGGTGACCGCCAGACAGGAAAGACCACGGTTGCTATTGATACGATTATTAATCAGAAAGAGTTTTACGATGCAGGAGAGCCCGTTTTCTGTATTTATGTAGCCGTTGGACAGAAAGCTTCTACAGTTGCTGGAATTGCTAAGACATTGGAAGATAAGGGAGCTATGGCGTATACGGTTATTGTTGCTGCTAATGCTTCCGATCCTGCTCCAATGCAGGTGTATGCTCCTTTTGCAGGTGCTGCAATCGGTGAGTATTTTCGCGATTCCGGTCGTCCGGCATTAATTATCTACGATGACCTTTCCAAACAAGCCGTAGCATATCGTGAAGTGTCGTTGTTATTACGTCGTCCTCCTGGACGTGAAGCCTATCCGGGAGACGTTTTCTATCTGCATTCAAGATTGTTGGAGCGCGCGGCAAAAGTTATTGGCGATGATGATATAGCAAAAAACATGAATGACCTTCCGGAAAGCCTTAAACCTTTGGTGAAAGGAGGAGGTTCTTTAACGGCATTACCTATTATTGAAACACAGGCAGGTGATGTATCGGCTTATATTCCTACCAATGTAATATCCATTACGGATGGTCAGATATTTTTGGAGTCTGATTTATTTAATTCCGGGGTTCGTCCGGCAATTAATGTGGGGATCTCGGTATCACGTGTAGGAGGATCAGCTCAGATTAAATCCATGAAAAAAGTAGCGGGAACTTTAAAATTAGACCAGGCTCAATATCGGGAATTGGAGGCTTTCGCTAAGTTTGGGTCAGACCTTGATGCTGCGACTATGAATGTTATTGAAAAAGGAAAGCGCAATGTGGAGATTCTGAAACAGGCTCAAAATGACCCTTATTCGGTGGAAGATCAGATTGCTATTATCTATGCAGGATCAAAAAATCTTTTAAGAGATGTTCCCGTAGAGCGAATTAAAGAATTTGAAAGAGAATATATCGAATTCTTGAACGCTAAGCACAGAGGAGTTCTTGATACTTTAAAAGCAGGAAAGCTTACCGACGAGGTAACCGATACCCTTGCAAAAGTTGCCGGGGATTTAGCTGCAGGCTATAAAGCATAATTATACACTATTGGAAATCCTGGTGTGAACAGGACTTATAGTTATAGTGTTGAATTGACAAAAAGAAAAGATGGCAAATTTAAAAGAAATACGTAACAGAATTGCATCGGTTGCTTCTACAATGCAGATTACAAGCGCCATGAAAATGGTCTCTGCAGCGAAGCTTAAAAAGGCCCAGGATGCTATTACTGCCATGCGTCCGTATTCTGATAAACTTACCGAGCTTTTACAGAGTCTTAGTACGACGCTGGAAAGCGATTCCGGAAGTGTTTTTGCAAATCAACGGGAAGTAAACAAAGTATTGTTAGTAGCAATTACTTCTAACCGGGGTCTCTGTGGTGCATTTAATTCAAGTGTAATTAAAGAAACTGTCAGAGAAGCAGAAACTTATGGTACAAAAAAGGTAGACCTTGTAACCATAGGTAAAAAAGGAAACGATATTCTTAAAAAACGATTCTCGATTGTTAAAAACAATAATGAGGTTTTTGACGATCTTACTTTTGATAATGTTTCGGAAACCGCCCAATTGCTTATGAAGTTATTTGAAGACGGAGCCTATGACAAAATTATTTTGGTGTACAACCAGTTTAAAAATGCTGCGACTCAGATAGTTCAAACCGAGCAATTCCTTCCCATCGTTCCCGGGAGTGAGGAAAACACCGCAAATTTGGATTATATTTTTGAGCCTTCCAAAGAGGAAATTGTAAAGACGCTCATACCCAAATCGCTTAAAATGCAGCTTTACAAAGCGGTTAGAGACTCATTTGCTGCAGAGCACGGAGCTCGGATGACCGCCATGCATAAGGCCACCGATAACGCCGGAGCCTTAAAAGACGACCTTACACTTACGTATAATAAAGCGCGTCAGGCGGCTATTACTAATGAAATTCTGGAAATTGTTGGTGGAGCCGAGGCTTTAAATAACTAATGCAATTATAAAATTCCAATATGGAAGAAAACCCTGAAAAGCTTTTCAGGGTTTTCTTTTTGGCATACTTTTGGTTTTATATCTTTTAACAGGAAAATTTGCAAAAGATGAAATCAGTGAAAATATTTTATAAAATGCTTATGGCTAGTATCATATTAATGGCTTTTTCTAACTGCTCGAGTTCTCAAAAGCTCCAAAAAAACACGCCTTTTGTAATAGGTAATTGTACCTCACAAAAATGGGTTTCAGGAGTTGAACAAGGGAGTGCAGGGACTAAAGTAAGCTTTAATGTAAGCGCATTCAATCAGGAACGCTTTCAGTTAGACAGCCTGTACTTTCGTGGAAGAAAGACTAAAATAAACACTGAAGATACCTCCGGCGGTATGCAATGTACGGCCAAGTTTTTAAAACAGAGCATTAAAAAACCGGATGTGGTGATGCATAGTGATCCTAAAAAAGAATATGGAAATACACTCCCGATAAAGCTGGAGCGGATTCCTTTTGAACTTAAGGAAAATGAGGCAGTTGTGAAATACATGGAAAACGGAAAGGTAAAGTATTATAAAATAGAAGGAATAAAAGAACTCCCGGAATTGTATTATCCCTCTGCAAAGCCAAAAAAAGAATACTAAACTTTGCTGGGAGCTTTCAAATCGATATTTTTAGCGTATTCTAATCATTGGTTGATTGAGCGCACTTCAAAAACTTTTTAAGCAAACTTTTATTTATGGTCTGGCGACGGTACTTCCCCGTATGCTCAGCTTTCTGTTAGTCCGTTTACATACGGATGAAACAGTACTTGCTTCGGTATCAGACTATGGAAAAGTATCAAAAATATATGCGCTCTTTATAATTCTGAATGTCGTACTTGCTTATGGCATGGAAACGGCGTTCTTTAGGTTTTACAACAAAGAAAAAGATAAAGCAAAGGTTGTAAGTACGTCGGCAATTTCATTAGTAGTATCATCTCTTATTTTCCTGATTATAGGACTTGTCTTTTCCGGAAACATTGCCGCCCTTATTCATCTGAAATCTGAATATATCAGGCTTGTCATATGGATATTGCTGTTGGATGCTCTGGTTATTATTCCATTTGCCTGGCTTCGGGCCAGAGAAAAGCCCGTACGCTATGCCGTTTTAAAAATTCTCAATGTAACTATTAACTTAGGACTAAACCTGTTTTTCCTGTTATGGTTAAGGCGTTTAGCCGTACCCGGAAGTCTATGGGAGCATATTTATGTACCTAATTTTGAGATCAACTATATTTTCATAGCAAATCTTATTGCCAGTGGATTTACATTACTACTGGTACTTCCGTTTTATCTGAGCATGAAATACCGGTTCGACGGAAAACTGTGGAAAACAATGTTCCGTTATGCCTTTCCGGTACTCATTGCCGGAATTGCGTTTTCAATCAATGAGGCATTCGACCGTATTTTATTGGATTATCTTTTACCCAAAGACATTTCGGAAACGCATATAGGGATGTATTCGGCCTGTTATAAACTCGGGGTATTTATGGTGCTTTTTGCCACGGCATACCGCCTTGGAATTGAACCCTATTTTTTCAGTCATTCCAACAGTAAAAACCCTCAAAAAAATTATGCCAGAATTTTAGAATATTTTGTTATTTTCGGAAGTATTATCTTATTGGGAGTCGTGGTTTTTGCCGATGTGTTGAAAGTTATTTTTATAGGCGATGAAGCATATTGGAAAGCCATGATAATTGTACCGGTTATATTGCTTGCCAACTTTTGCCTGGGAATATACCATAACCTTTCGGTCTGGTATAAAATTACCGATAAAACCAAAATAGGGGCCTATATCTCCGTTTTCGGAGCGCTGGTTACGTTGGCTCTTAACTTTATCTTAATCCCAACCATGAGTTATGTGGGATCGGCTATTGCCACCCTGGCCGCCTATGGAAGTATGATGCTGCTTTCTTATTATCTGGGGCGAAAGTATTACCCCATTCCTTATAACATCAGGAAAATTGGATTATATATGACTATTTCAGTCCTGTTTTCAGCGGTTTCATTTTATGTATATGAAAGGAACTTGGTCATTGGAAGCATTTTACTTTTGGTGTTTTTAACCCTTGTTTATACTTTAGAACGAAAAGAATTAAAAAAACTATTAATTAAAGAATGACTATTAATATTGTAAACAAATCGGTGCATGCACTTCCCGACTATGAAACGATTGCTTCTGCGGGAATGGATCTGAGAGCTAATATTTCAGAAGCTGTTACCATTGAGCCACTGGGAAGAACCATCATTAAAACCGGACTTTATATAGAACTCCCCATTGGCTATGAGGCGCAGGTTCGACCTAGAAGCGGACTGGCGGCAAAAAAAGGAATTACGGTGCTCAATGCTCCGGGAACTATAGATGCCGATTATCGGGGAGAAATTGGTGTGATTCTGGTAAACCTTTCGGCCTCTGCTTTTGTGGTTGAAAATGGAGAGCGCATTGCACAATTGGTTATTGCCAAACATGAACGTGCCCAATGGAACGAGGTTGCCAAGCTCTCGGAAACTACTCGGGGAGAGGGTGGATTTGGAAGTACCGGGGTTAAATAGATGTACAGTATAATGGTACTTGCTATATATATAGCTGTTAAAAACAGCTTAATTCGAGTACATACTATGGTTAAAAATACTAATTTAGACAAAAGCATGTTCCTTATAAAGGATCTTTTGCTTTCCGGATATAAAAGAGAAGCAGCCGACATAAAAAATTTAAAAGAAAAAGTATATGGCCACAATGGCCTGCTATGAAGAAGTTTGCTTACATATTTATTTGGTTCATCTGCCTTGCTTTCCTGTTACCCTGTGAGGCTCAGGAAAGGAAAGCCGATACGAGTACGGAGGAAGTATCCGATGCGTTTCAGGAACACTTTTTTGAAGCGCTTATGCAAAAGGGCATCGAAAATTATGATAAAGCCATAGAAAAGCTCCTGCTCTGTAAAGAATTACAACCCAATAATATTGCGGTAGATTTTGAACTTGGAAAAAATTACTTCCAGATCAGGCAGTACGCGGTGGCCCAGGCCTACCTGGAGAATGCCCTTAAAACAGAACCCGATAATCTCTGGTTTTTAGAAGCCCTGTTAGATGTATATAAAGCGCGGGGCGATACCTATAGTAGCCTGACGGTTGAGAACAACCTTCGTATTAAGAGCCTTGGGTTAAAGGATAACCTGGTAAAACTATACACCGAAAATGGAGCATATGAACAGGCAATCCGATTACTCGATGAACTGGATGCTAAAAACGGAATATCAAATACACGTAGAAATTTGCGTATTCGAATAAACGCTCTTTTATATGAAGCCCAAAAGAATGAGGTAAAAAAAGAAGTGGTTATTCAAAAAGATACAGATAACCCTATTCAGCAATACGCGAATATCCTTACTCAACTTGCCAAAACCAATGACCGACAGGCTCTGTTAAAAGTATCTACAGAAGCCCTTGAAAATTACCCTACACAACCGTTTTTTTACTATAGCAAGGGATTAGCTTATAACAGATTAACCAGATATAAAGAGGCCGTTGAGGTACTGGAAATGGCTTTGGATTTCCTTATCGATGATGTTTCCATACAAAACAACATTTATAAAGAACTCGCTTTGGCATATTCGTCATTAGGTAATACCGCAAAAGCGGAACAATATTTGCAAAAGACCAAGAACGGATTGTAACATATACTTATGCTTTTTAAAAAAAGAATCGTTTTTTTAATCCTCGTAACTAGCGGATTGGTTTTTAACTCGTGTGGAGCCAAAAAAATAATCGCGAGCGGAGAGGCATCCCCCCGATTATCTTCAAAAAACATTATTAAGAGCCATTATGAGAACACCTTGGATTTTAAAACAATACGAGGTAGAATGAAAGTGGATTTTGACGATGGTAAGACCAATCAGAGTTTTACGCTCAGTCTTAGAATGGAAAAAGACAAAGCCATTTGGGTAAGTGCAACGCTCTCTTTGGTAAAAGCATTAATAACTCCGGACAGGGTTACCTTTTACAACAAACTGGACAATACGTATTTTGACGGAGATTTTTCTTATTTAAGTAATATAGTAGGGACTCCGCTGGATTTTCAAAAGGTCCAGAATGTTCTTTTAGGACAGGCTATTTTTGATTTGACTTCCGGGCAATATGATGCCTCTGTAGTAAATAACACGTATCGTTTAGAACCGGAAGAACAAGAAGCACTCTTTCAAAAAATATTTTTCATTGAACCGGGACATTTTAAAATTGCCCAACAAAAAATTTCCCAACCACAGGACAATCGGGAGCTTATTATAGATTATTTGGATTATCAGGATATTGAAAAGAAGGTTTTTCCTAATACGATTCAAGTGGATGCCATAGATGATATGAAGCATACGAAAATCACCATAGAATATAAAAACATTACTTTTGACGAGAAAGTTTCATTTCCGTATGCGATACCGGAAGGATATGAGGAAATTATTCTAGAGTAAAATGAACAATACCTCCCATAAGAGAATAGTATATGTGCTGTTTATGCTGGGCTTCTTTATAAGTACGGCAGGATGGTCGCAGACGAATGAGCAAAAAGAGTTAGAAGCCAAGCGTGCCAGACTACAGCAGGAAATAAAAAATATTAACAACCTGCTTTTTAAGGAAAGAAAAGAAAAGCGAAGTGTATTAGGGCAGGTAGAAGATCTCGAGCGGAAAATAAGTGTTCGTCAGCAACTCGTGCGGGTAACAAATCAACAGGCAAACTTACTAAACAGACAAATCAACAGTAATTTACGAAAGATAGAAGATCTGAGAGATGATCTGGTTACCCTGAAAGAAGATTACGCCGAGATGGTTCGTAAATCGTATAAAAACAAGTCGAAGCAAAGCAGATTAATGTTTATTCTGTCTTCCGATAATTTTTTTCAGGCCTATAAAAGGTTGCAATATATAAAGCAATACACGGCATATAGAAAAGAGCAGGCGAAAGAAATTGAACATAAAACGGAGGAACTTAAAACACTGAACTCAGGGTTGATTGATCAAAGGAAGGAAAAGGAAAAACTGATATCAGAAAACAGAAATGAACAAAAAAACCTGGAGCAGGAAAGAAAAACCCAGCGAGACCTGCTAAAAACCATTCGCAAAAATGAAAACCAGTATGCTTCTCAGATTCGCAAAAAGCAAAGAGAAGCTGCCGCTGTTGAACGACAAATAAACGATTTAATTCGTGCGGCAATTTCTAAATCTAACAAGGCATCCGGAGGAAGTTCCAGATCTTCAAAATTTACTTTAACAGCAGAAGCAAAACTGGTAGATCGAGGGTTTAAATCCAACAAGGGGAAATTGCCATGGCCGGTTGAGAAGGGTGTGGTAGTCCTTGGTTTTGGAACACAGCCCCACCCCATTGTAAAATCGGTTTCGGTGCAAAGTAATGGGGTGCGTATTGCAACGGAACGCGGAAGCGATGCCCGGTCGGTGTTTGATGGTAAAGTACTGGCGGTTCAGGTTGTACGCGGCGGAAATAAAGTGGTTTTAATCCAGCATGGAAACTATATTTCGGTATATAATAACCTGGCACATGTTTATGTAAAAGAAGGAGATAAGGTTAGAACAAAACAGAAAATAGGAAAAATATTTACGGCTTCCGGCTCTGGCGAAACCATTCTGAAATTCAGTATTTACGAAAATAGTAAAGTAGACAACCCGGGAAACTGGATTTACAGGATGTAACGGTTATTCTTCGAATAATGCCTTTAATTCGGTGGCCTCCGAAGGGCGCATTTTTTTAGCCAGCACCAGACTTAGTTGCTTTCTTCTTAAAGCAGCGGCAAAACGCTCTTTTTCCAGAGAAGTTTCCGGGGTTAATGCAGGTACCTGTACCGGTACTCCGGTATCGTTTACAGCAACAAAGGTATAAATGGCCTCATTGGCTTTGGTGCGATCTCCACTTTCGCGATCTTCCACCCACACATCTATGTATACTTCCATAGAGCTCTTAAAAGCTCTTGAAATAGATGCTTCAACCGTAACCACACTACCCACGGGAATAGCCCTGTTAAATGCAACGTGGTTAACCGAAGCGGTAACTACAATGCGCCTGGAATGCCTGCGGGCAGCAATGCTGGCACATCGATCCATACGGGCTAAAAGTTCACCGCCAAATAAATTATTAAGCGGATTGGTTTCACTGGGAAGGACCAAATCGGTCATAATAGTTCGCGACTGTGCAGGTGTTTTTGCATGCATAACAGAAAATTTCGGCAAAGATAAAATTAAAAAGACGAATGAGAGAAAGGATTAGGATTTTATTCATCAACCCAAAGCCAGGCTTCGCTATTCTCAAAAGTTTTAACGTTTCTCAAAAAAGAAAGGGCTTCATTAACATCAGAAAAACTACTGTAAGCTACCTGATGCAACCCGTAGCGATTTACACCCACATGACTGGCCTTATATCCTTTAGCACGAAGAAGCCGGATTTTTTTCAAGGCATTAGCCTCAACCCGAAAAGCTCCCCCGATTACATGGTACTTTAATTCGGATTTTTTTTCGAGAGCGACGTTGATATCTATCGAAGGAATCTCTAAAGGAGATGTATCAAAAAAAGTAGCTTGTTGAATGGTGTCTTCCACTTCCTTTTGTGCTTCCCGAACCGCAACCTGTGTGGCTGTTGAACTTTGATTTTCTAAATACTTATACCCTGTGAGGCTTGTGGAAAGAGCTAACAGAAAAATAGCAGCATACTTAAGATATGGGTGTTTTTCGGTAGATGGCTGTACAGGGATATCGTTTGCGACTTTCTTTTTTTCAGGAGTAAAAAATACCGGTGTTTTCTCTTCTAACTTGAGAACACCTTTCTTAATTTCCTCTCTTACAATACCTTGAGAAACAAAGGAAGACAAACCAAAGGAAGATGTGAGATAATTAATCCGATAAGACGGTTCAAATTGTAGCTTTCCTTCCTGATTCAACCAGAGTTCACCTATATTTTCCAGGCGCAATTTTTCATGCACTCCTAACAATTGCTCCCATTGCCTGGTTAGGGAAGCTAAATCCTCAAGAACAGTCTCATACGTTTTTTTAGTAATACCGGATATGTGCTTTGCTAAAAGACCGTCGTTTGTAGTAAGGCGAGCATTGAATGACAAGGTTTTGGAGGGAGGGTAAAAAGCGTGTGTATTCCGATGAATCCTGGCAGATTGATGTTGCGTTAAAAACGATCCAAATCCCGGGATGGTTACGCATTCATAACGATATAATAATTCACTTATATAGTGCTCTACTCTCATCAAAACAAAGATTCAAAAAAATATAAAGGATCTGACTTCAAATCTACTTTTTTTATTAACATTTTGTTTTAATTTAGGGCTGAAATGCCTGTAATATCAGATCTATGAACAAAGACGAATTACGTTACGTATTGAGTTTGCAAAAAGTTCCTAATATCGGAGATATTAATGCAAAGAAACTCATTGCGGTTTGCGGCGGTAGTGCCAGAGCGGTTTTTGAGGAAAAAAAGAGCCGGCTTACACGAATAGAAGGTATTGGCAGCTACACAGTTAAAGAATTGCATAATCCTGCCTATTTACGTGATGCCGAACGGGAAATGCAATTTATGGGGGATAATAATATTGAATATGCCTTTTTTACAGACCCACATTATCCGGAACGCCTTAAACATTGCCTGGACGGCCCGATTTTGCTGTTTTACAAAGGCAATATTAAACTTAATCAACTCAAATGTATCAGTATTGTCGGTACCCGCCAAATAACGACTTACGGAAAAACCATTTGCGAAGAATTCATAGAGAATCTTTCTTTTTTTAACCCGACCATTGTATCAGGATTTGCTTATGGCACCGATATTCTGGCACACACAAAGGCGTTACAGTATGGATTGCAAACCATAGGTTGTCTGGCACACGGTTTAAACCGGATATATCCAAGAGCGCATAAGCGTTACGTAGCGCAAGTACTCGAGAACGGAGGTTTCGTAACCGATTTTTGGAGTGATTCCAATCCGGACCGGGAAAATTTTTTGAAGCGAAACAGAATTATCGCGGGAATGTCTGAAGCCACAATTGTAATAGAATCGGCCGAGAGGGGAGGAAGCCTGGTTACGGCTTCGATTGCCAATAGTTATGATCGTGAAGTGTTTGCCGTACCCGGAAGAAGTAACGATAAATTTAGTGAGGGATGTAATGATCTAATTAAAAAACAACAGGCTCATTTAATCACTTCGGCAGCCGATTTGGTTTATATGCTCGGTTGGGAATTGGAGGAAAAATCAATTCAGCCTGTTCAGAAAAGGCTCTTTGTGGAGTTGGACGGGCCTGAAAAGGAAATATATACATATTTACACCAAAAGGGAAAGAAATTATTGGATGTTATAGCACTTGAATGCCATATCCCGGTACATACGGTTACATCGCTCCTATTGGCTATGGAATTAAAGGGACTCATACGTCCTTTACCGGGGAAACTGTTTGAAGCAATTTAGGATTGTCGCGTTTCGCCGAATGATTATAATGGTTTTAGTACCCCAGTTTTGAACGAACCCTTTGCAGAACCTCATCGGCTACCTCACGAGCCTTTTTTGCTCCCTGAAATAGTACGGTTTCTACTTCCTGAGGGTTTTCCATATAATGATTGAAACGTTGCCGTTCCGTTGAAAACCTTTCTAATACCAATTGGTATAATTCCTGTTTGGCATGTCCGTAACCAAATCCGCCTTTCAAATAGTTTTCACGCATGGTTGCTACCATATCTGTAGAAGCCAGTAATTTGTATAATGCAAAAACATGGTCGGTATCCGGATCTTTGGGTTCCTCCAGTGGTGTGCTATCGGTTTGGATACTCATGATCTGTTTGCGCAGTTGCTTGTCCGGGAGAAAAATATTGATGATATTCCCTTTACTCTTACTCATTTTTTCTCCGTCAGTTCCCGGAATGAGCATAGTGTCTTCTTTCACCCTGGCATCGGGAAGTACAAAGGTTTCGCCCATTTGATGATGAAATCTGGAGGCTACGTCCCGGGTCATTTCAAGATGTTGCAACTGATCTTTTCCAACAGGAACAATATTGGCATCATAGAGCAAAATATCGGCAGCCATTAACATGGGATAAGTAAACAAACCGGCATTTACATCTTCCAATCGTGCGGCTTTGTCCTTAAAGGAATGTGCCAATGTAAGCCTTTGATAGGGGAAAAAACAGTTCAGATACCAGGTTAGTTCTGTTACCTGCGGAACATCACTTTGGCGGTAAAACACGGTCTTTTCAGCATCCAGTCCGAATGCTAACCAGGCTGCCGCAGTAGAAAGTGTGTTTTCCCGAAGCTGATTCCCGTCTTTTATTTGAGTGAGTGAGTGTAAATCGGCAATGAACAGAAAGGAATCATTTTCAGGATCATTTGCCATTTCTATAGCCGGAATAATAGCTCCCAAGATATTTCCAAGATGAGGAGTTCCCGTGCTTTGAATGCCTGTTAATATGCGTGCCATATGTTAGTAAATAGATTGCAAATGTAACTATTGGCTATTAATAAAAAAAGCGGCAAATGCCGCTTAAATTCTTAATTTAAAAAGGGAAAGCTATTTTTTGAATAAGCCTGCAATAAAAAGAACCAGAGCTGCCCCTATTACACCGGTAATGATATCGCTGATAACACCGGAACCGATAGAAACACCTAAGGTTCCTAGCAACCAGTTACCAACAACGGCACCAATGATTCCCAGAATGATATTAACTAATAATCCGAATCCACCACCTTTCATTAGATTACCAGCTAACCAACCGGCAACTGCACCCACAATTAATGCATACAATAATCCCATAATATAAAGTTTTTAATGATTAGTAGATTCTAAAGGTACACAATAATTTAAAAAGATTATTTTTGGCGGATATGTTTTTCCTGATTAGAGCCATTTTTTATGCACTCTGGAGGGTGTGGTTTTACTTGTTGATAGCCGTGCCTATTATTCTTTTCTTTCCGGTGTTACTGGTATTGTCTTCCCGAGAAGAATGGTATCCTAAATTTTTCTGGATAGCCCGAAACATATGGGCTAATATTATATTGTACGGAATGGGGTTTAAACCCAGAATCTCCAGGGAACAATCTATTGTAAAGGGTAAAAGCTATATGCTTATTGGGAACCATGTGAGTATGATTGATATTATGATGATGCTTAAAGTATCTGAAAATCCTTTTGTTTTCGTCGGAAAAAAAGAACTGGCCAGAATTCCCATTTTTGGCTTTTTCTATAAACGGGTCTGTATTCTGGTAGACCGGAGTAATCCTAAGAGTAGAATGGCCGTATACGGCAGGGCAAAAGCGCGCCTGGATAAGGGATTGAGTATTTGTATCTTTCCGGAAGGAGGCGTTCCCGGGAATGAAGAAATAGTGTTAGATGCATTTAGAGACGGCGCATTCAGATTGGCTATTGAGTATCAAATTCCACTGGTACCCGTAGTTTTTTTGGATAATAAAAGAAGGTTTTCCTATACTTTTATGAAGGGATCGCCCGGAACTTTAAGAGCAAGAGTGCTTCCGTTTATTGAAACGGAAGGCTTATCTCCGAATAATAAGATAGATATAAAAGAACGGGCCAGAAATATGATCTTTAATGCACTTATAAGTTAAAATATATAACAAAGGGCCCTTAACCAATGTAAGGGCCCTTTGTTTATGTTATTGCTTAACCAAAGCAATAACCAACCTAACCAACTAAAAAACGTTCCAAAAACTATACGTTTTATCGCATAGGCTTCTGGCTCTAAAACCTAAAACTAAAACCTGTATAAACACCTAATGAATACGGCTGGAAATTACCGGATCCATCAGAAAATGTATTCAATTGATATTTTAACATGGGTTCGACATTGAGTTTCAGATTCTCTGAAACATTATAATCAACCCCAATCCCCACATTCGTACTGAAATTAACATTGTTAACATTATTGGCCTTACCCATCGATGTTTTCCTGTCTTCTGAAGCCAATAAAATTTCATTATCAGTAAGAAAAAGAGAACTAACCCCTCCAATAACACGAAGGCCTAATTTTTTGTCTATAAAGCGATATTCCATTTCCAAAGGGACTTCAATATAGCCTAACTCCTGTGTCATGACTCCATCAAACCGAACAGTTTTTGCGGAGATTTCCGCAGAAGCAAGTGCATCCCCTACATATTGCGTGTTTTTATCAAAAACAGCCATTTTCATCTCTCCTGAAACTGTGATATGATCAAAAGAAGCAATTGATTGATGCGAAGGAGAAAAAGCAATCTCATTGGTGTCGTACCCGAACGTAACTTTATTGACCCCCGAACGGATACTAAATCGCTTATTGATTTCATAAGCAACATTAACCCCATAACTCATATGAACGTTTCCTGATTTGGAATTATCTACAAAGGAAGCATCCAAAGGAGATCCCTGACCGAAAGAATCGAAATAAACGGGAGCGATATTGGGGCGTACGCTCCAACGTTTTGAATTAGCTATCTCAACCTTTTTTTCTTCCGCGGTTTCCTCATCTTTTTCTACTGCCTCCAATAGTGACTTTTTTTCGGGGGGAACACTTGTATCGCTTTTGGACGATTCCTGTTGCGATACCGCGTTCGAAACGGGATGTTCCAATGCCTTTTTTACTGCTTTTGTATCGATGACACCAGGCTCCGATGTGATTTTTTCAGAAGATTGTTCTTCCGAAATAGTTTCAGCAACAGCATCGGAAGGATCCGAATATACTTTGTTTATATCATTGTGCTTAACCGGAGATTTTTTAAAATCGGTAGCAGCCACATGAACCTTGTTGTTTTTGTTAGTGCTGATAGCGTTGCTTTCGGAAGAGGTGTAATTTACAGCGTCTGAAGAAATAGAAGGCTGCTTATTTACAGGGTCTTCGGAAGTGCGAATTTCCGAGTTGTTATAATCCTTATGACGATCTGTAATTTCTACAGGGGGTGTTAATTCTTCATTCGGTTCCTTATTGGAATTATCGGGAACCGAAGATCCATTTTCAGGAGTGACGATGATATTGTTTTCCGGAAATTTCGGAGAAGATTCTGGAGCATAAAAAAGAAGGAACGCAATAGCCAAAACAGCAGCTACTCCGCCCAATTTCCACCAAATAGGGAGCAGGGTTCGCTCTTTTTTCTCCTTTTTATCCAGAGCTGCTTCTATGGTACTCCAAACATGCGCTCCGGGAGTCTCTTCAAAGTCTTTGAATCGCTCTTGAAAAATTCTATCTATATGCTTTTTTTCACTCATAATTAAAGTGAATTCACTTTTTTGTTATACCAATCGCTATCTATCTTCCTTTTTAAGATCGATCTCGCTCTGGCCAGATTTGATTTGGAAGTACCTTCCGATATCTCCAATAATCTTGCAATTTCTTTATGTGAATGACCGTCCAACACATACAAATTAAATGTAAGCCTGTATCTGTCCGGAAGTTCCTGCACCAGCCTGAGCAAATACTCCAAAGGAATCTGATCATCTTCAACCTCAACAGAAGGGTCGTCAGCTATTTCTTCATTCACAATATCAAAGACCCCCGCTTTTCTGTATTTTTGAAGAACTGTATTTACGGTAATACGCCGTATCCAGCCCTCAAAAGATCCCGAAAAATTAAACTGACCTATTTTTTGAAAAATGGTCAAAAAACTATCCTGCAGATTATCTTCTGCCTCCGCTTTGTTTCGGGAATATTTAAGACAAACACTAAACAATTTGCTTGCATACAACCTGTATAGTTGTTCCTGTGCCTTACGCTCTCCCTGTTTACAATCATGTATGAGCTTTTCTAAACTCACCTATATTTTTATGTTTTTCTTTAATTACGGTGCAATAGGAACGTCGTACTCCAGATATATATCGTTTCCTTCATTATCGGTACCAGCCCAAAATTTAAAATGATAAGGTTCGTCATAGAGCACTTCAAAATGAAAAGGCACTACAAATTGTTCTGTAACTTCCTCGCAGGGCCGGTCGTCAAATTCGGAACCGACTAATACTACAGAGCGATCCGTCATCCCGGTTTGCGTAAAATCGAACCCTTCAAAATAAGTACAATTATTGGGTCGGATATAGGTTACATCAATAGTATATGTCTGACCTACAGTAAACGACTCCGGGAATACTACTTCAACAGTTTCCAAAGGGACGAAGTGAAAATTGACACCATCATCCACGCTACAGGAATTAATACCTAACAATACAACAACACTAAAAAAAACTAAAATAACCTTTCGCATGATTGTAATTAAAAGCTATATGTTAGATGCAATAAAAAAGAAAGGTTGCGTCTTTATAAAAAAAAACCCGGAATTTCCGGGGTTTTAATTATTGACAATGTTGATAGCATTTTTTATTTTTTCCTCCAGCTCTTCCAGTAGTTCCGGATTATCCAGCAGTAAACTTTTTACGGCATCTCTTCCCTGTCCGAGTTTTGTATCGCCATAACTAAACCAGGAGCCACTTTTTTTAATGATCTCATAGTCGACGCCCAGATCTATAATTTCCCCTACTTTTGAAATACCTTCGTTATAAACAATATCAAATTCGGTTGATCGGAAAGGCGGAGCCACTTTATTTTTAACTACTTTCACCCGGGTTTTATTCCCTACGGCTTCCCCCTGGGTGTTTTTAATCTGCGTAGAGCGTCTGATATCCAACCTTACCGAAGCATAAAACTTTAATGCGTTTCCACCCGTTGTTGTTTCCGGATTTCCAAACATAACGCCAATTTTTTCCCGCAATTGATTAATAAAAATTGCGGTACAATGGGTTTTACTGATCGTTGCAGTAAGCTTTCGAAGCGCTTGCGACATCAATCGGGCGTGAAGTCCCATTTTAGAATCGCCCATTTCACCTTCTATTTCACTTTTTGGTGTGAGGGCAGCCACCGAATCAATCACTATAATATCGATAGCCCCGGATCGTATAAGGTTATCAGCTATTTCCAACGCCTGTTCTCCATGATCGGGTTGTGAAATAATTAAATTGTCAATATCAATACCTAACTTCTCCGCATAAAACCGGTCAAATGCATGTTCCGCATCAATGAAAGCAGCAATGCCCCCTGCCTTTTGCGCTTCGGCAATAGCGTGTAAGGTCAAGGTGGTTTTTCCCGAAGATTCAGGCCCGTATATTTCAATGATGCGCCCCCTGGGATATCCTCCGACACCCAATGCGATATCCAGACCCAATGAGCCTGTGGGTATTACCTCAACCTCTTGTACCGCGCGGTCTCCTAATTTCATAACAGACCCCTTGCCATACGTTTTATCAAGCTTATCGAGAGTTAATTTAAGTGCTTTTAATTTTGCCTCTTTTTCCGAACTCATATCTGTAAAATCTGTAGTCAATAATAGGGCTAAAATACTATTTCTTTTCTCAGCATACAATGTAGTACGCAACCTTTTTTATATTTCTACATCTATAGTTAAAAGCAATGATAAAAAGATGCGTTTTTTTGTAAAAACATATATTTTACTGGCGCATAATGCTGTTGTTTCCATTAATGGAAGCAGCAAGCTAGAAGGTGGTTAAATTCGTTGTTAGTCAAGTATTGAAAAAAACGAAACGTTTTATTTAACAACGAATTAGCTACGAGAAGAGCTTTGGTAATACCAAGGCTCTTTTTGTTTTTTATGCTTATTTTTGCAGTCGATTTACAGAAAATAAAATGACAAGTACAGGAAAAATAGAATTAATGGCGCCTGCTGGGAATTTTGAATCACTACAGGCTGCTTTGGATAATGGAGCAGACTCTGTGTATTTTGGCGTTGAACAATTAAATATGCGGGCAAGAGCCAGCATTAATTTTACTTTAGACGATTTACCCGAGATCGCCAGGAGGTGTCAGGAAAAAAAGGTACGCACCTACCTTACCCTGAACACGATTATTTACGATCACGATCTGTCTATTATAAAAACACTTCTCGAGGCAGCCAAAAAAGCAGGGCTTACAGCAGTAATTGCTATGGATCAGGCCGTAATAGCTTATGCAAGACAGATTGGAATGGAAGTGCATATTTCGACGCAGATAAATATTACGAACATTGAAACCGTTAGGTTTTATGCCATGTTTGCCGATACGATGGTAATGAGTAGAGAGCTCAGTTTACGTCAGGTAAAAAAGATCTGTGAACAAATAGAAAAAGAGCAGATTAAAGGGCCATCCGGAGAACTGGTTGAGATTGAAATATTTGGGCATGGTGCGCTGTGTATGGCTGTGTCAGGAAAATGCTACCTAAGCCTCCACTCTCATAATTCTTCAGCGAACAGAGGGGCATGTAAGCAAAATTGCAGAAAGAAGTATACGGTGATAGATCAGGAAAGTGGCTTCGAAATAGAGATGGATAACGAATATATGATGTCTCCCAAAGACCTGTGTACACTGGATTTTTTAGATCAGGTTATTGATGCCGGGGCAAAAGTGCTTAAAATTGAAGGCAGAGGGAGAGCTCCGGAGTATGTGGCCAAAGTTATAAAAACCTATAGAGAAGCCATAGATGCCTATTACGAGGGTAGTTATTCAAAGGAAAAAGTTGACCGGTGGATGCATGAACTTTCAAAAGTGTATAACCGGGGTTTTTGGAGCGGATATTATTTGGGCCAAAAACTTGGTGAATGGAGTGATGGTCCGGGATCAAGGGCAACTCAGAAAAAAGTATATGTGGGAAAAGGGATGCATTATTTTCCCAAAACCAGTATTGCAGAGTTTAAAATAGAAGCATACGACATTAAATTAGGTGATACCATGCTCGTTACAGGGCCGACAACCGGAGTTAAAGAATTTCAGTTAACGGAAATGTTGGTAAACGACCGAAAAGAAGAAATTGCTAAAAAAGGCGATTCATGTACTATTCCCACAGATTTCAGAGTTCGTCTTTCAGACAAGCTGTATAAAATTGTACAGGAATAATGGTTGTTATTACATTACAACGGGAAAAGTGCATTGGCTGTAATTACTGTGTGGAAATGGCGCCGGCGCAGTTTCAAATGTCCAAAAAAGACGGGAAATCGGTGCTTCTTTATGCTTCTGAAAAAAAAGGCTTTTATACATTGAAATCACATGACGACAGCATATTTGAGTCTTGTACGCAAGCTCAGAAAGCCTGTCCGGTGAAAATAATTACCACTAAAAAAATCTAAGCAAAACAAAATTCTTTTTCGGCTTGGCCGGTAGTTAAGAAGGCCTTAAATATTGGGTTTTTCTTATGAAGAATTAATCTTATCTTTACCTCTTAAGAAATTATTTATGAACGTTCCCCGGATTGTTATAAATACTCCGGGTCAAGATATACCAATATGGGTTGTACAACATGTACTACCGGGAAAAACGGGCAGCCTAAAGGATGTAAAAATAATGGCACCTGTGGCACCGACAGTTGTAATAAACTTACCGTTTTTGACTGGCTTTCTAATATGACACTTCCTAATGGTCAAAAAAAATTTGACTGTGCGGAAGTAAGATTTAAAAACAGCAGAAAGGAGTTCTTCCGAGTGCCGGATAATATTAAACTTACGGTTGGCGATGTGGTTGCCACTCAGGCTTCTCCGGGACATGATGTGGGTATTGTAACCTTAACCGGCGAACTGGTCAGGGTGCAGATGAAAAGAAAGAAAAGAGACTGGAACGATGAAACCCTTCCTAAGATATACCGAAAAGCTTCCCAACGTGATATAGAGATATGGTCGGCCGCCAGAAACCGGGAACCTGAAGTACAGAAGCGATCAAGAGAACTAGCCCTGCGACTTGATCTGAAAATGAAACTTTCGGATGTTGAATTTCAGGGAGATGGCTCAAAGGCTACCTTTTATTATACTGCCGAAGAACGTGTAGATTTCAGACAGCTTATAAAAGACATGGCAAAGGCTTTCGGGATTCGTATCGAGATGAGACAAATTGGATACCGGCAGGAAGCCTCCCGCCTGGGCGGTATTGGGTCTTGCGGGCGTGAACTGTGTTGTTCTACATGGCTTATCGATTTCAGATCGGTAAATACAGCGTCTGCGAGATATCAACAACTATCTTTAAATCCTCAAAAACTGGCCGGTCAATGCGGAAAGCTAAAATGCTGCCTTAATTATGAACTGGATGCGTATCTGGATGCACTAAAAGATTTTCCAAAACAAGATGTAAAACTGACTACCCAAAAGGGGATTGCCGTGTGTCAGAAAACAGATATTTTTAAAGGGCTCCTTTGGTATGCTTATGAAAACGACTGGGCTAACTGGCATAAATTAACCATTGATCAGGTTAAGGAAATTCAGGAACTCAACGAAAAGAAAACTCAGGTAGCCAGTTTGGAGGAATATGCGTCTGAACTAATGGAATCTTCTAAAATTGATTTTGAAAATGTAGTTGGCCAGGAGAGCCTTACGCGTTTTGATAAGCCCAAAAGCCATAAAAAAAGAAGGAGAAATAAACGTAGAAACGATAAAAAGAGAACAAATAAAAAACGATGATTCGAAAAGTGTTTTTTATACCGGTATTTTTGATTTTGGTTTCATGTAATAACGATAAGGTATTCATGGAATATACACCGGTTCAGAACGGGCTTTGGAATATAGATCAAAAAATATCGTTTACACTAACGGCTCCGGACACCGTAAATACATACAATGCTTTTTTGAATATCAGAAATGACGATCAGTACGAATTCAGCAATTTATTCCTTATAGTAAACCTGAAATTCCCGGATGGAAATACTGTGGTGGATACACTGGAATACGAAATGGCAAAACCAAACGGAGAATGGTTGGGAAAAGGTATGACATCGGTTAAAGAAAGTAAATTGTGGTATAAAGAAAACATTCAATTTCCAAGTTCCGGAGACTACAAGGTAACGATAGAACAGGCCATGCGCAAAAATGGTGTTGTTGATGGGGTTGAAGCCCTGAAAGGAATAACGGATGTTGGTTTTGAAGTTGAAAAATCTCATAAATAAGTTTTGGAGATGGCTAAAAAAAAGAATACACAAAAGACAAATAAAAAGAAGGGGTTTGCCAAATATATAAAGTGGTTTTGGCTTCTTTTTGCGGGCGGTATAGCCGTGGTGGGTTTAATATTTCTCCTTGCTTCCTGGGGTGTTTTTGGAGCGATGCCTACTTTTGAAAGGCTGGAAAACCCACAGACCAATCTGGCAACGGAAATTTTGTCTTCTGACGGGAAAACACTTGGAAAATACTATTTAGACGACAATAGAACCCCTGTGGCGTTTAAGGACCTTCCGGAACATTTGGTCGAGGCACTGGTTGCTACCGAAGATGAACGTTACTACAATCATTCCGGAATTGATGCGCGCGGAACTTTAAGAGCATTTGCTTTTATGGGAAAAAAAGGAGGAGCAAGTACCATCACTCAACAGTTGGCAAGACAGTTGTTTGTAGGAGTGCGCTCCCGAAATATTTTTCAGGCGGTGACACAAAAAATAAAGGAGTGGGTGATAGCCACCCGGCTGGAACGCAACTATACCAAAGAGGAAATTATTGCTATGTACCTCAATATTTACGACTTTAACTATAATGCCGATGGCATTCGCTCAGCTTCCCGTATTTATTTTGGTAAGGAACCTGCCGAACTAAAAATAGAAGAGTCAGCCGTGCTTGTCGGAATGCTTAAAAACTCATCTTTATACAATCCGTTACGCCGGGAAGAAATGGTAAAAAAGCGTAGAAACGTGGTACTTCGCCAGATGTACGTAAACGATTTTATTTCTGAAAAGCAAAAAGATTCCCTGCAGGCACTTGAAATGGATATTAACTTCAATCCGGAATCGCATAACAGGGGGCCGGCTCCTTATTTCAGAGAATATTTGCGCGCATACCTCAGTAATTGGATCAGAGAAAACCCCAAACCCGACGGAAGTAATTATAACATTTATTTGGACGGATTAAAAGTTTACACCACTATTGATTCTCGTATGCAGCAATATGCGGAAGAAGCGGTTGCTGAGCATATGAAAGATCTTCAGGCCGAATTTTTTGTACAAAACACGCCGGAACGAAATAAAACCGCACCGTTTTTGGGAGTTACCAGTGAAGAGATAAATCGGATTTATGAACGTTCCATGAGGCAATCTGAACGATGGAGAAAAATGAAGGAACTGGGAAAAACGGAAAAAGAAATCCGCGCCTCCTTCAATAAAAAAACGGAAATGAATGTCTTTACCTGGAAAGGAGAAAAAGATACGGTGATGACACCTATGGATTCTATAAAACACTACAAGTTTTATTTAAGAGCGGCTATGATGTCTATGGAACCTCAAACAGGTCATGTAAAAGCCTGGGTTGGAGGAATTGATTACAATCATTTTAAATACGATCAGGTTATTCAGGGGGCCCGACAGGCGGGATCTACCTTTAAACCTTTTGTATATGCCGCTGCGGTAGATCAATTACAGCTGTCTCCCTGCGATTCTTTACCGGATAATCATTTTTGTATAGAGGCTGAGAAGTATGGAAATCCAGAACCCTGGTGTCCTAAAAATTCAAATGGAAAGTACACCGGAAAAATGCTTGACCTCAAATATTCACTGGCTAATTCCGTGAATAGCATTACAGCACAACTCATGGATCGGGTTGGACCTGGCCCCGTGGCAACTATTGCGAGGAATATGGGAATTAAGGGAGAAATCCCTGAGGTACCTTCAATAGCTCTGGGAACCCCGGATATGACAGTGTATGAAATGGTAGGAGCATATGGCACTTTTGCTAACCAGGGGGTCTATGTAAAACCGGTAATGGTTACGCGCATTGAAGATAAAAACGGAACCGTTTTGTTTGAATCGTCTCCGGAAACCAAAGATGTACTAAGTAAAGAGGTGGCTTATGTGATGACAAATTTAATGGAAGGCGTTACCCAAAGCGGATCCGGACAACGGTTACGGCATACCTGGGCTTCAAATCAGGCGGTATATAAAGAAATTATAACGGGATACCCTTACGAACTTAATAATCCCATTGCAGGTAAAACGGGAACTACACAAAACCAAAGTGACGGATGGTTCATGGGAATGGTTCCCAATCTGGTTACCGGAGTTTGGGTAGGAGGAGATGACAGAGCCACCCACTTCAGAACAATTACGTATGGACAGGGAGCTTCGATGGCCTTACCTATTTGGGGGCTGTATATGAAAAAGTGTTATGAAGACGAATCTTTAGATGTTTCAAAAGAAGAATTTGAGAAACCTGAAAAATTATCCATCACCCTGGATTGTTCGAAATATAAACAAGAGAAAAACGAGGAAAAGAAAGACGATGATCTTGAAGAAATAGACTTTTAACCTTAGAAGATGATAAATAAAAAAGTAGTAAATGTCCGTGAGGCTCTGACGGGAGTTAAAGATAATATGACTTTTATGCTTGGAGGTTTTGGCCTCTGTGGAATTCCGGAGAATTCTATTGCCCAACTGGTTAAAGAAGGAGTAAAAGGCCTTACCTGTATTTCTAATAATGCAGGAGTGGATGATTTTGGATTGGGATTGCTTTTACAGCAAGGGCAGATCAAAAAAATGGTTTCTTCATATGTTGGTGAAAATGATGAATTTGAAAGGCAAATGTTAAGCGGAGAGCTGGATGTTGAATTGATTCCTCAGGGAACCCTGGCGGAACGGTGTCGTGCTGCACAGCATGGATTTCCTGCAGTGTATACCCCTGCGGGCTTTGGTACCGAAGTGGCCGAAGGTAAAGAAACCAGAGAATTTGACGGAAAGATGTATGTTTTGGAGTATGCTTTTAAGGCAGACTTTGCTTTTGTAAAAGCATGGAAAGGCGATGAAGCGGGCAATCTCATTTTTAAGGGGACTGCGCGAAATTTCAATCCGTGTATGGCGGGAGCGGCCAAAATTACGGTTGCCGAGGTAGAAGAATTGGTTCCCGCAGGAGAACTGGACCCCAATCAAATACATATCCCCGGAATATTTGTCCAGCGAATTTTTCAGGGAGAACGCTTTGAAAAGAGAATAGAGCAACGTACAGTTAGACAACGTAATTAATTATGGCATTAGATAAGACAGGGATAGCAAAACGGATTGCCAAAGAGCTAAAAGACGGTTATTTTGTTAATCTGGGAATTGGAATACCTACACTGGTTGCCAATTACATACCAACCGGAATATCGGTAGAATTCCAAAGTGAAAACGGAGTATTAGGCATGGGGCCCTTTCCGCTGGATGGAGAAGAGGATGCAGATATTATTAATGCGGGAAAACAAACAATTACCACGATGCCAGGAGCCTCATTTTTTGATTCGGCAATGAGCTTTGGAATGATTCGGGGAAAACATGTTGACCTGACCATATTGGGGGCTATGGAAGTAGCAGAGAATGGCGATATAGCCAATTGGAAGATCCCTGGAAAAATGGTAAAGGGAATGGGAGGAGCGATGGATTTAGTGGCTTCTGCAGAAAATATCATCGTTGCAATGATGCACACGAACAAGGCGGGTAAATCAAAACTACTTAAGCGTTGCTCGCTTCCGCTAACAGGCGTAAATTGCGTGAAGAAGGTGATAACCAATCTGGCAGTGCTGGAAATAACAGAAAATGGATTTAAGCTTTTGGAGCGAGCTCCGGGCGTAAGTACAGACGATATTAGAAAAGCAACAGAAGGGACTTTGATTATTGAAGGGAATATACCGGAAATGGATGTTTTTTAAGTAAAACCTTACAAAACCATGCGTTTCATCGAAATTATATGGTTTTTTATCCGAGTTTAAATTATGTTTCCTATGTTTGGGTCATGCTATAAGCCCCAAATAGCTTCATGACAAGTTTCTTAATTAAGATTAGATGAAATCTATCTATCCGCTTCGCACAAGCGGTAGATAGATTTTCTTTTTAACACATTGTGCAACAGCTTTCCGGGGTTTCGCAACATTTACATTAATTTCTGTGTTATAACACATAATTTTGAAGTACCTAACAAATTATAACATTTATATCATGACGGATACAATAAGCCTGGCAGCTTATAAAGAAAAGCCCCTGAGCGCATTTTTTAAAAAAGGATTTGACAAATTAAAAGAAGGCTTTACTTTTATTAGAACACTGATAGTTATTACCAAAAAAGTATTTATGCTTTAATTCCTTTTGGCACTGCATTCATAAGTTGCCTTGTATAAGCAGATTTTGGAGTTTCGTAAATAATATCCGCATCTCCGGATTCCTCAATGCGCCCCTGATTCATCACTACGAGTTGATCGGCCATATATTTAACAACGGCCAGGTCGTGCGAAATAAAAATGTATGTAAACTTAAACCGCTCCTTGAGTTCATTGAGTAAATTTAAAACCTGAGCCTGAACGGAAATGTCCAGGGCCGAAACCGATTCATCACAAATTATTAGTTTGGGCTGAACAGCAATGGTTCGGGCAATACCAATTCGCTGTCGCTGTCCTCCGCTAAATTCATGCGGATATCGGTTAAAACAGGAAGCATCCAGACCTACCTGTTCGAGAAGATCTAATGTTCTTTCCTTACGCTCGCTTGCATTCTCGTAAAGGCCGTGTACTTTCATCGGTTCCATGATCGCTTTTCCAACAGGAATTCTCGGGTTTAACGAAGCAAAAGGATCCTGAAAAATAATTTGTATTTCCTTTCTTAAATCCCTTAATTCCTTGTTAGAAATTTTGGTAATATCCTTTCCTCGGTAATAAATACTTCCCGATGTAGCGCGGTTTAATTGTAAAATAGCATTTCCCAGGGTCGATTTCCCACATCCGCTTTCGCCTACAAGACCCAGTGTTTCTCCTTCAAATAAATTAAAACTTACATCATTTACGGCGAGCACTTTTCTACTTTTTCCAAACAGGGCGGAGCGGGAAATGTATTCTTTTTTTACATTAACAACTCTTAAGAGAGGTTGCTTTGAATAAAGCTTTTGATGATGGGACATTCGCTCTTCGCTAGTATATTCAATAGGCGCAAAAGTACCATCCAGTATATGTTGAATGGTAGGAAGCGTTTTAAGACGGAACTCCATAGAAGGACGCGCACTCAGTAAAGCTTTGGTGTATGAGTGTTTGGCGTTTTTAAAAACACGGCGGGTATCTCCCTGTTCAACAATATGACCCTGATACATAACCAGTATTCTGTTGGCTATTTCAGAAACCAATGAAAGGTCGTGTGAAATAAAAATAATACTCATTCCGGTTTCCTTTTGTAAGTGCTTTAGCAGGGCGATGATCTCTTTTTGAACCGTTACATCAAGAGCGGTTGTGGGTTCGTCTGCTATGAGGATGTCCGGTTTACAGGCAATAGCCATGGCTATCATAACACGTTGTTTTTGACCCCCGCTCAATTGATGGGGATAACTCTCAAACACTCTTTCCGGATGAGGTAACCTTACTTTTTCGAACAGATTAAGTATTTCCTCTTTAGCTTCTGTATCCGGTAAAGACGTATGAATTTTCAGAATTTCCATTACCTGAAAACCACAGCGAAGCGATGGATTTAAAGAACTCATCGGTTCTTGAAAAATCATACTTATTTTATTTCCACGAACAAGAGCCAACTCCTTTCTTTGCAGCTGAAGGAGATTTTGTCCTTTAAATGTAATGGCGCCCCGGATTTCTGTTTGCTTTGAAGGTAACAAACCCAAAATGGCCAGCGTACTTACAGATTTTCCACTACCGGACTCTCCTACAATACCCAATATTTCATCATGAAAAAGCTCATAGCTTATGCCGTGAACAACCTTGTTTTTTTGATTTCCCGTTTTGAAGGAAATACTTAGATCATCAATCTGAAGTATGTTTTTTTCCACGCTTAAAAATACCCTTTTTTAGTATTTTTAAGGACACATACACGTAGTTTTTATAACCATGATAGATCTTACTTATAAAAAATGTACTATTAACGACCTGAAGCTGCTGTTAAATCTGTCAAGACATACATTTATCACAGCATTTCAGGAGATGAATAATCCTGAAGACTTTAAGATGTATGTCGAGAAGGCATTTAACGAAAAAACGATTAAAGAACAACTGAAGAATAAAAAGGCGCATTTTTATTTTGTTTATGCAGATGCGGAATTAGCCGGGTATTTTAAACTAAACGAATGGGAGGCACAAACCGATTTGCACGATCCGGAGTCTATCGAACTGGAACGGATATATTTAGGGAAACAATATCAAGGGAAACAACTGGGAACAAGGGTATTGCAAGAAGTAATCGGGCTGTCAAAAAAAATGGGAGGTAAATATATTTGGTTAGGAGTTTGGGAACATAACCCCGGAGCAATCCGCTTCTATAAGCGAATGGGATTTAAGAAATTTGCAGAACACCCTTATGTATTGGGGACTGATGTTCAAACCGACTGGTTGATGAAACGAACTCTAAATGGAATTTAATATATCCGCTGCTTTTCGAAGGGTATCATCGGTTTTAGCAAAACAAAAACGCAACTTATTTCTTTCCGTCTTACCAGAACTAAACACGGAGACTGGAATAGACGACAGTTTGTGGTCTACACATAATCGTTTTGAGAATTCCACATCGTTTTCTTTGGTTATGGATGAGTAATCTAGAATTTGAAAATAAGTGCCTTTTGAAGGTGTAAAAGTAAAGCGGGAGTCCTTAATAAGTTGAAGAAAGAAATCTCGCTTTTTTTGAAATAATTCGGAGAGATGTAAATAGGTTTCGGGTTGTTGCATATAATGTGACAGCGCTTTTTGTACCGGATGGTTCACCGAAAACACATTAAATTGATGTACTTTTCTGAATTCAGACATTAATTCTTTTGGTGCCATGCAATAGCCCACTTTCCATCCGGTATTGTGAAATATTTTTCCAAACGAGGCTGTAATAAATGAATACTTACTAAGCTCCGGGTAATGGGCTACACTTCGATATGGTATTCCGTCAAAAACAATTTGTTCATATACCTCATCGCTCAATACAATAATGTCGGTACCCGCAACCAATGCTTCCAAAGCCTTGAAATCATCCTCACACCAGACGGTACCGCTCGGGTTATGAGGTGTGTTAATAAGGATCATTTTGGTGTTTTTTGTAATACGATCTTTTACAAAAGCCCAATCTATTTCAAAATTGTCCCCTTGCATTTCTACAGGGATTACGATACCCCCGAACAATTCAATACTGGGGCGATAAGAGTCGTATGCAGGCTCAAAAATAATAACTTCATCTCCGGGCCTCACAAAAGCACCGATGATAGTAAAAATGGCTTGTGTGGCCCCGGCAGTTATGGTAATCTCACTTTCGGGCTTGTATTTCACATTGTATAAATATTCGGTTTTTTGGGCAATGGCTTCTCGTAATTCTATGATACCGGGCATGGGAGCATAATAGTTATACCCTTCTTGCATGGCTTTGTTTACCAAATGGATTAGTCTGGGATCTGATTTAAAATTAGGATATCCCTGAGACAGGTTAATGGCGTTATAATCTTGAGCCATCTTACTCATGATACTAAAAATACTGGTTTGAACTCCGGGAAGTTTCGATGTAAAAATCATATGAACTATTATATAGAAATAAAAGGCCTCATAAAAAACCTGATTCGTAAAGTATTTAAAATAAGAATTCTTTGTTCAATAGGGATATAAAAAAACCCGAAATTTTAATTCGGGTTTTATAAATCAATAAAATTAAAATTATCCTTTTAAACTGGCCTTAAGATATTCTCTATTCATTCTCGCTATGTTTTCCAGAGAAATCCCTTTAGGGCACTCTACTTCACAGGCACCTGTATTGGTACAATTCCCAAATCCTTCTTCATCCATTTGTTTAACCATATTCAATACGCGATCTGTAGCTTCAACCTGCCCTTGAGGCAGTAGCGCAAACTGAGACACTTTGGCGGAAACAAAAAGCATGGCACTGGAGTTCTTACACGATGCAACACAAGCTCCGCAACCAATACAAGTAGCAGCATCAAAGGCCGTATCGGCATCGTGTTTATTGATAGGAATAGCATTAGCATCGATCGTATTTCCCGAGGTATTCACAGAAACAAAACCTCCTGCGTGTTGAATACGGTCAAAAGCACTTCTGTCAATAACCAGATCCTTAATCACTGGAAATGCTTTAGCTCTAAACGGTTCAATATAAATAGTATCGCCATCGTTAAACATACGCATGTGCAACTGGCAGGTGGTAATTCCACGATCCGGACCATGAGCCTCTCCATTGATATAAAGAGAACACATCCCGCAAATTCCTTCACGGCAATCATGATCAAAAGCCACAGGATCTTCTCCTTTATTAATGAGTTGTTCGTTTAAAACATCCAGCATCTCTAGAAAAGACATATCCGGAGACACATTGTCCATTTTATATTCTTTTATGCTTCCCTTGTCGGAGGCATTTTTTTGACGCCAAATTTTGAGTGTGAGTTTCATGTATTAGATTTTAGTCTCGCGTATTGCATTCGGAATGATGACGATCTGAACATTCGCTTTCAATACGTACATCTATAATTATTTATAACTGCGTTCTTTAACCTTAATGTTTTCATAAGTCAATTCTTCTTTGTGCATGATAGCATCGGAAGGCTCTCCTTTATATTCCCAGGCAGCAACATATTGAAATTCCGGTTGTCTTAAGGCCTCTCCTTCTTCCGTTTGGTACTCCTCCCTGAAATGCCCGCCACAGGATTCTTTTCTGTGTAATGCATCTTTGGCAAAAAGTTCTCCGAGTTCAAGGAAATCTGCAACCCGACATGCTTTGGCGAGCTCTTCGTTATATTCGTTAACCGTACCCGGAACTTTTACATCTTTCCAGAAGGCTTCTCGGATTTCTTTAATTTCGGTAAGGGCCTCCTTTAATCCTTTTTCATTTCGGGCCATTCCTACCTTATTCCACATTACTTTTCCCAGTTTCTTATGAAAATAATCAACCGAATGTTTTCCATCGTTATTTACAAAGAACTCCAATCGTTCTTTTACTTCTTTTTCTGCTTTTTCAAACTCCGGGGAGTCTGTAGAAATTTTACCGGTACGGATGTCTTCCGATAAATAATCTCCTATTGTATACGGAAGCACAAAATATCCATCGGCTAAACCTTGCATCAGGGCAGAAGCTCCCAAACGATTCGCTCCATGATCTGAAAAATTAGCTTCTCCGATACAATACAATCCGGGCACCGTAGTCATTAGGTTATAATCTACCCAGAGCCCTCCCATAGTATAGTGAACAGCCGGATAGATCATCATAGGAGTTTCATATGGGTTTTGATCAACAATCTTTTCATACATCTGAAAGAGGTTCCCGTATTTTTCCTTTACCACATCTTTCCCAAGGCTTTGTATAAGCTGCATATCATTTTCGTTCAATCCCTTTATATGGGCCTGCTCTTTCCCGTATCGTTCTATAGCCGCAGCAAAATCTAAATATACAGCTTCTCCTGTGGCATTTACTCCATAACCGGCATCGCAACGCTCTTTAGCTGCCCTGGAAGCTACATCGCGAGGCACCAGATTACCAAAGGCAGGATATCTGCGCTCCAGATAATAATCTCTGTTTTCTTCGGGGATTTGTGTAGGTTTAAGTTTTCCGGAACGGATGGCTTCTACATCTTCCTTGTGTTTAGGAACCCAGATCCTTCCGTCGTTACGCAAGGATTCTGACATGAGTGTTAACTTCGATTGATGATCTCCGGATACCGGAATGCAGGTAGGGTGGATCTGCGTATAACAGGGGTTAGCAAAATAAGCCCCTCTTTTATGCGCTTTCCATGCTGCAGTTACATTACTACCCATGGCATTGGTTGAAAGGAAAAATACGTTTCCATAGCCTCCGGTTCCAAGTACAACGGCATGAGCCGAATGGCGCTCTATTTCTCCCGTCACCAAATTCCGCGTAATAATACCACGTGCTTTTCCATCAACAATAACAACATCGAGCATTTCGTGGCGATTGTACATTTTAATTTTTCCACGACCAATTTGCCTGTTCATTGCCGAATAAGCACCCAGTAATAATTGTTGTCCCGTTTGCCCTTTAGCG
This sequence comes from Flavobacteriaceae bacterium, assembly GCA_965224095.1. Taxonomy (GTDB): domain Bacteria; phylum Bacteroidota; class Bacteroidia; order Flavobacteriales; family Flavobacteriaceae; genus JBPEWY01. The sequence goes on from OZ245039.1 coordinate 2,323,232, forward strand.
TAAAAAGTACGGGAAACCAACACACCGCCAAACGACCGGTTATCTAATAAGCCCCCGTAATCACGTGCAAAAGGAACTCCCTGAGCTACACATTGGTCAATAATATTAGCTGAAACTTCAGCGAGGCGATATACATTGGATTCTCTGGATCTATAATCTCCCCCTTTTACCGTATCATAAAAAAGGCGGTACACCGAATCGCCATCACCCTGGTAATTTTTTGCAGCATTAATTCCTCCCTGTGCCGCGATAGAATGCGCACGTCGCGGAGAGTCCTGAAAACAAAATGCTTTTACATTATAACCCAATTCGGCCAGTGTTGCGGCCGCAGAGCCTCCGGCTAATCCCGTACCCACCACGATTACATCGATAAGTCGTTTATTGGCAGGATTCACCAAATTGATTTTATTTTTATGAAGTGTCCATTGATCGGCAATGGGACCTTGAGGTACTTTAGATTCTAAAATTGCCATACTCGTGAAGTATTAATGAATGTGATTGAAATGGTGATACAATGCAATAATTACAAATCCCAACGGAATAAGAATAGCATATAATTTTCCAAAAGTTTTCAATCCTCTTGTGTATTTATTGTTGGCACCGATTGATTGAAATGCCGAGTTAAAACCATGTAATAAATGCAGTGAGAGAAAAATAAAAGCCAAGATGTACAATCCCACTCTTACAGGGTTCAGGAATTTTTCCTGAAGCTCGTGGAAATAACGGAATTCGCCGTCGTGTAATCCGGACCAATCTCCCTGTATGAATTTGGTATTTATTTCCGGAAACCAGAAATCGTAAAAGTGAAGCCCCATAAAGGCCAGAACAACCAATCCTGTCCAGATCATATTTCGGGACATCCATGATGCATTGGCCGCACCGTTATTTTTTACATAATTTACTTCTCGTGCACTGCGATTTTTAAGCTCAAGAATGATCCCCATAACAAAGTGGTAAACCACTCCGAATAGTAAAATGGGTTGCATAATGTACTGAATCGCCCAATTTGTTCCCATGAAATGAGAAACACGGTTAAAAGTGTCTGCACTAAAAACAGAGGTGAGGTTGATCGCAAAATGTTGTAAAAGAAAAATCATGAGGAAGAATGCCGAAAGTGCCATGGCAAACTTTCTTCCTATCGAAGAATTAAAAATTCCGCTCATTATGATGTAGTTAGTATATTGATTACAAAAATACTGCACAGGGAAATCAGGAGCAAACATATACAGGCTTTTAAGTTGTATTTAGAATCATTTTAAATGAAGGTGTAATGATAAAATTTAGATGGCATACAAATTGCTGAAGATTCTGTATTACCTTTACTATTATTAAGTACTTTTAGCGAAGTTATTCAAGTGCATGAGAATACTAATACTATCATCTAGTTCGAGGATTTATTCAACCTACAGACTGTTGGATGAAGCCCGCGAAAGAAATCACGATGTAAGCATAGCAGATCACTCAAAATGCTCTGTAATTCTGGGAGAAAAGAAAAGACCGCAAATTTATTTGGGAACCGAGAACATTACAAATATGGCCGATGCCATTATTCCAAGGATCGGAACATCTGTTACGCGGCACGGAGCGGCCATTGTGAAGCAATTTGAAATGGGAGGAGTTTTTTCAACAGCCAGGTCTCTCGGAATTCTGCGTTCCAGAAATAAACTGCGAACCATGCAAATACTGGCCCGAAAAGGAATTCCAATTCCAAAAACCCTTTTTTCCAAAAACCCCAAAGATATCAAGGATCAAATAGATATCCTGGGCAGTGTGCCGGTAATTATTAAATTACAGGAGGGTACACAAGGACTGGGAGTTATGATAGCGGAAAGTAAAAAATCGGCAAAATCAATTATCGAATCCCTGTATAATATGAATGTGAATATTATTATCCAGGAGTTTATTGAGGAAGCCGGCGGGCAGGACATCAGGGCCTATGTAGTGGGAAATAAAGTGGTGGCTTCCATGGTCCGTACCAGTGTTGAAGACGATTTTAGGAGTAATGTTCATAGGGGAGGTTCCACGGAAGCGATAACGCTTACTAAAAAAGAATACAGAATGGCAGTACATACGGCACAGGTTCTGGGCCTTCCCGTATGTGGTGTTGATATTATCCGCTCTAAGCGGGGGCCCCTGGTAATCGAAGCAAATTCATCTGCAGGCCTTGAGGGTATAGAGTCGGCCACCGGGGTTAATGTGGCAGGAGAAATCATTCAATTTTTGGAAAAACATGTTAAACGCAGAAGAAAATAAAAACATCGTTATAAACGGAATCACCGTTAAACCCGGAGAGCATAAATGCGTTCAGGTTCACGTAGATCGTTTGCCAACAGGAACCATGATTGAAATTCCTGTCTTTGTTTTTAACGGACAGGAACCGGGCCCGACGGTATTGGTCCAGGGAGGATTACACGGTGATGAAATTAATGGCGTTGAAATTATCCGAAGAATGCTCTTTGAAAAACAGTTACAGGTTAAGCGTGGTTGTGTTATAGCATTACCACTTCTTAATATATACGGATTTATTCAGTTTTCCAGGCAGGTGCCGGACGGGAAAGATGTAAACAGAAGCTTTCCGGGAGGCAAAAGGGGTTCTTTGGCGTCCAGAATAGCTTATTTTATTACACATAATATCATTCCTCAGATAGATTTTGGAATTGACCTTCATACGGGAGGCTCTCAGCGTCATAACCATCCGCAAATCAGATATACGGATGCTATGCCGGAAAGCAAACTGCTGGCAGAAGTTTTTCATGCCCCCTACTATTTTGCTACCGCATTGATAAAAAAATCTTTTCGTAAAGCTGCGTTTGACAGGGGCGTTCCCATTATTGTTTATGAGGGAGGTGAAAGTATGCGATTTGATGAATATGCAATTCGAGAGGGGATTCAGGGAATACTGAATGTACTAAAACACTTTACCATGATCGATAAAATAGATCCTCTATTAATAGAAAGAAGTAAAAGTGTACACCTTCTGCAACGTAAATGGCTTAGGGCTCCTACGGCTGGAATGTTTGTTCCCAAAGTATTAAATGGAAGAAAAGTTAATGCCGGTCAGATTTTGGGGATAATAACCGATACCTATGCACAATACTGTTATGAAATAAAAGCTCCCCGGGATGGATGCATAATTTGTGTGAATAACCAGGCTGTGGTAAATCAGGGAGATGCACTGTTTCATTTTGGGAATTAATAACCATAAGAGAAATTATTGATTTAAGCCAGGAAATTCTTTCTGGAATGCCTGCTTACTAAGGGCTGCCTCCTGTTATTATTGCTATCTTTAGTAATTGAATTTCCTGAATTATCAGATCGGGGGATTATTCAATTTTAAAGGATTGTTTTTCCGAAATTTTACCGGATGAAATGATTAGAGAATAAGCTCCCTTTGGTAAATAATAAAACCCGTCTTTGGCTTTTTTCAGCAAGGAGGCTTTATGTTTTTTTTCATACAAGGCACGGCCTTTTTCGGAAACCCTTAAATGATAGGTGCCAAAATTAAAACCCGGATCTGCTTGCATATCAAAACGATTTAAAACAACTCCTTTTTCAGATTGAATTTCCACGGTGTATTTAGCTTTTCCCTTTGTATAAAATATAAAAGACATTTCAGGAGTGCTGGTGTCTGACCAGGCATTCCTTGAACTTCCCCATCTCTTGGAAAACGGAACATCGGCAAGTTCAAACAAATGGAGTGCTTTAGCCTGAATGTCCGGAGTAAATTTCTGGAGAAATTTAACATCAGCCGTATAGATGCTTCTTCCGTGGGTTCCTACCACTAACTCGGCAGCGGTTGGGTGGATTACCAGATCGTGAACGGCTACCTTTGGAAGCCCCTTCATAAAAACTTCCCAGGAAGCTCCTTGATTAAATGAAATGTAAACACCGTTATCAGTCCCCAGATACAAAATATTTTCATTCTCGGGATCTTCTCGTATTACATTCACAGGAGAAAGCGGCAGATTACCATGGAGTTCTCTCCATTGATTTCCATAGTCGTCACTTACATAAACATAAGGTTTGAAATCGTCCCACCGGTACCCGTTTAGTGTAACGTATACCCGTTCTTTTTTATGCGCAGACGCAATAACGCGACTTACCCAAAGATCTTTTGGAAAAGTATCGGAAATACGTTTCCAATTACCGCCTCCGTTTTTGGTGACATACACATACCCGTCATCGCTTCCGGTATAAATTAACCCAAACTCAAAAGGCGACTCCGAAAGGGTTGTCAAGGTTCCATAGGCAACATTCCCTTTTTTACCACCAGAAGTCAAATCGTTTGAAATGGGCACCCAGGTGTCTCCCTTATTCATAGAGCGATGCAATTTATTTCCACCGAGATACAGAATATCCTGATTGTGTGAAGAAAGTAAAATAGGAGTTTGCCAGTTAAACCGATAAGGTGTTTCCCCTAATTCATGCCTGGGTTGTATGGGCGTATATTGGTTTGATTTTCTGTTTATACGATAATAATTCCCGAATTGAAATCCGGTATATACAATTTGGTGATCTCTGCGGTCAATTTGAATTTGCATACCATCGCCACCGAGAATACTTTCCCATGGATATTTTCCTTTTTGGTGCCATGCTCTATCCTCTTTGGCATTGTGTGCCCCTACCCATACCCCGTTATCCTGCAAACCACCATAAATATTGTAAGGAGAGGCGTGGTCAATATTTATTGCGTAAAACTGCCCCACGGCCGGAGTGTTGTTCTTAATCCAGGTTTCCCCGTCGTCATAAGTAATATTTACACCTCCGTCGTTCCCGTCTATTAAATGCTCCGGGTTATTCGGATTGATCCATAATGCGTGATGATCTACATGAACATTTTTTGCATTCATGGAAACAAAGGTTTTTCCACCGTCTTTAGATTTCAATATGGGAACGCCGTAAATATATATATGATTTTTATCGTGAGGAGACACATAAATATGCCCAAAGTAATACCCATAGCTATAGTACAAATCATCCAGGTAACCTTCATGAGTTTTTTTCCAGTTGCTGCCGCCATCCTCGGTACGATACACCTGGGCACCAATTACCGGAGTGTCAAACAACATGGCATTAGCATCTTCCAGATATTTGGCAAGGTCTTCCGGTTTTACTGACCCGCTTTGAACCAGCTGCTTCACATTCTCAGCTTTGTATTTTTCCTGGAAGCCATTGGCTTTTAGGTAAGTATTTAATTTTTTGTTGTCCAGATTTAAGAACTGGACTACGGTCATGTTTTTAAACTGATCCTTGGTTAAAGCGTCGGAAGTTTCCTTTTTTTGATCTTTTTTTCTGTGAAATTGATTATCGAGTACTGCATAAACCAGATTTTCACTGAATACGGCAAGGCCAATTCGTCCAACACCGTCTCCTTCGGGAAATCCGCTTTTTCCACCGGATATTTTATGCCAGCTTTTGCCCGTATCGATACTCTTATAAATCCCTGAATCATCTCCATTGCCCTTAAAATTCCATGCTTTCCGATCTTTTTCCCAGGCAGCGGCATATAAAATATTAAAGTTTCCGGGTACATGCGCTACATCTATAATTCCTGTTTGATCGTTAATAAATAGTGTTTTTTCCCAATGCTTGCCGCCATCCACGGTTTTATATATGCCTCTTTCCTGATTCGGCGAATACAAATGTCCTGTAACACCCACGATTACTTCGTCCGGATTTTCCGGATTTATAAGAATACGCCCTATATGATGAGAATCCTCCAATCCCATATGTTGCCAGGAACTGCCTCCGTCAACCGATTTAAGCATCCCAATCCCCGCATAAGAAGACCGTGAAGAATTGTTTTCTCCCGTTCCAACCCAAATGGTATTACTCTTCCAATGAACGGCAATATCCCCGATATTTTGAGTGGGGGCATTATCCATAACAGGTTTAAAACTGGTTCCGTTATTTTTAGTGAACCATAAACCACCGGAAGCATAGGCCACGTAAAACTGAGTGGGATCCTCCGGGTTTACGGCGAGGTCTACCACACGTCCGCTCATAATGGTGGGACCAACATTTTTAAAAGGAATATTTTTAACCGAAGACGATTTGTCCAGCAATGTTCTGTTTGCTAAAGCTTCCTTTAACGCTTCAGCTTTTGAAGCAGGTTGCTGCGCATAGAAAAGGATTGTAAAAAACAAGGTAAAAAAAACAGCGAATATTTTCATTTGTGAGTCCGGGTTGTGTTAGAGCTATGGAAGGTACTATCTTTTAAAAAAATCTGAAAATTTATAAATCAAGTTTAACAGTTTAGGCGCTCGGAGGGCCATTAATTAGGCTGTTTTTTTGACAAATAGGAAAATTTGTCGTTAATTTAACCTTATTAACCTTAACTAAACAAAATTTTTATGGAAGAGTATTTACCGTTAATTATCCAGCTGATCAGTGGAGCAGTTGGGGGTAATTTAGCAGGATCTTTGCTAAAGAATGTTTCCATGGGAACACTTATTAATTCTATTCTTGGAATTCTGGGAGGAGGACTTGGTGGTCAGCTGCTGGGAATGCTTGGAGTAGATGCAGGCGGGGCCTCAATGGATCTTTCTAGTATTTTAGGAAATATTGCCGGAGGTGGAGTCGGTGGCGGTGTTTTGATGGCAATTATAGGATTGATCAAAAATGCAATGAGCAAATAACATTGTACGTGAGAAAATAATGTAAGAGGTCTGCAATAGACCTCTTTTTTTATTGCTGTCCTCGTAAGAGTTCTTATTTTTGAATAGTTAAAAAAACAGACCCATGAAGTACTTTCCAATTGACAGATCGCTTTTTATCAAAAACAGAAAAAATTTTACAGCTCAAATGCAGTCAAATAGTCTGGCGGTTTTTAATAGTAACGATATATACCCTATTAGTGCCGATAGCACCATGCCCTTTGAGCAGCATCGTGATATATTTTATTTAACTGGGGTTGACCAGGAGGAAAGTATTTTGGTAATATACCCGGATTGTCCAAAAGAAAAGTACAGGGAGATCCTTTTTTTAAGGGAAACAAACGAACATATAGCTGTTTGGGAAGGAGAAAAATTAACCAAAGAAAAAGCCTATGAGGTAAGTGGGGTAAAAACAGTTTTTTGGTTACAGGACATGGAAAAAGTAATGTTTGAGCTTATGTCGCTTTGCGATACAGTATATATAAACACTAATGAGCACTATAGGGCATCCGTGGAAACCGAAACCAGGGAAGATCGCTTTACAAAGTGGTTAAAAAACAAATATCCCGCCCATAATACAGCTAAAAGTAATCCCGTTTTACAGCGATTGCGATCTGTAAAAGATGAGATAGAAATTCAGCTTATTCAGCAAGCGTGCAATATTACGGAAAAAGGGTTCAGAAGAGTTTTGGGTTTTGTTAAACCCGGAGTATGGGAGTTTGAAATTGAAGCCGAATTCATGCATGAATTCCTTAGAAACCGCTCGAAGAAATTTGCCTATACCCCGATCATAGCAAGTGGAAATAATGCCAATGTACTTCATTATATTGAGAATAACCAGCAATGTAAAGCAGGCGATTTACTGTTGATGGATGTAGGTGCCGAATATGCAAACTACAGTAGCGATATGACTCGTACTATTCCGGTTTCCGGAGTCTTTACAAAACGTCAGAAGGAAGTGTACAATGCGGTGAATCGGGTAAAGAATGAAGCTACTAAAATGTTGGTGCCCGGTACGCTATGGGAGGCGTACCATATTGAAGTAGGTAAGTTAATGACTTCAGAATTGCTGGGATTAGGACTGTTGGACAAAGCAGACATTCAAAATGAAAATCCCGACTGGCCTGCATATAAAAAATACTTTATGCATGGTACCAGCCATCATATGGGGCTGGACACTCATGATTACGGACTTCTGCATGAGCCTATGACAGCCAATATGGTATTTACCGTAGAGCCCGGAATTTATATCCCGGATGAAGGTTTTGGCATTCGGCTGGAAGACGATGTTGTAATTCGGGAAAAAGGAGAGCCGTTTAATTTAATGCGAAACATTCCTATTGAAGCAGAAGAAATTGAAGATCTTATGAATACCAAAGTAGTTGCAAATAAGTAACTTTTAAGAAACTTGCCTATTGGGGTTTTGATTATTAGTTCTTCTCAAATTCATCAGGATAAATACAATTAAGGCAGGGAATATCCAACCAAGGCTCTCTTTGGCAAATGGAATAATATTCTTAATGGGACGCACAGATTCATCGTATCCGATACTGGAAAGAAAATCGGGAATGCTAAAAATCAATGTTACCAGTACTACGGCCCTGAAAACAAGCGGAGAGGTATACCTTTCCGGTAGGATATTCAAAAGAATCAATACAATAGTTACCGGATAAATAAACATAAGGGCCGGAACCGCTACTGCAATAATATAATGCACATCAAACTGGCCCATTAAAATTCCGAGCAAACAGCTTATAATAGCTGTGATCAAATATGCATTTTGAGACCCTTTGAATATTCCTTTAAAATAATCGGCCGTTCCGGTGATAATACCCACCGCCGTGGTAAAACACGCCAGTGCCACCAAAACACTTAAAAAGGTTTGACCGATCGATCCAAGAGTAGAGAAGCTTAACCCTGATAATAAAGCCGTCCGGTTAATGGTAGGTTCAAAAGCTCCGTTATACCATGCTCCTGTGGCAATGAGGCCAGCGTATATAACAAATAGGCCCAACCCGGCAATAATACCGGCCCGGGAAATGAGTTTTTTCTTTTGTTTAAAACTTTTACCTCCCTTTAGATTAAGCGAAATAATAAGAACACCCCCTACAACAACTGCCCCTATGGCATCAAAGGTCTGATATCCTTCTAAAACACCCTCTATCATAGGTGTTTTAAAAAGTGTGGGCCGCATAGGAAGATGCTCAGAAAACATACCCACCAGTATAATCAACAATAATATAACTACGATGAGAGGTGTCAGGAATTTCCCGAGTATATTTAAAATTCTGGATCGGTTTATTACAAAAATAAAGACCAGAATAAAGTAGATAAAACTGGTTGTCCATGAGCTTATTTCAAAAAAAGGACCAATAGCCATTTCATGAGTTACCGAAGCTGTTCTGGGAGCGGGAAGTGTTACTGAAATAGCATATACAATAAGACAGTAAATAAGGCTGAATAAAGGCGATACTTTTTTACCGAAATCAAACATGGTTCCCTGAAGCCTGGCATGAGCTAAAATGCCTAATAACGGGATAAGAACAGCTGTAATGGTAAATCCCAGCGCTACTAAAAACCAGGAACCACCCGCCTTAAAACCCAGCAGTGGAGGCAGGATGAGATTTCCTGCGCCAAAGAACATGGAAAAAAGAGCAAATCCTGCAACAAGAGTTTCTCGGGTGTCCTTCATTTCTACAAGAATATGATGGCTGTGAAGATAATTAAAAAAAACGGAGAAGATAACAGCGTACACTAAAATGAATTTTTTCGACGAAATGCATCCGCTTTTTACAATATAGTGGCTTTTAAAGAGTTATAGTTTTCAATACTGTGTAGTATTTTTTAAGGTTTTATCAACGATTCATTGCAGTTGATCGAATTAACAGAGTGATTTTTCGATAGTTACGTTAAAAATGCTACATTTATTGCACCAAATCTTATTAGTTAATCAATTTAGTACCATGAAAGAATCAAACAAGACCTACGGTTTGAGGATGGGCAAATTCTTCTGTTCGGTGTTTGGACACCGTTATGCGGTTTCCAAAAGAATAACCTCACATATCAAAGAGTATCAATGTTTACACTGTGGTGAGCAGGCAACTACCGATGCTACGGGTAATCTTTCCAAATTAACCCCCAAACTCAAAGACATAAACGAAACATTGTCCATGCTTTACCAAAAGAAATGTGCACATAAACACGCACACCATTCGGCAGCATAAGTACGAATTAGTCATCTTTTAAAGCATTCCAACCTCTGGCCTCCAGGGGTATTTGGGTATGTGCTCTGGTAATTAAATGCATGCCTTCGGTTTTCGGAACCATATGACCGATAACGGTTAAGTTTGGATTGGCTTTTATTTTATTGAAATCGGCCTGTTTAATGGTGAAGAGCAGTTCGTAATCCTCACCTCCGCTCAGCGCAATAGTAGTGCTGTCAAGGTTAAATTCTTCACAGGTGGAAATAACCTGGGGGTCGAGCGGAATTTTTTCCTCATATAATTTACAACCTAATTCCGATTGCGAGCATAAGTGAATAACCTCCGAAGATAGCCCGTCGCTTATATCTATCATAGATGTAGGACGTACGCCCAAATCTTTAAGAAGTTTAATAATATCTTTACGTGCTTCCGGTTTTAATTGCCTCTCAACAATATAAGTGTATGGGGCAAGGTCAGGCTGATTTTTCGGATTTACTTTAAAAACTTCCTTTTCGCGTTCCAGCACCTGCAAACCTAAGTATGCCCCCCCAATATCACCGCTTAAAACTATTAAATCATTCTCTTTCGCACCATTGCGATAAACAATATCTTCATCTCTCGCTTCTCCCAGGGCAGTAATACTTATTAAAAGACCCTTACCGGAAGAAGTGGTATCTCCACCTATCAAATCAATATCATATAATTCACAGGCCAGTTTGATTCCTTCATATAATGCTTCCAGAGCCTCCAGGGAGAATCGGTTTGAAATGGCAAGAGATACGGTAATTTGTTTAGGGATTCCGTTCATGGCATAAATATCTGAGATGTTTACCATAACCGATTTATATCCCAAATGTTTCAGAGGCATATAGCTCAAATCAAAGTGAACCCCTTCTATTAATAAGTCCGTAGATATTAAGGTAGAATCTTTATGTTTTATTACAGCGGCGTCATCACCAACCCCTATTTTAGTGGAGGGATGTTTAAGCGTAAAGTTCTGAGTGAGATGTTTAATGAGTCCGAATTCCCCTAAATAGGAAACAGAGGTTCTTTTTTGATGTTTGTCTTCAATCATATGGCAAAAATAGAGAGGATTATTGAAACCATACGAAAATTAACAGGTAGTTTAACGACTTTATAAGGAGGACAAATGATTATTTTGCTACTTTTATGAGTTTAAACAGGATACCATGAAACAAATAGTTAAAAATCTTTTTAGTGTAGCATTTGCAATGACAATTCTAAGTTGTGGTTCGGACTCCGATCCGGTTGTTAATAATGTGGATGAGGGGAATGCAACGATCCCCTGCGAAAATGGTATGGCGGGAGGCTTTCCCTGTAACGGATATGATTTGGTAGGGCGTATAAAATTAGCCGATTTTTCTGCCTCAGAAGCAAACGATATATGGGGATGGACCGATACATCTACCGGAAAGGAATATGCTATTATGGGCGTAGATAACGGAACCGTTTTTGTAGATATTTCCGATGCCGAAAATCCCGTTTATCTGGGAAAACTACCTACGGCAACTTTTCCCAGTGGTTGGAGAGATGTAAAAGTGTATAAAGATCACGCCTTTGTGGTTAGTGAGGCAGGTGGGCACGGCATGCAGGTTTTTGATCTTACCCGGTTGAGAAATGTGACCAATGCACCCATTACCTTTACAGTGGATGCTATTTATACCGGTTTTGGAAATGCTCATAATATTGTTATAAATGAAGATAGCGGCTATGCCTATGCGGTAGGAACCTCCACATTCAGCGGCGGACCTCATTTTGTAAATATCCAGGATCCTAAAAACCCCCAGGCAGCAGGAGGATATTCAATGGATGACTACAGTCATGATGCGCAGGTAGTTACTTATACAGGTCCTGATACCGATTATACCGGAAAAGAAATATATGTGGGGAGTAATGGATCGCAGGTGGGAGATGATGAGGTGGTAATTGTTGATGTTACTGACAAAAATAATCCTCAACTTATTAAGTCATTTGTTTATGAGAATGCCGGTTACACACACCAGGGATGGTTTACGGAAGATCAGAAGTATTTTATTTTAGGAGACGAAACCGATGAGGGGGTTTTTGGATTTAATACCCGAACCCTGATCTTTGATTTTTCAGATTTGGACAACCCCGTTCTCCACCATACTTATTCCGGTCCTACCAAGGCCATTGACCATAACGGATATGTTAAAGGAGATACTTTCTTTTTGGCAAATTATACAGCGGGTGTTCGTATGCTGGATATAAGCGGTATTGATTCTAAAAATGTTTCGGAAGTTGCTTATTTTGATACGTATCCGCTGGACGACATGGTAGCCTTTAGTGGCGTATGGAGCGTTTACCCTTATTTAGCCAGCGGAAATATTATTGTAAGTGATATCGTAAGTGGCTTGTTTATCATTCGAAAAAGTGGCACTTAATTCTAATCGTATATCAAAATTAAAATGGGCGGTTTGGTGTTTCCTGATAGCCTTTTTCCACGGTTGCTCATCCAATGATACCCCCATTCGGAAGCCGGAATCTCGTGAAGTAGATTTTGTGCATACCTACGGAGGATCGAAAAATGATGTACTGCAGGCGGTAACCAAAACAAGCGATGGAGGATATATTGTATTGGGATATACACAAAGCACAGACGGCACAATAACCGATAAAACCACCGAAGGTTTTGATGTATGGGTTATGAAATTTGACTCGGAGGATGTAATGGAGTGGAGCAAAACCTATGGCGGAAGCCTGGAAGACAGAGGGATGGATATCATTCAAACCTCCGATGGAGGATATGCTATTCTCGGTTTTAATAAAAGTAATGATCAGGACACTACCGAAAATGCGGGGTTACAGGATTATTGGATAGCTAAGTTAAATTCTTCCGGAAGTATTACATGGCAAAAATCGTTTGGGTTTTCCGGAAACGACTTCGGCATCTCTTTAATACAAACCTCTGATGGAGGATATCTCCTAACAGGAGTTCTCGATGTAACGGCATCGGGCGGAGAAGGAAATAGCGCAGCCTCGGCACGAAAGCATGCCGGAGGCGATTACTGGGTTATAAAACTCGATGCAACCGGAAATAAAAAATGGAGTAAATTTTACGGAGGAACGTTTACCGATACGCCCTATGGAGTTGTTGAAACAGAAGATAACGGATTTTTAATTGCGGGATCATCAGATAGCAGCGACGTTGATATATCGGGAAACAAAGGAACCTACGATTTTTGGCTGATTAAAATTACCGCTACAGGGGAGATGGTTTGGGAAAAATCGTATGGTGGTTCTCAAATTGATGAGGCCTGGGGAATAGTCAGCTCGGGAGATGGTAATTATGTAATGGTGGGAAGTTCTCGAAGTAGCGATAATGACGTTTCACAAAGTAAGGGAGCTGCAGACGTGTGGGTGGTTAAAATAAACCCTTCCGGAGATATGATCTGGGAAAAGTCGTATGGCGGAAGCGATTTTGATGTTGGTAGAACCATTTGCAAAACCTCCGATAATGGTTTTTTGGTTATTGGAAGTTCCAGGAGTAGTGATGGAAACCTTTCCGTTAATCACGGTCAGAATGATGCCTGGATATTTAATATTGATCAAAATGGAACCATGAAATGGGAAAAAACCATTGGAGGGTCGCAAATAGATTTTGGATACGATATTGTAGAACTAGGTAATAAAGCCATTATTGCGGTAGGAGAATCGGGGAGCTCAGATGTGGATATTCCGGAAAACAAAGGCTTTACCGATGCGTTATTAATAAAGATAAAACAGAAGAAATGAAAAAACTCATATTGATATTCGCTGGTTGTGTGTTGCTTACTTCATGTGGAGATGATAATGACGATAATATACCTTTAAATTTTAATGTCGCTTTTAAGTTTACCCATAATTGGGATGGCGACGAGGTAACGGATGAGACCTTTAACACGATACAGTACACCACCGAACACGGGGAGGAATTGAGTATTGAAAAACTGAGATATCTCATATCGAACATTGTCTTCCATAAATCGGATGGAAGCAATATTGTCCTGGAAGGGTATAATTTGGTGGATGTTGGAGCCAATTCCGGATTGATATACCTTCCGGATGGTAAAATTCCGGAGGGAAAATATACCAATGTTTCGTTTACTTTCGGATTTGATAATGAAGACAATATTGACGGGAACTATACGGATCTGAACTCCGTACTATGGAATGTCCCGGAAATGTTGGGAGGAGGATATCACTATATGCAACTGGAAGGAAAATTCATTGCTGAAACTATGTTGGAAACGGGATATCAGTTTCATGCTATCAGGGCAGTGGATATTTCAAGTACTCCTCCAAAATTTGAAGATACTTTTTTCACGGTTGATCTGGGAGAAGTTACGATTTCAAATCATGCTGAGATAGAGATTAAAATGAATGTTGCGGCATGGTTTAAAAACCCGAATACCTGGAACCTGAATGAGCTTCATGCAATGCTAATGCCTAATTTTGAAGCGCAGGTGATGATTTCTGAAAACGGAAAGGATGTTTTTAGCCTGGGAGAAATAGTACAATAATACATGAAGGGGTTTAAAGATATTAGTATATGGATTGCACTGATCGCCTTTTTTATGGTATCATGCTCTGAGAGTGGATCGTCTGAAACACCCTATGTTCCTACCCCGATTAGCCTGGAAATTCCGCCTTTGTTTGAAGCGCATATAATACCCCCCGTAATACCGGCAAACAATCCGTTAACTGAAGAAGGAGTGGCCCTGGGAGAAAAACTTTTTTTCGATCCTATATTGTCAGGAAATAATACACAGGCCTGTGCCGACTGCCACAATCCTCAAAATGCGTTTACCGATGAGGCCCGGTTTAGCGATGGGATTAATGGTAATTTAGGTAACCGTAATTCGATGCCTCTATTTAATCTGGCCTGGAATTACGACAACAGGTTTTTTTGGGACGGCCGCGTTTTCAGCCTGGAACATCAGGCTTTGGAACCTGTAATCAATCCGGATGAAATGAATACAACCTGGCCTTCGGTAGTATCCAAGCTTAAAGCAGATAGCGAGTATCCAACGCTTTTTAAACGAGCTTTTGGAGCGTCTGAAATAGATTCTGTGATGGTAACCAAAGCCATTGCACAGTTTGAAAGAACCCTTATATCGGCCGATTCGAAGTTTGACAGATACCTTAATGAAACCGGAACACTTACTCCGGAAGAGTTAAATGGACTTAATGTTTTTATGGATGAAACCCGTGGCGATTGTTTTCATTGTCATGGAAATCCGAAAAGTCCGCTGTGGACAGACAATAGCTTTCACAATAACGGGCTGGATGAAACCTTTACCGATTTAGGCCTGGGCAAAGTTACAGGCGATCCTTCCGATAACGGAAAATTCAAAACCCCCTCTTTGCGAAATCTGGCATTTACTGCACCTTACATGCATGACGGGCGTTTTGCTACCTTAGAAGAAGTAATTGATCATTACAGTGAAGGGTTAAAAAATTCAGCGACCATTGATCCGCTTATGAAAAAAGTCGGACAGGGAGGTGTACAGCTGTCCGACAAAGATAAAACAGATTTAAAAGCTTTTTTACTTTCACTTTCCGACGGGAATTTTGTGAATAGTTTTCCCAACAAATAAAACAGGCAGGATGAGTGATCCCGTTCCGCTCTCTTTTACTTTCAGAGGTTATCCACGGGCGTTATATCTCCCGGAGCCTTTGTGGAATAACACCTGAACTCCTCCCAGCGTTCAGGACATCGATCGCTACAATCGCAATACAAGCCATGGCCACAATAAATAGTACAGGGTTTTGCTCCTCCCTGAATTAGTTTTTGATCTTTTTTTGCCAGTAAGGCGATTCCATTGAGCAGTTGAATTCTTCGTATCATAACAAAAGAGTTTTTGGTTTATATCAGTATGAGCGAAAAAAGTAATATTGTTACCCGTATTAAAGGTTAAAACAGGTATATTTCTATAATCAAAACCTATTTTTCTATAGGATATAATAATCCTTCCCAATGCCGTAAAAAACCAGTTATATTGTATATTTGCAGTTCTATTTAGAACTAATCTATTTAAAAAATGATTAAAGTTTCAGATACGGCAAAGAGGAAAGTAGTACAACTCATGGAAGAAGAAGGGTTCGATGCAACCAGAGACTTTGTAAGGGTTGGTGTAAAAAGCGGAGGGTGCAGTGGGCTTTCTTACGAATTGAATTTTGACAATACACAGCAGGAAAACGATAAGATTTTTGAAGATAATGACGTACGGATATTGGTCGATAAAAGAAGTTTTTTATATCTGGTAGGAACCACTTTGGAGTTCTCAGGAGGCTTAAATGGCAAGGGGTTTGTTTTTAATAACCCTAATGCACAACGCACCTGCGGTTGCGGTGAAAGCTTTTCACTCTAATTAATAATCAGAACACGAGGTATGGCATATACAGAGGAAGAGTTAAAAAAAGAACTCGAAACAAAAGAATACGAATACGGGTTTTATACAGACATTGAAGCCGATACGTTGCCAAAAGGCCTTAATGAAGATATTGTTCGTGCTATTTCGGCTAAGAAAAATGAACCCGAATGGATGACCGAATGGCGCCTGGAGGCTTTTCGTATATGGTGTGAAATGACCGAACCTGAATGGGCCAATATAACCTATAAAAAACCGGATTTTCAGGATATATCGTACTACTCGGCACCGAAACAAAAACCACAGTATGAGAGTCTGGATGAGGTAGATCCTGAATTGTTGGAGACCTTCAAAAAACTGGGAATTTCATTAGAGGAACAAAAACGCCTTGCCGGTGTTGCCGTAGATATTGTTATGGATTCGGTATCGGTGGCTACTACATTCAAAAAAACACTGGCGGAAAAAGGAATTATATTTTGTTCGATTTCGGAAGCAATTCAAAATCACCCGGAACTTGTAAAAAAGCACCTGGGCACCGTTGTCCCGAGAAAGGATAACTTCTATGCGGCACTTAATTCGGCGGTGTTTTCCGACGGATCTTTTTGTTATATCCCCAAAGGGGTTCGATGCCCTATGGAGTTATCGACCTATTTTAGGATAAACCAGGCCGGAACGGGTCAGTTTGAAAGAACATTGGTAATAGCCGATAAGAATTCCTATGTGAGTTACCTGGAAGGATGTACGGCACCACAACGGGATGAAAATCAATTACATGCCGCCGTAGTTGAATTAATTGCGCTCGAGGATGCGGAGATAAAATATTCTACGGTTCAGAACTGGTTTCCGGGAGACAAAGAGGGAAAAGGAGGCGTTTTTAATTTTGTAACCAAACGTGGCCTGTGCGAAAAAAATGCGAAAATATCATGGACTCAGGTAGAAACCGGATCTGCAATTACCTGGAAGTACCCTTCTTGCGTGTTAAAGGGAGATAATTCTATCGGGGAATTCTATTCCATAGCGGTAACAAACAATTTTCAACAGGCCGATACGGGAACCAAAATGATTCACCTGGGAAAGAATACGAAAAGCACCATTATTTCTAAGGGAATTTCAGCAGGAAAATCTCAAAATAGTTATCGCGGCCTTGTTCAGATAAATGCCCGGGCAGCAAATGCAAGGAATTTTTCGCAATGTGATTCTTTGCTTATGGGAAATGCCTGTGGAGCCCATACCTTTCCGTATATAGAGACCAAAAATAAATCGGCCCAGGTAGAACATGAAGCTACTACCAGTAAAATTGGAGAAGATCAAATTTTTTATTGCAATCAGCGTGGAATTGATACGGAAAAGGCCATAGCGCTTATAGTAAATGGATTTAGCAAGGAAGTTTTGAATAAGCTTCCAATGGAATTTGCCGTGGAAGCACAAAAATTACTGGAAATTAGTCTCGAAGGATCGGTGGGATAAAAAACGGCCAAATGAAGAAGATTTTTGCCTTGTTGTTAATAGTGGTACTCGGAGCATGTAAGCAAACCAAATCCGAAAATAAAAGCGCGGATCCTGTTGAAACGGCTAAAGCTTTTAAAGGCGAGTTTGTGTACTATGCCGATACAGCGATTTTTAGAGACTGTGAAAACGATTCGATATATCCGGTAACCGGGGAAGAGGAATATGTAAAACTGGAACGAGCTTACCTGGAAGCCGATCATGAAGATATGGAGCCCGAGTGGGTGGTTTTGGAAGGAGAAATAAAACTGCTCCGGAATATGGAAGGGCCGGAAAAACCCACAATTGTTATTTCAAGATTTATAAGTCTTGATGACGAAAAAAAATGTGATGAATAATAAATTAGTTATACTAGATGCTTGAAATTAAGGGATTACACGCTGGTGTAGAAGATAAAGAAATTTTGCGGGGGATTAATTTACTTGTGAAACCGGGAGAGGTTCATGCCATTATGGGACCTAATGGTTCCGGTAAGAGTACACTTTCTTCAATAATTGCAGGAAATGAAGAGTACGAGGTTACCCGAGGAGAAATGCTTTTTGAAAATGAAAATATTGAAGAACTAGCTCCGGAAGAACGAGCTCATAAAGGAATCTTTCTCTCTTTTCAATATCCGGTGGAAATTCCGGGAGTTACCGTGACTAACTTTATTAAAACGGCCATTAATGAAACGCGGAAAGCTAAAGGGATAGAAGAAATGCCGGCCAATGAAATGCTTAAAAAAATCAGAGAAAAAGCCGAACTTCTGGAAATAGATCGAAAGTTTCTTTCGCGTTCACTAAATGAAGGGTTTTCAGGTGGAGAGAAAAAAAGAAACGAAATTTTTCAGTTAGCGATGCTTGAACCAAAACTGGCTATTCTTGATGAAACCGATTCCGGACTGGATATTGACGCTTTGCGTATCGTGGCCAATGGAGTAAATAAACTCAGGAACAAAGATAATGCAGTAGTGGTTATTACACATTACCAGCGCTTGTTAGATTATATAGTACCGGATTTTGTTCACGTACTTCACGAAGGTAGAATTGTCAAGTCGGGAACCAAGGAATTAGCTATGGAGCTCGAAGAAAAAGGGTATGACTGGATTAAAGAAGAGGTTAAATCTGTATAATGGGATCAACAGATAGAAAAAGAGATTTAAAAGATAAACTGGTTTCATCGTTTATGGCATTTGAGAATCAGGTAGATATTGATTCGCCCGTCCATGATATTCGATCGGAAGCCATTAAGCTTTTCGAAACAAAGGGATTTCCCACGAAAAAGGAAGAAGCCTGGAAGTATACTTCCTTAAACAGTTTATTGAAGAAAGATTACAGTGTTTTTCCAAAAAAAGAGGCAGCACTGGAGTTTAAAGAGGTAAAAAAATACTTCATCCACGATATCGATTCATATAAAATTGTTTTTATCGACGGCGCATACAGTTCGTATTTATCTGAAACAACCCATGATGGTATGGACGTGTGTTTAATGAGTGCGGCACTTACCAAACCGAAATACAAACCGGTAATACAAACGTATTTTAATAAAATTGCCGAAAGGGAGGATAGTATTACGTCTTTGAATACAGCCTTTAGTAAAGAGGGGGCTTATATAAATATCCCCAAAGGAAAAGTGGTTAATAAACCCATACAGATTATTCATTTTGTTACGGGAAATGAATCGGCGTTAATGTTACAACCCAGGAATCTGATTGTAGTTGGAGAGAATGCACACGTACAGATCATTGAACGTCATCAGAGTTTAACCGATAACGCCGTACTTACCAATAGTGTAACAGAAATTTTTACCAATAAAAAGGCTATTGTTGATTATTATAAGATTCAAAATGATAAACCTACAGCCTCGCTGATTGATAATACCTATATATCTCAGCAAAGAGACAGCCATGCTTCGGTACACACCTTTTCATTTGGTGGAGATATTGTTAGAAATAATTTGAATTATTATCAAAAAGGAGAACATGTCGAATCTACTTTAAAAGGGGTAACGATTATTGGAGCAAAACAGCATGTAGATCATTACACCCTGGTACATCACAGGGAGCCTAACTGTGAAAGCCATCAGGATTATAAGGGAATTTTCAGCGATAAAAGTACAGGAGTATTTAACGGAAAGATCATTGTTGAAAAAGAAGCCCAAAAAACCAATGCATTTCAGCAAAACAATAATATTCTCATCGATGATAAGGCAACGATAAACACGAAACCCCAGCTGGAGATTTTTGCAGACGATGTTAAATGTTCGCACGGATGTACTATAGGACAGCTGGATGAGGGAGCTTTATTTTATCTACGAGCCAGGGGAATACCGGAAAAGGAGGCAAAGGCATTATTAATGTATGCTTTTGCTAACAATGTTTTACAAAGCGTGAAAATACCAGAGCTTAAGTCTCGTATAAATAAGTTAATCGCGTTGAAATTGGGAGTTAATTTAGGATTTGTAGACCTGTAAGATGTTAGTCTTTAATGGCATTTGTAATGCTACCTACAAAATGATTAAAATCAAAATCGGGAGCTTCTGCCAACCCCGTTCGAACAATAACCAGGTTTTTTGATGGAATAATATAAACCCGTTGCCCCTGATAGCCGTTTGCCGAATAGGTGTCCATGGGCGCATCCGGCATAACTGCGGACGTATTCAACCAAAAATGACCGCCGTATTTTCCATCAGAACCGGCCGCCGGACTGGTAACATAAGTAACCCAGGAGCTGTTAAACAACCGATCGCCGTTCCAATTCCCTTTATGCAAGTATAATAAGCCAAATTTAGCCCAATCTCTTGTGGTTGCCCAGCAATAGGAAGACCCCACATAATTTCCTGACAAGTCTGCCTCAAGAATCATACTGTGCATACCAATACGATCTATGAGATTTTCATAGGGAAAATTGAGGTATTCCTGGTGTGTGTTAAACTTATCGCGTAAGATCCCGGATAAAAGATTTGAAGTGCCCGAAGAATAATTCCAAAAATTCCCCGGAGGATATAATGCCTTTTTTTCAGCTTGCACGGCACTCATGTCCTCCGACAAAAATAGCATTCTGGTTACATCGGAAATACTGGTGTAATCTTCTTCCCAGGCCAACCCGCTGTTCATTTGCAACAAATTAGAAATGGTAATATTTCTTCTTTCATCATTTTCCCATGCCTTAATATCAGCTTTATCATGAATGTTTAATGTTCCCTGAAATTCCATGATTCCAAAGAGGGTAGCCAGGATACTTTTACTCATGGACCAACCCAAAAAGAGAGACTCCTTATGATAGCCGGAATCGTATTTTTCGGCTATTATATGGTCTTTATATAGCACTAAAACAGATCTCGTTTTCTGAGTACTATTATTAAGAAAAGCCTGATTTACCGCATCCCTTAATAACACCGTATCTACATTGGCAAATACCGTATCTTTAGCTGGCAAATGACCATACGGGAAGGGTAAATTTATTTTCTTCCGCATTCTTTTAGGGACCGGATAAGACGTATTAATATCATCTTCGTTTAATACCAGAACACTGCCCAGCCCTTCACGATAGTATGCCTTGCGTTTCATCAACCCGAAAACCGAAGCCGTAGAAGTTTTTTTAATAGAATCAACCTCACCCCCGGCCAGATCAACCGGCGAAAAATGGTTGTCATGAGTTTCTGTAAATTCCAGCGATCTGTGTGCAATAAAAACTGAAGAAGCCGTATTTTTTGCCGAGTATCCTGTAATTATAGTTAGTTTTGGGTAGTTAACGAAAACCAGAACGATAATGAGCAGGAAGAGGAATAACAAAAAATACTTCAGTAGTTTCATTTTTCAATGAGATTGATGTGTCCTCAAAGATATCAAAATACAAATAGTTAGTACTTTTGTTACTCGAAATGAATAAGATGATCGATATCCAGAAAATCCGTGCCGATTTCCCAATACTTTCCCGAACCGTTAACGGTTATCCTTTGGTGTATTTTGATAGTGCCGCCACTTCACAGACACCACAGCAGGTAATAGACGTTATCGTGGACTATTATTCCCGGTATAATGCCAACATACACCGAGGTGTTCACACGCTGAGCCAGGAAGCTACAGACGCTTATGAAGAAGCCAGACGAAAGCTTCAGAAACACTTTAACGCACACAGTCCCCGCGAGATTATTTTTACAAGCGGTACTACTCACGGAATCAACCTGGTAGCTTCCGGGTTTACCGATTTTCTAAAGGCAGGCGATGAAGTTATTGTTTCCGCACTTGAACATCACTCCAATATTGTTCCATGGCAAATGCTTTGTGAACGAACCGGAGCTTCACTTAAAGTAATTCCTATGAATGAAGAAGGGGAGTTGATTATGGAAGCCTATGATGAGCTTTTGTCTCCAAATACCAAACTGGTTTTCTGTAATCATATTTCCAATGCCCTCGGAACCATTAATCCGATTGAAACAATTATTCAAAAAGCTCATAATTTCGGAGCAGCTGTTTTAATTGACGGAGCACAAGCCTGCCCGCACTTAAAACCGGATATGAAAAAATTGGACGTTGATTTTTATGTGGCATCGGCCCATAAAATGTGCGGACCTACAGGAGTGGGAGTGCTTTACGGGAAAGAAGCGTGGTTAGAAAAATTACCTCCGTATCAGGGGGGAGGAGAAATGATTACCGAGGTGACCTTCCAGGAGACTACCTATGCCGATCTCCCCCATAAGTTTGAAGCAGGAACACCTAATATATGTGGTGGAATAGCCTATGGTACGGCGGTCGACTATTTGAACGACATAGGATTTGATGAAATAGCCCGGTACGAAGCGGAATTACTCGAATATGCTACAACCAGACTGTTGGAAATAGAAGGGCTTAGAATATATGGAACTTCTGAGCATAAAACATCCGTAATTTCTTTTAATATAGGAAACATTCATCCGTATGATATAGGTAGTATCATTGATAAACTTGGAATTGCAGTCAGAACGGGCCATCATTGCGCACAACCCATTATGGATTACTATAAAATTCCGGGAACAATACGAGCCAGTTTTGCTTTTTACAACACGAAAGAAGAGATTGATTTGATGGTAGACGCCTTGAAAAAAGCAAACATTATGCTTCAATAAAAAGTTTCCATACCGCTCGTTTAAATAGGTAATTTCCTATTTTTTGTTAAAAATGTTGACAACCTGTTGATAACTTTTTCAACGTCGTTAATCCAGGAGATTAAACACTTCATCGATGAAATGCAGGTTTTTACCCATACATATTATCTAAAAAATTATACATTTTGCCAAATATTTGTTAAAAAATACTATATTCGGCCATCAAAAATTTAACTAAAACTATAAAAAGATGAAAAAAATGTTTTTGGGCTTTGCGGCTCTAGCTTTAGCGTTCACTGCTTGTGAAACTGAAAAAACCGGCGACATTAATCAGGACAGCCAGGAGGTAAGTGTGGATATGAGCGATTTTACCTTATATGTGGATAATGACGATGTGGCTGGAAAGGCGGCTGATGCCAACAAATGCTACTCCATGCAAAACCTGGAATACAGACTTCAGAAAAATCCGGGGCTTGCCAAAAAAATGTATAATATTGAACTTCAAACGAGAAAGCTTCTCGCCAGAGCTAATGGCAAAGGAAAACCGGGAGGAAATGGTGGAGATCCTGATGTTGATGTATTACCAATTCAGGACGGCTTAGGAATTATCGATATTCCGGTATATATCCATATTGTATATCCCGATGCAAATACGATTACCGATGCTCAGGTAAATTCTCAGATGGCTACGTTAAATGCAGATTTCAGAGACCAGAATATCAGTCAGTTACCCGCAGGTACTAATTTTGCCAATGATGCTACCGATGCTGAGTTTAGCTTTTCTTTGGCGGGTGTTTTCAGACACAATGACCCCAAATCATCATGGGGAACCAACGATGCTGTGAAGGCTGCTTACCCTCCAATTACTCCCGAAACTCATATGAATGTTTGGGTGTGTGAAATAGGTGGCGGTATCTTAGGATATGCGCAATTCCCAGGTGGCGACTCGTCTACTGATGGAATTGTTATTGGCGGTGCTTATTTCGGAAATACCAGCGGAAATTACGGCTTGGGAAGAACGGCTACTCATGAGGTTGGACATTACCTGAACTTACGCCATATTTGGGGAGACGGTAGATGTAACAGAGATGACTTTGTCGAAGACACTCCGGTTTCAGACAGATCTAATGGCGGATGCCCTCCGTTTCCAACGGTACACTGTAAGACTGCTGATATGACCATGAATTATATGGACTATACATACGATGCATGTATGTATATGTTTACCGATGGTCAGCGTAACAGAATGCGTGCCATTTTTGCACCAGGCGGAGCTAGAGCTTCCATGATTGGAAACTAATTTCAATAAATCAGCTATAAAAAAGAAAAAGGCGCCATTATGGCGTCTTTTTTGTATTATTAATAAACTAAAACTGAAAAAATGAGAATCGTTTATATATTAGTACTTGCGTTAGTTTCTATGGAGGGATGCAGTCAAAACCCGATTGAAAAAGTCGTTTATGAAGCAGCTTCCAGAGGATTCCTTTATAAAGTGGTTGTTCAATCGGCCGAGCTAAAATTGATAACTTCTTTTGATGAAAGCGATTATAAGACCGAAAAATGTGACCCGAATGACTGGAAAGAGATTCAGGGAATTGTCAATACTATCAACATTAGTGAAATTGACCGCATGGAAGCTCCATCTTCAAATAGTCACAGAGACGCCGCTGCATCAGCAACTATTACTGTTTTTAAGGACGGAAAAGAATATACGTCTAATAACTTTGATCATGAAAATCCACCGGCCGGATTAAAACCTCTTGTTGATAAAATATTATCTATGGCCGAAACAGTTGAAAACCAATAAGGGTTGTTGTATTTTTGCAAAAAATATTTTTAATGAGTATACAAGATATTCAGGAAGAGATTGTCGATGAGTTTTCTATGTTTGAAGATTGGATGCAGCGGTATGAGTATATGATAGAATTGGGGAAATCCCTTCCATTGATCGATCCTAAATACAAAACGGATGACAATATTATAAAAGGCTGTCAGAGTAAGGTGTGGGTGCACGCTGAGCTTCATGACGATAAACTGGTATTTACGGCCGATAGTGATGCCATTATTACAAAAGGAATTATTGCTATTCTGGTACGGGTCTTTTCAGGCCAGAAGCCTCAGGACATTATTGATGCGGATACGCTTTTTATTGATGAAATAGGGCTTAAAGAACACTTGTCGCCTACGCGGGCTAACGGACTTGTAAGCATGATTAAACAGCTTAAACTATATGCCGTGGCATATCAAACACAATTAAATTAAAAGAATGTCGGAAACTGTAATAGATACCCAGGAATTGGGAGAAAAAATAGTAGGGGTGTTAAAAACCATTTATGATCCGGAGATACCGGTTGATATTTACGAGTTGGGTCTTATTTATGACGTATTTGTCAATGAAGATTACGATGTTAAAATATTAATGACACTTACTTCGCCAAATTGCCCGGTAGCGGAAACACTCCCCGTTGAAGTTGAGGAAAAAGTAAGATCGCTTAAGATGGTGAAATCTGCAGAGGTTGAAATTACATTCGATCCTCCCTGGAGTCAGGACCTGATGAGCGAAGAAGCAAAGCTTGAATTAGGGCTTTTATAAGATGGAAGACGAAATTATAAATAGAGTAGCCCAAAGTAAATTAATTACCATTGATCTGGAAGAATTTTATCCTCCGGGCCTCAGAAGCAATGTGGATATTAGCAAGTGGCTGTATGAAGGACTTGTGTTAAGAGAAAAAGAATTTAGAAATGCCATAGCGCAATATGACTGGGCCGTGCATAGCGATAGCTATATTGCGTTGTCATGCTCCACCGATGCTATTGTTCCTGCCTGGGCGTATATGCTTGTTACAACTAAGTTGGCACCTTATGCACGACGTGTGGTTATGGGAAACACGGAACAACTGGAAACCACTTTGTATCAGGATGTAATTAGCAAAATGGATATAGAACCATATAGAGATAAACCGGTAATTATTAAAGGATGCAGCAATAAACCGGTACCCTCGAATGCCTATATTATGCTTACGGAAAAACTTCAAAGTGTGGCAAAGAGTATCATGTATGGAGAAGCTTGTTCTTCCGTCCCATTATTTAAACGAAAATAAAGAACCGTTTATCGATATCTCCCTTTCATTTAAAATAGGCTTTTATTATAAAAAGAATGTCAATATTTTTACGGCTACCAAACTCAATATTGCTATGAAAAAAATTATCATGTTATGCTTTCTTATCCTGGGGTTTTCTATAGCAGAAGCGCAAACAGTGGAAGAACTTAAAAAAGAACAAGCGATTAAAAAAGACTCTATAGCGGCTATTCAAGCCAGAGTAGATGCACTTCAGGGGCTTATAGATTCCTACCCGGGATGGAAAATAGGTGCTTTCGGAACTATCGGAGGGAGCTTTTCAGGGTTTAACAACTGGTACGCTAAGGGAGCTCCTAATTCCAGTGCGGGGACCATAGGTTTTACCATAAATGCCTTTGCCAACCTGGACCAGCCCAGGTTTTTCTGGAGAAATGCCTCCAACGTTAATTTAAGTTGGGTTAAGTTAGACGACAAGGATAATGCCACCGACAATAGCGATTTTGAAGCAGCAACCGACGTCTTTAATATTTCATCACTCTACGGATATAAGCTGAGTGAAAAATTTGCGATCTCTACCATGGGAGAATACAGGACTACCGTAATCGATAACTTTAACGATCCGGGGTATTTAGATCTGGGAGTGGGAGGTACTTGGACACCGATTAAAAACCTGGTAGTGGTTATTCATCCGCTTAATTACAATTTTGTTTTTAGCAATGAGGATGCCATTTATGAATCTTCTATGGGAGCTAAGGTAGTGGCCGATTATACACGTCAGCTGGGAGCGGTAAATTTCAAATCAAACCTGTCGATGTTTCAGAGTTACAAAGGATCGGATTTATCTAACTGGACCTGGATTAATTCTTTTGGCTATACATTGTGGAAAAAAATAGGAGTAGGATTTGAATATGGAATGCGAAGCAATAAACAGGAAGCACTGGAATATGCACGCTTAAAAGCACCGGTTCCGGATCCTGATGCAACTTTTGACTCTATTGATAATAAGTTACAAACGTACTGGCTGCTCGGTTTGAATTATTCATTTTAATAGGCACGTTTACTGAATAACAGGGATTTTTTTACCAACTTTTTTTGATGACCTTTTTCTTTCCAATTGCTTTGTTGAGAAGGGTTGTTTATCGTGTTTTGAAAGAGAAGCCTGAAGCGAAGCCAAAATATCTTCTTTTTTAAAAGGCTTGGATATAATATCATCAAAACCCAGATTTTTCAACCTGTTTATTAACACGGGTTCCGGAATATTAGCGGTAAAGGCAATTACCTTTACAGAGGGGTTGATTTTCTTGATTTTTTCGATGGCGGCAAATCCGGTCATAACCGGCATTTCAAGATCAAGCAACACCAGATCTAAATGCCGGGCTTCTTCTACGATAGTAACCGCCTCCAAACCATTTACGGCTTTAAGCAGAGTTGCTTCATATTTCTCCAGAAGCTTTTGGGTATAGAGCATACTTATAGGGTTATCCTCGGCAATTAGGATAGTTTTATTCTTTAAAAAGACACCGTTATTCACTGTGGGGGCCGGTTTTGTGGATGTGTTTTTTTGTAGAGCAACTTTTGCAAAACTTAAAGTGAAAAAGAAATTACTTCCGTTATTTATTTCACTTTCCAGTTTAATAATACCTCCCATTTTTTCAATGATACTTTGAGAGATAGACAAGCCCAGACCCGTACCACTATAAAGAGGTTTATAATCGGCCGAATTAATTTGCACAAAACTTTTAAATATATTTTCCTGATGTTCCTTAGGAATTCCTATCCCGGTGTCTTTAACACTAAAATATACTTTGATTTCGGTATCACTTTCTTCCACACAACGGGCTGTAAATTGTACCTCACCTTGTCGGGTAAATTTTAAAGCATTTGAAAGCAGATTATGAATTACCTGAATTAATCTTGAATCATCCAGTAAAACCCATTTGTTTTGTAATTCCGGGGCTATGTTTTTTGAAATGGTAATCCCATTTAATTTCTTCTGTTTGTTTTCAAATGGCAGGGTTACATGGGTAATAATGTCATAAAGATTGCTTTTAGTGGGAGATAATTCCAGTTTTCCAATTTCAATTTTATGTAAATCCAAAATATCATTTACCAGGGTTAGCATTTGATTATTACAGTAATTAAGCGTTTTTGTATATTTAAAAAAGCCATTCTTACCATTACTTTCCGAGGAAGACGCTTCTTCCAAAATGAGCTGCGTTGTTCCATTAATACTGTTAATTTGGGTTCTCAGCTCATGCCCTAAATTTGATAATACACGTGTTCTTGCATTGCGTTCCTCAACGGCAATTTTTTTTCTTCTTATCAACGCATCAATATATTTTTTCTCTACCAGTAAGAAGGTTATCGAACAAACAATAATTAAAAAGAAGCTTAATGACGCATTTAAAATCATGGCGCTGTAAGCCTTTTCAATAGGGATGTCCTGTACCGTGGAATACTCCGGCGATATAATAAGAGCCAGTATAAAAAAGAATGCTGTAGTGGGATAAAAAATATAAACTAATTCTTTATAATTCCTGTGCCGGCTAATTACAAATGGGATGGCAAACATCAAGGGCATAAAGAAAATAAAAGTCCCTGATCTAATACCTTCAACATAGGTGGCAATAAGTATTCCCACACAGGTTGTTCCCACGGCCAGAAGATTCCCGTAAAAGAACATCTTTCTTTCTATATAAATGTGTAAGGCAACCAGGAGGCCAATTATCACAAAGATATCTGATAAGCAGGAATAGTAATTTCCATCTAAAATATCCTTCGGTAAAAGAAGTAAACAAGCGAAAATTCCACTTGAATAAATAGTAAAGATCAATCGGTTGCTACGGTTGATTGCAGATAAATTAAGTAAGCGATACTTAGTTTTAGTGGTTTGGGGCATAATAAAACTAATTTTGTCAAACCTACTATAAATCAGTCGTTTAATTGAGAAATTGTCAAATTTTTAGTTAAAATGATAAAAAAATTAGTTGTTAGGGATAAAAACTTCCGGATATAAGAAGTTATTATAGGGAAAACGCGTTACATGAATCTTTCTCACTTCTTTATAAACACGACGCCTGAATATATCGAGATTTTCCTTGTTAATAGCTGAAATAAAAAGGACATGATCGCCAAGGCGATTCATCCAGGTATTTTTCCAGTCGTCTAAAGTAAAATGTCTCGTTGTTTTTTGGGTAATCAGATCGTCTGAAGCAATAATATCATGGGTGTATTTATCGATCTTATTAAATACCATAATCACTGGTTTATCGGCGCTTTGAATTTCATCGAGAATTTGATTAACCGAATCTATATGCTCCTCAAAATTAGGATGTGAAATATCTACAATATGTAAAAGTAAATCTGCTTCTCTCACCTCGTCCAGTGTACTTTTAAAACTTTCAACCAGTTGCGTGGGGAGTTTACGAATAAACCCCACGGTATCGCTTAACAAAAAAGGAAGATTACCAATAACCACCTTTCTTACAGTAGTATCCAGGGTGGCAAACAGTTTATTTTCGGCAAAAACATCGCTTTTGCTAATTACATTCATTAAAGTAGACTTTCCAACATTGGTATAGCCCACCAGGGCAACGCGAACCAGGGCGCCGCGATTACCGCGTTGTGTTTCCATTTGCTTGTCAATTTTTGCAAGCTTCTTTTTAAGAAGGGAAATCCTGTCTCTGACAATTCTTCTATCGGTTTCTATTTCTGTTTCACCCGGACCTCGCATTCCAATACCCCCGCGTTGGCGTTCCAGGTGCGTCCATAATCCGGTTAATCGCGGTAACAGATATTGATATTGTGCAAGCTCAACCTGGGTACGGGCGTAGCTGGTCTGGGCGCGTTGCGCAAAAATGTCAAGGATAAGGCTGGTTCTGTCCAGAATTTTACAACGTAAGAGCTTTTCAATATTGTTTTGTTGCGCAGGGCTTAGCTCGTCATCAAAAATAACGGTACGTATTTCATGCTCTTTTACAAAAGCTTCTACCTCTTTCATTTTACCCGACCCTATATAAAATTTAGGATTCGGCCCATCCATTCGCTGCACGAAACGTTTCACCACTTCACCACCAGCGGTATAGGTCAGGAACTGCAACTCATCTAAATATTCTGTTACTTTTTCCTGATCTTGTTCCTGATTAATTACTCCAATCAAGACCGCTTTTTCATAATCTAACGACTTCTTTTCTAACATACTTAAAATAAAGCGCAAAGGTATAAAATTGATTTCGTAAGTGTTTTGTATTTTTACCCGATTTGATATTGAATATTATGGCTTTTTCTTTCGGCAATACCGCTAAAAATGAACTTTATACCATCGCCTTTTATAACCTGGAGAACCTCTTTGATACGGAGGATGATCCTCATAAACTGGATGACGATTTCACGGCAAAAGGTGTAAAAAACTGGAACAAAAAAAGATACCGAAAAAAAATATATAAACTGGGAAGGGCAATTTCGAGCCTGGCATTTGATAAGACCAAAAAGGCCCCTGTTCTGGTGGGGATAGCCGAAGTTGAAAACCGAAAAGTGGTTTCCGATTTAATTAACTCAAAGCATTTAAAAGAGAAAGGGTTTGATTTGGTTCATTATGACTCTCCGGACGAACGAGGGATAGATACGGCGTTGATATATCAAAAGAAATTTTTTAAGGTGCTTGACTCGGAAATAGTGCCTCTTCTAATTTATGAAGCTGATGGAGTTAGAGATTTTACCAGAGATATTTTACATGTAACCGGGGAACTCAATGACGAACGCATACACATTCTTGTAAACCACTGGCCTTCTCGCCGGGATGGAGCCGAAGAAACACAGTTTAAAAGAATTGAGGCCGCTAAAACCGTACATAGCATTGTAGATCGGGTAAAAGCAAATGAAAGCAATCCGACCTTTCTGATCATGGGAGATTTTAATGACGATCCCGGATCTGTTAGTGTACAAAATTACTTGATGACGCAGGACCTGTATAATCCTATGCAGAAATTACTGAGCTACAACAGAGGTAGCCTGGTGCACGATAGAAAATGGAATTTGTTCGATCAAATTATTGTTTCGCATAATTTATTTGATTACCAGCCGGGCACACACTCTTTTGCGTATTCCGATATTTTTGATGAGCGATTTCTGCAAGAGTGGAAGGGGAAATACAAAGGCAATCCCTTCAGAACTTACGTAGGTAAAAAATACCTTGGGGGTTACAGCGATCATTTCCCGGTATACATACAATTAAAGCGAAATTAAATTCTTTTTACATCCGTTTTAACTTACAAATTAATACGGTAATATAATCATTTCCTTTTGTAGTAATTTCTTAAAATTTCATGCATTTCATCGAAAATAAATGCAGATCACCTATTATTTAATAATATTTTAACATATTCGCGCAAGTTAATTCAAAACATTAACCACACTAAAACCATCAACGTATGAAAAGACATTTACACGGAATTCTTGTTGCTTTTTTCTTACTTTTTTCTGCCGGGCTGTTTGCCCAGGGAAAAACCGGTAAGATATCTGCAAAGACAACAGGAAAGAACGGAAATCCGAGCCTGGTTGTTTTTAAGAAAAATGCCGGTTTAAAACTAGGCCAGGGCGCGGGTTTGTTAAAAGAACAATTAAAGGCAGGATCGGATGACGTTTTCAGAAAAACACGAACCGAACGCGATCAAATCGGGTATATTCATGAAAAATACCAGCAGTACCACAAGGGAATCAAAGTAGAATTTGCCACGTATGCTATTCATGCCAAAGGGAATGAAGTTGTGTCTATAAGCGGAGAATTTTATGAGATAGACCAACCGGATTTGAATCCTAAACTGTCCCGGCAAGCGGGTCTGGAAAAGGCCATGGCTTATACAGGCGCAAAAAGCTTTTTATGGGAAGATGTAGCAGCCAGCAAGGAATTGGGTTATGAAAAACCAAAAGGAGAGCTTGTTTTACTTCCAAACTTTGATGATTTTGATAAACGAGAGGATGCCAATAAAATGTATCTGGCCTATAAGTATGAAGTATTTACGATTAACCCTTTAGGCGGGGCAGATATATATATAGATGCCCAAACAGGAGCTCTTCTTTTTTACAATGCCAGGGTGAAACATGTTGACAATTTTGGACATGATGGACGAGATCACAGAGATCATATAACAACTGTTGAAAGGGAGGAGATTGTTAACGCACTGGCACCGGTTATGGTTTCCGGAACTGCTGCTACGCGCTATAGTGGAACTCAAACCATTGAAACCACATTAAGCGGAAGTAATTATACCTTAAACGACGCATCGAGAAAGGTATATACCCGTAATGCTAATAACCTAGCACCTAGTGGAAGTTCACTTCCCTATATAACAGACTATACAGAGTTTACGGACAATGATAACAATTGGACAGCTGCTGAGTATGATAATGCAAATAAAGACAATGCAGCACTTGATGCGCATTGGGGAGCAATGATGACTTATGATTATTTTAATAGCGTTCACAGCAGAGATAGTTACGATGGAAACGGATCTCAATTACGAAGCTATGTTCATGTAGATAATAATTATGACAATGCTTTTTGGTATTTAAATGTGATGTCTTATGGAGATGGAAGTTCCAACGGAAATGAAGGTAATGGAAGTTTTGATGCTTTAACATCTATAGATGTAGCAGCACACGAAATAGGCCATGGTGTATGTGAATATACAGCAAATCTGGCATATCAAAGGGAGTCCGGAGCTATGAACGAAGGGTTTTCTGATATTTGGGGAGCCGCAGTTGAACATTTTGCCAAGGGAAATGGAAGTGATACCAACCCTGATTCTTCTGTTTGGTTAATTGGAGATGAAATAGATAGAAGAACGGGATCTGCAGCATTGCGCTCTATGAGTGATCCCACTTCTTTAGGCCAGCCAGATACATACGGTGGAACATACTGGATCAACCCTCAATGCGGTACTCCAACTCAAAGTAATGACTACTGTGGTGTACACACGAATTCAGGTGTATTAAACTACTGGTTTTACTTACTGGTAGTTGGCGGTTCAGGAACCAATGATATTGGCAACAGTTTTAATGTATCTTCAATTGGGATGGCAAAAGCTGCTAATATTGCCTATAGACTGGAAAGTGTTTATTTATCTGCTAATTCCACTTATGCAGATGCACGCGCCCAGGGAATTCAGGCAGCCACCGATTTATATGGAGCCGATTCACCCGAAGTAATTTCAACTACTAACGCCTGGCATGCTGTAGGAATTGGAGGAGCCTACTCTATTCCAAGCTGTTCTTCAACCGTAAATAGTTTTCCATATAATGAAGGCTTTGAAAGCGGACTGGGAGCATGGTTACAGGGAAGTAGTGATGATATGGACTGGACCCGCGATTCTTCAGGAACTCCTTCGTCCGGAACAGGGCCTTCTGCTGCGGTTGAAGGAAGTTATTATATGTATACCGAAGCTTCTTCACCAAACTATCCTTCTAAGACAGCTATTCTAGAAGGGCCTTGCTTTGATCTTTCAGGTGTATCTAATGCTACGATAACTTTCCAATATCATATGTATGGTGCCAGTATGGGAACTTTAAAATTAGAAGCCCGTGAAGATGGATCTTCCACCTGGACAACCATCTGGTCTAAAACAGGCGATCAGGGAAATTCATGGCAACAAGCCGAGATTAGCCTTGCCGCCTATACCAACGTTCAATTAAGATTCCATAATACCACGGGATCGAGTTATACCGGTGATGCTACAATCGATGATATTGCCGTTACTGCTGGGGCAGGCGCTGATACGGAAGCACCTACAGCCCCAACAAATCTAACCGCTTCGGGAACTACACAGACTACGACGAATTTGTCCTGGACAGCCTCAACCGATAATGTAGGAGTAACGGGATACGATATCTATCAGGGAGCAACACTGTTAGGAACAGTTACCGGAACCAGCGAACCTATTACGGGTCTTACTGCGGGAACTACCTATACCTTTAGTGTTCGTGCAAAAGATGCCGCAGGAAATGTTTCCGCAGCCAGCAATACGGTTACCGTAACAACATTGTCTTCCGGCGGAGGCTGCACCGGTGGAATTACGTCTTACCCTTATAATGAAGGTTTTGAAAACACTTTAGGGGCATGGACGCAGTCTTCGGCCGATGATTTAGACTGGACCGTGGATGCCAGCGGAACACCATCGTCAAATACAGGTCCTTCCAGTGCAACGGAAGGTACGTACTATATATATGTGGAAGCTTCCGGAGACGGAACGGGATATCCCAATAAACAGGCAATTCTTAACTCTCCCTGTTTTGATCTAAGTGCCGAAACCCAGGCAAGCTTCTCATTTAAATATCATATGTATGGTGCATCCGATATGGGAACTATTGCCCTGGAAGCGAGTACGGATAACGGAGCTAACTGGACGAGTATTTGGAGTGAATCGGGAAATAAAGGAGATTCATGGCAAACCGCCAATATAGATCTGGCGAGCTATACGGGAGGAACGGTACAACTCCGGTTTAACAGAATAACGGGAAGCACCTGGCAGGCAGACATTGCACTTGATGCGATTGCCTTATCCACTTCCGGAGGAGGATCTGGTTGTTCAAATGTTAGTTTATCAATTACATTTGATAATTATCCTGAAGAAACCAGTTGGGAGATTAAGAACAGCTCCGGCACCGTAGTAGCCTCCGGTGGCACTTACGGATCCGAACCAGATGGATCTACCTTAAATATAGCTGTAGGATGCTTGCCAGCGGGTTGTTATGATCTGATTTTCTATGATACCTACGGTGATGGTATGTGTTGTAATTATGGGAATGGTTCATATACACTTACTAATACAGATAGTGGTTCTACGCTGGCAACCGGAGGGTCGTTTACGAGCTCACAAACCACAAACTTCTGTTTAACATCACCTACGGCTGTACCACAAACATTTGTAACGCAACAGGAATCAACCGAAGGTAATCTGAGCACCCGATTATACCCGAATCCCGTAAATGGAGATATTCTGCGTATAAGGACCACCATGGAAAATGTTATCTACTCCATTAGTAATGTTATGGGACAACAGGTGGCTAAAGGCCATTTAAAGGATAATGAAATTCAGGTGGGTAATTTGGTAAGCGGTGTATACACAATAAGGCTAACCAATGAAAGATTGACAATTATTAAAAAGTTTATAAAAGAGTGATCCACTAATTAATTAACACTAACATCTAACTATGAAAAAGCCTCTTTTTAAAGAGGCTTTTTTTATACATGAAGAATTTCATTTTCCTCAAGAAGAGGCTCGTATTTGAATTTCAATAAAATTTGAGCTATGGCTACCACATCTTTTTCACAGTAATTAATAATTGTATCTATATC
This sequence comes from Flavobacteriaceae bacterium, assembly GCA_965224095.1. GTDB lineage: Bacteria > Bacteroidota > Bacteroidia > Flavobacteriales > Flavobacteriaceae > JBPEWY01. The sequence continues at coordinate 2,358,488 of OZ245039.1, forward strand.
TTCATCCTTGTAAAAAACATCCCGTACCATACTTCCGTCTATGTCGTCTTTCGGAGATTTAATTTGTAAAATATGTGTTAGAAGCTTTAAAGAAGTGAAGTGCTTATAATCTCCAAACTTCCACAATTCCATAGTATCCAAATGGGGGACTTCCCAGGGTTTTTTTCCAAAGAGCTCAAGTTTTGAAGGAAGCTTTATTCCGTTTATAATCATTCGGCGGGCGATATACGGAAAATCAAATTCTTTACCGTTGTGTGCACAAAGTAAGTAATGAGGTTTATTAAAATGCGTATCCAACAGAGATTTAAAATCGCCCAGAATTTTTGGTTCGGAGCCATAAAAAGAAGTAACCCGGAAATTTCTTCGATCTCCTTTCAAAACAAAATAGCCTACGGAAATACAAATAATTTTTCCAAATTCTGCCCAAATACCGGCTCTTTCATAAAATTCTTGTGGAGTGAACTCATCTTTACGCTGATATCGGGATTTTTGTTCCCAAAGTTCTTGGGTGGATGGATCAAGATGTTCGAAGTCCGGTTTTTCAGGTACGGTTTCAATATCCAAAAAAAGGATATAATCTAAATTAATTTTTTGAAGCATGATTAAAACATTTAATAGGCCTTATCCGGATATACCGGTAGGTTGCTGGAAAATGAGACTTACCTTTTAAAATATTTCTTGCTGTTAAGAAAAGTTGTAAACTTAAAGATAGTGATTTTAGTAAGATTTTAAACACAAAAAACCACCCTATTAGGATGGTTTTAGCAATTAGTTTTTTATAAATAATTATACGCTAACCTTGAATGTTCCTGCTTCTACTTTTGGAAAATCCACTTCGGTTTCGGCAATATGGTTTACGTAATTGGTAAGGGTATTGGCCACGACATTCAATACAATTTCAAGAATATCGCCATCCGTATATCCGGCATCTTTTACCTTTTGAATATCTTCATTGCTTACCACCCCTCTGTTTACGGTAACTTTTTTGGCAAATTGTAAACCAGTTTGAGTTTTGTAATCTTCAGCAAGACCTTGCCTGTTTTGCTCTGTTTGTTCGTCGGTAAGGCCGTTCATTTTCCCAATAGCAGTGTGGGCGGAAAGGCAATAATTGCACTCATTTTCTTCGGCAATGGCCAGGGCTAGTTGCTCTCTGAATTTATTACTGAAGTTTCCACCTCCGTTAATCTCTCCTAAAGACAAATAAGCCTTTAAAGTAGCTGGTGAATTTCCAAATACTTTAATAAGATTCGGAATAAAACCAAGTTTATTTTCTACGGCGTTAAAAAGTTCTTTAGCGGTTCCTCCTGTAGTTTCAGGATTTAAAGTTTTAATTCTTGTTGACATAATTCTTTATTATTTATTAATGATTACTTGTTTTTACTGCTGTTATTTTCACAGGATTCTTCGTACACCTGATACCCCCAACAGTTGGGACATTCTATACTGATGTTTTTCATAGTGATAAAAGATTTTTTATTAAACCTCTTTTTATTTTACAAGACAAAACTAAAGTATAGTGGCAGGGGAGGAAATGGACAAAAGTTCCCTATGCTTGCACAAAAGTTCTGTTTAGGAGTTTTTGTGTTTGTTTTTAAAGGAAAGAGGCGATTCTAAAACGGCTTTTGTAAAAAAACGAGAAAAATAAGCCGGATCGCTAAACCCCAGATCGAAGGCAATTTGCTTAACGGTTTTCGAAGAGTACAGAAGTTGCCGTTTGGCTTCCAGAATAATACGATTCTTAATGAGCTCACTGGGCTTGGGAGCCCCGATTCTTTGAAGGTGCTTTGTAAGAGATTTTGGCGAAACACCCAATCGGCTGGCATATTCACTTACACTGTGGAATTTTTTGAAATGGGTGGCTATTAAGGTGTTAAAACCCCTGTAAAGGTCGGTTTCAGTGTCAGTTACCGTTGTTGAAAATGTCTTTTTTTTAATGCGTACTGCTCTAATAATAAATTGCTTTAAGTAGGATTGTAGCAAGTCATAATGTCCGGTATTAGGATGCTCAAATTCATCTACCATGAGTTGCATTATTGTTTTGAGATGATACGAATCGTCTTCTGAAGGAGCTACAAAAGGCGTTTCATGAACATTGTTAAATAAAATTCCGTTACAGGATATTTCTTTGTCATGGGTTTCAATACAATAGAAATCCTGAATAAAGCTCAGGCGATATGCACTTTTAATAGACTCGGATTCAATAGAAAGTATTTGCCCGGGAGTAAGAAAAAAAAGAACTTCACCGTTAAATGAGTACGATTTAAAATCAATATTATAAGCTCCCATACCTTCTTTAATCCAATAAATGTTATACGAATTAATCCGTCTAGGAGTGTTAATTATACAGGCAGAATCAAATTCAATTAACTGTAGGGCAAACGCATCCGGTTGCCGTTCGTCAATACAATATGTTTTTATTTCCCGAAGAGCCATGGTGTTATTAGTTGGGAAGATGGCAGAAAGATTACAAAGAAGTAAAAAGAGATTGCTGAGCCGGAGGATTTTCATGGTCGAGCAACCATTTTTTTCTCCATAACCCGCCGGCATATCCGGTAAGTGAACCATCGCTTCCAATAACGCGATGGCAAGGAATTACAATCCATAAAGGATTTTTCCCATTGGCAGCAGCTACAGCCCGAATTGCTTTCACATCACCTAGCTTTTCAGAAAGTTTAAGATACGAAACGGTGGTTCCATAGGGTATTTTGAGGAGTTCATCCCACACGCTTTTTTGAAAATCGGTTCCTTCGGGAGCCAGTGCAAGATTAAATTGTTTACGTTCTCCTTGAAAATATTCATTGAGTTGGTAAACCGCATCTTCCAGTACTGCCGGAATAACGGTAGAGGCAATTACTTCCTGATCCAGTACGGTAATGCTTAGCAACCCTTTTTCATTTCCGGTTATTTTGGCGGTTCCTACGGGAGTTTTAATAAAAGCGGTTTCCATAAATATTAATCGTCTTCTTTTTTCTCTTCCAGAATTCCCAGCTTTCTGGCTCGGGCCTCCCAGTTTTTTCTGGCAAGTACCTGTAAATCCTCTACCCCGTCACTTTCATCCATTATTTCGAGCCCCAGTAAGGTTTCAATAACGTCTTCCATAGTGGCCAGACCACTTACCGACCCAAACTCATCTACTACCAAAGCCATATGGTTTTTACTGTCGATAAGCATTTCAAATAATTGGGGAACCGGTACGTTGCGTTCCACGAGGATAGCGCTTCGCTTTATTTCCAAGAGCTTTTTATCGCCATTTCCGTTCACAAGCTCCTGGAGAATTTCATCTTTTAGAACCAATCCCGTAACATCATCTCTGGTTTCATGGTATACCGGAATCCTTGAAAAACGCAGGTTTTTATGAGAATCAAAATATTCCTGAACGGTCATATCCTCAGGGGCCATCTGCACGACGGTTTTAGGCGTCATAACATGTTTGGCTAATACTTCATCAAACTTGATCAGGTTTTTAATAACCTTACTTTCCGACTCCTGAAAAACGCCTTCTTCCTGAGCTATATCAGCCATAGCTGTAAAATCTTCCCTGCTTAAAACACTTCCGTGATGCCCTTTTTTACCAATGAGTTTGGTAAACAATTGTAAAACCCATAAAACCCCGGTGTACTTAAGAATTAAAACCATTCCCTTTAAGGTTTTAGCTGTAAAATTGGCCAATTGTTTCCAATAGGTGGCACCTATGGTTTTTGGAATAATCTCGGAAGCAACCAATATCAGAAAAGTCATAATTGCCGATACCACTCCTACGGTATTTATGCCAAACAACTCTACCTTATACGGAAGTTTTTCAGCCTGGATACCAACCATCATCGCACCAACAGTATGCGCAATGGTATTTAGTGTAAGAATGGCAATTAATGGTTTATCTACATCCTTTTTAAGATCTTCCAGCGTATGAGCATATGCCTTTCCCTCTTGTTTTTTTACATTGACAAACGTGGGGGTAACGCTTAACAATACAGCTTCCAGAATGGAACATAAAAAAGAAAAGAAAATAGAAAGTGTTGCCCAAAAAATGAGTGCGCCCATAGGATGTTTTGTTTGCCGATGAAATTACGAAATTAATTTAACAACATCCTTTGCGAAATACGATGCAATAATATCGGCTCCAGCCCTTTTAATAGCTGTGATTTGTTCCATCATAACGGCATCGTGATCCAGCCACCCTTTTTGGGAAGCGGCTTTTATCATGGCATATTCTCCACTAACCTGGTATACAGCCAGCGGAACATCAACGATATTCTTTATTTCCCTAACAATATCCAGATAAGCAAGTCCGGGTTTTACCATAACAATATCAGCTCCTTCATTGATATCCATTTGTGTTTCTCTGATGGCTTCAATCCTATTTGCCGGGTCCATTTGATATGTTTTTTTATCTTTTGGGATATCAGTCAAGTTTACGGGAGCAGAGTCTAATGCATCGCGAAAAGGACCGTAAAAGGCCGAAGCGTACTTAGCCGAATAGCTCATAATCCCTGTGTTGTGGAATCCTTCGTCTTCCAATAATGATCGGATTTCAAAAATACGCCCGTCCATCATATCGCTTGGCGCCACAAAATCGGCCCCTGCTCTGGCATGACTCAGTGCCATTTCCGCCAAAACGGCGTTGGTATCGTCATTTAATATTTGTCCGTCAGCTATTATACCATCGTGCCCGTAAGAGGAAAAAGGATCTAAGGCCACGTCAGTCATAACCAACATATCCGGAACCGCATTTTTAATGGTTTTAATAGCTCTTTGCATCAGCCCTTCGGGATTTAAAGCTTCAGATCCGGTATTGTTTTTTAAAGCATCGTTTACTTTTACGAATACCAAAACCGATTTTAGGCCCATATCCCATAAAAGCTTTACTTCCTTTTGGATGTTGTCAAGACTTAATCGATAATACCCCGGCATGGATGCTATTTCGTCTTTTATTCCATTGCCTTCAACAACAAAAAGAGGAACGAGAAAATCATCCGGATTAATAACGGTTTCCCGAACCATACTTCTTATGGCTTGGCTGGTTCGCAACCTTCGGTTTCTTCTTAAAGGATACATATGTAATGAGTTCTAATATTATACTTTTATTTTTTTGCCCAATCAACGGGATTTTGTAACACCTGAATGAGTTTTTCCTCCGGACTTCCTTTTACAGGTGTATGGTTATATACCCATTGTACATGGGGAGGAAGACTCATTAATATACTCTCAATACGTCCGTTTGTTTTTAGCCCGAAAAGAGTTCCTTTGTCATGAACCAGGTTAAATTCTACATATCTTCCACGACGTATTTCCTGCCAGTTTCTATGGTGCTTTAAATAGGGAGTGTCTTTGCGCCTCTCAACAATGGGAAGATAAGCATCCAGGAAGCTATTGCCTACATCGGTTACGAAGTCATACCAGTTTTCCATCGTCATACGTTCAGTTACTTTGCAATAGTCAAAGAAAAGCCCTCCAATACCCCTGGCTTCTTCACGGTGCGTATTGTAAAAATACGAATCACATTGTTTTTTATACTCTTTATAAAATTGTGGATGGTGTTTGTCGCATGCCGCTTTGCACACTTCATGGAAATGACGGGCGTCTTCCTCAAAAAGATAATACGGGGTTAGATCCAGCCCTCCGCCAAACCATTGATCTACAATCTGCCCGGCTTTGTCGTACATTTCAAAATAACGCCAATTGGCATGAACCGTTGGAACAAACGGATTTTTAGGATGAATAACAAGGCTAAGACCACAGGCAAAGAAATCAACATCTCCCACTTTAAAATAAGCCTGCATACTGGGAGGTAAAGGGCCGTGAACAGCCGAAATATTTACACCTCCCTTTTCAAAGACCGAGCCGTTTTCTATAACCCGGGTTTTTCCGCCTCCACCCTCTTTCCTTTCCCAAAGATCTTCCTGAAAAACCGCCGAACCATCTATAGCTTCCAGTTGTCCAGTAATGTGGTTTTGCAAATTCTGAATATAAGTATAAAACCGGGTTTTCATAGAGATCAAATCAAGTTTTTATTGCTGTAGGTAGCTTTGTCAAATTCCTGTACGTTTGAGGAAATAAAAGAAGCATGAGGAAACATATTTTTGAGAGTTCCCACCAGGGTATCTGAGAGTTTTCTTTTTTGCTCCGAAGTACGTCCTTCCAGAATGTGCGAGAATACATGAATGAAATTTTCCTGACCATGCCCTGCAATATAAGTATCAAAAGAACGCAACCGCACTTTAATATCGCCTTCAACAAATAAATTAGTGCTGTAAGCTGCTCTGGAGACCTCCCGGAGAATTACTTCTGGTTTTTCCGTTTCCAAAATACCTTTGGAACAATCAATTATAAGATGTGGCATACATATATTACATTAATCGTGAATATATACTAAATTATTTTTGTACAATAGTATTTGATCCGGTTTGGTTACCTTTTTACTTTTTACAAGTTCTTCTTGCAATACTTTTAATATAGTGCTCATAGTTGGTGCTTGTTTTTGAAAAATGCGCTCCATTAATCTCCTTCCAAACTCATTATTGTGCAAATCCATGGCTCTTTCCAGCGGCGGATTTGGAGAGAAGTCTTCATGCCATTCCGTAAAGCGCTTTGCCCAGGCTAATGCCCTGATAATACTTCGGTTCCATACGAGTGCATCTTTAACCAGGAGCATATTCCACAAAGCATGTCTAAAAGCATTGGTTTTGTTATTAATATGATGCAATCCCGGGTATAGGGAATTAGATATCCGGATACAATTTACGGTTGCTTTTATTGAGGGGTATATCATTAAAGGACGTTTAATAAACAATCCAATCAGGCTTTTTAATTGCTTGAATTTAATTGATTTTAAAAGCGTGTAAACCGCAGTCATTTTCTTTAGGTTATTGTTTTGCATCACTTTTAAGCAACCCCAGATAAACTACATCTTCCAAATCACCTTCTATGGTACGATGCTCGTTTCTTAAAATACCTTCCTGAATAAATCCGTTTTTGACAGCCACTTTTTGACTTGCATAATTATCTCTAGCTGTGCAAATAAATACCTTATCAAGCTGTAATTGGTTAAAGCAAAAAGCTACGGTTTGGGAAACTACCTTTGATATAATTCCACGGCCTTGATAAGCGCGATCAATAAAGTAGGCCAGCTCACCCTTTTTTAGTTTAGGATCTATATTTTTAATACATACGTAGCCTATAAGGTCTGATGAAAGTTTATTTCGCACATAAAAATAGTGCTCCTTAGAATCTCTGTGCAATTCCCTTTTTTTTTGAAAGTAATGCTCGGTATCTTCTTCCGATATACACAGGGAAACGGTTACGGGAAAACCCCGGGTAAGGTGTGATCGGTTTCTCTCTATTAAGCCGAAGAATTCGTAAGGCGTAACCTCCTGGATAGTTTGGATATAAAAATCTTCAGACCTCATTAAAAGAGCGTTTTATATTCTTTTACAGCATCGACAAAGGCTTTGGCATGATCAACCGGGATATTAGGAAGTATTCCATGCCCCAGATTGGCTATATATCTGTCTTTTCCAAAGTCATTGATCATATCGTTCACCATTTGTTTGATATCCGGAATGGGGGAAAGCAATCTGCTGGGATCAAAATTTCCTTGCAATGTAATATTCCCACCGGTAAGATAACGTGCATTTTTTGCCGAACAGGTCCAATCTACACCAAGTGCAGAAGCCTTACTCTGAGCCATTTCATTTAAAGCAAACCAACAACCTTTACCAAAAACAATTACCTCGGTCAGCGGGGCCAATGCTTCCACGATCTGGTTTAGATAGTTCCACGAAAACTCCTGGTAGTCCGTGGGAGATAGCATACCTCCCCAACTGTCAAATAATTGAACGGCATTTACTCCGTGCTTTACCTTTTCCTTAAGATATAATATGGTGGTATCCGTAATTTTCTGGAGTAGCGCATGTGCAGCTTCCGGTTGCGAAAAACAAAATCCCTTGGCCAGGTCAAAGTTTTTAGAACCCTGCCCCTGAACCGCATAGCAAAGAATAGTCCATGGAGAACCAGCAAAACCAATTAGAGGGACGCTGTTATTTAACCTTTCTTTAGTCATTGTAATGGCCTCCATTACATATCCAAGCGCTTCTTCTATGTCCGGAACAATAACCTGATCAACATCTTTTGCAGAACGAATTGGGTTGGGCAGCCATGGGCCAACACCGGCTTTCATTTCAACTTCTATATTCATAGCCTGGGGAATAACCAGGATATCAGAAAACAGAATAGCTGCATCCGGACCTATAATTTCAATAGGTTGTACGGTAATCTCCGAAGCTAGTTCGGGAGTTCGGCAACGTGTAAAAAAATCGTACTTTTCCTTAAGTGCCATGAATTCCGGAAGATACCGACCCGCCTGTCGCATCATCCAAACGGGAGGACGTTGTACCGACTCACCCTTTAAAGCCTTTAAAAATAAATTGTTCTTTATCATAAGTGTTTTTGCCTTTTAGGCATAGTGTTCATTTACCAATTCTATAACACTTTCCACGGTTGGAATTTTAGCGATCCTGACATCTTTAAAGTGTTTTTGTGCCTCTATGGAGGTACTATCGCCAATACAAAATGCTATTTTATCTGCCTGGTTGTGTTGCATATAACTTTTAACGGTAGAGGGGCTGTAAAACATGACCCCTTCAGTACTGCCCGTGCTTTTCCCACTGTACTTTGTGTGGTAAGCCTCTACCTCATGCAGTGTAATATTATTGTTTTCAAGTGCCTCCGGAAGGGTGTTTAAACGTAAGTTACTGCAAAAATAGGTAACCTCCGAGCCGCTAATATGTTCAATAAGATAATTAGAAAGTTCTTTTGCATTTTTAGCGGTGTGCTTAACCGGACCTATTTTTTTCTCTATTAATTTACGTGTTCTCCTTCCGACACAAAAAATATTTTTAAACTGCAGTTCCTGGCCGGGAATACTTTTTACAATGGCTTCTACAGCATTTTTACTGGTGATTATTACATTTTCAAGAGGGGATTTTAAAAAAACAGGTTTGATCCGGTGTAGGCTTATTTTAATAAAATCGCTATCTACCACTTTAATACCGCTATGAAACAGTTGCTTTTGATCGTGTGTCAGGCTTTTCGTTGAAAAAATATTAGCTTGTCTGGTCTCTCTTTTAAGGCTATTCATGAGCTGTTTGCCTCCGCGGGCAATAATAAAATCTGCACAGTCTTTAGCCATAGAATGGTGCTCTCCCAGTTTTTTGGTTTGGTGTACCTCTATTTTTCGAGAACCATCGTAATTTAACAGGATTCCTTTAAAGGTTACTTCTTCCTTTTTTATGTAGGCAAGTGCTCCGATAGGAGCGGTGCATCCGCCCTCTAAAAGATTGAGAAAGTTTCGTTCGATGGAAGTACAGATTTCGGTTTCCTCATGATTTAATTCCGAACACACTTCCTGAATCCAGGTATGCGCTTCCAAACACGTAATCATTATAGCCCCCTGGGCAGGCGCAGGAATCATCCAATCTAATACGATGACTTCTTTGGGAAGAAGCCCGATTCTTTTAAGCCCGGCTGCGGCAAAGATTGCAGCATTCCAATGAGTGTTGTTCTTTAGCTTCTGAAGCCGTGAGTTTACATTTCCTCTTAAATCAACCAGCGTATGAGACGGATACCGGTTTAACCATTGTGCTCTCCGCCTGAGGCTGCCTGTGGCTATTACAGCGTGCTTTTGTGCAAGAAACTCTTCGTTCTTCTTATAAATAAGGACGTCATTAATATTCCCTCGTTTTAAAACAGCGGTCTGTACAATACCTTTGGGAAGAACCGTAGGGACATCTTTAAGAGAATGCACGGCAATATCAATTTCTTCATTTAAAAGGGCAATGTCCAGCGTTCGCGTAAAAACACCAGTTATTCCAAGCTCATAAAGAGGTTTGTCTAAAACCAGATCTCCGGTTGATTTAACGGGAACCAATAGCGCCTCATGGCCCAACTTTTCCAATAAACGCTTCACTGTATTTGCCTGCCATAGTGCCAGTTCACTATCGCGCGTTCCGATACGTATTACTTTCTTCATCAGGAGTCGGATTCCAATTGAAACACTTTTTTAATAAGTTCTATACTCTCGTCAGAATCGTTTGTGTTTTCTTTGAGGTGATTGGCAAAACGGGTGGTTATTTTCTGAATAATTCGATCGCTGATTACTTCGGCCTGATTTTCGTCGAATCCCTGAATTTTTTTTCGCTGGAAATCCAATTCCGCCTCTTTCATGCTTTTGAGTTTCTTTTTCAGTGCTTTTATGGTGGGAGCAAATTTTCGGGTTTCCAGCCAATCTATAAAATCTGTTTTTACCTCTTTAATAATTAGTTCCGCCTGGGGAACAAAAGCCTTTCTGCGTTCCAGGGTTTCATCGGTCATTTTACTAAGTTGATCCAGATGAACCAGACGAACATTGGAAAGCTGCTCCACATCGGGATTTACATTTCGAGGGATGGATAAATCCAAAACAAGCAAAGGCTTCTTTGAGGTAATAAGATTTTTTGAAATGGTAGGTAATTGAGCCCCTGTAGCCACTATAAGAATATCGGCAAAGGTTATTTCCGAGGAAATATCGGCATAGTCTTTTACAATTAAATGGAATTTACCGGCAATTTTCTCAGCTCTGTCACGCGTACGATTTATCAGCGTAATATGGCTGTTATTGGTATGCTTAATAAGATTTTCGCAAGTGTTTCTGCCAATTTTTCCGGTTCCGAAAAGCAAAATATTTTTTTCAGATACGTTCTCTACGGTATTCAATATGTACTGAACAGATGCAAAAGCCACAGAGGTAGCTCCCGATGAAATTTCGGTTTCGTTTTTAATACGTTTACTGGCCTGGATAACAGTATTACACAGACGCTCCAGAAAATGATTCACCAGATTGTATTCTTTTGAAAGAATAAAACTTTGTTTCAGTTGAGAAATAATTTCAAAATCACCTAAAATCTGGCTGTCCAGTCCGGTTCCTACCTTAAAGATATGAGCAATAGCCTCTCTGTTTTTGTACACATAAGCTACTTTTTCAAAATCGTCTACCGTGCCTTTTGAAAAATCACATAACAATTTTATAAGCTGAAAAGGATGCTGAGCAAAACCGTAAATTTCCGTACGGTTACAGGTAGAGATTATCAGAAGGCCATCAATACCTTCTACACGAGCTTTTTTTAGGAGCGCTGTTTTTTGCTCCTGACTTAAACTGAATCGCCCCCGCATCTCTGCGTCGGCTTTTTTGTAACTCAGCCCAATGGCGTAAAAATTACTGTGTTTGGAAATATGGTATCGATCCATAAAGTATTTGCTCAAAAACCTCAACAAAATTAAAAGGATACCAACGTAAAAAATAACGCTGGAGGAACTTTTAATAACGCCTAAAGATATTTTCACGGCAATTCGCCGTCTAAAAAGGTAAATTCTTTTACTTTTGCCGTAATTACTAGTGTTTACGCACTTATTATTTAGAATTATTCTAAATAAATAAAATGAAAATCGCGTTTCATGGAATTAAAAAATGTCGCTACAGGGTCATTTGAAAAAATAGTTGTTGAAGAAGGAATTTGTGTTCTGAAGCACCTGAATGAAAATGTTGATACTCAGGAGTTTAAACACGACATCGACAGCAGGTTTATTCAATTTCATTTTTGCCTTAAGGGGGCGGGAAAGTTTTATTTTAACCATGGCAGATATGCGTTGGATGTTAAAGAAGAACACGCACTGCTTTTGTACAACCCTAATCGGCATCTTCCTTTAAACCTGCATCTGGCTCCTTCGTCCTGGTTGATATCCTTGTTAATTTCCATCAAAAAATTTCACGCACTTTTTTCCAGTGAAGCAGACTATATTCACTTCTTGAGCGAGGAAAGCAAAAACAAAAAATACTATTCTCAAACCGATATTTCACCCTCCATCGCCGTTACGCTCAATCAGATCCTTAATTATAACCTGCATCCTTCGGTTAGAGATATTTATCTAAGGGGAAAGGTATATGAACTTATCGGTTTGTATTTTAACTCAAGTGAAGATCCGGATGCCGAACAATGTCCTTTTTTAGTGGACGAATCCAATATTAAAAAAATAAGACATGCCAAGAATATTGTTATTTCGCGAATGGCAGAACCACCGGGCTTACAGGAATTATCGGAAGAAATAGGACTAAGCCTTAAAAAACTTAAGGAAGGGTTCAAACAAATTTACGGAGCTTCTGTCTACAATTTTTTGTTTGATTATAAAATGGAATACGCTCGAAAAATGCTGGAAACGGGGAACTACAATGTTAATGAAGTAGGTTTAAAAGTAGGATACAGTACGGCCAGTCATTTTATAGCTGCTTTTAAAAAGAAATTTGGCACCACGCCCAAGAAATATGTAATGTCTTTAACCTCCTAAACCGGAAAATTAAATGAAAGGAGTTTTACTCGTTAATCTTGGTTCACCGGATTCTACCTCGGTAACCGATGTGAAAAGGTATTTGGATGAATTTTTGATGGATAAAAGGGTCATTGATGTACCGTATTTACTCAGAGCTTTTATTGTTAGGGGTATTATTTTAAATACCCGGCCTAAAAAATCAGCACAGGCCTATAAAAAAATATGGTGGGAAGAAGGCTCTCCGCTAATTGTACTTTCAGAGCGGCTATTGAAAAAAGTGCAAACTCAGGTTTCTGCTCCGGTTGAACTGGCCATGCGATACGGGAACCCTTCTCTGAAAAGCGGATTAAAAAAATTACATGATCAGGGAATATCGGAGGTTTTATTAATACCGTTATACCCTCAGTTTGCCATGGCCACTACCGAAACCATTCTGGTACAGGCAAGAACACTGTGTAAAAAGTACTTTCCGGGCTTAACTTTAACCGAGTTTCCCGCATTTTACAATAAAAAGGAATATGTGGAAGTGCTGTCCAAATCAATTCGTGATTTTTTGTCGGATAAAACCTGGGAGCATTTGTTATTTTCCTACCACGGTGTTCCGGAACGCCATATTAAGAAATCCGACATCACCAAATCGCATTGCCAAATAAATATGCAGTGTTGTAATACCCCTTCTCCGGCCCATGAGTTTTGTTACCGACATCAGTGTTATGAAACAACCAGGCAGGTAGCTGCATATCTGAATTTAAAAGAGGGGAGTTATTCCACTTCATTTCAGTCGCGTTTAGGGCGCGATCCGTGGTTACAGCCTTATACCGACAAAACCGTAGAAACATTGGCCCAAAATGGTGTTAAGAAATTAGCTGTGGTTACCCCCGCATTTGTGTCAGATTGCCTGGAAACCCTTGAGGAAATAGGAATGGAAGCCAATCATAGTTTTAAAGATTTGGGAGGCGATGAATTTCATACGGTTCCCTGTATCAATGACCGGGACAATTGGGTAAATGCACTTTCTTCCTGGATAAATGAATGGGTGGTGAACGAACCAGTGGCATAATGGCTAGAGTGTCTTCAGAACAGTTAGGACAGGACCCTATAGGGAAATTATTGGTAAAGCAAGCCGTACCGGCCTCCATTGGAATTCTGGTGATGTCGCTCAATATTTTAATCGACACCATATTCGTCGGAAACTGGATCGGGGCCACTGCCATAGCTGCGATAAATGTAGTACTCCCGGTTTCCTTTTTTATTGCTGCTCTCGGAATGGCTATTGGTATAGGAGGATCTTCCATAATATCAAGAGCACTCGGAGCTGGAAATAAACCCAAGGCTCTTAAAACATTTGGAAATCAAATTACGCTGACACTATTATTCACTGTTACATTGGTTGTTTTCGGGTTGTTTTTTGTCAATACGATTATTCCGGGTTTCGGAGGGAAGGGCATTATCTTTAATCCGGCAAAAATCTATTATGTAATTGTGCTGTACGGAGTTCCTTTTCTGGCACTTTGTATGATGGGAAATACCGTAATCCGGGCTGAGGGGAAACCCAAATTTGCCATGATAGCAATGATAATTCCATCTGTTGGAAATTTAGTGATGGATTATCTTTTTATAAAGGTATTTGGATGGGGAATGTATGGTGCGGCCTGGGCTACAACGGGATCGTATTTGCTTTGTTTTGCATTTATTCTATGGTTTTTTCTTTCAGAAAAATCAGAATTAAAAATTAATACATCACATTTTCAACTATCCTCTCATATTGTTTCCGAAATAGGGGCTTTGGGGGGCGTTACCCTGGCCCGTCAGGCGGTTGTGAGTATTACCTATTTATTCCTTAATAATATTCTTTATAACTTGGGAGGAGCTCCTTCGGTTACGGTGTATGCTATCATTGGCCGGATGTTAATGTTTGCACTTTTTCCTGTATTGGGGATTACACAGGGGTTTTTGCCCATAGCAGGATTTAATTACGGAGCAGGAAAATACAAAAGAGTTCGTGAATCTATCAGGACTGCAATTAAATATGCAGCCTTATTGGGCTTACTTGTTTTTGTGTTTATTATGTTTTTCCCTGAGACCATAACCCGGATTTTCACACAGGACACCGAGGTGGTTGAAAAAGCCCCGGGAGCTATGCGATGGGTCTTTCTGGCAACTCCTATTGTAGTGGTCCAGCTCATTGGCTCCGCGTATTTTCAGGCTATAGGTAAAGCAATCCCCGCGCTTTTATTAACTTTGAGCAGACAGGGTTTTTTCTTTATCCCTTTAATACTTATCCTTCCCGGAATATATGGAGAAACCGGTGTGTGGATTTCATTTCCCATAGCCGATATTTTGGCTACCCTGGTTACAGCCTATTTTTTAGATAAGGAAGTAAGAGCCCAGTTAAAGCCGGATAAAAACAAGCTTAAATAAGTATATTTGCGACTTCGGTTTGGAAGATGAAAAATTAAAATCGGATTTTTGGAATATTACAATTACATAAAAGCCCTTCACCTGATATTTGTTATCACCTGGTTTGCAGGGTTATTTTATATACCCAGACTTTTTATTTATCAGATTGAAGCCAGTAATAAGACTTCTCCGGCAAAAGAAATATTAAACGACCAGCTAAAAATTATGGCAAAGCGTTTGTGGTATATTATTACCTGGCCTTCTGCAATTCTGGCCAGCGTATTTGCCATTTGGCTTTTATTGCTTATGCCGGGATGGCTGCAACAGGGGTGGATGCAAATAAAATTACTGTTTGTTCTACTGTTGTTTTTATACCATTTGAAAACGCACCAGATTTTTAAACAACTACAACAAGACAATATTAAATATTCTTCTCGCTTTATGCGTATCTGGAACGAAGGCGCTACCCTAATACTCTTTGCCGTGGTGTTTTTAGTGATCTTGAAAAGCAGTATAAACTGGATATTTGGAGTGGTCGGAATTATTGTGCTGGCAGTTCTTTTAATGCTGGGAATCCGTTTTTATAAAAGGGTTAGAGAAAAGAAAACCTAAGGTTTTTTGGGAAGAAGATGCTGCCGTTAGTCAAATGGGGTATTGATTGCGATGGTTTCTGTCTAAAAAAAAAAGAGACCGATTAAGAAGTGTAAGAATGCCGGAATGTTAAAAATACTGGTCTGATTATTGCTATATTTACCTTCAAATCCTGATCAGTGTTTAAAAAGCTTTCTTTACGCTCCCGTATTTTTTTCACAATGATTGTTCTGGTGGTTATAGCTTCGGTGTTAATAGCTGCAACTACAATATATCAATACCGGGAACAGTCAAAAGATTATCACGAAAGAAGATTGGAAAGAAAGGAAGGGCAGGTAAAATCAAGTATTGCCTATATTTTACAGCGAACTACCTGGGAAGTAAAAACAGCAAACCTGCAGTATATATTCAAAGATGCTATTTACGAGATAGCAGATGTTCAGAATGTTAATTTCAATATCTACGACTTACAGGGGACCCTTATTAAAAGCTCGAAACCAAAATTTGAAAATGACTCTATTTCACGTTGCCTCGATGCGGTAGTTTTAAACGCGCTCTCCAACAGCCCTGATAAGCGATATGTAGAGCGGAAAATTGCTGCCGGAGATCGTTTTCAGGCTTCCTATACGTATATAACCGACACAAAATTCAAACCCATTGGGATACTTAACCTCCCCTATTTTGAAGACGACTCATTTAATAGCATGGAACTCCGGGAATTTCTTATAAAATTAGGGGTCGTATATCTGCTAATGTTGGGGATAGCCATAGTTTTTTCGTATTTCATATCAAAATACATCACCCGATCATTAAAAACCATTTCAGATAAACTGGACCGGACGCGATTGAGTGAGCGAAACGAAAAAATTATTCTGAAAGATCCCAGTATAGAAATAGCTGCATTGGTAGATGCGTATAATGGGATGGTAGATGAATTGGAAGAAAGCGCCGTAAAACTGGCCAGAAGCGAACGGGAGCAAGCCTGGAGAGAAATGGCAAAACAGGTGGCTCATGAAATAAAAAATCCGCTTACTCCTATGCGCCTGAGTGTTCAGAGCTTTGAGCGTAAGTTTGATCCTGCAGACCCCGACGTTAAGAGTAAAGTTGCTGAATATTCCAAAACTTTAATACAACAAATAGATACTATGAGCAGTATCGCATCGGCATTTTCCAACTTTGCTAAAATGCCTGCACAACAAAATGAAACCCTCAATGTGGTGGAAATAGTTAAACTGGCACTGGATATTTTTAATGAAAACTACATACGGTTTATTGCCGATGAAGAAGAAATTATTGCCAAATTAGACAGAACCCAACTCATCAGGGTTGTAAACAACCTTGTAAAAAATGCAATCCAGGCTATTCCTGAAGATCGGGATCCCAGGGTTTTGGTAACGGTAGTTTCGGAAGGGGAGCAGGTAAAAATTATGATTGCAGATAATGGAATTGGGATTAAAGACGATTTTAGAGATAAAATTTTCGAACCGAAATTCACAACCAAATCCAGCGGAATGGGATTGGGGCTTGGAATGGTTAAAAATATTGTGGAAACTTATAAAGGAAGTATTAATTTTACATCCCAACCGGGAAAAGGAACGGTTTTTACCATTACTTTTCCGAAAGAAACAAGACTTAAAACACATGGGAAAAAGATATAAGACGGGATCTCGAATAGATGCCTAAGGCGTGTAAATGTTGTTGGATAAAAGCACCGACTTATGTCTCTTTTCTACCAAGCAAAAATGAATCAGATGAAAAACGAGAATTTGTTAGTGGATATTAACGGAGGGATTGCCGTGGTTACCATTAACCGACCAAAGAAATTAAATGCACTGAACAAAGCTACCATTAAAGAACTTCACCGTACACTTTCCGCTCTGAATGATCAAAGGAACGTGAATTGTATTATCATTACCGGAAGCGGGGAAAAAGCTTTTGTTGCCGGGGCGGATATTTCGGAATTTGCTCATTTTTCAGTAAAAGAAGGAAGCAAATTAGCCTCTCAAGGGCAGGAGCTTCTGTTTGATTTTGTAGAAAACCTATCAACGCCGGTCATTGCTGCTGTGAATGGCTTTGCGTTAGGAGGGGGTTTGGAACTTGCCATGAGTTGCCATTTTAGAATTGCCAGCGACAATGCCCGCATGGGGCTCCCGGAAGTTTCATTGGGAGTGATTCCGGGTTATGGCGGTACTCAGAGACTACCACAACTCATTGGAAAAGGAAGAGCTATGGAGCTTGTAATGACTGCAGGAATGATTAACGCTGAAAAAGCATTAAACTATGGTTTGGTGAACCACGTAGTATCTCAGGAAGCACTCATTCCAACCTGTATGAAAATAGCTGAAAAGATCAGGAACAACTCGCCTGTTGCTATATCTAAAGCCATTGAGGCAATTAATGCAGGTTACTACTCAAAAGGATATAAAACGGAAATTCAGGCTTTCGGAGAATGTTTTGGCACGGATGATTTTAAAGAAGGCACTTCTGCTTTTTTGGAAAAGCGCAAGGCCAATTTCCCTGGAAAATAAAGAATATTTTCAGGGAAATTACGTTATGACAATGGTGAATTTGTTCCCCAAAACAAATTCGGTAAAACCTTAACCTGCTTATTTATGAAAAAATGTTTTTTTGTTTTGGCATTTCTGCTGTGCGCTCCTGTGATTTTTTCTCAAAATGTAAACATCCGCTATGAAAAAAGTGAAATCTTCCGGGATAAGCACAAATATTCCAATATTATTAGTATCGATCAGGATGCAAAAGGCAATGTGGTCATTGTACGATCTTATTATGGCGGTGTTATCCTGAAGCTTAAGGGATATCTAATTGAACATTACGATACTAATTTGAATCTGATCAAGGAATACGATTATCCTGCAGACCCTTTTAAGAAAGTAATGGGAGTGTTGGTATCGGATAATACGATTCATATCCTGGAAGTATTTTACGACCGGAAAAAGAAAGGATACTCATATATTGCTAACAGCAGTTCTCTGGATAAAATTTCTTTTAATAAAAAAGAGTTACTTACCGTAGAAGCCAGGGAGGAAAAGGAGATTAACTTCCTTGAAAACTTTACCAGTACTTTTCAGGGGGCTTACTACAGTCAGCTGTTATTTGATACCAAAGGTGATAATTTTATAATTACAGTAGACAGCCGACGAAAAAAACATAAAATGCATAAGGTGTTCTGGTTTGACAAACACCTCAATAAAAAACTTGAATACAACTTCGAAGGGACTTTTACCAATAAAAATTTTGTAGTAGAAAGCTTTACGGTAGCTCCAAACGGAAAGGAACTGTTTATTTCCGGAAAAGCGCATTTTGTGCGAAAGAAAAGTGATATGGATATTGTAGGGCGGTACCAGTATGAGCTTTTTAAAATTGATGAGCACGGAAGCACAAAACAGCAATTTGATTCGTCCGATCATCAAATAGCATCTCTTAAACCGGTGTTTGTAAAAGACCGTTTGCTCGCTGTAGGATTTTATTCAAAGCGCGGACTTAATCGCTATAATGGACTGGAGTTCTTTGAACTGGATAAGAAATCGCTGAATTTTATAAAAAAGAAGAAAAATCCGTTTTCCCATCAGTTTATGATAGATAAATACGGTTCAGATAAAGACAAGGAAGTAGATAACCTTATTTTCAGAGACCTTCATGTAACCGAAAAGGGAGAACTTATTTTTAATGCGGAAGAATACTTTTATACCAAGAACTATCAAACCAATTCCAGTGGCTCCGGAATGTGGGTATACAGGCATCATTACAACGATATTGTTTGTGCCAAAATGGATAGTGAAGGTACTATGGAATGGGCCCGGAATATCAATAAAAAAGAAGTCACCACAGGAGATGAGGCTTATGTATCATATACCTCTTTAACCCATAATAACAGCACATTATTTTTTATTAACTCCGGTGAGCGACCACAGAAAATATCAAAAGAGCGATTACTTTTTAAAGACAGTTACACCAGAACTCCTGATGTTTTTGCTGTACAAATAGATAATAATGGCCTTTTGGATTATGCTAAAGTTCTGGAGGAAGTAGATGCTGCTGCGCCCGTAATGGTTTCCCGGGGAATAGTTGATAAGAGTGGAGAAGCCGTGTACTTTTTAGCCAGGAAAGGGAGTCGTAAACAATTAATCAAGATGTTACTTTAAAATTTCCAATATTCTCTAATTATTATTCTTTTTTAATGGATTAATTCCATAATTTTGGATTAAATCCATTTAATTGAAAGATAAAAAGTACATTAAAGGGAGAGGTGCGCAAAGCAATGTGCCGAATCGTTTTTTTGAGACATCTCATGAATTTAGGGAGGATTTTCTGGAATATTGCCGAATAGAAGGCGACTTCCCCCAAAACACTAAAACCCAGTATATTCCTGTATTCCCTAAAACCATCGTGAATAAAGTGGACAGCCCGGATGTTGGAATGATGTATTCTATGAATCCTTATCAGGGTTGCGAACACGGATGTATTTACTGCTATGCCCGAAATACACACGAGTACTGGGGTTATAGTGCCGGATTGGACTTTGAACAAAAAATATTGGTAAAAAAAAATGCCCCCTGGTTACTGGAACAAAAGCTCAGAAGCAAAAAATGGAGAGCCCATCCCATTGTATTATCCGGAAATACGGACTGTTACCAGCCGGCTGAACAAAAATTCAGAATAACCCGAGCGTGCCTGGAGGTTTTCCTGAAGTATAAACACCCTGTAGGGATTATAACCAAAAATGCATGGATTCTTCAGGACCTTGATATTTTAAAAGAACTGGCCAGAGACCATTTGGTGGGGGTTAATATTTCAGTCACCTCACTATCGGAAGAAACGAGACGTATATTGGAGCCCCGAACCGCAAGTATAAAAAAACGATTAAAAACCATTCAGATATTATCGGATAATCGAATTCCGGTAAATGCCATGTTGGCTCCTATAATCCCTTCGATAAACAGTCACGAGATTTTGAGCCTTGCTAAAGCAGTTTCTGAATACGGAGCCTCATCCATGGCGTTTACTGTGGTAAGACTTAATGGTGCGATAGGGCAAATTTTTACCGATTGGATAAAAAAAGCCATGCCTGATAGAGCAGATAAGGTGCTTCATCAAATCCAGGAATGCCACGGCGGAACACTTAACGACAGCAGATTTGGTTTGAGAAACAGAGGAGAAGGTATACTGGCAAAGCAAATTCATGACATGATGCACCTGGCCAGAAAAAAGTACTTTAAGAATAAAAAAATAACACCGTTGAATACCTCTTTGCATGAAATGTACAAAGACGGCCAAATGAAACTCTTTTAAAAAAATTCTGCAAAATGTCCAAAACAAGAAACAATCATCGTCTTATAAGTAAAATAGTTAGTAATTTTAAAATAAAAGAGCATGAGCAATTTTTTGTATTTATTCAGAGGTGGAGACGAAGCATTTAATGAACTTTCGCAAGAGGAACGTCAGGCACATATGGAAGTTTGGGGAACCTGGATGGCGGGACTTCAGGAAAAAGGACAGTTGGTAGATGGACTTCCGCTTTCGGAAGAGGGAAAAGTGGTTAGGAACCGGGGTGAAATTGTAACCAATGGCCCATTTGCTGAAGGAGCTGAAATGGTTGGTGGGTATTTAATAGTAACCGCCGATAGTCTGGATCAGGCCGTTGAAATCTCTAGAGGATGCCCCATTTTTGATTATGAGGGAAGTTTTGTAGAAGTTCGGGAAATCCTGACGATGGAAAAATAATGAATAGATGTTGCAGCGATAAGCCTGATTCTCATCAGGCTTTTATTTTTGTATTGTGAAGCGGATACAAACACATACTGTGGTAGACCACTTGTTTAGAAACGAGTACGGAAAGGTTATTGCCGTGCTTACCTACAGGTACGGTGGAAATCATTTGGATGCCATAGAAGATGCTACGCAGGAGGCATTTTTAAAAGCGATGAAAGTATGGGGATACAGGCAAATACCTGATAAGCCTACGGCATGGTTAATTAAGGTGGCAAATAATAAGCTAATCGATTATTTACGCAAACAGAAGAAAACGCATCTGGCCACAAACGAGGCGTTTTATGAAGACAATGAGTACCAGAAAGAACCTGAGTTGAATACCATTCTTGAAGATAGTCAGTTAAAAATGATCTTCGCATGTTGCCACCCTTCACTTTCAACAACCAATCAAGTAATATTAGCCCTAAAACTTATTGGAGGATTTAATAACAAAGAATTGGCAGATGCGCTTTTAAAAAAAGAAGAAACCATTGCTAAAGCTTTTACCAGAGCAAAAAAGGCGTTGAAAGAAGTGTTACGGAATAGAGAAACCGAAGTTCTAATGGCGTTACAGTCAAGACTATTTGTGGTTTTTAAAGTGATTTACTTGCTTTTTTCCGAAGGATATTCCGCAAGTTCCGGGAAACAAATTATAAAAAGAGATATTTGCTATGAGGCCATTCGTTTGGCATTATTATTAAATAAGAACACTTATGCCAGACATCCTAATCTCAATGCCCTTATTGCTTTAATGTGCTTTCATACTTCGAGGTTTGCTGCCCGGGTTGATGAAAATGGAGAATTAATTGATCTGGAACATCAGGATCGGAACCGCTATGATAAGGAGTTGATTTCCATAGGAATGTCTCATTTGGAAAATGCCGGCACCTTAAACAAAATGCCCTCCAGATATCACCTGGAAGCAGCAGTTTCGTACTTTCACAGTGCTGCGGCTACATTTAAAGAAACGCTTTGGCCGGATATTTTGGAACTCTACGATATTCAACTACAAAAATTTTATACTCCCATGGTTGAACTTAACCGTATTGTTGCTTATAAGCAGGTATATGGCACAAAAAAGGCAATGAAAGTTTTGGAGGCGTTTGAAAAGGGAAGAAATTTTGTGGAAAATTCATTGTATTATGCTATTAAGGCAGATCTTTTTCAGGATAACAAACGAACAAAAGAAGCTGTGATATGCTTTTCCAAAGCTGCGGAACTCACAAAAAATGAAGTAGAGAAAAGACATTTTGAAAAAAAAATACAACGGCTTAAAAACGCTTCTCGAACACAATTTTGATGTCACCCGATGAGGTCTTATAAACCTCGGTAATATCGAAGCCGTTTTTGAGGTTAAAGATCATCATGGGCTTAAAACGATTCATCGATTTTGTTCGCAATAAGGAATACCCTTGTTTTTTAACCCATGATTCCTGAAGAGAAGCAAGCCTTGAGGCAATTCCAATATTTCGGTGGGTTTTTTTCACGCCACCCACCCAACTATAGTAGGTGTGATTATCCAGCTGATATCCAACTTTAAAACCAACGGGTATATCTTCCTGGTAGGCAAGAAGAGCTAAAACACCGGAATGTTTTTGAATCCGGGATTTAAACATTGCTTCCCGGGCATTACCAAAGAACAGGACGTAGAGCTTCAATAAGTCCTGCATGACACGTTGTTCCGGAATCCCCGAAATTTGCACAAACCTGATTTTTGATAATGAAGAATTAACGTTTTCCATTCCACTCCGCATAAAACTGTTCCAGATACCCCTCCATAAAAATATGCCGTTCCTGCGCTAATCGTTTGCCGGTATGCGTGTTCATCCGATCTTTTAAGAGCAGCAGTTTTTCATAGAAATGATTAATTGTAGGAGATTGCGAATTCTTATACATTTCCTTGCTCATGCTCAGATTAGGTGTTATTGCGGGATCGTAAATCTTTCGGTTTTTATAACCTCCGTAATTAAAACACCGAGCTATACCTATGGCACCGATAGCATCTAACCTGTCGGCATCCTGTACCACATCTAATTCTGCCGATCTAAAATCCTGTTTAACATTTCCTCCTTTAAAAGAAATGTTTTTTATAATCTGTTCCACATGCACAATAACCTGCTCTTTAACGTTTACGGAAATTAAAAATTCCCGGGCTTTTTTGGGGCCAATACTTTCATCACCGTCATGAAACTTACTGTCTGCAATATCGTGAAGCAAGGCACCCAGCCCAACAATAAGCGGATCCACCCTTTCGCTTTTTGCAATAAGCGCGGCATTGTTAAAAACACGTTGAATATGAAACCAGTCATGCCCCCCTTCTGCATGCTTAAGAGTATCCTTAACGAAGTGTATGGTTTTTTCTATGATCTCAGTGTTCGTCATATTTTTACTGCGTTGGTTATAGTTTCTTCTATATGCTTAACAATAGACTCTTTTGGAGTTGTATTTACAAGAAAGGGTTCGTGAACTGTAAAGGTAATACACTCAAAAACACCCATGGGGAATTTACCGTAACGGAGCGTTTTCCATGAATTATTAATGGTAATTGGAATTACCTGAGCAGAAGGCATATTTTCCAGGAGTGTTTTTAATCCGCCAGTCTGAAATTTTTTTGGAGCTCCCGTTCTGCTACGAGTACCTTCGGGAAAAATAACGACCGATCTGATATTTTTTTCTGCATAGGCAGCAAGCCTTTGAATTTCAGCCAAAGCCTGTTCCTTGTTTTTACGATCGATAAGTGCCGATCCGCCATGCCTCAGATTATACGACACACTAGGAATTCCTTTTCCCAGCTCTTTCTTGCTGATAAATTTGGGGTGATGCTTTCTCATATACCATATAATAGGAGGAATATCGTACATACTCTGGTGATTGGAAACAATAATGGAAGGGCGGTCAGTTTTAATTTTCCAGGAATTGGAAAACACTACGCTTGTGCCTAAAACCAAAAGGCACTTGGTAAGAAAAAAATTGAGGAGATCCACACTTTTTTTATGAGCCTGGTACCCAAAGAGATTTAAACAGATCCACTGGATAGGATGAAATATCAGGAGGATAAGCCCGAAGCAGATAAAGTATAAAACGGTAAGTGGATAGGCGATCAATTTTCTCATCCTTCAAAAATAAAAAACCTCCGGCAACTCCGGAGGTTCTTCCCTTATAATTTTATGTGCTGACCGTGTGTTTTCAATGGTCAATAATCCATAAACTTAAATAGGATAATTAACAATATTCGTTATAAGCATCGATCAGGTTTTCCGCTATCATTTCCGCAGGACGCCCTTCAATATGATGACGCTCAAGCATATGAACCAATTCGCCATTTTTAAAAAGTGCCATACTGGGAGATGAAGGAGGGAAAGGCATCATATAACTTCTGGCCTTATCGGTAGCTTCTTTATCAACACCGGCAAATACGGTATACAGATGTTCCGGATGCCTGGCATTCTGCAAACTCATTTTAGCTCCCGGACGCGCGTTGGCAGCTGCGCACCCGCAAACCGAATTAACAACCACCAAAGCGGTACCTTCTTTTGTCATAGCGTTTTCTACTTCTTCTGGGGTATATAGCTCGATAAACCCGGCATTCGTCAGGTCTTCTTTCATAGGCTTTACCAATTCTGCTGGATACATAATATATAATTTTTACAAATAGTCGTGCAAAGATACAAAACGTAACGTTTAATTTTTAGTGGAGAATGCAGGTTCAATACCGAAAAATGTTAAATGATTCTCAAAATTAGTAACACCGGAAACCTTTTTGCAACCAACAGGAGCAAACAGTATATTTGCGCTAAAGAATACTTCATGATTAAATGGTTTTTAGCCTTTGTGGGTTATATGATATATAGATTTCCGGGAGCCATAATAGGGTTTTTTATCGGAAGCCTTATGGATGGGTTCAAAGGAAGCACTGGAGACTTCCGGCCGGTATTTCAAACCAGGCAGAATACGGTAACCCCGGCCGACTTTGAATTAAACCTGCTATCCTTATGCTCTATCGTTATTAAAGCCGATGGGAATGTTAGCCAGACAGAATTAAATTACGTTAGGCAATACTTTGTTCAGTCATACGGAAAAGAAAGAGCCAATGCCATTTTCAGAACCTTTAATGAGGTGGTTAACAAGAGGGAGATTTCCGCGGCTCGTATTTGTAATTATTTAAATGTTCGTACGCGTTACGAGGTGCGGTTACAATTACTTCATTTTTTATTTGGGATTGCGCAGGCAGACGGACAGGTCAGTACTGCCGAAATAGCCAAATTAAAAGAGATTGCTGGATATTTGAGGATAGGAGTACATGATTACCAGAGTATTAAGGCGATGTTTATTAAGGAAGCAGATAATGCCTATAAAATTTTGGAAATTGAAAAAACAGCTTCCGTGAGTGAAATTAAAAAAGCCTATCGTACCATGGCCAAAAAATATCATCCCGACAAAGTACAAAGCGAAGATGAAGCGATACGAAAAGGCGCCGAAGAAAAATTTAAACAGGTACAAAAAGCTTACGAACGGATCCAAAAAGAAAGAGGTTTTTAGATATCCTATTTTAGTTGTAAGTTTGAACTACCTCCAACCTAAATAAAATATTATGTCACAGTTTTGGCTATACTTTAAACTCGGGTTAACCCATGTGCTAGACCTTCAGGCATACGACCACATCCTTTTTTTAATAGTTTTAACCCTGCCTTATACTATTAGAGATTGGAAAAAGGTATTATGGCTGGTCTCTATTTTTACATTAGGACATACCCTTTCGTTAGTGTTATCGGTTTATAAAGTAGTGAATGTAAATGGGGCCATTGTAGAGTTTTTAATACCTATTACCATACTGATTACGGCCATTTACAATGTGCTTACTGCCGGTAAAAAATTAAAGCGGGAAACCGTAAACCTCACATTTATTTCGGCACTCTTTTTCGGTTTAATACACGGCCTGGGATTTTCTACCTATTTCAAACAAATTATTGCCGGAGAAGAAAGCAAATGGCTTCCACTGCTTGATTTTGCCCTGGGAATAGAACTGGCTCAGGTGGTAATCGTGGTTTTCGTAATCATAGCCACTTTTGTTGCTCAAAACGTTTTAAGAGTCCACAGAAAAGACTGGATTATGGTTTTGTCGGCAATTGTGATAGGGGTTGTACTACCCATGCTGCAGGAAACATTCCCATTCTAATTTTCACTTAAAATTAACTGACAGCGGTTGTGAATTATAAGGAAAACCCGCTATCTTCGCTTTAATTAACAGGGCAGCCTAGTTGTATAGTGTTGCTTTTTTTGGAAGAAATAAACATGTCTGAAAAAAAACAGGAACGATATGACAGGGCGTATTTGCGGATGGCCGGTGAATGGGGAAAATTATCACATTGTAAACGGAAACAGGTAGGAGCGATAATTGTAAAGGGGCGCATGATTATTTCCGATGGCTATAATGGAACTCCAACCGGTTTTGAGAATGTTTGCGAAGACGAAAATGGGTATACCAAATGGTATGTGTTACATGCGGAAGCCAATGCTATTTTAAAAGTAGCCGGATCAACACAATCTTGCCAGGGAGCAACCCTGTATATAACACTGTCTCCATGCAGAGAATGCAGTAAATTGGTTCATCAGGCGGGAATAAAGAGAGTGGTTTATCAAAATGCGTATAAAGATGACTCCGGATTACAATTTCTTGCTAAAGCAGGCGTTCAATTAAAACATATTCCGGATTTAGAAGAGAACATATAATGTCAGCTAGAAAATATTTTTTCCTTCCATTTATCCTTGCAGCCATATTGGCTTTGGGAATATTTATTGGCGGAAAGCTCAATTTTAACGATCGGCCGGAAAAACTCTTTTCCATTTCTACAAACTCAAAAAAGGATAAACTTAACCGACTCATAGACTATATCGACTATGAATATGTGGACGATGTAAATACCGATAGTATTGTAGATGTAACTGTAAATAATATTCTCGAAAAACTGGATCCGCATTCGGTATATATTCCCAAAAGTGAAATGCAAGCCGTAAATGAAAACATGAAAGGCGATTTTGTAGGAGTGGGAATCAGTTTTTATATGTACCGGGATTCGCTGGCAGTAATCAGACCCCTTGAAGGAGGCCCTGCAATAGAGGCGGGATTATTGGCGGGCGATCGGATTATGATTGCCAATGGCGACACCTTGTTTAACAAGGGGATTCGCAGTGAAGATGTTATAGAACGCCTTAAAGGTGAACCGAACACCCCGGTTAGATTACAGGTATATCGTAAAAAGGGAAACCAGTGGCTAACTATTGATTTAAACCGAAATGATGTCCCTATTAAAAGCGTAGATACGTATTATATGCTTTCCGATAAGCTGGGGTATATCAGAATTAATCGTTTTGCAGAATCCACCTATAGAGAATTCAGAGAAGCATTACTGGCTTTAAAAGGAAAAGGAGCAACCCAATTGGCACTGGACCTTCGGGATAACCGGGGAGGGTATCTGGGAATTGCCGAAGAAATAGCCGATGAATTCCTGGAAGACGGAAAACTTATTTTATTCACAAAAAACAAAAAAGGAACCATTGAGGAGACGTATGCTACCAGAAAAGGAGATTTCGAGGAAGGAGAGGTTTTTGTACTCATTAATGAAAATTCGGCTTCTGCCAGTGAAATAGTTGCCGGAGCGCTACAGGATAACGATGTAGGAACCATTGTTGGTCGTCGTTCCTTTGGGAAAGGGCTCGTACAACGCGAAATGGCACTCCCGGACGGATCGGCAGTTCGACTCACGATCTCCAGGTATTATACACCCACCGGAAGATCTATTCAACGACCGTATAATCACGGAACGGAAGAGTATTACAATGAATTTCATAACCGATATTCCAATGGGGAACTCAAATCGGCAGACAGTATAAAAATAGCCGACTCTTTGAAATTTAAAACACCAAAAGGAAAAGTGGTTTATGGAGGAGGAGGTATTATTCCGGATATTTTTGTCCCCGTTGAAAAAACAAGGCAGGAACAATATCTGGATACAATATTGGAATCCGGCTTAATGGGGTTCTTTATTTTCGAATATTTAGATGCCAACAGAGATTTGCTTAAGTCGTATACAGAAGATCAATTCATCAATGTATTTGAGATTGACGACACCCTGGTCACCAGATTTATTGAATATGCAACGAATAGAGGACTTACTATTGACTACAGCCCCTATACAAATACGCTTAAAAAGCATTTAAAGGCTACGATGGCGGAACAGCTTTACGGTATTATTCCCGCGGGCCGAGTACGGAACCAGGGAGACAGAATGATCCGACGTGTTCTGGAGTTAAGTGTTAACGATGAAATAACGGATTAAAAGGCCCTTCCGAAGAGCTTAATATTACTCGTGCTTATCGTGAATTTTGGTATGCATACCCGCATTCCATAGTGTAAGAATATCGGTGGCTACCTGAGCTCCGCTTCCGGCAGCTATGGAAAACTGACTCCTCCATCCTGCAAGGGTTCCGGCTACATAAATACCTTCGGTTACCAAATGGTTCTTGTTTTTTAATTGAATTCGTTCCTTAACGGGATTGCTCATAGCGTGTGGCTCAACATACTTCAACAGCCCCTTGATATAAAAAAACTTGGTATACCCCATGGCAATCACTAAACAGGCAGCCTTATAAGTGTTTTTAGAGGTTACTACGCTAAAATCTCCGGAAGTGCCGGTTACCTCAAGAACTTTTTCTTCTTCTATCTGGATTATATGCGGGTATGAGGTTGTTAAATGGTGTTTTCCCTGAACCAGGAGATCTTTCCCCAAAGTGCCGGGTTTTATCCCAAGAACATTATTGAACAATGCCGTTTGCAAGTGCGATGCTTTTTGATGTACAACAATACCAATCTTTTTGTTTTTGGCATAAGGTTTTTCTTGTGCCGACCCCAACACAAGAGCACACTGCATTCCGGCAGCACCTCCCCCTATTATGAGTACGTCAAACACTGTTTTTGTCTTTAAGCGATTTCTGTATTTTTCTGGAAAGCATAAAAATAACCAACAGAACCACAGCGCAAAGCGCCGCTAACACGCCAATTAAAGCAATAACACTATCTCCCTCAAAGGGATTGGAAAAATCTACCAGAGTGATGTTGTATGCTATCAGGCCAATTGCCAGAAGGATAAGGATTAATGTGAAAATTCTCATAGCGTTTTAATTTTAAAATAGAGCAGCGATGTTACTGGTAAATAGTTTAACAGCAATAGCAAGCAAGATCACACCGAAAATTTTTCGGATAATAGCGATCCCTGTTTTACCGATTAATTTTTCAATTTTAGCCGACAATTTAAGAACCAAATACATAACAACCATATTCGCAATAATAGCCACTACAATATTAATGCTGTCAAACTCTGCCCGGAGCGATAGAATAGTGGTTAATGTCCCTGGCCCTGCAATCATGGGAAATGCCAACGGAAATACCGATGCGGTCATGGCGGTATGCTCGTCTTCCTTGTAAAGCGTAATACCCAGAATCATCTCGATGGCCAGGAAAAATAAAATAAATGCCCCTGCCACGGCAAATGAATTTACATCAATGCCAATAAGATTTAGAATGCTTTTACCTACAAATAAAAACAGAATCATCAATGCTCCGGCTATCAGAGTTGCTTTTCCCGATTGTATATGCCCGGCTTTTCTTCTGAGTTCAATAATAATTGGAATGTTTCCGACAATATCGATTACCGCAAACAAAACCATTCCGGCGGTAAAAATTTCTTTAAAATTTAAAGTCATAACAAAATATGTAACACAATTTTTAAGCTGGGCAAAATTACTAATTAGATTTTATGTAGAATGGGTTTGAGCGAAAATAAGACAGGCTTTTTTCAGCGATCCAGAAATGAAAAAGTATATTTGCGCTATGTTTCAAATAGGTAAAACCATTGTATCCGAAGAAATTATAGAAAACGATTTTGTCTGTAATTTAAATGCGTGTAAAGGAGCTTGTTGCATAGATGGAGAGGCCGGTGCTCCACTGGAAAATGGAGAGCCGGAACTTTTAAAGGAAATCTACCCGAAAATAAAACCTTTTTTAAGGAAGAAGGGGATACGGGCAATTGAAGAACAGGGAACTTCGGTAATGGGAGAAGATGGAGAGCCTGAAACACCGTTGGTTGATCAAAGCGAATGCGCCTATGTGATTTTTGATAAACACGGAACAGCACTTTGCGCTATAGAAGAAGCCTACAACCAGGGCAAAGTCGGCTGGAAAAAACCGGTTTCCTGCCATTTATATCCGGTACGCGTAAAACAATACTCCCAATTTGCTGCGGTAAATTATCACAAATGGCATATTTGTGATGATGCCTGTACATTGGGTACCGAATTACAAGTACCTATATACAAGTTTGTGAAACAGGCATTGATTCGAAAATTCGGTGAAAATTGGTATAAGGAATTGGAACAAACCGCGAAAGACCTTAAGAGCTAAGGGGTTTGCGTTTATTTTCCCGATTAGAGAGCATGTTTCTTTTTTTACAACAAGGTGGTTAACAATTCCTTAACAAGCCCAATAACCATAAAGCATAAGCTTACATTTCAACAATCCGTGTTAAAAACTTTGTAACTGAAAAAGCAAAACAGGCTTTCAATATTGCCATCATTTTTGAATCTTTGTTAGTCCCAAATCACCCCATCAAAAAAAGCACGAATTCCAAAAAAAATAAGAAAAATGTCAACCTCCGTAGAGCCCATTTTACAAGAAAACAAGGACCGATTTGTTATATTTCCCATCCAGCATCACGATATTTGGGACTGGTATAAAAAGCAAGAAGCTTGCTTTTGGACAGCAGAAGAAATAGATCTTCATCAGGATCTTTCAGACTGGAATAATAAATTAAATGACGATGAGCGTTATTTTATTAAGCATATTCTGGCTTTTTTTGCTGCTTCAGACGGTATTGTAAATGAAAATCTGGCGGAAAACTTTGTAAATGAAGTCCAGTATTCAGAAGCAAAGTTCTTTTATGGCTTCCAGATCATGATGGAGAATATTCACTCGGAAACCTATTCTCTTTTAATTGATACGTATGTAAAAGATGAGGCCGAAAAGAATATTCTTTTTAAAGCCATTGAGAATTTCCCGGCTATAAAGAAAAAAGCCGACTGGGCTTTGCGCTGGATAGAGTCACCTAGCTTTGCAGAGCGCCTTATTGCTTTTGCGGCCGTGGAAGGGATCTTTTTCTCAGGGGCATTCTGTTCTATTTTCTGGTTGAAGAAAAGAGGATTAATGCCGGGACTTACCTTTTCTAATGAGTTGATATCCAGAGATGAAGGCATGCATTGCGATTTTGCCGTTCATTTACACAATAACCATTTGGTTAACCAGGTGCCCAAAGAACGCATCACGGAAATTATAGTTGATGCGCTGAATATAGAACGCGAGTTTATTACCGAGTCGCTCCCCGTAAGTCTTATCGGGATGAATGCTAAATTAATGACTCAATACCTGGAATTTGTCACAGACCGGCTTCTGGTTGAATTAAGATGTGACAAAGTATACAATGCCACCAATCCATTTGATTTTATGGATATGATTTCGCTTCAGGGTAAAACAAACTTCTTTGAAAAGCGAGTATCAGAATATCAAAAAGCAGGAGTGCTTAACAAGGAAACCGATTCCAATAAAATTAGCTTTGACGCTGATTTTTAATCATATATAGCAGAGAGGCGGGACTACCTCATTCGCTGAATTTTAAAGAGTACCTATGCAAACCCGGCTTTAGCGGTTATAGCCGGGCAAAGCTATCACTAACCTAAAAAAAAGAGAACAAATGTATGTAGTAAAAAGAGATGGTAGAAAAGAGCCTATCATGTTCGACAAGATCACGGCCCGGGTTCGTAAACTGTGTTACGGACTAAATAATCTGGTTGACCCTGTAAAAGTGGCTATGAGAGTAATTGAAGGATTGTACGACGGGGTAACCACTTCGGAACTTGATAATCTTGCGGCCGAAATTGCGGCAACCATGACCACAACGCACCCGGATTATGCAAAACTGGCTGCCAGAATATCGGTTTCTAATTTACACAAGAACACCAAGAAGTCGTTTTCCGAAACCATGACAGACCTTTACGAATATGTAAACCCCAGAACAGGAAAAAAAGCTCCTTTACTCTCCGATGAGGTATATAAAGTAATTATGGATAATGCCGAAGATCTGGACTCTACCATCATTTATAACCGCGATTTTGGCTATGATTATTTTGGGTTTAAAACACTGGAACGCTCTTATTTGCTCAAGCTTAACGGAAAAATTGTAGAACGCCCGCAACATATGTTAATGCGCGTATCAGTAGGGATTCATCAGGATGATATAGCCAGTGTAAAAGAAACATACGAACTGATGTCCAAGAAGTATTTTACACATGCAACTCCTACTCTTTTTAATTCCGGAACTCCGAAACCACAAATGTCATCCTGTTTTCTATTAGCCATGAAAGATGATAGCATTGACGGTATTTATGATACGCTAAAACAAACGGCAAAAATATCGCAGTCGGCCGGAGGGATAGGCCTTTCCATTCACAATATCCGGGCCACCGGAAGTTATATAGCGGGGACCAACGGAACTTCGAACGGAATTGTTCCTATGCTGCGCGTTTTTAATGACACAGCCCGATATGTAGATCAGGGAGGTGGGAAACGGAAAGGGAGTTTTGCTATTTACGTGGAACCCTGGCATGCAGATATTTTTGACTTTTTAGACCTCAAAAAAAATCATGGGAAAGAAGAAATGAGGGCAAGGGATCTGTTTTACGCCATGTGGATTCCAGACCTTTTTATGAAACGTGTCCAGGAAGACGGATCGTGGACTTTAATGTGCCCGAATGAATGCCCGGGACTGTTTGACAGTTACGGTGATGAGTTTGAAAAGCGATACGAAGAATACGAAGCAGCAGGGAAAGGAAGAAAAACCATTAAAGCAAGGGAGTTATGGGAAAAAATCCTGGAGTCTCAAATTGAAACAGGAACCCCGTACATGTTGTATAAAGATGCTGCAAACCGAAAATCCAATCAAAAAAACCTGGGAACCATTCGTTCGTCCAACCTGTGTACGGAAATCATGGAATATACTTCTCCTGATGAAGTGGCCGTTTGTAACCTGGCGTCCATTGCACTTCCCATGTTTATTAAAAATGGAGCGTTCGATCATAAAGAGCTTTTCAAAGTAACAAAGCGGGTAACCAAAAACCTGAATCGTGTAATTGACCGGAACTATTATCCGGTTAAAGAAGCTGAAAACTCGAACATGCGTCATCGTCCGGTAGGATTGGGAGTGCAGGGACTGGCGGATACTTTTATCATGCTCAGATTGCCATTTACGAGTGATGAAGCCAAGAAATTAAATCAGGATATCTTTGAAACACTCTACTATGCAGCTGTTACAGCATCTATGGAAGAGGCAAAAGCAGATGGGCCGTATTCAACCTATAAAGGCTCTCCCATCTCCAAAGGAGAATTCCAACACAATTTATGGGGAATAAAAGATGAAGAGCTCAGCGGCCGATGGGACTGGGCTAAACTGAGAAAACAAGTATTAAAACACGGAGTACGCAATTCACTGTTAGTAGCACCGATGCCAACAGCTTCAACTTCTCAAATCCTGGGGAATAATGAGTGCTTTGAACCCTATACCTCCAATATTTATACGCGTCGCGTTTTGTCGGGCGAGTTTATTGTGGTTAACAAACACCTGTTGGAAGATCTGGTAAACCTGGGATTGTGGAATGAGGGGCTTAAGCAGGATTTAATGAGAGCTAACGGATCTGTTCAGCATATAGAAGCTGTTCCGGATGACATTAAAGAACTGTATAAAACAGTCTGGGAACTGAGCATGAAGGATATTATTGATATGTCGAGGCATAGAGGATACTTTATTGACCAGTCGCAATCGTTGAACCTGTTTATGGAAAATGCCAATTTTGCAAAGCTTACTTCCATGCATTTTTATGCGTGGAAAAGCGGCCTTAAAACAGGAATGTACTACCTGAGAACCAAAGCCGCTGTTGACGCGATCAAATTTACACTTGATAACACCAAGAAAAAAGAACAGCCTGTTGCTGTTGAGGCCGCTACACAGGCCAGTGTAGTACAACCCAAAGTAGTGTTGGCAAATACAGAACAGGTTCCGGTAGAACCTTTAACACCGGAAGAATTAAAAGAGATGATAGCGAGATCCAAACAGAATGACGATGATTGTCTTATGTGTGGCTCATAATTAATTAATCATACCTACTTAACCAAGGGGAAGCCGTAAGGCTTCCCTTTTCTTTGTATTTTAGAACATAAAACGTTAATTCAACACGCATTTAATATGGATAAATTTTTAAAGGCCGCCATCGATGAAGCAAAAAAAGGATTAAAAGAAGGGGGAATTCCCATAGGGTCTGTTATTGTTCATAAAAACAAGATTATCGGAAAAGGACATAATAAAAGAGTACAACAGGGCAGCGTAGTATTGCACGGTGAAATGGATGCTTTTGAGAATGCAGGCAGGCAACCGGCTAGTGTATACAAAGAATGTACATTGTATACCACTTTGTCGCCCTGTGCAATGTGTTCCGGGGCTATTTTGCTATACGGAATCCCGAAAATAGTAGTGGGTGAAAATGTTTCTTTTATGGGAGAGGAAGAACTTCTAAAGTCCCGGGGCGTGGAAGTACAGGTTGTCAACGATTCAACATGCAAAGAACTTATGATTCAATTTATTAAGGAATACCCGGAACTGTGGAACGAAGATATTGGCGAATAAATTAGGTAAAACGGATTGCGCTTGAATTTTTATTAATAGTTTTATAGAGGATTGACCAAGCTATTATGGAATATGGATTGACAGATGTGCTTCAGCTAATAGGAGCACTCGGACTTTTTTTGTTTGGAATGAAGGTGATGAGCGATGCATTGATGAACCTCGCCGGAAATAGGATGCGGGCTATACTTGCCTCGATGACCTCCAATAGATTTCTGGGAATATTTACGGGCTTCCTAATTACTTCAGTAATACAATCCTCCTCGGCAACCACATTAATGGTAGTTGGATTTTCCAATGCCGGACTTCTTACACTTACAGAATCTATTAGTGTTATAATGGGAGCTAATATAGGAACTACCATTACAGCGTGGTTAATCACAATTCTGGGTTTTAAAGTGAGTATGAGCGCTATAGCATTACCCCTCGTGGGGCTTGGCTTTGCGCTTACATTTGCAAAAAAAGAGCATTTAAAGAACTGGGGAGGTTTTATAATTGGATTTTCTATACTCTTTATCGGGCTTCAATTTTTAAAGGAGGCAATGCCCGATATTAAAAACAATCCGGAAATCCTAGAATTTTTAAGCAGGTATACAGACCTGGGTTATTTGTCTATCCTCTTATTTTTACTTATTGGTACCGTGTTAACGGTTGTAATACAGTCTTCCAGCGCAACCATGGCACTTACTCTGATAATGACGGCTCAGGGATGGATTCCTTTTGAGTTAGCAGCAGCTATGGTCCTCGGAGAAAATATAGGAACTACTATTACCGCAAACCTGGCAGCCATAGTTGCTAATTACAAAGCAAAAAGAACAGCGAGAGCTCACCTGATTTTTAATGTTATAGGAGTGCTCTGGATGTTGATACTGTTTTATCCGTTCCTGCGCTTTGTAAGTTGGCTTACGGCCATGGTAGGGTCTGATTCTCCTTATGTTAGCGCAGCGGCCATACCGGTAGCCATATCACTTTTTCATACTACATTTAATGTTATTAATACTTTTTTATTGGTATGGTTTATAAAGCCAATTGCCCGACTTGTTGAAAGATTAGTTCCTAAAAAAGTATCGCCGGAAATGGAAATCGACGAACCTAAATTTCTCACCAAAGAAGTGCTTAAATATCCGGAAACAGCCATATCTTCTTTAGTGAACGAGTCTAAATATCTTTTTAAAAACGCTATCTTTTTAATTGTTAGTCATGCGCTTAATATTCACAGAGAAGATATAAAGTCGGATGTGAAGATTAAAAAAGTAATCAAAAAATCAAAAACCGATTTCGAGACCGATGTAAGAGAGTTATATACGTCCAAAGTGAAACACATCTATGGAAAAATAATACACTATGCCACAAAAGCTCAGAGTGCGTTGGATTTGAATGAAGCTCAAAATAACAAAATAACCGAGATTAAAATTGCCAACCGTAAGATGGTGGAGATCATTGGAGATGTAAGGGAATTGAGCAAAAATATCACGGCATTTTTAGATTCTGATAATCAGTATATTCAAAAAGAATATGATAAGTTCAGAAAAAAAGTGGTAAAAGTGCTTCGGATTATTTATTTGTTCAGAACCGAAAAGGAAAATGAAGTGTATTATGAGAAACTTCTGGAATTAAAACAGGAGGCGAAAAAGAATATTCATCAGGGTAACCTGCAAATAGATAAATTAATCAGGAAGGATTTAATAACAGTGGATATGGCGTCATCTTTGTTTAACGATAATGATAATGTAAACGATATTATTAAAAACCTGATAGAAACCGCCGAATTGCTTTACGGAAAAAGAGATTCACTTCTGGAAAATGGAAACTCGCTGATAACCGGGACCGAATCTGATAGAAACAAAACAAAATAAAAAAGCATCTTGTACTACAAGATGCTTTTTATTCTGCTCGGGAAAATATTATTTTTCAATATCGTTTTCCGGAATAGTTGCCGGTTCAATAGATGCGTCATGTGCATCGTGATACTCCTCCAGCAAATTCATAGTGGCTGTTAATAAATCTTTGGTTTCCAGTAAAACGCTAAAATACAACGTAGTGTTTTTTGGGCTGGATTCTTCCGATCGGGTACGTTCAACCTGACGCTTTATTTTTTCTTTCACAAGACTGTATACTTCTACTTTTTCGTCTAAAATAAAACCTATTTGCTCAAACGATTGAGAGTCGAAGGCTTTTTCCGTATCGGTAAATAGTATTTCCAGTTTATCGTCAATTTCCTTGAGCTCCTTAATTTGACTAAACTTCAACTTTTTGTGGTTGTTGTTGATATGTTTATGACTCACCTTCGAAATGTATTCCAAAGATTGAGACATATCCTGTAAGTACCCGAGAATATTAATGTAGAAGTTGCTGGCACCTACGCTGGATTCATCCAGATTTTTAATGAAATAAAAGATATTATCGCGCAAAGCATCAATTTCTTCGGTAAGCTTTACAACTTGCTTTTTACTTTTCTTAAGCAATTTTAGGTCTTGTTTGGCAAGCCCTACAATAGCGTTTGAGTAAATTCGATTGGTGCGTTTTACCACTTTGGAAATATTCGCAGCACTTTCGTGAATAACACCTTGTATAGAACTACTTTCTGCTATTTTCAGTTGATCTTCTGCCTTGGAAATTTTTGATTTCTTTTTATGAGAAATATAGTTTCTAACCAAGATAAGAACCGCTAAGAAAAGCAGGATAGCAATAGCTGTTGGCCCTCCAAGGTGAATTAAATAAGCCATTACCGCAGCTCCGACAAAGGCACTGAAGGCTGTAAAAAACCACCCTCCAATTACATTGAACACACCGGCTACCCGATATACGGCACTTTCGCTTCCCCAGGCACGATCGGCCAGAGAAGTACCCATGGCAACCATAAAAGTAACATAAGTAGTAGACAGGGGTAATTTATAGGAAGTAGCAATAGAAATCAGAACTCCTGCAACCATCAAATTCACAGAAGCCCGGATGGTGTCAAAAGCAGGTACTTCGTAGCTTTTGTCTTTAGGTAATGTT
Source organism: Flavobacteriaceae bacterium (assembly GCA_965224095.1). GTDB lineage: Bacteria > Bacteroidota > Bacteroidia > Flavobacteriales > Flavobacteriaceae > JBPEWY01. Next base: position 2,396,383 of record OZ245039.1, read on the forward strand.
ACCACGGGTTTCTCGAATTTTTTATTTATTGAGTCTTGTACGGATTTTGGTAATATAACATTGATGCCATTGCTTAAGTAGGAGGCGCTTCTTACTACCAGGCGGGACAACAAATTGGGTTCAAACTTTTCGTGGGTTTCCCCTTGGGTTGACAATCCGATTTCCGTATCCGCAACGGTACGTGCTTTTTTAGAAAACCAAAGTGTAACTACCATGACACCCCCAGCAATAAAAAGCAACAGGGGTTCTGCAGGAACTTTTTTGGCCAGATCGACCATGGCAAATGCGGTTGAATCAGCACCGGAAGCAGACCAGGCTTCATAGGAATGATATGCAGCCATGGGAACCCCAATAAAATTTACAAGGTCGTTTCCTGAAAAGGCTAACGCCAAACCAAAGGTTCCTACAATAATTACGAAAGAAAGAATATTCCTTTTAAATACTTTCATGTACAGGAAAGAAAAGAGGGTCCAGAGAGCAAAACTTGCCGCAATAATCATCAGCTCGTTACCTTCCAGTACTGCCTTTAAATCTTTGTAATAAGGAGTTCCTTTTAGCCCTTTTAGGAAAATAAAATAGGTAATGGCGGAAAGGGCAACCCCTCCGAAAAGAGCACCAAAGTTCTTAATTTTTTTATCAAAATGGAAAGAAAATACCAATCGGGAAATGTATTGAACCAAAGCCCCTACCGTAAAGGCAATAAAAACCGATAACACGATCCCCAAAATAATCATGGTGGCTTTGTCAGAATTGATATAGGTAGCCAGATCGTTAATATTTTCTGCACTATTTGCCGAGATTTTTATCAGGGCTACAGCCACTGATGCTCCTAATAATTCGAAAACAATGGAAACCGTGGTAGATGTTGGCATTCCCAGGGTATTGAAAAAATCTAACAATAAAATATCGGTGATCATTACTGCCATAAAAATGATCATAATTTCATTGAACATAAATTCACCGGGATTAAAAATACCTTTACGAGCCACTTCCATCATTCCGCTGGAGGAAATAGCTCCGATAAAAATCCCTAAACTGGCAACGATCATAATAGTCCTGAAAGAAATGGCCTTGGAGCCAATTGCTGAATTCAGGAAGTTAACTGCATCGTTACTTACCCCAACCACAAGATCGGCAATTGCTAAAACAGCCAGGGCGACAATCATTAATAGATAAATATTTTCCATAATTTGTTCTGAATAAAATCATGCAAATTTCTAAATAAAGAAGGGCATGATTGTTACTAAAAGGTTATTTCTATATTTAAAAATGTATATCAAATTGAAGTCGGTACATCACTTCATCCGCTCCGGCTTCATTGCTTAAATAACTTATATCGGTTTGTACTTTTAAACTATGTCCTACAATATACTTTGACAACCCCAGGGTATATTGATGTTGAGGTTCTTTCCCGGTAATGTCAAAATCAGTTTTAATATTCGTATATCGGGTGGCAAGTTCGTAGTTGTTTTTGAAAAGATATCCCATTTGCATATTAAGAGCTTTTCCCGTTTCAACCACATCTCCGGTAAGAGAGCCATCCAGATTTTTGGCAAAAGGGTCTTTGGCATCTCTTTCTGCATATTCGGCCATCAAGGAGAATCCCTGATATTTAAACATGGCATCTACAAAAAAGGTATTGATATTGGTTTCGTAGTGTCCGTTGTCATTGGTCATATAGCTTCCCATATTACTTCGCGTTTTAACTGCATTGTTATTGTGGTCATAGCTAATACCGATAGCTAATTTGGGGTTGCTTTCTCGTTTCAGATCACTACTGGAATAATCCCCTTTACTTTTAAAAGCACCAAAAGGAAGTATTTCTATACGTCCCGTATACTGATGCCCTCCAAGATTTCCCTGGGTAACGTTTCTTCCTTCCCCTTGAGAGAAAGCTAACATTTCTCTCACTAAAAAGGAGTCGTTAAGTTTAAAATGATGCCGCAACTGAATTCCCATATCCCGATCTATATTAAACCTGCTGTTTAAAAGAGACCGGTCTACCAACTGAAGATTCCCGGACGAAATTACCCGTTCACGATTTCCTGGTAATTTGGTTTGCCCCGCCCATAATTCAAAATTTTTGTAAAAGTTCCATTTAACAACGGCATCCAAAATATATCGGGGAGTGTTTCGGTTATATTCGGAAGCTCCTGAAACGTCACGATTAGAAAGACCGAGTTCTATTTTATATTTTAGTTTCGGAGTAAAAGCAAAACCGCCAAACTTCAGACGAGCCCTGCGAATTAGAAAGTTGGCTTCGGGATTTATCAGTTTGTCGTTCACAGATTCCCAGTTAGACATATACAGCATTTGCATACGGGCACCAAACTTCATGCTCCATGAGCTATCCTTCGCTATAACATTGATAATTCCTTTTCCGAATGTGGTGTCGGTAGTTTCCTGGGCATTCCCCGGAATGGTAAACAGCAAAAAGCCTATTGCCAGTAACCCTTTAAGTTTCATGTTGTTATTAGTTTTTGTCGCTGCAAATGTCTAATACCAATGTTAACTTAATGTTTCCTTAAGATTAAATTATAACGCTTATTTTGCATGCTGATAAAAAGGAGAAAGGCTACCCTGGCCGGAGTAGCCCTATCAAGTTTCAAAATACTGGATTGACAAAAACTAATGTATTTAATGAAACTAACTAAAAAGTCTTAAGACGGAAACAAATATCCGGGTTTTATGTCAGGTTTATGTGACTAGAATATTAATTAATCTTTACTTTTTTTTATAAAATCATTAAATACACATAAATTTTAATACATTGATATTTAGGTGATTATAAACTCAATGTTAAATTAACGTTATGTAAACATTTATTAATTGTAAATTTTTCTTTATCTTTGAGTAACCGATAAAAACCTACTCATATGAAAAAATACATTTTAATATTCGCTTTGGCCTTTCTGTGCATTCCTGTGATGGCACAGGAGGAAAATGATGCAACCTATGTTAAGAAAGGAGATTTGATAGAAGCTACTTTCTATTATGAAAATGGAATGATAAGTCAACATGGGTTTTATGATTTGGAAGGTAAACTTCAGGGTGTTTGGACAACATTTGATAAAGCTGGTAAACGTCTGGCAGTAGGACAATATGAAGCAGGTAAAAAAGTGGGCAAATGGTTTTTCTGGTCTGAGAAATCTTTAAAAGAAGTAGATTATGAAGATCACCGCGTGGCGAGTGTTGTAGAGTGGTCTAACGGGACTAAAATAGCGGTACGAGATTAAAGAAATAATCTTTTTACTATAGTGAAAACCCCGCATTTGTGCGGGGTTTTCGTTTAACATAGATGAGATAAATGAGCCCGTACGGGCTGCTTTTTTATAGCCTGACATCTTTCCAGGACCATGCACTAATATCAACTTGTGTTCCGGTATCGTACGCATCGGTAGTAGTGGCATTGTTACCATCTATTTGAACATTCGATAGAGCCCCGTTGTCTTTCATATCAACACGGGTAGTGTATCCCTGCAAATAGATATTGGTGATGGTAGCACCTGATTCTTTTTTGAATTGTAAAGCGGTTCCACCTGTGGAAGAAACAGCAGTGAAATTCACCAATTTCGGATTGTTGTTTACCCCATCGGCTTCAACTGCGGTTGAGAACCCGGTAATGGTATGAGTCACATAGGTGTTGGTAACGGTTCCGTTCCATCCTTCGGTCCAGTCAACTGCATCATCTTCGTTATTTTCCAGATACAAGTTCGTTGCACTTACAGTCCCACCAAAGAATTCTACACCGTCATCAGCACCATTAATTACCGCAATATTTTCAACGGTAGTTCCGGAGCCTACAGCATAGAAAGAAACCCCGTTATATTGAGACTCCGAATTAATTTGTGCTCCGGTACCTAAAATAACCAGGTTTTTGATAATTCCGGTATTATCGGCATCGTCGCTACCGCCGTAAATAAATCCTCCCACCTCAGCAGTGGCATCGATTCCTTCGGTAGTAGTTGCTTTTCCGCAGAGGGTAAGCCCGCCCCAATCACCGGGATTTGCATCCGGAGAAGAAATTATTACGGGATTTTCAGGCGTTCCGTTAATTTCAATTTGCCCTCCTTTTAATACGGCAATATATACAGCGGTTCCGCCGGCTGCCGCCGTAATTTCAGTTCCGGCGGGGATAATTAATTTACCGCCATCCTGAACAATGTATGATGAATTGAGTTTGTAGGGCACATTGGCATCCAGTGTAACGGTACTATTTACCGTTCCCTGTAGTACCGAATCGTCCAGTGTAGAATTAGAATTTACCCAGTTAAAGGAAGAAGCCTGTACTGTGGCATCTGCGGTATAACTGTTAAACTCATCGGCCTCAGCGCCGTCTATTTGAATATTGGCTAAAGGGCCGTCGTCTTTCATATCAATTGAAGTTGAATATCCTGAAAGAGATAATCCCGTGATAGTAGCCCCCGACTCTTTTTTAAACTGTAAGGCAGTACCTCCGGTGGTAGAAACAGCAGTGAAATTCACCAATTTCGGATTGTTATTTACCCCGTCTGCTTCAACGGCCGTTGAGAACCCTTCTATAGTATGCAAAACATAGGTATTGGTAACGGTTCCGTTCCATCCTTCGGTCCAGTCAACTGCATCATCCTCGTTATTTTCCAGATACAGGTTTTCCACACTAACCGAGCCTCCAAAAAACTCAACTCCGTCATCGGCACCATTTACAATAGCAACATTTTTTATGGTGGTTCCTGAACCTACTGCATATAAGGTAAGCCCGTTGTATTGCGATTCGGTATTGATCTGAGCTCCGGCACCTTCAATAATAAGGTAATCTATACTCCCTGAATTGTCATTGTTATCTGTTCCTCCGTAGATAAGCCCTCCTACTTCGGCAGTGGCATCCACTCCTTCGGTGGTAACTGCTTCTCCACAAATTAAAAGTCCGCCCCAATCGCCCGGATTACCGTCTCTTGATTTCATAATAACAGGTCTGGTAGAAGTTCCCTGAATATCGATATCAGCACCTTGCTCTACCGCAATATACCGGTCAGTTCCCTTTTGGGAAGTAATAACCGTTCCTGCGGGAATGGTAAGTTTATAACCGGACTTTACTGTATATATACCGGTTAGGTTATATTCTTTAGAAGGGTCGAGGGTGCGGTTTTCAGTTAAATTTCCCGTTAAACTGATTGCTGTAGAGCCACCTCCTCCGGTTCCCGGATCGATAAACCCTCCGTCATCGCTGCCGCAAGATGCAAGGGCTAAAGCAGTTAATCCTGCCAAAAAACCCGATTTGATTTTCATCATTGTTTTCATAGTTTGTGTGTTTAATTAATTAATACTGTTTAGTTAATGGGGTTAAAATCTATAGTTAAAACCAAGGCTTAGCTGAACACCGTTGGTATAAGAGCGTACAATTTGTTCGGTTTCCACATTGGTGGTACTCGGTTTGATAAGCTGTGTGCGTTCTATATCCGGATTAAGCAGGTTTTTGCCTGTAAGCCGGATACTTAAATGCTTATTAATTTTTTTACTCACCACAGCATCCAGTGCAACAAACCCTTTTTCAATAATGGCGTCATTATAAAACTGGTCGCCTGCCGATTGTATTTCGGGAGCTCCCAGAGCAAAAATCTTATCAGATGCGTAGTTTGCGGTCAAGGCTGCATCCCATGGTTTTTCACCATTGGTAGAGTAATTCAATGTACTGTTGAGAATCCAGTCGGATGCTCCCTGAAGATCCGTTTCCGTAAGACCCTTATAGCGAAATGTTCTAATAAAAGTTCCATTGGCATCGAATACCTCCTTAAGATCTTGTTTGTGCCACATACGGGTAGCATTGAAATTAAGTTTCAGGCTGGGTGATTCATTGTCCTCCGGCTTTATAAGATCCAAGCGGGTTTCTAACTCCAAACCAAACACTTCGGCTTCGTTCCCGGAATTAAAAAATGAGAATACACCTGCCGAACCGCGGTCCTGTACTTTATTAATAGGATCTTCAATTTTCTTATAAAAAGTTGCCAAAGAAACCAGCTGATCTGAAGAAGGAAAAAACTCCCATTTTAAATCGTAGTTAAAATCGGTTGATGCTTCCAGTGCAGGATTCCCACGTGTTACCTGTCCCGTAGGAGACACATATTCAAAAGGGGCAATCTCCTTAAATTCCGGAAGTGTAATAGTACGGCTGGCCGCAAAACGCAATGCGTGCTTTTCACTTATACTGTACTTCAGGTTTACACTGGGATAAACATTGTTGTACGATTTATTTGCGACCCCGATACGCCCGGGAATATTCCCGACATCATATAATACACTGATATCATCGGTTTGGTAGCGAAACCCAAGGGTTACATTGAATTTTGTGAACCCTACATTAACCGTGGCAAATCCGGATGTCGATTCGAGATCGCCCAGGTATTTATCCGGACTTAGAATATTGTAATTAAGAACACCGTCATTAAAATTTTGAAGCGTGAAAATACTGTTGAGATCGTCTATCGACGATGGATTAATAGCGTTGGTAAAAGCTTCTTCAACACCGATAAATTGCGATCCGAATTTACGCTCTTTAGATCGATAATTGGCACCAAAGGAAACCTTAAAGCTGGTATTGTCATTTTCAATAATGGTAAAATCGTCCTTTATAAAGGCATTTACCTCTTCATCTTCAATAAACTGTTTTGATTTACGTTGTTGAAACCCTCCGGTTCTTCCGAGTTGGATGAGATTATCGTTAAAATTGATCTCGTTTCGGATACGATTGGGCTCGTCGGCATTAACAAAATTATATCCGGCCGCCCATTGTATGATATGCTTTTCGTTAAAAAAACGATGTGTTCCACCAATTTGACCTACCAAAAGTTGGGTTTGCTTTATGTTTTGATCTCTGATAAACTGCGATAAACCTTCGGCAGGCTCGGTCTCTTCAAAAATGGTAGCCGTCCCTGATCGTCCTCCCTCAAACACTTCATCGCTTAGTTTATTAATAATCAAACCGGTGGCTTTTAATTTGTGCCGATCGTTTAAAAAGAAAGTAAGGTCGGCCAATCCGGTGGTAGTAATTTTTTTAGCAAAATTCTCTGCATCTGGGATAGTATCATCAATAAAATTAGACCGGAATTGTCTAAACTGCCCTTTTCCATACTCAAAAGTCCCGGATTGTGAAGCCGTAAGTATAAGAGAGAGCTTTTCACCGAATTTTTTACCGGCAGTAGCATTAAATCCGTAATTAACCGGAGTGTTTACCTTTTGTGTATTCCAGTTTTGTTGCGTAATGGCATCAAAAATATTTAAAGATTGATCGTATACTCCGAAACTTATATCATCGGTATTGGGTGATACTTTGAAGTTATCGCTAACATCGCTTTTTAAAACGTTTGAATTGGCACCTGCGCTTACACCAATACTGTATTCTTCTCCACCGGCTAATTCCCGGGTGGTTACATTGATATTTCCTGAAGACTGATCGGCTGAAGTTTCGGCCGAATAGGTTTTGCTAATACTTACATTTTGAATAATTCTGGTCGGAAAAAGCCCGAGATCAATATTTTTCTTTTCAATATCGTCTGACGGAATGGGTAATCCGTTCATAGTTGTTGTCAGATAGCGATCTCCGAGACCTCGTACAAAAACATCTCCCGAGCCTTCACTACTGGTTACTCCCGAGATTTTTGTGGTAGCGGTAGCAGCATCAGATACACCAAGCTTGTTAAGGGTCTGGGCACCGATACTTTCTTTAATGGCGATGGCCTTTTTCTGGTCGAGTAAAAGCGCCTTTTCAGAGTCTTTTCGCGCGGTTGTGGTTACAACCACTTCATCCAGGCTTACATTACTGGCCCCGAGCGTAGTATTTAATTCGGTAACTTTATCGGCTACTACCTCAATATCCGGAACTTCCAGTGTTTCATAACCAATAAAACTAAAAACTACCGTGTATGTGCCGGGTTCAAGGTCGGCTATTTCATACAATCCGTCAAAATCACTTGTGGTTCCGACGGTGGTTCCTTTTATTAGTACATTAGCAAAAGGAAGCGGTTCGTTATTCATTTCCTTATCGCTAATTTTTCCGACAATCGAACCCGTTTGGGCCCAGATAGTTCCAGTGGAAATAAGGAATAAATACAGTACAATCTTTCTCATAAAATTTATCTCATTGTTTTGTCGCCGCAAAGGAAAGCCCCGGATGTAAAATCAAGGTTAAGTCCGGATTAAACCTTTGTCATAAAAGCGTTAGCAAAATGTTATGAGAAAGCACGAATGTTAATTTAATTTTAAGAGAATATATGTATCTTTCCCGGCACAAATAAGACTATGAACTGGGAGCAACTACTATCACTAAAGCGGTCGGGAGATACACATAAACGCCTTAGAAAAGAACAGGATGAAACCCGCCTGGGGTTCGAGGTAGATTACGATCGGATTATCTTTTCGCAGGCCTTTAGAAGTTTACAGGATAAAACACAGGTGATTCCACTGTCTAAAACCGATTTTGTGCATACACGTCTTACCCATAGTTTGGAAGTATCGGTAGTGGGAAGAAGCCTGGGAAGACTGGCCGGAAAGAAAATACTGGAAAAACATCCACACCTTCACACGATTCACGGCTATCGGTTTAATGATTTTGGAGCCATTATAGCCGCTGCCGCACTGGCACATGATATTGGAAATCCCCCGTTCGGACATAGCGGCGAAAAAGCAATTGGAGAATTCTTTAAGAATGGTTTAGGGAAAAAATACCAAAAGGTATTATCTGAAAAAGAATATCAGGATCTTATTGATTTTGAAGGGAATGCAAACGGGTTTAAAATTCTTACCGAAGACCGGGAAGGGGTGCGGGGAGGCCTGCGATTGAGTTATGCTACTTTGGGAGCGTTTATGAAATATCCGAAAGAATCACTTCCTAAGAAGCCTACAGATCATATAGCCGATAAGAAATTCGGGTTTTTTCAGGCGCAAAAGGATTTTTTTGTGGATGTAGCATCCGAATTGGGATTGCTACAAACCCGTTCCGGGAAAAATATCAGTTTTTCAAGACACCCTTTGACCTTTTTGGTGGAAGCCGCAGATGATATTTGTTATACGATTATTGATTTTGAAGATGGAATAAATATGGGGTTGATTTCGGAAGAATACGCTCTGGAGTATCTGATGAATCTTGTCAGGGATAGGATTGATACCAAAAAATACCGATCGTTACAATTTAAAGAAGACCGGTTGAGTTATCTTCGCGCGTTGGCAATAGGCACCCTTATTCAGGAGGCAGTTGATATTTTTATGCAGTACGAAGATGAAATTCTCACAGGCAAGTTCGCCTCCGGATTACTGGACAAGTCGAAGTATCGGGCTCAGATTAATGATATTCTTAAAATTAGCATTGAGCGTATTTACCAGTCTAATGAAGTGATTGAAAAAGAGGTTGCCGGATACAGTATGTTAGCCGATTTACTGGAAGTGTATACCAGCGCATTAATTAAGAGCTCGGAGGGAAAGGCAAGCAATTACGACAAACTTTTGGTTAAAACCTTACCACCGGCGTTTAGAAAAATACCGCCATCTGCATATGCCATTCTGTTAAATACTTCTTGTTTTGTAGCCAGTTTAACCGATGGGAAAGCGGTAGCTTTGCATTCTAAAATTAAAGGATATCACCTGTAATTTTTTTAAAAAGGAATAAATATTTTCAATGAAGAGATTATTTCAGATCCTGCTTGTTGTTGGTATTGTAGGTTGTAAGAATCCAACCCCCGGTAAAACGAATTCCGTACCTGTTACTAATTCGAAAAAAACGTCTGAAGTGCAGGGCACTCTAACCATCGGGCCCGAGGTTTCAGAGTTTGTGGTTTGTAAGGATACACTGATGTACTGGATATATGATAAGACCCGGAAGCTGGAAGGATTATACCATCAAAAAAAAGGGCATAACACAAGGCCGTATATACCTCTGTATAGCGAATTGGAAGTTGTTAAACTACCGAAGGCCAATGACGGATTTGCGGCTGATTACGATGGCGTTATGGAAGTGGTTCGTATTATAACCGTAGCACCCTTAAGTGGTAAAAACAACTGTCCTGCAGGTGATGAACTGGTTTTAAAGGAAAATGCCCTGGGCGGGTTTTCCCTGCAACGGGAAATGCCTATTAACAAAATGAGCCTGCAGCAACAATTTATAAACAGAGAGGTGGTCAAAACAGAAGCACAGCAGGACGGCCCTGATTTTTATACCTTTACTGTAGCAGATGAGGTGGTATTTATGACATCGGACACTTCAGAGGAAAAGTTATATCGAATACGCATTCCCGGCACGTCAACCGTTACTGATATTTATGGCGTTGGTATTGGAACTTCAGTGCGTATATTGAGAGCCCATCGCCCCGATCTGAAAATATCTACAGAACATTTCCATATATATCTTTATGAAGAGGGGTCAAACATAGCCTATGAAGTATCCGCGCCACCGGGACCTGATAAAGAACACCATAGCTGGAAAGATATTGAAGATTCCCGGGTGGTGACTATGATATGGAAATAAGAAATATCTGTCGGTAGAGATTGAATATCCTGAGAATTTAATGAAACCGGTTTAAAAGGAATATTGGACTCCCACACCCAAAAGCTGCTTGAATTGTACTTTCGAAGTAGAAAAGATAACTTCTCCATCATCGTTCTTAATCTCGTCAAAACGAACATCATCATCAAACAATAGATGAGTCCCTATTTGAGCATTTATGTATTCGTTTACCGTTAGTAAAACGTTTAACTCCCAATCTATATCGATGTTTCCAAAGCTATTGAGGTAATCCGTATACAAATTTATACGATTGTTAAGTTGCACATTTTTCATAAGTTTTTTAGTCCAGACACTGTTTATCAGGAAACCCAGTTCGGTAAGTGACTTTTTTCCTGGGGTTATCAGGTTTCCCATAGCATCAAAAACAGCTTTTTTAACCCCAAAAGCACCCCTATTGGCAAGATCATCGTCCAGTACAAAAGTGGTTTTTTGCGTTAAAGGGGAAATATAAATACTTAAATCGTGAGGGATAGGCGAATATTCGGCCCCAATTCCCAAAAAGAAATACCCAGGGGCCATAAATCGGGAGATAGGAGTTTCACGATCGGGGTATTTGTATCCATCTGAAAACTGGGTTCTGAAGTGGGTTTTTACTGAAAAGTACCAGCTGGAAATAGTATCTTTTCGGTAACCGAAAGTAGAAGCCAGCCTGATTTCGTCATCTGTTTTTCTCAATTTTTCATCTTGCTGAGCATTGATCCCGTATTTGAGAGCAATTTCATTGTTCCACTGCTTTTTCTTGGTTTTAAAATTCCGCGCAAAAAAAAGTTGTGCCAGCGCAGATACCGAATTGTTTCCTCCCGCATTCCAGTTTACAAAAGCCACTTCACTGGCTGTAATGCTTAAATTGTTCTTCTTTTCCCAAAAGGTCGGAATTTCGAATTGAAATCTTACTTTGCGAAGAATTAATTCTGAATCCCCAACCTTAAAATCTTCCAACCTGGGAATGCCAAGCTTGGGATATGTAACTGCCTTTATCTGCGCTGGAAATATATAAACAGAATCCGCAGGATTTTCATCGGTTACATATTGCGCACAGATAAAATGGCTCAAAAGAGCAAAAAGAAAAAACAGATACTTGTTTTTTATAGGCATGGCCTAATGGGTTGGTATTAAAGTTTGCGAAAGTACGCAACAAGTGATTCCATGTCAAGTCCTGTCGAAGAATGAAGTTCCGAAACACTCCCGTGTTGCACAAAAGCATCGGGAATTCCCAAACAATGTATAGGGGTATTGTACAGGTGTTTTGAAGCAAATTCCAGTATGGCAGATCCAAACCCTCCTGTAATGCATCCGTCTTCAACAGTTACAATCAGTTCATGTGCAGAAAAAATTTTATGCAGTGTTGCTTTATCAAGAGGTTTAACGAACCGTATATCAAAATGTGAAAATTCAACAGCCTTCTCAAGGGTATTTAAGGCATTAGATACCGTATTACCAATAAACCCTGTGCTTAAAACAGCAATACGGTTACCACTGCGTAATCTTCTCGATGTACCAATCGGTATTTTTTGAAATGAATGCTTCCAATCCCTTGTAACACCACGTCCGCGGGGATATCGAATGGCAATAGGATGGGGTAAACCTAATTGTGCGGTATACATGATATTCCTGAGTTCTTCTTCATTCATGGGAGCAAAGAGAATCATATTCGGAATGCATCGCAAATAAGCAAGATCAAAAACACCGTGATGGGTTGCACCATCCTGACCAACCAATCCTGCGCGATCCAGACAAAAAATAACAGGAAGATTTTGCAGAGCCACATCGTGAATTACCTGATCATAAGCTCTTTGCAGGAAAGTAGAATAAATATTGCAGAAGGGAATAAGTCCCTGTGTAACCATTCCGGCTGCCAGAGTAACAGCGTGTTGTTCGGCAATCCCCACGTCAAAAGCACGTTCCGGAATAGCATCCATCATAAACTTCAGCGAACTTCCCGTAGGCATGGCGGGAGTAATCCCCACAATCTTCTTGTTATTTTTGGCAAGTTCAACAAGGGTATGGCCAAAAACATCTTGAAATTTTGGAGGTAAATGATCCTGCTTTTTCGGAATAATATCTCCTGTGGTCTTATCAAATTTCCCCGGGGCATGGTAACGCACCTGATCTTCTTCGGCTTTTTGTAAACCCTTTCCCTTGGTAGTAACAACATGTAGGAATTTGGGCCCTTGAATGTCCTTTAATCGCTGGAGTTCTTCTATCAGACCTTTTAAATTATGACCGTCTATCGGGCCGGTATAATCAAAATTAAGGGCTTTAATAATGTTGTTCCTCGCCAGGCGCTTGTTGGTTTTTACATTGGTAAGATATTCCTTAAGTGCTCCAACACTCGGATCAATTCCGATGGCATTATCATTAAGTACAATGAGTAAATTAGCATCGGTAACTCCGGCGTGGTTAAGCCCTTCAAATGCCATTCCGCTGGCTATAGAGGCATCACCAATAACCGCAATATGATGTTTGTTTTGATGGCCTTGCAACTGTGAAGCCAATGCCATCCCCAATGCGGCGCTAATGGAGGTTGAGGAATGCCCTACCCCGAAGGTGTCGTAGATGCTTTCGTCTCTTTTTGGAAAACCACTAACGCCACCCAATTGACGATTGGTATGAAAAACATCTTTACGTCCTGTTAAAATTTTATGTCCGTATGCCTGATGTCCCACATCCCAGACCAGCAGATCTTCGGGGGTATTAAATACATAATGTAAGGCAACGGTAAGCTCTACCACTCCCAGACTTGCCCCTAAATGACCCTCCTTGACGGAAACAATATCAATAATAAAATTACGTAGCTCTCCGGTGAGCTGCGTTAATTGTTTTAGTGACATGGACCTGAGGTCAGAAGGGAATTGAACAGTATCCAGTAATTTTCCTGTCATAAAACAAATGTACAAGTTGAAATCGTATTTTTGTTTTTATGGAGAACATTTTTGACGATGCTTATTTTATGAAAAAAGCACTGCAGGAAGCAGAGGCAGCTTTTGAAAAGGATGAAATTCCCGTAGGAGCAGTGGTTGTAATAGATAATAAAATTATAGCAAGAGCACATAATCTGACCGAAACCCTTAACGACGTAACGGCCCATGCAGAAATGCAAGCCATTACGGCCGCTGCTAACTATCTGGGAGGTAAATATCTTCAGAATTGCACGTTGTATGTAACCCTGGAACCCTGTCAGATGTGTGCCGGAGCTTTATATTGGAGTCAGATTTCCAGAATCGTATACGGTGCTAAAGACGAAAAGCGGGGATGTGGTGTTATGAAAACTGCATTACATCCCAAAACCAATATCGAGGGAGGCCTTATGGAAAAGGAAGCGGGAACACTGTTAAAGCGTTTTTTTATAGAAAAACGCAATCTGAACTAAGCACAAAAAAAGCGGCTCAACGGCCGCATTTAATTAAATCAAAATAAGTATATGCTATTCGGCTAGTTGCACTTGTCCTGCAACCATTCCTTTTCTTCCTTCTTCTTCAACATATTCTACTTTGTCACCTTCTCGAAGTTCAAGTCCGTTCAATGCGCTTACATGAACGAAAATGTCCTTTCCGGTCTCGTCGTTGGTAATGAATCCATACCCTTTCGATTCATTAAAAAATTTAACTGTACCTGTCATTATAAATTGTAATATAAAAAATTAAAGTGGTAAAGGTAGGGGATTAAATGACAGGAATAAGATAAAAACCTAATTTATTTATAAAAAAACCTGATTTTCAAAAAATTATAGGTCTTTATCCCGCATTTTATCTAAGTTTTCGCGGGTAAGCATATAATCTTTCACGCTTTTCCCGCGACCTCTCCAAATAATAAACAGGGGCATAACAACAAAAAATAATCCCAAAGCCCCAAAACCTATAAATTTAGCTGCATTAGGATGTTCCTGACCTTGTAGAACAAATCCGGTTATAAGTAAGCCCAGTACGATGGCGAATAAAAAAAGAATAATATATTTCATCAATATCAATAATAAATTTATCCTGTTGGCTCTATCAAATCCCATAGATTCCCGTAAAGATCTGCAAAAACAGCAACAGTGCCGTAAGGTGCTTTTAGTGGAGGCCGTACTATGCGTATGTTATGTGTAATTAAATTTTGATAATCCCTTTCAAAATCATCCGTATATAAAAATAAAAACACTCGTCCGCCCGATTGATTTCCTACGGAGGATAACTGCTGTTGATCGGCTGCCTTGGCCAGTAGCAGATTACAACCTTTTACTCCATTAGGGCGAACCAAAACCCATCTTTTTTGAGGGGTTAACCTGGTATCCTCAATTAAATTAAAATGAAGTTTTTTTGTGTAAAAATCTATAGCCTCATCATAATCTTTGACCAAAAGGCTGATATGAGCAATTTCCTGGTGCATTTATCGTGTAAATTGAATTAGCTTTCTTCTATATGCCGTAAGCAATTTTGATTTGGAAACAAATCCCGCATACTTACTGTTTTTTATTACCGGTAAATTCCAGGCACCGCTATCCTGAAATTTCTTCATTACTTTTTTCATATCATCGTCCTCGTAAATAATATATTCCGGAGGCTCGTGCATTAAACTTTCAACCTGAATGGTTTCGTACAGAGACGTATCAAACATAAACTCCCGTATATCATCCAGCAGAACCACCCCGACCAGTTCACCCTCATCATTGACTACCGGAAATAAATTTCGGGTGGTTTTTGCTACGCCTTCATGAAGCATTGCCCCCAAAGACATCGTAGGAGTAAGAGCTACAAAATTGGTTTCAATTACCTTGTCTAATTTCATCAAAGTGAGTACGGTTTGGTCTTTATTATGAGTTAACAGAGCTCCCTGTTCGGCGAGTTCACGGGTATAAATAGTATACTCGAGGGTATTTTTTGTAATCAAAAAAGAAATGGCGGTTGTAATCATTAAAGGCACAAAAAGCTCATAACCACCAGTGATTTCAGCGATAAGGAAGATAGCTGTGAGGGGAGCGTGTAATACACCTGCAATTAACCCTGACATACCAACCAGTGTAAAATTGGCCTCCGAAACTTCAAATCCCAGGTTGAGGGCATTTATTATTTTGGCTACTACATTCCCCAACGCACTCCCCATTACCATGGTGGGAATAAAGATACCTCCGGATCCACCGGCGGCAAAAGTTGCGGTCATGGCCACCGCTTTAAAAATAGTAATACCAAAAAGGAGCGCAATAATTACCCAGGCATGATCTATAAAAGCATCAAAAGGAGTAGTTCCCAGGGCTTCCAGATCGTTTCCTGCCAACAGGTTATTGATAAAGCTAAATCCCTCTCCGTATAAAGGGGGTATAAAATAAAGCATAGCTCCAATAAGCAATCCTCCTAAAAAGAGTTTACCCAAAGGCGTTTTTACCTTGTCAAAGAGCGATTGTATACCAAAGTACATCTTCGTAAAATAAACCGAAGCCAGTGCGGTACCAGCCCCCAGAACAATATAAAAAAACGTATCGGTCAGCTGAAACTTATCAGTAACCATAAAATTGAACATCACCTCATCACCCATAAAAAAATAGGAGGTGAGCACCGAGGAAACCGATGCAATTAACAGGGGGAGCAGCGAGGTAAGGGTCAGGTCGAGACTGAAAATCTCTACGGCAAATATAATAGCGGCTACGGGAGATTTAAAAATAGATGAAATAGCACCTGCTGCCGCACAGGCAATCAGTAAAACCCGGGTTTTACTGTCCATGTGAAACAACCTGCTTACATTAGAACTCAGTGCAGATCCGCTGGCAACAGCCGGACCTAATAATCCCACAGAACCCCCAAAGCCTACGGTAAGCGGAGCTGTTATAAGCGGATAAAAAATGCGTGTCCCCGGAATAATCCCATTTTTTTTTGACAGGGAAAACAAGATAGACGGAATCGCTTGTCGGATGGGTTTTTTAAGAACGTATTTTACCATCAGATAAACCAGTAACAGGCCTATAACCGGTAAAATAAAATACAGGTGATTTTCCGAGAAAATGATACCTCGCTCCAGCAGGGCTTCAATAGAAAAGGTAATGTTTTTTAGAGTAACCGATGCCAGTCCGGCCAACAAGCCTACTATACCACTTAAAATAAACACAAAATTTTTAGTGGAGATATGTTTATATCTCCAGATCAGGAATTTGGTAAGTACCGATTTTTTATGTGGCTTCATTCCAATACGAATGTACTCCTATTTGTTCATATATTCAATGTATAAATTAAAAACCCACCGAAGAAGGTGGGTTAAAAATTTTACGAACGTAACCGTATATGAAGCTCTTTTAATTGCTCATCGTCTATCGGGGAGGGAGCATCTATCATTACATCTCTTCCCGCATTATTTTTTGGAAATGCGATAAAATCTCTAATGGTTTCCTGCCCACCCAGAATAGCCACCAGCCTGTCAAAGCCAAAGGCAATTCCTCCGTGTGGGGGTGCTCCGTACTGGAAAGCATCCATTAAAAATCCAAATTGCGCCTGCGCCTGCTCTTTACTAAAGCCTAATAATGAAAACATTTTTGCCTGGAGCTCCTTGTCGAATATTCGAATAGAACCCCCTCCGATTTCATTTCCATTGAGAACCAGGTCGTAGGCATTGGCCCGTACTTTTCCGGGTTCGGTTTCCAGAAGTTCAATATCCTCCGGTTTGGGAGCTGTAAAAGGATGATGCATAGCGTGGTAACGCCCGGTTTCCTCATCCCATTCCAGCAAAGGAAAATCTACCACCCACAGAGGAGCAAATTCATCGGGTTTTCTCAGTCCCATTCGCTCTGCAAGTTCCATCCTGAGCGCACTCAGTTGAGGTCGGACTTTATGGGTGTCTCCTGACAAGACACAGATAAGGTCGCCCGCTTTGGCTCCCGTTGCTTTTGCCCAGGCGGCCAGATCCTGCTGATCGTAAAACTTATCGACAGACGATTTGAAAGTTCCATCGGGATTACATTTCACATATACCATTCCGAGTGCACCAACCTGGGGTCGTTTTACCCAATCGATTAATTTATCGATTTCTTTTCGCGTATATGAAGCAGCTCCGGGTACCGCAATACCTACAACGAGCTCTGCCTTATTAAATACATTAAAATCTTTGTGTTGCGCAATTTCGTTAAGTTCTCCGAACGACATTCCAAAACGAATATCCGGTTTATCATTACCATAGCGTTTCATAGCTTCCTGATAGGTCATTCTTGGAAATTCGCCTACTTCCAGTCCATTTATTTCTTTTAATAGAAATCGGGTAAGGCCTTCAAAAGTATTTAAAATGTCTTCCTGTTCTATAAAGGTCATTTCACAATCAATCTGTGTGAATTCCGGTTGACGATCTGCCCTTAAATCTTCATCTCGGAAACATTTTACTATTTGAAAGTACTTATCGAGCCCTCCAACCATAAGCAATTGTTTGAAGGTTTGAGGAGATTGGGGGAGTGCGTAAAATTCTCCTTCATTCATTCGAGAAGGAACAACAAAATCTCTGGCTCCTTCCGGGGTGGATTTAATTAGGTAGGGTGTTTCCACTTCTATAAACCCTTCGCTGGAAAGGTAATTCCTTATTTCCATAGCCACCCGATGGCGAAATACCAGATTATTTCTAACGGGAGTTCTCCGGATATCCAAATACCTGTATTTCATACGTAGATCTTCGCCTCCGTCAGTTTCGTTTTCAATAGTAAAGGGAGGTACCAGCGAATCGTTCAAAATCGTAATATTATTTACCAGGATCTCTATATCGCCGGTAGGGATATTTTTGTTTTTGGATTCCCTTTCAATTACGGTTCCCTTTATTTGAATGACGAATTCTCTTCCGAGTTGTCTGGCATTTTCAAAAACGGTTTTCGGCGTACGCTCTTCGTCAACGATAAGTTGTGTAATTCCGTATCGATCTCTGAGATCAATCCAGATCATAAATCCTTTATTGCGTATTTTCTGGACCCATCCGGCCAGGGTAACTTCCTGGTTGATGTCCGATGAGCGTAAAGCTCCACAGGTGTGAGTTCTGTACATTTTTCCGGTTGAAAATTAGGCTGCAAAGGTATAAAAGTAAGCTGACTTGGTAAAAAAATAAAAGAAAGGAATGAAATGCAAATTCATTAAGAAAAAGCTTAAAAAGATAGATTAAATACAGGAATTTTTTTGTAAAAGTTAATAAAATGTTAGAATATTGTTAATAATTAACCAATCTTTTAATTGTATGAAAATGAAATTACTTAAAGAATTGGGTACATGTCTTATGCTTTTATTTCCGTTGGGAATTTGGGCTCAGGGACAAGTTACCGGAACTGTAACAGCTTCTGATAATGGAGAACCATTACCCGGAGTGAATGTTGTAATTAAAGGGACCACAAGTGGTACGACTACCGATTTTGATGGAAATTATGCGCTGGATGTGGATAATTTACCGGCTACGTTGGTTTTTTCCTCCGTAGGGTTTGAAACCAAGGAGGTAAGTGTGAGTAGTGCCGGACAGGTGAATGTTACCCTGGAATCCGGTGTTGCACTGGATGAAGTGGTTATTCTGGGGAACCGTTCGAAACCGAGAACGATATTGGATTCTCCCGTACCCGTTGATAATATTGGGGTCCAGGAGTTGAAAAACACTGGAAAACCTACCGTGGAAAGAATGTTGACCTTCGCGGTACCATCGTTTAATGCACAGAATCAGGCAATCTCGGATGCTACCGCGCATTATGACCCTGCCGATCTGAGAGGATTAGGGCCCAGTAGGACATTGGTTTTGGTAAATGGAAAACGAAAAAATCAAAGTGCTCAGGTGTATCTGAATCGTACTCCCGGTAAAGGAGAAGTAGGGGTCGACCTGAAAAGTATCCCAACGGCCGCCATTGAACGGGTGGAAGTGCTTCGCGACGGAGCATCTGCGCAGTATGGTTCTGATGCGATTGCCGGGGTAATCAATATGATTTTAAAGAAAAATGCAAAGTTCTCCACAATAACCGCTGAAACGGGAATTACCGACGAAGGGGATGGATTTAATTTTTCTACCGATTTGAATACTACTTTTTCTTTTGGGGAAAACGGGTATGCCAATGTAACTTTAGGGTATTACAACCAAAAACTGACAAACCGGGCTGGAACTCCCGGAACTGCCGACTTACCAGGACCACCAAATCCGGCAGATTATGATTTGGGAGCCAATGACCCTGAATATATTTCAGCATTGGATTTTTACGATACTAATATAGATCATTGGACTCAATGGGCCACGGACAATCCGGATCTGGGCATGCACGTAGGACAGCCGGATATGGAAAAAATGGACGCCTTTGTCAATCTGGGATATTCCATTAATGAAAATACCGAATTCTATTCCTTCCACGGATATACTACCCGAACGGGCAGAAGCTTTGCTTATTACCGTGCCCCTTATTGGAGACAAGCTGGTGTTGGAAATTCCGGTTTTCTTACAAAACCTTTGGATTTTATGGGTTATCAACCCACATTTGAAACCGATATTAACGACCATATAAATGCCATTGGCCTTAAGTTTTCGTTAGGGGAAGATTTTGATGGTGATGCGAGTGTAACCTATGGAGCCAATAAAGTAATGTATACGGTAAACAATTCGGTAAACCGGGATTATTTAGCCGATTTTGGAACATCGCCCACTACCTTTCATCCCGGTGGATATGCGTTGAGAAATGTAATTGGCAACCTCGACTTTTCGAAACTGTTTTCGGATGCTGTAGCCATATCGTTCGGATTGGAATACAAGAAAGAATACTTTGAAGCATTTGAAGGAGATCCACGATCGTATTACGGTGCCGGATCGGACTCTTTTGCCGGGGTGAAACCCAGCGAAGCGGGCGAATGGGACCGAAACAACTTTGCTGCCTATGCAGGTCTGGATTATGATATTTCGGATGCACTATTACTTGGAATTGCCGGTAGGTTTGAGGATTATTCGGATGTTGATGACTCTAACTTCTCCTGGAAAGTGAACGGACGGTATAAATTAGGAAACAGCGGAGCAATCAGAGCTTCCTACAGTACCGGGTTCAGGGCTCCTACATTACATCAGCGTTATTTAACCAATAGCCAGTTCATTATTGTAGCCGGGTCATCCGAGCCGCTAAAGCAAGGAACTCTGGCAAATAATGACCCTGCAGTACAGGCCTTGGGTGTTCCCAGTCTGACTTACGAAACCTCGAAAAACTTTGCAGCTGGAATCACCTATAAGTTTAATAATAACTTCTCGGCATCTGTTGACTTTTATAACATAAAAGTGGACGACCGTGTTTTATTCTCCTCGCAAATTGGATATACCGACGGAGCTCCCGGAGCACCGACAAATCCGGTTGAAACGATTTTGGATGCCAATAATGTGGTAGCCGTACAGGTGTTTATCAATGCAGGGGATACCAAAACCACCGGAGCCGATATAGTTTTGAATTATAAAAATATTGAATTAGGTGCGGGTAGGCTTAATGCAAGTCTGGCAGCAAACTTTAACAAAACGGAGATTGATGCGATTACCACCCCTTCGACGCTTGCAAATAACGGATATAATATTTTTACAAGAGAAGAAAAAGGTTTAATTACCAACTCCAGACCGAAGTCTAAATTTATTTTAGGACTGAATTACGACTCAGATAAAGTAAATCTTGGGCTTAATAATACCTTATTTGGAGAGGTTACCGTAACTGCTCCCGAAGGTAGCGGCGGAATTGACCAGGATTTATCTTCCAAGCTTTCAACCGATATAAGCTTTGCATATAAATTAACCGACAAACTAAATGTTAATGCTAATATTAATAACCTGTTTGACGTATATCCCGATGTTACCCTGGCTTCTACGAATACGGCTCAGGCCGGTTCCAGATTTGTATATTCTTCGGAAGTACAGCAATTGGGGCAACTGGGACGTAATTACAGTATCGGTTTAGATTTTAGCTTCTAGTCAAGTTAAACATAAATAAAAAACCTCAACGTAACGTTGAGGTTTTTTTTGTTAAGCCTTTACATTGATCATTTGTACGTCTTCCTGTATTTCCTGTTGACCGGATGTTTTAGTGCGTAACCACATCTTAAATCGGGTAATCAGGTAAAACAAAATGGGTACCACTACCAGTGTGAGGAAAGTAGCTATAAATAGTCCATAAATAACCGTTTTGGCAAGAGGCCCCCAGAAAATAACATTATCTCCTCCAAAATAAATGTCCGGATTGAATTCGCTAAACAAACGATAAAAGTTAATATTAAACCCGGTAGCCAGGGGTATTAACCCAAGGATGGTAGTAATTGCCGTAAGGAGTACCGGACGTAAACGGGCTTTTCCCCCTTTGATAATAGCTTCCAGAAGGGTTTCGTTATCTACATAAGCGCGTTCATCCAGGTTTTGCTTTACTTTTTGCCTGTCTATAAGTAATTGAGTGTAATCCAGAAGAACCACCCCGTTATTTACCACAATACCGGCCAGGGAGATAATCCCCATCATGGTCATCATGATAACAAAAGAGGCACCGGTAATGATGAGTCCTCCGAATACACCGATAAGACTTAAGAATATAGCCAGCATAATAATAGCTGGTCTGGATACCGAATTAAACTGGAAGATCAAAATAAAAAAGATAAGTCCAAGACCGGCAAAAAAAGCACCCATTAAAAAGGTCATTTGCTTTTCCTGTTCCTCAATCTGTCCGGTATAATCTACTTTCACAGTTGCCGGCAGGTCGGTAAAATTCTTCATTTCGTTCTGAATCTGCGACACAATAGCACCTGCATCGGTAAATCCGGGAGCTAGTGCCGAATATACAGTAACCACCCTACGCGTATCTTTGTGTTTAATGGCACTGAATCCGGAGGTGTTTTTCTGATGTGTAACTGCCGATACGGGAACTTCTTTTATTTGTCCGGACGACTGATCCCGAAAGGTAATGGTTTGATTGAAAATAGCACTGGTATTGTATTTATCGGCTTCATTAAAGCGTACGTAAATATCATAATCTTCACCATCTTTTTTATAAATCCCTGCTTTGGCTCCGAAAATAGCGTTTCTCAATTGCTGCCCTACCTGTCCGGTACTTACTCCAAGCTCTCCTGCTTTGGCCCGATCAACGGCAATTTGCATAGTGGGTTTAGATTTGTTTACGTCGATTTTAAGTTCATCAATTCCAGGGATATTTTTTGAATTGATAAAATCTTTCATTTTTTCGGCCGTATTAATAAGTTCCGAATAATCTTTTCCTTCCAGCTCAATATTAATCGGATATCCGGCAGGCGGACCTATCGGATCTTTTTCAACAGAAATAGAAACACCGGGATAAATACCCTTAAGGTCTTCCTGTATTTTTTTTAGGAGTTCCTTGCTCTCTGCTCCTTCCCGGAATTTAAACTCACGCATGGTAGCCGTAATTTTTCCACGATGCGGCATTTCGGCACTGGAACCTCCATCGGTTTGTGGATTCCCGGCACCTTCTCCCACCTGCGACACGGCGCTTTCAACCAGAAAATTGTAATCACCACGTGTATAAGCGGCCGAATTAATCATTTCATAAACCCTGCCTTCAATATCTTTGGTAATAGCATTGGTTTTTTCTATATCGGTTCCCTGAGGGTATTCGATGTATACGATGATCTGATTTGGCTCGTTATCCGGAAAAAACTCTACTTTGGTACGCTGGCTCCCTATAGAAGCTCCAAAGCCTCCGAACGCTATAAATAAAAGCAGGAAGGTTCCAATACTGATAGCATAAGGCCTCCAGCCTTTTAGTGCCGAACGCAATAGTTTTTCATAAAAACGTTCCCAACGGGGGAGTACTTTGGTTTGAAACCCATTAGCCCATCTCCTTAAAAACAAGCGGTATATCCATAACAGAGCCGCGGTTACAATCATAATACTCCCCAATGCCCGGTATTGATTTCCAACCAGAACGATAATCAATCCTATCACGATTAATATGGAAGAGATCATAATCATTCTTTTTAAAGGCATTTCTCTATCTTCTATTTTCATGAACTGGGAAACCATCACCGAGTTAAAGAAAATGGCGACAAACAGAGAAGACCCCAATACTACTGACAGGGTAACCGGAAAATAAATCATAAATTCACCCATGACTCCCGGCCACATACCCAATGGAATAAAAGCAGCCACAGTAGTTGCCGTAGATATAATAATCGGAAATGCAATTTCACCAATTCCTTTTTTAGCGGCTTCAATCCTACTCATTCCTTCTTTATCCATGAGGCGATATACATTTTCAACCACCACAATCCCGTTATCAACCAGCATACCCAGCCCCATAATAAGCCCGAACAGTATCATGGTATTCATGGTATATCCGAGGGCATTCAGGATCATTAAAGACATAAACATCGACATGGGAATGGCAAAACCAACAAATAAAGCATTTTTGAACCCCAAAAAGAACATAAGGACCGTAACTACCAGGAGAACTCCAAAAATAATGTTATTGACAAGGTCGTTTACCTGACCGATAGTTTTGGAAGACTGATCGTTTGAAATAGACACCTTCAGATTTGTCGGGAAAACATTGGCTTTGGCATCTTCAACGATGATCGCAATTTTTTCTGCGGCTTCCACCATATTTTTTCCGGAACGCTTTTTAACGTCCAGCATTACCACTTCCTGACCAAATTCTCTGGCATAAGTGGTTTTCTCTTCATCTTTAAAGTGTACTTCCGCAATATCCCGGAGATAAATGGGGTGATTATTTTCCGCTTTGATGACAAAATTATCGAGTTGCGACGGGTTTTCTATTTCCCCGAGAATTCTAATCGTTCTCCGCTGCCCGCTGGCTATCAGATTTCCGGCAGACATAGTTACGTTACCGCGACTGATAGCTCCGATAACATCGTCGAAACTCACTTTGGCGGCCATCATTTTGTAAATATCTACGGCTACTTCTACTTCCTTTTCCTGAGCTCCCCGAATATCTACCTGTTTAATTTCCGACAGGCTTTCAATTTCATCTTCCAGATATTCGCCATACTCTTTTAACTTATCTACCGGGTAATCTCCTGAGATATTAATGTTGAGAATAGGCATTTCCTCGGAAAGGCTCAGGTCAAACACATTAGGCTCTACTTTCGCATTGTTAAACGTGGGCCAGTCTTCTCCGGCCTTTTCAGAATCTACTTCATCTTTAACCTTTTGCTTGGCCTGCTCAACGGCAATATTTTCATCAAATTCCACGATAATCATCCCGTAATCTTCCTGAGAAGTAGAGGTCACCTTAACCACATTGCTTACCGTTTTTAATTTGTCTTCCAACGGATCTACAATAAGCTTCTCGATATCTTCTGCCGTATTGCCCGGATAAACCGTGCTGATATAAATTTTGGTTTCCTTAATTTCCGGGAAATTTTCACGAGGCATGCCAACGTAAGCCGAGATTCCTAGAATAAAGATCAACAACATAAAAACATACATAGTCGTCTTATTGTTAATGGCCCAGGAGGACAGAGGAAACTCTTTATTTACTTTCTTTTCTTTATCAGTCATTAGTTGTTGGTTTTTAACGATTAGTTTATAATCAGTACCATATTTTTAACCTATCCCGAACAATTTATTCTACAGTTAGGATTTTAACCGCCTGTCCGTCCTTAACACTTCTTGCTCCTTCTTCAATTATTTCGGCACCGTTTTCAACCCCCTGTATTACTTCCACCAAATCTCCCTGAGTTTTTCCGGTTTCAATAATCACTCTTTTAGCAACAGCTTTGGAGTTTTCTTTATCGGTTACTACATAAATGTACTGCTGTCCTTCGGCATTTTCCGATATAATACTTTGATGAATCAGTAAGGCCTTATCGTTTGTATAGTCGTTAATTTTAAGTTTGGCCGTAAGGTTGGGTTTTATGTTTTTATCCTTGCTGGGAACCGGAACCTCAATTTTAAAAGTCCTGTTTGCCGGATTGATAAAATTACCTGCCTGGCGGATCTTTGAATCGACCGTTTTTCCGAGAATAGGAAACTCAACTTTCACCTCTTTGCCGGGAGTTACATTTTTTAAATGACTCTCCGGAACATCGGTTTCTATATACATATTGTTGAGATTAACAATGCGAAATAATTGCGATTGCCCGGGAGCCACCACACTTCCCTGCTCGGTAATTACATCGTCAATAGTCCCGGAAAAAGGAGCTCTTACTACGGTTTTTGCCACCTGTTGTCTAAGTTGATCTACCGCTTTTTGCTGTGCTTCATAATTGGACTTGGCCTGCAGGTATTGAATTTCACTCCCTATTTTCTGATTCCAAAGGCGTTCCTGACGTTCAAATGTGGTTTTAGCCAAATTAGCCTGTACCTGTAGTTGGGCTAATTGCTGACTAAGCCCTCCATCATCTATTTTGGCCAGAATTTGTCCTTTCGCAACGGGTTGCCCTTCTTTTACATATACGCGCGTAAGGATTCCCGAATACTCCGGAAATATTACAAGATTCTGCTTGGTTTTTACATTTCCCTGTAGTTCCAGGTAATGATTAAATACTTGTTCTTCAATGATAAAAGTAGACACATTAGGGATTTTCTTCACAGTGTCTAATTCTGCAATTTTAGCATCCAACATAGCAATTTGACTTACAATTTCCTGTTGTTGGTTTACTATTTCCAGACGTTTTGCCCGGATCTGCTCAAGATTTCCGGCAGCAATTACTCCTTCTACCGAATTTTTGGATCCTCCTCCACAAGAGGTTATAAGGAGTGCTATAAATAAAACAGCCAATATTTTTTTCATGAGTAGTTAATTTTAGTTACTGGGTATATTGCTTATTAGAGTTTCTAGGTCAGATTTTTTGGTAATTACATCCAACATGGATTGTAAATACTCCTGTTGAGAGCTATACAATTGTGTTTGCGCCTGCCGCAAATCAAAACTGCTGCTTATTCCTTCAAAAAACTTTGTTTGATTCTTTTGTTCGATGCGTTCTGCCAAAGCAAGATTTTGCTTTGCGGTTTCGTACTGGGCAATAGCAAACTCATAATCACTTTTAGCCGAGGCTATCTGCAAACGCAGTTGTTGCTCCGTTTGTGTTAATTCGGTTTCCGCTTTTTCCAGGTTGATTTTGGCGCGCTGTGTACTGGCCGATCTTCCTAAAGAGCTAAAAACCGGAACCTTCAAGCTTACTCCGAAAACCGACGAACCAAACCATTGCTGATCGCTGTTTAGAAACCTGAACTGATCGTTATTCCCCGTATATCCCCCATTTACAAAGGCGCTTAACGTAGGAAGGGCTTTGCTTTTCTCAAGTTTCAGAAGGAGTTCCTGAGAACGCTTATTATTCGATGCGATTTTGTAGTCTATATTATTTTCAACTGCATCCTGAACAGTTAGTAACGCAGGGTCTATGTTTTGATCGGTTAGCCCCGTCAGATCATCTGTAAGCGTAATATTGGTATGGATGTCAAGCCCCAAGGTAATATTTAACATTTGACGGGCAATTCGTAACATACGCCTGGCATTTTTTAAACTGTTATCCACATTTGCTAATGTGATTTGAAGTTGTTCTACATTTTCTTCTTCGGTTAATCCGTTTTCAAAAATCTTTTGCGTTTCCGTCAGGTTTTTTTCCAGAGTAGTTTTATTTTTCTCTATTATAGAGATACTTTCCTGAGCCAACAGTACATTCCCATAAGCATTAATTACTGCTTTACGGATTTCCAAATCGGTTTTTTCTTTAGCATTTTTAGAAATTTCCAAAAACACCTTAGCCGATTGTAACCCCACCAAATACGATCCGTCAAAAATGAGTTGGGTAAGCGTAGCAGTGGCATTCACACTTTGCTTGGTGCCAAAAGTAACGGGAATAAAACCTTCAGGTGCATTTGGGAGCTCTTGTGTTTGTAAAGCATCGAGATCGTAGTAGTCTTCCAACTGCCGAATTCCGCCTAACGGATCAAAAGCCGCCGCCGGTAATAAAGAAACGGGTTGCTTTAAAAAATTTTGATAGTCTATCGAAGCACTTATTTGTGGCAATCCAATAGTGGTGGTTTCCCACTTCTGTTTTTCGGCAGCTTCTATATCCCGCTTTGCATTAATAACGTTATAGTTGTTTTCCAGGGCAAAGGAAATAGCTTCGTTCAGTGTAAAACTGGTACGATTTTCCTGAGCATACCCATAGATAGCAGTAAATAGAATAAAAACTGCGAATAGCTTATTTTTCATTCTGATCGTTTAAAATGGTGTTTAATGATTCAATTCCTTTTTTGGTTGCAATGGCCCGCACGTGATATTCCAGATAGTTTTCCATTAGGTAGTTCATGGCGTATTGTTTAGGCGAAAACAAATCAGGGTTTTTTAAACCCATCATTCCGTTGAAGTATAGTTTTATGGTAAATTCAATATCCAGATCGGCCCGAAATAAGCCCAAATCAATCCCTCGCTGGATATTATCTCGTACACAATCGCTCATCACCTCGAACTGTTTCTGCTTCAGTGAAACATAAATTTTCGGGTAATACTTTTGAAGCTGATATTGCGGAGACGATTTCTCGTCTTTGAGGTGCTGCATTACGAAACTTTTAATCTCATACAATTCTTCAATAGGGTTCTTCTTCAGATCACAAATACAATTAATACCATAGGAGATCAGGTCAAATAAGTAAAAAGTGACATTTTTAACCAGAGCTGTTTTGTTTTCAAAATGTACATAAATGGTTTTCTTTGATATCCCCATTTCGTGGGCAATATCATCCATAGTGATACTTTTAAAACCGTAATGAAGAAACAGGTCGGCTGCTTTTTCTATGATTTTTTCTCGCATTTGCTCATTCCTAAATGAGGGGCAAAAATACTAATGGAAACTTTAAAAACAATTATAGTTTCCAAAGTTTTACATTTTTTTAACATTATCTTCACTTTCAGCGCTTCAATGTTTTGTGGTATTTTAGCATCCTATCAAAATTGTTTTATGCGATCCATTACAGATTATCAAAATATATTTTCGGAATATCTCTCTGAAATAAAGACGGAAAAAGCACCGGAAAATCTTTATGCTCCGGTAAACTATATCCTGGATTTGGGAGGAAAACGTTTACGCCCGGTACTCACGCTGATGATTGCCGAGGCATTTGGCGGTGAGGTAACCCATGCAACCGCCGCCGCCGCCGCCATAGAGTATTTCCATAACTTTTCTTTGATTCACGACGATATTATGGATGCCGCTCCTTTGCGCAGGGGAGCTCCCACAGTTCATAAAAAATGGGATACGAATACCGGAATTTTATCAGGAGATGCCATGTTAGTAATGGCATATAGCTTCCTTAACACATATGAGCCCGAAATGTTTAAAAAATTAACCGCCTTATTTTCTGAAACAGCTTTACAGGTTTGCGAAGGACAGCAACTGGATATGGATTTTGAGCGCCGAAAACAGGTTACGGAGGACGAATATATCCATATGATCACATATAAAACCGCAGTTTTGGTGGCCTGCGCCATGAAAATGGGCGCGTGCGTTGCCAATACCACGAAAGAAAATGCACAGGCTGTTTACGATTTCGGATTAAATTTAGGCCTGGCTTTTCAGCTTCAGGACGATTATCTGGACACATTTGGAGATACCAAAACTTTTGGAAAACAGGCAGGAGGAGATATAATTGAAAATAAAAAGACGTTCCTGTACATTAAATCACTTGAGCTTGGTACAGATAGCCAACAAAAACAATTAATAGATTGGTTTACCGTACAACCAAAGGAGGTGGAGAAAAAAATTGAGTCGGTTAAAGAAATCTATTGTCAAACAAAGGCGGATCTCTATACCAGAAAGGCTATAAAGACGTACACGCAACGGGCATTTGGTTTTTTAGATGGAATTCAAATGTCAACCCGGGCTAAAGAGCAATTAAAAGTATTTGGAGAAGCTTTGATGAACCGAACCATTTAATGAGTCAGGTATGGAACCCGATAACTGGTTATTACCGGGATATTCACAATTTCCTCGATGTCTTCTTCCGCTTGAACAATGGCCACAATTTCAATACCAACATGAATACCATAAAGGTTGTTTGGGTTGTTAATTCCCAAATACATAGGGCCTCTGCCCATTCGGGTAATCCGTACAAGTCCCGATTTAAAATTTTCCCTGGAACCAAATGAAAATGGAATAAAATCTTCTTTTTTCCTGAATGCTTCCGCATTTTTTTCATTTAAAAGATAAAGGTCGCAAATATGAGCACCGGGAGGAGGGCTTAAATTAGTAATGGATTGGGACAGGGTTTTTCCTTTTTCGGTAAATTTTGCCAGTGTAGAAGCCAGGTTAAACGATTGGATGGTATTTTGCACATCTTCATCATTTCGCGAAGCGGTAAATACATAATACCATGCCACCGTATTTTCCGGTAGATTTACCGGAAAGATAACTCGGTTCTTCCCCCCCTTTATATAGGTGTTTGAGCGACTGTTTAAATAAAATTGCTCCTGCTGCACCTTTTTAATACGATCTTCGGTATGCTTTCGAAATTGGGTAACGGGATAAGCGTATAACGTATCTCTGTGAACCTTATATGCCAGGACCGGCACCTCTTTCCCTTTAGAGTCTACATCGAGAAGCAGGTTAAATATAGCGGGCTCAGAAGTATCATTTTCCAGAATAATTTGATAGATATCCTTATCGGGAGAACGCAGGCTTTGTTTGTATTTCTTAAAGTTCTGTACCTCCAGAATAGTGGGGCCCTTATAAGACCGAATAGATAGGGAAGTTATTTTTTTTCCCGAAATACGACGTATGTCGAGATTAATTATATCGCCCTTATTGGCAGTGAACAGCATTTTTTTAGTGGTTTTTTCTTGGAGCCGAATGCGCTGATCTATACCTTGAGCTTTCACAACCCCAAAAAAGAATAAAACCAGGATCAATATAACAGGAGATACCCTCATTATTTTGTGTTTTTAAAACAGGAGATTAATTTTTCAAAATCGCCCTCTGTGTTATATACGTTTGGGGATATGCGAATGGCATTCCCCCTGATTGATACATAAACGTTGTTTTTTGCAAAAGATGTTTTAAGTGAAGCTATTTTTATGTGCTCCGGCAGATAAACACCAAAAAGATGTTTGGCTCTAAACGAATCTTCTTCTATAAAGCACCCCAGAGATCTAAGGTATTCCACTGCGTTTTTTGAAATGGTGTGGCAGTAACTTTGAATATTTTCGGGATTCCATTTCAGGAGTTGTTGGATAGCTCCCGTGAGCATGGGGGTTAGATTAAAATTACTGTTTTCTCCCATATTATATCGCCCGGCCTTAGGTTGATAAAGATCTTCATAATGTACCAGTTTTGAAAAATCCTCACTGTTATATCGGTTGATCCAGTTATTTTCAATGGGCATGCCTTCATTAAAATAATCCGACAAATAAGCCATGCCCAGCGAATAGGGCCCCAACATCCATTTATAGCCTACGGTGATAAGAGCATCGGGTTCAATGTCCGCTACGGAAAAGGGGAATGCACCAATACTTTGAGAGCCATCTATAACCAAAAGGGCATTATACTGCCTGGTTTTTTTTCGAATGGCTTTCAAATCAAACAAAGTTCCATCAGCCCAGTGAATATGGGGCATAGAAACAATGGCCGTTTTACCATTTATACCCGCCAGTATGCGATTATTCCACTCCGCTGCACGACCCCTTTGGACCAACGGTGCTTTTATAACGTTTAAATACGCCTTGTTTTTAGTCGTTAGATGTTTCCAGGCATATACGTTACTGGGAAATTGTTCGCCAACCATGAGAACTTCCTGCCCTGGCTGTAAATCGATGTTATTTGCCACGGTTGCAATTCCGTAAGATACAGAAGGAATTATAGCTGTATTGGAAGGATCGGGAGCATGCACAAGCTCGGCAAACGTACGCCTTAATTGTTCGGTTCCTGTAAAGAAATCGGTAGGAGAAATTGTATGCGGAAAGTTTTTTCTGGAAAGTGCTTCTATGCCAATTTGTTCAACACTCTTTAATTGCGGTGACATATATGCACCGTTAAGATAATGAATATTCTCCGGGAGACTGAACAAATGTCTTTGACTGGTAAGCATAATCTGGAAATTGATAACGGTTTCATCAAATATAACTTTTAAAAATCAAATTATTTTTAGGTTTGTCTAAAAATATATTTACCTTTGTCAAAAATTAAAAAGAATGTTTTCTCAGGCGGAGGAAAATTATCTCAAGGCCATTTACGGCCTGGAATCGGAAGGAAATCGGGAAGCAAGCACCAATTTAATTGCGGAACGCATGGATACCAAGGCATCTTCTGTTACCGATATGCTTAAGAAGCTAGCGGAGAAGAAACTGGTTATCTATAAAAAGTATCAGGGAGTAAAACTTTCCGAAAAAGGAAAGATTGTTGCCGTTACCACTATAAGAAAACACAGACTTTGGGAAAGTTTTTTAGTTGACAAATTGGATTTTTCCTGGGATGAGGTACACGATATAGCAGAACAATTGGAACATATTAAATCGGAAACCCTGATAGATCGCCTGGATGCTTTTTTGGGATATCCTACTGTTGATCCTCACGGAGACCCGATACCGGATAAAAAGGGTAATATTATCAGGAGCGAAAAGATAAAACTCTCCTTACTTGAGGAAAATGATGAAACGGTTCTTTTAGGAGTTAAAGATTCTTCCGACGATTTTTTAAAATACCTCAATAAAAAACAACTAGGCATAGGCAACTATATTAAAGTACTTGCCAAAGAACCTTACGATAAATCCATGTTAATTCAAACGCGTCACGGACAAGTTTTAATCACCGGGGAAGTGGCGAAAAATCTTTTAGTTAAAATTATTGATAACCATGAATAAAAAAATACTTTTATCCTTGTTTGTTGTGTTCAGTGCATTTGGAATCCGGGCTCAGGAGGAAAAAAAAGAACCGGGAAGTCTGGTAACCGATCGTCCGGATGCTACAGAATCTGCTTCTGTTGTACCCAAAGGATTTCTTCAAATTGAAACAGGAGCTTTTTACGAAGAACTGGAAACGAATGGTTTTAAAGTAAAGAATAAGGTTTACAATACTACTTTATTGCGATACGGATTGTTTGATAATCTGGAATTCAGATTAGGATGGGATATTTCAGCAGTAAAGACAGAAGCTGCTAATTTAAATGGAATGTCGCCGCTGCTTTTTGGAGCCAAAATTGCAATCATTGAGGAAAAAGGCATATTGCCGGAAATAGGACTCATCGGGCACGTACGATGGCCATTTTCGGCTTCTGCAGATTTTCGTGCGGAAACTACCGGAGTTGATTTTCGCTTTGCTTTTGCGCATACCCTGAGCGAAAAGTCAAGCCTCTCTTATAATTTGGGTGCTGCCTGGGGAGACGATTCTCCGGAAGCTGTTTACGAGTATACACTGGCTTACGGATATAGTTTTACTGAAAATTTTGGAGGATATATGGAATTGTATGGTGATTTTCCGGAAGACAGCCGGGCCAGTCATTTATGGGATGCCGGACTTACGTATTTGTTTTCCGATAATATTCAGGTAGATGCGTCGGTAGGATCGGGATTAAATAAGACTCAAGACCTTTATTTAAGTGCAGGGATAAGCATTCGGGTTCCGAGATAAAAGGCAATCTGTAGAAGGCTTTTTAAAGGGAATTTTAAAATAGAAAAAAATACAACAAGTGATGAATAAATTAATAGGAGCAAAAAAAACAATTCTTGTACTGAGTACACTTCTCCTTCTTATTGGATGTAAAAACGACGGAAAAAAGAAGGATCAAAAATTACGTGTAATAACTACCACTACCATGATTACAGATCTGGTTAAAAATATTGGAGATACGCTTATTACCGTGGAAGGACTTATGGGAAGCGGCGTGGATCCGCATCTGTATAAAGCCAGTGAGGGGGATGTTTCCAAATTGTATAATGCGGATATTATATTTTACAATGGGCTTCATTTGGAAGGAAAACTGGTAGAGGTATTTGAAAAAATGCAAAAACAGCACAAAACGCAGGTTCCTCTGGGAGAAAAACTCGATAAAACAGGACTTATAGGATCTGATTATTTCGCCTCTAATTACGATCCGCATGTATGGTTTAATATCGGGTATTTTAAAAGATTTGCAGAAGAAGTAACACAGGTATTGACAGCGAAGGCTCCGCAATACAAAATGGCTTTTGAAGCAAATAAAAACAAATACCTCGAACAACTAGGTGTTTTGGAAACCGAGGTTAAGAATAAAATTGATGAATTGCCCAGGGAAAAACGAATTTTGGTAACCGCTCACGATGCTTTTAATTATTTTGGCCAGGCATACGATTTTCAGGTGGTGGGTCTGCAGGGACTTTCAACAGCCACGGAAGCAGGAGTTCAAGACGTTCAGAAATTGGCTTCTTTTATTATGGAAAAAGGCGTGAAAGCCATTTTTGTAGAGAGCTCGGTTCCCCGACGAACCATTGAAGCCCTTCAGGCTGCCGTCAGGGCTAAAGGGCATGAGGTAACTATAGGAGGAACCCTGTATTCTGATGCCCTGGGAGATGCCAATACCATAGAAGGAACCTATATAGGAATGTTTAAATACAATGTACATACCATTGTAGAGGCTTTAAAGTAGTGATATACAAACAGGATTAATTCAAAAAATATGAGCCAAAGAATCGCAGTTAGTGTAGATGATCTTACAGTTGCTTATAATTATAAACCCGTACTTTGGGATATTGACCTGACCATACCGGAAGGAGTCCTTATGGCTATTGTTGGCCCTAACGGCGCGGGGAAATCAACACTCATTAAATCGATACTTGGAATCATAAAGCCGTTAGCAGGGAGTATTTCCATTTATGGAAAATCGTATGAAAAACAACGATCACTGGTTGCCTATGTTCCGCAGAAAGGCAGCGTGGATTGGGATTTCCCAACAACAGCGCTGGATGTAGTTATGATGGGCACTTACGGAAGTCTTGGATGGATAAAACGACCCGGACAAAAGCAAAAAAAGGCAGCCCTGGAAGCTCTGGAAAAAGTAGGAATGCTGCCATTTAAAGACCGGCAAATCAGTCAACTTTCCGGAGGGCAGCAACAGCGTATTTTTTTAGCAAGAGCTCTGGTTCAGAATGCGTCTATCTATTTTATGGACGAACCCTTTCAGGGTGTCGATGCCACCACCGAAATTGCCATTATTAATATTTTAAAAGAATTGCGTAAGGCGGGCAAAACGCTAATCGTGGTACATCATGATTTACAAACCGTACCGGAATATTTTGACTGGGTAACTTTTCTGAATGTTAAAAAAATAGCTACCGGACCTGTGAAAGACATTTTTAATGATGATAACCTTACTAAAACTTATGGAATTAACTATAAAGTAAGTATTCAACAATAAGCTGATGACCCATTTGTACGCTATAGAATTTTTTGTTGCCGTTAATTTATTGGTTGTGGGAATTTCTCATTTTTTACAACCCGGAATATGGATCGCTTTTTTTGCATACCTGTATGAACAAAAAAATGCCGGAAATATAATCAATGCATTGATTGCTTTAGGTTTTGGATCATTTATTACAGCTTTTCACTGGGTATGGGTATGGCCGAAGGCCTTAATAACTTTGTACGGATTGCTGTTGGTTTTAAAGGGATTTGTTTACTTAATATATCCTCAAATAGGCTTGGCGAGTATAAAGAGTGTAGCGATTAACGGACGAAAAAAATTTAAGCTGGGCGGACTGGTAATGTTTCTGTTTGCACTGGGAATATTTTATAATTTAACGAGTACATCATCGATTTAACCGAATACATATCATTAGTTTTCAACGACTATACATTACGCACCATTACGCTGGGAACAGCTATTTTGGGTGCTGTTTGCGGAATGCTTGGGAGCTTTGCCGTTCTGAGAAAGCAGAGCCTTCTTGGAGACGCAATCTCACATGCTGCGTTGCCCGGAATTGCACTGGCTTTTTTAATAACCGGGGCAAAAGACAGCAACACCCTGCTAGTGGGAGCTTTGCTCAGCGGATTGGTAGGGACTTTCTGGATTCGGGGGATTATTACTAAAACCTATTTAAAATCGGATACGGCATTAGGGCTTATCCTATCATTGTTTTTTGGGTTTGGAATGCTACTCCTCACATTTATTCAGAAGCAACCAAATGCCAATCAGGCCGGATTAGATAAGTATCTTTTTGGACAGGCGGCTACCCTCGTGGAAAGCGATGTTTGGTTAATGGCTGTAGTTGCCGGGATTTGCCTGATAGTTATTCTTTTTTTCTGGAAAGAGTTCAAACTTTTACTTTTTGATTCCGATTATACAAAAACCCTGGGGTTTAATACGAAATTTATCGATATACTGATTACCTCGTTTATTGTACTGGCCATTGTTTTAGGATTGCAAACAGTTGGCGTGGTACTTATGAGCGCTATGTTGCTGGCTCCGGCTGCTGCAGCCAGACAATGGACAAATAGCCTGGGAGTTATGGTTATTTTAGCCGCTGTTTTTGGAGCCTTTGCAGGAGTTGTTGGAACAGCGATAAGTGCCACCCAAAACAATCTCTCTACCGGTCCCGTTATTGTATTGGTAGCCGCTGTTCTGGTGCTTATATCTTTTGTGTTTTCTCCGGGAAGAGGTCTGTTGTTTAGGGAGATTCGCTTTCGGAGGAATAGAAATGATCTGCACTTGCATAAAACCCTGGCTTTTATGTACAACATAGCCAAAACACATAACAATATTTCCCACCCCCATACCATTAATATCCTTAATAATTTTAGAGGATTTACCAGGAGATCTCTGAAAAAACTGGAGGATAAGAATTATATCACCATTCAGGGGAATATGTGGGCTATGACTGAAGAAGGATATAACAAAGCCGAAAATCTCTATAACCGTCAACCGGAAGCCAATGATGACTAGTGCACAGATAGAAATACAAATTATTGCAAGTTTGGTAGCCATAGCATGCGCTATTCCCGGAACTTTTCTGGTGCTGAGAAAAATGGCGCTTATAAGCGATGCCATTAGTCATTCGATACTCCCGGGGATTGTAATCGGATTTTTTATAACGCACGATCTTTCTTCTCCGCTGCTCATAGTTTTGGCAGCAGTAACCGGTGTAATTACAGTGGTTTTAGTAGAATTTATTCAAAAAACAGGACTGGTTAAGGAAGACACCGCTATCGGGTTGGTTTTTCCGGCATTGTTTAGCATTGGAGTAATTCTGATTGCAAGAAATGCCAATGATGTACATCTCGATGTGGATGCCGTACTTCTGGGAGAACTGGCATTTGCGCCTTTTGACCGATTTATTGTAAACGGAATTGATCTGGGCCCGAAATCGCTTTGGGTTATCGGATGTATTCTGATAATCACAATAGCGCTTTTACTCGCGTTTTTTAAAGAACTGAAAGTAAGTACGTTTGATATAGGACTTGCTTCAGCTTTGGGGTTTTCTCCCGTAATTATGCATTACGGGTTAATGACCGTCTCTTCGGTAACTATTGTGGGTGCATTTGATGCCGTCGGAGCTATTTTGGTAGTTGCTTTAATGATAGCCCCAGCGGCGGCGGCGTATTTACTGACTAAAGACCTGAAACGAATGCTTTGGCTCTCGGTATTGTTTGGTGTATTTTCGGCAATTGCGGGATACTGGATGGCACATATCCTGGATGCCTCCATAGCAGGATCAATCACTACCGTATTGGGATTGCTCTTTTTGGCGGTGTATCTTTTTGCCCCCTCTAAGGGATTATTAGCGGTTTTATATCGGCAAAAACAACAAAAACTGGAAGTAATGCTACTTACCTTTTTACTCCATATTAAAAATCATTCGGAAAAACAGGAACGGCATGTAAATCACTTAAACGATCATATTAACTGGCAGCGGCTAAAATCGCAAAAAGTCCTGGATCTGGCGGAAAAAAATAATATGATCGAGATAGAAAACAGCATTGTTTCACTCACGGCCAAGGGAAATGACTTTACCGAAAAAGCCATTGATTACATTATTACCAATGAAGACACCGAGATAGAGCATATGAAGGACGATTATTTTCTATTCAGAGGATAGACAGACCAAATGCTTTTTTAGTACTTTTAAGGGTTCCAACATAAACCCGAAATAATGAAAAAGTACCTTTTAATTTTCTGTGGTATTTGTGCCCTGCTCACGGTAAATGCACAAACCGAAAAGCCATTGTTTTCCTATTTGGATGTATTTGAATTGGAGTATGCTTCAGATCCGCAGATTTCACCGAATGGAGAATGGATTATTTACAGAAGAATGGGGTTCGATATTATGAAAGATCGGGCTGTAGGATCGCTGTGGATTATTAAAGCCGATGGTACTGAGCATCAGAAACTCACATCGCGGGACACTAACGAATTTTCGCCGAGATGGTCTCCTTCCGGAGATCGCATTGCCTTTGCCAGTACTACTGAGGAGGGAACGGAGATATTTATGTACTGGGTTAATTCGGGAAAATTTGCCAGGATATCTCAATTGTCAAAATCACCTTCTGCACTTATTTGGTCGCCGGATGGGAAATGGCTGGCCTTTTCAATGAATGTGCCCCAGGCTCCGCCGGTAATTGCTAAAATTCCGAAGAAACCGGAGAATGCCAAATGGGCAAAAGCCCCCAGAATTACTGACAGGCTTTACCATGAGGCAGACGGGAGAGGGTATATTAAACCGGGCTTTAACCATATTTTTTTGTTACCGGCCGATGGGGGATCTCCCCGACAAGTAACTTCGGGTGATTTTAACCACAGCGGACCACTTTCCTGGTCGCCTGATGGTAAGAAAATATACTTTTCTTCCAATCGGAATGATAACTGGGAATACGATTACAGAAACAGTGAAGTATATGTAGTGGAAACAACTTCCGGACAAATTGCCAAACTTACCGATAGAAAAGGCCCGGATCATCATCCGGTGGTATCGCCCGATGGTAAGAAAATAGCTTATATAGGATTTGATGATAAAGTACAGGCATATCAGTTACAGCAACTTTATATTATGAATTCCGACGGCACAGGGAGTCGTTTAGTTTCTGGAAATTTAGACCGAAGCATTTCAAATGTAGTCTGGGATACAAAAGGCAATGGATTGTATTGTACATATGACGATAAGGGAAATACCAAAATAGCCTATATAAGCCTTCAGGGTTCTGTAAATAAGCTGGCCGATAATCTGGGAGGAACGTCTATTGGGCGCCCTTATCCCGGAGGCTCATACAGTATTTCCAAAAACGGAATAATAGCCTATACGCATTCCAGGCCTTCTTATCCTGCAGAAATAGCAGTACTTAAAGCAAAGGCTAAACAACCGGATCTGATCACACATTTAAATGATGATATCCTGGGCCGGCGTGTGTTGGGCAGTGTAGAAGAGGTTTGGTATAAATCGTCTGTAGATGGCAGGGATATTCAGGGATGGATTGTTAAACCTCCGCATTTTGATCCTTCAAAAAAGTATCCGCTTCTGGTTGAAAATCACGGAGGTCCGATATTGAATTACGGAGATCGGTTTTCGGCTGAGATACAGCTTTACGCCGCCGAAGGATACATAGTTTTTTATCCGAATCCCAGAGGAAGCACGGGGTATGGG
This sequence comes from Flavobacteriaceae bacterium, assembly GCA_965224095.1. Lineage (GTDB taxonomy): Bacteria > Bacteroidota > Bacteroidia > Flavobacteriales > Flavobacteriaceae > JBPEWY01. Next base: position 2,435,418 of record OZ245039.1, read on the forward strand.
GAAGCATTTGCCAATTTGTTGTATAATAATTACCCAGGAGAAGACTATAACGATGTGATGGATGGGGTAGATTACCTGATACATAAAGGCCTGGCACATGAAGACCAGTTGTTTGTTACAGGGGGAAGTGCCGGAGGAATCATGACCGCCTGGATTATTGGAAAAAATAACAGGTTTGAAGCAGCCGTGGTAGCAAAACCTGTAATGAACTGGATAAGTAAAACACTGGTAGCAGATAACTATTTCTGGTACGCAAACTACCGTTATCCCGGCCAGCCCTGGGAAAATTTTGAAACCTACTGGAAATTTTCACCGATATCGTTAGTAGGTAATATAGAGACTCCTACCATGGTACTTGTTGGTATGGACGATTTGCGAACACCACCCAGTGAAGCAAAGCAACTGTATCACGCTCTGAAACTCCGAAAAATAGAAACGGTTTTGGTCGAGATACCGGGAGCTTCACACGGAATAGCACGAAAACCCAGTAATTTAATTACAAAAGTAGCTCATACACTGGCCTGGTTTGAAAAATATAAAACCGGTTATGAATAAATCAATGCAGTTAAAACACATAAAACAACATCAGATATTTGCAAGGTGTCCGGGTATTTATACCTGTTAATCTCAATGACACCCGCAATCGTCTTTGCCACAAGCTTTTTTAGGTTTCTTTTTTGGGAAAAAGAACTTCCTGGCCAAAAAGGCAATAGCCAGCGCCAGTGTAATATAAACGAGAATATGTTGAATACTAAAATCCATTATTTTAAAAACTGATAAGCCACCAGTGCTACAACATAAGCAAAACTACTCATAACCACCAGCTGTAAAACGGGCCATTTCCACGAGTTGGTTTCTCTCTTAACAATAGCCAGTGTACTCATGCACTGCATGGCAAAAGCGTAGAACAGCAATAAAGAAATCCCGGATGCCAAATTAAACAGGGGTTGCCCGTTAACCGGGTTCCGTTCTGCCGCCATACGGTTTTTAATGGTTTCTTCCTCATCGTTTCCCACACTGTAAATAGTGGCAAGCGTACCGACAAAAACTTCCCTGGCTGCAAACGAACTTACAATAGCAATCCCTATTTTCCAGTCGTATCCTAACGGACGTATAACGGGCTCAATACCTTTTCCTAAAATACCAATATACGAATTCTTAAGCTTGTAAGAGGCTACTTTGGTTTGTAACTCATCGGAAGGTAACGTCCTGTTTTCCGGTTGATTTTGTACAATGGTTTCGGCATTCCTGAAATGCTCGGTTGGGCCATTCGATGCCAAAAACCAAAGAACAATGGAAATAGCCAGAATTATTTTTCCGGCTCCCAACACAAAACTCTTCGTTTTTTCAACAACGGTGTAAACCACATTTTTAAAAAGCGGCAATTTATAATTCGGCATTTCGGCTACGAAAAAGGTTCTGCTTTTAATCTGAAGTGTTTTATTGAGAATCCAGGCTGAAAAAACGGCCATTCCAAACCCTAGCAGGTACAAAAACATCAGGGTTAACCCCTGCATATTCGCACCCAGAATGCGTTTGTCAGGAATTACCAGGGCGATGATAATGAGATAAACCGGAAGCCTTGCAGAGCACGTGGTGAACGGAGTAACCAAAATAGTAATAAGACGTTCTTTCCAATTATCTATATTTCTGGTTGCCATAACCGCTGGAATAGCACAGGCAGTTCCTGAAATAAGAGGAACCACACTTTTTCCGCTAAGCCCAAAACGTCGCATAATTCTATCCATTAGAAACACAACTCTGCTCATATAACCGCTTTCTTCAAGTACCGAAATAAAGAGAAACAGGAAGGCAATTTGAGGAATAAAGATTACAATACCACCCAACCCCGGAATAATTCCTTCAGCAATCAGGTTGGTAAAAACGCCCGGAGGGAGTGTTGTTTTAGTCCAATCGCTGAAAGAAGCAAAGAAGCTGTCAATAAAATCCATCGGATAACTGCTCCAGTCATAAATAGCCTGGAAGATGGTCATCAGAATAAGAAAGAAAATTACATATCCCCAAACCTTATGTGTAAGAATCCGGTCTAAAGAAGCTCTGAAGCCTTTAGCGGCATTGGCATCAACCGTATATCCCTCTCTAAGCACACTATTGATAAACTGATAGCGAACAATGGTTTCTTTTTGTTGTAACCGCTTTAACTCCGATTTGCTTTTGGTACTAAACGCAGAAGTATCTTTTACTACTTTTTTTTCGATGGGAGTAAAGTTGACATCCTGTGTAATTACCAACCACAATTTGTAAATATCCTGATTTGGAAAGGTTTTCTTTAGATCGCTGAAATATTCGGGAGCAATTTTTGAAGCATTCACACAGGGGTCGATAGAAAGAGCTTTATAATCTAGGATAAGCTCTTTAATTGTATCGATACCGGTATTTTTCCGGGTAGAAACCAGTGCTATTTTGGTGTTTAAACGTTCTTCCAACAGTTGTATATCCAGGGTGATTCCCTTCCGCTTCATTCTGTCGGCCATATTAATAACCAGAATGGTCGGGATCTTCAAATCTTTTATCTGCGTGAACAAAAGAAGATTGCGTTTAATATTTTCAACATCGGTGATTACTACGGCCACATCCGGATAATCCTTATTGTTTTTATTGAGTAGGATTTCAACAGCTACACTTTCATCCAAAGAAGTTGTATTAAGACTATAGGTGCCAGGTAAATCCAGAATATGTGCTTTAACCCCACGAGGAAGTTTACAGATTCCTTCTTTTTTCTCAACGGTGATTCCCGGATAGTTCCCAACTTTTTGATTTAAGCCGGTTAATGCATTAAAAACGGAAGTTTTACCGGTATTGGGGTTTCCAATGAGCGCTACGTTAATTTGTTTACTCATGGGGCAACCGGTTGGATTTTTTCTATAAAAATATGCAAAGCGGTTTCTTTTCTAATAGCCAGGTGAGAACCATTAACATTAATATAAATAGGATCTTTAAAAGGGGCTATCTGAATAAGCTCAATCGGATTTCCTGGCAAACACCCTAGTTCCAGGAGTTTTATGGGGATCATATCGGTCGAAATGTCCTTGATAATGGCACGTTCGCCACGCTCTAAATCGGCCACCGTTTGCATATTCTTATTTAGAATGATTTTAAGTAAGCAAAAATAGGGCAAAAAAACAGTTTGAAAAAAGGATTATGTCATTTTATTAAAGAAATATATTTTTTGGATTAATTTTCATACTCCGATTTAAGCAGTTTAAGATCCTCCATCAGTTGGGCTATAGCCTCGCTGTCCGTACCGTCATAAAATCCGCGAATGCGCTTTTGTTTGTCAACCAACACAAAGTTTTCGGTATGGATCATATCATAGGGTCCCCCGTCACCATCTGTTTTAGCCGCTAGATATGATTTTCGGGCCAGCTCATAAATTTGTTTTTTATCGCCTGTAACCAAATTCCACTTGGCATCAAGAACGCCCTTTTCCAGAGCGTACTTTTTTAGCTGTGGTACCGAGTCTATCCGGGGAGTAACCGAATGCGACAAAAGCATGACCTCCGGATCATCTTTAATGCGTTCCTGGATTTGCCGCATATGATCGGTCATAATCGGGCAGATACTGGGGCAGGTAGTAAAGAAGAAATCTGCAATATAAATTTTATTGGCGTAATCGGCCTGAGTAATCGTTTTACCGTTCTGATTAACCAGGCTGAAATCAGCTATTGTATGGTATTTTTTTATGTGCACAACCGTGCTGTCAACCAATTCGTTATTCACCATGGCAGGTTGGTAAACAGGGAGCATTTTATTTGGCTTCAGTGCCTGATAAAACAGACTTACAATAATGGCCGATAAAATAAGAAGTGTAATGCCGAGGTATTTGAATTTACTAAAAAAAGAAGGCATATTTTTTTTGGCAAAGGTACAGCTTGACAACCATAAAAAGAAGTTTAAACCGGGAGGGATTCCTAAAACTTTCATAAAAAAAGACAGGGATTAAGGGTTTCTTTTTATAAGAGGAGTGAAAAACGTACTTTTGTGCGATTCGATTAAGAAGAAAACAAAACTATGAACCCGATTTTAGTAAAAACACTCTCTTTATTACTGAGTTTATCCATATTGATTGTACTGCATGAGCTGGGACATTTTATTCCGGCCAAGCTTTTTAAAACACGTGTTGAAAAATTCTTTTTGTTTTTCGATGTGAAATTTGCTCTTTTCAAAAAGAAAATAGGCGAAACAGTATACGGGATAGGGTGGCTTCCTCTTGGAGGCTATGTGAAGATTGCCGGAATGATTGATGAAAGTATGGATACCGAACAGATGAAAGAAGAGCCAAAACCCTGGGAGTTTAGGAGCAAACCGGCCTGGCAGCGACTCATTATCATGCTGGGAGGAGTTACTGTAAACCTGATACTTGGATTTGTGATTTATATGATGATCCTGGGTGTCTGGGGGCAGGAGCATTTAAAAGCAGAAGATATGCCATCCGGTTTTGTGATGGCCGAAGGGATGAAGCAGTTTGGCTTTCAGAATGGCGATGTTATTATAGATGTAGACGGCAAAAAACTGGATAATGCGCTAGACATTAATCGCTATCTTCTGGTTAGAAAAATGGAAAGTGTTCGGGTAAAAAGGGCCGACGGGGCCATTGAAACCCTGAAAATCCCGGATACCATCGGGGATTATATTTTTAAAGCCGGACTGATGCCGGCTATGACGTTGCGAACAAATACCGTACTTGACACGGTTATTGCCGATTACCCTGCTGCAAAGGCTGGACTAATGAAGAACGACAAAATTCTGGCTGTCAACGGTACAGAAATCAACTATTTTGATGAAATAGGAGATCTGGTAAAAAACAATGGAGAAAAAGAAGTTGTTGTAACTCTTGAAAGAAATGGGGAAAGAAAGAACATAGCGATTGTTCCCGATAAGAATAACAAGCTGGGAATTTTCAGTTCTCCTGCCAAACTTGTAAAAACAGAACACAAGGAATTCGGATTTCTGGAGGCCATTAAAAAAGGATTTAGTTTTGGTTATTGGACCCTCCATGATTACGTGGCTCAGTTTAAATATGTATTTACCAAAAAAGGAGCCTCACAAATAGGAGGTTTTGCGGCCATCGGAAATTTATTCCCACCTCAGTGGGACTGGAGACAATTTTGGGAAACCACAGCGTTTATATCTATTATTTTGGCTTTTATGAATATACTGCCCATTCCGGCATTAGATGGAGGCCATGTAATGTTCCTGCTGTATGAAATGGTGGTTGGTAAAAAACCGAGTGATAAGTTTATGGAATATGCGCAAATGGTTGGTTTTTTCCTCCTGATCGCACTATTACTATTTGCCAATGGAAATGATATTTATCGATTGCTTTTTAAGTAGTAAAAAAATAAATAATTAGTTTGGCATAATTTAAAAAACAGCTATATTTGCACCCGCCTGCAAAATATTAAAGGGCTCAACATAGCCCGGCAGGTCTGGAAAATCCTCCTTAGCTCAGTTGGTTAGAGCATCTGACTGTTAATCAGAGGGTCCTTGGTTCGAGCCCAAGAGGGGGAGCAGCTTAAACAAAGGCTTCAAGAGTTTTTAACTTTTGAGGCTTTTTTCATTTGCACATAATTTGCACATAAATCACCTCAAAAAAGGTCATAAAACCGATTGCACTATTTTCTATTGAATTGTAATCAATTTTTATTTCTATTACCCTTATTTCCATCCCTTTAAATTTAAGATAAACCCTTCCATTGATATGGCTCCCCGCCATTCACACCAAACCAGTTCAAAGATCGCCACGCTTCCAACACTTTAGTCAAGGCCAAGCCCTTTGGGAGGCCGAACATTTTCTTGTTAGACCAAGAAAATAACCGCTCCTGCCTTACCTTTGCCATCTTCTTGTGGCGGAAAGTTGCCCTGTTTTGGTGGCACCGATTGCCGGGTAGCCAAAACAAGAAATTAATGTTTAACTTAAAAATTTTAGTAAGATGGCAACAACAGTAAAACAAAGCGCAGTTAAAAAAGAAACAGCCACTTCAAAAACCGCTATCAAAAAGAAACTGACCGAAGAAGCCAAAGCAAATGTAACTTCAGCAAACGGTGTTCAACCTCAAAAAAAGGCGGCTCCAGAGATCAATCTGGACGAGCGTATTCAAAAGTTTGAAAAACTAAGAGGATTAGCTACTCAACGAGAGCGACTGGTCCAAACCTTGTCCGAGATCACCAAGTTTAATTACAATCAAGATGATAGTAGTTCTTTCTACCTTCGGGATTCACCTGGCAATGAGTTTAAGACCACAAACAACAATTTAATTAAACTAGTATCGAATCACCTGCAAAGCACCTTAGAAAGCCGTAAAAAAGAACTGGAGATAGAGATTCTGGCCTTTGAGCTATGATCCTTAAAACCAATTTTAGAAGAACCTATTTCCTGTGGAAGTAGGTTTTTTTATATTCTTATCCTTTAAAGCCCCAACCGATCCGACAAAGTGGATCGGTTATTCTTACCATAACCTTTACTGCATCAAAACCGGAAGGTTTTGACCCGATTCGATTTTTAGAGCGATTCGGGAAGATTAGCGAAAAGCAAAAATCGGATAAGGGCAGTAACCTATTTAATATTTACATAACCAGTGCTCCATTTTAAAATAAAATTTGCTCCCCTGGCTTCCATGGAGTTTGCTATTTCCCTCCTTTTCCCCTTTTGAATTTACCAAAGACCCTTTGCCTGCTGCCTATCCTTTTTTTGACAGCAAAACACCAACATTTAGGGCTTGACCGGATTGCATAAAGCCGGGCCAAGGCCCTTTTTATAAATCCTTTAGGTCAACCCTAAATATTGAACTCGTGTAAGCATCAAAAAAAGGGATAGCAGCGGTGGCTCTAAAAGAAGTAAATCAAAAGAAAAAGTTATGAAATCATATCAAATCCATAAAAACGAAGCAGGGAGCAAGTTAAAAAATCAAAAAAGAGAAAGCGCTCCGGATAAAAAAAGTAAATCCCTGTCTGCCGACAGGCAGGAATTTTTATTAACTATTAAATATTTAAGTCATGAGTAATTTAAAGAACAATGTACAGTTAATTGGAAATCTGGGAGAGGCTCCCAAAGTAACCGCTTTAGAAAGTGGAAAGAAAGTAGCACGATTTTCACTGGCTACTAATGAGTATTACAAAAATTCAGAAGGCGAGAAAACACAACGCACCGATTGGCATTTTATAGTAGCCTGGGGCAAACTTGCTGAGATTGTGGAAAAGTACACCGACAAGGGCAAAGAGATAGCCGTAAGCGGAAAACTAAAATCAAGAACCTATACTACTGAAGAAGGCGAAAATGCAATCACAATTCAACTTTAAAATACCTCACCAATTTTAAAAAGATCGTTCGGATTGCCTATGCCAATGACTGGATCACCAAAGATCCCTTTTACAATTACAAAACCAAATTTAAGTGGGTAGAGCGCGAATATTTAACTGAGGATGAAATACAAAGGCTTATATCAAAACCCCTGCATACTTCCCGTCTTGATTTGGTAAGAGATATGTTTGTGTTTTGTTGTTTTACCGGTTTGGCTTATGCTGATGTACACAAACTCACTCAGGATAATATTGTAATGGGTATTGATGGTAAACAATGGATCAAGGTTAACCGTACCAAAACAGAAAATAAAAGTAGCATCCCGTTGCTCCCAACTGCTTTGGCTATTCTGGAAAAATATAGTGATCATCCCGATGTTGTAAATGGAAAATGTCTTATTCCGGTTTTGAGCAATCAGAAATCAAATGCATATTTAAAGGAAATTGCCGATCTCTGTGAAATTCCTAAGAACCTAACCACTCACTTGGCACGACACACCTTTGCTACGACTGTTACTTTAGCGAACGGAGTTCCTATTGAGACCGTAAGTAGAATGTTAGGTCATAAATCGTTACGAGCAACCCAGCGTTATGCAAAGATCATAGACCGTAAAATAAGTGACGATATGGAAATCTTACGGTCAAAATTTGGTGATAAAAAAGAAAGCTCAGATCAAAGTAAAAAATCTGTTTAGCAACTTTCCCCAAATCATACCAAAACTTTCCGCACGTGGTTCCTGTGGGATTGCTTCCGCGTTCCGACAGATAAGCGATAAGAAGCAATCCGATAGGGTGTGGACTACTTATTTTTGGTTTCTTCCACCCTTTTTGTCCACTCTTGTAAATCTTTATAGGCATTGGGATGTTCCTGAAAGAATCCTTTGTAAACCGAAAGCACTTCCTCTTTTCCCGCCTCGTAGGCTTTTTCTCTGGCCTTAATATTCCCGTAGGTGTGATATCCAAAATACCCTAAAATAAGTATTAGCGTTATCCCTATTACTAAAAGCGCGTGCAAATACCATTTGGGAAACACTTTTGATTTTTGAAGTTGCCTTTCAATTTCTATGGCAGTGTCTTCAATGTTTTCAAAAATTTGCTCTTGATTGTTTAAATGTTCTTCTAATAGAGTTTCAATTTTTGTGCTGTCTGCTTTTACTTTTACATCCCTAATATGTCCGGAAACTTCTTTTAGTTTGCTGACGGATTCTTTAAAGTCGGTTACTTCCTCTGTAAAGAGTTCCATAAATTCATCGATCTTTTTCATCTGTTCTATTTTTAGTTTTTTGATTATTAAATACCCATATCCATTCCAATGCCCTTTTCTACGGTTCGTTTGATTATGCGTTTCATGATCTGTTGTGCCAAGTTTGTGCTGAGCTGTAATGCTTTCCCTGAAAGCATGAGTTCTTTATTCTTTTCCAGTTCTCTAAATCGTTCTGGTTTTCTTTCCAATTGAGCCATTATCCTCCCTCCTGACATGGATCTATGTACCTCACTGGCCTTAAAGTTGTGACCCTTATATTCCATTCGAAAGCCCTGTAGTTTATTCGATCGGTTAATGGTGGGAATCACCTGTACTTCTCTTTGTTTCATTTGCCTGATGTATCTATCCAGATCTCTAGGGCGTTGTTCCATTACTTTTTCATGGATACGCTTGATCTCCTGTCGGATTGTTCTTTCTCTCTCCTGTTGTTGTAATTGTACATCTCTTACGGTAGTAAGTCCCATTTCTCTGGCTACCTCATGTGCCATTTGTTGACTTCGCTTGCCAATAAAGTTGTCTTTATAAGCTTTACCATCAAATCCTATTCTGTTTACATATAAATGAACATGGGTATGTTGTTTGTCTCTGTGAACAAAAGCAATGGCCTGTCGGTTTTTAAGTTCCATTTCTTTGATAAACTTTCTGGTGAGTTCGCTCAGCTCTCTTTCCCTTAGTTTCTTTCCATCTTTAATGGTTGGACTAAGTACAAAGCTCAGGGTGTTTTGTTCACATCTTCTGTTGAGTTCCTGGATCATTTCAAACTCTTTGGTGATCTCTCTGGGGTTCTCTCCTGCTACGTATTGACTATATATAATCTCTGCATTCTTCTCCCTGCTCCATGCATAGGACATAGAAGCCAGTGTATGTGCTATGGATTTTCCTTTGCCGATCATTTTTTAAAATGGTATAAATGGGTTCTGATCTCTTCTGCCAACTCAGATACTTCATTTGCTAATTTTGGATCTCGTTTTTTAAACATATTACTGATGCGTTTAAAATTGGTTTTGTATTTAACCAGCATTAAATAACATTCCAGTTGTTCGAGTGTTAATCGTTCCACCAGACTATTTCCAAAGGCGGCACTTCTGCAATATTCTGATAGGGATACGCCTGCTCTTTTGGCTTTGATTCGAAGCATTTTCTTTTCGTAAATGGAACATCTGAATTTTATAGTTTCTCTTTTCATAATAATCCTCTTTGCGACCTCCGGGAGCAAAGCAAGATCGTCTTTGTGGCAACAAAGACACATCTTGACTTTAAAACTATTTTCAAAATAACAGGCTATATATTCCAAGAAGTACTAAAGAGTTTATTTTAACAACTGGAAGGGTTTACTTTTAAAGAATCCATTATGAAAACGGAAAAATGATGAGGATTTTAAAAAAGGGTTATGAAGAAATACTGCTATTCAAAAAAGTAGGTAGTTGCCTCCTATTCCGATTTTATTAAACCGTTTATCTTTCCGAACACTATAAAATCGAAACAGGTTCCAGGGCAAAAGTTAGAGTAAGGATTGGGGCTTTGATTGGTACTCGAAATAAACCAAAATCACCTAATCTCTGACTCGCTTACGCTAAGATTCGCAGCCTTGACTGCAGTATGTGTTAAACTAACGAACGCCATCATCACCTAAATGTAATTTTGGTAATGCCTGAAAGCTCAAACACTTCAAATTATATTCATCTTCTATTTGATGAATTTTATAAAGACAGAGATGAGTTCAATAAAATGAACATTATAGATTCTTTGTATACTATCATTTTCTCAAAATTGGAACAGCTCAAACAATATCAAACTTTTCATCTAAAAGAAAATAGCAGATTAGAAACCTTTTTAAAGTTCAAGTCACTTTTGGAACGCCATCACTCACTTAGTAGAAATGCAGATTTTTACGCCCAAAAAATGAATATCACATACAAGCACCTGAATATCATTTGTAAGGAAATTGTAGACACAACAGCAAAGCAATTTATCGACGAGTTTGTGATTTTAGAAGCGAAGAGAAAATTGATAAGCTCAACAATCAAAAGTACCGAACTCGCCTATTCTTTAGGTTTTGAAGAATCCACAAATTTTGTGAAGTACTTCAAGAAACATACAGGATTAACCCTAAATACTTTCAAAAGGCAATATATATAGGTTGTTAGGTTCGATATTTACCCTTTTTATCTTCATATTAACCATCGTACATGTAATACCTTGTCATAATTTTGTATCCAGTTAAACTGCAATAATTATGACAAGATTTTAATGATTAATAGTTTATTTAGTTTCTTTCAAAATATATTGGTTAGGTTTATTTGTTGGTCAACCTATGTTAAGGTGTGCTATCTTCAAAGGTTTTAACAATAAAATCTACCCATCCATACACGGGAATGCTATCATCCAAATAAAAATCGGGTTGAATCCCCTTATCATCGATTGCCATATGAGGTATACGATAACTTTTAGAAGCACCATAAGCCAATCTAAAATCGCCACAAGGAGAATCTGCATAGATCAGGTTAGAGATATCTAATGCCCCCAAAGTTGTATGCCCGAATAATTTTACTTTTTTACTCTGTTTGGCAGCTAATAAGAATTGCTCAGAAGTACTACCATTACCGCTATTAATTAGTATTCCTACATTTTTAGGATATGGATATACGGTATCAAGTTTCTTTTGCGAAACGGTACTCTCATTGAGATTTACATATTGCCCTAAACGCTCTTGCAAAGTGTAATAGGATTTTAAATACCAATCTCTATCTTCTTTGGTTCGAGAAGTGTCTTTTGACAAATCCAAAAAGAATTTATTGTTGAACCGCGTAGAAAGGAATTCTACGCCAACAGTTCTAATAGGGTTTGTATATATAAATGGCAAAAGCTCTCTATAACAGCGATCAGCTCCACCACCATTATTACGTATATCTATGATAAGATTGGGTGTGGCAAGTATTTTTTGTCTGTTTGCGTTAATGACACTATCTATAGACTTTTTATTTGAAGAAGAAAACGAGGGTATTCTTATTAAAACGGTATGGCTGTCAACTTGCTCGAAGAAAGGTTTTTTTGCTTCTATGAGTCTGAAGTAGCGCTCTACCGATTTATTTGGCTCTAAATGTGGAAATATGCGTTTAAAATTAATAAAGCCAAATTGCAAATGATTATTATCTAAAAGTATCGCTTCGAATTTTCTTGGGGAATGATTTCCCATATAATAGGTAACGCTATCTTGTGCTGCGGTCTCACGTATAGTGAATTTGATTTGATCTTTACTCCAGTTAGGGTTGTTACTTTCTATAATAAATCCTTTATATACTTGAGCGTCTTTTACAATACCAACCACATAATTCCCAGATTCCCATATACCTTCATAATCGGCAAACGTTTTGTCTTGTATCCTTTTTTTGAACGCATTAATATCTAATGTCATTTTCTCCCAATCTTCAAACCTGTTTTTATCAACTTCTACCTTGGGGTTAGTATTGTTAGGAATGGTTGAAGCATTATTTGATACGTATTGAACTCCAATATGCCATCTTCTAAAAAAGCGTGTCCAATCGATTAGTGCTTGATGGCATTGTGCCGTAGTTTTAGCACTTTTTACGTCTTTTTGTATTTTAATATTATGTTTCTTGTAAGCATCCTTTCCTTTTAAATTTAAGACCATATCAAAACCTGCGTCGTTATTTTCAAAGGTGGTCTTCAGCCATTTAAATGTAGCTTCACAATCACAATTTAAACTATTGGTCTGTGCCGTTATGATAGCGGTCAGCAGACAGAATAATACAGTCAATATTTTGTATGATTTATTCATAATCGCAGCGTTTTATTCCGTTTTAAGATTTAGCAAATAATCAACCCCTTGTTCTAAAATTGTATGCTTATTATTCTTAAAATCATCATAAGATTCCTTAACTAAAATATCCGGCTGAATGCCATAGCCAACAAACTCTCTTCCATTAGTTAAGTAATCCACTTTTGTACATATTTGTACTCCGCCCAATCCTGGCAATTCAAAACCAATTGGGTTACCGGTAGTTCCGGCCGTTGGCCTACCTATCAATTTACCCCTGCCTGTACTTAGAAAAGCAGAGACAAAATCTTCCCCGGCGGAATAGGTTTTTTCACTAATCAATACAACTAAAGGTTTTAGATATCTGATTGATTCTGGTTTCGGTTCAACTTTGCCACCTATGTTGTCTTGCCACATGGAACCAAAATTCCATGAAGCGAAAGCTGGCATATACATGGTTGTTTTCCATCGGGATGTTTCAAATGGCTGCTCTACCAAATGGGCTAAAATATGGTGTGCATGTCCATTACTCCCACCTGAATTTTCCGAAACATCAATTATAAGTTTTGAGGTTTTTAGTATTTGAGGATAAATACTATCAAACTTTTCTCTGACATTCTGGCCCCAGAATCGATTAATCTTTAAATAGCCTATGTTGTTTTTCAGCACTTTGAATTCATAGATGGGTGCACTGCTTTTCTTCTTAGACATTTTTCTATTCACAAGAAATTCCTTACCACTTTTAAACTTCAATTTAATAGGTACTTCCACGTCACCAACTAACAATTGCTTTTCGTATACTTGAACCTCCATATCTTGTTCTGTAGAATAAAAGGTGTAAGGTTTAATATTTTTCTCAGCATATTCAATGACGTTGACATTATTGATTTGAACTATCTCTGAACCGTATTTAATTCCTTGATTTTGAAGCGTATCATTTAAAACCTCTGAGATATATACCTTGCCATCAATGAACTTTGTTCTTATTGGTGGTGTTCTTTCTTTGATTTTCCTTAACTGCCACGGAACAATTACTCTGGTATGTCCGTCATTTAAAAGATTGCAAAACCTTTGAAGCGTTTTATAGTAATCGTAGGTATTGGTCGTTGCCAAAATTTTTGGGATATATTCTTGGTAGGCTTTATCCCAATCCAGAGAAGGTACTTGATCGAAGAATACAAAATTCTTATCCGCTTCTTTCCAGACTTTCGAGAGTCCAAATATTTTCTCCTCATCGGTCAAATTTGATGGAACCTCCTGACTAAACACGAGTGCAGATAGAACTAACATTATTGTGCTGGGAACATATCTGATTAAAAATATTTTTCTCATTATATATTATTTTATTTATGGTTTAAAAAATTCACTTAACCGTGTATAAAGTCCCTATGACTTTAAAATGCTTGCTTCATAAACTTCACGTAAATACTTGCAACTCCATCATTACTTGGATGGAGCCAAAATTAAGGCAGTAATGCACGAGATATTTCTGGATTTTCATATCATATTTTTGTTCTGTATCAAGGTATATTACTTAGGTTTATTTATTGTTTAATTAATGTTATCATGTGTTAATACTATTGGTTTCTTATTATTCTATTTAACAAACCTATAGGTCGCTTTGAGTAAAAAAATGTTTTGAGGTTTTTTAATATTATTTTTTAACCCATCAAAAAGGTTTTCGTTAAAATCTCCAAGGCTTGACAAATCCTGACTCCACACCAGATAGAATTCCGAACCTGGTATATATTCCCATCGCAATACTAAATTTGAGCGCCATTGCACAAAGGCAAAGTCAGGTTGAAAAAAGCTATAATCTGTATTGCCATCTCTATTCTCATCAATCAAATAACTACCATCCTGTAAACTAATTTGATCGGAATTATATTCAGAAAACCTATTTGTAAAACCTGTGGCTGTTGGATCAGTTATGTACTTAAAATCTTTATATCTTCCTCTAGAGATAAAGGGTTGCCCCCAATACTGAAGGCTTAAATTGGGCTTCAATATATAATCCACCCGTAATGGGAAGCTCAGTGTTTTTTGATCTATTGTTGCGTTTATGTATCTATTGTCCCCATTAAATTCATTGGTTGATACATATTGTAATCTATCGTTGTTGCTGGTAAGAGTTGTAAGCAACGATAATTGTAAGGCATTTGTTGGTTGATAGGTAATACTGCCACCTATCGAATTGCTTTTCAGGGCATTATCATCAAACCAGGTATTTGTAAAAGACAAGGAGAACCGAAGTTTTTTTCTGGAGTCAGAATTTATGTTGAGCCCGTATTGATACGAACTTGGTAGCTTTAATCTTGGTCCACCCCTAAGTGCCACGTTGGAAAACTGCAAGGGTTTTAGCTCGAAATAAGGATTGATCCAATAATTGTTCTTCAGGTTCAACCAGGTATTCACATTAAATAATATTTCATTGATATTCCCGCCATAATCCATGACTGCCAAATGATTATAATTTACCAGCCATGAACGCATACTTTTAAGTGGTTTTGTAGTTCGGTAATTTAACCACCCATAATGCCTGATGTCGTCAGCCCTTATTTGAAAACCGATATCATTTAATTCCAACTCCGGCGAGCGCCATGTAGCCCCGGTTTGGAATCTCCAATTTCCCGAGGCTTTTCCTATTTGAACATTGCCTCCGATCCCGGTAAGCGAAGTACGCGTATCGTCAACACTGACATGTGCCGTGTTTTCTCGTTGAAATAAGTGCGTAATTGATTTTTGGGTTCTATTTATTGCATCAACACTACCATTTACATTACTAAAGATTAGATTGGCTTTAAAGTAATAGGCGCGATTTTTCCATTGATGCATAAAATCCAATCCACCAGTATAGGCTGACTTATGAAGAAAATCAACATTATCGGCAATATCTCTATTTGTTGCAGTAAAAATCCCACCTATAAGTGTATTGTTATTATTGAAGTCTTTTTGTAACCTCCCTACAAAATAATTAGTGAGGGGTTCTACAACTTCTGATCTTTCATTTAGTCCATTAGAAATTTTTGCAATTTCTCTTTCTGTAACAGACTCTAATATGCCAATACTCCATCCATCTCTGGTTTTACCGCTGAATTTTGCCGCCCCAAGTATGGTTGAAATATTAGGTTGATCACTATACTCATCTGTTTGTAAGTTTGGAAGTGCTTGTGGTGAACGACCTATGCGCCGTGAATAAAATAGATTATCAAATCCGAAAGTACGTCCATTACTTACAGAACTTGAAAATGGATAATCAAAAATGTTTTTATTCTCAATAAAGAATGGGCGTTGTTCTGGGAAAAATATTTGAAATCCATCTAGCGCTATTGCAGAGGGGTCAGCTTCTACCTGTCCAAAATCAGGGTTGATGGTAAAATCCAACGTTAAATCATTCGTAATCCCTAGTTTACCATCAACCCCTCCATTTAAACTTAATTCACTACCGTCTCTAAAAGGATTACCAGGTTCAGCGTCATAATTTCTTAATGAAGTGACTATATAAGGTTGGATTTCAAGTTGTTTTTGGGGTTCTAGATTTTTTAATCCATGTAACTCTCCAAAATTACTTACCCATCCAGGTGAATTTTGTGGGCTACGTTGCCATACCGAACGTTCCTCTTTTCGAAAATAACGTCTAGTTGATTGTATTCCCCAAACCTGATCTTTTCCTTTTCCAAAACGCACTTGGCTTAACGGAATTCTAATTTCTGCTGTCCAACCCTCTTTATCAACATTGGTTTTGGCATACCATATAGGATTCCAGGTATTATCCCAACTTCCTCCATCATTCGTAATATATTCCTCACCTTTAACACCTGATACGGAAATTGTAAATGAATATGCCGTACGCTTGTCACCAACGCTGCCTAAATTTATTTCTACCCAATCACCATCGAAGCCATCTCGTCGAGATAGCCTGCTAACAATCTTGTCCGGTTCGGTATCATAACATCTAAACGCAACATATAGACTCTTTTTATCATAAAGAATTTTGAGTCTTGTTTGCTGAGAAGGTTCTGTATTTTCATCCGGACTCCATTCTACATAATTTCCGCTCCAGTCAACTAAATCCCAAGCACGATCATTAATTATTCCATCGATTTTGGGAACGGAAACATCCCCAACAAACTTAGTATTGTAAATTCGCTTGGGGATAGAATCTTGTGCCAATAGCTTTCCATTGACAATCATTGCTAACAAAAACCAAAATCTAATATCGAAACAATGTTTTTCCTTATTTCTCATTCACTTTACGAAATGCATTTTTAACTTTAATCTTATCCCCCTCAAACTCAAAAGCATCACACCCTTTAATTTTCTCACCATTCCTTGTGGTATATTCCCATTCCCAAAATCCAAAATCATGATTTATTATGAGATTACTTACTTCAGAATTGATCGAATCATCATACTCTTGAATCATCTTTATGGCTGAGAGAATTTCCTTTTTACCAATGAAAGTTGATTTTCCGTTAATACTTACTGATGGCCTGTAGATAGCATCCTTGGTGAAAAAATCCATAAGCTTATCTAGTCTGGTTTCTTTCCATAATATTCCAAACTCCAACATCTTTCTTTCAGTCATAATGCTCCGTTTAACACATCAATCTTATAATTATCAAAATCAGGCAAATGTGCATTCTGTAATACATTTTTTATCCATGATTTTCGTTCATGAGCAAACACCTCTAATTCCCAAACACATAGCAAGGACCTGGTCCGATAAGGGGAATCCGTAACAACCCCGGGAGTGCCGTAATCAGAAAAATGCACTTTGGTCTCTATCATTTCTCCACCCGTCCACCAGTTTATTAATATCAATACACCTTCCCGTGCTTCATGTACAATTATAAATGCCTGTTTATATGTAGGCATGTCTGATTGCTCAATAGCATTCAGCCAAATTGGAATGTGTTTTTTTACATTTTTTAGTATTTCATGCGAGTTGTAGGTATCCAACATGGTTATGGTATAAATTTTTACCACCCAATCATTCATCGAAAACCAATCATTGAAATTTATCTTTCGCGGCTTATATGTCTCTAAATCGTACTTCATCTTTTTTCAGGTAATATTGTTGAGAATTTATCTATTAGTTTTTGTGCTTTTCGCATATCTTTAGGGTCATAAATTCTTTTTTGAGAAATACCATAATTTTCAACCATTAACGATGGCCTGATTGGTCTTTTTTCAAAATTTCCTCCACAAGAAGGGCAAACATTTTTAAAAATGTCTAATGCACAATCCATGCAGTAGGTGCATTCGAAAGAACATATCATTGCCTCATTACTTATATTCGGTAAATCTTTATTGCAGTGTTCACAGTTTGGAATTATTTTTAGCATACGAGGTATTTTTCTTTAATTACATCCATATGCCACACATCATGTCCAATAATTGTAAATGCCGCTGCCCTGGCGGACATAGCACCACCATTTGCCGTTCCAACTTGTTTTAAGTCATAGTCAGAAAGGCTGTTCAAAAGAGCAGTGGAGCTATCTCTAGTGAATGTGAATTCTTCAAACAAATCGTTTATGGTTTTGTCACTTGCCTTTGAAGACTCCATATAAATATTTTGATCGAAACCAGCTAATTCGGTTTTATCGCCTCGTGCAATTCTAAAACATCGATACATAAAGATCCTTTCAGTATCAATCAGGTGCTGAAAGATTTCTTTTATATTCCACTTACCCTTTTCATATCTGAATAGCCATTTATCATCTATAATTGTTCTAAAGAAGTTAAGAACATTATGCTGTCCGTCTCTAAACCCTTTTCTTAGTTCAACTTGGTCTGAAAGCCTATAGATGTATCTGCCATAGTAAGGGTCAAACTCGTTTGGATTTATCTCTATGTTAGTCATATTAATCTTTTTTATTGCTACAAAGTTATTTTTAAAATCAATAATTTGTTATTATTAAATTATGTTATTATAATATTTTTTATATTTTTTTAAGGTTACATATGAATAAAACCTAATAAATGAAAATTGATGATACTTATTGGAAGATTCTCGAATTATTACAGGGTAATTCCAGGATTTCATTAAAGGATATAGCAAAGGAGACGGGACTATCTTCTCCAACTGTAGCTGAGCGTATACAAAAGATGGATGAAGCTGGTGTCATTGAAAGTTATACAGCCAAACTTAATATGGAAAGGATTGGTTATCCATTAGGAGTATATATATCAATTAAGATAAGGTTTGGACAAGTTCTGAAGTTTGAAAAATACATTAAAACAGTTCCTGAAATATGCGAATGTCATAAGTTAACCGGACATGATTGCATGCTCATGAAAGGATATGTAAAAGATCCGAAGCATCTGGAAAATTTAAATGCAAGATTAGCAGTATATGGAGAATTAACCACATCATTAATTCTAAACTCAATAGTTAGCAGTAAGGTGTTTGATAAACCGTTTTAAATTCAAACTATTTAACATTTGCACTAAACCTTTTCATTTCCTCTTTAACATAAGTATCAAATTTACCCTTCTTAATTCCCAGTTTATTTTCCAGAAATAAAAAGAATTTTTGGTTAGAGCCTTCCCTATGAAATTCGCTTACTGTGCCACCATCTATGTTCAATGCTTCCTTAAATCCCAAAACTCCGTATTTATTATGAATTTTTCGCATTAGCAAACCGCCTATAACATATCTAAAATCGGTATTATGCTTACCATTTGAAATATATGAGTTTAATTTATCAATATCTGAAAGATCGAAATTTGGATTACCTTCCAGAAATTTTTTGAGCTCATTGAGATGCCAGTCAAGTGAGTAACCACCACTTCCCCCATAAAAAGTTGCGATCCCCTCATTAATCCAAAAATGGGTATCTTTTGGCGTCACTTGAGAAGTATAAATATGAACTAATTCGTGTGGGTAATATTCCGAATTATTACCTGAATAGATTATTTTATTTTGAACACTTGCCACGCCTCCTGTTTGATCAGGTTGATACATCGCATTCAAATATTCATATCCCCAAACATTGACTATTTCTCTTGATGTATTAGCTACAAAATAATCAAATTCAATGGGTTTGATATCAAACTCTTTTGCTAAATACAAATTGAATTCATTCATTTTTTGAGCCTCTTTTTCGTTGAATTTATGAAAAGGGTGCACATAATAATTTATGTTACCGATCTTATGATGACTCAATACCGTTTTCAAATATTCAGCGCTGCTTATTAATAAAAATTTACCCTTTATTTTTTTTGCATAAACCGATGTGATTAAATCCAGGTGAATTTCACCTGCTTCATCAATGTGTGTGAAAGCACTTTTTAGTGCATAATACCCATTACTAACTGGGAATATTCCAATTATTTTACATTGTACTTGATAATCTCTCTCTTGTAGATTTTGAACACCCAATGCCCATAAATACTCATCGGGAATTCTCATTTTTTCAAAAGACCAAAACGGTGATTCTTGATCTTGAAACTTACCTGACAATAAATAATCTTTCCATAAATGAATTATTTCTTTTTCATTTTTGTCATTTGCGTTATTAACTTCACTACCAATAAAGAATACAAGTTTTTCTTTGGATTGTTCTTTTATTATATCAGTTTGAGAAAAAGTATAAAGGCTTGTGCAAAAAGTGCATATAACCGCTATTAATAAATATCTTAACATTGTTCTCTTAATTAAAAAATTCTACTCATCGCTGTCCTTCCATTTAAGTTTATATGCCATAACTTTATTGTTTTGCATAGTTGGTACAAGCAATATTTCTTTGTCCTCTATAAAATCGATATCCGCCGCTCTTATTTTTTCTTTGGAAGAATCTAGCAATAATTTCTTATCTCCCTTATCATTAACAAGATGTATAAATCCATTAAACCCTGAAACTAAAAACCCTTTACCTTTTATTGCCTCAACCCCGTCAGGGCCATCCAAACTATCAGTTAATTTAGTAAGTTCTCTTGTTTGCAAGTTAAAATAGTTTAATGTCTTGGGTGTCCAACAGGTAACCAATAATTTTTTATCATATTCTAATAAACCATTGGGAGTATTAATGCTATCAACTACTCGAGAAACAATATTATCTTTCAATGAAAAAATTTGATTGCCCCCTGTATCACTTGCATATACTGTACCATCTCTGGTTACTTCTATATCATTTAAAGATTTTGCACCTTCGACTTTGAAACTATTTACGATTTTACCTTGGTCAATATCAATCTCAACTATTCTATCAATATCAGTAACAAATAATCTACCTTTATAAATTCCCGTTCCAGTAGGTGCATTCAGCCCGGAAATCCAATCACGATTTATTATTTTACCTTCTAACGAAACCTTACTTATACTTCCCACACTGTCTTTTTCCCAGAAATTTCCTTCGATATTCGTTGTATAAATCAAATTAGTTCTTGAATCATAAATAACTGATTCGACAGTAGTAAGCAAAGTATCTGTTTCCCAAAGATATTCTAATGTTGGAATAAGCTTTGTGGTTTTTTTACTTGTTTTACAGGACATAATCCCTAGAAAGCAACTAATTATTAAAAGTAAATTTTTCATGCCCAATTATTTGGTTTTTGTGATATGTAAACTTCTAAATAGTGAATGCCCTTCACTCTTCCATAGGCCTGAAAATCCCTTAGGTAAAACAAAAAAATCGTTCGTGTAGAATATTTGCTCACTTTTGTCTTTTGAAGTAATAGTAACTTTACCCGCCAACACATACACAAGTTGATCTTGATCTATTGTATTTAACGTTTTGGTTTCAGGTTTTTCTGATTTAGTTGTAACCGTAAGTTGTTTTCCTTCAAATAGCACATCTTTAAAACTTCCATCAGAATATTTTGAAATATTAATTCCATTCAGTTTAGATTTATCAATTCCTACAGGTTCTAAACCAGAAATGGCTGAGTCCTTCTCTCTATTCAAAGCTATAACGGCTAGCTCATGGTAATAAGACTCTCCGCCTTGAGTCTCCCAAATGCCATGATAACCTTTAGGTGCTATAAAAAAGTCTCCTTTATCAAAGAACACTTGCTCATTGTTCTTTGGTTTTAAACGAGCTCTACCGTTCAATACAAAAATAAATTCATCTACTCTATAATTGTCCCAATCGGCCGTGGCAGTTTCACTAGCAACAACAAAAACGCCTATTTCTTCACCTAAAAATAAATCTGACTGAAATAGCAGTCTATTTGGTTGAGATTTATTTTTTACACCATTTAAGTTTAAACCTGACAGCGCGTCCTTATCAATTGCAATTGGTTTTATAGTTGTAGTGTCTTGAGCATACATTTTATATGTCAATCCAATTTGATATACTACTAGCAACAGTAAAATACTTTTGAATCCTTTCTTCATACTTTTCATTTATGAAGCAAACCAAATTATTTTACTTTATTTTTTAGAGAAATTATATGTCTAATAAGTCCAGAAATTACATTTCTGGATTAATTTAAGTGGTATTCTCTTTCTGAAATGCAAGCGGAGTGATACCAGTTATTTTACGAAAAATGGAATAGAAAGAAGATTTTGAGCTAAAACCGGCTTCATAACCCACCGCTTCAATTGTATATTTAGTATTTGAGGTCAATATTCTCTTAGCCTCTTCAACTCGGTACTCATTTAAGAAAGTTGAAAAATTTTTCCCCATATTTTCATTTAAAAATTGGGATAGCTTGTTTGGAGTAATTCCCAGTTCATTTGCGAAACTGTCAACTTTCAAGTTAGGATTGTTATAAGGTTTTTTTTCATTCATCAGACTATTAATTCTATTTAGTAAAATCCTTTCCTCCTTTTCTCCGATCTTACCCGATGAATTTTCCTTCTCGAATATTTGTATTTTCTTTTTGTTGAGGAATAAATAGAACATTAAAGCATAAAACACAATGGAGAACCAAACAGCTCCCAATGCATAAGTGGTTTTAAGCGATATGACAAAACCAAACGCAATTAACAAATTTGCAATTAGTAGTAAAAACGTCCATCTTTTTTCAGGTAAAACTTTTGAATCTTTTCTTGGAAGAGATTTGATTGTTGGTAATAGATAGTAGGTAGATAATAACAAATATATAGTCAAAATTGTATGAATAATATAGCGTATTCTATGATCCCAAAATTCAGGATACTTTGAAAATGGATAAGCTATGCTAAAGGTCAATAAAAGGATGGAAAAGATGGTCAAGTGTTTCCTATCTTGTTTTGTTACTCGCCTTTCATTGATCAGTATTGATTTCACATAAATAAAAATTAATGATCCTAGCAAAGCATTGGCCATTAAACCAATTTGAATAAAAACTCTAGGTATGTCTTTTTCAAAAAAATAAAAACAAGACACCCCAACACGAAGGCTCAACATCAGAACGATAAGCCCTAAAAAGTAATTTAAAAGTCTTCTCGGTTTTAAGAAGAAAAAAATGTAACCACAAAATACAAAAGCATTGAAAACACCTAATGCACTGAAGAAAAATAATATTTGATTAGAAAGGTTCATTTTGTTACAAATGTAATAAACATTGCCATAAATTTATCTTGGCTTATTAGCTAGTATAGGAGGTTAACGGCTCTTATTTATACCCTTTATATTCCATGTATGTAGCAGTATTCTTGGCAATTTCTTTTCCGTAAAGTTTTTCAACAATATGAAATGAGAGGTCTATCCCGGCCGATATTCCAGCAGAAGTATAAATCTTTTCATCAGATTTAATAAATCGTTTTTCCTTTTGAGGTTTTGCCGTTGGTGCCATTTTTTCAATAAAAGGATATACTGTATTATGTGTACAATAAGGCTTATGATCCTGTAGGCTTCCCTTTTTTAGGACACTTCTAAATTCAACAAATTTTCATTAATATAATCTTTACCGGTGAAGAATTCTTCACCGAATCTCGGTCTAAATTCTCTTGGGGATTTACCCCCTAAAGATGAATGCGGATGATTATTGTTATAATCATCGATCCATTTTTTTGTTAGTTGCTTCATTTTATTGAACTATACATAACTGTTTATGTTATGATTTCATAAATTAAACTTCGATTTTATGTTATGCCACAATAAATTAAAACCATTCCTTACAACTGGCTTTTTTACTTCCGTCACTTTGTTTTTAGCCCAATATTGTTCCATTACTGGTAATCGTTCAACAACTTTATGAGCTAACCTTTTATAAACTTTGTTAGATTTTGACTTATTGTATCTAAACCAGCTATCTTTTCCGTTTTTTTCGGTTATTGAATTTGGATAAATCCGTTGTCTTTCATTTAAATCATGAACTGTTAATTTATTAAGAGGAATTATTTTTCCCAAATGTGTTTTAAATTCTGATTCATTCCAATTTGCTAATTCAATTACAAATCCACCACCATATCTATCAAATTGAAACGTCAATAAGTTAGTTTTTCCATTTTCCGTTTTTCGAAAATGCGGAAAGTTACCTTTGAAATTCCTTTTTCGTAATTCAGGAATAACAATTTCTTTTAGTGACTTCAACATTTTATTTCTCTCTTTGCTCATTTTTTGGTTTTAGGATTATAGACTTTGGAAGTCTTTCATTTTGCTTTTTAAATTCCTGTACCCCATTAATTCTTTAGTCATTGAAGAAAGCATTTGATTAATATACTTTTCGTCTTTCCTAGTTTCATTCCAATTGTTAATTAATAATACCATAAGCAATTTGGTTTAGCAGGCCGTTAGAGCACAAAGCTTTTGGGGCGAGGTTTTGCTTGGCAAAATATAGAAACAAAAGCTTTGTGCTCTAACGTTCTAGTGTATGAGTAGTAGCATCCCGAAGGGTGCTATTACTTATACACCGTGTTAGGTGCTTTTTCTTTTACAAATTTTTCGAATATGGGTTTTTGGTCATAGCTAAATGCCATTGCTCTTGATTGAAAAATTATCAATTTATTTCTAATCCGACAGAAATATGGATTTGTATTGAAATAAACAATAAACCCAGGTTGTAGAATTTGTTTTAATGCTTTTTCTGCTTGTTCCTCGGATTCAAATTCCCATTGTTCAATTACTCCGTCTGAAACCCAATCTGTTGCTTCTTTATCTCGGTAGAAATATCCCCAAATGTTTTTAACATTTTTGAATAATTCAAAGTCTAACGAGTCAAAATGACTTTTATAGATTTCCGCACTGTAAGCTTTATTCAATCGACTGCTTTCAAAGCTTATTGAGTAAAAAGGTCTATCATTGAAATATTCTATTCTTTGTCTATTGAGCTCTCCATAGATCCCCACTTTATTTAAGCGAACTGTATCAGAAACCCATTTTAAACTTTCAATATCCTTCACAAAATCTTGAAGTTCAACACAGGGAGCATTAGTAATTAACTTTTCATTTGCTGAATTATTTTTTTCAGATTCTACTTCATTAACTAATTCCACTGAGTCAGTAATAATTTCACTTACATTTTGTTCAGCTTTTTGGGTACTTAAAGTTTTATCCTTGGTTTTATTCTCAGAACAAGACCAAAGAAAAATTGAAATTGATATTATAAAACTTAATTGTTTCATTGTTTTAATTGCACCTAACGGTTTTCTTTACTTTGATGTTATTAGATTTAACAAGAGAAGAGAGAATCAAGGTCAATATATATAGCCATTGGAACTTGAGATTCCGTCAACATTGATGATCCCCTCTCTTTTCTACTTAAGATTTCGTTCAGTTCTGTGAGACCTTTGATCTCGATTTCAAGTTGTTGAAGCCTAGGTAGAATGTCCTTTCAAAAAAAAAGTTCTTATGCATAAATATACGCAAATACATGGAGTCGATGTAAGCAAGGATGACTTTGATATAGTCGATTGTGAAGGAGTACATGTCCAATACCCGAATACCTTGAAAGGTTTCGGACTATATTCGGAACAACTAGGTGATGATACCTTGGTCGTGATGGAGGCTACTGGTTACTACCACTATCTGCTGGCCCAATTTCTATATGGGAAAGGTATTTTCGTATCAGTTGTCAACCCATTGTCAGTCAAGCGGTTTGTACAGATGAAGCTCTCCAAGGTCAAGACGGATAGGAGTGATGCCAGGGCCATATGTGAATACGCCAAGGTGAACGAGGTTCCTTTGTACGATGGCAAGGACAAGGATCAAGCGGAAAGCCTTCAGCTACTTGCCTTATTGGATGTTTATATAAAACAGCGCACCCAGATCAAGAACAAGTTACATGGGGAAAAGGTACTGGGAAAACCTTCCATGTCCGTATATCGTTCCTTGGAACGCTCACGGAAGAACCTGGACAGGGAGATTGCCTGTTTGGAATCACGTTTGTCGACTTTGGTAAAGGAATCGCAACAGGCACAGCTCACACACCTGAAGAGCATACCGGGTATGGGTGAGAGGACAGCCGTATTGTTGATCATATTGACAAATGGGTTCACGAAGTTCGAGAACCCGAAACAACTATGTTCCTATGCCGGTATAACCCCGACCATATGTCGTTCGGGCAGTAGTGTCCGCGGTAAGAGCCGGATAAGTAAGGTGGGGAGCCGGAAATTGCGGAACCTTTTGTTCATATGCGCTTTTTCGGCCTGCAGGCACAACAAGGCATGTAGGGAGATCTATGGGCGGATAACCAATAAGGGAAAGAGCAAGAAACTTGCATTGATCGCCGTAGCCAATAAACTCTTAAAACAAACATTTGCCATCGCAAAATCAGGTTTGTCCTATGATGAGGATTATGTATCAAGATTAGCTTAAAAGAACTTGTTTTTTAACTCAGTTCTTTGTTACCCAACGTTTTTTATCATTTCATTTATTCTTTTTCCGCTTCTGCTTTTGTGATTCCATCGTAGTAATCTTTAACGAATGGATGTTCAAAATCTTTATGAGGAAAAATTTCAGGTCTACTATTTCCTTTTTTGGTCATTACATCACAAGGAATTGACATAATGTCGCTGTATTCAGGAATATTGCTACAAAGCCAACCAAAATACCCAGTTTCGTGGTTTTCTTTGTCAAAATTTGCTTTATAATCTGAATAGCTTTTCTCGCTTAACGAAACCCAAAGTCCGTAATCCAAGTTTTCGCAAGTATCAATCACTTTTTGAGTCAGAGTTACTCTTATAAATCGGTCGATTTGGTCTTCGTAATGAATTTCGCAAAAGTCAGAGTCCAATGTCCCAAGTTCGGACTTTTCTTGGTCAGAAAGGAAATCATAATTTGCTGGCGATTTAAAAGCCAAAGCTGGCCAATCCGAATGGACTTGTCCACATTCAGAGCATTTAAATTCCGTTGGCTTATTTTTCTTCTTTTTCCAGAACATTATTCATTCGGTATAGTTACAAACCCAGTCCAAATCATAACTATGTAGATTAGACATATTATTGATGCTATGTTAAAAAATATTGTGAAAATTTTAAAAATAATTGGTGCCTTTTCAACCAATCCTGTTTTGTTTCTGACGTGAAAGTCTTTTAATCTTCCAGTTAGAATTGATCCGACTTTTCTAAAAAAGAAAAATCCGAAAATCATAAATAATGTAAGTCCAATTTTAAATCCCAATTTCGGTTGCTTTAAATGTTGGGTAACGGTTTCTTTACTTTGATGTTATTAGATTTAACAAGAGAAGAGAGGAGAACTCGAACGGTCTTTAGGTACTACCTATTACACGTAATAGTCCTCTCTACCTCTTGTACGATGCTTTGTTGAACTAATTGGAATACCTAGCCAAAATGGCTCATTAAAGGAAATAGTTACAAAACATCATGAATCATTAATTTTTTAAAAATATGAAAAATGTTAGAGATGTAATAGGCATTGATGTATCAAAGAACACCTTAGATGCTACGATATTTCAAAGCAAGCAACATGCTGTTTTTACAAATGACAAGAGTGGTTATAAGGGTTTATTGAAGTGGGCTAATACACATTTAGATGACCAGGTGTATTTTTTCTGTTTTGAAAATACAGGCAATTATTCTTTAAAGTTGTCTGTTTATTTAAGTTCTCAAAAAGTCTTATATGTAGAAGAAAGCCCTCTTCGTATAAAGCGCAGTACTGGTTTGACAAGAGAGAAAACAGATAAGTTAGACTCTTATATGATTGCTCGATTTGGATGGATTTACAGAGAAGAGTTAACACCTAGTACAATTAAACCAAAGGCTTATCAGGAGCTTGGTCGTTTATTAGCGTTAAGAGATCAATTGGTAAGAGACCGTAGTGGACTTAAATTGACATTAAAGGAACAAAAACATCTCTTGTCCAGCCCTTCTACAGATCTATGCTGTAAGGTTCTCCAACACGGAATTAAACACATCGACAAACAGGTGGTGGCTTTAGAGAAACAGATGAAAGATTTATTAGATACTGATGGTAAATTAAGAAAGAACTATCAGTTATTGAGATCTGTAAAAGGGGTAGGATTGATTTTAAGTTGTCAATTGCTTTATCATACTTCAAATTTCATGACATTTACCAACTGGCGCTCATTTTCAAGTTATTGTGGGATAGCTCCTTTTGAACACAGCTCTGGAAGTTCGGTTAAACGACGCAAACAATGTCACTATCTTGGAGATAGAAAAATGAAAACCCTATTGAGTATGGCTGCTGTATCGGCCATTCAAAGCGACACGGAACTAAAAAACTATTACCATCGAAAATTAAAGGAAGGAAAACATAAAATGATCGCTTTAAACAATATAAGAAACAAAATACTGGCACGTAGTTTTGCCGTTATCAAAAGAGGAACTCCCTTTGTAAATATAGCCGCAACAAATTATTAAAAAGGATTTGTTTTTTACCTTGGAATACGTATAACCGTTAGTTACGGGTTTATATGTTTTACTTATCGTTTTTAACATCAATTAATATTTTTTTCAAGAATAAATTTTTTCATATCCTCTAAAAAATCAATACTTACTTCATCAGTTTGTACATCCAGAATGCCATGTCCACCCTTTGGATAGATTTTCGTTATATAATGATTCAAATCCTCATGGTTTACCCTTTCAATACTTTTATCAACTGGGCAATTTTTGTCATCTTCACCATATGCAATAAATACAGGGATACTTGTTTTTTTCCAATAAGGCATAGGATCAAAACCCATAAGAGGAGCAATTGATTCTCTTTTTTTCAAATTGCTGGTAGTTATTGGAGAAATCATCTTTGCAATGATATTATAGGTATACGGAGCTATATTATTATACTCTTCATATTGCAATTGTTCATCAGTTGATGTGGTAGCTCCAGAGATATTGATTAAAAAGGATAAATTTTGTTCTTTTGATGCCACAATAGGAGCAATCCAACCTCCTTGACTCATTCCAATAATTCCTATTTCTGAATAGTTTATTTTACTTTCCTTCCTTATAAAATCAATAGCACTCTCCGTATCCGTAGCCAATGTTTCTAGGTTAACTCCTATCCAGCTTCCTTCAGATTTCTCACTACCTCTTTTATCAGGAAGCAAAACTCCAATTCCATTATCTTGTAAGTATTTTGCAATGGACAAATACCAAGAATTGTTCCTACTACTTGTGCCCGAACCTTGAATTATCACAGCTACGGGAAAAGATTTTATGCTTTCAGGAGTAAAAAACATTCCACCTAATCCGATTCTATCGTACTTGTTAGTAAAACTTATATCACTATAAACTACCTCATTGAGTTTTGGACCAACAACGAAGCGATTACCTTTTTTTTTAAAAATTAATGGTAACAAGAGTATTACCATTACAATAAATATAACTAGTAGAACTTTCCTCATTTTGGTTAATTATTATTGCTCATAACAGCGTGGCGGCGTTTAGCCGACATGACTGTTATAGCATCTATGTAAAAGCAGCTTGTCGAGTATCTTTACGATTGAGCAAAATCAAAAGATATGAAATCACAACAAACTGCCTCACCTAAGTTATACATTGGAATTGATATTCACAAGCGAAGTTGGAAGATTCATTGTGCAACGGATCTTTCCATTGGTAAGACCTTTTCCATGTCACCAGCTCCTAAACAGTTATATGCGTATGTTATGAATTATTATCCAAACTATCAGGTTAGCACAGCTTATGAGGCTGGTTGTTGTGGATATAGTTCCCATCGTTGTTTTATAAGTTATGGTTGGCGTTCTTTGGATAAGCTTGTTTTTGATTACGAGGCTGGTAATGCTGTTTTAAAGAGCCGAATGCGCAGTTTTCGATTTATCGATAAGGAGTTTAAGGATGTTTCCACGCTTTTGCGTAAGTATACAAAGCAGTATTACAAGAAGGATTATATGTTATTACGTAGCATTCCTGGTATAGGCTCTATAGTAGCCAGTGGGATACTCAGTAAACTTGGAGATTTACGTAGGTTTAACAATATCAAACATCTGGCGGGTTATGTAAGTTTATCTCCGGGAATATACCAAAGTGGCGATACCTTACGTCATACGGGAGTAAGTATGCGTCCGTATAGATTGATTCGTAGTTACTTTTATTGAGGCTTCCTTGCAGGTTATTAGAACTGACCCTGTGATGCAGCAATACTATCGGAAACATCAGGGGAAAAATGTCAAGAGTATCATAGTAAAGGTGGCCAGGAAATTATTAAGCAGAACTCTGGCAGTAATAAAGACAGAAACACCCTATGAGATAGGAGTTGTAGCATAATGAGAAAAACAAATCATAACCAAGCTCACAAAAGAAGTAGATTGGCTTGGATCACAGAACAATGTGGGTGATCTGCTCAAGGCAGAATCATATCGGTTAGCAAGTGGACTGAGTTTATTATGACTTATAATCATACTGATGCTGGTGACCATCATTTTAGATCGATCACATATAGGATGCTGAGCAAGTTATATTAACAAAAAATAAAGTGGTTTAAAGTAAAAAAGAAAATATTGATTAATTTTAGAGAACTAGACTACACACTATCCCAATAAGTGTGTAAGTTACAAATAGCAGGGGCTTGGCTTTTACTTAAAGTCTGACCATTTTTTGGTGGCCTCTCTTGTGAGCAAATATACGGATTTAATCACCGCATCATCGGTTGGAAATAATTGCTTGTTCTTGGGGTACTTTTTAATTTTCCCATTCAAGTTCTCGATAAGGTTGGTGGTATAGATGATCTTGCATATCTACACAGAGAACTCGTTGAACGTGGTAAGCTCGTCCCAGTTCTCTCTCCAGCTCCTTATAACATACGAATACTTTGTCCTGCCATTTTTTGGCGAAGTCCTCTAAAGTGACCTTGGTGGCCTTCTCTTTAGGGGCATTTTAGATACCTTTCATATCGGAGGTGAATTCTTTGAGAAAACCGTTGAGTTCGTCTCCGGTCTTGAACTGCTTTAGAAAATGATCATTGAATAATTCTTCTTTCTTCATAATTTGTAAATATTTAAAATTAGGCAAAAAATTAGCGGGGCATGCCCCGCTAATTTTTATTTATGCACTTTATGAGATAGCCCTACATTTCATTTAAATAAGCTTAGATAGGGTTTTGGCCGCAAATTCCGGAGTTATATCTCTTTGGGGCATGCCAAACATTTCATAACCAACCATAAATTTTTTTACGGTTGCGCTACGAAGTAAAGGAGGATAAAAACTCATATGCCAATGCCAGCCTTTATTTTCATTATTATCTACTGGTGCTTGATGAATACCTCCCGAATATGGAAAAGAGATATTAAAAACTTTGTCATATATACTTGTAATAAGTTTAATGGATTTAGCAAAACTTTCTCTCTCATCCTTATTAATTTCAGTAATATGTTTCATCGCTCGTTTCGGAATGATCATTGTTTCATACGGCCATACAGCCCAAAAAGGTACTAAAGTTACAAAATGCTCATTTTCGTTAATGACTCTTTGATTTGCTTTAAGTTCCTGTGCCAAGTAATCTTCTAACAATGACTTACCTGATGCTTCCCTATGATGAGCAAATCTTTTCGTTTTTATCTCAATCTCTTGGGGAATGGTTTCTTGTGCCCAAATTTGGCCATGAGGATGAGGGTTGCTGCAACCCATCATTGCTCCCTTATTCTCAAAAATCTGAACATTCTTAATAAAATCGTAAGCTGAAAGTTCTCTGAATTCTTTCTGCCAGGCTTCTATCACTTTCTCAATTTGAACAATACCCATTTGGGATAAAGTTATTGAGTGGTCAGGTGAAAAACAGATAACTTTGCAAATGCCTCTTTCCGAATGGGCTTCAAATAATTGGTCCTTAATTCTTTCATTCCGAACTGCTGGAACTAATGCAGAAAAATCGTTAATAAACGTAAACGTACTTGTATAATCAGGGTTAATATTTCTGCTTGCTCTTTTATTACCTGGGCAGAGATAGCACTCAGGGTCATAAGCAATCTTTTTAACCAATGCTTTTTTTTCCTGATTTCCCTGCCAAGGTCGCTGCGTGCGGTGTGGCGAAACCAGAACCTGTGCACCTGTTAGAATATTTCTTCTAATATGAGTATACTCTAAAAATGATTTCATCTATTTCTTAAATTTAATTTTCTGATTTCACCTATTCAATTCTATTGGTCTTCTGAAACCCTGTCGATATTTTTTGAAGTAATTCTGTTATAACTTGTCTACATAAATCCCGCACATTTTGTTCAAAGGCTAAAGGATCTTTTTTGAGAGAGTCATCTACTCTGTCTATATAAACTTTAGGGGTTTTTCTAATGTTCCATTCCGTTGGATGATGTTTACTTTTATACAATTGAGTGTTCTTTGCTTCACAAATAACCATGCCTTCCACTGATCCATCATCTAATTGCGTCATACATTGTAGTTCTTTGTCTTTTGAATGATTGGAAAACATGGTCAACATCTTATAGCCATTTTCTCTTAGCACAACTTCAATTTCCGTTAATAACTTTGCGTAGTAAGGGTTTAGAATTGTTGGCAAAATAACCCCGATCACTTTTGGTGTTCCTTTACGTAAATTAGAAGCAAAATAATTTGGTTTGTAGGACAATGTTGTAGCAACCTCCTTTACACGTTTCCTAGTCGCAACACTAATCTCGTGGCTATCAGAAAGTGATTTTGAAACAGTAGAAGGTGATACATTTAAGACACGGGCCAATTCACGTAAGGTTATTTTACTTTTCATTTCATTATTCCTTTTCCAGGTAAAAATTTTGTTCCCATTTCCAAGAAGATACTATCATGTTTTTTAAATTTCTCTTTGCCACCCATTTTAACTTTTCTCGAGCTAAATCAGAAGATGCATAAAGCTCTGGAACATCTCCAGGGCGTCTCTCAACAACTTCATATTTAACAGGTATACCGCTGGTTTCTATAAAAGTTTTTACAACTTCTAAAACAGAGTGCCCTTTTCCAGATCCAAGATTAAAAACTTCATATGGGGCATCTTGTTCTTCAAAAATTAAACGTTGTATAGCTTTTACATGAGCGTTAGCTAAATCTTCAACATGAATATAATCTCTTATTGCTGTACCATCGACCGTAGAATAGTTATTGCCATAGATGAATAATTTTTTTCTTTTGCCGATAGCTGTTTGAGTTATATATGGCATTAGATTGTTTGGCGTGCCATTAGGAAGTTCACCTATGATCCCCGAACCATGTGCTCCAATGGGATTAAAATACCTTAAAGAAATAGCCGAAAAATTTACATTCGATTTCACAACATCTTCTATGATTTCTTCGGTAACCTTCTTTGTATTTCCATATGGAGAGTAAGGTCTTTTGGTTTCAAATTTTTCCGTTATTGGTAAGCAGTCAGGTTCGCCATAAACGGTAGCGGAAGATGAAAAAATAAACCTATCAATTTTATATTCTTCCATTAGTTTTAGTGTATTAATTGCTCCAATTAGGTTATTTTCATAATACAGTAATGGTTTTTCAACAGATTCAGCTACAGCTTTATATGCAGCAAAATGAATAACGGCAATGGCATCTCTATGTTCTTGAAAATTTTTTTTAGTTGTGTTAAAATCTTTTAAATCTACCTTTATGAAAGTAGGTCTGATACCAGTTATTCTTTCTATTCTATCAATAATAGAATTATTAGAATTTGATAAATCGTCCAAAATAACGACATCAAAATCATGTTCTAATAAGGTTATTACAGTATGCGACCCTATATAACCACAGCCCCCGGTAACAATTATTTTATTCATAATCTAATATTCTTACTCCATCGCTTAATTTAACATAATATATGTCTGGGTTTATTTTAAATTTCAAATAGTATTGCTTCGTTACTTCATTAATAAAATCATGTGCCTTATGCTTCCTAACTAAATTAATTGTACATCCTCCAAAACCACCTCCCATCATTCTGGCGCCAAGTATATTTTGGTTTTTCTTAGCCAATTCAACTAAAAAGTCCAGTTCTTTGCAACTAACATTGTACTGATTCTGTAATCCATCATGGGAAGCATAAAGCAATTCACCCAACAAGCTATAATTTTTTTCTTTTATAGCCTGTGATGCTTTAATTACCCTTTCGTTTTCTTGAATAATAAAAAGTACTTTTTGATAATCACCATATGCTAATTGTTCTTTTATTGTTGATAGTTTTTCATAGGTAACATCTCTTAAAGTGTTTACTTTTAGCATTGATGCTACATTTTCACATATCATACGCCTTTCATTGTATTCACTTTCAACTAATTGATGTTTTATGTTTGAATTTATGAGTACAAATTGATAATCACCTAAATTAATATTATAAAAGGTTGCATTTAAATCTCTACAGTCGAGTAAGATAGCAGAATTGGTTTTACCAAACATACTTGCATATTGATCCATAATTCCACATCTAACATCTAAAAAGTTATGTTCTGCGTTTCGAGATATAAAAATCATCTTTTCTTTAGTCAAGCCGAGATTAAAAAGCTCATTTATACTAAATACAATATTATTCTCTAATGCTGCCGAAGAAGATAATCCAGCTCCTAATGGAATATTTCCAGAAAAAGCTAAATTAAAATTCTCACAAATTTTATGAGTTTTTAGTATTTCCGCAATAACACCTAAAACATAATTTTTCCACTCTCCGTTTTCAATAGGCTTTATATCGTTTAAAGAAAACTCCATAACCTCATCTGTATCAATAGAAAAAACAACACATTTTTCCAATTTACTTTTTTGTATACCACTAACAATGCCTAAATCAATCGCCGCAGGAAATGCAAATCCATCATTATAATCAGTATGTTCACCTATAAGATTAATTCTTCCTGGTGAAAAACACATGATAGGTTTCGACTGAAATTTTTTATTAAAGATTGACCTAACTTTTTCTTCTAAAAAAGATGCTGACATTTATTTAAAATATATATAGATTAATAATACTGTTAAACAAATAGCTATACCTAGAGCATTCACTTTTCCCCAGGGAGTAATATCTACTTGTTTAGTATATTTCAAATGATATGCTTTCTTACGAGGATAAAATTGCCTTATTAAAAGCATAATGAGAACATTTAGGATAAACAGGATGGCCATAACATGCAAAAAATGTGGGTAGTGTTCTTCACCAACTACATATGGTTTGATAATGAATTGACTTATAATATATAAAACCGAGCCTGAGATAATACCTACTTTAGCAGCTATAGCAGGGGTATGTTTGGTTAAATAACCAACTACGATAATAGTTAAAATTGGTATGCTATAAATACCATTAGCTTCTTGTAGATATCCAAATAGCCCTTCGGAAGCATAAACTAGTAACGGAGCAATACACATGGAAATAATTGCTAAAACAACACCAAAATTTTTACCTGCTTTTACTACTTGTTTTTCGTTTGCTTCTTTATTAAAATGAGATTTGTAAATATCAATACCAAAGAGGGTTACCGAGCTATTTAAGGCAGAATTAAATGAACTCAAAATAGCTCCAAATAAAACGGCAGCAAAAAAACCTACCCATGCTGTTGGCAATACTTTGGAGACCAACATTGGATATGCTTCATCAGGATTATCTAATTGACCATTAAATAGATGATAAGCGATAATACCGGGTAATACAACAATCAAGGGGCCTAATATTTTAATAAATGATGCCAGAAGTAACCCTTTTTGTCCTTCCTTTAAATTCTTTGCTCCCAGTGCCCTTTGTATAATAGCCTGATTAGTTCCCCAATAAAATAATTGTACCAACATCATTCCGGTAAAAATGGTTTCAACAGGAATAGACGATTTTGGACCTCCTAAAGATTTGAACTTTTCCGGATTTTCTACCACCAAAGTAGAAATTCCTTCAAGAATACTTCCATCACCCACAGCTATCAACCCAAAAACAGGAATAAGCATTCCACCAATTAGTAATCCTATAGCATTAATAGTATCAGAAATAGCTACAGCTTTTAACCCCCCAAAAATGGCATAAATAGAACCAATTATTCCAATTGACCATACAGTAATCCATAAAGCAACATTTTTTGTAACCCCCAGCATTTCCGGAATATGAAACATATTACTTATAGCTAATGCACCTGAGTAGAGAACTATTGGCAATAATACAATGGCGTAACCACTTAAAAACAAAGCCGAGGTAATGGTTTTAGTCGTTTTATCATAACGATCTTCAATAAACTGAGGAATTGTCGTAAGGCCGCTTTTTAAATACTTAGGAAGTAAAAAAATTGCGGTTATAACCATAGCAATTGCGGCTAAGGTTTCCCAAGCCATTACTAATATTCCGTCTTTAAAAGAAGCTCCATTGAGTCCAACTATCTGTTCCGTCGATAGATTAGTTAAAAGTAATGAACCAGCAATGACAACGCCTGTTAAACTTCTACCGCCTAGAAAATAACCATCAGAAGTGTTTTCATTTGTTTTATTGCTCTTTAGGTATGAGATAATGGCAACAATTGAAGTAAAAGCTAAAAAGGTAATTATTTGCATGTCATTAGATATTTAACTATATATGGTTATTCATTTTCCAATTCAATTTTCCAACTAATAGTATATATTTCAGAAGGATTAAGAATTTGTAACCCAATTTTATTGTTGAAACTATTAGCTGGGGAGGTTAATAGTTCAATAGCGATAAACTTTCTACTACGTGGTGTATATAATTGCAAGTAATTTTCTTTTGAACTGGATCGTATTTCAGCTTTATAAGTCGGTGTTTCAAAAACTATTTTGCTATCATGTAGGACAAAGCAATCATCAAAGTCCTTATCCTCCAACCGAATTTTTTTTATAGGGTTAATTCTTTTTCTTTTTATGGGAATCTTATTTTTATCTAACAAGAATTTTTCATCGCTTTTAAATTGAATATGACTATTATACAAATCGTTCGTATAAAAATATGGATGCCAGCCAATGTTGAATGGAAAAGAGATACAATCCTTATTTTTAATTAAAACTTCTAGAAACAGACTTTTGGCAGTTAATTTATAAGTCAGATATATAGAGTACTTAAATGGAAAACCAATATCATGTTCGCTTTGATCATATTTTATAGTAACTGAATCATAGTTTTTTGTCTTTTCAGATTCAATATGCCTGAATTCTTTATCATAAACAAGACCATGAAGTGCATTTTTTCCATCATTCCTATCTAGATAATAACTTTTGTCTTTGTAAGTATATTCACCATTTTTAATTCTGTTTACGAACGGGAAAAGAATTGCAGAAGCAAAAGAATTTGTATATTGAACATCAGGTAAATCATTTACGATTAATTCATTATTCAAGATTAATTTCCGCAGACCTCCCCCTAGGTTTAAGGAAATTTCGGCAGATGAAGATTTGTCATTTGTACTCAGCTTGATTAATTCCTTAATATCATCTTTAACATTACTCATATGAATTATAAGGAATTTCTTAAAATTAGTCGATTCGGGTTTTCTATTTTAACACTTTGTTTTTCTAAAACCATTTCAGCGAGCCGCTTTCCCATATAATTAAAATCAGTAGATATGGTAGTAATACCTCCTTCAACAATCTCTTTTAATAATGTGTCATTATAGGAAATGATACCGACATTTTTTGCAAGTATCATTTTTTGTTCTTTAATTTTTTTAATTATTCTAATAAGGTTTCGATCATCAGGAATTAAATAAACGTCACCTTCCTGTAACTTGATGTTTTCAATTGATTTAATAATTTCTCCATCGAAGTTAGTTTTTGAAACAAACTGTTTAAACCCCGTATATAAACCTTCAGGTTCCTTTACTTCGTTGACAATGAACTTCATCTTCTTATACTTTTCTAACAGCGGTCTGGCCTCTTCTAGCCCAGCGACTATATCCTTCTCAAAATTTTGAAATATTCCTGAATATTTAGATAATTCCTTATGAGTTTGATCTAAAATATAAACCCTGTGTGATGATAAATTTCCAATAATGCGATTCGTATTTTTTAGGTTGGCTGGCATAATAATGTAGGTATTATATATCCCTAAATTATCATGAATTAACTTATCAAACAGGTTATAATTAAAATGATGAAAAAAAATGTCTACCTCAACTCCTTCCACGAGATTTTCTAAGAAAGAATTGTATAAATCCTCCTTAAACGCATTTAACTCATCAAAAAGTAAAAAAATTTTTTGAGTTGTACTTATGTTTTCCGTCTTTACATAATATCCTTTACCCGGGTAAGACTGAATTATACCACGCAATTTCAAATCATTATATGCTAACAAAACGGTATCTCTAGATAATGAAAATCTATTTCTTACACTATTCACAGAGGGTAATTTATCTCCCTGTTTATACACCCCATTTAGGATTGCTCCTTCAATAGATTTAATTATCTGTTTGTATTTCGGTAATCCTATATTTTCTTTTATTTCAATAACACTCATATTACAAATGTATTATTATTTTTTGAGTATAAAAACTGGTAGGGACTAGTCGGTATTTTTGAAATATAATATTTAGTTTAGTCAACTCAATATGCTTGAGAGTTTTACCAAAGGATCAAATAATTGTTAAAAATAACCATTAACCAAAGTTCTAATTAACTAAACTAAATGGATTATGAAGAAACCTCTAAAACAAAAAAAAGACATTAAAATTCATGGCAATACATTATCTGTTGTGGTTCTTTTTTTCACACTTTGTTTTTTAAAT
This sequence comes from Flavobacteriaceae bacterium, assembly GCA_965224095.1. Lineage (GTDB taxonomy): Bacteria > Bacteroidota > Bacteroidia > Flavobacteriales > Flavobacteriaceae > JBPEWY01. The sequence continues at coordinate 2,473,763 of OZ245039.1, forward strand.
TTTGCAAACGCTCAAAATAAAACTATAACAGGTGTTGTCTATGATAGTAATGGCCCTCTTCCAGGAGCAACAATTACTATTAAAGGAAATACGGCTAAAGGGACTCAAACCGATCTCGATGGAAATTATTCCATAACGGTGTCAGGATCTGAAGACATTCTAGTGTTTCAATATTTGGGATTTTTAAAACAGGAAGTAATTGTGGGAAACCAAACCACCATTAATATCACCTTACAGGAAGATATTGAAAAATTACAGGAAGTAGTGGTAGTAGGGTACGGAGTGCAAAAAAAAGTAAATTTAACAGGGGCTGTTACTTCTATTGACGGTGAAGAATTAACCAGTAAACCCATGTCTGATGCTCGTCAGGCACTTCAGGGAGCCATCCCTGGACTGACTATTATTGATCGTGGCGGTAATCCAGGAGACGAAGCTTTGAATTTTAACATAAGAGGAGTGGGATCCATTAGCGCTGGTACAAACCCGCTTATTCTTATCGATGGGATTGAATCAACCCTTAGTCAGATCAATCCTAATGACATTTCAACTGTATCGGTTTTGAAAGATGCGGCTTCTTCTTCCATTTATGGATCCCGGGCTGCTAACGGGGTAGTACTTATTACTACGAAACGAGGTGATAGTGGAGATTATCACCTTGACTATCACGGTTATATTGGTTTTCAAACCCCGGCAACGCTACCTGAGCTGGTAGAAGCCAAGGATTATTTGAGCCTTGTTAATGAAGCTTTAGTGAATGCCGGCCAGGCTCCGAAATATTCTCAGGAATACATTAATAATACGGTTGCAGGGAATGACCCTATCAATTATCCATATGTAAATTTATTCGAAGAGTTGTTTAAGGACGGTTTTGTTCAAAATCACTCTTTCAGTGTTAGGGGAGGGAACGATAAAACCAGGTTGGCACTGTCAGTAAATTATCTGGATCAGGACGGGATGCTCACCAATACAGGAAGTACTAAAATAGGTGCCAGGTTAAATGCAGATCTTCAGTTAAAAGATGGGATAAGATTTCGGTCTAATCTCTATTACAACCGTAGAAAAGCAAATAGGCCAAATCGTTATAATGAAGCTATTGGAGCTATGGTCGGGACCTCTCCAGTAACCGTTTTAAAATACCCAAATGGAGCTTACGGGTTAAATAAGGACAACACCAATGCCTTAGCTGCCTTAGAAGTAAGCGGGATCAATACCAGAAATACAGATGAATTCAGTCTGAATTTGGGATTGGATCTGGATTTGGCCCAGGGGCTTCAGTTAAAAACAGATTATTCATATATAGAATGGAATACACGTTGGAAACGATTTAGGGCGGCTTATCAGTTTAGAGATCCCGATGATCTATCTTCGGTCATTTACACATGGAATCCCAACGAACTTCAAGAAGAGCGATGGGAAGAAGGTCAGTGGAATTTAAAAAGTATCCTCAGTTATTCCAAATCCTTTGCAGAACATGAAATTAAGCTATTGGGAGGAATTGACATTATAGAAAATAAAAGATATAGCTTATTTGCCAGTAGGCAAAATATCTTTACACAAGAAAATCCTGAATTAAATCTAGGGGATGTTGAATCTAAGGAAAATAGTGGCTTTGCACAGGATTGGGCCCTGATGTCATATCTCGGTAGAATAAATTATGTATATGATGGAAAATATTTACTGGAAGGGAATATACGGTACGATGGATCATCCCGATTTGGAAAGGGTAATAAATGGGGGGTATTCCCTTCATTTTCCATAGGATGGAGGATTTCAGAAGAGAGTTTTATGGAACCGATGACCTTTTTAAATAATTTGAAGCTTAGAGGTTCATGGGGGCAATTGGGAAATCAGAATATAGGATTATATCGTTTCACTTCATCAGTAGTGTCCCAATATCCTTATAGTTTCAACGATAACGAAGTAGATGGTTATTCACAACGTTTCTATGCCAATGAAGATATTACCTGGGAAACTACCGAAATGACAAATGTTGGTTTAGATGCTGCTTTGTTTCAAAGTAAACTCAATGTAACATTAGATTGGTTTAAAAAAGATACCAAAGATATGTTACTGATCCTGCCTATTTCCTTTCTAGTGGGGCTTGAGCCTTCAGAAATAAACAGAGGAAGTGTCCAAAATAAAGGTTGGGAACTCGCTGCAAATTATAGAAATAATGATCATCAATTTAAATACGGCATGGGTTTTAACATTACCATGATTGATAACAAAATCACCGATTTTGGAGGTAACGAACCCTCCATTAACGGGTGGACTATTTTAAAAGAAGGTGAGCCTATTAATGCTTTTTTTGGGTATAAAACAGAAGGTCTGTTTCAATCCCAGGAGGAAATTGACAATCATGCTGAACAACCCAATCATTCCAGCTTAAAACCAGGGGATATTAAAATGATCGATATCAATAATGACGGAATAATCAATGATGATGATCGAACCGTAATTGGAAATCCTATACCTAAATATACGTATAGTTTCAATTTGAACGCAGATTATAAAAATTTTGATCTGAATCTATTTTTTCAGGGAGCCGCCAAAGTTGACAATTATTTTTACGGTGCGCCGAATGAAGGTCCGGCATTTGAGATATTTACCACCACCAGAGTTTTAGATCGGTGGACGCCTGATAATCCGGATGCAAGCTTCCCTAGACTGGAAGCAGCTTCTAATAAAAACAATTTTTTATATAATGATTTTTGGATCCGGGACGCTTCGTATTTGCGCTTAAAGAACATACAACTTGGATATTCTTTCCCAGAAGAAATATTGGAAAAATTACGACTTAACCAGCTACGAATCTACTTTGGGGCAACTAATCTATTCACAATTACCGATGTGGAATCTGGGTTGGATCCTGAAACCTATTCCGGAAGACCGAACTATTATCCGCCAGTATCGACCTATACGGTGGGGGTTCAATTTAACTTTTAATCTTAGTGATGATAACAAAAACAGAAATAATGAAAAAAATAGCCATAGTATGTTCCGGTATCCTTTTGATCGCCATATCGGGATGTAGCGATGATTTTTTAGACAGAGTACCAAAAGGAGAAGTGTCAACGGCTTCATTTTTTAAACAGGCAAAAGATCTGGAGGTTGCCGTGAATGCTGTATACGATGAAATAGGGTTCAATTCTTGGTTCCGTTCATATGGTAGTGGAACCGACATGTTGCGAATTGAGATATTGACCGATAATGCACTGGATCACCATTCCTGGAACCAGGGATATCAGTTGGCTGATGGTACTGCAACTGCCAATGATGGCTATGTGGAATATCGATGGCGTCAGCGTTATAAAGGAATTCAAAGAGCCAATCGGATTTTTGAGGGGGTTCAGGGAATTGAAGATATAGATGAGGATTATAAAAACAGGTTATTAGCCGAAACTACTTTTTTAAGAGCGTATTTCTACTTTGATTTAGTTTATCTGTTTGGAGATGTTCCTTTTATCACGTCAAGCGTTACCCCGGATGAAGTCCAGGGAAATGGTACTCAGCCCTCAGACGTGGCAAAACGTATTGATAAAAACACGATCCTAGATGCATTAGTTGGTGAAATTAATAAGGTTATTTCCTATTTGCCTGTCGCCTACCCTGATTCAGATAAAGGGAGAGTAACCAGAGGAGCTGCTCTTTTTTTAAAGGCAAAAATATTACTGTATCAGGAAAAATGGGAGGCTGCCGCTTTAGCGGCTAAGGAGGTGATGGATTTAAATGCCTATCAATTATATCCGAGTTATGAAAAAATGTTTACCTATGAAGGTATTGGAAATCAGGAAGTGATCTTCGATATTCAAGTTGTGAAAGATGTTGGTCAGGGTGAGTTTTTTACAAAAAATTATGGGCCAAATTCAGTAGGTGGTTGGAGTAGTTCATGTCCACTACAATCTATGGTAGACTCTTATGAATGTATTGATGGTTTGCCTATAACCACTTCTCCATTGTTTGATCCTGATAAGCCCTATGAGAATCGAGATCCAAGGCTGAAGTATTCAATTCTCTATCCAGGGCATGATTGGAGAGGTGGAGTATATAATACCATCCCAGGAGCAACTTATCAAGGAAAAGAAATTATTCCCGGGGATGACCTTACCGATGGAACCGGAGGGCAATGGAATAAAACTGCAACTGGTTATAATTGGTTAAAGTACATGTCCAATAAAGATATAGATGAGTCTAATTTTTGGGACGGAGGTGTACACCTTATTTTAATGCGTTATGCCGAATTACTTTTAGTTTATGCCGAAGCAAAAATTGAGGCCGGAAGTATCGATCAATCGGTTTACGATGCCATTAATCAGGTAAGACAACGACCAGACGTGAATATGCCTCCCATTTCCAGCGGGCTTTCGCAAGATCAATTGCGTCTAGTGCTTCGTAGAGAGCGACGGGTTGAACTTGCTTTTGAAGGACAACGTTTGCTTGATATTAGAAGATGGAAAATCGCTGAACAAGTAATGCCAGGTGTTCCGAAAGGTTTAGCATATAAGGATAACAGTGGTCAAGATGTTACTTTATCATGGGGAGAACGAATATTTGACCCCAACAAACACTATGTGTGGCCCATTCCTCAAGCAGAAGTGGATATTTCGAATATAGCACAAAACCCCGGATGGTAGGCGTATGTTATAGTTGGTAAGTTAGTTTATAAGATCTTCTCTTGAAAAAAGGGTAAACTGCCACTTTTCAAGATTAATAGCAGATTTTAATCTTTTTTGCTCTCATAGTACCCTTTTGATAAAGGGAAGATTTTATAACTACTTAAAAAAACCTAGCTTTGATACAAGAAGACATCTTAGTTGAAATTGATATAATGGAAAATCATAAAATATTGGTTAGAAATGTATAAAACCATTAAACTTAGTTTCATTGTAGTATTTATGTTCTCAGCCAGTTACGCTCAAGAAAAAGTGTTTCCTGGGGCTGATGAAAAAACGGTTTCAAAAGCACAATATTTTAGTTGGATCAATAATACCAACGAGGGAGCCACAGAAGAACATGCTCTTATTAATCTTGACTTTTTTAAATGGCTACAAGATGAGTATGGCATGCAACTGGATATCTATGCCTTTGATGCAGGGGCTATAGATGGAAAACGATTTTATGGAAGTGTAAAATCTGATAGATTTAAAAAACAATTTCCAAATGGGTTTGATCCAATATATACTAAGGCAAAGACATTGGGCACTCGATTAGGTATTTGGGGCGGTCCTGACGGATTTGGAAATACGCCCGAGGAGGAGGCTGAGCGCACCGAACAAATGGTAAAATTGTGTAGGGATTATGACTTTGCCCTATTTAAGTTTGATGCTGTCTGCGGACCTTTGAGACCTGAAAAAGAAGATGCTTTTATAAATATGATGGAGCAATGTAGGGTTCATAGTCCGGATTTAATTTTATTAAATCATCGTTTAGGATTTGAACGTGCACAGGCATATGCCACTACTTTTCTTTGGGGTGGGGCAGAAACCTATATTGATGTTTTTATGAACAATAATACTACAGCTCCGCATCATAGAGCTGCGGCTTTATCAAGAGGCTTAGTACCAGATTTGAAAAGATTAACAGAAGATCATGGGGTGTGTATCTCCTCTTGTTTAGATTATTGGGATGATGACCTTGTACTACAAGCATTTAATAGAAGTTTAATTTTATCTCCTCAAATCTATGGAAACCCTTGGCTATTGAGAGATGATGAATTTCCTAAACTTGCGAGAATCTATAATTTACATAGAAAATACAGAAATATTCTAATTAATGGTTTGGTACTCCCTGATAGTAACTATGGTAAAGACGCTGTATCCAGAGGGGATAGCAATACCAGGGTCATTACTCTTAAAAACTTAAGTTGGTCGCCCGCAATCTATACCATAAAGCTGGGCGACGAAATTGGGTTGACTGGCAATGGTAAGGTAACTTTGATACAAAATCATCCGTATGAGAAAAATCTTGGTATACATGACTATAATAATTCTGTAAAAGTTACAATAGAACCTTTTCGTTCAGCTTTATTTATAGCAACATCTATACCTTATGATGAACCACTGATAAACGGAAGTTTATTCAACGTTGTAAAAAATGTAAAAGATCAACCCGTTGAAATAGATATTATTGGTAATCCGGGAGAAAAAATCAAATTTAATATTGCTGATTATAAAAACTATAGTAAAGCAATCATTAATAATAAAACAATTAAGGGAGTTTCATTAAAAAGATTGCAAAAACTCCGATTTAAAGGAAAAAAACTTTTACAAGATCCACATAGAAAATTAGGAAATTTAGTAGAAATTCCTGTCCCCGAGGATGCTGAAGCACTATATGAAGCTACTGTATTTGCAGCCGATAATAATGCTTTAGAAGTTAGATCATTATTTCGTTCCGGAGAAACTAAAATTCCACAAGTAAAAAAAGCTAGAGATGCTTTTTTCAATCAAAAAACATTTGTGGACCGTGGTATTTGGGATAAAAATTTATTTGACAACAATTTGAAAACTGGTTTTTGGCAATCAAAAAAGTATAATAGAGATCAAAGTGTAAAAGGAGGAGCATTACGATTAGATTTAGGTGAAATTACGGCTATAGACGAGTTAGTATTAAAAATACCTGATGACTTTTCTTTACAACCGTTATTATTAGGAGAAGGAAATTATGTTGAAGTTTCTAAAGATTTAAAAAATTGGAAACAACTTACATATTTAGCAGACCCGGAAGCCCATATTGTTATTAAAGATAGCATTAGATATTTACGATTTAAAGTACAGCCCCAACAAATAGTAGAAATGGAAGGTTATTATAATGGTAAATTACTAGATCGCAGTCAATGGAAAGCGTCTAATTTGTTTGCTCATGCAGATTATATGAAACCAGTAAAGGCCTGGAGTACAACATTTATACTTAATGAATTAGCTAATAGTAGCTATTTGAGTGTAGCATTAAACGGAAAGCACGGTATAGAAGGAGCTTATGTAGCAGCTAAAGTTGATGGTAAACTAGTAGGTGCACCGGATAGAGCGGTTTCCTATACTTCGAATACCTGGGAATATATCAATGCCAAAAGAGATCACGATTATACCTATTATATTCCACTTAAAGATTCATATGTTAATAAAAAAATTGAAATTTTCGTTTTAGGATATGATAAGGAAAACACAAAAATCTCTCCTGAAGTGTGGATTTCATCTATGAATCCAAAAGAAAAAATACGTTTAAAATTATTCCGAAAATAGCTGTGAAATTTTTTATAAATAAGGTTTTCATTTTTATAATCGCGTTATTATTTTTTAACATTACTAACGCCAAGAATTTCATTCTAAAATCACCCGACGGTTCAATTGAACTTAAAATAAATACTAAGGGTACAATTACCTATTCACTTATTATAGACAAGGAGCTAATTTTAGATAATGCTACATTAGCATTAATCGTCAATGGTAAGGTTTTAGGAGAAAGCCCTAAAGTAATTAAAAGTAAACCGAGTACTGTTAGCCAGTTTCTTTATCCTGAGTTAAAAGTAAAGAGTAATAAGATTAGAGATTCTTTTAATGAGCTGACTCTTAGATTTAAAGAGAATTATAGCGTTATTTTTAGAGCTTATAATAATGGTGTTGCCTATAGGTTTGAAACTAATTTAAAAAAGGAAATAACTGTTCAGTTAGAAATTGCGAAGTTTAATTTTACAAATAATTATGTAACTTATTTTCCTGATGAAAATGAGTTTCATTCGCATAACGAAAGATTATATGAGCTTAAAGAATTAGACAGCCTTTCTAAAAATGATCTTTGTAGCTTACCTATGTTAGTTACTACAGCTAAAATTAAATTACTTATTTCTGAATCGGCTTTATTAGATTACCCTGGTATGTGGCTTACCGGGGGAAAAGGTAGTACACTAGAAGCAGTTTTCCCTAAAGTAGCTTTAGATGAAGAGGTTGACAACAAGCGATGGAAAGATGATAGAAGTATTCGTGTAAAAAAAACAGCTAATTATATTGCAAGGACCAAAGGAACTAGAACTTTTCCATGGCGATTTATTGCGATATCAAAAGAAGATGGTGATTTAATCACCAACCAACTTAGTTATCAATTAGCTGAACCTTCACGATTGGATAATCACGACTGGATAAAACCGGGGAAAGTAGCTTGGGATTGGTGGAATTATAACAATATTTATGGTGTAGATTTTAAAGCAGGAATTAATACCGAAACCTATAAATATTATATAGATTTTGCTTCAAAATATGGTATAGAGTACATTATATTAGATGAGGGTTGGTATAACCTTGGAGATGTTTTGGATGTTAACCCAAATATTAATATCACCGAGCTAATCAATTATGGTCATAAGAAAAATGTAGGTATAATTCTATGGGTTACCTGGAGTTCATTAGATCAAAAACTGAATGAAGCCCTTGATATATTTGAAGAGTGGGGTGTTAAAGGGCTAAAAATTGATTTTATGCAACGTGATGACCAATGGATGGTGAACTATTATGAACGTGTAGCTAAAGCCTGTGCAGATCATAAATTGTTAGTTAATTTTCATGGGTCATATAAGCCGGCGGGATTAAGAAGAACATATCCCAATGTATTAACACGCGAAGGTGTTAAAGGAAATGAAAATAATAAATGGGCCAGTTATATTACTCCTGAACATAATTTAATATTACCCTTTATTAGAATGGTTGCAGGACCCATGGATTATACTCCAGGTGCAATGCATAATGCACAACAGGAAAACTTTGGAATTGCATGGAATCGCCCCATGAGTTTAGGGACAAGATGTCATCAATTAGCCATGTATATATGCTATGAAAGTCCGTTACAAATGTTATGTGACTCACCTTCCAATTATTACAAAGAAGAGGAATGTATGGAATTCCTCTCAAAGGTTCCTTCAGTTTGGGATGAAACAATTATTTTGGATGCTAAACTTTCAGATAAATTATTAATGGCTAGACGCCATAAAGATGAATGGTATATAGGAGGTATGACCGATTGGACATCAAGGAAAATGCAATTAAACCTTTCTTTTTTACCTAAAAACAAAAAATTTCAAATGGTTCTTTACCAAGATGGGGAAAATGCCAATAGAATAGGGATTGATTTTAAAAATACTAAACTAATTGTTGATGCTACATTTAAAAAAGAAATTTTGCTTGCAAAAGGAGGAGGTTTCGCTGCTGTGTTAACGCCATTACCATTTCCCTAAAGTACTTTTTGTTTTTGCAGATAATTTGAATTAGTTAATTACGGAGTATAGTGTTTAACAGTTTCCTTTACTTTGATGTTATTAGTTTTAACAAGAGAAGAGAGGAGAACTCGAACGGTCTTTAGGTAATACCTGTTACACGTAATAGTCCTCTCTACCTCTTGTACGATGCTTTGTTGAACTAATTGGAATACCTAGCCAAAATGGCTCATTAAAGGAAATAGTTGCAAAATATCATGAATCATTTAATTTTTTAAAAATATGAAAAATGTTAGAGATGTAATAGGTATTGATGTATCAAAGTAAGTAACATGCTGGTTTTACAAATGATAGAAATGGTTACCAGGACTTATTGAAATGGAGTAAGTCACATTTAGGAGATCAGATGTATTTTTCTGTTTTGAAAATATAGGTAATTATTCTTTAAATTAGCACTATAACAGGTTAAAGCACACTGTTTGCCCGGTAAATTTCTGTGCTAAAATATGCATCGCCATTTCACTGAGTTGCAAAACCCGTGGATATCCACCCGTGGTCTGGCAATCGCGCATCAGGAGAATCAATGTCCCCGAAGGTGTAAGCTGCACTGTTCCCGGAAGCACCGGAGCAGTTATAATGGCCTCCAATGTATTTGGAAACGATTCTTTTAAATGATAACCCATCCGGTTATGGGTCACAGAAACAGTAAACTCCAAGGATAGCAACAAACTTTGCTGCTCTGATGTTAACAGCTCAAATTCCGGCCCTTTATATACGGGAAGTACCTGATCCAAAAGGTAATTATCATCAGGGCGGATACCCGCATGATGTACTATATTGAGTGTCTTACGAGCCACAATTGGAAGTACATCATGTTTTGACAGTATCGCCTGTTTTGTAATGTCCCGGTACATACTCCGGCTTGCTAGTACTGTTTTAGTTTTAAATCCGCCAGATACTGCCAGATAGCAGCGGAATCCCTTTTGGAGTTTATCAAACGAGAGGATGTCGCCAGCTGTTATTTTGATGGGCTTATATCGTGTAATTGCCTGGTCGTTAAGTTTAGGTGACATGTCTGCTCCAGCAAGACAGATATATGTATCCGTTTCAAATACCAATACGGGCCCTGTCATAGTTATTTCCATAACAGCTGCCGTTTTATCATTACCCAACAACATATTAGCCCGTCCCGCAGCATAACGATCCATAACCCCGGACTGGGGCACACCATAGTGCATGGCTCCTAACCTACCAAAGTCTTGAATGGAAGAATAAAACCCGGAACGCAAGACCTTAACCACGGAGCACCTCGCTTTCCAATTGATATACACCACCCTTAACCAAGGCTTGTATACTATTATAAGTTTCTAAAGACACTGGGTAAAATACGATGCGATCGCCCGGCTGTGCAAAACAGGGTTCAGTTTTAGTAACATCAAAAAAATCAATGGGCGTATTCCCTATAACATGCCAGCCGCCTGGGCTAACACAAGGGTAGATTCCTGTTTGCGTACCGCCTATGGCTACACTTCCCTTTTCTACCCGCAACGTTGGGGTAGCTTTTCTTGGCATATATAACCGTGCGTCCAAACCACCCAGGTATAAAAACCCTGGTAAAAACCCAATAAAATAAATTGTATAAACTACACTGCTGTGCCTTTTTACAATGGTCTCTTTACTTAGTTTTTTTGCCTTGGTCAAGGTCTCAAGATCTGGCGCAAGTTCAGTTTTATAACATACAGGAATGTGCCACAAGGTTTTGGTTATCACCTTATTTGGAGCTTCTAATGCATAAAGAGCCTTTAGTAAAACCACTTCACGATTGAAATCGGAATACGCCAATTTATAAATTACCAAAACCGAATGATAAGCGGTATTAACTTCAGACACCTGTTGCATTTTGGATTCCAACACTTTTTGTTTAAATACCAAAACATCCTCCAATACCGTTTCCGAAATACTCGCTGGCCACTCTACTAAAATAGCATACGATCCGTAAGGTTTATATACTGGTTCGAAACGCATAAGCTCTTAATGAATTTGAACACCACAACCTTCTAATTGTGCCCTTAAACACCTAGCTAAAGACAGTGCTTCTGGATTATCGCCATGAATACAAACAGTATCTGCTTTAATGGGTATTTCTTTCCCATTAAGCGTCATTACTTTACGGTTGCATACCATAGCATACACATGCTTAAATACGGCTTCCGGTTCATAAATAATGGCCTCTTTACTGGCTCTGGAAACCAAGGTGAGATCATCATTATAATTTCTATCCGCAAAGACTTCATATAAAATCGGAATGTTGTTTTGCTCCGCCAGATTGGCAATAACCGATTGATAAGGGACATACAATTTAACTGGTAAGGCTATACTTTTTATAACCTCTATAATGACATGGGCAGTTTTGGTATCTACTGCTACCAAATTGTACAACGCACCATGTGGTTTGATATGGTGTAAAGGCTCATGTATAGCATCTAAAACAATAAGCAAAGTATCAATCTGTTCTTTAATACTTGTAAACAAATCTTCACTCGACATATCTACCGCTACACGCCCAAAATTTGCCTTGTCGGGAAACGATGGATGAGCACCTACTTTAACGCCATGTTTTTGAGCTAAAGCAACCACATACTGCATGCTTTTATTGTCTCCGGCATGTCCGCCACAAGCAATATTACACGAGGATATAAAGGGTATCAACTTAGACTCGTTACCTACACCTTCACCTACATCTGCATTAATATCAATTGTTAAATGTTTCATTAAAACAGATTTAAACCCAACACTTTATTAAGGCTTGTTATTGAAAGAAAGATACTAATTAATATAATTACAAATCCAATTATGTTTTGTCTCAAACTATTTTTATATCCTCCTAAAACAGAGGGTTTGTTCATAATCCAAATTAAAAATACGGCTATAATGGGCAATAAAATACCATTGGCTACCTGTGCGAACTTAATGATTTCGATAGGTTTTATTCCTAAAGACGAAAAAACGATCCCCATTAACAGCACAACCATCCAAACACTTCTAAATTTCCAGGAACGCATACCGCCCCGTAATCCTAAACAGCCATTGGTAACATAAGCCGCTGCCAATGGTGCTGTAATAGCACTTGTTATACCTGCTGCAAACAAACCACTCGCCAAAAAGTACTTAGCAAACGGCCCAAACAAAGGTTCGAGCCCTTTGGCCAAGTCGGCGGCACTACTAATATCTGTTACCTGTATGGCTGCGGCCGATACAATAATAGACATAGATACCAAACCGCCCAAAGCAACTGCCACAACCGTATCCTTTCTGGCGTATTTTAAATCCTGTTTGCTATGCCATTTTTCCTTAACCAAAGACGCATGTAAAAACAGATTATAAGGTACAACGGTAGTACCAACCAAGCCAATAACGGTTAACAGGCTATTTTCCGGAAAGCTAGGCACTAATGCCCCTTTTAAAATCCTCATAAAATCCGGGGCGGTTATAATAGCTGTTACCAAAAATGCCAGACTCATGAGTATTACAAGAAACACTAGTATCTTCTCCAATATTTTATAGTTACCCAAGTAGAGCAAACCAAATGCAATAGTCCCAATAATGATACTTAACACATTAAAAGTAAAAGCCCCAATAGTTAGCTTGGGTGCTGTAATTAGGGTTTCCAACCCTAACACGCCTCCGCTAATATTACCAGCTTCGTAAGCCGCATTACCGATAACGATGGCCGAAAGTATCAATAAAACAGCAAGTATCCTAAGGACAGGTGCTTTTGTTTCAGTTCTGATAATTTCAGATAGTCCCCTTTGGGTGACAATACCCAAACGTGCTGCCATTTCCTGTAAAACAATTGTCGCTACCACCGAAAGTACCATCGCCCAAAGTAACTGGTAATCAAAAGCTACGCCTGCCAATGTACAAACCGTTACCGTTCCCGGTCCTATGAAGGCTGCCGCTACAAGCGGACCTGGGCCTATATTTTTAAACCAGTTTTTCATTTGTTTATTTTTATTATTTTCAATAATCACATGTAAACTTAGGTACTTAAATTAATCATTTCGCTGAGTGTTTAATGATTATTTTAAGAATGTTGGTTTCGTTCGTTTAAATTTTAGCCAAGTATATTTCTTATGCTACTTTTTTATAGTCAATAACAGTAATCTTTCGGAACCTCCCTCACTAAGGTAGGGCTGTAATCAATTCCCGGGGCATGTAATACAGGATACACGTTTTTTACTTTCGAATAGAACACATCAAAAGGCAACCTGTCCCCATATGCCATATCTGCTCTGCTAAGGTATAAATCCTTAGAAAAAAGCATCTTGCGGCCATATAGTCCTGTACAAACCAATCGGTTCATAAACTACATTCCAATTTTATATGAAGTCATGCGGATTGGATATATCGCTTGGGTTCTCGTCATACAGCTTATGCATATCAAACGTCCTGTTCTCTTGATACCTTGATCAAGTTGTTAAAGGGAAATTAAGATACGTGTAATAATTGATATTACATATTTATCCAATTGGGTTAAAGTTTTTAAAATCACACCAAAAGAATCAGAACTATTAAAATTATTATACCTTAACAAAAATCAAGTTTTGCCAAGAGAAAAGGCACTTTCTTTAATTTGGGGTTAAAAACCTTTTACACTGTACCTAGTATAGATGTAAATATTTCAAAATGTAGAAAGTATTTTTTAAATAACCTCAATGTTGAAATTGCGAACATCCATGAGTCCAGGTATATGTTAAAAGGTATAGATTAAACAGATTCTCGATATGTTTTTGTTCCAAATAGTAAAAACAATATACCATTAACCTTATCACCAACTGATTTTCTGAGAATACTAAAAGCCTTAGTTATATGAGCTTCAACTGATTTGACTGATACATTTAGATAGTCAGATATTTCAATATTAGTCAGCCCTTCCTTTTTACTTAATATAAAGGTACGTTTACATTTTGGGGGTAAACATTCTATTTCTTTTTTTACTAAATTAATTAACTTTTCCAGGGATTTATCTTCTTCTTCTACAACTGTATTTAGGGCATCAATATATTCTTTTTCTAATGCCATTACCGATTTTTTCTTTCGAAATTGATCAATAAATTCATTGTATACAGATTTGTATAAATAGTTGTTTAAAGAAAATTCATCCTTAAGATTTAATCGCTTACTCCAAACTCTAATAAAAACATTCTGTACTATATCTTTAGCCAGATTTGAGTCGTTTGTAAGCCCATAAGCATATGCGCATAATCGTTGATGATAACAATCAACAAGATAGTTATAAGCTTTTGTGTCACCATTTTTAAGCCCTTGAATGAGAATTAGAGTATCTGAAAAATCTAGATTCATTTTACTTAAGGATCAATTATTTTTCAAAAATATGTAAAAAAATTGTTAAAAAAGTTAGGGTTGTTGAAATAAGCATCGTATTAAAATAGAGTAATAAGTTATCATGAAGATAAAAAAGATAGAAAAAATAATATCCAAGTACTTGATTAATCAAGCTACCCTAAGTGAATTAAAGGAATTAGAAAGTTGGCTTGAAAATTCAGAAAATAAAAAGGAGTTTACAGCATTTGTAAAAACCAATTACCTCATTGATTATAACTTAATGAAATTTGATAAAACCAATACCAAGGAACTACTAAATAATCTCATTCAAAAGGAGGAAAAAGTTTTTAAACTGAGAAGAATTAAACGGTTGATGAGATATGCTGCATTGTTTATTCTTCTTTTAACAACAACATTTTTTGTTTTTAAAGATAGTGTTTCTCGTAAACCCCAAACAGAAATAAACAGTATTGTTAATTCGATTGAACCTGGGGTTGATAAAGCCATCCTTACATTGGAAAATGGGTCTCAAATTGAATTAGAAAAGGAGTCTGTTATTAAAACTAAACGAGCAATTATTGAAGGGGCAAAAATTGTATATAACTCAGATGAAGAAGCGGAGGCTAAAGTTGCTTATAACTACTTGGCAATTCCTAGAGGAGGGCAATTTTTTATTGAACTATCTGATAAAACCAAAGTTTGGCTCAATTCAGATTCCAAGCTAAAATATCCGGTAAACTTTAAAGAAGGAGAAACTCGTAAAGTTGAGTTGTTATACGGAGAAGCGTACTTTGATGTGTCGCCAAGCCAAGAAAATAATAATACCAAATTTGTGGTGTTATCCAGAGATCAGGAAGTGGAAGTTCTTGGAACGGAGTTTAACATAAAGGCGTATAATGATGAAAGAAATGTTTATACAACATTAGTAGAGGGGCTTGTTGAAGTGGGAAATGAAGTTACTTCAAAGAAGCTATTCCCTAATCAGCAATCCATTATGGATGTAAAAAAAGGAAAACTCATAATAAATTCCAATGTGAATGTCTATGATCAAATTTCCTGGAAAGATGGTGTTTTTAGCTTTAACGGGAAAAGTCTAAAAGAGATAATGAAAGTGATATCTCGTTGGTATGATGTAGAGGTTGAGTTTAAAAATAAAGGAGTAGAAGATATTAAGTTTATTGGTATTTTCCGAAAAAATCAAGGGATAGAACAGATTTTAACAACAATTAAAAATACCCATTCTATTAATTCTTACAACATTAAAGAAAATAAAATAATACTCAAATAAAAAAAGGGGATAGAAAATTAAACCGTGGAAAGTATAGTTTCTTCCCCTCTTAAAGCTTTTAATTAATTAAATGTTTAACTAACTAAAATACAAATTTATGGAAATTAAATTAACTAATTCTCTCTTCAAAAGAAAGGGGCCAATTCTAAAGCTTATGAGAATATTTATTCTGCTGTTTTGCTCTACTGTTTTTAGCTTTACCCCAATAGATTTGTTTTCTCAAGATGCTAAAATAATGGTCGATAGAGATCAAACGGTAACGATCGATGAAGTTTTTGAAATGATTAAGTATCAAACGGAGTATAATTTTATTTATCGCAAAGATTTGTTTAAAAATGCACCAAAAGTTCCTTTAAAAAAGGGAAAAATAAAAACAAATAAACTTCTTGAAATTATTTTGTCTGAACGTTTATATCAGGTTTCTTTTAGTGATGAAAATACTATTATAGTAAAAGAATTACTACCAGTAAACACTTTGTTTCAGAATATCTTAAGAGGAACGGTAACCGATGCTAGTGGGATACCATTGGCTGGTGTAAATGTTATTGTAAACGACAATGAAAGAGGAACTGCAACCGATTTTGATGGAAATTATCAAATTAGAGTTGGAACAGGTGATAAGCTTAGCTTTTCATACTTAGGTTTTGTAACTCAAAATTTCATTATTGAAAATCAAACAACTCTTAATGTACAAATGGTTGAAGACACCGCAGAGTTAAGTGAAGTTGTAGTCGTCGGTTATGGTAGTCAGGAAAGAGATAAAATTGGTAGTTCCATTGAACAATTTGAAGCTAAGGAAATTGAAAAGCGTGCACCCGGCGTTCCCAATGTTGCCAATATTTTGGGTGGGCAAATAAAAGGGCTTAATATAACGCAATCTTCTGGAGCACCCGGAGCACAAAGCAATATTAATATCAGAGGCCTTACATCGCCTTTTGGCAATAGCCTGAATCAGCCATTATATGTTATTGACGATGTGCCATTTTTTGCCACGCCAAATGTAGATCCTGATAGTAGAAGTAATTTTAATTTGGTTGATAATCCACTTTTGGCATTAAATCCGAACAATATTGAATCCGTTTCGGTACTTAAGGACGCCGCCGCTACCTCGATTTATGGTTCCAGGGGAGCAAATGGTGTAATTATAATCACTACTAAACGGGGGCGTCAGAACACTGCCCCAAGAATAACCCTGGATGTATCTACATATGTGTCCAAAGCCATAAAATTTCACAATGTGTTGGATGCCGAAGGTTATAAACAATTGCATACATTAATTGCTAGAAACACTATTGAAGCATTTAACCGTGGTAAAACCAGCCTGACAGGATATAGGCTGGCAACTACTTTTATGGATCCCAACACATTTGAAGTATTTGACACCTATTTTGAAACAAATTCAGGAGAGGATATTCCTACTTTCGGTAATGCCAATACTAATTGGCAGAAAGAAGTATTTGGGCAGACACCGGTATCTACCAACGTCAATTTAACCATTGCAGGAGGGAGCGATAAAACTAATTATTCGGTAGCTTTAAACTCAAGGGACGAAAACGGCTTTGCCATAAAAAGCCAGTTTAGAAGATATGGTATACGGGCCGCTATTGATTCAAAATTAAAAGATTGGTTAAATGTTGGTGCAACTGTGGGCTATAATGGAACAAAAAATGAATCCGGTTTAGAGACTGGTACGGGTTTTTTCTCTACCGAGACTGCTGCTCAAAGAAGGCCGGATAGATCAATATTCGATGAGAATGGCGAATTTGTAACAATACTTGCAAATCTAAGAGGAACTAGCACACCCGGACAAATTAATTCATCATGGAGATACGAAAACCCTGTCGCACAAGCCGAACAAACAATAAATAATACTGCAACCAATTTTTTAGGAAATGCATACATCGAGCTGGATTTGTTGGAAGGGTTAACTTTTAGAACAGATGCCAACCTCGCCATATTTGATAGCAGAACCGAAAAATTTAGGCCCAAAAGAGCCAGTACATTCAGGTTTGGACAGGATTTCACTAACTCAGGATTAAGCGGGAATAACAATAATAGATATTTTACGGCTAATTTCAGGTTAAACTATAACAAAACCTTTGGTAAAAACAATATAAATGCTATGATTGGGCATGCCATAGATAGGAGTAATAATTTCAGTACAAGTTTTTCTTATATTGGTACGCCGGATGATTTTGCTCTTACCTATCCCTCTTCGGCAATAGAAATTACCGAAGCACGAGGTGGTGAAGTAGAAAGCGGGATAGATTCATATTTTTCGAGATTACAATATGGCTATGATAATAGATACACGCTTACAGCCAATATAAGAAGTGATAAATCTTCAAAATTTGGGCCTGGTAACCAGGTGGGTATATTTCCTTCGATTGCCGCTAACTGGAATGTTAGTAACGAGAAGTTTTTAAGTAGTAGTGAATTTGTCAATAGATTAACACTTAGGGCGAGTTATGGACAAACGGGATCTTCCAATGTAAATGATTTCCGCTACAATCAGTTTTTTGCTCCCGGAGTTCGGGCCAATGGGCAATACCAGGGAGAAAGTGCCATTATTCCGGATCTTGAATTCCCGAATGAAAATATCGGTTGGGAAACAACAACGGAATGGAATATCGGGGTGGATTTCGCCCTTGGGAACAATACTTTTTTTGGCAGTTTTGATATCTATGATAGATATACCGATGATGTTTTGGCACCTTCTTTTATTTATGTAGAATCCGGAGCGAAAGAATTCAGCGAGAATATAGCGGATATCAGTAACAAAGGTTGGGAGCTGGAACTGGGTGCGAATATTGTAAGAACTCCAAACGTTAATTGGTCCATTGATTTCAATATTAGCACTAATAAAGGTGTTATTGAAAAGTTAAACAATGCTAATCTGAGTTCATCAGATTTGAATAGATATGCCGAAGGTAACGAAATAGGCAGTATATATTCAAGAGTATCTACCGGTATTTTTCAAACGGATGAAGAAGTGGATGAGCTAAATGCACTTTCACCTACGGGAATATTTATTAATAGATATACCGGTGCTGGCGATGTAAACTACAAGGATGTTAATGGTGACGGAAGAATTACCAGTGCGGATGTAGAATTGGTAGGTAACTCCACGCCTGATTTCTTTGGTGGTTTCGCAACTAATTTCAACTACAAGAATATTTCGTTATTTGCAGGTTTTCAATATGTTCTTGGTGGTGATAGGAGATATTTTCTTAATGGGGACTTAAAATATGTTTCCTCTGAAATGCAAAATATGGGGCCGGAAGCCCTTAATTTCTGGAGATCCGGAAATACGGATACCGATATACCTAACTTAAGATATGGGTATTTCAATAATGATGATTCTGCTGTGCCTGAACTTTATGATGCTTCATATTTAAGGTTAAAAGTAGTTACCTTAAACTATTCATTTCCAAAAAAGTATCTCGGGAAGGCATTTTCATCTTTGGATATATACGCTGCAGGAACCAATCTTTTAACATTTACGGATTACCCAGGGCTAGATCCGGAATCATCTTATGCAGGTAGTGTGGAGGGGCCTGGAATAGATTTTTCAACCTTCCCTTTTGCAAAAACATTTACCTTAGGAGTTAAAATAGGGCTTTAATAAAAATAATTGTACGATGATAAAATATATAAGCAAAATTATTATAACGGTAATCGCGATATTTACCTTAATAGCATGTGAAACGATCGCGATCGACGACCTTGAACCAAAAAACAAATTGGAAGTCGGTAACGTATTTACGGATGCCGGCAAAGTAGAATCATTACTTAACGGTGTTTACCTTTCATGGCGGAATTTCTTTTTCTCTGCGGGCTATCAGTTTGCATACTCCGGGTATTTCGAATATAGGTTTGGCAGTGATTTTTTTGAGAATAATCTTGATATCGACAATATTGAAGTATATAATTTGTATCAGGAGTATTATGAGATGTTGCAAAAGGCAAATTACCTGATCTATGGATTACAGAACGTTGATAACATTGAGGGATTGCAACAAACCAGAAGAAATGAGATTGAAGGCGTAGCAAGACTGAATAGGGCGATGGCACACTTTTATTTGCTAAGACTCTATGGGCAATCGTGGGACACAAGCTCCAGTTTGGGAATTGTTGTTAATATGGAACCTCAAACAAGCACTGAGCCCAAAGCACGAAGTACGGTTCAGGAAACCTATGACGCAATATTGTCAGATTTAGATTTTGCCATAGCCAATGCCCCGGCATCGAATGTGCCATGGAAAATGTCTCAAGTAACGGCTAAAGCGGTTAAGGCTCAGGTGTTATTAACATTAAATGATTATCAGGGCGCTGCACAATATGCCTTAGAAGTAATGAATGATGGGAATTATGGATTAGAACCAAATTATGCTGACATTTATTACAATGGCCATGAATCGACAGAGTTTTTGTTCTCTCCCTATTGGGTTTATTTCAGTGATGCCGGATCGGATTTGTTTGGTCAATATTTTGAAACGCAACAAGCGTTAACAGATTTGGCAGATGCCGAAGTAGGAGCTCCTGATGATGGGAATTCTGCTACCGGTGAAGGCTTTGACAAGCGCTATGCTTTTGATAACGCTACTGATTTGTTGCCAAGCAGAAGAGATCATGGAAAATACCCACATGCCAGACTCAGAGACCAAAAAGGTAGTGGGCATCATATATTGCGTGTTGGGGAAATGTATTTAATTTATGCGGAAGCTAAAGCGCGTTTGGCGTCAGGGGTAGATCAAGATGCCGTTGATGCGATGAATGTTATTAGATTACGAGCAGAAATGCCCGAAAAAAATCCAGGCACCAAAGAAGAACTATTGGAAATGATTCGTATAGAGAAAACTTTAGAACTGTTCTTGGAGTGGGGTCAGCCATGGTACGATATGGTAAGGTATCACAAATTGGGAGATATAAACATATCCGATTTTAGACCTAATTTTGAAACATCTGACGATAGAATACTTTGGCCTATTCCAGATAAGGCTTTATTAGCCAACAATAAATTGGTTCAAAACCCTGGATATTCATCACTTTAGTAATAGTGATTGGTTCTATAATCAGTATTTTCTGTATCACAGCTAATAGAAATACTTTAAATGCAATAAAATCAAGCGTGGTTGTTTAGTTTAATGGATTAAGGAAGTTGTTTAGACAACAACTTCCTTAATCCAAAATAATAATTAATTGCGGCTTTTTATTGGTTTGCATTATTTAGGCTTGATAACTAAGGCATAATCTACTTGTTTAAGTATTCAATTTTAAAAGACTTTAACTTTTTTTTACGAGGGATGTGAAATTTGGGCACGTCTTTAAATAAACATTCATTAAATAAACATTCATTAAATAAACATGGCTAACAAAACACCGATCTTAATAGCAGCATTAGGTTTCGCAATAGCAATACAACTATTTTCCTGTAATAACGAACCTAATTCTCAATATAATATATATGCGGAAAATCTAGATTTTTACGAAGGAAAACAAGTTACATTTCAACTTTATGAAAATCCCGGGCAAGCATCAAACGATACGACTAAATTAACAGCTACTATTAAAGACGGAGCCTTTAGTTTTACAGGTGATGCCAATATTATAAAAATGGGGGATATGAGTATTGAAGATGCCCAGGGAAAATCTCTATATAGTCGCTATATCGTCTTAGAACCGGGAACCTTAAATTTAAAAATTGACGATAAAAACAGGTTATTGGCACAAGGAGATAACCTCAATACCAAAGCAATAGATTCCTGGTTATATAACAAAAAAGCCGATAGTTTACTCGAGGTAATAAAAAGCATGCAAAAACTTCCTGAAAAGAAAAGAAACCATCCTAAATATGATGCGTTTAGAAAGAAATACAATGCTTTGCTAAAACAAAGACGTAAGATTATTATAAGCATCATTAAAGATCTTGCATTTAATAGCGAGAACGATATCATACCACTTATAGTTGCTCTTAATAGAGGTTATGGACTAACCACTGAAGAATATAAGCAGATTCTAGGCAATACAACCGAATCACCCGAAAAAGCATTTTTAATAAAGCAACTTAAAGGAAAAATAGAACTTATAGAAAATATGGCAGCCAAAACAGGAGACCATATGATTGGTAAAACCATTGAAGATTTTTCTGTAAATGATATTAATGGAGTGTCTAGAAATCTTTCAAAGGTTATCTCTAAAAACAAATATACGCTGGTTGAGTTTTGGGCATCTTGGTGTGCACCGTGTCGTGCCGAAATACCGCATATGAAGAAAGTATATGCAACATATAAAAGCAAAGGGTTCGAGATATTTTCTTACTCCCTGGACCATAAAGAGGATGCCTGGAAAAAAGCCAGTAAGGAGGAAAATTTAAGTTGGATAAATACTTCGGATTTGTTAGCTAAAAAGAGCCCTATAGTGAAGTCTTTTGCCGTAATAGGGATTCCTAGAAACTATCTTGTGGATAGTCAAGGTAAAATAGTGGCTATAGATCTTAGACAAGAACAACTGGAAGAAAAAATAGAGGCACTATTGCCAGAATAAAATAAACCTTTAAAGAAATAATAATATGAGAAATCTACTAATTATCGCTGCTGCTTTTTTATCGATAGCTTGTAACAAGGAAAAAAAAGAAACAGTTGATTACGCTGTTATTTCAGGCAAGCTTAACAACTACGACGATATTGAAATAGCCTTTAGAGGTGATAGATATTTGAAATTTAGAAAAACCATTCAGGTTAATGAAGATGGTACATTTAGAGATACACTTCGCTTGCCAAAGTGGAATAGGAATTATCATATATATGCATTAAAAAACAAGGTGTTTATGCATTTTCGACCAGGAGATAATTTAGTGGTGAATATTGACACCATGAATGTAGATAACCCTGTAAGTTTTAGTGGTGAAGGGGCAAATTATGCTGAATACCTATACCAAAAAAATAAAGTAGAAGAGGGTTTAATGCCTCCATCTGGTGGGGAGTTTGCTTACGACGAGCAAAAATTCATAGAAGTACAGGACGAGCTTAAAGGCAAATGGTTGAATTTGCTGGATACCTTCGAAGGACTCTCAGAAGAGTTTATAGCACAGGAAAAAAAGGATATAAATTATCAAATTTTAGCCAATTATGGTAATTATGATTTCTTTCATGGAAGAGCAATAGAACAATCCGATTTTCAAAGCTCGGATGGGTTTATGGATACTTATCTGGCTTTCGATTTTGACAACGAAGATGAGTATGGGAACTCTTTTTATTATGAAGACTTGGTTTTGAATCGATTAAGATACTTAAGACGCGTCGAATCGATAAGGTTAAATTCAGAAAATATAGACTATGATAAAAATGTATTATGGCAAAAAACTATAGTCAATAATATAAAAAATGAAACTCTAAAAGAAAAGCTATTGGCAGGAAGTACTAAAAATTATTTAGGCTCTTTCAAATTAAGTCAAGACGAGAAAATAGAAGTTTATAATTTTTATACTGCCAATGCTAAAGATGAAAAATGGATTTCTGAAGTAAATGCTGGTTATGAAGAAGCAAAAAAACTATGGAAGGGTAGTCCATCGCCAAAATTTAACGATTACAGAAATCATGCCGGGGGTACTATGTCTTTAGACGACTTAAAGGGTAAATATGTGTATATAGACCTCTGGGCAACCTGGTGCGGGCCTTGTAAAGCTCAAATACCCTATTTAAAAGAACTTGAAAAAGAGTACCACGATAAAAACATTGCCTTTGTAAGTTTAAGCGTTGATAAACCAAAAGATGCCGATAAATGGGTTAAAATGGTAAATGATATGGAACTTACGGGTATCCAGTTAATGGCAGATAACGAATTCAAATCTGATTTTGTTCAAAGCTATAAAGTTACTGGTATACCGAGATTTATTCTAATTGATCCTCAGGGAAAAATCGTTGATCAAAATGCACCGCGCCCATCTGGCAAAGAAATAAGACCATTGTTTAATAGTCTGGACATTTAAAATAATACACATGTTTTTTAGAAAGAATTTGGCCATTATAATAAGCATCCTATTTCTAGTGCTTTATCATGCAAATGCACAGCAGGATAGAACTAACCGAGGGCCTGTAATTACTCCAGTAGAACAGGTGTTTAATACCATTAAGGTAGTTGAGCCAACGCAGGAATTCCCTGTTAGCTTGAGTGCAAAGGTATTTAAGGCTTTAGGTGATAGTAATCAAGAAATTGATGTAATTATCAAAATAAAGATACATAAAGATTGGCATATCTATGCTTATGTTCCCGAATCAGGAATGTTTTATGAAACGGTTTTAGATTTTGAATTACCTAAAGGCGTAGAATTGATGGGAGATTTAATTACGCCAGACATGGCAACTTATATTGATGACCCCGAAATATTACTTTATAAGGGAGAGCTGATGTTTATTCAAAAATTGAAGGTTTCAAAAAATTATGATGCGGGAAAGGCTATTAAGATAAATCTTGAATATAGTGCATGTAATGCTTATACCTGTAAGCCTATTGAGGAGATCGAAAAAAAAATATTTATTAAAAAAACACCATAACCATTATGAGAGCAATTCTTTATTTGAAAATTTTCATAATCATTATAGTTACTTTTTCACAAGTTTCTGTCTATTCGCAACAGAATGGCATAAAAAAGAATACGTCTCTAAAAGTACTATATGTTGGTCAACATCCAGATAAGCCAGAAGGCTATACATATGGAGGTAACCGTAAAGTTATGGAAGCACATAAGAAATGGCGTGCCCAGGACTATATGGATTTTTTAAATCAACATTTTTCTAATGTTACCTTAATTTATGGGAATGAGTACATAGAGTCAATGTCTGATATGCATGACGTGACTATTTTTGATGCAGCCATTCCTATTATTAAGGAGAGAGAATATTATGTTGATGAAAAAACGGGAAGAAAACGTATAAAACGAAAAGCTGATTACCTATCCGATGATTATGATGCCGCAACTATTTTTATAGCGGGAACGCCTGCTATAATGTTGGCCAATAAAAACTCTAAAATAAAATGGGCCTGCCACTGTTTGCAGGAACATGCCTTTGGTATGGATTTAAACCATCCTGTATTTAGTGCTCCTTATAAAGTGATTTTAATAGAGGAAACTATTGAAACCCCCAGTAATTATTTAAGGTTTTACAGCGGAAGACATTTAGGAGACACCATGAAAATGGTTCGTATGCAGAAAGAAAATGTTCCTGAAGGCTTTGCTCCTGGTTTTGTGTCCTATCATGGATTTGATGATTCACCAGATGCAGAAGCTTTAAGTTATGGTACCAATATCAAGCCAGTCAATTCGGTTGCCATTGGGCGTCACGGTAATTTTTTCCAATGGGGCTTTAGGGCTTCTCCGAAATATATGACTGATTTTGCAAAAAAGGCATTCATTAATAGTATTCACTATATCGCACAGTTCAAAGGCCAGAAACCTTTTGTTTATAGAGAAGCAGCGGCAAGAACAAATGCGCTGGATGTAGCCTATGCTGTATCAGATCAAGGTTTTGAGCAAAGGTTAAAACGAGTCAATAATATTAATAGCAGAATAGATGCTGCAAAGGTGAAAGTTATGGCAGGCATAGATGTAACACGAGGTGATGAAAAATATGCCAAAAGAGATTATTCCCAACCAGATCGTACCTTTATGTTTAAATACCTTCCTAAAAAATTAATTAAAAAATATGTAGCCGACTGGAATGCCTATTTGCGATATTACGAAGAAAACATGGGGTACATTATACCCGCAGAAGGTTTTAATGAGTTTAAGTTTGATGAAGATGCGAAAACATTAGGTATTGCCAATAATGACATCAAATTATTAGATGCCTGTGTTGAGATGTTGAACAATGGAGACAGACCAGGACTTGCTTTACGAATATTGAAACGCTACACAAAAGAAGATTTTGAAAAGCCTAAAACTTGGAAAAAATGGTTAAAAAAGAACAGAGACAAACTCTTTTTTACAGAAACAGGCGGTTATAAGTTTTTAATAGACCAAACACTTTGATACAAGCACTATGAAAATAAGAACAAATTTATTTTTTGCTTTATCCCTCCTTCTTGCAGTTTTTACATGTTTTAACTGTAAGCAAACAGCGAAAACATCTGTGGTTGTTGATAAAACTTTTTATGTAGAAGGTGTCATTCACGATAGGCCCGATACAAAAGTCTATTTAACTACAAGACCCATATCAAGGCAAATTATCCCGGATACTTTAGGAAAAACACACTTAAAAAACGGTTTTTTCTCTTTTAAAGGCGAAATTGATGGGCCCGTTTTGGCAGATTTGGTATTAGAAGGCAGTAATAAAGTGAACGCATTTGTTTTGGAAAACACCAAGCAGTATTTGGATATTTTTTGGCGAGAGTCAGTAATGTACAGTGGTGGCAAATATCATAATCGCGTAGTTGATTTAAAATATTTAGATCGTAATTATTACCGTATGATCAAGCGTGTTAATGGTAATATGTATAATGCCTTGGCAGCTTACGAAGAAGCAAGAAAAAGAGGAGAAAACATTAGAAGTAGAATAAAGAACAGCGTTTCTGAAAGTGAAAATATTGAACGATTAGCTCGTAGTCGAGGGCAAGAATTGTTGGATTCACTTTTAAAAAGCAAAACAGATCCTACCTTAAAAAGTTTATTGCTTTTATATAATCATGATGTTTATAACGATTTGGTTTGGGAGCAACGTAATTTAGTTATACAAGTTATGGATACCTTGATAACTATACCAAATAGAGGTGCTTTACAAAATCAACTACAAGCTGTATTGGATGATAGAATAGCTTTTTACAATAGAGAAGAGAGCTTTAATAAGGATAAAGCAATTTTTAAGCCTTTCACTTTCAGTGATAAAAAGGGCAACCCCGTTGACCTTGCCGAAGTGCTGAAAAACAATAAATATGTTTTAGTGGATTTTTGGGCATCATGGTGCGGTCCTTGTAAGGCAGAGTTTCCTTTTATTGAAAAAGCTTATGATAAATACAAGCCAAAGGGTTTTGAGGTTTATGCGGTTTCCGTCGATGAAAAGTATGATGCATGGGTGAAATCTTCCGAAAAAGAAGATGTAAAATGGCTGAATGTCATTGTGCCTAATGACAAGATTAAGGATATAAGATTGCAATATAACGTAGAATTGGTGCCATCAAACTTTTTGCTCAATAGCGAAGGGCAAATAGTGGCCAGAGACTTAAGAAGGGAACAGTTAATCGAAAAATTAGATAAACTAATTAATTAACGTTTGGAAAGGGTTATAACGTAACGTATTAAACTTTATAAAATCTTTAACATTATAAAATTAGGGTTTTTAGCTTGCGAGTTCGTTTTAAAGGAAATTGATAAAAATTAAACATGAATACTATTCGGTCATTACAAAAGGTAATCCTAATTGCATTTGTCTTTTTAGCAACAGGGCAAATAGTTTCCCAATCTCTAAATTTAGATGTTCCAATTCCAGAAAACAATAAGGTTAGAAAAGGTGTATTAAACAATGGGTTAACCTATTACCTATATAACACCGATGTTACCAAAAATGGAGCCAGCTATTACATTATTCAAAATGTAGGTTCTATACTTGAGGAAGATAACCAACAAGGCTTAGCTCACTTTTTGGAGCATATGGCTTTTAATGGTACTGAAAACTTTGAAGGCAAAGGCATTCTAAATACATTGCAAAAGCATGGAGCTTTATTTGGGAAAGATATTAATGCTTATACCTCGTTTGACGAAACGGTATACAATATAAATAATATACCTACTACGCCAGAATTGATTGATACCTGTTTACTAGTATTACGTGACTGGTCCAATTATCTATTGCTCACAGAAGAGGAAATTGATGCCGAACGTGGTGTAATCAAAGAAGAGTGGCGAAGCAGAAGAACGGGTTTAATGAGAATTCTTGAACAATCATTAACCACTCGTTTTAACAATTCAAAATATACACAGCGATTACCCATTGGATTAATGGATATTGTTGAAAATTTTGAGTATAAAGCACTTCGTGATTTCTATCATGATTGGTATAGAACAGATTTGCAGGCTATTGCAATAATTGGAGATATAAATGTAGATGATATTGAAAAGAAGATTAAAGAAAGTTTTTCAGCAATTCCCAAAGTAAATAATCCCAAAGAGCGATATATTATTGACATTCCAGATAATGATACTTTGATGTATAACTTGGCTATGGATGACGAAGTTACCACATCAAGAATAGAGTTTTCTATTAGGCACCCAAAGAAACTGGATAACAAAAATGTTGGTGATTTAAAAGAAGCTCTGATAAATAGCATGGTTACCAGTATGCTATCTTCAAGAATAGAAGAAAAATTGCAAGATCCAGACGCTCCATTTTTAAGTGTTAAAATCTCTTATGGAAGCAATAGCAGATCCACTAACGCCTTTTCCGTTAAAATTTCACCAAAACCTAATAAACAAAAAGAAGCTTTTAAAGCTGCTATGAAAGAAGTTGTTAGAGCGGTTAGACATGGGTTTACACAAGGAGAAATTAATAGAACAATTGTCAAGTTTAAAAACTATTTTGAAAACGAAATAATTAAGCAGGATGATAAATCACATAAAAGCATAGCAGAATTAATAAAACAAAATTACTTAGAAAATAACCCCATACCTGATTTAGAAGTACGCTTTGAGATAATTAAATCTATTTTCGAGTCCTTGACACTAGACGAAGTACATTTAGGGTTGAAAAAATTGTACAGCGATAAAAACAGATATGTTAATGTAACAGGTGTACTCGGGAATGAAAATTTAACCCAAGATATTGTTGTAAAAATTCTTGAAAGTCTTGAGAATGATAATACGCTTAAGCCTTATAAAGATAAATTTGAAGGCAAAACGCTCATGTCCGGTATAAAAATCAATGAGGGAAAATTAGTAAAGGAAACTCAAACAGATGACATTGGTGCAACAACGTTTACTCTAAGTAATGGAGTAAAAGTGCATTATAAATTTACAGAAAAAAACAAAAACGATGTAAAGCTTGAAGCTATAAGTTATGGAGGGATGTCTTTAATTGAACCTGAAGAAATACCATCAGCAAATATTATGTCAAGCTTAATATATCAATCTGGGTTAGGTAATTACTCGTTACCAGATTTGAATAAAATTTTAGCAGGAAATACAGCTTCGACATATGTAAATGTTACAGAACTTACCGAAACTATTACCGGATCAGCGGTTACCAAAGATGTAGAAACCTTATTACAGATGGTGTATTTACATTTTGAAAAACCACGTTTTGATGAAGAAGCCTTCAAAGTACTTTTAGGAAGAATTAAAAATAACTTAATAAGGCGAAGTAAGAATATTGATGAAAAAATAAAGGATAGTGTTACAGTGGCTCTATATGGCAAGCACGATCCGAATCACAGATTATTCAATGACGAATTCGTTAATGACATTTCTTTTGAACAAATACAAAAGATTTATCAGGATCGATTTAAGGATATCTCAGATTTTGAATTCTTTATCGTAGGTGATATTAAAAAACAAGATTTAGAACCTTTATTAAAAAAGTATTTAGCAAGTATTCCAACAACGAGTGTAAAAGAAAACTGGAAAGATAATTCTTCTGATTGGCTCAATAATAAGATTGATAAAGATATATACCTTAAAATGGAGGTACCAAAAGGTAAGGTTTACATAGGTTATAAAACCAATTTTGATTTTAGTTTGAAGAATGAAATTTTGGCCAGGGCATTGGGTGATATTTTAAAACTACGATTTACTCAAACCTTAAGAGAGGAAGAAGGCGGGACTTATGGTGCATCGTCTAGAGCTTACTTAAATAAAAGACCTTCCGAAAATGTAGCCCTTACAGTATCATTTAACTGTAATCCAGATAAAGTAGAAAAACTGGTTGATATTGTTCATCGTGAGATTAACAAATTAGTTCAAGGAGATATTAACTCTGTAGATTTGGAAAAAACCCTGAATAATTACCTCAAAGAGAGGAAACAGGAAAAGGATAATAATAAATACGACATGGGTCTATTAGTAGATTATTTTAGAGAAGGCTTTAACAGAAATAATCCCGAGAATTTTGAAGAAATAGTGGAAAATATAACCACTAGTGATATTCAAAAATTTACTGAAAAACTACTTGAAAACTCAAGTGCATACGAAATTGTATTTAAACCAATAGAATTAGAATAATAAAATCTTTCTTAATATAATTATTTGAGTTAGTCCGTCAATAATGACATTTTGAAAGAAAAGGGCTGTTGAATTACAGCCCTTTTTAAATCAACCGTTAGAATTATGAAGAACATTGTATTACTATTAACATTAGCTGTCAGTTTAAGCGCATATTCCCAAATTCTGGAACCAGTAAAATGGGCCACTTCGGTAGAAAAGATTTCAGATACTGAATTTAAATTGGTAAGCAAGGCTTCCATTGAAAGAGGCTGGCATTTATATTCGCAGAATGTTCCTGAAAATGGACCTATACCAACAACATTTACATATGATAATTCAGAAAATGATTTTAAAATAGTAGGTAATACCTCAGAAGAAGAGGGACATACTGTAAACGACCCGGTTTTTGAAATGAAAATCAAATTCTTTGAGAAATCAGCCTCTTTTGAACAACTTGTGGAAGTTACAGATGCAACCAATAGAATTCATGCAACGGTAGAGTTTATGGTGTGTGATGATGAGAGGTGTTTACCGCCTTCGGAAGTAGAGTTAACGTTTGTGTTAAACGAATCTTCTGTTGAGAAATCAGAAATACATGGAGGTGAATCTAAAATAATTAACAATACTGAGGTAAATAAAATTCTCTATGGAATGGATACCTCAGATTTAAATATGTCTGATGTTAAATGTGAAAACGAATTTGTTAGTAATGCCTCTGAGGTAAAAAAATCAGGAAAATCATTATGGAGTATTTTTGGGTTAGGCTTTTTAGGAGGTTTGCTAGCACTGTTAACACCATGTGTCTTCCCTATGATACCATTAACAGTTAGCTTTTTTACTAAGAAAAGCGGACAAAGCAAAGGCTCAGGAATTTATAAGGCATTACTTTATGGATTCTTCATTTTTGCAGTATATATCTTATTAAGTGTACCATTTCATTTATTAGATTCGGTCAATCCGGATATCCTAAATGAGATTTCAACCAATGTATGGTTGAATGTGATCTTCTTTGCAATTTTCATATTCTTTGCGTTTTCGTTCTTTGGATATTATGAATTGACTTTGCCATCGAGTTGGACAAGTAAGACCACAAAAGGAGAAAGTGCAGGAGGATTAATTGGAATATTCTTTATGGCATTAACTTTAGCAATAGTATCATTTTCATGTACTGGTCCAATTTTAGGCTCGTTATTAGCAGGATCATTGACCGCAGATGGCGGTGCGTGGCAACTCACTGCAGGTATGGCAGGGTTTGGTGTTTCGTTAGGCTTACCATTTGCATTGTTTGCCATGTTCCCAAATATGATGAATGCCCTTCCAAAATCAGGTGGATGGTTAAATACCACTAAAGTTGTTTTAGGGTTTTTAGAATTAGCTCTAGCATTTAAGTTCTTGTCAAATGCCGATTTAGTTGAGCATTGGGGCATTTTAAAAATTGAACCATTTTTAATTATATGGATAATAATATTTGGCGGATTAGCACTTTATTTGTTTGGTAAAATAAAATTTCCGCACGATTCTCCAATTAAAAAATTATCATTTTCAAGAATCTCATTTGCCGTATTAGTTACTGCATTCACTATCTATTTAGTCTCCGGGTTTAGGGTTAATGAGGACACCAAGACATTTACTCCTTTAACATTGTTAAGTGGATTAGCACCACCTGTGGGCTATAGTTTCATCTATCCTAACGATTGCCCAAACAATCTCAATTGTTTTAAAGACTTGAAAGAGGGTATCGCATATGCAAAAAAGGTTAATAAACCAATTATACTTGATTTTACCGGCTATGCCTGTGTTAACTGTAGGAAAATGGAAGAACATGTTTGGCCATTGACTAAAATTGATAGGACTTTAAGAAATGATTATGTTCTAATCTCACTATACGTAGATGATAAAAAGAAATTGCCAGAAGGTGAACAAATAGAAGTAAACAGAGTTAATGGAGGCACACGAAAATTAGAGAATTATGGACATAAGTGGGCTAATTTTCAAACACAGTTTTTTCAAACTAATTCGCAACCATATTACGTGTTATTAAATTCTAATGGAACTCAAATACTAAATGAAGCTGTAGGATATACACCAAATGAAGATGAATATGCTCAGTTTTTAGAGTGTGGTTTAGAAGTGTTTAAAAAGTCTTTAAATTAGAATAGTAGTTTTGTTTTAGTGTGAAGGGTCACCGTAAGCGCTTATGTGCTAAGATGATTCTTTTTTTAAAGTGATTTTATGAATGCATTTGCACAAAGTATAAAGGAAGTGTTTGGTTCAAAAGCACAAAATAATTCCAAACTTGAGGAATATTTTGCACCTTTTAGAGAAAATACAGTTGGTGTAGATCAGTATTTTGAGTCGCCTTACGGAAGACAAAAAGTGATTTACGCTGATTGGACTGCTAGTGGAAGACTATATAGACCTATTGAAGAAAAAATGCTTAACAAAATAGGACCCTATGTAGCCAACACGCATACCGAAACATCTACCACTGGGGCAGTAATGACTTTGGCCTACCACAATGCCAGAAATATTATTAAGAAACATGTAAATGCCTCAGATGAAGATATTTTGATTACTGTAGGAACCGGAATGACAGGAGCAATCAATAAGTTTCAACGCATATTAGGGATTAAGGTCAATGAAAACCTTAAGGATCATACGGAAATACCTGAAGAAAAAAGACCGATTATTTTTGTGTCCCATATGGAGCATCATTCCAACCAAACGTCGTGGTTGGAAACAATTGCAAGAGTAAAAGTAATTCCATCAAATACTGAGGGCCTACCATGCCTGAAAACATTGAAAAACCTGTTGGAACAGTATAAAAACACACCAATTAAAATCAGTGCTATCACGGGTTGCTCTAATGTTACCGGTATAAGGACCAATTACCACGAAGTGGCAAAAGTGATGCATCAGAACAACGGACTGTGCTTTGTAGATTTTGCATGTTCTGCACCTTACGTAGATATTAATATGCATCCTGAAAATGAAGAGGAATATTTAGATGCTATTACATTCTCACCCCATAAATTCTTGGGTGGGCCCGGATCATCAGGTGTTCTCATATTCAATAAGAAACTGTATAAAAATTTAGTGCCAGATAATCCTGGTGGAGGAACGGTTTCTTACACAAACCCTTGGGGCGACCATGATTATATTGATGATATTGAAACCCGTGAGGATGGGGGTACACCAGGGTTTTTACAAGCCATTAAAATAGCGCTTTCCATTCAGTTGAAAGAAAAAATGGGTGTTCAAAACATACTAGAAAGGGAACACGAACTCATTGACATTGTTTTTGAAAAGCTATCAAAAATTAAAAATCTTAAAATTCTAGCTCCAGAACATAAGGACAGGTTAGGAATTTTCTCATTTTATCTAGATGATGTTCATTATAATCTTATTGTAAAACTTTTAAATGACCGTTTTGGTGTTCAAACCCGTGGCGGCTGTTCTTGTGCAGGAACCTATGGGCACTATTTATTAAATGTAGATCAGGCGACTTCAAAAAACATAGAACAGAAAATTCTAGAAGGCTGTTTGATAGATCGGCCAGGTTGGATCCGTATGTCCGTTCACCCAACCATGACCAATGATGAAATCAATTTTATCTGTGATGCTATTAAACAAGTATCTAAAAACTATAAAATTTGGGGAAAAGATTATGAATATAACGCCGTTAAAAATGAGTTTGTTCATAAAAGCAATAAGGAGGTTGAAAAAGAAATCACTGAAGATTGGTTTTGTCATAAATAACCAATCAAAAAGCTTTCGATTTAGAATTGAATTAAATTTTTTGATAAGAATATGTCTGATACAGTAGAAAGAGTTAAGTGTTTAATAATAGGCTCAGGGCCTGCTGGATATACCGCAGCAATATATGCCGCTAGAGCCAATATGAGCCCGGTTTTATATCAAGGAACTCAACCAGGCGGTCAATTAACAACTACCAACGAAGTTGAGAATTTTCCAGGCTATCCTGAGGGTATTACAGGACCAGAAATGATGGTACAACTACAAGCTCAAGCACAACGTTTTGAAACTGATGTGCGTGATGGTTGGATTACAAAGGTTGATTTTTCTGGAGATATTCATAAAGTTTGGGTGAATAACACCAAAGAAATTCATTGTGATACGGTAATCATTTCAACCGGTGCTTCAGCTAAATATTTGGGTTTAGAATCTGAGCAAAAATATTTAAAATTAGGAGGAGGTGTATCGGCTTGTGCAGTTTGTGACGGTTTCTTTTACAGAAATCAAGAAGTTGTAATTGTAGGTGCTGGTGATTCTGCCTGTGAAGAAGCACACTACTTATCTAAATTGTGTAAAAAAGTTACAATGATTGTTAGACGAGATGAGTTTAGAGCGTCAAAAATCATGGAAGCTAGAGTTAGAAACACGGAAAATATTGAAATACTACATAATACTGAAACTGATGAGGTTTTAGGAGACGGACAAGTTGTAACAGGTGTGCTAGTATTCAACAATAAAACAGGTGAAAAACATGAAATTCCTGCAACAGGATTTTTTGTAGCCATTGGCCATAAACCTAATACTGATATTTTCAAAGATTATTTAAACTTAGACGAAATGGGATACATCATTAATACTCCAGGGACTTCTAAAACTAATATAGACGGCGTTTTTGTTTCTGGCGATGCGGCAGACCATGTTTATAGGCAAGCTGTAACAGCTGCAGGAACTGGTTGTATGGCAGCATTGGATGCAGAACGGTATTTGGCTGCTAAAGAAGTTTAAATTATGTTAGGTCATTTTTTGAATCATAAATTTATTAGTATTTATAGTAACCTTTTAGTTATTATTTTTATTGGGTTTTTTTCTTGCAATAATCAAACTAAAGTAGAAAAGTTACTATCAGAGGGTATTTCTTTTGAATTGGCAACTTATAGAAAAAAGCAAGTTTCAGATATAGTTTACAACCTGAGGTTTAATATCCCTCTCGATGAAAAAACACCAATTTCATCTCAACTTAAATTAGAGCTCAATATAAATAATCAAGAATATCCGCTGTATCTTGATTTTAATGAGGATAAAGCCCTTATAAAAAAGGTGGCTGTAAACAATGACCTCATTCCTATCGACCACAGAAAAGAACATTTAGTCATTTCTCAAGATAAATTAAAAAAAGGCCCAAATACTATTGATATTACCTTTAATGCAGGCGAATCATCACTTAACAGAAGTAAAGACTATTTATATACACTGTTAGTTCCAGATAGAGCAAGCACACTATTTCCGTGTTTTGACCAACCAGATATAAAAGCAAATTATGTATTGGATATTACTGCACCAAAAAGTTGGAAAGTCTTATGTGGAGCGCCTTTGGCAGATAAAAAAAATCAGGAAGAATTCATAAGGTACTTATTTGAACCATCAGATAAAATGAGTACTTATTTATTTTCATTTGTGGCAGGAGATTTTAACAAAAAAATACACAGTATAGATGATATGGAAATGAAATTTCTGTATAGGGAAGATAATGAAGACAAAATAAATGCTAGTATTGATAAGGTTTTCGAACTACATAAAAAGTCGGTTGATTTTTTAGAGAACTATACACATTATGATTTTCCGTTTAAGAAATTAGACTTCGCTGCTATTCCAGGGTTTCAGTATGGTGGTATGGAGCATGTAGGTGCCATACAGTATAGAGAATCTTCTCTTTTTTTAGATGAAAGTGCTACACAGGATCAATTGTTGAACAGGACTAAACTTATTGCTCATGAAACTTCCCATATGTGGTTTGGAGATTTAGTAACGATGAAATGGTTTGATGATGTTTGGCTAAAAGAGGTGTTTGCCAATTTTTTGGCAGATAAGATATCCCATAATTATTTTCCGGATGTTAATCATAATCTTCAATTCATGTTAACGCACCATCCAAGTGCATATAGTGAAGATAGAACCCAAGGAGCTAATCCAATTAAACAAAAATTAGATAATTTAAAAAATGCCGGCACACTTTACGGAAGAATAATATATAATAAAGCACCAATAATGATGCGTCAATTAGAGACTATTATGGGTGAGGAAGCATTTCAAAAAGGAATGCAAAATTATATCAAACTATATGCTGATGACAATGCAGAATGGAATGATTTAGTCACGCTATTAAATAAAGAAACAGACATTGATTTATTACAATGGAGTGATGTATGGGTGAATCAATCTGGAAGACCATTAATCTCTGATAGGATTACTTATAAAAATGACACAATAATTGATTTTAAAATTTTTCAAACGGCAGAAGATGGGAGTTCAAATAGTTGGCCTCAAAAATTTGATATAGGTCTAGTTTATAAAGATTCTGTTTTTGTTTCGTCCGTAAATTTAGAGCAAAAAGAAACCTCATTTAGACAGGCTCTTGGGTTGCCAAAGCCTGACGTGGTAATTTACAATTATCGAGGCTATGGATACGGTGTTTTTCCATTTGATAATAATCTGGAGATATCTAATATTAAAGATGATGTAGCTAGAGCCTATTGCTACATTAACTTATATGAGAACATGCTAAATGC
Organism: Flavobacteriaceae bacterium; assembly: GCA_965224095.1. GTDB lineage: Bacteria > Bacteroidota > Bacteroidia > Flavobacteriales > Flavobacteriaceae > JBPEWY01. The sequence goes on from OZ245039.1 coordinate 2,510,329, forward strand.
AAAAATACATGTAAATACAGTTTTAGATGAGTTAATAGCTGGTCTTCAAAAAGAGAATAATGAATTAATTATTAGGTTAATAACAGGCAGGATTGTTGATGTATTCTGGAATTTTTTAACAGAGCAACAACAAAACGATAAAGTTGGTAAATTAGAAACCGTTCTTATCGAACTTTTGAATAAGAAAAAATGTTCGCCATCCATAAAGAAAACCTTATTTAGAGCTTATAAAAATATTGCTTATACCGAACAAGGGAAACAATTACTTTATGAAATTTGGAACAAGACCAAAACCATTGATAATTTACGGCTAAATGAAAATGATTATATAAGCTTAGCTTCAATTTTGGCTATTTATAATCATGAGAAAGCTGATACTATTTTAAAAATTACTAGGGATAAAATAGAAAATGTAGATAGACAACAACGCTTTGAGTTTTTAATACCGTCATTATCAAATAAAGTTTCAGTAAGAGATTCTGTTATGAAATCTTTTTTCAATGCAGAAAACAGAAAAAAGGAATCGTGGGTAGTTTCGGCATTATATAATATTCATCATCCATTACGTCAAGAGTCAGCAACGAAACATTTGGAAGAATGCCTGAACAAACTGGAAGAAGTACAGTTAACAGGAGATATTTTTTTTCCAAAAAACTGGTTGAATGCTACTATTGGAAATTATTCATCCAAAGAAGCGCATGTAACCTTACAGCAATTTTTAAAGAACAATCCAAACTTGCAGGTTTCATTAAAAAACAAGTTGTTGCAATCGACAGATGATTTAATAAGAGCCCAAAAAATATTTAGTCAGGAAAAGGCCTTAAAACTAGATTAAATAACTAACTCAAGTTTCCTGTTTTTAAATTAAATCAACTGTTTTATCTGAGAAATCATTGCAAATATGATTAGTTTGATGATTTTTACTTGTGTATTCATCTAACAAATCTTTTTAAATGGTTAAACCAATTTTTTTGTAAGTACCCCTTAATTAGCTACAGTTTGGTTTATACAATTTAGTTCATTTTCTGATATGGAAAAGCTAGCTTTTCCATATTTGGCCAGAAATTCTTTTGATGTCAGGTTTTGTAAAGCTTCATGTGGTCTTCTTTTATTATAATGTTCCATCCATTGTTCGGAAAGAATCCTTACTTGGCTCAGTGAATCAAACAGGTAGGCCTCCAGCACTTCCTGACGATAACTTCTGTTGAAGCGTTCCACAAGGCTGTTCTGGACAGGTTTTCCAGGTTGTATATACTTGATGGCGATGTTATTTTCCTTGCACCAGATCTGAAAATTGGCAGAAGTGAATTCTGGACCGTTATCTACTCGGATCGCCTCCGGCTTGCCCCGGACGGCAATTAACCTGTCAAGTTCTCTGACCAGCCTACGGGAACCGATCGAAACATCCACTACGTTCCACAAAGCTTCACGGTTAAAATCATCCATTACGTTGAGCACCCTAAAAGTCTTTCCATAGCTCAATGAATCCTGTATAAAACCCATACTCCAGACAATGTTCTTGTCAATAGGCAAGGTCAAAGGTTCTTTGACTCGCTGTGGCACTCTCCGTTTCCTTTTACGTCTTACATTGAGCTTCATTTGTTTGTAAACCCTATACACACGCTTGTGGTTCCAGGGGAATCCCTGATGGCGAAGCATCAGGAACATCTTTCTGAAACCGTATGTGGGATGCTCCTGGGCCAACCGATCCAAAGCTTCGATAATTTTACCGTCGTCTCTGCTTTAGGATTTTGACCACTTGGGTCTCGGTGAATCTACTTCTTTTCATGCCCTTGAATTTACGGTTAATATTCTAGTTTTAACCGTAGCTGTTTTTAGGGACACTTACACTTACTGACCAAAGAGAATTCTATCAATTATTAGATTATAAAGACGATGTGGATTTAGAAAGTAAATTAAGACATTGGGAGAATTTTTATAATTTTGATAGACCTCATGGAGCTTTTGAAGGAAAAACACCATATGAAGCATTAAAAATGAAGCTTAATATTTAACTTAATTAGTCCTCTAGGGTATGAAGGGCAGCATAAAAACAGAAAATCTTCTCTTAAAAACCCCTTTGCAAACTTTCAAAAATTCAATACCTTTAGCAAAAGAAAAACTCATTGAATACAATGAGCTTAAAAGTGCTTTTCAAAGTGCCAGATAAATGTGAACTGTCAGATCAAGTAGTGGCTATTACAAATTAACCCATTTGGCAATTTCTACCTCTAGTTCTTTTGGTGAGTTATTATTGATTCAATGAGTATCTGGATACTGGTCATATATCTTAAATCTTATTCATTATGAACAAACAAAACTTTCAATTCTTTATCGGTATAGACATATCGAAAAGGTTCTTCGATGATGTGCATTTTAAATGTCCAGACTATTAAACAATGGTCTTATTTCTTTGCTTGATGGGCGTGGTGCATTTTGATCAACGATATTTCCCTGAGGATCAATTAGAATAAATCTCGGTATACCATTAACGTTGTAGCTTTTAATAAAATCAGATTTGAATTCGTTATCTGCCATTAACTGGATACCTGTAAGTTCCATATCGTTTACCATTTTAAACCATTTATCGGCATCTTTTGGTTTATCAACACTTAAACTTACAAAGGCAATGTTTTTATCGTGGTACTCTTTTTCAACTTCTTTTAAATAGGGTATTTCTGCTTTACAAGGTCCGCACCAGGTTGCCCAGAGGTCTATATACACATATTTACCCTTTAAGTCGTCTAAAGACATAGTGCCCCCGGCATGATTTCTATAATCAACAAATTTTGGCGATGGGCTACCCTTCCATAGTTTTTTAGCTTCTTCAAAACCGGCATTTACTTCAGAAATCCATTTTTCATCTTTGGCATTGGCAGTATAAAAATTATAAACTTCTATTTTCTCGTCTTGGCTTAGTTGGGAAGACTTCAAATAATCTTTAGTACTTCCTACTAATAGCTTTTCTTTTAGAGTTTCGTTATTTGTGTTATCAACTATAGTATTTAGCCATAATACATTTATATCATAGTCTATATTTTCTGAATTTAATCTTATCGATTCGATGCGTTTTAAGTATCTTAATCGGGTATAAACCAATTCTTGATAATAATAGGAGTTTTCATACTCATCTTCGTTGTCAAAATCGAAAGCCAGGAACTTATCCATAAACCCATCCGAGCTTTGAAAATCGGATTGTTTTATTGCTCTTGCGTGAAAGAAATCATAATTACCATAATTGACTAAAATTTGATAATCGATTTCCTTTTTTTCCTGTGCCATAAACTCTTCCGAAAGTCCTTCGAAGGTATCCAGCAAATTCAACCATTTGCCTTTAAGCTCGTCCTGTACTTCTATAAATTTTTGTTCACCGTAAGCGAACTCCCCGCCATTTGGAGGCATTAAACCCTCTTCTATTTTATTTTTTTGGTACAGGTATTCAGCATAAGTTGCTCCTTCGCCACTAAAGCTTACGGGCTTATCTACATTCAGGGTGTCAATATTCAAAACTAAATTATCCCCCGGGCGAAAATGCACAAGCATCCAATTTTTTAATGCATAAAAATGATAATTCCTATTCCACTTTGGTAAGCGAAGTGTATCTTTAAATGTGCCATCTTCATTAACTTGAATGATTTTGCTAAATTTCATATACCTATCACCATTTAAGGCTATATCAGTATCCTTGTAGTTGCCAAGATTACCTGAAATAATGGCGTAATCAACTGTTTCTTTTTTTTCTTTATTGCAAGCCATTAGTAAAAAAACAACAGCAATAATTAGTAAATTTTTCATGTGTTTAAATTTTAATAATTTATTGGTTAAGGCTTTTTTAAAATTGGGCTGTTGCGGTTAAGCAACAGCCCTAATATCATCTTTCGGTAACGCTGAAATAAGCTAATTCAATGAAAACAACGTTTAGTGGATGAAAGATGAAATTTATATTTTACTTCTTTAAGGGTTTACCGTCCTGATCTAAGGAGCCTGATTTAATAATTATTAATTTATTCAGGTCAATGTATTTTTTAATAGCATTATTCACCTGTTTCAGGGTAACCGCCTCTATGTCTTTGGAGTATTGGTCAATATAATTTGGTGGTAGCCCTCTTTCAACAAAACCTAAGATGCGATCTGCTAAGCCGTGCGTAGTTGACATACCTAATTTAAAATTCCCTGTTAAATTGGTTTTCCTCATTGCCAGTTCTTTTGCCGTAATACCTTCGTTCACCCATTTTTTTAGCTCAACCATAGTAGCGTCCAATCCCTTTTGGAACAAGTTAGGATTAAAGGACCCATTGATAAGCCAATGTCCTCCCGCATAAGTATGCCCGGTATGGGATGAATATATACCATAAGTTAATCCGTCACGATCTCTTACGGTTTGCATCAATCTACCTGAAAAATCTCCTCCTAGAATTGAAGTACCTATATAAAATGGTAAATAATCCGCATCACTACGTTGAATACCGGTATATTGGCCTATATACATTGCGGCATTTGGTTTTTCAGGTATGGTAACCACTTTTGTTGTTCCTTTAACTTTTTTTGGGGTACTATAAGTAGCTTTACCGGTAACACCACCTTTCCAATTATGAAATGATTTTCTAATAGCCTGGTGCAATACTTTGGTATCAACATCCCCAACAGCCACCAAGTGCATTCCTTCAGGGCCAAGGTATTTCTTATGGAAGGCCTTGATATCTTCTAAAGTAACCGCTTCAAGATTTTTTATATATGTTTCTACACTCGGAATGTAATTAGGATGCCCCTCTGGATAAATAGCTTGTGACAGGGCAATTTGAGCCATTGCTTCGGGATTGGATAAAGCTCTTTTTACATTGCCGGTCATTTGACTTTTTAAAATATCAAGCTCTTCGGCATCGAACAAAGGATAGCGCAACTCTTCTGCCAACAGGTGAATTACCTGAGGTACATCTTTTTTAAGACATTTAAAGTCAATACTGATTTTTTGACCTCTGGAGCCTACGCGTAGGTCAACTCCCAGCTTTTCCAGTTTTTGCGAAAAAGCGAACTTATTGTTTTTAGTAGTCCCTTTACTTAGCATTCGCGCTGTAAGCGTGGGCACTTTATCATTTCCATTGGTATTGAAATAACTACCTATTGGCAGGCTGGCAGATACGGTTACAAAACCTTTCGCTCCTGTTTTTGTAGTAATAACGTCAATACCGGATACTTTTTTACGTGTGAATTCTCTATTGGCCGGGCTTGACTGCGCATCTTTAGGATATTCAGGTAAGATAAGTTCTTCCGTTTCCTGGTTTTCGTGAACCACTACATTCTGTGCCTTATGGTCGTGTAACGGGTTTCTGTAGTACTGTTTACTATCTTGATTTTCAATGTAGTTTGCCGCCTTTTGGGTTGCTGCTTTATTGGCTCCGGGCATTTGTGGTACAAAATAGCCCGTGGTGCTTTGGTCTTCTACCAAATACTTATTGGCTACACGTTTTACATCTGCTGCCGTAACTTTACTTAACCGTTCATAACCCGTTACATAATCTGTCCAATCACCTCCGGCAATGGCTCCGGTTAAGAAATATGCAATACTTCCGGAACCATCTTTGGATAGTATGCTTTCGGCATTTAGTTTGGCGACTATCCTGTCTACATCTTCCTGTTTTACGCCTTCTTTTTTAATTACCTCTAAAGTTTCCAATAATTCTTTTTTCAAATCATCGTGGCTGGATGTAGGTGCAAAGTCTAATCCAACGTTAAATAAACCTACTTCCTGAAAATAACTGGGGGAGGCATAAGCATACATTGCTTTTTTGCTGTCAATGAACGTTTTATTCAAAATTGAATTTGTTCCGGAACCTAAAATTTGCCCTAAAACAGTTAATGGGGGTAAATCTTCGTGCATTCGGCCGGGTATCTTGTATGCAACAGCAAGTACAGCTTGCTGCCCCGGTTTTTTTATTACTATTTTTCTCGGGCCTGATTGTGTAGGTTCTTCGGTATAAAGTTGTGGTATATCATGGGGGGACTTGGTAATTTTACCAAAGTATTTATCTACAAGACCAAACAGATTGTCTTTTTGAAAATCACCGATAATGGTTAATGTGGCATTGTTTGGCCAGTAATAGGTATTATAAAAATCACGTAGCACTTCTATAGGCATTTTCTCGATGTCAGAGCGCCATCCGATCGTAGAATGGTGATAGGGATGCGCCATATAGGCCGTGGCCCAAATTTGTTTATCCAAAACCTGGCGGGGCGTGTTTTCCCCCCTTTCGAATTCATTTCTAACCACGGTCATTTCGGCATCTTTGTCTTCTTTTAAGAGCAGGCAATTTCGCATACGGTCAGACTCAATATGTAGTGCCAGTTCTAATTTATCACTCGGAATGATTTCGTAATAATTGGTTCTGTCGTACCAGGTGGTAGCATTCGCGTGGGCTCCAATACCTTGAAGCACATTTAATATGGAGTTCCCGTTTTTCTTATTAAAGGTTGGTGTGCCTTTAAAGGTTAAATGTTCTAAAAGGTGTGCTGAGCCCGTGTTGCCCGTTACCTCGTGCTTAGATCCTACGTGATAGACTACTTGAACGGTAACCACGGGAGCTGAATTATCCTGCATTAATAATATTTTCATACCGTTTGGCTCATACAGGTATTCTTCGATACCTCCAAGCTCTTTTACTTTTGTGAATTTCCGATGGGTAGTTTGACTTGATAACGGGCCGGCAAGCCCAACTAAAAGGAGTAAATACCCAAACAATTTAAAGATGATTTTAATAGACATTTTGTACAACTGAATTTAATTTATATACATTAGTACGATTGACATATTGGAAAACCCTATTTAGATATGTTAAAAAAAAGCGAATACCATAACAATAGAAGGCTTTGCACAACCTTGAAAATTCCTGTCGATTAAAGGTTTTGGCCTTGCACTGCTTCCTTCTCCAAAATTTTGCATCCTCATAGCCAACAGCTTACTGCGGTACAAAATTTTATTCGGGTGTCGCATCGCTTTGCCAAATACCTTTTGCAAAGCCTTCTAATACTAGTATATTAATTTTCAGGAAAGATTTTTTTGAATAAACAAAAAATTATCATTTTCGTTTACAATAGTTTTAAATAACAATTGATGCCGTCGTAAGGAGGTACGGTTTTTAATCGGCAAAATGCTCCTAAAAGGTAAAAACCCATACAAACATAAATTGCATGGGTTTTCAAATGAGAATATTTTAGCGGTATGGTAACTTACAAATATTTGTTTACCATCCATTTATAGCCTCCGGTTTCGGTAAAAAACAGTTTGTCTTTATTCTTCTTTAACCATTTTTTCCATTGTCTGGACGAGGTAAATTTCTTTGTGGTGTACTTGGTCAATAGTTTTTGTGCCAATTCAGATTGGTCGCCTTTTTCCAGCATTGTAACACAGGTTTCCAATAGCTTTATATCGTTGTTGGCAATAGCTAATTTTTGTAAGTCTTTATCAATTTCAACACTATAGTGAACAAATTCTATTTCCCCGTACATTGTTTTCTTTTCTGCCACTAAGTAGCCCATATTGTCTTCGTAATGCGCCATATAAGCATTCCAATCGTTCTTATATTTCTTTATAAGTTCTTTAGGTACATAAATACTTAGAAAGTGTGTTCTGTCCGGAAACTTGGAATTTCTCTTCAAATCCACTGATTCTAAAGCGCTTAATTTTTCACCACTCATTTTCTTTACTTTAGCATCATTATATCTGTTGTGTAACTCTGTTTGAAATGCCATTTCATGCGCATAGCCTTTATCCGAAACTCTAAAAACCAAATCCAAACCGGCAAGTTTATGCGGTGTTACCCGTTTTACAAATGGTTTCTGCCCTTTGTATTTTGCTATATAGTGAATGGCATTTATCAACGTTTGTTTACCCGCTTCCGTTAAATGGCGCGGGTCTGCCCTATACCCCCATTGAAAAAAATTACCATGGCGCCCAATGGATACTGACTTGACCGATTTAATACTTGGCCCGCGTGCTATGACTTCGGCATCCGGTGAATCGCCAAATCCCGGACTTGATACAAATCCTGCACCATAGCCTTTTATGGTATCTATATCTTGCATACGCAACATAGGAACTTCATCTGTTGAAATATCCTTACCCGAATAATAGTAAAAAACTCCATTGTTATGTTTTCTGTTTTCTTTGGTCATGTTTACCTTAAAAGGTGTATTAAAAATAGGATGGGCTTCATTTATAGAGAAGGCGTGCGAATCCAAACAGTGGCATAACCAATTGATCTTAGACTTTTTGTTGCGTAAAATTGGTGCGCTTACGTTTGCAATAAGAATGGTCGCGGCATCATAGTCTTCCGATAAATAATCAGGTGGGTTATGCTCGCTCCATACTTTGGTGATTTCTCCATCCAACTGCGGAATTAGGGCATCAAAAATGGTTACATCATGTTGGTCTGAAAGTGTTTCTTTATAATCTTCACCATAGACCAAGGTTACCGTATTAAAGTACTGTTGTAAGAACTCGTGGAATACTTTGGCACGTTCCTTTTTTATTTCATCCCAGGTTGCTGCGACTCCTCCACTATAATAACCTAAGGGAGCATCGGGGTTTTGCCCTACAAACAGTACTTTTAAGTCTGACTTTTGTATGGGTTGATCTTGAGCCCCTACACTTAACGTAAAGCAAATTACAAAAAATACTGCTGCTAATTTTTTTATATGTTTGAATTTTGTTACTAATTTTTTCATACGTTTAAATTTTGTGTTGTTCTGTTTTTTAAAATTTTTTCGACCTATCTGTTAAGGAAGGACAGGTTCCCGATATATTTTTTTATCAAAAAATCACTAGAACCGTCTTTGAGAAATTATTTAACTCTAAATCAACAACTTATTTAATAGTTAGTTCTAAACTCTTTTTTAATTCGTTTGGGGGCAAGCAACTGTACGGGTCGCAAGCCTGATAGTTAAGTACCGCATCAAGATTAAATGTTCCTGCATACTTGGCTTCTATTTCATAAACAAACACCAACTCATCTTTGTACACCATAATGTTGGGGTCTGCCGGATACCCATGAACGTTTGGTTCTTCTATCAATTCGGTTGAAATTGCAGCATTGTCAGACGTTAATTCCAACTCTGAGGTTATAAAATAGCCTCCCTCCGGCACATAGGCATAAATATGCCAATTGTTTTCTATCTTAATCTTTACAATAACATAGGCTTTGCTATTGGCAGCAACTTCACTTTTCATTAACACCGCGTTCATTACTACCGGATTTTCGTGACTTGTTATTCCTAAAGTAATTCTATTTGCTACAGTTTTTATTTCAGCTTGTGTTGGCTGTTGTGCAAAAGCTAATTGTACTGCTGTAACCAGGGAAAGAAACACTAAAAGTTTTAGTGATCTTGTAAAATGCTTCATCGTATTAAAAGTTATAATTATTTATGGTATTACGCTCAGAATGCTAAAAAACCCTATAAATAAAATGTTAATTTTTGCTTAAACAAGCTGTCTGCCTTCCAAATCACTTCATGAAAAAAAGAGGCTGCCAAGAAAAGACAGCCTCTATACTTTAACTGTAGGCGTTAAAATGCCAACAGCTTTAATTATCCGTATAACCCGGGTTTTGCTCTAATTTCGTATTACCGCCCCGGGCATCTCTGGGTATTGGTAAGACCATTTTTTCTACATTATTCAATTCAGGTTTTATAGTGGTAGCGTCAAGGTCTCCCAATCTGTCATAGCGCACTAAATCAAACCATGGCGTACCATTTTCTGCAAATATTTCCAATAATTTTTCTGTACGTATATCTTCCAGAAGAGTTGCCTTGTCAGACAATACCCTGTCGGGCATATTGGCACGTTGGCGAATGGTATTTAAGCTGCCCAAAGCTACATTCAAGTCGCCACCGGAGCGTCTGGCCTCTGCTTCGGCATGTATTAAATATACTTCTGCCAAACGCATATGATAAATTAAAGCGGCTTCGGTAAGGAAATCTGTAATAATGTATTTAAAATTTCCAAAGGCTGCTCCGGAATCAAACCTATAGGTATCTATAAAACGGCTATCGTACCCCTCGGTGAATAGTGGTTGATTTCCAGGCGCGGGATCCTGGGCATCTGCCAAAGCGATAAATAACGGGGAGCTACTCGCAGAAAAACTGGAAAAGGTAAATGGGTTACCATATCCCTCTCCTGAAAAACCATTCAAGAATGGTGCAAAAAGAACTTCTGTTGAGTTAAGCTTATCACTATAAATATCTTTATAAGTTGGGCTAAGGGCATATCCCCCAGGACTATTTATAACATCCAAAGCGGTACTTGCCGCATTGGTATAGTCTCCCATATATAAATATACATTTGCTAAAATCGATTTTGCCGTAATTGCAGAAACATAAAAAGTTTCTCTTCTATCGGAACCCTTGTTGGCACCAAAGGTCAAATCGGCAATAATGGCATCGTACGACTCTTGCACGGTTTTTCTTGGAAATTCTTCAAACCCTCTAATTGGTGATTGGGATACCACAATGCCATATTGCGAGTTTAAATCAAAAAAGTAACCATACGTACGCAAGAGTAAAAAATGTGCATAGCCTCTTAAGGTTTTGGCTTCGGCCAACATAAGTGCTACTTCACCTTCAGACATATCCTTGGCATTTCCTTTTTCGAGCTGATCAATCAAGAAATTACTGTTGTTAATAGCCAAATACATTTCTCTATAGATTCCCGTCACTAATAGATTATCTGTTTGAACGTCATTCTCTGCAAAACCTACCGATCCGAAAAAAACACCGGCTTGATACCCCGATGCCAACTCTTGGCCACCAAATAATGCAATCAAATTAAAGGATCTAAAAGAAATGTATGTTTTATTAAGCAAAGCCTGTGCGGATGATCTATTGTTTACCACATTGTTTTCAGTCAACAGGTATTCTGGCTCTATCTCATCTATACTACAGCCAACTGAACCTATCAGTAGTAAAATGAGAATGCTGCATTTTATAATACTATTGTTAATTTTATTTTTAAATATATTCTTCATTTTAACAAATTTTAAAATTGAACTCTAATACCTAAACTCCACGATTTGGCCAATGGGTAGGGATCATTATTTGCTGTGCTTCCACCGGGGCTGGCGAACCCGCCTGAAAGTGCTTCCGGATCAATGCCCGGAAACTTGGTTCCGGTCCATAAATTAAACCCGGATAAAGAAAGAGACATATTGTCCAAACCAATATTCTTTAATACTTCCTTAGGCATATTATAAGATAGAGCAAGCGTTTTTAATCTGATATAGGACGCATCATGAACTACACGATCTGATCGAAGAGTGTAATTAAAATTTGGATCCGCAACCGAAGATTTTGCATACTTGGCATCAAGATTGTCCGGTGTCCAGATATTGTTGTATAATCTTGCATCATAATTTTTATAGGGGTTTAAAAGCTTATTAAATGAATTAAAAGGCCCCCATTGGGCTTCTGCCCCTTTTGAGAAGGTAAATAAAGTAGATAGCTGGAATTGCTTATAGGTAAACGTCGAGTTAAAGCCTCCAAAGAAATCGGCTTGCGAACTACCTAAATTAACTTGGTCTTCTTCTAATGTTATTTTGCCATCTCCATTAATGTCCCTATAACGGTAATCGCCCGGACCCGTACCTCGATACTGGTAAATACCATCATCGGCCAAATTATTAAATTCATCTACTTCTGCCTGGTTGCGGAATATGCCATCTACAATATACCCTTTTATAAGATTTACCTCTTTTCCTATTTCGTAACTATCGGCAAAAAAGTCGTTGGCTTCCGTTAAAATAAAATCGTTTAAAACATTTCTATTTCGTGAAATATTAAGCATTGCCGACCATGTAAAATCTTCTGAACGAACAATATCGCCACCAAGCGACAATTCGACACCCTTGTTAGTAATATCAGCAAAGTTTGCGGTATAAGTAAGGGCACCTGTTTCTAACGGGAAAAATGTCGGCAGTAATGCTCCTGTTGTTTCTCTGTTGTAAACATCTATACTGCCTGTTAACCTATTATTAAAGAACTTAAAGTCTAACCCAAAGTTATGTTCCCGGGTCTCTTCCCACCCGATATCCAGGTTTGGCAAGACACCATTTAAACCAACTGCCGCCTGACCATTATAAAGTGCAGTTTCAGGACGATCTCCTGATGCAAAAAATTGCAGGAACAAAAAGTCTCTTAGGTTGTTGGAACCGGTTTGCCCATAACCAGCCCTGAGGTTTAAATAATTTACAAAAGACTTCTCTTTAAAAAAATCTTCGTTGGTAATGGTCCAACTACCTGATATTGATGGGAAAAGCGCATCCTGGTTCTGTGGCCCGAATTTACTGGATCGGTCTCTTCTTAAGGCAGCTGTTAAAAAGTACTTGCTATCGTAATTGTAACTTACACGACCTAAGGCTGAATTTAGTCCGCTTTCAGTAATAGAAGACCCCGTTCCCGTAACATCTTCTGCATTCTGGGCCAGGACGAGTACATTATCATCTGGAAAACCTACATAGAAACTAACTTCCCTATCGGTGTAAAACCGTTCAAAAGTTAAACCGGCCATAACGGAAATATTGTGCTTACCAAAGCTATTGGTATAGGTCAATAGATGATTGGTACCCAAATTGGTATTGATGACACTTGAATTGGTCAGGGCGGCACGTCGAGTATCTAAAGGAGGTCTATAACCCTGTGAACTTCTAGGAGTAAATCTACGGCCATCGGTATTAAATCTTCCCAAGGTGACATCCGACCGTAAGGTCACATTTTTAATAGGTTTAATTTCTACATACGCACTTCCTAAAATGTTTAGCGATTTATTAACAATATCCGAACCGGTTATGTCTGCCAGCGGATTAGCACTTAAAAATCCCCCCCAGCCGGGCAACAAGGCAAAACTTCCATCTTCATCAAAAGGCTCTAAGTCCGGTCGGGCATTTAAATTTTTGTTTAAGCTTCCTGTGTAGCTGCCGCCACCTGATTTAAACTTTAAGTATCCTAAATTGGCATTTACACCTACGGTTATGGCATCATTTACTTCAGAGTCTATGGCAAATTGTAAATTATAGTTGTTTAGAATATCATTTCTAACAAGCCCCTCCTGGGAGGTATGGCCAAAGCCGAACGAATAATTTGTAGATTTGTTGCCCCCGCTAATGGTAATGTTGTTTCTATGCGTAAAGGTACTATTTCTGTACACCAAATCGGCCCAATCGGTGTCTGCGGTCCCAAAACCAGCATCGACCAAGCCGTTAAACGTCAGTTGACCCGTTGAAGGATCCAATGAAATATCTGCAATATCGCTGAATCGATTATACACCGAAAATACCGAAAAACTACCATTATTGGCGGCATCTACACTATTTCTCAATAAATCTTCAGCCGTTTCCTTGTACTGTGCCGTATTCATATAGTTAATTCTGCCAATAGGTTTGGAAACAATAACATCTGAATTTATGGTTACTTTAGCATCCCGGTTTTTTCTACCGCGTTTGGTCTTTACGATAATGACCCCATTTACCCCACGAGATCCATATATTGCTGTGGCCGCCGCATCTTTTAACACGTCTATACTCTCAATATTATCTGGATTGATTGAAAGTAATGGGTTTTCGGTTACTGCATTACCAGTCCCTCCTATATCCTGCGTTGGGTTTGTTTGAAATGGCACCCCGTCTATTACAAATAACGGCTCGTTATCCGCACCGGAAAATGGCGAGGTAATACCGCGAATGTTAATATCAACGCCTGATCCCGGCCGTCCAGATCTTTCTAAAACCAAAACTCCTTTTGCCAAACCGGCTAAACCACGGTCGAAACTTGCATTGTTGGCAAGATTACTATTGACAGTCTCTGCTTTTACAGAACTAATCGCAGCGGTTACCTCGCCACGTTTTTTTGTACCATATCCTACTACAACAACTTCATTGAGCTCCGAAACTTCTGCTTCCATCACCACATCGATCCGCGTACGACCGGCAACCAAAATTTCCTGGGTTTTAAAGCCAATGCCCGAAAACTGTAATGTTACGCTTTCATTTTTATTGACAAGTATTTGGTATTTACCTTCAAAGTCAGTAACTGTACCTTTTACAGGATACTCTTTGTAAATTACGGTAATCCCAGGAATTGGGGCACTTTCAGCATCGGTGACCGTACCTTCTACGAGCATGGTATCCTGATTGACAACGTTCCCCGATTTTTTTTGAACGACTACGGTATTGTTGTTTCTAAACTCAAAGGTGCAGGCAATGGGATCCAGCACTCTTTTTAGTAGTACATTTGCCTTGACCCTCCCCTTTTGTAAAAGGAATTTGGGTGCATCAACAAAATGTTTCTCGTTGTATACAAATGTGTATTCCGTTTGTTCGCGGATTAGGCCAAATATGTGTTCCAAAGAGACCTCCTGGTCAAACTTTACCACAATTTCTGCATTCTGAGAATTTCCTTTATTGGGGGCCAGTGCCATCAAAGTGGAACAAAACAAGAAAATAAAGGTTCTCATAATTAGTCTGAGCAGTCTTATTTTATATGACAATAAGACCATTGGTGATTTTAAATTCATAAATTTGTATTGAGTTAGTTAGACATCATTTTTGTGTTAATTAATTCAATTGAATCTAAAGGGTTCCATTATATCTGTGGTAAGTGACTAGTGGAATCCTTCTTTCATTTTATTTTACTACGATTTTTTTGTTCTTTATTTCAAAATCCACGTCTCCGGTCATTTCAATATTGTCAAGCAGTTCGACGATGTTGTCGCTTCTTTTCAAAAAACCTGAGAACACCTCATTTTTCCTTTCGTCGTTTTCATAGGTTATCTCCAGGTCATACCATCTTGAAAGGGTTTTTAGCATGGATTCCAAAGATTCCTTTTTAAACATAAAATAGCCATTTTTCCATGCTATTGCTTGAGCAACATCAACCTTATATACTTCAATGAGTTCCGACCTCTTTCCTATTTTGGATTGTTGTCCGGGTTTCAAAACCTTGTTGATGATATCATTACCTATGGCTACACTTCCTTCGACAAGGGTCGTGTAACTACTTTCTTCATTTTGATAGGCCCTAACGTTAAATTCTGTTCCAAGCACCTCAATTCGCTGTATCTGATTCTTCACCCTGAAAGGGGCTCCATCATGGTGTTCACTTGGTGAAACATCAAAATAAGCTTCCCCATATAATAGCTCCACCACCCTGGTTTCACCTTTGACAAAACTCAATGGGTATTTGAGCTTGGAATCAGAATTGAGCCATACTTTAGTGCCATCGGACAACTGAACAAAAAACTCCCCGCCTCTTGGAACGGTCAAATAGTTGTACTGTACTACACTGTTGACATTCTTGGCATCGGAATAGACCAGGCTTTCCCCATCACTTTTCCTTCCTAAAAGATTGTACTCCTTTCCTTTTTCAAGGACTACCTGCTCACCACTTTCCAATGTCAATACTGCCTTGTCGATCCCTGGCATAATGGCTTGCTGTTTGACCACTGTGTTCAGTGCATCACTTGTGTTCGATTGATAAAAAGTCAAGAGTATTACCGCCATGAATGCAAAGATACCCGCAGCGGCCACATACCTCCAAGGCCTAAATTTGACCACCTTGCCCTTGGGTACTTCAATTTTAGCCAAAATGCGGTTCCAAATTTTAGTATTGGGCCCTTGTCGTAGGGCCTCGATTTCATCCACAGTATAATTTATCAGGACATAATCGTTAAACACATCCCGGTTACCTTCATTTATCCAATCAACCAAAACCTTGGCTTCATCTTCAGATAACTGTAGATCAAAGTATTTGGTGATTAATTTTTTAATTTGTTTGTTCACTATTCTTTTATATATACCTATATTACGGCTCAAACTTTATATACGCCTACTTTTTTTGATTTTTTTTAAAAAAAAATTATGTTTGTTTTAATAGCATGAACAAGAACACTGAAATTTCTGAAATAGTAAGGGCTTTAAAGAATAACGACAAAAAGGCTTTTAAACTGGTCTATGATCTTCATGAGAGGAATCTCTATGCTTTTATTTTTGGTTACACAAAGAGTGAAACGCAGACCAAGGATATTCTTCAAGAGACCTTTATAAAACTTTGGAACAACAGAGAATCATTAAAGCCCGAAAATTCGATAAAGAGCTTTCTGTTTAAAATTGCCTACAACACCTATATTGACAAGCTCCGTAGAAAGCGGAACGAACTTAACATACTTGACGAATGGAGACACAAAAGGATTGTGGATGCCCTGGATGAGGATCAAGAGGCAAGAAGATTAAGGATTGAAATGGTTAGAAAAGCCATTGACCGTTTGCCCAGGAGATGCAAAGAGATATTCTTGCTTTGCAAATATGAGGGCTTTAAATATGGTGAGGTAAGCGAAATTCTGGATATTTCCACAAAAACGGTACAGGCTCAGATGGTCAAGGCCTATAAATTGATTCGTGAAGAACTAGCTAACAAGAAAGATAAGCTACTCCTTTTTCTTAGTTTTAAAGTGGATAAACCAAAATGGTGGCCTTCTCTATCTTAGACCGGACATTCTGTTGCGAGATTTAGAGTTAGAAAAATTAACTTTGAATCATGAAAAGAAGAAAACAGCATCAACAACAAATGTTAAATCTATGACTTAACTTTGAACTGAGTTGGTTCAAATTCGTTTGAAGACGTACAGTTTTACAGTATCCATGTCCTCTATTTCTTCATATATAAAAGTAAATAATCTTCTTATTTTATTCTCGGTCACAACCAGTGCCTTATTTAAATAAAGGACTGCGAAGGTCAATAAAACTGATAAGCCTCCTATTATTGAATAATACTGGGCATTGGTATAATCATTACTTGGAAGAAAAGTGTAGAAAGTATAAAAAACTCCCAAACAAACAACGGCTCTGGAAATCCATTGGAAAAATAATTTATATTCGCTCAATACCTGGTTAGACATGAATAACATCATCAGACCAGAGGACAAGGCAAATAAGCATAATCCAAGAGCATTTAAAAAAGAGGACATCCATGCAAAGCTAAACATCCCCTTTTGACTTGGTTCTGCAAACAAATGCAAGAATAATGAGAATAATATAATTTAGGATAAAAGTGTTAAATAAACACTATTCCTTAAAAAGAAGAAATTTTTAACCTTCCTGATTGTCTGGAATACCATTACAGTTGCGGTCGTTCGGCGCGCAATTTTTGTCTTTGTCTGTTGCTTGAACTTCAATTCCATTATTTTCTAATTCTTCGGACGTAGTCTCAGGTGTGCAAGATGTCTCAAATGCGACTAAAAAAGCCGCTAAAACTAATCTTTTCATTTTTGTAGTATTTAAGGTTAATTACGTCCAAATTACCTTAAATACTTACATTTAAACGAGGTGTAAACGATTAGTTGCTAAGTATTTATTAACAATATTTATATACTAATTAGCATAAATTTGAACGTAATTGCAATATAGAAAGATGTAGTTTATCGAAAAAGAGGATTTACCTTCCAAATGGTGAGGTTCTTCCTTTTAATACTAAAAACCTTCTTAAGAAAATATTTATAATTTGTTTAGTTGTTCTTGATATTGGTCAAGAATATTATTGGGCAAAGATTTTAAATAAACCTGAGTAGTGGATAATTTACTATGTCCTAACATAGCTGATATTGCAGCTAGGGGTACATTTTGAAGTAGGGCATGGGTAGCAAAGCTATGACGGGACACATAGGAAGTTAGGTTTTCTTCAATTCCACATAACTCTGCTATTTTCTTTAAACCCTTGTTATACCTTTTAAGCGCCCATTGAGCATCTTTATATTGTAATTCCAGAGTATCTCGCTTTAAAATAGGGAGAATAAAGCTGCTTTTATTTTTGTTTTTAGTATAGAACCTTAGGATAGGTTTAAGTTGTTCTGTTATCTTGATATCATACGGTTTGGAGGTTTTTTTTCGCTGAAACTTTATTCTGCCATCTTTTATATTTTCCAATTTTAAAAAAGCCATATCAATAAATGACATTCCTAGCAACATATAAGAAAGAACAAAGTAATTCCTATAGTGAAATAAACTACTTTCAGAATTAAGTTTTAGGGTAAGTATTTTTTTTACATTTTCAACGTTAATCGCTCTTTTTCCTGTTGGATTGGTTTTTATTTTGTATTTATCAAAGGGATGATTTTCTGTTTCAAATACTCCTTCTTTCAGCCCTTTATTATAAATAGCTTTTAATGTCCTTAGATAAGAAGCGAGTCCATTTAAAGAATTGCCGGGTTTAGAAAGATGAAAAGACTCAAACTTTTTTAAAAAGTTGTAGTTTACCTCCTCAAAACAAATATCCTTATTGAGCTTAAAAGTTTTTAAAATATTGAGTAAACCTTCGTATGATCTAGCAGATCCTAAGCGTTGTTCTTTTCTGAGTTCTTCTACTTTTTTGAAACCAAAGTTGAGAAAGGAATTATGAACTTTTTTATTTGCAATTTTTGCTTTTAAATCAGAGACACTAATAAATTCAATATCATTCTTTTTGGATACTTCATTAATAATATTTAATGCATCCGAAATTTGGTTTTGAAGTGAAGTATTTAAATCAACAACTGGAATTGAGTTTTTGTACGAATTCTTTATCTTTTTTTTGGTATCATCCCAATAAGCCTCTGGTACTGAAATGCCAGTAGCTATAGATGTGGTTCTTTGGTAATGCCCTAGACGCAATATAATGGGATACGAATTATCCTTTCGCCTTCTCCGCTTGTCCAGGCTTAATGTTATTGTAGTGTTCATAAAATAAAATTACAAAAATTTGCACATAATTTGCACATAATTATGTAATATTATTTGATTCTATTTAATATTAAATTTTCCTATATATCTAATAATCAATAGATTACGAATAAAAAAAGAATGCAATAAGTATAAATCGTATGACTGTTAATCAGAGGGTCCTTGGTTCGAGCCCAAGAGGGGGAGCAAAAAATAAAAAGGCGGTACTTAAGTACCGCCTTTTTATTTTTAACCTTTTCTTTTACAAAGAAAGTTGATTATTTAATTATAACCCGCTTAAATAATCGTATTGGTTTTTCTTCTTGGGCATACGTGTAAATATTTATATCTTTCTACAGCTAACTTAAAATTATGCGGGAACAACGTAAACAACATTTCGGATTTCATTGACCTTACTTGAGAAAATGCGTAGTATTTTGCTGACCCCTAAGAGAAGGCATAGTATAATTTCTCAATATATTTATTCCTGCTCGAATTTTTAAATTCCGGGCGGGATGGTAAAGCTTACAAGGAAAGTAAGGTAATTTTCCTATGATTGGAAATACAACAGAATGAACCGGATAACTGCTTACTTTTCTTATTATACAGCCCTGAGTATGCTTTAAAAAGGGGGACACGCTTCATAAATACTTATATTATACGAAGCGTGTTTAGTAAAGGAGGTTTTCCTGGGATCCAAGGATTCGGAGGTATTTTATAAAGCCAGAACAAACTTAGCAAATATTTTTAAATAAGGACAAATTTGTCCGCTTGTTTTTATGGCGAATGCGCTACTTTTCTTGTTAAGATCGTTGCAATACGGAAAAATTTCTATGGGATTAACAAAAGACGAGCAAGCTTATCTTAAACGGTTGGGGGCTTACGTTGTAATGCTTCGTGAGGAATCTAGTATGAAGCAGTATGAGCTGGCCGATCTTCTGGACGTAGATGTGCGGGTAGTAAGACGTCTGGAAAAAGGAGAAACAAACCCTCAAATAGTTTCCTTATTGCGATTTGCTGTAGCACTAAATGTAAAGCCTGAGGAATTTTTATATCTCTGAAGGGGGTAGGGTCAAGGTACGCAGAAATCATAGGTGAGACCAAAAAGGGCTTGCTTATTTTAAATGCGGATTTCTCATATTTGAAATATGATTTGGGTTTTGTATAGAATTTAGGGAACTTATGTTAACAGTATCGCATGGTAAAACATTAACCGGTGCCTTCCTTTTACCTTTTCCGAGACTAAAAAAGAGATAACAAGATTAATAGCTTTGCAAAATTTTTTAAGAACTAAATATGGAGTACCAGGCTTAAACACTGATTATTAACAGTTTCCGGAGAGAATAAAAAGGCCACACAAAGGTGTGGCCTTTTTGTTTTTATCCTTTAGTAACTTTATAGGTGAACCCATTTCCCACGGCTTCCCTCTTTCCGGCAACAAGCGGAAGCAGCGTTCCGTTAATATTAATGTCTAACGAGGTTCCGTTGGGAACCTGGTTTTCTACCTGTACCCTTACGGGAAGATATATGGTTTCACCTGGCTCCAAAATAAAACCCTTGGTTTTAAGTAATTTTGATTTTCTGATGGTAGATTCCGATAATTGTCCTGTTCTTCGTATAATCTCATCAGGTAATTCAACTTCCCATCCGGGACTTATGGCTTGCTCGTCAAAATCGTAAATGAGCTCTACGGGAACATCTAAAAAATTTTGTGCTGCAATGGTCAACGACAAGGATTCAACAATAGAGGTGGTATTAAAGTTTCTGCAACTCACATTACTGCTTCGTTGGATTTGTGTGGTTAATGGCATATCGTTTTCGTGTTTAACCACGGCACCAACACACCAATGAAGCTCCCCCCAGGAATTGGTACCTGTTGGCGTGGTCCAGCTAAAGGTCTCTACTTTTCCTCCGGGAGGAACAGTAATGGTTTTTGAGCCGATAAGAATAGCATTCGGATTGGGAAATTCCAATGAAATTCTCGGATCGGTATAATACACGTCCAGAGTTACATTGTTTTGTGCCATTCCGGTATTGTTATTAACTCTTACATTGAGATCAACTGTAGCATTTTGATTTAAGGTAGCCGGAACAGTCCATATGTCCGGACTTACCCAAAACGGAGCTGACCATCCTGAACCAGTCCATACCGCAGAGGGCTCTGCTCCGGTATCACTTCCGTGGTCTCTAATATACAAACCTGTCCTGGAGGCGTCATGTAGTAGGGCCAGTGCTGCGGCATAATTTTCCTGGGCACTGGGCAAAATTTCCGTAGTAGGTGGATTAAAACCTGCTAAATTGGTGGGAGTGGGACGAAGCTCCGGGGTAAAAGCGGCCGCTCTGTGTTCCTCCCACATGTAATCAGTGGTTTCACCCGATGCAGTATATCCGATAGTTTCAGAGTATACATGTCCGTGAACCGATTGTATCCTGTCTATATTTCTTTTAACAATACTTTCCAAAGTGGTTTCACCCGGAGGATCTGAAGTTGTATAAGCCCAGGGGCGTAAATACAACTCACTAAAACTGTGATAGCTCACAAAAGTTTTTAGATTGTTTCTGGTTGCTACAAAATTGCGAATCACTACATTCTCAGGCTCACTAAAAGGAGCCGTCCCTCTGTAAGTGTCATGACTGGGTGTACCCGACGAACCGGATGAAAGCCCCCATTGGAAGCCCCAGTTTCTGTTTAAATCCACACCATAAGTTCCATCACCGTTATTTCGCCGGTTTTTTCTCCAGAACCTCGGATGTTCCTCAATCTCCTGCCTTACTACCGGATCGGGGCTATTTAATTTTGTAAGCCAATCACTGGGTAATGGTACCGAATGTGTATGAGCATGTCCATCCGGATTGGCAATGGGAATAATCCAAATCTGAGCAGCATCAATATCGGCCTTTAATTCACTGTTTGTGCTATACTCGTCCAGCATTCTGTCTGCAATATATAACAGATTCTCAACAGTAATCCATTCTCTGGCGTGGATTAGCGACATAAAAACAACATCGCCTTTTAAGGGATCATTTACAGTTGGATTCTGAGCTATTTTAAGTGCTTTAATAGGTGTTCCGTTTAAACTGTTACCAATAGTTTCAATTTTAGTTAATGATGGATAATTTGAATGTAGCGTATTTAATGCGTCATCTATTTGCGCCGGAGTCCTATAGTTGGAATACGAAAGTGTTTGACCCTGTACGGAAAAAGTAAAAAGACTCACGAGTATTATTGCAAGATATTTCATGATTTTTAAGTTTTTAGTAATTAATTCTAATGCTATTATTGAATATTATATCCGGCAGCTTCCAGCTGATCAATCTGATAATCAAAGGCAGAGCCATAAACTACATACCCTTGTTCCAAAGGCTTAGTACTCACTATGTCAATATCCATTTCATTAATTTTTTGAATATCTTCTCTTGAATATACCGTGATTTGAATACTCCGGGGCCTAACTTCGGTTTCCATATTTTGAAGTTTAAACCCTAATTCCTGAATACGTGATAATCCCGAAAGACTACCGTAAATTGCCCAATAGTCTTTTTCCCTTTTAAGGACTTTTATATTGTACTCATCGAGTTGCTTTTGTACATTATCGTTTCTTTCTCCGGAGAGATTAAGATTATTTGACGCTATAAGTTTTACCAATTTAAATGAGGTTTGCATAGGATTCGCTTCTTTTACGGTATATCCAATATTTTCCAATTCTGAAACAACATCCTGGTTGTCTGAATAAAAATACAGGGTGTTATTATCTACGTGTTTTATTTCCACATCTAATTCCTGCTCAATTAAAGCAGCTTCTGCGGCGTCTCCAATCTGGATGCTCTTAACAGGTCTTTTATCTGCAGGTTCCAGTTTTATACCCTTGTTACAGGAAATGCATACAAAGGATAGTAAGGCGTAAGCCCCTAAAGAATATGTTTTTAGTTTTTTCATAATATTTTATTTTAGATTAAAACAATTCGATTTGCTATTCTGAATAGCTGTCAGTGAAAGGAATTTTGATCTTCCACTAAAAGAGATTAATGCTATGACATTTATTTTGTAATAGCAGGTCTGGAAGAGGTGTCTCGAAATTAAATGTACCGAATACCATGGGCAAGATAAAGCGAAAAAGGAATAGAAAAAAGGGGTTAATCACCCATAAAACACTGGTTATTAACCCCTTAATAAAAACCTCCCAGGTTGGTGGATCTTCCTAATAAATTATTTTTTATACCTGTAAATTAAAACGATAAGGTGTTTCAAGTTGTGTTAAGAGGGTGATATAGGAAAAATTTATCAGGAAGTTTACTGAATAAACAGCCGTGTGATTTTTGGTATTAATGTCTGTGTACAGTACATATGGCTCTTATTACTCGCAGGTAACACTATTTGAATTTATTTGATCTCTCTGCGCATTTTCTTTACAGAGATTTAAAGCATACGTTTCTCTTTTGAACTTTTCTTTAAACCTGCATAATTCCAGGGCTATATTTTTCTTTTTATAAGGTCCAACATATACCTGGTATTTGTCTTTTCCTGACATACACTCATACTCCGGGATAAAAATAAATCCGGCTTTTTGGTTGTATCCAAAATTTACTAACTGCGCTACTCTTTGCTGAGCTTCTGCTTTTGTGTCGAAAGCACTTTCAGTAATAATGTACTCCTCTTTTTTTACGGATATCCCCGAATCATTTATACATTTTTGAACTCCGGCGATGATTCCTCCGATGGTTGTGATAAACAATAGAATTTTTCCTGCCTGTGTATTTAAATGATCAAGAATTTTAGAAAATAGACTCGCCTTTTTCTTATTTGAATCCGGATTCGGATCTTTACTTTTGTTTACTGACTCTGACATTTTTATGTAGTTTAAATGAACTTTAAAGGTCATTTATATACCGGTCTCAGATGAGCTATTTCTCTGGCAAAATCCACACGTAAAGCTAAAATACCTGATGGTGTCATTCCAATTACAAATGGCCCCGTTGTTGTATATCTGTTGGTAAAATAAATCATGCAATATCCCGATTCATAAATCAATAGGTCACCAGCTTTATAGCCGTCAGAAACTCTTTCGAAATGAGGTATTAACTGGGAAGCACTTACTTCTACCCGATCAGTTATTCCGTTTTGATTTAGTACATGGGTAATAAAAGAAGGAGAGTTAAAACCTTCTGCCGGAAATTTTCCATTGACATTGAATTTAATTTCCCGGTTTTGGAGTTTTATAATATCATCGAAAACAGATCGTAATTGATCATTAATTTCATCGGTAAATAAGTAATACTTTCTGTCTGCAGGCGAAATATCAATTTTATATTTTTTAAAGTTATCGGCTTCATGTAAACGTTGATTGAGCAGAGACAGTTCCTGATTTAATTTTTTAATTTGTTGCTCTTTATACGTAACGGTGTCCGTTAGTTCCAATACTTTTTGATTCATTTGGTTTACCTGACTGTTGGTCCAATAAAGCCATAAAACACCACCTACCAATAGAATTGAAATAGTAATTAACGATCTTTTTCGAAAGATCTTTTCCCGGGAATTTTTTCTCTCAATAATCTTATCAATCTCCTGATTTTCCATATCGCTCATAAACTTTCCAATGCTTTTTCAATGAGTTTATCTTCTACTTGATCGACTCTACTTTTTAGAAATTCCAGGTCGATAATGTCTTTTTTAACTTTTGAAATTTGGCCTTGCAGATATGCGGGTACTAAACAGGTGATGAATCCGAACCCATGTCCTGCATACCTCATGGCATTTTCCATTTCTATAAGATTAAGAAAAGGCAGAACTATAAGGAAAATACCCAAACATAAAAGTATCAGCGAAAACAATCGGAATGACTTACTGCTTTCCTTCTTATTTTTAATTCTCCTGGCTATGTAATCCTCATAATTCATCGTTAATATAAAAGTCAAATGAAATACACCCTATAGTTTATAGTTCTATAATTCACTTAAATAAACAGATTAGGCAGGGAGGAAAGTTTTATAAAGATAAGAGATATATTAATACGACGAGGAGGTTGGCATCTACTTATTTTATGATTTTCCGGGGGGATAGCTCTTTTTTATAGTTGTTATTCATGAAGTTTGATCCATACAATCGATCCGTCTTCCAAAAGCTTAATAACCAGGGTCTTGGTTTTTACCGACCAATTCCCCAAACGGGTCTCCGTTATTCGGTAGTAAAGATGTCCATTCCTGGTATAGCTAGGTTCCCCAAGCAACTCCAGGATTTGATTTCTGTGGAGTGTTCTTATGGTATCGTTATAAAGTATATCATTTACCATACTATCTCGGTATGGATAGTTTTCACCCGTTTTGGTCTGCCATTTTTCTTTATCAAATACCTGCGTTTTATCCGGAGTATTTTTCTGATTTTCCAACTGTTTTTCCCGATCCGATTTACAGGCTATACAGCTTATAAAAATGAATAATATACAGACGATTATTTTCATCGTTTAAAGTTGTTGTTACTATTAATAGTAATATGCCCCTCTAAACACAGGCGGATAGGCCGGGGGGAGTTCTTTAAAGATAAGAGATATTTTAATGCCGGAATGGGTTAAAATAAATGTAAAGAAGTTTTGGCACCGGTGAAACCTGTTATATCAAACCCCTCCTTAGGAGGTAGGATTGCTTTTAGGCCATTTCCATGCATGCCATACTATCAGTGCCAGTATAATAATTTCCACTACCTGGTACAGGTCGTAAAATGCCGACCAGGGTAAACTACCGCCGGTTAAATCCCATACCAGAATTATAAAAGACATAGACGACCATATAATAGCTACTATAATATTTAACCATTTATTGAGTCGCGGTTTTAAAAGAACCGACAAACAAATCATTAAAGAAGGAACAATGAGAATCAGAGAAAAGATAACCAGTAGCCTGGGTGTTACCGGGCCAACGGGGGTACTCAGATTTATTTTACTTTCAATATTTCCCGGGGTCATCATATCAAAATAATCACAATATATGTAAAGGAACATAAGGCTTGTCCATAGGAGAGCCAGTTTGATTTTGGTGTGTACTTTAAGATCTTCTAACATGAGTACTGATTTAATTTCAAAAAAATATGTCTGTAAACATAGACGTAAAAATGTGTAATAAGGTTGCCTGAGAAAAATATGGAGTAAGAACCGCTGTAGGGGGAGGCGAATACCAGCCGGAATGAATTCCTGTTACAGAGGAGTTTTTAGTTTTTACCAATTGCCCGTGTAGCAGAAAGTGAAATTTTCCCCGCACCGGTAAATAAAAGGGTCAGGCACCCGAATAACATGGCCAGAGCGGGCGTCATGCCCTCAACCGTATCATTAGCCGGGAAATGCACAAAAATCAGAGCCACCAGGAAATTAAGAATAAGCAGGAAGCAGGCAAGCCGTATTTTAAATCCGAGCAGGATAAAAAGGCTTCCAAAAAATTGCACATATACCGAAGTTACAGCGCTTGCAAGCGGAAGCGGAAAAAGTGAATCTTGTAGGAATTGTGAAAACTCTGTCATTCGCTCCCAGCTCCAGACATTATCGATAACACCGTAAAGCAGGCGGCCCCCTACAAAAACCCGAAGGAAGAGAATCCCCATAGAAACATTAGCGTCTAAAAACCGTTCTATTCTTTGAGTGTTAAACATATATTGTGAATGCTATGATTCCGCCTGTTGATTTAGCCACTGTTTTCTGTTTTCCTGTGGTAATTTATAAGAGATCCGAATGTTAAATATAGGGGATATTTTAATACAAAGACAGCCAATACACCATATAAAAAGCAAGTGCATTCCATATGCTGAAAAATCTGATTTTTTAATTGGTTTGTGTTACGATAACTCAGGGCCTTACTTTTTTAACTCACAAATCAGAGCACCCAAACCCATAGCACGACCCAGATACTTCGGATTTTTTGCATTCAGATCGATTTCCACCACAAGTATTTCATTGGGGTCGATATGACTGTTTAATAAGTTTTCATTTTCTCGAACGAGATGTACAACAAGCCTTAACGGTTTTTCTTCAATTGTTTTATAGACCATAGGGTTTAATCGGCCGAAATCTTCAGATATCATCGTATAAAATGCCACATGTTGATCTACATCGATTTTTTTATAAAGTTCCGGGGCATAAGTTTCCTTGATAAATTGACGAATATGTGTTTCGGTTCCCGAATTATTTGCAGCAATAAATTTGTCGAGTATGACCGACTGATTACCGTTTTGAGCACATATAGTAGCGGCGAAAGTAATAAAGAATAACACAATGAGTTTGGTTTTCATCCGAGTGTGATTTAAAATTTAACAGTATAAAGACTGATAGATTTATCGGATGTCACAAAAAAGTCTTATGGACGGTGGGATTAATGATGTTTTGCAGGCTAATTATTTAACATCTTTCTTTCAAAAGTTTTTAAATCAATGCGCCTTCGGAAGATACTGTATTTTCCATAAGCCATTCCTTTCTTATAATTTACCTGCAAATAATCTACGGCACAGGCAAAAAAATCAAAATCTCCTTTTTTACCTGACTCCGTATTTTCATCTATTTGCGAAGGAGCAATAAGATAATATTGCCCCACTTTAAATTCAGATAAATAAGGCCGGCAAAGTGCTCCGTTATCTCCCCATATTACTATACTCTTTTTGTTTTTAAAACCCTTGTAGTTTTTTACAATTTCCACGCGCATAGAAAGTGGCATTTTATGGTGGGTTCCGTTGGAATCCCATTCTGTAAAATCGAGATACGCAACTACTTTTATCAACGCCACAAAATGTGAAGATTTAGATTCCCATTTAAAGTTGCATTTTTTCTTGCAATAGCAGGAACACGCAAATACATTTACGGTATAGAGGGTAAGAATGAATAAAAAAAGTACTGACTTTTTGGTTTTTTTCATAGTGAATGTCTGAATACTTGCATAAGTAATGTTATTTCCTTTTAATATATGTGCATACATAAGAAAATACCTGAAAATAAAACAGTGCCGAAAAACACTTTTTTCATAGAAATGTGTTGGTGTGTTTTTATTTAGAAAGCACTTTTACCAACCATAAGATCAGGTAAAGGCCAATTCCCACTCCAAATATTAAAACCGCTACTACAAATGCGATTCTAATATGGGAGGCTTGCCAGCCTAATTTACTACTTAACCAATCGGATACTCCTAAAATCATAAACTTTAATTTTTAGTTTAAACAATACTGCAAAATAATTAATTATAGTTTCTTATCATGAATTTTCAATTTAGTGCTGTATCAGCATTGTCGTTTTCAGGCTGTTTGAAGGTCCTTCGGTTATACTTCATCCCCTTGATTCAACTATCTTTGGCATTGTCTTTGTAAATTTTTACAATAATAAACAACCCCAGATAATATAAATGTTTTTATACTCCGGCAAATGGAACCGGGAGCATTGGTGAGCGTACATCGATCCTAAAAACGAATTCATATGAAAAAGGCAATTCTTCTTTGGGTTTTACTGGTTATAAATCCCGGACCCTATAAGGCGATATTCAACTCGTTGGATTTGGCGGCTCACAGTCCGGAAAAAATAACAAATCATTCCTTATCCAATCTTAATGGTTTTATCGATATGTATGATAAGGAGCATCCCTGGAAAAAATACGGGGTTACTAACCTGTACAAAGAATCCTTTAAGAGTTCTTATTCCACTGCTTTTCCTCTGGAAAAAAACCTGGATGCGGGAATGACTGTGGTTTACAAAAACGAAGCGGATAAATGGCTGCATCAGTACGACGGGGGATTGAACTGTACGCTACCGGAAAAAATAGGCAGAAATAAGCTGTACCGGAATAATTTTGGAATCCCGTATTATGCTGCCTATTTCGTAGATGGTTCGGCAAGCAAATCCGGAAACGGGTCGTTGTCGATGCCTTTTAAAACAATCCAGGAAGGGATTAATATGGCCCGGGCAGGAGATATTGTTTATGTGAAAGCGGCTAATTACGGAGCTGTTTATAATGATTTTGTAAGAAGTGGTACGCCGGGGAATTATATTAAATTTATTGGATATACGGCAACGCCGGGAGATATTATCTCATTGAATGGGCCTACCTATTCAAAGGAAATGTGGGAACGTAATGGCAATACTTTTCCCGATAATATTATGCCATTGCTAGATAATAATCCCGTTAATAACATCCCCGGTTCTTCAGAAGCCGCTTTTAAGGTGACTGTTGATTATATTCAGATAGAAAACTTTATGGTACAGGACTACTATGACGGTGTAGTGAGCCCTCTCGGCAATAGGAGCAGCAATTTTACTGCGATTAATTTTATTGCCGCCCGGCTTGGGAATTGGAATCCCAATGCTATTTGCTGGGGACAACCGGATAGTAATAAGTGCGACAATAGAACCGGATATGGAATCCACTTAAGAGGGATCAGTAATTGGGAAGTCAGAAACAGTTTAGTGATAGACGCAGGCCATGTTGGGATCAACATCATAAATTCAGATCATGGATTCATGGAAAATTGTACGGTCTGGTCGGCTACAACAGGAAACGCTACGGATTACAACATTGTTTTTTACGGATCGTCATTTAATACGGCAAAAAATTTACAGAGCTATCGCAATAAAGGGAAGTCTAATAGTTCGCATCAGGGGCGTGCATTTGCTATGAAGTGTTCATCTTCCAACAATTTAATTGATGGATTGTATGCCGAAAACCTCAGGTTTCAGTTGTATGCCAATGCGAATGATAATGTTATTAAAAATGTAACTTTAAAAGGAACGGGCGATATCAACGATTCAGGATTTCAGGTATGGGGGCAGGCCAATAGAAATCTGATTATTAATCTCCAGACCTCTAACGGCGGGGGTATTGCTTTCCTGGGGTATAATAATCGGGAGTGTAAGCCCGCTGGTATACCCTTGTCTTCCGGTGAGAACAATTGGTTTATTAATCCTATTGTAAGCGATCTGCCCGCATTAAACGGAAATGCCGGAATCCAGTACCACCGTTTACCGAATAATGGACAACACGGAGGAACAAATTATATTATTGGTGGTACGTTTGATAAGGTTCCATACCTGATTAATGCTAACAGACCCGGTACTATTCATCTTATAAATACATCTCTCTCAAATATTTATTTGGGATATCACACCTTTTATGCGTCTCCATTTGCTTCTGATTACAGAAAGAATATAAGAGTGTATTACGACCATGTTAATTTTTATAATTGCAATTTTAAGATCCCTTCAGGCTCCAATATTACCACCTATAATCCCGGTTACGAGGATAGTAAAAACGGAAACTACCGGATACGCATTTCCAGTCCTGTTGCTTCGCTGGGAAAAAACCCAATAGGCGAAAATCCGGAAGCAGGAATCGATGCCGATAATAAACCGAGGGGTACCATCATCTCCCTGGGAGCATACAATCCTCATTAAAAAAACCTGGGATACGCTGATCAGAATTTTGGAAAACGGGGATACCGGTTTTTATTTTCACCTTCCATCTAAATATTAGTATCTTTCCACTATCAACCAAAAACAAATGTTAGAACTCCTTAAACAACACTTTGGATTTCTTTTTGAAGAATCGCTGCTTGAAGAAATAAGACGGGTAGGCACACTGAAAAACGTAAGCGAAGGGAATTTACTTATGGATATCGGCGATCCCATTACTCATATGCCTTTACTCATTAAAGGAGCCATTAAAATTTTACGGGAAGACGAACAGGGAGACGAGCTCCTGTTGTATTTTATTGAACGGGGCGATACCTGTGCTATGACCTTAAGCTGTTGTTTTGGCCGAACACAGAGTAAAATCAGGGCCATTGCCGAAACCGATACTCAGCTTATTATGGTTCCCGTGGAAAAAATGGATAAATGGATGGTACACTATGCCAGCTGGAGACATTTTATTCTGGAAAGCTATCACACCCGGATGATGGAGCTCCTGGAAGCGGTTGATACCATTGCGTTTTTAAAAATGGATGAACGCCTTTTAAAATACCTACAGGATAAAGCCAAAGTTATCGGGAATGATGTTATCAAAGGGACTCACCAGGAAATAGCGTATGATCTGCATACTTCCAGGGTGGTAGTGTCCCGCCTCCTCAAAGGCCTGGAAAAACAGGGAAAAATAGAGATTCACCGGAATACGATTAAGGTAATCGATCTGTGAGATGTGTAACCTGTGTTACCTACATAAGCCAACCATACACTTACATTTGTCTCCAATAAAATATATATGGATATAACGCAGCTATTGGGATATACAGGAGCACTTATTATCGGCATAGTGCTGGGGCTTATCGGTGGCGGGGGTTCTATTCTTACGGTCCCCATTCTCGTATATTTACTCTATATTAACCCGGTAACGGCCACGGCCTATTCTTTATTTGTGGTAGGAGTCACTTCGTTGGTTGGGGCTTTTAATAACCTTAAAAAAGGCCTGGTTGATGTGAAAACAGCACTGGTTTTTGCTGCACCCGCACTGGTTGCCGTTTACCTAACCCGAAAATATCTGATTCCGGCTCTGCCGGAGCAACTGTTTGAAATAGCCGGGTTTCTGGTGACCAAGAATATTGCTATCATGGTATTTTTTGCCCTGATTATGTTTTTGGCGGCTATTTCCATGATCCGGGAAAGGAAGAACAATAAAGAAAAACCATCAACTCCGCAATACAACTATCCTTTAATACTCGTGGAAGGGTTACTGGTAGGGGTATTAACAGGGCTTGTGGGAGCCGGAGGAGGATTTCTAATTATCCCGGCACTGGTACTGCTTGCCAAACTGCCCATGAAGAAGGCGGTTGCCACCTCCCTGCTTATCATTGCCATTAAATCGCTTATCGGATTTATCGGCGATGTGGAAAACCTGGAAATCAACTGGACGTTCCTATTACTCTTCACCGGGTTCTCTATTCTGGGGATCTTTTTTGGGATGTATCTCTCCAATTTTATTGAAGGTAAAAAATTAAAAAAGAGTTTCGGTTGGTTTGTACTTATCATGGCTGTTTATATTCTTTACAAAGAATTTTCCAACCATTCCTGACAGCAACGTGGCATGGTATGTTAATGTAACATTAGTAACATTCAAAAACCCGTAACCGGAGTATCTTTACGTGAATTAAACAATGACTTTGTTATGAAGATAGAACAAATTTATACCGGATGCCTCGCACATGCCGCTTACTATATAGAAAGTAACGGAGAGGCTGCAATATTTGATCCGCTCAGAGAAGTACAACCCTATTTAAACCGGGCTGAAAAAGACAATGCTACTATAAAATATGTATTTGAAACCCATTTCCATGCCGATTTTGTAAGTGGCCATCTGGACCTTCGGAAGAAGGCAGGAGCACGGATCGTCTTTGGCCCGACCGCCAAACCCGGATATGAAGCCATCATTGCCGAAGACAATCAGGTTTTTGAAGTGGGTAATTACAAGGTGAAGGTAATTCATACTCCCGGACATACTATGGAGAGTACTACCTATTTACTGATTGATGAAAACGGAAATGAACACGGAATCATTACCGGCGATACTTTATTTATTGGCGATGTGGGTCGTCCGGATCTGGCACAGCACGTAATTGCCGATCTGACCGAAGAAAAACTCGCGGGTCATTTATTCGATTCCCTGAGAAATAAGATCATGCCACTCCCCGATCATTTAATTGTGTATCCAAATCACGGAGCCGGATCTGCCTGTGGAAAGAAAATGAGCGATGAAACTACGGATACCCTGGGGCATCAAAAGAAAGTAAATTACGCCTTAAGACCGGATATGACCCGGGAAGAATTTATTAAAGAATTACTTACCGGACTTACTACCCCTCCGGGGTACTTTCCTCAAAACGTATTGATGAATATCAAAGGTTATGAAAGCTTTGATGAGGTGAGAAAAAAAGCTAGTAAACCCTTATCGGCCGAAGCTTTTGAAGTGGCTGCAAACGAAACGGATGCACTTATGCTTGATACGCGTGATGCCGAAGCGTTTGCAAAGGGTTTTGTTCCAAATAGTATTAATATTGGACTGGATGGAAGTTTCGCACCCTGGGTAGGAGAAATGATCCCGAGTGTGGAACAGCAAATTTTACTGATTACCGAACCGGGGAAAGAAGAGGAAACCATTACGCGACTTTCCAGGGTGGGATATGACCACGTAATTGGCTACCTGGAAGAAGGATTTGAAGGATGGAAAGCAGCGGGGAAAGAATATGAAAAGATTGAACGGATAACGGCTCATGAGTTTGAAAAATTATATAAGGCGGATCCGCCGGTTTTCGATGTGCGCAGGAAAAGTGAATTTGATTCCCAGCATGTTATTAACGTGGTGAACGTTCCTCTAAATGAAATAAACAATCACCTGGCTTTGTTCCCTAAGGAAGAGCCATTTATCCTCTATTGTGCTGGGGGTTACCGCAGTATGATTGCAGCATCCATTCTCAAGGCAAGAGGATGGCATAGTGTGACCGATGTGATAGGCGGATTCAAAAGTATTGCCGAAACCAAGGTTGATATATCGCAATACCAGGAGCCTACCACCATGTTGTAAGCATTAGTAGTTTTCTGAAAAACCCTGCCAACCCGGCAGGGTTTTTTTATTGCCAACGGAAGTATCTGTAACTCAGGTTACTGCAAAAGCGTTTAAAATATCCTATTTTTGCTGAAATTTAAATGAAATTACAGAAGGAGATGAATATTGAGCAAATTTACACCGGTTGCCTGGCCCAGGGAGCTTACTATATAGAAAGCGCAGGAGAAGTGGCTATTATAGATCCCCTGAGGGAAGTACAGCCGTATTTAGATCGAGCCAAAAAAGATAAAGCGACCATTAAATATATATTTGAAACGCATTTCCATGCCGATTTTGTGAGTGGACACCTAACCCTTTCCAGAGAAACGGGTGCCCCGATTGTTTATGGCCCTATGGCGAACCCATCCTTTGAAGCGGTAATAGCTACCGACAGACAGGAATTTAAACTGGGTGATATAACCATTATAGCCTTACACACTCCGGGCCATACCATGGAGAGTACTACTTATTTATTGCGGGATGCATCGGGGAAAGATCATGCCATTTTTAGTGGCGATACGCTGTTTCTAGGGGATGTGGGTCGTCCGGATCTGGCACAAAAAGCGGCAGATATGACCCAGGAAGAATTAGCCGGGATTTTATTTGACAGCTTACGCGAAAAAATCATCCCCCTGGCCGATGATATTATTGTATATCCTGCTCATGGAGCCGGATCGGC
Organism: Flavobacteriaceae bacterium; assembly: GCA_965224095.1. Classification (GTDB taxonomy): domain Bacteria; phylum Bacteroidota; class Bacteroidia; order Flavobacteriales; family Flavobacteriaceae; genus JBPEWY01. Next base: position 2,544,280 of record OZ245039.1, read on the forward strand.
CTGCGGGAAGAATATGATGAAAGAAACCGTGGATACACTGGGCAATCAGAAAAAAATGAACTATGCGTTGCGAGCTGATATGACGCGGGAAGAGTTCATTAAAGAAGTAACCGATGGCCTATTGCCTCCACCCCAGTATTTTCCGCTGAATGTAAAATTGAATAAAGAAGGCTATGAGGATATTAACGAGGTATTGGAACGCGGCACCAGGGCATTAAACCCATCGGCATTTGAAACCCTCGCCAATGAAACAGGGGCTGTAGTACTGGATGTCCGGCATCAGTCCGATTTTATACAAGGCCATATTCCGCGTTCCGTATTTATTGGTTTAGACGGGAGTTTTGCGCCCTGGGTAGGCGCTCTTGTTCGCGATGTGGTACAACCTATCTTACTGGTGGCACCGGAAGGCAGAGAAAAAGAGGCCGTTACCCGCCTTTCCCGGGTGGGGTTTGACAATACCCTGGGATTCCTGCAGGGAGGATTTGAAGCCTGGAGGCAGGAAGGAATGGAAACAGATAGCCTTACTTCTATTTCGGCAGAAGAACTTAAGAACAGAATGAACCAGGCAAGCCTCCCCATCTTTGATGTCCGTAAAGAAGGAGAGTATATTGCATCACATATAAAGGATGTACATTTTACGCCACTGGATTATCTGAACGATCACTTAAGCGAATTCCCGAAAGATCATACTTTTTATGTGCACTGTGCCGGCGGATACCGATCGGTAATTGCAGCATCCATTCTTAAAAGCCGCGGATTTCACAACCTGGTAGATATAGCCGGAGGATTTAAAGCAATAACGGAAGCAGGGATTGAAGTAACCGACGAGGTATGCCCTTCTACCTTAAAATAATAGGGGATTATACAGGAGATATTCCCAAATGAATTAGACAACCCATGAGTAGCTTTTCAGAAATAATAAATAAACCCATTCCCGTATTGGTCGATTTCTTTGCCGAATGGTGCGGGCCCTGTAAAATGATGAGCCCGGTGCTTAAAGAGGTGAAATCAGAAATGGGAGATACGGTTTCCATTATTAAAATTGATGTGGATAAAAACCGGCAATTGGCCGAGAAGTTTCAGGTACGTGGCGTGCCTACACTAGTGCTTTTTAAAAATGGAAAGCAAGTATGGCGCCAGTCGGGCGTACAGCAAAAACCGGAACTAATCAGCCTGATTAAAAAGCACAGCTAGTGTAACAAAGGTTACGAATAAATTCGCGTTATAGGGGTATCTTTATAGATAGAAAACCTAATAACATGAAATCACATTATCAAATACTTATTATCGGAGGTGGTACCGCCGGAATAATGACCGCCGCACAACTCCTCAAAAAGGAGAAATTACTGGATATAGCTATTGTTGAACCTGCCGACTGGCATTTCTATCAGGCCGCATGGACTTTGGTCGGTGCCGGAACCTATAGTTTTGAAAAGACCCGTCGTCCGATGGCTTCGGTAATCCCGGCCGGTGTAACCTGGATTAAAGATCACGCTACACGGTTAAACCCGGAGAAGAATGCTATTTCTACAAAAAACACAGGTGAACTCACTTATGATTATCTGGTGGTAGCCCCTGGTTTGATCATGGATACTTCTTTAATTGAAGGACTTACGGAAGCTCTGGATAAAGGAGTGGTTTGCAGTAATTATACCGACCCGGAACACACCTGGAATGTAATTAAGAATTTTAAGGGAGGAAATGCAGTTTTCACACAACCCGCTACACCTATTAAATGTGGGGGTGCTCCGCAGAAAATAGCATACCTGGCAGCAGATTATTTCAGGAAGAATGGATTAGATAAAAAAACCAATGTGGTATTTGCTACACCGGGATCGGTGATTTTTGGAATAAAACCTATCCGCCAAACACTCAACAAAGTTTTACATCGCTATGACATACATTTCAAACCTTTTTACGCACCCTTTAAAATAGATGCGGAAAAACAAATTATTTACTTTAAGAATACTGCAAAAGATGAGAACGAATGTATGATCACCGAAGATAACGATCTGGGGGAACATATGGTGGGAGATACGGTTATAGAAATGCCATTTGATATGCTACACCTGGCCCCTCCGCAAACCGCTCCGAAATTTGTAAAAGAATCTACCCTTGTTAATGATTCAGGCTGGTTAGATGTGGATAAACACAGTTTACAGCATTTGAAACACCAAAATATTTTCGGACTGGGTGATGTGGCCGGACTTCCTACCGCCAAAACCGGTGCGGCCGTTAGAAAACAAGTACCGGTAGTGGTAGACAACGTTCTTAAGTTGATCAACTCAAATAAGAAAGGAGATATGGCGTATAATGGCTATTCATCCTGCCCGCTGGTTACCGGATATGGAAAAATGGTATTGGCAGAATTTGATTACGATGGGAATTTTACTCCGGACCCCAAACTCAAACAAATGCTTATTTCCGATAGTTCGAAAGAGCACTGGAGACTTTGGGTCCTTAAAAAATATATGCTTCCCTATTTGTACTGGAATAAAATGCTAAAAGGGAAAAAGGTATAACTTAAAATAATCAGATCATGAAAAAAGCACATCGCATAAGGATATTCACACTACTTCTTGTTTTTGTGGGGTTTGCAGGTGTTTCACAAGGCATCCGTGATGCGGAAGTTAAACAAATGATCTACTTATTGGAAGAAGAAAAAATGGCTCACGACGTATACGCATATTTCGAAGAAATATGGACGTTACGCATTTTTAGTCATATCAGGCAAAGCGAACAACGTCATATGGAGCAAATGGAAAATCTCCTGGCTCTGCATAAGGCAAGATATAAACTCAGTAATAGCAGGGGTGTATTTTACGATGCGGCATTGCAGGAACTATACGACAACCTGACGGAAAGAGGCGAACAATCCATAAAGGAAGCATTACACGTTGGAAAACTCATTGAGGAAACCGATATCCGGGACCTGGAAAAGGCTATGGAAAATACGACAGACGTATATTCGAAGGAGGTTTATCAAAATTTATTAAGAGCTTCTCAAAATCACCTGAAAGCATTTAACAGGCAATTGCAAAGAGAGCATAGTTTCTAAAGAATTGTTTTGTTATTACATAAAAAAGCGATCCGCGGATCGCTTTTTTTACGCCGGGTGTTTTTGTATTTTCGCATTCTCAAAAAACAGGCCCCGTAGTTCAAGGGATAGAATAGAAGTTTCCTAAACTTTAGATCCAGGTTCGAGTCCTGGCGGGGCCTCTTGCTATGTGTCAAAATCATTTAAACTAACTGAAAATCAATTAGTTACAAAATTTTGGTAATTTTTGAATTCATTTGATATTTAATAAAAACAGACCTTTAGGTGTGCAATTCGGTGCGCACTTTTTAAGAATTCGTAAAAAGAAAGTCTGTTGTGTGTTAAAATATTTTCTCCCCTGTTTTTAACGATCTGAATGTTTGAAATTCATGTATAACCAAACATTAGGAACGATGAAAACTACTTTTTCAGTATTGTTTTATTTACGAAATGGTCGTTTAGACAAAAACGGTAGAGCTACCGTGTATTTGCGAATCACGGTAAACGGAGTACGGGCAGAACTTACCACGCAACGCAAGATCAAACCAGAGCATTGGAATAGTCATAAAGGAAGGGCTTATGGCTCCTCTGTTAAAGTCAGGGAACTAAATCGGTTTTTGGAAGAGTTGCAATACAAGGTATATTCAATTCAGGCCAAATACACTTCCAAAAAGAAACCTTATACAGCAGCATTGATTAAATCCAAGCTAATGGGTAAGGACAAAAAGAAATCCAAAATGCTAATAGCACTTTACAAAGAGCATAACGAAGAACTGGCGGGCAGAGTAGGGAAGGATTACGCACTAAAAACTTATTCGCGTCATAAGCGCACCGAAAGGCATTTAAAAGAGTTTATAGCAAAAGAATACGGAAGGGCTGATATTCCCCTTAAAAAAATAGATTTGCTCTTTATACAACGCTTTGAACACTATTTACGGGTAGGAAAGTTTGGAGCACAAAACAATAGAACCAAATATGTGACCAATTTTAAAAAGATCATCCGTTTGGCCTTTGCACACGGATGGGTTTCCAAAAACCCATTTTATTACTGGAAAGCCGAATGGAAACCCGTTAGCCGCGAAGCTCTTACCCAAAGAGAACTACAACTCATTATGGGAGTAAGATTTGATGAAAAACGTTTGGAACAGGTACAGGATGTTTTTGTATTTAGTTGTTTTACTGGTCTGGCCTATGTAGATGTAGAGAAACTCACGCAAGACAATATTGTAATGGGCATTAACGGGGAACGATGGATAAAAGCAAAGAGAGCAAAGACCGAAAGTACTTTTACTATCCCATTACTTCCGAAGGCTGAACAGCTTTTGGAAAAATACAGAAGGTGGAGAGAACAAAACAATACCATAAAGTGCCTACCGGTGATCAGTAACCAGAAAACCAATTTATACCTAAAGGAAATCGCAGAGCATTGCGGAATCCAAAAACGACTGACCTTTCATTTAGCACGACATACTTTTGCTACTACGGTTACCCTGGCAAATGGAGTACCCATAGAATCGGTGAGTAAAATGTTAGGGCACCGTTCTTTAAAAACTACGCAGATCTATGCCAAAGTAGTAGATCATAAACTTAGAGAGGATATGAGAAAGGTACGAGATAAATATGCCGACGGAACTTTTAATTAATTCCCTGGATTTCTCTTCAAACACTCATTTTTCTGGTTAATAATTATTACACAGATTTATAATAATCTGCCGGATTTCCGGTATTTCGAAAAACTACCCCTTTTTGGGTGGTTTGGCGGAATAGCAAGAGGATAACACGCGCATCGCGTGTTATGGATTATAACCACCTAATTTTCAGTTGTTTATATGTTAATGGAATTTAATCATTGTGTCAATTTTACAGCAAAACCTTTGGAAAGCCCTATAAACACTGGAAAAATTTACAGTAAACACATAAGTTTTAATTGAAAAACAGTAAAATAAAGCCTCAAAATAAGTTCATAAATTTTGAGGCTTTTTACACCATTTTGAAATAGTAGTTGTTCATAGCAAGACGTACTTTATGGATTGTCGGACTGGAAATAACGCGGAGCGTTATTCTATTTCGACGATCATCAAAATCCCATTCCGTTATTATTTATATCTCTTTTTCATGGTCTAAAATGAAATATAAATATCTATATCTCATTTTTTGGACAAAAAGTGAAATAAAGATTTTTTTTAGAATGTTTAAAGGCCTTCAAAACATAAAAGCGAATTCTAAGACTTCTCCAAATATTTTTTTAGAACAAATCTTTACCAAAAAGTTATCTCCGATTTTTCCCTGAGCTTTTTAGGGCTCGGAAAAATCAGGATAACTTACACCCAATAACATATTGCCCGTTAGCAACTTTTTTCAAAGTTGTGTTCATAGACCTTTACGTACGGGGTCTGCCTCCTTATTACGGCAAACACCCTGTTGACGAGTTTGCAACTGATTGCGTTTATAATCAGTTTATGGTCTTTTCCTTCCCCTACCTTCCGGGAGTAATAAGCTTTGATCTGGGGGTCCCAGTTTGCTGCGGAGTTGGCCCCGTTGGCAAGTAGTGTCTTGACCTTTCTATGTCCTAAATGGCTTACCTTGTTTCGAGTCTTAATGGAGCGTCCCGAGGAATATTCAAAAGGGGCTATTCCGGCATAGCATGCATATTCACGGCTATTTTCAAAGCTGGTGAAGTTGTTGGTGGTAACCAGCATGAAAGCCGCTGTGACCAATCCTATCCCACAGACCGAACGTGCCAGGCCATAATTCTTGTTCAATTGGGCCTCACCTTTGATCACGTTCTCAATATCCCTCTCTATTTTGGCAATTCGTTCCACTTGTTGTAACCTTTGAATTGCCAATTCCTCGGTGATGCCCTTCATACCGCTTAACTTCTCGTATTGCTCGTGACTTCTGAGGCTATTGTTCAAACTGATCTTGATACGTACCATTTGGTCCCGATAGGCCAACAGTTGCTTTACCTTAATGATCGTGTCCGATGGCATATGGAAGGGCCTCAACTTGGCCTTGTTGCAGTAAAGGTAATCCGCTATCCTTTGGGCATCGACCTTGTCGGTCTTGCCCCTGGTCATCCCCAAGCTCCTCTTTATCTGCAGTCCAGGTTCCACACAGAAAAGAATGCCGTTGGTTTCAAGCCATGCGAAGAACAACAGTCCGTAGGTTCCCGTGTGCTCCATGCATAGCGCGCAGTCCTCCAACTTTCTTCCCCGTTTGACGAGCCACGTTTTGATCTTGGCAAAACCCTTGATGGAATTTTTGACCTGTAGGTTCTCAAATGTACCATAGTTCTCTTCGCTTAGTAGGGAAACATCCAAAGTGTCCTTTGAGATATCGATTCCGACAAACCATTTTTTCTCAATAAATTCATTCATAAGGTTTTTGGTTTTCAACCGGTGGGGTTGCCATGCCGATACCTTTAATAAGTCTTGCTTAAGATTCTAAATGGCCGTACAACCTTTGGGGGATCAAGGACTAATTCGCACTAAGATCCTTGGATCAGCCCTATCCATAGTTCACCTTGATTCCCTCCGGTTAAGGTTATTAACTAATTGGCAAGTTATGAGTCTCCCCCGGACCCCCTCTTTTCAACATCATAACCATTGGTTTTTATTTGGAAGCTAATCTAAAGGCCCTATCCGATTTTTGACTTCCGTTTATCTATCGGAACACTCCAAAAACCGGACAGGTTCCGGCGCGGTTAGTTCGTGTAAGACTTTGGGGCTTGCAGCACTTCGCAAAACTCCGTTTGCTTTTCCTTGCAACCTTCGGGCGCAAGGCAAGATTGTCATGACAATGACACATCTTGACTTTAATTTTTTTTTAATCAGGAAACCTTCTTTAAAGAATAATGATCTATGTAATAAGAATAGTATTAATTAGGATTAATATTACTTCTTTGATCGAAAAAATAGCCACAAAACAAAGAATCTATTGTATGGTTTAAGAATCTTGTGTATATTGGAAAGGTAAAGTTAGAATGTCACGCTTTGCCGATTTTACTCTCCTCCAAACCCTTTTGAAATATAAAAGGAGTATAAACGCAATAGGTTTATACAACAGTTAGCTACTAGATGAACTGAATGGATAAAACAATATTTTACGGAAATGGATTAAACTACTTGAGTGAAAATGCTATTGGGTGGAATGATTTACTTGATAAACTAATGCGAGAAAAGAAGTTTGAAATGAACTTTCTTCCAAATATAATGGCATATGAACGGATAAGATTAAATTGGAATGGAGCATCTGAGAAGCTACCGCATTTAAAATCTGAAATTTCGGAATTACTTAAAAACCAACCAACCAACAACTTTTACGAAGAAATACTTGACATAGATTGTTACAACTATTTGACAACAAACTATGATTATGCTGTTAATAAAGTTGAACCTAATTTTTCCATTAAAAACAATAGCACTGAAGAACTATACAGTATAAGAAGAAATACAACATTGGATTTGGGAGAAATTCCAATTGCGAAAATTTGGAATATTCACGGAGAGATAGGCCACCCAAAATCTATTATGCTTGGACTTAATCATTATTGTGGTTCAATTGGAAAAATTGACGGCTATTTGAAAGGAACTTATGATTTTAGATACAAGGGACAAAAAGCTAAAATAAAACAGATAGAAGAAAAATTAGAGTTTAATGAGTTTGATGGACATTCTTGGATTGAGTTATTCTTCAACAGTAATATCCATATCGCTGGATTTGGTTTAGATTTTAGCGAAATAGACTTGTGGTGGATTTTAAATAAAAGAGCTAGATTAAAAGAAAATTCTTTGATTAGAAACAAAATCATTTACTATACAAAACCAATTGAAGAAGTAACTATGGAAATCGAAGTAGAAAAAAGAAGAAGAGAAATGCTTGAAATATTCGATGTGGAAATTAAAACTATTAGTACTTCGAAAGGTTATGAAAATCAATGGAAAGAAATAATTGAACGAATAAAATCCAGCAACTAATAATGGCTAAGAGTAGTTGCTTGAGGTTGGTAAGTGCCAATTGGAATATTAGGAGAATATTCCTTGGGGCTATTTGCTATCTTAGCGCTTTTAAGCAACTACTCTTAGCCCAGACCGTTGTGCCACATGAAAAGAACAGAAATGCCAAATAATAAATACTTAAAGGTTAAGGATATTAATCTTGACCTAAAAAACTATAGGACAATTCCTCAAAAGACGGAAGCAGATGCGATTAACGCAATGATTGCTATAAAGCCTGACAGGTTCTACGCAGTCGTTGAAAGTATTTTAGATGATGGTTATTTACCAACTGAAAACCTAATCATACTTGACGATAATGGATTTACAGTCAAAGAAGGTAATCGGAGAACAGCAGCGTTGAAATTAATACATGGATTACATTCAATAGACGATTTCACAATCCCTGACTCACTTAAAAATCGCATTAACTCACTTGACGTCAATTGGAAAAAGGAAAATGAAGAAGTCCCTTGTAGTGTATACAAGCTAGCCGAAAAGGACAAGGTTGATAAAATTGTGAATTTAACACATGCAAAGGGAGAAAAAGCAAGTAGAGACCCTTGGACATCAGTTGCAAAAGCTAGACAGAATCGAGACGAGAAAAAGGCAGCTGAACCTGCATTAGATTTACTTGAAAAGTACATCCAACACGGAAAAAATTTAACGAATCAACAAAAGGAAAGGTGGAGTGGTGATTATCCTTTGACTGTCTTAGATGAGGCCCTCCGCTCAATTATTACAAGACTTGGTTACAAAACCATTCCTGATTTGGTCAAGGCTTACCCAAGGCACAAACTAAGAAGTAACCTCGAAGATATGCTAAGGGATATTGGGCTAAAGGTTTTTGGTTTCAAAGAAATACGCTCTAAAACTTCTGACTTTGCTTCAGCTTATAATATTCCAGTACCTCAAAGCACATCATCCACAAATCAAGGAAGTGGAAATTCTCAAAGTAATCAAAGCACTTCGTCAGGAACAAATAGTTCGGCCACTAACAATAATACTCAATCGTCTACAGGTACTTCGAATAATAGCAACACTTCTTCCAGCAGTCAGCAACAATCTTCTCAATCATCAGGTACAACCAGTTCAAAGCCAAAAGCCTATGCCATACATGACCAAAGAACCGTAACACAGACCTTGAAAAAATTCAATCCTAAAGGCAGCAATAGAGCAAAACTAGTTACTCTAAGAGACGAACTACGAAAACTCAAGGTCAAGGATAATCCAATTGCTTTTTGCTTTATTCTTCGAAGTATGTTTGAAATCTCAGCAAATATTTATTCAACTGAGAATGGAATCCCAAAAGCAAGAACTAAGAATGGTAAAACGGTTCAGAATACTTTAAAGCAGCAACTTAATGCGGTAACCAGACACCTAACCTCTAATAATTCAAATTCGGGAATGGTTAAATCGCTACATGGTGCGAATTCAGAACTATCAAAGAGTACGGGACTTTTATCTGTGACATCAATGAACCAACTAGTTCATAACCCATCATTCTCTATAGCACCCCATGACATTTTCACCCTATTTAACAATGTTTATCCGCTCTTGGAAGCAATGAATTAATCCTATGAATAGAACACCATTAAGATATCCAGGCGGTAAACAGAAGCTCACGCCATTCATACAAGAAATCCTTGATTCCAACGGAATAAGTGGACATTACGTTGAACCCTATGCAGGTGGAGCGGGAGTTGCCCTTAAGCTTCTTTTAAATAAAACGGTCAAAAATATCCATCTTAACGACTCAGATATAAGACTTTATTCATTTTGGCATTGCGTAAAAAATGAAACGGAAAATTTATGCAGGAGAATATTATCTGCTTCATTGACAATTGAAGAATGGAAAAAACACAGAGAAGTCTTAAGACAGCCTGAAAATCATACTCTATTCGAAATCGGCTATTCCACCTTTTATATGAATCGTTGTAATCGTTCAGGGGTTTTGAATGCCGGGGTAATTGGTGGACTTGACCAAACAGGCAATTATAAAATGGATGCTCGTTTTTCTAGAAATGACTTAATTAGACGAATTGAGTTGATTGGTATCTATTCAGATTCTATTCATCTATCAAACCTTGATGCTGAAGACTACATTGGCAATTATATTCCAAATCTTGATGAGAATAGCTTAGTATATTTTGATCCACCTTACTACAACAAAGCAAAAGACCTTTACCTAAACTCTTATAGGCCCGAAGACCATATTCGTTTAGCTGATTCAATTCAAAAAGTTGCAAAACCTTGGGTACTATCATATGATAATGTCCCTCAAATCATAGAACTGTATTCTTCAAGAAATTACTTCACGTACGACTTACAATATTCTGCTGCAAGAAATTATAAAGGTCGAGAAGTATTCGTTTTCAGTGACTACTTAAAACTGCCAAAATCATGTGGTTTGAAGTATATCGACAAAGAATTAATTGAACTAATTGATAAATAAAACACGTGGCTCAACAATTGGTATAAAACATAGGGCGGACTGTTAAGCACTTCGAAATGCCCTACGTTTCATATCCGGGACTTTTGTACGCAATGTTCCAAAAACATTATGCAGAAAATAAATGTTTAGTTTTAGAAAGAACAATTTAGATAAGATAAAATCATTCATCCGGAACTCGGAAGAAATAGAAATTGACAAATCTGACAAAGAGGAACTAATCAGAATGATTAGACCAACTGTTGGAATTAAAACGAATGCAAGTAATGATGAAAATCTAAAAATTGGCAAATCAAAAATCGGTGGAAAACCCGATTTACCAAAAGATTTTGAATGGCCAAGAACAAATGGAAGGCCAATGTTGTTTTGCGCTCAATACAACCTTTATGAATTAACAAAATTTGACAAAGAAAGCCTATTGCCCAGAAAAGGTTTTTTCTATATTTTTTTAAGTCTTGACGAAAAATGGAATGATTTTAACGGAGTAAATCAGGCATTTAAATTTTTATTTAGCGAGTCAGAAAACCTCACTAGAACCGAATTCCCAAATGACCTTGAAGAAAATCAAAGATTTAAAACAGCTTTAATAGAGTATTTTCAATTCTATACAATTCCAGATGATGAGAATTATAAACTATTTAAGTTTGATGAAAAATATGATGATTTTTACTTCCGTTTTTATGAACCAGTAGATGATTTTATAGAAGAACTTTGCCCTGATACATATAAATTGCATCAAATTCTTGGATACGATAGATCTATCCAATCAAGTGTTGTTTATGAATTCGCTTATAAAGAATTAGGATTTTATGGAGCTGAAAGTTCAGAATATAAAAAGAATTGGGATAAGATACTAGAATTGTCAAAAACGTATGAACTACTTCTTCAATTGGATTGTATCGATTCAGAGACTGACTTGTCCAGATTTGGAGGAAGTGGAACATATTACTTTGGTCTTTCCAAAAATGACTTAAAAAACAAAAAATTTGATGATATTAAAATGTCGTTTCAAATGACATAAAACACTAATCGCAATGAAGATCGGAGGTAGATGAAATTTCAAATCCTCAAAATTTTCCCCTACCTTTATATTCAATTACGTTCATTTTGTTTTAACAGGGTTTTGAGGTGTGCAATTCGGTGCGCAGTCGAGAATCACGAAAACACAAATAACTGATTATCAAATGAATATAATATGAGTTTGCCCCCTGGCGGGGCTACAAGAGGCCATCAGACGAGAAGTTTATCCCCCGGTGTGTGGGGAAACTCTGGAGGGACCTCTTGTTACTTATTAAAAACAAAGAATCCATTGTATAGTTTTAGAATCCTGTGTATATTGGATGAGTAAAGTTATGCTTAGCTCATCAATATTTACCTTCCTTTCAAGCTCATTATTGAATGATAATAAAGATAACTGTAATGTGTTTATATTATAGTTATGCGTAATTGAAAACAAACGTTAATGAAAATACCATTTAAGTTATTCTGTTTATTCTTCCTGACTATTTTTAGCATAAAGTCTTTTTCACAGAAAGCGGTTGAATCTTACGAGCCAGTAAAAAATGACAGCCTAAGAGTTGGGAAGGGGGAAAATGACTTTTTGCCTTTTATCCAAAAAGGTTATACGCTAATGCTTCCTGAAGCTAAGGCAATTAAAGGGGTGCTCATTTTTCTCGAGGATTCAGGATATGATAAAAAGAATAAGAGCTCAAAGCAGATGTATAATCAAGCATCTGAAAAAGGCTTTGCGGTATTGTCAGTTTCAACCGAAATTCCTTTTGATTTCTATTTTTCTAAATCATCTATGATTTCCACGCATAAGCTAATTCGTGAGGTCTTTAATAAAAATAATTTACCAAATGAAAACATTTTCTTTTTAGGGGCAAGTTTGGTAGGACATAGAGCGATGCGATATATTAAATTTATGAAAGAGGGCGGTTTCGAGTTTCAACTCAACATAAAAGGGATTGTCATGTGTAATTTTACATTGGATTTTACAAGAAAATGGTATCAACATAAACGGGATATAAGAATCAACCGAATTAACCTTTGGGAGTCAAAATTTATAAATTATATGTTGGAAACGCATTTGAAAGGTACGCCGAAAACTGCACCTGAGAAGTATCACAATTTCTCATCGTATAGCTACTATGATGAAAAGAATGAAAATGTTAAAATTTACAAGAGTTATGCCGTTAGGGCATATATAGAACCTGCAATAAAATACAGGCTTACAAAATATCTGAGGACTTTATATGAAAACAATTCAACAGATATGGTTGGTTTTTTAGCTGAGTTAGAACTGGCAGGAAATAAAAAAACAGAATTAATTGTTTTACAACCTGAAGAAAACCCATCACAAAAAAAGAGTGCCCAGTCAACTTGGGATGCTATAAATAAATATGAACTTATGGATTGGATTCATAAGCAGACGGAAAAATAAACCACAGTTTCTTTATGCTATAGCAATGATTAATCATGGATTGGATCAAAAATATAGTGAAGAAAGAGATGTCAGGGAAGTACAATTGGAGGGTGCAAAACTGTTTCTAGAATTTTTGCCGACAAAGAGCATTTTTTTGATATTGGAGGGAACCGATAAAAACAGCTGCTACAACAGCTGTTTTTTTATGGCCTCCCGGGCATACGAACATTATGAAACAATGGTAATGTTAAGAGGAGCTTTTTAAAAAAGACTAAATTGTCTTTTATCGATAAACCGCTTCATTTAATCGATTAATTTCCGGGCATTTTTGCCGGGCTTGCCTATTCATTTACCTTTGTGTATAGGGGTAATATACCACAATTAACCAACGCAAAATTTACCATTAAACCTATTTGGCCCATGAAAAAAGCGTACCCCGAATATGCCCGTGTTTTGGTTTTGCTATCCTTTCTTGTATTAGTAGGGAACAGCTCCCATAAATTGTATTCGCAAATTAATTTTACACCCAGCGAGCTTAATTTTAACGGATTAGGTAATGTATCATCGGGAGTTACTTCGTTGATGTACGGACCTGACGGTCGTTTGTATGTTGCAGAATATCCGGGGGTTATTAAAGTATTAACTATCCAGCGCAATAGTTCTACCGATTATGTGGTTACCAGTATAGAAACCCTCTCCGGTGTAACCGATATTGTTAACCATGATGACGATGGTACTATAAACAGTTCGGTAACTCTAAGAGAAACTACGGGTCTGACGGTTGCGGGAACAGCTGCAAATCCTGTGATTTATGTAACCTCGAGCGATTTTCGTATTGGAGCCGGCAGCGGAGGTGGTAGCGGAGATGTGAACCTGGATACCAATTCGGGAATTATTACTCGCTTTACATGGAATGGGAGCTCATGGGATGTAGTTGATCTGGTAAGAGGCCTGCCCCGCTCTGAGGAAAACCATGCGACTAACGGATTGGAATTTGTAACGGTTAACGGCACCGATTACCTCGTTGTGGCTACAGGTGGGATTACCAATGCCGGAAGCCCCTCAACGAATTTTGTATTTACCTGCGAGTATGCATTATCGGGTGCGGTACTTTCTGTAAACCTCGATATGATCAATGCCATGAGTATTCAAACCGATAGCAACGGAAGAAAATATATTTACGACCTCCCCACCCTGGACGATCCTACACGAAACAATGCAAATGGGATTACAGACCCGGACGATGCTTCTTATAATGGGATAGATATCAACGATCCTTTTGGGGGTAACGACGGACTTAACCAGGCCATGATTGTGCCGGGCGGACCTGTACAGATATTTTCACCGGGTTACCGAAACCCATATGACCTTGTTGTAACCCAAAATGGTGCGGTATACGTAACCGATAACGGGGCTAACCAGGGCTGGGGCGGGCTTCCGGAGAATGAAGGAGGCAATAGTGTTACAAATAACTACGATCCGGCCGAACCGGGGAGTAGTACACCCACTACAGATGGGGAATTGGTAAATAATGTGGATCATTTGGAGTTGGTTACCAACAATATACAAACCTATAGTTTCGGTAGTTTTTACGGAGGGCATCCGAACCCGGTTCGGGCTAATCCCAATGGAGCAGGACTTTTTACCGCGCCGAATCCGTACGGAACAACGGGGGCAGTCTTCAGAACGCAGCTGTTCGATCCGGATGGCAGTACTCCCGGATCTACTTCAGATGCAAGTGTGGCACTTCCTGCGAATTGGCCTCCCGTACCGGTGGCAAATAGTGTGGAAGCAGATTGGCGCGGCCCGGGGATTAGTAATCCGGACGGACCAGACGATAATCCGATAACTACCTGGGGAACAAATACGAACGGTATAGACGAATATACCGCTACAAACTTCGGAGGAGCCATGCAGGGAAATCTTTTAGCAGGCTATCACAATGGAGTACTGCGCAGAGTAGAACTTAAACCGGATGGCTCATTACAACAGTTAACCCCTAGTTTTATAACCGGAATTGGAGGTAACCCGTTGGGGATTACCTGTAATAGCGATACCGAAAATTTCCCCGGAACAATTTGGGTAGGAACTCTTAACGGAAAGATCGTAATCTTAGAACCGAATGATTTTGTTGCCTGTATAAACCCCGGAGATCCCGGATACGATGCAGGAGCCGATTACGATAGTGATGGCTATACCAATCAGGATGAACAGGATAATAATACCGATCACTGTGATTCCGGATCTCAACCAACCGATTTTGACAAATCGGTCGGGGGAATACTGATATCCGATTTAAATGATATTGACGACGATGCAGATGGTATTCCCGATGCAAACGATCCCTTTCAATTGGGAGACCCTAACAGCAATGGTAGCGATGCATTTGTATTACCCGTTAGCAACAACCTGTTTAATACGGAACAACAACCAGGCGATATTTCCGGCTTTGGTTTAACGGGCCTTATGAATAACGGCGATCCTAACCCGAATTGGCTTAACTGGATAGATGATACAGGTCAGGGCCCGAACCCTGATGATGTGATGGACGGGATTGCAGGACTTATTACCTTGCACATGACATCCGGAACAGCACTGGGGAGTACTAATACCCAGGAAAAAGGATATCAATACGGAGTACAGGTAGATCAAAATACGGGAAAGTTTACAGTTATGGGGAACCTGGTCAATCTATCCGGTGCTTTGGGGCTTTATGGGAATACATCTGCAAACGGAGGAGAACTTGGATATTTTATGGGTGATGGAACTCAGAGTAATTATATAAAGATTGTAGTTACCACCGCTGGAATAACAGCGCTGCAGGAAATAAACGATATCCCTCAGACTCCGATAAATATTCCGATAGCCGTTCAGGACAGGCCCGTAACCGATATGCAGTTTTATTTTACGGTAGATCCATCCAACGGTGAGGTCGTACTGGAATATGCTATTGACAGTGGGAATAGAATAACGATTGCAACGATTCTTGCGGAGGGGAATGTATTAAATGCAATACAACAAACAAATACCGATTTGGCGGTGGGATTTATAGGAAGTTCAAACACACCGGGGGTTGAGTTGGAAGGAAGCTGGGATTATTTAAATGTAATTCCCGAAGGAAACACCTTCACCTTGCGAATTAATTCCGGAGGGCCACAAATTACATATGACGGAAAATTATTCTCGGCAGATCAGTTTTTTCAGGGAGGAATAGCCTATGAAAATACGGGTGCCCAGGTGCCTGAACTGTTTCAAACCGAACATACCGATTCAGCTCCGTCTATCTTTGATTATAATATTCCGGTACCTAATGGAGATTATACGGTGGTTCTCCATTTTGCTGAGATCTATTGGGGAGCTACAAACGGTCAGGCAGGAGGAATAGGTCAGCGTATTTTTGATGTAAGTATAGAAAGTACTTTAGTACTCGATAATTACGATATCATTGCAGATGTTGGCTCGGAAACTCCGGTTGCCAAAACGTTTATTACCGAGGTTACGGATGGTGAACTCCATTTAAATTTTTCGGCACTCCCCGAAGTAGGTGGAGTAAATCAGGCAAAGGTTTCGGCTATTGAGATTTATGGAACTGCGAGCAATGCTCCCCCCGTAGCAGTAGCTAGTGCCATTCCGACCAGTGGGATTCTTCCGCTGGAAGTAAGCTTTACAGGAAGTAATTCAACCGATGATAAGGCAGTAGTGGGCTACCAATGGGATTTTAAAGATGGGACTCCCGTTTCAACAGAAGCCAATCCGGTTCATACTTTTACCACCGCCAACACCTATGAAGTTGAATTAACCGTGGAAGATGACGAAGGATTAACCCATAGTACTACGATTACCATTGTAGTGAACGAACCTCCTAATGAGGCCCCGGTGGCTGTGGCCACAGCCATACCGACAAGCGGAATACTTCCGCTGGAAGTGAGCTTTACCGGGAGCAACTCAACCGATGATAAGGCGGTTGTTAGCTACCAATGGGATTTTAAAGACGGGACTCCCGTTTCTACAGAAGCCAATCCGGTTCATACTTTTACCACCGCCAATACCTATGAGGTTAAATTAACCGTGGAAGATAGTGAAGGATTAACCCATAGTACTACGATTACCATTATAGTGAACGAACCTCCCAATGAGGCTCCGGTGGCTGTAGCCAGTGCAACACCGATAAGTGGTATTGCCCCTTTGGAAGTAAGCTTTACGGGGAGTAATTCAACCGATGATACGGCAGTGGTGAGCTATTTCTGGGACTTTAAAGACAAGGCCCTCACTTCTACCGAAATGAACCCCATTCATATTTTTAAAAGAGCAGGAGTATATGAAGTATCTCTAACGGTAGAGGATGAAGCGGGATTAAGCGATACGCAAACCCTTACCGTAGCGGTTTCAAAAGGAACAGCGAATAATGATATAGAAGCAACGCTCCTGATGAACCCTTCCAAAGAATTTGCACGGGTGAAATGGATAGATTATGGCCCTGAAGACAGGAATGTTGTAAGGGTTTATTTGTTTGATTTAAACAGGCAGCTTATAGGCCTGTATAATCCCCAGCAAGTATTCTCACATGGTTTATTTGAGATTCCAATTAGCTCCCTGAGCGATGGAGTTTATCTCATAGGATTTGAAACAAATAAGGGAGATCACATAGTAGTAAAACTAGTAGTAATGAATTAGATTAAAAAACGTTTTATTATAAATAAAGATTAAAAGATCTGTTTACAGTTTATATAAATGCCCTTTAAAATTTTATACATGACCCGAATCAATATAAAAATATTTTCCGATATGAAAATGGCATTACAATCTCCGCCATTGATAAAGAATTATTCGAAAGCGATACTTCAGCTGGTGTTGGTATTTCTGTTGGTTGCATTTAATTCATGCACAAACGATCGATTTGTGAATACCATTGAGGTAGCCATAGATACGGATGGAGACGGAGTACTTGACAGTGATGAAATTATAGCGGGAACCGACAAAAATAATCCTTGCGATCCTCGGCAGAATCCGGGTTATGTATCATTTGATCCCTTGAATGTTGTATGGTCGAGTTCGGATTGCGATTACGACGGAATTAAGAATGGTGATGAAATTGCGTTGGCAACAGATCCGTATCTGAACAATGATGTGTATGTAATTCCGGAATTTTTATCGAAACTGTCGGAACTCAAAATATTTCAGGGCAGTCTTTCTGATCTTAAATTTAGCGATACCGTGCATGAATTTGCATTGAGTACTCCGCTTTTTACCGATTATGCCCGCAATGTGCGCTCTGTAGCAATTCCACCAGGAAAACAAATGGAGTATAAAGGAGAGGGCTTACCGCTTTTTCCGGATAATACCATTCTAAGCAAGACTTTTTATTACCTGAACGATGAAAGAGATCCCGCCATGGGAAAGAAGATTCTTGAGACCAGAATACTGATCAAAAAAAACGGGGTATGGCAAGCAGGTAATTATGTGTGGAATGAAGAGCAGACCGAGGCATTCTTGGATGATGATGCCCATACGGTTCCGGTTAATTGGATTGACCAGCAGGGAAATAACAGAAGTGTTAATTACAAAGTGCCTCCAAAAATCCTTTGTTTTCAGTGTCATGATAATAATGGAAATACCGGTCCGATTGGTGTGAAATCAAGAGCTCTGAATTTTGTGCACAACCAGGTAAACCAAATACAATACTTTGTAGACAAGGGATTGTTTAAAAATGTGCCGGATATTTCACAAATAAAAACACTCCCCGATTGGGCAGATACCTCGTTACCTTTGGAAGAAAGGGCCAGAGCTTATCTGGATGTAAATTGTGCACACTGTCATCAGCCCGGAGGGTCTTATAACAGAAATTATGGAGATTCTTTCGAATTCAGGCTGGAAACCTCTTTTGAAGATAGTAATATCTATCAGGAAAGAGTAGCTATTAAGAACCGGATGAATACGCAAATACCAAGTTATTTCATGCCTTTAATAGGAACTACCGTTGTTCATGAGGAAGGCGTGGCTCTGATAAATGCCTATATCGACTCCCTGGAGTAATCACTTTAACAGATAGTCAATTTTATAAAAGTAACAGGTACACGAATAGGAAAACCTATTTTATTTGAGGGTATACTACATACTTTTTATATAATTGATGAGCAACCACAAATCTTCATCCTCGGGTATGATCTTTTCAAATCCCGGCATATCACCTCTTCCCGTATAGATTTTGTAATACAAACTGCCGTCGGTTTGATTTTTAAAGGTTTCGGAAGTAAAGTCTGCAACGGGAGTTTCTAACGACCTGGCTCCTGTTCCGTCTCCTTTTCCTTTCTTACCATGGCAGAGCTTACAATTTTTAGAATATACTATACGCCCAATATTTTCTTCATCTTCCATATCGGCATAGGGGTTTTTCATATTTTGATACTCCGTAGGAACTTTCCAGGGATTCTCCCGGGCGGATTTTATGACGGTCATCGATAAAAAAACAAAGCTTAAAGCCAGTACTAAGGTTATTGGAATAATTTTCTTTCTCATGATTAAACAGGATTAAAATTTGTTTTAACTTAAAAGGTTAATTGGTGTCATTTGATTTATTTAAATTAAAAATGATAGGCTCTGGTAATATTGAAACCGATCAGGAAATCACCTTCGAAAAAATCGTGTTGATTGAACATATGGTTTTTTTGTGGAACAATTCCGTTATAATTAGTAATGAACAATTGAAAAGCATGTCCTGATGTTGAAAATTCTACTCCTAAGCTTACACCCGGTTCCGGTCCTGTAGTTTGCGATGTTCCACCGGGATGTTGCGAAAAGGGCTGGCTGTAGTCCAGTTGTACTGATGTCTGAGGACTTATTTTATAACGTCCTCCCAGAGCAAGAGCAACCATGTCGTTCCTCATTCCGTTTTCCACCAAATTATAATGTGAAATACTTGGTGCCAGTTGAAACGAAAATTTAGAACTAAACCGCCGGGCAATAATCAGCTGATTGAAAAAAGAAAATCTGTCAAAGTCAAACTTAAAATTTTCATTTTTGCTGGCATCGATAGCGAAATTACCATAATAAGAAACGCTTACGGGAATTTTGTTGGAACGTGTTTGCCTGAGAATCCCGACTTTTAGGCTGAAGTCCTGCAAACGATCGAACTTGGTAGTTCCGAAACCCAGGGTCCATCTGTCTCCAATAGCATACGAAAATCCTAAACGAATGTTAGAAGGAGCCCAAATACCAACCAAATCGTTTTCACCTCCGTTAATGAGTCCGAAACGATGCTTTATTTGTATCTCCAGAGTTTTATGGCTAAATAAAACATTCGTTGGATTATTAATTAAAAAAGAACTTTCAAAAGCGGGACGTTCCGGTTTTTCCGGGATTGTATCCTTTTGAGCATTTTGAGAAACAACCGATAATGATAGTATTAAAAAAGCTGAAAGCAAGATTTTGTTATATATCATATTAACGGGATTGAAATTAATTGTTTAAAGCACCCTGTTCTATCCAGTTTTTGATCAGGGTAATTTCATCGGTCGGTAAACTGCCTTTAGGCGGCATAATACTGGGACTGCCCAGAAGCCTTTGATATAATACGCTGGTGCCTGAGTTAAAAGGTATTATATAAACTCCATTGGTTATGCTGGTATACGAATTGCCTGCGGTAAGATCAGGGGATGAAACCAGCACGGGATGGCACGAGGCACAGTTTTTTGTAAAAATGGGTTGAATATCAGTTGCAAATGAAATAACCTTATCAGGCGGAATTTCTTCAATTAATTCATCGTAATAACATCCGGATACAAAAAACATCAGGATAATAATAGCCGTTTTATGTATTAACTTTAAAAATTCCTTCATTGCAGCATCACTTACCTGAAATGAACTTTTTACAGATTAAATCTGCTGTGAAGCTAGGAACATCCGGCGTTTTATGTCATGACTTTTATCATGTTTGCGAAAATCTGGTATGAGTTTCCGACGTTGTGTTTTTAATAGACGATAAAGTGTATGGCCGTTTTAAACCATATGGAAATTACGGGAAAGAAATAGAAGAGTAACGCGTAAATTTTAATGAATCCGTTTAGAAAATTTTACTGTTTTTTTGATAAAATGCCTTTAGATTAGTGAGCATAGCTTGCGTTATCCGGTCCAAATCGTATTCATGTTGCCAACCCCAGTCGTTTCGGGCAGCGTTATCGTCCATACTATCCGGCCATGTATCGGCAATTTGCTGTCTGAAGTCAGGCTTGTAATACATTTTAAACCCGGGAAGATACTGCTCAATAGAATTGGCAACTTCTTCAGGGGTAAAGCTCGTTCCGGTCACGTTATAAGAAGACCTGTGCTTTATTGATATTGCGTCGGCTTCCATGATCCCCAATGTAGCATTGATAGCATCTTCCATATACATCATGGGAAGCATCGTATGTTTACTTAAAAAACATTCATAAGACCCTTGTGTAATAGCCTTGTGGTAAATATCTACTGCATAGTCGGTAGTACCTCCGCCAGGAGGGGTTTTCCAGCTAATAATCCCGGGGTATCGCAAACTGCGCACATCCACACCATAATTGTTGTAGAAGTATTCACACCACCGTTCACCGGCCAGTTTGGTAATACCATAAACGCTGGTAGGCTCCATAATGGTTGTTTGGGGAGTGTTTGTTTTCGGAGTGGTAGGTCCGAATACTGCCATAGAACTGGGCCAGAATACTTTTTTGATTATGCCGTTTCTCGCAATTTCCAAAATATGTGAAAGCGAATTCATATTGAGTTCCCACGCCTTCTGAGGATATTTTTCAGCTGTTGCCGAGAGCAGAGCAGCCATTAAATACACTTCGTTAATTTGATGCTTTTGGATACAGGAGACGAGCTGTTCCTTATGGGTGGCATCCAGGATCTGGAAGGGGCCAGAGCGCATTAATTCCTCATTTCCTTCCTTAATGTCGCTGGCAACTACTGAGTGATCCCCGTGTTTCTTCCGAAGCGCAAGGGTGAGCTCGGAACCAATTTGTCCACAGGCCCCGATGATCAATATTTTTGTTTTCATGAATCCAAAAATAAAGAAAACCAATAAATACTGATCATTTTTTTAACGAAGTATTTATAGAAAATAAGCAGTTAAAAATTGTACTTTCGTATTATGGTGAAAATGAAATTCGTTATGCTGGTAGTAGCTGCAAATTTGTGTTTCCAGGCATGTAGAAAGCAGGAAACACAGGAAGATCCTTTCCAGGCTAAGATACCCGAACAGGCAGAAACATTACAAAAAATACCGGAATTGGTTAAACTTTCGGATGCGGTAAAGAAAGAGTTAGACGAATGGGAGGAATATATGGGGTTTGAAAATAGCCTTCGCGCTATTTTGGAAGCCGATGATCCGAATGAAGTATCGGTGGTAATCCCCGAATTACTTGAAAAAGAAAAAAACCTGACGGAAGGCCCCTTTCCGGAAAAGTTTGACGATCCCAGAATAAAAAGCCGGATTCTGGTACTCAAGACCCGCTTGTATGAATTAAAAGCACAAGTGGATGAAAAAATACTTTCCGATTCTTTACTTCACAAAAATCAATATGTGCTAACGGAAGTTTTTAATGCCCTGAGAAATCAATTTCTGGAGATAAGCCAGGGTGGGGTGGATGAACGTATTCTTTCTCCTGATTAAAAATATTTTGGGCATTTATCTGTAAGATCCTCAATATGCTAAGGACTAAAATCCATTTAACGATTAATTGTTTCAAGTGCGTAAATATTATCTATATTCGGGAACCAAATCAACTCCTATGAAGCATTTCATTCTTTTAGTGTCTCTCTTGATGGCAGCATTTTCTTATGGGCAGTTTAATCAGGACGCCCCCTGGGTAAAAGAATTAAACTCATCAAAAAATACCGATGTAACGGCAAGGCAGTCAAAACAACCCTTTACGCTTTATGAACTGTCGAAATCATTTGAGAATCATTGGGAGAATAAAGATTATAATGAAAAAGGATCCGGTTTTAAACCATTTAAAAGATGGGAAAATTTCTGGAGGCATTTTGTAAATGAGCAGGGATACCTGCCCACAGCAAAGGAGCTGTGGAAAACATGGGAGAATAAAAGGAATAGCACATTAAAATCCAATCCCGCAAGCAACTGGGAGGCAGTAGGGCCCTTTACCCATCTGGCGGAAGGCAGCAGGTTACCCGGACAGGGACGGGTTAATACGATTGCCGTTGATCCGAATAATGCTGATATATGGTATGTAGGAGCCCCGGCAGGGGGGATATGGAAATCAACCAATGCGGGCACCAGTTGGACACCCTTAACCGATGAGCTACCCCAGATCGGAGTGTCCGGAATTGCCATAGACTCCAACAATTCGAATGTTATTTATATTACCACCGGAGATGATGACGCCGGTGATTCTTTCAGCGTGGGTGTTTTTAAATCGACCGATGGTGGTCAAACCTGGCAGCAAACGGGGTTGAACCCTTCAAACTCGCCGTCATCCATGAATGAAATATATATGGATCCGAATAATTCCAATGTTTTATGGGTAGCCACCAGTAACGGTTTGTATAAAACCACTGATGCCGGCCAGACATGGCTGCAAAAAATTAATGATCCTAATAGTTTTAACAGGAATGTAAAAGATTTAAAACTTAAGCCGGGCAATAGTAATGTTATATATGTGGTTACCGAAAATACCTTTTATAAATCAACCGATGGCGGAGAAAATTTTATCAAAATATCGGAAGGACTTCCGGAAAGTTCAGGAAGGCTGGTTTTGGGAGTTACACCCGCCGATCCCGAATACGTATATATACTAAGCGCTAAAGAAGCATCAGATGATTATGCTTTTCAGGGATTGTACAAATCGATAAATTCCGGAGATACGTTCACCAAAACCGCAGAGACCGATGATATTTTTGAAATTGATCAGGCCTGGTACGATTTGGCACTCGAAGTATCACCAACCAATGCAGAAGAAATATATACGGGTTGCCTGAATATCTGGAAATCTACCAACGGGGGAAATAATTTTTCGAAAATAAACAGCTGGGCTGCAAAAACTCCGAGTTATACACATGCTGATATACACATACTTCGCTTTTTTAATCAAACTCTTTTTTGTGGAAGCGATGGCGGGATTTACTCGAGTGCCAATGGTGGAGCATCTTTTACAGACCATACGGCAGGACTGGCAATAAGCCAGTTTTACAGAATTTCCGTGGCACCTAAAAACGCAAATAAAATTATTGGAGGCTTGCAGGATAACGGTGGTCATTCGTATATGAACAATCAATGGAGGAATTACCATGGCGGAGACGGAATGGATAATGTAATTAATCCAAACGACGATTCTCTGATATACGGATTTACACAATTTGGAGGATCGCTTAATATTTCAGCCAACGGAGGGCAGGACTTGATCGCAAGTATTGAAGCGCCACCGGACATAAAAGGAGAGTGGATTACACCATTGGCAACCGATTTAAACGGGGAAATATACGCCGGGTATAATGCCCTCTACAGACTTTCCGGGAATAGCTGGCAAAAAGTATCGACCAATGACTTTCCGGATAATGCAACCGATTTGGAAACAGACCCGGCTCATGCAGAAATCCTGTATGTTTCGGTGGATATTAGCGATAATTCAGGAAGGATTCTGAGAAGTGAACTTCTTAAAAGTACCGACAGCGGTACTACATTTACTAAAATTCATGAGTTTGAAACGCGTATTAATTCGATAGAAGTTAATAATTCCAATAG
Organism: Flavobacteriaceae bacterium; assembly: GCA_965224095.1. Lineage (GTDB taxonomy): Bacteria > Bacteroidota > Bacteroidia > Flavobacteriales > Flavobacteriaceae > JBPEWY01. The sequence continues at coordinate 2,568,919 of OZ245039.1, forward strand.
CAATATTGTTTACGTAACCACGGCTGTTCTGGGAAAACGAGGTGTATTCAGGTCGGAAGACGGCGGGAATAATTTTGAAAACATAAGCTATAACCTGCCGGGCGACCAGCCTTATTTTATTGTGGTACATCAGGGGAGGCATACTAAAAATCCGCTGTATGTGGGAACAAACCTCGGAGTATACAGGCTGGATGATACGGCTAATGAATGGGAAGAATACCTTACAGGACTTCCAAATAGTCCGGTACGCGATCTCGATATAAGTCTTGATCAGGGAATTATTACAGCGGCTACCTATGGCAGAGGCGTTTGGCAGTCGCCTATTCCGGTAGAACAGGCTTCCGATGATGTTGCCCTGGTGTCTATCGTTTCTCCTTTAAGAAATCAGGTGTTTTGCGGGGTAGTTACCCCGGAAATAATCATTTCAAATAACGGAACCAATACCATTACTTCGGTTGATATAACCTATACAATAAATGAGGTGGCACACAATTTTAACTGGACGGGAACACTTCCTTCTAATGCTAATCAGAACATTCAGCTACCGCAAGTGTCGGCGGCAGTAGGAATGGTTGCTATGGATGTTGAAGTACATACGACCAACGATGCTTTTTCCGATAATAATAAACAAAGTATTACCTTTTTTGTTAACGGAGAGGGAAATCCGGGAGAGCTTAATTCGTTTGAGACCTCTGCCAATGATTTAATAACTTATAACGAGGGAGATTCCAGGACGTCCGAATGGCAGCGGGGCGTTCCCTCAGGAGTGGTACTTAAAACAGCTGCATCCGGAACACGCGTTTATGCTACAAACCTTTCCGGCGACCATCATGATCAGACCAAGAGTTACCTGGTAACACCGTGTTATGATTTTAGCAGGATACAAAACCCTGTGTTGAAATTTAAAATGGCATATGAACTGGAACGGAACTGGGATATAGTATATGTAGAATACTCTGTAAACAAAGGGCAGAACTGGAGCGTATTAGGGGCTCTTGGAAGTGCGCCTAAATGGTATAACAGTAATAGAACCAATTCCACTTCCGGTACTGACAATGATTGCCATAACTGTCCGGGAGCGCAATGGACGGGAACCAATACAACGCTGGCGGAATACGCCTATGATTTTAAGGCGAATGCCGATAACGGAGAAACCGATCTTACACAAGCACCAAATGTGATGTTTCGAATAGTATTTCACGCTGATCAGGCAGTTCATGAAGAAGGAGTGGTTATAGACGACCTGGTCGTGGAAGGATCGCTTGCAAATGATGAAGACGGAGACGGGGTAGCTGATAATTCAGACCTGTGCCCGGGAACCCCGGCAGGAACTGCTGTTGATATAACCGGGTGTGCGGTATTTGTATTAAACGCCGATAATTTTGATATAGTTGCCAGAGGAGAATCCTGTGCGGTTTCAAACAACGGAACTATTGAAATTACTGCAAAGGAATCGTTTTCCTATACCGGAACGCTAACGGGAAGCGGAATAAATATTACCGAGAATTTTACAACTCAGGCCAGTTTTGATAAGTTGGCAGCCGGAAGCTATAAATTGTGTATTACGCTTGCCGAACAACCGGATTACATTCAGTGTTTTGACATTCAGGTAGAAGAACCGGAAGACTTATCGGTATTTTCCAGAGTGGAAGATAACGGGCAAAATGTGCGTATATCGCTGGCCGGAGCGGAGGAATATTTTATAGAGTGGAACGGAACCTTATTTACAACTACCCAAAGCGAACTTAGTTTACCACTTGTACAATCAAAAAATGAATTGAAAGTAACCACTTCAAAGCAATGTCAGGGGACACATATTGAGACCATTGTACTTTCGGAAGAAGTGTTTATATATCCGAATCCCGTTAGAAATGAGATGCTCAATATCCGTTTAAGCGGTGTTGATCATGAAGTATATATTTCGTTATATACCATTTCGGGAAAACAGCTGATCTCGAAAAAATATCCTGTTAAAAACGGATGGATCGAACTGCAGCCTGAAAGATGGGGTAGCGGAGTATATATTCTGAATATAAAAACGAATAGAGAATTACACAGTTATAAAATTATTAAAAGATAAATCCCGTAACGATGGATATACCTTACAAAACAAGAATTGTTATCTGTGCCTTTAGCCTGTTAATGGTTATTGCTTGCGGTGGCGGTGGCGGTGGCGATGATACACCTCCGTCACCGCCGGTAGCAGCGTCTCTTATTTTTCCGGAAAACAACTCTGAGTGTAATGAAGGAGTTGTGATTTCTGAAACGCAAAGCGACGTAACCTTTAGGTGGAATGCCTCTTCCAATACCACAGGCTACACCCTTAAAATTAAAAACCTGGTCACGCAGCAAACCGATTCATATGAGTCGCCTACGCCCCAGTATACTGCCACGATTAGCAGAGGTACACCCTATTCCTGGTATGTGATTTCCAAAAACAGGGGAACAACCCAAACGGCTCAGAGCCCGGAGTGGAAGTTTTACAATGCAGGAGAAGGTGTTGAAAGCCACCCTCCTTTCCCGGCAGACGCAGTGTTCCCTGCTATGGGTGCAAGTATTAATGCTTCTTCCGGAGAAGTAAGCCTTCAATGGAAGGCTTCCGATATTGACGCCGATATTCTGAATTACGATGTTTATATAGAGCAGGGAGTAAATCCTCCCGCGGTAAAAAAAGCTACGGTTAACGAAGCGTATTATGCGGTTCCCGTAACTACAAATAGCGTGTATTACTGGAGGATTATTACCAGAGATAAGGAAGGAAACACATCGCAATCGGCGGTGTTTCAGTTTAAGGTAAATTAAGAAGATTAAAATGCCGATACAAATGTACCGGCATTTTGAACGGAGTTATTGCTTTATAAACTAATTTTTATTGTTCTCCGGATCTTTGGGTTGATTTTTTCTGGCTTCCAGGGCTTGTTTGCTTATTGCCGCGAGGTTAAAGTTGGGAGCCAATGCCAGAGCTTCATCCATAATGGCAATCGCCGCATCCGGATTATTTTGATCTTTATTAAATTGTGCGAGACCTTTTAAATGAGTAAAAGCGGCTTTTAAAGAAACTTCATAGGGGCGCTGAGTCTCATAAAAAGCGTATTTCATATCATCTTTCGCATTGGTGAGTCCGTAGTTGATATGGACATCTGCACCGGCGAAATCGCCTGTCTGTAGTTTAAGGTCCGCCAGCTCATAAGCTGTATAAGGATTCGGTTTTCTGTTAAATAAAATTTCATACTGCTCCAGAGCGCGCTTGGGCTGATTTAATTGTTTTAAGGCCAGCGCCTTGGTTTGTACATTTAAATCGGAAGCAGTTTCGTTTTTTTCTATTCCTATAGTGTTCAGTGCCTGAAGGTATTTTCCTCCATTGGTGTACAAATAGGCCAGGGTGTCTTTTCTGGCCTCCGAAGGAGCCAGGATATTTAAATGAGTGAGCGCGTTAATCACTCCCTGCATATCTCCCTGTTGTTTCATTTGTGTATAATACGCCTGATAGTGTTTTAACAGGGCATCATTGGTCTGTGCAAATATTCCGGCAGAGGTAAAAACAAATGCCAATACTATAAATCCTTTCATTTTTATATGTTTAGGGGGCTAAAGCTATTAAAATATTTTAAAAACTTTCTTAACAGGATGCTAAATAGGTGTTTTAAATTGATATGGCAGTTCACGGATCAGTTTATCCGAACGTACCATTTTACCCTGAGAAACCGTGTTAGAAACAAACTCCGGGAGGGGTAATAGCTTCCTTAAAGCAACTTCCTGATAGTATTGCTGTCGGGTTGGGTAACTTGGATATACAGCATTGAATGTGGTACCCCAACATTGGGTTTCTATAATTTTTGTAATAATGGCAATACAGTCGTCTCTGTGAATAAGATTAACCGGAGCATCCGGATTTTTAAGGCCGCTTTTTCCGGCTAAGTGTAATACGGGATGCCTGTCAGGGCCAATAAGCCCTCCAAACCGCAGGATAGTCAGTGAAATATTAGGAAGCGATTCAAGCAGTTTTTCCGCCGTTAAAAGTTGCTTTCCACTTTCTGTTTGTGGCTCGGGAGTACTTGCCTCGGTGATAGCGCTATTACTGTTAGCATATATGGAAGTACTGCTGATAAAAAGCAGTTTCTCAATACTACTCACAGCTATTTTTTCGATGAGGTGTTGCAACTTGAAAATGTAATTTTCACGGGGAGGCTTTTTCAATTTAGACGGGATATTCAGTATAAGAAACTCCATATTGTTCAGGAAGGCATCGATATTTCCGTAAACACCCTGTTCTTCCAGCAATACCATATACGGGGAAATGCCTGATTTTCTAAGGGTTTTTACCTTAGAGTCAGACGTTGTGCTTCCATGTACGTTATGCCCGAGATCTGCCAGGTGTTTAGCCAGAGGAGCTCCCAGCCAGCCACAACCCATTATGGCAATATTTTTACTCAATAACCACTTTTTTTACAATCATAATGGCATCATTAATCACATTGGCCATAGGAATGGTATTTTCAGGCCTTGCCGGAATAGAAAATTGCGGATCCTGCAATAAGTTATTGGAGATTTCAAAAACGGTTAGTTCCTGAGGTGTATTAGCCTCCATTACCAGGTCGATTTCAACATAGTCTTCCCCGCTCATAAAATAGGTGAATAACAAAGGGTTTTTCTGCACATTTTTTAATTGATCTTCCCCCAAAGAGTGCCCATCTACCTTACATGAAAAAAGAACGGGTTTATTGTTCATAAAAACCTCCAGTCGGTTTACATCCCTTTTAGGGGTTATACATAGTTGCAGATGCCTTTTTGAGTCGATCAGGGTATCTTTTAACTTTTCAACGGAAGGGATTTCCAAAGTTTTTAAAGGGGCTCTCCGGGCATAGGTAAATGGCGTATTGTATTTACTACTTAAAACAAAATCGGTAAAAACTCCGTCTTCCTTTTCTTCAGCTCCTGTATACTGTTTTACCCATGGATCCGGCCGGGTATCATAGGTTGTCCAGAAAGCCTGTTGGTTATTGGCATCCATAACGTATAACAGCGAATTGGGTTTAGGGCGTTCCGGATTAAAATCCGATTGGAAGTGAGCCGCAGTAAAAAAACCGAAAGCGATTATAATTCCCAGAAGAGCTAAAGCTTTTTTCGACTTATAGGCGCCAAAAACCGGAAGGAGTAAACCGAAGATCAACACGATTAAAGTTGTAGCGGCAACCATCATTTTTAATCCCAGCCCAACGGGGAACATCTGTACAAAAGGGCTTAAAATCCACAGTGCGGGAACGCCGAGCAAAACGAGAAGTATTAGATGGGGAGTCTTTTGATTGATCAGGACCATAAAAGCTACCAGAGCCCCAATTACCGGAATAATAAAAAAACTGGCTCCCTGAAGATATTGAGCAACTGCCCCACAGATTAACAACCAGAAAAATAAGGGAGCTACCATTAAATGAGTTGTTTTTAATTTGTTGAATTTACTGTATATCCAAAAACACAGGGCTATGCTCAAAGCAGCGAAAGTAGCCAGGTACAAATGACCGTTATAAGTAAACCCGTGAAGAATATCGTTGTATTCCGGATAGATTTTTTTGAGTAACGGCCATCCGAAGTATCCTATAAAACCACAAACCAATAGTGATAAAATAAAGGGAATAAATCCGCGGGCAATCCCCTTCCACGATAGGGCTTCTTTTTTTATTCCGTAGAAAACCAGTATCAAAAAAAACAGAACTGCCAGAAAAAACATAGGCCATATCCAGGAATAGGGATATGAAACCAGTCTGAAAACAGGGACGTTGAAATAAACGGAGTCTGCATCGGTTTTTAATAAGCTGAGATCGGCATTACTAAAAAATTGTAATAAAGGCATTAAATAGGTGCCCTGATGCTCCAGTGTATTCCTGTCCAGCCGCTCATAAGTATCTAAAGCCGAGTGGTAATCAAAATGGTCATCGATAAAGGCAAAGTTAAAGCCTTCTATATCTCCGTCTTCTCTGAAAACGGTGAGATCGGTATCGTTTGGAAGCATTTTGTAAATACTATATGCCAGCGAATTGGCCACGGGATATTGAGGGTTGGCTGCTGCAAAATCTTTAATTAATTGTGCATTCCCTCCGTTGGTTTCAATAAGCATATAACTCGGGCCTCCGCTTCCGCGTGCTTCAAAATTTAAAACGAGCCCGGTTTCTTTGGCCCAGGGATGTTTATCAACAAAAAGCTGAGCTCCGTTCAATCCGAACTCTTCGGCATCGGTAAACAGAATGATAATATCGTTTTTGGGAGTCTTACCCTCTTTGAGGAAAGCCCGAATACCTTCCAAAATTGTAGCTACACCACTAGCGGCATCACTGGCACCAAGTGAGGAGGGTTCCCGGCTGTCATAATGCGATAAAAGCATGAGCGCCTTGCCGGCTCCTTTTCCCTGTATACGAGCCATAATATTAATGGCTTTGGTATAATTACCCCAATCACCTGAGGTAAGACCTTCCTGCGTATCTACCTCAAGCCCCAGTTTTTTTAATTCACCTGCAATATAATTTCTGACTTCCTCATGTGCTTTGGTCCCGATATAATGCGGTTTTTGGGCTATGGCCTTTACATGAGTCAATGCCCTTTCGGTGGAAAACTCGGTCAAAGGTGCATCGGCTTTAGTGATACTTTGAGGCATCAGGGCATAAAAACTCCAATAAACAAATCCTAAAACAAGTAATAATGAAATAACAAGTGAAAATCGTTTCATAGCTGAATTTTGGTTCATAAATGTATAAAAATTGCGATTCTTAGCGATCAAACCGAGAGGAATTATTTTGTAATTCGCTTAAAATGAGTAACTTTATTAAATAACCAAACACAGAACATTATGGGGATAAAGAGTTTTCAGGGGGCACGTGCAGAGAATAAAAAGGAGTTTAAAGCCCCGTTGCATGTAGAAGATTATATGACTAAAAAACTAATTCTGTTTAAACCGGAACAATCTATACTCGAGGTCATGGAACAATTTGCCAAAAACCGTATATCGGGAGGGCCGGTAGTAGATAATGAAGGAAAATTAGTGGGAATTATTTCGGAGGCCGATTGTATGAAACAAATTTCCGAAAGCCGGTATTTTAATATGCCTATCCTGGATAAAAGTGTCGAGCGGTATATGACTAAAGAAGTGGAAACCATTCCGCATGATATGAATATTTTTGATGCGGCATCTTATTTTTATACGAAGAAAAGAAGAAGGCTTCCTGTAGTTAAAAAAGGAAAACTGGTTGGGCAAATTAGCCGTAAAGATGTGGTAATTGCTGCATTGAAATTAAACAGTCAGAACTGGAGCCGGGGAAATAACAATTAACGCTCCCGGCGTACTATCATATAATAGTCATTATCTAAAGGCAGATACCCAAGGTCGTAGACAAAAAAATAGGTGCTGCCTTTTTTGGTAGTGTACAGATTGGTGATATATTCAAAATCGAATCCCTTATCCAATAAACGGGTTTTGGTAGTTTTACTTTTGCCATGCGGATTGAGTTCTTCGAGTATTCTATAATTTTTCCGAAGGCGATTGTTGATATTCCGGATCAGGTTTTTACTGTCTTTGTTTACACGATTGTTATAGGCATTCCTACAGGCGTCTGAGCAGAATTTTTTGTCAGACCGGCCGGCCACGGGAGCGTCGCATTCCAGGCATGTTCGTTTCATATTCTGTCTTTTAAAATAGAGATATAATCAAACCAGGGGCCAACATCTTCGGTGTATCGCTTTGCCATAACCCGACAAATCTGTGCCAGATGACCCAGATCGTGGGTAACCCAGGTAGCGAGTAGCTCCCGCAAGCTTACAACACCTAAATCCGGATGGATTCCTTCCTTTTCAAAATCGGCATTTGAAAGCTGAAGTGACCTGAGGTAATTCACGTTCTTTTTCCGTAACACATCAAAGGTTTCTATGAGCTCGGTTATACTTTTCCCCTTGGAGTTGTTAAACTGTGCAAATCTATCAAAGGGCTCAAAGGTTTTAGAAGGACCCTCCTCCAAAATAAGATGCATTCGGGTTATCCAATCGGTATGCTCTCCATGGATCAGGTGCCCCATAATATCAAAAGTATTCCAGGAATCGTTTCCTTCATTGGCAAAAATCCAGTCGTCTGAAAGACCGGACAGGTAAATTTTTAATATTTCAGGTGTGCGCTCCAGGATTTCAATGGCCTGCTCAAGATTAAAGCTCATAAGTTTTTTTGTAAAAATACGAATTATTCGTTTACAAACGACTACAAACAATTACAAACGATTTTAAATGCGTATGTACCGACTGCCGGATATCCGGCAGATTACCTTTGTCCCGTTGAGTGATAAGAACTCAATAGTCTTAACTGTTTAACGTAAAAATTTTAATATGAATGCACTTAGAAACAAGGTACAGTTAATTGGAAATCTGGGGGGAGACCCTGAAATTATTAATCTTGAAAGCGGTAAAAAACTGGCTAAATTTTCCGTGGCTACCAATGAAAGTTATCGCAACACTCAGGGAGATATTGTAAAGGATACACAATGGCATCAAGTGGTGGTATGGGGAAAACTGGCCGAGGTGGTTGAAAAGTATCTTTCCAAGGGAAATGAAGTTGCAGTAGAGGGAAAATTAACCAATCGTAGCTATGAAACCAGCGAGGGGCAAAAGCGCTACTTTACGGAAATTGTGTGTAACGAATTGCTTATGTTGGGGAAATAAATGCAGATTTTTTGTAAAACCGGGAGATATCTCCCGGTTTCTTTTGTTGGATAACATTCCTTAAAAGAGATCAGGGAAGGTGCTTTCTTTTTAAGTAATTTAATACGCGTGTACCGAAGGAAAACCTTAAAATGCAACCAAATACAACGGTTTGCATTCTATAATAAAAACTCTTGGAAGAGGAGGAGATCATAGCAAAAATCAAAAAACATCCGGAATACTTCGGATTGATCTACGATGAGCATTATAACACGATATTTAACTATTGCTATAAAAGGACCGGAGATTTTGACCTGGCAAAAGATATTTGCTCCGAAACTTTCCTGAAAGCGTATTTAAATATATCAAGATTTAAATGGAAAGGAGTCTCCGTGATGCATTGGTTGTACCGAATTGCGACCAATGAAATAAACCTTCACTACCGAAACAAGAAATACAGGCCTAAACTACTCTGTGAAACGGGGATCATTGGAGATCTCAGGGAAAAACAACTTTCCTCCGCTTTTCAGGATGAAAAAACCGAAGCAGAGGAAGAAATAAGAAGGTATAAACAGTTTTTGGAAGTACGTGAGAAGCTTAAAAAACTACCGCTGAAATACCAGGAAGTAATTTCCTTAAAATATTTTGAAAAGCAAAAAATCAGAGAAATAGGGATTATCCTTAATAAACCAGAAGGAACCATCAAGTCATTACTTTCCAGAGGGATAAACCTGCTTAAGCAACAATTTTAATGCAACCTTTTAGCAAACCAGGTATTATTATATTAAAATGAACGACGATAAAAATATTGAAGGAATAATGGAAAAAATGCAGTTACCCAGCGTAGATGTGCACAAACATCAACAGGAGTTTCGCACTGCTTTGCTCAGCACCAAAAAAACCGCTTTACTGGGAACCGTTCTGCTGATACTCCCTTTGTTTTTTTTGGGAGGCGTACTCCTAAAACATTATTTAAACATTGATTTCGGGTTAGTAACAGCTGTTTATCAGTGGATAGGGGACCTCGACAGGAGGTATGGTGATAGCTCTGTACTTAACTGGATAATACGCATATTACTTCTTTTTGGACCACTGATTGCTATGGCGGTTAATTTGCTGGCGGTAGTACATATTCGGTATGAAAAACCCAGAGCGGAAATAATAATGTCTTTAAAGCTTAAATGGACGAACTGGCTGATAATAGGCTTGTGCGGTGTTATTTTTTCGGTATTCTTTTTATACCTTGTTGTTGAGAATTTATAAAGTTAAAATGAGAATTTTTCTGTGTTTTTTATTCGTGATGGCTTTCGGATTGCAGGTATTTGCTCATCCCTCCTGGGGGATTGCTGTAGACAAAGACCGGAATATTTATTTTGCCGACCTGACACATAACGGGAACGGAACGGTTTGGAAACTCACACCTCAGGGAAAATTAATAGCGTTATTTAAAGATTTTCACTGCCATAAACTCATGCTGGACAAAGACCAAAACCTCCTGGCCGAATATGTGGGTAAGGGAGACAGAGAGATGTTTTTAATACGGGCGTATCCCGATGGGAAAATAGATACTTTAGTCCGAACCACAAGTCGAAAAGAGTTTTCTACCAGTTGCGACGTGGCATTAAACGGAACTATTTATTTCAGTACAGATTATGTATGGAGTCGCGATCCATTTGGCAGGGTGCGTAAACACAGCAATCATAAGTTATACCAGACACAAACACTCTATGTAGACGAACTGGAAAACGTTTATGTGCCTGATAAAGGAGTAGATAATGGAGTTGTTATAAAATTTGACCGGAAAGGAAGGGTGCGTATTATGGCTACCGATCTTATTTCAAAACTAAAACGACCGAAAGATCCTCACAATGATGTGTTATTAGGAATAACAAAAGGCTGCGACGGGAATATGTATGTCGCGGAAAATGCGGGACAGCGAATTATCAAAATTCTTGATAACCAACAAACCGAAACCTTTTACAAATCGGAAGATCAATGGTACCCAACGGGAATAGATTTTTTTGCCGGAGATGCCTATATACTGGAATATAATGCCGGAGGTGAGACTGAGGGCCCCAGAATTACAAAAATTGATGAATTTGGAAATCAATCGGTGCTCTTTCATTACGGGTATTATAAAAAAACGATTTTATCGGGTGGGCAGAAAAAGACCGGAAAAAAAGGAGGATTTTGGATCTATATGCTCATTCCCTTAGTCGGCATGGCGCTGATGTGGAATTTTATTAGAAGGAAGTATTTTTTCAGGTAATTGTTTCTTCCGACTGGTTTTTTTGAAATTTTCTATAGATGAATACCTTATAAAATAAGAAGGCTCCGATTAAAATAAAAGGGATCAGGAAATAATACCAAAAGGGCGATTCATAAATGGGATTGTTATTTCCCGTTACAATAATAGCTCCCCAGTAATAAGGAGAGAATTCACTGGTATTATTATTGGCTTCCAGGTATTTTAGCTTGGCACTTCTAAGGGCTTCGGATTTAGCTTTTCCCTTCTTTAGTTGTTTGTAAAATTCCGAAAGGATTTCGGTACTTGCCTTTTCATTTGTTTCCCAAAGTGTTGAAACCACACTTCGCGATCCTGAATTAATAAACCCACGGGTTAAATTATAGATTCCTTCGCCTCTTTTGTGTTCCCCCAAAGAAGTTTTACAGGCACTCAGAACTACCATTTCTTTTATACTTTTTAGGAAATACAATTCGTCAAACAGGAGTTTTTTATCGTAAAGAGCCAACCAGGGATTACCGTGATCTACACCTCCATGCGTTGAAATATGAATAATCTTATGAGAATCGTAGGCTTCCAAAAAATGTTGTTTGGTCGCCAGAGAATCAAATAACATATTGCTTTTAAAGTAAGGGGTTAAACTTGTTTGTTCGTACTCGGCATTAATGAGCGGAGGTAAATAGGCATTTTTAAAATTGCCGAGTACAAAACCCGCAGACGCGTTGTCTTCATTTTTAAAACCAATATCATTTCCGGATTGTAATGGCAGAGATAAGGAATAATTATATCGGATATCGGTTTGGTAAATTAAAAACTTTCTGTAACCAGATCGGGTTTTATCCGGGATAAGAACTTCAAAAGGCAAATATTGTAAAATGCCATCCGGAATGATATTTATCTTTACCTGGCTATTTTTTTCTACCACTGAAAAAGGAACAATCATTTTGTAGATTGCCTGTGCCAGGTCTTCAAAGGCAAAAACCTGCTTTTGATTAACAAAAGGCTGTTTGATTAACTGAAGACAGCTTAGAACATTTTTGTATAACAAGGAGATATTATCAATTTTTTTGAGCTGCACCGCATCCCTTGAAATCAATAGTACATAACCTTCGGATTTCCCTAAAATATAACTGAGAATATACTCTTGCCGGTCCAAATTACGTCTGACATCATTTAATTCAATAATACTCAACGCTTTTTTGTAGTTGTAATATTTGGGGTATTTTAGTTCAAGTGAATCAATAAATTTTTTATAGTTGTTTTTTTGAGCGAAAATTTCCTGTTTCACTTCATTAAGGTCTTGCCCCTCAGCTTTCTGTTCATAAGAAATCAGATCTTTCTCCAACAATTTTATATGTTTTAATAATTGCTGTTCCCTGTTTATGATATCAACAGGAATATTACCATACCTTCTGGCTTTGGCAGTGGTAATGCTCTCCAGTAAAAGTAACCCTTTGTTCTTCTCTATAAAATATAATGCGTTCTCGGGTTTGTCGAGTAAGTAGCATATTTTAACGGCGTTGGTATAAAGCTCAGACCCTTTGCGCCGCCAGTATAGTTTGGAGTGCTCTTCCCTGCTTTCAAAATATAGTTCATCTAATATATGATCGGCAAGTGTAACGAGCTGTTCGGCTTTGTGCAGGTCATCGTTGTTCACCGAATCCTTAAAGCGCTGCAAATGGCAGTTGGTAAGATCCATAACATATTCCAGAACAAATCTCTTATGAGGGGAAATGCTTATATCGTTTAGAGGGGGAAGATCACGGCTTCCAACAGGATCTGTAAGGTTTAGGATAGAGTATATAGCCTTATGATAGTACGCTATGGCTTTTTGGTACTCTTTTTTCATCAGAAAAAGATCTGCGCGGTTGTTTTGAATATAGCTCTTGTAGTACGGGTCTTTTCCTGCGTATATAGCCGCCCGGTCAAAATATGCAGCCGCATCTTTAAAGCGTTTCATTTTAGTGTGTATGACCCCTAATAAACTGAGGGACTTAATAATTCTGGTAGAATCGCCCATGAGTTTAAAAAGAGCGAGCGCTTCTTCGGTAGGTCTAAGTGCCTGACGGAAATTCCCGGTAGTATTATACATAGCTCCCGTATTGTACTGTAGTAGCGCATGCTGCTTGTCAGGAATGGTAAGACCATCTAATGCATAAATTTTTTTAACGGTTTCCAGAAACGGATTCAGATAGGTGCTGTCGGCGGTATTTACATAGGTGGCAGCCGTATTGATGTAAGTCTTAATAAGCAGGTGATTTTTTTGGCTGGCCTGTAAAATACGTTCCGACTGTTCATAATTCTCCAAAGCACGTTGAAAATCACCTATATTATCAAAAAGATCTCCCCGTTCCCGGTAAACATTTCCCAAGCGCACTTCATTCGGGTCTGAAATAGAAATGAGTGTATCAAAATACATAATTGCAGCTTCATAATCCGGATTGGAGAGTCGACTCGACATATATCCCAGGTTATACAGGTTTTTCTTTTCCGGATCTTTCTGAGTACCTGACGCACGGATTTCCCTTTCCTTTAAAGCGTAAAAAAACCCTTTGGCTTTAAGTTTTTTAGACCAGTTCCATCGGGCATTTTTATAGTATAGCAAAGCAAGGGTATCTTTTGAAGCGGATACATTATTTTCAATAAAATGATCCAGTAATACAGATTTACGGCTATCGTCAACAGGAAGAAGGAGCAGGGAATCATAGGAATTCATTATATTGGTTTGCGCACATAAGAAAAGTCCCTGAAGAACACTGACTATAGTAAAAAAGAGATGAAACCTGCACATACTTCTGATATTACCCTACAAAAATACTGAATTTAAAGGGAGGAATTTTCAAGCTCCTCCCTTTGAGTCTAAATAATCAGTATGATACCTAAACCTAATTATCTAAACTAAACTAATCGTCTATATAGGACTGATACTTTATACCATCGAGATTGGGATGTTCAACGGTATTGGAGATTATTTTTTCAATATGGTCAGACACCGATATACCCGGCGAATAATGTTCTCCGGCAAAGGCACTTGCAAAAGCACAGGAAAAAGAGGTTCCCGAAAAAGTTACATAATCATTGGGTGTTATATAAAAAGGGATGTCTTCTCCGGGTGCTGCAATATCAACGGTATTGGGCCCGTAATTGGAAAACCAGGCGAGGTCAATATTAAGCGGATCATTGTTAATAGCAGCAATAGAAAGTATATTAGCAGACGAATGAGAAGAGGGATAATGTAAATGCTGATCCGTATTCAGGTGTTTATTCCCGGCCGATGACGTGATGAGAATATCGTTTTCCAATTCCGAAATAGATTGCTCCAGGAGTGTAAGCTTTTGAGCATACCAACCGAAACTCATATTTATGATATCTACATCCGTATTTTTTGCCGCATACTTAAACCCGCACAGAATATCAAAATAGCTTCCATTTCCATGTTGATCGAAAACTTTTACGGGGAGGATTTGAAAATCCACATTTTTTTCTCTTAACGCTTCATAAATAATGCTGCTTACCACGGTACCATGTCCGTAGTCGTCAAAAGGGTTGTTGTCGCCATTTACAAAATCCCATCCATAATAATCAACCAAACCCTGATCGGAGTATGGATCCGGACCTTGCTTTACGTTGTACAAAAAGGGGCTTTGAAAACCAAAATAATTGTAATCCACCCCGGTATCCAGAATAGCAATGGTAAGGTCTGTGTTTTTAGGGACTATTTTTTCTAGGGCAACAGTATTGTTCTCAAAACCGAAACTATTAGCCGGTTTTTGTCCCAGATGCTTGATAATCGGATTAAAATCTACCCCTTCAAGCCCGGAATCGTCTTTTGCTCCTACAACGATTTCTTCGATACTACCCCCGGGAATATTTCCCTGACTGTCTTTTTCAAAGATCCATAATTCGATAGTAGGGTCTGCACAGGGACATTTTTTAAACGATGACACCTGATAGCTATTCCGGATAGTCTGCTTTTGAAATTCGGAAGTACCCGCGTTGTATTTAACAATCATTTCATTCGACGGATAGGTGGTGGTTGTAGCTCTGTTAACCGAAGGACTAATGTTATAAGCTTCGGGAAGATTGTAGATTTCCTGCTTTTCGCAGCTGCTAAAAATAACCAGCGATACAGAGAGTATAAAAAATAGTTTTTTCATTGTAATTAGGTTTAGGATTTTTTAATCAAGGCCCAGGGTATAACCCCCAGGCCTTTCTTAATTTAATTATTCAATTATGACTTTGGTTTTAATAGTTTCTGTTTCCGATTTAAATGTTACAATGTAAATACCCTGAGATAGTTTTCCAGAAGCATTCCAGTTTATACTTTTTTGAACGTCTTCGGTAAGTTGTTCTTCAAAGCTATGCACCAGTTTTCCATAAAAATCATGCACTTCAATCTTAACAGTGGTATCCTTAGACGCCTTTAATGTAAATTGCATGGAACCGTTGTTGGGATTTGGTGATACCAGTGCCTTTTTAAATATTTCATTCTCAAATAGTTTTACAGGAGAAAAGCAAGCCTGTGATGGACTAGAAATAGTACCATCTTTACAAATTGCCTGCACCTGCCATACAAAACAATCATCGTGAAGACTGGTTGGCACTTCATAATTATTGGTTAAAACAGTTTGTGGAGCCAAGGAAACTGTAGAAGTACACTTGCATGCTACTTGTGGTTCGTTCCCCGCCGGGCTACTTATAATGTATTCAACAGCCCCTGGGACTGGATCCCAGGTTAAGGTTGTGCCAATTACCTGGAGGTTTTGAGGGCTTCCTATTTCACAGGGAGGATCTATTTCATCTAAAATGGAACAGTCTACAGGGCCACAGATATCACAAGATCCTTTTAATGCTTCCGGACAGTTTCTGCAAATACTTTCAATATAACACACCTCCCCGCAATCTGTTATTACTTTGTGAAGTAAGAAATAATAAAGTCCGTCTTCTATAGGGCCATGGGTATAATCTAACCCCGTTTGAGAGTTCACAAAAGTGTAGGGACCCCCTGAAGCATTGGGACTGGAGTACAAATGCCATTCATGAACTGCAGAAGGATTGTTGGAATAATCGTATAGTACGGAAGTGATAATATTACCCGTTACCGGATCAAGCCCTATACCGAACTCCGCTGTAAATTCCATAGGCTCTCCTGGGCCATTTGGCCAGTAATCAAATACTATACAGCAATCTACTTCTTGTCCTGAAGGGATTGTTACGGATAAAGCTTTAAACCCTCCTTGATATTGTACTCTTGCAAAACATAATTCACCACAATCAGGTGTTACTACTTTGTGAACTACAGTATAGTACAAACCATATTGTGCATTGTCATAAATAATTTCCGGACCTTCTCCGGTTGTAACAGTACTGTATACGGGAGTATATGGACCACCGGATTGATTTGGACTGGATAATACATACCACTCATGAGTAGCATTGATAAAATCATAAGACTCATAATTTTTGGCAATTAAAGAGTAATTATCATTATCAGGATCTACCCCAAGCAAAAAGCTGGCATCTGTAAACTCATCACAGCAATCTACAATGGTAAAATGCTGTATCAATTCTACCCATCCGCATTCCGGATCATTTATAGCTAGTTTTACTCCATAGGTAACCCCTACTTCAAACGTTACCGGATGCTCGGGATCGTTTTCAAATAATTCGGTAATATTTACTAAATCTGGAGACCCCTGAGTCCAACCTGCGCCGGAAATCCAGTTATAGTTTCCAGAGTCATAAATCCACAGATCCATAAAATAGCTTCCGGTATCGGTAGTAGCACTACCATTGAGATAAACATCTTCATTAATACAAAATTCCATTTGTTCTACTCCATCTTCATTCTCAAAATGATAGGCAACTTCTGCCATCGAGGAAAAAGACCCTTGCTCAATAAAAACTCCTGAATCATATGCACCATCTCCGATATCGGCTATAGCTAATGTTATGGTATAGGTTTGTCCCGGAGTTAAACCAGAAGCCTGGGCTTGTAAGGAAGTAGTACGACCATCGTATTGAATGTTATTGCCGTTACAATTATCCACAAAGAGTAAAGGGTTTGTAGCACCGGTTCCATTAGAAGTACAATTGTTACTAAAGCCATTATTTACGGTATTGATGGCAACCGGAGTAGTACCACCGGGAATAACGGCAATGTTTTGGTTCCCTTGAATACCGGGACCAGATATAAAAAAACCGAAAACATCATTAAAATTGCTATTTACATACTCGTGATATTCTTCGGAGGCAAAAACATAATCAAAACTTATGGCACATCCATCAGGGATAATATCAAAAGTAACAACACAGGCATCCTGAGTAGTACCCTGACCAAGGTTGTCCAAAAGGGCAGAACCTCCCGTATTATTGTTGGTTGATGAATTATCAACATTATTGGGACCCACGGCATTGGTTATTTGACCTGAAGTTAGAAGAACTCCCTGTGTAATTCCAAAGTTACCGTTTGTAAATTGACCATACGACCCGGCCGCGCCGTTGACAGTTACATTGTTGATTGTAACACCTTGCCCACCTAGGGTTTGAATTAAATTAGTGTCATTTAAATTGGTGTTTACATTTATTTGTCCATACCCTAAAAAAGATATTGACAAACACGTTATTACTGATAAATAAAAAGTTTTCATATCGATGATCATTTTAATCGGTTAAATCTGTATCGCATTCTTCTGGATATCTGATCAAAATGATCATTGACATTACTAATAGACCACTTTCTAGCGCTAAGCTTTTCCAGATCTAGGGTAAGAGTAATCTCTTTTGAATTAAAGTCTCCGATTAAATGATGAAAATCTAACGAGAAAGCCTTGCAAAACTCATTCAATGCTTGTTCCGATTGAAATGCCAAATGCGAGATGTTGAGGGTATAATTACCTCTTATTTCCTGTCCTTCATTTAATACAATCCTTAGTTGATCGTCAATAGTAATAGTATCTACACCGGATTCCGTTTTTTGCGCAAAACCAATTGCGAAAAAAGAAACCAGGGAGAAAATCAAAAAGAGTTTTCTTTTTTTCATAATCTCTTAGTTTTTAGTTAGTTTCTTACTCTGTTTCAGGCTTTTCAGATTCCGCCTCATAAATATGTTCTCAATTATATGAGGGAAAACAGACATTTTGTTACCCAATTTTTTTCAAGTATTTTGGTAAACCTTATTTAAGGCGTAGGATTTTATGGATAAGCATACCGATTATACCAACGCATTTTTAAACGGTGATAGTACCGTTTTGCAGGACCTGTATTCAAAATGCTATCCGGAAATCGAACGTTATATCGTAAAACATCAGGGTGGGAAACCGGAAGCGGAAGATATTTTTCAGAATGCTTTGGTGCTTCTCTACGTAAAGCTGAAAAAAGAAAAACTACAGATACAATCTTTTGAAAAGTATTTGTTTACCATCTGTAAAAACATGTGGCGAAGGAAAGCCAAATTAAAAAAAAGGGTAACAAATACCGATGTAATACCTCTTATTGATGAGAGTAATGAGTTGGCCTCCTTTTATCAGGAACAGAAACAATGGGATTTATTTCAGGAAAAATTTAAAGAACTATCCGATCCCTGTAAAAAAATTCTGGAAATGATTTTTAAAAAGGAAACATACGAGGAAATCGTTACCTATTTCGGGTATGCCAGCCATACGGTGGCCAGGCAGCGTGTTTTTAAATGCAAATCAAGACTCATACAGCTTATTAAAAAAGATAAAAGGTATCAACAACTTAAAAAATAAGCCATGGAAATGGATAATGATATATTAGAACAGCTACGGCGTTATTTGCAGGGAGAGATGAATGCCGGAGAACGGAGCGATTTCAAAAAATTACTCGCCGGTTCCGAGGAGATGCAGGACTTCGTAAAATCGTATCGGCAAATGGAAGCGTTTGCTACCGAAACAGATTGGAATTTGCTGGAAGACAGATCTGATAGCAATACGGAAGCCCATTGGTTTAGAGCGCATGACACCCAGCTGTTTAAGGAGAAAGTGGCACAGTTTCGGAATAGGGAGCAACTCAGGCATAAAGTGCAACCCAATCTTTTGCGCAAAGTGGTGTGGTTAACAGCTGTGGCAGCGGTATTAGCGGTATTGTTCTATGTGCTGATACCTCAAAAAACGCATGTACGCGATTTTTATGTGCAATACAGTAACTGGAACGAACTGCCTTCTTTGTCGGTGAAAGGCCAGGAAGACCAGGATGAAAGAAGGCAATTGGAATTTTTATTCGATGCCGGCAACTATGAAAAAGTTATAGAAGTAAGCAATAAATTACAGGAGCAATTAACCGAAACAGATCCCAATGTGTTACTGTACAAGGGAGTGGCACAGCTGGAACAGAATAAGTATCAAGAGGCGCTTCATACTTTTGATGTTCTGGAACAAAGCAATACCCTGGATGCACATAAGGCACTATGGTATAAAGCCCTGGTGTATATGAAACAGGGCAATAAAGAAGCAACCGTAAAAAGCCTGGAAAAAGTGCTGGCCAGCAAAACCAATTACCGCTATACGGATGCTAAATCAATTCTGGACCGTATTCGCTGATCCATTCACTATTTTCTTCTAAATCTTCTTATAATTATGATAATAATTATGATGATGATAATTATAACTATAATTACAATTAAAGAAGAAACAGCCGATTTTAAAATAGCCCACAAAAAACTTAAGATATTTAATGCTGGTAACATAATTGACGGATTATGGTTAATAACTAATTAAAGAAAAGGAAAATAACAAATGAAGAACAGAGGCAGAACACCCTTTTTTAAAAGGGGAAAACCTCATATTTTTTTTGGTAATATCATTTTTAATTGGTCATCAAATCGGAATTTACTACCTTGACCTTCCGTTTTTAAGACAGCTCCTGATACGCCTTCTTTTTCAGGATGTCTCCATATCTAATTTGAAATATATACTATATGACCGATCAGGAAATCGCCAAAAAAATCTCGCTGCAACATATTAGCAATGTAGCTGAAAAATTAGGGCTTGATGCCAATGATATTGAAATGTATGGTAAGTACAAGGCCAAGCTCCCTCTTTCCATTATTAACAGGGAAAGAGCAGAAAAAAGTAATCTCGTACTGGTAACCGCTATTTCGCCCACTCCGGCAGGAGAAGGAAAAACTACCATGTCTATCGGGTTGTCGGAAGGGTTAAATCAATTGGGCAAACAAACTACGGTGGTTTTACGCGAACCCTCATTAGGGCCGGTGTTTGGAATAAAAGGGGGTGCCACCGGCGGAGGCTATGCACAGGTATTACCTATGGAAGATATTAACCTGCATTTTACAGGTGATTTTTCAGCAATTGAAAAAGCGCATAATCTGTTGGCGGCGGTCATAGACAATAATATTCAGAGCCGTACAACCTCTTTGGGGATCGATCCGCGTACTATTGCGTGGAAACGGGTGATGGATATGAACGACCGCTCACTTCGAAATATCGTAATCGGATTGGGAGGAACTACCTCGGGAGTACCCAGACAATCCGGATTTGATATTACGGCGGCCTCGGAAATCATGGCCATTCTTTGCCTATCGGAAGATATGGAAGACCTTAAAAAGCGACTTGGAAATATTTTTGTAGGATATACACTCCAGGACCGCAAACCCATTTATGCACGCGATCTGAATGTACAGGGAGCTATGGCAGCCCTGCTAAAAGACGCTATAAAACCTAATCTGGTACAGACCATAGAGGGAAATCCTGCCATTATTCACGGGGGGCCTTTTGCGAATATCGCTCAGGGGACCAATTCGGTCATCGCTACGCGGATGGGAATGTCACTCTCCGACTATACCGTTACCGAAGCTGGTTTCGGGGCCGATCTGGGAGCCGAGAAATTCCTGGATATCAAATGCCAGAGTGCCGGACTCAAACCCAAAGCGGTGGTATTAACAGCTACTATCAGGGCCTTGAAATATCACGGCGGTGCCGACTTAAAACAACTTACGGAAGCCAATGTAGAAGCCGTTAAAAAGGGACTGCCCAATCTGGAAAAACACCTGGAAAATGTAAAGCAATTCGGAATAGAACCCGTTATTGCCATTAACCGTTTTGTTTCGGATGCGGATGAAGAAATAGAAGTAATACACGAATTCGCCAAAGCAAATAACGTACGGGTAGCACTGGCCGAGGTATGGGCCAAAGGAGGAAAAGGAGCCCTGGAATTAGCACAGCATGTGGTGGAAGTGGTGGAATCGGGAAACTCTGACTTTAAACCACTGTACAGCTGGGAAAGTGACGTAAAAACCAAAATAGAAACCGTAGCTAAAAAAGTATATGGTGCCGATAGTGTGGAATATACCGCAACCGCCAGGAAAAACCTGAGAACCATTGCCAATCTGGGACTTGAAGGATTACCGGTGTGTATTGCCAAAACCCAAAAATCACTGTCCGATAATGCCAGATTACTGGGGAGGCCCAAAGGTTTTACCATTACCGTTCGCGAAATAGAAATCGCAGCAGGAGCCGGGTTTTTAGTTCCTATTACCGGCGATATGATGCGTATGCCCGGACTACCGGCACACCCCGCTTCGGAAAAGATAAGTATTGATAACGAAGGTAATATTTCAGGATTGTTCTAAATCCGGGATACCACTTTTAATACGGTTTTAATAAGCTTTTACTTAAATACGGGTATGGAAAAAGGTAAATCGAAAACCGATGTATTTAATGAAGAAACGTTTACGTACGTTCAAAGGTTTATTACAAAAAGAGCAGGTGATACCCGCGTTCTTGAAGTAGGTTGCGGTACGGGCGATTTTGCACTCAGACTCATGAAAATGGGAGTTTCACTCACGGCCTGCGATACCGATAAAACGGCGGTTGAACAAGCCTTAAAAAAGGGAGTCCCCGTAAAACACCTTGATTTTTTACAGCTCGAAAACAAGCCGTTCGATGTTATTGTATTTACGAGATCGTTACACCATATCCACCGGTTACACCAGGCCGTATCGCATTCAAAAACCTTATTGAAAAAAGGAGGACGGCTAATTGTAGAAGATTTTGATCTGGAAATGATAGATGGTCCTACTGCCAGATGGTATTACGATATGCGAATGTTAATGGCCGTATTTGCTAAGAATAGCGAACTCAATAAATATATTGAAGATCCTGTTAAAAAATGGAAGGAAGACCATCATCATGATCATCCGTTGCATACGGGAAAAGCCATGGTACAAGCTATTCAGGATGCTTTTAAATTAATAGAAATAAAACAGGGCCCCTATCTGTTCCGATCCATCTGTAATGTCCTTCCGCCGGATGAAACAAGCTATTACATTACAAAAAAAGTACTGGAAATTGAAAACGGATTAATAGCAAAACGCCATATTTTACCTAACGGACTCCGCGTGGTTGCCGAAAAAAGAAAATAGTATCTTTAAGTACCCGGATTTCAGGGAAAATGCAGAACTGAGAGATGCGGTAAAAGGGCATACAATTGACGGAAATACTGAAAGGGATGAGAAAAGTAGAGGTAAACATACAAATTCGTACAAAACCAAAAAATGTAATCGAGGCATTTACCAATCCGAAAATGCTGAGTGAATGGTGGGGTGTTGAAAGAGCGTTGGTCGAAAAAAAAGAAGGCGGCCTTTACGTAATCACCTGGATGGTATCAGACAAGGGATTCGGATATGTGTCTTCCGGAAGAATCAGAAAATATGATCCTGAAAAGGAATTGGTGATTTCCGATTTTGTTTATCTCAACCCGGAAAAACCTTTTTTAGGGCCTATGGAATTAGTTGTAAGAGCTTATGATAAAAACGGGATATCAGAAGTGTATCTGTGCCAGGACGGGTATCAGCGCGGTACGGATTGGGACTGGTATTACGAAGCGGTAAAAGAAGCATGGCCTAAGGTAATGCAGGAATTTAAAGAATATCTGGAGAAGAGAACAGTGTAGCAATACCAGACAGAAACATGAGTTAAATGAAACAGAATTCAGATACCCCAATTGAAAACTTCCCTAAAATAACCTCCACCCAATGGAAACCGGATACCATCTCTATTTCCCACAGTATGGTTCAATGTAAGTCTCCGGGAAAGTTCAGCGCCCAAAACGGTTCCGATTCCGTTAGATTGCATTTTGGATTAAAAGGAAATTGTGTTTCTTTTACTATGTTTGATCCGACGATGGGATTACCGGATATACCGAAAAACTACATCCACCTTACCCATCAATTGGAAGAAAACAACACCGGAACTTTGGTAAGGACAATACAGGGTGATTTTTTAACGGTTGATAACGGTAAGAAGCGCTATGAAGAATCGCTGAAAGGTTGGGAAATGGTAATCCCGCTGATGAAAAAAACACTGAAAGGATAACCGATTAAAACTGTATTTTTTGATGAAGAAAAACGCGATCAATTTATTGCTTGGAGTGGTGAGTACACTACTTGTAATGGCCCTCTTATTATATATGTTCTTTTTTGTAAATCCGTTTGGGATTTACGAACCTAATAAGCTCAAATGGATTCCGGTTTTAATTACTGCCGCCGGCTTTTTAATAAGCGGTTGGATTAATAGGGAGACACCGTGGAAATGGCTTCCCCTGTTGCTTCTTCCGTTGGTTGCTTTTAAGCCTTTTAATTTTTTGTATTTCCCGTTTTTCTGGATTCTTATTTTAACCGCTATCCTGGCACTGGTAAGTATGCGTAAAGACCTTTCGGCCCCCTATAAGAAATTGAGTGGCATAGCCCTTTTAGGGATTGGAATATTTTTCCTGTTCAATCAACCATTACTGATGGAAGGGAATAATGCCGACGATACCCGGGAGGTGTGGAATTTTACGGAAAAAACCCGTTTAATACTGCCGGATCACGTCTTAACGAATAAAAATAATACCGATTTTAACCTTTCCGAGCTTAAGGGGAAAACATATTTTATTACCTTTTGGGCAACCTGGTGTGCTCCCTGCTTAAAGGAAAAACCGGAACTGGACAAACTAAAGGAACGCCTTAAAGAGCATCCCGACATCCGGTTTGTAGATATTTCTTTTGATACAGATCAGAATAAGTGGAAGCAATTTATTGAGAATAAGTCTCCTTCGGGAATGCAATTAATTTCTAAAGACCAGCAAAAAACAAGCAGGGCACTGGATTTCGCAGGACTACCTATGCATTTTGTGGTGAATGAGAAAGGTGTGTACACCAAATATAAGACCCTGGATGAGGCCAGAAAAAAAATATTACAATACGAAGTTCCCTAATAAATGAACCGGGTAGACCGATTAATGAATATCCTGCTGACGTTACAGGCTAAAAAATTTGTAACGGCAGATGTCCTGGCCGAAAAATACGATCTCAGCACACGCACCATTTACAGAGATATTAGGGCTTTGAATGAAATGGGAGTTCCCATTTACTTTGAAACCAATAAAGGGTATACGCTTATGCAGGGATATTTTTTACCTCCGCT
This sequence comes from Flavobacteriaceae bacterium, assembly GCA_965224095.1. GTDB lineage: Bacteria > Bacteroidota > Bacteroidia > Flavobacteriales > Flavobacteriaceae > JBPEWY01. Next base: position 2,593,279 of record OZ245039.1, read on the forward strand.
TTCGTTTACACCGGAGGAAGCAAATTCCCTGATCCTTTTAAGAACGCTTGCCTCTAAATTTGCCGATACCTCTATATTAAGGCAAACCGATACTGCCCTGGAAAAGATAAAAGCGGTTTTAAAATTTCACGACTGGAAAAAAACCGAAAAGATTGCTTCTAAAATGGAAGTATATACAGGAGCAGAAACCCGATCGGAAAACAACTTTTTAGCGGAAATCCAAAAAGCGGTTGTCGACAAAACCGTATTGAATATTCAATATATTGACAATAACAATCAGAGAACCGAGCGAAGTATAGAAGCCATCGGACTGATTTTTTATACAAACCAATGGCACGTATTAGCCTGGTGCTGTTTGCGCGAGGGATACCGCGACTTTAAGGTAAATCAAATTCAACAATTACAGACTACGTCAAAGGCTTTTTCCAGAGATCACGATTATACGGTTCAGGACTATATTAAAATTTTTTAGAAAGCGCTTTTTACTGACATAGGGTTGTCACTCCCCCTGTTTATTATTGCGGCATGCAATATTTATGTACAGCACTAAGTTGCTTTTATTTTTTAACCGTAATATCACAAAACATGGAAAATCAGAATTTTAGTATCCCGGAATTACATTTCGATGCCAATGGTGAATTGCTTACAGAAGCATCGCCTACCTCCTCAAAAGACGATTTTGATTTCTTTCAGGGCAAATTCAAACTGAAAAACAAAAAACTCAAATCTGTTTTTACGAATTGTACCGAGTGGGTGGAATTCGAGTCTACCCAGGAAATGTATAAGGTACTGCACGGCCTGGGTAATATTGATAATTTTATAGCCATCAGAGACGGAAAACCCTTTGAAGGGATGACCGTTCGACTGTTTAACCCGGAAACGAGGCTTTGGAGTATGTACTGGGCCGATTCCAATCGCGGAACATTTGATCCGCCGGTGGTGGGCTCTTTTGAAAACGGAATAGGGTATTTTTTTACCAGAGATATTATTAATGGAGAAGGAGTGGTAGTTGTTTTCAGATGGGATGCCACCGATAAAAATCATCCGGTATGGAGCCAGGCGTTTTCCCGCGATCAGGGAAAAACCTGGGAATGGAACTGGTATATGTATATGACAAAAATCCACTAAATTTGAAGAAACCGGGGGCTTTGTATAAAAACAGAGCCCTGCAATATTTCTTATTACCACCTAAAATAAATCGTAAAAAACCTGTCCGGAATGATACAAGATAAAACTTATCTCTGCTACTGGATCTGGATCCCCGTAATACTCATTGCCGGATTTTGGAAAAACGATTTGATTGATATACATAACCATGACACATACTATGATATAAGCACATTCCACGCAGCAATTGTTGTATCGTTATTCCTTTTAATATCCGGGTTAGGGTATTTTATTTATAGAACCGGGTTGAATTCGGCACTTAAAAAAGCCCATGGTTGGCTAACAGCCCTGGGTTTTATGCTTTTAGTAATCCTGTGGTTTCTTCAATACCGTATTAAAACAAATGAATTGCAGGGGGAGTTTAGTTTGTGGAATACAAAAACCTGGAACAACAAATCGATATAGTTTGGGCGCAATTGGCGGGATGGTTTTTAATCATCCTCGGGTTTGCCCTGTATATGATTAATATGGCAAAGACAATTGTAAAAAAGTATGGGGAGCGTCCGCAAAACAATTAGAAACTGTGATGCAAACTTAACTGTAGCTGTGCTTTCCCCCAATTATCGGTCTTTTGATTCATCCAGCCCAGTTGCACCTTGACCTTATCGCTAAAGGTTTTACCAATCCCAAGATAGGTACGGTTACGGTCAAAGAGTTCCACTTCCCGTCCGTCGCCAATATCGGTCTGTCCATTAATAAACAGTTCGTTGTATAGCGCAATATAAGTAGCTCCCTTGCTCAGATCGGCCTGGTTAAGCGGAATATTTAAAAAGAGATTATAACGGTAGCGGGTTCTGAAATCCTGATTCTCTACCCAGCGCTGCTCATATCTGAATCTATGGGTAAAGTACAACCGCCCTCCTACCTTATGAGGCATGAGTGCTTCCTGATAAATCCGGCTTTCCGTACTGGTATCATCACTGTCTCCCGGAACACCCGTGGTAATATGTCCGTATCCCAGGGTAAGTTTTATATTGGTGTTTTCAGGGCGATATGTAAACCCCGAACGTAAAAGTAATTGCTCCAGATCGCCTCCCAGGTTCCAGTTTCTGTACTGAATATCTCCCTGTACACCCCAACGGCTTTCCCCAAAGGAGGTATTGTAAAAATACATATACCAGGCCCCGGTTTTAGATTCTTCCACCTGGGCAGATAGGCCAAGACTAAATAAACAACTCAAACATAATAGCAGTAAGTGATTCTTTTTAAGCATAGTGTCAATTTAAGGAAGCCCGAAAATAAGAAACAATCGTATTTTTTGCAAAACCATTATGGGTAATAAAATCTTAAAATTTGAGTGAAAATCGCTGAAATCCACTAAATTTGATAGGAATCATTCCGAAAAAGACGATCATGGCAACCCGAAAGTACGAAGGAAGAAAGTTTGAAGCCGAGGTATCCAGAGATACCCTGGACGCATTGACGGTTGAAGAAGCTCTTCAAATTAATATTAATAATAAAGCCTTTACGGTGTCTATGCGCACCCCGGGAGAGGATGTGAATCTGGTACGCGGCATGCTCCATGCCGAAGGCATCCTGAAAGACACTTCTTATAAACCGGATGTAGTGATCAAAAAAGAAAACGAAAAAGGGGTAGTCACCATCGTCAATCTCAATATTCCGGAAGATCAATTGGGCGAAGGTTATAGCAACAGCCGAAGCCTCCTCTCGGTTTCATCATGCGGGATTTGCGGAAAAACAGAATTAGGTGATCTGGCTTTTCTGGGAAAGACCATCGATGATACGGTAAAAATTGATATCAACAGCATTCACCATCTCTTTGAAAGCATGCAGGCACGGCAGTACGATTTCCGGCAGTCGGGAGGTACGCATGCCGCCGCTGCCTTTAATCTGAAGGGAGATCTGATCTGTTCTATGGAAGATATCGGGAGGCATAATGCCGTAGATAAGGTAGTGGGAAAATTGATCCTTGGCGATCAACTTAATGAAGCAAAGATATTAACCGTAAGCGGACGCATCTCTTATGAAATTGTGATAAAGTGTTTTAAAGCCGGAATCCCGTTTCTTGCTGCTGTATCAGCCCCTTCATCGCTGGCGGTAGATTATGCCAAGGAACTGGGTATTACCCTCTTTGCCTTTTGCAGAGATAACAGGGCTACCTGCTATGCACATCCCGAGCGAACCAAAATAACAACCAGTCAAAACGATACTAAAGCAAGTTAAAATAAATGTCAGATAACTTAAGCGAATTATTAGGAAGAAAAGGCGTAGAAGAAAGCCTCTTTGATAAAATGGGCCAACTGGCACAGCCACAGGGAACTCTTGATGAAACTACCCTGGCCCAACTGGCCGATGAGTTTCTGGTGGGCACCGCCAATACCTACGGCACTACCACCTTTTACGATTTCCTAAAACCCGAAAACAAAGGTAAAAAAGTATATGTATGTAACGGTACCGCCTGTCTCTGTGCCGGCACTCAGGAACCGCTGATCGACGATCTTAAATCCCATTTTAATGCTGATGAGATCGGACATATGACCTGCCTGGGCCGATGCCATGAAAACAGCGCCTTTCACTATAACGGAAAAAACTATTCCGGATCGGCAACCCGGAATCTAAAAGCGATCATAAGTGCTGAAAACAAGCTAAATACAGATCGTTATCATGTAGGCGTTCACGGCCCAGCCATTTTAACGAAGCCTTTTACCGATATCGATAGCTATTACGCTCCCTTTATCAAGGCCCTGAAAACCGATTCAGCGGAGGTGCTCGAGGAGATTAAGATCTCCAATGTACGCGGACGTGGAGGAGCGGGTTTCCCTATGGGGCTTAAACTGGAATTTTGCCGTAAGGAAAAAAACGACACCAAATTCATAATCTGTAATGCCGATGAAGGCGATCCCGGAGCCTATTCCGATCGCTATTTACTCGAAGAACGTCCGCATTCGGTATTATTCGGGATGCTGATCGCCGGTTATGTTACCCATGCCTCCTATGGCATTCTCTATATCCGGGCCGAATATCCCGAAGCAGTGACCATAGTGCAGGAGGCTATTGACGACCTACGGACCAAAGGACTTATTGGAAAAGATATTAATGGCAACGGTTTTAATTTTGATTTTAAGATCATCCAGGCGCAGGGATCCTATATCTGCGGTGAAGAAACCGCCCTGATCAGCTCTATCGAAGGGCAGCGTCCCGAGGTGCGGGTACGCCCTCCCTTCCCGGCTCAGAAAGGCCTGTTTAATAAACCCACTACTGTAAATAATGTAGAAACTCTGGCCGCATTACATTATATTATTTCCCATGGAGGTGAAGCCTGGAAAAAGATAGGCACAGACCGCTCATCAGGGACCAAACTGGTATGCCTGGATAGCTTTTTTAACAATCCGGGGATGTATGAGGTGGAAATGGGAACTCCCTTATCTGTTGTGGTCAATGAACTGGGAGGCGGATTTAAATCACCCGTCAAAGCCATGCAGATCGGTGGTCCCTTAGGCGGACTTGTTCCCGTCTCCAAAATAGAAGAATTAAATGTGGATTTTGAATCCTTTTCAAAAGGAGGATTCCTGTTGGGGCACGCCTCCGTAGTATGTATCCCGGAAGATTTTCCCATACTGAAATTTATAGAACACCTGTTTGATTTTGCTGCCTATGAGAGCTGCGGGAAGTGCTTCCCTTGTAGATTAGGTACCAAACGCGGACAGGAACTGGCCAGCAAGGCCTTGCAGAGCGATTATAAAATAGACAAAAAACTGTTTCACGATTTACTGGATACCCTGGAAAAAGGCTCCCTCTGCGCCCATGGCGGCGGGATTCCCCTCCCGGTACGGAATGCGATGCAGTATTTTGAGGATGAATTGAAAGGATATTTTGTTTCTAATTCCTAATCTCTAATTCCTGATTGGGTTGTTGGAATCATAGGGCAATAATTAGAAATGAGAAATTCGTAATTCGAAATTAAATAATAGGTGTTTCTGATTCCTAATCTCTAATTCCTAATTGGGTAGTTGGAGACAAAGGAGAATAATTAGAAATGAGAAATTCGTAATTCGAAATTAAATAATAGGTGTTTCTGATTCCTAATCTCTAATTCCTAATTGGGTAGTTGGAGACAAAGGAGAATAATTAGAAATGAGAAATTCGTAATTCGAAATTAAATAATAGGTGTTTCTGATTCCTAATCTCTAATTCCTAATTGAGTGGTTGGAAACAAAGGATAATAATTAGAAATGAGAAATGAGAAATTCGTAATTAAAAATTAACTATGGGAACCATAAAAAGTTTTGAGGACTTGAAAATATGGAAAGAAGCCAGAAAACTTTCTCGGGCTGTTTATGACCTGACCTACAAAGAACGTTTCTCTAAAGATTATACTTTAAAAGATCAGATTCGAAGGTCTGCAGGTTCGGTAATGGATAATGTTGCTGAAGGATTTGATAGAGATGGAACCAAAGAGTTTATACATTTTTTGACAATTGCCAAAGGATCATTGTCGGAAACCCAATCACAACTCTATCGAGCACTAGATTTAGATTATATTGATAAAAAAGAATTCGAGGATAATCATGAATTGGCAAAAGATATTGGAAAACAGATTGGAGGTTTTATTAAATACCTTCGACAATCAACATATAAAGGAAATAAGTTTAAAGAACCTGATATAGATTATTTATGATTCCTAATTCCTAATCTCTAATTCCTAATTGAGTAGTTGGAAACAAAGGAGAATAATTAGAAATGAGAAATTCGAAATAAGAAATTAAATAAAGGTGTTTCTAATTCCTGATCTCTAATTCCTAATTGAGTGGTTGGAATCATAGGACAATAATTAGAAATGAGAAATTAGAAATTCGAAATTAATAAAGGTGTTTCTGATTCCTAATCTCTAATTCCTAATTGGGTAGTTGGAGACAAAGGAGAATAATTAGAAATGAGAAATGAGAAATTCGAAATTAAATAAAGGCGTTTCTGATTCCTGATTCCTGATTTCTAATTGAGTAGTTGGAGGCTAAGAGGAATAATTAGAAATGAGAAATGAGAAATTCGAAATTAATAAAGGTGTTTCTAATTCCTGATCTCTAATTCCTGATTAGGTGGCTGGAAACAAAGAAGAATAATTAGAAATGAGAAATTCGAAATAAGAAATTAAATAAAGGTGTTTCTGATTCCTAATCTCTAATTCCTAATTGGTTTTTAGAAACATAGAAGAATAATTAGAAATGAGAAATTCGAAATAAGAAATTAAATAAAGGTGTTTCCGATTCCTAATCTCTAATTCCTAATTGAGTAGTTGGAAACAAAGGAGAATAATTAGAAATTCGTAATTCGAAATTAAATAAAGGTGTTTCTAATTCCTGATCTCTAATTCCTAATTGGTTTTTAGAAACATAGAAGAATAATGAGAAATTAGAAATGAGAAATTCGTAATTCGAAATTAATAAAATGAAAGACCCAATCCAAAATACAGAACATCAGGCCCCAAACACAAAAACAAAACAGGCCTTTATCAACGGGGAATCCTTTCCTATTGAGCCGGGCGAAACCATGCTGTCTTTTATCCGGCGATATAAAGAAAAAAGCCTGGTGCCTACCCTTTGTGATGCGCCGAATCTGGATCCCTTTGGGTCATGTAGAGTGTGCAGCGTTGAGGTAGCCCTCGAAGAAAACGGACCTGTAAAGACGGTGGCCTCCTGCCATACCCCCGTGGCCGAAGGGCAGCACATCTATACCAGTACTCAAGGTATTAAAGAATTGCGAAAAAACATTCTGGAGCTGGTACTTACCGATCACCCGCTGGACTGCCTAACCTGTGAGGTCAATGGCAATTGCGAATTACAAACCGTAGCCGCCCAGGTAGGTATTCGCGAAGTGCGTTACCCGGAGGGCGATACCCATCTAAACAGAGAAAAAGACCTGAGTCACCCCTATATGACTTCCGACCTCTCCAAATGTATTAACTGCTATCGCTGTGTACGTGCCTGCGATGAATTACAGGGGCAGTTTGTACTCAGTATGTCCGGAAGAGGCTTTGATTCCCATATTATAAAAGGGCTGGACCAGAGTTTTATGGAATCCGATTGTGTGAGTTGCGGAGCCTGCTCCCAGGCATGCCCTACCTCGGCGATTTCCGATGTCTTCCAGTCCAAAGCCATTTTTGCTACCGATACCACCCGAACCATCTGTACCTATTGCGGGGTGGGCTGTAACCTGGAAGTAGCTACCGATAACGGTGAGATATTAAGTATCACCGCCCCCTATGATGCAGAGGTAAACCAGGGACATACCTGTTTAAAAGGGCGCTATGCCTTTAAGTTCTATAACCATCCCGAGCGACTCGATTCACCTATGATCAAACGCAACGGTGAATTCGAAAAAGTAAGCTGGGAGGAAGTATATGACTATATCGCCGATAAATTCAATCACTATAAATCGGAATTCGGACCTGATTTTCTGGCTGGTATTTCCTCTTCCCGATGTACCAATGAAGAGAACTACCTTATGCAGAAATTTTTCAGAGCCGTGATCCAGACCAATAATATAGATGGCTGTGCACGCGTATGCCATTCACCTACCGCATTGGGGATGCAACGTACCTATGGAACCGGTGCCGCCACCAACTCTATTGACGACCTCAATCATACCAACTGTATTATGGTAATCGGTGCCAATCCCACCGATGCCCATCCCGTAACCGGAGCCAAACTCAAGCAGTTTGCCATGAAATCGGATAACGTATCCATTGTAATCGATCCGCGACGTACCGAGCTGGCCAGATATGCCACCTATCACCTGCCACTCAGGCCCGGCACCAATGTAGCTGTTCTCAATATGATGATGTATTATATTGTGACAGAAGGCCTGGTAGATGAAACCTTTATAAAGAACCGAACCGAAGGCTATGAAGACTTTAAAAAAGAACTGCTGGCCATCGATCTGGACAAGCTGGAATCCGTTTCCGGACTCGACCGTGCCCTGGTTCGCGAAGCTGCTATGGCCTATGCCACCGCACCCAATGCCATGTCGTTTCACGGGCTGGGGGTTACCGAACACTCCCAGGGAACCTTTACCGTGATGCAGATAGCCGATCTGGCACTGATGACCGGGAATATAGGACGTAAAGGAGTAGGCGTAAACCCTCTCCGCGGACAAAACAATGTGCAGGGCTCTGCCGATATGGGTGTACAACCCCATCAGGGAGCCGGATACCTCGATGTAACCAATGAAGAAGTCAATAAAAAATACAATGAATTCTACGGGGTGACCGTTCCAAAACACATAGGATATAAGATCCCAGAAATGTTTGACGCTGCCCTCGACGGAAAACTCAAAGCCATCTGGATCATTGGGGAAGATGTGGTACAAACCGATCCTAATACCCAAAAGGTGATCAAAGCCCTGGAGAGTACCGATCTGGTAATCGTTCAGGAACTCTTTATGACCGAAACCGCCAAGCATGCCGATGTTATTTTACCCGGAGCCTCCTTCCTGGAAAAGAGCGGTACCTTTACCAATGGAGAGCGACGCGTACAGGCCGTTCGCCAGGTAGTGCAACCCCATCCCGGAACCAAACCCGACGGACAGATCATCATAGATATGATGAATAAAATGGGTTACGAGCAAGCCGATTATACTCCCGATGGTATGCTGGAGGAGATCTCACAAATCGTGCCCTTCTTTGCAGGAATTAAATGGGACCGACTGGGAGAAAACGGACTTCAATGGCCGGTACAAGCCGACGGTACCGATACCCAGATTCTCCATACCGAAACCTTTAAACGCGGTAAGGGATATTTTGAATTTAATCCATGGGAAGAAACCGCAGAGCTTACCGAGCATGCCAAAGACTATCCCTATATTCTAACTACCAATCGCGAGCTGGAACACTATAACTGCGGGGCTATGACCCGTCGTACCGCCAATGAAGAGATCCTTCAATCCGATTATTTAATGATTCATCCCGATGATGCTGTAAGTCATTTAATCAGCGAAGGCGACTGGGTATGTCTGGAATCCCCCAGAGGTAAGGTAGATGTTAAAGCCCGTATTACCGATGAGGTAAAACCCGGAATATTGAGTACCACCTTCCACTTTCCGGAGATCATGATCAATAATATCACCGGTGATGTACACGACTCCGAAGCCATGTGTCCTGAATATAAGGTAGTGGCCGTACGGATACGAAAGAGTAAGGGGAAGTTTAAAAAGGGGAAGGTTGGGGTAGTATAGCGTTTTTATAGATTGCGAATTTCTGATTTCTAATTCCTAATTAGGTTCTTGGAAGCATAAGGGTATGATCAAAAATCAAAAATTAGAAACTAGGAATTAGGAATTAGGAATCAGAAATAAAAAACCGCTTATAGTTTAACCGTTTAGCTGTTAATCGTTTATTTTAGATGTTGTTTGAGTAATAATACAATTATCCGATTTAACGCATCCACGTATCAACGTATCAACCCTTCGTCAACCAATTAGAAATCAGACCTCAGAATTAATGATCCAAGCCCCAAAATAATCAATCATCAATAGTCAATCATCAATAGCCAATAATCAATTAAAAATTAATCCTTACATTTATTGTTCCTCCCAGCCTTTTGGTTTTATCAGAATTTATATGCATTCTTTTTTTACTTGTTCTATGTAGTGTTCTTCAACTTAATTACATTAGTAGTCTTAAAGAAAATAAGAATAAGGGATAGTTAAATGGCAATAAAAAAATCTGAATTATATAGCTCATTATGGGCAAGTTGTGACGAATTAAGAGGCGGAATGGACGCAAGTCAGTACAAAGATTATGTATTGGTAATGCTCTTTATAAAATATATAAGTGACAAATGGGCTGGTCAGCCCTATGCACCAATCACCATTCCAAATGGGGCAAGTTTTAAAGATATGGTTGCACTTAAAGGCGCAACCGATATTGGTGACCAAATCAACAAAAAAATAATTGCACCTGTTGCAGAAGCAAATCAGTTAGCTGATATGCCGGATTTCAATGATGTGACCAAATTAGGTAGCGGAAAAGAAATGGTAGATAGGTTAACCAACTTGATTGCCATTTTTGAAAACCCTAATCTTGATTTTAGTAAAAACAAAGCAGAAGGGGATGATATATTAGGGGATGCTTATGAATATTTAATGCGTCACTTTGCTACGGAAAGCGGAAAAAGCAAAGGACAGTTCTATACCCCTGCCGAAGTTAGCCGAATAATGGCTAAAATTATTGGTATAGACAAAGAAGAAACTACCGCAGAAACTACAGTATATGACCCTGCCTGTGGTTCGGGTTCCTTACTTCTAAAAATTAGTAGCGTAGCTAAAGGTAAGGTTACTTTGTATGGTCAGGAAAAAGATTCAGCAACTTCTGGTCTCGCTCGAATGAATATGATATTACACAACGAACCAACGGCACTCATCAAACAAGGTAATACATTATCAAACCCTTTGTTTAAAAACAAAAACAACGACAATCTAAAAACCTTTGACTATGTAGTAGCTAATCCACCGTTTAGTGATAAACGTTGGAGTAACGGATTAAACCTGCCTGAAGATTATCCCTATAATCGTTTTCAGGACTATGGCATCCCACCCGCAAAGAATGGGGACTATGCCTTTTTATTACACATCGTACGTTCCTTAAAACGTCACGGAAAGGGGGCAGTTATTTTACCTCACGGTGTTTTGTTTAGAGGAAATGCAGAAGCAGAAATACGTCAGAATTTAATTCGTAAAGGTTATATAAAAGGCATTATTGGTTTACCTGCCAATTTGTTTTATGGTACAGGTATTCCAGCGTGTATTATTTTAATAGATAAGGAAAATGCCCAAAACCGAAAAGGTATTTTTATGATAGATGCCGGTAAAGGTTTTGTAAAAGACGGTAACAAAAACAGATTAAGAGAGCAGGATATTCACAAGATTGCCGATGTGTTTAATAACCAAGAGTCCATACCGGGATTTAGCAGAATGGTCTACCTGGCAGATATTGAAGCTAATGAATACAATCTAAATATTCCAAGATATATAGAGAGCCAGGAAACCGAAGACATACAAGATATTGAAGCGCATTTATTAGGTGATATTCCTAATGCAGATATAAAGGCATTACAACACTTTTGGGATGTATATCCTAACGTAAAAGGTGCATTGTTTACCCAAAGTAAAAGACCAAATTACAGTAGTTTAAAAGTGTCTAAAGATGAGATTAAGACCACCATTTTTGAGCATCCAGAGTTTGTAGCGTTTAGTACCCAAATGGATAATTTATTCAACGAATGGAAAATAGAAACAACAACGACTTTAAAAGGCTTAACAGAAGGTTTTAACCCAAAAGAATTAATACACAGCCTATCTGAAAATTTATTGAATCAATATACCAATAAGGCATTGATAGACTCTTATGATATGTACCAGCATTTAATGAGTTATTGGTTTGAAGTAATGCAAGATGATAGTTACATCATTACCCAAGATGGTTGGAAAGCTGAAACCTATAGAATTATAGTAGAAAACAAGCAAAAGAAAAAAGTAGATAAAGGTTGGACGTGCGATCTTGTACCTAAAGACTTGGTGATTAACCGTTATTTTAAAACAGAAAAAGAAGCGTTAGAAAGTTTACAAGCTGAAAAAGAAACTATTGCAAGTGAGCTAACCGAATTAGAGGAAGAACACAGTAGTGAAGATGGTTATTTTGGGGAGATGGAAAAAGTAAACAAAGCCACTATAAATGCTCGTATTAAAGAATTAAAAGCTAAACAAAAAACTGCAGTCACCTCGAGCGCAGTCGAGAGGTCTCATAATGATGATGACTCTAATGAAATGGAAGTGTTAAAACAATATATCGCTCTACTTACCAAACAAACAGCTACCAACAAAAAGATTAAAGAAGCAGAAAAAGAGTTAGACACAAAACTCTATGCAAAATATCCAACATTAACCCAAGATGAAGTAAAACAATTAGTAGTAGATGATAAATGGATGCAAACCATAGAAACTACTATAAAAGACGAAATAGACCACATAAGTCAACGTTTAACCAACCGTGTAAAAGAATTAGCAGAACGTTACGAAAACCCATTACCTGTTATTGATAATGAAGTTGAAAGTTTGGAAATTAAAGTGAACGCTCACTTGCAAAAAATGGGTTTTGTATGGAATTAAAACAAGGTTATAAACAAACGGAAGTTGGTTTGATTCCAGAGGATTGGGAAGTTGCAACTTTAAATGATGCTGTTGTTTTTTTAGATAATTTAAGAAGACCTATAAAATCATCTGAAAGATTACAAATGAAAGGTAATTATCCTTATTATGGAGCTTCTGGTATCATAGATTATGTTAATTCATATCTCTTTGATGATGAATTAATTTTACTCGGTGAAGATGGTGAAAACATATTGAGTAGAAATTTGCCACTTGCGTTTATTGCAAAAGGGAAAATATGGGTTAATAACCACGCACACGTGCTGAAACCAAAAGAAGATTTCAATATTGTTTATTTAACTGAATATTTAGAGAGTTTAGATTATAGTTTGCTTAATTCAGGAACGGCTCAACCAAAGATTAACCAACAGGTTTGTCAAAAAATCCAAGTTCTAAAACCACCACTTCCAGAACAAAAAGCCATAGCCCAAGTATTAAGCGATACCGACAATTTAATACAAGCCATAGAACAAAAACTCTCAAAAAAAAGAGCCATTAAACAAGGTGCTATACAAGAACTCTTAACACCTAAAGAAGATTGGGAGGAGAAGAAGCTGGGCGAGGTTTCCGAAGTTTTTGGAAGAATAGGATTTAGAGGATATACTAAAAAAGATATTGTTCCTAAAGGCAAAGGAGCAATAGCATTAAGCCCATCAAATATCAATGATAACGAATTAAATTTTATAAAAAGTACTTATATATCTTGGTTTAAATATGATGAATCCCCAGAAATTAAAATAAATGTTGGAGACATAGTTTTAGTAAAAACAGCTTCAATTGGTAAAACAGCTTTGGTAAAGTATTTACCTGAAAAAGCAACATTAAATCCACAGTTAGTTGTATTCAAAAACATAAAAGTTGATAATGTTTTTCTTTCATATATAATGAAGGATAAAGTTTTTCAAAATCAAATAAAAACAAGTGTTGTAGGTGGAGTTTTGGCAACATTATCACAGGAATACATTAAGAGCTTTTTAATTCCGTTACCAAAAACAAAAGAAGAACAAACTCAAATCGCCATCATCCTTTCCGATATGGATGCAGAAATCGAGCAATTAGAACAAAAGCTATCTAAATATAAATTGGTAAAACAGGGTTTAATGCAAAACTTGTTAACGGGTAAAATTAGGTTGGTATGAAAGAAAATATACTCTTTTACATTGGTCTTTTAAAAGATTTAGCACCACTAATAATTTCATTAGTTGCTATTTGGCTTACAAGTCGCTATCAAAAGCACACAAAAAAGTTAGCTAATGATAAAATGATGAAAGAGCTCTTTACGGAGTTTAATCAACGCTATGATGCGATTAACAATAAATTAGATGAAGTATCCAAACTAACTTTAGAGCAATGGAATAAGTTAAGTTCTAAAGAGCAATTAGTTAAAGAAGGCGTTGTTATAGACTTTTTTAATATCTGTGCAGAAGAATACCATTGGCATAAAGAAGGTAGAATAAATGGTAATATATGGGCAAGTTGGCATAAAGGTATGAATGATATTTATAACAGAAGTAAGGTGATTCAAAACATTTGGAATGAAGAATGTAAAAATGAGGGTCATAAATCCTACTACCTTTCAAATAAGAATGACATTTTTAAAAAGGTGTAAATTTTTATGGATATAAAAGCAGACGTTAAAAACATATCAGAATTAAAAGACTATTCCTTTATCGTTCCAGATTATCAACGTGAATATGTTTGGAAACCAGACGACCAGGTGGAACAATTTCTTATTGACATTGATAATGAGTTTAATCCAAATGTCAAAGAACAGAAGAGCTATTTTATTGGCTCAATTATTATAGTAGATAATAATGGAAAGCATGATGTTATTGATGGGCAGCAACGACTTACTACAATTGTATTAGCCCTTTGTGCGTTTCGTGATTTGCTGAAACCTTTAAAAAAAGGATCAGAAGATATTGGAGAGGAATATCTAAAGTCTATTGAAGGATTACTATATTCATTTGATTTAAAAACAAAAAAGTCAACATATCGTTTGGAACTTCAATATGAAGAAAGTAAAGGTTATTTAAACAGGCTTATAAATGGCAATGAATTTACAGAAGACAAAAGTCCATCTGTAATAAAAATGGAACTTGCCTACAACAGAATGAAATCACATTTTGACCTATATTTAAAAGAAGGATTATCCCAATTAGTAGATTATGTAGGTTATTTTTTAACGTGTATTGAAATAGTGGTTATTAAACCAGAAAATTTAAGTAGTGCTCTAAAGATTTTTGAAACTATTAATCAAAGAGGTACAAATTTAAATGCAATGGATTTGGTTAAAAACTTACTCTTTATAGAAGCTGATGAAGATGAATTTGATTACATCAAAAAAACGTGGAAGAAAATAACAAATAACCTACAGTCTTGTGGTGAAGAAAATAGTCCGCTTCGTTTTTTACGTTATTTTTTAATGGCTCGTTATCATAATGGTATTATTAGAGAAGATGATATTTACTCGTGGATAATTTCTGCTGAAGGTAAAAAGGCAACAGACTATCAAAACAACCCATCTTCTTTTGCTAAAGAGTTAATGAAAATTTCAAAACGCTATGCAGATTTAGTAAATGCAACACAGCATAAGGATAGCAATGGTACTTATCCAGAAGTAAATAATATAGGCTATATAAACAAAGTTAAATCTCGTCAACATTTAGTATTGCTTTTGGCATTAGATATTAATGTGTCAAACGAAGAAATTAACTATTTGGCGAAACAAATAGAAAGCTTTTTCTTTTTTAGTAACACACTAGGTATTCAGGCAAAATACAACGAAAATCTCTTTATTAAATGGGCTAATGAATTAAGAAAAGAAAAAGGCATTGAACGTATTAAACAGGTTACAGAAGATTTTATAATTCCATATATAAAAGAAAGAATGTCTAAAATACGGTCAGAGTTTCTTAATATCTTTCATTCTCATTATAATCCTCTTTATAGATTGCGATTCATTTTTGCCAAAATTGAAAACACAATTTTAAAGCAAGCCGGTTTACCTGAACAAGATTTAAAGTTTTTAGATAAAATGCAGATTGAACACATCTTACCGCAAACACCTAAAGATGGCGTTCTTCCAGATGAATTTGAAGATGTGGATGATTATAACAAGTATGTTTACAGTATAGGAAATGTGGTTTTGCTAGAAGCGCAAATAAATCAAGCAGTTAATAATTTTAATGAATTAAAAGGAAATTGGTTTAATATGAAGCAAGAAGAATATATTAATTCAACAGTAACTTCTGTAAAACTATTAAATGATAAATTTAGAGTAGGTAATAACACAGCGTTAAATAGATTTAGAACAGATAAAGGATATGTGTTTACAAATTGGAATAAGGAAGCAATAGAAAAACGTCAAAAAATTCTATTAGAGTTGGTTTACGAAACTTGGAAATTCAACAACAAAAGAATAGACAATTAAAAAATTATGAGTAAAGTAGGCAGTATAGAACGTATTACTCAAAATAGAGTGGTAAAATTATTCCAGTCAGCATTGGGTTACACCTATTTAGGCAATTGGGAGGATAGAGAAGGCAATAGCAATATTGAAGAGGAATATTTAACCACCTATCTACGTAAAAAAGGTTATAATACTGCTCAAATCACTAAAGCCATTTATGAGCTAAAAACTACAGCTAATAATTTTAGTGATAGCCTATATACCACTAATAAAAATGTGTATGAGTTACTTCGCTATGGTGCAGATATTAAAACAGAAGTAGGTAAAAACACCGAGAAAGTACATTTTATAGATTGGAAAAATTGGGATAAAAATGATTTTGCTATTGCAGAAGAAGTAACCATAAAAGGTAACAAAACAAAGCGACCAGATATAGTTATTTATGTAAATGGTATTGCTTTAGGAGTTTTAGAATTAAAAAGAAGTACCATAACTATAAATGATGGTATTCGTCAAAATATTACCAATCAACAAGACCGTTTTATTCAACCGTTCTTTGCTACGGTTCAATACCTTTTTGCTGGAAATGATACAGAAGGCTTACGTTATGGAACCATTAAAACACCTGAAAAATACTATCTGAAGTGGAAAGAAGATATTGCAGATAACAGTAGAAATCTGTTGGACAAATATCTTTTAAAGATGTGTGATAAACAACGTTTTTTGGAAATCATCTACAACTTCATTGTTTTTGATGGAGGCGTTAAAAAATTACCAAGAGTACATCAATATTTTGGTGTAAAAGAAGCGCAAAAGCATATCAACAGATACGAAGGGGGTATTATATGGCATACCCAGGGGAGTGGTAAAAGTATCACTATGGTGTATTTGGCAAAATGGATTTTAGAAAATAATCCAAACTCCAGAGTTGCTATTTTAACAGACCGCGATGAGTTAGATAAACAAATAGAGCGAGTTTTTAAAGATGCTGATGAAAAAATCTACCGTACAAAAAGCGGTAAAGATTTAATGCAAAAATTAAGTAATCCTACACCAAGATTATTATGTTCTTTAGTACATAAGTTTGGTAAAAGGGACGCAGGTAATTTCAAACAATTTATAAAAGAATTAGAAAGTCAACCATCACAAGTAGTTGGCGAATTATTTGTTTTTGTAGATGAATGTCACCGTACACAAAGTGGTCGTTTGCATCGTACGATGAAAGCAATGTTACCTAATGCTGTTTTTGTTGGATTTACAGGTACGCCGCTATTAAAGAAAGACAAACAAACAAGTTTAGAGGTATTTGGTAAATACATACATACGTATAAATTTAATGAAGGTGTTGAAGATGGTGTTATATTAGATTTAGTATATGAAGCCAGGGATATAGACCAGCACTTAACCTCTCAAAAAAGAATAGACGAATGGTTTGAAGCTAAAACAAGAGGGTTAAACGACTTTCAAAAATCTGAAATCAAGAAGAAATGGGGAACAACGCAAAAAGTATTGAGCAGTCGTTCTCGTATGGAAAGAGTGGTTACCGATATTGTATTCGATTTTAGTACCAAACAACGTTTATCCTCTCAAAATGGAAATGCAATTTTAGTAGCGAGTTCTATTTATGAAGCGTGCAGATATTATGAGTTGTTTCAAAAAACACCTTTAAAAAATACCTGTGCTATTGTTACCTCATACACACCACATACAAGTGATATAACTACAGAAGATACTGGTGCAAGTACAGATACAGAAAAAGAGTTTATATATAATTTATATACAGAAATTTTAGGCTCAAAAACAACAGAACAATACGAAGATTGGGCAAAAGCAAAATTTACTGATGAGCCCGCAAATATGCAACTCTTAATTGTAGTCTCTAAATTACTAACGGGTTTTGACGCACCGAGTTGTACGTATTTATATATCGATAAGAGTATGCAGGATCACGGTTTGTTCCAGGCAATATGTAGAGTTAATAGATTAGATACAGCAGATAAACAATTTGGTTATATAGTTGATTATAAAGACTTGTTTAAAAAAGTAGAAAATGCGGTTGCCGTATATACTTCAGATTTAGATTATGATGATTTTGAAGCGAACGATATAGATATAATGCTTCATAGCCGTTTAAAGGTTGGTAAGGAAGGATTAGATAATGCTTTAGAAGAAATACATATTTTATGTGAACCTGTTGCACCACCTAAAGATACGTTAGCTTATATACATTATTTCTGCGGAAATACTGAGATAGAAGAAGAATTAAAAGCAAAAGAGGCGCAACGCACAGCATTGTATAAAAAAACAGTTTCTCTCATTCGGGCCTATGCCAATATTGCGGATGAAATGGAAGAAGCAGGCTATACGGAAAGTGAAATAATTAACATAAAGAAAGAGCTAGACCATTATTTAAAGTTACGAGAGGAAATTAAAAAGGCAAGTGGTGAAACATTGGATTTAAAAACCTATGAAGCGGATATGCGTCACTTAATTGATACGTATATTCAGGCGGATGAGCCTGAAACAATTTCCCCTTTTTCAGATATGTCTTTATTAGATATAATTGTTAAATCTGGTATTGCAGATGCTATAAATTCTTTACCTTATGGTATAAAGTCTAATCAAGGAGCAATAGCAGAAACAATTGAAAATAATGTCAGAAAGAAAATAATTAAAGAGCATTTAATCGACCCTGCTTTTTTTGAAAAGATGTCTAAATTACTATCTGAAATAATTAAAGAACGTAAGGCAAATGCTATAAGTTATGCAGAGTATTTAGAGAAGATTGCCGAACTTGCTAAAAAGGTAAATGAAGGCAAGAGTGAAGAAACACCGGACACCCTGGTAACCATAGCTCAAAGAGCACTTTATAATAATTTAGGAAATAATGAAGTATTAGCTATACTAATTGATAAGGCGGTAAAAAACGTAAAAAGAGATGGCTGGAGAGGAAATTTGCCAAAAGAACGAGAAATTAAAGCGGAAATTTATAAACAATTAACTTCATACTCTGATGATACAGGAATTGATATAGCCAATGAACCACCCGAGCCTTATGGTTTAAAAAATAAAGTTGAATATATTTTTAATATTGTAAGAGAGCAGAAAGAGTATTAATGCAACAGATTGAATTAGGAAATATAAAAATTGAAGTTGAGCAAAAGGATATAAAAAATATTCATTTAAGCGTGTATCCACCAAATGGCGCTGTTCGTATTTCTGCTCCTAACAGAATGGATTTAGACACCATTCGTGTGTTTGCACTAAATAAATTAAAGTGGATAAAAAAACAACAAAACACTTTTGAGAATCAAGAACGAGAAACATCACGAGATTACTTAACCAAAGAAAGTCATTACTTTTTAGGAAAACGTTATCTACTAAAAGTAATAATACATAACCATCCACCAAAAGTAGTTTTAAGACATAATACAATTGAGTTATTTGTAAGACCAAACACTTCAGAAGTAAAAAGACAAGAGGTTATTGAAGAATGGTATCGCAATGAGTTAAAAAGAATTACACCAAAATTAATAGCTAAATGGGAAAAAGTAATAGGCGTACAATCTAATGAGTTTGGTATAAAAAAGATGCGTACTAAATGGGGTACTTGTAATATAAAAGCTAAAAGAATTTGGTTGAATTTAGAACTGGCAAAAAAGCCTTTAGAATGTATTGAATTTATTATCGTTCACGAGTTGGTTCATCTATTAGAAGGAACCCATAATGAAGTATTCGTTAGCTATATGAATGAGTTTATGCCAAAATGGAGATTCTACAGAGAACAGTTAAACAGTTTACCTTTTAGGCACTTAGATTGGAAGTATTGATATTGTTTTGCATTTAGATTCCCAGAACCTTCTGTACCAATATTGTTAAAACGAAATGGTTCTGCTATTATCTAAATTAAATGATTACCCGACTTAACGCTTCCCCAACCAATTAGAAATCAGAAATTCGTAATTAGAAACATTTAAAAGTTTAATCTCGTAATCGTCTATTCGTTTGTATAAGATCAGATTAAAGCAAAACCGATTCAACGAATCCACAAATCAACACTTCAACCATCAATTAGAAATGAGAAATCAGAAATCAGAAATCAGGAATCAGAAATCAGAAATCAGGAATCAGAAATTCACCCCCATAACCATTCCATTTAATCAAAACAAATCCCATCTAATATTTCCTAATCTGGAATTCTTTTCTATTTTTACAAAATCGTAAAATTTAAGAGGTTTATATGCCCTTTGAAGGAAAAATAAAACAAACCCTGGTTTCCATGCTGCTATTAGCGGCATTGGCATTCCCCGCAACGGTTCAGTTTTTCCATGTACTCGAAGGTCATGAACATCCAACCTGTAAGGAAAAGGCGGTGCATATACATGAAGATATACCGCATTGCGACCTCTGCGCTTTTCATTTAGCTTCTTTTGATTATACCTTATACAACTACGAGCAAATAGGCGAATTTATTGTTCCTTCCCAATCGGAGAAACATATTACTCCTATTCTTGTCAGTTTATTTAAACACACTAATTCTCAGTTAAGAGCTCCTCCTTTTTATCCTGTTTAGTTAATTAATATTTATCATAATCAGGATTTAAAATGCGTATTTATATTATGCTGGTGCTGCTATTTTGCGGTACTACAGCTATTTCACAACATTGTAATAACACACTTTCAGGAAATGTAATAGACCTTCATGACGGTTCGGTACTCGCCGGGGCTACCCTTATTATTGCGGGTACCGAGCAGGCCGTGATGACCGATGAGGATGGGAACTATACCTTTACCGGTTTGTGTAACCAGCGCTATGCCATTCAGGTATCGCACCCCTTTTGCGTAACCCGGGGGTTTAAGGTAAGAGTATCTGGCAATACCGTTAAGAACTTTCGGCTGGAGCACCATCTCGAGGAACTAAACGAGGTTACGGTACAGGGAAAAGCCTATGGAGACAAATCCAAAAGCATGCGTGAAAGCGAGATTGCAACGGATGAGTTGGAGCGCTATCAAAGCGGTTCCCTGGGGGATGCTTTAAACAGTTTGCCGGGAGTTTCCTCATTAAATACCGGGAATGCCGTGGTAAAGCCCCTGATCAATGGTTTGCACAGCAGCCGGGTGGTGGTTATTAACAACGGGGTGCGTATGGAGGACCAGGAATGGGGAGCCGAACATGCACCTTCCATAGATATCAATACCGCCGGAAATATAACCCTTATTAAAGGGGCAGGTGCTTTGCAGTATGGCGGTAATGCGGTGGGCGGGGTTATTATTGCGGAAGCCCCTAAAGTGCAGTTAAAAGACAGTCTGTATGGAAAAACACTGTTAACGGCGGCTTCCAACGGTCGCGGGGGAACACTGAGTTCTCAGCTTACCAAAAGCTACCACAACGGGTGGTACGGAACCGTACAGGGAACCCTAAAGCGTTTTGGCGATTTTGAGGCAGCCGATTATGTGCTGAGCAATACAGGAGTTTTTGAGCGGAATGCTTCCCTCCGGATAGGCCTTAACCAGTATAAATATGGTTTGGAAGGGTATTACACGCTTTATAAATCGGAATTCGGGATCCTGCGGGCCTCGCATTTAGGGGGTGCTCAGGATCAGGTCCGGGCCAATCAAAGTGATCGCCCCCTGATCATCAATGATTTTACCTATAACATAGACGCACCCAAACAGGAAGTTACGCATCACCTGTTTCGCCTTAAAGGTTTTATGCGCATCAAAGAACTGGGAAAACTTAGCCTGCAATACGATTTTCAGGATAACAACCGCCTGGAATTCGATATCAGACGGGGAGACGACCGCAATAATGCCTCGCTCGATCTGGAGCTAAAAACACATACGCTTCTTCTGGATCTGGATACTCAGGCTTCTGAAAACCTTAATCTCAAAGCAGGCATCATGGGGAAATACCAGAATAACTTTGCCGATCCCGATACCGGAGTCCGCAGACTGATTCCTGATTATGATAAATATGATCTGGGCCTCTATGCCATTGCAGATTACCGCTTGAATGACCAATGGTTGCTGGAAGCAGGTGGCAGGTTTGATTATACCTTTATGGATGTTTTTAAATTTTACCGTACCTCTTTTTGGGAGCAACGAAATTACGGCGATCTCTTTCCGGAGATTGTAGTGGAAGAGTTGGATAATCAGGTGTTGACAAACCCCGAGTTGAAATTTTACAATCCCTCGGCAACTGCGGGGGTAACCTATAGTCTGGGAGCGCATAGCACCGTATTTTTTAATTATTCCCTGGCCTCCAGGGCTCCTAATCCGTCCGAACTATTCAGTGAAGGGCTGCACCATTCGGCATCCAGAATAGAGTATGGCGATCTGCGTTTCGATTCGGAATGGTCTCATAAATTCTCACTGACATTTGAGCGGAAAGGAGATAGGTTTCGTTTTTCGGTAAATCCGTATATCAATACCATACAGGATTTTATAGTAATAGAACCCGTCGGGATTCAGCAAACCATACGAGGTAATTTTCAGGTATGGGAATACCGCCAAACGCGTGCACAGCTACTCGGCGCTGATATAGATGCATCGTATGCCTTAAACAATAATATTCATCTGAAGCATCAGCTTGCGCTGGTAAAAGGATATGACCGCTCGCGAGACAGAGACCTGATTCATATGCCTCCTGTAAATACCCAAAACGAAATTGTATATCAAAATGAGAGGTATCATAACCTGCGACTGGCTTTACAGAGCAATTATACGTTTCGGCAGAATGATTTCCCAGATAATAATTTTGAAGTCTTTATTCCCGAAACCGGAAGTAGTGAAATAGTAGATGTAAGCACACCGCCCGGAGCCTATCATTTATTAAATTTTGATGCAGAGATTGACGTTAAACTCAATCCGAAATCAACCCTCAGATTAGGGGTTGGTATCAATAATATTTTTAATACCTCGTATAGAAATTATCTGAATCGCCTGCGTTTATATGCAGACGATTCGGGGAGAAATTTTTTAATCAGAATGAAAATCAATTATTAAAAACAAAAAACAATGAAAAAATTTAAATTTTTAAGTCTTATAGTAAGTAGCGCCATTTTTTTTGTGGCATGTTCAAACGACGACGACACACCCGAGCCGGTAAATGAAGAAGAAGTAATTACCACTTTAACCGTGACCTTAACACCACAGGGGGGAGGAACTGCAATTACCTTACAAACCCGGGACCTGGATGGAGAGGGTCCAAATGCTCCGGTGATAACCGTGTCGGATAATCTGGCAGCCGGTACTACCTATGACGGAACCATTGTATTGCTCAATGAAACCGAAAGTCCGGCGGAAAATATTACGGAAGAAGTAGAAGCGGAAGACGACGAACACCAGTTTTTCTTTACCGTTGAATCAGGATTGGATATTACTACGGACTACAGCAATTTTGATGGAGACGGAAATCCCTTAGGTACCGAATTCACACTGTCTGCAGGTGCAGCCAGTTCAGGAACATTTACGGTAACCTTACGACACCAACCTACCAAGCCCAATACGGGGCTGGCAGATGCAGGTGGAGAAACCGATATATCGGCTTCCTTTGATGTGGTAGTCCAGTAACGAAAGTATATAATTACCATTTTTTATAGTGTTTAATTTTTGTTTGACCCCTTACAGCTTTGACTGTAGGGGGTTTTTTGTATTTAGAGACCATGACTCCTTTTTATACCCTTGTCTTTATCCTGAAGAATTAAGAATATAATTATCCGATTCAACGAATCAACGGTTCACTCAACAATCAGAAATTAGGAATTAGAAATCAGAAACTGGAAATTATACTTCCCTTAACAGTATGAATCCTGATTTTTAGTAACTTTAAAGAATTCAGTATATCTTGATTTTTTTTTGGTTCGTTTTTTATCAGGAAAAAAATGAAGGGGAACATTGTTTTTGTCTTGTACATTCAATAATCATATATAACTAACTAAACAATATCATGCCAACGTATCAACTCAACATCAACGGGCAAGTACATTCGGTAGAGGCCGATGTAGATACGCCCCTCCTCTGGGTATTGCGCGACCAGGCCAATCTGGTAGGCACCAAATACGGCTGCGGAATCGGTCAGTGCGGGGCCTGTACCGTCCATATCGACGGGAATGCCACCCGGAGCTGTATGCTGCAGGTATCCCAGTTACAGGGAGTAAAGATCACTACTATTGAAGGCCTTTCGGAAAACGGAACTCATCCGGTGCAGCAGGCCTGGAAAGATATCGATGTGCCTCAGTGTGGCTACTGCCAGGCAGGGCAGATCATGACGGCGGCTTCTTTTTTAGACAAGAATCCCAATCCCTCTACCGAGGATATCCGCAATGCCATGCACGGCAATATCTGTCGCTGTGCCTCCTATAACAGCATTGAAAAAGCGGTACAGCAGGCCGCCGATAAACTCAGTTAACCGCTAAGCAAACACTATGAAAACTCAAGATACACTCGCATTTAGCCGACGTTCCTTTTTAAAGACCTCGGCCCTGGCAGGAGGAGGGATGCTTATTGGCTTTAACCTCTTTCAGGCCTGTAAACCCAATGTAGAACCGCCGGTAAATCTGGCCGATTTAAACTATAACGATTTTAATGCCTTTATCAAGATTTCCGATGAGGGTAAGGTAACCATCTTTGCACCCAATCCGGAGATCGGACAGGGCGTAAAAACCTCCATGCCCATGCTGATTGCGGAAGAGCTGGATGTAGCCTGGAAAGATGTACTGGTAGCCCAGGCACCGCTGAATACCGAACACTATACCCGGCAGGTAGCAGGAGGGAGCCAGAGCTTACGACAGGGTTGGGAACCCTTACGGCAAACCGGAGCTACGGCCCGGCAGATGCTGGTAAATGCCGCCGCTGCCAAATGGGGGGTGGATGCCTCCGAATGTACTACCAAAGAAGGGGTGATCACCAATGCTAATGGAGATACCCTGCACTACGGAGAAGTGGTAAAGGAAGCAGCAGAGATGGAAGTACCGGAGAATGTGACTTTAAAAGACCCGAAAGATTTTACTATTATCGGAAAGGGTACTGCCAATGTGGATATCGACGGGATCATCACCGGAAAACCGCTGTTCGGACTGGATTATAAAGCCGAGGGTATGGAATATGCCTGTGTGTTGCGTCCGCCCGCATTCGGGCAAAAACTGGAATCCTTTAATGACGCTCAGGCCCGTGCGGTAAATGGAGTAACCGATGTGATCCGCTTTGGAGATAAGATAGCCGTACTGGCCAACAATACCTGGGCGGCGATCAAAGGAAAACGAGCATTAACCGCCGAATGGACACAGGACAGTCCGGCAGAAAATACCGCACAACACGATGAGGAATTAAATAAGATCCTTAACGGTAACCAATTTGAAACCCTTAGAAAAGACGGCGATGTAAAAAAGGCCTTTGCAGAAGCCGATAAGATACTGGAACGCACTTACGAATCGCCTTTCCTACCCCATAATACATTGGAACCGATGAATTTCTATGCCGATGTAAAACCCGATAAGATCCATTTGGTAGGGCCTATCCAAAGACCAGCGATGTTCGCAGGCCGGGTTGCTGAACTTCTGGAGCGTGATCCTTCGGAGATCCATCTGGAAATGACTCGTATGGGAGGAGGATTCGGGCGTCGCCTTTATGGGGATTTTGTAATGGAAGCAGCGGAGATCTCCAATCTGGCAAAAAAACCGGTAAAAGTAGTCTATACCCGGGAAGACGATATGAGTGCCGGGATATACAGGCCGGCCATTAAATATCGCATTGCAGCCTCCATCAAAGACGGAAAAGTTACTGGTTACCGCCTTAAGGAAGCCGCCATAAACCGAAATATGTATAATTTAATCCCGAATTTCTTTCCGGCAGGAGCCGTTGAAAATTACCAGGTAGATGTGGGGAGTTACCAAAGTAATATCACCACCGGAGCCTGGCGTGCACCTTATACCAATTTCCTGGCATCGGCAGAGCAGAGCTTCTTTGATGAGTTGGCCGAAGAGCTGGGGGTAGACCGCATTCAGTTGCATATGGATTTACTGGATCAGGTAAAGGGCACTACTGATGAGCGTATTCAGTATAATCCGGAGCGATTACAGGGAGTGATTAAACTGGCCGTGGAAAAATCGGATTGGGGTAATAAAACCGATGAGGTATACCAGGGCTTTGCGGTGTATTACTGCCATAATACCCATGTGGCTGAAGTAGCCGATATTGTCATGGTAAATAACTATCCGGTGGTTAAAAAGGTGACCTGTGTGGTTGACTGCGGGATCGTGGTGAATCCGCTGGGTGCTCAGAATCAGGTAGTAGGCGGGGTAATCGATGGAATCGGACATATGATGTATGGCGATCTCACCTTTGAAAATGGAAAACCTTCATCTAATAATTTTAATAGCTATCAGCTTATCAGAATGGGACAAACCCCGAAGGTAGATGTACATTTTGTAAAGAGCGATGTAGCCCCTACCGGACTTGGGGAACCTACCTTACCGCCTGTGGGAGCAGCTGTTGCCAATGCTATTTATAAGGCTACCGGTCAGCGACTGACCAAACAGCCGTATATGAAGTATTTTGAGGTGAAAGAAATTATCGGTTAGCCGATAATTTCTTTATTTCTAATTCCGGGTTTCTAATTTCTAATCGGTGGAATGGGAAAATCAGGAATTCAAAGTACAATATAGAATAGTTGAACAATAATTAAATAATACTGTTCATTTTCTTTACTTGTCTAATGAAATACAAAGCATTCATGAATACTTTAATATAAAATAATGATGACATGAATAAACGAAACAAAGAAAAAGACGCTTTTCAGAGTTATTTTTAGCCTTAGGCTAAAACCGGAAATCAAAACCTGGCCAAAACGGCTGTACCGTTTCGGTACCATTCCAGGCTTTTGCTTCCTATACTGTTGAAAAGATAGGGTGCTAATAAACGTAAAGTACATGATTAACAGGTTTATAAATAATCAGAAATCAGAAATCAGAAATGCGGAATTAGAAATTAGAAATGACATATGAATTTAAAAACATAGTCAATGCTTATAAAAAGGCAAAAGCCAAAGGCCTGCAAACGGTACTGGCCACGGTAGTAGATCTGGACGGGTCTTCGTATCGCAAGCCCGGAGTGCAGATGCTGATCCTGGAAAACGGACAAATGATTGGGGCCGTTAGCGGAGGCTGTGTGGAAAAAGATATCGTTCGTCAGTCGCAAGCCGTTTTTAAAGAAGGAGAAGCCAGGATGATGCAGTATGACGGCCGTTACCGACTGGGATGCGAAGGCATTTTATATATACTGCTGGAGCCCTTTAATCCGAATAAAGAATTTTTAACCATGCTGGGGCAATTTCTGGAAACCCGTCAACCGTTTTCCATGGTTTCACGTTATCGCCGGGAAGAAGGAGTCCATAAAAATTTAGGATCTCACGTACTGTTTGGAAAAGAGAAATTCAGGCTAAACCAACAGTTAAACGGATTTAAGGTAACAACGGATTCCTTATCCGATTTTACACAGGAATTCCCGCCCTGTTTTAGGCTGATGATCTTTGGAGCCGAACACGATGCCGTACAACTCTGTAAATTTGCCGCACTGACCGGCTGGGAGGTAAGCGTAATAGCTCCGCCCAAAGAATCAAAAACCATAGAACACTTTCCAGGCGCCACCGCCTTTTTAGCTTCCGATCCGGAAGGAATAGATATTCAGGCCATCGATACCCAAACGGCGGTAATGCTGATGAGTCATAATTTTGCCATCGATTTAAAGTATCTGATTGCTTTAAAAGATACCCACCCTGCCTATCTGGGGCTGTTGGGCCCGGCTCACCGGCGGGAGAAGCTGTTGGGGCAGTTATTGGAGTTTGCACCGGAGGTATCGGATGCATTTTTAGATCAGATCCACGGTCCGGCCGGATTAAATATTGGAGCGGAAACCCCCCATGAAATTGCGGTAGCAATTTTGGCGGAGATCCTGTCGGTTATTCGCGTACAGCAACCCATGTCATTAAAAGAAAAGAAAGGTGGCATTCATGCCTGATATAACAATCCTGATCCCCGCCGCCGGTGGTTCCCGCCGTATGGGGGTCCCCAAACAGCTACTCCCCTGGGGCGATACCACGCTTTTAGGGCATGCCATAGAAACTGCTCGTAATGTAAAAGGTGCCGACACCCTGGTGGTTCTGGGCGCTCGTGATACCCATATTCAAAAGGAAATAGACGCGTATCTCGTACCCACTGTAATTAACCGGCAATGGCAGCACGGATTGGGAACCTCTATCGCCCTGGGAATACAATATATTGTGGAAAATGCATCGGAAACCCGGGGAGTACTGATCTTTTTGGCCGATCAGCCCTTTGTTAGTACGGCGTATCTGGAGCAGCTTATCAAAAAATTCAAATCCGGAAAGCAACAGATTATTACCACCGCATACAGCTCTGAAAAGATGGGTGTTCCCGCCCTGTTTGACGCCTGTTATTTTAAAGAACTAAGTGAACTTACAGGCGATAAAGGGGCAAAAGCGGTGATCGATTCACATTCGGAAAAAGTAATAAAAATGGATACGGAGGTAGACCTCAGGGATATTGATACTTTAGCCGTGTATAAGGAGTTGTATAAGGAGGTTTTTGGGTGATGTGATTATATATTTCTCATTCCGAATTTCTAATTTCTGATTCTTTTTAATAAACCGGTTAAGAACTAACCGAAAACTATCGGCCTGTAAATTCTTTCCGGAGCTTCGGGAATTCTTAACGGAAATGTTGTGTTATACTGCGTAAAAAAACTGGCATTGACGGCGGTAGAAATCCAAATATGAATACCGGAAGCTTTACAATTATTAAATACATCCGTTCATTTTCTTTGCTCGTTCAAAGAACAGCTTGAAAATCAGAAATCCGGAATCAGAAATCCGGAATCAGAAATTAGAAATTCGGAATTAGAAATTATCCCTAAGAAACCGTATCTTTATAATTCTCCCGATCCTTTAATTATCAGTTAACAAAAAACCTTTACGGGGTTTAAATACGTTGTTGATTATGGGTATTGACCAATATTTAAAACTGGGGGAGATTATTGCTACATTGTTGGTGGCAGGGGTTGGTCTTTATCTGGCCAATAATTACAGGCAACAGGTACGTCAAAAAACTACTGACGGACGCATTGAATCGTATAAAAAATTATGGGAGATTACCCAGGTTGCTTCACCGATGCGAAAGAATAGCTGGCATGAGGGGAGATACAAAGGCCTTTTGAGTTATGACGAACGCAAAGCTTTATATGCCTCCATGACCGATTGGTACTACCGGGAGGGCAATGGGATTTTTTTGGGAGACTCTACCAGACGAATGTATCTGAATGCCAAATACAATCTTCTTTGCCCCATGGAAGAGCTAAGACCTAAAGAATTAAAGGAAAGACTTCAAAAGTTAAATAAAGATGAATTGCATGCAGCCCGGGCCGATTTATGTATCAGGCAATTGTCTCTCCTGAGGCATCGCTTAAGGGTAGACTTACAGGTATTTGGAAGTGCTTTTTTTAATAAGATAAATGAAGATGATAAACTTTTTTTAAGCTTTTGCGGTGAGGATTGGAATAAAAAACACTGGAAAAGTAAGCCGGGAGTGTTTTAATAGCAGGTCTTTTTTAAACCGCAGCACTATCAAGATTCTACGTCCCGATCAGAAATCAAAA
This sequence comes from Flavobacteriaceae bacterium, assembly GCA_965224095.1. Taxonomy (GTDB): domain Bacteria; phylum Bacteroidota; class Bacteroidia; order Flavobacteriales; family Flavobacteriaceae; genus JBPEWY01. The sequence continues at coordinate 2,622,686 of OZ245039.1, forward strand.
ATCAAAAACTAGAAATCAGGAATTAGGAATCAGAAATCAGGAATCAGAAATCAGAAATTAGAGAGAAAGAGTAACAACTGTAAAATTTAGGTGAATGGACGAAAGTATTGTAATTTTTGGCTCCTACAACAAGGGACCTGAATACATGGATAAGATGGAGAAGGTAAAGGAATTAAGGGCACAGGGCTTAAATGTATCTCTGTATTATTTGCTGGCACTTACTCCGGATGATAACCTTCCGGATAGGTTTGTTCATTATTTAATTGAAAAAAATATAGAAAAGGCCATAAAGCTGTTTAACCCTACGGTTTTGGCATTTCACAACGGATTGACATTAATGATGAAAAACAGCGAATTTAAAATGGCGATAGAAAAGATAAGGCCCCGGTATCCGGACATGAAATTTCTGCTAGAGCATTTAAACCAGCCGGATAAGGGCTATAATTTTAAACAAAACTATGGGTTTTTGCCCTGGTGCCAAAGGCATTTTATCGATGAACACGAATTATACAGCGTACTATGGAAGTAAAAGAGATTACGGCAATTATAGCCTTGATTATATCGGTTGTTTCGTTACTGTGGACTTATTTCACCTCCCGTAAACTGGAGAAGTACAAAGCTATTATCGGCCTTGAAAAAAATTATATAGAAAGCCGGTTAAAAGAAGAACTCAACCTGATCCGGGAGCTTATAGAAGGATTGAGAAACGGACGATTGCTCCTGGAGAAAGTACTGGTGAGGGAAAAAGCGGTACAGGTAGAAATACTCAATAAAACATTAGATCAGCTGGAGCAAAGCTATACGGATGCCCTGCTTTTTTTGGAAAGCACTCATGCCCGGGTAGAAAATGCATCGATCACCATTTTTACACACGAGTTAAAGAATAAAATCCGGAACAACCTGGAAAAACTCTCCGCCGATTCCTTGAACGATCGTGTAGGGATGAAAAAAGAGATGCTGCAAAAACTATCGGAAATAAAGGAAGAGGAATCGAAACTGGTCGGGAAGTTATCGGAAATCAATAACTCACTTTTCGATATTTATACAAACACCTTAAAAAATAAATAAAGGAAATTCCCCTTTGCAATTTAATATGCTGTTTTGGTACCATTCCAGGCTTTTGCTTCCCGTACTGCTGAAAAGATGCGGTTCTAACAAGCCTGAGTACATGATTAACAAGTTTGAAAAAATCAGAAATCCGGAATTAGGAATTAGAAATCAGGAATTAGGAATCAGGAATTAGGAATCAGAAATCAGAAATTTTAAACATTTAATAAAATACGGACGCATAATTATCAAATCTGTAATTTTTCTCACCGCTCTTTTTAAAACAGATTTCGCGTAGTACCTTTATAAGTTCATTGAGAGCACACTATCATGTCGGTCCAGCCAAAACTCACACGATTTAACCAGAACGTACTGTCTAAATACCAGATATACAACAGTATATTTATGACGCTGCCCTTTAGTTCAGTTACCAAAACGGGGGTATTACTTCCCTTGTTTTATGAAACCTGTAAAAAGGGATATGCCAATGGGGAAAATCCAACGCAAATAGTAAATGCCTTTTTTGTAAAGTACCAGGCCAGGCGAAACAGGCAAAGCCAGATAAATCTGTTATTCAGGCTTATACAATATATAGAACGTCAGGTGGTATTGTTTGATGCCATAGAAGATGCAGCCTTTCCTATTATCAATAATATGGAAGGGTTGGGTACGATTCGGAATTTAAAGGAATCGGCATTTTCAGGGAATAATGAAACCAATCTGCGCAAATATCTGGAAGCCTTTAAGGTTCGTATTGTATTGACCGCGCATCCCACTCAGTTTTATCCGGGAACCGTACTGGGGATTATCACCGATTTAACGGAAGCCATTCGGGAGAATAATTTACTAACCATCAATAACCTGATGGCGCAGTTGGGAAAAACACCCTTCTTTAAAAAGAAAAAGCCGACTCCTTACGATGAAGCAGTCAGCCTGATCTGGTACCTGGAGAATGTGTTCTACGAATCTTTTGGGAGTATTTACGATTATATACAGCAAAATATTTTTGATCATAAATCTATAGAGAATGAGATCATTAATATCGGATTCTGGCCCGGAGGAGATCGTGACGGAAATCCTTTTGTAAAACCGGAAACTACCCGGAAGGTAGCTGCTAAACTGAAGCAAACCATCCTTAGAAATTATTACAGGGATCTTAAGAAACTAAGGCGTAAGCTTACCTTCGAAGAGGTGTACGATATGGTGAGCGATCTGGAACAGCAGGTGTATTATACCGGGATTAATCCGAATAGGAAAAAAACGATTTCCCTGGAGGAATTTGTAGGCACTCTGGAAGCTATCAGGGAAAAGATTGTAAATAACCATCAATCCCTGTACCTGAATGAAGTGCAGAGTTTATTGAATAAGGCACAGCTGTTCGGATTTTATTTTGCCAGCCTGGATATCCGTCAGGATAGCCGGGTTCATGACACCGTATTTAATAAGGTAGTTGATGGATGTTTAAAACACCAAAAGGGATTGTTTCCCGAGAATTTTAAAGAGTTACATGAAGGGAAACAAATTAAGGTGCTGGGTAAGGTAAAGGGAGCTGTGGATTTGGAATGGTTTTCTGATGAGATGGTAATTAATACCCTGAAAACCATGCGGGTGGCAAAGCAAATCCAGGAAGAGAATGGCGAAAAGGGATGTAACCGATATATTATCAGTAACAATCAAACGGCACTTAATGTAATGCAGTTGTTTGCGATGCTGAGGCTTACCGCTTTTGAGGACCGGCTTACCGTAGATATTGTTCCTTTGTTTGAAACGGTTACCGATTTGAAAAATGCACCGGAGGTAATGGAGACCTTATATACCAATCCGGCATATAAGGCGCATTTGGAATTTCGGGGGAAGAAACAAACTATTATGCTGGGCTTTTCCGACGGCACCAAAGATGGCGGGTATTTAATGGCCAACTGGGCTATTTATAAGGCCAAGGAAGCACTTACCAAAGTGTCACGTAAATACGGATTTCAGGTAGTGTTTTTTGACGGGCGCGGAGGTCCGCCGGCACGGGGAGGAGGAAAAACACATCAGTTTTATGCATCACTGGGGCCGCAAATAGAAGATAAAGAAGTGCAGCTTACCATACAAGGGCAAACCATCAGTTCTAATTTCGGAACCCTGGAATCGTCGCAGTATAACCTGGAACAATTAATCAGTTCAGGGATTTATAACAAACTGGCTGGTGAAAAACAAAAACTGTCCGGAGAAGACCGAAAGGTAATGGATCACCTGGCCGAGATAAGTTATAAAGCCTACTCGGATTTTAAAGGGCACCCTATGTTTATTCCTTATCTGGAACGAATGAGCACCCTGAAGTACTATGCAAAAACCAATATAGGAAGCCGGCCCTCCAAACGATCAAAGTCTGATACGTTGGTATTTTCCGATCTGAGAGCTATTCCTTTTGTGGGTTCCTGGAGCCAGTTAAAACAAAATGTCCCCGGATTTTTTGGAGTGGGAACCGCCTTAAAATATTATGAGGCTCGAGGTGAATTTAAAAAGGTGAAAGCATTGTACAGGAATTCAAAGTTCTTTAAAACGCTGGTTGAAAACAGTATGATGTCGCTTTCCAAATCCTTTTTTGACCTCACCCGGTATATGTCGGAAGACGAAGAATTCGGGGAATTCTGGACAATTATCTACACAGAATATGAAGAAACCAAAAGGTTACTGCTCAAGCTGGCTGGTTATAAAGTACTCATGGAAAATGAACCCGCCGGGAAGGCCTCTATCGATGTTCGTGAATCTATAGTATTGCCCCTGCTAACCATACAGCAATATGCATTGCGGGAGATTCAGAAATTACAAAGTGAAAAAAATCCTGATCCGGAAAAACTCAAGATATTTGAAAAAATGGTGACCCGCTCTCTGTTTGGAAATATAAATGCCAGCAGGAACTCGGCATAAAATCTAATTCCATTTTAAACTTAAAAAGAAATCACCAGGCCGTAGTTAGGGCCCTGATCCCAGTTTAATTTGAACCCTATTTTAATCTTATTTTTTTCTACCTGCTCATTAAAAGTATTGACAAAATTGTAATAGTCCTTTCGTTTGGGTTTTATAAATAACCAGTTAACCAATCCGCTTGCAGCAAAGACCCCAAGCCCTGTAAAGAGTGTGCCGGTGCTCATTTGTTCCCCCTCTTCAACCGTAACAGCTTCGTTGATCATAATTCCGGCTCCTGCTGCCAGTCCGCCCCAAAAAGTAATATCGGAAAGGGTGCGTTTTGTTCTAATTCGATCTACCTGAGCGGTCAAATCCTGCCTAAGAGTTTCAGGCATTTCGTTTTCTTCAATAAATTTCATCATTCCTTTTGGATTGGCTTCATAGTATTTATCCATATATTCAAATCCAACTAAATTTTCAGAACGAACTTCGTAGAATTGATAATCCTGAGCATAAATTAATCCTGAAACGAATGTGCATAAAAGCCATGTATATTTTTTTAAAGTCATTTTTATTTTTTATATGAGAATTCTATAAACTTATTTTCTTCTAAATTAACTAATACCAACCGTGGCACAAAGGATGATGGGCCAGGAAAAATCAAAGTTCTTTTTTTTCTTTCTCCCGGGGCCAAATTAATAACTTTTTTAGAAGGAATATCGACAACTGACGTAACGTCAAATCTGGTTGGCCTGAGGCAGGTTTTATTTTTATCACAAAGAGAAATCTTGGTGAGGTTTATCTCCTTGTCCTCATTTGACTGATTAACTAATTCAATATCTATCAGGTAAAATTTACCTGCTTCTCCAGTAGTTTCATTTTTAATGCGGTAATAACCTCCGCCGCCGTAATTATTAGTATGATTATTTTGTCCAACCTTTGTTAGCTTATATTCAATATCATTGGTAACAATGGTGTTCTGCCCTTCTTGATAAACCATTTTATTTGTAAAACAGGCATAACATAACAATAGCAGGCAAAACGTAATTAGTCTTTTCATTTAGATTGAATTTTGCGCAGTTTATATCGGGCAAAAATCCTATTTATTTTTGAAATCTTCAAATAAATATAAAACCAGAAATAATTATGAAAAAAACCGGAACTAATTAAAGCCCCGGCTTATTGTAAATGTCAAATCAGAAATCAGAAATGAGGAATCAGAAATCAGAAACCCCATCAATGCTCATTTAACCTAAAATCAGGATATGCATCCATTCCGTGTTCATATCCGTCCAGGCCTTCTCTTTCCTCACGCTCAGATACCCGTATTCCCACGGTTTTCTTAAGGGTAAATATGATGACAAATGAAGATGCAATACAGATAAGAGCATATGATCCTATTCCGATTAACTGGCTTACAAACTGATCCCATCCGGCGAGATTTCCTAAAATTCCAACAGCCAGCGTGCCCCAGATACCGCAAACCAGATGTACTGCAATAGCTCCCACCGGATCGTCCAGTTTTAACCTGTCTATTAAGGATACAGCAAATACAATAATGGCACCGGCAATGAGCCCTATGATAATGGCATCGGTCGGACTCATTTGATCGGCACCGGCAGTAATTCCTACTAATCCGCCCAAAATTCCATTTAAGAACATGGTAAGGTCCAGATTTTTAAACTTCAACGCAGATACTAAAGCAGCGCCTATACCTCCTGCCGCTGCCGCAAGGCAGGTAGTAACCAGGGTAAGGGAGGTAAGAGCAGGATCGGCCGATAGTACGGAGCCTCCGTTAAACCCAAACCACCCCAGCCATAGAATGATAACACCTGCCGTTGCCATAGGTATATTATGTCCGGGAATAGCCTGTAATTTCCCGTCTTTGAACTTTCCGATACGGGCTCCTAGGAGGCAAACGGCCACTACGGCTGCCCATCCGCCTACGGAGTGTACCAGGGTAGATCCGGCAAAATCATAAAAAGGCGTTTCACGCATATCTAAAAATCCGCCACCCCATTTCCAGGAACCGGCAATAGGGTAAACCAATCCCACATATAAAATGGTAAAAACCATAAAAGGCCCTATTTTAATGCGTTCTGCCACGGCACCCGAAACAATGGTCGCAGCTGTGGCTGCAAACATTCCCTGAAAGAGAAAATCGGTCCAATACGTATAACCTCCGTTATAGGCGAGGTCTAAAGCTCCGTCAGCAGTAAGGGGAGCCTCTAGTCCGAATCCTGCAAAACTGAAGAATCCGGCAGATCCTTCGGTAAAACCCGGATACATTAAATTAAAACCTACAAGGCAATACAGCAAAAGTCCGACTGTGATTATAAATATATTTTTAAATAGGATATTGATCGTATTTTTTTGACGGGTAAGCCCTATTTCGAGAAAGGCAAAACCCAAATGCATAAAGAATACCAATGCGGTACACAGCATCATCCATACATTATTTGTAGTTAGTAATTCCATAAACGATAATTTTTTTTGATTGATGATTTAATTCAGTGCGTCTTTTCCGCTCTCTCCGGTGCGAATACGGTACACTTCCGTTACATTGGAAACAAATATTTTTCCGTCGCCAACAGAATCTGTCGAGGCCGCAGCCAGTATAGCATCGATAGTGGCATTTTCAAAGGCGTCGTTTACCACAATTGATAGATAACGTCGTTGAATATCACTGGTACTATAAGCAATACCTCTGTATACATGGCCTTCTTTTTCGTTGCCTATTCCGGTTACATCCCAATAGGAAAAGAAGTTAACGCCCACTTCGTGCAGTGCCTCCTTAACGGCACTGAACTTGGATTTTCTGATAACAGCTTCGATTTTTTTCATAATTCATTCATAGTTTTAATTAAAATTGATAAACACCCGCAATCAGGAAAGAAGACAGTGACTTGGAAGGATCCAGGTCCTGATCTAAAAAAGTCTCCTCACTGGCGGTATCCAGTCGTATTTCAGGTTTAATTGTTAAGGCACCGGCGGTATAACTTCCTGTAAGCGTAAAGGCCGTGACATTCGCATCACCATCAGTATCATATCCTCCTATAGCTCCGGCACCGCCTGCCTGTTCGGCAAAGTATTCTGCACGTAGCCCTAAAGCAAAAGTGTCGGAGGTTTGTAGCTGAGGGTAGAGAGCCACCCCATAAAACTTAGCATCGTCTGTAACATTATATGTAGTGTTAAGTCCGAGGAAGAAATCATCGGAAAGCTTATACCCGGTGGTAAGATCTATCTGGAAAGTGGCTTCGGTATTCCCTCCCTGTTTGCCGTATAATACATTTAAATAGGTGTCTTTATACGCCAGCTGACCTCCTAAGGTATAATTGTTGTCAAAATTAAATTCGGTTTGATCGGTATTGTTAAGAAGCGCCAGCATAGCAGACCAGTGCTCCGATAACACAAAATCGGCCTTGATACCCGTGTGCGAAAACGGGCCGTATGAAAACATATAGGAAGTACTGTAGTTAAAGTTAGCCGCAGGGGAAATGACCTCATACCCCAGAAAAGTATTGAAGTTCCCCAGGCTTAGGGTGATTTTATCGGAGATGTTCCAGTAAACATATAATTGGTTTACAATATTTGAACTTCCGCCGGGGCGAAGAAAAGGCGATAAAAAAGTGGCATCCTCTCCACGAGGGCCAAATACGAGATCGGCAACGGCTCCTACTTTTCCACTTTCAAAGGCCCCTACCAGATTAACCATCCCCAGTGCAAAACCATTGAGGTTGGCAAAAGAAGTATTGGGAGCCAGGTGATCTTCACCATTAGGCCCGCCAATGTTTTGACGGAAGTAAGCATCTGCGCTTCCGCTTACTTCAAAATTCTTTTTTTCCTCCGTTGCTTCCTGAGCAACTAAATTAAATACAATTAATACCATAGAGGTTGTTAATAATGATTTCATAATATTCGTTTTTTGATTGATGATGAGGTCAAAACTATGTTAATCAACACATACCCCCAAAAAAATAATGGTTATATAGATTATTTTTATGATATTTATAAAATAACCCCTATTAAAATATGGGGTATGTATATTTTAATATTGAATTTTATCAAATCAACCCCTATTATTTTTTGTTTTTGTTGGAAAAAAGTAAAATGAATAAATACAGATATGATTTTTTTGCAACTTCCTGACAGTCAGGCTAACAAGTGTTCGTTTATTTGAAAAAAACGGATTGCATACTTGTGAAAATTACCCCTGCTAAATTGTGATATTAGTATTTTTTCGGGGATATATTTTTAATTTGAGAATAATGACTTCGCAATTGTTATTATGCCCTTACAACCGTATATATTAGCTGGTTAATAGTGTAATTACCATATAAAAACAAGGCAGATTATGTTGACGAAACAGGGTTTATACGTTCCCGAATTTGAACACGAAAATTGCGGAGCTGGATTTATTTGTAGTTTGCATGGAAGTACCTCTAATGAAATTATTCACAAGGCACTGGAGATTCTTGAAAAACTGGAACACCGGGGCGCTGTAAGTGCCGATGGAAAAACAGGTGATGGTGCGGGTATTCTTATCGATGTACCTCACGCCTTTTTTGTGGAACACTGTAATTTTACCTTACCGGAAGCAGGGCAGTATGCGGTGAGCAATGTGTTTTTTCCCAGAAAAGAAAATCAACGTATTTATTGCGAGGGTATTTTGGAGGAGGAGGTCCGGAAACAAGGCCTTGAAATTCTGGGATGGAGAGATGTGCCCGTACAAAAGGAGGTGCTGGGACGCATAGCGAAAGAAACGGTGCCCTGTATCAAACAGATTTTTATTGGAAAATCTAATCTTAATCTGGATGACTTTCAGTTTAATATCAAATTGTTTGCTGCCCGTAAAAAGGCGGAACATATCATATATAATTCCGGGCTGTCTGAAAGCAGATTTTTTTACCTGCCCAGCCTGTCTGCAAAAACAATCATATACAAAGGGCTGTTAATGCCTCAGGACATTAAGGTATTTTACAAGGATCTAAAAGATCCGTTGTTGGTTACACGATTAGCTTTAGTCCATCAGCGATTTTCCACTAACACCTTTCCAACCTGGGATCTCGCACAGCCCTTTAGGTATATGTGTCACAATGGGGAGATTAATACGCTTCGCGGTAATATATTCCGGATGCTCTCCCGTGAAGAACTCATGAAAAGTGATTGGTTTGGTGAGGAGATAAAAAGTATACTCCCGGTTATTCTTCCCGGAAAATCGGATTCTGCCTCTATGGATATGGTGGTTGAATTATTACTGATGACCGGACGATCTCTTCCGGAAGTTATGATGATGCTGGTACCGGAAGCCTGGGAAAAGAACCCTGAAATGTCGGTGTCAAAGAAGGCTTTTTATGAGTTTAATTCCTGTGCTGTGGAGCCCTGGGACGGCCCTGCATCCATCCCTTTTACCGATGGTAATTATATAGGGGCAGTGCTTGACAGAAACGGACTGCGTCCTTCGCGTTATACAGTTACCAAAGACGGATTCGTAATTATGTCGTCTGAAACCGGAGTAATAGATATAGCACCTGAAAATGTGGAATACCACGGAAGGCTCGAACCGGGAAAAATGTTTCTGGTGGATATGAATAAAGGATGTATTGTAAACGACGATGAAATAAAAAAAGAGATCGTTTCTCAATACCCGTACAAAAAATGGCTGGATAAAAACCTGGTGCATCTTAAGGATATTCCATATAACGACTGCCCCGTTTTTTTTAATGAGGAGACTTTAGAAAAACGCCAGCTCATTTTTGGCTATACCCAGGAAGACATTCGTACTATTATTATGCCTATGGCGGCACAGGGGAAAGAGCCCATTGGATCAATGGGAGCCGATATGCCCATAGCTGTATTATCTGAGCGTCCACAACTTATCTACAATTACTTTAAACAATTGTTCGCTCAGGTTACCAATCCGCCTTTAGACGGGATCCGTGAAGAGCTTATTACCGATATCAGCCTTACACTGGGAAGCGATTCGAATATCTTTGAGATCGATGCCAATCACTGTAAAAAGCTAAAAATCCAGAATCCGGTAATTTCCAAACAGGATCTGGATAAGATAAAGAGTTATAAAAACCCGGATTTTAAAATTGTATCCATTCCTATTTTATACGAGGTTGCACAAGGACATAACGGACTTGAAAATGCGCTGGATAAATTATTAGAACAGGCCTCGGAGGCAACAGACGAGGGAACCAATATCATTATTCTGTCTGACCGGCAGGTAAGTGAAATCGCAGCACCCATCCCGGCACTCCTGGCTTGCTCGTATATAAATAGAGGATTACACACCCTTGGAAAACGCTCTAAAATTAGTATTATCATAGAATCTGCAGAGCCCAGAGAAGTACATCATTTTGCACTCCTGTTTGCTTATGGAGCCAGTGCCATTAATCCGTATATGGTTAATGAGATTATTGAAAGTCATATAGATGATCTGGAAGATATTTCGGCAGAACAAGCTGTTAAAAATTACAATAAAGCAGTAGGTAAGGGGATCTTAAAAGTGATGAATAAAATTGGGATCTCAACACTGAATTCTTATAGAGGCTCACAGCTTTTTGAATGTATAGGCATTAATACCGATGTTGTAAATAAGTATTTCCCCGGAACGGTTACAAGAATCCAGGGGATAGGGTTACATCAAATAGAAAAGGAGATTCATAAGCGTTATGTAAAAGCTTATGAAGATCGCCCGGTTTCAGGCACTCTGCCTTTGGAAATAGGTGGAGAGTACCGGTGGAGAAGAAATGGAGAACAGCATATGTTTAATCCGTTGAGTGTAGCCAAACTTCAGGAGGCTGTACGAGCTAATAAACCCGGCACCTATAAAGAATATTCCAGCTTGGTCAACGATCAGGCAAAGCAGCTGATGACCATCCGGGGGCTTTTGGAATTTACCAATTTTGATCCCATACCCATAGAAGAAGTGGAACCCTGGACCGAAATTGTAAAACGATTTAAAACGGGTGCTATGAGTTACGGTTCCATCAGTAAGGAAGCTCATGAAAATCTGGCTGTAGCGATGAACCGTATTGGTGGGAAAAGTAACTCGGGAGAAGGGGGAGAAAATGAAGAACGTTTTTATAAAGGTGCGGATGGCGACTGGAAGAACAGTGCTATTAAACAGGTAGCTTCGGGACGCTTTGGGGTGACCTCTAATTACCTGACCAATGCCTCGGAAATACAGATAAAAATGGCCCAGGGAGCCAAGCCCGGAGAGGGAGGTCAGCTGCCGGGCCCAAAAGTAAACAGAGAGATTGCCAAAACACGGAACTCTACGCCTTATGTTGGATTAATTTCCCCACCACCACACCACGATATTTATTCTATAGAAGACTTGTCGCAACTCATTTACGATCTCAAGAATGCGAATCGCGAATCGCGCATTAATGTAAAGCTGGTTTCGGAAGTAGGTGTGGGTACGGTAGCAGCCGGAGTTGCCAAAGCCAAGGCCGATGTGATCCTGATTTCCGGACATGATGGAGGTACCGGAGCATCACCGCTTACCTCCCTGAAACACGCAGGGCTCCCCTGGGAGCTGGGGCTGTCTGAAGCGCAGCAAACCCTGGTAATGAACGACCTTAGAAACAGGGTAGTACTTGAATGCGACGGGCAGTTAAAAACCGGTCGTGATGTAGCCATCGCCTGCTTGTTAGGTGCTGAGGAATTCGGATTTGCCACTGCGCCACTGGTAGCTTCCGGATGTGTAATGATGCGGGTATGCCACTTAAATACCTGCCCCGTAGGAATCGCCACCCAAAACCCGGAGTTGCGTAAGAAATTTGAAGGGAAACCGGAACATGTAGTCAATTTTATGTATTTCGTAGCCAATGAATTCCGGCAGATTATGGCTAAACTCGGCTTTAGAACAGTGGATGAAATGGTAGGCCAGGTAGATAAACTAAATCATAAAAAAGCCATAGATCACTATAAGGCAGCCGGGATCGATTTAAGTCCGATTCTGTACAAAGTACCGGCAGGAAATGAAGTGGATTTGTACAATACAACAACACAGGATCACGGACTGGAAAACGTGTTGGATTTTAAGATTATTGGCAATGCACACCCGGCCTTATTCAGAAAGGAAAAAACGGTATTGAATTATAAGATAACCAATGAAGATCGTGCCACCGGGGCTGTATTAAGCAACGAAATCTCGAAGATATATGGTGCAAAGGGACTCCCTGAAGATACCTTAAAGGTTAATTTTAACGGATCGGCAGGGCAGAGCTTCGGAGCTTTTGCCACCCGGGGATTGACCATGACGATTGTGGGAAATACCAACGATTATTTAGGGAAAGGCTTATGTGGTGCCAAACTCATTGTAAAAGTACCGGAAGAGTCAACCATTATACCGGAAGAAAATATTATCATCGGGAATGTAGCTTTTTACGGGGCTACTTCAGGAGAGGCATATATCAATGGAAAAGCGGGAGAGCGTTTCTGTGTACGTAATTCAGGAGCTAAAGCCGTGGTGGAAGGAATAGGCGATCACGGATGCGAATATATGACAGGTGGAATAGCAGTGATTCTGGGAAGTGTAGGACGTAATTTCGGAGCCGGAATGAGCGGTGGAATTGCCTATGTATACGATAAAGACAATACGTTTAAAAAACACTGTAACGGGGAAGGATTAAACCTGGACCCCCTGACGGAAACAAAGGACATAAAAGAATTACATGCCCTTATAGAACATCATTACAACTATACGATGAGCCCGCTGGCACAAAGACTTCTGGAGAACTGGGAACAGGAACTGCCCAGGTTTATCAGAGTATTGCCGGAAGAATATCGCCAGGCATTGATACGCCTGGAAGAAGAAAAACTAATAACGCTGTAAGCCATGGGAAAGACTACAGGATTTATGGAATACAAACGGGTTGATGAAGCGTATGCTCCCGTGGAAAAACGCATAAAGGATTACAGGGAATTCACCATTCCCCTAAAAGAAAAAGAACTGCGTAATCAGGGTGCCAGGTGTATGGATTGCGGGATTCCCTTTTGCCATAGCGGATGCCCGTTGGGAAACCTTATTCCCGATTTTAACGATGCTGTATATCGCGGTAAATGGAAAGAAGCAGCCGGAATTTTACACGCCACTAATAATTTTCCTGAGTTTACCGGGAGGCTCTGCCCCGCTCCCTGTGAAGAGGCATGCGTACTGGGGATTAATGAAGATCCCGTAAGTATTGAAAACATAGAAAAGAATATTGTAGAGCGCGCCTTTAAGGAAGGCTGGATAATACCGGATATTCCCGAGCAACGCAGCGGTAAAAAAGTGGCCGTTGTAGGTTCCGGACCGGCGGGATTGGCGGCTGCCCAACAGCTGAATAGAGCGGGACATTCCGTAACCGTTTTTGAACGCGATGCCAGGGCGGGAGGGTTATTGCGCTACGGAATACCCGATTTTAAACTGGAAAAAAATATTATCGATCGCCGATTAGCAATTATGGAATCGGAGGGCATCGAATTTAAAACCAATACCCATATTGGCGTGGATATTCCGGCTGATAAACTGAAAGCAAATTATGATGCTGTAGTACTCTGTGGAGGCGCCACCGTTAGAAGGAGTTTGCCCATTGAAGGGATCGATCTGAAAGGGGTGTATCAGGCTATGGATTTTTTAAAGCAAAACAACCGGCGTGTAGAAGGGATTACCGATTTTAAGGAAGAGATCCATGCCAAAGGGAAAAAAGTTATCGTGATAGGCGGAGGTGATACCGGATCAGACTGTATAGGGACCAGCAATCGCCATGGAGCTGTTTCTGTTACTAATTTTGAGATCCTTGGTAAACCGCCGAAAGAGAGACCTGCGCATCAACCCTGGCCATATTGGCCGATGCGATTGCGAACAAGCTCTTCCCATAAAGAAGGAGTTGAGCGGGTTTTTAGTATTTCCACCAAAGCATTTACGGGTGATAAAAACGGAAACCTTACCGGACTTACCACGGTGGAAGTTGAATGGGAAAAGGACGAAGACGGACGCTTTAATTTAAAAGAAGTTCCGGGTACCGAGAAACAGTGGGAGGCCGACCTGGTTTTATTGGCGCTCGGATTCACCGGAGCCGAAAAAACACTGGTGGAGCAATTCGGACTGGAAACGGATGCCCGTACTAATATCAAAGCGGGCTTAAATAATTATATGACTTCCGTTCCCGGAGTCTTTGCCGCCGGAGATATGCGCAGAGGGCAATCGCTTATAGTATGGGCCATTTCGGAAGGGCGTCAGGCTGCTCATCATATAGACAAATACCTGATGAAAACCTCTAATTTACCTCTAAAAGGAGCAGGAGATTTGCCCAGAGTTTGATTTTTGAGTGAGGGCAGGCAAATCCGATTTTAGGCAATCAAACTCTGCTAAAACCAAAAGAATGAGGGGCAAAAGTTGCATCCAGGCCCATTCCTATGGCGGCTTTCTTTAGATTTTCCGGCACATCACCACAAAATAAAAAAGGTCCTGGTTCTGCAATTTGAAGCAAATGCGGAAAATGTCCGGCTGCCGTTGTGCCCAAATGTTGCCCCAGGGCGTCTCCGTTTTTAAACAAATCCAAAACAAGGAGAACTCCATCGCTTTCATTAAAGTAACAAGCAACCTTAAGGGCTCCGGGTTCTGTTTCCTTCATCTCTTTTTCCACTTCTCTGTAAATAGATTTGAGTTCATTAGTTTTTCCGGGTTTTGCGGTCCATTTGTAAATTACGGTTATTTCCTGATTGCTCATTGTACAAGGTTTTGGTTAAATAATAATACAAATTTATGGCATATCTAAGTATTTTAAAGGTGTCTTTTTCGACATTTTACAGGGTTGTTTTAGACTTATTTAATTGTTATTTTTGCGAATAATTAAATAATTTATGAAACATATCAGTATAGTTGTACCATCCGGGAATAGTATTGCAGATACAATAATTGCTCCTTTTAACCTTATTAGGATGGCGGTTTCGTATTATAAACAGTTGCATGGATTAAAGGAAGATCCATTCAAAATTGACCTGGTGGGCTTATCAAAAGAAACGGTGCTTTATCAGGAGCTGTTTACCATTCAGCCTACAGCCTCAATACATGAAGTATTGAAAACCGATTTGATTATAGTTTCTCCAATTAGCGGAAATTTGGAAGAGGAGATCGAAGCAAATATGGAATTTGTAAAGTGGATTAAAACGCAGCGAATAGAAAACAATTCTGAAATTGCCAGCTTGTGCAAAGGTACTTTTCTTTTGGCGGAAACCGGATTGTTAAATGGTAAATCATGTGCTACTCACTGGACGGCTCACGAACAGTTTAGACTGAGATACCCAAAGGTGAATTTAATCCCGGAAAAAATTATTTGCGAAGACAATGGAATATATTCCAGCGGAGGGGCATACTCCATTTTAAATTTTACCTTGTATTTAATAGAACGATATTTTGGTAGAGAAACGGCTATTTGGTGTTCAAAGGTTTCCGAAATAGATTTTGACCGAATTAGTCAAAGTGAATTTATAATTTTCAGCGGACAAAAGGAGCATACCGATGAACCTATAAAAAGGGCGCAACAATACATTGAAAATAACTATAAACAGAAACTGAGCATTGATGAAATTGCCGGATTGGTAAACTTAAATGGCCGAAGTTTTTTACGGAGATTTAAAAAAGCTACTGCCAATACACCTTTGGAATATGTGCAACGGGTTAAAATTGAAGCCGCTAAAAAGAAATTGGAATCTACTACCGAAACTATTCTCGAAGTAATGTACGGTATTGGTTATAACGATGAAAAAGCGTTTAGAACCACATTCAGGAAATATTCGGGATTATCACCTAAAGAATACCGCAAAAAGTATAATCGGGAAATGGCTTTTTCCTGAATAATTAGCTTCACATACAGCATTTGCCAACAGGAAGCCTGAAACTCCTAACCGGAAATACAATTCCAGTAGCAAATCCCGGATTTGGGAAGATCAAACATCCGTTGTAGATAAATTCAAAAATAATCGTAACTTTAAGTATTCCCTCTAACCTTTTCATTTGTCAGCTTGAGCAGAGAACAGGGTTCAAAGTTTTTTGAACACGCTGCTTCCTTTGTTCTTTTCTGACAGTTTTACTAACTAACCATTTATCAAATTTTAAAATGAAAAGAATTATGGAAACAATTCAGACCCTTTTATACGGGTTTCTGGGTATCTGGGCAATACTCATCGTTGTAGGGATTATTTTCTCGGGGTGTTCGGTTGTTAAAACCGATTTTTCCTCGAGCAATTACAAAGAAGGAATGGTATATTACTATCTTCCGGAAAGCCTGGTTAAAATTACTTCAAATGTTAAAGTTGCTGTCTATTACCAGAAAGCAGATAGTTTACTCACCGGATCCAGCCGTGTTATTGAACAGAAATTTGTGGTAACCACCGAGAATATTGCCGACACCCGGGAGCTCCTCTCCCTACAGTACAAACCCAACGCTTTGATGTCTGATAAGTTAACGTATAAGGTTACCGATAAAGGATTACTGGAATCAGTAGAGGTAACCACCGAAGATAAAACAGCAGCAATTGTAAAACAACTGGCCAATGCCCCGGAACAGATCCTGGGGATTGAATCCAGTGAGACCAGAGCTCCTGGTACGGTTCTTAAACTAAAAGAATACAGTTCGGAATTCTTTGTAAAGGCTTCCGATATTATGGGCCGGGAAAAGGAAATGCCCTGGAATATTTTAATAACCAACGAACTGGGGAAAGATGATTTTGCTCTGGTAAGTGCAGCCTTCAAGGTTAAAATCAAGGGCGATGTTCCGGTGGAAAAAACAATTATGCAAACCGTTACCGAATCGGAAGGGAATCAAATAAATGGAATTTTGACCAGGCCTTTATTAAATGCCGATTTATTGATTACTACCAAAATGATTACCGGTACGGAGCAGGTTTCCGAATCAACGATAAGTATTGTAGATCGCCGGAAAGTGATTAATGTACCCATTAAGCGTTCGGCATTTGTTAAAAGAGTGAATACCATAACAATATCGGAGGGGATCATTAAATCGAACGAAATTACCAATCCTTCCTCCATTGAAGGATTTGCATCAATTCCGATCGATGTGGCCAAGGCCATTGTTTCTGTACCCGGACAACTGGTTACATTCAGGTACGACAATACCCAGCGATTAAAAAAGCTCGAGCAGGAAAAAGGACTTTTGGAAACGGAATTGCTTAAAAATGAACAATTTAAGTTAAAAAGGGAGAATGAGATTAATAAACTTCTGGATCAGATTAAAACGGAAGAACTCACCCGGGCCAACGATGCCAGTAAACTTCAGTTTGAATTGCAAAAACAGTTACTGGAAGCGGAAAAAACACAGCTGGATATGCTAAAACAACTGGAGGCTCTAAAGAAGGAAATAGAAGAATTAAAAGCTAATGGAGATGGCTAAAAAAGTTTCTTTACATGTAGGTTTAAATACGGTAGACGGTTCAAAATACGCCGGGAACTACGATCCACTCAACAATGCTGAATACGATGCCGAATTCTATAAAAATTTTGCTGCGGGAAAAGGATTCGCTGCGAAATCGTTGATCGGGAAAGAGGCCACATCGCTTGCTTTCTTTTCCACCATCAAAAAAATCTCCGGGCAACTGGGCCCGGGCGATTTGTTTTTCCTTACATTTTCCGGGCATGGAACACGGGTTAAAGATCTGAACGCCGATGAAGAAGAAAAAGATGGCTATGATGAGGCTCTGGTATTATACGATCGCATTATTATAGACGATGAGTTAAAGAATGTTTGGAGAAATTTTCAAGAAGACGCACGCATATTTTTTCTTTCCGATAGTTGTTTTAACGGGAAGGTGTCTCGTATGTTCCGGCTTATGGAGGAACGTATGACCACACATCATCTGGCTGCCCAGGTGTTTCGCGGAATCGATATTACCGAGAGCGAAATAGATTTTAATAATAACCTGGGTTTTTATTCCAGTATTCAGTTATCCCGAGTTACCGATGAAGTAAAGAGTTATGCACTTATTCATCTGGCGTCCTGCCAGAATAACCAATTGGCCGATGACGGGAATAAAGCGAATAAATCGAGCTATTTTACCGGTGTTTTCCGGGAACTTTTTGAAAAGGATAATTTTCAGGGGTCCTACCGAAGTCTGTACGAAAGCCTTTTAAGGGAAATGCCTCCCTGGCAGTCTCCCAATTGGGATAATCACAATGAATCCATGCCCAATAATTTTGAAAGTACCAGTGCTTTTGAATAGATACTTTTTATCTGATTTTTAATATTTATCCATCAATTTCTTAAAAAAACACGAGATGAGTGAAGCGTGTACAAACTACAGAATGGAACTCGAACGAAAACTTAACAGAACCCGGGGAACACGGTTCAGGGCGTATGACAGGTTTTCCAACCTGGCGAAGCTTTCTGAGATAACTTCGGCATTCCTATCCAGTTACTTGATCATAATAGCTATTATCGGAATTTTTTTAACTCATTTTGACAACGAATATGCGAAGTTTATTCCTTATTTGACCATTGGGATAGCCCTGGTTTTACTGGTGTTTAATTTAACGGAGTCAAAGAAAGAATACAAAATGAATGCGGAGAAAATGCATAATTGTGCTCGTGAACTTACCAGGCTGCACTTAAAGCTTACGTCCATTTGTAACCTTAAACTGGACGAAGAGCGGGAATTAGAAAAATACCTTGAAATTTCCAAGCAGTATGCTACCATTTTGGAAAAGTATGAAGGACATTCCAGTAAAGACTATCAGATTTTTAAAGTTAACCACCCGGAAGATTTTGAATTGACCGGTTGGCAAATTATTAAGTATAAATATGAATATTTCTATCATCAGTTTATCAAATACTGGGCGTTGCTTTATTTACCCATACCCATTATGGCCGTGTTACTGGTTTATATTTTCTAGCAATCCGATACTTTTATGTAATGCCCTCGTTACGAGAATAATAATTTAATTGTACCCTAAATACCATACTGAAATGCCTCCAGATTAATTATAAACACCACCATGAATTTAATTATATAATGCCATGCACATAATAAAACAAATCCTGTTGTATTTTAAACCTTTTCAATTTTACTATAAAGGCAAAGAATATTTAAACGACCCCATTTATAAGGAGTGTCGCAGAAAAGATGAGAAAGAGAGGAACAAGAATCCTTCCAGAACGGAAATAATAAATTTTATCCTATCGCAATTTAACAGAGAAACGCTTTATCTTGAAATAGGTGTTAGAAATCCTGATGACAATTTTAATCACATAAAAGCCGCTGTAAAATATTCTGTTGATCCGGGAGTCGAGTACGAAGAAAATCCGGTAGATTTTAAGTTGGCCAGCGATGCTTTTTTTAAAAAACTACGCAACAGTGAAATCCTTTCGGATAAAATGAAATTTGATGTAATTTTTGTGGATGGATTACATCTTGCAGATCAGGTAGACAGAGATGTTATCAACGCTATGAACTTTATTAAAGAGGATGGGTTTATTGTACTCCACGATTGCAACCCGCCAACCGAATGGCATGCCCGTTCCGACTTTTCCTATGGTAATACACCTGCCCATGGTAATTGGAACGGTACAACATGGAAAGCGTTTTTAAAGTGGCGAAGCAATCCGTTAGTTCAATCGTGCTGCATTGATTCAGATTGGGGAGTAGGCGTCTTATCCAGGAAACATTCTTTAGGGGACCCTTTGGAGACGAAAAGTCAGTTTTACGAATATAAGGAGTTGGAAGCTCATAGAAAGACATATCTGAATCTACTGGATTTCGAAGATTTTAAAAGGCTTTTTGTAAAATAAACGCATTTAAGATAATGCTTGAATTATATTTATGGGTTATTGACTATAAATAAGACCGCGATTTTACAAACCCTGATTACAGATTGCCATCAATCAGAAATCAGGAATTAGAAATTAGAAATCAGAAATCAGAAATCAAAACCTTTTTTATCCTCCAATCGAGATCATACTCCTGTTTTTTCCGTGTAATTCCGGATTTTTTAATTTTTCCAGTGTATTCATCCCACCTCTCATTTTTAGCTTGGCCAGTACGGCTTTTTCAATAATGGGTTCGATGTTTTTACCCAGTCGATACGGGGTTAACAAATCGGATTCCCCGGAAGAGAACAGGCAATTCTTAAGTCGGCCGTTGGCCGTAAGCCGCAATCGGTTACAGGAATCACAAAATGGATTGGTTACCGAGCTAATGATGGCAAAAGAACCTACGTAGTTTTTAATCCGGTAGTTTTTGGAGGTGTCGTTAGGGGCGTCTTTAAGCCTGATTACTTCTGTGTCATCAAACCGCAGGTGTACTTTTTCCATGACTTCGGCATAACTCACCATTTTACTCAGGTCCCATTTATTACCGTCAAAGGGCATAAATTCAATAAAACGCATATTGATGGGGAGTTCTTTGGTGAGTTGGATAAAGGGAACTATCTCCTCTTCATTAAAACCCTTGATCAATACAGCATTTACTTTTACCTTAAAGCCTTTGGCAACAAGAAGTAAGATATTATCATATACCCTTTTAAAATAATCACGCCGTGTGATATCCTTAAATTTTTCAGGATCGAGAGTATCCAGGCTTACATTTACGTTCTGAATACCACAACGCTTAAAGATTTCTATATAGCGATCTACATTTATTGCATTGGTAGTTATAGCAAGTTCTACCGGAAGGGTGGTCAATTGCTCGAGAACAATATGTACATCCTTTCGCACCAGAGGTTCGCCGCCGGTCAACCGGATTTTGGTTACACCGTGTTTTACAAAGAGTTTGGCCAGAGCAAATACTTCATCGTAATTCATAATATGGCTTCGGGGAGAGAGCTGCACCCCTTCGGCCGGCATACAATAGGTACAACGGAGGTTACAGCGTTCGGTAAGGGAAATACGCAGGTAGGTATGCTGCCTGCCGAAAGTATCGGTCAATATATTTTTTGGGTTATTCATCAGTTGTGTCGTGCGCCTTTAAAAATTCGAAATACATGTAATACAGCCGGGAAAATAGCATCCATAGATTCCCTTGCACCATTGGTGGAGCCGGGTAGCGCCAGTACCAGGCTGTCCTTATAGGTGCCTACCAGACTGCGGGAGAGCATGGCATAGGGTGTTCTGTCCTGCCCATGGCTACGTATTGCTTCTTCAATTCCCGGGATACGCCGGTTAATCAACGGTTCCAGGGCTTCGGGGGTTACATCACGCTTGGAGAGGCCGGTACCTCCCGTATAAATAATGAGATCCGTACCCTGCTGCTGATACACTTTTACTTTGTTTTGTATGTCTTCTATCTCATCCGGGATTACCGTATAATCGGAAACAGCTACTCCGCTTTCTTTGAGTTTTTTAATGATGGCCTTTCCGGCTCTGTCTTCTTTTTGACCTGCTGCTATAGTGTCGGAACACACAATAACCGCTGCAGTAATATCTTTTCTAAACCGATCTTTAAAATCAGACTTGCCGCCTTTCTTTTCCAGGAGTTTAATATGGTGAATCTCCACTCCCTTATCAATAGGCTTTAGCATGTCGTACATGTTAAGAGCTACCACACTGGCTCCGTGCATAGCTTCCACCTCCACACCGGTTTTATAAATGGTTTTTACCGTACAGCGAATACTAATTTCCAATCCGCTAATTTCATAATCAATGCCCGTGTATTCAATGGGCATGGGATGACAATCCGGCAGTAATTCCGGTGTTTTTTTAACACCCAGCAATCCGGCGGCCTTACTCATAGCAAATACATTGCCCTTGGGGACAGCGTTATTTTCTATAGCTTCTATGGTTTCCGCCTTACTGACCTTTACAATGGCTTGAGCTGTAGCAGTACGGAGGGTGTTGTTTTTATGTGTGATATCTACCATTTTACATTGATTATTGTCTATTGATTATTGATGATTATTTATTTTTTGATGCTGTTTTTCGTGAGGCCATAAATATGGCTACTAGTTCATGGGACTCGGATATAAGTGACTTAACTTTTTCCTGAGAAACTAATTGTTCGTCAAAAGTAAATTCCAACCAGAAATTAGACTCATCAATTTCTTCAATTACGATACTAATTTTTGCAATAAAACTTGGTTTAGATTGAGCAATACAGCAAGCTCGATAATTAGCGGCAGCTGAAGTTGCAGATCTAATGAGCTGCCCTTTAATATGGTTAGCCAGATAAGAACTCGGAAATTCTTTAGTTAGCTTAACACATTGATGTGCAAAGACCTTTGTTCTGTTTTTTAATACTTCTTTCATAATTCTACATAACCAATAGACAATAATCAATAATCAATAGACAATAATCAATAATCAATTATTTACCTTCCATTGATGACTTTGATCCTCGAACAACTCCTTTCCATATACCGGAACACGTGCTTTTATTTCCTCAACAACATATTCCAGCGCTTTAAATACTTCCTTACGACGGGGAGATGAAACAAAGACAAACAGACAAATTTCTCCTGCTTTTACGGTACCCAGGCTATGGTAAATATGCATGCATGTGAGCTTGAATTTTTCAAAAGTAGCTTCCCTAATTTCATGGAATTTGGCATTGGCCATTTCTTCATAAGCAGTATACGCTATAGCTGTTATGGTTTTTCCATCCACTTTATCGGCACGCACCTGCCCCAGAAAAATATTATGAGCTCCGATACTGGTTTTTGTTTGGTGCTTCGCGATAGAATTTCCAATAAAATCTGAGGAGATAGCTCCCTGTATAAATACATTTTTTGGTTTTTTGTCTTTCATGATTCGATAATTTTAAAGTATGCCTGTAATTCTTGAGCGCCTTCTTTTAAACTATAACAGTTAGCAATGCCGCGTTGTGTGGCGATCTCCACGGCTCTCTGACTTCGGATACCCGACTGACAAAAGAAAACAACGGGTTTGCCGTTAGGAATTTGCCGGATATTATCAGCCAGTTGCGATAAGGGAATGGTAAGTATTTCGGCCTGTTCAATGCGGGGTTGCTCATGCGTTTCTCTTACATCTATCAGTATTACCTCCATCTCGGTAAGTTGGTTAAGGGAGAGGTCGGGTGCCGGAGCACTGCAATGAACGGTAATGGGCTGCGCACCGAACTGCAATCTGCCGGCCAAAACTTTTTCAAACTGTGCTTCCGATCGTTTTACGGAAAGGATGGAAGATTGATTATTTAGCGCATTATAACACCAAAGCTTTCCCGATAACGGATTGCCCAATCCAAGAATAAGTTTTAGTACTTCGTTAGCCTGCATGGCTCCGATAATACCTGGTAAAACACCAAGTACACCGATCTCGGAACAATTGGGAACAGTACCGGATTCCGGAGGATCAGGGAAGAGGCATCGATAAGAAGGTCCGTTGTTATAATTGAACACGGCAACCTGCCCCTCAAACTTATAAATGGCTCCATATACAAGCGGTTTATCACACAGTATAGCCGCATCATTCACCAGATAACGGGTGCCAAAGTTATCACTACCGTCTACAATAATATCATAAGCCTCCAAGAGTTTAAGCGCATTTTTATAAGTGATCGCCTCCGAATAACTGTGGATGGCAATAGTGGGGTTAAGGGCCGTTAAATGCTCTTTTGCCGCAATTGCTTTATTCCACCCGATATCGGAAGTGTTAAACAACACCTGTCGCTGCAAATTGGATACTTCCACAATATCAAAATCAATAATACCAAGGGTGCCCACTCCCGCAGCAGCCAGGTATTGCAATACCGGACACCCCAGGCCACCGGCACCGATAACCAGTACACGGGACTGTGAGATCTTTTCCTGGCCTTTTGGTCCGACCTCGGATAAAATGATATGTCGGTTATAGCGTGACATTAGTATTGGTTATTCCCGTATAAACCGGAATCTATTTTTTTGTTCATAATTATTTTCAAATATCCGTTTTCACAGAGCGTTATCAACCTCCTGAAAAAGGAGGTAAGAGTGCAATTTCCAGTTGATCAATTACGGTTTCATTTGACACAAATTCCTGTTGCTGTGCCACCTGAAAATCCCTGTCTTTCAGGTGGGGGTACTTGCTGTAGATTTCCCGTAACAATTCTGAAACCGTTCCTCCGGAAAAGGAAAGGGTTTCCTCCGAACATCCGGTGATTTCCGCCAGCATCCCGAAATATTTAATTTGTAACTGCATATGCTATTTTTTTTAATTCTTCCGGAGTATTAATATTAGTGGTTTGATAGGCCCATTTATCAGCCACGGGAATGGTTTTAGGATTTAGGGTGTTTACCGCTGTGCGCAAACGGCGTTCTCCCTGTTCCAATAATTCTGCAATTTGGTTTGTGCAGCTTTTTTTATAGCAGGCTATTAGTGGCATACTCTTCCCCCTCGCTTCCAATTGAACCACTTTGTCTTCCTGATTTACAGATTTCATTAAGTATTTCAGTAAGGGGGTGGAAATGAGTGGAATATCGCAACTCAACACCAGGTTATCGATTGTTTGAGTATGTGATAGCCCGGCGTATAATCCCGCTAACGGACCGGCCTCCTGAAAAAGATCCGGAATTCGGTCTAATCCGAACTGGTCGTGTTGTTTGTGATTGCTCACAATAAATAATGAGTCTACCAGAGGCGTAACCGCCTGGATTACATACCGCATAAATGGTTTCCCGTTCAGGCTCATCAATGCCTTATCGCTACCCATGCGTGTGCTCGTTCCGCCGGCCAGGATAATCCCCGTGATATGTTTCTTTGTACCCATTTATATTAAAAATAATTTTACCGAGGCCATGATCAGAACTACCGCCAGTAATTGTCGTAATCGTTTATTACTGAATTGCTTGCTTCCGTAATAAGCACCTAAAAACCCTCCGATAAGGGCAATGGCCACCATAATCAGAGAATAAGAAGATAGGGTGACTCCAATGCTCAGTTGTCCGATTAATCCGGCAGCCGAATTCACCCAGATAAACAGGGCAGATACGGCCGCGGCTTCTTTCATACGCCCCCAGTGCAATAACAGAATTACAGGACTTAATATAATACCGCCACCAATACCGATAAGTCCGGAGAAAAAACCAATAAGCCCCCCAACTACCAATCCCTGCCAGATTTTAATATCTCTTGTCGTATGACTTTCTTTTCCGAATACATTCAGCATTTTTAAGATAGCAAACACCAGTAATACGGCCAGTATTTTTTTATACAGGGTGGCGTCGATCTCCATGGTTCCACCCAAATAAGCGAAAGGAATGGATGCTATGGCAAATGAAAGAAAGAGCTTGCGGTTAAAATAACCTGCCCTGTAGTAATGGTAAAAAGCGATTCCGGCCACGAAGAGATTAAGCAGCAGGGCGGTGGGCTTCATGACTTCAGGTGTAAAGGAAAACAAAGCCATTAAAGCCAGGTACCCGCTAGCTCCTCCATGTCCTACACTGGCGTATAAAAAAGACACCACCGGGAGGATCAATAAAAAAGAAAGTATGTAGTCCTGTTCCAGATTCATAACTTATTTAGCTTATTTTGCTGGGCATCCAGGTGCGTCCAGCACCCGGATTTGATCTCTTCAAATACGGTAATTAATTGCTTGCCGTACGGGGTGAGTTCTGCTCCGCCACCACCGGCCCCTCCGGTTGAGGTGATAAGCAGCGGTTGTTTGGCCCCTTTGTTTACAGCATCCATTAGTTTCCAAGCTTTTTTATAGGACATACTGAGGCTTTTGGCAGCTGCGGACAGGGAACCTGTTTCCTGAACTGCTTTTAACAGCTGAATACGCCCTTCACCCAGCAAAATCTTCCCGTTAACCTCTATCCATAATTTACTTTTTATCTTGTATTGCATAAACTGATATTTAAATGGGTAAGCGTACGAGTTGTACCTCATCGCCAACACTAATTTTAGTTGTTTTTTCAGGCATATACACCAAGGCATTGGCCAGGGCAAAAGTTTGTAACATAGCAGAGCTTTGTCCTTCCAGGATTTCCACCTGACCGTCATGAACAATTGATTTTAAAAACTGGGGCCGGTCTCCTTTTTTAACAAAGCTATTCAGGGCTCTTGCTTTTTTTAAGGGGAGATTGCAATCAGGATCTCCGGATAATCTTTTTAAAGCCGTATATACATATATGTAAAAACAACTTAATGCGGCGGCGGGATTTCCCGGTAATGCAAAAATAATACTGCTTTCCTTTCTTCCGAAGTAGAGGGGTTTCCCTGGTTTTTGTTTCACTTTATAAAACACCTGATGTACTTCCAGTTCGCTTAAGGCACGCCCTACGAAATCGTAATCTCCAACCGAAATCCCTCCGGTGATCAATACCAGATTATTTTCTCGAATGGTATGTTGTAGCAACGCTCGCGTATGTTCGTAATGATCAGCCACTTTATGAATGGTGATCTTGTTATATCCTAAGCTATATAAGGCACTTTGTAACATGAGTGCATTGCTTTCATATACTTTCCCATAGGGAAGAGATGTTCCGGGGTCGGCTAGTTCATTGCCCGTGGTAACAATGGCAATCGACGGTTTTTTGTACACCGGTACCCGGGTAATTCCCAGTGAGGCCAGATAACCAATAGCAGCGGGAATAAGCCTGGTACCCTTTGTCAGTGCCACCGCTCCCCTGGCTACCTGTTCGGCTATGGGGCGAATATTTATATCCTGAGCAGGGATATTACTTAGTACGATAACCTTATCTTCTTTCACTACTTTTTCCTGCATGACTACCGCATTCGCAGTATCCGGTACCGGAGCACCCGTAAAAATACGTACGGCTTCCCCGGGACGGAGTACAGGACGATGCCCGTCTCCCGCCTTTACCTCGTCGATGAGTGAATAGGAAAGAGAATCGTGCAAATGCACTGCATATCCATCCATAGCGGATTGACGGAAGGGAGGCATGTTAATAGGCGACTTTATATCAGCAGCCAGTGTACACCCCAAAGCAGTATGAAGATCCGTTTCTGTTACCACAGCAGGTTCCACATGTGTTAGTACTAATTTCCGGGCCTCTTCTACGCTGATCATAAATGCATTTGATTTTGACTGTTAAAGGTACTCTTTTCGTTATTTCTCAACAAACATAACGAGTCGAATTTTCTGTTTTTATGACAAAAATCATGTCAGGCTCTTTTGTTTTTTTAGTAATTTGTTACCGAAAAACTACGCTTGCAAATGCCAATTAAAAGTTATCTTGCCCATCCCCTTGATGGAAGAAAAAAAGAACTTATTCAAGCACTTAGGGAAATCCCTCAATGCGATGTAATACCTGCTGAAAACCGGGAGGTTTTAATCGTAGTTACCGAGACCGAAAACAAACAGGAAGAAGAAAATTTAAAAATACAAATGGAAGCCATAGCCAGCCTAAAAATGCTCGCTATGGTTTCTGGTTTTAATACACCTGATAAATAAGAATTTATGTATACTTCATTGACCAATAGACGAAGTTTTATAAAAAAAATGGCGGTATTGTCGGCTATGACGGCTGCTGCTTCCATGTTCCCGGGAATTATGTTTGCCAAAGAACAGGAAGAAGGCCTGCCCGAAGGAGCTAATCTCGACTGGAAAAAAGCACCCTGTCGCTTTTGCGGTGTAGGCTGCGGTGTACTGGTGGGTGTTGAAGCGGGAAAAGCAGTCGCTGTAAAGGGAGATCCGCAATCTCCTGTAAACAAAGGGTTATGTTGCGTAAAGGGATATCATTCGGTGATGGCCATGTACGGCAAAGACCGATTAACCAAACCACTGGTAAAGAAAAATGGAAGGTACGTAGAGACTTCTATGAAGGAGGCTTTGGATTTGGTGGCTTCTAAAATGCAGGAAACCATTAAAGATCACGGTAAGGATGCTGTTTCTATTTACGGATCGGGTCAATGGACTATTCCCGATGGCTATGTAGCTTCAAAATTATTTAAAGGATGTATAGGGACCAATAATGTGGAAGCCAATGCCCGTTTGTGTATGGCCAGTGCGGTAACCGGGTTTTTAACTTCATTCGGAATGGATGAACCCATGGGTTGTTACGAAGATATAGACCATGCCGATGTGTTTATCCTTTGGGGAAATAATATGGCTGAAATGCATCCCGTACTTTTTTCCAGAATGCTGGATCAGCGCTTAAAGCGGGGAGCTCGTATTATAGACTTTGCCACCCGGACCACTCGTACGAGTACCGCAGCCGATAAATCCATTTTATTCCGCCCTCAGACCGACCTGGCCGTAGCTAATGCTATTTGTTATGAGATTATAAAGAATGGATGGGTAAATAAATCTTTTGTTGAAAAACACTGTAGCTTCAGTAAGGGGCTTACCAAAATGGGATATGGCCTGGAAGACAAATACAAGTTTAAAGACAAGCCCGAAAAAATAGATTTTAAGGCTTATAAAAAATTCCTGGAAGATTATACACCGGAGAAAGTGGAGAAAATTTCCGGAGTGTCTGCCAAAGACATTAAATATATGGCAGCCTACTACGGAGATCCCAACAAAAAAGTAATGTCGTTCTGGTGTATGGGAATGAATCAACACTCCCGGGGAACCTGGATTAATAATCTGGTGTATAACATCCATTTGTTAACCGGAAAAATATCCACTCCCGGAAACAGCCCGTTTTCTCTTACCGGTCAGCCCAGCGCCTGTGGAACCGTTCGAGAAGTAGGGACACTTACCCATAAATTACCCCATGGTGTGGTAATGAATAAGAAACATCGGGAATTTGCAGCTAAGATTTGGGATGTACCGGTGGAAAATATTCCTGATAAACCTTCCTATCATACGGTGGAGATGTTTAGAGCATTAGACCGGGGAGATATTCGCTTTATGTGGATACAGGTAACCAACCCGATGGTAACCATGCCTAAATTGAAGCGCTACAGAGATGGTGCTAAAAAAGAAGGTCGTTTTATCGTAGTTTCAGATATTTATCCGACCCCTACCACCGATATTGCCGATGTGATTTTACCATCGGCCATGTGGATAGAGCGCGAAGGAATGTATGGCAATTCGGAACGTCGTACACAACACTTCGAAAAAATGGTCGACCCTCCCGGGGAAGCGATGAGCGATACCTGGCAGATTGTGGAAGTGGCTCGACGCCTTGGATACCAAAAGCAATTCTATTACAAGGAAGAAACGCATATTGAAGAAATATATAACGAATATCGCCGCCATCACGAAGGAAAGAAACACAACATGGCCCCCCTGGAAGTCCTGAAGTCACAACCGGGCGCCATGTGGCCCTATGTTGATGGAAAGGCTACCCAATGGCGCTTTAATGCCAAGTATGATCCGGCTTGCGATAACGGGGAAGCATTTCACTTTTACGGGAAACCCGACGGAAAAGCAGTTATCTGGCAGCGCCCTTATGAACCGGCTGCCGAAGAACCGGATAAGGAATATCCGTTTTGGCTAAATACCGGGCGGGTAGTAGAACACTGGCATACGGGATCCATGACCCGAAGAATTCCGGTACTGCACAGGGCAATGCCGCATGCCTATGTTGAACTTAATCCTGATGATGCCAAACGGATGCAAATACGAACCGGCGATAAAGTAAAACTCACTACACGTCGCGGAGAAATTGTATTGCCGGCATCGGTAAACGAACGGGGTGTGCCCACCCCAAATCAGGTTTTTGTGCCTTTCTTTGATGAAAATATGCTTATCAATGATATTACACTCGATTCGTTCTGTCCTATTTCGAAAGAACCGGATTATAAAAAATGCGCTGTTCGTGTTGAAAAAGTATAAGGAATGAAACGACTTGGAATCATATCGCTATTTGTACTGTTGTTTATCGCTTTTATAGCGATATGGAATTACAGTTACTATTCGGGCTTAAAAGAGGCTTATATACCTATAGAAAACAATCATCCTGTTCCGGTAATTCCTTCCGAAACCGGAGTTTTTGAACGAGCGGAATTTGCC
The DNA here is from genome assembly GCA_965224095.1 of Flavobacteriaceae bacterium. GTDB lineage: Bacteria > Bacteroidota > Bacteroidia > Flavobacteriales > Flavobacteriaceae > JBPEWY01. The sequence goes on from OZ245039.1 coordinate 2,652,497, forward strand.
TTGGATTATATAGACATGCCGGTTGATGAAAAATATCAACGTTCGTTAGCTGCCTACTATAAAAACAGGGCTTACTCGGGAGCACCACCCAGTATTCCACATCCGGTAAAAGAAGAGATGAGTATGGGAGGTAACAGCTGTCTGCAATGCCATCAGAACGGCGGGTTTGTGGAAAAATTTGATGCTTATGCACCGGTAGCTCCACATCCGGAAATGATAAATTGCCGTCAGTGCCATGTAGCCGAATTAACCCGTACTACTTTTAAAGAAACTAATTTTTCCGGGTTTATTGCTCCGATTACGGGGGTAAATAATGCCTTACCGGGAAGTCCTCCGGTAATTCCGCATCAGATACAAATGCGTGAAAACTGCTTGTCCTGCCATGCAGGGCCCAGTGCCCCGAAGGAGATACGGGTAAGCCATCCGGAACGAATTAACTGCAGGCAATGCCATGTGCCGAATAATACAACGAATGCCGAATTTGGAACCTTTACAAGAGCGACACAATGATGGTACTAAAACAATATAGAAATCCCGTACTCCCTTTCCTTTTAGTGGCCGGGCTGCTGTTGGTTTCCTGTAAGCATAAGGAGAGCGAATACCACAGTTTGAATGAGAAAATAGAAGCGGAAAGCAAACATTACAATGGTATTTCCATTTCATCGGAGGAATTGCTGGAAGGCCTGGCAACGGTAGAGGTAACCCTGGATCCGCATAATTTTCTTATCCCAGAACGGAAAAGTAAAATGAAATCGTTTGCCTGTACGGAATGCCATTCCAAGCCGGTTGCGGATTTGAAAAACACCAGTGAAGGTAAGCGGGCGCATTGGGATATAGAACTAAATCACGCCGATGCCAATACGATGAATTGTGCTACCTGCCACGACGGGAATGATATGGATAACCTGAAGAGTCTTACAGGGAATTCCATAGATTTTAATCATAGCTACTTGCAGTGCAGCCAGTGTCATGATAAACAATTCGAAGACTGGAAGGGAGGTGCACATGGCAAGAAACTGGAGGGCTGGGCTCCGCCAAGAGCTTCCATGACCTGTGTAAACTGTCATAACCCGCACGATCCGAGTTTTGAAACCCGGTGGCCGGCACGGTTTAATACACAAATGCTCAAGGAACGCGAGGAATGATACGGGTTATAATATGTATAAAGCGATAATTTATAGGTATGAGTTCAAAAAAATGGTTTTCATTAAATCTCGGTAGCAGAAGCCCACAGCAGGAACATTCCTGTAATTGTGGAAATCCTTCGGGAGGGTGCAGTACTGCAGGAGATGCTATAGGCGAAGAACGGAATAAAGATGGTTTTGATCAGGTATTCGATGTAAAAATGAATCGCCGTACCGCCTTTAAGCAGCTTACAGCCAGTTTAATGATAGGCGCTGGAGCGGTTAGCACTTCCTGTAGTGTATTAGCCGATGACGAGGCCAAAGAAAAAGCGCAGATAGATTGGGAAGAGCAGTTTAAAGGAAATTACAAGCTCATGACCGATGAAGAGAAAAAAGCAACGGTAGATCGCCTGGTAAGATCGTACCAGATACGCACGGGAAAGACCCTAAATATGTCGTCTAAGAATGCGGAAAAAGACGTATTGTTCGGTTATGCATTTAATATATCGAAATGCCGTGGCTATATGGATTGTGTGAGTGCCTGCGTTGAAGAAAATAATCAGGACCGCAATTCGCAAATGCAATATATCCGTATTCATGAAATGAAAGACGGAAAGGGGTTTAACTTTAATGAGGCAGATGATAATTATTATCACGAAGTACCGGCCGAGGGTCATTTTTATATGGGAACACAGTGTTTTCACTGCGATAACCCTCCCTGTGTGGATGTTTGCCCGGTACAGGCTACCTGGAGAGAAGAAGACGGCCTGGTAGTAGTGGACTATGACTGGTGTGTGGGATGCAGGTATTGTATGGCTGCCTGCCCGTACGACGGCAGACGTTTTAACTGGAGCACTCCCGAGGTGCCGGAAGCTGAAGTAAATAAAAATCAACATTATTTGGGGAATAGAATGCGCAAAAAAGGAGTGATGGAAAAATGTACGTTTTGCGTACAGCGCTCCCGGGCCGGAAAAAATCCGGCTTGCGTTGAAGCATGCCCCACGGGAGCCAGAATATTTGGGAATTTACTGGATCCGGACAGCACCATTCGGTGGGTATTGGAAAACAAAAAAGTATTCAGATTAAAAGAAGATCTGGGAACAGAACCCAAGTTCTGGTATTTTATGGATTAAAGTATTGTGTGAGGGATTGACGCGGTATCCTTTTTTGCAAAAAAAGATAAAGCGGAAAGCCCGGCCCGAAGGATGAGGGCACACCAAAAAAAAGAGCGTTTTTACAGCGAAATAATATGAGACGACTTAAGGTTTTTAAGAGTTTGGTTTTAGATAGTTTAGATACGATTACCCACGGATCTAAAAAGTACCATATCTGGATGGCATTCCTGACCTTTGTAATGTTGATAGGAATGTATTGCTATTCCATTCAGATAGAGCATGGATTAAGTGTAACCGGAATGACCGACCGGGTGAGCTGGGGTTTGTATATTTCCAATTTCACCTTTCTGGTAGGAGTGGCCGCTGCGGCTGTTATGCTGGTAATGCCCACCTATGTATTAAAGGATATCGATTTTAAGCAAGCCGTACTAATTGGTGAAGGGCTGGCGGTTGCCGCACTGATTATGTGTCTGGCGTTTGTAGTAGCCGATATGGGAGGGCCATCGGTTTTATGGCATATGATTCCCGGTATAGGCGTTTTTAACTTTCCCGATTCTATGCTCACCTGGGATGTAATTGTACTGAACGGATATCTTTTCCTCAATATTACCATTCCGTTTTATATACTTTTTAAGCATTATCAGGGCAAAAAAGCCAATACCAGAATTTACATTCCGGGGGTGCTGTTATCTGTATTCTGGGCAGTGGCTATTCACCTGGTTACGGCATTCCTGTATCAGGGCTTACAGGCCCGACCCTTCTGGAATAACGCATTGCTTGGTCCCCGTTTTCTGGCTTCGGCCTTTGCAGCGGGTCCAGCCCTGATTATATTAGTTCTTGCCATTATTAGAACATTTACCAATTTTAAGATTGAAGATCAAACCATTAAGAAAATAGGAATGGTGGTTACCGTGGCGGCACAGATTAATCTGATCATGTTGATCTCTGAACTGTTTAAGGAATTTTACGCCCCTACACATCACAGTGAAAGTGCCTACTACTTATTTTTCGGATTGCATGGTAAAAAGGCCTTACTGCCGTGGATATGGACTGCTATTTCATTAAATGTAATAGCTACCGTGATGCTTACCTTTCACAAAATCCGCAACAATCTGAATATGTTATACTTTGCCTGTTTTATTTTGTTTGTAGGGATATGGATTGAAAAAGGGTTTGGATTAATTGTTCCCGGATTTATTCCGGGTCCGTATGGTAAAATAGCCGAATATACTCCCACCGGGGTAGAAATAGGGGTGACCCTGGGTATATGGGCGCTCGGTGCTTTTGTGTTTACTATTCTTGCCAAAACAGCTATCAAAATTGAAACCGGTACTTTAAGGTTTAAGAAAAAGAATTAAAATTTACTAAGCTGCTATTTCTGTATTTTCGCTGCTAATTTTCTATATTGGGCCGTACTAATTTTTTATGTAATATGACCTTATTATTAATGGCCGCCGGAAGTGGCAGCCGCTATGGAAAACTTAAACAATTTGACGCACTTGGCCCCAAAGAGGAATTCCTGATGGAGTTTAGTATTTACGATGCTATTCAGAAAGGATGTAAACATGTGGTGGTAATTACAAGAGCGGAACGACAGGATTTTTTAAATAATTATCTAACCGGGCGCCTGCCGGCGGAAATCCAATTGGATGTGGTGGTGCAGGATATTAACGATTTGCCTTCAGGAGTTACGGTAACTACCCAAAGAACAAAACCGTGGGGAACGGCGCATGCGGTTTGGTCGGCCAGAAATGTGGTAAATGACGATTTTCTGGTAATCAATGCAGACGACTATTACGGAAGCAGAGCCTTTGAAGCCGCGGCAGACTTTGTACGCGATTATAAGGACCCGGCTTCGTTTGCCATGGTGGGATATGAATTAAAGGATACCCTGTCAGAACACGGAAGCGTGTCCAGAGGAGTTTGTAAAACCGAAGACGGAAACCTCCTGGGAATTAAAGAATATACGAAGATTGAAAAAACCGGAGATAGTATTACCGATCACGATAGCGGAAAGCAATTGAATGAAAACACCTTGGTTTCAATGAACTGCTGGGTGTGTACACCGAAGATTTTCGATTATATAGAACAGGATTTCCGGTCTTTTTTAAAAGATGAGGAACAACTGGAAAAAGGAGAACTGTATTTGCCTTTTGTCATAGCACAAATGCTGGAAGAGAACGAAATACGCGTGTCTGTGTTAGATGCCAAGAGTTCCTGGTTTGGGGTAACCTATTATCCGGATAAGGAAGAAGCGGTTAACGAACTTGACCGACTAACGGAATCAGGAGCATATCCTTCTCCACTTTGGAGCGATTGCTAATTTGTTATGAAGGAAAAAGCATTGCGTCGCATCGTGGAGCGGTTTAATATAACCGTTCCCGATTTGACATTCAAGGCAATCCATCAGGGATATATAAACGATACGTATCACTTGTATGCATCCAGTAGTCCCGGATATATATTACAGCGAATTAACCACTTCGTATTTAAAGATGTGGAAGGCTTGCAGAAAAATATATGCAATGCCCTGGATTATTTATCCGATCCGGATTATACATCCATTTCACTGATACCTTCTGCCGAAGGGAAATCATTTGTAAAGGAGGAATCTTCGTATTGGAGGCTTATGAGTTATGTGCCCGATAGTGTTGCTCATAACAATGCGCCGAATAAAACAGTGGCCTTTGAAACCGGAAAGATCATCGGGCTTTTTCACAAGCTTTTAAAAGATCAAAATATCGGAAATTATAAGGAAACGCTACCGCGCTTTCACGATCTTAAATATCGGATCAAGCAATTTGGTGCCGCTCTTGAGCACGGGTCGGCAACGCGGAGAAGTAAGGCGGTTTCTGATATAGGGTATGCAATGACCCTATTTCCCTTTTTTAATGAATTTTACAGGACAGATTTGCCATTACGGATTTGTCATAACGATACCAAACTCAATAATATTTTATTTAATAAAGAAGGGAAAGCATTATGCCTTATAGACCTGGATACTATTATGCCGGGTTATTTTTTATATGATTTTGGAGATGCTTTACGCACGGTTGCGAATCCCGCCGGTGAGGAAGAAACCGATCATTCCAAAATAGTATTCCGAACCGACTTTTTTAAGGCCTTTGTAGATGGATTGGCAATACACGGAACGTTCCTGTCCGGATCTGAAAAAAGAACGCTGGCATTAGGTGCTGTTTTAATGCCTTTTATACATGGCCTGCGTGCGCTTACCGATTATCTGAACAACGATGTGCATTACAAAACCGCCTATGACGATCAGAATCTGGATAGATGCCGTAACCTGTTTTATTTTACCGAATTGGCCAGGAAAGAATTACCGGTTATGCAGGAGGTTATAAAAACGGTATTAGAGTAGACGACCAAGTATTTTATCCATAACCCAGGCCGTATGTACTCCCGCTTCGCCCATAGAGGGATGTATCTGTATCCCGTTGAGGTGATCCTTCATACTCTTTACATGATAATATTGAATATGTTCCGGGTTCTCAATATAAAACTCATCTTCCCTGTCTTCTGTATAGCACTGAATGGGAACATCTTCAAAAATGGAAAAGACAAGCTTCCCTTTTGACCCGTAAATAACTACTTCATCTTTTCGTGTTTGGGTTCCGAAATTCCATAAACCCGATCCGACAACACCATTTTCATGTACCCAGTTTCCGGCAACAGCATCTTTAGCTTTATAAAGCCCCTGTTGGTTTATTGCTGTACCTGAGGCACTTTTAACAGGCCCGAACCATTGAATAAATAAGTTGATCCCATGACAGGCCAGGTCATCAAAATATCCCCCGTACGCTATTTTCGGATCGGTACGCCAGGTATATCCGTTAGAGAGATCCCAGTGATAAGGAGGCTTTATAAGTTGCCAATGTACATGCCGTGAAACCCCAATTACTCCGGACTCCAGGAGATCCTTTACCTTGTTAAACCGGGGCAGTGATCGGCGGTAATAGGCAATAAATAACGGGATATTTTTATTTGTAAAGGCCTCATTAATAGTTGTACATTCATAATACGAGGGTGCCATAGGTTTTTCTATACAACAAATTTTTCCGGCAGCGGCCACTTTAAGGGCATACTCGAGGTGGCTGTCAGGTGGAGTAGCAATGTAAACGGCATCGACTTCTTTGTCTAAAATAAGTGCCTCCGCATTGTTATAATATTTTCTTATACCGTGCCTTTTTGCATAATCTTTAGCGAGGTCTTTATTTCTGCGCATAACAGCTACAATTTTAAAACCGTCTATCTGCTGATATGCGGGTCCGCTTTTTACTTCGGTGACCTTCCCGCATCCGATAATTCCCCAGCGAATAGTTCGACTCATAAAGACTTGTTTTGTGCGTTTCTCTCTCCCGTATGGTCATACCCCTGCTTGCGTTCAAGAGCAATCATATCTTTTGGACGGAAGTTAGTGATTAATGCCCTGCGGTGTTGACCGGTATTATTACCCCGGCTATAGTGCAGTGTGTACCCATGGTGTAAAACACAGGAACCGGGTTCTAAGGGAATACATTGAGCTTCTTCTTCACTGGCTTCACAACAAAGTGCTCCTTTGTTTCCAATTTGTTTATGAGGGCGAACAACACCCATATGAGATTTTGGAACATACCACATACAACCGTTTTCTTTAAACGCCGGATCTATGGCTACCCAACAACTTAGAGCGCGCTTATCGGGCATGTCGATCCAGTAGGCTGCATCCTGATGCCAGGGAGTGGGAGCATTGGTGTACGGGGCTTTATTGATGAGCATATCAAAATCCAGTTCCATATCATCACCCAATAACAACCGGGCTATTTGATGTGTTTTTTGATGGATAGGCCCCGATAGAAGCTCCGGGAATACCCGGGACGGAACCATGATCTGAGTGATCTTTTCCTTTTGTGAAGTGTCATCTCCTGAAAGATCCGATCGGTAGGCGGAAGCGTCTATGGTATTACTCAAAAAATCGTCGTATAGGCGTTTGTAATAATCCACCTCAGCAGGGGTGAGTAGATCGCGGATAACCAGGTACCCCTCTTCCCTAAAGAAATGAATTTGTTTTTCATTTACAGGTTTCATAATGATTATTATAGAAGTTACACCTTGATAAATATTTTTTTTCTATATAAGATATAAGCCAGAAGCACATAGCATCCGGTTACCGTTACTGCATAGAGTAAAGAAGCTATTTTATTTTCTCCCATCATCGAAGTAAAAAAGGTTTGATAAAGCCAGCCGTGAATAGTTTGGGATTCGGATATATTTACCAGATAAAAGATTTTCGTGATAAAACTGGATAAGAAGTAAATAACAATGGCATTCATTCCAACATGGATAAAAACGCTACCAAATTTTAACTTTTTTACATCGGTGAGATAATAAATCAAAGTGAGGATAAGGGTAGCCCATCCGGAAGTTACCAATACAAAACTACTACTCCACAGGGCCTTGTTCAGGGGAAACCAAATACTCCATAAGTACCCGATGGCAAGCAATAACATCCCAGCCGATGCCAGTAAGAAAGTTTTTTTTGGGCGGTCGGATCCCAAAATGGTTCCGATAAGGATTCCGGAAATACAACTAACTATAGCCGGGAAGGTGCTTACTAAACCTTCAGGGTCATAATCCGGTTTCCACATATGAGCGCCTAAAAGTTGCGAATCGATATGCAGGGCCCAGTTATTGGAAGCTCGTTCAAAAGCGGGAAGTGTTCCATCCGGAAACGGAACAAATCCTAAAAAGATCCAATATAGAATTAGAATGATGAGGGCTATTATTACCAGCATTTTTCTGCTCACATTGAGGAAGAGTATGGCTGAAATTAAAAAGACAACCCCAATACGTTGCAGAACACCCGGCAGACGCAGAGTATCAAAATCTTTAAGGAAGGGAATATAGGGTAAAAACCAGTTGAGAAATATACCCAGGGCGATGAGCTTAAGGGCACGTACTCCTATTTTTTTATATGCTGCCCGGTTATTGGGTTTATGTTGATATGCAAAAAAAATGGAAATGCCCACGATGAAGAGAAAAAAAGGAAAAATAAGATCGGTTGGTGTAAGGCCGTGCCATGAGGCGTGTAAAAGGGGCGGGTATACATACTCCCAGCTCCCGGGAGTATTTACCAGAATCATGGCTGCGATAGCAACACCCCGTAGCAGGTCGACCGATCGAATTCTCTTTTTTGTTTCCACGGTTAAAGGATTTTAGCCCGGATTTTTTTCCATATACGAGTTAGTAAAAAGCCGGCAATTAAGGCAAGAACTGTGATAAGTGCGGCTTTTGAATAATTTCCGTAGATCCAGTATCCCGTTGCGAACATAACACTGTAAATAAGAACACAACCCAGGAGCATGGCAACAATGCCTGAAGGTACGCTCCACCCTTCATCGCGATCCTGCAATTTTATATTGTCTTGTTCAGCCTCATTAATCACCTTTGCCCATCCGGGACCGCCCGGTTGTGTTTTTTTGTAAAACCGGTGAAGTACTTCTTTGTTTTCAGGCTTGGTGGCATAGGTTATTATAAGCCAAATTGCTGTGGTAAGAAATACGGCAAAAGGCAATTGATAATAACCGTTAAATACACCCTCTACGAGTACTTCCTTGGTAATACCCTCAGTGATAATTTCTTTTTTCCCGCCGAATAAAAAAGTTCCTACGGCGGTTAATTTTAATATAAGGGTTACAATTCCCGATGAAAACATAGCCGCAATTTCACTCCAGGCATTAATCCGCCACCAAAACCAGCGAAGAATAAAAATAAGCCCGGTTCCTGCACCGAACATGATAATAATATCGAACAATTGTTTGGCATCTTTGAGTACCAGTGCAAAAAGGGCACTGAAAACCATGAGTAATACGGTAGATACCCGACCTATAAAAACCAGCTTTTTTTCGGAAGCTCCGGGATTGATCTGTTGTTTGTAAAAATCATTGACTATATAGGAAGACCCCCAGTTTAAGTGAGTTGATATCGTACTCATATAGGCAGCTACCAACGATGCTAAAACAAGCCCCAATAAACCACTGGGTAATTTGGTGAGCATGGCCGAATACGCCAGGTCATGTCCTAATTTATCTTCTGAGATATTAGGAAAGGCTTCATGAATACTTGCGATATCCGGAAAAACAACCAGTGAAGCCAAAGCCACAAGAATCCAGGGCCAGGGGCGTAAAGCATAATGCATGATATTAAAGAAAAAGGTAGCCCCGATTGCATGATTTTCATTTTTAGCGGCAAGCATTCTTTGGGCAATATATCCACCACCACCCGGCTCTGATCCCGGAAACCAGGAGCTCCACCATTGTACAGCCAAAGGAATTACAAGGAGCGTTATCAGGGCTTCTTTATTATTAAAATCGGGTAAAATGGCAAGCTTATCAGCTACATGTTCATTACTGATCAGAGAAGAAATCCCTCCTACTTCCGGCAGATTAACCAGATAATAGGCAGCACCTATGGCTCCTGCCATGGCCACGAAAAAGAGAATAAAATCGGTATAAACAACCCCTTTAAACCCTCCTATGGCACTGAAGATAACCGTAATTAAGCCTGCACTGATCACGGTTTGCCAGGGCTCCAGCCCCAACATAATTCCTCCTATCTTAATAGCAGCTAAGGTAACACCCGACATAGCCAGGATATTAAAAATAACGCCTAAATAAACGGCTCTGAACTTTCTTAAAAATTTTGCAGGGCCCCCACCGTATCTCAATTCGTAAAATTCAATATCTGTACTTACTTCCGATTTACGCCAGAGTTTGGCATAGACAAAAACGGTTAATAAACCCGTAATTAAAAAGGCCCACCATTCCCAGTTTCCTGAAACACCGTTTAAGCGAACCACATTGGTTACAAAATTCGGAGTGTCTGTTGAAAAGGTGGTTGCCACCATAGATAGTCCCAGCAACCACCAGGGCATACTTCTTCCGGAAAGAAAATATTCGGTTGAATTTTTTCCGGATTGTTTGGAAACCCACACACCGATAAACAAGGTGATGGAAAAAAATAAAATGATCAGTGTATAATCGAATGTAGAGAGTTCAACCATAATTGTTTGTGTTAGTTTTCGTCTTCAGTATTTAAAATGCGTTCTTTTGTAATCTTGAGATAATTTCTGCCAATGGGAATTTTACGGCCTGCTATTTCAATAGTATTCCCTTCCACGGCTTCTACCTTGTTTATGGCAATGGTATAACTGCGATGTACCCGGATAAAATTAGTGAGTGGTAATTCTTCGGTAAAACCGGAGAGGGATGTGTGTACCACATGATCACCGGCTTTGGTGACCACTTTTACATAGTCTTTTAAACTTTCCACAATAAGAATATCGTTGAGGTTAACCTTTACCAGTTTCTTATTTACTTTTAAAAACATATGAGGCTCCTGAGCCAGGCCGCTGTCGGTACTGAGGTTTTGTACATATACCTGCTGGTAAATTTTATTCACGGTTTTAAGAAACCGATGCATGGGAATGGGTTTTACAAGATAATCCAGCACGTCCAACTCAAAACTTTTAACTGCATATTCCCGGTAGGCTGTGGTAATAACTATAAGCGGTTTGTAGTTCAGGTGCTTTATAAATTCAAAACCACTCATTTGCGGCATATTGATATCGAGAAAGATAACATCTATTTTATCCTGCTCCAGTGCAATGTAAGCCTTAACCGGATTGTTAAAAGTGGCTACTACATCAAATCGATCGAAGTTTTTAAGATGGTTTTTAAGAACATCGATCGCCAGCGGTTCGTCGTCTATGAGAATACATTTTATTTTCATGAAACCGGGATTTTTAAAAATAAATGATACCAGTTGGCTTCGATTTGATTATCCAGGGCAAAGTTGTTGTAGTACAGGAGCTTAAGCCGTCTTCGTGCATTGGTAATACCAATTCCGTTTCTCCCTTGTTGTATTTTTTTGATCTCCGGGTTAAACGAATTACTGACCTTGAATTCAAGGTAATCAAGCTCGGTCAGGGTAAAATCGATGTCAATTTTAATAACATCGTTATCGATTAAACCGTGCTTAAAACAATTTTCTATAAAGGGAAGAAACAGTAGTGGCGGCACTTCAATATCGTCAAGATTCCCGGTTATATTCATCTTTACATCAATATGATCTTTAAAGCGAATTCGTTCTATATCGATATAGTTGTTTATATGATTGATCTCTTCCAGTAAGGATACTTTTGAATCGTTTACTTCATAGAGCACGTACTGCATCATATCCGATAGCTTAAGGACCAGTAGCGGGGCATTATTTGATTTTTCCAGGGTAAGGGCATACAGATTATTAAGTGTATTAAAGAAAAAATGAGGCTGGATTTGCGTACGAAGGAATTTTAATTCGGTACGTAACTGTAGCTGGGCCAGTTCTTCATTTCGCTTTTTTTCAATACTCCAGTCCACCAATAATTTAATAGCGGTTACAAAACCTATTACATACAATTCTCCCAGGATTACTGCAATAACGTGATTGAGTTCTAAAAATTTACCGTGATTTTCCGCTTCCGGCCAGATATCTTTGGTAACCAACAGGTAATTAAGTCCGGTTCTGACTAAATACACCAGCACTAAAATAAGAATCAGATACCACAGATAGGTCCAGTACTTTTTCCTTAAAATAAATCTGGGGATCAGGTAATAAATATTGATATAAACAACCGCAATATGAATGGGAAATTCTACCAGGTTCGATTTTATGGAATACCAGTAATCTCCAAAAAAACTACCCCATCGAATCACGTTAAAACTAAAATAACCCAACCAAAAAATAAGGTGGTATTTAAAAGGTATTGTTGGTGTTATCTTATTGTAAAACAAAATTTTAGAGGCTTTATTAGCGTAAAAAAATCCGGCTGTTTCTGTAAAAATGTTACAGCAATTTTAAGGATATAATAATTAATTAACAATAAAATAATCAATTCTTTAATTAGAGGAATCATTGGTCGACAGTTCGTGGTTGTTTAGATGTGAAACGCTGTAGTTCAGATATTTTATTTCGATAGAGAATTTTAAAAAAATACTTTAGACCTTGAATAAAATGACCAATACCATATAAATTATGAAACACAAAAAACTATTTTTCCTTTTATCGATGCTTACGTGGTCCGTAGTCATGATAGCGCAGGAAAAAGAAATCAAAGGTACCGTAACCGACAATGCAGGAACCCCCTTACCTGGAGTAAACGTATTGGTTTCGGGTACTACCAATGGTACGCAAACCGATTTTGACGGGAATTATACCATTACCGCTCAAACGGGGCAGGAATTAAGCTTTTCCTATATAGGGATGACTACAAGAGAAGTAACCGTAGGAACTTCAAATCAGATCAATGTTACCCTTGAAGAAGATGCGCAACAACTAAAAGAAGTTGTAGTAACTGCTTTGGGAATTAAAAAAGCCAGAAAATCATTGACTTACGCCGCACAGGATGTGAAAGCAGATGAGTTAACCAAGGTAAAAGATGCAAACCCTATAAATAGCCTGTCTGGTAAAGTGTCGGGTCTTGTTATAAATAGAAGCTCTTCTGGTGTGGGAGGTTCGGTAAAAGTTACCTTAAGAGGAAATACATCAACTAGAAATAACCAGCCATTGTATGTAATTGATGGAATTCCATTGTTAAATACAACTCCAATCCAGCCCAATAGTACATTTGGAAGCATAGAAAATGCAGGAAATAGAGATGGCGGAGATGCCCTTTCACTAATTAATCCTGATGATATTGAAAGTATTACAGTTTTAAAGGGAGCTTCTGCATCATCATTATATGGTAGTCAAGGTTCAAATGGTGTAATCTTAATTACAACTAAAAAAGGTAAAGCTGGAACTTTTAGAGTCAATGCTTCTTCAAACTTAACAATTGAAGACGTGGCATATCAAATTGATTTTGATGAAAAAACAGAAAAGAATGTGGACTCTTTTTTTGAGACAGGAAGTACGTTAATAAACTCGGTTTCCGTCTCTGGTGGTTCAGAAAATGCCCAGACTTATTTCTCTTATGCCAATACACAAGCATCTGGAGTAATACCAACACATGATGTTAAGAAGCATACATTAAATGTTAAGGAAACAGCTAAACTGTTTAATGATAGATTTACTGTTGATGCAAATGTCCTATTGTCAACACAGAGTATTGATAATAAACCTGTTTCCGCATTGTATTTTAACCCTTTACGTGGGGCTTATGCTTTCCAGTCAGATACTGAAACCTTGGCCGATTATAAAGTGTTTGAAGAATTTGACCCCACTAGGAATCTCATGACTCAAAGATGGTTTAGGCCTACCAGTGACGTTGAACAAAATCCTTATTGGATACTAAATAGAAATGCTAGTGAAGATACGAACCAGAAAGGAGTAATATCATTAGCGTTAAGTTATAAGGTAAACGATTGGTTAACACTACAGACCAGGGGTAGCTATGACAAAAATTTCTATAAGTTTGAACGAAGAATGTATGCTACAACCAATGGGACATTGGCTGCCACAACGGGGCGCTTTTTAATGAATGATGTGGAGGATGTTCAGTTGTACGGAGATTTGATTGCCACTATAAATAATAATTTAACAGAAGATTTACAACTAACTGCAAACATTGGAACAAGTATCAATAAACTAGATTCTGGTAGGGCAAAATTATTGGATTCAGGAGTATCAGGAGGTTTACAAGTTCCCAATATATTCACACTTTCAAATTTCTTGTCTAATACGGGTATCAGAGTTTTGCAAACCCAGGCTGAGGATAAGGAGATACAATCAATTTTTGCCAGTACAACCTTAGGGTATAAGGAAAAAATATATTTAGATTTAACAGCTAGAAATGATTGGTCATCAACAGTTTCTAAATCATTCTTTTATCCTTCTATTGGTATTACCGGGATTTTAACTGAACTTTTTGAAATGCCTGAAAGTGTATCGTTTGCTAAAGTAAGAGTTTCTTATGCAGAAGTAGGGAATGATATTCAAAGTTTTGCCAATAATCCCCAGTTTACAATTGAAACAGGAGAAGGAGGAATTATACCGCCAAAAACACTCCCCTTAAAAGAGTTAAAACCTGAAAAACAGAAGTCATTTGAAATAGGGACTGATTGGAAGTTTCTAAACAATCGTTTTGGTATTGATATTGGATATTATAAGACCAATACAATTGATCAATTCATGATAATTAAAGGTGAAAAAGTTACCCGTGGATCTATTACAAGTGATAATGCTTCGGTTAATGCAGGTGATTTTCAAAATAGTGGTATAGAAGTATCAATGTATGCTATTCCAGTTCAAAAAGATCAGTTTGTATGGAATACTTCTCTAAACTTTGCTAGTAATAAGAATGAAATTTTGGAATTAGACCCGAGATTAGATGGTTCTATAGAATTAACAGACCCTGGAGTTAATTCATATGGTTTATATATTATAGAAGGAGGAGAATTTGGAGATATATACGGCAAAAAACTAAAACGAAATCCAAATGGATTACCAATTCGGGATGCTTCGGGAAATTTTGTCCAGGCAGATCCAATTATAGATGGAAGCGGACGTGAAACGTTACCAAATGGACTCGATTTTTTAGGAAATCCTAACCCTGATTTTTCAATAGGTTGGAATAATACATTTTCATTTAAAAATTTTACCATCAATATCCTGATTGATGGCAAATTTGGTGGTAAAGTGATGAGTATGACAGAAGCAATTGTAGATCAATTAGGAAATACAAACAGAACAGGAAGTGTTTCTATTTTTGATGAAGCAAGTAATTCGGAAACTACAATTGATGCAAAAGAATACTTTAGTAAAATTGGTGGAAGGAATGGATTTACCGGAGAGTACGTTTATGATGCTACAAACGTTCGTCTGGCCGAATTTTCCCTGGGGTATGATTTTGGTCTAGGAGAAGAATCCTTTTTTAATTCGGTTAACTTATCACTGATTGGGAGAAACCTTTTCTTTTTTACTAAAGATGCTCCTTATGACCCTAATGTAACGTTGAGTACGGGCAATGGTCTACAGGGTGTAGACGTTTTTGGTTTACCATCGACTAGAAGTATTGGATTGAACCTGGGATTATCATTTTAAAAAAATTGAAAGATCATGAAAAATATCATTAATAAATTATTTTTAGTTTCAATTCTCGCAATAGCGGTCACAGTTGTTTCCTGTACTGAGGATTTTGAAGAATTGAATAAGGACCCGAATGGGTTAACCGAAGAACAAAGTGAAGCCGATTTTTTAAATATAGGAGGACCGTTTAAACCGATCTTTTTAAATATTTACAGATATGATCCCGCATGGCATACCCAATTACAACATAATCTAAACGCAGATACTTATTGTGGTTATATGGCTCCTCCACGACCTTTTGTTGGTGGTGTAAATACTACTAATTACGCCTTTATAGATTTTTGGGATCAATTTCCATGGGATGTACCTTACTCATCTTCTGGAACAATGAATAATGTTAATATCATTAAGGATAGGGCCGAACAGGAGTTTCCTCTAATGTATGCGGTAGCTTTGATTCTTAAGGTTGAGGCTATGCATAGAGTTACAGATGTATATGGCCCCATAATATATTCTAAATTTGGGATTGAGGATGCTGAATTTCAGGAGTATGATTCTCAAGAGGAGGTATACAATCAATTTTTTCAGGAACTTGATTTTGCTGTAAATACCTTATCATCAGATGTGACAAATAAGCAATTTTCGGCCTTCGATTTGGTTTATGGCGGAGATTTTGCCCAATGGATAAAATTTGCCAATACATTACGACTACGATTAGCAATACGTATTTCGAAAATCGATCCGGTAAAAGCTAAATCAGAAGGCGAAAAGGCGTTGGCTCATGAAGGAGGTCTGCTTGGGGTACAAAGCGATAATTTTGTTATCAAAGGAGAAAGGACTCATCCACTAACGGTCTTTAATTCCAGCTGGAATGATGTTCGCATGGGAGCATCAATGGAATCAATCTTGGTAGGTTATGATGACCCGAGGGGAAATGTTTTCTTTGAAGAATCCGTCGTTGTTCCGGGTGAATTAAAAGGGCTTAGAGGGGGAATGCCGTTATTACCAAATTATGCCACTGAATTAGACCAAAAAGCTGATTATGAAATTTTTTCAAGGCTTGGAGATGCGTATATAAGTGGAAGCAGTAATGAAATAAAATCTATTCAGCTAATGACTGCCGCCGAAGCTTATTTTTTGAAAGCCGAAGCAGCATTAAGAAATTGGGTTGGAGCAGGAAGTGCCCAGGCAAATTATGAATTAGGAATATTTACCTCATTTGATCAATATGGTGCTGGAGGTGCTGCAGAATATGTAGCAGATGAAACCTCAACACAGGCAGATTATGTTGATCCGGTTAATGCATCTAATAATATTGCTGCGTTGACTGATGTTACCATTGCATGGAATGAGGCAGATAATAATGAAACCAAACTGGAAAAAATAATCACTCAAAAATGGATTGCAATGTATCCCGACGGACAGGAAGCCTGGAGTGAGTTTAGAAGAACAGGATATCCAAAATTATTCCCATCTGTTGCTAACAATAGTGGCGGAACCATAGATTCAAATATTCAGGTAAGGAGACTCCCATTTCCGGCGAGTGAAAGAAATGCGAATCCAATGGGTGTAGATCAGGCAAAAACATTGCTAGGCGGGGCAGATAATGGCGGAACCCGCTTATGGTGGGATACGGGAGGACCAAACTTTTAAGTGTTAACACGAATAATAACTGCTCTCATTTATTATTGATTTTGGCGAAAGCCGAATTGGATGCAAACAAACGGGAAGAGCTAGCTTCCCGTTTGTTACAACTAATAAGAATTAAAAACAAAATACCCTGTCTTAAAATGCAAAACGTTGTATCTGATTATAGAAATATTACCTACAGAGAACCCGGGAAGTTTGAAGAAACACGTTTCGAAAAAATTCACAATGTAATTTTTGATTCCTCCTATGTGGCCTCCGTAATTGTAGCTCATGAAATTGCAGGATTAATAAGAGTTAAGCAACAAAATGATCAGCATTGTGTGTTGGGCCTGGCAACAGGGTCTTCTCCTATAAAAGTATACGAAGAACTGGTTAGAATGCACAAGGAAGAGGGCCTGAGTTTTGCCAATGTAATTACCTTCAATCTGGATGAATACTATCCTATGGATAAAAATAACCTGCAGAGTTATTTTTATTTCATGCATGAGCACCTTTTTAACCATATAGATATCTTACCGGAAAATGTTCATATTCCGAATGGAAAAGTAAATGCAGAAGATCTCTATCAATATTGTATTGATTATGAAATGAAAATAAAAGAAGCCGGAGGACTGGATTTTCAGTTATTGGGAATTGGAAGAACCGGCCATATAGGGTTTAATGAACCGGGATCGCATTATAACTCGGGAACCCGGGCCATTACACTGGATCATATAACCCGTGTAGATGCTGCTCCCGCATTTCTGGGCCTGGAAAATGTGCCGAGAAAGGCAATTACCATGGGAATAGCCACAGTAAAAGGAGCCAGGAGAATCGTGCTATTAGGCTGGGGCCAGCACAAAGCCGAAATTCTTAAAAAAACCATTGAAGGAGAGGTGTCGTCACAGGTACCTGCTACCTATTTACAAGGGCATCCGAATACTACTTTTGTTCTGGATACGGAAGCCGGATCTGAGCTTACGAGAAATAAAACGCCCTGGCTGGTAGGACCTTGTGTTTGGACGGAGGAACTTAAAAGTAAGGCCATTGTATGGCTTTGTCAGGTAACCGGGAAATCTATTTTAAGCCTCACCGATAAAGATTATAATGACAATGGGATGTCCGGTTTACTTACCCAGGAAGGTTCTTCTTACGACTTGAATATCAAAATGTTTAATAAACTGCAGCATACCATTACCGGATGGCCCGGAGGTAAACCGAATGCCGATGATAGCCATCGCCCGGAAAGAGCTACCCCGGCTAAAAAAAGAGTAATTATATTCAGCCCGCATCCGGATGATGATGTAATATCGATGGGAGGAACCTTTGACAGGCTTATCGAACAGGGGCATGAGGTACATGTAGCTTATCAGACCTCAGGAAATATTGCCGTTTCCGATAAAGAAGCCCTAAAATTTGCCGAAATAGCGGAAAGCCTTTCCCTGAACACCGATGAAGCGAGTAAAATAGTTCAGGATTTACGTGCTAAAAAAGAAAACACGGTCGATTCATCCAAGGTTAGAAGATTAAAAGGATTGATACGAAGAAGCGAATCGTATGCAGCTACCAGGTATTTGGGCCTTAAGGATAGTCAGGTTCATTTTTTGGATATGCCCTTTTATGAAACGGGAACGATTAAAAAAAACAGATTAACGGCTCAGGATATCGGAATTCTTTGCAACCTGATTAAAGATATTAAACCGCATCAGATTTATGCGGCGGGAGACCTTGCCGATCCGCACGGTACGCATAAAGTATGCCTGGAAGCTCTTTTTGAAGCACTGGAGCTATTAAAAGCAGAGCACTTTATGAAAGACTGCTGGGTGTGGATGTACCGGGGGGCCTGGCACGAATGGGAAGTTCATGAAATAGAAATGGCCGTCCCCATGAGCCCGGATCAGGTATTAAAAAAACGGAGGGCTATTTTTTATCACCAGTCGCAAAAAGATGGTGTGATGTTTCAGGGAGATGATTCCCGTGAATTCTGGATGAGAGCGGAAGAGCGCAACAGGAATACGGCAAAAAAATATCACGCATTAGGCCTGGCTGATTATGCGGCTATGGAAGCCTTTAAACGGTATTATTTTTGAATAAATGAAAGATTTGAAGCGGATATTTATTGTCATATTGTGCTTGTTTACCGTTTTAGGGGGGTATGCGCAGAACAGAACGGAACCTGAATTAAAGCTACTTCCATGGCCTGAAAAAATCGTAAAGAAAGAAGGAGTTTACAAGATTGATAAAGCGTTTAATCTGGGAATATCGGGAAAGTTTAACGATCGCCTTTATAAAGGGGCGAATCGTTTTTTAAGACGTTTAGACCAACGAACCGGAATGTTTTTTGAACAAGGTCTTATTCAGAGGGAAACTCCATTTAAGGATAACGCCTCCTTGACAATTATCATAGAGCGACCAGGTAGTACTTCTATTGATGAAGATGAATCGTATAATCTGAATGTTTATAAAGATAGTATTACGTTACAGGCAGTTACCGATATAGGGGCTTTAAGAGGATTGGAAACATTGCTCCAACTCCTGGAGTATGACGATAAGAGCTTTTTTTTTCCGGCAGTTTCTATCCAGGATAAACCGAGGTTCCCCTGGCGTGGTCTGATGATAGATGTAGCCAGACACTACCAGCCTGTGGATGTATTAAAGCGAAACCTGGATGCCATGGCTGCCGTTAAGCTTAATGTTTTTCACTGGCATTTATCGGATGATCAGGGATTTCGTGTGGAGATAAAAACACACCCCAGGCTTACGGAGTTAGGTTCCGACGGATTGTTTTATACGCAGGAACAAATTCGAGAGATCGTGGCATATGCATCGGATCGGGGTATTACCGTTGTTCCGGAAATTGATGTTCCGGGGCACGCAACGGCGATTCTTACGGCTTATCCGGAACTGGCCAGTAAAAAAGCAACGTACACTATAGAACGCAATGCCGGGATTTTCCATCCTACCCTGAATCCTATTAATCCGGATACCTATGTTTTAATGGAAGATATTTTTGGTGAAATGGCTTCTTTGTTCCCTGGCGAATACTTTCATATTGGCGGTGATGAAAACGAAGGAAAACACTGGGATGAAAACAGTGCTATCCAGGAATTTATGAAGGATAATCACCTAAAATCAAATCACGACCTGCAGACCTATTTTAATATCAGGCTCGAAAAAATACTAAATAAGCACGGTAAAAAATTAATGGGATGGGAGGAAATTATGACTCCCGGTATGCCCCAATCGGCTATTATTCATTCATGGCGTGGCGTTAATGAAGGATTACCGGCTAAACAATCACTGGTAAATGCGGTAAAGAACGGATATAAAACGGTACTCTCAAACGGGTATTATATTGATTTAATGTACCCGGTTGCCTCTCATTACCTCGTAGATCCGATGCCCGATATAGACCTTACCGATAAGCAAAAGAAAGCCGTTTTGGGAGGGGAAGCCACCATGTGGGGAGAATTGATTACTCCGCTGACCATTGATTCCAGAATTTGGCCCAGAACCGCAGCCATAGCCGAAAGGTTTTGGTCACCGAGAGAAGTTACCGATTTGGAGAGCCTGTATATGAGGTTGGAAACACTTAGTTTCAGACTGGAAGAGCTGGGGATTACACATAAAAGTTACCGAAATATTATTTTAAGGAATATTACCAACAACCAGAAGCTGGATGCATTAATCGATTTGACAGGGGTTTGTGAACCGCTGAAGGGCTATACGAGAAATAAGGGCGGAATCGAGTATCAATCTTATGCTCCCTTTACTTTGTTTGCCGATGCCTGTACTGCGGATGCACCGGATGCCGGAGCATTTCAAAAAGCGACCGGAGGGTTTATTGAAAACGGAGATGAAAGGAGTAAGAAAGAAATTCTAAAATTCCTTAAAAAATGGTCACAAAACAAAAAGAAATTTGACCAGCTGAGGTTGAATCCCATTTTAAAAGAACTCAAACCGCTATCGGAAAACGTATCTTTGGTTTCCGAGATACTCATGCAAATTCTCGAAGGAGAAAAAGTGGGAAAGGATGCATATGTGAAATTAAAAAGCGGGTTAAAGCAATTAAGGAAGCCCTATGCCGATACAGAACTGGTAATTGTTAAGGACATGGAAAGCCTTTTGCAATTCGCCGAATCACTCTAAACCGGAATTTATGAATACGAGTGTGACCTTAAAAGACCTGGCAAACGTGCTCGGACTTTCTACTTCAACAGTGTCTAAAGCACTCAATAATAGCACTGAGATTAGTAATAAAACAAAGATCAGAGTTAAGGAAATTGCCGATATCTATGATTATCGGCCTAATGGATCGGCATATAGCCTTCGAAGCAAGCGAACCAGGACTTTGGGAATAATTGTTCCGGAATTGGGGAATCTGCTGTATGCAAATATGCTGGAAGGAATTACGTATGAAGCAACCAAGCAACAATACAGAGTGATGGTATACACCAGCAGTGAGTTGTATAAGAAAGAAGCAGATTATGTCCGTTTGTTAAGTGACGGCAGTGTTGATGGATGGCTTATTTGTCCGGCGCTGGAAACATTGGAAAGCAAAATATTCGACCATTTATTCCAAATACAGAAAAAAGGAGAAGCACTCGTTGTACTGGACCGCACGGTTAATGATGTAATGTCAGACAGGGTGATTTCTAATATAGCGGATTGCAGTCATTATATTACCGGTGAACTTCTGGAAGCCGGGAAATACCGGTTTGCCTGCCTGCTGGAAAAGGAAAATCCATTGTCGGATGAAATAAAAGCGGGAATGGAAAAAGCTTTTAAAAATACTACCGGAAACGTAGAAGTACATACACTGGAATCTACTGAAAATGATATGCTCTTACGCAGTTTTTTGCAATCGGTTACGTTTGATGTGCTTATAACGAGTAATGAAGAAAATGCGCGGAAGGCTATACAGCTTAACCGGGAGATCAATGCTTTCGATCACAATACCCCTATGGTTGTTTTCAATGGAAACCAATTGAAAAAGTGGGCGGTTCGGAATACCATTACCGTTGTACAGAATGGATATTATATGGGTAGGGAAGGAGCCAGATTACTATTCGAGAGAATGGAAGTCCCGTATTCTCAAAGGCCTCCCGTAACAAAAGTAATCCGGGCCAGGATTCACTGGAATTTAAAAGCCGACAGGGAAGAAAGAATATATCCCACGAACACTTATTAAAATCAGTACACTACGGAGTTTTTATTTTTAAGAGGGATGGGCGATCGTTATGATTTAAAATGATCAGGTAAAGCGCTCCCTTTATCCGTATTTGACGTATGGCCTTGGCATTGGCATTATTAAAAACTCCTGTGTTTTTAACCGGTTGGATACCTCTTTCTTTATCCCATTCCAGCACATATCCCTTCGAGGCATCGTAGCGAATGGTTTCCACCTCGGCATCATATACATTTCCAACACCTATAATCTCCGGGCTGTTGTCCTGATCGAGATCGGTTATTAGGAAATCAAGAGTAGGGCTAAACTGAGCCTGAACCGGAAGAGATTGTATGGTGAAATTTCCATTTCCGCTATTTATTAAGGCCAAAGAAGAAAAATCGGTGGCAGTGAGGTGCAGGGCATTTTTTAGTTTTTCTTCCCCGTAAATCTCGGCCATCGATGCATCGGCAAACTGTGTATAGGTCTTTATTTTATAGTTTAAATACGGGGTTTGCTGAGAGGAACACTCTTTTCCGCGAACCGGAAGAAGACCTGTGTCTGTGGTTTTGCTCAGTGCTATATCAAAAGAGGTATTGTTATCAAAGTAGTCGGCAAAAATATGTAATGGCTTTTCCCGGGTAGGGTGAAATTTATTGTTCCATCCCCAGTTACCGATCAGATAATCCGTTTTTCCATCCAGATTCAGGTCGACTTCTTTGATTGTTTGAAACCAACCTTTCACTTTATCAAGTCCGGAAAAATGCCTTTGAACAAAAGAACCGTTTTTGTTTTCAAAAAAGAGTACAGAAGTCCATTCTCCCACGACTATAAGGTCCGGATCTCCGTCTTGATCGTAATCCGAGAAAACGGCATCTTTAATAAGGCCGTTATTTTGAAAATCAGAAGGGGAAACTGCCAGCGATTTTTGAAAAACCCCTTGCCGGTTTTCGAGTAAATAAGAGGGGTATGCCTGCGGATATTTTCCGGGAACCACACCACCCCCAACAAAAAGATCGAGATCTCCGTCGCTGTCAAAATCAGCAGCAGCCAATGCTTTCGAAGATGTTAATATACCGGAAACCGCATCGCTCCGTTTAAAATTTCCACGGCCGTCATTTATATAGAGCCGGTCCTGCATTAACCCGTCATTTTCCGGGAGCTCATACCCTCCGCTTGCCACATAGAGATCCGGATCTTTATCGCCATCCGCATCAAAAAACAAAGCCGATTGATCTTTGTAAACCGCATCATTTTGAAGCAGGGAAAGATTGGATTTTTTAAAAGTGCCATCCGGCAATTGGATATAAAGAGCAGCAGGTGCCTTTAGGCTATTCCCAATAAAAAGGTCATCCAGTCCATCCAGATTCACATCGGCAACGGCAATGGCCGCATCGGTGGTAGATTGCTTTTGAGGGAGGAGCAATTGCCGGGAATAGTCATTAAATTTACTAGCGGTATGCCGATAATCGATTCCCAGGCTCCCAGGCTCTATTATTTCAAATACGGATTTTGTTTTTCGGGTAACAGAAGGCTTATATGCATCCTGAAAAGCGAGTTCCAGTGTTTGATTAGGAGATACATTTTTAAGAATCTGAGATTCACCTGTGGCCCAGGTAATTTTCAAACTGTCAACTTTTAAAGAGTTCCCAACACCAAAAATAAGGGTATGACTCACCGATGATTGATATCCCCTGCTAACAAACTGCTGTTTTGTTTGCGATGTGCTATCGGTAAATAATTGAACGGTAGCACCTATTCCTTCCATATTTTTTTCAGGGCCTTTTAACCGTAATTTCAGATAGTTGTTACGGCTGTTGTTTTTGTAGATTCCGGCTTTAGCCGATTGGTTGTTGAGGATAAGATCGAGATCTCCGTCGTTATCTAAATCGGCATAGGCAGCTCCGTTGGAATTTACTTCCTCCTCCAGTCCGGAATTCTTTTTTGTTTTGGAAAAACCCAGCTGCCTGTTATTAATAAACAGGTAATTCTTAAGTTTTGTTGAAGGCATCATTCCAATAGCTTCTTCCAGGGTTACCTTTTCGCGTTTCCTGATTTTATTTCGCATTTGGGTCCGGAAGTCCTGATTGGAGAGATCGTGTTCTATACCGTTACTCACAAAGAGATCGTTCCAGCCGTCATTATCAAAATCAGCCAGGAGTGGTGCCCAGCTCCAATCGGTTTTGGCAATACCGGCAAGCTGACCTATTTCGCTGAAGGTATTGTTCCCGTTGTTGAGCTGAAGCATGTTGGCCATGTATTGATGGTGATATCCGGCAGCCACCATTTTATGAAAATTTTCGGTGCTCATGGTAGCCATATTCTCTTTGCTCCGTTTATGATCTTCCGCAAGCATATCAAGGACTACGAGATCCGGGAAGAGATCGTTATTAATATCTGCATAATCGGAACCCATACTATTGATAGCGATATGATTGAAATAGGTGCGTATTTCATCTTTAAAAGTTCCGTCCCCCTGATTGATATATAAAAAATCAGGTTCCAGAAAATCGTTGGCTACATAGATATCCGGCAGCCGGTCGTTATTAAAATCACCTATAGACGCGCTTAACCCCCAGGCTTTATTGGCAACCCCCGATTGGTGGGTGATATTGATATATCGTCCCGATTCATTGCGAAAAAGTTGATCGGACATTTCCGGAACTAACTGATTTTGAATAGTGGGATTAATAAAAACATTATTGTTAAAGTCAGACCGGTGGTTTACCAGATACATATCGAGGTCTCCGTCCAGATCGCAATCAAAAAAATAGGCCTGGGTAGAAAACCCGGGATCGTCCAATCCGTAATCTGCAGCAGCTTCCCGGAAAGAATTATTTTTCTGATTGATAAACAATTTGTTTTTCCTGAGCTCCGGATTCTGCAACGATCCTGATTTACAGACATAAATATCCAACCATCCGTCCTGATTGATATCGATCATGGAAACTCCGGTTGACCATCCTCCGATATCCTGAACCCCGGCTTTTTCGGTAATATCCTCGAATTGAAAATCTCCCTTGTTTATATATAGCTTATTTGATTGTTGATTGGAGGTAAAATACAGGTCGTCTAACCCGTCATTGTTAATGTCTCCGACAGCTATGCCACCCCCGTTGTAGATATATGAATAATTTAAGAAGTTAAAGTACAGATCTTCCTGAACTTTATTTTCAAAAACCACCCCGGATTTTTCAGAAGAAATTTTGGTAAATAATGCGGTGCCAATCTCTTTTTTATCTTCAGATTTAGCAGTACAGTTATACAACAAAACCCCTAAAAAGAGGAGGTAAAAAGCTTTCATAAATTGTTTTTTTAAAAGTACTAAATATCATTAAAAAAACCTCTGCCAAAGGGTTTAAAATCACGGATTATTTTGAAATAACAGGCTTATTCTCTTAAGGATAAAACAGTGTGCAAAGTAATAATTTGTCAATTGCATTTTATCTCAAAAAAAATGAAGGAAAACCCTACGTGTTTAAAAAAACTTTTTTAGTTTTAAACTGTAAAATAAATGACTTGTTTTTTACTATTTCTTTCAAAAAATATTGTAAAGGTTGAAAAACAGGATGGAATTTTATTTTAGTCGATCAAATCTAAACCAAAATCATTTCATGAAGAAAAACACCTCCCTCCTAATTCTAGCGGTATTATTTAGTGCTACAATATACGCTCAGGATTTACCAACCTATGTATTCGTTTCTCGCAATGCTGCTATTCTTGGAAAATTTGGAGTTTTTCCGATAAATACCAATTTAAAAACTATAGATATTACGATTCAATCACATACTATTAAACAACTTTAATTATGAGAAAAATACTCTATATTAAATTATTAATCTCTTTTTCTCTTTTCGCACAGGATGGTATCCCGAAAATTAATGATTTGGTGAAAATACCTAATTCACCAGAAGCTGAAGCATTTATTAAATATGGCGAAATTCCAATATATCTCTCTACACGGGAACACCAAATGTTTCTGTTCCTATCTATACAATAGAATCGGGAGAAATAACATTGCCTATTACATTAAGTTATGATGCTTCGGGAATTAGAGTAGATCAAATCTCTTCTTGGGTAGGATTAGGTTGGAATCTTAATTCCGGGGGTATGGTTACCAGAAAAGTTCTTGGAGTTCCTGACGATGTGCCTTTAACCTATAACGCATACTCTCAAGAGATTCTGGATTTTGTAGATTATGCAAAATCAAATGGTGTTCATGAAGGTGCTCTTCATGACAATGTGGATAATCTACTATCGTACTTTACATGGGTGGATAAGTTTAACGAAAAGAAAGCTGATTTTCAACCTGATGTATATCCATTTTCAGTAAACGGCCTTTCAGGGACCATATTTATTGATAGGGAAACGCGAATAGCTAAATGCATAGAACACCCTAATTTAATAATTAATTATATCGGTACTGAAACGAATATTTCAGGATGGGAAATTACTACCCCGGAAGGAATAAAGTATACATTAAGTGAAACAGAAACTACTCATAATTGGTATAGCGGAACTGTTTCAAGAATGTTTGAACCTTCTAGGAATTTAGAATATAACCATGTGTATATTTCCGGGTGGAAGCTCACCAGAATATTTGATTTTAAAACAAAAAGGGTTATTACGTTTAGTTATTCTCCAAAAACGTGGCATGAAACGGAACTTTTATCATTAGAAGGACCAAATACTATCACTGAAGAAACCGCATGTCAGCAAGGTAAAACAACCGTTATTAAGCCCAGAAGTGAATACCAATCAACATTATCTACAAACGAATATAAAATTCTATCCTCTTATTTAGAGGAAATAACTTTTACAGGAGGAAATATAAAGTTTTTCTTAGCAGAAAATGATCGTTTAGACTACCAAAACAAAAAAGCACTCAAAAAGATAGAAGTTTACAATAATTACTCCAAAATAAACACGTTTTTATTTCACAACGACAGTTATTTTGGAGATATGAGTGCTTATACAAGCAACCAAAACGACCAAAGATATCTTAGATTAAAATTAGATAGCCTGTCTATTGGTAACAATTTAAACAAAAAATATAAGTTTGATTATTTTACCCCTGAAGATGTTCCTGAAAGACATTCAACGTCAGTAGATTTTTGGGGCTATTATAATTTGCAAAGCAATGGTACTTTAATACCTGAAATACAATTAAGCAATTCGTCTCTTTCCGGAGCAAATAGAGATGCTAATTTACAAGGGAGTAAAACAGGTACTCTTAAAAAATTAACATACCCTACAGGAGGATTTACGGAGTTTGAATACGAACTTCACAGTTTTCCAAGTGAAATAGATAATACCCGAACGGAAACTTTTGGTACGCAGATACATTTAGGACAAACCGATCCTTATTACCCTAATTTTTGCGATGATAATCCTTCGAATCCAAAATATGAGACAGGCTCTTTCATTATAAGGCCCGATGAGCTAAATGGTTTAGTTACTTTAAGAATTGTTAATTCAAAACCACAGGAAACATCAGGTGGTAATCAAGCTCAATCTTTTGTGATATATAAAACTTTAAATGAAGAAGATTTGGCTTGCAGGTCTGAAAACGATCCTTATCAATGTGCTACTGGCACTCCTTTAGATTATTGCGAAGACTTACATAATGGTCATCCATCTATAGTACGAAGAGGTGTATATAACGTTGGAGGCGGTACTAGTGTTGTAGATGAAGTTTTATCGGGAACACGATACGATTATCAAGGAAATATTATTGATTATGCTCCTTATTTAGAACCCGGAGCTTATCATGTATACTTATTTAATAACAATCCTAATGTAACAATGAGCATAAATAAAAGTGCTGATTTAGTAATAGAAGGGGACGATGCGATAGCAAATGGATATACCGGCGGGTTAAGAATAAAAACAATGTCTGACTTTGGTTCAGAGACAGAGGTAGCTACAAGAAAAGCGTATATATATGATGATATTATGTCTGATAGTCTTAGGCCAAATGTAGCGGATATTTTAAATATTAATAGTTCTTCCGGAGTAAATCATCAATATTTAGATTTTTATAAAACCATTTCAAATCGCACTTATTCTTTGGTAAATCTTGGAAATTTTTGCCCTAGCACTTATTACTGCACTACTACTTCTCATAACAGATCTCCTAATAATCGGGCAAGAATAAGCCCATATAATGTAGCATATTCTCATGTAACAGAATTGAGATACTCAGAGAATGAAGTTCAACCCAATGGACTTGCAATTTATGATTTTTATAATGATGTGGAAGAAAACAGGTATTCTCAGTTTAGTAAAACTAAAATGCTTAATGGTAAGATTATAAAAGAACGATATTATGCAATTGAGAATAACCACTTTAAACAATTAGAAGAAAAAAATTATCTGTATAGCAAGCATGGAAGTTTAAGTGATTTGGCCTATGGCATGTACTTCGATCAAGGGAGCCGTACATTCAGTGCGACAAGAGTTGTTAAACAAACCAGTGATGGAAAATATTACTATGTTTTTGAAGATTATAACGCCTGTGACCCACCTGTAGGCGAATATCTTTTAACAGGAGAAGGCATTCCGGATTATTCGGCAAAATTTTATACCGCTACCTCCTATTGGACAAAATTAAATAAAACCATAGAAAAGAGTTTTTTAAGTGATGAAGTTACTTTAGAAAAAACATTTTATTACGATAATGATATACATAAACAAATTACAAGAGAAGTAACGAAATCTAGTAATGGAAATTCTATAATTACCAAAACCTATTACCCTGATGATGTTACAGATATAACCTCTTTAGGATATGATGATCTGGATTCAAATATTGAATTACCTACAATAAATGAATTAAAAGTTCAGCATAGAATTTCTGAACCCATCCAGGTAGAGACTACCGTTAAAGACGGCGCAACGGTCTTATCTCAATCCGTACAACGCACCAATTATAAAGAATGGCATCCTGATATTGTGCTGCCTAAAGACGTTCAAACCTTAAAAGGGACTTACAATGCTAGCAGCAATGTTTTACAAGACCGCGTGGTTTTCCACAGTTATGATACCAACGGCAACCTTAAAGAAGTAAGTAAAAAAGACGGGGCTAAGATTGTTTATATCTGGGGATACAATGAGCAGTATCCTATTGCCAAGATAGAGAACGCTACTTATTCGGAAGTATCAGGCCAGGTAGCCAACTTACAGGCACTGTCAAATGCTGATAACGACAGAACCATTGGAAGTAGTGGTAATGAAGGTGCCCTGAGGGATGCTCTGACCACCTTAAGAAACACTGCAGCCTTATCGGATGCTTTGGTAACCACCTACACCTATGACCCGCTAATTGGTGTGACCAGTATTACGGACCCATCCGGACAAACAGTGTATTATCATTATGACAGTTTTAACAGGCTGGAAATGGTTACCGATAAAGACAATAAGGTTTTAAGCAAAAATCAATACCACTATAAAAACTAATAAGGGCCATGAAAAATCTTATTTACATCCTATTCGCATTTCCAATTTTAGGAATGGCTCAAACACCGAGTCAGACGCAAAACTATATCGTGACCACTTCATACCTGAATGGATATATCTCCGGGCAGGAAGGAACTGCTACCGACGCTGAAAAGATAGTTTCCGTACAGTATTTTGACGGATTGGGAAGGCCCATTCAAACAATTGGCGTTAAAGCCGGGGGGCAGTCTCAGGACATCATCACCCATATTGAATACGACTTTTTAGGCAGGCAAGCTAAAGAGTACCTGCCCTATACCGCTGCAAGCAATGATGGCGGGTTCAGAAGTGATGCTCTAAACGCTACCAATACCTATTATGATCAGTCAAAATACGATACTGATTTTCCGGGGATGACCACAGCAACCATTAATCCCTATTCGGAAAAACTCTTTGAACCTTCACCCTTAAACAGGGTCCTGGAGCAAACAGCTCCCGGGGCCAGCTGGAAGGCCGGTACTGCATTTGACAGCAATGGTCATTCCGACGGGCATTCTATCAAGTTCGATCGCCAGGCCAATACCGCCACTGAGGTAAAACTGTACACGGTTTCCCTGGTGTATTCCGGTACCGATAAAATCTATATCCCTACCTTAAACGGAGGCGGGAGCTCTGACTTTTATGCTGCCGGCGAGCTCTATAAAACCATCACCAAAGATGAAAACTGGAAACCCATTGACGGGCTCAACAGAACTACCGAAGAGTTTAAAGACAAACAAGGCAGGGTGGTGTTAAAAAGAACCTATAATAACAGTGTTGCATACGACACCTATTATGTGTATGACCACTATGGCAACCTGACCTATGTATTACCACCGAAAGCGGAACCTCATGCTGCCAAACCTGATGCTACCGAACTGGCTGAATTGTGTTATCAGTATCGGTATGACGACAGAAACCGGCTGATCAAAAAGAAAATTCCTGGAAAAGGCTGGGAAGAGATCGTCTATGACAGGCTCGACAGGCCGGTAATGACCCGTGATGCTGAACTGACCAGTAGCGGAAAATGGCTGGTTACCAAATATGACCCCTTTGGAAGAGTTGCTTATACGGCGGTAAAAAACGCTACCGGCACCAGAATTTCTTTTCAGAACCTGGTGAATAACGATCCTGATCAGTTTGAAACCCGATTGGACTCCGGTGCAGATTATTTAGATACTTATTACAGTTCGGTATCGAAACCGAATATTGTTGATGAAATCTATACGGTAAGCTATTATGACGATTATAGTTTTGATTTAAATGGAGGCACTGATCCCGGCACTGTATATGGCAAAACAACACTAGACACTCCTAAAGGGTTGCCTACAGGCACAAAAGTCAAAGTACTAGGCACCACCAGCTGGATTACTACAGTGACCTATTATGATGACAAAGGGCGGGCCATCTATACCTATACCAAAAATGAATTTCTGGGCACTACTGATATTGTAGAAAACAAGTTTGATTTTACAGGAACTATCCTTGAGAGTAAAACCACCCATAAAAAAACGGGAAAGGCAGACCTTGTGATCATCGATACCTATATCTATGATCATATGAACAGGCTAATCAAACAAACCCAAAAAATAAACAGCCAAGCTGAAGAATTGATTGCCAAAAACACCTATGATGAAGTGGGGCAATTAATTAAAAAAGAGGTGGGAGGTACTAATGCAGGCAATAACAGTATGGTGACCACTTTTAAAGATTTGGTAGGGGTAGATGTTACCGGAGACATCATTACCAAAACCACCACTACCGGATGGGGAAATTCCGGATTGGCTACCGAGCAGGTAATAACCGGAGATGGGTATGTAGCATACGAAATGCCCCAAACCAATAAATACTTAATGGTAGGATTATCTTCCGGTAATGCCAGCGCCACCTATAGCACTATTGATTATGCTATTTATAACAGAAGCAGCGGACAGATCTATATTTATGAAGAGGGAGTTGACCTGGGGTCCTTTGGCACCTATCAGACCGGCGATACCTTCAGGGTAGAGCGTGTGGGTAGTACTATTTATTACAAACAAAACGGCACGGTACTTTATACTTCTACCGTACCATCCACAGGGAATCTATTAGGTGATGTAGCCATTTATTCGAATGACGGGAAGATTAAAAACTTAAGCCTAAATGGTTCCGTTGAGGGCAATAACAGTACGGTGACCACTTTTAAGGATCTGGTAGGAGTAGATGTTACCGGAAACATCATCACCAAAACCACTGCTACCGGATGGGGGAACTCCGGCCTGGCTACCGAGCAGGTAATAACCGGAGATGGGTATGTAGCATACGAAATGCCACAGACAGATCGGTTCCTGATGGTAGGATTGTCTTCCGGCAATGCCAGTGCCAGCTATAGCACTATTGATTATGCTATTTACAACAGAAGCAGCGGACAGATCTATATCTATGAATCGGGGGTTGACCTGGGGTCCTTTGGCACCTATCAGACCGGTGATACCTTCAGGGTAGAGCGTGTGGGCAGTACTATTTATTACAAACAAAACGGCACAGTACTTTATACTTCTACCGTACCATCCACAGGGAATCTATTAGGTGATGTAGCCATTTATTCGAATGACGGGAAGATCAAAGATTTAATACTGGTTGATGCTACTGCCAGTTCAGGGGCGGAGCCTTTACAGGTGGTAGACTATCAATACAACATACGGGGATGGCTTACTGATATTAATGATGTGAATAGTATTGGTGATGATCTGTTTGCGTTTAACATTCGGTATGATAATCCTGACTTGGGTACAGCACTGTACAATGGCAATATCAGCCAAACCTACTGGAGGTCTAAAAATACCGATCAAAGCCTAAAGAATTATCGCTACAGCTATGACGCACTTAACCGAATCACAAGCGGTATAGACAATACGGGAAACTATAACTTAAGTTCCGTTACTTACGATAAGAATGGGAATATCTTAAGTCTTACAAGAAACGGACATAGAAATTCTGATGCAACAAGTTTTGGTATTATGGATAATTTAGAGTATAACTATTATGGGTATAGCAATAAGGTTCAAAATGTACAAGAAGTATCGGGAGGCCATGCCACATATGGTTTTAAAAATGGTGCTTATAATTCAATAGAATTTACGTACGATGCCAATGGAAATATGTTAAAAGATTTAAATAAGGGCATTGGTACTTCAACTACAAATGGCATAACCTATAATCATCTCAATTTACCGTCTGTTGTTGATTTTGGCAGCGGTAATAAAATTGAGTATTTTTATGACGCTTCCGGTGTCAAATTAAAGAAAGTGGTTACCGAAGAAAGTTCTGTGACAACTACTGAATATGCGGGGAATGTTATTTATAAGAACAACACCTTGCAGTTTGTAAATACACCGGAGGGTTATGTGGAGGAAAATGGAACGGGAGGCTATCGGTATGTATACCAGTATAAGGACCATTTGGGAAATATCCGAGTATCATATACAGATTATAATCAGGATGGAAGTATCACACAGGATGAGATTGTTGAGGAACATAATTACTATCCCTTTGGACTTGAACATAAAGGTTACAATAATATGGTCAATGGAGTGGAGAACAATTACTTTAATTACAATGGCAAGGAACTGGAGGAATCTCTGGGTCTGAACTGGTTGGATTATGGTGCAAGAATGTATGATGCAGCTATCGGCAGGTGGCATGTAACGGACGGCAAGGCAGAACTTTATTTTGCGAACTCGCCCTATAACTATGCCCTTAATACCCCAGTAAATGCTATCGATCCTGATGGAAACCTTGTAATCTTTATCAATGGACTAGGTGGGGGTGGTGCTTCATACTGGAGAGGGTCTAAGTTGGCAGCGCAAAAATTTCGTTACAATACTTTCACACAAACTTATCAAGGATCGAATTTTAAGAGTGTCCCTTATGCTTTTGATGTTGATGTCTCCAATCATTTAGTAGATCATAAAAGGATGTATATTGATGGTTCCCCTGGCAGCCTCTTCAACAATTTTACTTCAGGGCAAAGGTATCAACAAGGATATGAAGAAGGGCTCAAGCAAGCCGCTGCAATTATCGGAAGCTTGGCACGAGATCCTCAAGGTAATATTACCGAAACCATAAAAATAATAACCCATAGTATGGGTGGAGTATATGGAAAAGGTTTTGTAGCTGCATTAAAATATTACATAAAAACTAGCAAGGATCCACAGGTACGAAAAGCTTTAATTACATTGGTTGCCGACTTTGATCCGTTCCAAGCAGGCGGTAAACTTGGCAAAGCAGATAAGAACACATATACCCAACAATTTATTAATGCCGGGTTCTTAGATTTATTCAATGCTGGTTTTCTTGCCAATGAAGAGGAGGAAGATGCCGATCAAGTTATCGAAAATGAGAATAAAACTTCTCACTTTATCGAAACTTTTTTAGGAAATATCTCGGATTTGCAAGAAGGCAAATATGAATGGGATGAAGATAATCAAGAATGGATTTGTACGACTTGTAATGATTAAATATGAAACCATCAAGAACAATATCACTCTTTTTAATTGCTATTTCATTGTTTTTTTCTTGCGCGAAAAAAAATGGTACTTCTGAGGAATTCAGGAACCAGAATAAAGTTACAAAGGGAGTTTATCAGAAGGACATCGAACTTTTTGAAGAAGCTATAAAGACCTATTATATTACTGTTAATGAAGCAAAAAAAACCAATCAAGTTATCAATGTCCTAAAAGTTAAAATCGATACGATATTTTATGGTCCGTCCGGCAAAGTGGTATTTTTGGCTCTTTTGGACAAAGAAAATAAATATATAAAAAAGCTGAACCCAAACCTCAAAATCGGAATCCAATACGCTGGAGAGTGTTACATAGGAATCAACACAAAAGATTCGTTAAGAATAATCGACCAATTAAAATATAGTGTTACATCCTCTGAAAACATGGAAGATGTTGCAAAAAAGCTAAGAATAACTTATTTGAGAGAAATGGAATATATCCAAGGGAGATATAATATTGACGACAACAGATTTTGGGAAAGCAATGTATGGCCTAAATAATATTAATTCTACCCCCGCTACCGCTCGATTGTATCGAGTGGTATGATAAAGTAATAGAGAGAAAATATTTCGGTTTAAAAGCTGTGGTTTTGTAGTATACTGGCCGTTGGCCCGGTTTGTGTAATTTATGTTTATAAAAAAGCAATGAAATACATTCAAAACTTTTATATCGAATATAACCCGAACTCTTCCTTAAGTCCCCGCTACCACTCGATAACTTACCTGAACAAATCCCCCAGCTACCGCTCGATTGTATCGAGTGGTATGATAAAGTAATAGAGAGAAAATACTTCGATTTAAAAGCCATGGTTTTATAGTATACCGGCCGTTGGCTCGGTTTGTTATGTAATTTATGCTTGTAAAAAAGCAATGAAATACATTCAAAAATGTTTTCATCTCTTTTATACTGTATATAACCCGAACCCCGCTACCGCTCGATTGTATCGAGTGGTGTGATAAAGTGATAGAGAGAAAATATTTCGATTTAAAAGCTGTGGTTTTATAGTATACCGGCCGTTGGCCCGATTTGTTATGTAATTTATGCTTATAAAAAAGCAATGAAATACATTCAAAACTTTTATACCGAATATAACCCGAACTCTTCCTTAAATCCTGGATGAAGCATCGAGCGCAGGATTAAAATTATTAATGAAAGAGATTCATATTTTTATTTTTTAAAGTAAAATCTTACATTTATTCTCATAAAAACATTTTTATTTACTATAAAATACTTATTTTTTATATGAAAAAATTGGTTTTTGTAATTAGTAAAGTACTTCTGTTTGTTAGTATACTAGGTTGTAGTTCTCAGGAAATAAACAAAGAAGACTTACTTGGAAATTGGAAATTGTTATCAAACAGCGATTCTAATTTAATCGATTATCAAGAAATTTTTATAGAAGAAAATAAAATTTATTATTTTAATGAAAAGGTTGGTTTAAGACCTTCTCAATCTTATTCTATTGAAGGAAATTCTTTAATCATTTTTGATAGTAGATTTGAGAAAGAAATAAAGCTAGGTAAGATAATTGTATCTGAAAATACTTTTAAAATTAAAAGTGATAAAGGTGTAATTGTTTATGAGAAAATTAGTGGATCACCAAATTTAGAACAATATTTATCTAAACAAGTCGATGAAGATAGTTATTGGAATGCCTTTTTTGCAAGGATGAATAGGTAGGTAATGTTCCAAACGGGCACTTACGAAATAAGTAAAAACATGATTGATACCCGGAAATACCACCGAATATGCAAATGGGTATGTGTATGAAGGAGGCAGCTTGCAGTTCTTTCCACAGGCCGAAGGGTATATCTCCCCTAAAAATCCATCCGATCTAAGTTTAGGGTTTAATTATGTATATCAATACAAAGATCATTTAGGGAATATACGATTAAGCTATACCGATAGTGATCCTGACCCGGAAGTAGAAACTTTAGAGATCATCGAAGAGAATAATTATTATCCCTTCGGGCTTAAAATGCGTGGATTTAATGAGATGAATTCTGCACTTGGAAATTCTGTAGCCCAGCGATGGAAGTTTGGAGGCAATGAATATCAGGAGGAACTTAATTTAGGATGGTATGATATAACAGCTCGAAATTACAATCCTGAGTTAGGCAGGTGGATGAATATAGATCCGTTGGCAGATAAGTT
This sequence comes from Flavobacteriaceae bacterium, assembly GCA_965224095.1. Taxonomy (GTDB): domain Bacteria; phylum Bacteroidota; class Bacteroidia; order Flavobacteriales; family Flavobacteriaceae; genus JBPEWY01. The sequence continues at coordinate 2,688,768 of OZ245039.1, forward strand.
TCCTCAAATAAGTTCTTATGTATACACTCTAAACAACCCTATAAATTTTGTTGATTTTGATGGTAGAGAGCCTGATCCTATATTGTTGAGTGTTGTAATGAAAGCTATTCAAAATGCTCCTAAAGCAATTGCTGAACAAAAGATAGCTAGGTTAAAAGAACAAGCGTCTGGAAGAAGAATAGGAAATGAGAAGAGAACTATACTCTCTTCAGTTCCTTGGACTGAAAAATATGCTTATAAAGGTGGTTTTTGGAACGCCTTGATAGGCAGAAATGAAATAAAATTTAATGCGGAAATTGATGCTTTTGGAAAGAGTTTTAAGGGAAGAATTATTTATACTGCCAAAAAATATAAAGGCCTTACAGAAATACAATCCGTATCAGTTATAAAAAACAGCAAAGGAGGAAGATACTATAATTCATTTGGTATAAGCGGTTATTTAATTGATTTGAACAAGGATGGCGTATCTATAATAACAATCTCCTTGCCGGATGAACAAACTCATGAGGCCTTTGAGAGAGCATTTAATAATGCTATTGATGAAGAGTTTGAAAAGTTGTTGGAAGCTAATCCTTCACTTAAGCAATTATATGAGTTAAATTTATTACAAGAAAAGCTCCAGGAAGAATATGCTAGATTAGCAAAAAATGGGTATGATAATGCATCAGACAATGAAAAAGCTTTCTACGAGCAACTGCGTAAGCAATTAGAAGAGGCGCAAAAAGCATGGGAAAAAATACAAGAGCAACGTAATAAAAAACAATAAGGATGAAAAAGTTTAAATTAACAAAAAGAATACTTATTTTATTATTTTTTATCTTCTTTATCTTTCTAGCTATTCTCACTTTAAATAGATTCCTAAAAGATGATAGAATAGAGAAGGAAGGTTCTATTTTCCCAGGTAAAGATGCAAAAATATATTTAGAAAATTTTGACGAGAAAAATATTACTAAAGCAAAAGAAATTCTTAATTTTATTAAAATAGAGAAAAATAATTTTATACATGACTTTTTAAAAAATAATAAGCAAAAAGTATTTATTTCAAGTCTAAAAAACGAAATTAAATTAAAAAAGGTGGGTAATGAATATAAGTATACGAGCTCACTTGAAATTAACGATTTGGATAAGCATTATACAAAAGATTTTGTTGAAAGATTATCTCCATATTTACAATTGAAAAAGATCGATGATTTAGAACTGACATTAGAAATTCCTTTACCTATTGCAGAAGTTTTGCCTCCTGTAGGTTTTTACTATGGAAATGATTCTGTAGGAGTTATTCCCAAAATAATTGTCAATGATTGATAAGGGGTAATGCTCCAAGCGGGTACTTTTACCAAATAAACCCCCGCTACCGCTCGATTGTATCGAGTGGTATGGTAAAGTAATAGAGAGAAAATATTTCGATTTAAAAGCTGTGGTTTTATAGTATACCGGCCGTTGGCCCGGTTTGTTATGTAATTTATGCTTATAAAAAAGCAATGAAATACATTCAAAAATGCCTCCTGTCTCTTTTATACTGTATATAACCCGAACTCTTCCTTAAGTCCTTTTGTCAGGGGGCGAACCCGATATTTTTTAAGCTTCCTGATAATGCCTTTTAGGGTATTTAAACTAAAAAGACTCCCTTTGTTAAGGGTTTTAATTTTAGCTCCGGACATATAGTGGTTTTCGCCGTTTGCCATACTGTAAACAGAAGCTGGAAACGGAAAAGGCTGCAGGGAAGTATTTTCTGTAAGTTCAATGGTTTTATGCCAGTATTCCAGATGGGGCCTGTTTACAAAAATACGATCAATAAGGTCTTTCCTGACAATAATACAGGTTCCGCAAAGGGTATTAAAGTTTTCTTTGTTTAGCGAGATAAAAGAATCGCCTTCACGGTAAATATATCCTTTCTTAAAATACCATCCCGGACTTTTTTGGGTGCTGTTTTTATCTACAAAGCTTACAATGCGATTGGAGATAAGATCGTCTGCATCCGAAACCATAAAGTAATCCGGATTGTATTTCCGGGCAAAGGCCACTCCCGCCTGAATTTTTTTGCTTTTGTCTTCTTCTTTTAAGCCGTTGTTAAGCTCGTTGTTTCCCTTTACCAGATTAGGCGGGTCAAAATCTACCTGGATAAATTCCAAATTAGGGTGCTGGAATGAAATATCCGGAATTTCATGGCACACCACTACCAGTTTAAAATTCTGTGAAGCTTGCTGGCATACCGATTTAATACCACGTTCCACCAACCTGGAAAAATGATCCCAGGAAGAGGAAACTTTTGAGCTTTTAACCGGCATTATAAAAACTACCATACTAATGGATTTATATTGAATTGATGTCTTTCAAAGATATAGCATTATAATAACGAACGGGTGGCGGATATTGTATATAAGACCAAAAAAGCTATTAACTCGATAAGTCGCAAAGGGGAATACTAACAAGACCGTTTAGCTTATACCTGCACCGTTATTTAAATTGTTCTCGTCGGGATTTACAAATACCAGCTTCCCCTCTTTATTTTCTGTCATCAATATCATTCCCTGGCTTTCCACTCCACGGAGTGGCCGGGGGGCCAGGTTTACCAAAACAGTAACCTTTTTGCCTATAATTTCTTCGGGTGCAAAACTTTCGGCTATCCCGGAAACAATAGTACGGATATCAATACCGGTATCTACCTTCAGGACCATTAATTTTTTGGTTTTCGGCATTTTTTCGGCCTTCAGGATGGTACCCACCCGCATATCTATTTTCGAAAAATCCTCAAACGAAATAGTTTCTTTCTGCGGTTCTATCGGTGCATTCTCCATTTGATTTGTTTTTTTAGTGGCTTCCAGTTTATCGAGTTGTCGTTGTATTTCAGAATCTTCAATCTTACTAAAGAGAAGTTCCGAAACACCTATTTGATGCCCCTGGGGGATTAAAGCCTGAAGGTTTGCCACATCTTCCCATTGCAGCGCGTTTTGCAGGTTTGAAAAATTCAGGATTTTAGATAATTTTTCCGCGGAAAAAGGTAAAAAGGGTTGACTTAAAACTGCAAGCGCCGATGCTATTTGAATGCCTACATACATAATGGTTTGCACGCGGTTTTCATCTTCCTTTATAACCTTCCACGGTTCTTCATCGGCAAGATATTTATTTCCGAGACGGGCCACATTCATTAGTTCGGCAAGTGCTTCCCTGAACCGATAACGTTCCAGCGAGGCAGCTATTTTTTTGGGAAACCCATGCAGTTCTTCCAGGGTATTTATATCTGTTTGTGTGTATTGCCCCGGTGAAGGAACAATTCCGTTATAGTATTTATTGGTAAGAACCACTACCCGGTTGATGAAATTCCCGAAAATAGCAACCAATTCATTGTTATTCCTGGCCTGAAAATCTTTCCAGGTAAAGTCGTTATCCTTAGATTCAGGAGCATTGGCGGTTAATACATATCGAAGTACATCCTGCTTCCCGGGAAATTCCTCCAGGTATTCATGGAGCCATACGGCCCAGTTTTTTGAAGTGGAGAGTTTATTACCCTCGAGGTTTAAAAACTCATTGGCCGGTACGTTTTCCGGAAGTATATAATCTCCGTGAGCTTTAAGCATACTCGGAAAGATGATACAGTGAAAAACTATATTGTCTTTTCCGATAAAATGTAAGAGCTTCGTGTTTTTGTCTTTCCAGTAAGCCTCCCAGTTTTTATTAGTGCGTTCGGCCCACTCTTTCGTAGCCGATATATATCCTATGGGTGCGTCAAACCATACATATAATACTTTGCCCGCTGCGCCATCTAAGGGAACGGGAATTCCCCAATCCAGATCTCGGGTTACCGCCCTGGGTTTTAATCCGTCATCGATCCAGGATTTACACTGCCCGTAAACATTGGGTTTCCAGTCGGATTTATGCCCTTGTATGATCCATTCTCTTAAAAAAGACTCATATTGGTTTAGCGGTAAGAACCAATGTTTTGTACTTTTCAAACTCGGTTTTGATCCGGTAATGGTCGATTTTGGGTTTATAAGATCGGTAGCATTTAAAGAACTGCCGCAATTTTCACACTGATCGCCATACGCTTCCTCGTGCCCGCATCTGGGGCAGGTACCCACAACAAACCGATCGGCCAGAAATTGCTGAGCGGCCTCATCGTAAAGCTGCTCCGTGGTTTCCTCAATAAATTTTCCGTCTTCGTAGAGTTTTTTAAAAAAATCGGAAGCTGTTTTATGGTGGATGGATGCCGACGTCCTGGAATAATTATCAAAGGAAATACCAAATTCCTCAAAAGAATCCTTAATTATTTTGTGATACTTATCGATAATCTCTTTCGGGGAAACACCTTCCTTTTTAGCTCTCATGGGAATAGCCACACCGTGTTCATCACTACCGCATATAAAGGCAACATCATTCCCGGTTAACCTCAGATATCGGGAGTATATATCGGCCGGGACATATACGCCGGCCAGATGCCCTATGTGTATAGGGCCGTTTGTGTATGGGAGTGCTGCCGTAACGGTATACCGCTGAGGATCTTTTGCCATAAATCTTTATTTGAAGGACAAAAATAAAGATTTTGATGAGAGTAAATTCCCAATCGTGCAAAAGAAAATAGAATAATGGGTTTCTACCGCCGCATTATGCTCTTATGGCAATAGATTTGCTATATTTTTTTCCCTGGAACTGAATCCTGTAGATGTATTGCCCGGTTGATAATCGCGTGTTTAAATAAGCTTTTACCGGGATAGTATGGGAGCCTTCGGTCATCATCTCGTTCCGTATGGTTCCGATTTGTTGTCCGATAATATTAAATAGGCGGATATCTACAACACCGGTTGCCGGAAGATCTAAATGAATTTCCGGTTCGGATGGGGTTGGATAAACGGGAAGGTGTTTTAAACCGGAAGCAGCTATGGTCTCCTGAGGGTTATCAGAAACGGTTCCGTTGCAACTGAATCCCAGGTCTATGGATTGTGAGGTGCGCCCCAATAGGGCTTCATCTACCAATTGCTGATCAATACACAACCATTGCGACATTACCGTAGCATACAGATCGCGAAAGTCCGTTGTGAATTTCAAATTCCCATGATCCAGATCGTCAAGGCTGGGGTGTTCGCCTACAAAAGCACTTCCGTTAAGTCCGGAGCCAAAGAAAAGTGTGGGAGCGGCGGCTCCGTGATCGGTTCCTTCCGAACCGTTTTCATAAACTCTTCTTCCGAATTCCGAAAAGGTCATGCTCAGTACTTTACTGTCTATTTGCCCGAAAGTAAGATCTTCGTAAAAATTCTTTACGGCCAGCGATAAGCGAGACATAAGCTTTTCGTGCGTAAGTGGTTGGTTGGCATGTGTGTCAAAGCCTCCCATACTCACCATATACACTTTGGTTCCCAGATTTCCCTTAATTAATCTGGCTACAATGGCTAACTGTTTGGCAAAGGAATTATCGGCATATTCCACCTCGTTAATGCCTGCTTCGTAGGCCTGGTGAATAACACCCGAATATTCGTAGGTTATATTGGTAAGCCCCCGAATATATGCCAATTGCTCTCCGTACTTACATTCGGGAACATTATTTATATCAAAGAAATAACCGCTTTCGGCTATGCGTTCCAGTTGATTTGCATTAGCCGTAACAAATGCATAATTGGTTTGAGCTCCCTCAAATATCAGATTACTATACATCCCTATTTGAATGGCTGCCGGCTTTTCCGGTGGTGTAACCAGATAATCCGGATAAATATCTTCAAAATACCTTCCTAAATAACCTGTTTGCATTTTTCGCATATTAGGATCGGTCGTGGCCCAGTTTTCCGAGGAGGAAAAATGAGAAAGGTTCTGATCCGGATAACCCACTCCGTGAACCACTTTCATTTGCCCTTCCTGCCACATGGGTTCCAGATTTTTCATATAAACCGGAACTCCGTACTCATCGGTAAAGGAAACTACTTTACTTTCCGGGATATGAATACTGGGACGGTGATTTACATAGCTGTCAAACTGGTTTAAGGGGACTATGGTGTTTAAGCCATCATTTCCGCCAACCAGTCTTATAAGAACTAAAATATTGTCGGTTTCCGCACGAGTTAATGCTTCCGACAAGGGAGAGGCCGATGAAGCACTTACCAGATTACTTCCCAGCATGATACTTCCGGATCCGGCAATACCCAATGCCTGTAAAAAAGAGCGCCTGCTCCAGTAATTGTGTTCCTGGTCGTGAATATCTTCTTTATGGTTGTTTTTGGGGTTATGATGGGTACACATATGTAGGTTACTTTAATTGAAATTCGGGTTGTTTTGAAATATGGATGAGAAGCATATGAACCTGAGTCGGAGCGGATGTCCACATTAAATTCCAAATACTGTCGTCATAATAATTCTGGGGAACATCTCCCTTGAAAATATCGGTAGCAATCTGATAGTCTTCCTCCGAAAAGAGTCCTTTTGGAACCAGCTTATCCACAATCTTCCGCGTTACATCACTTGGATCGGAATTATCGGCTCCGGCAATATCGATTGCAAAACTCCTGAAGTTTTCAGGATTGTGCTCCAGGTGATAATACAGGAAATACTCCATCATAAACCATCTTCCCATGAGTAAATTTGTATTGATCCACTGCTTATCTCTTTCCCATCCGGCCACATCTACGGGATTAAACAGGCTCTGGCCACATAATTCGCAATAATTGACTAGAGCTTCCACCACCATATCATCGGTCAGGGGCAGGGAAGTATCGTTTACAAAATTCAGAATTACATCGAACGGACTTTTTATAATCACTCCGATAGCATTTTCGTTAAAGAAATGTTCGCTTTTAAACAATTGTTTTAAAACGGGAACAATTTCGAAATTTGTATTGATAAATGTAGTGGCCATGGCATTTATGATATCCTGAGGGGGTTCAGGGTGCACAAAAAAGGCATAGAGCTTTGCACAGATAAATTGTGCGACGGTATCTGCCCGCTGGTCAAATAAGATGTTTATTACGTCGTCGTATCCCCAATTACCGGTTTGATCGAAAATGGTTTTACTGCCCGTGTCGTGTTTCGAACTGTCAAAATTAAATCCGCTGCAATTATCATCCGGGATAGTGCGCAGCGTGTACCCGGATAAGGCTCTGGCCGTTTCAACAATATCAAACTCCGTATATCCATTTCCTTCTCCCAGTGTAAATAACTCGTATAATTCCCGGGCATAATTTTCATTCGGCCGGTTACTGTAGTTTCTATATCCATCCAGGTATCGGAGCATAGCGTTGTTAATACCAATTTCCCTGACAAATGTTTTAAAGTTCCCCAGGGCATGGGTTTGCAAGGCATTTGTGTACTGAATTAAATAAGAAGGACAGAAATAAGTAATGAATTCGGTAACGAAATGGTTACTCCAGAAAAAACTCAGACGATCTCTGAGGTTATTGTTTAAGAGTTGGTTTATATACACTTTCCTCCATTCGTCCTGCTGATCGTACTTCATGATGGTTCTTTCGGCCCCATCTTCCGGATAGTTTATGTTGGTCCAAGTAGCCCAAAGAGGTTCGGGAGGCAACGGAGTGTTAAGCGCGGCATCGAATAGTTCGTCAATAAGCTGGGAAGGCGATTTGGATAAGGCCGTCTGAGCATCGGTATGGGAAACACCGAAGCCTAATCGTCTGTACAGATGATTTACCTTTGCTATGTCCCATGGATTATCAATAGTAGGAACATACGGATCCAGTGTAGCCGTATTACAGTTAATAAGCATTTTTGTAAGATTTGGGCATCAGTTACACATCTAAAGTAGAAATAAATTCCGGTTTAAACGGTAACTAACAGGAAATAAACGATGAAATGCACTGAAATAGTATGTTTTGTAGGAATTAAATTATACGTAATTTGCCTGTGATACGAAAGTAAATAAAAGCTTGTTATTAAAGGAGTTATGTAAAATTATTATTGTATATGGCACAAGGTCATACATTCGGAACCAGTGCGGAACAAATGGCGGTTGATTATCTGATTCGTAACGGATATAAAATAATGGCCCGTAATTACCGATATGCAAGGGCGGAAGTTGATATTATAGCCAGGAAGGAAAATACACTTGTTGCGGTTGAGGTCAAGGCCAGGGCCTCCGATTATTTCGGATCTCCTCAGGATTTTGTTACACCCAAAAAAATCAAACTCCTGGTAAAAGCAGTACATCACTATGTTATAGAGAAAGATCTGGATGTGGAAGTTCGTTTTGATATCATAGCCATTACCGGAAAAGGACACGCTGTGAAACTGGTGCATCTGGAGGATGCTTTTTTCCATTTCTAAACAAGATGTTTTTTTTGTAACAATTTGTTATATTTGCTTTTCAATTCATTTAACTTATGAAAACAGTTTCTTCGGTAGTAGAGCATTATATTAAAAGCAAACCTTTTTTACAGAGTGCGCTTTCTCAGGATATCATTAATCTTACCTCTTTATCGCGCACCATGAAACCATACGTGGAAGAAACGCTTGGTAAGGAAGTGAAAAACGGGGCTATTGTGATGGCTTTAAAACGACTGTCAGCCGATCTGGAGTTCAGAGCCACACATAAAATATTAAAAATTCTAAAGCATATCGGGGAGATAACCGTCCGATCGTCATTAAATGACTATAATTATAAAATGTCTGACTCTATATTGCAGAATATGGCACTTTTGATTAAAAAGATAGAGCATGATAAAAATGTGTTTTATACCTCTTCCCGGGGAGTAAATGAAGCTACTATTGTTGTAAGTGATGAAATGGCGGGCATGGTAGAGGAACTTTTTAGAAGAGAAACGCTTATTGCCAAAACTGAAAACCTGTCTTCGATAACCGTAAAGCTGCCCAAAGAGAATGTATCAATCCCTGGGATTTACTATTTTATTTTTCAACGCCTATCCTGGGAAGGAATTAATATTTATGAAGTTATTTCAACCAGTAATGAATTTACGATTCTGGTGAATGAAGATCAGGTAGACAAGGCTTTTTCCACGATTAAAGAGCTCAAGAAACTATAGTTTTTTTCCATAAATACTGTAGGCACATCCATAGAAGTGGTTGTGCATATGTACAGTTGCTCCTTTGGTTTTAAAAAGAGTAAGTATATGGGTTAAATTTTTCTGGTTTTTAATATACACTCCCAGCATTTTGTACAATTTCTTATCTCCCTTAAACAAAATGGCGAGGAGCGGTATTATTCTGGCAATATAAAAGAGATACATAATGCTCATGAACCGGTTTTGCGGGAGCTTTATATCTACCAGACAGAACCGTCCTTCGGGTTGGAGTATTCTGATGATCTCATCGAAGAGTCTTTCTGCCTGATCTGTAGAAAGCGTTTTTAATCCATAAGCACATATAACGGCATTTTGTGAGGCGCTAGGCACGGAATTTTCGAGGACATCTTCCGATAAAACCGATATGGAATGCGATGGATAGCGCTGTTTTCGTTGCCGGGCCTTATCGAGCATACCCGTTGAAAAATCGATCGCCGTAAGGGTACCCTCCGTACCTATTTGCCTTAAAATAGGCTCCCAGCATTCTCCTATTCCGGTCATTAAATCGGTTACCGTATCACCTGTATTTAACTCTAAAAAATCAACGGCCGAACGTCTCCATTTGGGGTAGAACCCGAAGGAAGTGATACGGTTCATCTCCTCGTAAGAAGGACTCATTTTATTAAATAATTCGATTAGAAAATTCGCAGTATATATATTCTTGTTAGCCACATTAATAGAGTAACGGTACAGGTAATAGGTCGTTATGTATCACAAAAACTAAATATTGAATAAAGCTTATACCGGGGCTTTTTGTTTTACGGTAAAGGGAGCAAGCGATTGTATAGCCTGTTCAACAGTATTTATATTTTCCATAATAAGAAGCAAACGCAACCCGTTCCGGGTTTCTTTTTCCTTGATTTTGTAAGTGTCGGGATTGGTTTGCACGTGTTTTAACAGTTGGGAAAACACTTCGGATTGATAGTAAGGGCTTTGCTGATCGGCTATAAAATAACCAATTAATTTTTTCTTCTTCAGGACCACTTTCTCCAGGCCTATTGAAATAGCCATCCATTTTATGCGGATACTTTGCAGCAAATCAATAGCCGGTTTGGGTAGCGGACCGAAACGGTCAATTAATTTTTCCTCATAGGAACGCAGTGATGCTTCATCTTTTATACTTGCCAGCTGATTGTATAAATTAAGGCGTTCGGATATGTTGTTAATGTAATTGTCAGGAAAAAGCAATTCAAAATCCGAGTCTATTTGCGGTTCCCTGACAAACACTTTTTCCGATTCGGAATCGTAGAGTTGAGCAAACTCGTTTTCTTTTAATTCTTCTATAGCTTCCCGGAGTATTTTCTGGTAGGTATCGAATCCTATTTCATTAATAAAACCACTTTGTTCTCCTCCCAAAAGATCTCCTGCACCTCTAATTTCCAGGTCTTTCATAGCAATATTAAACCCGCTTCCCAGCTCTGTAAACTGTTCGAGAGCCTGAATGCGTTTTCGGGCATCATCTGTCATGGTCGAGTACGGAGGCGTTATAAAATAGCAAAAGGCCTTTTTGTTACTTCTTCCTACTCTTCCCCGCATTTGATGCAGATCGCTCAGGCCAAAATGGTTGGCGTTATTAATAAAAATAGTATTTGCATTGGGAACGTCCAAACCACTTTCAACGATGGTTGTTGAAACCAAAACATCAAATTCACCATGCATAAACGCCAGCATGAGTTTTTCCAGTTTTTTACCCTCTAATTGACCATGCCCTATGCCGATCTTGGCATGGGGAATCAAACGCTGTAACATACCCGCCACTTCTTTGATATTTTCTATTCTGTTATGAACAAAAAATACCTGACCTCCCCGCTGAATTTCGTACGATATGGCATCTCGTATCTGCTCTTCGTTAAAGCGAATTACCTGACTCTCAATCGGGTATCGGTTTGGGGGAGGGGTGTTGATTACCGAAAGATCCCGAGCCGCCATTAAACTAAATTGCAGGGTTCTTGGAATAGGAGTTGCCGTCAGCGTTAAAACATCGATATTTTCCTTAAGAGTTTTCAGTTTGTCTTTGATAGCGACTCCGAATTTTTGTTCCTCATCTACTATAAGCAATCCCAGATCTTTAAATTGTACATTGGCATTTACCAGTTGATGTGTTCCGATAATAATATCGATTTTACCTTCCCGGAGTTGTTCTAAAATAATCCGTTTTTCCTTTGTCGTCCTGAACCTATTTAAATAATCAACCACTATAGGAAAGTCATTCAGGCGATCGCCAAAAGTTTGCATATGCTGGAATGCCAAAATGGTGGTAGGAACCAGTACGGCCACCTGTTTTCCGTTATCAACGGCTTTAAAAGCAGCTCTTATAGCGATTTCGGTTTTTCCGAATCCCACATCGCCACATACCAGCCTATCCATAGGCCTGTTGCTTTCCATATCCTTTTTCACATCTTCAGTGGCCTTACTTTGATCGGGCGTATCTTCGTATAAAAATGAAGCTTCTAATTCGTTTTGAAGGTAACTGTCCGGCCCGTACTGAAACCCTTTTTTTAGTTTCCGCTTGGCGTAAAGCTGAATCAGGTTAAAGGCAATTTCCTTCACCCTGGATTTTGTTTTTTGCTTTAGTTTTTTCCAGGCATTACTCCCTAGTTTGTATATTTTAGGAGGTTTTCCGTCCTTACCGTTATACTTGGATATTTTGTGTAAGGAATGGATACTCACATACAAAATATCGCGATCTCCATAAACAAGTTTAATAGCTTCCTGAGTTTTTCCTTCCACATCTATTTTCTGAAGGCCGCCGAATTTTCCGATGCCGTGATCTATATGTGTTACAAAATCGCCAACTTCCAGATTGTTTAATTCCCTTAATGTAATGGCTTGCTTTTTAGCATATCCGTTTTTAAGGTGAAATTTGTGATAGCGTTCAAAAATTTCATGATCGGTATAGCAGGCAATTTTTAAAGACCCGTCAATAAAGCCTTTATGTATAGGGAGTACAGCAGTATGATAATGTACCGTTTGATCTACTTCTTCAAAAATATCGTGAAATCGCTGAGCCTGTTGTTTGCCCGAACAAAAAATATAGTTAACAATTCCCTTTTCGTGATTTCTCTGAAGGTTTTCTATCAGGAGCTCAAATTGTTTGTTGAAAGATGGTTGAGGCTGGGTGTAATATTCAATTTCGGAGGCATCGGGGTACAGTGTTTGATTAGTCGTTTCGACCACGGTGTATCCGGCGAGTTGTTTTTCAAGAAGCGCAGCATTACAAAAGAGCTCTTGCGGTTCCAAATGCCTTACTTCCGAAGAAATGTCTTTGAAGGATGTTTCCGCTTTTGCGTATAACAGATCGAGTTTTTCCAGTAAAAAGCGTGCATCTTTTACAAAAACAACAGTATTTCCGGAGAGGTATTTTAAAAAACTCTCTCTGGATTCTTCCATGAATTTGTTAGCGACATTCGGAATGATATTAATTTTTTTTACCCGATCGTTTGAAAGTTGTGTTTCAACATCAAAGGTCCGAATACTGTCAATCTCATCCCCGAAAAACTCTATTCTGTACGGTTCATCATTGGAAAACGAAAATACGTCAAGAATACCTCCCCTAACTGAAAACTCCCCGGGTTCGCTTACAAAATCCACGCGTTTAAAATGATATTCAAAAAGTACTTCATTAACAAAATCAATGGAAAGTTCGTTCCCTGTTTGAATTTTAAGCGTATTTTTTTCCAACTCCTTTTTGGTGACAACTTTCTCAAAAAGGGCATCCGGATATGTAACAATAACGGCAGGTTTCTTTCTGGAATTAATCCGGTTTAACACTTCCGCCCTTAGAAGTACATTTGCGTTATTGGTTTCTTCAATTTGATAAGGCCTTCGGTAGGACCCCGGATAAAACAACACTTGTTTTTCGCCTAAAAAAAGCTCTAAGTCGTTCAGGTGATAAGCGGCTTCTTCTTTATCGCTTAGCACCAGGAGAAATGGCTTTTTGGCTTCCTTAAACGCATTGGCAATAACGTAAGATAAAGAAGAACCGATAAGCCCTTTTACGTGTATTTTTTGCTGAGATTGGGAAATAAGTTTCCCTAGTTTTTGCTGCTGCAAAGACTTTGCGAAAACGGAGGAAACAGATAATTTACGCACTATTTGGATTTGATGCAAAGGTAAAAAAGCAAAATAGAAAAAGAAGTAAGATGTTTAAAAAGATATTGGTTATTCCCTTCAAAAAACCTCTAAATATGGTTATATTTACCGGCGAAAAAAAATAGCAAAAAATGTCAATTTCAAGTTTATTTGATAGCGGATTTCGAAAGCGAAATCAGGATCATTTTGCCGCCATTGTGCGGGTGGCCATGAGCGATGGGATAATTAGTGTGGAGGAGAAGGCTTTCCTGGATAGGTTGGCAAGGAGTCTGGATATTTCGGAGTCTAAGTATGAGGAGATTTTAAAAGATTATGCTTCTCATCCCATAAATCCACCCTTAACTTACGATCATCGCCTGGAGCGGTTATACGACCTGGCCAGAATGGTCTATGCCGATCATCACGTTGGGGAAAAACAACCCGTTTTATTAGAGAAGTTTGGTGTTGGACTTGGCTTTACAACCGTAAATATTAAATATGTGGTTGATAAGGCACTCGCATTAGTCGAAGAAGGAGTTGATTTGGAGACTTTTATGGACGAAATAAAACATATGTACAAATAAAAGAATACGTCCTTTATGATAAAAAAGACTCGAAAACGCTTCGGGTCTTTTTTTATTTTAAATTAACCAGCAATGTTCGTATGAGTGTTTGTTCGTCAAATGGCTTTGTAATTACATCGTTCATACCGTGCTTTTTGTACATTTTAATATCCTCGGGAAGGTGATTCGCTGTGAGACCGATCACGGGAATTCTCTTCAGGGGTTTAATGGGAAGTTCCCGAATCATTTTGGTGACGTGATGGCCTTTTGATCCCGGCAGATTGACATCCATAAGCACAATGTCATACTCATTTTCGGTAAGCTCTTTTATAACATCATTACCATCACTGAGCAGATCGATATAAAATCTCTGAGTATCTGCCAATACTTTAAAAACCAACATTTGGGTAATGTTGTCGTCTTCTACTAAAAGCAGTTTAAATTTTTTGTTGCTAAACTTACTGAGCAGGTTTCTATCTGAATCTTCCTCTTTTGTCGGGGTACGCTTCTTTTGAGATTTGGTGACGGGATATTTGAAGCTTAAATTAAAAGAGAAAGAAGAACCTTTTCCCGGATTACTTTTCATATTTATTTCACTTCCCATCAGGTTCAATAATTTTTTAACAATGGTAAGCCCGAGACCGGCACCCTGGTGTTGTACATCTGAGTGGAGTTGTGTAAAGCTTTCAAAAATAACACCCAAATCCTGTTCGGCAATACCAATTCCGGTATCGTACACTTCAAATCTCAGATTTGCTTTATTGGCGCGTTTTTGATTTAAGGAAATATTCAGGCCTATTTTTCCCTGATATGTAAATTTAAACGCATTTTCCAGGAGATTGGTTAAAACCTGATTAAGCCTGAGATGATCTCCTTCTATTAATTCCGGTATTCTATCGTCGTAGGAAACATCGAATGTCAAACCTTTGGTTCCTGCTTTTGTTGCATAGGCACTCTGCAGGTAATCTACCAATCCTTTAAGATTAAACATTTCTTTATGAAGTGTTAGATTTCCTGATTCTATCTGACTGATATTCAAAGTATCTTCCAGCATTAATTTCAGGTGTTTACTGGAATCTTTTATCAGATTGACATATTCTTTTTGCTGGGTGCTCAATCCGCTTTTACCCAGCAAATTAGTGAATACCATGATCGAAGTAAGAGGTGTTCTTAATTCGTGGCTGAAATTGGCAATAAATTTATTTTTAAAAGCTTCCTGCTCTTTTAATTGCCTGTTTTTTATAGCCAGTAATTCGGCATTGATAATCGATTCGTTCCTCGTTTGTGTAAGTTGTTGATAAATGGAGTACTCTTTTGTCAGGTCCTGAACAATAATGAGGGCATGATCCTGATCGGAAAAGGTAGACAACTGAATATCGCAAATAAGCTCTTTATTGTCTAATCGCAGATGAACACAGGAAAACGAATAGGTTTCGTCCACATTTTTTAAGAGCTCCGGAAACATTATAAAAAAAGGATGGAATTTTGTAATCGGCTGGCTTTTATCCAAATTAAAAAGCGCGTCATCACTTTCCAGAATCATTGTATCCTGATCAATCAGGATACCCTGTGTTTTGGAGCTAATAAACTTTTCTTTATAAGTGAGCAACATCATTTAACAGCTCTTTTGCGAGGTGTGTAAACATATTATCAATGTTTTCACCGGTTTTGGCACTGGTAAGATATTGATGCTGGATCTTATTTGATTTTAAAACTTTTTTCAATTCAGATAAATCGACCAAATCAATCTTATTTCCGACAACCTGCAGCTTTGTTTCGGGATAGTGCTTTTTGAGATAAGAAATTTCGTGTTTGTAATTGGCAAAAGTAGAAGGTCTGGAAACATCAAAAACATAAATAAATCCATGGGTGCCGAGAAGATAAGACGAACGTACCTGTTCTATATCTTCCGTTCCCTCCAGGTCCCAAATAATCAGAGAGATAGTTTCATCAGGTGAGATGTTGACATCCTTTTTGAGAATATGTACTCCTATGGTTACCTTGTAATCATGTGAAAAAGTGTTTTCAACAAACCTGCGGATTATGGAGGATTTCCCCACTCCAAAATGCCCTAATAACACTATTTTTTTAGATGTTCTCATTTTTAAAATAATATGCCAATTCTCTTTCCAGTATTTCTCTCGTAAGACTTGCCCTTATATTTGGAAGGGACAAAAAGTTTTGAGAAAGGTCAAAGATAATGTCTTGTAAGGTATCTTTAAAGACCGTTGAGTACGTTCCTGAGATAACCACCACAATATAATACGATATAAAATTTTGAATATGAAGATTATAGAATTCGTATTCTATTAATTCAAGGTTTTGATCTTTTTGTTTAAAAGCGTCCTCAACAAAGTTTTTAATAGCCGTCAACATCCCTGAAATCATATCTTCATCAATGGTTTCACTCTTGTTAAGACTCCCGAGTAAAATACCGGAATTTTTCTCAATAACCATAACCTGTTCAACTCTGGGCCGATTGGCCTCACTTAAAATTAGATCTTCCTCCTTAACACCTCCAAACCAGGCTCTAAGTCTTCGTTGCCAGCTACTGGCAGAAAACCCGCTTTCCAGTTGCTTGTTAATGCGTTCGCTTAACAATTTAATTTCCTGCTGAACATATTTCTTTACCATTTTCCCAAGGATGGGATAAAGTGCTTCCACCACCTGAGTTTTAGATTTCCGGATTTCTGTTTTTAAAGTTTTTGTAATGGTAGGGCCTAATGTTCTTGGAATATCTTTAACAAAATGATCGAGCCGGTGCTCAATAATAGGGCTGACCCTTTTAGAGAGTTCCGGGCGCGTGTTGATTGCGTGTTCTAACGACTCAATTTTGTTAGCGAAAGTTTCGGTCAGATCACGTTCATCGGCCAGAAGAATATCACGAATTATTTCAAGCTTATCATTTTCTGTCACCCTTCAACGTGTTGAAATCATGCTTGTTTTTTACCAATCTTCTCTCCCAGATTAATGAGGAGTTGGGCCAAGGTATCCCTGTCTACCTTTTCGGCGTGAAGATTTTCAATTTTATCTTCCAGAGAATTTTCAAGGTCTGAAATTCGAATGTTCAGATCGGTACTTAACGTATCTATTTGTTCCGAAAGTTCAGAACGTACTTCGTTCATTAAAAATTCAAGTTCCTTCTTCTTAGATAGAATATGTTCTTTTATGGCTTCAAATTCTGCATTGTAAGCCTCTATGTTTTCTCCAAAAATCAGATTCTTTATAACCTCAAGTTTTGAAGAGGCATCCAAGGGAATACCATTTGCTTTAGGCTGCTGGAGGACTTCTTTTTTCGACATCATTTTGATTTTGTGTGCTCTACGTGTACAAATTAATAAAAAATATTGATTCTGTTAACTATTTTTTAACATAAAGGATTCGGCTTTTTCCACCATTTTTTTGCTCCCGCAGAAAAAAGGGACCCTTTGGTGTAACTCGGTGGGCTGAATATCCAGGATACGCTGAAACCCATTACTTGCTTTTCCATCGGCTTGTTCGGCAAGAAGCGCCATAGGATTGCATTCATATAACAAGCGTAATTTCCCTTCGGCGGCTTTGCTGCTTTTAGGATAAATGTAAATACCGCCCTTGATCATATTTCTGTGAAAATCGGAAACTAACGAACCTATATATCGGGATGTGTAAGGCCTGTCTCCTTCCTCTTCCTGACAGTATTTTATATAATCTTTAACGCCCTGAGGGAAATGAATATAGTTTCCTTCATTAATAGAATAAATTTTACCGGTTTCAGGAAAGATCATATTAGGATGTGAAAGGTAAAAAGTTCCGATGGCCGGATTCAGGGTAAATCCGTTTACTCCATGCCCGGTAGTATATACCAGCATCGTTGAAGTTCCGTATATTATATATCCCGCTGCCACTTGATTTTTTCCCGGTTGCAGAAAATCTTCCAGGGTTACGGGAGTACCTACGGGAGTTACTCTTCTGTAAATAGAAAAAATAGTTCCAACCGAAACGTTTACATCGATATTGCTGGACCCGTCTAACGGATCAATCAATACAACGTATTTGTTCTGGTGGTTTTCATCATAACTATTAATACTGATGAAATCGTCTTCCTCCTCGGAAGCAATACCGCAAACAATCTCCCTGTTTTTAAGGGTTTGAATAAATTTGTCGTTAGCCAGAACATCCAGCTTTTGCTGGTTTTCTCCCTGAATATTGGTTTCCCCAACAGCACCTAAAATATCAACCAATCCGGCTTTGTTTACTTCGTGATTGACAACTTTAGCGGCAAGTCGGATAGCGTTGATAAGTTTGGAAAGTTCGCCGGAAGAATATTTAAATTCGGACTGGTTTTCTATGATGAATTCTCCCAGAGTTTGATTTTTTCGGGACATATTTTTAATCTTATGGTTGTGATTTCGCACACAAATATCGGTAAAAATGTGAAACCATTAGAATCCATTTAACTTATTAAAGTTTACATTTATAACTTTGTGTTACAAATAGCTGAAATGAATTATACCATACGCCGAGCACGTGAAGAAGATATGACGGCAGTACATCGCCTCATAAAAGCACTGGCAGTATTTGAAAACGAACCTGATGCAGTAAAAATAAGTGCAGAACAACTTAAAAAAGACGGATTTGGAAAAAGTCCTCTTTTTACCTGTTTTGTGGCGGAAGGCGCAACGGAGATTTTGGGAATGGCCCTGGTGTATCCCAGGTACTCTACGTGGAAAGGAAAAACCATTCACCTGGAAGACCTGATGGTTGATGAGGCGGCCAGGGGACAGGGAATTGGAGAAGCTTTGCTTGGAGAAGTTATTCGATTTGGAGCCCAACTGGGAGTGAAACGGGTGGAATGGGCCGTCCTGGATTGGAACGAACCGGCTATTAAGTTTTATGAAAATGTAGGAGCCCGGGTTATGAGAGATTGGGATATTGTACAAATGGATGAAGAAGGTATTAAATCGTTTTTAACAAGATGAGGGTGTTTAAATTTGGAGGGGCTTCGGTAAAAGATGCCCAAAGTGTACGAAACGTGGTAAAGGTTTTGGAACAGGTTGGTTACGAAGATACAATGGTAATTGTGTCGGCTATGGGAAAAATGACAAATGCCTTTGAGGTTATCGTAAAAAACTATCAGGAGAAAGATATAAAACTCAAATCCAATCTTCAGGAAATTAAAAAGTTTCATTATCAGATAGCTCAGGAGTTATTCGGCGATAAATCGCATTCGGTTTTTACTAAGATAGAAACCCTGTTTTCAGAACTTCAAACAATTCTAGATCGAAATAAATCGCCGGACTACAACTATGTGTACGATCAGGTGGTTTGTTTCGGAGAACTCATTTCCACAAGCATCATTAGCGCGTATCTGGAAGATGTGGGGATAGCAAATAACTGGCTGGATGTAAGGAATTATATTAAAACTGATTCGCAATACAGAGGAGCTCATGTAAACTGGGAGCGAACTCAGAAAAATATTAAGGAAGGTATAAACCGGAAAAAATTAAATATTACGCAGGGCTTTTTAGGAAGCGATGCTAATAATTTTACAACTACTTTAGGGAGAGAGGGGTCTGATTATACGGCAGCTATTTTTGCGTATTGTTTAAATGCCGAAAGCGTTACCATCTGGAAAGATGTGCCCGGTGTGCTTAATGCCGATCCCAGGCACTTCGAAAATGCCGAATTACTCCATCAAATATCCTATAGAGAAGCGATCGAATTGGCTTTTTACGGAGCTTCCGTGATCCATCCGAAAACCTTACAGCCCTTACAACGAAAGGAAATACCACTATATGTAAAATCGTTTGTCGATCCGGGATCTCCTGGAACTGCAGTTAGCAAAGGGAAGTATCTGGACCCTGAAATACCGTGTTATATAGTAAAGAAAAACCAGGTGCTTATTTCTTTGTCTTCACTGGATTTTTCCTTTATTGTTGAGGATAATATCAGCGAGATTTTTAAATTATTACACGAATGCCGAATGAAAGTAGATGTTATACAGAATTCGGCCATTAGCTTTTCGGTTTGTGTGGATAATAAGTTTGACTCTTTAGAAAAAGTACTGGGAACACTAAAGGCAAAATTCAACGTGCATTGTGTTGAAGGAGTCTCTTTATATACGATACGGCATGCTACTACTCAGGCAATTCAGTACATTGAAAAAGGGAAGGAAATTCTGCTGAAACAACGCCTGCAAAACACCGTTCAATTGGTTGTAAAAGTTTAAGGATTGTCAATGCCGCTTTTTGTTATATTTGTAGTTCGCCTAATGAACAGCAATGGGATTGGTAACTGCAAAGGAAATTGCACGCGTTATTAACGTTGAGAAATATGGATTTATCGGAACTTTTATGGGATGGATCCTCATGAAAGTACTCAATATTTCAACGCTTAATAAAATATATAACAAACACAGAGATAAAAAAGACCTGGATTTTCTGAATGCGATCCTCGAGGAGTTTGAAATCCGGTTTGAAATTCCGGAAGAAGATCTGAAACGCCTGCCTAAGACAGGGGCTTATATAACCATTTCCAACCATCCGTTGGGTGGAATAGACGGGATTTTATTGTTAAAACTGCTTTTGGAACAACGCCCCGATTATAAAATCATCGCTAATTTTTTGTTGCATCGGATTGACCCTTTGGCACCCTATATCATGCCCGTAAATCCTTTTGAAGATCACAAGGATGCAAAAAGCAGTATTTCCGGATTCAAACAGGCACTGAAACACTTAAAGGAAGAACATCCTCTCGGTGTGTTTCCTGCCGGGGAAGTATCAACATACAAGGATGGAAAATTAATTGTAGATAAACCATGGGAAGAGGCTGCTATGAAATTGGTAAAAAAAGCAAAAGTCCCCATCGTACCTATTTATTTCCACGCTAAAAACAGCCGATTGTTTTATCGCTTATCCAGAATTAGTGATACGCTGCGTACCGCAAAGCTTCCGTCTGAATTATTAACTCAGAAAAACAGGGTGATCAAAGTACGGATTGGAAAGCCTATTTCAGTGGAATCTCAGGAAGAGTACGGCACTCTGGAGGAATTTACCGAGTTTTTGAGGAAAAAAACGTACATGCTGGCAAATCCGTATCAAAAAGATCGGTTACTGAATAAGGTGTCAACCAGCCTCAAAATACCTAAAGCTCCAAGACGCATTATTACGCCGGTTAGTGGGGCTATAATGGCGGATGAAGTGGATGCACTTA
The DNA here is from genome assembly GCA_965224095.1 of Flavobacteriaceae bacterium. Taxonomy (GTDB): domain Bacteria; phylum Bacteroidota; class Bacteroidia; order Flavobacteriales; family Flavobacteriaceae; genus JBPEWY01. The sequence continues at coordinate 2,709,607 of OZ245039.1, forward strand.
AGGAAGCCGATTGCAGATTGCTTCAGAGCAAGAACTACGAAGTGTTTTTGGCTACGGCAGATCAGATGCCTCATATTATGAGAGAGATTGGAAGGCTGAGGGAAATTACTTTTAGGGAGGTAGGCGAAGGAACGAATCAATCAATTGACCTGGACGATTTTGACACCTATTACCATCATATGTTTTTGTGGGATTCCGGCGAGCAAAAAGTGGTGGGAGCATATAGAATGGGGCTGGGATCGCATATTTTCGCCTCACACGGAATAGATGGATTTTACCTGCAGGACCTTTTCCGGTTTGAACCCGAGTTGTACAAAATGATGAGTGAAAGCATTGAAATGGGAAGGGCTTTTATTGTTGGAGAATATCAACAAAAACCAATGCCGTTGTTCTTACTGTGGAAAGGGATTGTTCATACCACATTGCGTTATCCGGAACATAAATACCTGATTGGCGGAGTGAGTATCAGTAATCAGTTTTCAAACTTTTCGAAGTCGTTGATGATAGAGTTTATGAAGTCCAATTATTGGGATCCTTATGTAGCGCAGTATGTCAGACCAAAAAAAGAATTTAAGGTTAAGTTAAAAGATGCGGATAAGGATTTTATTTTTGATAAAACCGAGGCCGACCTCAATAAGTTTGATAAGATTATTGATGAGGTGGAACCCGGAAGCCTTCGCTTACCGGTATTAATAAAAAAATATATAAAGCAAAATGCAAAGGTAGTAGCGTTTAATGTGGATCCGCTGTTTAATAATGCGGTAGATGGTCTGATGTATATCCGTATTGCCGATCTTCCCGAAAGTACGGTGAAACCGGTTATGGAAGAATTTCAGGCGGAATTGGAACGTAAACTAGCTGAAGGGAATGGAGAAACTCATTGAAGAGAAAACATTTGTAAAGAACGATTTTACAAAAAGTAACCTTCCCAGGGCAACCTATGAGCGGTGTACTTTTACACATTGTATCTTTTCAAAAGCAAATTTGTCTAATATAAGTTTTGTTGAATGTACCTTTGAGTATTCAGACCTCAGTATGGCGGTGGTCAAACAAACGGTATTTAATAACATTGAATTTATCAACTGTAAGCTAATAGGTGTAAATTTTAAAGATTGTAATTCGTTTTTGTTATCTTTTACCTTTAAAAATTGTCAGTTACAACTGGCTTCTTTTTATAAGATAAAGCTTAAAAACACGTTTTTCAGAAAATGTGTGCTGCATGAGGTCGATTTTACGGAAGCTGATATTAGCGGATCGGTTCTTGAGGAATGCGATTTGAAGCAGGCTGTTTTTAATAACTCCGTTTTGGAGAAAATTAATTTATATTCGTCATATAATTACACAATTGATCCGGAATACAATCGTATTAAAGGGGCTGTTTTTTCAAGAGGTGAAATAGACGGGTTATTGTACAAACATAATATTGTTATAAAATGAAGTTTATCTGCACGGTCGATATTAATGTCCCCCGAAATAAAGTGGTTGAATTATTTCAGGATACCGATAGTTTAGGTGAGTGGCAGGATGGGTTTTTAAAGCATACGCTGCTACAGGGTACGCTGTGGCAGGAAGAGGCATTAAGCAGATACGAATACGTACTTTCAAAAGGCAGGGAAATTGAACTGATAGAAACCGTTTTAGTCAATAATTTACCGGATGAATACTCGGCCGAATATGCGCATCGGCATATGATTAATACCATGAATAATTATTTTGTTGAGCTGGATGAAAATACCACCCGCTGGACAGCGCATTTACACTATACTCAAATCAAAGGGATTCTGCCAAAAATCATGGCCTTTCTGTTTCCCGGAATGTTTAAAATGGAAACACAGAAATGGTTAGATCAGTTTAAGGTATTTGCGGAAAGACAATAAGTGCGTTTCATTGCGAATTTAACAATCTCCTTTCTTTTTCGGTTTGGGTTTCTGCGTATCGAGGATCTTCTATATAATCTTGTTTTTCCATTTTTACAACCTCAATACTAAGGAAATCAAATTCACTGACTACTTTCCCGTAAAGGCGGTAAATACCTTTTCCTCTAAAGAAGTATTTTTGAGCTACCGGAGGAAATAATACAATGTCAAAAACCTGCCCGTATTGATCTAATAAGGTAGCAAAATGCATGCGTTTTCCATGGTGAGTGCTCGTATTTTTTACGGTGATTAAATACCCGTAAATATCAATATTAGTATCTAAAAAGGCTTTGAGGTGTACAACCCCATTTGTATTTTCCGGAGTTTTTTTTAACAGTGTAAACGGACTACAAAGGCAAAAGCCTAACAATTCCAATTCGTCAAAAGCATTTTCTAAAGGAGTATTGTAAAGCTTGGGAATCTGAAAATTTACGTGTTTAGGTTTAAACAGTTTTGGATGTTCGTCCGATTTCTTTTGCTTTCCTAGTATTAAATGGGCTTCCCAAAGTAATTCGTATTTGTTGATTTTTGTAAAACGAAAGGCATCGATACGGATTAAAAGGCTTAGTTGTTCTAAAGAAATGGCAGTACGATTGATAAAATCTCTCAACGAAGTAAAAATACCATTCCCGGACCGCTCACGAATTACTTTATCAATAGTATGGGCTTCCAGATCTTTTAAATACCCTAAACCCAGGTAAATATGAGTGCCTTTGATAATGGTGTATCCATTACTGATATTAATACATGGTGCATGAATATGTCCTCCTAGCATACGGGCTTCGTGAATGTAAAATTCACTCCGGTAAAACCCCCCTCCGTTGTTAAGTACGGCTACCATATATTCTAAAGGAAAATAAGCTTTTAAAAAGAGCGTTTGATAGCTTTCAACAGCATATGATGCAGAATGACCTTTAGCAAAGGCATATCCGGCAAAACTTGCTATCTGATTCCATATTTCGAAAATGAGAGGTTCTGTATATCCCTTTTTTTTGCAGTTTGAAATAAAAGTGTCTTTAACTTTTTGAAACTCTTCCCGGGATCGAAATTTTCCGCTCATACCTCGCCGTAATACATCGGCTTCTCCCAGAGTAAGCCCTGCAAAATAATGCGCCACTTTAATTACATCTTCCTGATATACCATAACCCCGTAAGTATCGGGCATAATATCTAACATAACCGGATGGGCTTTTTCCTGAACCCGTTCAGGATTCTGATGGCGTAAAATATATTCTCTCATCATACCACTTTTAGCTACCCCCGGACGTATGATAGAACTGGCTGCGACCAATCCTAAATAATTGTCTACTTTTAATTTTTTTAAAAGCATTCGCATAGCGGGCGATTCTACATAAAAACAACCCATGCATTGCGCTTGTTTTATAAGATTGTTAATAATAGGATCTTTTTTGAATCTGCCGATATCATGGATATCAAAGCGGGAGGCATCGGGCTGATTTCCTGCAATAATGCACAGGGCATCCTTTATTTTAGCAAGTCCGCGTTGCCCGAGAATATCAAATTTGTATAAACCCACATCTTCAGCAATTACCATATCGAACTGTGTGGTGGGAAATCCTTTTGGAGGCAGGTAAGTAGCAGAGAAGCAGTGCAGCGGTTGCTCGCTTATTAGAATACCTCCTGCATGAATGCTAAGATAATTAGGCATTCCCTGAATAAGACGGGCATACTTTACTACTAAGCCGGATATATCATCAAGAGCTACAGGTCTGTCTTTTCCCTGAGAAAGTAAATCGATTTCATCTTTAGGAAGCCCAAATACCTTTCCCAGTTCACGCATAACTCCCCGATACTGAAAAGTAACATAAGTTCCTAATAAGGCTACATGAGGAAAACGATTAAAAATATAGCGGGTAACATCCTGGCGGTCTTTCCAGGAAAAGTCTATATCAAAATCGGGGGGATTGGTACGGTAAAGGTTAATAAAACGCTCAAAGTATAAATCCAGATCTACGGGATCTACATCGGTAATTTGTAATAAATAGGCAACAATACTGTTAGCCCCACTCCCTCTGCCTACATAAAAATACCCTTGCTTTCGGGCATAGGACACAATATCCCAGTTAATGAGAAAATACGATACAAAGTTTTTTTGCTCAATGAGTTCTAATTCTTTGTGGAGCCTGGCATGTATAGCGTTGTCTGCGTTTGGGTATCTGTATGGAAGTCCCTCCACACATAGTTTTTTTAGCATTATTTGATCGTCACGCTTACTGCCGGTATATGTTTGTTTGTTTTGCAGGGGCCGATTTTTTGAAAAGTCAAAATGAATAACACAACTATCCATAATCCGTTGTGTATTTTCGAGGATAAAAGAATATTCCGAAAAAGCAACAGCGAGATTTTCGAGTGGAAACATTTTTTCTTCGGGATGGGCTTCTTCGGTTTTAGAAAGCTTGCTTAACAGGGTATTATTGTCAATAGCTCTTAGTAATCTGTGAGCATTGAAGTCGCGTTTGTTTCTAAAGGTAACCGGCTGTAAGACCACCAGCTTTTCACGTTGCTGTACCAGCGATGAAAAGGGGAGCTTTCGAAGGTCTGAAACAGATACCCCAATAAATTCCTGCTCGGATAATGAAATTGATTCGTTGCGTAAAATGGTTTCAAAGGGGTAAATAATATAGGCATGACGAAATGAAGGTGCTTTTTTGGGAAAGGGCAATTCATTATAGAGGTGATGAGACAGAAAATCATTAAGCTCTTTATAACCCGCATTGTTTTTGGCAATACCCACATAACAACAGTGAATGCCATTTCTAAAATCAATGCCTACAAGAGGCTTGATGTTGTAATCGGAAGCTTTTCGAACAAAGTTTAAACAGGCTGAAGTGTTATTGATATCGGTAAGTGCCAACTGCGTAATATGGCATTCGGATGCTAATTCCAGCAACGCAATTTCAGAAAAGGTTCCGAAGCGAAGGCTATAATAAGTATGACAGTTGAGGTACATTGTTTTTTAATTTCTGATTTCTGATTTCTGATTTCTGATTTCTGATTCCTGATTTCTGATTCCTGATTCCTGATTTCTGATTTCTGATTTTTGAATTTGTTTTTCTTATATATTGGCGGCTGGGAGCTCTTAGCTATGGTTATCTGATAACTTATTTGTTTTGTGTTAAGTAGCATCACTGCTTTCTGTGTGCTAATACCGGTGGAGGGAGTCCGTTAAACGGATTATACATCCTGCCAATGGTTTTGGCCCCCATAGCAGAGGCACGGAGGATGCTTCGTTCACCGAAGCGATTTCTAATGGTATCCATAGCCTTGTATAAGTTTAACGCCTCCTCAGTATCATCGAAAAGATTAATCTGATAATTTCCCCCTACCAGATGGCTAAAGCGTACCCCGACCAATCGTACGAGTAACCTGCGGGAATACAGTTGATCGAAAAGGCGTAATATCTTGGGAATTAAAATATGATCGGCACTGGTGTAAGGAATTTTAAGTTGCTTGCTATAAGTGTTAAAATCTGAATATCGGATTTTTACCGAAATACAGGCGGTGAGCTTATTTCCCCGTCTTAACTGGTAGGCGAGATTTTCCGTCATGGCCATTAAAATGCTCCGGAGCTTTACTACATTAATGGTGTCTTTGTCAAATGTGCGCTCGGTAGAAATAGACTTTCGTTCGTGAAAAGGAATAACAGGGGTGTGGTCAATGCCATTGGAACGCTGCCATATAGTGATACCGTTTGTCCCCAAAACACGTTCCATCATATCAGGAGTGGTTTCCTGGATGGTTTTTACTTTTCGAAGTCCTAAATTTCTAAGGGTTTGGTAAGTCTTATCTCCTATCATAGGGATCTTTTTTATGGAGAGCGGAGCAAGGAATATTTTTTCATATCCGAGGTCTATTTTAAGTTGATTGTTGGGTTTTGCTTCATTGGTGGCAACCTTAGAAACCACTTTGTTTACGGAAAGGCCGAATGAAATGGGGAGCCCGGTTTCTTTGATAATAGTTTTACGCAGTTCGGAAGCGTATTGATAACAACCAAAAAAGCGATCCATTCCTGACAGATCTGCATAAAATTCGTCGATACTCGATTTTTCAAATAATGGGACACGCTCTTTAATAATTTCAGTAACCAGATCGGAATGTTTACTGTACGTGCCTGCATTGCCTCGTATAACAACAGCTTCGGGGCAGAGTTCCCGAGCCATTTTCATGGGCATGCCGGAATGAATACCATAACCCCTTGTTTCATAACTACAAGCAGCTACTACACCTCGGTTACTGGTGCCGCCTACCAATAGGGGACGACCCTTTAAACGACTGTCAATAAGGCGTTCAACCGAAACGTAAAAAGTATCCAGATCTAGGTGGAGGACCGTTTTATTCATAATCATCTGTATACAAATGCTAAATTATGGAATATTTCCTTAAAAATGGAATATTTCCATAAAATAATCTATATTGAATTAAGACTGATTGGAATAGATAACCCGCCAATTAGTATTTAAAACAACCATGAGAAACAAATACTGCTCCTTATTAAATTTTTTAGAAATAAGACTGTAACAAATACACTCCTTAAACTACTAATCAGATGCTAACAAATTTATTAGGAAAAAAAATGACAAAGCAGACAAAGAAGAATACAGCAGGCACTGCTGTTTTACTATTTTTATTTTCAATGCTTACCGTACAAGCACAGGAAATAACGGGTTCATGGAAAGGAGACCTGAGCGTTCAGGGAATGGAGCTCCCGCTCGTATTTAACATTAGCGAAGAAGACGGAGCGCTTAAAGCTACTATGGATAGCCCGTCGCAGGGGGCCACAGATATTCCTATGGACAGTGTTTCTTTTGAAGAAAATACACTTACCATAGCGTTTAGTCAGGCAGGTATAAAATACGTGGCAACATTGAATGGAAATACCCTGAAAGGTACTTTTTACCAGGGAGGAATGGAACTTCCCCTTACGTTGCTGAAATCGGAAAAAACCATTCCGGGAGACCCTTCCTTACCTACTTCGGATAAAGAACTTAAGGAACTGGCAAAACTGGATACCAACGGCAATTATAAATACAAAGTTGCCGATTATTTTGCCAAACCCAAGGCGCGGACTTTTAGATTTTCTCCCAACGGTACCTATATGTCTTATCGCGAAAAGGACGAACACGGCAAAAACCATGTATATGTAAGGAATATTGCTACTGATGAGGTTACCCGGGCTATAGAAGAAAAAGACGAACTTATCAGAGGGTATAACTGGGCTAATGACCACCGGCTTTTGTACGCCATGGACCAGGGGGGAGATGAAAACTACCACCTCTATGCTGCCAATATTGACGGATCTGATCAAAAAGATTTAACTCCATACGAGGGAGTTAGAGTAAGTATCACGGAAATTCTGAAAGAAGATAAAGACCACGTGATTATTTCAATGAATAAAAACAATCCCCAGGTATTTGAACCTTACAAAATAAATATCAATACCGGCGAGCTAAAACAACTGTTCAAAAATGAAGATACCGCCAATCCTATTATGGGATATAATTTTGATAAAGACGGGAATTTAAGAGGATATAGCAAGCTAAGAGATGGAGTTAATATTGACTTGTACTACGCTTCCGAAGAAGGTAACTATCAGGTATTAAAACAACTTAACTGGAAGGATGCATTTTCAATAGTAAGCTTTGACTATGCCACCAAATATCCTCATGATGCGTATGTGGTATCTAATTTAGATACGGATAAAGCGGCAGTGTATTTATACGATTTAAAAGAAAATAAGCCCATCAGGAAGATCTTTGAACACGATCAATACGACATTGGAGGGATGAATTTGTCTCGAAAAAGAGGATATGAATTAGATTATTTTTCCTATGAAGGAGAAAAGCAGGAGATTATTCCTGTGAGCGAATACTATAAAAAGCTGCATTCTAAAATAACAACGCAATTCCCGGGTGTGCAATACAGTATAGCCGATGTAACAGATGACGAAAGTAAATATCTGATTTTTGTACAGAGCGATCGTTTGTACGGAGTGTATCACCTCTATGATGCCCATACAGAAACCTTTAAACTGTTGTACAACTTAATGCCGCAGCTCAAGGAAGACGATATGGCCGAAATGCGCCCGATTACTTTTAAAAGCCGGGATGGAATTACCATACATGGCTATATAACACTTCCCAAGGCCGCATTAAACGGACAAAAAGTACCCTTGGTAGTGAATCCGCATGGAGGCCCTCAGGGAATTCGGGATTCCTGGGGATTCAATCCCGAAGCACAACTCTTTGCAAGTCGCGGGTATGCTACGCTGCAAGTAAACTTTAGAATCTCGGGAGGCTACGGAAAAAAGTTTCTGGAGAGCGGATTTAAACAAATAGGAAGAAAAGCCATGGACGATGTGGAAGACGGTGTACAATATGTAATCGACCAGGGATGGGTAGATAAAGATAAAATTGCTATTTACGGAGGAAGCCACGGCGGATACGCCGTATTACGCGGTCTTACCAAAACTCCGGATTTATACAGTTGCGGAGTGGATTATGTAGGAGTTTCCAACCTGTTTACCTTTATGAAAACGATTCCTCCATATTGGAAACCGTATCTGGCTATTATTAAAGAAATCTGGTATGATGAAGATATCCCTGAAGAAAAGAAAATCATGGAAGAAGTTTCTCCGGTGTATCAAATAGATAAGATTAAGAAACCGCTGTTTGTAGTTCAGGGAGCTAATGACCCCAGAGTGAATATTGACGAATCAGATCAGATAGTGACTGCTTTACGAGCCAAGGGTTATGACGTACCTTATATGGTTAAGTACGATGAAGGCCATGGTTTTGGAAAGGAAGATAACCGCATTGAACTTTATGAAGCTATGATGGGCTTTTATGCACGGCATCTGGGACAACCGGAATTGAGCAAGCCCGTTAAAGACTAGTTATTTCTTTTACTCTTTATATTCTTAAAAGCCTTTCCGACTCATTTGCGGAAAGGCTTTTTTGTGAACACGCCTGAAATAAATAAGGAAAAACCGTAAATATTGTATGGTTTTATCCTCCTCGAATAGGAGTTTAAATGGCTAATTTTAAGCATTATTAACCATTAACAGGATGAACCATGCTTAAAAGTATTTTAAACTTAAAAGGCGTAGAGAAATTAAATAAAAAACAAAAAATAGCGGTAAAAGGAGGAAAGTTGAAATGTTGGGAAGATAATGAATGTATTCAATGTTCGCTGCATTGTGCTGAATTTCAATGCCAGATATGTTAGATAATTTTAGACACGTGTTCACTCTAAGTGTATACTAAAATTAATATTGAAACACTTTGTTGGCTTTATTGAATATATATAAAGCTAAGAGGATGAAACAAAATAAATTAATAACAAAAGCAAAATATATTATGTTAAAAACAATTAGAACTATTAGCGGAATAGAAAAACTAAACAGAAAACAACAAAGTGCTATTCAGGGAGGACGAATGAAATGCTGGAATAATGGAATGTGTACCTCATGTGGACATCATTGTGCTGAGGCGCAGTGTTGTTATTGCCTGGATTAGTGAGGCTTATATGATCCTGACACAAAATATTTCATATGTTTTGACATTTTCAATTTTGAGGCGCGGTTTCCGCGCCTTTTTTTTGGATATGTTGATGTTTAAAAACATCTGTAATAAGGATGTGATATTATTGGATTAAGATGTAGTTGAATCTACACGGAATTGTTAAAAATTAGTTCCAAACCGATAAGCATTAACTTAAAACCCATAACCGATGGTGATACGAAACCGTTATGCGTAATTGAAAACAAACGTTAATGAAAATACCATTTAAGTTATTCTGTTTATTCTTCCTGACTATTTTTAGCATAAAGTCTTTTTCACAGAAAACGGTTGAATATTACGAACCAGTAAAAAATGACAGCCTAAGAGTTGGAACGGAAGAAAATGACTTTTTGCCTTTTATCCAAAAAGGTTATACGCTAATGCTTCCTGAAGCTAAGGCAATTAAAGGGGTACTCATTTTTCTTGAGGATTCAGGATATGATAAAAAGAATAAGAGCTCAAAGCAGATGTATAATCAAGCATCTGAAAAAGGCTTTGCGGTATTGTCAGTTTCAACCGAAATTCCTTTTGATTTCTATTTTTCTAAATCATCTATGATTTCCACGCATAAGCTAATTCGTGAGGTCTTTAATAAATATAATTTACCAAATGAAAACATTTTCTTTTTAGGGGCAAGTTTGGTAGGACATAGAGCGATGCGATATATTAAATTTATGAAAGAGGGCGGTTTCGAGTTTCAACTCAACATAAAAGGGATTGTCATTTGTAATTTTACACTGGATTTTACAAGAAAATGGTATCAACATAAACGCGATATAGGAATCAACCGAATTAACCTTTGGGAGTCAAAATTTATAAATTATATGTTGGAAACGCATTTGAAAGGTACGCCCAAAACTGCACCTGAGAGGTATCACAATTTCTCATCGTATAGCTACTTTGATGAAAAGAATGAAAATGTTAAGATTTACAAGAGCTATGCCGTTAGGGCATATATAGAACCTGCAATAAAATACAGGCTAACAAAATATCTGAGGACTTTATATGAAAACAATTCAACAGATATGGTTGGTTTTTTAGCTGAGTTAGAACTGGCAGGAAATAAGAATACAGAATTAATTGTTTTACAACCTGAAGAAAACCCATCACAAAAAAAGAGTGCCCAGTCAACGTGGGATGCTATAAATAAATATGAACTTATGGATTAGATTCATAAGCAGACGGAAAAATAAATTATGCTCAGCAAAGAAGTGAGTTAAAAAATAAATCTTTTTAGCTTAATTTTGACACGGGGTTTTCATTAGAGGATAGCCCTGATTTTACAATGGCAAAGGCCTGTTTCAACAACTTAAAACCGAAACCGAAACGTTGGTGGTAATTGGCAAAATGAATACAAAAAGTTTAATTGGAAATAGAATTAAAGACATTTACGTTTGGACAGAAATGGAAGTTGGAGGGCTTGACCAAGGACAAGTATTCGTTGAATTGACAACCGGACAAATTGTTAGAATACCTTGGGATTTTGATTCTGAAAATATAGAAACAAATCCAAAAACAAACTCCAAAAGCTTAATTCAAAAATCACCAAATAAATTTAAAGTCAATTCTATCGAATTCAATCTCCCAAAAGGAAAAACCTTTCAGGATGTTAGAAAAGAAGTAAAAACAAAACAGAATTCAACATTTTTCGGACGATTAAAAAGTGTGTTTAAAATTAACTATGGAATTCCGAAAAAATATATTTCCAAAACGACAGGAATAGTCGATAATGAAATGAAAAAACTCAAAAATCTTAAAATCACGGACTTTCTAATGTTTGAGGATTCGGATTCTGTTGGTTATTTGGAATTAGAAAATGGAAATATAATTACGGAGACCTTGACGGCACCTCACGGAACTGGAATGGCAGGACTTAATGTTTTTGAGAATTTAAAGGACTTTGAAAATCTATGCGGAACTGAATATAAAAGATTAACAACTGTTGCCAATAACGTATAAGTACAATAACGGCTGAATTTCCACATCGAAAACTCAACTCGTTTTACTAAATCAGGTGAGTCATTGGAAAATACAGATATACTTTCCTGTTACCGGCGCTTGAAAACCATTTGGGAACACTTAAGAAACCGACTAAAAATGTCAAAACTGAACGAAATACGAGAAAAACTTAACTTAACTCAGGAAGAACTTTCTAATAAATCGGGAATTTCCGTAAGAACCATACAGCGTATTGAATCGGGAAATGAACCAAGAGGACAAACACTTAAAATATTAGCGAAGACTTTAGGAATTAAAGAAAATGAATTACTTAAAAAACAAGAAATCCCTGATGGAATTAACTTGATATTGCTTAAAGCAATTAATTTGTCTTCTTTGCCTTTTACTGTAATACCGCCAGTAAATATTGTTGTTCCTCTCATTATTATGTTTGTTAAAAAACAATTTAATCCATTGACAAGACAAATTGTTTCTGTGCAAATTTTATGGACGGTTCTTTCGGTGATTATTTTTATGCTTTCGGCTTTTATGAAAAACTGGTTTTCAATTGGGAATGAGTTTAGTCTGGTTGTTATGATTGTTTTGGTATTGACCAATGTATTCATCATCCTTAGGAATACAGCCGAGATTGACAAAAAGGGGAAACTATTTTTCCGACTGAATTTCAATATTATATGAGTATCTTGTGAAGATGGCGGGTAATTGACAGGATATTGGCGGGTAATTTTTTAGGATAAAAAACACCTACGAGTGCATCTTTGCAGAAAAAAATGAAAAAACAACTTTTATTTATCATATCCGTTATCATCTTATCAATTTTAAGTGCCGATGCACAAATAGATAAAAGTTCGACTTTATTTATAGAACTCAAAAAGCAGGATAGTATTTTCTTTGAACGTGGATTTAATCAATGTGATTTGGAATATTTGAAAAATCATATTGCGTTTGATTTAAAATTTTATCACGACCAAAGCGGCTTTCAAAATAGAAATGTCTTTTTTGAAAATACAAAAAAATACATCTGCTCCGGTTCTGAAAAAAAACCAATCCGTAAATTGGACACCAATAGTTTGGAAGTATTTCCGTTATTTAACAACGGAAAACTATACGGCGCAATTCAAAAAGGAGTTCATCATTTCTATTTAAGAGAAAAGAGTAAAGAAGAGATATGGACTAGTACAGCAAAATTTACTCATATATGGATTTTGGATGATGATATTTGGAAATTAAGCGAAGTTCTGAGTTATGACCACCAAGACCCGGTTATTGAAAACGGTAAGGGAAGCATTGAAAACTTACTAAAAGATAACAATGTTCCCGCATTGGGAATTGGGGTAATCGAAAGTGGAAAATTAACCAAGGTTGAAGTTTATGGAACTTTAGATCAACAAAAAACTGCGCCTTATAATACGATCTTTAAAGTAGCTTCCCTAACAAAACCAATTTTTGCTTTGACTACGTTAAAACTAATTGACAAAGGATTATTGGATTTAGATGAACCTTTATATAAATATTGGATTGACCCGGATATTAAAAATGATATAAGGTATAAAAAATTGACACCAAAAATTATTTTAACGCACCAAACAGGCTTTCCAAATTGGCGTTATATGACTGCGTCAAATAAACTGACTTTTCAGTTTGATCCCGGAACAAAATATCAGTATTCAGGAGAAGGTTTTGAATACTTGAGAAAAGCCATTGAAAATAAACTTGGTAAAAACATTGAAGAACTTGCGGATGAATTACTATTTGAACCTCTTGGAATGTCGGACACCCATTTTTGGTGGGATTCAACGATGGACGAAAACAGGTATGCTCAAAACTTTGAAAAAAAAGGTAAAAGGATTGAGACGGTAAAATATTATGAAGCAAATGCTGCTGCAAATCTCTTGACAACTGTAGAAGATTACGGGAAGTTTTTAGAATATATAATTAATGGAGCTGAACTTTCCGATCGTCTGTATCGGGAAATGATAAAGCACCAAGTGAAACTTAAAGAAAATGATTTTTTCGGATTGGGTTGGGAAATTTTAACTGAATTCGATGATAATGAATTTGCTTTACTACATACAGGGAAAGACCCTGGTGTAAGTACATTGGCGATATGGTTTCCGAAATCTAAAAATGGGTATTTAATTTTTCTAAATGGGGATAATGTTAATAATATCTACGAAGAATTACTTACCAAAAGACTTTACCTTGGAAAGGAATTGTGGAATAGAAGATAGAAACGTTGCCTGGTTTATATACCTAATGTAGAATATCCTAAAGCCTACAAAGTTATACTGGAATGGATATAAAAAGAGAAAAGAGCCACAAACAATAAAGGAGGCTATACCCTATCGGATTGCTTTTGGCCGCTTATCTGTTGGAACGCAAAAGTAGTCCTACAGGAACCGTATGTGGAAAGTTTTGGCATGGTTTGAGGAATAAAAAGTAATTAAATAAGGTAAAATCAAAAAAAATAGAATTGGGATTAAACTTTATTAAGAGCACAAAACAGCCAAAATGTTGTACTCAAAATAAAAAGCAGTGATTCAGATCACTGCTTTCTCTGTGTACCTCGGGTGGGAATCGAACCCACACTCCGAAACCGGAACTGGATTTTGAATCCAGCGCGTCTACCAATTCCGCCACCGAGGCAAATGGACTGCAAAACTAAAAAATATTTTTATTCGTGAAACCAAAATTAGAGACAATTATCCTTTTGGAGTTGAAATTAATTTCTAAATTTGCACCTCGTTAAAAACAACACAACAGTAACTAACTACTAAACAACCATTTAAACATGGCTTACAGAGTGCCGGAACCAAAGATTTTTGCTTGTACTCAAAGTACCGAATTAGGTGAAAAGATTGCAGCTTCCTTTGGTGCGGAATTAGGTAAAATTACGTTCTCACAATATAGTGATGGTGAGTTTCAACCCTCATTTGAAGAATCCATAAGAGGTGCGCGCATTTTTATTATCGGATCAACACATCCCGGTCCTGAAAATTTAATGGAAATGCTATTGATGATCGATGCGGCAAAAAGAGCCTCTGCCCGGCATATAACGGCAGTATTGCCTTATTTTGGATGGGCCAGGCAGGACAGAAAAGATAAACCCAGGGTTCCCATTGGAGCCAAATTGGTGGCTAAGTTGTTGGAAGCGGCAGGAGCCACGAGGATTATTACGATGGATCTCCATGCCGATCAGATCCAGGGATTCTTTGAAAAACCGGTAGATCATCTCTTTGCTTCAACCATATTTTTACCTTATGTAAAATCGTTGAAGCTCGGGAATTTAACTATTGCTTCTCCCGATATGGGAGGCTCGAAAAGAGCCTATGCCTATTCCAAATACCTGGAAAGTGAAGTGGTAATTTGTTATAAACAACGTAAAAAGGCCAATGTAATCGATCATATGGAGCTCATTGGAGAAGTTACGGGAAGGAATGTGATTTTAGTAGACGATATGGTAGATACTGCCGGTACGCTGACCAAAGCTGCCGATCTGATGATGGAACGTGGAGCAGTAAGTGTCAGAGCTATTACTACCCATGCACTGCTTTCAGGGAATGCATACGAGCGTATCGAAAATTCACAGTTGGAAGAGTTAATCGTAACCGATTCTATCCCTCTGAGAAAGGAAAGTCCGAAAATAAAGGTGTTGAGTTGTGCAAACTTATTTGCAGACGTAATGCATCGTGTGCACCACAATACCTCTATAAGTTCTAAATTTTTAATGTAAATTATTTTAAATTTTTATATAAATGAAGTCAATTACGATCAAAGGATCTCAAAGAGAAAGCGTGGGCAAGTCATCGACCAAAGCCTTGCGTAATGCTGGAAAGGTTCCTTGCGTGTTATACGGAGGGGATAAACCATTGCACTTTTCAGCCGATGAATTGGCATTTTCCAAATTAGTGTATACTCCCGATGTACATACGGTAGTAATTGATTTGGAAAATGGAGATAAAGTGAATGCGGTTTTACAGGATATTCAGTTTCATCCCGTGACCGATAAAATTCTTCACGTAGATTTTTATCAGCTTTTTGAAGATAAAGCTGTTACTATGGAAATTCCCGTAAAAACAAAAGGAGTTTCTCGTGGTGTACTTAATGGAGGTAAACTAAGAGTGCCTTACAGAAAGTTAAGAATCAAAGCGTTACCGGCCGACCTTCCCGATTTTATTGAAGTGGATATTTCGAAATTAAAGATCGGTCATAAAGTGACGGTTAGTGATATCATGAATGATAAATTCACCATTTTACACCCGGAAAATCTCGTGGTTGTTCAGGTACGAAGAGCACGTCTTGCTGTTATGGATGATGACGATGATGAAGAAATGGAAGAAGGAGCGGAAGCTGCTCCGGCTGCTGAAGGAGCTGCTGGAGATAGTGCCGAAGGAGCTGCTCAGGAATAAATATATTTCACATACCATCGGACAAAAGCACCTGTTACAGGTGCTTTTTTTATTTTTGCCCAAAATTAGTATGATGTTTGATTGTATTTCGAGGTTTTTTGGAAGAAGACCGAAACTAACGGAAGAAATATCGCCTATGAAAAAATTTTTAATCGTTGGCCTTGGAAACATTGGTGCCGACTATATGCATACAAGACATAATATTGGATTTGAAATACTGGATCGGTTTGCTGAGAAAGAAAGCCTTGTGTTTGAAACAGTTAAGCTCGGTGCTATAACCACCTATAAGTTTAAAGGCCGAACTTTTGTTTTTCTCAAGCCTTCAACCTTCATGAATTTAAGCGGAAAGGCTGTAAAATACTGGTTGGGAAAAGAAAAAATTCCACTTGAAAATCTTCTGGTGGTAACCGATGATATTAATTTACCCTTTGGAACGATACGCCTGAAAACCAAAGGAAGCGACGGGGGACACAATGGTTTAAAAGATATTCAACTTCAGTTAGGAACTACCAAATACAACAGATTTAGGTTTGGAGTCGGCGCTGAGTTTTCAAGAGGGAGACAGGTAGATTATGTTCTTGGAAAGTGGAATGAAGAAGAACAAACGCTTCTTCCCGAACGACTGGATCGCTCCTGCGAACTCATACGATCGTTTGTAATGGCTGGTGTGGCCAACACGATGAATGCATTTAATAACAGTTGAAAATTAAAATTCGGAAAAAGTGAATTTTAACATGACCTCATGAGTACCGCTACCCACATTATTCAGCGTGGAGCGCAACGAACTGTCATACGCATATCCAATAGCCAGTCCTTCCAAAACCTTTATGTAAGCAAAGCCCGCTAAAGCCTGGTCAGTACGGTAAGTAGCACCAAACTCAAAACGTTCCCTGAAAAGAAAACCGGCAGTAATATCGGCAGAGATGGGAATTCCGGAAACATAGCGAAACATAAAAGACGGTTTAAAAAACCAGTCGGAAGCCAGATAAAAATCATATCCTCCCGAAGCGTATAAATGCAATTTATCTGAAGCCTGAGTAACCACACCCTCTTTTTCTTCAAAACGTTTGGTGTTCAATAGTCCCGGAGTAGATAAGGAAAAATAATATTGTTCTCCTTTTAAAAAAGCACCAATGCCTATATTCGGATTAAAACGGCTCGTATTGGTTAGTAACGGATCGGTAGCATAATTATAAGTTTCCAACCCCTCTGCATTAACATCAAAAAAGTTCCCCCCGGCCTTGAGTCCCAGGTATAAATTCTCAAACCGGGAAAGCCTTAGCTTATATGAAAAGTCCAAATAAAGACCGGTTTGTTTTTCTATAAAGGTCTTGTCGTTTGATACCGAAAGTCCCAGGCCAATTTTTTGGGTTAAAGGAATACTTCCAAGAAATGTTTGAGAGCGGGGAGCCCCTTCAATACCCTGCCATTGACTCCTTATATTTAGTGCGG
This sequence comes from Flavobacteriaceae bacterium, assembly GCA_965224095.1. Lineage (GTDB taxonomy): Bacteria > Bacteroidota > Bacteroidia > Flavobacteriales > Flavobacteriaceae > JBPEWY01. The sequence continues at coordinate 2,726,923 of OZ245039.1, forward strand.
CAACAGCAGTTTTTTCAGTTCCTATAGCCGCGGGATTAATTAACTGAAGCGTATTTCTGTAGAGTACCTGATTCGGATTTTGTTGCGCAATACCCGCAAACATCACCCAAAAAAGCAGTAAAAAGATTATTTTTTTAAATACATTCATAATACGCATGCTCATTTTAATAGGTAATGTATATCCATCCTTCCAGATCAATAGCTCCGTCTCCCTGTAAATCTATCTGATAGTAATACGACCCGGCCGGAACACGGGTACTTTTTCCGCGGGCAATACCATTCCAGTTGTTTGAATATCCCTTTGACTTGTATATTTCATTCCCCCACCGATTGAAGACATATACGGTGGCTTCCGGAAAAATCTCAATGTTTTTTATGGTCCAGGTATCATTTATTCCATCATTGTTCGGAGTGAATGCCTGAGCTACCAGTAAACCCTGATCGCAGGCATCTCCCTCTCCATCCTGATCAATATCCAGCTGATCGGGGTTTGGCGTGGTCGGACAGTTATCGGAAACATCCGGAATACCGTCGTTATCATCATCATCATCGCAAACATCTCCCAGGCCGTCATTGTCAAGATCAGCCTGATCGGCATTTGGTACAGAGATACAGTTATCGGTGCTGTCAAAAATCCCATCGTTATCTGTATCAACATCTCCTGCAAGGCAAATTTCCAATTCAAACAAGTCCAGACTTCCGCCATCCTGATTTACATTGTCTCTTACTTCAAGTATCCAATCTCCACTGCTTGGTGTTCCAAAAAAAGTATCTAAGGGTTGTGCGGGTTTTAAGATTCCTGAAATCACAGGATCTCCTCCGCATGTCAGGTCGTTTCCGTCATCATCAAAAGTTACAGCCATATTCAGGCCGTTATCGCATTGATCCGCCACGAGAATTACTGAATCTCCCGAAGGGCTTTTTAAAACCAAAGTTAGATCGGAAATATAGCTATGCGTTATTTGTACTTTTACATTGATATCGGCTATAGGCGCATTTTCACTGATAGTAATAACCGATTCTACGGTGGGAGTACCTTCTTCACTAATGGTTATGGGGAGATTGGAAGCACTTTCCGTTTTACAGTTAATAGCTAGCGTAGTAAAGCTAAAGGCTTCGGTAAAACTTCCCTCACCGCATTGATTTCGGGGCTTTACCCTCCAGAAATAGGTGGTTTCGGGCTCCAGGGAATCCGGTTTATAACTGTTGGTAGCAACGGTTGCCGAAGACACAATGGTTGAAAAGTTTTCATCGGTGGCCAATTCCACATCGAATTGCTGAGCATTTGCATGTGCTTCCCATCGCATGATTTCATTAAAAAAAACACCTTCGGCTTCATCTGCCGGTTGCAGTAATTGCGGGATCACAAAAGTGTCGTTTAAGATTCCCAGATTGATGTCGATTGATTTTGTTATGCTGCTCGATGTGCCAACAATACGGATAGGATAAATACCGGTTGCCACATCGCCGGTACCTGTTATTAAAAGTTGTACATTGGTGTCGTTGGCCGAAGCCGTTTCCGGGATAAAACTTACCAAAAGTCCATCCGGAAGATTCTCGGCCGTAAAACTCGTAGTTTCATTAAAACCGTTATAGGTGCGATATGTGAAATTATTACTGGTATCTTCAGGCTGACATACATTAAGGTGAAGGGCTGAGAAATCCATAATAAAATCCGTTTCGATAATAGTGAAATCTGAAGTATTCATCGAAAAGAAGATATTATTGGAGGCTTTGATCATGATTCTTGCTGTAGTGGTGGCAATTCCTCCGGGAACAATGAGATCGTGCAAACCATCGTTAGCTACATTACTTTCAAGCAGTATGGGAAATGTTATTCCGCCATCGGTAGACAAAAAGATATCTACTTCCGAAGCATTTATAGGCGCTAAATGGGTGTTGGCTACATTCCAGGTCAGCGTTAAAATCTCTCCACCATTATAAGAAGCCGGTGAATTTTGTGAGGTAATAGTAAAAGGGCCGGCATCGGCATTAACAGTTACTTCCATGGTGTCGGAAGAGTTTTGCCCTCCTCCTGAAACATTATCTCTCACCGTTACTGCAAAATTCATAGACCTGCTTACCGATGGAAGTACTTCCCATGTATTCTGTAAATCACCTGAGATAATATCGGGGAGCGTTGGAAAATAACGAATGGGTGATGTGTCGGGTAAGTACGATCGGAATACGGGGCCCGATTTACCGGATGATTTTGGGGGTTCATCTCCCGAGAATCCCGGATCAATTTGCTCCCAGGTATAGGTTAAAAGATCACCATCCGGATCGCTGCCCTGAGCGGTGAGCATAAAGGGAGTGGATATGGGAATTATGTAGTTAGATCCGGCATTAACCACCGGAGGATTATTTGTCAGAGGAATAAGCTCCGCACAGGAACCTCCCGTACCCGTTTGGATATTTTGAGTGATATTCTGAATATTAGCATAATCGAAATAATCATCCGAACTTCCCTGAACATCCGGAGCACAAATACCTGCATACCCCATAATAGTACTTCCGCTTCCTGTTTCAATATTGGTACCTCCTGCCGTGTCTATATTACAAGAATTGGTTTGTGTATGCCTGCCTCCAAACTGATGTCCGATTTCGTGAGCTACCAGGTCAATATCAAAAACATCACCCTCGGGAGTATTGGCTACGGAGTAGGCACTTCCCTTAGATCCGTCTATACATACACAGCCAATGCAATTCGCATTACCATCGTTGCCGCCCTGTCCGAAAAGATGGCCTAAATCGTAATTGGCCGCACCGATTACGTCGTTGAAATTTGTTTGGATTTCTTCGGCAACGGTTCCATTGAACGGATCTGTTTGCGGATCGGTATAGATAAGCTGATCGTTGTTCGGAATCAATTCAAGTGTTATTCCCAGATCGCGTTCGTAAATGGCATTGATTCTGGTGAGGGTTGCATTGATAGCCGCCAACGCCTCCGGGACGGTTCCTCCGTGATACTGTGTGTATTCTCCGGAAGCAGCAATGGCAATGCGATATTTTCGGAGCGTTTTATCGTTATTATCCCTTTTATTGCTAATGGAAGCAGTGTGCTCTTCTTGCTTTCCGGAGCGTGTACTGCATTCCATCAAACTTTTAAGAGCAGATTCCCTGGCGCTTTTGCGATAAATGATATATACATTGCCTGAAGCCTGAGCCTGATCTATATATACGGTTTCTCGTCCGTCTGAAAACATCATCATTCCCCGGATACCATTTTTTGAGCTGCTAAACCTGACAACGGTAGATTTCCCATCGTTACTAATCCCTTTAAACGATTGTATCTCCGGGAATTTCTCCGATAGTGTTTTATGAAGCACAGGAGTTTCTTCTACGTTAAAGGTAATTATATTTCCCGATCCGTCCGGGAAGCTCACGAGTGCCTGACTTTTTCCCGAGTAAAGACCACGGGTCGGGGCTTTTGAACAGGCATTTTTAAATAAATCAGGTTCTAATTCATAGAACATAGACGTATTGGAACTTAAAGTATTTATAAACTCCTTTGATGAGGTTTGTACGGCATCGCTTTTCACCCATAATCCCGATTGCCCCATAACCGAAAAGGAGAAAAAAAACATGGTAATTGTAAAAACATGCCGTAAGTTTGTTTTCATGAGCCGGAGAAATTTACCTTATTATACAAACATAAGTTTTTATGCTTAATATATCCCATAAATAAAGTTGATTACTCACGATAAAATACACAATTTCGATAAAAATATTCCTACGGTTATTACAATAGGTACGTTTGATGGGGTACATCTGGGACATCGAAAAATAATAGACAGACTGGTTGCTACAGCCCGGTCGAATGGGATGGAATCGGCTGTTTTGACTTTTTTCCCCCATCCGAGAATGGTACTTCAGCAGGACTCTCAGTTAAGATTGCTAAACACCATTGAAGAGCGAAAACGCATTTTGGACGAAACCGGTTTAGATCATTTAATCATCCATCCCTTTACGCGGGATTTCTCCAGATTAACAGCAGTAGAATTTATCAGAGATGTATTGGTAAATCATCTGAATACCCGTAAGATTATTATTGGTTACGACCATCGATTCGGAAGGAACAGAACGGCAAACATAAAAGATCTGGTTGAATACGGAGCGGTTTATAATTTTACAGTAGAAGAAATTTCGGCTCAGGAAATTAATGATGTTTCCATTAGCTCAACCAAAATTAGAACTGCTCTTGAAAATGGAGATGTTACTACGGCAAATCTTTATCTGGGATATGAGTATATGCTTAACGGAATAGTTGTAAAAGGAAGAGGGTTGGGAAGGCAGCTGGAATTCCCGACAGCAAACCTGACCATCGAAGAATCGTATAAGCTTATCCCTAAAACCGGTTCGTATGTTATTCGAAGTGTCATTGCGGATAAACCGGTGTTTGGCATGATGAATATCGGGTATAACCCTACCGTTGACGGTTCGAAAAAAACCATTGAAATTCACTTTTTTGATTTTGAGAACGACCTTTACGGACAAAAGCTTACGGTTCAGCTGTTATCCCGCCTCAGGGACGAACAAAAATTTGAATCTTTAGAGGCGCTAAAGCAACAGTTATTTGCCGATAAGGACCAGGCCATGAGAATTGTTCAAAATGAATACGCTGAATAAGTTTTTTTTTCGACAAACAGATAATAGCGCTTTAATTGTTTTTAGAATAGCGTTTGGACTGTTATTGTTTTTAGAGACCGTAGGAGCCATTTTTACCGGCTGGATAAAGCGTACACTTGTAGCGCCCGATTTTACTTTTTCATTTATTGGTTTGGAGTGGTTGCAGCCACTTCCGGGAAACGGAATGTACTATTGCTATGCGGCTATGGGGGTTCTCGGGTTATTGGTAATGATCGGATATAAATACCGATGGAGCCTGGGCTTGTTTACGATTCTGTGGACGGCTACTTATCTGATGCAAAAGGCATCGTATAACAATCATTATTATTTACTGATTCTTATCTGTGGAATTATGATGGTTCTTCCAGCAAACCGGTATTTATCGGTAGATGTTAAATTAAACCCATCCTTAAAGAGCATTAAAATGCCGCAATGGTGCAGATGGGTTATTATACTCCAATTGTTTATTGTATATACCTATGCGGCCATCGCCAAATTATACCCTGACTGGTTAGATTTTACGGTTATTAAGCGCTTAATGATGGCCAAGGCACACTATCCGTACATAGGCAATATTTTGCAAAAACCCGAATTGCATATGCTGCTTACTTATGGAGGTATTCTTTTTGATGGCCTCGTTGTTCCGGCTTTATTGTGGAAACCAACGCGTAAAATAGCTTTTTTTGCCTCCCTCTTTTTCCATATTTTTAATTCGATAGTGTTTCAGGTAGGTATATTTCCATTTCTCTCACTGGCTTTTATTTTGTTTTTCTTTTCACCTGAAACCGTGTGGAAAATTTTTCTTAAAAGAAAAAAACCTTTTTATCATAAGGAGGAGGTATTGACTCCCGGGAATAGAAAATGGCTCATATCAATCTTCACCGTGTATTTTATAATACAGATACTACTTCCTCTAAGACATTGGGTTATTAAAGATGATGTTTTGTGGACAGAAGAAGGTCATAGAATGAGCTGGCGTATGATGCTACGCTCAAAAGCAGGATATCTGACATTTAAGATAGTCGACAAAGAAACCGGAAAGGAGTGGAAGGTAGATCCCAAGGCATACCTTTCGCCCAAACAGGCGGGAATGATAGCCGTTAAGCCTGATGTTATCTGGCAGTTTGCACAAAGGCTGAAAAGAGATTATAAGGAAAAAGGAAAAGATGTTTCGGTATTTGCCATAGGTAAAATAAGCGTTAACGGAAAGCCCTATCAAACACTCATAGATCCGAAAGCAGACCTCGCTGCCGAAAAGTGGAATCGTTTTTCACACCACAAATGGATATTACCTTCTGAAAAACCGTAGTTTTTCATCTGTGTTCGCAGGATTTCCCATAAATTTGTGTCCCTTTAAAAGATTAAAAAGATAATTATGTTACAGGTACAGCGTATCAGAGAGGAAAAAGATCGCATTGTTAATGCCATGGACAAACGAAACATCGATGCCGGTCCGTTAATTGAAAAAATTTTACAATTCGACGAGAGCAGACGTTCGCTTCAGGCCGAATTAGATAATACGCTGTCTGAATCAAATAAACTTTCAAAAGAAATAGGAGTTCTTTTTAAAAAAGGAGAACCTCAAAAAGCTACTTTACTCAAGGAAAAAACAAGTAATTTAAAAGAGGCTTCAAAAAAACTATCCGAACAACTCAATGAAAAGTCGGATGCTTTAAAAGAATTGCTATACCAATTACCAAATATCCCGCACGAATCTGTGCCGGCAGGGAATTCTGATACCGATAACGAAGAGATTTATACGGAAGGGGAGATTCCTAAGCTCAGCGATAAGGCCCTTCCCCATTGGGAGCTGGCTAAAAAATTTGACCTCATCGATTTTGAACTTGGCGTAAAAATCACCGGAGCGGGTTTTCCCGTATATAAAGGAAAAGGGGCAAGGTTGCAACGTGCATTAATATCGTATTTTTTAGATAAAAATACCGAAGCGGGCTATACGGAGTATCAGCCTCCGCATGTAGTGAATGAAGCCTCCGGATACGGTACGGGGCAATTACCGGATAAAGAAGGGCAAATGTATTATATCCAGGCAGATGATCTCTATTTGATCCCTACGGCAGAGGTGCCGGTGACTAATTTTTTCAGAGATTCGTTGCTTAAAGCATCCGATTTTCCGATTTGCTGCACCGCCTATACTCCTTGCTTCAGAAGGGAAGCCGGAAGCTATGGAGCCCATGTACGGGGCCTTAACCGTTTACACCAGTTTGATAAAGTAGAAATTGTAAGAATAGAACATCCTGATAAATCTTATGAAGCACTGGAGGGAATGGTAGCACATATAAAGGGGATTTTAAGAGAACTCAAACTACCGTATCGCATCCTTAGACTATGTGGAGGTGATCTGGGTTTTGCCTCGGCCCTTACGTATGACTTTGAAGTTTTTTCAACCGCACAGGATCGCTGGCTCGAAATAAGCTCAGTGTCGAATTTCGAAACCTTTCAGGCCAATCGTTTGAAGTTAAGATATAAAGACGAGTCCGGAAAAAATATGCTGGCACATACTTTAAATGGCAGTTCACTGGCATTACCCAGAGTGTTAGCCGGAATTCTGGAGAACTACCAAACGGAAGATGGAATTAAGATTCCCGAAGTGCTTGTGCCTTATACAGGTTTCGATAAAATCAATTGAGTTTTTGATAAAATAAATTAAAAGAAACCCTGGATTTATCCGGGGTTTCTTTTAAAATCTTTAACGCTTTTTCTCATTCATAAAAGGTATATTTGACAAAATCAACGGGCAATGAAACGTTTTTTTCTAATTGTAACTTTCCTGTTTTGTACCACACTTTGGTGTCAAAACGATCTCATTGCTAAGCGTTATTTTGATGATGGATTATTTGAGAAAGCACTTCCGTATTATGAAAAACTGGTTCAACAGCATCCGGGAAGGCCTGACTATGTGCTAAACCTGGTGCAGTGCTACCAACAACTTGAAAATTATAAAGCGGTTGAAGAGTTGTTACTCCCAGGCATTAATTCCGGATCTATATATCCTACTTTTATAGTGGAGCTGGGGTATAATTATGAACTTCAGAAAAAGGAATTAAAAGCTAAGACCTTGTATGAAAAGGCATTGGATAAAATTGATGAAAACCCTAATTATACTGATGCCATTGGGATTCAATTTCAAAAACACTCCTTATTAAATTACGCAATACGGGCTTATATAAAAGGAGGGGAAAACAATCCACTGGCAAATTACGATTTTCAATTGGCCCGGATTTACGGAGAAAAAGGGGAGATTGAAAATATGTACGACCACTATCTCAATCTGATTTATATAAACAAGGCTTCCCTGCCTAATGTATTGAGATATATAGGACAGTTTATCAGTGAAGACGGGAACGATGAAAACAATAGGTTATTAAGGAAATTGCTATTGCAAAGAGCTCAAAAAAACCCGGATGTACTGTGGAATGAATTGTTGAGCTGGCTTTTTATACAACAAAAGCAATACGCAAGCGCTTTTGTTCAGGAAAAAGCTATTTACAACAGAGCAGAAGCTACTTCCCTGCAACGCCTGGAGGATCTCGGAGATGTGTCGCTGGAGGAAGGAGATTATGCAACGGCCAATCGGGTGTTTCTCTTTATTACCGAGAAATCATATGATGTTCAGCAGGTGCTAAAGGCCCATCTGAATTTAATTAGTATAAAACTTGTAAACCCGGGGAATAAAACGCTGGAAGAGGTTCATAAACAATATAAGGAATTACTGGAAACTTATGGGGTTTTACCCGAAACCGTAGCCTTGCAAAATGAGTATGCCAGGTTTATGGCATTTTATTTAAATCGTCATGAGGAGGCCATTGCTTTTTTAAAAATGGGAATGCAATTACCTCTAAACAGATATGATAAATCTAAATTAAAAATGACCCTGGCTGATATTTTGGTTTACAGCAAACGTTTTAATGAAGCACTTATTTACTATTCGCAGGTACAAAAAGATTTAAAAAACGATGTTATTGGTCAGAATGCACGCTTTAAAGTAGCTAAAACAAGTTTCTATAAAGGCGATTTCAACTGGGCATCAACACAGCTTAAAGTACTTAGGTCATCAACCTCCCAGCTTATTGCTAACGATGCCATGCAGCTGAGCCTGTTGATTTCCGATAATTCTTTGGAAGATTCTACCCAGACTGCCTTAAAAAAATATGCGAAAGCCGATTTATTGGCATATCAGGGAAAGCAGAAAGAAGCGGTAAATTTACTTGAGGCTGTATTACGCGAACACAAGGGAGAAAAAATCGAGGACGAAGCGCTGTTCATGCAGGCACAGTTGTTAGAAAAAGAAGGTAAATATGAAGAGGCTAAACAAAACTATTTAAAAATAGTGGAATTTTATCCGTATGATATTCTTGCCGACGATGCGCTGTTTGCCCTGGCAGAAGTTTATGTAAATCATTTGGCCGATCAGGAAAAAGCAAAGTATTTCTATGAAAAGATCATCTTGGAACATCCCGATAGTATTTATTTTGTCGAAGCTAGAAAAAAATACCGCCGGCTTAGAGGGGATGCTATTCACTGATTTTCCGGAGGGTTTTTCCGTACCTTTGTGGCTTAAAGTAAATTTCAATGTATATATACAATGTAACTATTAACATTGACGAAAGCGTTCACGATGAATGGATGACCTGGATGCAGGAAACGCATATACCGGATGTTTTGGCAACGGGAAAGTTTACAAAAGCAAAGATTTTGAAAGTTCTGGTGGAAGAAGAAATGGGAGGGATAACGTATTCGGTGCAGTATACAGCTTCCAACAGAGAATCTCTTGATCGGTACTATAAGGAAGATGCAGAGCGATTAAGAGCCGAAGGCTTAAAATTGTTTGCCGATAAGTTTGTTGCTTTTAGAACGGAATTACAATGTATTAGCAACCACGAATGAACAAGGTAAAAGCAAAAAAGCATTTAGGGCAACATTTTTTAAAAGATGAAAACATTGCCCAAAAAATTGCCGATACATTAACTTTTCAGGGATACAAAAATGTTTTGGAGATCGGCCCGGGTATGGGAATGCTTACCAAATACCTTTTAAACAAACCGTGTAATACCTATGTAATTGAAATAGACCGGGAATCGGTAGCATATCTGAATGAACAATATCCGGAGCTGTCTGCCCATATAATTTCCGGAGATTTTCTGAAAAGTGATATTACCAACGTTATGGGAGACGATCCTTTTGCAGTAATTGGCAATTTCCCTTATAACATTTCCTCTCAGATTGTGTTTAAAACGATTGAATTAAGAGACTATATTCCTGAATTTGCTGGAATGTTCCAGAAAGAAGTAGCAGCCAGGATCTGTGAAAAAGAAGGAAGCAAAACGTATGGAATTCTTTCCGTACTTGTTCAGGCGTTTTATGAAGCAGAATATCTGTTTACTGTTTCAGAACACGTATTTACTCCCCCTCCGAAGGTAAAATCAGGAGTATTGCGGTTAACCCGAAAGAAGAACTATCAATTGCAGTGTAATGAAAAACTCTTTTTTCAAGTAGTGAAAATGGCGTTCAATCAGCGTAGAAAAACATTGAGAAATAGTTTAAAAAGCTTGCTGCTTTCCGATAATTTAAAAGAAGATGCTATCTTTGGGCAGCGCCCTGAGCAACTAAGCGTTCAGGATTTCATTCGGCTAACCCTTAAGATAGAAAATGACACCCTTTCAACTCAGTAGTGAACTCCTTGAGCAAATTGAACAGCTCATCGATTCTAAAAAAGACAGCATGCTTTTGCAACTGCTGGAGGATGTGCATTATGCGGATGTTGCGGAAATAGTTGATGAGTTAAGCCTGGACCAGGCTACATACCTCATTAAACTGTTGGATAGCGATAAAACCTCCGACGTTTTAACCGAGGTTGATGAAGATCGCAGAGAAGAGATACTGAGCAGGCTTTCGGCTCGGGAAATCGCCGATGAACTCAACGAACTGGATACAGATGATGCGGCCGATATAGTAGCAGAACTTCCGGAAGAGCGGGTTCATGAAGTAATTTCGGAAATAGAAGATAAGGAGCACGCTCGTGATATTGTAGAACTGCTGAAATATGAGGAGGGGACAGCGGGAAGTTTAATGGCTAAAGAGCTCGTTAAGGTTTATGAAGATTGGAATGTGCTTACCTGTGTAAAGGAAATGCGAATACAGGCGGAAAATGTAACCCGGGTACATTCTATTTATGTAGTGGATAATGAGGAGAAATTAATGGGGCGTTTGTCACTAAAAGATTTACTCACAACCTCTACAAAATCACAAATAAGCGAAGTGTACATACCCAAGGTAGATTCTGTTGTGGTAACCGATAAGGCGGAAGATGTAGCTAAGGTGATGTCTAAATACGATTTGGAAGCCATTCCGGTGGTTGATGAAATGGGAAGACTGGTGGGGAGAATAACCATTGACGATATTGTTGATGTTATTAAAGAAGAGGCCGATAAAGATTATCAGCTGGCAGCGGGAATTACCCAGGACGTGGAAGCAGACGATACAGTACTGGAGCTTACCAGGGCACGCCTTCCGTGGCTTATCCTTGGGCTGTTTGGTGGTTTAGGCAGCGTGTATATCATGAAAGGATTTGACGAAGCACTTAATAACTATTGGGAACTTTTCTTCTTTACCCCGTTGGTTGGTGCCATGGCAGGGAATGTAGGAGTTCAGTCCAGTGCAATTATAGTTCAGGGATTGGCCAATGACACGGTAAAGGGCAGTTTGTGGAACAGGCTTGTAAAGGAAGTGAGTTTAGGCCTTATAAACGGACTGGCATTAGGCCTGCTGGTTATTGTTTTTGGACTGATTACGGGGCAGGATAGAATGGTGAGCCTCACGATAGCTGTGGCTATACTTTGTGTTATTATTGTAGCCGCATTAGTAGGTACTTTTGTGCCGATTATTTTAAATAAAAGAGGAATTGACCCCGCTATTGCCACGGGTCCGTTTATTACTACCAGCAATGATATTTTTGGTATTTTTCTGTTCTTTTACATTGCAAAATTAATCCTGGGTTTTTAGTTTTATACAAACATTTTTACATATGAAGCCTATCAATCTTTTAGAAAAGCACGCAGAATTCACCAAGCAGTGGCACCCACATCAAATTGCCGTTGTTGATGATATGCAGATACTTCTGGCTAAAGTACAGGGGGAATTCGTGTGGCATGCCCATGAAAAAGAAGATGAGTTGTTTCAAGTGTTAAAGGGAACACTTTATATGCAGTTCAGAGATCGTACCGAAGTTGTTAAAGAAGGAGAAATCATTGTAGTTCCCAAAGGCGTGGAGCACAATCCGGCAACTAAAAACGGGGAAGAGGTTTTTATCATGCTTTTCGAAAAAATAAGTACGGCTCATACGGGTGCTGTTGAACACGAAAAAACAGTGTCTGTATACCCTAAAATTTAAATATGCGTATCCTTCATGTAGACAAAAATCACCCCTTATTAGTCAATGAGTTATCAGATCTGGGGTTTGTGAATGATGAAGATTATACTTCCGATAAATTTGATATAGAAAAAATTATACATCAATACGAGGGCCTTATTATTAGAAGTAGGTTTCCTATAGACAGGGAGTTTTTAAACAAAGCACAAAATCTTAAATTTATTGGACGCATAGGTGCCGGTCTTGAAAATATTGATGTAGCCTATGCCAAATTAAAAGGAATTCAATTAATTGCAGCCCCTGAAGGAAATCGGAATGCGGTGGGAGAGCACGCCCTGGGAATGTTGCTGGCGGTACTAAATAAATTGCATACAGCCAATCAGGAAGTACGCAACGGACAGTGGAAAAGAGAAGCAAACAGGGGTGTCGAACTGGATGGAAAAACGGTAGGCCTTATAGGGTATGGAAATATGGGGAAAGCTTTTGCAAAAAAGCTGAGAGGATTTGAGGTAGAAGTAATCTGCTATGATATCCTTTCCAATGTTGGCGATGAACATGCAAAACAGGTTAGCCTGGCAGAATTACAATCAAAAGCAGAAGTGCTTAGTTTACATACTCCCTTAACGCCTCTGACTTCGGGAATGATTAACGCCGCATTTATTAATGCATTTAGCAACCCATTCTGGTTTCTTAATACGGCACGGGGGAAAAGCGTTGTAACTGCGCATTTGGTAGATGCGCTTAAGTCCGGAAAAATACTCGGGGCTGGCCTGGATGTACTTGAATACGAAAAATCGTCTTTTGAAAACCTGTTTACCGATACAGCTTCAATACCTGATGCTTTTAAATACCTGATAAAAGCGCCGAATGTAATACTTACCCCTCATATTGCAGGATGGACCGTGGAAAGTAAAGAAAAACTTGCACAAACGGTTGTCGACAAAATAAAGAAGACATTTTGTAATTTGTAAAGGTGAAAAAAACAGTTGTAGTTTTTGGTGCGATGATTCTTGCGTTACTCGCTTTGTTTCAGTTGAGTAAGTATTCGTTGATGTCAGGAAGCCTGTCTCTGGAAATCCTTATTGCGGTAATAGCTGTGGTGTTCTTCTTTATTGGGATTTACATGAACCGGAAAGCACAAATGGGAAGAGCTGACAAAGGAAAGAAGATCGATAAACGAAAAATAGCGTTATTAGGAATAAGTAACCGGGAATACGAAGTGTTATTAGAAGTTGCGCAGGGACTTTCAAATCAGGAAATAGCCGAGAAATTATTCGTTTCCGAAAGTACCATTAAAACTCATGTGTCCAGCATTCTCACAAAACTTGATGTGAAACGGAGAACACAAGCCGTTCAGAGAGCCAAAGAATTGCGTATTATACCAATATAAACCGAATTCATACCTTCGTAGGAGGGGTTTTGGTACTTTAGTATGACCCGCAATAGCCTCATGATCTGTAGTTTTGAGAACAACTTTAAAAATTTTAAAAATGAAAACAACAGTGTATCGTTACGGACTTAGAAGTGCCATAACCATATGTGTACTTTTTTTATTGGGCTGGACTCTTGGGAAGAATCTGGATTTTTCTACACAGGAAATCATAGGTTATGCCAGTATAATTGTTTCGCTTTCCTTCGTGTATTTTGGAGTTAAGCATTTTAGAGATCAGGTGAATAACGGAGAGATAACCTTTGTACAGGCCCTTAAAATAGGTCTTTTAATAAGTCTTTTTGCTGCCGTAGCCTTTGCCCTTTTAGACGCTTTCTATGTAACCGTGATCAATCCGGATTTCGCAAATCAGTACATAGAGTATACCCTGGGGAAAATGAAATTAGAGCTACCCCCGGATGAATTTGAAACACAAAAGGCAATACTGGAAAATCAAATGGAGCAGTTTAGCAATCCGGCGTTTGCGGCCATAGTAATGTTCGCAACCGTAATGATCATTGGACTTATAATTTCCTTGTTGTCCGGATTGCTGTTACAACGAAAAGCGTAACCGGTAAAATCGCAGTGCTCCAAATGATTTCTAAACCCTCACACCTTTAATTATATAGGGTATAGACAAACTCGTTTAGTAATAATATAAAAAAGCAAAAATGAAATATGAAGCCAACACCCCGGATGAATACGTAAATGTGCTTCCGGAAGATCGCAAGGAAGCGATTTCCAAATTGCGAAAAGTTATCAAAGCAAATCTTCCAAAGGGATTTCAGGAAACCATCAATTATGGAATGATAGGATATGTGGTTCCGCATTCGATGTATCCGGACGGATATCATTGCGACCCGACTTTGCCCCTGCCTTTTATGAATGTAGCTTCTCAAAAGAATTTTATTGCGGTGTATCACTCCGGAATTTATGCACAGCAGGAATTGATGAACTGGTTTATAGGAGAATATCCAAAACATGTTAAAACCAAACTGGATATGGGGAAAAGTTGTATACGATTTAAAAAAATAGATCAGATACCTTACGATTTGATAGCAGAACTCGCATCAAAAATAAGCCCGGAAGAATGGATTTCGATATATGAAAAAAATGTAAAAAAATAACCGATGAAAAAACGAGTAACAGGACTGGGAGGTTTTTTCTTTAAAAGTAAAAACCCTTCTCAAATTAAAACATGGTATAAAAAGCATTTGGGAATCCCAACCGATCAATACGGCTGGACATTTTGGTGGAAAGATAAAGAGGGGAATGACTGCTCAACGCAATGGAGCCCCTTTAATCAGGATACCGATTATTTTCAGCCAAGTGAAAAACAATTTATGATGAACTTCAGGGTTGAAAATCTTCACGAACTAATTAAAACCCTTAAAGATGAAGGAGTTACCGTGATTGGAGAAGTTGAAGAATACGATTACGGTAAATTTGGATGGATACTGGACCCGGAGGGGAATAAGATAGAATTATGGGAACCGGTGGATTCTGCCTTCTTGTAGATATATATTTTTTTGTTACTTTTAGGAAGTAATTAACCATAACTACTTTAATATTATGTCTGAAGAAAACAAGGATTTAGGAGATAAGGCTGAAGAAGCGTTTGACGATGCCAAAAATGCAGCCGAAGAAGCAGCCGATAATATAGCGGAAGAAGCTTCGGAAATTGCAGACGAGGCAGGAGAAGCAGTAGATGACGCTGCAGACGCTGTGAGCGATAAGGCTTCTGAAATAAAAGAAGAAGCAAAAGAAATGTATGAAGACGCCAAAGAAGCTGCGAAAAAAGCAGCCGACAAGGCAGGAGAAAAAGCTTCTCAATTAAAAGAAGACGCTAAAGAAGTCTTCGAAGATGTAAAAGAAGAGGCTAAGGAATTTGTTGATGACGCTAAGGAAGCTGCGAAAGACTTTAAAGAAAATGTAGAGGAAATGGTAAGTGGTGATGAAAATAAAAAAGTATTGGCAGGCGTGTTAGCCATCATATTGGGTTCTCTGGGTGTTCATAAGTTTATCCTGGGGTATAATAAAGAAGGTTTTATCCTGTTGGGAGCAAGTATAGCAGCCTATTTATTGTCCTGTTTGGCTATTGGTTTATTGTTTATCTGGATTCCCGGACTAATAGGCCTTATTGAAGGAATTATATACCTTACCAAATCAGACGAAGAGTTTTATAACACCTACCAGGTAGGTAAAAAACCCTGGTTCTAATAAGTGAAAACCGGACTTTTTAAGGTTCCGGTTTTTTTATTTTAATTTATTATCGTAATATTGCAATATATAAATATTAAAAATGGGAGCAACCAAAACACAAATTTTCACAGATCGTCAGAACCAGTTGGCCCACGTATTCCGGGTATTGGCAAATCCGGCACGTATAGCTATTCTGCAGTACATAAGCACACAAAATGCATGTATTTGCAATGATATCGTTGAAGAAATCGGATTGGCCCAACCCACTATTTCGCAACACCTGAAAGAGCTAAAAAGCATTCATTTGATTCAGGGAGAAATAGAAGGAAAAAAAGTGTGCTATTGTATCAATATAAAGCGCTGGAATGAAATACAGGAATCGTTGAATTCCTTTTTTAATACTACTAAAACAAATTGTTGTAACTCATGAAAACAGATGAATTTTTAGAACTTTTAAGAGAACATCAGGAAAAAGAATTGCTCTTTGAATATCAGACGGATAAATTGGTAGGCGCCAATTATCACATTACTGAAGTTAAGAATATTGTTGTTGATTCGGTCGATTGCGGAGCCAGAACCGACTCGTGGAATGAAACCGTCGTACAGTTATGGGAAAGCCCTGCTGAAATAGGAAAAAGAGAATATATGACCTCGTTTAAAGCGTTGCGTATCTTAAAAAAAGTGAATCGGATGAAACCTATGGACAGTCAGGCGGAAATCAGGTTTGAATACGGGAATGAAACCTTTCACACGGCGCAATTATTTGTTAATGATTTCGAAACATCGGAAAGACAATTACGGCTTAAATTAGCGGTTCAAAAAACAGATTGCAAGGCAAAAGAAACATGTGGCATTCCCGAGACTGCATCAGTGGTTGCGGAGGCCTGTTGCGAACCCGGAACAAATTGTTGCTAGTATGAATATCCAAATCAGGAAAATGATTGATGGGGATTGGCCGGAGGTTTCCCGAATTTATAAGGAAGGACTGGAAACAGGCCTGGCTACTTTTGAGAAAACCGTTCCGAACTGGGATAGCTGGAACGCTTCTCATATACAGGATTGCCGTTTTGTTGCTGTGAATGGAGAAAACGAACTTCTGGGATGGGCCGCCTTAACGGCGGTTTCATCCAGATGCGTGTATGCAGGAGTGGCTGAGATAAGTGTGTATATAGGCGCTGAACAACGAGGAAAGGGAGTAGGGAAACTTCTTTTGAAAAGTTTAATCGATGAAAGTGAAGCGATCGGTATATGGACATTGCAGGCGGGAATTTTTCCTGAGAATAAACCCAGTATCGCCCTTCATGAAAAAATGGGATTCCGGCTTGTCGGGATCCGGGAAAAAATAGGTCAGTTAGATGGTGTCTGGAAAGATAATTGTTTTTTGGAACGACGAAGTAATAAAGTTGGAATTAATAATACAATGAAAAATATTTTAGTGTTGTGTACAGGGAATTCGTGCAGAAGCCAGATGGCACATGGATACCTTAAAAAAATGACGGAAAACCGGGCTGTGGTGTATAGTGCGGGTGTGGAAACACACGGATTAAACCCCGGAGCAATTGCAATCATGCAGGAAGATGGAATTGATATCTCAAACCATACTTCCAATCATGTAGATGAATATATGGATATAGAGTTTGATTTTATTATTACCGTATGCGATCATGCTAAGGAGAATTGCCCGTATATTCCTGCAAAAAACGCCAAACGACTACACCACAACTTTTTTGATCCTTCTAAGGTAGATGGAACCTCCGAGGAAATTCATGCGGCATTTGAAAAGGCGAGGAACGAGATCAGAGAATTTTGTGAGGCATTCGTAGCAGCACAGTTATAAACGTATTAAAAAGCCCCCTGTATAAATGGGGGCTTTTGGTTTTATTGCCTGAACGTCGTTCTGAAAAAAAAGTTATTTGAATGCAGACAGTCCGGTAATATCGGCACCCGTTATTAACAAATGAATATCATGAGTACCTTCATAGGTGATCACACTTTCCAGATTCATCATATGACGCATAATACTGTATTCGCCGGTAATTCCCATACCCCCTAATACCTGACGTGCTTCACGTGCAATTTTAATAGCCATATCTACATTATTTCTTTTAGCCATGGATATTTGTGCCGATGTGGCCCTTCCTTCTTCACGAAGCACTCCCAGCCTCCATGCCAGTAACTGTGCTTTGGTAATTTCGGTAATCATTTCGGCAAGTTTTTTCTGTTGAAGTTGCGTGGCAGCAATGGGTTTGTCAAACTGAACACGTTCCTTGGCATAGCGCAACGCAGTATCATAACAATCCATAGCCGCTCCAATAGCGCCCCAGGCAATTCCGAATCGGGCAGAATCAAGACAGCTTAAAGGAGCACCTAACCCGCTTCGCCCCGGTAATAAATTCTCTTTTGGAACCTTTACATTGTCAAAAATCAATTCCCCCGTAGCCGACGCCCTTAAAGACCATTTATTATGGGTTTCCGGAGTTGTAAAACCTTCCATTCCGCGTTCTGCGATAAGTCCGTGAATACGCCCTTCTTCATTTTTTGCCCAAACTACAGCTACCTGAGCAAAAGGAGCGTTTGAAATCCAAAGCTTGGCCCCGTTTAAAAGGTAATGATCTCCCATGTCTTTAAACTTGGTTTCCATGCCCCCCGGATTTGAGCCGTGATTCGGTTCCGTAAGACCAAAACATCCCATCCATTCTCCCGAAGCCAGTTTGGGAAGGTATTTTTTACGCTGTTCCTCCGTGCCATATTTCCAAATAGGGTACATAACAAGCGAAGATTGTACCGATGCGGTAGATCGTACCCCGCTATCGCCCCGTTCTATCTCCTGCATGATTAACCCATAACTTATTTGGTCAAGTCCGGCACCACCGTATTCTACGGGAATATATGGTCCGAAAGCCCCGATTTCTGCCAGGCCATTGATGATTTGGTCGGGAAACTCCGCACGTTGTGCATAATCTTCTATAATGGGAGAAACTTCGCGTTTTACCCACTGCCTCGCAGCATCTCTAACCAGTTTGTGTTCGTCTGTCAATAACTCGTCCAGATTATAATAGTCGGGAGCTTCAAAAAGATCGGGTTTCATTTAAATAGTTTTGTGAACTCAATGAATGAGTTGGGTTGCTAAAGAGCCCAAAGGTAATTAATGAAATGTAACAAAACAATGAAGCAAAGTCACATTTTTAAATAAAATTCGCGGGTTAATTCAATATATTCCGAAGTGTATTGGTGCCGCTCGTGTTCAATGGTAAGTTCATCAAAGGTACAAACTGCTTTTTTAAAAGAGAAAGTTAATAAACTCCTTTTTGTTTCTGATAAAGGATGCCCTTTAATCCTGGTTATCCGTTCGGGCAATAATTGATTCCGGGAAGCTGTTAAAACAAAGTTTTCCTCCTCCTTATACGGGATAATTACACAGAACTTCCCTTTGCCGTGTAACAGTGAAGCAACACTTTGAAGGAGTTCGTCAAAAGGCAGGAAATCATTTGTTCTGGCCTGGTCTCTTTTCAAATTTCCGGAAGAAACACGCTCCGAGTAAAAAGGAGGGTTAGAGACAATTAGATCGTAGTTTTCATCTATTTCACTGGTAAATTCGTCCAGACTGGCATGATAACAAAACAGGCGGTCGTTCCAGGGGGAATTCTCAAAATTCGTAACGCATTGTTCAAAAGCCTTATCGTCTATTTCTAGTGCATCTATCAAAGTAGCCTGAGAGCGTTGAGCAAGCATTAAGGCAATCAGGCCGGTACCCGATCCAATGTCTAACACAGATTCCGGATGGTGGTTTATGTTGGCCCAGGCTCCCAGCAAAACACCATCTGTGCCTACTTTCATGGCACATTGATCCTGATGAATGGCGAATTGTTTGAACATAAACGGAGTACTCATATTTCTTACGGCTGTATGGAAGATTTTACCTTACTCGCAGAATAAAATAATTAAAGATACAGGTCAATTAATCCTTCCGGGGTTTCTACCAGTATTTTTTTGCCAATCCTGTCTACCTTTTTAAGTATGGGATCGCTCATAGGTATAAGCAATGCCTTGTCTCCCTTTTGAACCTCAAAAAGTGCCTGTGCTGTTGTATCGTTAATACCCGTTACCACACCTAGTATACCATGATTGATATCAACAACTTCAAACCCGATCACCTCGTGAAAATAAAACGTATTCCCACTTAGTTTCGGGAGAAGTGAAAGCGGCAAATATAATTCGGCCCTTAATAATTTATCGGCATCTTCTTCGGTATTCACATCTTCAAACCGAATGCGAAGTAAATTGGATTTATGAAGCGAAGATTTTGTAATAAAAAATGGAATCAGATTGCTCCCCAAAGAGATCAATACCGATTCCATATTTTCATAAATTCCGGGTTCGTCGGTGTCCAGTTTAACCAGTACCTCCCCTTTAAAACTAAATTTCTTGACAATTTTACCGAGATAGAAGCAATCTTCTTTTCTCATAAAAGGGAAATTAAGCTTCCTCTTTTTTGTCTTCTTCAGGAGTAGCTTCCGCTGCTTCTTCCGTCGCTTCCTTCGCTTCTTCAACAACTTCTTCTGTAGTTTCAGCAACGGCTTCTGCTGTTTCTTCCACTACTTCTGCTGTTTCTTCCGCGATTTCTTCCGTAGTTTCAACGGCGGCTTCCACGGCTTCTTCCACCGGTTCATTGGCAGCTTTACGCTTATCGCTTACTTCCTTTTCAGCTTCCAATTGTTTGGCTTTAGCCTCTTCTTTTGCTTTGGCCAGATTGTCTTTCTTAGCCTCTACTTTTTGAGCTTTTTCGTCCAACCAAGCCTGAAATTTCTTTTCAACTTGCTCTTCGGTTAAAGCTCCTTTCGCGATCCCTCCCATTAGGTGATGCTTTAACATAACCCCTTTATACGATAAAATACGTCTGGCAGTTTCAGTAGGTTGAGCACCATTCTGTAACCACTTTACGGAGTTGTCTACATTCACTTCAATTTGAGCAGGATTCGTGTTTGGATTGTAGGTTCCTAGTTTTTCAAGGAATTTACCATCTCTTTTAGCGCGCGCATCGGCGGCTACGATCCAGTAAAAAGGCTTTCCCTTTTTACCGTGACGTTGTAGTCTTATTCTAACTGGCATAATACATTAATTAGTGGGGTTCACGACCCCGATTATTAATTAAAATAAACCCAAGAACATAGGCACTATGCCTTAGGCGGGTGCAAATATACATCAATTTCCTTAAGTATGTGTGTTTTGTGAGTTTATTTTAAATAAATACAAAAACCTTTTTTCGTTGATAAATGCTAATAAGTCTTCTTTTAATTTCACCTGCTAAATGCCTATTTTTACTCCGCTTTCTCATAACTTATAAAAGCTCATTGCATGTACCTAATTTTCGATACGGAAACCACTGGATTACCAAAACGATGGGATGCACCCATAAGCGATATAGATAATTGGCCCAGAGCGGTTCAAATTGCCTGGCAGTTACATGACGCTATGGGTAATTTACTGGATCAGCAGGATTATTTGATACGTCCTGATAATTTTAATATTCCTTTTGACGCCGAGCAAATTCACGGTATTTCAACCGAATTGGCAGAACAGGAAGGAGTTCCCCTTACCGAAGTACTCAATAAGTTTTCCGAAGTACTGGAAAAAACAACATTTGTAGTTGGTCAGAATATCGGGTTTGATGTAAATATTATGGGGGCCGAATTGTTTCGGGCCAATAAGGAAACAACACTGACGGATCTTCCTGTTTTGGATACCTGTACGGAAGTAACTGCCGAATTGTGCAAGCTGCCGGGAGGTAGGGGAGGTAAGTTTAAGCTTCCTACCTTAACAGAACTGCATCGGCATTTGTTTGAAGACGGGTTTGAAGAGGCCCATAATGCCACCGCCGATGTAGAAGCCACTACGCGTTGTTTTTTTGAGCTGATACGCAAACAGATCTTTACCCCGGAAGAACTGGATGTAACACCCGATTATTTTTCCCGCTTTTCTGAAGTTAATCCGCAGCCGATAACGCGTATCGGTTTGAAGCACATTAATTTAAAGGAGGCCTCCCGGAAGATCAGAGAACAACTGGCAAGCGAACAGCAGAAAGATGCGATATCCGGCGAAGAGTTGCAACGGAATGTAGCAGAATTGACTGCAGTGGATTTTGTTCACCTCCACAATCATTCTCAGTTTTCGGTTTTACAGGCCACTTCGTCAATATCGGAGCTTGTTAAGGCTGCTGTACAGTTAAAAATGCCGGCACTTGCACTAACTGATATTGCAAATATGATGGGCGCTTTTCATTTTGTAAAAGAAATAAATGCCCACAACAAAACCGCAAGAGCTAAAAACGAAGAAGCCCTAAATAAAGGAGAAGCTCCTTCCGAAGTAGAAATAAAACCCATAGTAGGCTGCGAATTCTATGTGTGTGAAGACCATACCGATAAGTCAAGGAAAGATAATGGGTATCTGGTGGTTTTTCTTGCGAAGAATAAAAAGGGATATCACAACCTGGCTAAAATGTCATCGATAGCTTATACGGAAGGATTTTATTATGTACCGAGAATCGATCGGAAGGTGGTTGAAAAGTATAAGGAAGATGTCATCGTCCTTACGGGGAACCTGTATGGGGAAGTACCCAGTAAAGTCCTGAATATTGGTGAAACCCAGGCCGAAGAGGCTTTGCTTTGGTGGAAAGAACAATTTGGAACAGACCTTTACATGGAAATCATGCGACACGGCCAGGAAGATGAGGACAGGGTAAATCAGGTATTGATTTCACTGGCTAAAAAGCATAACGTAAAACTGATTGCTACCAATAACACCTATTATATCTCTAAAGAAGATGCGAATGCCCACGATATATTACTCTGCGTAAAAGACGGTGAAAAACAAACAACCCCTATTGGGCGGGGAAGAGGATATCGCTACGGACTTCCTAATCAGGAATATTATTTTAAATCAGGAGAAGAAATAAAAGAACGGTTTCAGGACCTTCCCGAAGCTATTACCAATATCTCGGAAGTGGTAGATAAGGTGGAAGCATTTGAATTAGCAAGGGATGTATTATTGCCTAAATTCGATATCCCCGATAAGTTTCAGGTGAAGGAAGACAGCTTAGATGGAGGAAAAAGAGGAGAAAATGCCTATTTGAAACACCTTACCTTCGAAGGAGCAAAAAAAAGATATACAGCACTTACCGGAGAAATTCAGGATCGGCTAAAATTTGAATTACAGGTTATTGAAAATACGGGATATCCGGGATATTTTTTAATTGTACAGGATTTTATTGCTGCAGCACGCAACATGGGCGTTTCAGTGGGTCCCGGACGTGGCTCGGCGGCCGGTTCTGCGGTGGCATATTGTCTCGGAATTACCAATTTAGATCCCATACAATACGATCTTCTTTTTGAGCGTTTTTTGAACCCGGATCGCGTAAGTCTGCCGGATATTGATATTGATTTTGATGATGAAGGACGCGGAAAGGTTATGGATTACGTAATCGATAAATACGGAGCTAATCAGGTAGCACAGATTATTACGTATGGTACGATGGCCGCAAAATCGTCTATCCGCGATACGGCCCGGGTATTGGATTTACCACTGGGTGATGCCGATCGGATTGCCAAGCTTATTCCGAATATGAAACTGGCTAAAATCTTTGGGCTTGACGACGCTAAATTAAAACAAAGCCTCCGCTCGGATGAGCTGCTAAAGGTTAATGAACTTAAAAACCTGGCCGAAGGAGAAGACCTCGAAGCGCAAACTATTAACCAGGCCAGAGTTCTGGAAGGCTCTTTAAGAAATACGGGAATCCATGCCTGCGGGGTAATTATAACACCGGACGATATTACCAATTTTGTTCCGGTAGCCGTTGCAAAAGACTCGGATCTTTGGGTAACTCAATTTGATAATTCGGTGGTGGAAAGTGCTGGACTCCTTAAGATGGATTTTCTGGGCCTGAAGACACTTACGCTGATTAAAGATACCGTTAAACTTATTAAATATCGTCATGATAAACAATTAGATCCGGATGCATTTCCTTTAGATGATGTAAAAACCTATGAGTTGTTTCAAAGAGGTGAAACAGTGGGGATTTTCCAATACGAATCCGCCGGAATGCAGAAATATATGAAAGAGCTTAAACCAACGGTTTTTGCCGATCTCATAGCCATGAATGCACTCTACAGGCCTGGCCCGTTAGAGTATATTCCTAGTTTTATTAGGCGAAAGCACGGGGAAGAGGAGATCACATACGATCTGGAGGCGATGGAGGAATACCTCAAGGAAACTTACGGAATAACGGTTTATCAGGAGCAGGTAATGCTTTTATCGCAAAAACTGGCCGGCTTTTCGAAAGGCGAAGCCGATGTTCTCCGGAAGGCTATGGGGAAAAAAATATTCGCATTACTTCAACAACTTAAACCCAAGTTCCTGGATGGAGGCGAGAAAAACGGACACCCCAGAGAAACTCTTGAAAAAATATGGAAAGATTGGGAAGCCTTTGCCAGTTATGCGTTTAACAAGTCGCACTCAACCTGTTATGCCTGGATAGGGTATCAAACAGCTTATCTGAAAGCCAACTATCCCGCCGAGTATATGGCGGCTGTACTTTCGAATAATATGAACGATATTAAACAGGTTTCATTCTTTTTGGAAGAGTGTAAACGCATGGGAATTAAAGTGTTAGGGCCTGATGTAAACGAATCTTATTATAAGTTTACGGTAAATAAAGACAACGCTATACGTTTTGGAATGGGAGCTGTGAAAGGTGTTGGTAAGGGAGCAGTAGATACCATTGTTGAAGAACGAAAGGAAGATAATTACCGTTCCGTTTTTGATATGGCTAAAAGAATTGACCTGAGAGCAGCGAATAAAAAAGCCTTTGAAAACCTGGCGTTGGCAGGTGGTTTCGATTCGTTTTCCGAAACACATCGCGCACAGTATTTTCACAGTGAAGGAGACGGACAAACCTTTTTGGAAAAAGTATTGCGATACGGATCGAAATATCAGGAGAATAAAAATTCGTCTCAGGTGAGTTTGTTTGGAGAAGCAAGCGAAGTGCAAATTCCGGAACCTGTGGTACCTCCCTGTGAAGAATGGGGAACCATGGAAAAACTAAAAAGAGAAAAAGAAGTAGTGGGGATCTATATTTCAGGCCATCCGCTGGATGATTATCATACCGAAATGACAAGTTTTTGTAATGGAAGTGTGTCATTGTTTAACGATCTGGAATCGTATGTGAATCGGGAAATATCGTTAGGAGGAGTTATAAGTGACGTTCAGCACAGAATTTCCAAAAATGGGAAAGGATGGGCCCTTTTTACGGTTGAAGACTATACCGACTCTTTTGAATTCCGCATTTTTGGGGAAGAATACCTGAAGTTTAGACACTTCCTGCTGGTTAATTCATTCGTTTTTATGAAAATATTTATCAGAGAAGGCTGGACAAATCGGGATACAGGAAAAAAAGGAGACCCTAAGTTGCAATTCAATTCCATTCAGCTTTTACAGGATGTTATGGATGCCTATGCCAGAAAACTGACCATTCAGTTAAATATTGATGATCTGCAGGAAAAGAGAATCAAGACACTTAAGTCGCTTTTTAAATCGCATAAAGGAGATCATATTTTGAATTTTGTGGTATATGAAATGGAAAATGAAATTAAACTTCATATGCCAAGCAGAAAGCAAAAAGTTAAAATATCGAGTGAGTTGTTGGCCGAACTTACAAAACAGGAAGTGTATTATAAATTAAACTGAGTAAAATATCAGCATTGCTGATAACAGCATAATCAAAACTAATACTACGGGTGTAAGGTTTGGCAAAATATTTGACTATTTTTGCGTATTAATCTGAATTACTAAATATTATAAATATGGCTTTAGAAATAACCGATGCTACTTTTGATGAAGTGGTTTTAAAAAGCAACAAACCTGTTATGGTTGATTTTTGGGCGGCCTGGTGTGGTCCGTGTAGAATGGTAGGTCCTATCATTGAAGAATTGGCAAATGATTACGAAGGAAAGGCGGTTGTAGGAAAGGTAGATGTGGATAACAACCAGGAGTTTGCTGCCAAATACGGAGTCCGTAACATTCCCACCGTGTTGGTTTTTCAAAACGGAGAGGTTGTGGGCCGGCAGGTTGGTGTAGCGCCAAAGGGCGTTTATGCCGAAGCTCTGGACACCCTGCTTGCGGATACTGATGAAGAAGAGTAAATTAGAATGTTATAACTATCTAAAAGGTTTGGCTAACCGCCAAACCTTTTTTATTTTTATTCAGATTGCTATCTGATGGATATACAAAAGGAGCTAAATAATGCCCAATTATACGGAAACCTGGATCTTCTTGCCAACCAGGTGGTGGAAGGGTTTATTAGCGGAATGCATAAAAGTCCGTTCCATGGGTTTTCAGCTGAATTCTCGGAGCATAAAATATACAATGCCGGAGAAAGTACCAGACATATAGACTGGAAGTTATATGCCAAAACCGACAAACTGTATACCAAACGTTATGAAGAAGAAACGAATTTACGATGTCATATCATCCTGGATAATTCGTCGTCCATGCATTTTCCGGAAGTAAATTCGCTCCGGATAGACAATTTGAATAAGGTTGGATTTTCCGTTTTGGCCGCAGCTGCTTTGATGAACCTTTTTAAAAGGCAAAGAGATGCCGTAGGCTTAAGTGTGTATTCGGATGAATACGATTTTTATGCTTCCGAAAAAAACAGTGAACGACACCATCAAATGCTGCTTAATACACTTTCGGAAACCATACGGAAAAATAATGTTTATAAGCAGACGGAAACCTACAAATACCTGCATTTAATTGCCGAAAAAATTCATCGCAGAAGTATGATCTTTTTGTTTACCGACATGTTTCAGACAACGATAGAAGAAGATAAGATTTTTGAAGCATTGAGGCATTTGAAATACAATAAACACGAAGTAATTCTATTTCATTTGTTTGATAAAGAAAAAGAACTCAGGTTTAATTTCGATAATGGACCTAAGCGATTCGAAGATTTGGAAACCGGTGAATATATAGATCTGTATGCCGACAATGTCAAAGAGCATTATGAAAAAAGTGTCAGGGAATATTTCCGGGACATCCGGCTTAAATGTGCTAAGTACAGAATTAAGTATGTAGAAGCCGATATCAACGCATCGTTTCACAAAATACTAAACACCTATTTGATTGAAAGGCGAATGTTTCTGTAAGGATCTTCTTTTTTTGAGAAAAATATTTGTCAAATAAAATTAGGGATGTATATTTGCATCCGCATTATGCAAAGGTCTGGTAGTTCAGTTGGTTAGAATACATGCCTGTCACGCATGGGGTCGCGGGTTCGAGTCCCGTCCAGACCGCCAACGTTAAGCAAGAGCTTCTCGAAGTGGGAAGCTTTTTTTGGCGAAAAAGTTTAGTTGTGTTGTTTATGATAAGTCGCAGACTTATCTTGGTTTAGTAGTTAAACCAATGAAAAGCTTTCCTTTTCTCATCTTTATGAGAATTGGGATGCTTTTTTGCTTATTAGAGATTCAAAAATTACAGGGACACACCTTCTCAAAAACACGAACTTTAGAGGTCTGTTTAAACTGTGGAGATTAGCCCTTCGTTGAAAGGGTATGTTGTTTAAGAACAGCAGAAATCCAACACTGTCTCAGTAGAATTTGTCTATAATTTTTCTACTCTCTCCTGCATATAAAAGATAATGGAAGGCTTTTTACTTTTAGAATTAGGTATCTTTATAGTTTGTTTCGAATTTATGAGCAATAGGAAATTTTTAGTGTGTGTTGCTTTTGTAGCAATTTTAACATCCTGTAAGTCTGTTAAAGATCGTCCGTACCTCGACCAATTCAATGCAAGTGTTCCCGAGCGTGTTAAGGTGACCGATAATTTTTATATCCTGGGAACCAACAAATTACTAAAAAATCAACAAGACCTTTGGGAGTTGTATATAACAGGAGATCCGTTGGAGCGAGGACTCGCCAATGGTAAACTCACCAAAGAGTTAATGTATATTCAGGAAAAAGCCCTGCTGGATAAGGTAAATGCAGTAGTTCCGTCAAAGATGTATCAGTCTGTACTAAAGTTTTTTATTTTTTTATTCAACCGAAATCTTTATCGACACATAGATAATGAATTTAAGGCGGAGATTTACGGGGTGTCCAGATCTGCATCGGACGAGTTTGATAAGGTGGGAGATAAATATGTTCGAATTTTATATTACCACGCAGCTCATGATATTGGGCATGTGCTTCAGGACTTGGCAATGGTGGGTTGTACTTCGTTTGCGGTTTGGGGAGATAAAACGGAGGATGGAAAATTACTTATAGGGCGGAATTTTGATTTTTATGCAGGGGACGATTTTTCAAGGGAAAAAATTATTGCCTTTACAGCTCCGCGGCAAGGACATAAGTTTGTGTCGGTTACCTGGGGAGGAATGATAGGAGTGGTATCGGGAATGAATGATAAGGGATTAACAGTAACCATAAATGCAGGAAAGTCTGATATTCCTACAAGGGCTACCACGCCGGTTTCCATTTTGGCAAGAGAGATTTTACAATATGCCTCTACTATTGAAGAAGCAGTAGAAATAGCAAAAAAGAAACAGGTTTTTGTTTCCGAATCCCTTTTAATTGGAAGCGCCTTTGATAAAAAAGCTGTCACCATTGAAGTTGCCCCGGAAAATTTTGGGGTTTTTGAGGTTGATAACTCTAATGTGCTTATTTGCACAAACCATTTTCAGAGTGAGAACTTTAAAAATGATGTTAAAAACCAAAAGCATATAGAAGAAAGTCATTCTCAATATAGATTTCAAAGGGTAGCTCAATTACTTGAAAAGAACAACCAACTCAATCCTTCCAAAATAGTTTCTATTTTGAGAAATAAAAAAGGTATTGACGATAAAGACATTGGCTACGGAAATGAAAAAGCACTTAATCAGTTGCTTGCTCATCATGGTATTGTTTTTAAGCCTGAAGAGTTAAAAATTTGGGTATCATCTAATCCCTATCAGTTAGGCGAGTTTGTTGCCTACGATTTAAATACCGCTTTTGATAATTTTGAGAAAATGCAAACAAAACAATCAGTTGCGGATACAGATTTAAACATCCTGGCAGATCCCTTTTTAAAAAGTACCGCATACACGCATTATGAAAAATACAGGGTAAAAAAGCGGGAGCTTAAAACACTAATATATCAAAACAAACGCATTAATCGAGAAGTACTTAAGGAGTTTGAAAGATTAAACCCTGATTTTTGGGAAACATATTATATATTGGGCAATTATTATTTTTCACAAGGGTATTATACCAAAGCCAAGGAAACCTACCTTCTTGCAAAAGAAAAGGAAGTGACAACTGTTCCCGATATGGAAAAAATAGACAAACAAATAAAAAAGTGTTTTCGAAAAATAAACTAGACCATATTCCTAAGATAGAAACAAAAGAGTTACTTGAAATAAAAGCGTTTCAAGAAGAAAAACTTAAGGAGCTTTTGGAATATCTGAACAAAAATTCACCCTACTATTCCCGTTTGTTTAAAACAAATAATATTGATGTCAGTACCATTAGGTCTATTGAAGATTTAAGTATGATTCCTGTAACAACAAAGGATGATCTTCAAAAATACAATGACGATTTTATCTGTACAGATAAATCTAAAATAACCGATTACGTAACAACCTCCGGAACTTTGGGTGAACCTGTAACTTTTGCGTTAACAGATAAAGATTTAAACAGACTGGCATATAACGAGGCTATCTCCTTTTTTTGTGCTAACGGATCTGAAAATGATGTATATCAATTGACCACTACCATGGACAGGCGTTTTATGGCAGGTTTAGCTTACTTTTTGGGAATTCGGGAAATGGGAGCTGCGGTTATAAGGGTAGGTTCCGGTATTCCTGAATTGCAATGGGATACTATTTTAAAAATGAAACCCACAGTGCTTATCGGGGTGCCTTCGTTTATCTTAAAATTGATAGAGTTTGCAGAGAAGAACAATATAACCTACAAAACATCTTCTATACAAAGTGCCGTGTGTATTGGTGAATCCATTAGGAATGAAGATTTTACCCTGAATGCCTTAGGGAAGAAAATAAAGAACAAATGGGATATTAAGTTGTATTCAACCTATGCTTCCACTGAAATGAGTACGGCATTTACCGAATGTGAATCCGGAAAGGGAGGACATCACCACCCCGAATTAATTATTACCGAGTTTTTAGATGAAAACGATATGGTTGTAAAACAGGGAGAGGCTGGAGAATTAACTATCACTACCTTGGGAGTTAAAGGAATGCCATTGCTTAGATTTAAAACAGGTGATATAGTCAAACCACATTTTGAACCTTGTGGATGTGGACGAAAAACCATGAGGTTAGGCCCGGTTATTGGAAGAAAAAAACAAATGGTAAAATACAAGGGCACCTCTATTTATCCTCCGGCTATGTACGATTTGTTAAATGATTTTGATGAAGTTCAGAGCTATGTGGTCGAAATTTATACAAATGAGATGGAGACAGATGAAATTATTATTAATGTTTGCACTAATTTTAAAAGCGAATCGTTGGAGAAAGAAATCAAAGATCATTTTAGAGCGAAACTAAGAGTGGCTCCAAAAATTAAATTTTGTTCAGAACAAACAATAAATAAACTTAAGTTCCCTAAAACCAGTAGAAAACCCATTACATTTATCGATCATAGAATTTATTAAAATAACAAATTATGAAAAAAACCAGATTTTTTATTACCATTTTACTAGTAACCCTTACAGCTTCAATTACTTTTGCTCAAAAACTAAAGGTTGAATCGGGAGAATTTGATTTTTTAAAAGACCAAAAGGAAATTAACGTAAAGTTTAACTACGATGGTCTTAAATTATATAAAGATAATATTTCGGAAGAGGAATATGTGGCAAAGAATGTCAAAGAAAAAAATGAGAAATCCCCTGGAAAAGGTGATGGTTGGAAAAAAGAGTGGTACAATGCTAGAGAGGTTACCTATGCACCAAAGTTTCTTGAATTAATGAATAGATATTTGTACAAGGAAAAAGGGATTAAGTTCCAGGAAAATCTTCCTGACACTAAATATACCCTGTTGGTAAATGTGATGTGGATGTATCCCGGATGGAATGCAGCGGTAATGAGACAGCCTTCTAAATTAACAACAGTGTTGCAGTTTGTTGAGACGACTAATCCGGAAAATATTGTTCTTGAAATTTCAAGTAAAAATGCTCCTGGAAATAAATTTGGAGGTACTTTTAGTGATGCTGATAGGATGGGAGAGTCTTTTGCTAAAACTGGAAAAAGCTTGGGAAAACTTCTTCTAAAAAACGCATTTTGAGAGCTGAGCATTATTCAAGAAAATAAAAAAAGCGCTATACAAGCGCTTTTTTTATTTTTCGGAAGTTGTTTCCATATCTATTAAATGAGCAATAGATCTAACGGCGCGATAATGTTTTTTTACAAAGGGATTTTTTTTATCCCAGACATACCCGGCCAATACAGCGCAAATTTTTTGTTTGATATCTGGATTTTCCGGTTTGTGAAAGAAAATCTTTTGTAGATTTCCGGTATACCATTCTTCTACATAGGTTCTAAACACATGTATTCCCTCTTTGATATAGTCTGAATACTCCATTTCCCAGTCTATTTTATCTCCTTGCAACTGCCGGGTAATTAATTTAGCAGAGAGCAAGCCGGATTCTGTTGCAAAAGTAACTCCGGAAGAAAATACAGGATCTAAAAACTCGGCACTGTTACCCGTAATGGCATAGCCTTCACCGTATAATTTTTTAACGGCTTTTGAATATCCCACTATTTTCTTAGGAGGGAACAAATATTCTATCTCTGAAAAGCGGTCTTTAAAAAAATCAGATCGCTGTACTAAATTCTGTAAGATCTCAGTAGAATTTTTCCCGGCTCTTTCCAGATAATCGGGAGGTGCTACAAATCCAATAGAAGTAGTCCCGTCGGAAAATGGGATGACCCAAAACCAAACATGGGTATCTAATACATCGAATGTTATTAAAGCTCCCTCTTTTCCTTTGGGTCTATTAATATCCTTAACATGAGTAAAAACAGAAGCTTTGGTATCTAGCCCTGATTTAACTTCTAGGTTTAGCAATCTGGGCAATACACGCCCATATCCGCTTGCATCTATAATAAATTTGGCTGCAATATTCTTAATTCCCTGAGCAGTTTTAACTGTGGTAATAGAAGAGGATCCCTGAAAAATAACATCCGTTACCTCTGTATTAAAACTAATATCCACACCCTGGCTTTGTAAATGATCGGTAAGACATTTGTCAAAATCGGCTCTGGGTACCTGCCAGGTCCAATTCCATCCCTCTGAAAATTTTTTACTAAAATCAAAAAGGCATACGGTTTCATCCTTTATAAATCGGGCACCATATTTCTTTTCATAATTTTTGGTAATAATGCTATTAAGTAAACCAGCCTCTTGAAAGTGATCCATACAACGGGGAATAAGACTTTCGCCTATTACAAATCGCGGAAATTGAGCTTTTTCCACAACTTTAACATGGATCCCATGCTTGTGCAAATATCCGGCCGCAACCGCACCAGAGGGCCCCGCCCCAATCACCAAAACATCAACATTTTCAGTATTCATGCTTTATACCTGGGAATTTTTGAATTAAATTATAAATTTGTGCCAAAGTAAAAACATAATTGAGGTTCTTACAAATAAAAGAATTAAGATATTCGTTATATGGTTGAGCTTAAGAGAAGGCTTACTTTAAGTGAATTTGAGGGGGTTTTATTCCAGGGAAAGAAAATCAAGGTAGAAAAAGAGGCTTTAGAGCGAGTTGAAAATAGCTTTAACTTTTTAAAGACATTTTCCCAAAATAAAATTATATACGGGGTCAATACTGGTTTTGGTCCCATGGCTCAATATAAAATTAACAAGCAAGACCAGGTACAACTACAGTACAATTTAATTAGAAGCCATGCTTCGGGTACAGGATCCGTTTTAGACCCTTTATATGTAAGAGCGGCAATGATCGCCAGGCTTAATACACTGTCTTTAGGATATTCGGGCGTGCATATTTCCGTGATTAAATTAATGACCGATCTTATAAATAGAGATATTTGTCCGCTTATTTTTGAACATGGAAGCGTAGGCGCGAGTGGCGATTTAGTTCAACTGGCTCATATAGCTTTAGTTCTTATTGGTGAGGGTGAAGTATTTTATAAAGGAGAGAGAAGAAAAACCGTAGAAGTATTTAAAGAAGAGGGATTATCCCCTATTTCGGTCGAATTGAGAGAGGGATTGGGGATTATTAACGGAACTTCGGTGATGACAGGTGTTGGAATTGTAAATGCCATTTATACCAGGAGGCTGATACATTGGGCAGTGGTGTGTTCATCAGCTATAAATGAGATAGTACGGGCTTATGATGATCACCTTTCTGAAGAACTCAATAATTCTAAACTCCATATTGGGCAACAAGAAATTGCTCAGATGATGAGAGAACATTTGTCTGATAGTCAATTGATAAGAAAAAGACAAGATCATTTGTATAATGGAGAATCTAGCGAGGAGGTTTTCAAAGAAAAGGTTCAGGAGTATTACTCGCTAAGGTGTGTTCCTCAAATACTAGGCCCGGTTTTGGACACCCTGGAAAATGTAAATAAAATCTTAATTGAGGAAGCAAATTCTGCTAACGACAATCCAATTGTAGACATAGAAACAAAGAGTGTATATCACGGAGGTAATTTTCACGGTGACTATGTAGCCCTGGAAATGGACAAACTAAAAATTGCTATTACCAAAATGTCAATGCTGGCAGAGCGACAGTTAAATTATCTGCTTAATTCAAAACTAAACGAAATTTTACCACCTTTTGTGAATTTGGGTAAGCTAGGATTCAATTTTGGAATGCAGGGAGTTCAATTTACGGCTACTTCTACCACTGCAGAAAATCAAACCTTGTCAAATCCTATGTATGTACACAGTATTCCTAATAATAATGATAATCAGGATATTGTAAGCATGGGAACCAATGCTGCCTTGCTTACAAAAAAGGTCATTGAAAATACCTTTGAAGTACTGGCAATAGAACTTATCACCATTGTACAGGCAATTGAATACCTGGAGTGCACGAATAAAGTGTCAGGTAAAACAAAAAAGGTTTTTAACGAAATTAGATCGCTGGTTCCTGGTTTTAAAGAAGATAAGGTAATGTACCCCTATGTGAATAAAGTAAAAGACTATTTAATTAAAACAGATTTGTAATACAAAACTAAGCTGATAACAACTCAGTTTTTAATTCATTCGTTTTGGTAAATTTTAAACAGATGAGACAAATAATTTTTTTGATAGTAAGCCTATTTTTTCTTCAATTTTCAGGTTTAATGGCTCAGGAGTATTTAGCATTAGCACGGGAGAATGATAAATTTGGGTATATAGATAAAAAGGGAGAGTGGGTAATAGAACCTGTATTTAAAAAAGCAAAAAGTTTTAGTGAAGATGGTCTTGCGGCGGCCTATAAAGATAAAAAATGGGGCTTTATTGATACTGAGGGGAAGTGGGTGATAACACCCAAATATGACTTCGTTAAACATTTTAATAGCGGATGGGCTATTGTTAAAGAAAATGATAAGCTAAAATATATTAATACCAAAGAGGAAGAAATGGAGAATCCTCCCAAAACTGATAAGCTTTATGATTTTGATAATGGATTAGCCTTTGCCAGATCGGGCGATAAGGTAGGACTTATAAATGCAAAGGGAGAATATGTTTTAGAGCCATCTGTGGAAATAATAAAACCTTTTTTAAATAAACATGCCAGAGTCCGAAAAAATGATCTATGGGGTATAATAGATACAAATGGAAAGTTTATTGTAAGGCCGGGATATAATGAAATAGGAGATTATAGCAGTGGAGTTGTCTTTGCACGAAAAGGGGATCAATTCGGATTAATCTTAGAAAATGAGTTTAAAACGGTTGAAGGAGCCGATAAAATTTGGAACTTCCCATTAAAAGGCAAATTGACCAGAGCCAGAAAAGATAAAAAAATCGGGTTTATTGATAAAAAGGGAGCTTGGATAATTAATCCTTCTTTTGGAAAGGCTAAGGATTTTAAAAACGGTCTGGCTCCGGTTTATGATAAGACGAATAAAAAATGGGGGTATATAGACGGTTCGGGGGCTTATATTATTCTTCCACAATATAATGATGCGGAGACTTTTAGTGAGGATGGCCTTGCTCCGGTAAAAGTAGGTAAGTCCTGGGGTTTTATAAATAAAGAAGGAAAAATGATTATTTCTCCGGAATACCAGATCACTGCTGGCTTAACTTTTTTTAAAAAATACGACAAGGGATTTGTTAACAAATTAGCTCGTGTAAAAGGAGATAAAGGATGGGGTTTTATAACAACAGAAGGAAAAGCACTTGGCGATAATTGGTATCAAAATGTTGAATTGTTTGTTAAAGTAAAGAACTAAAATGAAATACGCTTTAGTAACTGGAGGATCTAGAGGAATTGGCCGTGCTGTATGCCTCAAACTTGCTTCCGAATTGGGATATCACGTATTAATCAATTATCACTCCAATAAGGAGGCAGCTCAGATTACGCTGGATTCAATTCGTGAACTCGGGGGCTCGGGAGAGTTAATTCAGTTTAATGTTGCCAATACAGATGAGGTTACCCAAGCATTGGATGCCTGGAGTGAAAATAACAAAGAAGCTGTTATTGAAGTAATAGTGAACAATGCGGGAATTACCAAAGATGGGTTGTTTATGTGGATGGAGAACTCGGATTGGCACAAGGTAATAGATACAAGTTTGCACGGTTTTTTTAATGTGAGCAGGCACCTGATTCAGAAGCTTTTAAGAAATCGATATGGAAGAATTGTAAATGTGGTATCGGTTTCAGGCGTTAAAGGTACTGCAGGGCAGGTAAATTACTCTGCTGCTAAGGGAGCGGTAGTTGCTGCAACCAAAGCTCTGGCGCAGGAAGTGGCAAAACGAAATATTACGGTTAACGCCGTAGCTCCCGGATTTATTAAAACCGATATGACGCAGGAACTGGATGAAAAAGAGCTAAAGAAGCTTATCCCGGCAAATCGATTTGGTGAGGCAGAAGAGGTAGCAGACTTGGTTTGTTTTTTAGCTTCAAAAAAAGCATCGTATATTACCGGAGAAGTTATAAATATTAATGGGGGGATCTATTCGTAAACAAAGCCAGGATCAAAACATGAGAAGAGTTGTTATAACAGGAATGGGAATTTACTCCTGTCTGGGTAAGAATCTTGAGGAGGTTAAAAACTCATTGTACAATGGAACTTCCGGAATAGGGTTTAGTAAGGAGCGAAAAGATTTCGGATATCGTTCTGCGCTTACGGGCCTTGTTGAGCGCCCCGATTTAAAACCCCTGTTAAAAAGACGACAACGAATCTCTTTTGGAGAAGAAAGTGAGTTTGCCTATATGGCAACTATTCAGGCCATGGAAAATGGCAGATTGTCTCAAGAATATATCGATGCCAATGAGGTAGGCTTGTTATATGGAAATGATAGTGTTTCAAAGGCAGTTATTGATGCCATTGATACCGTGAGAGTTAAAAAAGATACCACCTTAGTTGGATCCGGGGCTATCTTTAAATCTATGAACTCTACGGTAACCATGAATCTGTCAACCATTTTTAGGTTAAAAGGTGTGAATATGACCATAAGTGCTGCCTGTGCAAGTGGATCACATTCTATTGGACTAGGATACTTTTTAATTAAAAGCGGATTACAGGATTGTATTATTTGTGGAGGAGCTCAAGAGGTAAATAAGTATGCCATGGGAAGTTTTGACGGACTTGGAGTTTTTTCAGCTCGCGAAAATGAACCTACAAAAGCATCGCGTCCGTTTGATAAGAGCAGGGATGGACTTGTACCTAGTGGAGGGGCAGCTACAGTTATTCTTGAAAGTTATGAATCGGCTGTAAAAAGAGGGGCTCCAATACTTGCCGAAGTCATAGGTTACGGTTTTTCGTCAAATGGCGGACATATTTCCACTCCAAATATGGAAGGTCCGGCCAGAGCAATGAAAATGGCTCTGGAACAGGCTCAGATAGATTCGTCCCAGGTAGATTATGTAAATGCTCATGCCACTTCCACTCCGGTGGGAGATGTTAATGAAGCAAATGCTATTTCCGAAATCTTTAAAAACCATCGCCCGTTTGTTAGTTCTACAAAATCAATGACCGGTCACGAATGCTGGATGGCCGGAGCCAGTGAAGTAGTGTATTCCATGTTAATGATGCAACACGATTTTATTGCACCTAATATCAACCTGGAAAACCCAGATGAGGCCGCAGCAAAACTTAATATCGCTACCAAAACCATAAATAAAAAATTTGATGTATTTTTGTCCAATTCTTTTGGATTTGGCGGAACAAATTCTGCCTTAATAATTAAAAAAATATAAATATTACGGTTTTTTTGGAGATGGATAAGCAGGAAATTATTGAAGTGACCAATGGTTTTTTAGTGGAAGAATTTGAAGTAGATGCCGAGGTAATATCACCCGGTGCTAATTTAAGAGAAACCTTGGAGTTGGATAGTCTTGATTATGTAGACTTAGTCGTTGTTATAGAATCTAATTTCGGAATAAAACTTACCGGAGATGATTTTACCAGTATTGTTACCTTCAGCGACTTCTACAATTTAATAGAAAGTAAATTATAATTTAAGAAGCCAGGTAGCTATGGCTCAATGGCAGGGAAAGTCGCGAGGTACTGTATTAGGATATAAAATTTTTGTATTCTTTATAAAAAAAGTAGGTATCAATGCTGCTTATTTGTTGTTGTTGTTTGTAGCTTTCTATTTCTTTCTTTTTACACCAAATAATACCAGAGCGCTTTATTACTATTATAGAAAAAGAAAAAAGAATTCCTTTCTAAAAAGTACTTTTTGTATCTATAAAACGTATTTTGTTTTTGGTC
Organism: Flavobacteriaceae bacterium; assembly: GCA_965224095.1. Classification (GTDB taxonomy): domain Bacteria; phylum Bacteroidota; class Bacteroidia; order Flavobacteriales; family Flavobacteriaceae; genus JBPEWY01. The sequence goes on from OZ245039.1 coordinate 2,764,510, forward strand.
AGACCATTATTGATAAAATAGCCATTGCTTCTGGTCTTCGTGATAGTTATACCTACAATTTTGATGGAATTGAACATTTGCAGCAACTCATAAAAGAAAAACAAGGGGGAATTTTAATAAGTGCTCACGTGGGTAATTTTGAAATAGCAGAAAGATTTTTTGGAGAATTAGGAACAAGCACTATTAATTTGGTAACTGTTGATGCTGAACACGGGCCTATTAAGGAGTACCTCGATACGGTAACCGAAAAACCCAATGTACAGCAAATTTATTTAAAGGAAGATCTTTCCCATATTTTTGAAATTCACAACGCCTTAGACCGAAATGAATTAATATGTTTTACGGGAGACAGGTTTGTTGAGGGAACCAAATTTCTTGAAGAGGAATTTCTGGGTGAAAAGGCAAAATTCCCTGCAGGTCCCTTTACGCTTGCATCTCGTTTAAAAGTTCCGGTAATGTTTGTTTATGTAATGAAAGAAGGGAATAAACATTATCATCTGTTTACCATTAAGGCCAAGGTTAAAACAAGAGATGCACAGGCACTTTTAAAACAGTATACCGAAAATGTTGAGAGTATTCTGGAAAAATACCCACTTCAATGGTTTAATTTTTACGATTTTTGGGGGAAGGATAAGCGAGATTAACAGCATTATTTTTATTGATGAATAAATTAAACATACCTATTACTTCGCAAAAAATAATTCGAGAACTCATACCACAGCAAGATCCGTTTGTAATGGTCGATGCTCTCCTGGAATATGAGGAGCAAAGAATTGTTTCAAGATTGGTGATAGGAGAGGATAATATTTTGGTAAAAGACAACAGGTTTTCGGAAGCAGGAATGATTGAGCATATGGCCCAAACCATAGCCTTACATCGTGGTTATACCGATTTGCTAAACGACCGAACCCCATCCGTTGGTTATATTGGGGCCATTAAGAAGGCTGAGATTGAATATATACCTCAACAAGGTGAAGCTATAGAAACAGAAGCCAAAATACTACACGAAATAATGGGGGTTACGTTGGTCACTATAGTTTCTAAGGTTGGCGATAAGGTAGTGGCCAGAGCTCAAATTAAAACGGCCATTGCTAAAAAATAAATAAAAACATCTTATTGAAAAAAGGATTTACATTTGGCCAATTATGAATAGACGCAAAGCAGTTTCCAAACAAAAATTAACCCATGTTTTTCACGAAAGTGAAATTAGAATTAGGTTTAACGAAACGGACCCTTTAGGGATTGTCTGGCACGGATATTATATTACCTATTTTGAAGATGGAAGAGAAGCGTTTGGAAGGGCACATAACATTTCGTATTTAGATGTAAAATCGCATGGCTATACTACACCTATTGTCAGTTCAAGTTGCGAGCATAAATTACCTTTGGGTTATGGAGATATTGCCACGATAAAAACCACCTTTATAGATACAGAGGCCGCCAAAATGATTTTTAATTATGAAATTTTAAACGAACAAAAACAAATTGTGGCTACCGGACAAACAACTCAGGTTTTCTTAAATGAGAAGAGAGAACTTGAATTAACACTTCCTGAGTTTTTTAAGGACTGGAAACGTAAGGTAGGCCTATTGTAAATGAAAGAAACCTATATCATATCAGAAAGTATGGTAACCCCTTTGGGGTTTAATCATATTGATAATATTGGCCTAATTCAAAAAAGTATTTCAGGTATTCAATTACATCACAATGAGGATTTATGGAATACCCCCTTTTTTGCATCGCTTATTGATAATAAAAAACTTGCCGAAGTTATAAGGGATAAAAACATTTCAGGAAGCTATACCAAATTAGAGAAGCTGTTGCTAGTAACGACGCAAAATCTGTTAGAGAAATGTCCGGTTCCAAAAGATAAAAGAACACTTGTCATTCTGTCTACCACCAAGGGAAATATAGAATTGCTCTCTGAAAAGAAGGTATATAATATCCCTCGAGAAAGAGCATATCTTTCTGAATTGGGAAAAGTAATACAGAAGTTTTTTGGTTTTGAAAATACGCCGGTCGTTCTTTCAAATGCTTGTGTATCAGGATCTTTGGCCATTGCTGTGGCAAAAAGAATGTTAAAAACCGGAAAGTATGATTATGCCGTTGTACTTGGCGGTGATGTCATTTCTGAGTTTGTCTTATCCGGATTTTTTTCTTTTCAGGCTATCAGCAATCTACCCTGCAAACCTTTCTCTAAAAACAGAACAGGTATTACCCTGGGAGAAGCGGCAGCCGGACTTGTGCTGACAACCCATAAAGAGATGTTAACCAATCAATCAATTAAAATATTGGGAGATGGTACGGCTAATGATGCGAACCATATTTCTGGCCCTTCCAGAAATGGAGAGGGATTATACAGAAGTATTCAATCAGCTCTAAAAGAATCAGGTATAAATAGAGAAAAAATTGATTATCTATCCGCGCATGGAACAGCAACTCTATATAATGATGAAATGGAAGCCATTGCGTTTTATAGATCAAGACTTCAAGATGTAGCCACAAATAGTCTTAAAGGTTATTACGGGCATACCTTGGGAGCTGCCGGTTTGTTGGAAACAATAATTGGAATAAACTCCATTAGAAATAATGAGTTGTTCAAATCTCACGGATTTGACGAGCTCGGAGTTTCTAAAAAGATTAACATTATTGAAGAAAGTCATAAAAAAGAACTTTCTGTTTTTATGAAAACATCCTCAGGTTTTGGTGGTTGTAATACGGCGATACTTTTTAGTAAAATTAAATAACCTATGAATACAGGTTTTGGTATAAAGAATTATTGTAAAATACGGAACGGAAAAATTACGCTTAATGACAAAGTGATTTTTCAGGATGAGGATGTTGCATTTAATTCTTTTATCAGACAGGCATATAAATATTTTGAGTTGTCCTATCCCAAATTTTTTAAGATGGATAATTTAAGTAAACTGGCATTTCTGGCTTCTTCTGTTCTGTTGCAGGATGAAGATATAAAAGATAATACAGCGATGGTTCTAAGTAATAGAGCTTCCAGCTTAGATACAGACAGAAAGCATCAAAACAGCATTAACAATCCTGATGATTATTTCCCAAGTCCGGCTGTTTTTGTTTACACCCTACCCAATATTTGCATAGGTGAAATAAGTATTAAAAATAGCATTCGTGGAGAAAATGCTTTTTTTATCTTTGATGTGTTTAATCCGGCATTTTTAGTACAGTACAATGAAATGCTTATTAAGGAAAAAAAGACAGATAAGATAATAAGTGGTTGGGTTGATGTTGATGGAAATGCATATGATGCATTTCTCTATTTGGTTGAAAAAAATACAAAATTGAACCACACCGAAGAAATATTGAAAAATCTATACAATGATTAAAATGACAGAAGAACTTATCAAGGAGGTTAAAGAGGAGATTATAGAGCAGTTAAATCTTGAGGACATAGAAATAGAAGATATTGAAGATGATGCTCCCTTATTTGGAGGAGGATTAGAATTGGATTCAATTGATGCATTAGAACTAATAGTATTACTGGAAAAAAAATACGGTATTAAAATAACCGATCCGGTTGAAGGAAAAAAGATCTTTCAATCGGTAATGGTAATGGCAAACTATATTAAAGAACACCGAACAAAATAAGTAGTTCCAGATGAAACGAGGGGTTGCCATAACGGGCATGGGAATTATATCGGCTTTAGGCAGTTCGGTTACAACTAATTTTCAGTCACTGTTAAATGGGAAGTCCGGTATTGGTAATATCTCGCACATTAAAACCCAACATGCCAAAAACATCAAAGTAGGCGAAGTTTCGAAAACTAATCAGGAACTTCTAGATGATTTGAACTTGGGTAAAAACGGATATTATACCCGTACTGCTCTTTTAGGAATCACAGCAGCAAGGGAAGCCGTTGCGGATGCCGGTATTTTAGATATTGATAAATTTACTACCGGATTAATATCAGCGACCAGTGTTGGTGGAATGGATACCACTGAAATTCATTATAACGACCTTTTAAACGATAAAAAAAAGCAACCCTATATTAAAACCCATCATTGCGGTGATTCGACTCAAAAGATTGCAGATTACTTGGGTATTAAAGATTATGTTACTACTATAAGCACCGCTTGCTCCTCTGCTGCGAATGCTATTATGATGGGAGCAAGAATGATCAGGTCTGGAAAATTAGATCGGGTTGTTGTTGGAGGAACCGATAGTCTTTCAAAATTTACAATTAATGGCTTTAATACCTTACTGATATTGTCTGATGAGGTATGTAAGCCCTTTGATAAAAATAGAAAGGGGTTAAACCTTGGCGAAGGTGCCGCTTATCTGGTATTGGAATCTGATCGTGTTGTTGCCGGAAAAAACAAAAAAGTATTGGCTTATGTTTCGGGATATGCCAATGCCAACGATGCCTTTCATCAAACAGCTTCTTCAGAGAATGGTGAAGGTGCTTTTTTAGCGATGAGTGGGGCTATAGAAGTTGCGGGATTAAATGATTCTGAAATTAGTTATGTCAATGTGCATGGAACAGCCACTCCCAATAATGATTTATCTGAAAGCAGAGCTCTGTTACGTATCTTTGGAAAAGAATTGCCTCCGTTTAGCTCAACTAAGGCGTATACTGGACATACCCTGGCTGCCGCCGGGAGTCTTGAAGCCGTATTTTCGGTTTTGGCAATCCAAAATTCATTAGTTTTTCCCAATTTAAACTTTACAACAGCGATAGAATCAGAAAAGTTAATACCCGAAACAGAAATAAGAGAATTTGCCATTAACCATGTTCTTTCTAATTCTTTTGGGTTTGGGGGCAATTGTACGTCGCTAATTTTTTCAAAAGAATGAAGCACGCTGTCTATATAAACGGAATGGGATGTGTTTCCCCTCAACATACAACCAGTCAGCATTTTCTGGAAGAAGTTATTTTGTCTGAAGCGAATAAATTACAGGCAGTCAACCCTAATTATAAAGATTTTATAAAGGGATCTTTAATAAGAAGGATGGGAAAGGGGGTTAAAATGGGAATTGTAGCTTCTTCTTTGGCATTGTCAGAAGCGGGAATTGAATTGCCAGAGGCTATAATAACAGGAACCGGTGAGGGCTGTCTGAGAGATTCAGAAAAGTTTCTGGAAGCAATACTCGATAATAATGAGCAATTGTTAACACCAACCCCCTTTATTCAAAGTACCCATAACACTGTGGGTGCTCAAATTGCACTAGGATTACAATGCAATTCGTATAATATTACCTTTACAAATGGAGCTAATTCGTTTGAAGCAGCCTTAATCGATGCATTATTACATTTTGCTGAAGGAAAAAATAATGTCTTGGTTGGAGGTGTTGACGAAATAGGTGAAAAGACCTTTAAATTTAATAAATGTGTGGGTCGTATTAAAGGCAATAATATGTTGACGCCCGGGACTTCCTGGGGTGAAGGCGCTAGTTTTTTTGCACTTTCCAATTCTCGAGCTACCAGTTCTTATGCAGAAATAAATGCGGTGACAACTTTTTATAAAATAGATGATATTAAAGCGAAGCTCATAAAATTTTTAAAAAATCAAGATGTTGAATTAAACGAAATAGATACCGCAATACTTGGTATCAATGATGATGACGATGAATATTCATATTATGCTAATATGATGGAAGTATTGGGTGAGAATACACAACTTGTAAAATATAAACACCTGAGCGGAGAGTTTAACACAGCTTCGGCTTTTGGTCTTTGGTTGGGTGCAAAAATATTGAAGAATCAATATATTCCCGAGGTTGTTACAATAAATAAAACCAATAAAGAACAATACAAACGTATATTACTTTACAATCAATATGAAGGAGAGAATCACAGTTTAATTTTGATTTCAGCATGTTAAAGTTTTGGAATGTAAATATCACTTTTACTTTAGTTCTGTTAGCACTTTTGGGGCTTAGTTTTTTAGTCACAATTCCAGGCTGGTGTTTTGGACTTACATTGTTAGTATGGCTAGTAATTACGCTTATTGGGATTTTTTATATAAGAATGAACTATTTCATTAAGGCCTTACATGCTAACCCCTCAAAAAAATCTGCGACGGCTATTACTTTTGACGATGGTCCACATCCCGAATATACTCTTAGAATTCTTGATATTTTAAAAGAATATAATGCCAAAGCCACTTTTTTTTGTATTGGTAGTAAGGCTGAGAAATATCCTGAAATTATAAAGGCCATAAATCAAGATGGACATACTTTAGCAAATCATACCTACTCTCATAGTAAATGGATAGATTTTTATGGCGCAGATCGTTTTGAGAGGGAGATTAGCAGGACGAATGATATATTGAGAACCATTACAGGTAAAAGAATAATGCTTTTTAGGCCCCCCTATGGTGTTACCAATCCTCATATTAAAAAAGCCCTGTCAAAAACAAACCATCGTGTTATTGGATGGAATATTCGTTCTTTCGATACACTGTTTAATAAGGCAGATACTATTTTAAAACGTATTAAAAAGAAACTTTCAGGAGGAGATATTGTTTTATTGCACGATACAAACCCAAATACGGTAGTTGTTTTGGAACAATTATTGAAACATCTTAAAAGGCAACATATTATAACTGTTACGGTAGATAGTTTGCTAAACATAGAAGCATATGAAAAATAAGCTTTTTTATATATTTATTATATGTTCCAGTTGGGTGTTGGCCCAGGAACAACCTCTAACCGAAAATGAAATTGAGGTATTCAAAAAACAAGTTAGTGAAGCGGCAAAAAAGATCACTTCTTTTGAGGATACCTTTGTGCAATACAAGCACATGGATTTTTTAGAGAAAGATATTGAGACAAGGGGAAAGCTTTTGTTTAAAGCTCCTAATCTTATTCGATGGGAATACACAACTCCTTTTAATTATATAATGGTTTTTAATCAAGAAAAACTATTTATAAATGACAACGGAAAAAAAACACACTTAGATATAAGTAGTAATAAATTATTTGGTCAACTCAATAAATTTATGGCAGGAAGTACCCGGGGAAGAGCCATGTTTGAAAGCGATGATTTTGATGTGAGTTTTTTTAAGAATGGTAATACCTATTTGGTCAAATTTAGTACTAAAACTCAGCAACTAAAGCGCTTTCTTAAGGAAATTCAGTTGCTGTTTGGTAAAACTGATTTTCGGGTTTCGGGTGTTAAAATGATTGAACCCTCGGGGGATTATACCAGGATAGATTTCACTAATAAAAAAATAAATCAGCCTCTAAAAAATGAAATCTTTTCTTTGGAGTAGTTTGTTGGTTTTAAGTTTATATTCCTGCGCTTTTAAGCCTGCAGAAGGACTAGAAAGAGTAAAACCGGTGTCGAAAAATTTCCTCAAAAATCCCTTTTTTAATAATTCATCAACAGATTATGTTTATAAGGCAAATATTGAAGCCTTTGATACTACTTTGGGAGGGATAGTAGTTATTAAAAAGTTGGATGAAATGCATCATCGCATTGTATTTACTACCGAATTTGGAAATAAACTGTTAGACTTTGAATTGCAGAATGGGTCCTTTAAAATAAACCATATACTTGATGAATTTAATAGAAAACCTTTGTTAAAGGTAATAAAAAGAGATTTTAAACTTTTACTTGAAGATATTTCCCCTGTAAGGAAAGAGTTAATTAACCGAGAGATAGTAATATATCAAACAAGAGATATGGGAAGAAATAATTTTTATGTTTTTGATAAAAAAACGAAAGCATTAAAAAAAATCATTAGTGCCAAATATGCCTTAAAAAAAGTTGATATTTCTTTTACAGGGACTAATAATGAGGTTAAAGAAATTCAAATCAGACATATAGGAAAAAACTTAAACATATTTTTATATTTGTTATAACTAAAACTCAAAACGTTATGAAAAAATTACTTTTAAGCATGATACTATTGGGAACCATGGTGGCCACATATTCTCAAATAACGATAAGGCCTGGTGTTAGAGGAGGATTTAACCTTTCAACAATTACAAATACTGACGGAGATACCCGAACCGATTTTTACCTGGGAGCCTTAGGGGCGGTTAAGTTTGCTGATTTCTATACCCTACAACCTGAACTCACCTATTCCCGACAGGGAGTTAATAGTGATGTATCTGGAGAAGAAAATTTAGAAATTCAATATTTAGCTATTAGTTTAACAAATAAGTTTTTCTTTCTTCGAGACACCGGATTACATGCTATTGTTGGGCCAAGTTTTGACATTAAATTAAATGATAATTTTTCCGATAATTTTGGGGAATTAAGTATAGAAGCGTTTGATTTTAGTTTGATTGGAGGTTTGGGCTACGAATTCCCTATGGGACTTACTATTGAAGGAAGATTTAAACATGGTTTTGTAGATATTTTTGGATCTAATATTGGTAATGAAATATCCATTGATGAGATTTTACTAAACCAAATGTTCCAGATAGGATTGTCTTATCAATTTGATTTTTAATGCTTATTGAAGACTTTTATTTTATAGATTCGATTAAAACGGAGGCCGGAAATCATTTGTCAGCTTCCGTTCGCATTAATAAGGATCATAATATTTTTAAAGGGCACTTTCCTGGCGACCCAGTAACCCCTGGGGTATGTTTAATACAAATCATAAAAGAACTAACCCAAAAGCTTACCGGAGTCATATTAAGGTTAAAAACTACAAAAAATGTAAAATTCATGTCTATTATAAATCCTGAGTTAGACCCTAATTTAGAAATAAGCATAGAGATGGAAAATACGGCAGAAGATTTTCTAGTTAAAAGCGTAATTCTGAATGGAGATACAGTTAGCGTGAAGTTTAGTGGTATCTTTCAAACAGCAGCTTAAGTTATACGAATTACTTTTATGATTGTTTGGAGATTCTAGGATTTTAACTCATTATGTTTTTTACAAGAGACTAAGGTTTAAAAAAAAGAAAAACCGTATTTTCGAAACCTTAAGCGTATTATTTATTCCTGTGCTAAAGACTGCATCTCATATAGAACAACTACATTATTGTGTAATTATACCCACCTATAATAACTGTAAGACACTTAAACAGGTGATTGATGGTGTGTTAGAGTATACCGAAAATGTAATTGTTGTTAATGATGGTTCAACGGATAATACAGATAAAATCTTAAAGAACTACGGCGAAATTCAAATTGTTAACCTGAAAAAAAATTTAGGTAAGGGAGCAGCTTTGAAACAAGGATTTACAGAAGCTATTAAGCAAGGATTTACCTATGCAATCACCATCGATTCTGATGGGCAACATTTTCCCAATGATATTCCGGTATTTGTTGAAGAAGTTTTAAAAAATGGAGAAGCATTATTAATAGGTTCCAGAAACATGGAGCAAGAAGGTGTCCCCAAAAAAAGTAGTTTTGGGAATAGATTTTCAAACTTTTGGTTTTGGGTAGAAACAGGAATTAAACTTAAGGACACACAATCAGGTTATAGGCTCTATCCGTTGTCAAAAATTAATAAACTATCACTTTCAACTACTAAGTTTGAGTTTGAAATAGAAGTGATTGTTAAAGCTGCATGGTCGGGAGTGAGAGTTAAGAATGTTCCGGTTAAGGTATTGTATGATGAAAATGAACGGGTTTCCCATTTTAGACCTTTTAAAGATTTTACAAGAATAAGTATACTTAATACTTGGCTGGTTTTGGTGGCCTTTATTTATATTAAACCAAGAGACTATATCAGATTGTTTAAAAAGAAAGGAGTCAAGCGTTTTTTTCTGGAAGATTTATTACAAAGTAGCGATCCTATTGAAAAGAAATCCATGTCGGTGGCCCTAGGTATATTTTTTGGGATCGCACCGTTTTGGGGATTTCAAACCGTACTGGTGCTTTTTTTTGCTCAGCTTCTTAAGCTTAATAAATTTATATCTTTTGCGTTTTCAAACATAAGCTTACCACCACTTATTCCTCTTATTGTTTATGCCAGTCTCAAAACCGGGTCAATCTTCATAGGCAAAGGTGAAATACCGGTTTTTGCCTGGGAAACTTTTAAAACACTGGACGGATTTAAAGAAAATATGATACAATATATTGTCGGGAGTTTGGTACTGGCCTTTATAATGGCTATTCTTTTTTACGGATTTACGTGGACTCTTCTAAGATTCAATAAGAAAAAAATAAGTGCCTATTAATGAGTAATTGGTTGATTCGTATATACAGTCTTTTTAGCAATCACAGAAAATGGGGTTTTGCAATTGTAATTCTGATTTTTGTTTTATTAGGATGGCTGGCTTCCAAAATAAGCTTTGAAGAAGATATTACCAAGCTCATTCCTTCCAGTGAAAAGGCAGATATAGCGAATAAGGTAATCAATCAGGTTAAATTCACCGATAAAATAATCGTCAATATAGAAGCTGAAAATGCGTCAGCGGATAAATTGGTGGTTTTTGCCGATAGTATTATTGCAAAACTAGAAACACAATGTAGTCCTTTTATCGAAAAAATTCAGGGGAAAATTCCTGATGATCAGATACTACAAACTATGGATTTTGTGTACAATAATCTTCCTGTTTTTTTAAATACTGATGATTATAAAAAGGTGGAAGTTTTGTTGCGTAGAGACAGTATAAAAGAAAAGGTAAATGCTGGCTATAAAACGCTTATTTCTCCAACCGGATTTTTGGCAAAACAAATAGTGAGGAAAGACCCCCTGGGAATGTCATTTTTGGCGCTTAAAAAGTTTGAAGAATTACAGTCTGGAAGCGATTTTGAACTTTATAATAATTATCTAATTACGAAGGACCACAAAAATTTATTACTGTTTGTCACACCAGCTTTAGGTTCGGATGAAACAGCTAAGAACACCTTGTTTATAGAAGCGCTAAATACTATTGTGAAGGAGGTCAATTCTCAGTTTTCTCCTGATGTAAGCGCCGGTTATTTTGGTGCGGTGGCAGTTGCGGTTGCCAATGCAAATCAAATAAAAAACGATATCAAACTAACCTTGGGTATTGCTCTTACAATTTTATTACTCCTATTGATTTATTTTTACAAAAAGTTGTGGATACCCTTTATTTTATTTCTTCCCCCTTTATTTGGAGGCTTGTTGGCCGTAGCGTGTCTTTATTTGATTAAGGGAGAAATTTCGGCAATATCATTGGGCATAGGATCGGTATTATTGGGCATTACAATAGATTATGCCCTCCATATCCTTACGCACTATAGAAACAATCACTCCATTGTTCAATTGTATAAGGGTGTGGCCTCTCCTACCATTACAAGTAGTGTTACCACGGCAATTGCTTTTTTATGCCTGATTTTTCTTAAATCGGAAGCACTGCGCGACCTGGGTATTTTTGCTTCCATAAGTGTTTTAGGTGCCTCGGTTTTTGCCTTGATAATAATTCCCCAGCTTTACAGATCCTCAGGTAATAAATTGAAATCAGCAACTACTTTCATAGATAAGATTGCTGCCTATCCCTTTCATAAAAGTAAGGCGGTTTTGGGAGTTTGCCTGGTACTGTTCGTGGTGAGTCTTTTTACCTATAAGAAGGTTTCTTTTGAAAGCGATATTTCTAAAATGAATTATCAATCTCCCGAGTTAACAAAGGCAGAACAATCATTAGATAGTATTACCAATTTATCTTCAAAATCAATATATCTGGTGAATTATGGGGAAGACCTGGAAGAAGCTCTTAAGAATAATAAAGAAACCCATAAACTTCTTTCCGAAAGTAAACAAACAGAAAAAATAATAAACTATAGTTCATTGGGGTCTGTGGTATTGTCAGTAGAAGATCAACACAATAAGATCGATGACTGGAATAGATTTTGGACCAAGATAAAATTAGACTCCCTGAAATATTTTTTAATTGAAGAAGGAGCATCCGTTGGATTTAGGGAAAATACCTTTAGTCCGTTTTATCAATTGCTTGAGCATAAATTCAATACACTTGATTTTGAAGCATATCAGGGCTTAAACGGATTGTTACTGGATGAATATATTTCTGAAGAACCGGGCTTTGCCACCATTACCTCTACGTTTAAGGTTAAAAAAGATATGGCAAAACAAATGGCTGACACATTTTCAGAGCTTGATAATTTAGTGGTGATTGACAGACAACACCTCAAAGAAACCTTTTTGGGAAATTTAAAGAACGATTTTAATGGGTTGGTTTGGTTATCACTTGCAGCAATTATGATTGTATTATTGGTGTTTTTTTCAAGCCCCGAGCTTACACTTTTAACCTGTATTCCAATTATATTAAGTTGGCTATTTACTTTGGGAATAATGGGCCTTTTTGATATTCGGTTTAATATATTCAATATCATTATTTCTACCTTTGTTTTTGGACTTGGAATAGATTATAGTATTTTTATAACCAATGGATTGCTAAAGGAATACAAGTATGGTGTAAGAGAACTCAGTACTTACAAAACTTCAATTATTTTATCGGCTTTTACAACTGTCCTTGGTGTTGGAGCTCTGATATTTGCCAAGCACCCGGCCTTGAAATCCATTTCATTATTATCCATCTCTGGAATTTTATCGGCAGTACTGGTTTCATTTACCATACAACCCCTATTGTTTAATCTATGGTTTGGAAACCGACAAAAAAAAGGAAGAACCCCCTGGAAATTGTGGAATATGCTTACTTCCTTTCTTTCATTTTCTTATTATGCATTGGGAAGCCTTTTCTTAACCTTTATTGGAACGGTTGTATTGCCAATAATCCCAGTTAGTAATAAGGTTAAAATGAAATGGTTTCACCAGACTATGTCAGGCTTTTTTAAATCGGTTGTTAATTTAACGGGTAGTGTTAAAATAAAAATTCACAATAAAAACAAGGAAAATTTTGATAAGCCGGCGGTTATTATTGCTAACCATACGTCATTTTTAGATACCCTATCGGTTGGAATGCTTCACCCTAAAATGATTTTTTTGGTTAACGACTGGGTACATAATTCTCCCATATTTGGAAAAGCCGTTCAAAAGGCAGGGTTTTATCCGGTATCCAAGGGTATTGAAAACGGGATTGATCATATAAAAACAAAGCTTGATCAAGGATACTCAATTGTGGTCTTTCCTGAGGGAACTCGTTCGGAGACTAATAAAATAAAACGGTTTCACAAGGGCGCCTTTTATTTGGCGGATCAATTTAAACTGGATATTCTCCCCATTCTATTACAAGGGAATTCAGATTCGATGCCTAAAAGCGATTTTATGCTAAAGCAAGGAGTTATGAATATAAAGCTATTAGACCGAATTGCACATGATGATAAGTCCTATGGGAATACCTATTCGGAACGAACAAAAAAAATAAGCACATATTTTAAAAGATCTTTTAATCAATTCAGAGAGGAAAAAGAGCCGACAGGATACTTCAAAAACAAGTTGTTGTACAATTATTTATATAAGGGAAGAACGGTTTATAATAATGTGAAGAAAGATTATCATAAAAATAAGGAAGTATACAAACGAATATCAGAGCGTTTAGGAAAAGAGCGAATAGCTCATTTGGGAAGCGATTATGGGCAATTGATTTTTTTGTTAGCCTTCCGAGTACCTGAGAGAAGTCTTTTGGGCTATGATAGAAATCCAGAGCAGATTATGCTCGCCATGCAATGTTATTCTGTAAAAAACAGAAAAATTTCATTTACCAATGATCCGGAAGTGGTAGTTGGTTTTAAACCAGAAACTATTATAATATCAGGAGGTTATTTACCTGAATGTGTTTATGAGATAAAATGTTTGAGAAAAATAGTGGTAGTTAATTCAAATATCAATTCGATTAAGGGCTTTGATCTGGAAGAGAAAGAGCAAGGCTTACAAATTTTATGTAAAAACGAATGACCAAGGAATTTGATGTTGTAGTTATAGGCAGTGGTTTGGGAGGCCTTGTGTCTTCTGTAATATTGGCAATGGAGGGCTATAAAGTTTGTGTGCTTGAAAAAAACAATCAGTTCGGCGGTAATTTGCAAACCTTTGTTCGCGACAAAACGATCTTCGATACGGGAGTTCACTATATTGGAGGATTAGACAAAGGGCAAAACCTGTATAAGTATTTTAAGTACCTGGGTATTATGGACGATTTAAAGTTGCAGCGCATGAATCCGGATGGTTTTGATATAGTGACCTTTGATAATGATGAAATAGAATATCCATATGCTCAGGGCTATGACAACTTTGTTGAAACACTTGGCACTTATTTTCCCCAGGAAAGGAAAGCAATTCAAATGTATGTTGACAGAATAAAGGAAATGTGTGATAGTTTCCCTTTATACAATCTGAAATCGGGAGAAGGATATTTGGGGAATTTTGAATTGTTAAGTGAGAAGGCCAAAGATTTTATAAATTCCTTAACCGAAAATGAGAAATTGAGGTCTGTATTGGCGGGTACCAACTTTCTGTATGCTGGAGACGGCAATAAAACACCTTTGTATGTACATGCGCTATCGGTTAATTCATATATAGAAAGTGCCTGGAGGTGTATTAACGGAGGTGGACAAATTGCCAAGCTATTAATTAGAAAGCTTAAAAGATACGGAAGCTCAGTTTATAAATATCAGGAAGTTTCTGAATTTATGTTTGACGAAGACAAACTTATGGGAGTAAAAACAATCAGAGGGGATGAGTTTTTGGCTTCACTGTTTGTGTCTAATATTGAACCCAAACGAACATTGGAAATGTTAGGTGCTAATCACGTTAGAAAATCGTATTCAAACCGGATTAAAAGTGTAGAAAGTACCATTTCGGCCTTTAGTGCCTATATTGTATTTAAACCTGAATCTTTCCCTTATATGAAAAAAAATTATTATCATTTTAGGGATTATAAAAAAGTCTGGGACGGTTTGTATTATACTAAAAGTAGTTGGCCGGAAGGGTATATGATTTCAATGAATGCAAATGCTAAATCTACCAAATGGGCCGAAGGAATGACCGTTTTAACCTATATGAGATATGAGGAAGTTAAGACGTGGGAGCATACTTTTAATACGGTTGCAGATGAAAATGAGAGGGGAGCACGGTATGATAAGTTTAAAAAAGAAAAAGTAGAAATAATCCTTTCAGAGCTGGAAAAAAAATATCCGGATATTAGAAGTGCTATTCAGTCGGTTCACGCCTCTACTCCGCTTTCTTATAGAGATTATATTGGATCTAATAGTGGTGCTATGTACGGATTTGTGAAAGACGCCAATAATCCCCTTAAATCGTTTATTTTACCAAGAACCAAACTTAAAAATTTATATTTTACAGGACAGAGCATCAATATGCATGGAGTTTTGGGCGTGACCATAAGTGCGGTAGTTACCTGTTCTGAAATTGTGGGGCGAGAATATTTACTAAATAAAATAATCAAAGCAAATTCTTAAATATGGGACAGTTTAATATAAGCCCAATAGAGCGGGTTAAGGAAATAGGTAAGAAAGAATTTGTTGAGAATTATTACAAGCCCCAGAAGCCTGTGGTCATAGAGGATTTAACAAAAACATGGCCCGCCTATGAAAAATGGAGTTTAGATTATATTCAGGAGAGGGCTAGAGATCAGGTAGTTCCTCTCTATGATAATAATCCCGCAAAGGATAAACAAAGTGTCTATGCACCGGTAAAAGAGATGAAATTCACCGAGTACTTGGAACTTCTTAAAAAGGAACCCACTGATCTACGGATTTTTTTCTATAATATTATTGATCAAATGCCATCACTTAAAGACGATTTTGAGTTTCCCGATATTGGATTAAAGTTTTTTAAACGACTTCCGGCATTATTTTTTGGAGGTGGTAATTCAAAGGTGTTTACACATTACGATATTGATTTACCGGATAACATGCATTTCCATTTTCACGGTAATAAAAAAGTGTTACTTTTTTCGCCAGAACAAAGTAGAAATTTATATAAAGTTCCTTTTTCCATACATAATATAGATCAAATTGATATGGATAATCCTGATTTTGAAAAATATCCGGCCTTGGCTAACGTGCATGGGACGGAGGCATATTTAAAGCATGGGGATGCATTATATATGCCTAGCGGTTATTGGCATTATATTAAATACCTGGATGGAGGATTTTCAATGACACTGAGAGCCCTTCCCCGAAAACCAGATAGGTTTGTCAATATGTTGTATAATGTTTTTATCATGCGACATTTTGACAATACCATGAGGAAAATTAGAGGTCAGAAATGGCTGGATTTTAAAGACAGATGGGCATATCGAAGAACCAATAAGACGATAGGGAAAATCTAGAAAATAGAAGCCTTATATTCCCAGAATTTAATCAAAAATAGCCCAAAGAATACCATTGCAACAAAAAACTTTAAAAAGGTGCCTGTTAGAAACCCCAGGAAAGACCCGAAGGCTGCTTTCATGGCCGTTTTTTTATCCGATTTATTCATAAGTTCTCCTATCACCGCACCAATAAATGGCCAAATAATGATACTTAAAAGCCCGAAAATTGGAACAAAAAAAGAAACCAGCAAGCCCACCGTGGTTCCGATCATACCGTATTTGCTTCCTCCAAAACGCCGCGTACCCGCAGCGGGAATTATATAATCCATTACCACAACCCCAATGGCAACAGCCAGTGTAATCCCTAAAACCATCCAATCGTCCGGAACGGCTCTGGTAAGGTAAAGAAAAAGCAGCCCTATCCAGCTTAAAGGAGGTCCCGGAAGAACCGGA
Organism: Flavobacteriaceae bacterium; assembly: GCA_965224095.1. GTDB lineage: Bacteria > Bacteroidota > Bacteroidia > Flavobacteriales > Flavobacteriaceae > JBPEWY01. Next base: position 2,781,118 of record OZ245039.1, read on the forward strand.
AGGACGCTCCCTATAATACCTAACAGCATAAAAAGAAGGCCTGCAAAAACCAGTAAGATATCCATAGCATTTTTTGACTATGAGACGAAGATATGGAAACTTTGTTACACTTTTTTAACTAAAAAACTAGTTTAAACTAAACTTTTAGTTATATTTGACAAATACTTAAAAACACATTCTAAGAAATGACACTTATAAACCGTTTTATATGCATAGGGGTATTACAGGTAGTGATAATGTTTTTTTGGAGTCCTTTTTTTGCTCAGCAACAGGCTGATTCTACTGTGATGGTCCAAATTGCATCCCCGAGATTTGTTTCCGGAAACGGTCCTGTGGTCTATATAGATGAAATGCACAATAATTTTCATACGATTGATGGCAGGTTTCGTCCCTTTTCTATTTTAGCTCTTAAAGACGGATACCGGACCAAAGCGTTAACGGCCTACGAAGAATTGAGTTTCAACGATATATTGGTCATTGCTAATCCCATAAGTACCCGTAATATGGGTGTGTGGCGCCAACCTATTTACAGCGCTTTTAATAAAGAGGAAATACAGCACATTACAGATTGGGTAAAAGGCGGAGGTCGCTTATTGTTAATAGCCGATCATATGCCTTTTTCAGGAGCAGCAGACACCCTGGCTAACGCCTTTGGATTTGCTTTTTGCGATGGCTTTGCCAGACTGCTTAAAGAACAGGACACCCCGGATTTATTTAGTAAAGAAAATGGAAGACTAATCGCATCACCGCTCACCGATGGGAGTATGGGGAGCGAAATCTCAAGCATTACAACCTTTACAGGATCGTCGTTTACAATTCCTGAAGGAGCTCAGGCAGTATTAAAGTTCAAGAAAGGAGATTATTGTTTGCAACCCGAGGTGGCCTGGCAGTTTAATGAAGAAACCCTGAGTACAGATCTTGAAGGGAGTTTTCAGGGAGCTATTATGAGATTTGGAAAAGGAAAACTTGCCGTCTTTGCTGAGGGAGCCATGTTTACCGCACAGACTGTTACAAACAGTTCCGGAACCTTTCACTTCGGATTTAATGCGCCGGATGCACCAAATAATATTGAATTTATACGTAATGTACTTTATTGGTTGAGTACCCCTAATGAGTAAACAAGATGAAACAACTTACCAAAGCAGAAGAGGAAGTAATGCATATTTTATGGTATCTGGAAAAAGCCAATGTGGCGGCAATAATAGAACAATTGCCAGAACCTAAACCCGCTTATAATACCGTTTCCACAATTGTTAGAATTTTGGAGAGCAAAGGTTTTGTTGCTCATGAAAAAATTGGGAAAGGACATTTTTATTTTACCCTGATTAAAAAAACCGAATACAGCAATCAATCGCTGCATAAGTTATTAGATGGATATTTTCAGGGGTCTTTTAAAAGTATGGTTTCCTTTTTTATGAAAAAAAACGACATCAATCTTACAGAGCTGGAAGAGGTTCTTAAAGAAATTAATAAGAAAAAAGGAGCGTCATGATATATTATTTTATACAACTTATTGCATTTCAGTTGCTCTTTTTGGCGATGTATAATTTGCTTCTTAAAAAAGAAACTTTTTTTCAATGGAACAGGATTTATTTACTGGTATCCATGGGATGCTCTTTTATTATACCTCTCATTCAACTGGAATTACCGGGCCGGATACTTCCCAAAAAATATGTAAATGCGATTCCCACAATAACACTTCCGGAAATTCGGCTTTCCGCAGTTTCCAAACCTGTTTCTCAAATGTCGGAATTTAACGGGATTGCTATCATATTCCTGCTTGGTACGGGGATCAGTTTGTGGATGTTTTTGAGAAAGCTAAACAGGATTCATAGAATAAAAAAGCAAAGCATCACGGAAAATAATAAGACCTATAACAAAAATACGGTACCAAATAGCGAAATGGCCTTTTCCTTTTTTAAGGATGTTTTTATCGGAGATCAGATTCCGGTGAAAGACCATGCGCATATTCTGGCGCACGAACTGGTTCATGTACGTCAAAAACATTCATGGGACCTGATGTTTTTCGAATTACTTCGTATACTGTTTTGGTTTAATCCCCTGGTGTATGTTTACCAGGCAAAAATCGCGGAAATACATGAATATATAGCCGACGAAAAAACAACAACCGGAAATGGTAAATCCCAATTTGAACGTTTGCTTTCCAATGTTTTTAATGTGGAACACATTTCATTTGTAAACCAATTTTTTAATCATTCATTAATCAAAAAACGAATTATTATGTTACAAAAAACGAGATCAAAAAAAAGACGACTGTTAAAATATGCCATGATGGTTCCGCTTGTAGCAGGGATGTTAACGTATACTTCTTGTCAAAAATCCACAAAGAAGGAAAGTGCAATGCATGAAATGGAAACACTTGAGAAACCTTATAAAGAAAAGGACGTATCCGGTGTGAACGAGCCGGCCACTCCTGTTAAAACTGCCCATACACCAAATGAAAACAGTACCGATGAAAACGGTATTCCCTTTTTCAGGGTAGATAAGGTGCCGGTATTCCCCGGATGTGAAAATTCAGAGGATAAGCAATCCTGTTTCACGGATAAAATTTCAGAACATATAAAGGCCAATTTCCAATACCCTAAAGAGGCATACGATAAGCAAATAGAAGGGAGAATAGCAGTGCTTTTTACGATTGATGAGGATGGAAACGTTTCAAAGATTAAGAAAAGAGGACCGCACCCGTTATTAATAGCGGAAGCAGAACGATTAATCAGATCACTTCCGAAAATGAAACCCGGAGAACACCATAATAAACCTGTGAAGGTATTGTATTCCCTGCCTATAAATTTTAACCTTAAATAGCACCGCATTGATTTCGATAACAATAAGGGCCGGAATCTTTGTTTTGGCCCTTTGTTAATGTTTTCCTTTTTTGTGATTGAGAAGTGATTAAAGGAGGTGGTTGCCGTAATTGAACCACAAACGGTTAACTGGAAAGCGGAAATCCGCAGATAAGCGGAGGGACATAATAAGCCAAAAAATTGTATTTTCATCGTCTAATTCTGTCTTATGCGCATTAGTGCCGTATTATTACTGCTTCTTGTTTGCTGCTCCTGCAACTTCTTTGAAAGCAAAGATGTTAAAAAGGAAAGATTGGTTCGCGAACAGATACAGAGTATTGACTGGAATGAGGTAGATAGATACCCATTATTTTCGGAATGCGATGAAAATGATACCAAAGAAGGTCAAAAAGACTGTTTCCAATCCATCCTGACCCGCCATATCCGGGAGGTGCTTTCGGCTAAAAATATTCAGGTGAAAACGGCACTTAAAGACACTATTACATTGGTTTTGGTAATAAGAAAAGACGGAACCATTAAAATAGAAAGTCTTGATAAAACCGAGACAATAAACCAACAAATACCGGATATCGATAAGATAATTACAGAAGCGTTGATTACATTACCAAGGATATATCCGGCTATTAAAAGGGGAGTTGGTGTAGCCACAAAGGTAAAACTTCCGTTGGTGCTCAGCTCCGATTAAAATCGAATAGCGAGCTTTCTCATAAGTCGCAGTACTTCCACGTATAACCAGATCAAGGTAACCAGTAAACCCCAGGTAGCAAGCCATTCCTTCCATTTGGGCGCACGACCTACCTGGCGTTCTATATAATCAAAATCGAGTAACAGGGCCAATGAAGCAATGATGGCAGCTACCACATTAAAAATAATGGCAAACCACGATGTTCCCCATAAAATGGGTTGGGTCGCTCCGAAGAAGCCAATGATCCAGCTAATAAAATAAATGATAAAAATGCTAATGGAAGCCGAAATGATGATGCTCCTGAATTGACGTGTTACCCGTATAATGCGGGTTTTGTACAAGAAGAACATAACAAAAAAAGTAACAAAAGTTATGGCAACCGCACGAAAGGGTAAATCCGGGAATTTCTTATGGGCATATACGCTTATGGCCCCCAGAAAGCAACCTTTGGCAATGGCATAAAGAAGTACTAAATGCCGTGCCGAATACGGGCGAAATGAAATGATGGCACTCACTACGATAGCACCTATCATGCCTCCGTATAAGAACCATTGAACATCGGCCCCGTCATAATACAACTTCCAGATATAAGCCGCCACGGCAGTAGCTATACTCAGCCCCAAAACCGATTTGATCAGGATTCCTCCGATACTCATCCGGTTTGAAGAAGATTTATATTTCGGGCGGCCCCAGAAATATCTTGAAAAGGCCGGGTTGGACGTAGAATTCAAAATTGCCATAAATAAACAAATGTTCTGCTATAGTTTTCCTTAGCTTTGCATAAATATAGCACAATCAATTGCTTTGGGAAAAGAAAAAATAATATTGGGAATAGATCCCGGAACTACGATTATGGGTTTTGGTTTAATTCGGTGCGAAGGAAAGCAGATGAGCATGATTCGTTTAGACGAATTACTTCTGAAAAAATACGAAAGTCATTATTTAAAACTACAGAAAATATTTGAGCGTACCATTCAGCTTATTGAAACCTATCATCCGGATGAAATTGCCATAGAGGCTCCTTTCTATGGGAAAAATGTACAGTCTATGCTTAAATTGGGAAGAGCTCAGGGCGTAGCAATGGCAGCGGGATTATCCAGGGAAATCCCTATAACGGAATACTCACCTAAAAAAATTAAAATGGCTATAACCGGAAATGGAAATGCCAGTAAAGAACAGGTAGCCAAAATGCTTGCAAGTTTGTTGGATTTAAAGAAACTTCCCAAAAACCTCGATGCCACCGACGGGCTTGCCGCTGCGGTATGTCATTTTTATAATCAGGGAAATCCCTTATCGGAAAAAAATTATACCGGATGGAGCGCTTTTGTAAAACAAAACGAAGACAGGATTAAATAAACGTTGAATTCGGATAAAACAGCAATGATATAGCAGCAATACTTTCTTTAAACCAAAACGGTTATGTCCGGTATTTACTTTCATATTCCTTTCTGCAAACAGGCGTGTTATTACTGCGACTTTCATTTTTCCACATCCCTCAAAAAGAAAGAATCGATGCTTAAAGCATTGAAAAAAGAACTACAGATGAGAAGCGGAGAGGCACATGGAGAAAAAATAAATACTATTTATTTTGGAGGGGGAACCCCTTCTTTATTAACCCCGGGAGAATTATATGATCTCATCGGTGAAGTGTATATGCATTTTACGGTTTCGGAAGATCCGGAGATTACGCTGGAAGCCAATCCTGACGATTTGGACCGGCAAAAAATCATCGAACTTTCAAGAACACCTGTCAATCGGTTGAGTATAGGAATTCAATCGTTTTTTGATAGTGAATTACAGGCGATGAACCGGGCGCACAATGCAAGAGAAGCAGACGAATGTATCTACGTATCCCGGGAGTATTTTAACAATCTGACTATTGATCTTATATACGGAATTCCGGAAATGAATATGGACCGATGGAACGCTAACATACAAAAGGCTATCGATTTAAAGGTTCCTCATATATCCAGTTATGCACTAACCGTTGAACCGGGAACGGCATGGAATGCCTTTGTTAAAAGAGGAACCTATCCCCCTTTAAACGACCAGCTAACCCGAGGGCATTTTTATCTGTTAACTTCCGAATTGGAAAGAGCAGGCTATATACAATATGAAATTTCGAATTTTGGGAAACCCAATTATTTTTCAAGACATAATACAGCCTATTGGACAGGAGAAAAATACCTTGGAATTGGCCCGTCAGCACATTCCTTTAACGGGAAACAACGCAGTTGGAATGTGGCGAATAACTCCAGGTACATCCGGGCCATAGACTCCGGAAAGATCCCCATGGAAATAGAAACTTTATCAGCCGAGGACCGTTATAACGAGTATATCATGACCGGGCTGCGGACCATCTGGGGAGTTTCCTTAAATAAGATTGAAACCGATTTTGGAATAGATCGTAAAGAGGATCTCTTAAAGGCCTCCCAAAAATTTGTGGAAAAAGGGCTTCTGGCTTTGGAGCAAAAAAAGACTTCTTCAGTGCTTAAAATCACATCAAAAGGAAAATTTCTGGCCGATGGTATTTCAAGTGATTTATTCTTGGTAAATTAAGCCTTGAAATGACATATTTGTATGCGCATACTTTAGTTGTAATGCAATTTTAAGAGACTGATGGTATGTTCTCAGAAAATTTTATACGGTCAGGTTCATACGTGATGTTGTTTTTGCCGCTTTAAGGATAAATTAATAAAATGTGATGAAAACTATTTTACAATACAAGGGGAAGGAATACAGTTTTAACCTGGCAAAACCCATAGATATAGCTATTTCGTTACGAGCTTCTTCCGAGAATGTAAGTGCCTGGTATCTGCCTCCTCCAAGTATTGAGCCGGTTCGTACGGATTCGTGGATTGGGAGTGTGGCGGAGGGGGCCGATGTGAATTTTAATACGATTTCTTTTAATCCCCATGCGCATGGAACTCATACCGAATGTATGGGTCATATTACAGAGAAAATACATGGGGTAAACAAATGCATGGATAAATTTTTCTTTATAGCAAATCTGATTACCGTTGCTCCCGGGAAGTGGAAGGGCGATTTTGTGATCAGTAAAAAACAAATTGAAAATGCCTTGCGCGGAGATATTCCGGAAGCTCTGGTAATAAGAACATTGCCAAATGGAGATGATAAACTTACCAGACACTACGAACATACAAACCCTCCATATCTGTTGGAAGAGGCAGCCGCATTTTTATGTGATCTGGGAATTGAACATTTGCTTATTGATTTGCCTTCGGTTGATAAAGAAAAAGACGGTGGAGCGTTACGTGCACATCGTGCCTTTTGGAATGAAAATGGCAAACCGAGAATGCAAGCAACCATCACAGAGTTTGTTTATATCCCGGACGCTGTAAAAGACGGCCTGTATATTCTTGATTTACAGGTAGCGTCCTTTGAAAATGATGCCTCCCCCAGCAGGCCGGTTTTGTACAGAGCCGGATGTAAAAAAATTTAATACTTATCCCGGTTTATAAGGATTTTAATAATCTCGCTTCGTATATCATCCAGCGTAGGATGGCTGTCTAGCTTCCGGTGAATGCCTTTGAGTTGCTTTTCAACAATATGGGTTATACGAGATTCCAAGAGGTCATCAAATGAAGCATGCCTGTATTCAGAATTTGGTTCCTCGGTTTTTCTACCGTTTCGGATCATAGATTCATTGCCGGTTACCAACCACAAAGGATTTAATTCGGGATAGGTTTTTATAATCCTTTCAATGATATCACTTCCTACAGAACCATTGCTTTTTCGTTGTTTACTGATATAGCCGTTACTCAGTTTTAGGCTGCTTTCAAAAGCGCGCATACTAAGGTCTTTATATTCAATAAATTCAACAATACGGTCAATTATTTTCATGGTATTTAAAGAAAAACTTTCCAAAAAAAACAGAAAGAAAAAAATAGTAGGTTTACGATCTGCCGATAAAGACAAAATACGTCATTAAATCAACACAAATATAACAATATTGCCAGAATGAAGGTGTGCATGAAGAAGAGAATTTTAAATGATTTTACATAAGAATCTTCTTTAATGCGGATTTAAAGTGGTTAAAAAAAGTAAATTTTCTACAAGATGGAGATGTGTAGAAAAAAATCATCACGTTTTTTGTTCGCCTGAAAGAGCCGTCGCAATTTCCGCTCGGATTTCTTCCAGTGTGGGGCGGGCATCCAGTTTTTGATGCACTCCCAGTAATTGAGTTTCCACGATCCGAGCGATACGGTACTCCAGAAGCTCGTCAAAAGAAGTGATGTAAGCATTTCCCGGTTCCATGACAATGGCCTTGTTAATAAGCATAGACCCTTTACCGGTAATAAGCCATAGCGGATTTAGGTCGGTGTGTTCCATGATAATTTTTTCTATGATATCACCTCCCACAGACGCACTGCTTTTATATTGTTTACTAATGTATCCGTTGCTAAGCCCAATGGAAGTTTCAAAGGCCCTCATACTAAGTTTTTTGTGCTTGATAAACGCTACAATTCGGTCGATAATTTTCATAATTAGTTAAGAAAGATTTCTACAAAAAATTGATTTGACAGAAAATAGTTTGTAATATTATACTGTAAAAAAATAGAGTAAACGTCACTAAAATATCACAAATATAACAATATTAAAGAGATATTATTTATTGAATCATGATTAGTAAGGAACAACGGGAAAAAATTAAAAAAATGGTGGGCAGGGAATACGCTTTCCAGGTAGCGGAAATTCTTAAGGAATACGGTGTGAAAAGCAGAAACGGAACGGCGTATAGTTTATCAATGATTCGTAATGTGTATAATGGGATTAATGAAAATATGGCTATCGAGAGTGCTATATTTGAGCTCTATATGAGAAAAAAAAAGGTAAAGAACGAAATAGAGCATGCCCGAAATAAAATACTTGGGATTTCTCAGGAATCTTCCGAGCTCTGATCACCTTATGAGACATTGTAGTAATGAATGCCAAAAGTTTGTACTTTCGCAGTAATTAAACCTGTTCAACCCAAACCGGCAAATGGTCGCGGTCTACAGGAAATTGATACAGAAATAATGGAAGTACTTTTGGGAATCGTATTAGGAGGGATGTTAGTGTATACCACGGTTTCACTTTTTAAGAGAAAACAAGGTAAAGAGCTTACCGAGAAACAATCGGTTATTCTTTTGGATAAAATCAGAAATGTGTGTAAACTAATCACGGTTGAGGGCGAGTTTGCGGAGATTTATCACCATGAAAACACACGCGAACATTTACTGGGATTGATTTCCAGTAAAAAAAAGGCGCTTATCGTTGTAAATGCCAAGGCTCATATAGGGTTTGATATGAGTAAAATAGAGATGCATGCCAACACAGACAGAAGGCAAATTGTAATTACGCGATTTCCACAACCGGAGGTGCTTTCTCTGGAGCCGGACCTGAAGTTTTATGATATACAAAACGGATTGTTAAATAAGTTTGCTTCCGAAGACTTAACAACCCTGAATAAGGAAGCTAAACAACAAATATTAGATAAAATTCCGGAAAGCAGTCTAATGGTAACCGCTCGAAAAGAAGCAAAAGAAGCAGTACTCCTAATAGAAAAAATAGTGGAAACTATTGGCTGGAAATTGGATTATTCCGCACTGGAAATAACCGATGAAAAGAAAAATCTTTTAGAAAACAAATAGTAAAATAAAACTAAAAAGTTTCATTCGTCAACATATTATAGTTATTTATCGATATTCTATGGTTAGCTGACAACAAATTGCGAAATTTGATGTGATTGATTGATAGCGCTTACTTATTTAACTACTTTAAAATGATAAGGTTATGGCACTGGAAATCTTATATCAAAACAACACTGTGGAACTTAAAGGTGAGTTGGATGCTACCAATGTAACCAAGTTTCGATCCTATTTCAAAAATATTTTCGATCAGTTTGACGTCTTTACCGTCAATATAGGAGAGCTTAAAAGGGTAGACGTTGATGGAGTAACTGCTTTCGAAGAATTGTACAAACAATCCGTTCTTAAAAGTAAAAGATTATATCTAACCGGATATGGAAGTCGAGATCTCTATGACCACCTGAGAATGGTTAAGGTTGCATAATTGTGCAACGATAATAGTTTATTTCATTTTGTTTAAGTTTTAACGAAAATTAAATTGGTTTTTCGGAAGCCTGTGGAATAATTAAATTGTTCTACAGGCTTTTCGGTTTGTTATATCTTTACGTAAAAATTAAATTCTAATGAAACCTGGAGTTTTTATAGCCTTATTGCTTTTTACCTTTGGATGTAGCTCGGTACACAACGCAGAATCAAGTATTGATCTGGAAAAGGAAAAGTTAATTGGTACCTGGGAATATGTGGCATATTCCGGCGGGATTGCGGGATTACCCGAAAGCCCTGCTGTCGAGGATATCCAAATAATTTTTGGAAACAGAGGAAGCTATCAGGAATTCTTGAATGGAACGTTAACCCGGAAAACCGTTTTTGATGTGATTTACGAAGAATCCGCTTTAGGCCATGGCCTAAAGCTTTTTCTTGTTATCGGAAACGATCAAACCGAGAAAGTGAGGTTTGAGTTTCAGGAGGAAAAACTGGTTGTTTTTGGAGATCATGTAGATGCCATGTCGAAAATTTACAAAAGGATAAAGTGAATATTGAAGAAATAAGAACCTACTGTATTTCCAGAAAAGGAGTCAGTGAAGAATTTCCTTTTGATCAGGATACTTTGGTGTTTAAGGTAATGGGTAAAATATTTGCGCTACTTCCGTTGGAAAAATGGGAGCGCGGAGATGCGGTTATGAATCTGAAGTGCGAACCGCAAAGAGCCGAGCTGTTACGCAATAGATACCATAGCATTTATGGAGGCTATCATATGAATAAAAAGCACTGGAATACAATTAATATTGCTTCCGGAGAACTCTCTCCCGCTTTAATCAGAGAACTCATAGACCATTCTTATGACATGGTAGTTAAAGGGCTTCCCAAAAAAAAGCGCGAAGAGCTGAATTCTTGACGTTTTTAAGTGATATACAAGAATATAGAATACCTAAATAATAATCCTATTTTTGCGGGAAAGACCCTTACAAATGAAACTTGAAAAACAATTACAGGAAAGAAGCAAGGCCTGTTGTGAACTTTGCGGAGCTAAGGAAGATCTTAGCCTTTATACAATTCCTCCCGCCAGGGAAGGAAATGCTGAGAACAGCTTGCTATGTTGTGATATTTGCCTGCAGCAAATAGAATTTCCCGATACGATAAATCCGAATCACTGGCGTTGCCTGAACGATGCCATGTGGAGTGAGCATAAACCGGTACAGATTATGGCCTGGCGAATGCTGTATCGTTTAAAACATGAGGGTTGGCCCCAGGATCTTTTAGATATGATGTATCTGGATGAGGAAACATTACTCCTGGCGAAAGCTACGGAAATCGAAAATGAATCTTCTGTGATTCACAAAGACAGCAACGGGGTTGTTCTGAAACCGGGAGATAATGTGGTATTAATTAAAGACCTTCCGGTTAAAGGTTCCAGTATGGTTGCCAAACGAGGTACGGCAGTACGAAGAATTTCAGTCGATCAGGAGAATGAAGCGTATATAGAAGGGAAAGTAGACGGTCAGCATATTGTAATCCTCACCAAATACGTAAAAAAAATATAAACCTAATCCGGATCTTTTTTTCTGAACAGTTCAAATCCCAGGGGTATTACCAGGAGAAGAAACAAATACTTTCCGGTTAATAAACCTATCAGTGTAATCAGAGTACCTGCTAACAAAATAAGATTCAAATACTTTTTATTCATAAAAATTATTTTAAAACCTTTAAAGCTTCCTTTCTAAAGTTTGTAGGACTTGTATTTTTAATAGACTTAAACTGGCGGTTAAAATTTGATATATTTTTAAAGCCGCAACTATCGGCAATTTGCGCAATAGTTAATTCCTGATCTTTAACCAGTAACTCACATACCTTGGCCACCCGGATTTCTTTTAAAAATTCAAAATATGTTTTGTTTGTGTGTTGTTTAAAGTATCTGCAAAAAGCATTTTCACTCATATTTGCCACGTCGGATATTTCCCGTAGGGAGATATCTTTTTCATAGTGATTCATGGTGTGTGTAAAAACATCACTTATCCGTTTTCCTTCGTGCTCGGAATACCTTTTTTTAACAAGATGTGTGGCCAACACCTGCTTTTTGCACGTATTTAATTGTTGCAAAAGCTGCAGAAAAACAATAATTCTTTCCGGCCCTTTACGTTGCCCGAACAAATAAAAATATTCTCTAATTTGGCTTTGGAGGGAAGTTGCCATAAAACCCCTTTCACAACTTTCAAAAAAAGGATGAAGCGGTCTCATTTCCGGAAGATCAAAAAAACGCTCACCCAGACAGGAGGGTGTAAAGAATATAGACAACATAACAGAAACCTCCCCGGAGGGTTCACTTCGATATACATGAGGTGTCTGACTTCCTATTACAAAAATATCACCCGCCTTATAAGGTGTCATGGTATTCATAACCAATAAGTTCCCCGTTCCCCTTTCAATAAAACTCAATTGAATTTCTTCATGTTGATGCAGTTTGTTATAAAAGAAAAGTTCCCGGTCTTCCTGAAAAATAAGTGTATCTTTTAGTGTTTTGGGAATTTTAAAGGGATAGACTTTCATACGAAAATAGCGATTATATGTGAAAATATTATTCAAATATAATGATGTTTTAACAAAAACATGATAATATAGTATCATGATAAGATAATTAATATAAATTCACCTTCTCTTGCTTGGTTTACTTTTGAAAAAAAATAATAACTATGAGTTTTGAATGGAAAGGCGTTATGCCAGCGGTAACTACTAAGTTTACTGATTCAGATCAATTAGACTTGAAAATGTTTGAAACAAACATTGAAGCTCAATTGGAGGCAGGTGTACATGGAATAGTCCTGGGAGGTACTTTAGGAGAGGCCAGTACACTTAGCGAGGAAGAAAAAAGGACATTGACCCGTGAAACTGTTCAAATAGTGGAAGGGAAGGTCCCGGTATTAATCAATATAGCCGAACAAACTACTAAAAATGCTATAAAAGCAGCTCAACAGGCAGAAGAAGATGGAGCTAAAGCACTTATGATGCTGCCCCCAATGAGGTATAAAGCAAACGATTTGGAAACAGTAACCTATTTTAAACAGGTGGCAACCAATACTTCCTTACCCATCATGGTATATAATAATCCGGTTGATTATAAAATTGAGGTAACACTGGATATGTTTGAAGAACTTCTGGAATGTAATAATATTCAGGCCGTTAAAGAGTCGACAAGAGATATATCAAATGTCACCCGTATAAAAAAACGTTTTGGAAACCGATTAAAAATAATGACCGGGGTGGATACGCTGGCATTAGAAAGCTTATTAATGGGGGCAGATGGATGGATTGCAGGATTAGTGTGTGCGTTTCCGGCCGAGACCGTAGCCATTTACGAATTACAGAAAGCGGGAAGAATTCAGGAGGCATTAGCTATATACAGGTGGTTTCTCCCTTTACTGGAACTGGATATTAACCCACAGCTGGTGCAAAATATTAAACTCGCTGAAGTAGCTACGGGAATAGGGACAGAAAACGTTCGAGCACCGAGATTACCTCTGTCGGGGGAAGAGCGTATCAGAGTATTAAAAGTTATTGAAGCAGGATTAAAAGACAGGCCTTATCTTCCGGACTATAAAAATTTGTAATTTTATAAGAATGCAACATTAATTCTTTTAAAACAATGCTGGAAATCAGACCAACATGCGAACATTGCAACAAGGCACTTCCCTACGATTCGGAAGAAGCCATGATTTGTACATTCGAGTGCACATTTTGTAAAGATTGTGTAGAAAAGGTTCTGCATGCTGTATGCCCAAATTGTGGCGGAGGATTTGAGCGACGGCCAATCAGGCCTGAGTTTTTGTTGAAAAAATATCCGGTATCCCAAAAAATTATACACAAACCTGTGGATATTGAAAAACACTTAAAACGAATTAAAAGACAAACTTGATTTTGTTGAGTTTTACAAAAAACACATGATTACTGGAAAAAATTATATAGGACAGCAACTGTCTGCCGATGGAGCTAAAACGTACAAAACATTTAACCCGAAACTTAATCTGGAAAATGATCACGTTTTTTATGAGGCTACTGAACAAGAAATAAACGAAGCTGTAAATAAGGCTTCAAAGGCATTTAAGGAATTTAGAAATTTTCCTCGGGAAAAAAAGGCAGCATTTTTAAATGCCATAGCCGAAGAGATCTTGGCATTGGATGATGAGCTGGTTCGGGTGTATTGCTCAGAAACCGGTTTACCGGAAGGCAGGGCTAAAGGGGAACGTGGCAGAACAGTGGGTCAGTTACGCATGTTTGCCGATTTGGTCCTGGAAGGTTCCTGGGTAAATGCAACTATAGATACCGCTATACCGGATAGAACGCCTGTCTCCAAACCGGATTTACGAAAAATGCTAATTCCTTTGGGGCCCATAGTAGTATTTGGAGCGAGTAATTTTCCTTTGGCGTATTCAACGGCAGGAGGAGATACCGCCAGTGCATTGGCAGCGGGATGCCCCGTTATTGTTAAATCGCACCCTATGCATGCAGGAACCGGCGAAATGATTGCTTCTGCTATTGTCAAGGCAGCAATAAGAACGGGAATGCCCGATGGTGTTTTTTCTAACCTTAACAGCAGTGGAATAGAGGTCGGGGTACATTTAGTAAAGCATCCTGAAGTGAAGGGTGTTGGTTTTACCGGAAGTATACGTGGAGGAAGAGCACTATTCGATTTGGCGGCACAAAGAGACGAACCCATTCCGGTATTTGCCGAGATGGGGAGTATTAATCCGGTAGTTATTTTACCGGAAGCCGCTAAGAACAGAGCGGGTAATCTCGCAACTACGTATGCCAAATCCATTACTTTAGGAACCGGACAATTTTGTACTAATCCCGGATTAATTCTGGGAGTTAAAGGGGAAGCTCTTGATAATTTTGTAAAAATACTTTCCGATGAGATTGTAAAAATAGAGCCTTCCTGTATGCTTCATCCCAATATTGTAGGGGCCTATGAAAACAATAGGAAAAAAGCACTTTCTCAGGATGGGATTATGGTAACGGCAGAAAGGGAAACAGAAGTGCTGGCCAATTATGCCAGACAAACAGTAACTACCGTGGAAGGAGATACATTTTTAAAAAATACAACACTACATCAGGAAGTCTTTGGCCCATTTTCAATGGTAGTAAGATGTAACAGCACTGAACAACTGGAACGGATTATCGCCGCACTGGAGGGCCAGTTAACGGGAACCTTAATTGCGGAAGAGGGAGAAGCTGTCAAGTATCAAAGCCTCGTTGAAGCTTTGCAAAACAGAGTCGGACGTATTATTTACAATGGTGTTCCCACTGGGGTTGAAGTTTGCCCTTCTATGTTGCACGGAGGTCCTTATCCCGCCTCAACCGATTCCCGTTTTACCGCGGTTGGAATTCATGCGGTTAAACGCTGGGTAAGGCCCTTTAGTTATCAGGATTGGCCGGATGAATTATTACCGGAAGCCTTACAAAATAGTAACCCTCTTGGAATTTCAAGACGTATAAATAATCAGGTAACTTCGAGTTCTGTTTAATGGCCAGATCTGTATTTAAATGTATTGATGCACACACCTGCGGAAATCCGGTACGCCTGGTAAAAGAAGGCGGGCCTGATTTAAAAGGTGCCAGTATGAGTGAAAAACGCCAGCACTTTTTAAGGGAGTACGACTGGATAAGAAAAGGATTGATGTTTGAACCCAGAGGGCATGATATGATGAGTGGTAGTATTTTGTACCCTCCGCATGATCCTGCAAATGATGTGGCCATCCTGTTCATTGAAACCTCCGGATGTCTGCCTATGTGCGGGCACGGTACTATTGGCAGTATGACAATTGCACTTGAAGAAGGTTTGCTCAAACCCAAAAAACCCGGAAGAATTAGGATGGAAGCTCCGGCAGGACTGGTTGAAATTGAGTACAGGGAAGTGCAGGGAAAAGTAGAATGGATTAAACTTGTTAATGTTAAGAGTTATTTGGCGGCGGAAGGTTTAACTGTGGTATGCGACGACCTGGGGGAGTTGGCCTTCGATGTAGCTTATGGCGGGAATTACTACGCCATTGTAGACCCACAGGAACGCTTTTCCGGAGTACAGGATGTTACCGCGGGTAAAATTATTCAATGGTCTCAGGAGGTCAGAAAAAGAATCAATGAAAAATACCCGAATATGTTTATACATCCGGAGAATGATACCATTCGGGATGTGACACATATGTTGTGGACCGGAGATCCGATTGATATTGCTTCTTCCGGAAGGAATGCCGTATTTTACGGAGATAAGGCCATTGACAGAAGCCCTTGCGGAACAGGTACATCGGCTCGTATGGCACAGTTGTATGCAAAAGGGAAATTAAAAAAAGGCGAAGCGTTTATACATGAAAGCTACATTGGGAGTAAATTTATTGGCACTATTGAGGAAGAAACCGAATTAGATGGTAAACCGGCCATTATTCCAGGTGTTAAAGGTTGGGCTAAAATATACGGGTATAATACTATTGTTATTGATGATGACGATGATCCGTATGCGCATGGTTTTCAGGTAATATAAAGTACAAATAAAATAAACAGATTCGAGTATTGAAACACTGTATCGTTATAGGAGGTGGGATTATCGGGTTGTGTACTGCTTATTATCTTCATAAAGAGGGTTTTAAGGTAACCGTATTGGATAAATCCGGAATGAATGCCGGTGCATCCTATGTAAATGCAGGTTATATAACACCGAGTCATATAATTCCATTGGCCGCTCCGGGGGTTATGGCAAAAGGAATCAAATGGATGTTCAATTCGTCCAGTCCGTTTTATATGAAACCCAAGGTTAATAAAGATTTCTTAAAGTGGATTTGGTATTTTAACAGAGCCGCTACCGCCGGGAATGTTCAAAAGGCAATTCCTGTAATTAAAGAAATAAATCTGTTGAGCAGAGAACTTTTTCAGGAGATCTATGATTCTCATGATCTGGGAGATTTTCATTGGGAACGGAAAGGGTTGCTAATGCTTTATAAAACAGACAGGGCCGGTACCGAGGAAGAACGTGTTGCAGCCAGAGCAATAAAGGAAGGTCTTGAAGTGAAAGCGCTCAGCAAAAAAGAACTCCTGGAATTAGAACCGGCAATCAATGATGAGGTAAAGGGAGCTTTTCATTATATATGCGATGCACATACTACCCCCACTCAATTTATGGAACGCCTGGTAGCGTACCTGAAAAAAAACGACGTTGTTATCCGCTCGCATGAGGAGGTACGGAACCTGAGTTGGAAATCCGGTAAAATTGATAAAATATACACTACTAAAAATGTATATACTCCGGAAGAAGTAATTATTGCATCCGGTTCCTGGAGTATGGAAATGGCAAAAAAAATAGGGTTGAAACTTCCGCTGGAAGCAGGAAAAGGATATCGCATTAATGTTAATCGGCCAACAATGATTAATTATCCGGCAATTCTAATGGAAGCCAAAGTAGCAGTAACCCCCATGAAGGGATTTACGAGATTCGCAGGGACCATGGAATTATCAGGAATCAATCACCGTATACGAAAGGAAAGAGTACTCGCCATAGCCAAAGCTTCCGAGAGCTATTACAGAGAACTGCATATAGCGGAAGAAGAAATAGCAAAGGCAACTTGCGGATTGAGACCTGTTTCTCCCGACGGATTACCTTATATTGGACGTGCACATAAGTATTCGAATGTAACGTTTGCAACCGGTCATGCTATGATGGGTTGGAGCCTGGGCCCCGTAACAGGCAAGCTGGTATCTGAAATAGTGGCCGATAAAAAATTAAGTATGAATATTGATCCTTTTCACCCGAACAGAAAATTCTGAACTATGAGATATCATCCTATTCCATCCGACTTATTTACAGAAAACAGACAAAAGTTCATTTTCAGAATGGAAAAGAATACCATTGCTGTTTTGGCTTCCAATGATGTTAAGCATACTAATGCGGATGATGTTATGGGATTTGCACAGAATAACGACTTGTTTTATTTGTGTGGGATTGATCAGGAAGAAACAATTTTGGTTTTGTACCCGGATGCTTACAGGGAAGAAAACCGGGAAATACTTTTTATCAGGGAAACCAGTGAGCATATTAAATTATGGGATGGTGAAAAGCTCAGCAAAGAACAAGCGAGGAAACTATCTGGAATCAAAAGGGTTGAATGGGTTGAGGATTTTGAAAAATTGCTGCAGTATATGGCTTTCGAGGCTGATGGTTTTTATCTGGGTCATAATGAACATATAAAAAGAGTTACCAAAGATCAGCAAACAAGACAAGACAGAATGATTAAATGGTGTAAAGAGAAATATCCTTTACATGATTACTTCCGGATTGCAAAGATTACAAGGCAACTTCGTCCTGTAAAATCAGAAATAGAAGTAAATCTTATTAAAAGGGCGGCTGAAATAAGTGCAGAATCCTTTAACCGTGTTCTCAAAACCTGTATGCCTGGAATAAAGGAATACGAATTAGAGGCAGAACTTATTTATAATCTTACCAAACAGGGTGCAACTCGACATGCATTTAAACCTATTGTTGCCTCCGGAAAAAATGCCTGCTCATTACATTATAATACCAATGATTCTGTTTGTAAGGACGGGGAAATGGTGTTAATGGATTTTGGCGTATGTTATGCCAATTATAATAGCGATACTACCCGTTGTTTTCCCGTAAACGGAAAATTTTCTTCCAGACAAAAAGAAATTTATCTCGCTGTTAAGTATTGCTTAGAGGAAGGGAGTAAACTATTAAAGCCCGGGGTAGAGCACAGTATTTATGAAAAACAGGTGGCGGTTCTGGTGGAAGAACAGTTAATAAACTTAGGCTTGCTAAACCATCAGGATATAAAAAATCAGGATCCGGATAAACCCTTGTATAAAAAGTATTTTATGCATGGAACTGCACATTATATAGGGCTCGATGTACATGATGTAGGATTATACCGGACCATTGAAGCCGGAATGGTATTTACCTGCGAACCGGGTATTTATATTCCGGAAGAAGGAATTGGGTGCCGATTGGAAAACGATTATTTAATCACCGCAGAGGGAAACATCAACTTAACAGAAGCTCTCCCCATAGAGGTTGAAGAAATAGAAGCCCTTATGAATGGCTAACAGGACGTGTCTGCTACAATAAGCCATTGACCGTTTATTTTTTTGAATATAATCATAAATATACCATTGGCATCTCCGATCTCTCTTTTGAGATGGTATTGTCCCATAACAAAATAAGCATCTTTTTCAATACGCGTCATATCATCAATGGTAAAACTAAGAGTTCCGGAATACGATGAATTCGGGTATCCTTTTTTGTAATTCTCCAGCGTTTTTTCCCAACCATATGTTATTCCCCGGCTTCCGTAAAACTTTAAAGAATCGGATTTCCAGTATCCCTGCATGAATCCTTCAAGATCATGACGAGACCACGCCTGTTCCTGGGTTTTCATGACATGCAGAATCGCTTCTTTGTCTGTTTGTTCATCTGTTGAACAACTAATGCCCGTAAGAATAAGAAATAATAAAACAACTTTTTTCATAGAATACGTTTGGTTTAAAAGTTATATGTTCCTTGCCATCTCCACTACGGAGAAAGCCCCTTATCTAAGTATAAATCCATTTTTCACAGGATCGTCCGGATCAATCAGAAAGGTATGCATTCCGGTTATGTGAGCAGTTCCTTCCACTTGCGGAATAACTGCGTTAAAAGGGCCATAGGGTTCTTCTGATACTACGGAACCTTTAAAAACAGATCCCGTTATACTTTCTATGGTCATCGTTTCACCAAAATCAATCTCTCCCCTTTTTTTGTGAATAGCCATTCGCCCGGACACACCCGATCCCGTTGGGCATCGATCTACTTCTCCTTCCGCAAAAATGCAAATATTTTTGCTGTCTACATTGGGTGAGTCCGAGCCATCTATAAAAATAGTACCATATAAAAAACTAAGATCTTTTTCAAAAGGGTGAATAATCTGTTTATCCGCTTTCATAACGGCGCGTTTAATTGCCATCCCCTGGTGAATAAGATCGCGATACGATTCTCTGGTAAGATTAAGACCGAGGCTATTTTTTCTTAAATCAACATAAGCGTAAAAAGCTCCTCCGTAAGCCAGGTCGTATATTACATTCCCTAATCCCGGAACGGTTATCTGACAATCCAGACGTACCACAAAACTCGGAACACAATGGAAACGAACACCGCGTATTTTTCCATGATGAACCCTTACAAACGAAGTAATTCTACCACAAGGAGCATCTATTTTAATACAATTATCCCCTTCCTTTACAGAGATCCATTGCATGCGTACTGCTAAGGTTGAAATAGCAATGATAGCATGTCCGCACATGGTTGAATACCCTTCATTGTGTAAAAAAAGGATACCAAAATCGGCGTTTTTGTCATTCGGCGGAACCAGCAGGCATCCATACATATCTGCATGCCCCCGGGGTTCGAACATCAATGCGGTTCGCAAATAATCCAAATGCTCTTTACAGTATTTACGATAGGCAAGCACGGAATCGCCTTTTATCTCCGGAAATCCCTGTATGATTACGCGAAGTGGTTCTCCGCCGGTATGCATGTCTATAGTTTT
Organism: Flavobacteriaceae bacterium; assembly: GCA_965224095.1. GTDB lineage: Bacteria > Bacteroidota > Bacteroidia > Flavobacteriales > Flavobacteriaceae > JBPEWY01. The sequence continues at coordinate 2,801,294 of OZ245039.1, forward strand.
TATTTGCAACCAGTTTTCCGGTGCCTTGAATTGCGTTTTGTTGAGAATATTTGTATAGGTACTATTCATTTGAAAACAGATTATAGTAATAATTGGCTGCAGCCAGATCTTCCAGAGCATGCCCTACCGATTTGAAAAGGGTAATTTCATTCGGGCTTGTTCTCCCCGTTTTCTTTTGGGAACACAACTCGAATAAATCGGCTTTCAGATCCTCAAATCTAATAACTCCTTCCTGTAGAGGAATTACCAAATCGCCGGTTTCTTTTGGTGCAGCCTCAAGGATATCTACATAAATAGAAGCTCTGGTAAGAGTGGTATTATCAGCTTCCCGCATATTCTTTTTATAGGCTCCAACCAGATCTACATGCTGTCCGGCCTGCAAATGCTCACCAAAAACCAGTGGGGTTTCAGATAATGTAGCGCAGGAAACTATATCGACGGTACCAATGACTTCAGCTATCGACGATACCGCGGAAATTTCAAATGGTTGTTCCTGCAACTGTGTGCATATTTTTTGCGCATTGTTCGGGTTTCTACCCCATACAAATACCTGAGTAATGGGCCTTACCGAAGCATGTGCCATAATTAAATTGGCAGCAAGAGCACCCGTTCCTATCATAAGCAGGGAAGAGGCATTTTCTCTGGAGAGAAAAAGAGAAGCCAATGCCGAAGCTGCTGCCGTTCGTTTTGCCGTTAAACTTTTAGCTTCAAGAAGGGCTTTTAGTGTTCCGGTAAGACTGTTAAAGTATATATAGGTTCCCTGAATAGACGGAAGTCCGTATTGCTTATTGTTAGGATTTACGGTTACTATTTTAACACCCGATGCATTTTCAGAATCCCAGGCAGGCATGAGTAACAGTGTTGAATCGGCACCTGCCTCTGGATTGGGAAAATCGTGATGATGCCTCATAGGTACGGTAATGGTGTTCCGTAAAAAGGCTTCCCTTAACTCCGCGACCAATGAAGGGAAATGCGTGTTGTTCTCAATAAAATTTGCAGTGATAAATGGAATTTCCACAATTCGGATTTTTTGGAATATTAAAAATACTGTATTTTACCTGTTCTATGCCATTTTAACATGAAAAGGTAAAAATGATACCATACTAAGGTAATATCATACCGGTGCAACAGTAATCGATCTCGTATTTTCGTATTGAAGTAATAAGGAAAAGTATGAAAAGATTTTTCATTGTAATTATAATAGGGGCTTTGTTAGTTAGCTCCTGTAAGAGCTCTGTGAGCAAGCTTGTTAAGCAAGAACCGACACTTAAAGGCAAACTCGAAATTCTTTTTCCGGGAGCTGAAATAAACAGCCTTACCAATTTGGAAGGATATGAGGCATCATATCAGATTGTAATTAATCAACCACTCGACCATGAGCATCCCGAAAAAGGAACTTTTAAACATTATCTGTATCTCTCTCATTTAGATTACAATAAGCCTATGGTACTGGAAACAGAGGGGTACAGCGCAAGGTATGTAAAGAACGAACTATCGGAAATCCTGAATGCAAATCAACTCATAGTGGAGTACAGATTCTATGGCAAGTCGCGCCCTGATCCGATTCCATGGGAGTTTCTAACAAATGATCAGGCTATTGCCGATTATCATAGCCTGGTAACCAGGCTTAAATTACTTTACACCGGGAAATGGATATCCACAGGTATAAGTAAAGGAGGAGAAACCACGCTGATTTATCGTTCGAAATACCCGGAAGATATGGATATAGCGGTTCCCTATGTTGCTCCTTTAATAAATACGCAGGAAGACCCCCGGACTACGGCACACATAAATTCGGTGGGGAGCGAGGTGTGTAGGGAAAGAATTATTGACTTTCAGAGGGCGCTGCTGGAGAACAGGACTGAAGTTTTAAAGGAAATGCACGATTACGCAGAAGAAAAGTCAATGACATTTACAAAGATCTCTCTGGAGGAAGCGTTAGAGTATGCTGCGCTGGAGTTTTCATTTTCATTCTGGCAGTGGGGAGGAAAATGTGATGAAATTCCTGGCAATGAAGCCACTTCCAAAGAGTTATTTATGTATATGAATCGCATTGTGGGTATAAATTTTTACAATGATGCCACGTATTATGATTTATTGCCTTCCTATTATCAGCATATGATTGAATTGGGGTATTACGGCTTTGATATGGCCCCTATTTCCGATTTATTACAAGTTGTGAAAAGCCCTTCAAATAAACGCTTTGCTCCTGAGGGAGTTGATCTTACCTATAATCCTGACTATATTAAAACGGTTAGAGACTATGTGGAACAAAGAGGAAACAGAATTCTCTATATCTATGGGGCGCTTGACCCCTGGGGTGCCTGTGGCCCTACCCCTGAAAAAGGTATTGATGCATTAAAAATGGTACTCCCCGGAGGGCACCACGGAACCCGAATCCGGCACTTCCCAAAAACCGATCGGGAAACCATCAGAAAAAAACTATCGGAATGGCTTGCTGATTAGTTGTTTTAAAACATTGATTTTCAATTGTTTATTTAATATTGTATATTAGTGTTTCTATTATGATGAGTTTCTTTCCCCAAAAAATGTAAGATGAGGTAGTAATGCTCCAAATTTGTAAAGTAGTATTTGTTTTTAACCAATTATACTAACTTAATTCATTTGGATTATGAAACCAACCAACCAATCACGAATGGGAGTATTTCTGTTAATATTCCTTATTGTTTCCCTATGTTTTTCTCAGGAAAACCAGCGACCTATGTACATTACCGTAACCACACTTCACTGGGATATGGATTATGAGAATTTTGATATGGATACCTGGAAAGCCGGAGAAAAGGAATTTAAAGAAAAAGTAACCGACAAAAACGAACACATTGTTGGAGCTTCTTATTTTACACATAGGTTTACCCCGGATAACAGGGAAATTGTATATGTACAGGCGTATCCCTCCTGGGAGGCTATTGATAAAGCCTCTGGCAGGAATGACGAACTTATTAAGGAGGCCTGGCCCGATGAAGACGCCAGAAAAGAATTGATGGAAAAGCGCATGGCTTATTATACACCTTATCATTCGGATGAAATTTATGCCACCATGCCTAATGCAAAACCGTATGCGCCGGATGAGGGAAAAGCTAAAGTGCTACTAGTGCGGAAAAGCCATTTTGCCTTTCCGGATGATGGATCGCAGGAAGAATTCAATGCAATTTTTAAAGAGTACGCGGAAAATGTGTTTCATAAAAATGAACATATAAAAGCCTATTATCCAAATGTTCATGCGTGGGGGTCGGATCGTACCGAATTTGTAGAGGCATTTTATGTGGATTCACTGGATGGATTGGAGAAAATGGGGAAACGAAATAACGAACTCTTCGAAGAACATTGGGCCGATGAAGAAGGAAGAAAGAAAATGGGTAAAATGGCCAGAAAATATTTTACCGGAGTGCACGGCGATTATATTTACAATATAGTTGATCTTAATGATTGATTTACCCAGATACTAAAAAAGGCGCTTCGAAAGAAGCGCCTTTTTTACAAATTCTTTTTCTGATGCTCATAAAATGCGTCGGCCTGTAATTGCATTAATTCCCGCGCTTTTTGTTTTTTATACGTATATAATTCTTCTTCCTCTGCAATATCTTTGTACACCTTATCATTAATGGCAACATCGGTAGCCAGCACCTGTTTACGCTGATCTTCTTTTTGCGCTACCCATGTTTTGGCAACACTTTCTACATCGTCAAGCTTAACATCATACTCACCTTTCGGGGCCAGTAGTTTGGAAATAATGGGTGCCGTTTCAATGGCCAGGAACAGGAGGAAAATAAAAAAAGAGGGCAGCCAGGGTAACTTGCCCAAAGCATTGATACGTGCCATAAGCCCGTCAAAACCATCAATAGTAGGTTGCGTTTCGGCAACTTTGGCGGTATAGGTCTGATTTAAAGTTGTTATTTCGGTTTCCTTGGCTTTTATTTTTTGATTGTTTTGTTCCCGTAATGCCTGGAGTTCCTTAAGCGAAGCATCGTGTTTTTCTCGCTTCTCCTTATACACCGGTCCTTTTCCTATTTTCATAGTTCCGGCCGTGCCCTCTGCTTCCGTAATATAAGTTTTATACAGTTCGTTAACTTCTATTTCTTTGTCGGTTACTTCTTTTTTAAGAGCATTTATTTCGTCGTTTAATGCAGTAACCGCAGGGGTGTACTGTTGTGCAATTTGCTCTTTGTTAGCCAGGGTCATTTGATTTTTTTCTTCCAACAATACCCGATCTATTTCCTTTTGAAAAATTTTAAGCTCCAAAGGTTTGGAAATTACCACAGCAATAATAACTGCCAGAAGAATACGGGGAACTGCCTGAAAAAACTCATTTTTAAAACTATCCCGTTTTCTAATGGTGGATACTATAAAACGATCCAGATTGAAAATGAGTAAGCCCCAGATTATTCCAAAGAATACCGAAGTATATATATTATCAAAAACAGTATACAGGGCGTAAGCCGAAGCAAGAAAAGCCATAACTGCCGTAAAAAATACGGTGCCTCCTATACCTGCCTGTTTAATTTGTTCAGCCTTAGAGCATTGTGAAAGGATGTCCTGATCGGCCCCGGAGCACATCCAGAAGAATTGTTTAAGCATAGCGTTCAGATCTTAATTGATTGATGAATGTACCTTATACAACGCTAATTCTTTGAAAATGTTACAAACAAGCCCCGATTTTCGGGGCTTTTTTTAATTTTTAATGATAATGGGATCTTTGGTAATATATACCTTTGGTTTCCCTCCGGTAGATCGGATACTATTTATATTCAACGAACTATTATTTTTTATGACCTGGATAGCTTTTTTAGAAGAAATGGGTTTCCCTTCGAGATAAAAAGAAGCACCTTTCTCAGCCATTTTTTTTATATGATCAAGAGGAGAAGGCGGCGGTGGCGGTGGCGATAGGGTAGCTGCCTCACGCTTTCTTTCATATTCCCGAATTACTTTTTCATAACGCTCTTTTTGTGCAGGGGTTGCATCTGCGGGTACTGGTGGAGGCGGCGGTGGCAGTCTCGTTGTTTCTTCCAACCCTTCTACAACTCTATAAACGGGTTCTTTGGCAGCGGGTTCAACCGGAACAGGAACATTTTCTGTTTCTACTTCAACCGGTGGCGGTGGTGGTGAAGGCAGGTCAGGGAAAGCTTCAGCATTATTGCGTTGATCTAGGGTCATAATGCTGTACAAATATTTTAAACGTTTCACCTCTGTTAAGCGAAAGGTCATATGTCCGCCTTTGGCGATCATTTTGTTATAATGTTTTGCCAGCTTGTTGTATTCCGCAATTTGCTTTTTGGTAGCACCTTCCTGTAGCGCAGACCCTTCGGATATAGTATCGGGAGAGGGTTCTTTTTCATCGAAAGCAGAGTTCCAGGAACTTATACTAATGTTTTGCCATCCTTTTAAGTAAAGAATATCCTTAAGATCAGTAATTATTCCCGGAGCAACTTTTGAAGCTATATGAATAGTAGCGACAGATTGCTCTCCGTGTCCTTTTAAATCGGATTTTGGAGAATAACTTTCCAAATGAGAAGTAAGATTTTCAATAGGTGTAAACCGGCCATTCAGGAGTATCTGGTTATCATTGTTGATATATAAATCAAGGTGCTCCGGTGCAGAAGTTTGAACCGTTTTGTTTTGAAGTTCGCGTTCGACGACTTTTTTGTGGCTAAAACTGTAAAAAATCAGGCCGATTAGCGGAAAAATAATAAGCCCCTTGAGCCAAAGGGTCCGTTTTGATGTTTGTTTTTTCATAACTGTAAATCGTTTTTTGATAGATGAATAATTAATGGCATTAGCCAGTGATGGGTTATTTTGATTTGATGAAAATGAAAGTAATAATTCTTTATAGGTATAAGCATCCAGGCCTTTTTTTAGTACGGCCTGATCGGCTAAGAATTCGTGATTGAGTTTTATTTCTTTTTTGTATAAATGGAGTAGCGGGTTAAACCAGAAAACAACTTTTAACACTTCGATGAAAAGGATATCTGCAGAGTGTTTTTGACTTGCATGAGCCTGCTCGTGAAGCAAAACTTCCCTGGGAATTTTATTGTCTTTATAGAGATGTTTATTAAGAAAAATAAAATTAAAGAAAGTGTGCGGAATGATGGTTTCTCTCAGTAATACATGGATAAAAGAATAATGCTTCTCTTTGGTATTACTAGTAATTTTTTTTAGAATATCATTCAGACTGAAAAAGAACTTAATTCCGAATATCAGCACACCTAAAATATAGATGCTCCATAAAAATTGAGTTTGATAGTTTATAGGTCGTGCGATATTTTCTCCGGGTACCTCACCAGTTATAATGGCCATATCACCGGAGGAAGCAGGCATTGCGTCAACGTATTGTGTAAGGGTAATTAATGGAATAATAAGCGATAATACCAAAGAAGCTATCAAATAGAAACGCTTTATATAATGCATGTTTTCCCGCTCTAAAAAGAGTTTGTAAAAAAGAAAAAAGAGGAGGAGACAAGCGGATGATTTTAACAAGTATACTTCCATGGCTACTTCTTTTTAAGTTCTTCGTTAATGATACTTTTTAACTCTTCCAGCTCTTTTTTAGTCAAATCGGTTTCCTTGGTAAAAAACGAAGCGAACTGAGAAGCACTGTTGTTAAAGAAGTTTTTAATGAGGGTGTTTACGTGCCTGGAGAAATAATCTTTTTTCTTTACAAGAGGATAGTATTCCCTTGATTTTCCGTACAGGGTGTATCCCACAAATTTTTTTTCCTGCATGCGCTTTAATAAAGTAGCAATGGTGGTAGTTGCAGGTTTAGGCTCCGGGTATGCTTCCAGCAGATCTTTCATAAATGCTTTCTCCCGTTTCCATAAAATATTCATGAGCTCTTCTTCGGTTTTAGTAAGTGGCATTACTCTACATAATTAGAATTATCTCTACAAATGTAGAACATTGATTTTAATTCTACAAGTGTAGAGGCTGTTTTTTTGAAATTTATTGCCGGAACAATGGTGCCGATTTCTTTCGGGGCATAATGAATAGAGGCTTAACCAGCGGCCTCTATGTATTTAGTTCGGTAAAATATTTATAGAACCAGGGGATCGTTTCAATACCTTTTAGATAATTCCATATACCAAAGTGTTCATTTGGCGAATGAATGGCATCACTATCCAGACCAAAACCCATTAGAATGGTTTTACTTTTAAGCTCTTTTTCAAAGAGTGATACAATAGGAATACTGCCACCGCTTCGCTGAGGGATAGGTGTTTTTCCAAAGGTAGTTTCATAGGCCTTTGAAGCGGCTCGATACCCGGCATTATCAATGGGAGTTACATAACCCTGTCCGCCGTGATGTGGTTTTACCACCACGGTTACTCCTTTGGGGGCAATACGTTCAAAATGATTTTTGAAGAGGGTTGTAACCTCCTGCCAGTCCTGATGAGGAACCAATCGCATGGATATTTTAGCATAGGCCTTACTGGCAATAACGGTTTTGGCCCCTTCACCGGTATAACCTCCCCAAATACCATTAACATCTAAAGTTGGGCGGATAGAATTTCGTTCATTGGTGGTATACCCTTTTTCACCGTAAACATCTTCTATACCCAGGGCATTTTTATACTGATCCAGTGAAAAAGGAGCCTCAGCCATTTGTTTGCGCTCATCGTCTGACAACGCTTCTACTTTATCATAAAAACCGGGAATAGTTATATGATTGTTTTCATCGTGCAGAGAAGCGATCATTTTGGTGAGCACGTTTATGGGATTAGCTACGGCGCCACCGTATAAACCGGAATGGAGATCCCTATTCGGACCGGTCACTTCCACTTCAACATAACTTAAACCTCGAAGTCCCGTGGTTATGGAGGGAACATCCTTGGCAATCATCCCCGTGTCTGAAATGAGAATAACATCGTTAGCTAATTTTCTCTGATTCCGCTCAACAAACCACCCTAAACTGCTAGATCCCACTTCTTCTTCTCCTTCGATCATGAATTTCACGTTGCACGGGAGTTGTCCGGTATTGGTCATGAATTCCAGCGCTTTTACGTGCATATAAAACTGTCCTTTATCATCACAGGCACCCCGTGCAAAAATAGCTCCTTCAGGATGTATATCCGTTTTTTTAATAACGGGATCATAGGGGTCGTTATCCCATAAATCCAAAGGATCGGCGGGTTGTACATCATAATGGCCGTATACCAGTACCGTGGGTAATGCAGGATCTATTATTTTTTCGCCATATACAATGGGGTACCCGGGCGTTTCACAAATTTCGGTCAGATCGCATCCAGCCTGATCGAGTGCCTGCTTAACAACTTTGGCGGTGTTTAGCACATCCTGCGAAAAGGCGGGGTCTGCACTAACGGAAGGAATTTTTAAGAGTTCAATTAATTCTTCGATAAAGCGGCGGCTATGCTGCTCCAGGTAGGAATCCAGGTCTTTCATTATTTGAGAATCTGTTTATGTGCTAATTTACTTATTTTTCTCAATACTTATCCTTTCCATTTCACCTATAAGGATATCCATATCTTTTTGTGTTGTTCTCCAGTTACAAATGGCACATCGAATAGCAAATTCACCTTTGTACACGGTAGGCGTAAGATATACTTTTTTAGTAGCGTTAAGTCTTTTTAAAAAAACTTCAGTACGTAAAGAATGAGAATCCGAGACTTTAAAACAAACCATATTAATCGGGGTTTCGGCAAGAAGCTCGAAATGAGGCGATTGTTTTATATGGGATTCCAGGTATTTGGCAAGCCCGCAATGCGTGTCTACCATTTCCTGATAGCCATTTTTTCCGGTGGTGAGCAAAGAAAACCAGGCAGCCAGTGAACGCCACCTGCGACTACCCTGAGGCGTGATATGTATAAAGCTGTAATCTCCCAGTCCCTCTACATAAGGAGCATTGCTGTTTTGAAATACCTGTTGCTGTATATCAATATGTCTTGTAAACTGAAAAGCAGAATCATATGGAATATTAAGCCATTTGTGGGCATCGATGGTTATAGAGTCTGAAGCCTCCCAACCTTTTAGGAGGTGCCGGTATTTTTTTGAACAGGCTGCAAAGCCTCCAAAGGCCCCATCGGTGTGTAACCAGAAATTGTACTTACTTTTAAGTTCCTTAAGCTTTTGAAAATTGTCAAAATCTCCGGTATTAACAGTCCCTGCACTTGCAATTACAATAGAAGGGGCACCATTTAGAGCATTTAATTTTTCTTCAAGCTGCGTCATATTCATAGCTTCTCTTCCCGGAAGTTTATCTATAACAGTTAATGAATCCCTACCAATACCTACCATAGAAAGTGATTTATATGAGCTTGAGTGTGCAGAAGCACTAAAAATATTCATAGAAGGGAGGGAAAATAATCCATTTTTGGCTGTATCAACCCCCATTTGTAAGCCGTACCATTGTCTTGCTGTTCCCAGATTTACCATATTAGACATAGTGGCCCCACTGGTAAAACTACCATCAAAATCCTGTGGTAAATTAAAGAGGTCAAGCAACAGTTTTACAGTATCTTTTTCATGAATATCGGTTACCTGCGATGCCGGACTAATTTGATCGTAAGCCGATGCCAGCCAGTCTCCGGCAATAGAGGCTGGTGTAGAACCTCCTATAACATAGCCAAAATAGCGCGGCCCGGATGTAGCAGACACCCCGTTACCATAATAAGATAAAAAAGTATGTAGCGTTTCCTGAAACCCCATTGCATTTTCCGGCAGGTTTGGGGGCTGAGATTTGTTGAAAGCTACATCAGGTGGTATTTCATTTATGGAATCGATAAATGAGGTAGCCACCTCCAGTGTTTTGGTTAAAATATCCTTGGTATTCATAGTGCGTTTTATAGCAGTTAAAGTTAAAAGGAAAAAGTAAGAATACGGGGATTATTAATCTTTTTAAAAGCAAATGTTTTAAGTAAAAAATTTTAAAGATGGATTTGTAAATTGTATTTAATGTTTATATTTGCAGGCACAAATTTTACTGCGGGCGTGGTGGAATTGGTAGACACGCTAGACTTAGGATCTAGTGCCGCAAGGTGTGTGAGTTCGAGTCTCTCCGCCCGCACAAAAAAAGCTCTCTAAACTTGAGAGCTTTTTTTATTTAAAAACAGCACAAAAATTTCCTGAATACAATACAGCTACAATATTTTACTTTTTTATTGCCTTAATTTTCTCCGTTATGAATTAATATAAATTAGAATAATAGTTTTAGTATGCTTCCTGATATTATTCTGTTCTTCTTTTGTCCTATTTTTTCCCGTTTTTTGTACGACCTAAAGGTTTAGAATTACCTTCAAAGCATACTTTTGAGGATATAAAAAACTATTACTTAACTTTATCCTTTAAGCAGTCCACTTTTAGTTGATGTTATAGAATCTATGTTAATAAACAGTGGGGAGTCGTTTTTTAATACCAAAGCTGATAAAGGCAGACACGTATTAAGTAATGCTATTCGTTACTTGTGGTTTGATAAATAAGAATAACTATAAAAAAAAATAACTATATATCATATAAAATAGCTACAGTACTAATACTGTTGCTGGTAATCACTAAAGTGTTTTCTCAAGATATAGCTCTGTCTGAGAAAGACAGTTTAAAGAATGTTATTGCAACAGAGGCTGATCATTCAAAAATTTTGAATGCAATAATTTCCTATCTGGAATATTATGGACATGGAAATGATTTAGATTATAGCTCAAAAATATTTGATGAAGGACTTCATATTGCCTTATCGCTGAAAGACACCATTAAACTTACATTTTTATATAGGTCTAGAGCCTATGATTTAAGAAAATCCAATTTCAGTCAAAGCAATACTCTTTTTTTAAAATCACTAAACTTAAGTATAGCTATCAATGACTCCTTAAATATATGTAAAGCCTATAATGGCTTAACCAACTTACATTTATTAAACTATAAACCAAAACAAGCTTTTAAATATGCTAATAATGCTCTTAAATATGCTTTAGGTTTAAAAGATACTTTAGAAATTATTAATGCGAGAAGAGGAATAGCAACCGGCTATAGATTAGAAGGAAAATTTAAAGAAGCGTTGGAGGAAATAGATGAATCCTTAAAATTATGTAAAGACAAAGAAGATTGTTTAAACAGTCTTGGTGAAAAAGCATTTTATCTCACCAAGACCGGTAAGCGTGTAGAAGCGTTAAAAATCTATCTGAAACTTAAAGATATTTTTCAGGAGCGTGAAGATGAGTTTGGTGTAGCAAGCGCAAATCACCACATTGGCTATTTACTTGACAATACAAAGCTTTATGAGCAAGGATTAGCTTATTATTTAAAAGCATTAACCTATTATGAAAGAATTGAATTTAAGTCTTATCTGGCTGCTGCACATGGCAATATTGGTGATTTGCTGTTAAAACTAAATAAGCCGGATGATGCCGAGCATCATTTTGATAAGTCTTTTAATTATATGTCAGAAACCGGAAATGGAGACATGGCAGCACATTATTTGAGTATGGCTGAACTTTTTATGTTAAATAAAAAATTCCCGGTAGCAAAAAAGAATATTCAAAAGGCACTTCAAATATATACGAATGATTCAGAAATGGAAAGAGGGATCTCCGATGCTAAACTGTGTTTTGCTAAATTATACCTGGCAACAAAGCGAATAGATAGTTCGGAATATTATGTCAAAGATGCTCTTGCTTTTTACGAGGATAATAATTTAGAGCAGGAGCTGGAAAGTGGGTACTATTTGTTAAGTAAAATATATAAAGAAAGAAAAGATATAAAGTCTGCAGCGTTATTTAGACATAAAAAAGACTCTATTTCATCAGTTCTTTATGGGCCTGAAAATGTATATAACATTACTAAAGAACTAATGTTGAATGCATTAAATAATGAAGTTGTAAATGATAACCCCAGTAATTCTGTATCAACAAATACTAATATTGAATCTGAACCCAATACAAACAGCTACCTACTACCGATATTAATTGCGGTTTTATTTTCAATACCCGTTATATTATTCATTTTTAAAGTTTTTAATACTAATTATATTGTTAATCCTGTTAACGGTAACAATCATGAATACCCCTATAAAGCTAGTGCTATGTCAGCCGGTACAGATTTGAAAGAACAAGTTTTACGGGAGAAAAAAAATGCAAGAATAGAGTTAGGAGAGGAAGAAGCCCAATTTCTTATTCCTAAGCTTAATAAATTAATGATAGAAGACAAGGTTTATTTAAACGCAAACTTATCATTATCAGACTTGGCCAATTTGTTAAATACTTCAAATAAGAAACTTTCTATTCTTCTAAACGAATATCTGGATTCAAGCTTCTACGATTATCTAAACAAGTACAGAATTGAGGATACAAAAAAAATGTTGCTTGATGAAAACTGTCCGTTATCAATAGATGGCATTGCCGAGGAATGTGGTTTTAAAACCAGAAGCAGTTTTTATAAGTTATTTAAAAAGTTTGTAGGGCTTACTCCTTCTCAATTTAAATCTCGTTCTTATTCCTAATAATGTCCTTCTCCATGCCAATGGACATCTAAACAGGTTTTATTTGTAACTTATTGTATTGATGACTCTTCATATAGTTAAACTAAAATTTAATGATTATGAAAAAAATCAATCAGAAAATGTTAACAGCTTTATTATTGTTGTACATACCATTACAAATAAATGTTGTTGCTCAAAACAGGTATTCAAAAATTGACAAACTTTTTAATGAAATTGAAACTCAAGACTTAGGCTTGGGTAGTATTTCAATCTTTAAATCAGGAGAAGAAATTTATCAAGCTCAAGCCGGCTTTCAAAATATAGAAAATCAAGTAAAGACTTCGTCTAAAACAAAATACAGAATAGGTAGTATTTCTAAAATGTTTACTGCCGTAATGATTATGCAATTGGTTGAAGAAAATAAGCTTGATCTTGACACCAAGTTGAATAAATTCTTTCCTCGTATTCCGAACGCTGACAAGATAACAATCGAACACTTGCTAAGACATGAGAGTGGGTTAAAGGAAATTGTAAAACAACCTGGTATGGATAAATGGTTGCAGAATGCCCATTCTAAAAAAGAAATGATACAAAAGTTTAAAAAATTTGGAGTGGATTTTTTTCCAGGAGAAAAACAAGAATATAACAATAATGGCTATGTGTTACTGAGCTATATTTTAGATAAAATAGAGCAAAAATCGTTTAGTGAAGTTCTAAAAACTAGAATTGTTACTCCTCTTAACTTAAAAAATACTTACTACGGTAAAAATATGGGTGATCAAAAAGAGGAAGCTCTATCATATGTCAAGAAAAATCAATGGGAAGAAAGTTCTTATTTACATTATTCTTTACCCTTAGGAGCAGGTGGTATTGTTTCTACACCGCACGATTTAAACATTTTTATAAATGCCATTTTTTCAGAAAAATTGGTTTCCGGTAAAACATTAAAATTGATGTTCCCAAAAGCGAATTCATTTGGTTTAGGCTTAATGAATTATAAACTCGATGATAGTCAAGCCTTGGGGCATACTGGCGGTATAGATGAGTATCGTTCTTGGATTTTGTATTTTCCATCCAGAAACATATCTATTGCCTATTCTTCAAACGGGCAAGATAAGCCATTCAAAGAGATTGTAAAAGAGATCTTTAAAGCGTTTAAAAGTGCTAAAGAAAAAGAAGTAGAATTACGAGACGCAATACATGAACAGGATAGTTTGATTTTTGATGCGGTATTCATAAAACATGATAAGGATTACTTGCTTTCCAAGCTTTCTTCAGATTTAGAGTTTTATCATGATAAAGGTGGACTTACAGATACCTCAGCAGTAACTTTTGTAAAAAATTTTGAACGTATCTGGAAACGCCAGGAAAATGGTGATAAAAAATGGATGAAAAGAAAATTGATAAAAGAAACTCTTGAAGTTCACCCTATAGCCAATTATGGTGTTCTTCAATTGGCTGATCACCAATTTTATGAAATTGAAGATGATGGTAGTGAAACTTTAGTTGACAATGCCAAAATAGCGCAAATATGGAAAAAAACAGATGGAATTTGGAAATTAAGCCGTGTAGTGAGTTATGAGCATAAAAATGTAACAGATTGGAAAAAAGAAATTGAACAAAAAGTACTGAATGAAATGAAAGAACATCATATTCCATCAACATCTGTTTCGGTAATTGAAAATGGGGTTGTAACGTATATGAAAACCTTTGGGGAATTAAAAAAAGGAATACCAGCAACAAACGAAGCTATTTATAAAGTAGCGTCAATAACAAAACCTGTAGTAGCTACTTTGGTGCTAAAATTAGTCGATCAAGGACAGTGGAATCTAGATGAACCTCTTGTTAAATACTTTGTTGATGAAGATGTGAAAAATAGTAAATGGTTAAACAAATTATCAACACGACATGTATTAAACCATCGCTCAGGATTCCCAAATTGGCGTTTTCAAACTGAATCAGGAAAATTATCCTTTTTATTTGAGCCAGGAACTAAATTCGGATATTCTGGAGAAGGTTTTGAGTATTTAAGAAAAGCATTAGAATTTAAATTCAATAAATCATTAGAAGAAATAGCAAAAGAAAAACTGTTTTCTGAAATCGGGATGGATGAAACTTGGTTTTGGTGGGAAAAAGATTTGGATGAGTCAAGATATGCTGTAAATCATGACAAAGAAGGAAAACCATATGAAATAGAAAAATATTATGAAGCCATGGCAGCAGGAAACCTATTAACAACTATTACAGATTATACAAATTTTGTAAAGTATCTCCTTACCGATAAAGCGATTTCAAACAATTTATGGAGACAAATAATTACTGTTAATGGAAAAAAAGATAAAGGGCTTCCTTTTGGACTGGGGTGGATTGTTATCGATGAATTGTCAAATGGTGAATACGCTCTGGCACATAATGGTAATGATCCGGGTGTAAAAACCTTTGTTTTAGTATTACCTGAATCTAAAAGAGCTATTGTTGTTTTAATGAACGGGCAAGATGGCCAATATGTGTATAGAGAAATTATTAAAACAGTTCTCGATATTGGGGGAGAAATAGTAGATATAATCAGTAAATTTTAGTATTTAACATTATAACTAATTAATCCGATTAGTACAATATTAAAGATAAAACTGTCTATTTCCATTCGTAAGGACATAATAACTTCCCTTTTACGGAATTAAGGCGTAACGTTTAAATAACTTTAAAATCATTAGGGTTAAATACTAAAATTGTAGTGAAATGAAAACACCAAACCAGTTAATGTTCTGTATAACTTTATTGAGCGTTTTATCGATTTATTTTTTGTCAACATTGAAGGTCAATGCGCAAAAAGGAAAATTTCCCCATAGTGAGATTATTAAAAAGGAAATAACCATTCAGAATTTAACTGAAAATAATTTGTTGTTTCTGGGTAATGTTAGCGGTTCAATTGATATTGAGGGATACGAGGGTAATACCATAGAGTTTGAACTCAAAAAAAATATCAACTCGAGCTCAAAAAAAGAAACGCTCCGAGGTATCGACGAAATTAAACTAAAAGTGTTAGAGCTAAATGATAAAATTTTTATTTATATGGATTCTCCTTATACCACTTTCCTTGCAAAAGAGGAAACTTATATGTTTAATAATAATTGTGAAGGGAAATCTTGTTATAAGTACACTTTTGAATTAAACTACAAAATTAGAGTTCCTAATTCCATGAATTTGATACTTCAAACCATAGATAAAGGAAGCATTTATGCTCGAAATATGGAGAGCAAACGAATTCGGGTTTGGAATGTTTCAGGATCTATAAATTTAAACAAGATTTCAGGGGCCGTAGATGCAAAAACAGTTAAAGGAGATATTGATGTAAGTTTTAAAAACAACCCGATATCAAGATGTGATTTCACCACGGTGAATGGAAATATTAATGCTCAATTCAACAAGGATGTGGATGCGGAAATATCATATCAAATAAGAAAAGGGCGATTCCGTAACGATTTTATACAGACAAAAAATAAAAACAAGATAACGGATTTTATAAAGGGTAAAATAGTGGTTGGCGCTGGTGACATACCCTTAAATTTTAATTTGGTAAGTGGCGATATAAATATTACTACGCTATGAGAAAGGTATTCACATGTATAATTTTAATTCTAAATTTTTCAGCCTTTGCTCATAATGGAAAAGTTGGTTACGCCCAACCGCAAAATATTGTGATAGATGGCAAAATCTCTGATTGGAAAGAAATTTATGAAACCATTACCATAGGAGACAACCCTGCAGATTTCTGTGGAGAGTTAAAACTAGCCTATGATTATAAAAACCAATATTTGTTTATTGGTTTTGAAATTCAGGATAATGACTTTTCAATACAAGACGTTTTGGAAATTTATATTAACGCAGGACACTTAAAAAGAGCACCCAGCAACTTCATGTTAAAATTTCAAGATGACAATTTTACTTTTTTTAAGCATAATAAAGGAAAAGATTTTATTCATCAACATATAATCGAAAACAATATAACGTATAAGATCAATAGAAAAGGAAAATCTAAATTCTTTGAGCTAAGTATTCATTTACCGGATTTTATCGTACCGAATAAAACAATAGGTTTTGACCTGTTGTATGTAGACGTTGATAAAAATGAAGACACCGCTTATCATAATTGGGGAAAAGGGTACTATGGTTTTTTAAAAGAATATAATAGCGGACAACTTGGAGATATTATTTTGCTGGAAACTTCAGATTTAAAGGAGTTGACGGGAGCCGTTAAATGGAAAGATAAAATGTTTCAAGAAGCCATCAATGAAATTAAAATAGAATCTGTTGATAATCCCGATTTATGGATCATAACAAAAGTAGACTCTTTAGGAAATTATACTGCTAAACTACCTATAGGTAAGTATAAAATTTCATCAGCATATAAACTAACAAATCCTTGGGCAAGTTGGGGAGAGAATAATCAGTTTAGAATTGATGACAGTAAAAATATAGTGGTTGATTTAAATAAGATAGCTATAGCAAAATTATTGGAATTAGAAATGTATGGCGAACCTAAATTTTTGATTCCGTTACAAGGCATCCTGACCGAAAAAGAAAAATTTAATGGAGGGCAATTCGATGCATTTGTTAAAGCCTATATGATGTATTATAATATCCCTGGAGCATCTATAGCCTTAATTAAAGATGGAAAAATAATATATCACAATGTTTATGGTGTTAAAAGTTTTTTGAGTCAGGAAGAAGTCGACGAAAGGAATGTGTTTCAAGCTGCTTCGGTTACAAAACCGGCATTTGCCTTCATTGCTAATCGATTAATTGATAGAGGCGAATTAGAATTGGATAAACCTTTATGTGAATACCTTGAATTTGCCAACCTTAAGCATGATGAGCGTTATAAAAAAATGACAACCCGACATGTACTGTCGCATCAATCGGGATTGCCAAATTGGGCTTGGGGCGGCCCATTAGGGTGGAAAAACAATCAAAAAACAGACTTATTATTTACACCGGGAGAAGGATATGGGTATTCAGGAGAAGCGTTTCAATATTTAGGACGAGTTGTAGAAAAAATTACAGGCAAAGGCTTAAACACACTGCTTCAAGAAGAACTTATACAGCCACTTGGTATACCTGAACTGTATTTTTTTGGTAACGATAAGCTGGAGATGGTAAACGGACATGTTCAAAACTACCCAACATATTATGACATGGTAGACTATGTAGGAGTGGCTCACAGCTTATTGACCGAAGCAAATAGCTTTGCTCATTTTGTTAGGGCATTAATAAATAAAAAAGGACTTTCTGATAAACAATACAAAGCCATGTTCAATACCGAGGTTCTTACCGGAAGCGTTGGGGCAGATGAATTACCCTATTGGAATCAAGGCTTAGGACTTGGTTTTTTTACACAGGATACTCAATTGGGCAAAGCAGTAATGCACGGAGGCAGTAATGGAGATTTTCAAAGCGAGTTTGTACTTTTTCCAGAGCTTAAATCTGGTTTTGTAATGTTTACAAACAGCAATACAGGACATAAGCTGGGACAAGCTTTGGGTAGATATTTATTCTACGGTAGAAATTAAAAAAGTATGTAGTTTATGAGAATTGTTAAGCATACATATATTATTCTAAGTGTAGCAATATTACTAATCTGTAAGATTTCTTTTTCCCAAGCTATGGCTAAGGATTCTGTAAATATTATTACATCAGATATAACTCTTTTTTGGAAAGCTTTTGACGAGTCCAAACCAAAGCTTAAAAAAGTATACTTTGATGAATACATCGAAAGCGGAACGGTAGGTTTAAAGGATTTCATGTCCAGGATAGGAAGTGCCAAAAAATTAGCTAAGACAGTTAAAAAGAGGAAAGATGATTATTTAAAGGTAAGGGAATCATCACATACCGTAGAAAGAGATTATAAAGATAAGATTGCAAAGGCGCTGTTCAAATTAAAGGAAGTTTACCCAACTACCATTTTTCCCGATATTTATTTTGTGATTGGTAGGTTTAATGCCGGTGGAATTCCTTCAAAAAATGGGATCATAATAGGTTACGAGCTATTTTCAGAAATTGGAATGCAAAATATAGTTCCACTGGTAACCCATGAATCTATTCATTTCCAACAGAATTATAACAGAGAAAATTGGAATTTGTTAAAACAATGCATTACTGAAGGTAGTGCAGATTTCTTGTCGTTGTTAATTAGAGAGGAACCACTAAAACATCATAACGATGCCTGGGGATTAGAAAATGAAGCAGCACTTTGGGAACAATTTGAAAAAGATATGAATAATAACACCTTTGGAGGTTGGTTATACGGAGGAAGTGCTATAAAAAATAGCCCCGGTGATATGGGATACTGGATTGGACACAGAATTACGAAGGCGTATTATGAACGAGCTACTGATAAAGAGAAAGCCATTCATGATATTTTAAATATAAAGGACTTCAACAGGTTTTTAAATCAAAGTGGTTATGCTGAAAAATTTAAGTAGAATCGTATTAATAGCCCTCTTATTAAACCATCAACATTTCTATAGTCAAACAATAAGTGGGATAATTACAGATGCTGAAACAGGAGAAAAATTACCATATGTTCATATTGGGATTAAAAATACAAATAAAGGAACCATATCAAAAGATGATGGTAGTTTCTCAATTTCGCTTGATGGAATTAATACAAAAAAACGACTCTTCTTTTCAATTTTAGGTTATGAAGAGCTCTTTATTACCCTTGATGAGATTGAAGGTTCTCCCTTTAATGTTCATTTAAAACCAACATCAATTTCGCTCTCAGAGGTTATACTCGATTCCAAAAAGAAAAAATATAAAAAAATTAAGTTAGGTAATTATAAAAACTCAACTACTACAACTGGAAAATCAGGGGACGAAGTATTTGGCTGGGGTGGAGAGTGGGGAATAATATTACCCAAATATAGTCAAGAATATAAAATCAAAGATGTTCAATTTCATCTTAGATTTAATACGGTGGATAGTATTTTATTTCGAGTCAATATTTATAAAGTCAAAAGCGACAAACAAAAGTTTGAGAGTATCCTTCAAAAACCAGCTTTCGTAACTTCTAAAAAGAATGATAACTGGATTACTTTAAATATGATGGATAGAGATATTTGGGTTGATGATAAAATTCTTGTAACCATAGAATGGGTACGTATATGGTATGCCGGAGAAGGACAAAATCTAATCTTCTTTACCCATGCAAAAGATAATAAGTTTAGGGTGATACATAAAAATAACAGTTACGGTACCTGGCAGGTTAATAAAAGACCTGCTTTAGCAATTTATATTAACGGATTGGCAGAAAAATGAAATTCAGAGTTAACACCGTATTGTCCATTGCATACGTTTTTCATCCATCGTACATGAAGATATGAATATAAGTCCATGCATAAAAAAACTAAAAGAGCAATTTAAAACAACCTTTTAATAAAATACTATTTATACAATGGCAGATATACAAACAAAAATGCTCCATGAGCTTCAAAATAAGGAAGCCTTTGAGAATGCAAAAAAAGCAGCATATAAATACATGGATACGGTTTCAGATACAAGAGTATATCCATCGAAAGAGGAAATTAAGAATTTAGATGCATTCAAAGAGCCTTTAAATCATGCGCCAATACCATCAAATGAGGTACTTAAAATGCTCATTGAACATGGAACACAAGGTACTATCGCACAAACTGGCGGACGTTATTTTGGATTCGTAAATGGTGGTGCAGTTCCGGCTTCACTGCCGGTTAAGTGGCTGTCGGATGTTTGGGATCAATGTGGAGGTCTGTATTTAACATCACCTATCAACGCAGAATTAGAAATGGTTTGTGAAAGCTGGTTGAAGAATTTGTTCGGTTTACCTAAAGAAACTATCGCCGGTTTTGTAAGTGGTACGTCTATGGCAAATTTAAGTGCCCTAGCGGCAGGAAGACAGTATTTACTTAAAAATCAGGGGTGGGATGTTAACGAAAAGGGATTACACGGTGCGCCGAAAATTAGAGTTATAGCGCATAATCAGGTTCATGCCAGTATAAAGAAAACACTTGCGATGTTGGGTTATGGCAGAAATAGTATTGAGTGGATTCCATCTGACGAACAGGGTAGATTAATTGTTGAAAAATTACCTGCACTAGATCGTACTTGCCTAGTATTGCTTCAAGCCGGCAATGCCAATACAGGAGCTTTCGATGACTTCAATACGGTGTGCGATTTAGCGAATAAAGTGGGAGCCTGGACACATATTGATGGTGCGTTTGGGTTATGGGTTGCAGCTTCAAAAGAGCTATCGTATTTAACAAAAGGTATGCATAAAGCCTGCTCCTGGGCTGTAGATGGGCATAAAACATTAAATACACCCTACGATTCTGGAATTGTATTATGTAGATATCCACAGGCACTAATAGGTGCTTTGCAGGCAACAGGTGAATACATTATTTATAGTGAGAGAAAAGATCCATTACTAACCACTCCCGAACTATCAAAACGTTCTCGTGCCATTGAGTTGTGGGCAACTATGAAATCACTTGGCAAGCAAGGTATAGATGAAATGGTAACAGGATTTTATCACTATGCGAAACAAATGGAAAGCGGGTTAAAGGATATTGGTTTTACTATTTTAAACGATGTTGTTTTCAATCAGGTATTAATTAAATATAATACAGATGAACAAACGGAAAGAGTTCTGGAATATGTGCAAAATTCTGGCACTTGTTGGTTAGGTGGAACAACATGGAATAATCAAATCGCGATTAGAGTTAGTATCTGTTCCTGGAGGACTGCTAAAGAAGATATAGATAAAAGCCTGGAAGTATTTAAAGCGGCTATTGAAAAGCTATAAACCGTAATATCATGATTAACGGACTATTTGAAACACATTTATTTGTTAGCAATGTTGAACGTTCCATAGCATTCTATAAAGCTCTTGGGTTAAAACGGTGTCACTTTGAAAAGGAAAGAAAAGCCGCTTTTTTTTGGATAGGAAAACCTAAACAGGCAATGCTTGGTTTATGGGAAAAACCGGAAAGTGAAATTGATATCAGGCATTTTGCTTTTCAAACAGAGCCCGATTGGGTGGTGAAAAAATCGGTTTTATACCTGGAATCAAAAAATATAAAACCTTTTAATTTTTTTAAAGACGGAACTACAGAACCAATGGTTTTTGCATGGATGCCTGCCGTAGCTATTTATTTTAATGACCCTGATAATCATTTACTGGAATACATAGGTTTATTAAATGAAACACCAAAGCCTGAATTGGGAGTGATTACATGGAATGATTGGATTAAGGGGAAATGATTATGACTATAAAAAATTTAGCACTAGTAGATTTCAGGAAAATACATCAAGCATTCTCAGATGCTTTTTCTAACTATCAGATACCTTTTGAATTATCGGAATCCCAATTGAAATATATGCTCAAAAGAAGAGGTTATAATCCGGATTTATCTTATGGAGTTTTTGAAGGTGATAAAATGGTATGTTTTATCCTGAACGGGATTGGCACCTGGAATGATAAAAAAACGGCTTACGATACTGGAACCGGTACCATTAAAAGTTATCAGGGGAAAGGATATGCAAAAAAACTTTTTGCCCATACAGTTAACCGTTTAAAGGCAAATGGGTTTAAACAGTACTTACTTGAAGTTATAAAAACGAATGAAAATGCTTTTAAGCTCTACAGCAAAAGCGGGTTTAAAATTAGAAATCATTACGATTATTACAATTTTAAAAAATCTGATATGCTGGATAAGAAAATCAAGTTAAGTGGAATAGTCTCTTTTATGCAAGCCTCTTCCGTAAATTGGAAGGTATTTCAAACGTTTTGGGATTTTAATCCCTCATGGCAAAATAATATAGATTCACTGGAAAGAGTTACGGAAAGCATCAATTGTTATATAGCAAAAGTTAAAAGTGAAATTGTTGGTTATGTGATTGTTGAGCCGCACACGGGAGATATTCCCCAGCTCGCCGTTTTAAGTTCTTATAGAAGGAAAGGAATAGGCTCTAAATTATTATATAAAGCATCAAAAGCATCAGATACAGCCAGTTTGAAAATCATCAATATTTCAGAAAGTAATGAAGCTTTCAAATCCTTTATGATCTCAAAGGGTATTGAGAAAGGCAAAGGACAATTTGAAATGATATTGGATATATAGCTATATGAGCGTGATGGAAAAATATCATAATACATGGCTAAAAGAACTTTTTGGCTATTTAGCAATACCATCGATAAGTACAGATATAAATTATAAGGATGGTATTAATAAGGCAGCTAAATATGTTCAATCGTTATTTTTAGAAGCGGGATGTGTAAATACAGAACTGATTTTTGGATATGGAAATCCCGTGGTTTACGGCGAATATATTCACGATGCTTCTAAACCAACAATCTTGGTCTATGGACATTATGATATACAACCACCGGGAGATATTAATTTGTGGTGTAAAGATCCTTTTTCTCCCTGTGTAAAATCAACACCTATTCATCCGGATGGGGCAATTTTTGCTAGAGGGGCATCAGATCAAAAAGGACAGTTATTCATTCATATTAAGGCTTTAGGGTATCTATTAAAAAAAGAGAAACTTAACTACAACATAAAATTTATTATTGAAGGAGAAGAGGAAATCGGCTCAGTTAATCTTCACAGGTTTGTTAAAGAGTATAGAGAACTTCTTAAAGCAGATATTATTTTGATATCCGATACTGCCTTTATTGATGAAAATGTACCAACAATTACTACGAGTTTAAGAGGTTTTACCGGAGTTGAAGTGTTTTTAAAAACTACAGAAGATGATTTGCATTCTGGTTTATTTGGTGGCGCATTAGTAAATCCTGTTTATGAGTTATGCCGATTAATAGGCAAATTAAAAAATGAAGATTTATCTATAAATATTGATGGTTTTTACGACGATGTAATTGTTTTTGATAAAAAAGCAAGAGAGTTACTAAATAGATTTCCGATTAGAACGAACAAAAAAGAAGAAAGGTTTTTAGAAGGCGAAAAAGGATATACTCCCATGGAGCACTCATCTATTAGACCATCAATAGATATGCACGGTATTAAAGGAGGATTTATTCAAGAGGGAATTAAAACTATTATTCCAAACAATGCTTCGGCTAAAATATCATTGCGTTTGGTTGCTAACCAGAAAGCCCAAAATATTCAAACCAAACTTATTAAGTATTTTGATGACAATATTTCAAAAACTGTTTCCTTACAAATATCCCCTTTACCTTGCGCTGAGCCCTATATTATTAATTCTAATAATGAATGGCTGATTAAGGCAAAACAAGCGATGCAAAATGTATATAAAAAAGAAGTTTTTGAATTTAGAAGCGGTGGTAGCTTACCCATTATTTCAACATTTGAAAAAGAGCTTGGTTGTAAAACCATTTTAATTGGTTTTGGTTTAAATAGTGATAATATACATGGAATTAATGAACATTTCGGACTTAATAATTTGTTTAAAGGCATCGATACAATGATAGAGTTTTATAAAGAAAAATAAATGTTTGGAACCGAAAAATCACCTAAGCATTTTAGAATGGCTGGCCTATTACAAGTTTTATTATTCCCGTTTAATGACTGCATGGAAATTTCCGCCAAAAACCTTAAAAATTGAAATTGACAAAACAACTGGATTATAAAACATTATCGAGTTATTATTCCGCCTCGGAGCTGTAAACCTAAATGTTTATTTTATACGGGTTTGAGATATATAGACGGAAACACTGTGAAGGGCAATGCTTAACAGTCAGCCAGGCTTACTTTAACCGCTAAACCACCTTCAGAAGTCTCTTTGTATTTATGGTTCATGTCTTTGGCGGTCTCCCACATAGTTTCAATGATCTTGTCCAGTGGAACCTTTATATTTCCGGGATTGGTTTCCAGGGCCAGTTCTGCTGCATTAATAGCTTTAATTGCCCCCATGGAATTGCGTTCTATACAGGGAATTTGAACGAGACCTGCAATCGGATCGCATGTAAGGCCCAGGTGATGTTCCATAGCTATTTCGGCGGCAATCATAACCTGATCGGGGCTTCCGCCAAGAAGTTCACACAATGCAGCTGCTGCCATAGCTGATGAGACACCAATTTCTGCCTGACAACCACCCATGGCCGCAGAAATAGTGGCTCCTTTTTTAAAAAAACTGCCTATTTCTCCTGCAACTAATAAAAATTGTTTAATCTGTCTGAAATCCGCCTGATGATTTTCAATAACCAAATAATACATTAGTACGGCGGGAATAACACCTGCACTCCCATTGGTAGGAGCCGTAACAACACGGCCAAGCGATGCATTTACTTCATTTACGCTTAAGGCGAAACAACTTACCCACTTTAAAATTTGCCTGAATTTCACTTCGGTTTTACGAATGGTGCCTACCCATTCTTGCGGAGAATCATAAGGAATATCACTTTTTAGTTTTTGGTAAGTATCGTATGCACGTCTCCTCACATTGAGCCCTCCGGGGAGCACACCTTCGGTATGGCATCCTATATACATGCATTCAAGCATGGTATCCCATATACGTTTGAGTTCGTCATTAATTTCTTTTTCAGATCTTATAGACTTTTCGTTTTCAATAACGATCTCTGAAATGGATTTTTTTTGGGTTTTGCAATGATTTAAAAGCTCACTTGACTTTTGAGCGGGATAAGGAAAATTGAATGTGGAGATTTTGTTGTTTACCTCAATAGCTTCTGGCTTTTCCTTTACAATAAAACCACCACCTACCGAGTAAAAAGTAGATGAGAAAGAGTCGTTTTCCGTAAAAGCGGTAAAAGTTAATCCATTCGGGTGAAACGGCAGAAAATTTCTGTTAAACAAAATAGATGTTTCCTTATGAAAAGGGATTTTATATTCGTCGTTTAATCGCAGGCAATGAGTTAAGCTTATCTCATCGACTATTTCGGGAATACGTTTTACCGGAATTGTTTCCGGATCATACCCGGATAAACCTAACATAACAGCATAGTCAGTAGCATGCCCTTTTCCCGTTAGTGATAACGATCCGTACAAATCAACCTTTAAGGTTTTTACCCGATTAAGAATAAAATCGTCCTTGAGCTCTTTAATCCATTGCTGGGCAGCTCTCCACGGACCTAATGTATGTGAACTTGAAGGGCCTATACCTATTTTAAGCATATCAAAAATGCTGATGCTCTCCATGACTGTATTATTCGGTTCTTCAGTTTTCAGAACCATTAAATTCTAATTCAAATCTCTCTCCGCGATCATTAACTTTGAAGTATTTGCCATTTTCGATTAAAAGCCCTTGCGATATCCCTGTAAATTTTTCACCTGGATGTATTAAATCTATTCGTATTACCTTTCCTTCAAAATCGCTCGTCACTTCTTTATCAACAATTGTATGACCTACTACAATTCGGTCTGCGTCGTAAAATTTCAATATCTGATTTAAACTATGTACGTTTATCTTTTTGTAATGTTCATCCTGGTCTTTTACCAGCCCTCTGTACCATAGAGGGCCAAATCTACTAAATACCAAATTATTATATTCGTTTTCTTCAGGATAATTTGTCAGGTTCTTTCTTATATTTTCCCGAACTATATTATTGATGTTGTCTATAGTTAAATTGGCATCAACTACTTCTTCACTGATACCTCCATGTACATAAATGGAATTGCCTATTTTTTCAATCGTATTTTTGGAAGCTATCCATTTAGCTATTTCATTGGTGTTTGACAACAGGTATAAATACGCTTCCTGTTCATTCTCTTTTCCAGACAATATTTTAGCGAGTTTAATATAACGCTTTTTCACATATTTCAAGTTCGCGTGCATATTCATGACGTCGTGATTGCCTAAAATGTAGTGTACTTTACCGCCGGCTTTTTCAGCTTCTTGCTCCAGTTTATAAAGCAACCAGAGACAGGGCCAGGCATTGTTCCCACGGTCTACCATGTCGCCGGCAATTACCAGATGCCCATTTCCGAAGATCCAGCGGTAATTTTCATCCATTATTTTATTACCGACCAGCATGCTGTAAAAAGCATTAAAATTCCCTTCAATATCTGAAGTAGCGAAAAGCTTTTCCGGAGCTTCGTATACGGCTTTCGGAATTTCATAGCTCTTTTTCAGAGTAAATAAAAAACTGTCTTTTTCCGAATTGTTTACATAACACTTAAACGTCTGGTGATTGATTTTCTTTAAAATTTTATTCTGGATATAAAAAGAAGAATCCGTATCCTTTTCTACGGTTATTACTAACAAACTGTCTTTTTTGTCATAGATGTAGGGCCCGTCAATTTCATGCAGAAGGTTGGTATATGTCCTGGTAATTGATGGAGAACTCCTATTGTTACTACATCCGAATATAGCTGTAATAACAACAATTGACAGTATATAAATACAATAGTTTTTATTCATAATTACACCTTAAAAATAACCTTTAATTTTATAACTTAATTATGCGATCTCACAAAAAAATCATCAACTATTTTTCCGTTAATATCCTTAAAATAAAAATGCGCCAATGACGCATCTCCATTATAGTTAAATTCACCAAATAAAGCACCGTATTGCCCATTATTGCTGGCAGAGGAAACACTGGCCCACCACGGATTACTATCTAAATCCGACTCAGCATCGCGAATGCTTTTTCCCCCTAATCCGGAAACAAAAGCAAAAGACTTTCCTTCATCAATCGTTGTAGCGGGATCGTTTTTACGCAGATTGATGATATTGTTTGTACTCGAAATATTTTGCGTTTCAAAATTACTCATTTCATAGGTTCTGGAATAGGAATGCTCATGGGCTGTAGCCACAATAGCACCGCCTTTCCTGGAGTTTTCGTAGACAGTCCAACCGGCTTCATTACTTTTTCCTCCAATTTGCATGAGACGCTGGTTTTTGTGCCAAAAGGCAATATTCCAAATAGCATTACTCACACTTAATTGCTCTTTAATATAATTACCGGCTGCTGCTGGGCTGATCCCTAATTCATCGGGTGCGGTACATACAAAGAAAATCCCCTGATACGAAAAAGAACTTTGAACACCCAACCTGCCTCGCCATTGAATTTTTAAATTATTCAATCTTTTTTCCTGTAGTGATTGATAACCGTTTGAGCCATCCCATACCGTATCGTCGTGATTCCCTATCGAATAGAAATAAGGAAAATCAACTCCCAAAATTCCTTTAATATGATCTTCAAAATCTTTCGGAACCTCCGAATAATTCAGGTCGCCGGGATGCACAACGGCCTGTGCTCCTTCACCTTTTATAAGGCGTAATACCTCAGCAGCATTCCTGCCGATATGGGAATCTCCAATAAAGGCAATTTTAAAGTTTACAGGCGTTTCAACAACAAAGCCAGGTCCGATAGCGGTTTGAGAAGCTTTTGTTACCGATATAGGCCCTGTAGCTGCACTTGTTGGGACTTTTACGGAAATCCCAGTGTCAGATACTGCAATAATTTCATCAGCTTGTATGCCATTAAATGTTACTACAAGTTCCGTATCATTACGCTTAAAATTAAATCCGGTAATAGTAACTAATGTACCTTCATATCCACTTGCAGGTGTTATAGATGTAATTTTTGGTGCATGTGCTTGCTGTTCAGTTAAACTTTCGTTGGTAGCAACATTACCTGCACATGCCAATAAAAGTATTAGCGGAAGTGCACGGACAGCTTTTATGAATAAACTTTTGTTATTCATGGTATCGGGATTTTTTTAGATTATTAAATGAAAAGTGCTACAAGAAAAGCAGCGTTAATAAAAACTCACTAACGCTGTTTCTGTTTACTAATTCAAATAGGTATTAAAATAAACGTAACAGTTGTTGTTTACAGGTTAACAACAACGGCTTTTATAGCAACTCTGTCAACATAAATAGTTTCTGAGTTTGAGTTATTTCGCATTCTTACAACGATGTTACCGGGTTTAACTTTATCTGCCGGGATGCCTGCCGATGCATGGAACCATTCGTTATTTGCAGCTGAATGGTCATACGATATTAAGGGAGCTCCTAACTGACCATCTACCATATAAAAAACTTCAATGATATCTCCTTCTTCGTAACCACTGCTGGCATCACCTAAAAATATATCTGCTTCCAGAGTAACTTCAACCATATTTGAAGCTAAATCCGCAGTGTCAAAAACAATTTCTAAGGTTCCATCCAGGTCAGCACCGAGAAACCCTTGAGTTCCATCCTGAAAACGACCTGTAAAATCTGAATCACCGTCATCATCCATATTGGCGTTACTCAATACCCCTATTGGCTCACTACCGTCATCTCCGATATCACTGGATATAAATGAAGTATCAAACCCAAGTTCACTTCCCGTTGCCGTCCAGTCTACCAAAGGATCATCAGCTGCCGGATCTGTAAGTTGAACATTATCTAAGATTTCCGTACCTGATTTTGGGTAGGTTACATCTCCGATAAATGTTGTTACCTCTTCAAAGCTGGTATAACTTATAACCTCAGCCGGAGGCAAAATAAGCGTAAAAACTGGCCCCGGCGCTTCTTCTCTATTCACGGTAACGGTTACTTTTCCCGATGAAGAAGGAAAAGGAACTTTTGTAGTTATCGATGTGGGTGTAGAACGTATTACTTCCGCAATCGAGCCGTTAAAGGTTACCAGATTTTCTAACGGATTTGAGCTAAACCCGGTGCCTTCAATAATCACTTCATCTCCAAAAAAGCCTTCTGTAATACTCAGCTCTTTAATAATAAGGCGTGTCGGGCCTTCATCGTCACTTTCGCATGACCATAATGCACCAACAGCGATTAAGCCCATCAGTGCAAATGATTTTATTGTGCTTATTAAACTTTTCATATTTTTATATTTAAAGTGTTTATAGGGGGTTTTGCTCTATAGCGGGGTTAGCGTCTATTTCTCTTCTGGGTATTAAGAAGACCCATCTTTTATCTCCGGCAGGAATAAAATCGGCATTTGCAATAAGCGAAGCCTGGTGCGTGCCTGTATTCTCTGTACCTACTTCTCTAACCAAATCTGCATGGGTACGCTTCAGGTCGTCAAAACGAAAACCTTCGGCCCAGAGTTCAACCCTTCGGTGAATCATAATTTCATCAATTAATGCCTGCCCGGTATTAGTTGATAGTACATAGTCAGTGTCTCTGGAGCTCACAAAATCATATAAAACCTGAGCAGCCTGAGCATCAGACCCTCCTTTTCTGGCAAGGGCTTCGGCTTCAATTAAATACATTTCGGCGGCTCTCATCAGCGGAATGTCAATCCTGCTGTCACCCGGATCCAAAACCAAAAATTTCTGACTGGTATAATTAAATTTAAGATGGCGCGGATGAAAAACAACTGCCGGCCTTACATAACCCGAAGGGAAGGTAACTGCTTCATGTTCGCCTGTAGGGTCCCACAGTGATTTGCGAACATCTGTGCCGGAAATCTGGTCGTATAATACTTTCGTAATTGCCTTAGGGTTAAGGGTTACGGCATTTCCAACAAAATTTCTGGATACATACGCACCAAAATCGGTAAATCTTCTGGCCTGATCGCCCGCAATGATTTGGCTGGCCCACATAAATTCCGGATTATTTTCGGAATCGCTGCTAAAACCAGCGGCATACGTATCTTGGTTCATTAAGCTAAACCCCTGCCTCGCTTGTTGAGCATTTGATATCGCGATATCCCAGTTGCCCTGAGTAAGGTTTACTCGTGCTTTTAAACCTCTGGCCACAGATTGATTAATATGCGATTTATTAGTTCGGTCTGTACCTAGTAAAGTAATTGCTAAATCCAGGTCGTCATTTGCAAGTTTATATACTTCCTCAACCGTATTTCTCGGCACTAACAAATCAATGTTATTCAGCTTGTACGGAACTCCTAATTGCGAATTAGTACCTCCGGGTACATATCTTTCCGCAAAAAGTTGTACCAATTTAAAATGAGCAAAAGCTCTGTAAACCAGTGCTTGCCCCTTTACGCTATTTTTAAGTTCCGTATCTCCCGATGCATTATCTATTCCTGCAAGTACTAAATTGGCATTACCTATTAAATGATAATAAAAGGACCAGGCGTATTCCACACGACTATCGGTATCACTGGAACTTGCTGTCCATTGATAAAAAGTGGGCCATGTATTTCTATCACTTGTATTTACCAAATCTTCTCCTAAGAGGTCATTTTGTTGCATGAGAGCCCCGTAACCACCGTTTCGGTTACTTCCAAAACGGTCGTACATAGCTCTGTGAATTCCGTTTATAACGATCAATCCGTTTTCTGCGGTTTGAACAGCCAAATCAGCTGAAACCTGGTCCGTTGGAAACGTGTCCAGGAAATCTTCGTCGCATGAGTTTAAAAGAAAACCCATTATGAGTACAGCGGTTATTTTAAAAATATATTTTTTCATGTTGTGCTTATTAAAATGTTACATTTAATCCGACGGTAAATAGTTTAGCAGGAATATATACGTTAGAGGTATTGCCACTAAAATCCTGCTGCTGATTAAACCCTTTACGGGCATTTATATTAAAGATGTTTTCACCGCTTAAATATAATTTTCCCGCTGAAAGCCCTAATCCTTCTAATATGTTTTTTGGAAAGTCGTAAGAGAAGTTCGCTTGCCTTAAACTTAAAAATGAAGCATCCACCAGAAATCTGTCGGATA
Source organism: Flavobacteriaceae bacterium (assembly GCA_965224095.1). GTDB lineage: Bacteria > Bacteroidota > Bacteroidia > Flavobacteriales > Flavobacteriaceae > JBPEWY01. The sequence goes on from OZ245039.1 coordinate 2,832,356, forward strand.
TAGCATCCCACTCTCCGCCCAATGTTGGGTCCAGTCTGGGTTGATCTGTAATATCACCGGGTTTCCTCCACCTATTTAATAGATCGGCATGCAACGAACCTCCGTAACTTCCGCCATCAACAAGACTTCTATATCCGTTGTCTAAGTTTTCTCCGCCGATCTGATAGGTAAGTAGAAAGCTCAGATTAAAATTTTTATAGCGAAGGCTCGTATTAAAAGACCCGAACACATCCGGCAATACCGACCCCAAATAATCTCGCTTTGCATTATTGGAACGCGGTGTAACGGCTACCCCGTTAATTACCCTGACTTCCGAAGCATTGGGATCTTCGGCAACAAAAAGCCCTGAACCGTCGGCAGGATCTACACCATACCAGTCATTAATATAATAGTCAAACAAACCCCTACCTACTTCTAATTGTTTGGTTCCGTTTAAAATTCTTTCCTGACCATCGGGCAATTTTGTAAACTCGTTTTTAATGGTGGAGGCATTTATTGTTGCCGTCCAACCCAGGTGTTCTTTCTTGATGATATCGTAAGACAATGAAACTTCAAAGCCTCTGTTAAACAATTCACCGACATTTTCCAGTCTGGCATGTGCATTTTCAAAATCAAGGCCTCCCGCAGAAAGTGGTAAGGGAACCTCAAAGATTAAATCTTCCGATACCTTGTCGTAGTATTCAACCGAGCCTCTTAACCGATTAAATAAACTGAATTCCAATGCGAGATCCGTATGGATTGATTTTTCCCATACCAGATCCGGGTTTCCCACGGCACTTCTAACAACGCCGGGCTCTAATTGATTATTTTGACCTAAACGCAGGAGATCCAGATGGACATACCTGTTGGTAGAACCCAGGTTGGCATTTCCTAGCTGCCCGTAGGAAGCCCTAAGTTTTAAATTATCAATCCAGGATATATTTTCAATAAACTTTTCCTTATTAAGACTCCATGACCCACCTACTGACCAAAAAGTACCCCACCTGGTATCAGGATGAAATCTGGAGTTACCGTCGGTTCGGATAGAGGCACTTAAGAAATATTTAGTGTCAAAATTGTAGTTCAATCGGCCAAAATAACTCTCTTCATTTACTTCATCAATATAAGACTCGGGTATTCCGGGTATGGCAAAGTTTACCAACTCTATATTTCCTTGGAATATTTCATCTTCGGCAGAACCTTCGAAGGTTGTTCTTGTCCAATCCTGACTTTCATGACCTGCAATAACATCAAAATTGTGTAGTGCTTTAAGTGAGAAATTATAGCTTAATAATTGGTTATACGCTTCCGTTACAGTTTTTATATAGTCTCTCGACGAATCTGCATTGGGAGCTCCATCACCTATAAAAGCATTTCTGTAATTGGTATTGTAAAAATTCTGCACCTCGTATGAAAAATTACTTGTGAATTTTAATCCTTTTGCAAGCTGTAATTCTACAAAGGCTTTACCATCCAATCGGTTTCTTTCATCTATATCAATATCGTTTTCCAGTTCATAAACCGGATTTCTTCCGCTGCTGGCACCCGATCCCCTTATTAATGAAGGAGTTCTGATTCCTGCACCATCTAAAATATATGCCCCTGTTATTGGATTATGAGCGTGAACCGGATAAATAGATCCTACACCACGAGTAAACCTAAAAGGATTTGCTGTACTACCGCTGGAGGAAGAACCTGTTCTGGCCTGGTTTCCTTTTGAAGTAGATCCGGTTAAATTAAGACCAACCTTAGCCCAGGATGTTGCTTGTAAATCACCTGAGAACCTGGCAGATACCCTGTCAAAATAGGTGTTTACAACATAACCTTCTTCATCCAGATAGCCCAATGAAGCATAATAACCTCCTTTTTCCGATCGATTGCTAAAATTAATATCGATATTTTTTCTGATTCCCGTTCGCATAAAAGCGTCCTGCCAATCCAGATCTTCCGGATATAACAATTGTGCATTGGGATTGATTTTACCATCGGTACCTACTATTTGATTATTAGGAACGTTGAAAGGATTGATTTTTAATTGATCAAAAATACCGGCAGTGGCGATAGCATTTGCCGCAGCAACATCGGCATCACTATCAACTCCGGGTATGGCATTTCCGTTACGAAGGACTTCCCAATAGGCTTCATAAAAATCTTCAGGGCCCAATCGGTCGTATTCTTTAGTTCCTCTGGAAACTACGGAGGTAGAAATATTAACATTTAACTCACCTTTTCCAAACTTTCCTTTCTTGGTAGTTATTAAAATAACGCCGTTGGCGGCTTTATTACCATATAAAGCTGTTGACCCAGCATCTTTTAAGATGGAAACACTTTCTATATCGGAGGGGTTTAGCAAATTAATCGAGCCATTTATCGGGATACCGTCTACCACATATAATGGTGCATTAGATGATCCGAATGAACCAAATCCCCTGATACGGATACTTTGCCCTGAACCCGGCTGACCGGAAGGAGCAGTTACCAATACGCCCGAAGTAGCGCCTTCCAGTGCATTACTGATATTGCTCAGCGTTCTTTTCTGGATATCTTCGGTTTTTATTTTGGCAACAGACCCCGTTATGGCTTCTTTACTGGAAGTTCCGTAAGCAACAACAACAACTTCATCCAGCTGATTATTGGGTTCTAAAACAACATTAATAACTGTTTGAATTCCAACTAAGACTTCTTTGCTGGCCATTCCAACATAACTGAAAACCAAGATGTCTTCGGCATCGGCATCGATGGTATAATTACCATCAAAATCTGCCGTTGTACCCACATTGGTTCCCTTAATAATTACATTAGCTCCGGGTAAGGGTCCTGAGCTATCCGAAACAACACCTTTAACGGTAGTTTTTTGTGCAAAACTAAACTGTGTAAAACTGAAAAATAATAACACAATTAGCGGTAATAGCTTTTTCATTGATAGTGGTTTAATATTAGTCAACACAAATATTGAAGATTTGATATTTTTGTATTTGCGGATTACTACTATTTATCTACTACAGATGTTTAAATTATGTGGATTAAGCTACTATTATTCAAATATTTTATACTATTAAGAAAGAGATCGCTACTTTAGACGGAGATTATGGTACGCTCTATGCAAACAGATTTTTTTTTAAAAGCGTTATTTATAACCCTTATTTACGTTTCGAATTTGACTGGTTTACATAGTCAAACGAAAGTAATTTCCACAGGTGATGAATGGTTGTTTTATGATGATGAAACCCCTTTGCCGGAGGATTGGTTTAAAAGTAAAAAAACCGATAAAAAATGGAAAAAAGGAATATCTCCATTAGGATACGGAGACAGCATAGTAGCAACAACAATTAGCTTTGGTAACGATCCGCGAAAAAAGCATATTACCAAATATTTTACCAAGACTTTTTCTGTCGAAGATCCTTACGAATATTTGATTTATAAATTAAATGTACAGCGGGATGACGGGCTTGTTGTTTATTTAAACGGGCATGAAATTATGCGAAGCAACATGCCCAATGGTATAATAACCGACTCTACCTATGCCAGCAGTTTGATTTTTAAAACATCGAATGAAAATATTATACATACCAAGCTTATATCTCCTGATGATTTCGTTTCAGGCACAAATACCATAAGTGCTTCGGTCCATCAGGCACGGAGAACCTCTTCAGATTGCCTGTTTAACCTGGAACTTATCGGGTCTGACGATTCTGAAATGATTCCTATTTTACTGAAGGAACAAACCATTAAAAATTTGAATCTTAATTTAAAATTAATGGAACTCAACCACGGTCAGGAAATAGAAAATAAAAATTTGCAATTAAAAATGATTGAACAATCTAAAAGTTCAATGAGAAATACCCTCGTTATTGCGGGTGTGTTGCTTTTATTGGTTGTACTGTACACGATGTATTTATGGAGAAGTTTTGCATCCAGGGAAAAATTACACATGGAGAAAATTACCGAATTGAAAGAAGCGACTCAAAGTAAAGACAGAGAGATGATGAATATTTCTTTGAGCTTATTAAATGAAAGACAATTTTTAAAGGTACTGAGAAAAGAACTTGAAGAAAACATAAAAAAGACTACAGGAGATAATGAAATACTTAAGGGGCTAAAGCAAATTGTTAAGGATATAGATTATAATTTGGACTTTAATGAAGACTGGGAAAATTTAAAAAAGCATTTTAATGCCGTGCATGCAGGATATGTGGATAAGTTAAGTGAATTACATCCCTCTTTAACCGAAATAGAACTTCGGCATTGTATTTTTATTAAACTTCATATGCAAACCAAGGAAATTGCAAATGTTTTACATATTGATCCCAGATCGGTACAGGCTTCGAGATACAGATTAAAAAAGAAAATGAATCTGGATGAAAATACTGATTTGAAAGAGTATTTAATAAAAATATAATACGTTACTAAATGGTTCTCTCTTTAAACTGAGCTTCACAGGGTATATTATTCTATAAAAAAAGCGTTCCCTCAGGGAACGCTTTTTACATAAATGAGATTAACTCTCTTAGTTTTTATCTTCCAAAGCATCTTCGGCTTTAGCAGCGGCATCTTTTACAGCCCCAGCAGCATCAGAAGCTACTTCTTTAGCACCGTCAACTACATCTTCGCCTGCTTCTTTAACTGCTTCTCCGGCATCATTTATTGCATCACCGGCAGCATCAACAGCGCCTTCAACGGCATCACCGGCAGCGTCAACAGCATCCCCAGCAGCGTCAACCGCATTTTCAGCAGCGTTTTCAACGTCTTCAGCTGCACTTTCAACAGCATCGGCAGCTTTTTCTTTTGTAGTTTCTCTACACGAAGTGAAAGAAACACCAAGGAAAGCAATTAGAGCAAGGCTTAAAAATAATTTTTTCATTTTGTATTAGTTTAAGGTTATTACTTCTGTTGCAATGTACGAATAAAATTACGTATTTGGATGTCGGCCCCCCTATTTTTGCGAATGTAAGAGTTGTTGATAGCTCCGATTTCTGATCTGTGTTTTTTATCGGTAAGTAAACCGTTAAGGGTTTCTTTAAACTCCGCTGCGTTCGAAACCGAAACGATGCCGCCCAGCGCTACTAAATCTCTCGCTTCCTTAAACGATTGGTAGCGATCCCCAATAAGAACCGGAATTCCATATACCGCGGGCTCCAAAGTGTTGTGTAACCCGGAAGAACCCATGCCTCCTCCCACATAAGCTATATTGGCATAGTGATATATTTTGGTAAGTAAGCCTATGGTATCAACTATAAGCACCTCGTAATCGGCTAAGTTTTTTTCTTTAATTTTTGAATAGCGCAACGTCTTTTTTGTAAGCTTCTTTTCTAATTGACTTACGTGGATTTCCTTAATGTCGTGAGGTACTATAACAAATTTAACTCTTCCATCAACTTCCTGATTGATAAAAGGGATTAACAAGGTATTATCTTCCGGCCATGTGCTTCCGGCCACAACGCATAAATGATCTCCTTTGAAGACTTCCATGAAATCCAGCTGATTATCTTTCGAGAGAATTTCTGAGACCCGATCAAAGCGCGTGTCCCCGCTAACCGTGGTATTATAAAATCCGATGCTCTTAAGAAGTTCCCTGGAATTTTCATCCTGGACAAAAAAATGTGCAAAAGCCGATAAAGACTGTTTTATAAATCCGCCATACCATTTAAAAAAAGCCTGTTCTTTTCTAAAAATTGCGGATATTAATAAAGTAGGGATCTTGCGTTTTTCAAGTTCATTTAGGTAGTTTGGCCAGAATTCATACTTTACGAATACGGCGATTTCCGGTTTAACCAGATCTAAAAAACGCGTCGCATTTTTTTTGGAATCTAACGGAAGATAGGTAATCATATGTGCAGCCTGGCTGTTTTTCTTCACCTCATATCCGGAAGGTGAAAAGAAGGTAACGAGGATTTTATGTTGCGGAAAATCGTTTCGAACGCCTTCAATAACAGGCAGGCCCTGTTCAAATTCTCCCAGAGAAGCGGTGTGAAACCACAATACCCGATCGGATGTAGAGATATGACTATCTAAAAAAGAAAACACATCCTTTCTGCCATTGATAAAAAGCGCTATTTTTTTGTTAAAAGGCGCTATTATTTTAAGCCCCAGATTGGTAATGAATATACCTATGTTGTACAAAAAATACACGATCTGATTTGTTTGCCGCTAAAATACGTTTCTTTCCCTTATTGATTGGCTACCGTTGGTTAATTTTGTAATATTGTTTGACAATTATCAATACTTTATGAGGAAAATACAGATGGTAGACCTGCAGGGTCAGTATACCGGAATTAAAGATCAGGTAGATCGATCGATTGAAACGGTTATCCAAAGCGCAGCGTTTATTAATGGCCCGGAAGTCCATGCATTTCAAAAAGAGCTTGAATCGTATCTCGATGTAAAACATGTTATTCCATGTGCGAATGGTACCGATGCGCTTCAGATTTGTATGATGGGCCTTGGTTTAAAACCGGGAGATGAAGTTATAACCGCAGATTTTACTTTTGCCGCTACGGTTGAGGTCATTGCCCTATTGCAGTTAACCCCGGTTCTGGTAGATGTGGAGAAAGATACTTTTAATATAGATCCGGAAGCTATTAAAAAAGCTATAACTCCCAGAACCAAGGCTATTGTCCCCGTTCATTTGTTTGGGCAATGTGCCAATATGGATGCCATTATGGAAATTGCTTCGGAGCACAATTTGTTTGTTATTGAAGATAATGCTCAGGGAATTGGTGGCGCCTATACTTTTAAAAACGGAGTAAAAAAGAAAACCGGAACCATTGGTCATGTTGCTTCAACTTCGTTCTTTCCTTCCAAGAACCTGGGATGTTACGGAGATGGCGGGGCCATTTTTACCAACAATAGTGATCTGGCCAATACCATTCGGGGTATTGTAAATCACGGTATGTACCAAAGGTATTATCACGATGTGGTGGGTGTAAATTCCAGATTAGATTCTATTCAGGCAGCCGTTTTAAGAGCGAAACTTCCTTTGTTGGATACCTATAATGGCAAACGCAGAGAAACAGCTGAAAAATATACTGTTGCATTTAAAGCCTGCAAAAACATAGTTACTCCGGTAGTTGGAAAAGATTGCAATGCCCATGGTGAGGGGTGCGACTGTCATGTTTTTCATCAGTATACCCTGAGAGTTTTAAATGCGGACAGAGATGCCCTGGTAAGACACTTAAACGAAAACGGTATTCCATGCGGGGTGTACTATCCGGTACCGCTTCACAGCCAAAAGGCTTATGCAGACGATCGGTATGACGAAGCCGATTTTCCCGTTACCAACCAGTTGGTTAAAGAGGTGATTTCGCTGCCCATGCATACGGAGCTCGACGATGAGCAAATAGATTTTATAAGCCGGATTTTAATCGAATTTATGGAGAGCAAATGAAAGTATTAGTCAGCGGTGGATTAGGGTTTATTGGTTCTCATACGGTGGTTGAGCTACTTGAAAAAGGATTTGAGGTGGTTATTGTAGACGATTTGTCAAACTCTTCCTTAGACGTATTGGAAGGAATAAATAAAATTACCGGAATTACTCCGGAATTTGAACAAATTGACCTTAGAGAAAAGGAAAAAGTACGATCATTTTTTAAACGACAGCCGGATATTAAAGGCGTAATTCATTTTGCGGCTTCAAAAGCCGTGGGCGAAAGTGTTGAAAATCCATTGTTATATTACGAGAACAATTTGGGAACACTGGTCTATCTGCTACAGGAGCTTACCGGGAAGGAACAATCGCATTTTATTTTTAGCTCCTCCTGTACGGTGTACGGGCAGGCCGACGAACTTCCCATTACCGAAGATGCCCCTGTAAAAGAAGCCGAATCGCCTTATGGAAATACCAAGCAAATAGGAGAGGAGATCATTCGGGATACATCTTTGGTCCATAAAAATTTTAAAGCTATTGCACTCCGGTATTTTAACCCTATTGGAGCCCATGCAACGGCGGAAATCGGGGAGCTGCCTATTGGAGTGCCTCAAAACTTAGTTCCCTTTATTACACAAACAGGAATGGGGATGCGCCATGAATTATCGGTTTTTGGAAATGATTACCCAACGAGAGACGGAACCTGTATTCGTGATTATATACACGTGGTAGACCTGGCCAAAGCGCATGTAGTAGCTCTGGAACGGCTGATTGACGGAAAAAACGTTTCTAATTATGAAATCTTTAATGTAGGAACCGGAACCGGAAGTACCGTTTTAGAGGTGATTGATAGTTTTGAAAGGGTGTCAGGCAAAAAACTGAATTATAAAGTGGTGGGAAGAAGGCCCGGAGATATTACGGCGGCATTTGCCGATACTACAAAAGCTAATCAGGTGTTGGGATGGAAAGCAGATTCCAGCCTGGACGATGCGATGCGTTCTGCCTGGAAATGGGAACAAAAAATACGAAATTCTTAATTGAGTACGACATGAAAAAAATAACGGTCTTATTAATGTTGTTGGCTTTTTTACCGGTAACAGCGCAGGATTATTACCTTCATTGTGGTAAGTTGGTAGATACAAAAAACGGGAATGTTGTTTCAGAAAAAACAGTGGTGGTTTCCGGTAATAAAATCACAGCAGTTTTAGATGGCTTTGTGCCGGTGAAATCTGAAAAGGATTCGATAATTGATTTGAGGGAAAAAACAGTGATGCCCGGGTTTATTGATTTTCACGTTCACATTGAAGGGCAAAGCAATCCCAGATCGTATCTGGAACGTTTTACACTAAACGATGCCGATGTAGCTTTTAATTCGCTGGGGTTTGCAAAAACAACGTTATTAGCAGGATTTACTACGGTACGGGATCTGGGAGGTAGCGGTGTAAATGTATCACTGCGAAATGCAATCAATGCTGGCAAGGTAGCGGGCCCGAGAATTTTTACGGCCGAAAAAGCCCTGGGAACAACTGGCGGGCATGCCGATCCTACCAATGGGAGAAGAAAAGATATAGTGGGCGATCCCGGACCGAAAGAAGGGGTGGTAAATAGTGTAAACGATGCTAAAAAAGCTGTTCGCCAACGATATAAAAATGGAGCCGATTTAATAAAAATAACGGCTACCGGAGGCGTGTTAAGCATGGCTAAAAGCGGTCAGAACCCCCAGTTTACTTTGGAGGAAATCAAAGCCATAACACAAACAGCCGCGGATTACGGGTTTCATGTAGCAGCTCATGCCCATGGAGATGAAGGGATGCAGAGAGCCGTTAAAGGAGGAGTTAAAACCATTGAGCACGGTACCTTAATGAGCGATGCCACCATGGAACTTATGAAAAAGCACGGAGCGTATTTGGTACCGACAATCACAGCGGGAAAAGCCGTTACTGAAAACGCAAAAAAACCGAATTACTTCCCTCCGGTTATTACTCAGAAAGCTTTGGAAATAGGACCCAAAATACAAGCTACTTTTGGCAGGGCGTATAAAAAGGGGGTAGGAATTGCTTTTGGAACCGATGCGGGGGTGTTTAATCACGGAGAAAATGCCAAGGAGTTTGGTTATATGGTGGAAGCGGGAATGCCTGCAATGAAGGCAATACAATCTGCTACGATAACAAACGCGGAAATTTTAGGTATGGAAAACGAGCTAGGCCGGATATCACCGGGATTTCTGGCAGATATTATAGCTACGGAACAAAATCCGGCAGAGGATATAAAAACTACTGAAAAAGTGGTTTTTGTTATGAAAGATGGAAAAATATACAAACGCTAATTCGGCACCTTACACAGATGGATTTCCGGTCTGCACAGTTATTATTGAAGAATGCCGAAGAGAAAGAACTCTATACGAATCTTATACAGCAACTCAATAAAGATCTTATCAGAGCTAATACGGAATTACAATTTGCCGCTACGACGAAACCGGAATATCTGATTGAAACACTTCGCATTTTTATAAAAGACCTAATGTTAAAGCGTTTTCCCGATTACTTAAATCTATTATATGTAATTGACGTATCGGAAAGAACCTTAAAAAAAATGAACGATACCCCCCCGGAATTGATAATTGACACGGTGGTGCTTTTAATTTTAAAAAGAGAATGGCAAAAAGTTTACTATAAAAGTATTCGTAAAAATTAATTAAAAATCTTTTCTGACGGCTTTATAAATAATTCTCCACACGGGCAGTATGATCCACAAACACAATACGGCTACGGAAACCCCCATTCCGAATCCGGTTCCGAAAAATTTCTTAAAAGTAGCACCTGTATAACCCATAAGGGCCGAAATATCCAGTTTTAAAAGAATAAGAATTCTGGAGAGGTCTATAGGATTAAACATACTGGCGGTTAATGAAAAAGTATCCAGCGGATATTCCTGAAGTAATACCAGCGATATTAAAAACAACCCATCGTAAATTACAGCAAGAAAAAGCCATAAAAGAATGGCATAGCCAAATCCTTTTATCTTATTTTCGTTAGACAGGGCTATATTATAGGCCAAAGCCACAAAAATAAAGGTTAAAAAAGCCCCTACCAGGATAAGGGAAAGAAAATTCCAAATCGCGGCCGACCGCATAATACCATAAAATAAAAACGGAATACCTAATCCAAGAACCAAACTCATGGTTAAAGACAGTGAAAGCCCCGTATACTGGCCTAGAAATATGGTAGATCGCTTTAGTGGCTGGGCGAGTAATAGTTCGGTAAATTCTCTGGAATTATAATAGTACATCACTCCGAAAACAGTTCCTATTAACGGAGTGAGTACAATAATGATATTCATTAATGTGATAACCGCCTTGGGAACGTCGTTATTTAAGAAAAGCAACACAAAACCAAGAGCCAGGTAGAAAACAAAATACACATAGCTCCACCGGCTTCGCATCAAATCGTATACTGTATATTTTAATATTTTAAGCATGGTTTGAAGTTAATATGTTGGCTATTGCATGTTCCAAATCATTTTGATGTGTCATCTCCTTTAGTTGTAAAACACTGCCTTTAAAATAAATGGTTCCGTCAAGCAGGAAAACAATTTCATCGGCTACTTCTTCAACAAAACTCATAATATGAGAACTGATCAGAATGGTTTTTCCAAGTTCCTTTTGTTCATGTATTAATGCTTTCAGACGTATTAGAGAGATAGGATCGAGGCCGGTAGTGGGTTCATCTAAAATGATAACCTCACTGTCAAACATAAAGGTAAGCACAAGGTTTACCTTTTGTTTGGTACCCCCGGAGAGGTTGATTAATTTTTGCTTAAGAAACGGCTCCAGTCCGAAAAGCCGGATCAACTGACCATCAACAGCCGGGGCATTCCGGAGGTTTTTGATCATGTCAATAAGCTCAATAACTCTTAAGTTTCCGGGGAAATTAGCTATTTGTGGCAGGTAATTGATATCCTCTCTGTACAGATGTTTACCAATAATTTTCTCTCCCTGGATTTCTATAGTCCCTTTATCGGGAATTACCATTCCCAGAGCACTCTTTATAAGGGTTGTTTTACCGGACCCGTTGGGCCCCAGAATAGCAAAAATACCTCCCTTTTTGATATCCAGATCAACCCCTTTAAGCACCTTTACTTTTCCAAATTTTTTGTACAGATCTGTTATGTGTATCATAGCTGTCTTTGCATTAACGGAGCGTTATCCAGTAGATTATCCGGTGTAAAAACCGGGGATACTTTTTCTGAAAAATTAATAATATCTATAAACAGACTCCTTAGCAGGACAATGGTTTCCGGAGTTTTGTTTACGATATAGGAAAACAGCTTTACGGGTCTGTACGGAACATCACCGATACCATCTTTATCAAGATCATAACCCGTATAGGAACTCCAATAGTTATTGGTAAAACTATTGTCGTTTAAATTACTGTTGTACGATACATCAAAAGAATTATTAAGAAAATTATTTTTCTTAAAGATGTTGGTATAACAAGCCCCGGAAATTTTTACGGCCCATCCGTTTCTTATAAAGTTATTCTGAGAATAATACACTCTTGTAGAGCCTTCGGCATTAATGCCTATAGTGTTTTGTTCAATCGTATTATGATGTATTTCTGCATCGTAAATTTCTTTCAGTAACAACCCGTAGGAGGCAGAGCCCCAGTTTTGCTGAAATCTGTTGTTAGTCATTTTAATAAACTTCGAAAACATAACGGCTACTCCGGCTCCGTTTTTCGTAAAAGTGTTGTGGTGATATTCGTCATTATTGGAAAACATAAAGTGCAAACCGTAGCGAATATTGTTATAACTCCTGTTGTTTAAAACGGTACTGTGAGTTACAAATTCAAAATAAATACCATCTCTGAGATGGTGTAATTCATTATTTTTAACGGTCATATTAGAACAATGCCACATATGAACACCGTTTCCCGCACTGGCCTCTTCTGTTGCTTCCCCGGATATGCGGTTTCCCGCTATATAACCATAATGTGATTTTTCTACAAGAATCCCGAAAAAAACTTTATCAAGTACCGTGTTTTGAATACTGAAATTCTTACTGCGCGAAACATAGATTGCCGCATAGTCTTTCGTATAACTTTTTCCTATATTGGTGATATTAATATTGGAAATATGCACGCTGTCTGATTTTATAATAATTCCATATCCCTTTTTGTCTACATCCAGTAATACCTCGCCCTCTCCCCGAATAGATAAAGGTTTGTTTATTAAAACATCAAACTCTTTATAACGACCTTCTCTAACTGTAATAGTTGCCCCGTTTTGGGCAGCGTCAATAGCGGCATTAAGGGTAGTAAACTCGCAGGTTTGACAAACTTCAATGTTTTGAGATATTACAAAACCAAAGCTAAGCATGCAAACTGTGAGGATATGTAGGCGAAGCGCTTTCATTTTTCGAAACTACAAGATACTATATTTTATCCCTGCATTAAAAGATATTGCTTCATCCATTTGTATCCCGTTGTAATTTTCATAAAGGGGAATTCCGGTTTCCAGCCCGATACGAAGATCCTTAAAACCGGAGGTTTGCGGAAAGGCAATATTAAACCCCAAGAACGATCGGATTTTTTCCCCGCCGTAGTTCATGGAATTAGCGGTGGTTACCATCATTGGGTTTAACTCGGGATCTGCGCCCTTTAGTTTTTGCTCGATCACCCCTTGAAAACGACCTGAAATACTTAAGTTCTTTGAAAGCATATAGGCTCCCCATACAGTAAGTTGATGCTGATTGCCAAACCGATAATCCTCACTGTTTTTCCCGGTTCTAAAGATATTTGAAAGCTGGGCTCCCCAGGAAGTCGTGGCATAATTTTCTTTATATGTAGCTCCAACCGATATATCGTAAGTACCGCTTCCCAATTGCATGGCGTATGGAAGTTTAACATTGTTGACCATTGGGGTGTCATCTCTTTCTTTAATGCTTCCAACAGGGATACTCAGACCGGCATTGAGATGAAAGGAAGATTTAGCACCCTGGAACACTCCATAGAGAACAGCCAGATTTAAATCGGCTAATCCGGACGATTCGGTTGAAAAATTTCGTCGCATAGTCATTCCGTTCATCATCATTTGTGCGGTTAAATCCATATCTTTTTTCAAGAAGTTTTGCATAGCCATTATAGTCAACCTGTCACTGGGCGCATACATAGCTCCCAGCATATACATATACATGTCCATTTGCTGAGGGGCTACCATGAAATTGTTAAAAATCTGCCCGTTATCTATGTTTGATGTACCTGATTTATTACCGTCCATGGTCATAAGCATATACCGAAATGAAAGCATAAATCCTCCTTTGGTATGCAGATGATCTCCCATAACGCCAATAGGTGCATGAGCATCGGGCCTGTTATGATTATGATGATGGTGCTGAGAATTTCCAAATCGGGAGGCCTTAAATTTTTCTTTGATTTCCTCCCAGGTAAAAATTTCACCTCCTTTGGTACTTTGTAGCTTCAAAGCATCTTCTTTCACTGCGAAAGCCGATAGGTTGGCTCCCATAGGGCTTGGAATGGCTTTACTCTGTAAATAATAGGCGGTTTTTGCCGGAATTAAAGTACCCTGATGAGCGTAATCGGCAACCTTAATCGATACAAAATCAGACTCTTTGTGTAATTTCAGAAAATTAACCAGGCATTCAATAGCATCAAAAGAGTACAGTTGATCATTTTTATGAATGGCCTGAGCCCGATGTAGCTCATCGGCTATTTCCATACTGCACAGAGAACAGGCGTTATTTTTTTTCTGACTGTATAAGAGGCCGGAAAAGGCAATAGAAAGACATAACAGCAATGCTATTTTTTTCATGATTATATGTTTGATGATGATTATTCCCGGGAAATACCCGGGTTTATATTGAATACTTTTCTTTTAATTTCTTCCCAGTTAAATATGTCTCCGGTTTTTTCTTTCTGTATTTTCAACGCATGTGACTTTTCTTTAAAGGCCGATAAGTATCCGTTCATGGGGCTAGGAATACCTGGACTTATTAAAAATGTTGCCTTCGTAGCATCAATAAGACTGCCTGGTGTTTTATAATCTGCTACCAGGTAAAGTGCTACCTTTTCTGATGAATTGTTCTCAGAATCGTTAAGCATGCATTCAATGGCATCGTATTTAAATACCTTTCCTTTTTTGGTAACTATTTCGGAGGCATGCTGCCGGTCAACAATATTCATTTTACAATAGTAACAGGCATCAGAACCATAATTAATGGGTTCCGGACCAATATTGCAAGCAAAGGTAATTAATAAGGAAAACACTATTTTAAAAAAATGCCTGGGCATGATGCGTTTTATTTGTGTTCTTTTTTACCCACCAGATAGGCTATCAGTGAAATTGCAATTCCAGCCGCAAGAAAATATGCGCCTAACCTGGGATAAGAATGAGCTCGGAAGTTCAAAATATCTTTCGATCCGAAGAGAGGCGGCTGGAATCCCATAATAGAACCATCGGGGTTAGTGAATTTAAGTATGGCCTTAGGATCCAGGTCATGCCCGTAATCATGTTCCCACAGGTAAAAATCGTATAAGCCGGCTGCACTGATTAGAACCATTAAAATAAACCATCCCAAATACCATTTGTAATTGGCTTTAAACCCGATTAGAAGCCCGAGAATTACTGTTAAAATAATCCCTATTGGGAAGATTTTAAATTCAGGAATGGCATCCGGAATATATTTCATACCGACATAATGATTCATTAAATTGATGTTCTTTATGTCGTGGGGATTCATGTCTGCGAAGTCATTAATATAGATATTCATCCCCAATGGCGTTGGATATTGAGGAGCCTCTAATGTAATATTCCACAGGGGAAAGACGAATAATGCAAGTGGCAGCAATGCTGCAACGATCATCAGTAATTTTGACTTTTTCATTTTTTAAGGTTTTAAAAAAGCGGGAGCGTGTTAGTTCCGCTACCCGCTTTTATGAAGTAGTAACCTTGTTCAACTAACTAAAAACACTACTTGTATTTACGGCTATTCAACCTCCTCACCTAACGACCAGGATAATGGAATGTTAGATTCTTTAGGTGAAACGCGTACATATCCCTGCATTTCCTGATGTAAGGCAGAGCAGAAATCGGTACAATAAAACGGCCACACACCTACCTGTTTGGGTTCCCAGACAAAAGTCTCGGTTTGCCCGGGCATTATTAACAATTCGGAGGTATTGGCTCCAATCATACTAATTCCGTGTGGTACGTCGTAATCCTGTTCAAGATTGGTTACATGAAAATAAACCTTATCACCTACTTTAATTCCTTCAATATTATCCGGAGCAAAATGGCTTCGAATAGTAGTCATGTATATATGAACCGTATTTCCATCCCGAACCACCTTGGTATCAGCTTCGCTTTTTACCGCATAGGGATGTTTGTTTTCTTCCAGTTTAAATATTTTCTTTGAACGGGGTTTAACCAGATCGGCCGCAATACCCGCAGCATAGTGAGGCTCACCTACCGTTGGAAAATCAAGCAGGAGTTCCATTTTCTCTCCTGTAATATCATACAGCTGAGCCGATTGTGTTACTTCCGGACCCGTAGGCAGGTAACGATCTTTGGTTATTTTATTCATGGCAACCACATATTTACCAAAAGGCTTTCTTGAGTTACCTCCCGGGATCATCAGGTGTCCTACTGAGTAAAAAGTAGGTTTTCTGTCAATAACCTCCCAGGTTCCTACTTTCCATTTAACCACTTCTGATGAAATAAAGAAGGTAGTATAACCATTTCCCTTATCGTCAAATTCGGTATGTAAAGGGCCTAAGCCGGCTTGTTTAACGCTACCTGCGTTTACTGCTTCGAATTCTATGATAGGAATGCCATAGGCTTCTCCGGAGAATTTTTCTTCTTCAATGGCCTTCATCATTTTAGAAAAAGAATGTACCGTAACATCGGCCGATAATTTTCCACTACCAACAATATATTCTCCGGTAGGATCTACATCACAACCGTGAGGCGATTTGGGAGTAGGGAGGAAGTAAACCAGACCCGGGCACTCGGCTGGATCCAGAACTTTCACTTCTTTGCCCCAGGTGGTGGTAGCCATTTGGGTCTCTTCGTCATACACATTATGCGCATAATTAACAGGCATGGTCTTATACTTACCTTCCTTAATATACTCCTCGGCTTTTTTCCAGTTAACGGCAGCTATAAAGTCCTTGTCGTTCTGAGAAGCATTCACTTCCAGTAAGGTGCTGCTCTCTTCTGTATTATATGTTGTGTAGAAAAACCAGCCATGTGAATCGCCACGTCCGGGGTGAGCCTTGTCGTAGTCAAATCCGGGCATTAATATCTGGAAGTCCAGATTCATTTTTCCGGTTTCGTTATCAACGCCGATAAACGATAAGGTTCCTTTAAAATTCCCCTTGTATTCTTTAATAGAGATGTCACGCTGTGGTACAGGCACTCCAAAGCGGGTTCCCGCAACAACATATTCGGTGTTTTCGGTAACATAGGAAGAACTGTGATTCCCTGCACTGTTAGGGATTTCTATGATCTCTGTAGTTTCAAATGTAGACAGGTCTACCCGTGCAATTCTCGGGGTATTGTTCCCGTTTACAAAAACCCATCGGCCGTCTAATTCGCCATTGGTTTGAGAAATATCCGGATGGTGAAGATCATCCCATGGTACAAAGCCATGAGAAGTGTTTAACATAGGCTTGGTTTCTTCGTTGTACCCATAAGCTTTTTCCGCGTCCTGAGAAAATACCGGAATTACTTTGAATAACCTCCCCGAAGGAAGCCCGTAAACAGATAACTGACCGTTAAATCCACCGGAAATAAAGGCGTAAAACTCGTCGTGATCTCCAGGCTTCACATACACTTTTTCGGCGGCACTTCCCGAAAGGGCGCCTCCGGAATTATCAGATTTTTGGTTGCTGTTACAACCCACAAGAAACATTGCCAAACTTAAAAGGGCAACGAACGATTTGATTAGTTTTTTCATGGTTTGCTATGAATTAATTTGTTTTTTAGTTACTCGGAGGTAATAATACCTTATCTATAACATGCACAATCCCGTTTCCGGCAGGAACACTGGCAATTATTTTAGCTCCCCCAATTAGGGGTTCTCCTTCCTTAACTTCAACGGGAACATCCTGGTTATTAGCCTGGCCTAGTTTCTTAAATCGCTTTAAAAAATCTTTGCTCAGATTTCCGGGAGTTACATGGTACTTAAGGATGTTTGCCAGAGCATCCTTATTTTCGGGTTTCAGTAAATCTTCCACCGTTCCGGGAGGAAGGGCTTCAAAAGCGGCATTGGTTGGTGCAAAAACCGTTAATGGACCGGCATTTACCAATGAATTTTCCAATTGAGCGGCTTGAACAGCAGCTACCAGTGTAGAATGATCTGCCGACCCGATGGCTATCTGTAGTACATTGGGCTTGGATTCATCATCTTTAATGAATGCCTGCCCCTGACGTTCTCCTGTTTCGGCTTCAGTGGGAGTATCCTTTGAAGCTTCCACGGTTGATTTGTTTTCGGTTTTACAAGCTATTAATGCCAGGGCCAGAAAAGCCGCAAGCATTAAATGAATAGTAGTTTTCATTGTGTGTTATTTTAAGGTTCTGAAATACTCTAACACAGCACGGGCTTGGTCTTCGGTAAGATTTTGATTGGCCATGGGGGCACCGTTATATTCAATCAGTAGTTGTTTGGCATCAGGATCGTTAAGAACCATTTCCTCAGGATTGAGAATCATGTTCATAATCCACTCGGGAGATCGCCTTTCCAAAATTCCGTTTGGGGCAGGGCCAATGAATTTTTTTCCTACCCGGTGGCACGCGGTGCACATGGCTTTAAAAGTTTCTTCTCCTTTAGTAACCAAAGCCTGATCGATATCGGTTGCAAGTGTAACCTCGGTTACCGGCCCAATTCCTTTATTACTTAAGTTATAAGCAGTTTCTTCCGAACTGTTATCTGCCGGTTTAACCGCTTCTTCTGCTTGTTCAGTTTGTGTTCTTTTATATTCGAAAGACTCCTTTTGTTTTTTTTCCTGACCGCATCCGAATGCGAGAATTCCAAGGAAAATGACAAATACTTTGTTAAGAGGATGTTTCATAATAAATACGGATTAATTTTTCAATGCAAAGGTACGAATAAATTTTTATAAAAGATAAAAAGGTCTTAAAATATTAATATAGAATAATTTTGTATATTAGCATAACATAAAAATTATGGTTAGATTTAATCCCTGATTTACCATGGAGATGTTATCAAGCGCTAGTAAATATGCTATAAATGCGGTACTTTATTTGGCTACAGAGTCTTCCGAAAGCAAGAAGATTGGTGCTAAAGAGGTGGCCGAAACTATTGGTGTACCTACTCCCTTTTTGGCAAAACTCTTACAAAACCTCGCCAGGAAAAATGTAATATCTTCCTCCAAAGGTCCCAAAGGCGGATTCTACCTGACAGAGGCTAATAAAAATCTAAAGCTTATTACTGTTATTGCTCATATAGATGGTCTTTCTAAATTCGATGAATGTGTTTTGGGATTAAAGGATTGTAGCAACGAAAAACCGTGCCCTATTCATTTTTCCATTCAACCGTTTAAACAGAGAATGTACACCGAGCTAAGTGAAAACTCCATTGAATCGTTTGCGGCAAAAGTTAGAAGCGGAGAGACCTTTTTATTTTACTAAAAATAAAACCGGAAAAAAGGCATCAACGCATCGCTGTAAACACTTTTGTCGCCATCGTATAATACATCATACCGCAATCCGAAAACCATTCCTCCCGTTCTATAGCCCGCCCCCAGAAACAGTGCCGGATACCAATACGATTCACTTAAGTCTGCTCCGTCCAGTTCCAGTTTCTTGTTTACATGAAGTTCTTCGAATTCTGCAGACAACTGAATACCGTAAAAAGGATTGTAAACCCGAGGATACTCCCTCCCAGAATGGTGGCCTTAAAAGAATCTGTTTTGCTGTAGGTGCCATTAAGCCCAACTCCCAATCCAAACGAATCGTTGAATTCATAAATAGCATTAGGGGCTAATGTACCGCTAAAAGCACCATTGGCAAAACTCAGACCAATCCCTCCTCCAAAACGAACGTTTCTCCAAAAATCGGATGGTTGTTTGTTTTGAGTGTCAGCGGATGTCTGACTCAGCATTAAAAAAGGGAATAGAAAAGAAGCTATATACAGAAGCTTTTTTAAGCCGGTTAATTTCATATGTTTTTTTACGAGCATAATCTTCTCATTTAGTCTCATAAATATAAAACTATATATACTAAAAGTTGTATTTTTGAACAAATTTTGTCGAAATCATAGAGACGAAGAATGGCAATGGATAAATATTCCTTTTTAAACGCTGCACACACAGCGTATTTTGCAGAACTTTACGATCAGTATTTAATAAATCCGGATAGCGTAGAGCCCAGTTGGAGGGCTTTTTTTCAAGGGTTTGATTTTGGTATGGAAAGTGCCGATACCGGTGCAGATCCTGGTCAGAATGGACTCATGGTTACAATTCCCGGTAGCGGAGAACGTGTTGAGGTTCCCGAAAATGTGCAAAAGGAATTTCAGGTAGTAAAACTAATTGACGGCTACCGAAGCCGGGGGCATTTGTTTACGAAAACAAATCCGGTTCGGGAACGAAGAAAATACAGCCCCACCCTGGCACTCGAAAATTTCGGACTCTCGGAAGCAGATCTGGAAAACACCTTCAGTGCAGGAGAAATTTTGGGGCTGGGTCCCGCAACACTTGCCAATATCGTAAATCACCTTGAAAGTATTTACTGCGATGCCATTGGAGTAGAGTACATGTATATCAGAAAACCGGAAGAAATTCAGTGGATACAAAACAAACTCAATATAAATGACAATCACGGAAGTTACACGGCAGAACAGAAAAAGCATATCCTTGCAAAACTAAATGAGGCGGTAACTTTTGAAAGTTTTTTGCACAGAAAATACGTGGGTCAAAAAAGATTTTCCCTGGAAGGCGGGGAATCCTTGATTCCGGCATTGGATGCCGTAGTTGAACGTGCCGCTTCGTTAGGAGTAAAGCAGTTTATTATGGGAATGGCTCATAGAGGCCGTTTGAATGTGTTGACCAATATATTTGGGAAATCAGCTAAAGATATATTTAGCGAATTTGACGGAAAAGACTATGAGCAGGCTATTTTTGACGGCGATGTTAAATATCATCTGGGCTGGACGGCAGATCGTATAACAGATAACGGAAACAAAATAAGAATGAACCTGGCCCCCAATCCCTCACATCTCGAAACGGTTGGAGCCGTAGTACAGGGAATTTCAAGGGCTAAGCAAGACAGGTATTACAAAGATGATTTTTCCCATGTACTACCCATTGTAGTACATGGAGATGCTGCCATAGCAGGCCAGGGTCTGGTTTATGAAGTGGTACAAATGGCACAATTAGAGGGTTATAAAACCAATGGAACCATTCATATTGTCGTAAATAATCAAATAGGATTTACCACCAACTATCTGGATGCCCGTTCTTCTACTTACTGTACCGATGTTGGTAAGGTAACCCTTTCCCCGGTATTGCATGTAAATGCGGATGATGCAGAAGCAGTTGTACATGCTTCCCTGTTTGCACTCGATTTTAGAATGACATTCCAGCGGGATGTGTTTATCGACCTGTTGGGATATCGTAAATACGGTCATAACGAAGGCGACGAACCGAGATTTACACAACCCAAACTTTATAAAGCGATCTCCAGGCATAAAAACCCACGCGATATCTATGCTGATAAATTAATAGCCGAGGGAATTATCGGTACCGATTTTGTTAGTAAACTGGAGGAGGATTACAAAAACTCATTGGAAGAGAAACTCGAAGATTCACGTAAGATTGAAAAAACGGTGATCACTCCGTTTATGCAGGACGAATGGAAGGGGTTTCAACGGGTAGACGAAGAAGCAATGATGCACCTGGTCAAAACGGGATACCCGAAGCAAAAGCTAACCCGGATTGCCGATGTTATCACGAACCTACCTAAAGACAAAAAGTTTTTACGTAAAATTGAACGACTTATAGGCGAACGCAACAAAATGTTTTTTGAAACCGAAACATTAGATTGGGCCATGGGGGAGTTATTGGCCTATGGAAGTTTACTGGATGAAGGGTTTGATGTTCGAATAAGCGGCCAGGATGTGGAAAGAGGGACTTTTTCGCATAGACATGCTATTTTAAAAGTTGAGGAAAGCGAGGAAGAGGTGTGTTTGCTTAACCATTTAAATGATACCCAGGGGAAATTTTATATATATAATTCGCTGCTGTCTGAATACGGAGTGGTAGGGTTTGACTACGGATATGCCATGGCAAGCCCTAATACGCTGACTATTTGGGAAGCTCAGTTTGGTGACTTCAGCAATGGAGCCCAGATAATGATCGATCAATATATATCAGCAGCAGAAGACAAATGGAAAACACAAAACGGACTGGTACTGTTGTTGCCTCACGGATATGAAGGACAAGGAGCCGAACACTCTTCGGCACGTATGGAAAGGTATTTACAACTTTGTGCGAAAGACAATATGTTTGTGGCCGACTGTTCTACTCCTGCCAATTTTTATCATTTGTTGAGAAGACAGATGAAAGTAAAATACAGAAAACCTCTTATTGTATTTACACCGAAAAGTCTGTTGAGACACCCCAGAGCGGTTTCTTCGGTAGCCGAATTAACATCCGGAAGTTTTCAAACTGTTATTGACGATACCGACGTGGCAACATCCGACGTAACAACATTGGTTTTTTGTACTGGTAAATTTTATTACGATCTTTTGCAGCAAAGAGAAACCCTGAAAAGAAAAGATGTGGCTTTGGTACGAATAGAGCAGCTATATCCCTTGCCGGTAGATGAAATAGATGATATTATAGAAAAGTACAGTAAGGTTAACGATGTTGTTTGGGCTCAGGAAGAGCCCCGGAATATGGGAGCCTGGAGTCATTTACAACTACATTATGAAGGAGCCGGGAATATGAGAGTAGCATCTCGTCGCTTTTATGCTTCACCGGCTGCCGGAAGTGCTACCAGAGATAAAAAGAGACAACAGGAGGTTATAGATTATGTTTTTGATAAGCGCAAGGACAATATGTATTATAGAAAGAAAAAATAAAGCACCCTTAAAGTTATATAACAATGATTTTAGAAATGAAAGTCCCGTCGCCGGGAGAATCGATTACCGAAGTAGAAATAGCCCAATGGTTGGTTGATGACGGGGATTATGTTGAAAAAGATCAGGCCATTGCAGAAGTCGATTCGGATAAGGCAACGCTGGAATTACCCGCGGAGGTAAGTGGAACGATTACCTTAAAGGCCGAAGAAGGTGATGCCGTAGCTGTTGGTGAAGTGGTTTGTTTAATTGATACCAGTGCCGCTAAACCGGAAGGCGAGCAAGTAGCGGAAAAAGAAGATAAAAAGGAAGAAAAGGAAGCACCAAAACAAGAAACACCAAAAAAGGAGCCGGTGCCCGCAACGTATGCTAGCGGTACCGCTTCGCCCGCGGCCAGAAAAATTTTGGATGAAAAAGGAATCGACCCTGCTACCGTAAAGGGAACGGGAAAAGACGGGCGTATTACAAAAGACGATGCGGTAAAGGCAGTACCTTCTATGGGAACTCCTACCGGAGGGAGTAGAGGAGAGTCTCGCTCTAAACTTTCAATGCTGCGTCGTAAGGTGGCTGAACGCCTGGTTTCAGTTAAAAATGAAACGGCTATGCTAACCACGTTTAACGAGGTTGATATGTCGCCAATATTTGATTTACGAAAACAGTACAAAGAAACCTTTAAGGAAAAACACGGTGTAAGCTTAGGGTTTATGTCCTTTTTTACATTGGCTGTTGTAAGAGCTTTAAAATTATTCCCGGCTGTTAATTCGATGATTGACGGGAAAGAAATGGTAAGTTTTGATTTTTGCGATATCAGTATTGCCGTTTCCGGACCAAAAGGACTTATGGTTCCTGTAATCCGCAATGCTGAAAATCTGAGTTTTCGCGGTGTGGAAGCCGAAGTGAAACGTTTGGCAATACGAGCCCGTGACGGACAAATTACAGTAGATGAAATGACAGGGGGAACTTTTACCATATCGAACGGCGGAGTTTTTGGTTCCATGCTTTCTACTCCTATAATAAACCCACCCCAGAGTGGTATTTTAGGGATGCATAATATTGTTGAACGCCCTATTGTTCGGGAAGGGCAAATTGTAATTGCTCCCGTTATGTTTGTTGCATTGAGTTACGATCATAGAATTATTGACGGACGCGAATCGGTTGGATTCCTTGTAGCAATTAAGGAAGCCCTGGAAAATCCCGTAGAGCTTCTCATGGATAACAATATAAAAAGAGCGTTGGAATTATAGGTAAATAATCCGGTATAAAAAATAAAACCCCGAAGGTATCCTTCGGGGTTTTCTACATATATAAATGGAATTTATAATCCTCCTTTTAATTCATCCTGCCATTTCTCCAATTCATCCCACCTTCCTTCTGCCGCTAACTTAGCCTGATCAGGCCATGTTTTTGGATTATGAACCGTATAGGCAGGGCCTGCATCATCCAGAATACGTTGTAACCTGGAAATAGCAGCATGGGCCAGATCAGCAAAACTGTAAATACCATCGTTGTTTAACAGGTCCTGAATTTTAGGGCCGATCCCCTCAATTTTCTTTAGATCGTCTTTAACGGTAGGAGCTGCAGCTGCAGCGAATGACGAAGCCCCAGCGGCACCGGCCCCTCCGGCCATAGCAGCCGCAGAAAGATCAGCCCTGGCTTTTCTGCAATCATCAAGATCGGCTTTAACGGCAAGATATTTTGCTTCCCAATCAGACCCGCCTTCAGAACTACCTCCTCCGAAAAGTTGTTTTAATAACCATCCTAATAATAGTCCTAAAAGAAAAGCGCCTAAAAGCCATAAAAGCCATGGCCAGAATACATCAGATCCATCACATGCAACTGTATTTATACTTAATATTTTCATTGTTTTTTGTTTTTTAATGTTATTTGATAATTAATTCTACCCGTCTGTTTTTGGCTCTTCCCTCTTCCGTTTCATTGGTGTCAATGGGTACGGTTTCACCTTTGGAATCTACAATAATTCTACTGGCATCGAGCCCATAGCCAATTAAAACATCCCGAATGGCATTCGCTCTACCCAGACCTAATTCATGATTAGTGGCGGCATCGCCCGAATTATCGGTATGCCCGGTTAGATAAACCTTTTCATCATTTGTTTGTAAAACCTCCGCGACATCCTTCAAATAATTATTGATGTTCTGGTTATCTAGCTTTTCCGTAGAATTAAATGGGAAATAAATTAAAGTACGATCGTCAATTTCCTGAATATTATCATTTCTGACCAACCATCGCAGGTATGCATTACCAAAAAGACTGGTTTTTGCACCGTCGTAGAAATCAATAAGTTTAGATCCTATTTCTATTCGGGAAGGATCGATAAGCCCATCGAATAATTGTCTTATAGCATCAGCCCTGGCAAGACCTAGATCGTCAAACGCCGTGGTGTTTATTTCATCTTCAAAAAAGGGCCCTACAATCCTCAGGATCTTTCCGTCTGCCATTCCGTCAAGAACTTTGGCTTTCAAATTTTCCCATCCATCTTTTAAGACTACTTTCCCTGAATCCCAGTCAAACATCAGGGGTTCAATGGTCACAGTCTCACTGCCTTGTTGTATTACTTCTTGCTCAACCAGGTTTTCACAGCATAAAACCGTACGTTTATACCAGTTCCAACTTAGCCAACACAAAAGTAAAAACGCCAGCAATGTTAAGAATGCTAATAGTTTTTTCATGTGTTTTACGTTTTAATTAGTGTTAATGTGTTGAAAATAAGGAACCTTAAGTTAAACAAAAAATTTAACATTTATGATACAGGAAGAATAATTGGTTTTTCGATTAACGACCAAAAAGATCGATTAACCTCATAATTATTTAAGATAAACACACTTTTTTTTATAGTGAATAATGGCATTTGCTTTTTTTAAAATATCGGCGCCAAGGATACCGTGAACGGGAAGCGCATTGTGCTGTTCAAGAGCTTGATTAACATGGGTAAGATCAAAAAGAACAATAGATACGTTCTTTTTTTTCCAATCGCCTATCTGAATGGTATTTTTTTTCGAAAGCTTGGTTTCCATATTGGTGGCGCCGGCACCTGCGGCGGTTATTTCGGAAGCTTCCACTTCTAATTTAAAATGAGAGGCCATTTCGTTGCCGATACAGGTGCTGGAGGCTCCCGTATCCAGGATAAACCGTCCTTCGATCTGATTGATTTTGGCAACCACCTCCAAATGATTGGTTGCGGTTAATTCAAGAGAGACTTTCTCAAATCCCTTTTGCAGCAGGAGTGTATGTAATCTTTTCAATAAATACGGGTTAAGTAATTGCCTGCATTTTTCAGGCTTCTTTTAATTAAGCTTTGACAAATATAACCAATGACTATTTTTGTACCATGATTATTACCGATACACATACACATTTGTACAGTGAGGCTTTCGATAAAGATAGAGATCTCATAATACAACAGGCCTTACAACAGGGAGTGAAGCGTTTTTTTATTCCTGCAATAGACTCTTCGTATATCGATGCCATGTTTGCTTTGGAGAAAGCGTATCCCGATAATATTTTTCTTATGGCCGGATTGCATCCCACGCATGTGAAAAGTAATTATATGGAAGAGTTGGATATAGTGAAGACGTTGCTCAAAAAAAGAAAATTCTATGCCGTTGGAGAAACGGGTATGGATTTGTATTGGGATAAGACTTATATAAAAGAACAGCAGGAAGCTTTTCGGTTTCAAATAAACCTGGCTAAAGCATATAAACTTCCGGTGATAATACATTGCCGGGAGGCTTTTGATGAAATATTTGAAGTCCTGGACCAGGAAAAAGACGACGCGTTATACGGTATCTTTCATTGCTTTACCGGAACAAAAGAGCAGGCAATAAAAGCACTTTCGTACAATATGAAATTAGGAATTGGAGGCGTTGTTACTTTTAAAAATGGCAAAATAGATACGTATCTGAATGAAATAGGCATAGAACACATTGTTTTGGAAACGGATGCACCTTACCTGGCTCCGGTGCCGTTTCGAGGGAAGAGGAATGAAGCCTCTTATATACTAAACATACTGGAAAAAGTAGCTTCCATTTACGGGCTTTCCGTGGAGGAAGCAGCACTGACAACCACAAAAAATGCGACAACCGTTTTTGGAGTTTAACACCTATTTAAATTTGGTTTCAAATAATTTTTGTTCATTTGTTGCATTAAAACCGACCTATGTCATCATTTGACGCAATACGCCCGTTTAAGGATGAGGAAGTTCCGTTGGCAATAAAAAAATTCGGAACCCATCCAATGATAAAGGCCTTACTTCATTTTACTTTTCCGGAAAAGGCCCAGGAAGAAATTCAACAAATTTTAAACAGTTGCAAATCCATCAGGGATTTCCAAACGAACGTGATTTATAAATCTGTTCGAAGTGTGCTTGAAAAAAGCTCGGAAGGTTTTACTATGGAAGGTTTTGATAAATTAATTCCGGAAAAACCGTATCTGTTTATTTCCAATCACCGCGATATAATTCTGGATACTTCCTTATTAAATGTTGCTTTGTTCGAGAACAATTTGGTAATGACCGCCTCGGCCATAGGAGATAATCTTGTGCAAAAGCCTTTTTTGCTGGCGCTTTCCAGGCTAAACAGGAATTTTTTAATCAGGCGGGGATTATCGCCCAGAGAAATGTTGCAAAGTTCCAAAACCGTATCCGCCTATATCAGGAGTTTGCTGTACCAGGACAAAAGATCGGTGTGGATCGCGCAACGGGAAGGAAGAACAAAAGACGGTAACGATATTACGCAACAGGGAGTTTTAAAAATGCTGGCGCTTGCCGGAGATCAGGAAGAAGTAATGGATTACTTTAAAAAACTGAATATCGTACCGGTAAGTATTTCCTATGAATACGATCCTACCGATATTTTAAAAATGCCCGAATTAATGGCTAAGCATTATGATGAGGAGTATAAAAAAACAAATAACGAAGACTTTAACTCCATATTAAAAGGAGCCCTTGGAAAAAAGAAACGCATACATATAAAAGTAGGGCGTGTACTGGATGAAGAACTGGATGTTATTAAACACACCGGAGAGCCTTTTAACAAACAATTGCAGTTACTGGCGGAAACTCTTGATAAAGCCATACACAATAATTATAAGTTATGGCCGTCTAACTATATTGCTCATGATATGTTATGCAATAAGCAATCTTTTTCCAACAGGTATACCGATAAAGAGCTAAGGCAATTTGAAAGAAGGATTGCGCGGCGGGTAGATCAGGAAAATGAAGTGGCTGTTCGCAATTTTTTAAATATGTATGCCAGTCCGGTTATTAATTCACTAAAAGAAAATGAGTAAAAAATCGGATATACTGGTTATATATACGGGCGGTACTATAGGAATGACCAAAGACTATGAGACCGGAGCGTTAAAAGCGTTTGATTTTAATAAGCTCCTGGAGCGTATACCCGAGTTGTCACAGTTGGATTGTAGTGTATCCACACTGGCCTTTGAAGATCCTATCGATTCTTCAAATATGAATCCGGAACATTGGGTGCAAATAGCCGGTGTAATAGAAACGCATTATGCTAAATACGATGGTTTTGTAATTCTTCACGGGAGTGATACCATGAGTTATACGGCTTCGGCCTTAAGCTTTATGCTGGAAAATTTACAGAAGCCCGTAGTTTTTACGGGGTCGCAATTACCCATAGGAGATTTGCGTACGGACGCTAAGGAAAATATGATTACCGCTATTCAAATAGCTTCTTTAAAAAACGATACGGGCTCCTGTCTTAGAGAAGTGTGCCTGTATTTTGAATATAAACTTTACAGGGCCAACCGAACAACCAAGATCAATGCCGAGCATTTTGAAGCTTTTGCATCGATGAATTATCCGCCTTTGGCAGAATCCGGAGTACACCTTAAAATAAATAAAGAATATTTACGTAAGCCTGACCTTACAAAAGCACTAAAAGTGTATAAAAAACTGGATAGTAATATTTGTATCCTTAAACTATTTCCGGGAATTAATAAAGATATGATGACTCATATTTTAAGTAACCCTAAATTAAAAGCAGTGGTGCTGGAAACCTATGGTGCAGGAAATGCCCCGACCGATTCCTGGTTTTACGAAGTGCTAAAAGCTGCTTTAAATAGAGGAGTGTATATTGTAAATGTTTCACAGTGCTCGGGAGGCAGTGTTATCATGGGGCAGTACGAAACCAGTATGCATCTTAAAGAACTGAATTTAATAAACGGGAAAGACATAACTACTGAGGCTGCGGTAACCAAGCTTATGTTTTTGTTAGGAACCGGGGTTTCCGGTGCTTCACTAAAGACACTTTTTGAGACTTCCCTGCGCGGAGAAATACAACAAAATTAACGCTGCAAAATTTTATCGTCTAAAAAAATTTTTGTTATTTGCCGTTCTAAAGCTCGCACAGAGAGGTGGCCGAGTGGTCGAAGGCGCACGCCTGGAAAGTGTGTATACGGCAAAACCGTATCGAGGGTTCGAATCCCTTCCTCTCTGCAAAGTAGTTTTAAAATTTTAATTACAAAATTTTTTTATCTTTAACCCATTAACTAACTAATTTAAGTTTAAAAGAAATGAAAAGATTATTCTCTATCCTGGCATTGGCCGGGTTGTTTGTTCTAAATGTGGCAACAGTTAATGCAAAAACCGTCACTCCGGTTATGACTGCTAATGTTTCGACACTGGTTGCTTCTACTGTTTTGTTACAAGATGATGCACCTGCTGAAGAAAGCCAATCCTTTCATCAGTTACTCAAAGAAAAATTTATAGAAGGTGGTGCCGGATTTATGGGAATTGTATTGCTGTGTTTGATTTTAGGACTTGCAGTTGCCATTGAAAGAATTATCTATTTAAACATGGCTACAACCAATACAAAGAAATTGGTAGCTAATGTTGAAGACGCTCTGGAGTCAGGTGGTGTTGAAGCAGCCAAGGAAGTTTGTAGAAATACAAAAGGCCCCGTTGCATCAATATTTTATCAAGGTTTGGACAGAGCCGATGAAGGAGTAGACCACGCGGAAAAAGCGGTTGTGGCGTATGGCGGTGTTCAAATGGGACAACTGGAGAAAAACGTTTCTTGGTTAACTTTATTTATAGCCATTGCACCCATGCTTGGTTTCATGGGAACGGTAATAGGTATGATCGACGCATTCGACAAAATTCAGGCTGCGGGAACATTAGATTCCTCACTGATTGCAGGATCTATCAAAATTGCACTTTTAACAACCGTATTTGGTTTGATTGTTGCTATTATTTTACAGATATTCTATAACTATATTATTGCCAAAATAGATAGTATTGTTAACGATATGGAAGATGCTTCCATCTCCTTAATCGACTTACTGGTAGACCGAAAAAGATAATATTAACACACTAACAAATTAAATCATGCACAAGATTTTTAAAATACTTGCCATAGTGTTAGGAGTGATTGGTGTTATCCTTTGGGTGATGCTGGCAACATCCGATAGCCCAAATCCGGACTGGATGTTCTATGTGGCATATATATTATTATTCATTGCGTTGGCGATGGTAATTCTTTATACAGTTGGAAATTTACTCTCGCATCCGGCCAAACTTAAACGAGCTTTAATAGCTATAGGTGCCTTACTACTTATTATGGCGCTTGGTTACGTTATGTCTAAGGGTGATACCGAAGGTGTAACCGAATCCACCTCCAAATGGGTTGGTACCGGGCTATATGTGTTTTATTTCCTAACCGCAATAGCAGTTTTGGCTATGGTATGGTCAGGGTTTAAGAAATTAACAAACAAATAAGGAGTATATGAGTAAAAGAGGAATACCAGAAGTAAACGCGGGCTCTATGGCTGATATAGCGTTCTTACTCCTCATTTTTTTCCTGGTTACTACTACCATTGAAACAGATGCAGGGCTGGATCGTAAATTGCCGCCTCTTGAACCGCCAGATACAGATGTTGTTATCAAAAAGAAAAATATTCTTCAGGTAATTGTAAATAAAAACAATCAGCTGCTGGCTGATGAGAAATTAATTCAATTAAAAGACCTGAGGAAGGTAGCAGTGGATTTTTTGGATAATGGAGGAGGAACAGGAGAAGATGCTTGTTCGTATTGCAAAGGGAAAAGAGATCCGAATTCATCGGATAACCCTGACAAGGCCATTATCTCTCTGCAAAACGACCGGGAAACTAAATACAGTACCTATATAGCGGTTCAAAATGAATTAGTTGCTGCATATAATGAGTTACGTGATCGGGAAGCACAACGTATTTTTGGCAGAAGTTTTACAGACATGCAAACAGAATACAGCGATCCCAAAACCGATGATGGTATTAAGGAAGAACTTAAGCCGAAATTGGAACGTATTCAAAAATTGTTCCCTCAGAAATTATCCGAGGCAGAACCTAAGAGTAACTAACGTTAAAAGCATTTGAATTATGTCTAAATTTAAGAAAAAGAAAAGCGGAGAGTTACCACCGGTAAGTACAGCATCCCTTCCGGATATTGTGTTTATGTTACTCTTTTTCTTTATGACGGTAACCGTTATGAAGAACAGTGATCTCAAAGTAAAAAACGACCTCCCTTTTGCAGATCAAATTACTAAGCTGGATAAAAAAGACAGGGTTATCTATATCTATGCCGGAAAACCGGTAGATCGATACAAAGATGCCTTTGGTACCGCATCTAAAATACAGTTAAACGATAAGTTTGCCGATGTTTCGGATGTTGCTGCTTATATTTTGGCAGAACGATCCAGTAAGAGACAGGAACTGCAAAATGTTCTGACTACTGCCTTAAAAGTGGACGAGGATACCAATATGGGATTGATCTCCGATATTAAGCAGGAGCTTAGAAAGGTAAATGCGCTTAAAATAAATTATACAACTCGCTCCGGTGAGGCAAGTAGAAATATGGAGCGCAGATAGGGTTCAACATTTCTTTAAACTTTTTTAAAACGCTTTGAATATTTTCGAAGCGTTTTTTTATTCCTAGAAACGAAATAGTTCTTCTTAAAAACTATATTTGTTGTATGCCCAAAAAAATAAGTACATTTCTTCTAATTGTTTTTAGCATCCACGGAATATGGTCGCAGGAAATAAAAGAGGTCTCGGATATAGATACGCGTTATTTTGAAGATCAGTTTTACGGAGCGCTAACCTATAACTTGCTGGCAAACAGGCCTTCCGGAGTTTCTCAGAATAGTTTTTCCTATGGGCTGCAGTTGGGCTTTATAAAAGATATTCCGCTTAACTCGAGAAGGAATGTAGCATTGGGCTTGGGCGTAGGGTATGTAACAGCCTCCTACTATCACAACCTTAAGGCAACTCAAAACGGAGATGATGTTGTGTATTCGGTATTAGGCAGTGAAACCGTATTTAGTGTAAACAAGATAGAAACACATGGTTTTGAACTCCCTCTGGAGATCAGGTGGCGTACTTCAACACCCGATCAGTATAAGTTTTGGCGAGTGTATATCGGAGCAAAACTCGGTTATGCATTTTCCACGATGTCAAAGTTCGTAGACGATAACGGAAAGATTAAATTTAGTAATGACGATATTAATAAACTTAGTACAGGATTAACCCTCAGCCTGGGATATAATACCTGGAATTTTCATGTGTATTACGGTATAAACGGATTACTCGATAATGCAACGGTGACGGAAACCGGAGAGCAAATCGATATGCGAGCGGTTAAAGTGGGCTTGATTTTTTACATATTATAGCCAGTAATTAAAGGAGAATAATTGGGGTAAGGCTCCGAGAATTATTCCCAGTACTAATTCTGTGCCGCTGTGAGCGTTTAAAAACAACCTGGCCGAAGCAATAGCGCCTAATATTAATACCAATAAACTTAAAACAATAGTAACATTTACCTCGAAATGGATACTCAATCCTAAAAGGAAAACAATGATTCCCGATATTCCCATTACGTGCATACTGGCTTTGTACTTGAAAAGTACCAATATAAGAGTAGCGAACAAAGAGGCCATAAGCCCGGCAAAAAAGTAATAAAGCTCTGTAGAAAAAGCCCGGGGAATTACCCTGTAAATAACCATAAACAGGAGGATAATATTGATGATGATTGGAATCTTTCGCTCAGAAACCGAATCGACAAATACGGAAGATATCCAACCTATATTTTTCAGTAAAAAAAAGAAGATTATCGGAATCACCACGGTTAATATGAATACCGAAAGAACAATACCTTTCTGTATTTCGGGGGGAGTAAATTTAGGGCTGATCAGATAATAGAGCAATGTTCCCATAATCGGAATGAAAATAGGATGAAAAATATAAGAGATTAGTTTGGATAGTCTCTTCATTAAATTTCTTTACGTAAACGAGCAACGGGAATATCCAGTTGTTCCCGGTATTTTGCTACGGTCCTTCTGGCAATCGGATATCCTTTTTCCTTTAAAAGAGCGGCCAATTTATCATCGGTCAGGGGTTTCTTCTTATCCTCTTCACCAATTACCATTTCCAGTATTTTTTTTATTTCTTTGGTCGACACATCTTCTCCCTGATCATTTTTCATGGCTTCGGAAAAGAAGTCCTTGATGAGTTTTGTACCATAAGGAGTATCTACATATTTACTGTTTGCAACCCGCGATACGGTGGAGACATCCATTCCGATAAGATCGGCAATATCTTTAAGAATCATGGGTTTTAAATTGCGTTCATCTCCGGATAAAAAATACTCTTTTTGGTAGTGCATTATGGCATTCATGGTAACATAAAGCGTTTCCTGCCGTTGTTTTATAGCATCGATAAACCATTTGGCGGCATCCAGTTTTTGTTTTATAAAAAGGACCGCATCTTTTTGTGATTTTGATTTTTCCTTTGCACTCTTATAGCCCTTTAGCATATTATTGTATTCCTTGGATACATGAAGCTCGGGAGCATTTCTTCCATTAAGGGTAAGTTCCAGTTCTCCGTCTGATATCCGAATTGTAAAGTCGGGAACAATATGTTCAATAATCTTATTATTCCCTGCATACGAGCCGCCCGGTTTAGGGTTAAGTCGCTCTATTTCATGAACGGCATTTTTAAGCGCTTCTTCATCAACATGATGCCTTTGAAGCAGTTTGTTGTAGTGTTTTTTGGAAAAATGATCAAAAGATTTTTCGAGGATATCAATTGCCAGTGATACATCGGGCGATTGCTTTTTTCGCTCCAGTTGTATAAGAAGGCACTCCTGGAGGTTTCTTGCACCCACACCCGCCGGATCCAATTCGTGAATTACATCTGTTAATACCTTTTCTACCGAGGGTTCTTCGGTATAAACGTTTTGAGTAAAGGCAAGATCGTCTACAATGTCGGCTACCGATCTGCGTATATAACCACTTTCGTCGATGCTCCCGACGAGAAATTCGGCTATCTCCCGTTCCAGTTCATCAAGCCGAAAAGTATTTAGTTGATTAAGCAGATGCTGATGAAACGTTGTTCCGGCTGCATAGGGAATGGTTTTTTCTTCATCGTCAGAACTATAATTATTAGAACGCGTCCTGTATTCCGGAATTTCATCATCACTTAGGTAGTCATCTACGTTGATATCTTCAGCATTAATACTGTCGCCTTCATCATACACATCGTAATCTTCACCCAGTGTATCATCAAAATCTTCTTTATCTTCTTTCCCGCTTTCCAGAGCCGGGTTTTCTTCCAACTCCTGCTTTAATCGTTGCTCAAAGGCCTGTGTAGGCAGTTGGATAAGCTTCATCAACTGTATTTGTTGCGGTGATAGCTTTTGAGATAATTTGAATTGTAAGTGTTGTTTAAGCATTGGGGTACAATTATACCTAGTATTACGCAAAAATAAGTAAATAAAGGTATTGCTAAAACAAAATAAGAAGCAATAAAACCCCGGAAATAAGACTTCAATTCATTAGTTCAAGAAAATATCGATGAGTAATGTGGCCGTAAGCCACTTTTATATAGGCTTCTATGGCTTCACGAATAGGCAAATGAGATAAGGCTTTATACGCGCGAGTATCGCTGCATAGCTGCTTGTGAAACTGAGACATGTATTCCCAGGGCAAGAGCTTAAAGGGCAACATGGGCCCCTGAAATTGAAAATAAATATGTTGTGTGCTTTCTTCCATAAACAAAAAAACATGATTGCCGTATTTGGGATCATTTCCGGTGGCAATGCATATAGGTGTTAGATTGAGGAATGTAAATTCAGACTGCAAAGGAATAATTGCCATATCATCGAAATTTAATAATGAATATTAAATAATAAAGAGGTACGAATGTAGGCGCTCGTTATTTCAAATGCAATAAGTTCGTCACAATAATGGACGCAATTTATAAATTACGTTTAACATTATAATGTACAAATCAAGACGATACCAACGTGATGCAGCATTGTAATGCTCAATTGGAAAAACCCCGGAACATCCAAGCTTATGTAGCAAATAAGTCGGTTTTAAAGGCAAAAGGAAACCCGCCAAAGAGCACCGGATAACTCCGGGATTAATCAGGCAGTAACTAACCGGGTAGTACCCTGGGTAATAGACGATGTTTAACGATTTTTTCCCGGGTTTAGAATGCTGCATTCTGTGGTGTCCGGGGAAATGGAATCACATCGCGTATATTGTTCATTCCCGTTACAAACTGAACAAGACGCTCAAATCCGAGCCCGAATCCACTATGTACAGCAGTTCCGTATTTGCGGAGGTCGAGATACCACCACAGTTCTTTTTCGTCAATTCCCAGCGCATTTATTTTTTCTTTCAAAACATCCAACCGCTCCTCCCGCTGCGAACCTCCTACAATCTCTCCGATCCCGGGGAAAAGAATATCCATGGCACGAACCGTTTTTCCATCTTCATTGAGTCTCATATAAAACGCTTTAATTTTGGCCGGATAATCAAACAGGATTACAGGGCATTTAAAGTGTTTTTCAACCAGGAAACGCTCGTGTTCACTTTGTAAATCGGCTCCCCACTCTTCAATGAGATACTGGAATTTCTTTTTCTTGTTAGGTTTTGAATTTTTAAGAATATCTATGGCTTCCGTATAACTCACTCTTTTAAAGTGATTGTCAACTACAAAATGAAGCTTTTCCATCAAAGTCATTTCGCTGCGTTCCTGTTGAGGCTTTCTTTTTTCTTCATCGGAAAAACGCTTATCGAGGAATACCAGGTCATCTTTACAATGATCCAATACATATTGAATGACATTTTTAATAAAATCTTCTGCCAGATCCATATTTGCATCGAGATCCATAAAAGCTACTTCCGGCTCTATCATCCAGAATTCCGCCAGGTGGCGAGATGTATTGGAATTTTCAGCACGAAAAGTAGGCCCAAAAGTATATACCTTACTTAGAGCCATGGCAAAAGCCTCTGCTTCCAATTGTCCGGACACGGTTAAATTGGTCTCTTTTCCAAAAAAATCTTCCTGATAGTTTACAGCTCCCTGATCGGTTAAAGGAGGATTTTTAGGGTCCAGAGTGGTTACCCTAAACATTTCACCGGCTCCTTCGGCATCACTCCCGGTAATAATGGGAGTATTTACATAGTAAAATCCGTTTTTTTGAAAATACTGATGCACTGCAAATGAAAGCGCCGAACGAACACGCATTACAGCTCCAAAAGTATTGGTTCTTACTCTCAAATGAGCCTGATCTCTTAAAAACTCAAGCGAATGCTTCTTAGGTTGAATAGGATATGCTTCGGCATCCGAATCTCCCAGAACCTCCAAATGATTTACCTGTACTTCTACCAACTGCCCCCGGCCCTGGCTCTCTACCAGATTCCCCTGGATTTTAAGAGCGGCGCCTGTATTAATTCTTTTCAATAGCGACTCATCAAAACGCTCAAAATCTACCACACATTGAATATTATTTAGCGTGGATCCATCATTTAAAGCGATGAACCGATTACTCCTAAAAGTTCGTACCCATCCTTTTAAAATAATTTCTTGCGATTTTGCTTCGGAAGTCAGTAATTCCTGTACAGTGCTATTTTTCATCTGTTGAGCATTCAATTTGCGAACGCAAAGATAGTTTTTTTAACCTAAAAGCCGATTTTAAAAATTCGATATTCTAAATCAAAAAGGGGAAAAACCCCCTGTTTTGACGTTGTTGTGTTAACTACTTTTGAAATGCTATTAATCAATTATAAGAATTGCCATAAAGGTAAGGCTTAGAAAATTAGGTTTGGGGGAACCGAAGTCTGTTAGGAATTTATTCCGGCAGACTTTTTTTTATTCCTTTTCGTTTTCCTCCGTAAGAATATTGAAATGCGGTTTCTTTAATACCTGTTTATTGGCGATACTTCGTTCCAGAGATAGTAATAAGGCTGGAAGTAAAATGAGATTTGCCAGCATGGCAAACAGCAATGTTGCCGATACCAATGCCCCGAGGGCAACGGTTCCGCCAAAGCTGGAAATAATAAACACCGAAAAGCCAAAAAACAAAACAATGGATGTATAAAACATACTAACTCCCGTTTCTCGCAGTGCTGCGTAAACCGATTTCCGGATCTTCCAGTGATTCTCCTGGAGCTCCTGCCGGTATTTGGCCAGAAAATGAATGGTATCGTCAACCGAAATCCCAAAAGCAATACTAAATACAAGGATAGTTGACGGTTTTAAAGGTACACCGAGATATCCCATAAGCCCTCCGGTTATTAAAAGCGGAAGTAAATTGGGAATAAGGGAAATTATTATCATTCGGAATGAGCGGAACATATAGGCCATGAATAAAGAGATAAGCCCTATGGCCAGAGAAAGCGATAAGAAAAGATTTTTTACCAGGTATTTGGTTCCTTTCATAAAAACAAGCGCCTTTCCGGTCATGCTTACCTGATATCGCTCGGAAGGAAATATTTTATTTATTTCCTTTCGAAGGTCTGATTCAATTTCCTCCATTCTGTCGGTCCCAACATCTTTTAAAAAGGTAGTTATCCGGGTAATCTGACCGGTCGAATCCACAAAATTCTTAAGAAGATCAACATTGCCCGAAGACTTTTTGGCGTACGATAAAATAAAATTATTTTCCTGGCTGGTGGGTAATTGAAAATATTTGGGATTCCCGTTGTAATAGGCCTGTTTGGAATATTTAACCAAATTGACAACCGAAAGCGGATGAGACAACTCCGGAGTTTCATTAATAAAATCTTCCAACTCATTCATTCGTCTTAAAGTGGGTAGTTTCATCACGCCGTTTTTTCGCCTGGTATCAATCATGATTTCGATCGGCATAATCCCCTTGAATTCTTTTTCAAAAAAACGAATGTCTTTAACAAAGGCCGAGTTTTTCGGCATGTCTTCAATGAGGCTTCCGGAAATCCGAATCTGATAAAGCCCAATAATACTGGTAACAAGGGCAATTAACGACACTACATAGATAGTAATTCGATGATGACGCACACTGTTTTCCATCCATTTTACGAAACGCCCGATCCATTTTTTATTAAGATGTTTAAGGTGTTTATATTTGGGGAGTGCCATAAAACTGTATACAATAGGAATGATAAGAAGCGATAGCATAAAGATCATCAGTATACATATGGAGGCCACAATTCCGAATTCCTTAAGAAGTTTACTATGTGTTATTATAAAAGTGGCAAAACCGGCTGCCGTGGTAACATTAGTCATTAAAGTGGCATTCCCGATTTTCGAAATCACGCGTTGTAAGGATTTGGCCTGATTTCCGTGTTTTTTTACCTCTTGTTGATATTTATTAATAAGAAATATACAATTGGGAATCCCGATCACAATTATTAGCGGAGGGATTAGTGCGGTTAATACGGTAATCTCATACCGGAGCAATCCAAGTATTCCAAAGGCCCACATAACCCCAATAATTACGACGAGCATGGAGATTAAGGTTGCGCGAAGCGAACGAAAAAAGAAAAAGAAAATAAGCGACGTAACCAAAAGGGCTGCTAAAATAAAGGGGCCTATTTCATCAACAATGGTCTGTGCATTGAGTGTTCGTACATAGGGCATTCCGGAAACGTGAACTTCCAGACCGGTTTCTTCTTCAAAGCGTTCTATGAGGGGTTTAAGGTCATTAAAAACAAAATCCTTTCTTACCGAAGTATTTACGATTTCCTTATCCAGATATACAGCAGTTCGGATAGTTTCTGAATTTTCGGTATACAATAAACCTTTATAAAAGGGAAGAGCGTTAAAGAGTCTGTCTTTTAATTCCAGGATTTCACTATCGGTTTTTTGTGATCCGTCCTGAAAGGAGACGAGTTCAAATTCCTGGGTATCCGTATTCTTAACAAGCTCTTTGAGATTGTCGGTCGAGACTACAGCATCAACCTCCGGAAAGGCATTGAATTGTTTACTGAGATGATTCCAGGCTTTGAAATGCTCAGCGGTGAAAAGAGAGGAATCTTTAACCGCAAGTATAATGAGGTTTCCCTCTTCACCAAAAACCTTGAGAAAATCATTGTATTCCTGATTTATGGGATGATCGTCGGGCAATAAATTGGCTTCCGTATAGGTAAACCTCATGTTTTTCCATTGATACCCGAAAAAAACAGTTATTCCCGCAATAATAATGAGAATGAGAATTCGGTTTCTCAATATCAGACGAGCGATACGAGCCCAGAATCCTGTATTAAACCAAGTTACCATACCAGATTTTTACAGCGGCAAAGGTAGAAAAACAAAAATAGGATACCTAAAATCCTAAACTAAAATAGAAAGTGAATTTAAACGATATGTTGTCGTCAAAGCGAGGTAAGTGGTAGGCACCGTGCCGATACATGGCACTGAGCCCAAAACCCTTTAAAAGCTTGTTAAGCTCAAAGCCACTTTCTGAATACCCTTTTTCAAGTGAATTAAATGTAATCCCCTGGTGTCTTTCCGGATGACTTATTGTACCAAGTGCATATCTTGAAATTAGAATAAGCTCCGGTCTGAATTTCCGGGATATCTTAAACGGATCCAGTTTGTGTTTTACCTGAAAGGTAACCAATCGGTCTGAAAAAAACTCATTAAAGAACATAGTTTCAAAACTATCTCTCCCCGCGATAGAAAATCTCCGTAAAATGGCATCGCCAAAAGGTTGATTTGGAGAAGCGTGATACAGATGTGTTATAGGAATATCGCCTAAGGCCACTCCTGCCGTGATTAAAAAACTCGTTAAGCTTTTACCGTGAATGGGACTCATCTGATGTTGTGCGCGTAGATGAAATTTGGTGAATGAAAAATCTCCGTCAAGAACTTTTTGAAAACTCTGTATTGCCTGTAATGAAAACTGCGGATATCCTTTGTGAGAGACAGATTTTCCATGCCTTGTTAAGAGGTATTCGTTAAAGGGAGTCCACGATATTCCCAATGCCGCCGTGGTAAGGTGAAACGACGAAAGAACATTAACCCCGTCAGTATATTGATAGTTAAACGTAGGAGCAATACTGCTCGTTTTGAGTTCTATTTTAGCGTGGGTTTTAGCAGTTATATCATGCTCGAAAAAGGCGCCAAGGGCTTTTGTTTTGTGAAAAAGTGTAATGTTAAAGAGCCTTGGTTCAAACAGAGAAAAAGACCTGCTGTCGGTAATAAACGGGGCGCTTCCCGTTTCAACGAGATCGTCGGTATAATGCATTCCGACCCATGTAGTTGTACTCTTGTTTAAGCGCGCTTTGGCTCCCAGCCCAAATTTGAACTGCCCGTCGCGGGTACCGTATACGCCGTAGGCATTAAAACGATACTTTGGAGAAAAGTTAGCATTTGTTATAAAACCTGCCCCCAGACGAAAGCCTTCATGATTGTTATATTTAATGATGTTTCTCGCGTCGATATCCACATATTTCGTGGGGATGTATCCCTGGAGGAGTTTTCGGGCACTGTTAAATTTATTTTCAATATTTTCCTTGGTCACAAGACTGTCCACATAAAAATAAGTTTCTTTACCCCTCCTGGATAAAGAGTCGGTTCGATAGGTGTTCCAGAAAACAGAATCTCTGCTATGTGCCTGATCGTCTATCTCGACAGCGAGTCCCTTTCCTTTAAAAGAGAGCGGTGCGTTAAGCGAGATTTCGAAGTTGCGTTCTCTGGCGATCAATCGGATCATATTTGATGCATCCTGTTCATTTGTGCGCATTATGGTGGAGTCTTTTACGGAATTTCCGGACTGTACAGAGATGGCGCCACCAAAAAAAGAGGCAGGATCATTACTTTCGCCTTTTTTAATCTGTATTTCCCTCGATATGGGAAACCAAAGGTCCTGGTTTTTGAAATACTTAAAATCCTGTGTGGCTTTAACATCGACAACCGCTTTAAGCTGTGCAATTGCTTTTTGCAATGCATACGACTTCATATCTATGTACAAAACGCCTTCCAAATTAGCGGCTTTTCCCTTCTTTTTTGGGAAATAGTGTATCATATATGCCGGTGTTGAGTTTATGGTTACCGTGTCCAGAATTCTGTAGTTGTATTTCCTAAGGGCATTTCCCGCGATGGGATTGGTGTATTTTGTGCCAAAAAGGGTGTAGGTGTTTTTATAAAATGAAAAAGATTGTATTTGAAGCATTAAAAACTCATAAATGGGTTCTTTAAATCCGGCCATTCTGGTGGCTAAAATGGTTTCTCTTCTTCCTTTTTCCTTAGTGAATGTATAGTCCGATATTTTTTCTGTGAGGTATAAATGCGCCCTATTGAGCTGTTTTTTCAGTTCGTAGTTGGACGAATCTATTTCAAGGAGGTCCAGCTTCCCATTTTTCCTACGGTAGATGGAATCTATTTTTCCGTTTATTGAATCGGGATTAGCGGTAACAACCATTTTGTTATATGCTTTAAAACGATAGCTGGAAAGTTTTTTTTCGGGATTATTTTTATCCCTGTTCTCAATGGCTTTTTTTATAATGCCCAATGCCGGGTTTTTACCACCCAGAAGGGTAACCTCTTGTAATTTTTCATAGCTTTCATGCAAGGCAATTGTATAAAAACCGATGTTGGAAGAGAGCATTGTTAAACGACTTTCGTAGCCCACATAGGAAACCGTAAATGCTGTGATTTTATCGGAAAGTGGAAATTCGAATTTCCCTTCCATATCGGTAATGGTTCCTTTTTTTGTATTGGTAATAATATTGGCAAAGGGGAGTGGATTCCCTGTTTTTGAGTCTCTGACAATACCGGAGATTAGTTGTTGAGCCGGGCTTGTGTATGAAACCATAATTAGGATAAGAAAAAGGAAGTGTTTTCTCATAAAGGTAGATAACCGGCACATGTGATGGCAATGTTACGAAAAATAAAAGCGACTTGAAATGAGTCGCTTTTATTTTTACAGTAAGTTTAACATTCCTGTTAAACGGTCATGATTTCTTTTTCTTTGATCACCAGGATCTCATCAATTTTTTCGCTGAATGCATCCGTTAATTCCTGGATGTCCATTTCCGTATTCTTTTGAAGATCTTCTGATATCTCGAGTTTTTTAATTTCTTTATTAGCTTCCTGACGGGCGCTTCGAATACTGATTTTGGCCTCTTCGGCTTCACTCTTGGCTTGTTTTACCAAATCCCGTCTGCGCTCCTCGGTTAATGGCGGAACATTAATAATTACCATTTCGCCGTTATTCATTGGGTTAAATCCAATATTTGCTATCATAATAGCCCGTTCAATTTCCTGGATCATCGATTTTTCCCAGGGTTGTATCGAAATAGTTCGTGCATCCGGAGTGTTTACATTGGCCACCTGGTTAAGAGGTGTTTGCGACCCGTAATAATCTACCATAATACTGGAAACCATAGATGGAGAAGCTTTTCCGGCACGAATGTTTACCAGTTCTTTTTCGAAATGCTTAATAGCGCCTTCCATGCTTTCTTTGGTAGCATCTATAATAAAATTAATGTCTTCGTTCATATTCGTATTCTTTAGATTGAGCTATTACAAGCTAAAATTATACCAAAATTTACAAATTAACCTTTGTACCAATACTTTCTCCCGAAACCACCTTCAGGAGATTTCCCCGGGTATTCATATCGAAAACCACAATGGGTAGCTCATTTTCCTGGCTTAGTGTAAAGGCAGTGGTATCCATTACTTTTAATCCTTTATTGAGTACTTCATCAAAGGAAATACGGTCAAATTTAACAGCGTCGCTATTTTTTTCAGGATCGGAAGTGTAAATACCATCAACCCGGGTCCCTTTTAATATTACATCGGCCCCCACTTCAATAGCGCGCAGCACAGCTGCCGAATCGGTGGTGAAATACGGATTTCCTGTCCCGCCTCCAAAAATAACCACGCGTCCTTTTTCGAGGTGGCGCATAGCTCGTCTGCGAATAAAGGGTTCTGCTACTTCGTTAATTTTTATGGCAGATTGCAGGCGTGTTTGAACACCCTCATCTTCCAGAGCGCTCTGTAGTGCCAGGCCGTTAATTACGGTGGCAAGCATTCCCATATGATCGCCCTGAACACGATCCATTCCGTTACTGGCACCGGCGAGACCCCTAAAAATATTGCCCCCTCCAATTACGATAGCAACTTCTACTCCTTTATCCACAACTTCCTTGATTTCCCTTGCGTATTCTGCCAAACGCATTGGATCGATACCGTATTGGCGGTCACCCATGAGAGCTTCACCGCTTAGTTTTAATAAAATTCTCTTGTATTGCATTGCCTGGTTTTGATGAGTTTGCAACGAAAATAAGATATTTTCAATTTTGTTGCAGCAAAAATAGTGAAAATTACCTTTGTCTATGGTTCGGAATACTCTTGAAAATAAAAAACCGCTTCAATCAGAAGCGGTTTTTATATGATATATAAACGTAGTTTTAGCTCAGTGCTATTCTCTCAAAAGAAACTACTTTAAGATCTGCATTAACCGATTTTACATAATCGCCAACGCTTACTTTCGAATCTTTGATGAATGCCTGATTAATCAGAGTATTATCTTTAAAGAAACGTTTGAGCTTTCCTTTAGCAATATTTTCAAGCATTGCCTCGGGCTTTCCTTCTGCTCTTAATTGATCTTTAGCGATCTCGATTTCCTTATCGATTACCGATTGATCAACACCTGCTTCGTCAAGAGCTACAGGGTTCATAGCGGCAGCTTGCATGGCAACGTCTTTTGCAGCAACATCGGCACCATCTACTTTTGCAGAAAGGCCTACCATGGTGGCAATTTTATTTCCTGCGTGAATATACGATCCCACATAAGGAGCTTCCAACCTTGCAAAAGCACCTATTTCAATTTTCTCACCGATAACTCCGGTTTGTTCCGTAAGCTTTTCGGCTACGCTTAAACCATTGTAATCGGCTTCCATGAAATCCTCTTTTGAAGCATAGTTCAATGCCAATTCGGCAAGGTCTTTTGCCAGATTTACAAAAGATTCGTTTTTAGCAACAAAATCGGTTTCGCAATTCAGCGATACAATTACTCCCGCGGTATTACCATCGTTTACTCTGGCAATAACAGCTCCTTCAGAGGAATCTCTATCGGCTCTCTTAGCTGCAACTTTTTGACCTTTTTTACGTAAAATCTCAATTGCTTTTTCAAAATCTCCCTCTGCTTCAACAAGCGCATTTTTGCAGTCCATCATACCTGCGCCCGTAGTTTTTCTTAATTTATTAACTTCTGCTGCGGTAATCTTTACCATTTTATTATCTCCTTTTTTAGTTGAACAACCGTATTGCTGTTCTTAAGTGTTATTCAAAATTTTTATTCTTCTTCCTGAGTCGTCGTAGCTACTTTTTTAGCTGAAACCTTTTTAGCTTTTGCTATTTTTTCCTCCATTTTAGGTTCTTCCTTTTTCTCAGCTTCCTTACCTGCTTTGCGTTCAGATAAACCTTCGGCTACAGCTGAGGTAACTAATGAAAGAACTTTATCAATAGACTTTGAAGCATCGTCATTTGAAGGAATTACATAATCCACTTCTCTTGGGTCTGAATTTGTATCTACCATTGCAAAGATTGGAATGTTTAATTTTTGTGCTTCTTTCACTGCAATGTGCTCTCTCATGGTATCAACAATAAAAAGAGCCCCGGGTAAACGTGTCATATCTGAAATTGATCCAAGGTTTTTTTCCAGTTTGGCACGAAGACGATCTACTTGTAATTTTTCTTTCTTGGACAGCGTATCGAAGGTTCCGTCTTTTTTCATGCGGTCTATCGCAGTCATTTTTTTAACGGCTTTTCTAATTGTAACAAAATTAGTAAGCATACCTCCGGGCCAACGCTCCGTGATATAAGGCATATTCACAGCG
The DNA here is from genome assembly GCA_965224095.1 of Flavobacteriaceae bacterium. Classification (GTDB taxonomy): domain Bacteria; phylum Bacteroidota; class Bacteroidia; order Flavobacteriales; family Flavobacteriaceae; genus JBPEWY01. The sequence continues at coordinate 2,876,949 of OZ245039.1, forward strand.
CCTGCTTTATCAGCAACGATATCTTTTGCCTGTTTTTTAGTAGCAACAAATAATATTTTTCTGCCGGAAGCCGCAATTTTTTTAAGCGCTTCGCCAGCTTCTTCTAATTTAGCTGCTGTTTTATAAAGATTAATAACGTGGATACCGTTTCGCTCCATGTAGATATAGGGAGCCATATTGGGATTCCATTTTCTTGTGAGGTGACCAAAGTGTACACCTGCATCGAGTAAGTCTTTGACTTCTATGTTGTTTGCCATTTTGTGTAATAGTTTACGTTCCGTTGATTTAGCAACAATAAAGTGGCCATTTTATATGGGCCTCTACCGTTTGGATGCTAAACTAAATTCCGCTGTTGACGGACAACGGCAACTTTGTTTTAAAATTTCAATAATAAATGAACGAGGTGCAATAATGCACGAATTAACGTTTAGAGAACTGGAATTTCTTACGCGCTTTTTTCTGACCGAATTTTTTACGCTCTACCATTCTTGGATCTCTGGTTAATAAACCTTCCGGCTTTAATACGGCTCTGTTTTCAGCATCAACTTCGCAAAGTGCACGTGAAATAGCTAAACGAATTGCTTCTGCCTGACCGGTAATACCTCCACCAAAAACATTTACTTTTATATCAAAAGCATCAGCATTGTCTGTTAAATTCAACGGCTGTTTTACTTTGTACTGTAATGTCGCGGTAGGGAAGTAGTTTTCCAGGTCCTTTTTGTTGATCGTGATGTTCCCTTTTCCCTTGGAAACATAAATACGTGCAACCGCAGTTTTTCTTCTGCCAATTTTATGAATTACTTCCATTACTTAAGATCGTTTAAGTTAATAGCAGTAGGCTTTTGAGCTTCGTGTGCGTGCTCCGATCCTACATACACTTTTAGGTTACGGAATAGTTGCGATCCAAGCTTGTTCTTTGGCAACATTCCTTTAACAGATTTTTCAACCAAACGGGCAGGGTCTTTATCAAAAACCTGTTGTGCCGTTTGCACTCTTTGACCACCCGGATACCCGGTATGACGCACATATTGCTTGTCATTCCATTTATTTCCGGTTAAGTTGATTTTTTCAGCATTGATAATAATTACATTATCTCCGCAATCAACGTGTGGTGTAAAATTAGGCTTGTACTTGCCTCTTAGCAGCTTGGCTACCTTCGAAGACATACGGCCCAGATTTTGTCCTTCAGCATCAACCACTACCCATTGTTTGTCAACAGTAGCCTTGTTTGCCGAAATCGTCTTGTAGCTTAATGTATCCACACTAACTGATTTAAATATTAAACATTCCATTCCCATCTCTTTTCCCAATCAGGGGACGAGAAACGGGGTGCAAATGTACAACTATAAATTGTAAATGCAAATAGCAGTATACTAATATTTTAATATACCTCCCAGCTTATTTTGTTTTGGTAAATACAACCCCTAAATCGTTAGATGCGTTGTTAATAAAAATATAATGATACGTTAAAGCCCGCGAAGGGATGTTAATTTTTTATTAAATACCTGTTGATAGTGTAACTAAGCCGTTAAATTGATGTCTTTAAGCCAAACAACCTAACCTTTAATATGACTCTTAAAACCACCATTGTCAGTGCGGTATTTGTATTTTCATTTATTTTCGCACGTAGTCAGGACAGTATTTCATCAAGCACAAAAACGAAACGAATTTATGTTACAAAATCCATAGGTCAGAATGCTCCGCCCGAAATAGACGGATTATTGAATGATGATATATGGGATATTGTAGAATGGCAAAGCAATTTTACCCAATGGCGCCCGGATGCCGATACACCACCCAGCTATCAAACAAAATTTAAGATTATATACGACAGGAAAAATATTTATATGGCCATTCGTATGTATGACGATGAACCGGATAAAATTGTAAAACGCCTGTCGCGGAGAGACGGATTTAATGGCGATTGGATAGAAATAAACTTCGATAGTTACCACGATCTTCGTACGGGTTTTTCCTTTAATGTCACGGCAGCGGGAGTAAAAGGTGATGAGTTTATCTCAAATAACGGGAATAACTGGGATGGTAGCTGGAACCCTATTTGGTATACCAGGACCAATATTGACGATGAAGGATGGACGGCCGAATTAAAAATACCCTTTACCCAATTGCGTTTCGGAAATGCTAAAGAACAAATCTGGGGACTTCAGGTTAACCGACGGTTTTTTAGAAATGAAGAGCGCTCACTGTGGCAACCGGTTGCAGCCGATGCACCGGGCTGGGTAAGTGAGATGGGTGAATTACATGGCCTGATTGATCTGGAACCGCAGAAACAATTGGAAATCCAGCCCTTTGGAGTGGCTCAATTGGAAACCTACCCGGAAGAACCCGGAAACCCTTTTAGAGATGGAAGCGATGTTAAACTTAATGGAGGTGTCGATGCAAAAATCGGGATCACCAACGACCTTACACTGGACTTAACCATTAACCCGGATTTTGGTCAGGTGGAGGCCGACCCTTCGTCGATCACACTCGATGGGTTTGAGATCTTTTTTAATGAGCAACGTCCTTTTTTTGTTGAGAATAAAAATATTTTTGATTATCGGTTTTCCAATTCCATGGCCGGCAATACCTTTGGTTTTGACAATTTGTTTTTTTCAAGGAGAATTGGAAGAAGCCCGCAGGGATATCCCGACACACAGGACGGCGAATTTGTCAACCAACCTCAGAACACTACTATTTTAGGGGCGGCAAAATTCAGCGGAAAAACAAGAAACGGATGGTCTATCGGGCTCCTGGAAAGTATGACCTCAAAAGAATATGCCGAAATAGATAACTCCGGAGATCGTCGGGAAGAACTCGTCGAGCCCTTTACCAATTATTTGGTAAGCAGATTACAAAAAGATTTTAACAATCAGAACACGTTTATCGGAGGTATTTTTACGGCTACCAATAGGAATCTGACCGATAATCTTGATTTTTTACATAAGTCTGCGTATACAGGAGGTCTGGACTTTAAACATCAATGGAAAAACAGAGCCTGGTATGTTGGAGGAAATTTGGTTTTTAGCAGAGTTCAGGGAAGCAAGGAAGCTATACAGGCTACACAGGAATCGCAAAGGCATTTATTTCACAGGGTCGATGCCGCTCATGTAGAAGTAGATCCGAATCGTACTTCCCTGACCGGAACCGGAGGAAATATTCAAATTGGAAAAGCGGCAAATGGAAGCTGGCGCTTTGAAAGTGGATTTACATGGAGATCTCCCGAATTGGAATTAAACGACCTGGGCTTTCAAAGACAGGCCGATGATTTAAGACATTATACCTGGGTGGGGTATAGGATTCTGAAACCCAAGGGAATATTCAGAACGCTGGGAATAAATTATAACCACTGGAGTGCATGGGATTTTGACGGGAATCATAATTTATTACAGTGGAACGTTAATAGTTGGGCTAATTTCCAGAATAATTGGTTTGGAAATATTGGATTCAACTACCGGCCCGTACGGCATTCAAATTTTGCATTACGGGGAGGTCCCCGACTGAGGATTTCTCCCTTTGTAAACTATTGGAATAGTGTTGGAACCGACAATCGTAAAAAAGTAAGGTTGAATCTGTTTCACAATGGGGGAAAGGCAACAGACAACTCGTTTAACTTTTTCAATATAGGTGGAGGGATAACCTACAGGCCCATGGATGCCCTGCGAGTTTCCGTAAATCCTTCGTATAATATAAACAATGACAAATTGCAATTTGTTAGTAATGTGGAAACAGATACAGATACGAAATACATTAATGCTAAGATCGAACAACGAACACTAAGTATGTCTCTACGCGTAAATTATACGGTTAATCCAAATCTCACCATCCAATACTGGGGGCAGCCTTTTATTTCAAGAGGGCGTTATATGAATTTCAAAACCATAAAGAATGCACAGGCAAGGAATTTTGAGAATCGTTTTACGCCGTATAGTAATACACAATTAAACTATAATTCGGTTGATGACATCTATGAGATCGATGAAGATGTAAACGGGACTATCGATTATACTTTTGGGAATCCTGACTTTTCATTCGTACAATTCCGTTCTAATCTGGTGGTACGCTGGGAATATATTCCGGGGAGCGAATTGTTTTTTGTATGGTCGCAGGGAATCAGCGGATCGGGAAACCCCGCAGATTCTTTATTTGAAAGCCTGGATGATCAGATCGTAAAAGGCCAGCCCGATAATATATTCCTGATCAAAGCAACCTATAGATTCCTGTTTTAACAGAGCACGGTACTATATTTAGTCGGTGTAAAGTTCAATATTATTATAAAAAGAACTTAAAGCAAACCAGTAACTCACCACAGAATTAACGGGGGTTAGTTGCTCACCGGCTCTGGAACCCGTTAGCGCTTTACCAAAAACAGACCATTCGTTTCCTTCATGATCTTTGAAGAAAACATCCGAATTGGTATGTGCGTATTGGAATTCCAGGCTTTCCTGAGAAGCATTTAATTCAAAAGCTTTAATAAGAGTCTCATTTCCAACGATTAAAATATTTTTGGCATGTAAACTTTCTCTGATATGCTTTCCGCCGGAAAAATTGCTAAATCGATATGCTTTTGAAGTGCTTTTATCCAGGATAGCAAATACTCTTTCCTTTTTATGCAGGCGCTCATCCAGTTTTGCCACTGGAAAAATAAGGGCATTATCCGTTTTATAGGAACCGTAGGGATATACGTTATAATTCCTGGAGAACCCGGTATTTAAGCTTAAAACATCCGAATCAGGATAGAGCGTTTTCCAGGTTTTCCAATTGGTTTCCACAATATTGATATTTTGCGGCACGGACCCTTGCAGGCTGCCATTTACACATTCCTGAAGAAGCTGAGACCAGTTGCTATCTGTATTTCTATCGTATAAAATGAGATTGGCATTATATAACAAACCGGAAACTCCAAAGGTAGTAGGGGTTTCATTAATGGTTCGGTCCCACCCAAAAGCTGTCCCCGTTAGGGGGCAGTAGGAAACAGTAAAAACCTCATTTTGTATCTCATCGTTAACTACTTCATGCCAGTCCAGAATGGTATGAGGGTATGCTCTGGCAACCGATCCGATAAGCACCCCGATAACGAGGTCATCATCATTTAAAAATGCGGCTCCGGCTTCATTAGCTTTTACAAAAACAGGAGTATCAATTGATGGAATTCCATCTTTCCCAGGCCCTCCGTCAACTACCTGAGATACAGGAATCGACCAGGTTCCGGAACCCGAGGGGTTTTGTCCGCCTGGAGAACCACCGGGGCCGGAAGTCCCTTCCGAAGGGTCTCCTCCGTCACTACAGGCGATCATAGAAAAAGACAAGACAAAAGCGAGGAAAAAATGTGTTTTTTTCATAACGATTGGTTTATGGGATTCAGTTTTGTTTTTCTCGGAATCCGGTACAATAATCCCGTAGTTAATCTATAGGTAGGCGTTAGCTGGGTTCCATCGACATTGCTGTATAAGGGTATCTCAAATTTGGTTGAGAAGCTGAGATTTGGCGTAATATTCATACCAAAACCGGGAATGAGAAATATCCATTCCCCTCCGGTATTGGGTAAATCAAATCCTCCAGTTTTATCCCGCTGGGCATTTCTGTATTTTACGGATACACCGGGATTGGTTACCGCATTGAATAGCAGAAATTGATCGGAAAAATTTAGAAATGCCTGAAGTTCATTGCCAAACTTATAAGTGGTAGTACCTAAATACGAGTCATTAGTTCCCGTATCTCTGTAAACAAGCCGGGAAGAAAAAGTTAAGGTTGGACGAAAAGTGAAATTCTTTGAGAGAGAAGCCCAGTAAATAATATCCCAGGCATTACTGCCTGGCTGTAAATCTGCATTATAGGTAATTCCCTGGTCATTGACTTCCGTAGAAGATCCCAGCGGAATTTTAGCTCCGACTCCCAGACGTATAGAACTGCTTTCACCCAGCGCATTGGGAAAATCGTATTTTAAGAGAAGTACCGCATCTCCTAAACCGGAGGTGTTGCTGAGCGTACTGTTTCCAAACTGTGTAATATTTCTCCGTTGATTGATCCAGGTAAACAGGCCTTCTACGGAAAGCCGGTTTGTTATAGAATATCCTGCATTTAATAAAACCGAATGCGTAATTCTTAACCGTGAATTATCATCCAGCGTCACAGTTCCGTCGTTAAGTGTATTTAAATGGTTGTAATCGTAATGAATTCCGACAAGCACGGTGCCTTTTTCCGCTGAAGCTAAACCCAGGTTGTTGGATAAAGGAATTCCGCCCGAACAACATGTTTGAGAAAAGGATTGAAAAGATGGAAAAGCACCGATAAAAACACAAAGGAATAGCACTCGCATATAACCGCTGTTTACTAGGCTGAGTCGTGGACACCTGTAGTTCCTTACTGATGGCGAAGGGCTTTAACACTTGATATGCCCTGGAAATAGTGGGTTATTGGAGTATTCCCAATGTATTTATATCAACTCTGTAAATATTTCCCATTCCGTTTAAAACGCTATTCGATAAACTTTCCAGTTGAGAAACCGAATCGATCTTTACAACATCTGTTCTCTGCCGGTTACTGGTAAAATAAAAGTTGCCGGAGTTAAAATCGATAAACGGACAGAAATCTAATTTTTCCGAATTAATTGTGGTACCCATGTTTTGGGCCGTCATCCAGTTTCCCACGCTGTCTTTAACACTGTAATACAGATCGCCTCCGCCCAGGCCGTCTTCCCTTCCAAACGAACTAAAAACCAGGAGATCTTCCCCGGGACTTATGTAGGCATTAAATTCAAAAGTACTGGAATTAATTTTTTCATCCAGCGGCACTGGATTTTGGTAAACACCATTTTCATATCGACTCACAAAAATATCTTCCCGCCCAATTCCGTCGCTACGGGTAGCTGTGAAATAAAGGGTTCCGTTTTTGCTGACGGAAGGGTAAAATTCATCTCCCTCCGTATTGATCACTTTAGATAATGGCTTCGGACGACTCCATGTATCTTCGTGTTTTTGCGATACCCAAATATTGTAATCTCTTCTCTCGGAAAGGCTGTCAAGAGGCCGGTTCGAGGCAAAGAAAAGCTGTTTCCCGTCAGGAGCGTAAAAGGGTTCTATATCATTGTATGTTCCCGAGAAAGACACAATGTTTTTCTTTCCCCAGCTATTATTTTCTTTCTTAACAACTACCAAACAGCGTTGTGTTTGATTATAATTGCCCAGTGTATACATAAATTCACTTCCGTCCGGAGCAATGGCCATATCTCTTTCGTAAAGTCTCGTGGAAATAAATCCTTCCGAAAACAGTGCAGGCAATGGAGGTACACTATCCAAATTCACAGGATCGGCAACAACCTCTGGTATTTCACGGCTGTTATTTTTACAGGCCGTGAATAAAATGAAAAGGCATAATATAAAAAGACGTTCGTTAAAATATTTCATAGGAGTTTCACTCAAGAATGAGTAATTGGGTTTTGATTGGTATTGCGAATGAAAATATAAAAAACTATGTTGAAATCAAGATGTATTAAGAAAGGATTAACAAAGCAAAATGGTTTTTTAGCCTTGTTAATCCCTTTACAAAACGCAAGAAAAATTAAAATTCACAGAGCTTTATTCAACAGGGATATAAAAATCTACAATACATTTTCTTTGTGGATCCTGGTTAAAATCGTTGTGATAAATTTCGAAAGGATCTCTGTCTCTTTTTTGATATCCGTTTTCGTTCATCCATACAAATAATCCGCTCCAGGCTTTTTCAAATTCTTCCGGTCTTATTTCATATCTGGCCACGATATGTTTCCCTGACCTAATGGACGTCAACCCTATTTCCCCAACTGCTTTAACCGGGCTATTCAGAATAATGCACGCGCTCATTCGTACTTTAGATGCTTCGGTAATTTTAAAGCTGTCGTGATAAATGGTTGCCATTTTTAGATCAGGATGATCCATAAGTCCTAAAGGACGAGCCCAGGCCATTAATTTATTAAAGGAATTTGCCAGCCCTTTTTCACCGATATGGGTGATAAAGGCAACTTCCATTTCAGGAGTTTGTTCGATTTTGATTGTTGCATTCATTGTAATCCAGTTTTTAAGATTATTTAGATTACAAATGTATTCCTGAAAAAGCCCGGACTTTTGTCCATTCTTGCTATCTTCTTTGCATATCTTGCTATATTTTCCGGGACTTATGTTTCTGAATTCGGAAGGACTTAAACCGTAATATTTCTTAAAGGCTCTGGAAAAGGAAGCGTTACTGTGAAACCCATATCGGGTATAGATATCCGCGAGTGTAAGGTCCTTTCTCCTGAAAAGAAGAGAAGCTGTTTTTTCAATGCGCTTTCTGGTAATATAAGTATTGAGAGGTTCACCGGTTATAATCTTAAAAATCCGATGAAAGTGAAATGGGGAATAATGTGCAATCCCCGAAACAATTTCAAGGTTTAACCTACCTTCCAGATGTTGATCAATAAAAAGAAGGGCCTTGTTAATACGACCTATATGGTCTTTTGAAATTTCAGAATGTGTTTTTATGGCTTACATTTTAAAGAGGTAAAAATATACATTTCTTTTTTTTTTAAAATGTAATTGTCTTATAACTAAGAAACTGAACAACCATATCAGAAGTGCAGGTCTTAACAAGCGGATTACAGGCCGTATCTTTTCTTTGCGCTTGCTATTTGCTGCTGCTCGGTGGTTTCGGGATATATAATATAAGAGGGAGCAATAATGGGCTTTATATGGTCTACTTCTATTTTTATAATCGTGGAAAAAGGGAATTTCCCTTCGGTGATTTTCAGCAATTGATTATACATATCGGGAAAATCCGGATCCTGCTTTTCGATAAGATAAGCCGTACCCTTTAACTGATACCCTTTTTGGATTAAAATATCAATAAAACTAAGGCATACCTTGTTATGATGTTTGATGTTTTTAACGGAATTCGGAGAGGCAATATTTGCAATGATAATGTAGTTTCCATAATAGTCAAACACTTCTTTCGGCGAAACGTTGGGTTGGTTTTCGGCAGAAACGGTGGCCAGCCAGCAAAGGACACTAGTATCGATATATTTTTTTATTTCAGGAGTTAAGGGCATGGGTTTTCCGGTTATTCAACGTATTGGTTTCCGAATGTTGTTTATGGAACAAAACGAAGGTATAGAAATTTATAAAGAGAGACTTAAACAAAATCAAATACCTTACATGTTCTTTTCATATTCCTCAGGGTTGGAAAGTTTTCTGTCATCACTTACCTCACCTTCAATATTGTAGTAGGATATAATTTGATCGAGGCTCTTGTTTTTCATAAAATACCATTCACTCACATCTAATTTAAAATCACCCTGAATGGCCGTATAGCGAACACAGGCTTTGTTTTTTTCATAGATCTCATCATGAATATCAAACCGATACCCGAGGAAATTATCCTTGTTGGCATCAACAAGGTTAATATACGATTCCTTTCCTTTAATAATCCCATAAGGGCTGGTGTGTGTAAAGTTTTCGGAAATGGGCAGTTGAAGAAAATTGCCTTCTTCCCATTTTTTAAACCAGACTTGTACTAATTTCTTTATGTCCATAATATTTGAAAGGTTATTTTAATTTTGAAATACAGCGGCCGTCTGTGGTCAGGTAGTTTTTCATTAAATTAACGGTCATACATGAGTGTACCGGGAGAAGAATTAAATAATCGCCTATTACATACGAATTTATAAGTTCTTCGGGAACCGAAATAATACCGTGCTCCTGCGATAAACTTTTTACATACATATGCGGAATTATATCACCCCATCCGCTTTCGGTTTTTTTTACAACCCTGCCGAATATGGTTTTTCCCTGATCTTCCATACGATCTTTTGAAAAATGAACACCTCCTCCGTAAACCACAATTTCAGAGCGCTCATGATGGATAGCCACAATAGGACAAGCCATTGCAACCGAAATCTGGGAAACCGCACATGAGCCTATCTGAAGCTGCATCACATCGTAAAAAACAAAATTACCCGGGCGTATTTCATCAATACCGGTAAAGTAATTTGCCACACTGCAACCGGGCGTATCGCCTATTGATGTAATTACACCGGGATACATGGGTTTATATTTATCTTTAAGTGCCTTCATGATCTCCAGGCTATTATGATGTACTCTTTGAATATCTCCGGTATTTCTGCACTGATAGGTATGCCCGGAATGCCCGAGAAATCCTTTAAAAGTAAGTTTTGGATCTGCCTGTATGATATCAAGTAATTTTTCAATAAAATCAGTGCGGTCGGGCTGTATCCCTGTTCGGTGAGTGCCTACATCTATTTTTAAAAATAAATTAACGGAAGCGGTGAGCTGTTCGGAGAGGGCCTGCAATCCGGTTTCATTTTCCACTAATAAATTTAGGGTAATTCTTTTTGCCAACTCATTAATGGCATTCATTTCCCGAATATTTACCGGAAAAGCAATGGTGATATCGTTCCATTCCTGAGCGAAATAGGTGGCCATATACACCGAAGAAACGGTTATTTTACGAACTCCGACATCTTTGAACCACCTTCCTATTTCCAATGATTGATGTGTTTTGAAATGCGGGCGAAATGCGACATTTGCACGCTTGGCTTTTGCCGCCATACGATGAATATTCTCTTTACACTTTTTTTCATCAAGTAATAAAGTAGGCGTTGTAATCATAAAACAAAATCGTGATGGGTTTTAGGTGAAAGCTATTTCCACCATTTTATCAAAATTACTAAAAACCATTATCAACAGTTTTCATTTTCCATCGTGAATAAATGTTTTGCATTTAATTATTTGAATAGAAACTGGAAAGGCGCAGTAATATGGAAAATTTTATAAGCCGCCGGGAGCCTGGTAAAATATTTTATTTCTAATGAGCGTCAAGCCAGTTATTGCCGGTGTCCATTTCAACTACCAGGGGTACCGCAAGGGTATAGGCATTTTCCATTTCCGACCGGATAAGCAGCTTAACATCCTCCAACTCATCCTTATGTGCATCGAATACCAGTTCATCATGTACCTGAAGCAACATTTTGGTTTTGTAGTTTCCGCTGCTAAGCTTGTTGTAAATGCTAATCATAGCCAGTTTAATAATATCAGCGGCACTTCCCTGAATAGGTGCATTTACGGCATTGCGTTCGGCGGCTCCCCTTACCACAGCATTACGGGAGTTAATATCCTTGAGGTAACGTCGCCTGCCCAATACGGTTTCCACATAACCGTGGTCGCGTGCAAAATCAATGAGCCCGTTCATATAACTACGCAGTTTAGGGTATGTCTGGTAATAGGTGTCAATCAGTTCTTTGGCTTCCGTTCTGTTAAGAGACGTTTGATTACTCAGTCCGAAGGCAGAAACGCCATATATAATCCCAAAATTTACGGTTTTTGCATTGCCACGTTGTTCGCGTGTTACCGCATCGATAGGAACATTAAATACTTTTGCCGCCGTAGACGCGTGGATATCTTCGCCATTTCGGAAAGCATTGATCATGTTTTCTTCCTGGCTAAGTGCCGCAATAATACGGAGTTCTATTTGCGAGTAATCTGCCGAAAGCAAAGTGAAATGATCACTTCTGGGAACAAAAGCTTTCCGGATTAACCTACCCCGTTCTGTTCGGATGGGAATATTCTGGAGGTTTGGATTATTACTGCTTAATCGCCCGGTAGCAGCTACAGCCTGGCTGTAAACGGTGTGTACCTTTCCCGTTTTCGGATTCACCTCATTGGGAAGTGCATCCACATAGGTGCTTATGAGCTTTTTTAATTGACGCCACTCCAATATATCGGCCACTATTTTGTGATCTTTGGCCAGGTAGGAGAGTACATCTTCCGCAGTTGAATATTGACCCGTTTTAGTTTTTTTGGGCTTGTCAACCAGTTTAAGCTTATCAAATAAAATGGGTCCTAATTGTTTGGGAGAGGCAAGGTTAAAGGTCTCACCGGCCTGATTGTAAATAGCCTGTTCCAATACATTTGCTTCGGCGCTGAATTCTTTTGATAATCCTTGCAGAAACCCGGTATCAACCCGGATGCCTTCCACTTCCATTCCCGAAAGGACATTAATAAGCGGCACTTCCACTTCCTGAAAAAGCTTTGTGACCTTTCCGGATTCCATTTCCTTTGCAAAGAGTTGTTTTAATTGCAGGGTAATATCCGAATCCTCTACGGCGTATTCGGTTTGTTTATTCAGGGCCACATCCCGCATGGACCCCTGATTTTTACCCTTTTTTCCAATAAGTTCGGTAATAGAAACGGGTTGGTAATTTAAATAAGTTTCCGCCAACACATCCATATTATGCCTCATATCGGGATTAATCAGGTAATGCGCAATCATGGTGTCAAACAAAGGGCCTTTTACCGGGATGTTATAGTTGGAAAGTACTTTGATATCATATTTTAAATTTTGCCCTACTTTTTCTATGGTTTCACTCTCAAAAAAAGGACGAAACTCATCGATAATTTGCTGGGCTTCTTCCTGTATTTCGGGAATAAACACGTAATATCCTTTTCCAACTTCCCAGGAGAAGGCTACTCCGACCAATTCGGCCTCGAGTGATTTTATACTGGTGGTTTCCGTATCAAAGCAAACACTCGGCTGTTTCATTAACATATCTAACAATAGTCTCCTTCCCATGGAAGTGTCTATGTACTGATAGTGATGCGGTGTATTGCCAATGGTTTTATAACCGGATTCGGCGGATGCCGTTGACGTGGTTCCGGCACCAGGCGTTGCAAACAGATCAAACTGGCCGTTTGCGTTTGTGGCGGCTGTTCTTCCCGGATTTGTGCTTGCTGCCGGAGTTTTGGGAGCGGCAGCGGTTTCTTCCTGACTAAAGGTTTTTACAAAGTTTTCGGTTAATCTGCGAAATTCCAGCTCCTGAAATATATCTTTTACTTTTTCAATATCGGGCGTATTGAGCTCGAAATCTTCTTCGTGAAATTCCACAGGAACATCCAGCATAATCCGGGCCAGTTTTTTAGAAAGTAAACCCAGCTCGGCATTCGCTTCTACTTTTTCCTTCATTTTTCCCTTGAGCTGATCGGTATTATCCAGGAGCCCTTCCATACTTCCGAACTGTTGAATAAACTTCTTAGCGGTTTTTTCACCCACACCGGGAAGTCCTGGAATATTATCAACGGAATCCCCCATCATACCCAGGAAATCAATTACCTGCTCGGGCCGTTCCACTTCAAATTTTTTCTGTACTTCGGGAATTCCCCAGGTTTCGTATCCTCCTCCAAAAACCGGGCGATACATAAAAATATTATTACTTACCAATTGTGCAAAGTCTTTGTCGGGAGTAACCATATAGGTTATATACTCCTGCTTTTCCGCCTGTTTGGCCAGCGTACCTATAATATCATCTGCTTCGTAGCCTTCCTTAAAAAGGATAGGAATATGCATAGCCTGTAGGATTTTTTCAATATAGGGAACGGCAATCTTTATGGCTTCGGGAGTTTCATCTCTATTAGCCTTATACGCTTCAAAAAGTTCCAGGCGATCCACACTTCCTCCTTTGTCAAAACATACGGCCAGATGATCCGGACGCTCTCGTTTAATTACATCCAGGAGCGAATTCATAAATCCCATTATAGCACTGGTGTCCATTCCCTTCGAATTGATCCTTGGATTCTTAATAAAAGCGTAATATCCTCTAAAAATCAATGCATAGGCATCCAGTAAAAAAAGGCGTTTTTTGTTTGACATAGATCTTATGGTTTATGTAGTTAGTAAATGTACATAAATGTTTTGAACCGTCCAGAAATGTATACGCCTAATGATTCATATAAATCGTTATTTTTGGAAGATGATACAACGATGGGTTCTGGCAGTGTTTGTTTTAGGTTTGCTGATGGCCTGCTCCAAGAAAAAAACAATGACACAAGTGCACTTTCTTACTAAATCCTGGGAGTTTCGGACTGTGAACGATACACTTTGGATGCCTGCCTCGGTTCCCGGGAATGTACATATGGACCTCAAAAAAAATAAGCGCATTCCGGATCCGTTCGTCAGGAATAATGAATTGCAGCTGCAGTGGATTTCAGAAACGGACTGGGAATACCAAACGGATTTTCAATTGGATGAAGAGATTTTGGGAAAACAGCACATCCGATTGAATTTTGACGGTTTGGATACCTATACAGAAGTTTATGTAAACGACAGCCTGGTTCTGAAAACCGATAATGCTTTCCGCCCCTGGCAAACCGATATTAAATCGGTTGTAAAAGAGGCGAACAACCTGCGCATCCTCTTTAAAAACCCGACGCGTATTGAAGAGGCAAAAAAGAATGCCCTGTATTACGAATTGCCGGAAGGTAACCGTGTATTTACGCGAAAACCGCAGTTTCATTACGGGTGGGATTGGGGCCCGGTTTTTATTACTTCCGGAATATGGCGTCCCGTGTATTTGGAAAGCTGGGATGAACTCAATGTAGAAGATGTATTTATCCGGCAGGATAAAATGAGTAATGAGCATGCGTTGCTTACGGCGGAAATCCCTATTGAAAGCAATCTGCCCGGAGAAGTAACCATGGAAGTAACGGTTAATGGGAAAACAGCCTCGTCTAATACCATGCAACTCGTTCAGGGTAAGGTAACTTACGAGGTGCCGTTTGAAATCACTAATCCGCAGTGGTGGTGGACGCATAATCTGGGAACACCTTATTTGTACAATATAGGAATAAGCGTATTTGATAAAAACAAATTGTATTTTAAAAAGACCTTTAAAAAGGGGCTTAGGACTATTGAACTGGTTAACGAGGAAGAAGCGGGAAGGAAAGCATTTTATTTTAAATTGAATGGGATTCCCGTATTTATGAAAGGAGCTAATTATATTCCGCAAAGCAGCTTTCAGTCTGAAGTGAGTGTAGACGATTACGAACAACTTATAAAGGATGTTGTGGCTGCCAATATGAATATGCTTCGCGTGTGGGGCGGAGGAATTTACGAAGAGGATGTTTTTTACGATTTATGTGATGAACAGGGAGTACTGGTGTGGCAGGACTTTATGTTTGCCTGTGCTATGTATCCGGGCGATCAGGAATTTTTAAACAATGTGGAGCAGGAAGCCGTTGAAAATGTGAGAAAATTAAGAAATCATTGCAGTATTGCTTTGTGGTGTGGAAACAACGAAAGTGCAGAAGGATGGGATCGATGGGGGTGGCAGGCCGGAAAAAGCGATGAGCAAAAAAGCCGGATATGGAAGCATTATGAACAGGTGTTCCGGGAAATTCTCCCTAAAACTGTTGAAATGCTGGGTGATGGGGTTACGTATTGGGAAAGCTCTCCTAAATACGGGAGGGGTGATGCACGCTATTTAACCGAAGGAGATGCCCACGATTGGTGGGTATGGCACGACGCGTATCCCTTTGAACATTTTGAAGAAAAAATACCCTTGTTTATGAGTGAATTTGGCTTTCAGGCATTTCCTTCCTTTGAAGCTATTAAATACGCAATTGATTCAGATAGTATTACGGTGACCGACGATCGGTTCAGATCGCATCAAAAACACCCTAGGGGTTTCCAGCTAATAAGAGAATACATGGAACGGGATTTCCCCGTTCCGGATAGCGATGAAGATTATGTGTATGTGAGCCAGTTGTTGCAGGCCTATGGAATAGGAAAGGGTATGGAGGCGCACCGTCGGGCCATGCCTTCCTGTATGGGTAGTTTGTACTGGCAGTTAAACGATTGCTGGCCGGTGGTGTCCTGGGCGGGCATAGACGGACTCGGAAACTGGAAAGCATTACACCACAGAGCTCAGGATGCTTTTGCGGAGGTACTGATATCGCCTGTAGTGAAAAAAGACAGTTTACAGGTATGGGCAATAAATGATAAACTGAAAGCCGTTTCCGACACCTTGTTGTTACAACTTATGGACTTCTCGGGCGAAGAACTTTGGACATTGAAAAAGCAAATTACCATTCCGGGAAATAGCTCGGTTCGTGTATTTCAAATACCGGTAAAAGAACTCTCTTTCCCCAGGAAAAAGGCGGTCCTGGTAAGCTCATTTCAGGGCGGGGAGCGTACATTCTATTTTGATAAACCCAAAAACCTGGAGCTAACTGCCGGCAGGATTCAAATAATTGTAAAAAAAGTAAAAAACGGTTTTCAAATGGAATTGTTATCTGCGATATTACAAAAGGATGTAATGCTTTATTCGGATGCAGAAGGGAGGTTTGACGACAACTTTTTTGATCTGCTTCCGAATGTTCCAAAAACTGTATTCTTTAAAACGGATGCTGAGGCAGTACGTATTCACACAAAAACACTAAATAATATTCAGTAGCCTCAAATTATAAGATCAGCTTTTCTAATTTTATGTAGGAATTTTCTAAGGAATTGTTTTTTTTAAATATATTTGTAAGAATTATATTATATATAATAATTGAATATTCTTATAGTTTCTTTATGCTCTTTTATTAAACGATGCTTATTTTCCGAATCAAAAAGCTATTCAGAAGTATTTTGCTTTTGTGTTTTGTTTTAGGTTGTATTTTAGTTTCCGGCCGGGAGAATGACTGTTTGGACCCATATTTATATCCAAAGAAGTCTTTTTATAGTTTTGATGGTTTAAACAACCCGGCCGGGACAAAAAATAATGTCACTCCATTTCCTGATTACACAGAGGTTTACATGCGGGAATCTAAAAGGATTCACGATACCAGTGAAAGGGCCACTGGATATAACCGGTTGTTTATTGCAGGAGAACCCCCGGATTTTAAGAAGGCTCTGAAATTTTCGGATAGCGTTATTAACTCCATTAAAAGCGATAAAGACAGAAAACTAATTTGCTATTCTTATCTGGTAAAGGCATACATATGTTATGTACGTAAAGACTATAAACAAGTTTTAGATTTATGTGCTCTTGCCGACCGGTACAGCGGAAATGATTTTTATCTCAATATGCAATTAAAATCGTTTATGGCTGCACTTAAAATAGAATCCGGGGCTTTTGAAGATACGTTGAGAATGTCAAAAGAAAACCTGCATTATGTAGTTAGAAACTCTCATGCACTTCAGGAAGATGAATACTATCATTATTTTATTTACGAATTATACGGGATTGCTAAATCATTTGTAAACCTCCAAAGGCCGGATTCAGCCATTTTTTATATAAAACAGGGAATTCCGAAGACTTTAAAGAAGAAAGACTCACTCAGTTATTATGATTTTGTAGGGTTGAGCGGGGAAGCCTTTTATCAAACAAAACAATATAAACATGCGCTGGACAGCCTGTATAAATCATTCCCTCATCAAAAGGGTAGAGACCTGGGAATTACATTTTATTATATGTCCAAAATATTTAACGACTGGAAAAAGAATTGGGATAGCACTTCTCTTTATTTCCGAAAAGCAGATTCTATTTTTCAGGTAACCTGGGACCCTTTTAAGGAGTTACTGGATGCTTATAAGATTCAGGTAAATCACTATAAAAAACTAAACGATCAGGAGAAGCAATTGTATTATATTAACAAATATCTGTATCTGGACAGTATTATTAATGACCACCAGAAATACCTTTTAAAAGGCATCGCCGAGAAGTACGATACCCCTAAATTAATAAGACAAAAAGAAGCGATTATTTCAGGGCTTAAAATGCAAAACAAACGCTCAAAACTACTGAGAAAAGTATTGATTTTACTGGCATTTTGTTTAGCGTTCCTCTGTTTTAAAATACACCGAACCTATAAAAAAAGACTTAAAAAAATGGCTTTCAACAAAAACCGGGTACCTCAGGAGAAATCCACGCAAAAAATGATGTATGATATTCCGGAAATAGTAATCCAGGGAATTTTAACACGTCTCGAAACTTTTGAAAGCGAGAAACGCTTTCTTGTTCATAAGTTAACCCAAAACCAGGTAGCCAAAGACCTGGGCACGAATTCTTCCTATTTGTCAAAAGTGGTTAACGGGTATAAAGGGAAGCGTTTTTCCAGTTATATCAATGACCTGAGAATCGATTATATACTGGAGAGGCTACAGAAAGACTCACAGCTTCGAAAATATTCGGTAAAGGCCATCGGAGAGGAAGCCGGATTTAACAGCACGGAATCTTTTTCCCGGGCTTTTTACAAACATACGGGGATGTATCCTTCTTATTTTATTAAGACACTGGTTAAAAAGGAAGAGACTTCATAAGCTGGTTCGGTAACCGAATACTTGTTATATACTAAGAGAAAAAAACCTCCCGATAGAATCTTTCTACCGGAAACACATAACAATCAGAAATCAGAAATCAGAAATTAGAAATTAAAGAAAAGACTTCGATGCCAAATTCTCATTTTCCCCATGTACAAACCTGGTCATACTGAATCCGGGATGAATGGAAAAATAGCCGGTTTCTCCTTTTTTGTTAACGGCAATATAACCCACCTGAAAATCCTTATAGCGGCTATTAGGTTTGGAAACGATACGATGTATGGCTTCCTCACAGGCCTGTTGCGGTGTTTTTCCCTGCCGCATTAACTCCACCACCAAAAAACTTCCAACGGTTTTTACCACCTCTTCACCAAGTCCCGTGGCCACGCAGGCGCCTATTTCATTATCCACAAATAATCCGGAGCCTATAATGGGCGAATCACCCACGCGTCCTGCCATTTTATAGGCAAGTCCGCTGGTAGTGCAGGCACCGGACAGCTTCCCGTTTTTATCGATAGCCAGCATACCGATTGTATCGTGATTTTCGATATTGATAACAGGCTTATACTCAGCTTTAATTTTCCATTCCTCCCAGGCTTTTTTGGAAGCTTCCGTAAGCAGATTTTCTCTTTTAAACCCCAGTTCATAAGCATACTGTTCGGCTCCACTCCCGGCGAGCATTACATGGGGCGTTTCTTCCATAACTTTTCGAGCTACCGTAACAGCATGTGTGATGTTTTTTAGATATACTACCGAGCCGCAGTTTCCAGCGCTATCCATGATACAGGCATCAAGAGTTACATTTCCATCCCGGTCGGGCAACCCGCCTTTCCCTACCGATTGCCCTTTTTCGTTGGCTTCCTCTACGCGGCAACCCTGTTCTACCGCGTCCAGTGCCGAACCGTTATTTTGCAGGACTTCCCAGGCTTTGGCAGTAGCCTCCTTGACATTCCAGGTAGCGATCACCAAAGGGAATTTAACTGGGTTGTCTGCGGGCGCAACGGCCACTTTTTCCGCACCTGGATCTTTACAGGCACCGGTAATGCCGCTCAGGGTAATCCCCGCACCGGTAAGCGAAGTGTTTTTAAGAAATGCTCTTCGTTTCATGGGTTAGTTTTTTATAGTTTTTATAACCGTAAAATAAAATATAAGCATAGCAGAAAATAATAAAAATAAGCGCTGGTTTAAACCCGACGTTATCCGTAAGAAGGCCATACAACGGCGGAATAATGGCTCCTCCAACAATAGCGGTACAGAGCAATCCGGATGCTTTGGGTTTTAAATCGCCTAATCCGTCTATAGCCAGTGTAAAAATAGTGGGGAACATGATGGAATTAAATAAGCCCACAGCCAGAATACTCCACATGGAAACCCAACCGGTAGTAGTAATTGAAATAAAGATGAGTACTATAGCCATCGAAGCAAAAATCCCTAATACTTTCCCGGGTCTTATGACCCTGGTAAGATACGATCCGATAAATCGGCCTATCATGGCACCGGACCAGTAAAAGGTGACAAAAACACCTACAATGGCCTTGTTATCTTTTACCTCCAGGCCCGAATTGAGAAGGCCTTCGGCAATAGATTTCATAAATCCGTTTTCCTTGATTACAGCAACCATATTCATATCCAGGAAGTAATTAACCAGATAGCTGCCAATGGCTACCTCAGCGCCCACATAAAAGAAAATACCCAGTACGCCCAACATGAGGTTTTTGTTTTTAAGCGCATGGGTGTATGTTCCCGTTTGTTCTTCTCCGATAAGCCTGGGGAGCTTGGCAAAAAAGAAAATAACGGCTATTAAGCCAATAAACAGGGCAATCCCGAGAAAGGGTTTTTGAACCGCCGCTGCTTCCGATGCCAAATACACATCCCGTGCAGTATCGGAAAGAGATGCGATTTCAGATTCGGTTTTAATGGTATCGCTCAGTATAAACAAAGCACCGATGGCAGGTGCAATAGCCGTTCCTAACGAATTGAAGGCCTGCGATAAATTTAATCGGCTGGAAGCCCCTTCCTCCGAACCAAGAACAGCAACATATGGGTTGGCTGCCACCTGTAAAATAGTCATTCCTCCCGCTAATGTAAAATAGGCCAGCATAAAAATTCCGAACACACGATATGAAGCTGCCGGATAAAATAAAAGGCAACCGGCTGCCATAGTGAGCAATCCCCAAATAATACCGCGCTTATAGCCAATTCGGGAAAGGATATAACTGGCGGGGATAGAGAGAATAAAATAAGCTCCGAAAAAGGCAAATTGAACCAAACCTGCCTGAAAGTAACTCAGCGTAAATAACTCCCGGAGTCGCGGAATAAGAGAATCGACCAGGACCGTTATAAAGCCCCATAGAAAAAAAAGTACGGTAAGAAGTATAAAAGAAGTCCGATAGGATTTTGGTTGGGCCATGTTTAAATTTCTAATTTCTAATTTCTAATTTCTAATTTCTAATTTCTAATTTCTGATTTCTGATTTCTGATTTCTGATTTCTGATTTCTGATTTCTGATTTCTATTTGGTAAGTGTTATATAAATAAGAACTCAAGGTACTATTTTTTTGTGTATGGTTTATCAATACAACCACAATACCGGTATAGCTCAGAATGAAATAAGCAGATTGGAAATTGCATTATTGTACAGTGATTTCATCCACAAAAATCCAGCTTCTGCCGTCGTGTGGGTATCCCAGGTGCCATTTAGGGAGAACCCCCAGCTTTTTTGCAATGATCTTTACATACCTGTATTTGGTTTGAGGGATATTAAACTGAATTTCTCTGATTTCAACGGCTTCCGATGCAATGGCGGCATCTATTTTTTGAGGAGGTAAACGCTTAAACTCAATTCCGTCGTTCGAGAGCAAACAGACCACCTCGGTCGGATAAAAAATCCAGGAACGCTGGTCTTGTAAAAAATTAACTTTTACCGTATTTATAGAACGCTGCCGGCCGTAGTCAACCGTGGCCATGACATCTTCATTCCAGTAACCCTGCCAGGTGCCTGTCCTGAAGTCCTGAGTGCCCAGTACACCGTCTATAAGGGCGTTATTACCTCCGGCATTGTACTGATTGGCATATTCGGTACCCAGCTTAATACGCACCAAAGGGTCTATTTTTCGAAATTCGGTTCTAACCGATGCACTGCGTATCCCTTTTTTTTCTGAATATACCTCAAGGATACACGGATTTGTTATAACAAGAGGTTGTTCATAAAGTGCGAAATCTTTATTGTTTAATCTGTAAAAAATAGCGGCATCTTCGTCAACATTTTTTAATACTATTTCTGTTTTTTCTTTGAAGGCTACATCTCCTCTGGCAATAAAGGGCACCGGAACAATTTGGTGATCGTTAATCCGGCTTACAGGTTCCTGCCCATCACCAGTGCCCCATTGGGTCGGAGCGCTTGTCATATAATATTCCAGAACACCGCCATGAGTAATCTCCTGATGGGTGAGATAAGTTCTATTGAGTGCCTTTCCGTTGAGATATGCAGATTTAATGTACTTGTTGGCATTTGAAAGATCGTGAGCACGTACGGTAAATTCTTTACCGCTTTCCATGCGAATAGTGGCTTTTTCAAACAATGGAGTTCCTATTATATACTGATTGGATCCGGGAGTAACCGGATAAAAACCTAACGAACTAAAAATATACCAGGCACTCATCTGCCCGCAGTCTTCATTTCCGGAAATTCCATCCGGTTTATTCTGATAAAGCTCCGTAAGGATTTGATGTACTTTTTCCTGTGTCTTATGTGGTTTATTAATATAGTTATATAGATAGGCCATATGATGGCTCGGTTCATTTCCATGAGCATATTGACCGATAAGCCCGGTTATGTCTGCCTGATTTCTCCCGGATGTTTCGGTTTGGGCTGTAAATAATTTATCAAGGTTTGTTTCCAAAGCTTTTTTTCCTCCGAGAAGCTGTATAAAACCTGAAACATCCTGAGGTACATAAAAACTGTATTGCCAGGCATTGGCTTCGGTATAGTTGAAATTTACCTCATACGGATCGAAAGGGGCAAACCAGGTGTTTCGAAAACGACCCCGCATAAACTGAGATTCCGGATCAAAAACATTCTTATAATACTGAGCTCTTTGTAAGTAATTTTTATAGTCATTTTCAAGATGCATGGCTTTTGCCATTTGAGCAATAGTCCAGTCGTCATAGGCATATTCCAGGGTTTTGGACACCGATTCGCTCTCTTCTTCAACCGGAATATATCCTAAGGTCTTATACGATTTTAGCCCCAGCTTATCTCTGGTTGCGCTGTGTTTCATAGCCTCAAAAGCCTTTTCCGTGTCATAACCTCTTATTCCCTTAAGGTAGGCATCTGCTATAACAGGTACGGCGTGATATCCGATCATACAACCGGTGTAATTAGCAGCAAGATCCCAAATAGGCATAATTCCTCCTTCGTCATACTTGGCTAAAAAAGTATTGATAAAATCGTTTGTTCTTTTCTCTTCAATAATTGTATATAAAGGATGAGCGGCTCTATATGTATCCCACAAAGAGAAAACCGTATAATAATCGAAGTTCCGGGTTTGATGTATTTTTAAGTCCATCCCCCGGTAGCGCCCGTCCACATCCTGATAAATATTTGGAGCTATCATGGTGTGATACATGGCTGTATAGAAATTGGTTTTATAATCGGAATGATCGCTTTCCACCACAATTTTTTCCAATTGTGCCTCCCATATCTGCTGCGCCTCTTTTTTTACCTGTTCAAAAGTTTTAGATCCTATTTCCGCCTCCAGGTTTTTTTTAGCCCCTTCAATATCTACTGCCGAAATTCCTATTTTTACAACAAGCGGTTCATTATCAGGATTATCAAAAACAAAGGCGTCTTTTTTTGGAAATGTTTCCAGATCTTCCTCCCAGTTAACCATGGGATGCGAAAAGCTTATATAGAAATACAATCTTTGATCCGTAGCCCATGCCCTGGAACGTCGAAAGCCCTGTACGCTTGTAGCGGATGTTTTTTCCATACTGTGATCCAAGAGCTGATCTCTGTGTTCCAAATCCAGAATAACTATTTGAGGAGAACCCTCCGGAAAGGTATATTTATGGATTCCGCTTCTTTTTGAAACCGTAAGTTCCACATCGATATCCGTACTGTCCAGGTGTACCTTGTAATACCCCGGCTCGGCAGTTTCGTTTTTATGTGAAAAATAAGCTCTGTATCCTTTCTTACCATCGGCTCCATTATTTAAAATAACTTCTGTGCCGGGCATGAGTAAAATATCTCCGTAATCGCTTACACCTGTACCACTCAGATGCGTATGCGAAAACCCGTATATATACCGATCGCTGTAATGGTATCCTGAGCATCCATCCCATCCTTCCAATCGGGTGTCAGGGCTTAATTGCATCATCCCGAAAGGTAAAGAAGCTCCCGGATAAGTATGTCCGTGTCCTCCGGTCCCGATAAATGGGTTTACATAATGAATGAGCTGTCCGTCTTTCGCCGCAGGGGTTACCTCCTCTTTTTTTATACATGAAAACTGCAGTGTGAGTAAGGTTAATAATCCGGAAAACAGATAGATTTTCATGGTAAATAGCGTACTAATTTTTTTATTTTAAATTAGCAAGATAACAAAAACCGCAGCATGCAATTAGCACTTTTTAGACAGACAACAATAATCTGTATCTGTACGACATGGATCCTTCTACAAACAGCATGCAAGCCCATTGAAGAAGCAGCGGAAAAACCGGTAATTATTCCGATTCCGGCAAAGGTTGTTGAGAAAAAAGGACAGTTTTTAGTACGCGGGGCAATAAAATGGGAGTGGGATAAGGCATTACTCCCTGCCGTTAATTTTCTTAAGGAATATTTGTCTGATACCTTCCCGGAGCATACTGTTTCAGAGGCAGCAGCATCCCACCGGGTTATCAGTTTTTCCACGGATACTACCATGGTAAATACAGAAGGATATCGCCTGAATATTTCCCGTGATAGCATAGAGATTTCCTCGAAAACAGTGCAGGGGGCTTTGTATGCTGTGCAAACCATACGCCAGCTGTTACCTCCGTGTATGGAAGATGGTTCCTGTAATTCAAAAGCTATTGCAATTCCGGCGTTATTTATCGAAGACGCTCCGAAGTATCAGTACAGAGGGATGCATCTGGATGTGGGAAGACATTTTTATTCGGTGCGTTTTATTAAGAAGTATATTGATATGTTGTCGCTTTTAAAGATGAATTTTTTTCACTGGCATCTTACCGAAGATCAGGGCTGGCGTATTGAAATCAAAAAATATCCGAGGTTAACCGAACATGCGGCTTACAGGAAAGAAACCTTAATCGGGCACTACAACGACCAACCTCATGGATTTGATGGAAAACCCTATGGAGGATTTTATACGCAGGAGGAAATAAAAGAAATAGTTAATTATGCTACACTTAGGGGAGTAACCGTTATTCCGGAAATAGAAATGCCCGGGCACTCCCAGGCAGCCATTAGTGCCTATCCTGAATTGGGATGTACCGGCGATAGTGTGGCGGTTGCCACAAAATGGGGGGTGTTTGAAGAGGTATATTGCCCTAAAGAAACCACCTTTTCATTTCTGGAAGACATTATAGACGAAGTGGTCTCGTTATTTCCCGGAAAGTATATTCACATTGGCGGTGATGAAGCCCCGAAAACGCGATGGAAGAAATGTGCGCATTGTAAAAAGCTTATAGAAACGGAAAACCTGAAGGATGAACACGGCCTTCAGAGCTATTTTATTTCCAGAATGGAAAAATATATTAATAGCAAGGGGAAGCAAATTATAGGGTGGGATGAAATTTTGGAAGGAGGCCTGGCACCCAATGCTACAGTCATGTCCTGGAGAGGAACAAAAGGGGCTGTGGAGGCCGCAAAGCAGCAACATCATGTAATTATGACTCCCACCTCGCACTGTTATTTTGATTATTATCAATCGGAAGACGAAAGCGAACCCTTGGCCATAGGCGGATACCTTCCCCTGGAAAAGGTATATAGCTTTAATCCAGTACCCGAAGAACTAAATAGTGATGAATCTAAATACGTATTGGGGGCTCAGGGAAATGTTTGGACCGAATATATGCCTACCGAAGCACAGGTTGAATATATGGCTTTTCCCAGGATGATGGCATTGAGTGAAGTGGTTTGGTCTCCGGAATCCCGGCGTAACTATTCAGATTTCCTAACACGTTTGGAATGGTTTTATAAACGCCTGGACCGGATAGGAATTAATTATGCCAATCATTTGTTTAATATTAAGGGGACGCTTCATACGCAGGGAGGATTAGGATATGAATTGGAAACGCCTTCAGGAAATAAGGAAATCCGATATACGCTAGACGGAAGTAATCCCGGGGAAGAGTCGGAAGTGTATAAAGAGATTATTCCCATTGATTCAAGTGTTACTTTGAAAGCAATGACATTTGCAAAAGGGGAAGCCCTGGGGCCTTTATTTGAGCAACGCTTTGTAAAGCACAAAGCAGTTGGACAAAAAATTTCTTTATCTCCGTCGCCTGATAAAGCCTATGGAATAGGTGGTAAGGAAGCGCTCATCAATAGTATTTCAGGAAGCAATACCCGGTATGGAGATTCGGAATGGCTGGGTTTTTGGGGAAAAGACCTAGAAATAAAAATAGACTTCAATAAGCCTACCAGAGTTACATCGCTGAATACCCGTTTTTTTAATGAAAAAGGATCCTGGATATATGCTCCCAGAAAAATTTTGGTTTTCTGTAATAATGATTCGATTCCCAAAGAATACGAAATCAAAACACCGACAGATCGTGTGGTAGCTATCCGTATCGATTTGGGTGAAGTACCGGTAAAGCATTTGAAACTTATTGTAAAACAATACGGCATCATACCTGACGGGAAGCAGGGAGCTGGAAATCCTGCCTGGACGTTTATCGATGAAATTCAATTGTGGTAAGGCCCGTTTGGAAAAGTTAAAATAAATCGCCTTTTTTCCCGTTTAAAAAGGGCTGTTGTTTTCCCAAATAAACCGGCAATTAAAAAAACTACTATGAGCCTACGCCTTATTACCACCGTTATATCGCTGAGTATTTATACCGTATCGATACTTTTTTATTCGAATTTTGATTATAAGCCCGAGCCTTTTATTTCACTGACTGCTAGTAAAGTGGTAAAAAAACACAAGGCTTTACACGCCGGAATTTCCCTTAGTACAGAACCGCATACGGCATATGCTTCCGGAAAAAAAGAAGCTTTGGTAAATGGAATTACGGGAAGTGATAAACAATTCAAAGACAATCAATGGGTAGGATTTCAGGGAGAAGATGTGGAAATGGTAATCGATTTGAAAAAAAGACAACCTATTAAGAATGTTGTAATGCGTTTTTTCAATGCTGAAAAGGAATGGATATATGCTCCTAAAACAATATATTTCTTATTTTCAGACAATGGAAAACAGTATCGAGGCATTCAAAGAGTAGATTTAAGAAGAGGACCTAATAAAGTGATTACCATGAAAAAATCTTTTCAGAATACCAAAGCCAGATACATCAAAATGATGGTGGTTAAATACGGAAAAATTCCACGGGGGAAAAAAGGCGCCGGAAAACAGGCCTGGACTTTCCTCGATGAGGTACAGGTATGGTAACGGAAGTATGCGTTAACTCTTATCAATCTGCAGTATATGCCCAAAACGGAGGAGCCTCTCGAATAGAGCTTTGTGCCGAATTGGGTGTGGGTGGTATTACCCCATCGTATGGGTTAATTAAAAAAGTAAAGGAAACACTGGATATTCCGGTTCATGTATTAATAAGGCCGCGTAGCGGGCATTTTTGTTATTCGAAGGCCGAACTGGAAATAATGCTGACCAATATTGCTTTCTGTAAAGAAATAGGGTGTGAGGGAATTGTGGTAGGCGCACTTAAAGAGGATTTAACGATTGATCTGGAGAAAATGGCCTTACTAAAAGAAGCTTCCGGGAAAATGCATCTTACTTTTCACCGCGCTTTTGACTGGCTTTTAGATCCTGAAGAAGGACTAAAGCAACTTGAAACCCTTGGCTGTAATACGGTACTTACTTCCGGTCAGGCTCCCTCTGTGGCTGACGGCTTATCAAATCTCGTAGCCTTAAACCAGTTGGCTGAAGAAATCGTAGTAATGCCGGGAGGAGGCATAAAAGCATCTATTATTCCCGTTCTTAAAAAATACGGTTTTGGTGCGGTTCACTTTTCTGCTACCCGAATGGTTGAGGGGTTAAGAAAAAATCCTGGAATTTCTTTTATTTCAGAAAACTTGCTGGGTGATTCTTTTTTATCGGTTTCCGATGAAGATACTATCCGGGAGATTGTTAATTTAGCCGCAAAATAAACCGATTTGTAAAATGAGGCAATTTTCTTTAGCCATACACGGGGGAGCGGGTACTTTGTTAAAAGGTATGATGACCCCTGAAAAAGAAGAAGCATACAAAAAAGCCTTAAAAAATGCTCTAAACAGGGGAACAAAAATTCTGGAAGCAAACAAATCTGCATTGGATGCCGTGGAAGAAGCCGTAAAATGCCTGGAAGATTCTCCCTTGTTTAACGCCGGTAAAGGAAGTGTATTCACTGCAGCCGGAACCCATGAAATGGATGCCTCTATTATGGATGGTAAAACTACACGGGCGGGAGCTGTGGCCCTAATATCCGGAATACAAAACCCGGTTTCACTGGCCAGAGATATTATGGAAAAAAGCGAGCATGTTTTTATGGCGGGAGAAGGAGCTATGGAATTTGCCGCTCAGCTCGGATATGAAATTCTGAATGAACGTTATTTTTATGATGAATTTAGGTATCAGCAATGGCAGGAAATCAAGGGAACCAATAATTTTCAATTAGACCATACCGAAAAAAAAGACTCTAAATTTGGTACCGTGGGTGCTGTGGCGTTAGATACTTCCGGAAATCTGGCAGCAGCTACATCTACTGGCGGAATGACGAATAAGAAATACGGAAGGATCGGAGATTCGCCTTTAATTGGTGCCGGGAATTATGCCAATAATGCTACCTGTGCGGTGTCGTGTACCGGAAGCGGAGAGTTTTTTATCAGGGGAGTAGTTGCCTATGATGTTTCCTGCCTGATGGAATTTAAGGGAATGTCATTAAAACAGGCTGCCGCCACGGTAATTAAAGAGCGAATCATGCGAATAGGAGGCGACGGTGGTCTGATTGCTGTTGATAGACAGGGAAATATTGCTATGCCCTTTAATACGGAGGGAATGTATAGAGCGTGCAGAAAAACAGATGGGTCTGAGGAAATTGCGATTTACAAATAAGAATTTTGTGCTTCTCGGATTAAAAGGGTTACAATCTGGAGTGTTTATTAAGTTGAATTAACCCAAACACTGCCAGTATAAACTCTCCTGCTAATCCTATTACAAAAGCTTTGGAGGGGATTCCGTCTGCTATTAAACTGGCAAATCGCCCCAGGGCCAATCCTCCCATAAAAACCATATTTGTAATAGTAGCGACCCTCCAAAACCTATGCTTAAAAATCCCGAATAACCATATAAGAGCCATTCCCAGATATAATCCCATGAGTGCTCTGAATACATTTGCCAGGTCGGTAGTGTTTACCGTAAAATCAAAAAAGACAGGTAGTGTATACGCAGGGTAAATACCGTATACAAAAGCAGTTGGAATAACAACGACCGATGATATAATCAGGTGTAAATTTTTAATGCGCAGGAACGCTCTTTTCTTCACGCTACAGATTTTACTGTTTAAATAAATGGAGCCTCTACGGGTAATACTTTTACTTTTTTCTTTTTAATATTAAAGCGGTCTCCGTTGGCCAATACATGGGTTTTCAGGTTGGTTAGAGACATTGGGGTTCCATCCTTCAGGATCTTTTCATTGTTGTGTTTAAGTTTTCGGGGATCGAAAACGATGATCATTCCGGAACCAATTACTTCCATGGTATCGTTTTTAATAATCAACCCGGTATCTTCGGCAAGGCCTATCCCAATCAGTTTAGGGTATTTTGCCACTGCTTCGGCCAATCGGCCAAATCGGCCCCTACGTATAAAATGCGTATCAATAATAATCTCCGGAAGTAACCCTAATCCCTTATACATTTTAACAGCTCCTTTTACGAATGCTTCCGTACTGCTACCCCCGGCAATCATTTCCTGAGCCATGGCCATAGCCCCGGCACTTGTTCCGGCAATAACAAAATTCTCCTCCCTGTGAAATCTGTTATACAGGATTCGATGGATGCTGGTGCCTCCGATTTTTTCGGTAATCTTAGATTGATCTCCGCCGGAAAACATAATGCACCGGGCTTCCTTTACCAGGCGGATAGCCTCTTCTTTTTCTGAATCTTCCCGATTTCGAATGTCTAAAACAGTAACATTTTTACAGCCCAGTGTGGTAAAGGCACTTATATAATTTTCACCCACTTCTACAGGGATACTGGAAGCAGTCGGAATTACTACGATTTTAGCATCTACACCTCCCGATTCGTTTACTACGTGCCATAGGATTCCCTCTTCAATAAACTCCAGTGTGTAATTCTCACTCTTGTCGAAACCTTTATCTTCATTACCACCTATGGGAATTAATGTGCCTTTTACGTCCTGCATGTTACTCATTATTGTACAATATTCGGACAAAAATAAACTAAATTTTTAATAGAAAAATCTATATATTTATATTCTTTCACGTTGAACAACTTAAAGCTAATCGGTATGAAAATTATTAGTATTAATGCTATGAGAGGGCCAAATTATTGGTCGGTACGAAGACATAAACTTATTGTAATGGTCCTGGATTTGGAGGAAATGGAGGAGTTTCCATCCAATAAGATAGATGGCTTTAAGGAACGGCTGGAAAATATGTTTCCCACGATGTATGAACATCGATGTTCTGTAGGAACTCCCGGAGGATTTTTCCAACGCGTGGAAGAAGGTACGTGGATGGGGCATATTATAGAGCACATTGCTTTGGAAATCCAGACATTGGCAGGAATGGATGTAGGCTTTGGGAGGACAAGAGGCTACGGCGAAACCGGGGTGTATAATGTAGTGTTTGCCTATATGGAAGAAAAGGTTGGGAGATATGCGGCTGAGGCTTCCGTACGTATATGTGAAGCCCTGATTAAAGGAGAAGAATACGATTTAACCGATGATATTCAGGAGATGCGCGAAATACGCGAAAGTGAACGCCTGGGGCCCAGTACGGGTTCTATTGTGGCAGAGGCCGAAGCCAGGGGTATACCGTGGATTCGCCTTAATAAATATTCGCTCTGCCAGTTGGGATATGGAGCCAATCAGAAGAGAATACAGGCCACGGTTACCAGCGAAACCAGCAGTATTGGTGTTGAATTAGCCTGCGACAAGGAAGATACCAAATATTTACTTGAGCAGGCAGAAGTAGAAGTGCCCAGAGGCGATATCATACGAAGGGAAAGCAGTTTAAAAGAGGCATGTGATTATGTGGGGTTCCCACTGGTAGTTAAACCTATAAGCGGAAATCACGGCCGTGGAATTACGGTAAATATTCAGAATTACGAGGAAGCTTTGGTAGCCTTTCGGGCGGCCAAGGAAGTATCGCGTTCGGTAATTGTGGAAAAGTATATTACGGGAGAAGATTACAGACTTTTGGTGATAAATAACAAATTGGTAGCCGCCGCCAAACGAACTCCTGCTCATGTAATTGGAGATGGAAAATCAACCATTCAGGAGCTCATAGATGAAGTAAATAAAGATCCGCGACGAGGCTACGGACATGAAAAGGTACTTACCCAAATTACAGTGAACGATCTGACCAAAACCATTATTGAAGCAAACGGATATACTTTGGAAACGGTAATCGGAGATGGTGAAATGCTTATTCTTAAAGATACCGCCAATCTGAGTACGGGAGGAACCGCCGAAGATGTTACGGATATTTTGCACCCTGCGAACGTATCTATGGCCGAACGAATTTCAAAAATTATCGATCTGGATATTTGCGGGATTGATGTAATGACTACCGATATAACAAAACCGCTTTCTGAAACAGGAGGAGCCGTATTGGAGGTCAATGCGGGACCCGGGTTTAGAATGCATCTGGCACCTACCGAAGGACTGCCAAGAAATGTGGCGGCTCCTGTAATTGACAAATTATTTCCTATAAAAGGAGATACGGGGAGAATACCGATTATTGCCACCACCGGAACCAATGGTAAAACCACTACCACCAGACTCATAGCGCATATCGCCAAAATGAAAGGATATCGGGTGGGCTATACCACAAGCGACGGGGTGTACATTCAAAATAGGTTATTGATGACCGGAGATTGTACCGGACCTGCCAGTGCGGAATTTGTTCTTAAAGACCCCACGGTTAATTTTGCTGTGCTGGAATGTGCAAGAGGAGGATTACTCCGGGCAGGCTTGGGATTCAAAAAATGCGATGTGGGGATTGTTACCAATGTAGCAGCAGATCACCTGGGACTTAAAGGAATTCATACGGTTGAACAGTTGGCTAAAGTAAAAGGAGTGATTCCGGAAACCGTTCTGCCGGATGGTTATGCCATTCTGAATGCCGATGATGATCTGGTGTATAATATGAGAAGAAATGTGGATTGCAATGTAGCACTGTTTTCCATGGACGAAAACAATCCGAGGATTAAGGCGTTACAACGCCTTCACGGGATTACAGCCGTATATGAAAACGGATATGTAACTATTTGCCGGGGAGAATGGAAAATGCGAATTATGAAGGCAGTTAATATTCCGCTTACCTATGGAGGAAAAGCAACTTTTATGATTCAGAATATTTTACCGGCAGTGCTGGCAGCTCACGTACAGGGAATTAGTATTGAAGATATGAAAGCTGCATTGGAAACTTTTATCCCGTCAGCTTCACAAACTCCGGGCAGGCTTAATCTGTTTAAGTTTAACGATTTTACCATATTGCTCGATTACGCTCATAATCCCGCGGGAATGCGTGCCTTGCAGAAATTTACCGATACACTGGAAGCCACGGTTAAAGTCGGGATTATTGCGGGTATAGGAGATAGAAGAGAAGAAGACAATAATGAAATGGGAAGTATTGCGGCCGAAATGTTCGACGAAGTAATTATTCGACAGGATAAACGATTGCGGGGCAAAACGGAAGAGGAGTTGATTAAAATGTTAGATGCCGGAATTAAGATGAAGGATCCCAATAAAAAAACTACCATTATCCCTTCAGAGAAAGAAGCCATTACGCACGCTGTTAAAAATGCTAAAAAGGGATCGTTGATAGTGCTTTGTAGCGATGTTATTCCCGATGCCCTGGAGCTTGTTAAGAAATTTAAGGAGCAAGAAGCCAAGGGAGAATTGGTCTTCGCAGAATAATACCATTTTTTGGTTACGTTAAATTATCTTTAAAATAACTCCTTTTTAAAGGAATTGGAATATTTTTACGCAAATCCGTAAAAAATGTTACGTTGGATAATCTTCCTGGCTGCTTATGTTCTTCTTGACTGGTATGCCTTTCAATCGGTCAGAACGCTTACCAGATCTTCCTGGATACAGGGCCTGTATTGGGGTGTGAGTATTTTAGTGATTGGGAACCTGATGTATCAAATGTTAATTAATACGGAGCAGCCCAGAGTATTAACACCTGAAAGAAGTTATGCGTTTGGTTTTTTGTTGGCATTGTTAATTCCAAAAATAGTACTGGCTCTGATTATGTTTGGGGAAGATGTGATCCGCTTGCCACAGGCAGCATACAGTTATTTTACCGAAGGCAATCGGGAAACAGGATATTTCCCTTCCAGGAGGAAATTTGTAAGCTCGGTGGCATTAGGACTGGCGGTCATACCTTTTACATCGCTTCTGTACGGAATGTACCGGGGAAAATATAACTTCAGAGTGTTGAACTATACCCTGGAGTTTGAAGACCTTCCCGAATCGTTTGATGGATATAAGCTCACCCAGATCAGCGATATTCATTCCGGGAGTTTTGATAACAAAAAAATGGTTTCATATGCTGTAGATCTTATAAATAAGCAACAGAGTAATATTATCCTGTTTACAGGTGATATGGTGAATAATATGGCTTCGGAAATGCTTCCCTGGAAATCGGTGTTCGGAACATTGCAGGCCACAGATGGTATATATTCGGTTCTGGGAAATCACGATTACGGCGATTATGTTCCCTGGGAATCGGAAGAGGCAAAAACCAGGAACCTGGAAACCCTGAAACACATACAGCGTGAGATGGGTTTTCAGCTTTTGTTAAATGAGAGTATCTACCTGGAAAAAGGCAATCAGAAAATAGCTTTAATAGGTGTTGAAAACTGGGGGGCCGGAGGGTTTAAAAAAGCAGGCGATTTAAATAAAGCGATATCCGGTATTGATAAAAACGATTTTAAAATACTCATGAGTCACGATCCCTCTCACTGGGAATACGAGGTTATAAAACACAATCATCATTTTCATTTAACACTAAGCGGACATACGCACGGAATGCAGTTTGGTATTGAAATTCCGGGCTGGATTAAATGGAGCCCGGTTAAGTGGCGATACAAATATTGGGCCGGTATTTATGAGGAGATGGGGCAGTACATTAATGTAAACCGCGGTCTGGGTTATTTGGGTTATCCGGGAAGAGTAGGTATATGGCCGGAAATTAGCGTGATTACCCTAAAAAAGAAATATACATAGAACGTGGATGTATTCTTACAAAAATTGCGCAAGTACTGTAATTATTACAATTTTTACTACATTTGATTAATTAAGACGTTAAAACTCAATTTTATATGTCAAAATTTGGCGAATTAATAGATCTGAACGTTCCTGTTTTGCTGGACTTCTATACCGAATGGAACGAGCCATCTACCGCAATGCATCCTGTTTTAAGAGATGTAGCGGCTGCTTTGGGTGATAAGGCTAAGGTAATTAAAATAGATGTTGACAAAAACAAAGAACTGGCCGAAGCGCTTCGCGTAAAAGGGTTACCTACATTGATGATATATAAAAAGGGTGAAATGGTATGGCGCCAGAGCGGAGAGCAAGACGCCAATACCTTAATAGGACTTTTACAGGAATACGTTTAATAATCCTCATTAATTATTAAAGACTATCAGCAGGCATGGATTTTGTTTCCAGGCTGTCCTGATGTGAAATGCTGTCGTTGTCTTCCTGAATTATATCCTCAGGAATACTATTTTCAGAGCTTCCGTAAAGGTAATCGAACTTCTCCACAAAGGAATTAAACCTATCGACCTCACCGGTATAAAATGCTTCTTCGTCATTAGCAACAAGAATATCCAGTAACCTGCGATAAGCCTGAATATCACTATAAACTTCAGAAAGATTTCCGGATTGATCTGAAAGATCGAGGCCCGCATAATAATCCAGGCGTTCCCCGTATAAACCGGCCAGTTTTGAAAATAAGGCTCTTCCCTTTTCGTTTTCATTAACCTTATAGTACCCTTCCAAAAACGGTTCCAGCGCCCATTGATATCCAAAATAACCGAAAGGCATATTGGTCATTGCCAGCTCTATAATATTTTTAGCCTTCTCCGTTTTTCCTTCTTTCAGTAAAACTTCAAGTAATCTGGCCAGATTATTCCGATAGCTTATGCTGTTTCGCCTGGTCTGTTCGTCGTGATAAATTCCGGGATCACCCATATTACCCCAATCCCATTTCATGACAATGTTGTACATTAAATCACTGTCAATCCTACCTAAATCAAATGGGCTTCTGGGATCAACCGGGGTTTTAATGGGCACCAGTTTGTAAACGAGTCCATCTAATTGAAGATAGTCTTTCATCCACAGATATTCGGCCGGATCAAAACTTCCCCCGGTAAAATATATAGGTCTTTTCCAGTCGTTGTTTGCCAATACATCCAACATTAATAACCGGTTTTTGGTAAGTGCGGTTTGCGGGAGGTCTATGTCTATATAATCCACAATAAGATCCGCATCTTTTTCTTTTACCAGTCCGGTTTTTAAAACGTTTTCTTTATTTACGGGAACTCTGATTTTATGAGTCGGGTAAAAAATAGTGCTCAAATAACTGGAAGGGAACCTACTGGTATCGTCTCCCTGCCGTTTGATAAGATTTTCAATGGTATTGTCATCATTGGCAACCCAGTCCATAAATCGTTTTATATCCCAGCGATCTTCGGTCAACGGTTGGAAATAAACAAGATCCCGAACCCCATAAGCATATTTATCATGGGTTAACTGAGAAGGAATAGGATCGCTTTTATATGCCTTTCGTTTCATCTGGTCTATATACCAGTCGGTGGCAAAATAACTTGTAACAATAGGCCTTACATCGGTTCTGTACCCTTCAATTTCCTGCGCATACCAGGTAACAAAAGTGTCGTTATCTCCAATGGTATACAGAATGGCCCCGGCATCTTCCTGAATCGAATCCAGATACCCTTTCCCCGCAGCTTTGGCGGTATATTTTCCTGAACGATCATGGTCGTCCCAGTTCTGATATGCCATAAGCAACGGAACAACTGCAAGGCAAATTACCGTAACCAGGGGCGCTAATATTTTAGGTGTAATATATTTTTTAAGCTCGTCAAATAATGCATAAACACCCAAACCGATCCAAATAGCAAAAATGTAGAAAGAACCAACCAGCGAATAATCTCGTTCCCGGGGTTCAAAAGGCCTGACATTAGTGTAAAACTGAATAGCTATTCCCGTAAATAAAAAGAAAATCAAAAGAACCCAGAACATTTTCCAGTCTTTTCTAAAAAGGAATATCAATCCTATAAGTCCGAGGATCAGCGGTAAAAAGAAATAGGTATTCCTGGCTTTATTGTTGAGAATATCGGAAGGAAGGTTGTCCTGAGAGCCCAGGCGAACCTCATCGATAAAGTTAATTCCGCTTAACCAGTTACCATGATTGTCATACCTTCCCTGAATATCATCTTGCCGTCCAACAAAATTCCAAAAAAGATATCGCATATACATATATCCAAACTGGTAGGAAAACATAAATCCAAGATTCTCCGTTAACGATGGAGGTTCCACTTCTATATAATCACCAAATTGCTTTAGGAAATTCAGATATTGTTCGGCATCCACATTTCCGGCGGCATATTCACTTTTAAATTCATTAATTGCAGACCGCAATTCACTGCTGGATCTGTAATCGGAATTGGGTTTAAATTTTGGGGGACCAAAAAACTTAATGTAATTCTCTGCGTGTTCAGTGCTCCATTTACGGGGAAGCAACCCCTTGTGGTCCGGATGTGAGTTAAGGAGTGCGTCTTTATAGTTATTTACGATTACGTATTTTCCACTTTTCTCGTCTCGTTCGTATTTGGGTTTGTCGTCTTTATACGGATCATTTTCATTGCGCCCGGCAAACATTTCCGTATACATGGTACCATATATGGGGCTTTCCACGCCGGGATACTGCTCACGGTTGTAATAAGCCAGTAAAGACCTTGCGTCTGACGGATTGTTTTCATTGACCGTAACATTGGCATTGGCCCGGATAGGGAGCATAAGCCAGGAAGAGAAACCTATGAACATAAAGAGAAAGCACAACACCACCGTGTTGGCGGTAATCATTTTTCGCTTTCTGGTATATCTTAAGGCAAGGTAAAATACCAAGGCAAAGCAGAGCCCCACAATAACCGAACCTGAATTAAAAGGAAGCCCGATAGAATTCACAAAGAAAACCTCACCCCACCCAAAAAACTTAAGGGCATAGGTTAGCGTAAACTTATACACAAACATTAAAATGGCGATAACGGCAATATTGGCGATTATAAAATTCTTAACCGAGACCTGTTTGTATTTCTTAAAAAAGTAAAGAAGCCCGATCGATGGAATGGCAAGGAAGCCCATAAATTGAATTCCGAAGGTTAAACCAATAACCAATGATATCAGAATAAGCCACTTGTTTCCGCGGGGATGATCTAAATTGTCAACCCATTTAAGTCCCAGCCATAGTTGGAGCGACATAATAAGACTGGCCATGGCATATACTTCGGTTTCTACTGCATTAAACCAAAAGCTGTCGGAAAAAGTTAAGGCCAGTGCTCCGACCAGCCCGCTTCCCAAGATGGCTATAGCTCTGGCGTTAGACAGCGTGTCTTCGCGCGAAATTAGTTTGCGAATGATATTGGTGATTGTCCAGAAAGTAAATAAAATGGTAAAGGCACTGGAAACTACCGACATGAAATTAACCGTTTTTGCTACCTGGCTTGCTTCCGTGGCAAACATGGCAAAAAAGGCACCTAACATTTGAAAGAATGGCGCTCCCGGAGGGTGCCCTACTTCCAGTTTTGCGGATGTCAAAATGTATTCTCCACAGTCCCAAAAGCTTACAGTTGGCTCAACCGTTATTCCGTACACGATCAGGGCTATTATAAATACTATCCATCCCGAGATAGTATTCCATTTTTTAAAGTTGTCTGCAAACATCGATCAATTGTTAGATAGGTGCGTGGGCGAATTTACTAATTAAAAAGCAAGGATATTCAATTTTTTTAGAAACGTTAACAGAAGGGGTTTATTTTTCCCGGTTTAATAGGAAAAAATATTTGTGGAAATAAAACTTTGTTATAAATTTGCAACCGCATTTGAGCTGGCTCATGGTGTAACGGTAACACTACTGGTTTTGGTCCAGTCATTCAAGGTTCGAATCCTTGTGAGCCAACTGCTAATTAAAAAGCCCTTTGTAAAACACAAAGGGCTTTTTTTAATACTTGATTATTGGGGAAAGCCTCAAATTTTAAAAGTTATCACAGGGCGATGTGCGTGATTTACAAGATCTTCACTGATACTCCCGTTAAAAAAGTGAGCTAATCCTTTCCTTCCGTGGGTGGCAATAGCTATAACATCGGCATCGGAGGTCTTCATATAGTTGAGAATACCCCATTCTACTTTATGATCGTTGTATACATCGTCTGAAAAGTCATTCAATCCGGTTTTGTTCAGAAAATTATGTTTAGCCTCTTCTATTTCAGCAGTAGTTCTGAAATTGTTAGCCGTGTTTATATAAAGCAACCGAATCTTCGCATCAAACAATTGTGCGAAAGCGGTAATACTACTAACTACTTCGGCAGATTGCTCGTCAAAATCGGTTGCAAAGATCATTTCATCAATCTTAAAGTCTTTATGATCCTGTTTAACTACCAATACAGGAACATCGGAGTTTCTCACTACCTTTTCGGTATTCGAACCGATAAACATTTCCTTCATTCCCGAAGCACCATGCGACCCCATTATAATAAGGTCTATATTGGTATTTTTAGTAGTATCCATGATTCCGTTAAATGCGGTTTGTGTTTCTATAACCTCATGAACATCGATGTCTTTGAGAAAGTCTTTTTCCACAAATTTTCGGAATCGCTGCTTAGCGAGTTTTAAGAAAAATACAGCCTCGGGGAAGTTCGCCGGTGAAGTATGTGAGTTGAGAACATCGGTAGCCGCATGTATCGGAAGCTCCACCACATGTAGAATATATATTTCTGCCTGGTGTTTTCGAGCCAGTTGGGCTGCTACACGTAATGCATTTTCGGATTGTTCGGAAAAATCGGTTGGGACCAGTATCTTTTTCATTTCAGTTAAAGTTTTATGTTACTATTAAATTTACGAAATTTTCGAGTCTGATAAAAGTAAATAGGTGTGAAGATTTAAAAAAAATTGTATATTTGCACCGCTGAAAGGATACTATTATTCATGAGGGGACGAAAAGTCCCCTCTTTTTATACCGATATGGCATTGAAAGAAAAAGTGGAAAAACTGTTACAGGAGGCTTTTATAGAGCACACCTCACTGTTTCTGATAGATTTATCGGTTTCGCCTGACAATAAAATAAAAGTAGTTATTGACGGCGATGAAGGGGTGACCCTGAAAGACTGTATAAGCATAAGTAGGCAGGTAGAACATAATTTGGATCGGGAGGAACAGGATTTCTCACTGGAGGTTACCTCCGCAGGAGCAACGGAGCCTATTAAAAACCCGAGACAGTACAAAAAAAACCTGGGTCGTTCGCTAAAAGTGAAAACCATGGATGGAACGAAAGTAGAAGGAGCATTAACCCAGGTACATGAGGATTCGTTGGTTTTAACATGGAAAGCAAGGGAGCCTAAACCTATAGGAAAAGGAAAAATTACAGTCCGTAAGGAACAGGAAATTGCCTTATCGGATATTGCTGAAGCAAAAGTGATCATAAAATTTTAATTTGAAGTTGACATGGAAAATCTTGCATTGATCGAATCGTTTTCGGAATTTAAAGATGATAAACACATAGATCGTGTTACTCTGATGGCTATATTGGAGGACGTGTTTAGAAATGCATTAAAGAAGAAATTCGGATCTGATGATAATTTTGATATTATTATCAACCCGGACAAGGGTGATTTGGAGATATGGAGAAATCGGGTTGTGGTAGCCGACGGGGAGGTAGAAGAACCGAACCAGGAAATATCGTTAAGTGAGGCGAGAAAGATAGAGCCTGATTTTGAAGTAGGGGAGGATGTATCTGAAGAGGTAAAACTCATTGATTTGGGAAGACGGGCTATTCTGGCACTTCGTCAAAACCTGATCTCTAAAATCCACGAACACGATAACACTACTATATATAAACAATTTAAAGATCTGGAAGGCGAGATATATACGGCCGAAGTGCATCATATTAGGCATAAGGCGGTTATTTTACTCGATGATGAGGGAAATGAAATTATTTTACCCAAGGACCGGCAAATCCCATCAGATTTTTTCCGTAAAGGAGATAACGTAAGAGGAATTATTGAAAGTGTGGAATTGAGGGGGAATAAGCCAATGATTATTATGTCGCGAACCTCGCCTATCTTCCTGGAGAAATTATTTGAGCAGGAAATTCCGGAAGTTTTTGACGGTTTGATTACAATTAAAAAAGTAGTGCGTATTCCGGGTGAAAAAGCAAAAGTGGCGGTTGACTCTTACGACGATAGGATTGATCCGGTAGGTGCCTGTGTGGGAATGAAAGGTTCCAGAATTCACGGGATTGTTCGGGAACTTGGAAACGAAAACATCGACGTTATAAATTATACTGGTAATCCGCAATTGTTTGTTACTAGAGCATTGAGTCCGGCTAGAGTAAGTTCGGTTACTTTAGACGACGAGAGCAAAAGAGCCGAGGTATACCTTAAACCGGAGGAAGTTTCAAAAGCAATAGGAAAGGGAGGATTTAATATTCGTCTTGCCGGTCAGCTCAGCGGATACGAAATTGATGTGTTCAGAGAAGGTGTGGAAGAAGATGTGGAACTCACTGAATTTTCCGATGAAATAGATGCGTGGATCATTGAAGAGTTTTCAAAAATCGGACTTGATACCGCTAAAAGTATTCTTGACCAGGATGTTGACGATTTGGTTAAAAGAACAGACCTTGAAGAGGAAACGATCCTTGAGGTTGTCAAAATATTAAAAGAAGAGTTTGAAGATTAACATTGTTGTATCTTTGAGAGATTAAATAAAATTTTATGGCTGAACAAGCAAAAAGAAGGCTTAGTCAAGTATTGAGAGAATTAAATATATCGCTGGATAGGGCAGTGGAGCATTTAACATCCAAAGGATTTGATGTTGAAGCGCGTCCCACTACAAAAATATCGGCAGAGGTATATCAGGTTCTCCTGGATGAATTTCAGACGGATAAAAGTAAAAAAGTGGCTTCGAAAGAGGTGAGCGAAGAGAAACGAAAAGAAAAAGAAGCCATTCGTTTGCAACTGGAAAAAGAGCAGGAGCTTAAGCGCAAGGCCGAAGAAAAGATTGTAAAAGCCAAAGCCAGTTTATCTGGACCGAAAACCGTTGGAAAAATAGAATTGGTAGAACCTAAAAAGGAGGCTTCTAAAGCTCCGGAAAAAAAGGAAACCAAGGTTGAGGCGAAAAAAACGGAGCCTAAAAAAGTTGAAAAGGCAAAAGAAGAGCAGACGAAATCCGCAACTTCCGAAAAGAAAGTAGAAAAAGCAGAAAAAGTAGAAAAAGTAGAAACGGAAGAGGCGCCTAAGATTATTGAAACGAAGTATCAGAAGCTTTCAGGGCCTAAAATGACCGGGGAGAAAATAGACCTTTCGCAGTTTAAAAAACCCAAAAAGAAAAAAGAAGAACCTAAGCCACAGGAAACAAAGTCGTCTTCCGATAACAAGAAAAAAAGAAGGCGTATTACCAAAGAGCCTGCTCAGGGCCGAAATAATGGAAATAACAACAGGTTTTCCGATCGACGTAAGAAAGGAGGAGGTAAGGGTAGAACCGTGACTCCGAAAGTGGAGCCTACCGAAGAAGAAGTACAAAAGCAGGTACGTGAAACACTGGAAAAACTTCAGGGAAAAACCAATAAGTCTAAAGGAGCCAAATACCGACGTGAAAAAAGAGATATTCACCGTCAGAAAACAGAAGAGGAACTGGCACAGCAGGAACTTGAAAGCAAAATGCTTAAAGTTACCGAGTTTGTCACCGTGGCAGAGATAGCTACAATGATGGATGTGTCGGTTACACAGATCATTTCGGCATGTATGTCGCTGGGAATGATGGTTACCATGAATCAGCGTTTGGATGCGGAAACATTATCTATTGTGGCGGAAGAATTTGGCTATGAAGTAGAGTTTGTTACGGCCGATATCGAGGAAGCTATTCAGGTAGAAGAAGATGCGCCGGAAGACCTTAAATCCAGAGCGCCTATAGTTACCGTAATGGGACATGTAGATCACGGAAAAACTTCATTGTTGGATTACATACGCGAGGAAAATGTGATTGCCGGAGAAAGTGGAGGTATTACACAGCATATCGGAGCTTATGGCGTTAGTCTGGAGGGCGGACAGAAAATAACTTTTTTAGATACTCCGGGTCACGAGGCCTTTACAGCAATGAGGGCCAGAGGAGCTCAGGTTACCGATTTGGCTATTATTGTAGTGGCAGCCGATGATGATGTGATGCCGCAAACCAAGGAAGCTATTAGCCATGCACAGGCGGCCGGGGTTCCTATAGTCTTTGCAATTAATAAAGTGGATAAGCCTACGGCTAACCCTGATAAAATTAAGGAGAGCCTGGCTAATATGAATCTGTTGGTTGAAGACTGGGGAGGAAAAATCCAGTCGCAGGATATTTCTGCCAAGACCGGACAGGGTGTTAAGGAATTGTTGGAAAAAGTATTGCTTGAAGCAGAATTACTGGAGCTAACGGCCAATCCGGATAAGATAGCAAATGGTACCGTGGTAGAAGCCTTTTTAGATAAGGGGCGCGGGTATGTATCAACCGTACTGGTTCAGGCCGGAACTTTACATATTGGCGATTATGTGCTGGCGGGAACCTGTAGCGGTAAAGTAAAGGCCATGCAGGATGAACGGGGTAATAATATAAAAGAAGCGGGCCCTTCCACACCTATTTCAATTTTAGGGCTCGACGGTGCTCCACAGGCGGGCGATAAGTTTCATGTATTTGAAGATGAAAGAGAGGCAAAACAAATTGCAACCAAGCGAACACAGTTGTTAAGAGAGCAATCGGTACGAACCCAGCGCCATATAACACTCGATGAAATAGGGCGTCGAATAGCTTTGGGAGACTTCAAGGAATTGAATATTATTCTGAAAGGAGATGTTGACGGATCGGTAGAAGCCTTAACCGATTCTTTCCAGAAACTGTCAACCGATGAGATACAGATTAATATTATTCATAAAGCCGTTGGGCCAATTACGGAATCTGATGTATTGTTGGCTTCGGCTTCCGATGCTATTATTATAGGATTTAATGTGCGCCCAATGGGGAATGCAAGAACCGTTGCCGATAAGGAAGAGATAGATATCCGGACGTATTCTATTATATACGATGCCATAAACGATCTTAAAGACGCTATGGAAGGTATGTTATCGCCGGAAATGAAAGAGGAAATAACCGGAACAGCAGAGATTCGGGAAACCTTTAAAATATCTAAGATCGGAACGATTGCCGGGTGTATGGTAACCGATGGAAAGATCTTTAGAAATTCTCAAATTCGACTTATTCGGGAAGGCGTGGTGACGTTTACAGGCGAACTGGCATCCCTAAAACGCTTTAAAGACGATGTAAAAGAAGTTTCAAAAGGATACGATTGCGGAATGCAAATTAAAAATTACAATGATATACGGGAGAGTGATATTATTGAAGCATTCCAGGAAGTGGCCGTAAAAAAGAAATTGAAGTAGGAAGTAAAATAAGAATAAAAAAAGACGACTTTAAGTCGTCTTTTTTGGTTTTAATAGAATGGCCTGCGGATATTTTTTTCGAATCTCTATAAGATATCTGTCTGCTTCCAGCCTGGTTTTAAAACGGCCAATCCGTACTTTGTAGTTTGGAGTATCAAAATCAAGTCTGACGGGCCATTGGGGAAAGTCGCTTCTGACCTTCATTTCCACATTTTTGGCACTGCTGAATTTTCCTGAAAAAACCTGAATCCGATAACGCATTTCATGCGTGTCCGGAAGCTCTTTTTTTAAATCCATTAGCTTGTTGATGCGCCGATCCTGGTCAATGTGAACATAACCCTCCTGAGCTTGTAAAAAACCTGTATATAATACGGTGATAAATACAGCAGAAATAAAAGATTTTGTTGTTAACGATCTCATAATGAATAG
Organism: Flavobacteriaceae bacterium; assembly: GCA_965224095.1. Lineage (GTDB taxonomy): Bacteria > Bacteroidota > Bacteroidia > Flavobacteriales > Flavobacteriaceae > JBPEWY01. Next base: position 2,920,599 of record OZ245039.1, read on the forward strand.
ATGTATGTGCAAAAGTAAATTATTAATTATTATAGGAAACGAAAAAACTTTATTTAGAATTGTTATAAATTAAGAATTAACACTTCACTAACATTTCTCAAATCGAGTCTATATCGTATTTTTGTGCTCGGATTTAACAATCCATGGTTTTTCTGTGCCTGATTTCTTATCAGGAAAAATCATGCCAGAATTAAGATTGATAACATATATTTTAATATGAAAAAGGGTATATACCGCAATCACACTTTTAACTTTTTTAGTCTTAGTTTAGCGTTTCTGCTACTGTTTTCAACTTCACTTTTAGCGCAAGAAGGCGATCCCGAAAAGGGGAAGCAATTGTTTAAAACCAATTGTGCTGCCTGTCATGCGTTGGATAGAAAGATGACTGGTCCTGCTTTAGCGGGAGTGGCAGATAAGTACGACAGAGATTGGTTACACGAGTGGATAAAAAATAGCCCGGCAATGATTCAGGCAGGCGATGAGCTTGCCGTGAAAATCTGGGAAGAGAACAACAAAGCGGCAATGACCGCTTTTCCATTATTATCTGAAGAAGATGTTGATAATATCTTGGCGTATACATCAGCTCCTCCGGAAGAACCAAAAGAAGATGTTACAGCAGTAGCTGCTGCTCCCGCCGATGCTAGCTCGGGAGGTATTTCCAACAATGTTATTCTCGGAGCTCTTGCATTGGTTTTTGCGATGCTTATTGCCATGTTGTTCCTCGTGAACAAAACCTTAAGGCGAATTGCGGAAGCAAATGGGGTGGAATTAGCTGCCGAAAAGGAAAAACGAATGCCTATTTGGAAGGCCTTTGTTAAAAATCAGTTTTTGGTATTGGTTACATCAATTTTCTTGTTGTTGGCCAGTGGGTATTTTGTATACGGATGGTTAATGCAGATTGGAGTGGATCAGGGATATCAGCCGGTACAGCCTATTCATTTTTCACACAAGATTCACGCAGGCGATAATCAGGTAGATTGTAAATACTGCCATTCTTCGGCCAGAGTGAGCAAAACTTCCGGAATACCTTCGTTAAACGTGTGTATGAATTGTCATAAGAGTATTTATGAGTACAACGGAGAAGTGGATTTAGCTAATGGATATGATAAAGAATTTTATACCAAAGAAATTAAAAAACTGTATGCCGCTGTAGGATGGGATGAAGAAAATCAGCAGTATACGGGAGATTCAAAACCTGTAAAATGGGTGCGAATTCACAATCTTCCGGATTTTGCGTATTTCAATCACTCTCAACATGTAACGGTTGCAGGTTTGGAATGTCAAACCTGTCACGGTCCGGTTGAAGAGATGGAAGTAGTGTATCAGTTTTCTCCGCTTACTATGGGATGGTGTGTTAGCTGCCATAGAGAAACCAATGTGAAGATGGATAATGAGTACTACAAAAAAATTCACGAAGAATTATCAAAAAAATATGGTGTGGATAAACTTACTATAGCCCAAATGGGTGGCTTGGAATGCGGTAAGTGTCACTATTAATAATTTTAAAGAGTAATTTCTCATATAATATGGCATCAAACAAAAAATATTGGAAAAGTACAGAGGAGTTAGATCCTAACAATTCCATTGTTGAGACGCTAAAGCAAAATGAATTTGTTCAGGAAATTCCGGTAGACGAGTTTTTGGGAGACAAAGAAACTCTTGAGGCGTCTTCCACAACCCGAAGGGATTTTCTAAAATATGTGGGCTTCAGTACGGCTGCAGCTTCTTTAGCGGCTTGCGAAGGGCCGGTAATTAAATCGGTTCCTTACGTAGTGCAACCTGAACAGATCATTCCCGGAGTTGCAGACTATTATGCGACTACCATTGCGGATGGCTTTGATTTTGCAAGTATTCTGATTAAAACAAGGGAAGGACGCCCTATTAAAGTTGAGAATAATAAAGAAGCTAAAGTTGGCGGAAGTGCAAATGCACGGGTACAGGCTTCGGTACTTTCTCTATATGACAGTAAACGTGTTCAGGGCCCTATGTTAAAAGGGAAGGACGTGAGCTGGGCAGATTTGGATGCCGATGTGAAAGAGAAATTGTCTCAGTTGTCCGGAAGCAATCGTCAAATAGTACTCCTTACTCAAACTTTTGCCAGCCCTTCCACTTCAAAATTAATCGCTGAATTTGCCGGAAAGTACGGAAACGTTAAGCATGTAATTTACGATGCTGTATCGGAAGATGCGGCGCTAAATGCTTTTGAGGCTAAATACGGACGCCGTGCACTGCCTGATTACGATTTTTCGAAAGCGGATGTCATTGTTTCGGTTGCAGCCGATTTTCTAGGAGACTGGCAAGGAGGAGGTTATGATAATGGTTATGCCCGGGGACGTGTTCCAGCAAAGGGAAAGATGTCGCGCCATATCCATTTTGAGGCCAATATGTCATTAACCGGAGCTAACGCTGATAAGCGTGTTCCTTTAACACCATCGCAACAAAAAATAGCACTTGCTAAGCTCTACGGATATTTAAATGGGACTTCGGTTTCCGGAGATTTACCTGAAACGGCTGAGGCTGCTGTTAAAAGTGCTGCTGCGCAGCTTAAGAAAGCCGGTAGTAAAGGTGTGTTGGTTACTGGGATCCAGAATGCCGATGCGCAGGCAGTAGCCCTGGAAATAAATGAAAGCCTGGGAAGTGATGCTATGAATACAAAAGCTCCCAGATTAACTCGTCAGGGAAATACCGGGGAAGTAAATCAGCTGATCGCCGATATGAAATCCGGGCGGGTTGGTGCACTTATTACCAGTGGCGTAAATCCACTGTATTCATTACCTAATGCAGCAGCTTTTGCAGAAGGGATGAAAAGTGTTCCGCTTACGGTGGCTTTTTCATTAAAAGAAGACGAAACGTCGCTTGAAACACAATATATTGCGGCTGCTTCTCATTACCTGGAGTCCTGGGGAGATGCTGAGCTAAAACAAGGATATTATGGCTTGACACAGCCAACCATCCGTCCTTTATTCGATACACGTCAGTTTCAGGATGCGTTGTTGAAATGGATGGGAAGCGATCAAACCTATTACGATTATATTAAAACTACCTGGACGGAATCATTATTAGGTGAAACCAAATGGAACCAGGCACTTCACGATGGAGTGTTTACGGCTTCGGCTTCACCCGTATCTGACGATGCGGTAGTTGCAACACCTTCAGAGGAAACTGCAGATACTGTTGCTTCGCAGTCAGTAGGAATAGCGTCTTCTGTACGAAATTTGGCAGGTGCTTCTGCCTATGATGGATTGGAGCTTACTCTGTATACAAAAGTGGGTATGGGAGACGGAAATCAGGCCAATAACCCCTGGTTGCAGGAATTCCCCGATCCGATTACCCGGGTATCCTGGGATAATTACCTTACCGTATCTAAAGCAGATGCGGAAGCAATGGGTCTGGAAAACTGGAATGTGGCCGATGGAGGCTTGAATGGTAGTTATGTTAATATTGCTGTGAATGGTGTTGCTGTAGAAAAAGTACCTGTGATCATTCAGCCGGGTCAGGCACCTGGTTCTGTAGGATTGTCATTAGGATATGGTAGAAAGGCAGGAGTTCAGGAGGAGTTGCGAACAGGTGTAAATGCTTTTGCGCTATATCAGGATTTTAATAATGTACAACCCATAACGGTTGAAAAAGCATCCGGAACCCATGAGTTCGCTTGTGTGCAGCTACACAATACCTTAATGGGTAGGGGCGATATTATAAGAGAAACCACACTGGAAGTTTTTAATACACAAAAAGCCGAAGTGTGGAATCCTGTTCCCGTGGTATCTCTGGACCATAAAGAGGTACCCGCAACTACGGTAGACCTATGGGATCCTTTTGATCGGTCAATAGGACATCACTTCAATCTTTCCATCGATTTAAATGCCTGTACGGGGTGTGGTGCTTGTGTAATTGCCTGTCATGCAGAAAACAATGTGCCCGTAGTGGGTAAAGCGGAAGTAAGAAAATCCAGAGATATGCACTGGCTGCGTATTGACAGGTATTATTCTTCGGAAGCCGATTTTGAAGGAGATAATCATAAAAAAGAAAATATTTCAGGGGTTTCCAGCTCTATGAGTGAATTCAGTGAGATGGAAGATCCTTCGGTGAACCCTCAGGTAGCCTTTCAACCTGTAATGTGCCAGCACTGTAATCACGCTCCTTGTGAAACCGTATGTCCGGTGGCTGCCACTTCTCATGGGCGTCAGGGACAAAATCATATGGCGTATAACCGATGCGTGGGAACGCGGTACTGTGCCAATAACTGCCCTTATAAAGTGCGGCGCTTTAACTGGTTCCTCTATAATAATAATGACGAGTTTAACTTCAATATGAATAATGATCTTGGGAAAATGGTATTAAACCCGGATGTAGTTGTTCGTTCCAGAGGTGTTATGGAAAAATGCTCTATGTGTATTCAGAAAACGCAAAAGACCATTTTAGATGCTAAAAGAGATGGAAGAGAGGTTAAAGTTGATGAGTTCCAAACAGCTTGTTCGGCTGCTTGTAGTAGCGGAGCGATGGTATTTGGAGATATCAATAATGAGGAAAATACTGTTGCGAAACTAAAAGAAAGTAGTCGTATGTATCACTTATTGGAGCATGTGGGAACACAACCTAATGTGTTTTATCATGTTAAGGTGAGAAATACGGAAGAAGCTTAATTAATATAATAAGGAAATAACTAGATAATAATTATGGCGTCGCATTACGAAGCACCTATACGTAGACCCTTAGTAACCGGAGAAAAGTCCTACCACGATGTAACGGTAGATGTAGCGGCACCGGTTGAAGGAAGAGCTAATAAACAATGGTGGATAGTATTTTCCATTTCATTGGTCGCCTTTCTTTGGGGGCTCGGATGTATTATTTATACCATTTCAACGGGAATTGGTACTTGGGGATTAAATAAAACGGTAGGCTGGGCCTGGGACATTACCAACTTTGTGTGGTGGGTAGGTATCGGGCACGCCGGAACGCTGATCTCTGCGGTATTATTGTTATTCCGCCAGAAATGGAGAATGGGAATTAACCGATCTGCCGAGGCGATGACGATTTTCTCGGTGGTTCAGGCCGGACTTTTCCCGATTATACACATGGGACGTCCATGGTTAGGGTACTGGGTATTACCCATCCCGAATCAGTTTGGTTCGCTATGGGTCAATTTTAACTCACCTCTTTTATGGGATGTGTTTGCGATTTCCACATATCTATCGGTTTCTCTGGTTTTCTGGTGGACAGGATTACTACCGGATTTTGCCATGATTCGAGATCGCGCAGTAAAACCCTTTCAAAAGAAAATATACAGTCTGGTAAGTTTTGGCTGGACGGGACGTGCCAAAGACTGGCAGCGTTTTGAAGAAGTATCGCTGGTCCTGGCCGGTTTGGCTACACCTCTTGTACTGTCGGTACATACCATTGTATCTTTTGACTTTGCCACTTCGGTTATTCCGGGCTGGCATACCACTATATTCCCTCCGTATTTCGTTGCAGGAGCAATTTTTTCCGGATTTGCCATGGTAAATACCCTACTCATTATTATGAGGAAAGTTTGTAATCTGGAAGATTATATTACGGTTCAACATATTGAATTGATGAATATCGTGATCATGATTACCGGTTCTATTGTGGGATGTGCTTATATCACAGAGTTATTTATGGCGTGGTACTCCGGAGTGGAATACGAACAATATGCTTTCCTGAACAGAGCAACAGGACCTTACTGGTGGGCTTATTGGGCTATGATGACCTGTAATGTATTCTCGCCTCAGTTTATGTGGTTTAAAAAATTGAGAACCAGTATCATATTCTCGTTTATTATTTCAATAGTGGTGAACATTGGAATGTGGTTTGAGCGATTTGTTATTATTGTAACTTCATTACACAGAGATTATTTACCGTCTTCCTGGACGATGTTCTCACCTACTTTTGTTGATATTGGAATATTTATCGGAACTATAGGTTTCTTCTTTGTGTTATTCCTTCTGTATGCAAGAACTTTCCCTGTAATTGCACAGGCTGAAGTAAAAACAATTCTTAAATCGTCCGGCGAAAGATATAAGAGATTGCGCGAATCGGGAAAAAGTTTAGTGGGAACGGGAGCTGACGATCGCACTTCTGGCGGATCGGCTAAAGCGGAGACAAAAAAACATTCTGCGGATAAAGATTCCGGTAAAATAAATGCGCTTTTCGAAAATATAGGTTCGTTCGATGCTTCGGTGAATACGCCTGATGATCTTAAAAAGATTAATGGAATAGGTCCGAAGATGGAAGAAACGCTGAATAATATTGGAATTTATTCATTTGAGCAAGTGAGTAAAATGACTCAAAAGGAATACGATCTGTTAGATGAGATCACCGGTGCTTTCCCCGGAAGGGCACAACGTGATGATTGGGCAGGTCAAGCAAAAGATTTACTTAAATAATTTATCAATATGGCATCTACAGTAGTACAAGCTTTATATAATGATGACGATGTGTTAATGGCAGCCGTTAAAAAGGTGAAAGCCGAACATCATCACATAGAAGAAGTATATACACCTTTTCCGGTTCACGGCCTGGATAAAGCTATGGGATTGGCACCTACCCGTATAGCCATTACATCTTTTATATATGGATGTTTAGGTCTGGCGGTAGCGATCATTATGATGAATTATATAATGATAGACGACTGGCCGCAAAATATTGGAGGAAAACCAAGCTTTAGCTATTTAGAGAATATGCCTGCGTTTGTCCCTGTTATGTTTGAAATGACAGTGTTTTTTGCAGCTCACTTAATGGTAATTACCTTTTATTTGAGAAGCAAGCTATGGCCCTTTAAAAAAGCAGAGAATCCGGATGTAAGAACTACCGACGATCACTTTTTAATGGAAGTGGCAGTTCATGGCAATGAGGACGAAATTAAAGATTTGTTAGCATCTACAGGTGCAGTAGAAATTAAGGTTACAGAAAAGCATTAATATTGAAATATGAAGAGCTTTATTAAAGTAGGATTTATTTTGGGAGTTGTTTTAACGATGACTTCTTGTTTTAATAAGTCAGAACCCAATTATCAGTACTTTCCTAATATGTATGAACCTGTTAGTTATGAAACTTATCAGGATACCAGGGCTTTTGCCAATGGAATGGAAGCGCAGTTACCACCTGAAAATACGGTAAAACGCGGGATGATTCCATACGATTATGAGAATACAAATGAGGGAAGGGAATTAGCAACAATTGAATTGACAAACCCGCTGGATTCTCTTGAATCAGAGGTGAATTTAAAAAAGGGTAAGGAATTATATGGAATTTACTGTGCTTTGTGTCACGGGGATAAAGGCGATGGAAATGGTATTTTAATGCAGAGAGATAAGATATTGGGGATCCCTTCTTATGCCGACCCCGCTAGAAACCTAACAGACGGACGTATATACCATGCCATTCATTACGGGTTGAATTCTATGGGTTCTTATGCCAATCAGCTCAGTGAGAAAGAGCGTTGGCAGGTAGTAATGCATGTTCAGGAGTTAAAAGAAGATTTATCTAACTAATAATGCGATAGTTAATACGATATGTATACATTTTCTAATAAATTACGAATAGCATCCTTTATTTTAATGATTGTAGGTGCACTTTCATTTGGAGTTGGATATGTTTCCACTCCGCATACCGAAGATGCCGTGAAAGAACTTTTGGCTAACGAAGAAGCACATCACGGAGGCGGGCATGAGGCTGGGGATGCACATGGTGCTGTGGCGGAAAATCATCAGGAAGCAACAGGCCATGAAGATAAAGAGCACATAGAGCATGTGCTGCATCAGTATCACAATAAACCATGGGCAGCATTATATGTTGCAGCCTTTTTCTTTTTTATGATCGCATTGGGTGTATTGGCGTTTTATGCCGTTCAGAGAGCTTCTCAGGCCGGATGGTCCCCTGTGCTGTTCAGGGTTATGGAAGCAATCACAGCCTATTTGGTTCCCGGAGGTATCATTATGTTTGTACTTCTGGTACTTTCCACAATGCATGTAAATCATTTGTTCGTATGGATGGATCCGGAAGTGGTAGCTCACGATGAAATTCTACAAGGTAAAGAGGGCTTCCTCAATACCCCTTTCTTTTTAGTCCGTGCTGCTATCTTTTTGCTGGGATGGCTGGCATATCGCCACTTCTCCAGAAAATTTTCGATTGCACAGGACACAGCCGATGACGATCGTAATTTTAAAAAGAATTTCAGGATCTCTGCGGCCTTCTTGGTGTTCTACCTGATTTCAGAGTCTATTATGTCATGGGATTGGATAATGAGTGTAGACCCCCATTGGTTTAGTACACTTTTTGGATGGTATGTGTTTGCCAGTATGTTTGTTTCTGGTATTACGGTAATCGCACTGATTACTATTTACCTTAAATCTAAAGGCTACCTGGAACATGTAAACGATAGTCATTTGCACGATCTTGCCAAGTTTATGTTTGGTATAAGTATCTTTTGGACTTATTTGTGGTTTTCACAATTCATGTTGATATGGTACTCGAATATTCCGGAAGAGGTTACCTATTTTGTAACGCGATTTAATGATTACAAGTTGCCATTTATAGGGATGGTAGTTATGAATTTTGTGTTCCCGTTATTGGTGCTGATGAATAGCGATTACAAACGTATTAACTGGTTTGTGGTGATGGCGGGGATTGTGATACTGATCGGGCATTATGTTGATGTGTTCAATATGATTATGCCGGCTACGGTAGGCGATCGTTGGTTTATAGGATTATGTGAAATAGGTGCCGTTTTGTTTTTTGCAGGTTTGTTTATCTTCTGGGTATTCAACGCATTGACAAAAGCGCCGCTACTACCAAAACGAAACCCATTTATTGAAGAAAGTAAGCACTTTCACTATTAATTAATTAAAACAGTAAAACAGTAAATAAACGATGACTGCTTTATTAACTTTTATAGTTCTAGTACTTGTAGCAATTGCCATTTGGCAGATGACAAAAATATTTGAGTTGTCACAGGCTACCACGGAAAACACGGAAATAGCCAACGATAAAGACAACAAATTGAATGGATATTTAATGTTCACCTTTTTAATCTTTATCTATTTACTTACTATTTACTGTTTCTGGAAATGGGGCGATCTTCCCCTGGTTAGTAACTCGGCTTCCGAGCATGGAAAAGATATTGATAGATTGATGCTTATTTCATTCGGATTGATATTTTTTGTTCAGACGGTTACACAGGCATTGCTTCATTATTTTGCTTTTAAGTATCGAGGACAAAAAGGAAGAAAAGCGTTGTTTTATGCCGATAACGACCGATTAGAATTTATATGGACTATTATTCCGGTAGTTACGCTGGCGGGACTAATTCTATATGGTTTATATACCTGGTCGGATATCATGAATGTTTCTGATGAAGATGATCCGTTAGTAGTAGAACTTTACGCACAACAGTTTAACTGGAAAGCACGCTATGCCGGAGCAGATAATGTTTTGGGAGCTGCGAATGTACGATTCCTGCAGGATTTTAACGGAGTAAATGTTACCGGAATTGATGCGTCAGATCCGAACGGATTAGACGATGTTGTAAGTACAACCGAATTACATTTACCGGTAAACCGAAAAGTAATATTTAAAATGCGTTCTCAGGATGTATTGCACTCCGCATATATGCCGCACTTTAGAGCCCAGATGAACTGTGTTCCCGGAATGGTCACGCAATTTGCGTTTACACCTACTAAAACAACTGAGGAAATGCGACAGACACCTGAGATGGTTGCTAAGGTTAAGCGTATTAATAAGCTGAGAGCCGAAAGAAAGGCAAAAGGCGATCCCGATGCCGAAGCTTACGAATTTGATTACCTTTTACTTTGTAATAAAATATGTGGTTCTTCACATTACAATATGCAAATGAAAATTGTTGTGGAAAGCGAAGAAGATTTTAACGCATGGATGGCACAACAACAGACTTTTAAGCAGACTATTGTTGCTCAGTAAGGATTTAATAAACCAATTAAAGAAATAAATATACAGAACAGATTATGTCAGTAACAGCACACGCACACGCAGAAGATCACGCTCATGATCACGGACATCATCATAAGGAAACGTTCATAACGAAATACATATTTAGCCAGGATCATAAAATGATTTCCAAGCAATACCTTATCACAGGTTTGACTATGGGGATTATCGGAATAGCCATGTCATTACTGTTTAGAATGCAGTTGGCATGGCCCGGAGAATCTTTTCCTATTATGGAAGCCTTACTCGGTAAATGGGCGCCCGATGGAGTGATGGACCCCAATATGTATCTGGCGCTGGTAACGATCCATGGAACCATTATGGTGTTTTTCGTGTTAACGGCGGGATTAAGTGGTACCTTTAGTAACCTTTTAATTCCTTTGCAGATCGGGGCGCGGGATATGGCATCCGGATTTCTGAATATGCTGTCGTACTGGTTGTTTTTCCTTTCGAGTGTTGTAATGGTTATTTCGCTGTTTGTCGAAGCAGGTCCTGCGTCGGCGGGATGGACTATTTACCCTCCATTAAGTGCGTTGCCTCAGGCTTTACCTGGCTCTGGTGCGGGAATGACGCTTTGGTTGGTGTCAATGGCCATATTTATAGCATCTTCCCTGCTGGGATCGCTTAACTACATCGTTACGGTGCTTAATCTGAGAACAAAGGGGATGACCATGACTCGTTTACCACTAACAATTTGGGCATTCTTTATTACTGCTATTATTGGGGTAGTATCTTTCCCGGTTTTATTGTCAGCAGCTTTGTTGTTAATATTCGATCGGAGCTTTGGAACTTCTTTCTTTCTATCCGATATATTTATTCAAGGAGAAGTATTGCATTACCAGGGAGGATCTCCTGTATTGTTTGAACATTTATTCTGGTTCCTCGGACATCCGGAAGTATATATTGTTATATTACCGGCCCTGGGGATAACCTCTGAGATTATTGCTACCAACTCCCGGAAACCTATTTTTGGTTATCGTGCTATGGTTGCATCTATTCTCGCAATCGCATTTTTATCTACGATTGTATGGGGGCATCATATGTTTGTTTCGGGAATGAATCCGTTTCTGGGATCCGTATTTACTTTTACAACATTATTAATTGCCATCCCTTCAGCGGTTAAAGCATTTAATTATATTACAACCCTGTGGAAAGGAAATCTGCAGTTTAATCCGGCTATGTTATTCTCAATAGGTCTGGTTTCAACCTTTATTTCTGGAGGTTTAACCGGTCTTATCCTGGGAGATAGCGCTTTGGATATCAACGTGCACGACACTTATTTTGTGGTGGCGCATTTCCACCTGGTAATGGGGATATCTGCACTCTACGGTTTATTTGCCGGGGTTTACCACTGGTTCCCTAAAATGTTCGAGGGTAGAATGATGAATAAGAATCTGGGTTACGCGCACTTTTGGATTACGGCCGTAGGTGCCTACGGAGTATTCTTCCCGATGCATTTTATTGGAATGGCGGGCTTACCGAGACGTTATTATACCAATACCGCCTTCCCGTTATTCGATGACCTGGCCAATGTTAATGTGGTGATTACTATTTTTGCGCTTATTGCGGGTGCTGCTCAGCTTCTTTTCCTTTATAACTTTGTAAGCAGTATTTTTTACGGTAAAAAAGGACCTAAAAACCCGTGGAAGTCTAATACCCTGGAATGGACAGCCCAGGTAAAACACATTCATGGAAACTGGAACGGGCCTATACCACATGTACACCGTTGGGCTTACGATTACAGTAAGACCAATAATGACGGAGAATATGTAATACCCGGCCAGGACTTTGTTCCTCAAACGGTTCCGCTTCAGGAAAACGAAGAAGAATTACACCATTAAAAAAGGATAAAAATATTTTAAAGGCCTCCCTGGGAGGCCTTTTTTATTCCTCTTATCGAAAAAAAAGGATTGTTTGACAGGATTGATTCCGGTATGGAGTTTGCAATGGTTTTTTAAAAGCATTATTAGTACATTGTAATACGCTAAATATGAGAACACCATGAAAAAATTAATTGTATTAGGGATTTTAATGACTTCTTTTTGGACCTATGCTCAGGATAAACCTAAAATTAAAGGAAGCCGTGTAGTAAGCGAAGTAAGTGAATATCTCCAGCCGTATGCGGCACTCGAAATTCACGATGGGCTGACAGTCAACCTGATTCACACGGATGAACCTTATTACAAACTGGAATCTGACGATAATCTGCTGGACGTGGTGCAGTTTGAACAAACGGGGAATAGCCTTAAAATATACACTACACATAGAGTAACCAGAAAGAAAAAACTGGAAATAGACCTGGGGTATAATACATTGCAAAATATCACCCTCATTGAAGCCAAACTCAAAGGAGCCGCCGATATTGAATCGGACACACTTCAATTTACAGCCTATGGTTCCTCAAAGGCAGATATAGACCTGAAAGGCCAACAGGTTACCGTGGCTTTGTATGAAAATAGCGGAGGTAGAATAAATGTAAATGCAGAAGAAGCCAAATTGACTTTCAGAGACCGGATTGATGTTAATTTAGGCTTGCGGTCGGAAATGACATTTTTAACGATGGATGAAAGTGCAGATGCTAAAATTAATGGCGATAGCGAAGATGTAGAGGTGATACTTTCAGGCGCTTCAAGGGTAAAAGGAAGCGATTTAAGAATCGGAAGGATTAAAATAACAGCAGACCGATCGGCCGATGCCCATATATACGCTTCGAAATCAATGGAAATATACGCAAATGGCTCCTGTAAAATTTATGTTTACGGAAATCCTGATATCACATTAAAGGAATTTAACGATAAAGCTCAACTCTTAAAAAAGTAGATACTGATTGAAATAAATATAACAAAAAACCTATCGGTTTTTAAGTTATATTTGTGTGTATATGAACGAAAATCTCGATCCTACAGGACAACACTATTCTCCCGAAGAACTCGATATTGAAAAGGCACTGAGGCCGCTTTCTTTTGACGATTTTACAGGGCAGGAACAGGTACTGGAAAATCTTAAAGTATTTGTGGAGGCCGCAAATCAGCGGGATGATGCTTTGGACCATACTTTATTTCACGGACCGCCCGGATTGGGAAAAACTACCCTGGCACATGTTCTCGCAAACGAACTCGGCGTAAATATAAAAGTAACCTCAGGGCCGGTACTGGATAAGCCGGGAGACCTGGCTGGCCTGCTCACCAATCTGGATGAAAGAGACGTTTTATTTATTGATGAAATTCACAGGTTAAGCCCGATAGTTGAGGAATACTTGTATTCGGCAATGGAAGATTATAAAATTGATATTATGATCGAAAGCGGGCCGAATGCACGTACGGTTCAGATCAACCTGGAACCGTTTACATTGGTTGGTGCCACAACCCGATCAGGATTGCTCACAGCACCTATGCGAGCGCGTTTTGGGATATCGAGCCGTTTGCAATACTATACAACCGAGTTACTGTCTGAAATTGTGCAGCGTAGCGCCTATATTCTTAAAGTCCCCATTACTATGGAAGCTGCTATTGAAATAGCAGGTCGCAGTAGGGGTACACCTCGAATTGCTAATGCGCTGTTAAGGAGAATCAGAGATTTCGCTCAGATTAAGGGAAATGGAAAGATTGATATGGAAATTTCCAGATACGGATTAAAAGCCCTAAATGTAGATGCTTTTGGTTTGGATGAAATGGATAACAAGATTTTATCCACGATTATCGATAAATTTAAAGGAGGCCCTGTAGGCATTACCACATTAGCCACAGCTGTCTCCGAGAGTGGAGAAACCATAGAGGAAGTGTACGAACCTTTTTTAATTCAACAGGGCTTTATTATAAGAACTCCACGTGGCAGGGAAGTAACCGAATTGGCATATAAACATTTGGGAAGAATTAAAGGAGGTACTCAGGGAGGATTGTTTTAATGTGGTATTATACACACTCAAATAAAGTTCCCGTAAATTTATACATATGTAATTTTGTGCCGATCGCCGGATAGTTTGAATTTAATTCAAAAACATACCAATCTGATTAAAACCGAAGCCAAACGCCTCGGTTTTTTGTCCTGTGGGATCTCCAAGGCAACTTTTTTGGAAGAAGAGGCCCCCAGACTGGAAAAATGGCTCTCCAATCGATATCACGGTGAAATGAGTTATATGGAAAACCATTTTGACAAGCGATTGGATCCAACGAAATTAGTGGAAGGTTCTAAATCGGTTATATCGCTGTTACTGAATTACTTTCCCTCCGAAACGCAGGCAGACCCGGAAGCTCCTAAAATTTCGAAATATGCGTACGGAGTGGATTATCATTTTGTAATCAAAGATAAATTAAGAGCGTTATTACATTATGTCCGGGATGCTATCGGAGAAGTACATGGTCGCGCTTTTGTTGATTCTGCTCCCGTTTTAGATAAGGCCTGGGCAGCTCGAAGCGGACTTGGCTGGATTGGTAAACACAGTAATCTGCTAACTCAGAAAACAGGATCTTTTTACTTTATTGCCGAATTAATTGTGGATCTGGAACTGGAATACGACACGCCGGTTACCAACCACTGCGGGAGTTGTACCGCCTGTATTGATGCCTGCCCTACCGAAGCCATTGTTGAACCGTATGTTGTTGATGGAAGCAAATGTATTTCCTATTTTACAATCGAGTTAAAAGAACAGATACCAACCAGCATGAAAGGACAATTTGATAATTGGATGTTTGGCTGCGATATATGCCAGGATGTATGCCCCTGGAATCGTTTTGCTTCACCCCATCGGGAACCCCTGTTTGCTCCTCATTCAGAATTACTTGCTATGAGTAAGGGAGATTGGGAAGAACTTACGGAAGACGTATTTAAAAAAATATTTAAAAAATCCGCGGTGAAGCGCACAAAATTTGCTGGCTTACAAAGAAATATAAACTTTTTGAAGCCTTCTTAAATTTCTTCATTACAGCTTAGCTTCTTACCTTTGCAAATTCAATAATATCCAACCATAACACTATATGAGCAAGGAAAGTAAGAGAAGAGAAGCACTTATTTATCATGCGAAGCCGCAACCGGGAAAAATAAAAATTGTTCCTACGAAGCGCTATTCTACACAGAGAGATCTGGCACTGGCATATTCTCCGGGAGTGGCTGAACCCTGTTTGGAGATAAAGAAAGACGTGCAAAATGTATACCGGTATACAACAAAAGGAAATCTGGTTGCCGTTATTTCTAACGGAACAGCAGTACTGGGACTTGGAGATATAGGCCCGGAAGCATCCAAACCCGTCATGGAAGGCAAGGGATTACTTTTTAAGATCTTTGCAGACATTGATGGAATGGACATAGAACTGGACACCAAAGATGTGGATAAGTTTGTGGAAACCGTAAAAACAATAGCACCAACCTTTGGAGGAATTAACCTGGAAGACATAAAGGCTCCCGAGGCTTTTGAAATAGAACGCCGGTTAAAAGAAGAATTGGATATTCCGGTCATGCACGACGATCAGCATGGTACCGCGATTATTTCGGCAGCAGCTCTTTTAAATGCTGTTGAAATTGCAGGCAAAAAAATGAATAAAGTGAAAATCGTGGTTTCAGGAGCAGGAGCCGCAGCAGTTTCATGTACTCGGTTGTATAAGGCTTTCGGAGCAAAGGCAGAAAATATAGTGATGCTGGACAGCAAAGGAGTCATAAGAAAAGACAGGGGAAATCTGTCGGAAGAAAAACAGGAGTTTGCAACGGCCCGGAAAATTGATACGCTGGAAGAAGCACTCCGTGGAGCAGATGTTTTTATCGGTCTGTCGGTAGCTAATATAGTAAATGCCGAAATGTTGAAATCTATGGCAAAAAACCCGGTAGTATTTGCCATGGCAAATCCGGATCCGGAAATACCCTATAAACTGGCAGTTGAAACAAGAAAAGATATTATTATGGCTACCGGTCGTTCAGATCATCCGAACCAGGTAAATAATGTACTGGGATTTCCATTTATTTTTAGAGGGGCACTCGATGTGAGAGCGACAAAAATTAATGAAGAAATGAAGATGGCGGCGGTACAGGCTCTGGCTGCCCTGGCTAAAGAACCCGTTCCGGAACAGGTAAATATTGCCTATGGAGAAACACGATTGACCTTTGGGAGAGATTATATCATTCCAAAACCATTTGATCCCAGATTGATTGCAAGGGTTCCTCCGGCGGTAGCAAAAGCTGCTATTAAAAGTGGCGTGGCTAAAGAACCCATTACAGACTGGATGCTATATGAAGAACAATTACTCAAGCGCCTGGGGAACGATAATAAATTAGTCAGACTTTTACACAATCGGGCTAAAACCAATCTTAAACGGATTGTATTTGCAGAGGCTGACCATCTGGATGTACTGAAGGCCGCACAAATAGTTCATGATGAAGGAATTGCTTCCCCCATTTTACTGGGTAGAGAGGAAGTTATTAAAGAACTCAAAAAGGAAATAGAGTTCGATGCCGACGTCCCTATTCTTGACCCGAAGACGGATGAGCAAAACGAAAAGAAAAACCACTATGCTCAGATTTACTGGGAGTCCAGAAACCGGAGAGGCGTTACTTTATATGAGGCGAGATCCAAAATGAGAGAGCGCAATTATTTTGGCGCCATGATGGTCAATGAAGGAGATGCTGATGGGATGATTACAGGCTATTCCAGAAGTTACCCGACGGTTTTAAAGCCCATGCTCGAAGCCATAGGTAAAATGTCTGCCTCAACAAAAGTAGCCGCAATGAATGTGATGCTCACCGATAGAGGGCCTTTGTTTTTGGCCGATACTTCAATCAACATTAACCCTACTTCGGAAGATCTTTCCAAGATTGTACAAATGAGTTATATAACGGCAAAAATGTTCGGTATTGAACCCGTTATTGCCATGGTTTCCTATGCAAATTTCGGTTCTTCCGATAAGGAACAGGCCTCCAAAATAAGAAGGGCCGTTCGTTATTTGCATGAACATCATCCGGAAATTATAGTAGATGGAGAATTACAGTCCGATTTTGCACTCAATAAACACTTGCGGGAGAGTAAGTTTCCGTTCACCAAACTTTCAGGTAAAACCGTGAATACGCTTGTATTTCCTAACCTGGATGCAGCGAATATTACGTATAAGCTCATGAAGGAATTAGATAAAACAGATTCCATTGGTCCTATCCTGTTGGGTATGAGAAAGCCGGTTCATATATTACAATTAGGAGCCAGCGTAGATGAAATGGTAAATATGGCAGCGGTTGCGGTTGTGGATGCCCAGGAAAAAGAAAAACACCGGAAAGGTGAGATGAGCTGATTTACAGCAGGAGAAAGACTGTTTATTTGTAAATAATTTTACTACATTTGGAACATTAACCTAATGCTATATGATTACCCACCTGGAAGGGAAACTGGTTGAAAAAAATCCGACGGATGTCGTAATAGATTGTCATGGGGTAGGATATTTTATCAACATTACCCTGAATACCTTTGGACATATTGGAAATAATGAAAAACTAAAGCTCTATACACATCTCCTGGTCCGGGAAGATTCTCATACCCTATATGGTTTTTCAAGTAAAGTAGAACGCGAGATTTTCAGGTTGTTATTGTCGGTATCCGGAGTAGGTGCCAGTACGGCTAGGACAATGCTTTCTTCCATGACCCCCGAACAGGTTCAGGAGGCTATAGCTTCCGGCGATGTGGCCAGTATTCAGGCTGTGAAGGGAATCGGAGCCAAAACAGCCCAGAGAGTTATTCTGGACCTGAAAGATAAGGTTCTTAAAACCTTTAATCTGGAGGAAGTTTCGGCCTCTCCAAACAATACAAATAAAGAAGAAGCGTTATCAGCATTAGAAGTCCTAGGATTTGCCCGTAAACAATCTGAGAAAATAGTAGAGAATATCTTAAGAAATGAACCTGATTTAAGTGTTGAGGCTATCATTAAAAGTGCACTTAAAAACTTATAAATACATTGAAAACAGCTAACAAGCCAACACCTGTCCATGTTATTTTTAAAGGGATAACCTTTGTTGTTTTGTTGGCTTTAAGCATTAGCACTTACGCGCAGGAAAACGATTCTATTCCTCAAGATTCGGTAAAAACGGGAGTGTCACTGGGAAAAATTCTCTTAAAAAACCCCAATAGCGTTGTTTCTAAGTATACGTACGATCCTGATTTGGATCGCTATATCTATACGGAAAAAGTAGGAGAGTTCGATATCAACTATCCCCTGATATTAACACCACAACAATACTATGCGCTCATCAGGAGAGAGCAAATGAAAACGTACTTCAAGGAAAAAATCGATGCTTTTTCCGGAAAGAAAGCCGGTAGTGAAGAAGCGAGGAAAAATCTCCTTCCTAATTTCTATGTGAATTCTTCTTTTTTCGAAACACTCTTTGGAGGTAATACCATTGAGGTAATTCCGCAGGGATCTGTTGCAATGGATCTCGGGGTGCGTATTCAGAAAAACGATAACCCGGCATTATCACCGAGAAACAGGAATAATGTTACCTTCGACTTTGATCAGCGTATTAGTTTAAGCCTGTTGGGGAAAGTGGGTACCCGACTTTCGGTTACGGCCAATTATGATACGGAAGCAACATTTGATTTTCAGAATCTGATTAAACTGGAATATACACCCACGGAAGACGATATAATTCAGAAAATCGAAGTCGGAAACGTGAGTATGCCCCTGAATAGTTCATTGATTCAGGGAGCTCAAAGCCTTTTTGGGGTAAAAACACAATTGCAATTTGGAAATACAACGGTAACCGGGGTATTTTCGGAACAACGTTCACAAAATAATCGCGTTACCGCCCAGGGAGGAGGAACTCTGAATGACTTCGAAATTCTGGCTCTGGACTATGATGAGGACCGGCACTTTTTCTTAAGCCATTATTTTAGGGACAACTACGATACAGCCCTGGAAGATTATCCGTTTATCAGAAGCCAGGTACAAATAACACGTATTGAAGTATGGGTTACCAACCGCGGGCAACGTACCGAAAATGTCCGGAATGTGGTGGCGTTACAGGATTTGGGTGAAATGATACCCGGGAATACTAGAATTAATCAGGGAGCTCCTGCCGGGTTTTTTAATGTAGCGGGAAATCAGCCTCCCCGGAATGAAGCCAATGATTATGATCCGTTTTTGATTGGTCAGGCCGGATCGGCACTTAATGAGAATATAAGAGATGTTTCCACGGCTCAGTCAGGATTTAACCTGGGCGGATATATTGCCAACCAGGGATTTGATTACGCGATTTTGGAAAATGCCAGAAAACTGCAGCAAGGACGCGATTTTGAACTACATACGCAACTGGGTTATATTTCCCTGAATCAGCGCTTGAGTAACGATGAAGTACTCGCCGTAGCCTACCAGTTCACTGTAAATGGTCTGGTAGATGTAAATGGTAAGCAACAAGTGTTTCAGGTGGGTGAATTTGCCAATGACGGTGTAAACGCTACCGAGTTTGAAACAGGAGCTAACGGGCAGGTGACGGCAGTAAATAACCAGGCATTGGTATTAAAACTCTTAAAAAGTAACATAACCAATGTAAATGATCCGATCTGGGATCTGATGATGAAAAATATCTATGCTACCGGAGCTTTTCAATTGAGTCAGGAAGATTTTAAACTGAATATTCTCTATACAGATCCATCACCCATTAATTATATAACCCCCGTAACAACAGGCCCCGGATCCGGATGGCCGGATGCCTCAGACCCTGACGGACCTCTGGAAGACCGTATTCTGTTGGATGTATTTAATCTGGACCGCCTTAATGTGTACAACGATCCGCAAAGTGGAGGAGACGGATTCTTCGATTTTATCCCGGGAATTACCATCGATCAGCAAACAGGGAGAATTATTTTTACCAAGGTAGAACCTTTTGGAGAGTACCTCTATGCCTTACTGGGGGGCGGAACGAATTACGATGCCGATGAAAGTATCTATAAAGCATCGCTTAATCCTAATCAGAACAAGTATGTTTTTAGGAAAATGTATAAACAAACCAAGGCTGCTGCTTTGCAGGAGTCTGATAAAAATAAGTTTCAGCTTAAAGGAAGATATAAATCGGAAGGAAGTAATGGAATTCCGCTGGGAGCATTTAATGTGCCCAGAGGGTCTGTAGTGGTTAGAGCCGGAGGAAGAGTTTTACAGGAAGGAATCGATTATACCGTGAATTACCAGGGAGGGACCGTCCAGATTCTGGATGAAAGCTTACGTAATTCCAATACTCCCATAGAAGTATCGGTTGAAAACAATGCTATTTTCGGACAGCAGACCCGGCGTTTTATGGGAATTAATGTAGAGCATAAATTCAGTGATAAATTTGTTTTGGGAGGAACGTTTTTAAAACTGAGCGAACGCCCGTTGACCCAAAAAGCTAATTTCGGGGTAGAACCCGTAAACAATACGATTTTCGGATTGAATGCTAATTATTCAACCGAAGTTCCTTTCCTGACCAGATTGGTTAATAAACTTCCCAATATCGATACCGATGTTGTATCGAATGTATCGGTACGTGGGGAATTTGCATATTTAAAACCCGGTTCGCCAAAAAACGCGGATTTTCAAGGAGAAACCACAGCATATCTGGACGATTTTGAAGGTGCTCAGGCACTTATCGATATGCGGTCGCCCCTGGCATGGACACTCTCGAGCCCTCCCGAAAATATATTGAATATTGGCGGCGTTCAACGCCCCGGATTGGAACCCGGATTTGAAAGAGCTAAACTGGCATGGTATAGTATCGATCCTGTTTTTTATAGTAATCAGCGCCCCGGAGGAATCTCGGATGAAGACATTTCACAAAACGAAACACGCCGTATTTTTATTCAGGAATTATTTGATCAGCAGGATATAGCACAAGGACAAACCACGGTGCAAAACACGCTGGATCTTGCTTATTACCCCAATGTAAAAGGACCCTATAATGCCAATGATAATAGCTCGTTTAATGCATTGACAGCCGATCAAAAATGGGCGGGGATGATGCGATCTATAAACTCTACCAATTTCGAACAGTCTAATGTAGAGTATATTCAGTTTTGGGTATTGGACCCGTATTTTAAAGACGGGCAAACATTGCCTGGCCCGGAGGGAGTACTTACATTTAATCTGGGTAATATATCGGAAGACGTTTTACCGGATGGGAAAAAACAGTATGAAAACGGATTGCCCGGGGTAAATAGCACCGAACTGGTTACCGATACCGATTGGGCCCGTGTTCCGGCTGCCCAGTCTTTGGTATACGCCTTTGATGCCGATGAAGCCAACCGTAATCTGCAGGATGTTGGTTTTGACGGCCTGGACGATTCCGGAGAGCAATCCATCTACGGAGCAGGTGCTGATCCCGCAGGTGATAACTATACCTATTTCCTCAATCGCGAAGGAAGTATTTTAGAACGATATTCCGATTATAATAATCCCGATGGGAATTCTCCCATTACCGTTACCAATACCAACCGCGGATCCACTACACTTCCCGATGTGGAAGACGTGAACAGAGATCAGACCATGAATACGATTAATAGTTATTATGAATATCGAATTCCTATTAAACCCGGAATACAAAAAACAGATCGATTTGTAACTGATATAAAGGAAGGCGTTTCAACGGGCTTACTGCCAAATAACGATAGCTATACCGTGCGATGGATTCAATATAAAATTCCGATTAACCCGAACACTTACGAAGCGGGCGATACGCAGTTTGAGGCTGTAGGAGGCATAACCGACCTTAGGTCGATTAGTTTTATGCGGATGTATTTAAGCGGTTTTGACAATGATATCGTATTGCGATTCGGAACCCTGGATCTGGTTCGTGGCGACTGGAGGGCTTATTCCAATTCGCTACAGGCTCCCGGGGAAGACGATGACCCTTCCGATGACGGGACGTTTGTAGACGTAAATACCGTGAATATTCAGGAAAATGAAGACAGGCAGCCAATCCCGTATCGATTGCCTCCCGATGTGGTTAGAGAACAACTGAATAATAACAATACCATTATCCGCCAGAATGAACAATCGCTGGCCTTTCGGGTAGAAAACTTAAATGCAAAAGACTCCAGAGCAGTATTCAAAAATGTAAATATTGATATCCGGCAGTACAAAAAATTAAAAATGTTCCTGCATGCCGAAGAATTCAATAATATAAACCTGAACGATGAAGAACTGGTTGCTTTTTTAAGAATAGGAACCGATTTCAATGAGAATTTCTATCAAATAGAAATACCATTAAGTGTTACGCCGGGCGGAAGCACTTCGGCAGAAGCCATATGGCCTGCGTCCAACAGACTGGAAGTAGCTCTTGAAACCCTGGCCAGGATTAAATCGGCGAGTATTGCCAGTGGTTCACTTACCGATCTTGTTTTCTACGATAAGGATATTAATCTGGTAGGAGAGTTTGACCCGCGTCAAACCGGAGAACTTCGTTATGGGATTAAAGGAAATCCATCGCTTGGAAATATCAGGTCGTTGATGATTGGACTTAAAAACCCGGATGAAACAAACCCCGTTTCGGGAGAGGTGTGGTTTAATGAATTACGATTGTCTGAACTCGATAACCAGGGAGGATGGGCGGCAATTTCCTCGATTGACGCAAACCTGGCCGATTTTGCAACAGTTTCCGCTACCGGTCGGATGAGTACCACCGGATTTGGTGCCATCGATCAGATTCCGAATGAAAGAAGCCGGGAAGATGTAGTCCAGTTTGACGTGGTTACGAATGTAAACCTGGGGCAGTTGCTCCCTAAAAAATGGGGAATTCAGCTTCCGTTTAATTTTGCTCACTCCGAACAGTTGATAACCCCGGAATTTGACCCGGAATATCAGGACCTTAAACTGGACGATAGAATCGCTGCAGCAGATACCGAAGAACAGAAAGAAAATATAAAAACAAGAGCCGAAGATTATACGAAACGGCAGAGCATAAACTTTATCGGGGTTCGAAAAAACAGAGGCCCTGAAAAGAAGCCACGCTTCTATGATGTGGAAAATTTTACATTTAATTACTCGTATAACGAAGTGAATCACAGAGATTATGAAATAGAAGAATTAAAAGACCAGAACGTTAAAACAGGATTCACCTATGCGTATAATTTTCAGCCCATGTCTGTGGAACCCTTTAAAAAATCCGATTCACTTTTTCGGGGGAAATACTGGCAATGGCTTAAAGATTTGAATTTTAATCCCTTACCCGCTAGTATAACCCTTAATTCGAATATAACCCGGGCATTTAATCAGCAGCGTTTTCGGTTTATCGCTCCAAACGGGGTTAATCCGGATAACTTTAAGCCCCTGCCGGAATTACAGCAACGCAATTTTTTGTTTGACTGGCAATACGCTGTAAATTATAATTTAACAAAATCGCTTCGTTTAAATTTCACGGCGGGGAATTATAATATCGTGAAGAATTACCTGGACGAAAATAAAGATGTACGAACCGAATTGGGAATATGGGACGGTTTTTGGGACATAGGAGACCCCAATAGGCATACGCAGCAATTACAAATTAATTACGAGCTTCCGTTTAATAAAATATTGCCGTTGAGCTTTATTAATGCGAACTATACATACACAGGCGATTTTGACTGGCAGAGAGGGTCGGATATTCTTATCGATATAGCAGGTGAAGAAATTAATACGGTGCAGAATGCAAATACGCATAACCTGACTGCGGGGATGAGTATGGATAAATTATATAGTTATCTGGGCATTACCGGAAAAAGAAGTCCGCCAGGGAGAACCACTTCAGGCAGAGGGGCGCCGAATTCCATTAATGAAAATACCGGTAAAAAGAAAGGAAATGGATTTGGCAGGGCATTGATTGATCTGATTACCATGGTAAAGCGTATTAATATTAATTACTCCGAAAATAATGGAAAAGTACTTCCTGGATATACAAACTCCATTGGTTTTATCGGAACCTTAAAACCTTCACTTGGCTTTATTTTTGGTAGCCAGGCCGATTTGCGGTTTGAAGCAGCCAGAAAAGGATGGCTAACGCAATTCCCGGATCTTAATCAGCAATTCCAGCAAGTTCATAATACCATATTGAATATTACGGCCAATGCCGAACCGATCCAGGATCTGACACTCGATATTACCGCCAATCGGCAATATTCAGACCGGCTAACGGAGAATTTCCGCATTAATGATATCGGAGGTGTTCTGGAATATGAAAATCTGCTCACGAACCAATTTGGCGATTTTTCTATTTCCACGGTACTTATAAAAACAGCTTTTAGTAAGAGCGAGGAAGCCTTCTCGGAAGCATTCGAAGATTTCAAAGCTAATAGGATAGTTATAGCACAGCGACTTGCCGGAGAGCCGATCAATCCGAATGCGACGGATTTCCCGGACGGTTATGGCCCTACCAGTCAGCGCGTGTTATTACCCGCTTTTATTGCAGCTTATACCGGTCAGGATGCCAAGAATGTAAAACTGGGAGCTTTCAGAGATATTCCTATTCCCAACTGGACCTTAAAATACACAGGCCTTATGAGAAATGCCTGGTTTAAAAAGAAGTTTAACCGCTTTTCACTGAGTCACGGATATCGTTCGAGCTACAGTATTAACGGATTCAGGACAAACCTGGATTATAATGAAGATGCACCGCTGGAAGTAAATCAATTAGGAGATATTAAGAGCCCGACACTATTTACCAACGTAACCCTGGTTGAACAGTTTAACCCGTTGGTTCGAGTTGATTTTGAAATGAAAAATTCTATCAATGTTCTTGCCGAGGTGAAAAGAGACCGGGCACTGGCAATGAGTTTCGATAATAATTTGCTTACAGAGATGTCGAGCAAAGAATATATTTTGGGCCTTGGCTACCGAATAAAGGATGTACGGTTCACTACAAATCTGGGCGGCAAAAAAACAACCTTGAAAGGAGACTTGAATTTAAAAGCGGATTTATCGGTACGAGATAATTTAACCATTATCCGTAACCTGGATATAAATACCAATCAGATAACTGCAGGACAAACGCTGTGGGCATTGAAGTTTACTGCCGATTATGCATTGAGCAGAAATTTAAACGCCTTGTTCTTCTACGACCATGCGTTTTCCAAGTTTGCCGTTTCTACGGCCTTCCCTCAAACTACCATCCGAACAGGATTTACGCTGCGCTATAATTTTGGAAATTAACAAAAGACTATTGATTCATGATAATTATTGCGTTACATTTGCTTCATCCAAAACGAAAATAAAATGAATATACCATCTGAATTAAAGTACACCAAAGATCACGAATGGGTTAAAATTGAGGGAGATGTTGCTACCATTGGAATTACCGATTTTGCACAAAGTGAGTTAGGCGATATTGTATATGTCGAAGTTGAGACATTAGACGAAACGCTGGAACGGGAAGAGGTTTTTGGAACCGTAGAAGCCGTGAAAACGGTATCCGATTTGTTTTTGCCGCTTTCCGGTGAGATTATAGCGTTTAATGAAACGCTGGAAGAAGAGCCGGAAAAAGTAAATACAGATCCATATGGTGAGGGTTGGATGATTAAAGTGCGTATGGATGATACTTCGGAAGTTGACGATTTGCTTTCAGATGAAGCGTACAGAGAATTAATTGGTGCTTAAAAAAAATAAATATCTTATACTGTTTTTAGGCTGGGTCCTGGTAATTACCGTTCTCAGCCTTTTTTCTTTTAAAGAAGTCCCGGACCTGGTTTCGTATCCATATACCGATAAAATAGTGCACACTATTTTTTATTTGGGATTTACCACCTTGGCTTTTTTGTTTTTTAGCAGAGAAACTTCATACGGAACCTCGGCGCTAAAAGCTTTAACAATATCTTGTGTTTTAGCATGGGTGTATGGCATATTTATTGAAGTACTTCAAGAGACCCTTACCCGGTATCGTGCCGCGGAATGGACAGATATAGCGGCGAATACTTTTGGTATTGTACTGGCATGTATTGGTATAGCTGTATTTAATAATGGTAATAAGCCGTTAAAATGAAAAAATTAATTGCTTTTATTATAAATAAATAATTAAATTAGCGATCACTAAACATTGAATTATGGAACCAAAGAAAAATCCAAAAGCTGATTTGACCAAAAACAGCGGTCTCTATTTTGCTATTGGCCTTGCTTTAGTTTTGCTGATTGTATGGCAGGCAATAGAGTACAAAACCTATGATAAGTCTGAGGCTTTTGATTATACGATGAATGTAGATGAAGAATTGGATGAGGAAATCCCAATTACGGAACAGATTAATACTCCTCCGCCTCCACCACCTCCTGCGGCTCCTGAAGTTATAGAAGTAGTGGAAGATGAAGAAGAGGTTGAAGAAACAGTTATTGAATCTACCGAAACTTCTCAGGAAGAAGAAATCGTTGAGGTTGAGGATGTAGAAGTTGAAGAGGAAGAGGTAGACATAGATGTACCTTTTGCCGTGATTGAAGATGTACCTATTTTTCCGGGATGTGAAGGAAAACCAAAATCCAAGCAACGGGAGTGTTTCCAGGAAATGATGAACAAGCATATTAAAAAGCACTTTAGATATCCGGAAATAGCCCAGGAAATGGGAGTACAGGGAAGAGTTGCTGTGATGTTTACGATTGATAAAGACGGAAGTATCACCAATGTTAGAATGCGTGGGCCGGACAAAAACCTTGAAAAAGAAGCTGCGCGAATTATTAGTAAGCTTCCGAAAATGACCCCAGGTAAACAAAGGGGTAGAGCTGTAAGGGTTCCGTTTAGTATTCCGATTAACTTTAAGTTACAGTAAATACATAATCTTATATAGAATAAAAAACCCTGACCAAACGGTCAGGGTTTTTCTTTTTGGTATGCTTCTTGTGCCGATTTTATAACATTAACTTCTAAACTTTTACATTATGAAAATCAGCAATTCTCATGAGGATTGTGCTCACGGCAATGAGCGCAAATCCATCATCGACAGGAAACATGAAACAAATGTACGGAAAAACAGTACCACCTATTTTCTGTTTGGGTTATTCGTTAGCCTTACGCTGGCTTATCTGGCGCTTGAGTCCGGATTTAAGATTTTAGATCGGGAAGTAGCCCATATGATGGATACCCCCGAAGAGGAACAAACCTATACCCTTGGTGATGTAAATATTGAGGAGGAGCCCGGCGACAAGGAAATAAAGAAAAGGGAAAAGAAGATTATTCCCTTACCCCAGGATCCCGAAATAGTAGACAATATTACCGATTTAAAAGACAAAAAGGAATTCCTGAATACTCCTAACGAGTCTCCGGTGGCTATTGATGATATTCCGGATGATCCTGTAGTGATAGATCTCCCGCCTATTCCATATGAGAAAGTTGAATTTGTTCCGGTATTTCCAGGGTGTGAAGCACTGACATCTAATGAGGAAAGAAAAAAGTGTATGTCTGAAAAAATAAGTAAAATCATTCAAAAAAATTTCAAAACATCGCTGGGAGAGAAATACGGACTCAGTGGAATCATGAAAATCCAGGTACAGTTTAGTATTGATACCCGGGGTAGGGTAGCTCAGGTTAAAACCAGAGGGCCACATCCCGCTTTGGAAAGAGAAGCTCAAAGAGTGATAAATTTACTTCCGGAAATGAAACCGGGAATGCAGCAGGGAATCCCGGTCGAGGTAATTTATCTGAAACCTATTTTGTTTCAGGTAGAAAATTAATATAAAAATGCCGTAACAGCCCGCACAACCTTCGCGGGCTGTTTTTATTTTTTAAATGCGGGTTTATTGTTTTAGGCTTTCATAAAAGGTTTGCCTCATAAAAGTGGCATTGATAAACCAGTCGCCATAGCCGAGATCGTCATAGGTTTTGGTTATTTCGGTAGCTGCTTTTACTTCTTCCAGGGTTTTACCTTCTGCAATTTGCTCTGCTACTTTGTCTCTGATTTCTTCAAGCATAATCAGGTAATCACTTAATTCTTTTTTATTGGAAATATTAAGGTGTCCCGGAATAATCTTAGTTTGTTCGTCACTGAGCAGTAGCCCTTTTTTAACGGCTTTTACATAACCGTGTACACTGCCGTTACTACTGAGGTCAATAAACGGATACTTCCCCTGAAAATACGTATCGCCCATGTGCAGCACATTGCTCTCAGGGAAATAAACCAGTGCGTCTCCATCGGTATGTGCATTGTGAATATGAAAAATCATAATGGGCTCTTCATCCAGGTAAAAAGTCATATCTTCAGTAAAAGTTATTTCCGGAAGGGCTGCAGATGGCGAAGGAGGTGTGGTTCGGTTCCAGGCTTTATTAAATTGTTCCGTACTCATTCGCTTTCTTACATTCTCATGGGCTATTACAATAACATCTTCGGTATTCATTACCTTATTTCCACCCGTATGGTCTCCATGCCAGTGTGTGTTTAAAATAAAGGAAATGGGTTTGTCGGTTACCGTTTTAATCAAAGCGGTGATTTGTTCGGAATGATCGGCAAACTGGTCGTCTATCATAAAAACCCCGTTTTTCCCAATATAAACACCAATATTTCCTGAACCCGCTTCCTGGATCATATAGATTTTATCGCTTACTTTTTCCATGTGAAGTGTTGCTTTTTTCTTTTGGCCAATAGCATACGAGGCCAGGAGTAAAACGAATGTAAATAGGAATTGCTTCATTGTTTTTAATTTACGGTGGTAAGCTAAAGTACTAAATATCTGAGGTTGTTCCCTTACAAACAGCCTTAATTCGTTGCACAAAAAGCATTTGCATAGTATCTTTGCCACCGATTTATTGCAGATTGATGAAAACAGCCTTGAGCACATCAGAGAAAAAAAATATCTTCGCAGGCATTTTTGATGATTTTAAACAGATTACCAAGGCCGGATTGGCTATGAGTGTTGTGTTTTCATCGGTTGCGGGTTATTTTCTGGGAGCCGCTACCATTAACTACTCAACGCTGTTTTTACTGGCCATAGGCGGATACTTTATGGTTGGTGCTTCCAATGCCTTTAACCAAATTATCGAAAAAGACCTCGATGCTTTAATGAAACGAACACAAAACAGACCGATTCCTTCGGGGAGAATGTCCGTTTCAACCGCTTTTATTATTGCCACTCTTTTTACTATTCTGGGTGTTATTACCCTGTATATCGTAAATCCGAAGACGGCTATGTTCGGGGCTATTTCAATTTTTCTGTATACCTGTGTTTATACACCCCTTAAACCAAAAACGCCTTTGGCTGTTTTTGTAGGGGCTTTTCCCGGAGCTATTCCCTTTATGCTGGGTTGGGTAGCGGCAACTAATAATTTCGGTATTGAGCCGGGCACCTTGTTTATGATTCAGTTTTTCTGGCAGTTCCCTCACTTCTGGGCAATTGGTTGGTTGTTAGACGACGATTATAAAAAAGCCGGATTTAAAATGCTTCCGACAGGTAAAAAAGACAAAGCCACGGCCATACAGATTATTATGTATACCATCTGGATGATCCTCGCTTCCGTTTTTCCGGTAACGGGTTTAACGGGTAACCTGCAACTTTCCGTACCGGCAGCAGTGATTGTTTTTATACTGGGTATAGGAATGCTTGTATATGCAGTAAAACTCTTTAATAAGCGCGATAATAAAGCTGCCAGAAGATTAATGCTGGCTAGCGTAAGCTATATATCGTTGATGCAAATTGTATATGTAGTTGATAAATTTTTATAAATGAATTTGACAGAAGGAACTTTTCAGGAAAAAAATACAAGAGCAAAAAAAATGATGCTCTGGTTTGGGCTGGTTTCATTGCTTATGTCGTTTGCCGGATGGACTAGTGCTTATATCGTTAGCAGCAAACGATCTGACTGGATGAATGATATTCAGATCCCCCAGGCGTTTATATACAGTACATTGGTAATCCTTGTAAGCAGTGTGGTATTACACATGGGTTACCTTCAGTTAAAAAAAGGAAATTCTAAAAACACAACATTGTTATTATGGATAACCCTGCTACTGGGAATTACCTTTATTATATTGCAAATTCAGGGGTTTAATGCGATTATCAATTCAGGGTATCACTTTACCGGCCCTACCAGTAATATCACCATGTCGTATATTTATGTAATAACGGGGGTGCATATTTTGCATGTAATTGCCGGGCTTATCGTGTTATCTGTATTAATTTATAATCATTTTAAACAAGCCTATAGCCCAAGTAAAACCTTGGGTTTTCAGCTGGGATTAACTTTCTGGCATTTTCTGGGGCTCTTATGGCTGTATTTGATTTTATTTTTCTATTTCTATAGATAAGAAAAAAACGTAAATTTGACCGATTTTAAAAACTAGATACTTTTTATGGAAGCTACTGTTACTACAGACAAACAGGAAAAAGTTTGGGGCGGAGGAAACAGGCCACTAAAAGCCAGCTATGGCAAATTAATGATGTGGTTTTTTATAGTCTCCGATGCATTGACGTTCTCAGGATTTCTGGCGGCTTATGGATTCTCAAGATTTAAATTTATTGAAACATGGCCCATTGCCGACGAGGTGTTTACACACATCCCGTTTTATCATGGAGACCCTAAACCCATGATATATGTAGCTTTTATGACCTTTATACTGATTATGTCGTCGGTAACCATGGTGTTGGCGGTAGATGCCGGTCATCATATGAAGAAAACCAAAGTAGCCTGGTATATGCTTCTCACTGTACTGGGAGGATTAATATTCGTAGGATCTCAGGCCTGGGAATGGGCAACTTTTATAAAAGGCGATCATGGTGCTGTGGAAACAAGAGGAGGGCGAATTCTTCAGTTTGTAAATGAGGATACCGGTAAGCGCGCTTCACTTTCTGATTTTGCGGCAACTCTTTCGGAAGACCGCATCAGAAATATGAAAAATGAAGGCGTTTGGTATATGGACGAGTCGGCTCTTACTTCCGTGAGCCTTAATGAGGTGATGGAAGGTTTCAAAGCACATCCGAATATTGTGGTTCGAACAGAAACTATTAATGAAGAAGGAGAAAAAACTGTTTTGTCCCGTTCGGAATCGCTCAAACGCCTGGGAGATGCTGTCCGGGTAGTGGAAGGAGCCAATCTGGTTCGCAATGAATACGGAAGCCGCCTGTTTGCCGATTTCTTTTTCTTTATAACAGGTTTCCACGGATTTCACGTTTTTTCCGGAGTGATCTTCAATCTGATTATTTTCTTCAATGTTATACTTGGAACCTATGAGCGAAGAGGGCATTATGAAATGGTTGAAAAAGTTGGACTTTACTGGCACTTTGTAGACCTGGTTTGGGTATTTGTATTCACCTTCTTCTATCTTGTTTAATTTTAGGAAATTTACAGTATGTCACACGATACACATAAACTTGAAATCTTTAGAGGCTTATTAAAGTTTAAGTCTAATGAACAAAAAATTTGGGCGGTATTACTTTTTCTAACAATCGTTACTGCCGTCGAAGTAATTTTAGGGATTTACAAACCGGAAGCATTAATGGCCAAGTTACTGGGCATGAAAATACTGAATTGGATATTCATTATACTAACACTGGTAAAGGCCTATTATATTACCTGGGATTTTATGCATATGAGAGATGAAACCCGGTTTTTGCAAAGAGCGGTGGTCTGGACAGCCGTATTCCTGATTATTTACCTGATATTTATTTTGCTTACGGAAGGAGATTACATTTACGAAGTATTTAAAGAAGGCTTGCAAAGCTGGAATTTTTAAGATATTTAACATAAGTAAAAAGGCGGTTTTAAACCGTCTTTT
Source organism: Flavobacteriaceae bacterium (assembly GCA_965224095.1). Classification (GTDB taxonomy): domain Bacteria; phylum Bacteroidota; class Bacteroidia; order Flavobacteriales; family Flavobacteriaceae; genus JBPEWY01. Next base: position 2,952,223 of record OZ245039.1, read on the forward strand.
TTAATTTTGCAAAGGCTTTTCCGGCAGGATAATCCAATCACTGTTCAAGAATTAATCATTGCAGAAAAACTAAATGTAAACCCGTGAAAAAGTTTTTTGTTTTAGGAGTCCTTTTTATGTTACCCATTGTGGTATATATGTTTTTCGCTTCGGGAGTCAATAATTTTATGAAACTCCCTGTTTTAACCGAAAATATTCCGGATATAAGCGAAGTGGAAACTTTTACAGGCACTCCGGCAACCTTTCACTCTAAAATAACCGTACTGGGATTCCTGGGTTCTGACTTCGATAAAATGGAAGCCATGGCATTTAATCTGAATCAGAAAATTTATAAGCGCTTTTACGAATTCAGCGATTTTCAGTTTGTCATGGTTATGCCTAAAGGAACTCAAAACCTGGTAAAAGATCTTATAGACCAGTTATCACCGCTGACAGATACGCGCAACTGGAAATTTGTATTTGTTGAAAAGGAATATGCTCAGCAACTGTTTACCAGTTTGCAAACCAATCTGAATCTTTCCGAAAAGAGTACTTCAGAGAGAGTATTTTTAATTGATAAAGAAGCTAATTTACGCGGAAGAAAAGATGAGGAGGACCTGTTGTATGGATACGACGCAACATCGGTGGCCGAGTTAAACAATGTAATGGTCGATGATGTAAAGGTCATGCTCGCCGAATACAGGTTAGCGCTGAAAAAAAATAATGCATACCGGGAAAAATAATATTATGAAAAAATACTCGTACGTAGGAATAGCACTTATTGTTTTGATATTCGGTATCTGGGCGATACCGAAAATTGTGGAAAAATTTAAACCGGCCGATCTGGTTTCCATAGGGAAAGTACCGGCCTTTAGTTTTACCAACCAGCATGGAAAAACAATTAGCAATGCCAGTTATGAGGGGAAGGTGTATGTGGTGGAATTTTTCTTTACCACCTGCCCCACCATTTGCCCGATAATGAACCGGAACCTGACCAAGTTGCAGGATGCATTTTATGGCCGGCCCGATTTTGGAATAGCGTCCTTTACCATCAACCCGAAACACGATACTCCGCGAGTGTTGAATAAATATGCTGAAAAATATAAAGTAAGCAACCCGAACTGGCATTTTTTAACCGGAGATAAAGAAGCAATATATGCACTGTCGAATACCGGATTTTCGCTATATGCGGGTGAGGATACTGAAGTAGCGGGTGGTTTTGAGCATTCCGGAATGTTTGCCCTGATAGACCGTGAAGGAAATATCCGATGCAGAAAAGATGATAACGGAAATCCTATCATGTTTTACGATGGTACTGACAACACCGGAGTGGCTATGATTAAAGAAGATATAGAAAAGCTTTTAAACGATTAAATACCATGAGCGAAACCGATATTAATGTCAAATATAAGCGTTGGATTGTAGTTTTATCTATTTTGATCCCCTTAGTAGTGGCCGCTCTTTTCAGTGTAAAAATACCCAATGCCAAACCGCTTACTTTTTTACCTCCCATCTATGCCTCTATTAATGGACTTACCGCCGTATTACTGATTGCTGCAGTCCGGGCAATTAAAAAAGGAAATCGGAAACTTCACGAACGTTTAATGAAAACCTGTATCGCGTGTTCCGTGGCTTTTCTAATAATGTATGTGGCCTATCACATGACCACGAACTCTACCCCTTACGGAGGAGAAGGGGTGTTGCGGTATGTGTACTTTTTTATTTTAATAACCCATATTTTACTGTCCATTGTAATAATTCCCCTGGTTTTAATTACCTATGTAAGAGCCCTCTCCCGGCGTTTTGACGCCCATAGAAAAATAGCCAGGGTAACATTTCCTATCTGGTTATATGTGGCACTATCGGGCGTGCTGGTTTATATATTAATTGCTCCCTATTACGCGTACTAGGTCATGAGAATGAACTGGAAAACATCGATGAGAAAAACTGTATTGATACTGGGTGTATTAATATTGCTCCCCCAATGGGCAGAGGCACAATGTGCTATGTGTCGGGCAGTTTTGGAAAGCCAGGAAAGCACAGATGCCGCAGAGGGTATCAATAACGGAATCGTGTATTTAATGGCAATTCCCTATATACTTATCGGAGGGCTTGGTTACCTGATTTATAGGCGGATGAAAAAAGGCGCTAAATAATTTTAACATTTCTTTCACATTTTTTCCAGTAACATTTTAAGCATTTATAAGTCATATTTTGTAATGAAGTAACGCTGAGTTCTTAACAATACCTTAATACATTAAGTTTTATCTTATTTGTAACATTGTAAGCTAATTAAACGCTAACCATGATTGAAATAAAAGATCTTCACAAGTCCTATAAAATGGGCAAAAACTCCCTCCATGTTTTAAAGGGTATCGATTTTAAGGTTGATAACGGCGAATTGGTAGCCATTATGGGATCATCCGGTTCGGGAAAGTCCACGTTACTCAATATATTGGGGATGTTGGATGTAGCCGATTCCGGCGAATACACACTGGACGGAGTACCTATTAAAGATTTAAATGAGACCAAAGCGGCGCAGTACCGTAACAAATTTCTCGGGTTCGTGTTTCAGTCGTTTAATCTTATCAATTATAAAACAGCGCTGGAAAATGTGGCCCTTCCATTATACTATCAGGGAGTGGGAAGAAAAGAACGCCAGGAAAGAGCGTTAATGTACCTCGAACAGGTAGGATTAAAAGAATGGGCTACGCATCTGCCCAGTGAATTATCAGGAGGGCAGAAACAGCGGGTGGCTATTGCGAGAGCTATGGCAGCCGAACCCAAAGTACTGTTAGCCGATGAGCCTACGGGAGCCTTAGACAGTACAACCTCTTATGAGGTGATGGATCTTATACAGAAAATAAACGACAAGGGAAATACCATCCTGGTAGTTACCCACGAACCGGATATCGCCAATATGTGCAAGCGCATCGTACACCTGAAAGACGGAGTTATTGTTGAAGACACAAGAGTAGAACAAGTAAGAGCTTCCTCCTATGTTTAGCAGAGACACCTGGAAGGAAATATTCCTGACGATCAGGAAAAACAAACTCCGTACATTTTTATCGGGGTTTAGCGTGGCATTGGGGATATTTCTTTTTGTGATCCTCTTTGGGTTTGGCAACGGACTCATCAATACATTCGATGAATTTTTTAACGACGATGCTACCAATACCTTTTTCCTGTTTCCGGGCAGAACCTCTATGCCTTATAAAGGGTATAAGGGAAACCGCAGAATCGAATTCAGAAATAACGATCTGGAAGATATAGAAAAAAACTTCCCGATGTTTCTGGAATATATCACTCCCCGGATTTCCAGGAATGCCCTGGTTAAACACAATAACGAATCAAATAATTACAACACCAGAGCAGTAAGCCCCGCACATCAGTACAATGAGAAAACCATTATGATGAAAGGCAGGTTTTTACATGAAGACGATATAGAAAATAAAACCAAATATGCCGTTATCGGGCGTTTGGTTGAGAGAGACCTGTTTAAAGATGAAGAACCCGTTGGAAAATATATTGACATCGGCGGAAGTGCTTTTAAAGTGGTTGGTGTATTTCAGGATGAGGGCGGAGATAATGAAGAAAGATATATTTATATTCCGTATACCACCCGGCAACTCATAGAAAAGAATACCGATAAAATCGATCAGATTATACTGGCCTTTAAACCACAGATTGGATATGCCGGGGCTATGGCTTTTGAAAATAGTTTGATGAAATTTTTAAAGGACAAACACAACATTAACCCGAATGACCAAAACGGTATTTTTATTCGCAATGTGGCCGATCAGTATAAGCAAAACCAACAGTTTGCAAGAGTATTACAGCTTATCGTTGCCTTTGTAGCTTTCGGGACTATTATAGCCGGAATCATCGGGATAAGTAATGTCATGGTATTTACCGTACGGGAGCGGACCAAGGAAATAGGTATTCGCAAGGCGTTGGGGGCTACACCAAAATCGGTAATTTCACTAACACTGCTGGAATCTATTTTTATTACCACTATTGCAGGCTATGTGGGCCTTTTGCTGGGAATGTTTGTATTGCGTGGTTTGGGAGATACCCTGGAAGATTATTTTATTACAGACCCTTATATCAATACGGGAACAGCCATTTTTGCCACCGTAATTTTGATAATTGCCGGAGCTATTGCCGGGTATATGCCTGCCCGACGAGCTGCCAGAATAAAACCTATTGTTGCACTTAGAGACGAATAGATATGAAGTTTTTATTTGACAGAGATACATGGCAGGAAATATTTGGTTCCATCAGTAAAAATAAACTGAGGACCATTATTACCGTGATAGGTGTATTGTGGGGAATTTTTATTTATATAGCGCTTTCCGGAGCGGCCAAGGGCCTGGATAATGGTTTTGAAAAACAGTTTGAAACGGTGGCCATGAACAGTATGTTTGCGTGGGCTCAGCGAACCAGTATGCCCTATGAGGGTTTTAAGATAGGAAGGCCTTTACAGTTAAAACTTAAGGATGCGGAAGTTTTACAAAACAGAATCCCGGAAATACAATATATAGCTCCCCGTAATGTAAGAGGAGTTTTCGGAGATGCCCCGGGACTCATTGTTAGAGGTCAGAAATCAGGAAATTATGCAGTATATGGAGACTTCCCCGTGTTTACAAAAATTGCTACAAAAAAAATCTACGACGGAGGACGCTTTATAAACGATGATGATATTACACATGCCCGAAAAGTATGCGTTATAGGCGAGCGTACGCAGGCGGAATTATTTGAAAAGAACGAGAATCCTATCGGCGGGTATATCCGGATAGACAATGTGTATTTTCAGGTGGTGGGAGTTCACAAATTTGTTCCCGGCGGCGGATTTGAAAGTGACAGCGATATATTTATTCCGTTCTCCACCTATAAAAAACTGTATAATTCGGGCGATAATGTAGGATGGTTTTCCATAGCAGCTTATGACGACGCCGATATCATAAAAGTAGAAGAAGAAGTTAAAACCACCCTAAAAAATATACACCGCGTGCACCCCGACGATGAAAGAGCATTCGGGTCTTTCAATCTGGGCGAAATTTTTAACAGGATCATGGGCTTTTCCAAAGGAATGACATTTTTATCGCTGATAGTGGGAATTGCGACCATCCTGGCAGGAGTAATCGGGATTGGAAACGTATTGCTTATTGCCGTAAAGGAAAGAACGAAAGAATTAGGTATACGAAGAGCCCTGGGTGCTACCCCCAGAGAGGTCAGAGGTCAGATAATCCTCGAATCGGTATTTCTGACCATGGTAGCCGGGATCCTGGGAATTGTTTTAGGTGCGGGAGTCCTCGCAATAATTAATAATTTGACGGAAGGGCAAAGCAATTTCCCCTATACAAATCCTACGGTTCCTATACCGTATGTTATAGGATCACTAATCATTATGGTGGTTTTGGGAACATTGATAGGCCTGATTCCCGCTCAAAGAGCGGTAAGTATAAAACCGATAGACGCATTACGAGAAGAATAAACTAAACAACCTTATAAATTAAAACAGCATGAAGATTTTAAAGTATGTTGGACTTGGCCTCCTGGTATTGGGAGTTTTATGGGCGGCAGCCTATTTTATCAAATCGAATAGCAAATCGCCCGTTACTTTTGAGACCGAAACTCCTTTTGTAACCAATATAGAAAAGAAAACCGTAGCCACCGGAAAAGTGGTTCCGGAAGATGAGGTGCAGGTAAAACCACAGATATCCGGAATTATTGAAAAAATTTATCTGGAAGAAGGTCAGAAAGTAAAAGCAGGAGACCTTATTGCCAAGGTAAAAGTGGTTCCAAACGAACAATCACTGAATAGTGCCCGGGGGCGCGTTCGCAATGCCCAGATCAATCTGGATAATGTTAAGATTGAATACGACCGGAATAAAACCTTGTTTGATAAAGGAGTGATTTCCAGTCAGGATTTTAATGCCCTTCAACTGCGTTACGATCAGGCCAAACAGGAATTGTCGAATGCGCAAAGCGATTATCAGATTATTCGCCGCGGCTCTGCCGGAGGCTCCGCCAGTGCCAATACCAATATCAGAGCTACGGTAAATGGTACTATCCTTGAAATTCCGGTAAAGGAGGGAGACCAGGTAATTCAGAGTAATAATTTTAACGATGGAACCACTATTGCTACGATAGCCGATCTCGGCAAGATGATATTTGAAGGGAAAGTAGACGAAGCCGAAGTAGGAAAATTGAAGCTGGGCATGCCTTTAAAAATAAGTCTGGGAGCAATTCAGGATCAGGAATTCGACGCTAAATTAAAATTTATAGCCCCGAAAGGGAACGAAGAATCCGGAGCAGTACAGTTTAAAATTGAAGGAGATGTAGATCTTAACGAAGCTTTTTTTATACGAGCCGGATATAGTGCCAACGCTTCCCTGGTGCTCGATAAGAGAGATAGCGTTATGGCCATTAAAGAAGCCTATCTGCAATACGATAAGGAAACAGATAAACCCTTTGTGGAAGTGGAGGTAGGAGATCAGAAATTTGAAAGAAAAGATGTGGAAATCGGAATTTCAGATGGAATTAATGTTGAAATTGTTTCCGGGATATCGGAAGACGATAAGGTGAAGATCTGGAATAAAACCGAGCCTGTTAAAAAAGGCGAAGACGAAGAAGAGGATAACTAATTTGTAAAAGAGACCTAAAGGATGAAATTTCGTATAACATTTACCATCTTGTCAATAAGCTGTTTTTTAAGCTTTGCGCAGGATAAGAAATGGACGTTAAAAGAGTGTGTTAACTATGCACTTGAAAATAACATTACCGTAAAACAAACCGTATTGGACCTGGAAAGTGCTGAGCTGGACAAAAAAGATGCCATTGGTAATTTTTTACCTGCTGTTAATGCTTCAGCGTCTCATTCCTGGAATATTGGTTTAAACCAGAATATTACTACGGGATTGCTGGAAAACCTCACTACGCAGTTTACTTCGGCCGGATTGAATGCCAATGTGGATATATACAAGGGCTTACAGAATTTAAATCAATTAAAAAGAGCAAACCTGGCTATCCTGGCAAACCAGTATAAGCTGGATGATATGAAAGACAATATCGCATTGATGGTCGTCGACTCGTATTTGCGAATCCTGTTTAATCGCGAAAATCTAATTGTTGCCAAAGCACAGTTTGCCGTAACCGAACAGGATTTAAAACGGACGAAAGAATTGGTTGATGCGGGTGTGGTACCCAGGGGAGATTTGTTGGAAATAGAAGCAACCGCTGCCACCCAGGAACAGCAAATTGTAAATGCCGAAAACGGATTGCGTTTATCCAGGATTTCACTGGCTCAATTGTTACTTATACAGGATTATGAGAATTTTGATGTAGCCGATGAGGATTATATGATACCGGCATCTGCCGTTATGGATAAAACACCGGAAGCCATCTATCAGAATGCGCTGGCTTTTAGAAACGATATTAAACTCTCTGAAGCCAATGTGGAAATTGCCGAAACCGACGTTAAAATAGCCAAGGGAGCATTATATCCGAGGTTATCAGCTTTTTACGGTTATAATACCAGGGCTTCGTATCAGGATGTGGTAGTGGGTGCCGAACCCGATCCGGACAACCCCACCCGACAAATAGGAACGGTAGAAAACACCGGGGATGCCGTGATAACACCGAATTTCAGGTCGATTATTGGTGGTCCTGATGGAATTTTCGATCAGTTTAGTCGTAATGACGGACATAATTTCGGATTACAACTGAGTATTCCTATACTCAACGGATTTTCGGCCAGAAATAATATCAAAAGGCGGCAGGTAAATCTGGAGCGAACCAGGTATCAGTTAGAACAGGATAAACTGGATTTGGGGAATACGGTAAATGAAGCGTGGAATAATGCCAGAGCTGCCTTAAAGGCCTATCAGGCAGCCGAAAAAACACTGGCGGCCAGGAAGGAAGCCTATAGTTATGCCAAGGAGCGCTTTGATGTGGGCTTGATGAACTCATTTGATTTTAGTCAATCTCAATCCCGGGTGGAAAATGCAGAGGCAGAATTAATCCGCACCAAATACGACTATATCTTTAAACTTAAAGTACTGGAATATTATTTTGGAATTCCGCTGGATGAGTTATAAACTTGCAGCATGATCCGGATTCTTTGTTTAGAAACCACGACCACGAATTGCTCGGTGGGGATTAGTGTGGATGGAAATATGGTTAGCCTGGTTGAAAAAGCCGAAAAGGGCTACTCGCATTCTGAAAACTTACACAGTTTTATAGAGGAAGCAATACGTGGTGCCGGAATTGATATCAACGACCTGCACGCCGTAGCTGTGAGTAAAGGTCCGGGTTCATATACGGGATTGCGCATTGGCGTTTCGGCAGCAAAAGGATTGTGCTTTAGCCTGGATATCCCGTTGATTTCCCTACCTACACTAATCGTTTTGGCTAAGCAAGTTTCCGTAAAGGAAGGATATATTATTCCTATGTTAGACGCCCGTCGTATGGAAGTGTATTCCGGTGTTTTTAATAGCGAGCATCAGCAAGTACGGGATACCAAAGCAGAATTGCTAAGCGCAGATTCCTTCCGAAAGTATTTAGAGGAAGCCCCTGTATATTTTGTGGGGAACAGCAATGAAAAGTGCAGAAGCGTTATTATTCATAGGCATGCAAATTTTCTTTCCGGCACCCAACTTCCGTCGGCTAATGAAATGGGATACCTCGCTTTTCGGAAATTCGAAAAAAACGATTTTGAAGATGTAGCTTATTTTGAACCCTTTTACCTCAAAGACTTTGTAGCAACGCAACCAGGGAAGCGGAAATAATATTTTTGATACAAAGTTTTGAATTACTCAATACCGTGTTGTTGCAGAAGAGACTGATATGCGTCGCTATCTTTTAACCAATCGAAATAATTAATCATATTGCTGTGAAACAATTTGCTTTTGTTTCGGGTGCTGTCTAGGTAATACAGTACACTGTCTGCTTTTCGGAGGCTGGAAAAAACCACGGCGATTCTGTGATTTTGCATGCGGTGGGGTTCTAACATCTTGATCTGTTTGATAGTTTTGTAGGCATTTAACGTATCCCCCAATTGACCATAACTGTGCCCTAAAAAACGCAGATAAGCAGGATCTTCTCTCGACAGATATATAAGAGGTTCCAGGGCTTTTTTATAGTCAGGCATAGACATATACAAACGCATATACAACCGGTTAATTACAAATCGGTCTGCTTCCGTATAGTTTTCTTCAATATTTTTAATAAGCTTTTTAGCGTCATCGTATTTTTTGTTAAAGGTAAGTGCCGTAAAATAATTGGAAGCCGTAGCAAAAGAAAGCGGGTCCAGCTTATACGCTATTTCGGTTTGTTGCAGTTGCTTGTCGTATTGTTCGGTATAATAAAAGAAAGTGGCGTATTGATGCCTGGCAGTGACATCGTTAGGGGAAAGTTTAATTGCCTTTTCAAAGGCGGCTTTGGCCTTATCAAATTCCTTCATATGATTATACAATAATCCTTTTACGGTATAAATCCTGGAAATACGGTTGTTTAATTTTTCGGCCTTACTCAGATACGACCTGGCTTTTTCCGAAGCTTCCGCGGGGTTGGCACGACCGTAATAGGTTTGTAAAAAAGTGGAATTGGCAATTTCAGCATAAGCTTCCGCATATTTAGGATCCAGTTCAATAGCCTTTTTATATAATTCAATACTCCTGGCAATACTTTCGGTATTGCGTTTATCTGCTTCTTTTCTCCCCTGTAAAAACAATTTATAGGCATCGATGTTCTCAGTGGGAATGCTTGCTAGGTCCTGCTGCTCTTCAAAACTGATATTTAATTGAAGGGCATTTACAATTTCCCGGGAAACTTCAGACTGAATCTCAAAAATATCGGTAATGGTTTTATCGTAATTATCCGCCCAGATATGTTCATCATTTTTTGCATCGATAAGCTGTGCGGTTACCCGGATTTCATCTCCATATTTACGAATACTTCCTTCCAGAATGTATAAAACACCCAGCTCTTTAGCTATTTCGGGAATGGTTTTACGCGTGTTTTTAAACTGCATAACCGACGTACGTGAAATAACCTTTAATTCGCCCAGTTTCGACAAATGAGTAAGGATATCTTCGGTAATTCCGTCTCTGAATATCTCCGCATCGCTGTCGGCACTCAGATTGTCAAAAGGAAGAACGGCAATAGACGGATCGCCGGATACATCCGGTTTTTTGGTTAGCTGGAAATATGAAACTCCAGTAATGGCCAGGAGTATACCAAGCATAAAAAAGAGGACGTTTTTCCGGGAAGATTTTCGTTTGAGTTCCCGCTCCGGAACCGATTTGAATTTTCCTTTTATTTCATCGGCTTTGGGGATCACAAGGCCTTCATTCGCGATAGCAAAAACCGGCATGGCCCCATCTACGTTCTTAAGCTCATAGGCATCCAGAAATTCGGATGTAATATGATTTTGGCTTCGTATCTGGTCGTGCACCTTATCCGAGATAAGGATACTTCCCGGAACGGCACAGGATTCTATTCGGGAGGCTATATTCACGGCGTCTCCCATGATATCGTCTTTTGACTGGATAATATCACCTACGTGTATTCCTATTCGAACCGGGATTTTAGGGTCGGACAAAAAGTCTCGCTGTAGGGCAATAGCACAGTCTACTGCTTCAACCGTACTCTTAAAAATACTGAGAGTGCCATCACCGAAGTATTGAATAATAGTACCGTGAAATGCTTTCGTATGTTTTTCAAAAATCTCCCGATGCCGCTTTCTGAGTAAAACCGCACCTTGTTCATCACTGTGCATCATCGAGGTATACCCTTCGATATCGGTAAACATAATGGCAGCCAGTTGTCGTTGGTGAGACATAAGTGTTCCCTAATGCAGATTACAATTACTAAGGTACTGTTTTTATTGTAAATGTTTGGCCCCCCGGGTATTGTCTTCCTGGCATACCAGATAATTATTATATTTATGCTATAGGTGCGTTTAATTCGAAGATGTGAATAAGATTGATCCAGACATGTATAGTAATTTCCTTTCCGAAGTCCCCTTTTTTTCGGAAGTGTCGCCGGTTTCCCTGAAGCATTTTTCAAAAGGCCTTACAGAAGCTGTTTTTAGAAAAGGAGAAATCGTTTTTGTAAAAGAAAGTCCCGGGACATCTATGTATGTTATTGTAGAGGGAAGCGTAAGCGTTCATGAAAACGATCATGTTTATGGAAAATTAATACAGGGAGATTGCTTTGGAGAGTATGCCTTAATTGATGGCAGGCCCAGATCTGCTTCGGTTACCTGCCTCGAGGAAACGCGCGTTTTACAAATTGCGCGAAGCCATTTTATGGAACTTATTAAAAACGATAGTGGCTTTGCTCAGGGGATACTGCATGTCATGATTAAGCGCCACCGGGAACTGGATGCTATCCAGGAACAACTGGCCTCTTCCAAAAAAGAATTGGAGCATACCAATAACACTATGAATGGCCTGATAAACGGCGCTATGGATGCCATAGTGATGTTTAATAAGGATTTCAGAATCCTGCTTACCAATACGGCAGCCTGTAAGCAATTGGAAAATAGCGATGTAATACAACGAAACCTGCTCTTCTTTCTGGAGGATAAAAGTGCAGCTTTGATTTCCGAACTGGTCGGAGAAGGTATGGAGAAAGAAAAGACACCATTCAACATATTTCTTCCGGAACCCATAAAGGTTATCGGATCGGATGGCCTGGAAACCTTAAATGAAGGGACACTGAGTATGTTTGGAAAAGCTGATGAAAGTAACTTTCTTCTCATTTTGAGAAATATGGAGGAACGCATCAGGGCCAATAACAAAATTCATCAGCTTACTACACAAACACAATACCTGGAAGAAGAAATTACCGAATTGACATCAACGTACGGAATGGTTGCCGAAGATGCAAGGATGAAAGAGGTAATAAGCCTTGTTAACCAGGTAGCAGTAACCGATGCCACCGTTTTAATTACAGGAGAAACAGGCACGGGTAAAGAACTGGTGGCACGCGCTATTCATAAAGCCAGTAAGCGGAACCATCAGCCGCTTATCCGGATTAATTGCGGAGCCATTCCTGCCAATCTGATAGAAAGCGAACTCTTCGGTCATGAAAAAGGAGCATTTACAGGTGCCACCGCAAGCCGGAAGGGACGTTTTTTATTGGCCGATAAGGGAACCATCTTTCTGGATGAGATCGGGGAGCTTCCCCTGGAATTACAACCTAAATTACTTCGGGTACTTCAGGAAGGAGAATTTGATCCGGTGGGGAGTTCGGAAACCGTTTCGGTTGATGTACGGATTATAGCAGCTACCCATAGAGATCTTTTAAAGAGAGCAGGAGCGGGGAATTTCCGGGAAGATTTGTTTTACAGGCTTAATGTATTCCCCATTCAGGTACCCCCCTTACGGGAAAGAGGAGGAGATATCCACCTAATTGCACAGGAAATGATATCCCATTTTTGCAAAAAACTGGGGAAACCGGCATATGTTTTAACCGGGGCCAATAAGGCGGTACTTACTTCATATTCCTGGCCCGGAAATGTCAGGGAACTGCAAAACCTGATGGAGCGCCTGGTAATTCTCTCCAATCCCGCAAAAACCAATTGGAGTGCGTTTATCCCCGGAAATAATGGCGCACCTCATGAGAAAAATAGTGCAGTGCCGGCCCGTGTGTTAACAGCTAAAGAAATGACTGCCCTGGAAAGAGCTAATATCCTGAAGGCACTGAAGCAAACCGGATGGAAAATATCGGGAAAAAACGGCGCAGCCGCCTTACTCCAAATACCGCCAACCACACTCGCCTCCAAAGTAAAGGCCCTGGGTATATCGCGCCCGGTGTAAAATACGGAATGTCGTAAATACAGTAACGATATTTCGTAAATAAACGATATTTCGTTATTCTTGCCTTTATTAATTTTTATATTAACTATTTGATAATCAGATTAATACGTGTTTTGGCATAGCCCGTGCATTTAGTTTGGCATCATACAAATGTTTAACTAAAAAAATAAAAAAATGATTACTACAGAAAACATGAAAAACGGAGTAAATGTAAACCAGTTAATGGAAACTATCGAAGCGGTTCAGGGAGCCCCTGAATTGGCTAAATTTGAATTCCGATCTAAAAACAATTGGATCGAAGGCGGGCACTGTGTGAGCAGTATTAAAAGCTTTTACGGCGTAGGCCAGGAAGACGAAACCCGCGAAGAGACTTTCACTATGGAATGCGATCACCCGAATGTACTTCTCGGAAAAGACAAGGCTGCCACACCACCTGAAGTAGTACTTCACGCTTTGGGATCGTGTTTAACCGGTGCCATGGTATATCACGCCGCTGCCCACGGGATTGAAATAGAAGGAGCCGAATCTTCGCTGGAAGGAGGCGTTGATTTACAGGGATTCCTCGGACTTAGCCCGGAAGTGCGAAAAGGCTTTGACGGTATTAAAGTCCGGTTAAAAGTAAAATCGGATGCCTCGGCAGAACAGTTGGAAAATCTGGCTAAGTTTTCTCCGGTTTTCGATATGCTGATCAATCCTACACCGGTTTCGATAGAAATCGTAAAGTAAAAACCTAAAATGGCTGTTTTACGGATAGAACAGCCATTTTTTTATCGAAAATTCCATATCCGTATTCCCTTTATTAATAAAAATATCGGTCATGATAAGCAATGCAAATCAGGCAGTGGCACGAATTGCCTATAAAACAAATGAAATTTGCGTTTTGTATCCCATAACACCCGCTACCGAAATGGGAGAACTCGCAGAACAGTGGAGCACTGAAAGTAAAGAAAATATTTTCGGAGATATACCAGACAGTTTTCAAATGCAAAGTGAAGCCGGAGTTGCCGGTGCTATGCACGGCGCCCTGCAAACAGGCTCTCTGACCACTACGTTTACGGCATCGCAGGGCCTGTTGCTTATGATGCCTAATATGTATAAAATAGCGGGTCAATTAATTCCTAATGTAATTCATGTGGCCACCCGGAGTATTGCCACCCACGCACTTTCCGTTTTTGGAGACCATAGCGATATTATGGCCGTGCGCAGTACCGGATATGCTTTTTTGGGAAGTGCTTCTGTGCAGGAAGCACAGGATTTTGCCTTGATAGCCCAGGCAGCCTCCCTGAAATCACGCATTCCCTTTGTTCATTTTTTTGACGGTTTTCGTACCTCCCACGAAGTAAGTACCATTCAGGGAATTCCCGACAGCACCATACGGGCTATGCTGCCGGAAAAAGCAATAAGCCTCCACAAAGCGAGGGCACTGCAACCGGATGCACCGGTAGTGCGTGGTACGGCTCAGGGCCCGGAAATCTTTTTTCAGGGCAGGGAAGCCGTAAATTCACAGTACCAGGCCTGCCCGGATATAGTACAGAAGGAAATGAACAGCTTCTCCCGATTAACCGGCAGGCAATACCGTTTGTTTGATTATGCAGGACACCCGGAGGCTACCCATATTATGGTAACGATGGCTTCATCGGCAGAGACGGTTGAAAAAACCGTAGAATACTTAAACCGAAAAGGAGGTAAGTACGGCTTAATTAAAGTACGCCTTTTCCGCCCCTTTAGCACAAAACATCTTCTGCAGGCATTACCGAAAACGGTACAGGCTATTGCTGTGCTTGACAGGACTAAAGAACCCGGAGCTTCGGGAGAACCTCTTTATCTCGATGTGGTTCAGACTCTGCAGCACGCATATAACACAAAGCAACGCCATGAGATCCCTAAAATTATCGGGGGGCGTTATGGCTTATCTTCAAAAGAGTTCACCCCGGCCATGGTAGCCGCTGTTTTTAAAAATCTGGAAAAAACAGATCCTGTACATTCGTTTACTGTTGGAATTACCGATGATGTAACCGGCCTGAGCCTTCCGTTATCCCGTATTAAATACCCGGAGTACGGAACCACCCAGGTGATTTTTTATGAGAAAAAATCGGAAACGGCATCCAAAGGGTTTCGAGCGCTGCTGGGAGCTTTGAGCGCATCGGAGAACTATGTGCAGGGATATGAAAGATGCGGTTATAAAAAATCGGGAAATACCCTTAGCAAAATGCATTTGCGTTTTGGTAATACACCCGTAAAAGCACCGTATCTTATTTCGGAAGCAGATATTGTTCTCTGTGAAGCCCCTCAACTATTGGCCCATACCCAAATGCTCTCAAAACTGACCTCCGGAGGAACTTTGATGGTAGCATGGAAACAGGACTCAAAATGGTTATGGGAATCGCTTCCCAATGAAATACAAAGCGAAATTAAAAACAGGAAAATCCACTTAAAAACCTTAAATCCGGAAAAAGTACAGGATGTTTTTTCTACGGATCCATCCACATATACCGATCTCCAGATGGGGTTCCTGGCTCTTATGAAAGCAGGACGCAGTAAAGAGCATCACCGACTCCGGGAATGTATTCGCACCGTAGATACATCAATGCCAGGCAGGGGTCAGGCCCGGCAGGAGCACCGAAGCGGGGCGCAATCGTTAACAGAGGCATTGCTAAATGGTAGGGGGAATGAGCTCCCGGTGAGCAGTTTTCCGGTAGACGGAACTTATGAAACAGACACTTCAAAATTCCACCATATATGTGGCGACCGGCTACCGGTTTGGAATCCGGAAGCCTGTATACAATGTGGGGCCTGCAGTATGGCCTGCCCGCAGGGAGCATTGCGAATCAAGGCTTTTGACAATTCGTATATGGCGGGAATGCCCTTGGCATTTAAGTCGGTTAATGCTACCGAAATAGGAGAGGAAACCAATCTCCAGTACGGTATACAGGTAAATCCGGATCAGTGCAGCGGATGCACAAATTGCGAAGATGCCTGTCCGGTAGAGGCTTTAACCATGGTGGTAAGGCAGGAAGCGTACCATACCCAACAAAAAAACTGGTATGCATTTAAGGAAATCCCCGAATACGATAGCACAAAAATAAACGACCATAAAATAAGGGAGCAACAGCTCCAGGAACCGCTGTTTAAATACCCCGTTGGGGTTGATGGTTGTGGTGAGGCACCCTATCTGAAACTCATATCACAATTATTTGGAGAACGCCTGTTGATAGCAAATGCTACAGGGAGTAGTTCTATTTTCGGAGGAGCACTTCCCGGAATTCCATGGTCTAAAAACAGCAAGGGTCGCGGGCCGGCTTGGGCTAATTCGCTGTTTGAAGACAATGCCGAATTCGGACTGGGATTTCGGCTTTCACTCGATAAGCAGGAAAGGAAAGCCAGGAAGCTGATATCCGATATGAGTACCCAGCTGGGGAAGGTACTGGTTGAAGACGTTTTAAATGCCCGTCAGGAATCGGAAAAAGCCATTAATGCACAACGCAATCGTATTGCAGCCATAGAAAAAAAGCTAAGGCTGCTGGATTCGGACAAAGCACGACAACTGGAGGCTTGCATTCAGAGCCTGGTTAAAAAAAGCGTTTGGATAGTGGGCGGAGACGGCTGGGCATACGATATAGGATTCGGAGGACTGGATCATGCCATGGCGTCAGGTAGGAATATTAATATCCTGGTGCTGGATAATCAGGTTTACGACAATACGGGCGGACAAACATCGAAGGCGACACCCTTTGGTGCACAGGCCGGATTTTCATACGGAGGGAAAAGAAAACTCAGGAAAGATCTGGGGCTGATGGCAATGTCGTATGAAGATGTTTATGTGGCTTCGGTGGCAATAGGTGCCGATCAGGAACAAACGCTTAAAGCTTTTAAGGAAGCCGAAGCCTTTCCGGGACCCTCACTAATTCTGGCATATTGCCACAGCCAGTCTCATGGGATCGATATGAAAAAACCTTCCGCCCATCACAAGGCAGTAGTGGCTTCGGGGCAGTGGTTGCTGTACCGGCATAACCCGATGCGATTACTTCATGGCGAAACCGCTCTGAAACTGGATTCCGGTGTGCCGGAATTACCGCTGGAAACATACCTGCAAAAGGAGAAGCGGTTCCATAAATTCCTTAAGCAGCAAAAAAGCACCGAAACACCGGTTCTAAAAGCACTACAACAAAAAACGGACCTTCGGTTTAACGCCTATAAAACCATAGCTGCCGAAGTTATATCGGTTGAGGTTAAGTTATAGTAAAGAACCTTATAAATAAAAAGCCATTTGACTCGTCAAATGGCTTTTTAAAGTTTAGTGAGACAGGTGTATTATCCTTCTTTCTGAATTTCCACAGCGTGTGGGTAAGGTATTTCAATACCGGCTTTATCGAGAGCCAGTTTAACTTGTTCAGTGGTTTGAAAATAAACATCCCAATAGTCCGCCACGTTTGCCCAGGGACGAACGGCAAAATTCACGGAACTATCGGCCAGCTCGGAAACCGAAACCGTTGGAGCAGGATCGTTTAAAACTTTAGGATTAGAAGTGAGTACTTCCATGAGTACGTCTTTGGTTTGTTTTATATCGGCATCATAAGATACGCCATAGGTAAGGTCTACACGCAATACACCTTCGGCGGAGTAATTGATGATATTTCCGTTAGAAAGGGCACCGTTTGGAATAATTACCCGTTTGTTTTCCGGGGTGTTGATGATGGTAGTAAATATCTGGATCTCCTTAACAACCCCTAATTCACCCTGGGCTTCTATGAGATCTCCAACCTTAAAAGGCTTAAAGACCATAATGAGAGCACCTCCGGCAAAATTAGCCAGCGACCCCTGCAGTGCCAGCCCGATAGCCAAACCGGCCGCACCGATAATGGCAGCAAATGAAGTGGTTTCCACCCCCAGTTTGGAAGCCACCATGACAAAAAGTAAGATTCTCAGTGTCCAGGTTAATAAGCTTCCCAGGAATTTCTGAAGGGTTTCGTCTACACCGCGTTTACGCATCACGCGTTTTGCCATACGAACGATCATTCCAATGATAAAAAGACCGACAATAAGAATAAGCAAAGCAGCCAGAACATTGGGGCCGTAATTAACAACGGCAGTTTTAATATTTTCCAGAATGTTATCCATAGTACCGAAAGATTATTAGATTAAACAGTTAGATATGCCGCGAATATAATGTGAATGGCACAGAAAAAAAAGAAGCAGGTTTGTAAAATGACAGAATGGATAAAATACTTTTTTAATCGATTAACTACCGGTTTAATAGGCTTGGTATACAGTTTTGTAGATCGGTCTGGAAAACTTATTAACAATGTGTTATCACTGTAAGAGGATGTATTTTTTCGGTAATGTTCCAAACGGGCACTTTTGCCAAATAAGTAAAAAACATAATTGATACTCAATTATTTATCTAAAACACAAGCCTCCAAAAGAGGCTTGTTGTTTTTTAATAGCCATCGAGATCTCCTCTTAGCATGCATAAAATAAAGGGGAATTATCCCGTTGTGTTTTAGACGGGCTCCTCGATATATTTGTATTGTTAAAGTTGAGAAAATAACGAGATCTCAGATCACTACACCCATATTACAGAAAGCGAGGTGGACTTTCCCGGACGGATAACAAAACAGAAAAACACCCATAGTAAAAACGGGCAGAATATTGTAACTTTGGATACGATGAGCTATGATGAAAACGGGCGGCTTACGGGTCAGAGCCAGGAACTGGCGGGGCATACCGAGCAATTGGTACGCAATACCTATGACAACCTGGGGCAGCTTATCCAGAAGAATGTGGGCAATAGCCCCGGGGCACCTTTACAAACGGTAGACTACCGGTATAATATACGGGGATGGCTGCAAGGGATTAATGATATCAATAAGCTGGGAAGTGATCTTTTTGGTTTTAGCTTACACTATAACAACCCTGAATTGCCAGGTGTGGCTTTGTTTAATGGAAATATCTCTGAGACTAACTGGAAGTTTGGAGGCAAAGAATACGATCAGAGTTTTAATATTGACACCTATGATTTTGGAGCACGGCATTACAACCCGTGGGCAGTACGTTGGGGAAGTATAGATGTGATGGCTAGTAAGTATAATGAGTATTCTCCGTATATATATGCTGTTAATAATCCTGTTTTGTTTATTGATCCTGATGGAGAAGACCCGATAAACCCACAAACAGGGAAGCCATATAAAATAAGTCTTTATAGACATGCTCCAATATTTGGTACAGTTAAACCAGGGAATAATCCTGATAATAAACTTTTAGGAAGAATAAATAATTGGCAAAGAAAACTAAACCTAAGAGGAAGAGGAGGAGATACAGGAGTTTGGGAAGGTCATAGTGATATAAGACATGATCTGACTTCAAGATTGTTTAGTACTGGTGCAAATACAGCTTTAAGAGGGTTGCTAGGGTTAGAAAACCGGGCTTCAGAGTTTGTAAGTGCTTCAGAAGCTCCGATAGATGCATTTTGGGAAAAAGCAGCAGAATCAGGTTCTTATTCTTTTCTCGCACCAACTTTTGCTGAATCAGAAGTGTTTTTTATTGATGAACAAAGTGCTGAAGCTGTTACTGTAGAGGATAATTATATTAAGCAAATTGTAGGTCTGGAAAGAAATGATGATGGAGAATTTGATGTATCCAAAGTAACTTCTTTTGAAACGAAAAAAGGAGAGATCAAAACAAGGGAAAAAAAATCATTCTTTGGATTAATTACTAAAATTGAAAAATATAGGGAATTAACAGTTACAGAAACAGTACAAAATTATTCAAATAATAAACCTTCTGGAAAGTCAACAACGAGGACTTATACCAGAGAAGAAATAATTGACCATTAAAATAATAAGACTATGCCTGTTCTAATATTATCGATTATAGGACTGATAATTTCTAGCCTTTTAATTTTAAAGTATAGAAGTAAAATATTACTGTTGGAAAAGCTAATACTTGGTCTATTGGGACTGTCTTTTCTTTGTGTGATATTATCTTATTTTGAAGTTTCCAAAAAGCTGTATTTAAGTTACTTGATTTTATTAATTATATCAGTAACAGGGATTTTATATTCGGAAAGCAGATATAAACAAAAAACACCAATGATTATTGCTTTTGTATGGTTACTTACATTATTCATACAACTGCTTAATTTACCTTATTGGGGGTTAGCTTTAATAATTAAATCAGTTGTCTTTATAGTTTTGTCTTTATTAGTTTTCTTTAAGAGTAATTTTAAAAAGAATACATTTACTAGGGCTTGGTTAATACTTGGAGTAACCAATTTATTAGTTGATATATTTAATTATTTTGGGTAATGTTCCAAACGGGGTAATGTTCCAAGCGGGCACTTTTATCAAATAAGTGAAAAATATAGTTGATACTCAATTATTTACCTAAAACACAGGCCTCTTTTGAAGGCTTGTTGTTTTTTTAATAGCCATCGAGATCTCCTCTTAGCACGCATAAAATAAAGGGGAATTATCCCGTTGTGTTTTAAACGGGCACCTCGATATATTTGCATTGTTAAAGTTGAGAAAATAACGAGATCTCAGATGACTACACTCAGATCCCGCTAGAGTGCAAACCTTGGTTAAGATAGCTAATAGTTTAGGAATGGAACATATTCATTTAGGTTCCGCACTTAAAGATAAAGTAACAGGTCAAGGAGTTAAATTTAATAGTGGTCACAATGATCATATTCATATAGGTACAGGTAATGGAAAAAATAATTAAAGCATCGTTTTTATTTTCGGCAGTTCTATTGACTGCTTTCTGCAATCAAGGATTTAAAGCTGGGAAGCAAATACAAATCCATAAGTTTTATATCAAAGAAATTGGGTTCACAAAGTTTAACTTGGACTCCTTGAATGTAGATTTGAGGAAGTTAACGGTTGTTGATTCTTCAGATTTAGCTCTCAAAAGTATGAGAAAGAACAATATTGGTGCACAGTACTATTATTATTCGGTGTTAGACACCAGTACCGTTCAATCATTGGTTTATTTATTTTCAAATGAAGGAAAAGAGCAGTGTTTGGAACTGATAAATTTTGATAAAAATGGTAATTTGATTTCTACTGCACCCTTATTTTGCACTGGGGGTGAAGCGGAAGATTACTATACCATTGAATCTGAGTTTATCTCAAATAATGTTATCTCCCAAAAGATATTTGAAGGTCATTTCGATGAGGCAGATTCTTTGGTGATTACCGACAAGCTATTCTTAAAATTGAAGTTGAACAGTGATGGTAGTATCAAAAAGGATACCGTCTGGTAATGTACGTCTTTCTTACACGGATGCAGACCCTGACCCGGAGGTAGAAACTTTAGAGATCATTGAAGAAAATAATTACTATCCTTATGGATTAAAAATGCGCGGATTTAATGAGCTAAATTCTGCACTTGGAAACTCAGTGGCAGAGCGATGGAAGTTTGGTGGCAAGGAATTTGATTTTGATCTTAACACCTATGATTTTGGAGCAAGAAACTATGATCCAGTGCTCGGTAGGTGGATGAATATTGACCCACTAGCCGAGGTGTTTTTTGAATTAACCCCTTTCAGATATGCATTTAACAACCCAGTAAATGTTATTGATAAAGACGGGAATATAGAATGGCCATTAAAAGTGACATATGTTGTTCAAAAAAATGTATCTGAATATATTAAAAATCAAAAGGTTTGGTCAAGGGGTAGAGGTTGGATTGTCCAGACGGGGTATTTCGAAAGTGTAGCAATTACCGATGAATATAAGCGGTATGTTAATAACCCTGATCAAAATGCTATAATACGAACTTCTCAATGGAATATATTGAGGAAAAGTACACCTACAAGACGTATGACAAGCCCACATATAGGAACGGATTTTAGAGCTCAAGTAGGCACTAATATATATTCACTGGGAGACGGCAAAATCACCAATATTGATAGGAAAGCAGGTAATCTGACGGTTGAATATGGGGATGGTGATCTAATTACATTTAGGCACCTTAATTCAATCGGAGATTTTGAAGAGGGGCAAACTATTTATGAAGGACAAATAATAGCTCAATCAGGGAAAAGAAGAACACGAGTCCCTCATTTGCATGTAGATGCAGTTGACAAAAATGGTAATCAAATAAACGTGGAAAGTAAGAATTATGGTTCTGTAACAAATAAAGAATTTTTTACTTGGTTTAATGGTGATTTTGAAATGTTGAAAATATATAATGATGCTGTAAAAAATGGAGAAGTTACTACTTTCACTAAAGATAAAATAGGAAATAAGAATTGGCAATCTCTTACAGAATATTTGCAAGAACTAATCAATAATGATAATAACAATGATTAAACAATATTTTTATTTATTGATACTCCTGATAATTATCTCTTCCTGCGAAGGGGAAAAGAAAGTAGTCAAAAAGTTAGATGAAAATACAATTGCTTCAGATTCTACTAAAGTGGATATTGAATTTAAGGGAGAAAACTTTTTTATTTTCTTTAAAGATTTTTGCTCTGACCCTGAATTTCAAGCTAAAAGAATTATTTTTCCATTGAAAGAAGAGTTTCTTAGCGAGGATCTAAGCAGGATTATAACGAATGAAATAAATACTGGCGATTGGGAATATGTAGAATTAAAGAAGTTTGAGGATAACACTTTTGAGTATTTTTTTAACAATTTTAATAAAATGGACATACCAGATACCGACGAAAAAGTTTTTTCGGTAATGGGGATTGAAAATGGTATTAATATAAATTATTTTTTTAGAAGAATAAATTATAAATGGTTTTTGATTAAAATTCAAGATTTTTCCACTTGAGTTGATTATAGTTCAAATTAGTTGATAAATATTAAAGAAATATCTAAGGATGGGTAAGTGAAAACTTTTAATCTGAGTGTACTAGTCGTAATATTTTATATCTCTTGTAGTTGTAGCTCTAATGACAAATCAATGATAAAAGGAACATGGGCAATTGAAGTTCTTAACTATGAGGATAGGGATATTTTTGATGAAAAAGTAATAACAAATATGATTTCATTTAATGAAAATGGAATTGTAGGGCTACCTATTATTGGTGAACATCCTGTTTCTAAAGAAGATTTAAACGGAAAATGGTCGGTTGATTTTGAAACCAAAAATCTGGAGTTAATCACAAAGGATCAATTTTTAAATGGAAAGTTTTCAATATGTTTCAAAAAGAATGGAGAAAGAGGAATAATTATTATGGTATTGAAATCAGAGAAAGTATATATGGAAGCTGGGAAAGTTTTATCATTTGTTAGTGATAAAGTTACTACTCTTCCATGTGATGGGTAATGCATTTGAATTGAATGCATATGGAGTTAATTTTACGCAGAAGGATTTAAGGCAGGCTAGAGATTTTATAAAACAATGGATCAAACAACAGAGACAGAAAAAAGAAGAAAACCAGAGGAAAGGAAATGCATTAAACGATTTATTGGATGACTTCGATTCACTGGAAGAAGGTAAATATACTTGGGACGGAAACAACTGGATAAGAGAATAGAAAATACAGATATTTGAATTATGAAAAACGGATTTTTATTTTGTTCTATATTATTGACTTTAGTGACTTCCTGCAAGCAGGAAAAACTCCCTAATTATAATACCGAAAACAATAAGACTGAAATTTCTAAAAAGATCACTCAACAACAAAAATTAGAATTACTGTTGCAAAGTATCTTAAATATTAAAAGTCTTAATAAATCGATCAAACTTGTTAATGATAAAACAGATTTGGAATTATATTTGGTAAAACATGATTCATTTGGAATTACCCCAGATTTAAGCCTCGAAAAGTACGGAAGAAGAATTAAATTCATTGATTACGAAGAAGCAAAAAGAGATAGTATTTTAAATGTTATTTATTTTGAGGATTTTGATCTTAAAGGAGATACGGCCAAAGTTAAATATTTTCATATAATCAGGGGGTTGGGTGGTAAGGCCACATTAATGTATAGCAATAATAAGTGGCAAAAGTTAACAAGTGAGTTTTGGTACAATTAGTAAATTAATTATTTTAAACAAGCTTAATACGGATTATTAAGCCATGAAAAATAGATTTTTGTTTTGCTTTATACTATTGGCTTTAGCGTTTTCCTGTAAACAGGAGAAACAGAACATTAAAGAAGAAGTTCAGATGGTTCCGAAAGAGGATAAACTAGAACAGTTAATACAGGAAGTATTATATGCAGAAAAATTGGAACCGTATTTACAGCTCATCCATCAGGATACTACACTAAGACTATATATGGTTAGCGATAAATCTTTGGGCATCACAGATGAATTAACTTTGAAAAAGTTTGAAAAATCAGTTAAAATTGTTGATTTAAAAACAATTAACAGAGATAGTATACCTTCCTATATTCGGTTTGAAAAGCTTCAGATAAATGACAATAAAGCGTTAGCGAGGTTATATTATGAAATAAAGGGATTGGGTTTTGAAGGAAAATATGATTATCGTGATAATCATTGGATACAAACCCATAGTGAAATTTGGCAAAATTAATTCTATTCAATGGTAACGTTTCAAACTAGTAGATAAATAGTAGGAAAAGTTAAGATCATATAAAATACTTGGCTTTAAAAATAATATGCTTAAGAATCTATTTATATATTCAATTTCTCTGGTTTTAATTTTAACGGTTTCCTGTAAGGAGAAATCAAAAAGTGATAGCCTAAAGAAAGAGAAACTCGAAAAAGAGGAAATCGTTGAAAAGGATAATTATAAGATAGTACTTAATGATTCCGCTTGTGTGAAAAGTGATCGTGATATTTTGGTTGTATTTTTTGAGTCGGATTTTAATGATGATTTAATAGAATTGGTGTTTAATGATTCTATTATTACAGAAAAAATAAAAACAGATGAAACTTTAGGAGTATCAAAAAGAATCTCTTTAGGAAGTAATGAGAATATTAAGAAGTTTTACTTTAAAATTAATGGAGGAGATCCCGTTTATCTTGAACATATAGAATGTAATTTTGTTTTTGTAAATTATAACAAAAATGATGTTGTAACCGTCGATTTTAGTAATAAGTTTATTCCATATAATTGACAACCAATCACGACCTTTTCAGTTTTGGTATTCAATACAACAACCCTCAAAATGGGGCTACTGCCTTGTTTGATGGTAACATTAGTGAAACACACTGGAAGACGGCTAACGATAACATCGAGCGGTGGTACTCGTATGGCTATGATGCGCTGAATCGAATCAAAACAGCTATCGATAACTCTTTAGATAACCGCTATAGTATAAGTAATATCACGTACGATAAAAATGGCAATCTCCTTTCTCTTTCAAGAAATGGACATCTGGATACCAATGCATCGACCTTCGGAGCCATGGATGTGTTGAGTTACAGCTATGACATGGGTAATAAACTCCTTCGTGTAGGCGATACAGCAAATGTCACCTATGGTTTTAAAGAGGGTATGAATACAGGGGATGACTATGCCTATGATGAGAATGGGAATATGACCATGGATCTGAACAAAGACATCCAGGCTTCCGGGGTGAGTTATAATCATCCTAATTTACCGGTTCGGGTAACCACCTTAGAGGGAAATATTCAGTATATTTACGATGCTTCAGGAACCAAACTAAAGAAAGTGATTACTGAAGGAAGTTCTGTGACAACAACAGAGTATACAGGGAATTATATTTATGAAGAAGGAGTTTTAAAGTTCTTTAATTTTTTGGAAGGCTATGTGGAGCCGGATGGAAATGGTGGATATCGTTATGTATATCAATATAAGGATCATTTGGGGAATGTTCGTTTATCGTATACGGATTATGATAAGGATGGGAAGATTGATCTTTTTACAAACAATGTGGATATTGATGGCGATGGAGATAATCAGCATGAGATTGTAGAGGAACATAATTATTATCCCTTTGGGCTTGAACATAAAGGATACAATAATTTAATCAATGGCTCGGAGAATAAATATATGACTTTCAATGGTAAGGAGCTTGACGAATCGTTAGATCTTTATGGGTTAGATTTAGGAGCTAGACAATACGACCCTAGTATTGGAAGGTTTATGACCATTGACCCTATGGTAGATTTCGTGAATCATCAATCCCCTTATAGCATGGCTGACAATAACCCTGTATTTTTTGTAGATTTATACGGTCTGGGGAAAAACAGATGTGGATGGTTGTGTAAATTGGTAAATACAATTTTATTTGGGAAGAAAAATCTATTACCTGATGGAAGGCGAGAAAATAAAATTTCAAGAGCTACTGGCTGGGTAAAAACGAAGTATAAAAAAAATATAAAAGAGGACAATCCTAAAAAGAATGATTTTCGTTCTAGAGACTGTAATTGTCAAACGCAAAAATTTGATATACCAACATCAGACTTAGGAAATACTCAAGTAACTATCTTACCAATTGCTAAATTACCTGATCTACAAAGACTTACAACACCAAGTATTAATATTAATGGAAAATTTAGACCGATTATTTCTGGCGATCCTTTGACAGTTCCTACACGTGTTAACTTCTCTGGAAGAGATGGCACGATTTTGGAGGAAGACAACAATGTAAATAATGGAACATTGAATGCCATTGTAAAAACTTTACAGGACTATCCACAATTACAATTGTTTATATATGTGAATCACGTGACCGATATTAGAGCGAAGACATATTTTGATGAGGATAGGCATACAAGAATTGTGTCGGAGAGAGCAAAGGCAATTATACGTTTTTTAATAAATCAGGGTATTGCACCTGAACGAATCGAATGGGGAATTGATCCCAAAAAGTTTGAGAGTAAAAAACGAACAGACGGTTCCATTAGAGATGATCAGAAGTTTATATTAATAAATCAATTAGATGAATAAACGATTTATCATATTGTTTTTAATAGGATTGAGTTTTTCAACCTATTCTCAGGAGGAAATTATTGAAAACGATAGCTTACTTCTATGGCAATCTAATCGTCCTTTAAACTGGAAGGACTTTAAAGGAGAGCCTAAGCCTTTAAGGATTCATAATATGGCTGGAACAGCACCTAAGATTATATTTATATTTAGAGAAGGAGAGAATGGTGTAATGTTCCCATTTCCATTATGTTATTTTGAAAAATATAGATCTTGGACGAGTACTGAAAATATACGAACTCTTGAACATGAACAAATTCATTTCGATATAGAAGAAATATATACTAGAAAATTACGTATGAAATTTGAAGATTTAAAAACAAGATTTATTTATGATAGTGAAATTTATAACTTCTACGTAGATGACATTTTTAACAAATGCTCAGAAACTCAAAATAAGTATGATGTAGAAGTTTTTAATAATATTAAGAAACAAGAAGAGTGGAAAATACGCATAACCAAAGAATTAAAGGAGTTAAAGGAATATGAATATATTCCAGAACAATGAGAATTGAAAGAAAGCCTTATTAAAAAAGGTATTTAACATTTAAAAGAAAAACATATTTAATTAGCAACCACTAAAAGATATGCCCTTTTCAGGTCGTGTTGCTTTCCAAACTTACTATCCTTCCTAAACGTTTGTAACCTTCGGTGGTTTTTTGTATTTTTAATAACATTCCATTTTCTTCCCCCTTTCCAGATTTCCGGTTATTGTAAATTTTTAATACCACTAAAGTATGCCTTTTTATCCATCACTTAAAATCAGGGCTTCCGAAGGAGCCGCTTCCAGGAAGAAAAAACAACGCACCGCCAATAGAATTAAAAATCTGAAGTCGGCTATCGAACAGCACTTTAAAGAATCGTCCCTTCAATCCAAAAGCAAACAATCGGTACGTATAGCTACCTGGAATATTCGTGAATTTGGCGGGTCTAAGCTCCGTGGAAGAGATTTTGAATCGCTGTACTATATCGCGGAGATTATTTCACATTTCGATCTGGTAGCTATTCAGGAAGTACGGATTGATCTGGATGAATTTGATCAATTTGATGCCCTAAGGCGTATCCTTGGCCCCGGTTGGTCGTATATAGGAACCGATGTAACCGACGGATATGCAGGGAACGGAGAACGGATGGTTTTTTTGTATAATCGTCAAAAGGTGTTCTTTAGGAATATAGCAGGAGAACTCACGCTGAAAGAAGGAGAGAAAATAAAAGCGGCTTTCGGAGAACGCATAAAACTGGAACAGGGTCTGAAAGTAAAACTGCCGCAGGGAACCGACCTTTCCGGGACGTATAAGGCAAGTGTACGTACCGCTAACGGTACTAAAAAGCTCGGGGCAGATCTGGAAATTCCCCTACCAGCCAAAACAGTCCTGGAATTACCGGAAGGAACACATTTAGCACTTACCAAGAACACCGTGGTTACCAGCCCGGGTAGGGGAAAGGCTACCGTAAATATCCCCCAAACCATTAGCGGAGAAAGATTCCGGTTGCGGTTTATGGAAAATATCTTTGACGATTCGTTAAAGCAATTTGCACGGACTCCGTTCCTTATTTCTTTTCAGGCAGGGTGGTTAAAACTCAATCTCTGTACCGTACATATTTATTATGGGAGTGCCAGCGATAAAGCAAAGCTGGAACAACGCCGAAGTGAAATAGCCTTACTAACCAAGGCATTGGCCGATAAAGCCAAAGGTGAATTTAAAAAGGATAAAGAATCTTTTCTCGGGGTATTGGGCGATTTTAATATAGTTGGGAAGGGCCACCCCACTATGGACGCCCTGGAATCAAATGATTTTGTAATACCGGAAGCCCTTAAATCTATTCCGGGTTCCAATGTAAAAAAGGATAAGGCATACGATCAGATTGCCTTTTGGAAACCCAGTCGTATTACCGATTATGCAAGGCTGGATATCCTGGGTGCTAATGTATTTGATTTTTACGAACACGTTTTTAAAGACGAAGACGAAGCGGTGTATCGGGCCGAGTCAAATAATGGCCTTAAACCGGGAAAGAGTTACCGGGAGTGGAGAACCTATAAAATGTCGGACCACCTGCCTATGTGGATCGAACTCAGAACCGATTTCGGAGAAGAGTATCTCGATAAAGTATTGAGCGGTGATGCGTTTTAACAGGAATAGTAAGGAGGTATTTTTATCGTAAAGCCTATAAAAACAATACTGCGAGTAATGCCAGTATGGCGGGAACTCCCTGTATGTAAAACAATCGTATTTTACCGGTAGACCAAGCTCCGTAAATACCGGCAATAATCACACAACCCAAAAAGAATACGGCGATGCATTCTGCAAAATCAGCCCGTTTTTCCACGAGGCTCCAGAGTAACCCCGCAGCCAGAAAACCATTATATAGCCCCTGATTGGCGGCCAGAACTTTGGTCTTTTCGGCAAAGGCTGCCGATTCCAGTCCGAAGGTTTTAATCCCTTTGGGTTTGGTCCAAAGAAACATTTCCAGAATCAGGAAGTAAATATGTAAAAAAGCAACGAGGGCAATTAAAAAACTGGTTATAAAATTCATAATTTCAGGTTTAATTGGTTAATGGCTTCCCCGATATCTGTTACCGGGAGCTTACAGGCGCTGTTTACACAAACATAAATAAGTGTTTCGCCTTCCACATATCGGTTTTCCAGGAGGTAAAGGTCAGAATTAGCGGTACTGCCCACCACCAGTTTATTGGGGATATAATGTTTGTTTAACTGTGAAGTCACGTCCAATGCTTTGGGTCCGACAACCGCAATTTCGTAATAATCGCTTAATTGGTTCATCAGGGCCAGGAGCCAGTTGGAATGGCTGGAAGGGTATTGTGTAATATCAGGCACCATATTATGAAGCATTTGAAGTGAGGTTTTGGCATAATGCGCATTACCGAAATAATGAGATAACTTAAATAAATTATTGGCCATTATAGAATTGGAAGCTGGAATTACATTGTCTGCTTTTTCAATACTCCGGCTTACCAGCGATTCATCCTGATTTGATGTAAAAAAGAACATATGGCTTTTTTGATCAAAGAAATGATCAAAGGTATAGTCCGTCAGACTACGTGCCGTATAGAGCCAGTCTTTATCCAGCGTAGCTTCATATAGGGCAATAAAAGCATCAACCGTGGCGGCATAGTCTTCCAGGAAGCCGTTAATAGTGCTCTTCCCGTCTTTATAGCTGTGATTTAATCCGCCATCCGCCCGGAATTGCTCGTTTTTTATAAAGCGGGCATTTTGAAGGGCCGCTTCCAACATATACTTTTCTCCGAACACCTTATAGGCATCTACATACCCCTTTATCATCAGCGCATTCCAGGAAGTAAGCGATTTATCATCCAGACGCGGACGGGGCCTTTTTTCTCGTTCCTTTAACAATTGCTCTTTCCATATTTTTACCTTATCAGATAATTCATGGGCATTTATACCAAACTGATGTGCAATACTGTCATGTGCTTCCGATCGGATAAGAACGTAATTCTGATGCTCCCACAAACCCAGGGCATTGATATTATAATATTGCTCAAACAATTTGAAATCGTCTTGTACTAGTTTTTGTAAGGCTTCTTTCTTCCAAACGTAATATGCACCTTCTTCCAGGGCTCCCTGTTCGTTGTTACTATCGGCATCCAGTGATGAATAGAAAACACCCTCTTTTCCGGTAAGTTCACGGGCAATAAAAGCCAGCGTTTCCTGAACGATTTCCTTATATAAAGGGTTTTTTGTTACAGCATACGCCTGAGCATATAGCGAAACGAGTTGCGCATTGTCGTACAACATCTTCTCAAAATGCGGAATATGCCATTTCATATCGGTTGAATAACGGCAAAATCCTCCACCCACCTGATCGTATACACCGCCGTAGGCCATTTTTGTCAGGGTGGTGTTTACATAATCTATCAATGCCGAATCTTTGGTCTGGAAAGCATAGCGAAGTAAAAATTCATAGTTATTTGGCATCATAAACTTCGGGGAGCGGTTGGTGCCTCCCAGCTCACGGTCAAAATATTTACTCCATTTGTTTACCAGCGAATCAGAATGTGCTCTGGTAAGTACCGGTGCTTCCGTGTTTTTGGTGACCAGATCCATCGATTTGATCCCGTGCTCCAGATTGGCAGCATATTCCTTTACCTTATCCGGGGTTTCCTCATAAACCTTAATTAGTTGCTCTAACGAAGCCATCCAGTCTTTTTTCCTGAAATAAGTACCTCCCCAAAACGGACGCCCATCCGGTAAGGCCACTACATTTAACGGCCATCCTCCGGAACCGGTCATAAGTTGTACGGCATTCATATATACCTGGTCTACATCCGGTCGTTCCTCACGATCTACTTTGATATTTATAAAGTTTGTATTCATCAGTGCGGCCACTTCCTCATCCTCGAAACTTTCCTCTTCCATAACGTGACACCAATGGCAGGCGGCATACCCGATACTTATCAGGATGGGCTTGTTTTCTTTTTTTGCCAGTGCCAGTGTTTCCTGATTCCAGGGCATCCAGTTTACCGGATTATGGGCGTGTTGTAATAAATAAGGGCTGGTTTCTGTAGCGAGTGCATTGGTATATTTGTGATTCATTTTTTTACTGCAACTGGTGAGTACTAGAAGTAAGAAAGCTAACTGCAGGAAAGGGAGCCTATAACAAAGTTTCATAAATTAAAGATAACAAAAAAAGCACTCGTTAACGAGTGCTTTTATCTGTGATGGTTAAAAGCCTTAGTCTACTTCAAAAGTAATCTTTACATTCACGCGGTATTCAGATACTTCACCGTTCTTTACAATGGCACTTTGATCCTGTACATATACCGAACGGATGTTTTTTAAAGACTTGGATGCCTGCTTCACCGCATTTCCCGTTGCATCTTCCCAGCTTTTATCTGAATTCGCTAAAATCTCTATAACTTTTAATACTGCCATAATTTCAAAAAATTTATTAATTAAACTTGCAGCCTAAGGTACTTTAATTATTTCTCTTTTGAAAATAAACTCAGAACAAAGTATGTGGAATTTTAGTACGTTATCCGTTTATGGCAACTACCGCTTCCACTTTGTCGTGAAGCATGTTTTTTAACATGGTTTCGATACCGTTTTTCAGGGTAATCGTACTCGACGGACAACCACTACAGGCCCCCTGAAGAATTACTTCTACCGTTTTACGCTGCTTATCATACGATTTAAACATAATATTCCCTCCATCACTGGCTACAGCCGGCTTTACATACTCGTCCAGAATGGCAATAATCTCTCTGGATATTTCATCTTTAGGCTCTTCCGCAGTAGGTAAGGAGCCGTTTGAATGTTCTGTTTGGGCAGATAAAGCTGCTTCGGAAACAATTTCTTTGCCGCCGGTAATATAATCTCTGATATGTTCACGGAGTTCCAGCTGTATTTCATTCCAGTTGGCACGGTCGTATTTGGTAATGGAAATATAGTTTTCATCAATAAATACTTCCTTAACAAAAGGGAAGTGAAAAAGGGAAGTGGCCAGCCCCGATAATTTGGCTTCGTCGATATTCTTAAATTCAAAAATTTTGGCCACCAGCTTTTTATTGGCTACAAACTTCATAACTGCCGGATTCGGGGTGCTTTCGGCATATACTGTTACCGGAACCTTTCTTGCAACCGTATCGGTTTCTTTAACCACAGGAAGCCCGCTGTCCAGGTACTCCTTTATTTGCTGGGCTACTTCTTCCTGCACATCTTCCCATTGTACGATATTGTAACGCTCTATTGCAATAAAATTACCGGAGATATAAATAGCCTTTACAAAAGGTAAATAAAATAACTGTTGCGCCAGAGGAGAATTTGTGGCTTCATCGATGTTTTTATACTCAAAACTCTGGTGGTTGGTAAGGAATGTATCGGCTTCAAATTTAATAATTGCCGGATTGTTAGTGGTTTGGATCTTTATTGTGGAATTTCCCATTTGTCGAATTTTTGGCAAAAATACGAAACAAAAGCTATCTAATTTCTATATTTGAGATGCCCTTATATCGTTACCATGAGAAAAAACTACCTTCTCATAGCTTGGCTATGCTTTGTTTTTGGACTGCAGGCACAGATCAGTGTGGACGACAGTCGTTATTCCATTCAGGAGCTGGTGGAAGATATTCTGATTGCCTCTCCCTGTATTCAAACCTCCAATTATTCGAGTTTTACCGGAACGGTTCAGGGTATTAACGGGATCGGATATTTTGAGAAGCAAAGTTCCGATTTCCCTTTTTTAAACGGAGTTGTGCTGAGCACCGGAAAAGTAAGTGATGCTCCGGGCCCCAATGAAAACCCATATACCAATAGCGGTACCTCACAATGGGTAGGCGATAACGACCTGGAATCAATTACCGATACCGACGGAACTCATAATGCATCGTATATTGAATTTACATTCACTCCGATAGCCAATAAGATCAGCTTTAATTTTATCTTCGCCTCCGAAGAATATACACAAAGTGACTGGGAATGTAAGTTTTCAGACGTTTTTGCTTTTATACTTACCGATAGCTATAATGTATCCAGAAATCTGGCGGTTATTCCGGGAACCAATACTCCTATTAAAGTAACCACGGTTCACGGCCCTTTACCAGGGGGCGAATGCCCTCCGCAGAACGAAAGCTATTTTGACACGTATAACGATCCTATTTTATCGGCTATTGAATACAACGGACAAACGGTTCCGCTAAAGGCGGAAGCCGATGTAATTCCCGGTGAAACCTATACCATTAAATTAGTAATTGCCGATAACGGTGATGCACAAATGGACTCGGCGGTTTTCCTGGAAGCCGGTAGTTTTGTAATAGACGGCAGTCTGGGTCCGGACAGGACCATTGCCAACGGAACAGCCGGATGCGACGGAAGCAGTTTGATACTGGATTCCGGAACTGTGGGAACCGGTAGTTTTGTATGGAAAAAAGACGGAACGGTAATTTCAGGTGAAAATGGCAGTACCCTGGAAGTTGCAGGCCCCGGAACCTATGAAGTAGATTTTGTGCTGGATTCGGGATGTAGTGGAGGAGATAGTATTTTGGTGGAATTTGCCGATGCTCCTCAGGTACAAACTCCCGATATATTTACCATGTGTGAAATTGATGGAGATGGAACGGAAAATTTCAATCTAACCTCATTGTCATCTGCCATTAACTCGGAAACCGGTACGCAAATCACGTACTTTGAATCAATAACCGATGTAAATGCAGACACCCCTATTGTAAATGCAAATAATTATACTAATAAAACCAATCCGCAAATAGTAATAGCCCGGGTTACGTCGTCGTATGGATGTAGCACACTGGTAGATGTTGTACTGCGTGTATCTTCTTTTCCGGCTATTAATTTTTCACCCGACCCCATCGAGATTTGTGACGATAACAGTGATGGCATGTATGTTTTTGATTTAACACAGCGGGAAAGCGAAATACGCAATGGATTCACAGGAATTGATTTAAGGTATTTTACCACGCGTTCGGGAGCGGCAGAAAATAGAATATCCGATGAGATTGTCAATACGGTAAGCTTTCAAAATACCACGGCTTTTCATCAAACCATTTATATCAGGGCAACCGATCCTGCGGCCAACTGTTATAATATATTAACGCTTTCGCTCGTGGTACATACACTTCCCGGCAGCGTTTTACAAACCTCATATTCACTTTGCCTGGATGCTAATAATATGCCCGTTGCCGATGCACCGGTAATGGATACCGGCCTGGATACATCACAATATAACTTTGCCTGGTATACGGGAACTAATCCGGTGAGCACGAATCTTATAATGGGAGCCACCGAAGCGTCTTATACTACAGCGGTACAGGGGCCATACGGAGTGCTGGTAACCAATCGTAATACGCAATGTCAGCGGTTTTATAAAACAGAACTTATTCCGTCGTATCCGGCTGAAGATTTTACGGCGGTAGTTACCACCAGGGCTTTTTCGGGAAGTCAGGTAATTGAGGCTTCTGTAGTAGGCAATGGTGCCTATGTGTTTTCTCTGGACGGAGGAACTCCGCAGGAATCCGGTGTTTTCAGAGATGTAGCCCCGGGCGAGCATTGGGTTACCGTTAGTGATACGCTGGGTTGTGGCTCGATGACAATTTCCGTAATGGTCATTGATTTCCCCAGGTTTTTTACCCCTAATGGCGACGGGACCAATGATTCCTGGGATATTTTTGAAGGACTGGATGTACCGGATGATACCGTGGTTTATATCTATGATAAATTTGGTAAATTACTAAAACAGCTTACCAGGCATACTAAAGGTTGGGATGGAACGTTTAATGGTATATATTTGCCCTCCAGCGATTACTGGTTTAATATAGTTTTTGAAGAAGACAATGTAAGAAAGGAAATTAAGGGCCATTTTTCGCTTAAAAGATAATGTATGCTTAAAACAAACATAGTAGCCCTGTTTGCTTTTTTATGTGCCGGCCTTGGATTTTCTCAGGAAGGCCTTCCGGTATATTTCGATTATTTATCGGATAATTATTACCTGATCCACCCGTCTATGGCGGGAGTCTCGGAAGGTGGTAAGATCAGG
The DNA here is from genome assembly GCA_965224095.1 of Flavobacteriaceae bacterium. GTDB lineage: Bacteria > Bacteroidota > Bacteroidia > Flavobacteriales > Flavobacteriaceae > JBPEWY01. The sequence continues at coordinate 2,987,437 of OZ245039.1, forward strand.
CTTACGGCCAGAAAACAATGGTTTGACGTAGATAGAGCCCCGGCACTTCAAACCTTAAGTGCTCATATGCGTGTTGGAGAGAAAAGTGGGATTGGAGCTATTTTGTACAACGATAGAAACGGGTATCATTCGCAAACCGGTGTAAAACTTACCTATGCACATCACCTGATATTATCAGGAGATGTACGCGCATTAAATCAGCTTTCTTTTGGAATGAGCGCCGGCCTGATACAAAGTAATCTCGACGAAACCGAGTTTAGGTCTATTGATCCTGACAATGCCATTTCGGGAACCAATAACAGTGTTACCTATTACAACGTAGATTTAGGGGCGTCGTACAACTTTTTAGAGTTTTATGCCCATTTTACCGTGAAGAACTTACTAGGAACCAATCGCGATTTATATTCCGGGATAGAAATTGATAACCTGAGAAGATATCTGGTTAGTGCAGGCTATGTATTTGGAAAATCTGCCTGGCAACTGGAACCGTCCGTACTCTTTCAGCTTACGGAATTCACCAAGGAAAAATCGGTTGATATTAATATGAAAGCCTATAAGGATACGGAATTTGGAACGCTTTGGGGTGGGTTGTCATACCGGCGGAGTTTTGATGCTCCGGCAGATCTGGGCGAACTGCAACTCTTCACTCCCATACTGGGTGTTAATCTCAAAAAATTTATGTTCGCTTATACGTATACCTATCAAACCGGCGACTTAAGATTTGCTAATGGCGGGTTTCACCAGATTACGCTGGGGTATAATTTCGGACAACCGGAAAAACGGTATGATTGTAAATGCCCTGCAATTAATTTATAAGAAAATTAAAATCGAATAATAAAAACCCGTTCTGGATGATAGAACGGGTTTTTTTATACAGTTTATTTACCGATTACAAGACGCGCCTGCCTACTTCCACACATAGTTCTTTTTCTCCGCCTGTTTTCTGATAGCCTTTATCATAGCGGTTTCTAACATAGAACCCGAATCGGTTTGGTCCTTTTGTGCTTTGGCTATAAAGGAAGCTCTTTTTTTGTTGAGGGCCTGTATTTTTTTCTGGATTTCATTGCGCTCCCTGCTCTTTTCCGAAACATACGCTTTTAATTGAGATGCTGATTTACTTCTCAGATCTTTGGGAAGTTGCTCTTTTTTTAAAGCCTCATAATCAAACGATTTCTCTTTTGCTGCATCTACCAGATCCCAGGAAGCATTGTTGTACATGCCCGAACTTTTACTAACCGCACGCTTCACCACTACTTCTTCGTTAAGCGATTCCGCATTTGCGTCCTGTTCTGCCTGATTTTGCATTTTGTGGTACCCGTGAGCCCCGTAGGGAATATAGGTGCCGTTTAAACGATGGTTTAGCTCGATGATAACATCGTCATAAGGTGTAATTATCTGAACGATTTCGCGGTTGTGATCAATAGACATATAATCACCACCACTCATAACAGCACCGTCTTTCCATTTGCTTTGGATTCCCTGATAATAATCCCCGCAAAAAATTGTATTAACAATAATATCACCTTCCATGGCATCGGCAATGGCGTCTTTATAAAAAACACGTCCCTGCGTGAATGGTTCGTTGCCGGCTATAAAAATAAGCTTGAGATCATCCGGATTTTTACCCCAATCCAATTGCTTCAGGGAAGTTTGAATAACCTGACCGCAAAACTCGCTTCCTCCATTAGTAGTTAAAGAAAACAGCTTCTCCGAAATTTCATCCAGATCACTGCTGAATCCCAGAATCTGACGTATATATCCTTCCCGGGACGGCAGGCGATCGTTTCCATATTCGTAAAGCGCTATTTGCAAATTTGGAGCTTCGTTTTCGCACCTGGCATACGAAAGCTCATTAACAATATCCCAGAGTTGTGCCTTGGCCTGATTAATTAATCCGTCCATACTGTTACTGGTGTCGAGTAAAAGAGCCACTTTTATATATCGCTTTTTAACGGGTGCCTTGTGCTTTTGCATGTGCGACAAAGGCTCTTTTTTAAATGTTGCTGGTGCAGCAGATACCATAACCATAGAAAGGGCAAGTAATCCGAAACACATTAAATACGTAGTTTGCTTAGTTTTCATCATTGTGAATTTTTACTTAAAACTAAGTCCAACTTTTTTCTTGAAAAAACACCGATGAGCGAAATGACCATGTGGATGAGGGAACGGCTTATTTTTTTAGGGAACGGGATGTATGGGAGTAATAAGAAAGCCTTTTTAAAGAAATGGCATTTTACTATACCGTTTAAAGTATGTAAGTTTATAAAAATTAAAAAGCGATTGAAGCAATTTATCATATATATATTGGTGCTGATCATAGGGGTTGCAGGAAGTGATGAACTTATTGCACAGGAGAAAGCCATAACGCTAACCGGTTCGGTGAAAGGAAAAGAAAGTCGTATTCCCATTCCCGATGTGGAGGTTTTTGTTCCGGGTGGTGCCCGAACCAGGACCGATACTTTTGGGAAATTTGAAATCCGGCTAAAAATTGGTGATGAATTGGTTGTTAGAGGTGCAGAACTCACCACGGTTTACTATACGGTAAAATCTGATGAGGAATTGGAAATTTTGGTAGAGGGATATGATGCAGGGGAAGAATTAAAAAAATCAAAACGTACGCGAACACTCACACACCATGCCTTGCTTGATTCAGCGAGGTATTATAAAAAAAGAGATATAGACAAGAGCTTGTCGTTTATAGAGCAATCATTAACTGTTTTAGGAAATAAGGGAGCACATAGCGAAAGAGCTTCTTCTTTGGAAGTGCTTGGCGATATTTATATTTTCCACAGGCAATATGACCTGGCTGTAAGCAACTACAAAAATGCTTTAAAAGAAACCTATTCGGCAGAGGTAAAGATAAAACTGGCCAGGGCTTATCTGTTAAGTAAGGATTTTAAAGAAGCCCTGAAAACGTATGAACAGCTCAAAGCCGAACGACGGCTCGCCCCGTATCAACGCATTGTAATTTACGAGGGCTTGGGAGATGTATATACAAAGCAGGGGCTGTATAAAAAGGCGAGAAACGCCTACCAAACGGGCCTGGAACTGGCCAGGGCAAACAAGGTAACCCCTAAGATTACCGATCTTAATTCCAAGCTGGGAGATGCCTATGCAGAAGAAGACCTGACCGAAGAGGCGGAAGCCAATTACGGAAATGCTCTTGTTCTGGCCAAACAGGAGAATACAAAAAGAGCTGTCCGGGAAAAAGAAAAAGTAGCCGATTTTTACAATGAAAAAAATGAATACGATAAAGAAATAGAACTGCGCAAATCAACACTCCGTGAAATGCAGTCGTTGGATGAGGCAGTAGAAGAACCTGCCTCCGAATACAAGGAAAACGATTCTATAACCACTCAGAAAATAAACTATAAAATAGCCAATGCCTACATTGCCAAGAACAACCTGGAAGAGGCAATTCCCTATCTGGAAAAAAGTATTGAAGAAGCTGATAAAAAAGAAGATTTGATCGTCCAGAAAGACGCTACCCGCAAATTGTCGGAAGTATATAGAAGTACCGGAGATTTTACCAGGGCTTTTGAAACATACAGGCAGTATGTGGAACTGGTAGATACCCTCTATGTTAAAAAAGAACAGGAATTGGCTCAGGTAGCGCGGATTAACAGAGATATTGCCTTAAAGCAAAGCAGAATCTCAGGATTGGAACAGGAAAGGGCCCTATCGGAAAGCCGGTACGATTTGGCACTTACGCAACAGCAATTGGCCGAAGAAACTAACAAAAGACAAAAAATAATCATCTATTCATTAATTCTCGGGATGTTTCTTTTGGCTGTTACAGCCGGATTATTTTATAGAAATAACAAACAACAGAAGCTCGCTAACAATCTCCTGGCTTTAAAATCGCTTCGTACGCAAATGAATCCGCATTTTATTTTTAATGCCTTGAATTCTGTAAACAATTTTATTGCTAAAAACGACGAGCGAAGCGCCAATAGATATTTAAGTGAGTTTTCAACCCTGATGAGATCGGTACTGGAAAATTCGGAAGAAGATTTCATTCCCCTTGAAAAGGAAATCGAGCTCTTAAAATTATATACCAAGCTGGAACATTCGCGGTTCTCCGAGAAATTTGATTACGATATTGAGGTAGACCAACATATAGATGTCAACGCTTTTATGATTCCTCCAATGCTTTTACAACCCTATGTGGAAAATGCTATCTGGCACGGTTTAAGATATAAGGAAACCAGGGGATTTTTGAAAATCGCATTTACGGAACAAGATAAAGATACCCTGCAGATTACAATTCAGGATAATGGTATTGGAAGAAAACAGTCGCAGGCTCTTAAAACCACGCACCAGCGAAAACAAAAATCAAAGGGAATGGGAAATATAAAAAAGAGAATTGCCATTTTGAATGCCATGTATAAAGACAAAGTAGATGTATCGGTGGCCGATAATATTCAGGATGCTTCCGGTACCGTAGTGTTACTTACACTTAAGAAAGATTAAACAGATGTTAAAAGCAATACTAGTAGAAGATGAAGCAACCAGCAGGGAAATTCTCAGGAATTACCTGGTTAAGTACTGCCCGATGGTTGAACTTCTGGGAGAAGCAGCTTCGGTTGATGAAGCACTGGTTTTAATAAAAAGTACCGGGCCGGACCTGGTATTTCTGGATGTGGAAATGCCCTTCGGGAATGCTTTTGATTTATTGGATATGGTGGGAGAAAGAAATTTTGAAACCGTTTTTGTCACTGCGTATGATCATTATGCTATGGAAGCACTCAACGCACATGCTTCCTATTATCTGATGAAACCTATTTCTATTGATGAATTGATAAAGGCGGTAGATTATGTGGTTGAGTTAAGGGCTAAGGAAGAACGCTTACAGCAACAGATCCTCGTACCGAAAACTCAGGAAATCAAGGGAAAAATAACCGTGCCTACCCAGGAAGGATTTGAAGTGGTTAATGTGGCGGATATATTGTACTGCAAGGCTGATGATAATTATACGGAGATTTACACAGGGGTAAAGAAAATGCTGGTAAGCAAAACGCTGAAGTACTTCGAAGGGATTTTAAAGGAATATCCGTTTGCGCGTATTCATAAATCCTACCTCGTAAATGTAAATGAAGTAGTCCGGTACAAAAAGGGAAAGGGGGGAAGCGTTACCCTAAGTAATGGAAAGGAACTAGTTGTATCGGCGTCCGGTAAAAAAGAATTATTATCGTTTTTTGGATAAATATGTTAGTAAAAAAAGTAAATGGGAAAGAGCCCCGATTCGGAAAAGATTGTTTTATAGCAGAAAACGCAACGCTGGTGGGAGATGTCGTTATGGGAGCTCAATGCAGCGTTTGGTTTAATGCGGTGCTGAGAGGCGATGTACATTATATAAAAATAGGGAATAAGGTAAATATCCAGGATGGAGCTGTAGTGCACGGCACCTATCGCAAATCGCCCACAAACATTGGCAATAACGTATCGGTAGGGCATAATGCCATTGTACACGGATGTACAGTTCATGACAATGTGTTAATTGGCATGGGCGCTATTGTCATGGACAACTGTATTGTGGAGTCTAATAGCATTATAGCAGCAGGAGCGGTGGTAACCCAGGGAACCCATATAAAAAGCGGAAGTATTTATGCCGGAGTTCCCGCCAGGAAAATAAAAGATATCTCCGAAGAACTCACCCGGGATGAGATTCACCGTATTGCCGAAAATTATGTGATGTATGCCGGTTGGTTTAAAGATTAAAGGGGTGTTTCCCTGCTGCGCAGGGCCGGGCTTTCACTACTCGCTTGCACCAGGCCGGTGCAGAGCTCAAACAGGCGTTCAATCCCTAACACAACAATTCGGGATACCAAAGAGGTAATTAGTGAATATCCCCATAATAATTCCTATTTTTGCCAAAATTAAAACCAGAATATGAACGCATATGTTTTTCCCGGTCAGGGAGCCCAGTTTGTGGGCATGGGGCTCGATCTTTACGAAAAATTCCCGATTGCTCAGGAACTCTTTGAAAAAGCAAACGATATTTTAGGATTTCGCATTACCGATATGATGTTTGAGGGTACGGCAGACGATTTAAAGCAGACAAAAGTAACGCAACCGGCAATTTTCCTGCACTCGGTGATATTGAGTAAGGTTATGGGAGCTGCTTTTACACCGGATATGGTAGCCGGACATTCCCTCGGGGAGTTTTCAGCTTTAGTAGCCAATGGAACCCTGTTGTTTGAAGATGGTTTAAAATTAGTATCGCAACGAGCGCTGGCAATGCAACGGGCCTGTGAATTACAACCCAGTACGATGGCAGCGGTTTTAGGCCTGGACGATGATGTAGTTGAAAAAATATGTGCCATTACCGAAGGAATCGTAGTTCCGGCTAATTATAACTGCCCGGGGCAATTAGTTATTTCCGGTGAAGTAGAGGCCGTTAATAAGGCCTGTGAAAACCTTAAGGAAGAAGGTGCCCGCAGGGCATTGGTACTTCCTGTAGGCGGAGCCTTTCATTCGCCCCTTATGGAGCCGGCCAGGGAACAATTGGCCGAAGCCATTGAAAACACCACGTTTAATACACCCAAATGCCCGGTATATCAAAATGTAACTACCACCGCCGTAACCGATGCCGAAGAAATTAAAAAGAATTTAATTTTACAGTTAACGGCACCTGTTAAGTGGACACAAAGCGTACAGCAAATGATGGCAGATGGAGCTACGCATTTTACAGAGGTAGGCCCGGGTAAGGTACTCCAGGGATTGGTTAAAAAAATTAATAGAGAAGCCGAAGTAGCATCCGGAATGGCGGAATGAAAAATATACGGAAATAAAAAAGCTGTTGCATTGCAACAGCTTTTTTTATGGAAAAAATACGTGCCACATTATTATAAATGCGGATTTTCATCTTCGAGGAAACCGGTTCTTTTATGGCCTCCAAATGTATAAACGGTTCCGGGATCCCAGTCAAATTCAGCCTGGAAATAAATGCTGTCAACAGCAGTTCCCGAACCATGGGCAGTTCCACCGTCACGAATTATCCTACCATTGGTAACCGTAACGGTTCCCCCGGTAATCAATTCCGGCGCACCTGCGGGCCCTGAAAAGGTAAGGTCTGAAAAATTGGCCTGTACCTTGGTTTTTATTTCAAAAAAAGCACCGTGGTCATCAATCCAGAAATTCTCATCGTTCGAAGCCGCATTATAGGTAGAATACAGGTTGTAATCGCCTCCAAAAGCCGGATTCCCGGAAGCATCGTATCCCACAATATACCAATCGCCGGCAAAGTCTACCGTAGCAGTTGCACCCGGATCCGGATCGCCTCCTTCATCACAGGACTGTAAAGCACCGATCAGCAAAACGGCAAATACAATTCTCAATAGGTTGAATTTATATATCTTCATCTTTATCTTTTTTTAAGGAGTTATTTTAGTTAATTCGCAATCGTAACCAAAGGCAAAAGCCGGAATGGTTATGGTCCAGGTCATGGTTTTCTGATCGCCGGACAAAGCACCGGCCGATAAAAACCAGTTACCAAATCCGTTAGCCCCGCCCGGAGAGGTAATGCTGGAACCATCCAGGGTAATAGGAGCCGGGGTGGCAAAAGCTCTCCCGAAGCCACGCTCAAATTCATAATGACCGGCATTCAGGTCAGAACAATTAAACACATTCGGATCTGCCGTAGTGGAAATCAGTACGGGCCCTCCGCTTCTTCCAACGCGCTTTCCGTCCCAGACTCCGGCAATGGTTCCGTTGTTTTCATACACATAAACGGTTCGGAACGCATCGGCGGCAAAGCCATCGTCGTTTACCACGCGATAAGTTAAATCGTAAATCCCGGGTGTACTGGTGTCTACACTTCCAATAGTTTCAAAAGGTACCTGAGCACCGGCAATGGTAGCACTTACTCCGGGATCTGTATAGGTAGTTCCACTCTCCACAAATACAATCGGATCGCCCAGGGGCTCCACAACAGCGAAATTGGTAACAGACGACACGTCGCCCGTGCTTTCGTTGTCGCATCCTATAAAAAGGAAGGTGCTTAATACAAGCGTATATATAATTGATTTTTTCATATTCTATATTTTTAGTTGTTCCACCAAACGGGAACGGTTATTTCAACGATATCAGGTGCATTAGAGTTTCTCGATAGTTCTCCGTTAGGGTATACAATTCGCTGAGGGAAAATACCTCCTGTAACCCCATTAACGGAATACGCAAACTGCCCGGGCACATATCCGAAATCGGATTGTGGTACCGCAGAAATAGCCGGAATACCCGTTCTGTGCTGTTCGAAAAACGATTCATATCCGTTATCCGGATAGTTAGATAACCACTTTTGGGTGATGATAGCGGTAAGCTTATCATCAAAAGTACCTGCCGCCGGATATTCGTAAGCACCCCCGGAGGCCACAAAAGGAGCACCGTCTAATTCTTCAACCACGGCAAAAGTGGTATTATCAAATACCGGACTTTTAGCAAAAGCAGCTAAAACACCCGCATCGTACAGGGCTTTTGCATTCGCCCCTCCGTTATAGCGCTCGTCTGCTTCCGCCTGCATAAAGTAACTCTGAGCCGCACTGATAAAATATACAGGAGCCAAAGCACTGATATTGGCAACAGATACCGAGTTGGGAGCCGCAGCGCTGTTGTAATCTCCCTGATCTAACGGGTTCCCCGGTCCGTAATACGCATTTAATCTCGGATCGGCATTGGCATCCAGGTACGACCACATGGTTGTACTGGCTCTGAGGTTGGTAGCTGTATTAAGCTGACGACGATCGGTTTCATACAACGGATTACTCAAATTCGCCTCATCTTCAAAAACACCGATAATAGCTGCATCGGTGGTTAAAAAGGCGGCTCCCGAATTAAACATGGAAGTGATACCGCTTTGCGCTACCGAAGGCCTGGCTTCCGTTTGCCTGAGATAAATTTTTAATTTTAGCGTATTGGCAAACTCAACCCATCGTTGCATATTCCCTGAAAATATGAAATCGTCCTGGCCCGGAGCCGGCAACGAAGAAGCAGCAAGATCTCTGCCCAATGCATCGTCGAGATCGGCAATCATAAAGTCGTAAATATCCTGACCCGAATCAAAATTTGGCTGTAATATATTCGAATCATTAGCTTCCATATAGGGAATATCATTATAGAAATCAACCAGGATTTGAGAAGCATAGGTTTCCAGGCAGGTAGCAATTAAATAATAATTCCAGTTTCCTTGTGTCTCCGCAATTTTCTTGGCATTTCGTATGTCGGTCAGGGCGTCGTACATATTGTTCCACCCTCCCGTGTAGTCATTGGTCCCGATACTGTAATCGTCAATGGCTCTGTATTGGCTGGCAGCTAAACTCTGAGACCATTGCTGCCCCCAAATACCACCTATCAAAGCGTAATAGGAACTCTGTGTAGCTGCGATTCCCATCATACCTACGGCAATCTCAGACGACAGAGCAGCATTGTCTTGCGACAGCAAATCCGGATCTCTGTTAATGTCCAGCTGATCTTCACACGACGTTAGCAGGAAAGCGCCAGCGATTATATATACTATTATTTTTTTCATGTGTTTATCTTTTTAATATTAAAATGATACTTTAAGTGCAAATCCGTAAGTGCGTTGTGAAGGGTTTGTAGAGAATTCTCCAAATTCACTTGCAAGGTCACTACCAAAGGTTGAAATTTCCGGATCTACATATGGATTTTCATCCGGCGTCCACAGGAACAGGTTTTTTCCGTACAGGCTTAAAGCTGCAGACGAAAGGCCTAATTTGTCCGTAAACGAACTGGGTAGCTTATAAGCAATAGAAAGATCTCTCAACCGAATGAACGACCTGTCGATTACGTGAGTTTCCTCGATACTTCCATTATTACCACCCGCATAGAAACCGGTTACATTGGTAAACGATATGGGCGTGGTGTTTTCCGAATACGTACCATCTCCGTTATCCACCACAGAATTAGGCACGATAAACGGGTTACGCTCATTATAGGTTGTGGCTATGGAGTTTCCTGTAAACCCTAACAGTCTGTTGGTATACGAATACATTTTTCCGCCTTCTTTCCAGTCGAAGTTAAACGAGAGGGTAAACCCTTTGTAAGAAAAGGTGTTTTTAAGCCCCATCACAAAATCGCGCTGCGAAGTACCTATTTCCTGCTCGTCGGTGGTTTGCGTAGGAATCCCGGTCGATGGATTAACCACTACCTGCCCGGCATCATTGGTTTGAGCTACCCGGGTTTTAAAAACTCCCAGAGGTTTTCCTTTTTCGGCATAGAAATTAATAGAAAAGGCTCCGTTTATAAGAATTTGATCCAGCCCTTCTGCAATATCCGTTACCTCATTTTCATTTTTAGTAAAGGTATATCCTACCTGCCATGAGAAATCATTGGTTCTTACCGGATAGGCATTAACACTTAATTCGAGCCCTTTATTGTTCAGGTCGATAAAGTTCCCTGTAATATTGGCAAAACCGGTACTTCTGGGAAGAGGTCGTGCTATAATTACGCCTTCGGTATCTTTGTTATATACGGCAGCATCAATACTTATCCGGTTGTTAAACAAAGAAACCTCGGCACCTATTTCCTGTTCTTCGGTGATCTCAGGACGAAGGTTGGGATTTCCGATGGTACCACTTAACTCAAAGGCATTTTGTCCGCCAATGGGAAATAAGATCTGACCAAAGAAAGCACCGTTAATTCCTTGAATTAAGGCATTTTCCGTATTGTACGGCCCGGTATCTTTAGCCACTCTGGCTGCAGCAGCTCTAAGTTTGACAAAGTGTTCTCCGTTATCCACTACAATGGCACTTAGACCTGCAGATGGGTAAAAATAAGAGTTGTTGGCAACCGGGAGCGTGGAACTCCAGTCGTTACGCCCTGTAAGCGTTAAGAAAACGCGTTCTTTAAAAGCTAATGTAGCCGAACCGAATAGACCATAGGTTCTTCGCAATGTATTGTTTTGCGTTACCGTAGGTCTGCCTGCCGTATTGGTTAGCTCATAATAATTTGCAACACTGAGATCGGTAATCGTTGCACTTAGAAAATCTGTTGATCGCTGGTTGTAGTTAAAACCTACGGAAGCATCCAGATTAAAATCGGCACTGATGGCTTGGTTATAATCTAAGGTCATAAACGTATCGTATTCCTTTCTCAGTGTTTTTGCTTCGGTAACCCCACCCGCATTTGTGGTAGCTCCCAGTAAAGCATTCGGAGAAGCCGGAGAATAATTAATCAGGGCTCCAAAACTTTTTCTGGTCAGGTTTGAAACATCCGCTCCAAACTGAATGGAAGCATTCAGATTGTCCGTAATACTGTATCCGAGATTGATATTTCCGTAAAAACGATTGCTGATCAGATTATTTCCGTTTTCCTGAATGGTCCACCATGGATTTCTGGAATACGGAGTGTAAAAATTATCATTATTATTATACGGGTTATTACGATAATCTCTAAGATCTATCAAACTGATATCTCTCGGAATTTGAATAATTTCCTGTACAAGAACTTCTCCTTCACCGGCATTGTTTCCCTGTCCGGTGTTTACGATATTCTGATCCCGTTCTACATAATTAGCAGTAGTATTCAGGGTAAACCTTCCGTTGGTTAACCCACCGGATGCATTAAAGGCCCTTCTTTTAAAGGCATCGGCATCGGTTGGAATAATACCGTCACTATCGGTATTGGTAAATCCTAAACTAAAACTTGTAGAGTCGCCACCACCACTGAGTCGGATGGAGTTTGTAAATACATTCCCTACATCGTAAAAGTCTTTAATATTATCCTCCAGTGCCACATAGGGCTTTATTTGTTGAGCATTGTCAATAACGTGTCCCCAGGGCCGTACCTGTCCGGTAAACCGGGGCCCCCAGGAACCATTTTCGTTACTGGCACCCGATCCGCCATTCGGCAGTGAAGAATATCCCTGACCATTCCATCCCTGGCCAAATTCATTTTGCAGATGAGGTACTCTGGCAACTTCAAGGAAGTCGATAGATGATACGATGTCTACTTTGAGCTTTTGACCGGCTCTTCCTTTTTTGGTAGTAATCAGGATGGCACCGTTTGAGGCTCTGGAGCCGTAAAGAGCGGCTGCTGCGGCTCCTTTTAAAACGGTGATGTTTTCAATATTGTTAGGGTCAATATCGTTAAGTCCGCTTCCCGCGTCAAATGAACGCGTTGCAATGGTTCCCGCCGACCCGTTAGGGGTATTATTAATTGGAGAACCGTCAACCACATAAAGCGGCTGGTTAGAGCCTAAAGAGCTAAAACCACGAATAATTACTTTCGAAGTAGCACCGGATTGGGCAGGAGTGGAAATATCCACACCGGCAATTTTTCCGGAAAGTGATTCAAAAGGATTGATGTTGGTTACATCGGTTAGCTCATCGTTTGAGATCACAGCTACCGAAGAACTCACCTCTCTTTTTTGTTTGGGTTTCCCGAAAGCCGTAACTACCACTTCCTCCAGGGCCTGAGCATCGTCTTCCATTTGTACATTAATGGAGTTAGAAGGGCCCACAAGTCGCTCCACTGTTTTCTGACCTATATAGGTATAAACCAGTGTTTGTCCTTCCGCTACGCTAATACTGTAGTTGCCGTCAAAATCAGACTGGGTTCCCGTAGCGGTTCCCTTGACTACAATATTCACTCCGGGTAACGGAACACCGTTCTGGTCCGTAATCGTACCGGAGACATTTTTTTCCTGTGCTAATGTAGATGTTATTCCAAACACCAAAAACACTAACAGCATAAAATAATTTTTCACTCTCATAGATTTTGAATTTGTTAAAAAATTAGTTTGAGTTAGTGCAATTGGAGAAAAGGCCGGCAGCTAAGAACGATGATAGCTAATTCAAATAATACTTCTAAAATAAGATCAAAGTTTAATGGATTTTTTTTAGGAAGTAAATGGTCTTTCACTGCCGCACCTTTTGCAATTGCGGAGTAAAAGAATACAATTGAGCAGAAAAGCTGGGTAACACCTATAATGATTTACTTTTCCGAAGAAAGTTTACTCCTGTTTTACGCTAAAAAGCAGAAACTTTTTGCGATTCTATATATTCGGAGGGTGTTTGCGAAGTTTCTTTCTTAAAAGCCTTGTTAAAAGTAACCTTGTTGTTATATCCAACCTCGTAGGCAACATCAATAATATTCAGATTGCTATGAATATCGGTTTCCAGTATTTTCATGGCTTCCTGTATCCTGAATTTATTGATCAGTTCAAAGAAATTCATATTAAAATGCTCATTGATTATTTGTGAAGCATTATGACGGGTTGTTCCGAGTCTTTCCGAAAGCTTGGCAAGGTTTAAGGAATTGTCTTTGTATATTTTTTCCTCGTTTAATAAGTACAATAACGACTGCCGTAATTCGTCTGATAAGGTAGCGGTAAGTCCTGAATTACGATACTTAAACACATTGAGAATGGTTTCGGATGTATATGCCGAGTATGAAAATACCTTAGGTTGTACAAAGGCCATATGAACCACATAAAGAACCATTAAAGCCATGGCGATAACAGGGATATGAAATATTACGGGTGGCGCCGTACCCAATACGCCGCTGATACTTATACCATATATGAAATAAGCGGCGAGGTATACCACGTGAAAAGTAAACAAATTCTTTTCCCAGTGTATAATATCTTTATGGATAAGTTTTTCCCGGGTACCTTTAAGGTGTACACGGCGAATAAAATATCCGTAAACAGCAAGCGACAGTATTTTAGGGGGAAATATCAGGTAGAAAAAATGTTCGGGTTTATATTCGGCACTTATATTTAACAGGATTTTTATTTTTTCACCCCCCGGAAGACTAATAGCGGGAATCAGGAAAAACAACAATAAAATATTGGGCAAAAAATGCCAGGCGTCTTTTTTGGTGAGTTTCCTGTTCTGATTAATACGTCTGAAATACAAATATAACAACGGGCCGTATAAAAGCGATACGGAAGCAGACATCAGATAATGATGCGGTATCCTGAAGTGGTAATTTGATGCGTATAGACAGAATTCAAGAATAAAAACCGAGTGTACAAAAATAAACCCGCCAATAAGCATCTTTGAAACCTTATCGGAATTCCTGGTGAAATTCAGGGTAATGGCAAAATAAAAACCGATAAGCGCTATATAGAAATACAAAAACACCAGAAAATCAACCTTTGGAAGGTATTTTTGTTTTAATGAAGTATACTCCGGGCTGTTTTTAACGGCATCGAAAGAGGCGCTGTACAGAATATCGAAATCCAGGGTATTTTCAATATACTTTTCCGCATATTTGCCGGATTTAATAGGATGGCCGAGTTCGGCATTAGCCAGGGCCATTTTCTTATAAAGATCAACGGAATCTGCAAACTTTTTATTTAAGGCATTCTCGTAAAATGCCAGTGTGGTTCTTAGGCTTTGCTCATAACCCTTTTGGGAAGATACAAAAAGACTATCTTCCTGAAAATTTACTTTATCAGGGCCCGGGAGGGCAAAAATGCCTCCGCACCAAAAAAGAGTGCACCACAAAACACTTATGTAAATCCGGATGAGCATTTGGTTGAATTAGCCTAATTATCATTTATTACAAACCAATTTACATATAATAGACGGTTGTATTTCTTAAAGATTACATAAAATGGGTAAGCCCCGATAATAATTTACTTGTATTAACAAGTTTATAGCTACAAATTACTCATTTTTTTAGTAATAATACTTTCAGAATGAAATTATTGTAATAAAAGAGCATCCATATAATATATTATGTTGTTTAAACCCAATTTCATTGTCCAGGAGCTTTTTTACGGTTAAATGATATTCCCGATTTGCTAAAAAAATGCGCGGGCAACCTTTTTTTGGAAAGAAGCGTCTATATATAAGGAAAACCCTATTTTGTATACAAAAAAACTATTGCAATGGATTCAAATAAGAAAACTGCCCGACTGGCGGGACTTATTTATCTGCTAATTGTGCTAAGTGGAATATTTAGCTTAATGTACTTTCCTTCCCAGCTCTTTGATTGGGATAACGCAACAAAAACAGTTAGTAATATTCGGGAACATCTCACTCTGTTTAAGTTTGGAGCTATTGGTGCTTTGTTTTGTTATGTTTTATTTCTGGTGTTGCCATTGGTTTTGTATTTTCTATTGAGAAAAGTGCATGAGTTTTCTGCCTTACTGATGGTAATATTTGCTATAGCCAGTGTTCCTATCTCCATGACGGCAACGCTCCATTTGTTTGATGTAATCGACTTATTACACGATACGCATTATGCTGTATTTTCATCCGATGAATTAACTGCTCAGGTAATGCTATCGCTGGATTCTTATTACAACGGGATTCACATCTCGGAAATATTCTGGGGTTTATGGCTATTTCCCTTTGGCTATTTGGTATTCAAATCCGGGTTCCTGCCTAAATTTTTTGGAGTTTTTTTAATGTTGGGTTGTGTTGGTTATCTGGTATCTTTTTTCGGCAGCACCTTTTTTGACGGGTATTATGACACGCTGTTTTCAACCCTGGCCGGGATTCCATCTTCCATAGGTGAAATAGGTATTTGTTTATGGTTGCTGATCATGGGCATAAAGGAGGTTAAATAGGCTGCTGTGTTTTTCCGCCGAAACCAGGAATTTTTATACTACACATAGATTCGTGTTCGCATACGGGAACTTTATAGGATTCTTCATATCAGTATGTTTATAATCTTCACTTATAGGTGAAGCGCTCCTCTCAGTAGGAGTTGATGGTTTGTATCTATTTTTTTGATGTTGAGGTTTTGTATAGGTGAATTATTTGCTAAATACCATAGTAAAAAATACTTTACGGGATACATTAAACTAACCGTCAAATTATGAAAAATACTACAAAAATCAGCTTTAAGAATGTTGTTATTCTTTTTTTTACCATTTGTTGGGTGGTATCCGGATATGCACAGTGCCCCAATGTGGTTTGGGAAGATGAATTTACAGGATCGTCTCTGGACCTGGCCAAATGGAACTATCAAACCGGAGACGGATGCGCCGAGGGTATATGCGGATGGGGAAACAATGAACTTCAGTCCTATCAGGAAGCTAATGTATCGGTGAGCAACGGAACACTGAAAATTACGGCCAGGAAAGAGAGAATCCGGGGTTCTAAATATACTTCGGGGAGGATTAATACCAAAGGAAAAGCCGATTTTACCTACGGGAGATTTGAAGCTTTGATTAAGTTACCGGCTGGCGATGGACTTTGGCCTGCTTTCTGGATGTTATCTACTCAGGAACCCTACGGAAGTTGGCCGCAAAGCGGAGAGATAGATATTATGGAGTTTGTTGCGGCGAAGCAGGATGAGGTACTGGGTACCATTCACTACGGAGATCTTTATCCGAATAATCAATCTCAGGGGGATACATATAGATTATCGCAAGGTGTTTTTCCGGACGGATTTCATGAATTCGCCATCGAATGGGAACCCGATGAGATCCGCTGGTTTGTGGATGGAGTTTTATATGCTACAAAAAAACCGGAAGATATTGCACCCTATAACTGGCCTTTTGACAGTGATTTTCATTTTCTGCTCAATGTGGCCGTAGGCGGAAATTTGGGGGGTACCGTTAACGACACTATGTTACCGGCAACCATGGAGGTAGATTATGTTCGGGTTTACGATGGCTTTAAGCCTCACTTAAGCGGTGCTATGGTGGTATCGCATCAGGCCCAAAACGTTGTGTATACATTGGCCAATATTGGAACTAATGTAAATGTAAACTGGACCGTTCCTCAGGGAGCCACTATAGTAAGCGGACAAGGCACGGGAACGATTACCGTTAATTTCGGGTCGGAAAGCGGAGTCGTATCCGCCGTGTATGATGATGGTTGTGCAGCAGAAACCCTCAGTATGTATGTGGAAGTGGAACCTCCTTATCTCAGGGCTTTTTCCTTTGAGAATTTCGACGACCCCGCGACAGCAGTTTTTTCCTCCGCAACAGGAACTCATACTGAGCTTAGCAACCCGGCACCTAATACGGTAAACGGAAGTGCTCTTTGTGCCAAATACGACAGAAATGCAACCGAATTATACGACCTGGTTATCTACGATGTAAGTAATATTAGCGACGCTTCTTTATATGTAAATAAGGATAAGAAATTTTATCTGGATGTGTATACACCGGCACCCGTAGGAACCGAGATAATCCTGCAATTGGAAACCCCCGATGCTACGCCCAGCAATTACCCTACCGGGCGTCACAGCCGATATATTACAACGATAACAGAAAATAATAACTGGCAGCGACTGGAATTTTCATTACTCGACCGGCCGGATGGTGGGGCTTCCGATACCGCGGTAAACACGATGATCCTGCTGTTTGCGTCTAATAGCAATACGTCAGATACCTATTACTATGATAATTTAGATAGTTATGATGCCGATACGGGAACCGGTTCAAATCAGTCTCCGACCGTTTCTATTTCAAGCCCTTCAAACGGCGCTACGTATACGCAGGGGCTAAATATTACCATTGAGGCCAATGCATCCGATGCTGATGGGACTGTGAGCCAGGTGGAGTTTTTTGCCGATGGAACCTCTGTAGGCGTTGATACCACAAGTCCGTATTCAATTAACTGGCAGGTGAGTTCGGGAACAACTACTTTAACCGCTGTAGCAACCGATAATGAAGGAGCCGCTACCACGTCTTCTCCGATATCGGTTACCGGAGAAAGCGGAGGTAATCCGTCGAGCGTTCATGTGTCTTCTATTACCACGGGTACGGCTTCAGCCGGTCAGGGTAATAAATATGGAACGGCCAGTGTAACCATTGTGGATGATTTGGGCAGTCCGGTGGCCGGCGCAACGGTTACAGGGACTTTTTCGGGAACCTTTAACGAACAGGGTACTTCGCAAACCGATACAAACGGAATTGCTTTCATTCAAACGCAGGCAACCGCAAAAGGGAGTGTTACCGTAAACTTTTGTGTGGACGATGTACAACATGCAACCCTGTCGTATGAGGCAACCAATAATGTGGTTAGCTGTTCCGGATCTTCAGCAAAAGTATCGGAAGATAAAACAGGAAGCTTCAAACTCCATACATTTACGATGTACCCAAACCCCTCCCGGGAAATGCTATGGATTATTTCTGAAAACAGTAGTTCAAAAATTAATCTGACCGTTTTTGACTTAAGCGGTAAGGTATTGATGAACCAGCAGATTCAAACAGGAACCGATTATATAAATATTTCGCATCTCGCCGCAGGGATGTATTTGATTAAACTGCAAAATACCGGGGGAGTAGGAACGATGCTCAGGCTTGTAAAACAATAAAAAAAGCTGAATTCTATCTCTTAGGCTGTAAAAATAAAAGGCGCTCCGTACGGAGCGCCTTTTTATAGATAGACCGTATTGTTACATACAGGCCTGTTGTTATTTCTTTTTCTTTTTTACAAAAATCAAATCCTGCTCGGTTATGGTCATCTCAGGTTTTAACTGCGCAATATCCTTCCCTTTCTCTTTCAGCGTATTGTATTTTTCCATTCCCTTTACAACAATCTCACTCATTTTTTCCTGCAGTTCCTCCAACTCGGCAGCGTCAAATACTTCAGGCTCTCTTTTGGTGAGGAGTTTTTGAATTTTATTCATTTTGTATGCCTTTACATCAACCGGTACCAGTTCAACGCTGGCTTTAAGCCCTCCCATTTTCGGAACCACTTCTATGAGATACATTTTTCCCGCTTCAAGATCGGCCTCTACAAAAGACTTATTTTCCGATCGTGCCCAGAACAGATGTTTCCCGGGCTCACATTCGTACCTTAAATATTTGGGAGCATTAAATCGGCCGATGGCTTTTTCGCCGTCAAAATAAGTGAAGTTTATCAAAGCACCCAGCCCCTTGGCGCGTACAAAATACACCACCGATTTATCGCCTGAATCATCAGGAGCCGCTTCGGCATTTTGAGCAAAAAAATTGCGTGCTTTGAAACACAATACACAGTAGCATTAAGATTTTTTTCATAGGTTTTGAAGTTTAAGTTAAGGCGCTAATATAGCAAAACCCCGTAATACGCGAATAGGAATAACAACCTGAAAAAATTGAAAAGTCAGGATATATAGGTCCAAAAAAATATCAGGAAGATTTCAAATTATGCGGAAGACCAAAAGGATATGCTAACACCTGAAAGGAAAACATTATTAAAACAAAGAAAAGAAATGAGTAACTTTATATGGCTCTGGGGCATCGTTATACCACAGATTTGCTTAATAGGGGTGCAGACATAGGATATACTCATGAATTATTGGGGTATAACGATTCAAAAACAACAAATATATACTCGTGATAGCGCTTCAGGTTTGGATAGGATCGGGAAGCTCTTTGATGAATTTGATATTAAAATAAAAGTTATAAAAACAATCAATTTTACCTGATTTAAATGGTATAAACGTATATTTTACATGAATATAAACAAGTTGGCAAACATTTAAGAGCAACATAACGGAAAAGAAAAATAAACTGAATTGGATAATAGCATAATCGGAATTGGAATAGCACTTGGGATTAGTTTCTTTATTCTCTACACGAGGAAAAAGAAATGGATGAATCCTAAAATAATATGGCTGACCTGTTTCGGACTTTTAGTTGTTGGCCTTTTAGGATTATTGGATTCAGAAACTGAATTCAGAAATGACCGAATAATGTATTTCGGATTTTGCGTACCAATGGTTTACTGGATTTTTGACAGGATTTTTAAACGGATTAGTGAAAATATACATAAAAGAGATTTTATTCTTTTCATGAGATATTCGGACGAAATTAATGATGGATTTGGAGCAAAAAATCCACACGTAAAAGAATCTGACAAATTATTTTCGTTTGGACTTTTAATAATCATCGTAGCAACTTTATTAATTGGAATGAAAGTAATATGAAAATAAAAAATGAGAACCTTTTTTATTATCCGAGTGTTATTCTTTATTTAATTTCTTTAACACAAAATGCATTCCTAATAAACAATGAAGGTGGACATTTTGGATATTTGGTATTAATTTTTGGCTTCTATGCTGTTTTCGATACTGGGATATCTTGGTTAGCCAACTTTTTGATAATATTTTCTTGGCTGTTTAGACATAAGAAAGCTTCTTTATACTGTAGCTTATCAGCTTTGATTTTAGGTATTTCATTTTTATTCATTGATAAAATTGTGATGGGGACAAATAACAAATATGGAAAAATAACAGGCTATGATATTGGATACTATCTATGGATATTAAGCTTTGCTGTAATGACAATTGGAAATATTTTGAATAATAAAAAACGATTTGCCAACAATGTGTAAAAACAATTGCTAGGCCTGTGTCAATCGGAAAAACCCTGTGGATTTTTCCTTTCGCAAGTGTCTTTTTGCTAAATTCGTTACCGAACCACGCAACTGATTCTTACACGAACCGTTGTGCAACATATGAACGAACAAATGAAATACATATTAATTCTTGGAATTCTGATATTAAATTCAGGATTAAATCTAAATGCTCAAACGACTACTGACTCTCTAAAACCAAAAATGAAAATGGTAAAAGAAGTTTTGTATAAACCTGAAAATGGCGAATTAAAAAGTCGAGAAAATCTATTTGAAACTGATTTAAGCTCTTATAAGGTTTATGATAAAAATGAGAAGATAATCGAATTGGGACAGTATGAATTAGATGGCTCTATTTACGAAACGACTTTTTATGAGAGAGATGAAAATGGTAAGGCATTAAAAACTATGCAAAAGAATTCTTCTGGAGAATTAAAAGGTTATTGGACTTACACATATGATAACAACGATAATATGATTGAAGTTAATACCTATGACTCAAGCGATAAGTTGGTTAAAATACAATCAAACAAATACGATGAAAAAGGCAATAATGTAGAGATGATATTAAAAAGTCCTGAAAGTGAAAACGGTTGGAAATACATCTATAAATATAATTATGACAATAAATTGGTTGAGAGATTTAGATATAAACCGGATGGAAGTCTAAAAGACCGCAGAACATATTCTTACGATAAAGACGGAAATGAGAATTTACAGTTCAAATTCAATCCTGATGGAAGTTTTATAAAGTTCGTTTCCGAATATGACGAAATGAATAATATGACTGTTCAAAACTGGTTTAATGAACAAGATGAACAAACACACCAAACATCATTCGAATATGTATATGACGAAAATGGAAATTGGATTTCTAAAAGACGAAGTTCTAATGGAGAATTAGGTATGGTTTGGGAAAGACAAATAGAATATTACGAATAAAAAATACGTTGCACAACAACGTGTAAGCGCAATAACGGCTGAATTTCCTAATCGGAAATTCAACTCGTTTTGCTAAATTAGGTGCGTCAGCGGAAAGTACTCGCGCACTTTCTCGTTACTGACGCTTACACAAGACCGATGGAGTTCATTCAGCCAAGGCTGACCAATTGAGCTATACTTTGCACAAGGCAAAGCCCCGCTAAAATGGAAATGAACTCCATCGGGAGGGCTAAACCAAAATCACTTAATCTCTGACTCGCTTACGCTGAGATTCGCAGCCTTGCCTGCAGTACGTGCTGAACCAACGAACACCATCATCACCTAAATGTAATTTTGGTAACGTTCACCCAGCAATTCGCTTTTTTTTAAATAAATTTACAAAAACGAACCGCTGAACGTCAACTACGTTTAGCCCTCCCGTTATAGCACATTTATGTGCGACCATTCTCGAAATTTGGAATCTTGTAATATATAATCAAACTTAAACAGATGAAAAAAATTGGATTAATCATAATGCTAGCAACAATTGCTTGGGGCTGTAGTTCGGATGATAAACAAGAACCTGAATCAAACGAAGTTATTTTTGGGGAAATATATGGTCAATGCGCTGGAGACTGTCGGCAATTATATTTATTAACAGAACAAGGAATTTTTACAGACTCGAATAATGACACGGAATTTAGTGATTGGGAGAATACTACTTTTGAAAACCAACCTTTATCGATAGAAAAATTTGAATTAGCAAAGAAACTTCTACAAATCCCAAATAATTTATTGGAATTGAACGATGAAATCACAGAACAAATATTGGCAGATTTTGACTATTTCATTCAATTAAAATCTAATGGAATTTCCAGAACTTTCATTTTTGATGAAATCAAAGAAACTACTGATTTTGATATCAAGCAATACTTCGAGGATGTGATTGATATTAACAATCAATTAAGTAATTGACGAAAAACGTGCTACAACAATGTGTAAAAATAATTGCTTGGTTCTAGCCTACTCGGAAAATCCGCAGGATTTTCCTCTGGCTTGTCAACTTTTGCTAAATTAGTTACCAAACCACGCAACTACGCTAGCCCAACCGTTAGGCAAAATATGAAAAAACCAAATCCGAAATACAACTCAATTGACCTACTTATTGAAAGGTTAGCGAATAATTTCGCTAAAGTAAAGGACTTTGATAAACTTCAAGATTCGGAAGAAGGGAAAAAACTATTTGACTTGATAATCAAATCAACGTCGGAAATGGAAAATTTTCAAACCTTATTCCTGAATTATTACATTCCTTCTGCAAATAAATCAATTGCGGACAGCTGGACTCAAATTTCAAAATCTAAATACAAACATTTATTAAATATTTCAAAAGACCAACTAAAAGAAAATCTTTACGAAACTATAAGACTTGGTTACGTTGGACTTTTCCATAAATATGAATCTTATTTAAAGGCGTTGATTGACGCTACAAACTTTTTACTGAGAGAAATTAATGAAGAAAATAATCTTTTAAGTATTGAGGAATATTGCAAAAAGAAATACAAAATAAATATTTTCAAATCACACGACAAGTTTGCGATAACAAGTAGAATAAACTACATCTCGAATTGTGTTAAACATTGGGATGGATTTCCTGTAAAAGAACCTATTCATTCGGATTTTTTATATGCAAATTGTAATGAAAAAATCAGAATAGAAAAAGACATTTTTAAAATTGACATAGATAGATTGAAATCTCATTGTGAATTGTTAATGTCACAGATAATTGCAATCGGATTTAAACAATATTTTGAACTTAACTATGAAATCATCAAAAAAAGTTTGAAACCTGAATTGAAGGACAGTGACGAAACAAAGCAAAAATTGGAAGAAGTGATTAAAAACTTTGATTTTGTTTTATCGGACTTTGAAAAATAAATACTTTGCCTAACAATGGCTATAATTCATTGTAGTTTTGTACCACACTGACCAGCCCGAACGTAGCGTTTGGCAGGGCGAATAAAAGTATAAATCAACAGCTGATTTGCATGCACAAGTTCGTTGCGTTCGTATGGGTAATTCTGTTACATGCGGGCCTAACAGGACTGAGTTATTCTATCGGGTTGGTCGGCATTGCTGATGTGGGTTTTAATTTGAAAATTAATTAACTTTAAAACCGTAACTAACGGTTGTATGAGGCCGTTCAAACACAATTTGAGAAAAACAATTTACATAGTAACAATCTTCTTACTGACTATAAATGTTCAGGCTCAAAATAATACTTCCGAATATATCGGAAAGTACGGAGATTGGACACCCAGGGGAGAAGCATTGGTAACCGAGCTGGAATTAAAAGCCGACGGTACTTTTAAACTACGAACAACAGATTATGTTTATCCGCAAACTTTTAAAAATTATTCCAACACAGGAAAATGGATTTTAAAAAACGGGGAAGTCATTTTAAATCCGGACTTGAAAAGAAGAAAACCCACGGTTAATATAACAGAAAAACAAATTGATCTTAAAGACTCTATTGAGATTAAAGTAAATCACTACATTGAACTTTACGAAAACCAAGAGTTAATAGAAAAAAAGAGTGCAGAATTCGATATACTCACTTTATACTTCAACAAAAGAAGAAAATATAAACACTTAACAAGGGAATGGCTGAAAGAAGGAAGATGTGCCTGGGCACCACGAATAAGAAATAGGGTAAATGTAGATGTTACAAATACGTTTAGGATAGCAAAAATAGACATTGAAAAAATAGGGGTTTACACTTACGGATTTAATGATTTTATTGAAATAGCAAATGAAAATAAAAAATCAAATTATTTTGAAATAGATGTTATTGTTCCGATAGATAAAGAAAGAATGCCGAGAAATAAAAAGGTTATAATAAGAGGGAAGCGAGCCTATTTTTATGAGCATAAAGGGAAGGTAAAAAAATCGTTGAACCCGTTATATAAAAAAACAGCATAGAATACCCCCTATAACCCATTGCAGTGGAAATCACTACAGCGATTTCCATTGTTTGTTGCTATTTTAGCACTACGAAGGAATAGAACTCGCGTTCGATCCCATACATAACTGTTGACAAAAAAGCAATCAATAGAAATATGAAAACGTATAATTATATAGTTTTGTCGATCATATTGATTCTGTTTATATGTGCCATATATCTTAAAATAGAATATGATAGCGTTGTAATTGACCCCATGTCAGACGGCCAGGCGGGAATTGGAAAAGGGATTATAGGATTACTGATTATCGGAATTGGCGTAATATCGTTTGTGATTTCTGCAATTACGGGGATTATCCTGATTTTCAAACGAAGCAGCAGAAATAAACTGGGTCTGGTTACCTTGATTTTTTCCTTATTACTGCCACTTCTTATACTCTTTAATTTTTTACTGTAAAACCCGGAATTAAAATAAATACAGGAACTAACAGGCTATAAAAATGAACCACTGATGAAATTGGAATTTATTAAAAAAGAAATTGAATGGGTTGATAACTGGACTTCCAATTTAATTTCGGACATTGATGAAAATGACTATGGAATAGTGGAAAATCTGAATACCAGTATTAATTGGGAAATCGGTCACCTGATTGTTTCAAAATATTTTCATTCTATTCAATCTATTTTAAACAAAAACAGTAAAATTATTGCTGAATTAAACCAAAAAGTTCCACTTAATGATCTTTTTAAGTATTATTTTGCCGGTAGCAATCCACTTGAAAACCGGAAAAACAGGCCGGACAAAAATCAATTACTGGAATATAAAAGTGAAATTGACCTTGGATCAAATCGGATTTTGGAAATGCTGACAGAAAAGACGCTTACTGAACGGACGGAAATTGAAAACCCGGTTGCAAAAACAAAATATGATGCGTTGACTTTTACATTCAAGCATCAAATGTGGCACAACGGACAAATAGCAATGATTAAAAGAATAATCCGGCAAAAAACCGGCGGGTAAAGTGTATTGCAACAGTTTGTTATAAATGGCTTGTTATACTGCTGTCTCTTCGGAAAATTACCTGCAAAACAACTGTTGGTAGTTTTATTTACAATACTTTTAACGATTAAAGGATTGAATAATTTGGAGAAAGAAATACTATTCTTTTTTAGTGCCATAGGAGTTTTAAATGGTTTCTTTATAAGTATATACTTTGTTTTTATTTTTAAGAATAGAAACAGAGCCACTTACTTTTTGGCTGCTTTATTACTGGCAATAAGTGTTAGAGTGGCAAAATCAATATTCTTTGCTTTTAGCCCGGCAATTTCCAATACGTTTCTTCATGTGGGCTTAACCGCTTGTTTACTAATCGGTCCGTTGCTTTACCTGTATATAAAAGAATCAAAGCAAAACAATAAAAAATGGCTTTGGATCATCCATATTTTACCTGTTATAATACTTATGGTGATCGTTCATATTTTTTACCCGTACAGTGAGTATCGCTATTTATGGAAAAGAACTTCCACGGGTTATTTGGGATGGTTTTTATTTTCGCAATGGTTGTTTTATATCATTATCGCCGGTGTAATAAGCAAAAATGAATTTAAAAGAGTTTTGAGAAAGGAACAAAAAGCATCGGAATTGGATTTTTGGATAGTAAGCGTGATTTCAGGCGTTTTTTTAATATGGCTGGCATACTTTACTACAAACTATACATCGTATATGGTAGGTGCTGTTTCCTTTACTTTTTTGCTTTATCTGGCCATTTTTATAATTGCTGTGAAAAACAAAAAAGGACTTGCCTTTTTAGGAAAACCTGTGCGTTATGAGAATAAAAAAATCAACACAGAAGCGGCCGAGGAAATTTTAAACCGCATTGAAGTATTGTTTAACGACGATCCCGTTTTTACCAATAGCGATTTTAAGATTAAGAATTTAGCCGAATTGTTAAATATTTCTCCACATTACCTTTCTCAAATTTTAAATGACAATTTAAATATCAGCTTCCCAAGTTTTATAAATGGTTATAGAATTAAAGCGGCCACACAAATGATAGAAAGAAATACGAATCTGACTTTGGAAGCCATAGGAAAGGAATGCGGCTTTAAATCCAAAACCACTTTTTATAAAGCTTTTAAAAACGAAAAAGGCATTACGCCAGCGGCTTATAAAAGGAGAATAACATAAAAATACGTTCATTTTTATAAATATAAACGTATTTATGCTTCGAACTTTCCCGTTAGTTTTTTTTGAATACTACTATTGTACTTTAATTATTAATTACAATTTTATGTATTCATCAATCAAAGTATGTAAGCTAAAATGCCTTTTGATCATTTTTCTTACGCAATGGAGTCTGTTTACCAATGTTTACGGACAGGGTAAAACAGAAAAAATAGATAACTTACTAAGCACCTATGCGGCTTACGAGCAATTTAACGGAACAGTACTTGTTGCGGAAAAAGGAAAGGTAATCTATAAGAAAGGTTTTGGTTTGGCCAATATGGAATGGGATATTCCTAACCAACCGGATACCAAACATCGATTGGGTTCTGTTACAAAACAATTTACGGCCATGCTGATAATGAAACTCGTCGAAGCCGGAAAATTAGAGTTGCATGTTCCTATTTCCACTTATTTGCCAAAGTATCCGAAGCAAGCCGCCGATAAAATTACCATTCATCACTTATTAGAGCATTCTTCAGGGATACCGAATTTTACATCGTTTCGTGAATTCTATGCAAAAAATTCCCGAAACCATTTTAGTCCTGAAAAATTTGTAAAGGTATTTGCAGATTCCACATTGGATTTTAATCCCGGAGAAAAATTTAAATATTCGAATTCAGGTTATTTTTTACTGGGATATATTATAGAAAAGGTTTCCGGGAAAACATACGAGCAAATGCTACGGGAAAATATTTTTGTTCCCCTGAAAATGAAAAACACGGGTTATGACCATCATCATACCATACTCGAAAAAAGAGCTTCGGGATATGAAAAACACGGATTTTCTTATGTAAATGCCAGTTATATAGATATGTCTATTCCTTATGCGGCGGGAGCAATGTACGCTACTGTAGAAGATCTGTTTCTTTGGGATAGAGCGCTCCATGATAATAAGTTAATAAGTGAAAAATTAAAGGAATTGATTTTTAAACCACACATTTCAACGGGAAAAAGAAGTTACGGGTACGGATGGAGCGTTGGCTATGAGAAAATTGAAGGAACCGATAAAAGTGTAAATGTTATTGAACACGGAGGCGCCATTGACGGATTCCACACGTTTATAACCAGAATACCGGAAAACGAACACTTTATTGTTTTACTTAATAATACCGGAAAAACCTACCTGCCGGAAATTAATAAAGCTATCCGCCAAATTTTATACGATGCCGATTATGAGAAACCTAAAAAGTCACTGGCAAAATCATTGGCCGAAGTGATAACAAATAAGGGCATATCGGAAGGTGAAAGATTTTATGAAAAGAACAAAAACAACAAAACATACCGGCTTCTGGAAAATGAAATTAATGCCTTAGGTTATAATTTTTTATCGGAAAGAAAAATTAAAGAAGCGATAGCCGTTTTTAAGGTTAATGTTGATGCATTTCCAGAATCAGCCAATGTATATGATAGTTTAGGCGAAGGATATTATAATAACCAACAATACCATCTTTCTCTTAAAAATTACAAAAAGGCGGTAGCATTAGGTGGTACGAATGGCCTTGCTCAAAGTATGATTGAGAAAATTGAATTAATTCTGCCAAAAAATAACTGAAATCGGGTTTGTGTAACTACAGTTTGCTAACACCGGTTCGCGGTGCCTGTACAGGCAATTCTATTATATTCAAACCCGGCCCGACGGAGTCATTCTGTCGGGTTGTGGTCTGAATTGCCAAGACGAGTTTTTAACCTGAAAACTAAGTGATTTTAAAACCGTAACGGATGGTTGTAAAAGACCGTTCTCTGCAAGCAAAAATCACCTGGTATTTCTTTCAATAACAAAATCGCCCCAGTTATCAATAGCCTGAACTAACGGGATTAATGTTTTCCCGAAATCGGTTAAAGAATACTCAACCTTAAGCGGCGGCTTTGAATACTGAACCTTCCTTTTAATTAATCCGTCTTCGCTTAGAGATTTTAATTGTAAACTTAAAGTTCGTTCGGTTACCGCGGGCATTTTTTTTCTTAGTTCATTGTATCGGAGCGCTCCCTTCATCAGGTAATACAGGATGACTATTTTCCATTTTCCACCTATAATACCCATGGCTAAACTTGCACTGCAAGGGTATTCCCGTCCTTTAAATGTATGCATAATTTGAACTAAATTATATACTATCTTTTTTGACCGTTATTGCAAAAGTAAGATGCTATAGTTAGTTTTGCAACTATATAATATATAGTATTTTTTTGTGATGGAGTATACTTTGAGATCAGATAAGAAACTTAGTAAGCTCGTACAGGAAAAGGGTATAGGCACCTGGAATGAGCTTCTATCTTATGTGCGCCAACTCCCTTATGGAAGGAATAGTATCAGAACCGATTTCTCACTTGTAATTACCGAAGGAAAAGGAACATGCAGCAGTAAGCATGCCTTTCTGAAAGCGGTTGCGGAAGAGAACAATATGGCGAATGTAAAACTAATACTGTGTATCTATAGAATGACAGAAAGAAATACACCCGGAATTGGAACGGAATTAACCGAAAACGGAATTGATTTTATTCCGGAGGCACATTGCTTTTTACGTATTGATGAAACGGGAATTGATGTTACAAATGCAACATCCGATTTAAAAGAAATTGCATTGGATATTATGGAAGAATCCGAAATAACTCCCGAACAGGTGGGCGATTTTAAAGTTGAATACCACAAAGACTATATCCGAAACTGGATATATAAAATGGAGATGAATTTCAGTTATGCCGAGATTTGGAATATTAGAGAAAATTGCATTGCCAATCTTGCTAAAACAAGAAATTGAATTAAGGGATAAAGGTATAGGCAACAACATTAAACAACCAAAATTATATGAAGGAAACAGTAAATAAACTCGAGGAGCTTTTGATCCTAGGAAAGAATTATATTTCTAAGTCTTCAGAAACAGAATTAAACCAAAAAGCCAATCCTGAAAAATGGTCGAAGAAAGAGATCACAGGTCATTTAATTGATTCCGGTATTAACAATTTACAGCGCTTTACAGAAATTCAATTTGAAACCAAGCCGTATACGATAAGGTCTTACAATCAGGCGGAACTGGTGAAAGCAAATGAGTATCAGAATGCTGAAATAAAAGAAATTACCGATCTCCTCTGGGCCATCAATATGCAAATAAAAAGGCTGATGCTGCTTCAAACCCCTCAAACGCTTAATTATAAAATTGAATTACCTGATGGGAAAATCTCCGATTTGAGATTTCTTATGAAAGATTATGTGGATCATTTTGAGCACCATATAAATCAAATAATAAAGCCGTGGAACAGATAGGGGTATAAACCTGGAATACGCACAAAAAAAGAATCAAAAATGGAGGAATACAAACCGAGGAAAATAGAATTCGAGGAAATAATTGAAACCCATGGTTGGTCCGTAAAAGCATATACAATTACTAAGAACGGGTATTTTAATCATCCAAATTTTTACAAAGAGGTTAAAACCCAGCTCCCTAAATGGCTTTCAATGGAGAATAGTTTTGATTCAAGTAATGATAAAATGGGTTTTCTAATACTTCACTCCGGAACAGAAGGCATCTTTTCATTGATTAACTGGTGGGTTGGAAAGAATATGCTTAATACGCATATCTTTTTCACGAATCCAAAAGAAACGGTGTATTTTAATAAAATCTCAGGAGACGGGCTAGCTCCTTGTGTTTGGGAACTGGATATAATTAATCACGAGAGAATCTCCTGGAGAGATAACGTTCTCAAGCAAGCGTCGGACCCTGATTATCAGGGGTATTTAAAAGATGTTTATAACGGTATTATATGATAAAAGAGGTTACTATAAGATTTGCACAAAAAGAAGACGTTAAAAGACTGGTTGAACTTTGTGAAATGCACGCCGAATTTGAAAAAGCATCGTATAAAAAATCCGGGAAGGAACAAAAGTTAAATAAAAGCTTGTTTAATGAAATGCCCCCATTGTATTGTTTGGTAGCTGTTGTGAATCAAAAAATAGTGGGTTATACAACCTATATGAAACAGTTTTCAACGTGGGATGCCAGTTTTTATATTTATATGGACTGTCTTTTTTTAACAGATAAATCAAGAGGACTGGGCATCGGGCAAAAACTGATGGACAGGATAAAGGAAGAAGGCAGAAAAGCAGGATGTAACTTAGTTCAATGGCAAACCCCTGACTTTAATAAAAGAGCAATGAAATTTTATAATCGGATCGGGGCAAAATCAAAATCAAAAGAAAGGTATTTTCTTAAAATATAATTACAGCCAGTATAGAACAGGATATGACGGTTATGCACAACAAAAAAGGGTCCCGCAAAAAAAAAGCCGGTGTACAGCAATGTGCATAATTAATTGCTTTGGATTTCCACTTCGGAAAATCACTCACATTAATTATCTTAGTCAACAACGGAATGTTTCTCATGAGTCATCCCGCAGCTAATCATACACAAATTGTGCATAATGCCTAAACAAATTAGGATGTTAGAATTTATATTCAAACAAATACCTTACAGTTATAGTTATAAAAAGCAATTATTAATTGGAGCTTTTTTAGGAGGAATAGTAACATTTATTATGGTTTTCCTTCAACCTTTTGGCACGTATGGATTTGAATCTACTTATAAATATTTAATATTTTTTGGTTTTGGTCTGTTATTCTTTATACTATATTTCTTTTGGGCAAGAATAGAGAATTTATGGTATCATTATAAAGGCAAAAAATGGAAGGTTACATATGAAATTGTTTCTTTCATTCTTTTTATGCTTGCTTCCAGTTTACCCATTCACTTTTATAACCAGGTCTTCCTCAATGATTTTTTCAATTCCAAATATTATGAATACGAATATTTAAAACATGGACTATGGTTTTTTCAACACTCAATTGTACCTATTATGGTGATTCTTCTTCCTTTTTACATCTACCTAAGAAATAAATTCGGGGAATTAATGACTCCGGATTCTTCAAATGAAATTGATTTCTATGGAATTAATAAGGGAGAAAAAATAACAATTAAAAAGGAAGAGCTACTATTTATTAAGGCATCCGAAAATTATGTAAATATCTATTATACAAAAAACAACACCATACAGTATAAAACATTTAGAAATACATTAACCGCAATGAGTAAACAAGCACCTTTTTTACTTAAATCTCATCGTTCCTATTTGGTAAATATTTCCGCAATTAAAAATATAAATGGGAATTCACAAAATGCCAAAATAGAGTTTCATCATGACGGTTTAGATATACCATTATCAAAATCGTACTACAAAACCCTAAAGTTAACATTAGGCATTTAGCCCGGAAATTATTATTTCGGCCAAAAAACTAATAATTAATCAATATAAATATCCTTTTGTCACTATTTTTTTTCTCGTTATAATTTTCTGATTCCCTTTGATAAAGTATTAAAAATGTAACGATGAAAACAATTCCATTTAAAAACCTCATTTTATTATCTGCCTTACTATGTATCATCCTGATAGGTTTCAAGTTCTTTAAGAAAAACAACCTGCATCAGGAAATAGAAAAACAGGCAAATGAAATTTCCAACAATTTAATTAAAATGCGAAGGGATTTTCACGAGTATCCTGAATTGGCCGGAAATGAAAAAAGGACTTCCAAGGTTATTGCCGAATATTTAACGAATTTAGGATTAGAGGTTAAAACAGGGGTTGCAGGTTATGGTGTTGTAGGAATTCTGAAAGGAGGAACGGAAGGAAAAAATATAGCCTGGAGAGCTGATATGGATGCTTTGCCAAATGATTTTCCTGACAAAGTATCGTATGCCTCTAAAAATAAAGGAATACAACACGGTTGCGGTCATGATGTTCATATGGCAATCGGGCTTGGAATAGCCGAAGTATTGTCTAAAATCAAAGAATCAATTCACGGTACCGTATATTTTATATTTCAAGCTGAAGAAGAAACTTTTGTCGGTGCGAAAAATATGGTTAACAGCAATCTGTTTTCAGAAATGAATATAGATGAAATATATGCTTTACATGTAACTGCTTTACCCGTAGGCCAGATAATGGTTAAACCAAACGAGCTATTTGCTTATCAGAAGAGAATACAGATTAAATTCAACGATGCACTGTCAAAAGAAGATGCAGAAGTATTATACAATCAAATAAGAAATGAAACTCTACGAAAAAAAGATGCAACAAGCCCTTGGCAAATTCCAAAAGCATTTGATCCTATGGTTGGATTAAGTAATCCAAATACTATTTTCAAAGACTATCTATTTATGGAGGAAAATTTTGTCATCGAAGAAGACAATAAGCAACTCACTATAAAAGCGTATGCTTACGAAACTAATAAGTCAAATTCACCTGATATTTTACCTGAGATTGAGCAGATAATTCGTAAATCGGAATACAAAGACAAATTAATTTCTACATCTTTTATTCAAGAAAACCCAACGGTATTAAATCATAAATCATTAACGAAGCATGCAATGAACACCCTAACCGATATTTATGGCAGTAACGCTGTTGTAATGAGTTATGGACAGATCCCGTATTTTAATGATGACTTCATTTATTTTCAACAAAAAATACCAGGCGTGTATTTTCTATTGGGTGGTTCAAACCCTGAAAAAGGAATTAATACGATGAATCACGCACCAAATTTTAAAGTTGACGAAGATTGTATAAGCGTAGGAGTGAAATCTTTTTCATCATTGATTTTAGAAAGAATTAATAATGAATAAAACACTACGCACTAGACCGTTTATAAAAAATAGCGTTTAACTGCTTAAACGAGGTTCATTGACCATTAATGATTTCTGGCACGCGAGTAGATCAATTCTCAGATTATTGCTAAAGAATTTAGTATCTTTTCATTTTTAAACAACACTGTGTTTAGCAGGGTATTAGCGATAATTATTATACTAATGAAAAATGCTTAAAAACACTCCATAAAAAAGATTTAAAATGAAAGTTACAGCCGAAAAAAATGAAAAAGTTGCGAATATGATCTTCGCATCTATCTACCCGCTTTATTGGAATAGACTGGAGAAGAATGGTAGAACAAAAGAAGAATTCCATCAGCTAATAGCATGGTTCACGGGTTTTGATAAAGATCAATTACAAGCT
The DNA here is from genome assembly GCA_965224095.1 of Flavobacteriaceae bacterium. GTDB lineage: Bacteria > Bacteroidota > Bacteroidia > Flavobacteriales > Flavobacteriaceae > JBPEWY01. Next base: position 3,020,873 of record OZ245039.1, read on the forward strand.
CTTATTAATGAAAAGGTAACTTTTAGAACATTTTTTCAAAAAGCTAAAATACATCCCAATGCACATATGATTAAAGGAGTTGTTTGTGGTTATCGAATTGAAGAAATAGAAGATGAATTTGAATTGTATAAGCAATGTAGACAAATGGAAAAGCTGATTGATGAATTGGCAAGGGGTCGTAAAATGGAAAAAATATTAAGAGGGTAAAAAAATAAAAATATGAACACAGCAACATTTTTAACTTTTGTTGGGGATCAATGTGGGAAGGCTGAGGAAGCAATAAATTTTTACACGTCTATCTTTCCGAATTCTGGAATTAAAAGCCTAACAAAGTACTCTGAGGGAGAGGCAGGAGGCACACCTGAACTCATTAAATATGGAGTATTTACATTAAACGGAACCGAATACATGGTTTCTGAAAGTAGTTATAATCATAATTGGTCATTTACTCCTGCCGTATCACTTTTTATAATTGATAATTCTGATGAATTAATACAAACAATATTCAAAAAGCTTTCCTCAAATGGTGGTCAGATAATGGTCCCTCTGGATAACTATAAAGGTGAAGGAGATTATGGTTTTGGTAAGAAGTTTGGGTGGTGCGAAGATAAATACGGTATATCGTGGCAATTTGTACTTTCTGATTAATAACTCTAAAATAACAGATTGTAAACTTAAGATGCATATAAAATCACAACTCCCATCAGGTCGTTACGCTTTATATATTAAACGTTGTAGCCAATTTAAAAGAACTGATATGAGACTAAAAGGATTATCTCCAATGCTTCAGGTTGACAATATGGACGACACAATCAAGTTTTATGAAGACGTTTTAGGATTTATATGTAAAGCCAGAATGGGAGACGAATGGGCAAGAGTTGATCGTGATGATATTGAAATAATGCTTACGTGTCGCAACGAGCAATTCATAGAGCAAAACTTAACTTTTAGTGGAAGCATTTATATATTCACTAACCCAGTAGATGACCTTTGGGATGAGTTAAAGGATAAGGTTAGAATCTACTATCCAATAGAAACATTTGATTACGGAATGAGAGAGTTTGCCATTTTAGATAATAATGGATATATACTACAATTCGGACAAGGAGTGGATTAAAAAATAAGCCGGCTGCAACCACGTGTATGGTTCATTGCTCCACGCCGAGGTATGGCAGGTGGGATTTTCATTTCAGAAAATCTCTTGAAAAAAACTACCGGCAGTTTTATTTATTAAATTAGATGCTAAACCAAACGTAGCAAACGATACACAAACCATTGTCAATAATATGAAATTATCAATATTTGCAATTTTAATATTACCAGCTCTATGTTTTTCGCAAATTAAAGAAGAGCTAATTCTAACCGATGCCGAATTGGGAAATTTGAAAGGAAAAGTAAAACAAGTCAAAACCTATTTTTACGATGTGAACTATGAAAATGACTCACTGGTTATTAAGCCCTATTCCGGATTTACGGGTCACGCTATGGTAGAGTTTAATTACGATAAAAATGGGGTTATTTTTTCAAGAAATCAATATGAATTAATTGATGATAGTCTGGTGAAATCATCTTCTACTACCCATTTTTATGGACAAAGCAATACGTTGGATTCGATAGTGGAAATAACTAAAACTTTAAGTTCGATAAGAAAATATACGTATGAAGGCGATAGCATTGTTCAGGTTAAATCAAAAATATCCTCCGAAAATTGGGGAACTAATAATTCCACTTCAACGCATATATTTTCTAGTAATACTGAGTACATGCATTATGTAAATCAAAGCGATGGTTTTGTTAGGATTAATCGATTTGTTTATGATGATCAGAACAGAATGCTAAGACAGGAAGATTTTCGAGATTCGGATAGCATTCAAGAGTTAACCATTTATATGTATCCCAATTCAATTACCCGAAATCCTAACAAAGCAATGGTGTTTTTGCCGTATAATAACCTTGTTAGCATATCAAATCTGGAATACGAGCCCAACGGAAATTTAATAAAAATAGAGTTTCAGAATTTGGAACTAAAAGACAAGGAAATGACTAAAACTTCTAATACATTCAATACTTTTGAGTATAAATTTGATGCCTATGGGAATTGGTTGGAAAAAAGGCAGTTTTTCCCGTCGGGAAAACTAAAGGAATTCACGAAACGTGAAATATTATATTTCCAATAAATACTATTGGCAACAAGATACATAATTAATTGCTTCGGATTTTACTCCGTCAGTTCGCCTCTAAAGAGGCCCGTATCCCTTCGGAAAATCACGTGCAAAAAACTACCGACAGTTTTATTTATTAAATTAGATGCTAAACCAAATGCAGCAAACCCTGAATGAAACAAATGACTTTTTCGAAACTATCGAAATTATTATTTACTACTTTTTCCTTATTGATTTTTAGCAACGCTTTATTTAGCCAAAAATTAGAACCAAAAGAGAGAATACGAAATAAACCCGACCACATTATTAGTTCTAAAATAACGGGGAAAGACTATTTAATACATATGTCTTTTCCGGAAAATTATTCCATTAAAGACACATTAACTTATCCCGTTCTATATGTTTTGGACGGAAAAAGCACTTATAGATATTTCAATCCAACGTATATTGATTTTGAAAAAATCGAAGATGTTATTCTCGTTGGTATCAGTCATAGCGTAAATGGCATAGAATCCAGAATTAACAGATTTAATGACTATACACCATATCGCGATACAATAAGTGAAAGAAAGTTTGAGAAGAAATTTGGAGTTCAGGAGGGAACAATAAAAACTGGCGGATCAGCCAGGTTTTTAGAATGCCTTAAGAAAGAAATAGTACCATTTATTGATAAACATTATAAAACAAATTCAGACAGAGGAATTTCAGGACATTCTCTTGGTGGTTTATTTACAGCATATTGTTTCTTGAATTCTAATAATTACTTTACCCGATTTGGAATAAACAGCCCTTCATTTCAACTGAATGAAGAAATATTTTTGACTCCGGCTATCACAAAGTTCACGAATAGTGAAACCTGGGAAATTGGACCGACCAAAGTATTTATTTCAACAGGAGAAAATGAAAGTCCAATGATGGTGTCTAATATGGTTAAGTTTAGTTTATATCTTAAAAAAAATAGTTATGAAAATGTGGATATGAATTGGCGAATATATAGAAATGAATCTCATACGTCAGTAATTCCGTTAAGTTTAAATGGTACGCTGACAACGTTATATGGAAAAAAATAAAAAAGCACATAGGCACAATACAGTGTAAACACAATAACGGCTGAATTTCCTAATCGGAAATTCAGCTCGTTTTGTTAAATTAGGTAGGTGAGCGGAAAGTACTCGCTCACTTTCCCGTTACAGACGCTTACACAAACCGTTGAGACACATCCAACTAAAACTTAATTTTGTTGCCAGGTACCAGACATTCCAGGGATTTGTAAATATTACTCCAATTGAACTTCGAACCAAAACAATACGAGTTGACAATCAACAATTTGAGCGAGATAAAGGAAGCTCAATTTTCAAATTATTGCTAAGGAATTTAGTATCTTTTCATTCTCAAAACAGCACTGGGTTTAGCAGGGTATTGGCAATAATTACTATAATAATGAAAAATATTTGGATGTTTATTGTGCTCCTCTTAACTGTTGGATGTAACGGTACTATAGAATGTGATGAGGAGAAAATTAAAACAGAAGCGCTAATGATTGCCGAAAAATGGAATGATGCGTGGAATGGTGAAATTAATTTAGACAATATGATGAAACTTCATCATAAAGACCTTCAATATTACTGGCACGGGAAACCAATGACTTATACGGAATTTGAAGAAGTTCTTAAAAAGTATGTTATAGGAGTTGAAACGTATAACAATAAACTCTTTAATCCGGTGGTAACCGTAATTGATAAAAATAATGCCATAGTGGGCTTTCAACTTGCGGATAACAGTAAAGAAGCGGATACTGATGAAAATGCGTTTACATTGGTCATCACCCGGGTCGGATCGGGATGGAAAATCATACATATACATGAAGGATAATAGTAACTTAAACCAATACAATGTATAAATCGTTCTTAATTATAATAATGGCTACTGTGCTATTTGGTTGCTATAATGCTACGGAAGCCACGGCCTTGTCTGAAGAAAAATCTAAAATTATTGAAAAGGAAGTACTGGCATTAGCAGAAAAGTGGCTAATCTCATGGAATGGAGAAGTAGATAGTAAAAAAATGATGTCAAATTATCATTTAGATATGAAATATATATGGCGGGGTGTGAGCCCTCCGGGGAACTATGAGACATCAAAAAAGGCTGCTGAGTCAATGCGATCTCTAAAAACAAACTATCAGCTATCTATGTACAATACTGATGTAACGGTTATTGATGGTAACAATGCGATTGTATTTTTTCACTTTAAAGATAAGAATGGGTCTCCTTATGGAAATGGAGCTGTAAGTTTGGTGATGACCAATAAGGATAAGGAATGGAAAATTATTTATGTTCACGAATCCACCATCGAACCGCTTGAGTGATTAGATCGTATTTAAAATACTGGAAAACGATGCAAAAATGAATAACTCATACTTATTTACCGAAAGCAACAGTTTAAAACGTTGGTGGCTCAAAACGCTTGGATTTTATCAGAGCGACCTAATTAAGAAAATACCAAAAAAGTATTTTTACGAAATTTGTCCACCACCGCCTTTTAAATAATATTAGCAATATGAACCGAATAAGAATGTATCACAAACACGGGCTATAAGTAATTGCTTGTCTATCTAGTTCTGAGAATTTATAAGAATTTTTAGTTTGGTGTATACTTGCAATCCCTCCGAAAGTGCCGTTCGGTACGGGCGGGAGTTAAGTGCTAACCCATGCTACTACTTATAGCCGAAACGTTCTACGAAATTTAAAAAACAAACTTTGTAACAAAACGAGAAAGTTTCCTACTTATGAATTGAACATAAAATTTTTAAAAAATTAAATTATTGAAATTTTAATAACATGAAGGATACAAGTAGCACAAAAAAAACAACTCTTTGGCTTATCATTGGATTAATAATAGCAGGGCTATTTTGGTTTTTCTTCACAGAAGGAGTTAATGATGCCAGAGAAAAGGATAATGTAAAGGTTGAAAAAATAATAGCTGAGTAGTATATTAACTTCAGAACGATTGAAATTCCTCCTTCCGAATTAAAATACTGAATAAAAATTAATTTGGAATAAAAACTGTGCGGAACACCGTGCATTCATTACTAGTACTCGGCTACTAACAAAAATCCGCAAGGATTTCCTATTTGGTTTGTATTTGTTAGATTAGCCGCTAAACCAAAATCACCAAATCCCTGACCCGCTTACGCTAAGATTTGCAGCCTTGCCTGCAGTATGTGTTGAACCAACGAACACCATCATCACCTAAATGTAGCTTTGGTAACGTTCACCCGCAATTCGCTTTTTTTAAATAAATTTACAAAAACGAACCGCTGAACGTCAACTACGTTAAGCTCCCGTTACCCAACATTTAAAGCAACCGAAATTGGGATTTAAAATTGGACTTACATTATTTATGATTTTCGGATTTTTCTTTTTTAGAAAAGTCGGACCAATTCTAACTGGAAGATTAAAAGACTTTCATGTCAGAAACAAAACAGGATTGGTTGAAAAGGCACCAATTATTTTTAACATAGCATCAATAATGTGTCTAATCTACATAGTTATGATTTGGACTGGGTTTGTAACTATACCGAATGAATAATGTTCTGGAAAAAGAAGAAAAATAAGCCAACGGAATTTAAATGCTTTGAATGTGGACAAGTCCATTCGGATTGGCCAGCTTTGGCTTTTAAATCGCCAGCAAATTATGATTTCCTTTCTGACCAAGGAAAGTCCGAACTTGGGACATTGGACTCTGACTTTTGCGAAATTCATTACGAAGACCAAATCGACCGATTTATAAGAGTAACTCTGACTCAAAAAGTGATTGATACTTGCGAAAACTTGGATTATGGACTTTGGGTTTCGTTAAGCGAGAAAAGCTATTCAGATTATAAAGCAAATTTTGACAAAGAAAACCACGAAACTGGGTATTTTGGTTGGCTTTGTAGCAATATTCCTGAATACAGCGACACTATGTCAATTCCTTGTGATGTAATGACCAAAAAAGGAAATAGTAGACCTGAAATTTTTCCTCATAAAGATTTTGAACATCCATTCGTTAAAGATTACTACGATGGAATCACAAAAGCAGAAGCGGAAAAAAGAATAAATGAAATGATAAAAAACGTTGGGTAACAACGGCTATAGTTCATTACGGCTGAAATTCCTAATCGGAATTTCAAGCCTTTTTGCTAAATTTATGGTTACGGCGGAATGATACTCGCGTACCATTCCGTAACGAAACAATAGCCAAAACCGTTGTGTACAAGTTTAAAAGTGAATATTTAATGATCACTATTGACTCAAACAAAAAAAGACACTTTTTGGTAACTTTACTATTAGCTACTTTTTTTATTACTGATTCTTATCATTTGAAAACTGTATTAATTGACCCTGAATTCAGCAATTTGGAACCACGGAATTTCCTCTTTGGAATGTTATCTGTAGCCGATATAGTTTTTATCTTATCACTTTTCTATTGGAAAAAATGGGGTTTTTGGGGAATTGTATTCACAAGTCTTGTTACTCTTTCTATAAATATTTATGATGGAGTTGGAGTTCTTTCTCTAATTGGACTTCTGGGTACTTTGTTTCTCTTCTTGGTGTTACAACTCAAAAGAGACGGAATGAAAGGCTGGAATAATTTGGAATAAAACCAACACACAACACCGTGTATAGCTCATTACTTCGGGTTTTCCTTTTGGAAAATTCCACATAAATACCGGTGGTTTTATTAATTTAATAGTTAAATGAAATGCCATAATTAGCTAAAATTAAAACGAAACTAAATGAACAAACAGATTACCTTATTTTTAACTTTTATTTTACTGGCAGGTTGTGGAGTATCGATCAAATCTGTGGTAGACAAAGCTGCTATTAAGGAACCCTATGTAAATCCGCTTATAGTAATTCCTTATGTAAAATATAATACAAAGAATTTTTCTGAAAAATTAAAGGAAAAATTAATTGTAGAATTTAATAATGAAAATAGGAAAGTTGAGTTTCTACTTATTGAACAAAGACCTGAAAAACTGGCACTGAACCAAAGTGATTATATGAACTCGAGAATTGATGATGCGGTTCAAGCCGACCAAAAAGATATTGTCCTTGTTTTTAAGCCTACAAATTTATCATACTATAATGGAGGGCTTCAATCGGCTACCTATGAACTGACGGGAATTGATGTTGCCACAAAAAAAGAGGTTTGGAAAGCCACATTTAATTCAAGTAGCTCATTTGGTCCCGCTTTATTCGCTGAAAAATCAGCTAAAACCATTTTTCAAAAGTTAAAAACAGATAAAGTAATACAGGATAACTTAGACCGGTAAAGAACCGGTTTTTCCTCTTTCTCTAATAAAAAAGCCGAGACATACATCTCGGCTTTTTCGTACTCGGGGCGGGACTTGAACCCGCACGGGCATTACTGCCCATTGGATTTTAAGTCCAACGTGTTTGATGTCATTTTTATTCTTTCTATTTGATAATCAATTGATTATCAAAATTTTAATTTTTATTGAAATCATTTAATTGTAAGTAAATTCAATAAATGTTGTATCTATGTTGTACCAAAAATACGTATCTTTGAGTATAGTTATTTTAAATTATGGCTTCGAATGCACAAATAACACTTCGTAAAAAACCTAATAGAAAAGGAGAATATCCTTTGGTTGTTCGTGTAACTAAAAATCGAAGATCAAATTATATTTATACAGGACAGTATATTCAGTTGAAGTTTTGGGATGAAAATAACAGATCCGTACGTAAATCCCATCCCGACGCAATTTATCTTAACAATCTTTTATCTTCAAAATTATCTGAAGCCAACAAGGTGTTATTAACTTTACAATCAGATCGTAAAGATGTATCCTCCCGTCAAATCAAGAAAGAAATCAATAATGCATTAGAAAATGTTACGTTTAATGACATGGCAGCTAATTATTTAAAGGAGTTACAGCGATCAGGTAAATTAACCCGATTAGCTTCGGACAGAGTTCGGGTGAATCATGTTCTCACTTTTTTTGGTAATAAGGATCTTAAATTTCAGGAGATTGATGAATTTTTCCTAAGAAGATTTATGGAGTATTTAAAAGTTGAGAGAGGCTTGTCGGAACGTTCCGTAGTTAATAATCTTATAGTGATTCGCACCTTATTTAACAGAGCCATAAGATCTGGTTTAGTTGATAGAAAGCTTTACCCTTTTGGAAGGGGTAGGATACAGATCAAATTCCCTGAAACAGAAAAGGTAGGTTTAAATATTTCGGAAGTTCGTGCTTTGGAAGGCCTGACTGATCTTTCAAAAATGGAGAATCATGTCCGAAATGTATGGCTTTTTAGTTTTTATCTAGCAGGGATCAGGGTAGCGGATTTACTAAAAATAAAATGGAGCGATATTTATGATGGACGACTTCATTATAGAATGGGGAAAAATGCTAAGTTGGTATCACTACAGTTACCAGAAAAGATATATCCAATTTTGAAGCATTATCGATCTGTTCAAAATGGTAAAAGCGATTATGTTTTTCCCGAATTAAAGAAAGCTGACGATACCAATGTTAAAGATATTTATACCAAAACTAAAACTGCCACTAAGAAATTTAATAAATATTTAGGTATCCTAGCGGAAAAAGCGGAGATAAAAAAAAAGCTAACAATGCATATTGCCCGTCATAGTTTTGGGAATATCGCTGGAGATAAAATATCTGTTCAAATGTTACAAAAATTGTATCGGCATTCTTCTATAACTACTACGATGATGTATCAATCTAATTTTGTGAGTAAAGAAGCCGATAAGGCTTTGGAGAGGGTGGTAGGGTTTTAGACATGCAATTAGAATTGGATAATTTCAAGTTTGTGATATAAACTGCCTACAGTTATAGGATGGAGTTAATTAATTATTAGGTGACTAATAAATTTAGTGTCTAGTAAAAATCCTTAGGATTGAATATTTAAGGTAATGGAAAAAACTATTGTTACATTTTCGAGGGCTAAATATAAAGACCAAGAGATTTTACTTCTGGGTTTTAAATATGACTTTGAACTTAAAGAGTATTTAAAGAAATTTGATGGGGTACAATGGAGTCGATCTTTGAAAAGTTTTTATGTTCCTTTCTCTTCAAAAATTAAGAATAATTTGTTTCATTATTTACAGGAGAAAAATTATTTCATAGATTATTCAGCATTAATGATAAATAGAAATTCTTCGCAAAAAGACATTGTTGAAAAAAAGGAAGTGCTTCCAAAGCTAATAAGAAATGATATATTGAGGGAGATTAATAGTTTTAAAAAATGGATGGTTCAAAAAAGATATAGCCAGAATACTATTAAGACTTATGAAAGTATGCTTCTTTCTTTTTTTCGATTTCACCATCCAAAAACTATGATGCAAATCACGGAGAAAGAAGTTTTAAACTTTAATTATAATTATATTATTGCTAACAATTTTTCTCATACCTATCAAAATCAAGTTATTAATGCTCTTAAATTATTTTATACAAGAAATGGTAGGTTCCATATTATTCCTGAAAAATTTGAAAGACCAAAAAAGAAGATAAAATTACCAGAAGTATTGAGCATAGAGGAGGTAAAATTAATACTTGTTAATACCAATAATATTAAGCACCAAACTTTACTTAGTTTTATTTACTCTTGTGGACTACGCATAGGTGAAACCCTGAACACTAAATTGGTTGATCTTGATTTGCAAAGACAATTCGTTCATATAAAGTCTGGAAAGGGTAGAAAAGATAGATATGTTCCTGTTCCGTTTAATATGTGTAGGCTTTTAAGGAAGTATATTATATCGCAGAAGCCCAAGTATTTTTTATTTGAGGGGAGAAATAATGGAAAATACTCTCCTGTTAGTGCAAGACAGGTTCTTAAAAGATCATTATTAAAGTCTGAAATAAAGAAATCCGTAACTTTACATACTTTAAGACACAGCTATGCTACGCATTTACTTGAAAAAGGTACTGATATAAGATATATTCAAGAGTTATTAGGGCATAATGACCCAAAGACTACCATGATTTATACTCATGTTAGTAGCTCTAGTTTGGATAAAATAAAGAATCCGTTTGATGAATTCGAAATTTAAAATAAACATTATTATTAATAATCGATTTTACCTGATTTAAGAGGTATAAACGTGTATTTTACATTGATATAAACAAGATGGAGTTCATTCAGCCAAGGCTGACCAATTGAGCTATACTTTGCACAAGGCAAAGCCCCGCTAAAATGGAAATGAACTCCATCGGGAGGGCTAAACCAAAATCACTTAATCTCTGACTCGCTTACGCTGAGATTCGCAGCCTTGCCTGCAGTACGTGCTGAACCAACGAACACCATCATCACCTAAATGTAATTTTGGTAACGTTCACCCGCAATTCGCTTTTTTTTAAATAAATTTACAAAAACGAACCGCTGAACGTCAACTACGTTTAGCCCTCCCGTTGTGGCTAATTTGAATGAACAGAATAATTTACATATTAATACTACTGACTTTTACAACTTGTAAGTCTATCGGACAAGAGAAAGTACTCTATCACGAATACTCACCAACAGCATCCAGTTGGAATGTATTGGAATGGAATGTGAAAAACCCAAAAGACAAAAGATGGATAATTAGAGAAACCTTGGATAATAAAGGACGAGTGATATTGTTGGAGTTTTTAAAAAACGGAGAGCTTATCACAGACAATTTGTGCTATCTAGCAAATAGAGTTGAATTTGAGTATCTAGAAAATAAAATAATTGAAACCCTTTACGATTCTGACCAAGAATTACTCGCAACAGATTGCGAAATGTGGTATAAATCTGTTCATTACTTAAATAAGGACAATCAAATAGAAAAAATTGAGCGTTTCTCAAAATATGATTTTACAAATATTAGTAAAGATGAAATAGAAAAATGGAAAACTGAATGGGCACCTGAATTAAGAATAGAAATGCCAAATTCAGAAACGATGTTACAAGTCGATTATTTCTATCACTCATTTGGAAAAATGAACGGAATTTATCCTGTTTCAGAGAATTTTAAACTGAATGAAGCTCATTACTATTATGGAGATGAACCAGAAAAAACATCAATTTTAAATGGAATAAAAAACTAGCCACAACAATGGCTATAATTCATTGTGGTTTTGTGCCACACCAAAATAAAAGTATTAATCAATGGCTGATTTCTCAGCGTAATAATCCTGCGGATGATTCCACAACGAAATCATAGCCTAGACCGTTGCCAGTAATTATGAAAGACCGACAAACAGCAGGACTATTAGCAATATTTTTAGGAACATTAGGAGTTCATAAATTTTATCTTGGACAAAACCTATATGGAATTCTATTTTTATTACTAATAATTTTATTTCCTCTTGGAACTATAATAAGTGTTATTCAGGGGATAATTTGGTTATCACAATCGGATGAAAAATTCAATGCTAAATACGGATTTTCTGATTCTAACACGACCCAAACTATTGTAGAATCATCTTCTTCTTTTATTAATTCTAACTTGGTAAAAGCAAAAAAATACACTCAAAAGAGTATTAGCAAATCATATTTAACTGGTTGCACTTGGGCATTGGCAAGTGAAACAGACAATATCCAATATATTTTTAGAGACAACAACAGTCTTCTCATATCAAAAAATGGACTTGTTGACAAAAGAACTTACGAATTGATAATTGACAACAATAGTATTCTAATTAGCGACAACGAAAAAACAGAATTGTACAATATTGTGTTAGTACAAAATGATTTTTTATTCTTAAACAAAGTTTCCGAAAATAGAATTTTGAGATTTGCAAATCAAACAAAATTCAAAGACCTACTAAAGGCGGAATTCATAAAGATGGTCAATGAAATTGAAAAAGAGTATAACAGGAAATCGACACCTAACAATGTTCTATATAGCTATCGTGATGAAAACGGAGGTCGAGTTGTAACAGAAGTCGACTTGAACGACGAAACTTTGGACAAAACCACAAGGGAAAGGGCGATTTTACAAAATCAGATTAGGGAAGATTCAAATAAAAGATATAATTCAGACCCTGAATACAAAAATGCAGTTGATAATGTCATTAATAATATGGTTTCCGGGAATGTTAATCGACAAAAAGACGTTTCGTTAGATACTAAATTTTACTATGTGGAAAGAGGTACTACATTTGGACCAATTACAGGGAAAAAATTAATTTCTTTAGTGAATAATCAACAAATTAATAAAAACTGCTTTGTTCGACAAGAATCTGAAAACGGATTTGAAAAAAGAGCTTACGAAATAGTTGAATTAATAAAAAAATAACTACTGGCAACAATGGCTATAAGTAATTGCTTGTTCTCGTCTACTTCTGAAAATCCGCGAGGATTTTCAGTTTGGTGTGTACTTGCAAAGTTAAGTGCTAACCCACGCAACTACTCATAGCCGAGACCGATGGAGTTCATTCAGCCAAGGCTGACCAATTGAGCTATACTTTGCACAAGGCAAAGCCCCGCTAAAATGGAAATGAACTCCATCGGGAGGGCTAAACCAAAATCACTTAATCTCTGACTCGCTTACGCTGAGATTCGCAGCCTTGCCTGCAGTACGTGCTGAACCAACGAACACCATCATCACCTAAATGTAATTTTGGTAACGTTCACCCGCAATTCGCTTTTTTTTAAATAAATTTACAAAAACGAACCGCTGAACGTCAACTACGTTTAGCCCTCCCGATGGAGTTCATTCAGCCAAGGCTGACCAATTGAGCTATACTTTGCACAAGGCAAAGCCCCGCTAAAATGGAAATGAACTCCATCGGGAGGGCCAAACCAAAATCACTTAATCTCTGACTCGCTTACGCTGAGATTCGCAGCCTTGCCTGCAGTACGTGCTGAACCAACGAACACCATCATCACCTAAATGTAATTTTGGTAACGTTCACCCGCAATTCGCTTTTTTTTAAATAAATTTACAAAAACGAACCGCTGAACGTCAACTACGTTTAGCCCTCCCGATGGAGTTCATTCAGCCAAGGCTGACCAATTGAGCTATACTTTGCACAAGGCAAAGCCCCGCTAAAATGGAAATGAACTCCATCGGGAGGGCTAAACCAAAATCACTTAATCTCTGACTCGCTTACGCTGAGATTCGCAGCCTTGCCTGCAGTACGTGCTGAACCAACGAACACCATCATCACCTAAATGTAATTTTGGTAACGTTCACCCGCAATTCGCTTTTTTTTAAATAAATTTACAAAAACGAACCGCTGAACGTCAACTACGTTTAGCCCTCCCGATGGAGTTCATTCAGCCAAGGCTGACCAATTGAGCTATACTTTGCACAAGGCAAAGCCCCGCTAAAATGGAAATGAACTCCATCGGGAGGGCTAAACCAAAATCACTTAATCTCTGACTCGCTTACGCTGAGATTCGCAGCCTTGCCTGCAGTACGTGCTGAACCAACGAACACCATCATCACCTAAATGTAATTTTGGTAACGTTCACCCGCAATTCGCTTTTTTTTAAATAAATTTACAAAAACGAACCGCTGAACGTCAACTACGTTTAGCCCTCCCGTTGTAGGTAATTAAAACGAACAGAATGAGTGAACAAATGATTGGAATTTTAGGAGGATTGATTGGTTCAATTCTAACAGTTGTTATAACTAAAATTCTTGATTTAGTTCAAAAGAAGAATGAATACACCTATGACTTAAAAAAACAATTTTTCAGTAAAAAACTACAAGCTGCCGAAGCAGCTATTATGCAATATTCTCTTTTTTCAGATGCCTTAAATCAATTGATAATTCTATTTGGAAGATATAAGGAAGGAGAAACAGCAGTTGGCGAAAATTTGAATAATAACCTATTAAAACAAATAGATGAAAAAATAGCTCAAGCTAATAGTTCCTCTTTAGCACTATCAAGTTCTATTGGACTCTATTTTGACTTGACTTCAAATTATACGGCAAATGAAATTCTAAATGGATTTTATGATAATTTAAATATGTTGGCACCTTATTCGGAAAATGTGGAAATAACTCACGAACAATATTTGAGATTTATTGGAACTGAACAGGAAAAGGAAGCTTTTCAAATATACCAACAAGCCGAAGATTATATGGCTCAAGCAATGAAGAATGTAGCTGAAGGATACAAAGTATTTGATGAAGAATTGAGAAATCAGATAAGCCAAATTAGAGAAGAAATGAAAAAATACGAATAAATAACTACCTACAACATTGGCTATAAACAATTGCTATTACAGGCTTATCCTGAAAATTCCTGTGGAATTTTCAGCTTTGTGTATACTTACAAAAGTTTGTGTTAACCCAAGCAACTGTTCATAGCCGAGACCGATGGAGTTCATTCAGCCAAGGCTGACCAATTGAGCTATACTTTGCACAAGGCAAAGCCCCGCTAAAATGGAAATGAACTCCATCGGGAGGGCTAAACCAAAATCACTTAATCTCTAACTCGCTTACGCTGAGATTCGCAGCCTTGCCTGCAGTACGTGCTGAACCAACGAACACCATCATCACCTAAATGTAATTTTGGTAACGTTCACCCGCAATTCGCTTTTTTTTAAATAAATTTACAAAAACGAACCGCTGAACGTCAACTACGTTTAGCCCTCCCGTTACCCATAAGCTAAACTGACCATTGAGAATACTGCTTCACATCATAATCATCGTTCTTTTAACAATTATTACCCAAATCGGCGGAATTATTTATTTAATTTCTGTTTTATTAATAAAACGGACATCAAAAAAAAGACGACTAAAACGAATTGGAATTTTTGCAGGGCTTTACTTATCAACTACTTTTTTGATTGTCCCAAATGTTGCACCAATTTTCGGACGTGAAAAAATTAAAGAAACGGAATTTCTAAAAGCTCATTCGTTCTTCTATAAACTTGCAAATCGGAATTACGTAAGACCAGAACTGAATTCTACTCTTCAAAATATTTCTCTGGATTTACAAAAATTCAATTATGGCTTGAAATTGATTTATTTGGACGCAAATTTCCCATTCATAGACAGGTTTCCTCTTTTACCACATTTAAGCCACAACGACGGAAAGAAAGTTGACGTTTCCCTGATTTACGAGGAGCCAAATGGACAATTGACCAATAAAAAACCATCAGTAAGCGGATATGGAGTTTACGAAAAACCAACTGCAACCGAATATAACCAAAATGCAGATTGCAAACAACGTGGGAATTGGCAATATGATTTCCCGAAGTATTTGACTTTAGGAACTATCAACAAAGAAATTGAATTTTCCGAAAAGGGAACTCGTGAATTAGCGAATTTGATTTTACGTCAAAACAGCATCGGAAAATTATTTATTGAACCACATTTAAAAAAACGACTGAATTTAACAAACAGAAAAGTAAGGTTTCACGGTTGTCAAGCTGTTCGACACGATGACCATATTCATTTCCAATTAAAATAAAAAGCCTATGGGTAACACCGGCTATAGTTCATTGCTTCTGACTTTCCTCTCGGAAAGTCCTCGCAAATTTGCTATCTTCGGTTTACGGCGGAAAATCCTCGCGGATTTTCACGCAACGAAACCATAGCCAAACCGTTGGGCACAATATGATGAAAACCAGAAATCTCGAAATAGAATCATATTTATTTGAAAGTGAAAGCGGTCAATTTAGAGCAATTCCATTTTTTGAACTTTCAATTGATGAAGTTGTCATTTATCAAAACCAACAACCTAAATATTTAATAGATTTCAATCTCAAAGAATCCACATTTATAATACAAATTAAGGAATCAATGGAAAAAGGATTCGACCTTGAAGAAATAATATATGATTGTGGAGTTTATGCTGGTTTGAATTGGACAACGGAACATAATATTGAGGGAAGAGAAATTCCTAATTCTCAACAAAAGGAAAATATCCAATTAGAAGTCATTGAATCATTCGATGATGTTGCTAACGAATTAGCGTTTATCGCATCCGAAAATTTTGCAGAATCTGAATTGATAGATGAAAATACAATGTTTGACAAATATTTAGTCGAAGACAAGAACGGCTATTATGGATTGGCATCAAAAATCATTGATAGAAAAGAAAATATCGAAAAACTCATTGAATTTATTTTTCAAACTAAATTGGAATTGAATCCTATCAGACAATCTGATAATATTTTAATTTATGATTTAAGTCAATTAATAGGACAAAACATCACTACGAAAGAACTGGAAGAAAAGTACATCGATTGGATAGAATTAACCGAACGACACAACACTTTAGATGAATATGCTAGTATGCTAGGTTTGATTGACTTTATAGATTATAAAAAGAATAAAAAAAGACTGATTTTAAGAGTTGAAAAGAAAATACTGTGCCCAACAACGTATAAAAATAATGGCGGGGATTTTACAGAAACAAACAATAACAATAAAAACAAACTTTGGTCTAAACTGAAAAGTTTCTGGTCTTAAAACCGCCACTATTCTTATACAAGACCGTTGGGCGTCATTAAAAGAAAATCGAATAAATGGAATTTTACGATAGAATAAAAGAGCAAGTTGCTGAACTGACTGTAAGTGAAAATTATCAGAATGATGGAACAGCATTCGGGCATTTTATCATTAAAGAGTGCTTTAACAAAATTATCGACTTTGAGTATGACGGAAATGATTTTGACCAATTCATAAAAGACCACATTGTAGATATGGCAAATGACTTGGGAAATGATGCCATTTTTACAAATCAAGCAAATAATGAAATTTTAGTTTTTCAATTCAAATACTCTAAAAACCAATTACTGAACACGAACGAGATAAAGAAAAATAAACGATTTGTTGATTGGCTCATTGGTTTAACTGATGAAAATCTATCTGCTAATCACAAACTGCAAAAAGTGATTGACGAAGAGCTATCACAAATTCTAACACCACAAAACATTAAAGACAATAATTTCTACATTACCTTTTACTACATAGATTCCGACTTTATTGGAAATATCAAGACAGACATTAATGCACTTCACACGAATTACAGGGATAAAAACGTAAATTTTGATATTCGATACTACAACTACCAAGAATTGGAAGAACTGTATGACGATATTGAAATTCCCAAAAACGAAGTAGAGTTAAGATTTGTAGAAAACGAGATTTTCGCCAAAAAACTCACATATTATGATAATGAAGAAACAAAATTAGAAACCGTAGTAACCTCAATCTATGCCAACTCATTAAAACCAATAATTGAAGATAAAAAAGAGCTAATACTTGCACTAAATGTGAGATACTACAAAGGCGAAAATGAAATAAACTCGAAAATAAAAAAAGAATATTCCAAAGGAGAGAAATCAAACTTTTGGATTCTAAATAACGGAATAAATGGTGTCTGTCAAGATTTTGAAATTAACGACAACAACACTTTGACAATTAAAAACTTTCAAATCGTAAATGGTGGTCAAACAGCAAAAACACTAACAAGAATTGTAAATGACCTGCCAGACAACGTTCAAATTTTACTCCGATTAACCAAAGTAAAAGACAAAACAAGAACTTCTAAAATATCAATGGATATTGCTGTTGCAAGTAACAGCCAAAATGCAATTAGTGCTAGAGATTTACATTCCGGAGACAGAATACAAAATAAGATTTTTGAACACCTTGATAGAGTTGGAGTATTCTATGATAAAAAAGACGGAGAATGGGCGACTGTTAACAAAAAGAAATATAGAAATCCTTTTGGAAAAAGTCCTATGCACCTTAAAATCAGAAATTTAGATTTAGGCGTTTCTTACTTATCATTTTACTTACAATTACCCATATCAACTGTAGGACGGCACAAATTAGTGTTCTCTGACTTATATTATGACAAAATCTTTGACACGTCAAAAAATGAAGACGACCAATTCTATAAACTCATATTAGCATATCGGATTGCAGAGAGAGTTAATGATATTAAGAGTGAGAAATACAATAATTACGAGATTTTATGGAACAACTACATAAATGACGTTTTGCTTTCACTATCTGCACTTTATTTCTATCAAGACAAATTACATAAGGTTGATTCGATTGAAAGTTTATCAGTCGAACTTTCTGATTTTATTCCGAATGGTCAAATAAACCCAAGTGAAAGATATACGCTGACACTTGATTCAGATTTTGACAATTTTGTAATTAAAGAGATAAAAGCCTTGCAATATTTACTTGATGTAATGAAACAAGCTAAAAAATTTCAAGGAGAAGAATGGTTGCCAAATGACACTAATAAGTGGTTAAAGAAAGACGGAACTTATAAAGGAATCTTTGAAGCCGTAATAAAGAAATTAAAAGAAGAATAACAAACGCCCAACATTGGCTATACGTAATGCGGGCGAAAGTGCTGATATGAAAGTAATTACATTAAATAAACTAACTGCTTAACGGAAAGTGAAGTGCCTCGAAATCCCGCACTACGCATAGCCGAGACCGTTGCCTACAATACGAGAAAACCAATCAAACTTACAGCTTGAAATAAAAAAGTCTCAAAAGTAAGGAGATTAACTCTTGAGACTCAACTACAAATAATGGTTTCTTAACCAATCGGAGCATTATCGATTTTACTCAAATCTTCAAAAATGTCAAAAATATAATCAGTAATATCTGTTATACCGATAGCATTTAATCTCTTGATATGCATTTCTCGATACTTTTTTAAGTAATCAAGATTTTTAAATAAGTAAGTTGAACCATAATGATTTGTACCCTTTTCGTATGTCCATATTTTCCATACAACACCTTCTTCTTCGGCAATACTTTCTGCTAATTGCTTATTTCCATCCATAAATTCTTGCGTAACGGGACGGTCATACTTTAAATGCAAATCCCAAATTTTTTGTGTACTCATAATATATTGTTTTTAAGATTATTGATTTTTCTTTAATTGTAAATAACTTAAGATAGATAGTAATGCGAAGAATGCTGGATCTGACCAACCAAATCCATAAAATATTCCTTTGTAAATAGCATAGAGCGTAATGATTACTCCCAAGATATTTGTCCAGAGTAAACCTGTTAATATTTTTTTCGCGTAGATACTTTTTTCCTCTACATCTCTAAACAACAAACTAATAATTGCTATTCCGCCTAAAAAAATTGTCGTGTGTTGTGAAAGAAATACAGCATATTTATCATTAAGTTCTAGCCCATAGTTAGGCCATAATAAATTCGGAATAAAAAATAATCCCAATCCGAAAACCGCATAAATTATTCCGTGAACTGTTAAAAATGTTTTAGTACTCATAATAAAATTTGATTTTAATATTACAAATTTAAAATAAATAGTTTACTTTTGATACTGACTTTAAAAAAGAAAGTGATTTCCTAAAAGAAACTAATAAGTGTTAAAATGAAAATAGAACCTAGAGACCCATTATCAGTAGAGTGTGTAAAACAACTACGAGCCATAAGCGATACAATGGAATTATTATCTGGTAAATGGAAAATACAAATAATAGGCACTTTACTTCGTGGAGGAACAATGCGATTTATGGAACTTAAAAGAGCTATTAACGGAATCGCAGCAAAAAAACTATCTAGTGATTTACAAGAATTAGAACTAAATAAACTTATAACTCGAACAGTAAAAGATACAAAGCCTGTTACGGTAGAATATACTTTAACCGAACACGGAAGAACTTTAGATAATTTAATTGGAGAAGTTATAGATTGGGGAATAAACCATAGAACTGAAATAATTAAAAAATAAAGTACTGTAGGCAACAGCGTATATAATTAATTGCTATGGCAAGTGCCTATTTGGAAAATTCCTTCGGAATTTTCTTTGGCAAGTTTTTGTTTACTAAATTAGTTGCTTAACCACGCAACTAATCATACACCGAGACGTTGTGTTTAATTTCCCAGTAAACCGAAAATCGAAAAATAAGAATTGAATTTAACCGAGAATTATATAAAAATTAAAGAGTTCATTTCTGAATATTATTGGATTGCAGGAATTCCATTTTTGATTTGGGGATTTATTCTTGCGATGGAAAGTAAGGAAGATATAAATCGGAATCAAAAAGAGACTTACGGAATGGTTTACGGAGCAAGACCGATTTACAAGCAATACAGCAAGCGGAATTACAAATATGAATTCTATTACAACGGAAAAAAATATACTGGAACTTCGACTGCTTATAATTCCGAAAATGTAGAAAATGGGAATTTTTACAAAGTGGAATTCTCTGATAAAAATCCTGAACATAGCCGGATGAATTTTGACTTGGAATACGTTAGAGTAATAAAGACTAACGAAAACGGAAAAATCGATACAACATACGTTCCGAAAGACCAAAAATTGCGGAATGAAATGAAAGAACGATTAGAAAAATATAAAATTGAACTGGACACTATAAAAAACTAAACACAACAACGGCTATAGTTCATTACGGCTGAAATTCCTAATCGGAATTTCAAGCCTTTTTGCTAAATTTATGGTTACGGCGGAATGATACTCGCGTACCATTCCGTAACGAAACCATAGCCAAAACCGATGGAGTTCATTCAGCCAAGGCTGACCAATTGAGCTATACTTTGCACAAGGCAAAGCCTCGCTAAAATGAAAATGAACTCCATCGGGAGGGCCAAACCAAAATCACTTAATCTCTGACTCGCTTACGCTGAGATTCGCAGCCTTCCCTGCAGTACGTGCTGAACCAACGAACACCATCATCACCTAAATGTAATTTTGGTAACGTTCACCCGCAATTCGCTTTTTTTTAAATAAATTTACAAAAACGAACCGCTGAACGTCAACTACGTTTAGCCCTCCCGTTGGGCGTAATTAAGAAGAACATCTGAACAAATTAATGAACACAGTAAAAATTGGAGACAAATTTGAGGACAAATCATACGACTTGATTCAAAAAGCAATCGAGAATGATGAATTAGGTATCTCAAAAAGTTCGGCAGTTGTTCATAGACAAAAAGGTTATTATTCAAAAGATAGAGAAAAGGAAATAATATTTGACCTAGCCATAGAGATTTGGCCTAAAAATGCTGACAGATATACTTTGCTGTATCTTATAGAATGTAAAAGTTCTCCTTCTGGACATAATGTTCCCGTTGATGATGTTGAGGAGTTCTACACTAAATTAAATCAAGTTTCAGGTGGAGCTGTAAAAGGCGTAATGATTACTGATAATAAATTTCAGTCGGGAGGTCTTACTTTCGCTAAGAATAAACGAATGATGTTAATTGAAGTGGATAAAGATGATAATCATTCAATAATTTTGCACAGAACTGAAAAAGAACAAAAAAAAGAAGAAAAGAAAAAACCAGATGAGATTTTCTTCAAGTTTATTAAAAAAGCTTTAGGATTAAAAAAAGTAAAAGGACTTAAAAAGCTGTCCGCAGAAAAAATTGAAAATTTAGCCCTCCCTATTTTACAGAAATATAATAGTCTTTATTCTTCAATAAACATTGATGATTTTATTGAACACTTAAAAACTGAGTATGATTTAAAGTTTGATTTTACCAAGGATTTAGAAACTGTTAATGGAAAAAAGATTGCTGGTTTTTTCGACATAAAAAACAAAACCATTCTAATAGATAAATCAATTTTACCCACAGAAAAATTCCCCTTTGTTCTCGGGCACGAATTAGGACATTTTTTTCTTCATAGCAAACTCAAAATAAATCAAGAAAAATATGACGATTTTGAAGATTCGGAATACGATTTTTTTACTGATAAGCATAATTTAGTAAATGACAGAAATTGGATTGAATGGCAAGCAAATAAATTTGCAATCGCTTTATTTTTACCAAAAGTTCTATTTCTACCGCACTTAATTGCATATAGAAAAAGTATTGGTATCAGTAGGCCTGAACATATTTATCTAGACGAGCAGACTATAAATAAGCAAGATTATTATAAAACAGTTGATTATTTATCTGACTATTTCGGAATTAGCAAAACATCTGTGAAATACAGGATTGAAGAATTGAATTTAATAACATACGCTAAACCTAAAGACGATATGCGTAGTGTTATAAGAAGAACATTTTTTGAATAAGCTCTTAATCAATTTCTAAAAGCTTATTTATTGGTATTTCTAATCCATCAGCAATTTTCATTAAAGTAAGCAAACGAGGATTTGTTCTACCCTTTTCAATCATATATAATTGGGTTCTTCCAATCTCGCAATCGAAAGCAAATGACTTTTGGTCAATCTCTTTTTCTTCTCTTAATCGCTTGATTTTAGCACCTAACTTTTGAAAATATTTTGATTCTTTCGTGTTCACTATACCGAATATCCATAAATTATTTATATATTGTGTTCGGAATAACGAACAGGTAATTAATGAGTCGATTTAGAAAGCTAAAAATCTATCAAAAACACCAACCTCGTGATTGGAACAGATATGTTAGTGTTCCTGAGATTCGACTTGAAGGAAAATGGTTAAAAGAACTAGGATTTGAAATCGGAAAAGAAATTGAAATTAAACAACAAAAGAACAAATTGACTATTACGCTGACTGACGAAAAGAATGAAAAATAACTACGCCCAACAAGGTGTATAATTAATTGCGGCTGAATTTCCGGTGAGGAAATTCACGCAAATTAATTACCTTAGTGCCACGGCAGAAAATCAGTGCTGATTTCCCGCAACTAATCATACACAAAACCGTTGTGTGTGATTTAAACAAACCGCAAAATGCAGAAAAATAAAATCGAGCTTTCTTCTGAATTCAGAACGCAAACCACCAAGGCAGTTGCATCAATTGTCCTTTTTGCATTTACATACCTATTGTTGTTCATTCTAGCAATTGGACTGACTGCTTTGTGTATTTATGCCGGAATTATGCTTATAGTAACTATTCCAAGATTCATCACAATTGCTATAGGTATAGGGTTGGCTAGTTTAGGAGTACTAATTCTAATATTCCTTATAAAGTTTCTTTTTAAATCTCATAAGGTTGACCGTTCCCATCTTCTTGAAGTTAAAAAGACTGATGAGCCAGAATTATTCAAAATGATTGGCGATATAGTGCAAGAAGTTAAAACAAGCTTCCCCAAAAAGGTTTATTTGTCTTCCGATGTAAATGCAGCAGTTTTCTATGACTCTAACTTTTGGAGCATGTTTCTTCCAATAAAAAAGAACCTTCAAATAGGTGTAGGGTTGGTTAATTCCGTTACAAAGTCAGAATTGAGAGCAATATTATCTCATGAATTTGGGCATTTTTCTCAAAGAACCATGAAAGTGGGTAGTTATGTTTACAATGTAAATCAAGTAATATACAATATGATTTACGATAATGAATCTTACGACAAAATAATTCAAGGTTGGTCAAGTATTAGTGGCTATTTCGCAATATTTGTTGTTATAGCAGTTAAAATAATTGAAGGTATTCAATGGGTTCTTAGGAAACTTTATGATATAGTAAATAAAAGCTATATGGGTTTGTCAAGAGAAATGGAATTTCATGCAGATGAAATTGCAGCGAGTGTAACTGGATTTGAACCTTTAAAAACATCATTGTTAAGAATGAATTTAGCTGACCATTGCTTCAATAATGTACTAACCTTTTACGATGGTAGAATATCTGAAAATATAAAAAGTTCCAATCTATTTAAAGAACATGAGTTTGTAATGAATTTCATTGCTAAAGAAAGTGATTTGAATATTTCAAACGGACTTCCAGAAGTTACTTTTCAAGAGTTAAATAAGTTCAATAAATCCAAATTAGTTATTAAAGACCAATGGGCTTCTCACCCAAGTACTGAAGAAAGAATAGATAGACTGGAAAACTCCAATATAACATCGGAGTATATAGACCATTCTCCAGCAAGCTCAATTTTTTCGAATATAGAAGAGACCCAACAAAAATTAACACAAAGAATATTTAAAGAGGTTCAGTACTCGGAAAAGCCTACATCTATTTCATTAAGTGTTTTTATAGAAAAGTATAAGCAGGAATATCAAAACAATATATTCCCTAAGATTTATAATGGATATTACGACAATAAAAATCCTATTCGTTTTGATGTAGATTCAATAAATTCAACTCTACAACAGACTGTTAAGATTGAAACGCTTTTTTCTGATGATAAAGTTGATTTAGTTTATACCGCTATTGCTTTGAAAAATGACATAGATTCTTTGAAACAGATTTCTGAAAAAGTGATACCCATAAAGACTTTTGATTATGACGGTAAAAAACACACAAGAAAAGAGTGCAATAATCTTTTATCAAAACTAAAACTCGAACTAAACCAAACTAATGAACAAATAAAGGCAAATGACATTGCAATTTTTAATTTCTTCTTAAACCTTGAAGAAGTGAAAGGTAAGGATTCAAAACTAGTAGCAATGTATAGCAAGTTTTTTGAATTTGATAAGATTTTTGATGTCAAGGAAGATGTTTACATTAAACTATCCAATGAATTGCAATTTATAAACTACACAACACCATTTGAGCAAATAAGAGCTAACTTTTCAAAAATAAAGCCTCTGGAAACAAAACTAAAAACTGAGATAGGTGAATTGTTAGACAATGATTTATATCAAACAGAAATTACAAAAGAAGTAAAAGAGAATTTTGAACTATATCTTTCAAAAGATTGGAGATATTTTGGCAATGAAAAATATTTTGACGACAACTTGGGAATTCTCTTGACAGCATTAAACAATTATGCATACGTAATATCTAGAGGATATTTTCTGATAAAAAAGGAAATACTGAGTTATCAAGAAAAATTGGCAATAAAAACCACACACAACATTGTATAAGCGTAATGCGGGCTAAAGTGCTAAATTTGAACGAATTGAATATTAACAAACATAGTGGTAAACCGAAAGTGAAATGCCTCTAAACCCGTACTACGCTTATACGTTACCGTTGTAGGGCATATAGCCAACCCGCATAAGGCACATTTAGGTTTTGCCAATACGCAAAAGCCAACGCAGAAAAACCCAAAAGAGCCTTCCCTTGCCAGACAAAACAGAAGCCAATTTAAAACCGTCAATTATTTGTTTCGCCTTTGGGGTAGTTTTGGATACATTTTCTGTTTGAAATCGCTGATTTCGTCTTTAAGTTTCTTATTAGCTTTCTCAATTAATTCATTTTGATGCCTCATAATACTTAACAAGTCGTGCATTGCATTAAGGTTCTCAAGTTGACTACTAACGATTCTTTCTAAGTCTGCTTTAGTGTATCTTCTGTTCATAACTGGAACTTTTAGTATTCAAAAAAAGTTTTAATAGGTTCAATATATGCTTTAAAAGCATAACAAAGATACAAAAAATATTCAAATGAATACTATAAAGCATTATTTAGTGCGAAAATCGTCTGAAACGAAGTCCTTATCTTTGAATTTTAACCGTAAAATTTACTATGGCTAAGGAAGTTTACAACCGGATCAAAGCTGTTTTAGCGGAACAGGGAAAAACCAATAATTGGTTGGCCGATGAACTTAATATGAATAGAACAACTATATCTAAATGGTGTAGAAATGATATGCAACCAAGAATTGATACTTTATTTCGAGTTGCCAAAGCTTTAGATGTAGATGTGCGAGAACTTTTGGTTTCCTCAAAACCCAACAACAAAGACTAATTCAAGACCTTATAATAGTTCTATGTATAAGCGGACAATTTGGTAAAGTGGAGACAATAGATAAAATTACTATTACTATATGCTTTGTATTTATCTCATAATATGAGATATTAAATAATTTCCCTTATCTTTGCTCTCAAAGCGAGTAAAGATGAATCGCATTCAAGAAGTACTCAAAGAACAGGGCAGATCGCAAACTTGGTTGGCGGAACAATTGGATAAGAGTTACAATATGGTCAACTCTTACGCGAAAAACCGCAGACAGCCCAGTTTGGACATTCTTTATCGCATAGCGGATATACTTGCTGTAGATGCTCGTCAGTTGCTTGTATCCAATATGGAAGACCAAACACCTGCCACAGGTGAAATGATGAACGTTCCCATATTGGGTACAGCCTCATGCGGAAAGCCCATTTTAGCAATAGAAGATAAGGAAGGTGACATACCCATTTCTGCTAAGTTGCTCAAAAAGGGAGAACACTATTTTATTCTAAGAGCTTCGGGCACTTCTATGAACAAAGCCAATATAAATGGTGGTGATTTGGTTTTGATTCGTCAACAACAAATTGCGGAGTCCGGACAAAATGTAGTGGCATTAATTGATGATGAAGCCACAATAAAAGAGTTTCACCGAAAGGATGATTTGGTCATTCTAAAACCCAATTCAACGGATAAAATCCACCAACCTATAATCCTAACGGAAGATTTTAAGATACAAGGTGTGGTGGAAAGAGTAATAAATTTTTAAAATGTATAATAATGAGTAAGAAAAGAAATACATACAATTACAACCTAAAAGATGGTAGCAAAGTAGTTTATAAAGGGACCACTACTGATTTAGAAAAAAGAGAAGCTGAGCACAAGGCAGAAGGTAAAAAGTTCACACATATTCAAAAGGTGGGACGTGTAAAAACTGCTGATAGTGCCAGTAAAGAAGAATCCAAACAACTTGCCACCTATCGCAAAAACAATAAAGGAAAAAATCCGAAATACAATAAAACCGATAATGGCTAAAAAAGATGTAAAAAAGAATTTGCTGAATCACTCAGAAGCAAAGGTTAAACTCTTGGGCGAGTATCTAAAACGTTATTTGAATATCATTTGCAACGATGGATATACTGAAAACATTGAAATTTATGATTTGTTCTGCGGAGAAGGATTGTACGAAAATGGTGGAGAAGGAAGTCCTTTGGTGATAATGCGAGCTATTAAGGACATTCATTTTATCAATGCGGCCAAGTTGAATAATATCCCTAAAATCAATTGCTATTTTAATGATATTGATAACGGCAAAGTTGAAAATGTAAAAAAAGCTATCCAAGACAAATCTTTGTACTATGAGCGGTTTGGCACACTGTCTTATTCTTCAATCGACTATAAGGATTATCTAACGAATCTGGAAACCACAATTAAGAAACTTAGAAACAGAAAGGCCTTTATTTTCATTGACCCATATGAATATAAACACATAAAAATTAGCCATATCAAAAAGTTATTGGCGGGAAATAAATCGGAAGTACTGCTTTGGCTTCCGACACAATTTATGTATCGGTTTGAGAAAAATGGAACACCAAAAGCGTTGAA
The DNA here is from genome assembly GCA_965224095.1 of Flavobacteriaceae bacterium. Classification (GTDB taxonomy): domain Bacteria; phylum Bacteroidota; class Bacteroidia; order Flavobacteriales; family Flavobacteriaceae; genus JBPEWY01. The sequence continues at coordinate 3,048,173 of OZ245039.1, forward strand.
AGATTTGATTGAAGAAATTGTGCCTTATAAAGACTGGAAGCAATCAGATAGTGTTTGGAAATTCGTAGACGAAATGAAAGCAGGTTTTCAAAATGGAGTCGGGAATGACTACTTTGTTGACCACTTCACAATTCAAAAAGATAATAATACTGTGTTTTGTCTTTTCTTCTTCACCTCACATATTAAAGGGTATGAAAAAATGTTGGAATCTAAATGGCAGATTGATGATGAATTTGGAAAAGGATGGACTTATTCAGGGAACCAACCAACTTTGTTTAGTGAGCAAAAAACGAATCCTTTAGAACAAAAGCTAATTGATTATTTGAAAGAAGAACGGACGAATGGTGATATTTTTGAATTTACATTGCGGCAAGGTTTTTTGCCAAAACATACGAATGAAATATTTGCGAACTGGCAAGAAACTGGAAAACTTGACGTAGTATTATCAAATGGGAAGCCCGCAAGAAAAAAAGCCTTTTACAACGCTTACAAGTATTATAAAGACAAGAACGAATACCGAAAGGTAACTTATAAATTAAAGTAATTATGTCAAAAATCGAATGGACAGAACAAACGTGGAATCCCACAACAGGTTGCAATAAAGTGTCGGCAGGCTGTAAAAACTGTTATGCCGAAACAATGGCAAGGAGATTACAAGCAATGGGAACTCCTGGTTATGAAAACGGTTTTGAGTTTACGATTATGCCCGAAAGGTTAATGCAGCCTTTATCCAAAAAGAAGCCCACTAAATACTTCGTCAACTCAATGAGCGACCTTTTCCACGAAAAAATGCCCAAAGAATATCTTGATGATATATTTGATGTAATCAAAGCAACACCACAACATACCTACCAAATCCTAACCAAGCGAGAAGAAAATATGGCTGACTATTTTGGCAGAAAAAAGTTACCTGAAAATGTATGGATGGGCGTAACAGTAGAAAACAAAAAATCATTAAAACGAATTGACTACTTGCGAAAAGTAAAAGCTAAAATTCGATTTCTTTCGGTAGAGCCATTATTGGAAGATTTGGGAAAAGTAAATTTGAAAAATATCCATTGGGTAATAGTTGGTGGCGAAAGCGGACACAAAGCTCGACCAATGAAAAAAGAATGGGCAATCAACATAAAAAATCAGTGCGAAGAACAAGGAGCAACATTTTTCTTTAAGCAATGGGGAACTTGGGGAGCCGATGGCGTAAAGCGAAGCAAAAAATCTAACGGAATGGAAATAGATGGACAAGTTTACCAAAACTATCCCGAACAGATAAAAGAGTATTTTCAAATTGCCCACGCATAGTCATACACATTGGCAAGTCGCACAAAGCCACCGCACAAGGCAAAACTTGCCAAAGAGTATGCCTTGCCAACTCAAAACGAACGAATGAATACGCCCTACAACATCGTGTATGAAGTAATGCTTCCTATCGGTCGCACTACTCATACACACGACCGATGGAGTTCATTCAGCCAAGGCTGACCAATTGAGCTATACTTTGCACAAGGCAAAGCCCCGCTAAAATGGAAATGAACTCCATCGGGAGGGCCAAACCAAAATCACTTAATCTCTGACTCGCTTACGCTGAGATTCGCAGCCTTGCCTGCAGTACGTGCTGAACCAACGAACACCATCATCACCTAAATGTAATTTTGGTAACGTTCACCCGCAATTCGCTTTTTTTTAAATAAATTTACAAAAACGAACCGCTGAACGTCAACTACGTTTAGCCCTCCCGTTGTAGCCAATTAAAGCATCGTCTTAAAAATGAAAAAAGAAATTATTTGGAATATTAGTATTTTGATTTTCGGAATATTTTTAGCAGTTGCTACAGTATTCATTGGTTATTCAAATATTGGCTGGAACACAACTGTATATTTTAACAGTCCAATAATTGGCTTTTGGAATACAATTTTATTTGGACTTATAATCGGAATTTGTATAATTATCTTTAGATATGTGAACATTGCAATATTGTCAATTAAGAATAAAGATTTAAAATTATTAGTCTTGTTATTGGCATATTGTATTCCGTTTCTTTTCGGTTTATTCGCAATAGGATTTTCGATTAAAAATTCAATTTCAAATGCTCAAGAAAATATCATTCCAGTTCAACGAATTCAGAATGAAATAAGTGAAATTCGTCAAGCAGGTATGTTTAAAGATTACGAAAATGAATCTGATAAATTCTTAACTTCATTACTATTAGGAAATTCATTAGTCGAACAATCTGGCTGGACATACTCAGGACAATATTTAGATTCTGAAACAGGAGAAATTCATACCGATAATTTATTGAGATTAGACACAAAAAAAGTTGTTCCACTTGATGACACTGAGATTGTCTATAAAAATGGGAATGCATACTCTTTTTTAGTTGAGCAACTTGGAGCGACTTCAGAATCAAACTTTGAACCTAAAGAAATAAGAGAAATTTGGGAGTCTGACAATAAACCGAAAGTTGAATTTGAAATCGGAGGAATTGAACACAAAATATATCCAAAATACGATAATGATTGGGCAGATTTAGATACAGTTATAAGCTATGTGAATAATGAAATATTAAAAGACAAAGATTATAAGTTTTATTACGCAGACTCACTTGATATTTTAATTATTGGCCTTTCAAAAAAAGAAAAAGACGAACTAACTAAAATTACTGGAATTGAATTTAAAAAAGTATAAAAAATAACTGGCTACAACACCGTGTATAGCTCATTGCGGCTGAATTCCTAATCGGAATTCATTGCAATTTGCTATCTTTAGGTTAAGGCGGAAAATTATAGCGCATTTCCCGCAACGAGCCATACACAAACACGTTGTAAAACATTTTGAAATAACAAACATGAAAAAACATTTTTTTATTATCCCTGTTTTTATCCTTATTTCATGTTCTAAGGAAGAAAAATTAACCAATAATGATTGTATAGCATATGAGAGTAATGTTGTTTTAAAAACTCAACAAGATGTTGATGAATTCAATGAATGCGGTTACAGCATGATTAATGGAGATGTAATAATTAGCGGTGAAAACATTACAAATGTAGAAACATTATCAAGCATTACAGATATAAACGGAAGTTTAGGTATATCAGAAAATAAATTAGATTTAAATTTGAACGGATTAAGGAATGTTAAGTTTGTAGGTAAGGACTTAACAATAATTCTCAATGAGGGAAATGTTAATCTGTCTGGTTTGAAAAATATAAAAAATGTTGATGGGCATTTCATAATTCAATCAAATGACAACCTAAATAGTTTGCAAGGGATTGGAAAAACAATTATTAAGGAATCCTTTACAATAAATCAAAATAATAATCTGATTAGTTTAGATGGCATTGAAGGTGTAGTTAGTTATGCGTATTGTGTAATTCAAGACAATCAAAAACTATCTGATTTATGTGCTCTTTTGGGACCTATGTCTCGTAATGACAATGTTTTATATTACATTCATAATAACTTAAACAAGACTAGTTCGTCGAGTTTGGATAACACAAATTGTTCTGAATAATATAATAACGTTTTACAACAACGTGTATAATTCATTGCGTCTGATTTTCCTTCGGAAAATCCTCGCGCTGAATTACTGCCAGTTTTATTTACTAAATTAGTGCCCAACCCACGCAACAAATCATACACACACCGTTAGCTGTAATTTGAGAAATCCGTTAACTAATTCAAATTAGCGTTTCACTCATTAAGCCTTTTATTGAAAAGTAAACTGAATTATATTGGAATTGAATTTTAAATAACTGATTTTGAAAAAATACTCTATTCCGATTTTAATGTTTTGCATTTTCCTCACTTCTTGTTCCACAAAAAATATAGTTGGAAAATATCGAACGAATTTTTCAACATATGGCAGATTTGCAAAAACTATGACTATAAATTGCGACAGTACGTTCGTTGTGAATTTCAGCGGAGACTTTATGAATGACAATTCTTATGGAAAATGGAAAATTAGCGGAGATACTCTAATTATGAATTACGACTCAATCAATTATCCAAAAAGCCGATATCAAGGACAAAGTAAATATCTAATTAAGCGGAATAAGTTGACAAATCATTTTCCTATATCAAAAGAGAAATACAACGAATTAATTGCATTGATTGAAAAAGAAGGAATGACAGATAGTCTGAAGATTGGGAGCTACTCAAAGTTTAAAAGAACAGCTGGAAAAACACCTGCTAATTTTCAAGGTAAAATGAAAAGACAATATTTTGAAAAAATAGAAAAAACTGATTGTGAAAAATAAAAAACTACAGCTAACACAGTGTATAATTCATTGCTTCTGATTTTCCTCACGGAAAATCCTCGCAACTTTGCTATCTTAGTTTCTTAAACCTGAAAATCCTGCGGATTTTCACGCAACGAAATTATACACAAACCGATGGAGTTCATTCAGCCAAGGCTGACCAATTGAGCTATACTTTGCACAAGGCAAAGCCCCGCTAAAATGGAAATGAACTCCATCGGGAGGGCTAAACCAAAATCACTTAATCTCTGACTCGCTTACGCTGAGATTCGCAGCCTTGCCTGCAGTACGTGCTGAACCAACGAACACCATCATCACCTAAATGTAATTTTGGTAACGTTCACCCGCAATTCGCTTTTTTTTAAATAAATTTACAAAAACGAACCGCTGAACGTCAACTACGTTTAGCCCTCCCGTTGGCAACAAGCTGAAAAACAGAATGAATAAACTAAAAACAGGGGAATTTTACGGGACACATTATCAAAAATCAGCTTTTGAAAATCTAATAATCACCGATACTGAATATACACATCCCAAAGTTGATTGGCATTATCACGAAAGTCCTTATTTCACCTATCTACTGCAAGGCAAATTATTCGAATCAAATAAAAAAGAATCCTACTATTTAGAACCAGGGAGTTTATTATTTCATAATTGGCAAGACGCACATTACAATATTAAACCGCCAGAATTTACGAGAGGTTTTCATATTGAACTAAATCAAGAGTGGTTTTTAAATTTTGATATTCAAACAATAGATTTTGAAGGAAGTACTAACTTAAAGAATCCAATAATAAAGAACTTGATGAATCAAGTGTTTATTGAAACTAAAATAAATGACCAATATTCGAATTTAAGTGTTGAGAATAGTTTAATTGAAATTTTCAACACAATAGAGGGAATTAAAGAAAAAAAAACTAAAAAACCTATTTGGACAAAAAAACTTCAAGAACTGTTCTTTGAAGAAAACATTGATTATTCCTTAAATAATTTAAGTTCAATTTTAGGTTTACATCCTGTACACTTATCAAGAGAATTTAGTAGATATTTTGGAATGGGTTTAGGAAATTATTTAAGACTAATTAAAATTAATAAAGCTTTTAACCTAATCCTTTCAGACAAACTTTCAATGACAGAAATTTGTTATCAATGTGGTTTTTACGACCAAAGCCATTTTATCACAAACTTCAAACGAATTTACCACACAACACCCTCAAAATTTTTGAAGAAAATTTCCCAATGTTAATTTTATACAATTTTGGAAAATTAAATAATCTCATCTTTGTTTTTTCATCAAGAATCAATCAAAACTCATAGAATGAAATCGAATTATTTTTTAGTCCTTATTGCTTGTTTGCTAATATCGTGTAAGAACAATACTGCCTTGCAATCAAAAAATGCTAATCTAGATAAAAGAGAGAATTTATCTTTTTCAAAAGATGATATCGAAAAAATCAACTCCACAACATACAACTACATCAATAGCTTCTCTTTAAACAAAGATGAGTTTCTCAATATTCACTTCACATTGGAAGAACCACTAATACAAAGTCTTCAAAAAATAGCACCAAATTTAACAGAAGATGAATTGTTGGAAAAAGGGAATTTTCAATTTTCCTTTTTAGTAGATGGAAAAATAGTTTATATAGAAAACTTAAACAAAGGAGCTGGATTAAAATCATCTAAAACAGAACAACTTAACCACACAATACGTTTGGCAGCAACAAAACAATTAGATTATTGGGGTTGGTTTATGTGGTTAAAGTTTATGAAATTAGGTGGCGGTCAAGATGAATTAAGCGAAGGGAACCATTCACTAACCATAGAAGTAAGGCCTTATATAAGAGTAGATACATTAAAGGTCGGTTCTCTTTTAGCTAAAGGCAGTATTAATGTTGAAGTTGCTAAAATTAAGATAGATGAAAGTTTAGTTCAAATTCAAAAAATTCAACCAAATAGTGGCTGGGAAATATCTACAGGTTATGTTGATACTCAAAAAATAGAAGCATTAAATAGAAAAATAGCAGAAGGCAGATTTGAGAATATTAATGGTCTTATAGTAATTAAAGATGGTCAGCTCTTGTTAGAGGAATATTTTAATGGAGAAAGTAGAGATAGTTTACACGACCCAAGGTCTGTTGGAAAATCAATAGCATCTTCAATGTTAGGAATTGCTATTGAAGAAGAGTTTATAAAAAATGAAAACACAGCGTTAAAAGACTTTTATGATTTAAATTCATATGACAATCACAATAACAAAAAAGATTCTGTTACATTAAAATCACTCTTAACAATGAGTTCTGGTTTTGATGGTGACGATAGCGATTACAGCAGTTTGGGAAATGAGGAAAATATGTATCCAACAAACGATTGGGTGAAATTTACACTTGACTTGCCTATAAAAAAAGATGCCAATATTGGTGAAGATTTCTCATACTTTACGGCAGGTGTAGTAGTTTTGGGAGATATTATTCATAAATCTGTTCCTAATGGATTGGTTTCTTATGCTGACAAGAAGTTGTTTAAACCTCTTGGAATAACAAATTATCAATGGGAATACACTCCACAAAAAGTTGGCAATACAGCTGGAGGAATTAGACTAAGAGCACTTGATTTTGCCAAATATGGTCAACTATACAAAAACAAAGGACTTTGGAATGGAAAACAAATTTTAAACGAGAAATGGGTAGAAAAAAGTTTAGGTAAACAAGTAAAGCAGTCTCTTGATGAGGGTTACTATGGTTATTTGTTTTGGAACAAAACTTATAAAGTAAACAATAAAGAATATGAAGTTTCCTATTGTAGTGGTAATGGTGGAAATAAGATATTTATTTTTAAAGACATTCCTTTTGTTGTAGTTATTACCGCTTCAGCATACAACAATCCAAATGCACATTCCAATGTTGATAAAATAATGATGGAATATCTATTACCTGCAATAATCGAAAAAGAATAAAGCCAGTTGCCAACAACGTGTATAGCTCATTGCGGCTGAATTCCTTAATCGGAATTCATTGCAATTTGCTATCTTCGTTCTACGGCGGAAAATCAGCTATGATTTCCCACAACGAGCCATACACAAAACCGTTGTAACACATTTGACCAAATCAATAAAATGAAGAAATACAAATTAAACATTCTGACTTTTTTACTTCTAATTCCATTCATTGGAATTGGGCAAATACCGAAAGGACATTTTTTAGATGCCGACAAAACGGCTGAAAGAGGATATAAAGTAAAGCCGTTTAAACAAGAAAAAGAAGGAATTTATCATTATGCAGTTTTGACCGAATTACCATTTGAAAATGACTGTGATTCTGGACTTTTGGAAAAAGAACAAATTGCTTGTTCTGAACAATATTTGAGAAACTTTATTTACCCTAAACTTCCATCAAACATCAAATTTAAAGGCAATGTTTATGTTTATTTGACAGTTACAGAGGATTCACAGGTTGAAAATGTAACTGTAAGTTCATATCCAAATTCGGAATCAACGAACGAACTCATAAAAGAGGCACTTAACTCAATCGAATTCAAACCCGGAAAATTTAATGACAAAATCGTTAAATCAAGACTTTGGACTTCATTCACCTTTCCTTCTTCATCAAACGAACTCTTTTCGGTTTCTTTGGAAAAAATGAAAAACGATGAAAACCCAAACTATAAGGACTATGAAAATTTGATTTTCGATGCAAGTCAATATATTTTTTCAAATCCAGTTTATCCAAATGGTACTGAATTTAAATCAGCAACTCAAATTGTTGGATTTTGGATGAATAAAGATATTGGAATGGGAATACCAACCTTTGGAAAATTCTACGACGCTTTAACGAACGAAAACAAACAACAATTCTTTTATGTTGTTGCAATGATAAATTACGGATTAGACCAAAAGATAAATCACAACCGAATTTTAGAGTGCAAACCAAAAGACGGACAGAAATTTAGCGAACAAGAAGATGTTAAGGAAGTACAACTTGGAGGAGCGAAAATCTTATTGGAATTTATCGGAGATGAGAAAAATAATGTCCCAATGACTTCAAAAACTAAAAAGTATTTTAAAGCCTACGAAAAGGGAGAACTTGAAGAAAAAATATTTGAATAAAAAACGTGTTACAACATTGGCTATAAGTAATTGCTTGTTCTCACCTACTTCTGAAAATCCGCTAGGATTTTCAGTTTGGTGTGTACTTGCTAAGTTAATCGCTAACCCACGCAACTACTCATAGCCTAGACCGTTGGCGGTAATATAACGGAACCGAAAACCGACCACTAATTCCCAAAATTTTAGAAAGAAAAATTTGCGCAGTCAAATAGTTGCATTTATATTTGCAGTCAAATAACTGCGTAATGAAATTAAGACGAGATGTTTTTCAAGCAATTGCCGACCCAACTCGAAGAACGATTATTTCTTTAGTTGCACTTCAAGCTTTGACACCAACTGCGATTGCCGAAAATTTTGACTATTCAAGGCAAACAATTTCCAAACACATTCAAATCCTTACCGAGTGTGAAATTTTAGAACAAGAACAAAAAGGGCGGGAAATTTACTATCACCTAAACCCAAACGGAATGAAAGAAATAGCAGAATTTATCGAGCCTTTCAGAAAATTATGGGACGACCGATTTAACAAATTAGAATCGGTAATGAAGAACTATCAATCAAAAAAATAAAATATGGAACAAAAAACAAACGTGATAGCCGAAGATGGCAAACAGGAAATACTCATAACACGAATGTTTGACTTGCCTGTTGTACTCTTGTTCAAAGCCTACACAGAACCAGAAATAATTGAACAATGGATGGGAACGAAAGTGCTAAAATTTGATTTCCAAAAACACGGTAGTTTCCAATTTTCGACTTCCGACCCAAAAGGCAACAAAATCGGATTTAATGGAACGATACACGACTTTACACCGAACCAAAAAATCATACGGACTTTTGAAATGGAAAATATGCCTTTTGGCGTTCAACTTGAAATTTACGAATTCGAGAAATTAACCGAGAACACAAGCAAACTAAAACAGCAAATTATCTATCAATCCGTAAATCACAGAAACGAGAATCTTAAACTTCCATTCAAGCAAGGTATCAATTGGGCACATAACCGATTGGAAGAAATTTTGACCAAATTAAAATAATTGCGAAATGACAAAAACGAAAAAAATAACCTATTGGGTTTCAACAATCTTCCTATCATTCGGAATGTTGGCAGGCGGAATACAGCAAATGCTTCAAATTGGTGGATACAACGAAATAGTAACCCAACTTGGCTACCCACTCTACTTGTTGTCAATTCTCGGAACTTGGAAAATTTTGGGCGTAATTGCCATTTTAATTCCTAAAAAAGCTTTGCTTAAAGAATGGGCTTATGCAGGGTTTTTCTTTGCAATGTCCGGAGCAACCATTTCGCATTTAGCAGTTGGACAACCAATAACAGAAGCAATGCCTTCAATTATTTTGCTATTAGTAACAATTGCGTCTTGGTATTTTAGACCAAACGACCGAAAAATCATTGAATTACAAAAACAAAGCTAAATATGGAAAAGGTTGACAGATACATAGAAAAAATCAAGAATTGGAAAGAAGAAACCATTTTGCTCCGAGAAATTTGCTTGGAATGTGGACTTGACGAAGATTTTAAATGGATGCACCCTTGCTACACTTTTCAAGGCAAGAATATAGTTCTTATCCACGGATTTAAAGAATATTGTGCTTTACTTTTTCACAAAGGAGCATTGCTAAATGACACTGAAAATATTTTGGTGCAACAGACTGAAAATGTACAATCTGCTCGACAAATGCGATTTACAAACAAAGAGCAAATTATTGACTTGAAAACAGTTGTAAAAGCCTACATTTTTGAAGCAATAGAAGTGGAAAAAGCAGGTTTGGAAGTTAAAATGAAAAAGACTTCGGAATATGAAATGCCTGAAGAACTTGAACAAGAATTTGAGAACGACTCGGAATTTAAAACTGCATTTTACAATCTGACACCAGGACGACAAAGAGGATATTTGCTCTATTTTTCAGAAGCCAAACAATCCAAAACAAGAAGTTCAAGAATTGAAAAGGCGAAATCGAAAATCTTTGACGAAAAAGGTCACAACGAAAGATAAAAAATACTACCGCCAACATTGTTTATAAGCAATAGCGGCTTAAGTGCTAACCTGAACAATTTTTGCGTTTAATTAAGTATCTTGCTTTCCGAAAAGTAGTTGCTATAAATCCGCTACTGCTCATACACGAGGCCGATGGAGTTCATTCAGCCAAGGCTGACCAATTGAGCTATACTTTGCATTGGCAAAGCCTCACTAAAATGGAAATGAACTCCATCGGGAGGGCCAAACCAAAATCACTTAATCTCTGACTCGCTTACGCTGAGATTCGCAGCCTTGCCTGCAGTACGTGCTGAACCAACGAACACCATCATCACCTAAATGTAATTTTGGTAACGTTCACCCGCAATTCGCTTTTTTTTAAATAAATTTACAAAAACGAACCGCTGAACGTAAACTACGTTTAGCCCTCCCGTTAGCTGCAACCTTGGAAACCGAACTACATTGGAAACTGATTACAAAAATTTTTACAATTCATATTTAAAAGAATACCACGAAGTTCGAGCGATTTATTTAAAACACTTGTTATCAAACACGGAAAGTTTAAATACTACAATTCAAGAAAACGAACTTGGAATTAAGGACGTTAAAATACCGCTGACAAAAAACACAAAATTCATTTTACAAGCAGATTTACGACAGAATTATTTCCATTCGATAGAAACCTTTTTTGAATTCTTTTTTGCTTTTTTACCAAAAAACGGAAAAATACCTGACAACACAAACGTTTTAAGAGCCTTGGTTAAATCTAATTGGAAACAGAATTATAAAAAGATAGAATACATCGCTAATGGAAAATTGAAATTAAGTCTTCTTGACGAAATGGTTGAGTTCCTTGAGCATAAAGTAAGCGTTGGACAATACTTGTTCTATATTGGCACTTTCTCGAAAGAAAAGTTTAATCAAGACTATCAAAACACAGTCAAAGAAAGTATTGAATCAATTAAAAAAATTATTAAAGTTTTAGCTAACGATTTCTCAAAAAGAGATGAGTACAACGCCTACAAACATACTATGAGAGTTTTTCCAAATTTCAGCTCAATTCATATTTTAAATGCAGAATCCTTAAAAGAGGAAATAAACTTTGATTTATCTAATTCTGCGTCTTATCAAATCTATAACGATAAGGAAAAAGAAACAATAGTTAAAACCAAATTGTTTGACCCTGAAAGAGATTTTAAAATGACCAAAATATGTAGTCGTTTAATTTACAATATGATTGAATTAAGAAGTGTCGTTTTCGGAGACAGAAAGGAAAAAGGGAATAATGAAAAAATAGCAATCGTATTGTTTAACCAAGAAAATATTGAGGACTCAATCAAACACAATGTTGAAATACAAGATTTGAGTTTTAGTAGTAAATTAATAAAAGGCAGCAGCTAACAATGGCTATAATTCATTGCGGCTGAATTCCTAATCGGAATTCATTGCAATTTGCTATCTTTCGGCTACGGCGGAAAGAATCCTGCGGATTTTTCCGCAACGATATCTATGTTAACTCCAAATTAAATTGATACTTTTTTCCTGATTTCGTCATTGCAAATATTCTTTGGATAATTTTATTCCTAACAGCATTTAAAACTAACATTTTATTCTTGCCCTCATCTAATTTTCTTAGGTAATAATCTCTTAAATCGTTTTCCATATGAACAGCTGTTATAGCAGCCATGTGTAATAGCTTCTTCATCGATTTGTCAGCATAATGCGAAACCTTAGGTTTTGAGTAAATGGAACTACCTGATTTAATATGAAATGGCGCTACTCCTGAATAACAAGCAAACTTCTTAGCTTTTGTTATTCTTTTAAATCCATTGGTTTTCACCAATACGTGCCATGAAACTATAGAACCAACTCCTGGAATGCTGGTTATTATTTCATTCTGTTTCCTAAGGATATGGCTTGTTCTAACGATTTGCCTTATTCGTTTCTCCAACTGCTTTATCTTTTCCGTTAAATAACCTACAATCGCTTGAGAATCGCTGTCAAGACCGTCTATACCAAGTGTCTCTAATGTTTCGTTTTCTTTTATAATGGATTTATGTTGTGCTCGCTGCTTTACCAGTAAATCTCGATGACTCAACAGAACCTTTATCTTCACTAGCTCCTTGTCCATCTCTTGATAAGGTGTTAAATCTTGATGGCTTTTTGATATAAATAATGCTATCCTATAGGCATCTATAATATCATCCTTACCCCTGACTAAACCCATACTTCTCTTTAGATGTAAACCATTAACCTGATAAATCGTAATACTCATTCTGGTGAGTAAATCAAGTAATAACCAACTATACTTACCTGTGTTCTCACAACACACCCTTACCAATTCAAATTGGTAACTTTTAAAGAAGTTAACAATGTCTTTCTTGTTATTTCTAATCTCAAATTGTTCTGGAGAATTTCCTTGCTCTAATACGCATACGTCCAATGTAGACTTACTTACGTCTACTCCAATGTAAGTGACTTGTTTTTTCATAAATTTGAATAGTTTTAATTCTTAATAGACTCATTTCCTTTATAATGGGCTTAAAATCCCGAATATCTAATTCGAGTTCTATTAAATAAAGAGTAGGTGCTGAATCGTTGCTTAGATTTTATCTGAGAATCATAATAAGTTACCTACTCTTTTTGTAAATTTAGATGAAGTAAAACTAAAGGAAATCATAGCCGAGACCGTTGTAAACAATTAAAACCAAATATTACGAATGAAAAAACTGAACTTATTCCTGACATTATTTATCGGATTATCAATTATGTCTTGTTCTTCAGATGATGATAATACACCTGATGAAAATCCTCAAGTGGACTCTGAATTTACAATTAATGGAACTGAATATTCAACACCAAATGGATATATCATTTCTGCAACAGATGGAGTTAATAATAGCGCTCATGCAATTTACCTTTTAAACGGAACAATATTAAATAATGAATGGCATGGAGATGCTTGCGATTTTTCAAATGACTTAACCCAAGGAGTAATTTTTAATATTAGGTCAAGTTCTATAACGGAACTAGAAGCTGGAACATATAATTATGAATTGATGACAAGTGAACCTTCGCTAAACGAAACAAATATAGCTACAAATGTTGTTGTTACTAATAACTGTGTTACCAGTTCCAGTGACATTGATGAAGACCAAATAACCAGTGGAAGCTTAGTAGTTGAAATTTCTGGAAACATTTACACATTGACATTTACTTTTCAAACTGTTGATTTCGGAACTGTTAGTGGAGCTTATGTTGGAGAACTTGAATTAGTACAAGATTTATCATAAATAACTGTTTACAACAACGTGTAAGCGCAATAACGGCTGAATTAGGTGCGTCAGCGGAAAGTACTCACGCATTTTCCCGTTACTGACGCTTACACAAAACCGTTACCTACAATTGCCAAATAACATTCTAATTTAATCCATAAAATTTTAGTTTTTGCTACGCTTTTCGTAGCTTTGCTACTTAATATGTAGCGTTATGAAAAACGAAACTCAACCAATTCCTGGAAAACCAGTCAGAGGTTCAAAAACAGGGCAGCCGATAATGGTTATGTTTGACTTACTCGGAAGAAGTTGGGCTATGGGAATTATTTGGCATCTCAACAATGGACCAAGCACATTTAGAAAACTTCAAGAGTATTGTGAAAACATTTCACCTACAACTTTAAATAAAAGATTAAAGGAACTAACCAATGCTTACCTAATTGAACGATCCTTAAATGGCTATCAACTAACCAGGCAAGGACAACAACTATATGAACTGATTTATCCACTCGGGAAATGGGCGAAAAAGTGGGCCAAAAATTATTATCAATAATAAATCATATGAGAAAAATTCAAAAACCTAAACCTTCAGAATATCCTTCATACTCCGAAATTTATATGTCATTAATTGATCCTGACAAAGATATACTCACTCAACTTTGGGACAATTTTATTGATATAAAGAACTTAATCTATAGCTTACCAACTGAAAAATTATTATACAGATATGATAAGAATAAATGGACTATAAAAGAAATTCTCGTTCACAATATAGATGACGAGCGCATTTTTTCTTGTAGAGCAATGCGATTTGCCAGAAACGATTCTACTCCTGTTCCCGGTTTTGAACAGGATGACTATGCAAAATACTCAATGGCAAACGAAAGAACTCTAGAAAGTATTTTCGAAGAATATGAGGCTGTGAGAAAAGGAACTATTACGTTATTTAAATATTTACCTAAAGAAAGTTTCGATAGAAAAGGATCTGGTACAGATGAAAACGGTAGAATAATAAACGAAAGAACCGTGAGAGCTTTTGTTTATCATATTGTAGGACACGAACTCCGTCACTTAAAAATTATTAAAGAAAGATATTTATCGCAACAGTAGGTAACAAAGTGTATAGTTCATTGCTACTTTAGAACTGACACGCACTCTCAATAATCTTTATATATTTTGTTAGCGGAATAATCCTTTGGATCATTCCACAACGAACCATACACAAACCGATGGAGTTCATTCAGCCAAGGCTGACCAATTGAGCTATACTTTGCACAAGGCAAAGCCCCGCTAAAATGGAAATGAACTCCATCGGGAGGGCTAAACCAAAATCACTTAATCTCTGACTCGCTTACGCTGAGATTCGCAGCCTTGCCTGCAGTACGTGCTGAACCAACGAACACCATCATCACCTAAATGTAATTTTGGTAACGTTCACCCGCAATTCGCTTTTTTTTAAATAAATTTACAAAAACGAACCGCTGAACGTCAACTACGTTTAGCCCTCCCGTTACCAACAATGCAAAAACTCACTCTAATATTGATATTGATATTCGGATTTGACCTTTACAGTCAAGAATCTGAATACAAATCAATATCTGAATCTGATATCAAAGTGCATTTCGAAAAAAACATTGATACAGTAAATAATAAAAAGCTTGCTTGGAAATGGAAAGTAATGAAATTCGAGGATAAAGAAAAAATTAGAAATCGAATTTTAGAAATAGAAAAAGACATTGAATCTGATTCGAGCAATCTGACACAGATTTACTATTACGGAAAAAAAGAAAACGTTGGATTAAAAATCGATGGAAAATTCTTAAAGCCAACTTCAGCCGAATATGATTCCGAATCAATTTACGGAGACAGTATTTTTAAAATTAACTTGGGTAAAATTCCAAGGCACTCTAAAATTCAAAATGCTGAATTATTTTTTAAAGATTCAAAAAGAACTGCTGTATTTGAAATTGACACGAAATATTCATTAATAAATATAAAAGTTGTATATGTAAGGAGTTTATCCGACATCTTAAAATGGGAAGAAGAAACTGCGAAAAATGCAGAAGAAATTAAGAAATCTGAAAAACTTCCTGAAATACCAGACACAATTGAAATTTGGGAAGATGATGAAATTTATATTTTACATAAAATACCGAAAAGAAAACACAGTTGGTAACAATGTATAACCGCAATTACGGCGGATTCGACTACGTCCGAATCCACTCGGAATTGCTAAAGTCAGTGCCAAACCGAAAAGTCTGCGTATTTTAACCCGTAACTGACGGTTATACGAGACCGTTAGGCACAATTAAGGAATGACTACTAAGAAAAAGAAAGACAACATAATTGGACTTTATATCCTATTCGTAATAATATTTGTTGCGTGGATTACTTCTATGTTAGTTCTGAAATGGAAATTTTCTAATTGGACAATTCGAGGAACATTTGGGGATTCTTTTGGTGCAATCAACTCCCTTTTTTCTGGATTAGCTTTAGGAGGTATTATTTACACGATTTTCCTTCAAAAAAAGGAACTCACCTTACAAAGAAAAGAGTTAAAAAATACACGGAAAGAATTTACTATTCAAAATAAAACCTTGAGGCTTCAGAGATTTGAAAATACATTTTTCAATCTACTTTCTTTACATCATCAAATTGTGGATTCTATAGACTTAGATATTCAAAGAAAGAAAATGATGGATGGAGGAATAAAGGCATTGAGTAGAGCGATAGAAAATGGTTTTGAATATGAAACAATTACGATAAAAGGAAGAGACGTTTTTAAAGAGAGATATGAAAAAATGTTATCTGAATTTGACAATGAAGAAGATTTAAACTCGAACTATTTAAAATTCTATGAATCTGTACAAACTGATTTTGGACACTATTTTAGAAATCTTTATAGGATTATAAAATTGGTTGATGAAACTGAATTTCATACTCATACAGAATTAGGAACTTCTCCAAATGATACAAAATATATTGACTTGATAAGTTACAGTTCACCTAATCACAATACAAGGTATAGATATACTTCAATGATAAGAGCTCAATTATCTGATTATGAACTTTTATGGTTATTTTATAATTGTTTGAGCGAAAACGGAATTGAAAAATTCAAACCTTACATCGAAAAATATTCATTATTAAAAAATATGCCCAAAGATAAATTACATAATGATGAAGTTGTAGATGAATATGAAGACTCTGCATATGAAAATAAATAACTGTGCCTAACACGGTGTATAAAACATAGCTAATATGTGCTTAACGTAAAGGCTTATGCATATTTACAAAGACCGCCAAATTTTTAATTTGGCTTTTAAAATAGAAAAGATAAAAACAAAATATAAAAATTCGGCTCTGTGTTAATCCGAAAAGTTAGTGTCTTTTTACACGCTACGTCCCATACACAAGTCCGATGGAGTTCATTCAGCCAAGGCTGACCAATTGAGCTATACTTTGCACAAGGCAAAGCCCCGCTAAAATGGAAATGAACTCCATCGGGAGGGCCAAACCAAAATCACTTAATCTCTGACTCGCTTACGCTGAGATTCGCAGCCTTGCCTGCAGTACGTGCTGAACCAACGAACACCATCATCACCTAAATGTAATTTTGGTAACGTTCACCCAGCAATTCGCTTTTTTTTAAATAAATTTACAAAAACGAACCGCTGAACGTCAACTACGTTTAGCCCTCCCGTTACCTGCAAGCTGAAATGAAGAACAGTTTAAAAATAATATTTCTGATTTTGACTTTAAGTTCCTGTAAAACAGAATCAGGAAAAGAATCGGTTGAATTAAAATCCGACCTTCAAAAAGAAATTAAACAAGAGCAGAAAACTGAATTTACAATAATAGAAATTGACTCGCTTTTTGACAATGGAATTTTGACTAAAAAATTCTATCCAAATATGTCACTTTGTGGTGGTGGTCTTTTTGGATATTATTACAATGACGAACTGAAATTAATTGACTCAAAATATCAAGCGGAATTAGGTTATTCAAGTAAAAAAATATATTGGAATGGAGACAAAATATTAAAAATAAAGTATCGAGAATACTTTGCAGAATGGGGAAAATACGAGAAAAATTATCCGACTGAAAAAGTTGAATATGACCCAATTAAAATGACCTATTCTGACACGATTTACGAGATTACTTTTGGCGATAAATACGAGTTTAAAAAAATGGCTGACAATAAATTAGTCTCAACAAAAACTGACTCGACTCTGGTTGAAAAGCTGACCGATTGTGGAAAAAGAATGAAAACGGAATTGGAATCTGTAAAAGAATAAAAGCCAGCAGGTAACAACGGCTATAATTCAGCGTGGCGACAGTGCAAAAACCAAAAGTAAAACCTATATTTAAACTGATTTCTTACGCGGAATAGTCCTGCGGACGATTCCACGCCGAAATCATAGCCAAACCGATGGAGTTCATTCAGCCAAGGCTGACCAATTGAGCTATACTTTGCACAAGGCAAAGCCCCGCTAAAATGGAAATGAACTCCATCGGGAGGGCTAAACCAAAATCACTTAATCTCTAACTCGCTTACGCTGAGATTCGCAGCCTTGCCTGCAGTACGTGCTGAACCAACGAACACCATCATCACCTAAATGTAATTTTGGTAACGTTCACCCGCAATTCGCTTTTTTTTAAATAAATTTACAAAAACGAACCGCTGAACGTCAACTACGTTTAGCCCTCCCGTTATCGGCAATTGAAAGTAAACGACTTAGGAAGATGCTAGCATTATGATTATTGTAATAATTCCTATAGCTACAGTAGCAATAACCCCCCATTTCGTCCAATTAATGTTCTGAGCTGTTTCTGGCTCTTTGACAGTTTGAGTTTTATTAACAGACTGCTCCGATATGTTTGATTGTTGATTAACAATCATATTACCATGATTGACAATTTTATCAATGTCTGCATCTTTGTTTGGAATCATACCTTTTTCTTTCATAAAACTCGCAAAATCTCTGAACCTCTTTGTGAACTTTTCGAAATCCTCAAATTCAATATCGGGCATCACTTTTAAATCACCATCTTCTAAGTCAAAATCACCATCCTTAATTTGAAGATCCCCAACATTTTCCTTCGCTTCATAATACTTCCGAAACTCAGCTCTCAATGTTTCAATATTCATTTTGACAACTCCTTCATGAACAAGTTGCTGTAAATATGGCTCCGCTTGATCCATTCGTTTCTGAATCAATTTTTGAAAATGTTGCTCGTATTCCTCTTCTGAAGGCAGTCCAAGTAAATCTTCTCCCCACCAACTTCCTTGTTCATTTTTTAGGTTTACACCGTTGTCTTCCTTCTGTAATGGTTTGGGTTCTTCTTTATGTTTGTTTAGGGACAGACCTAATTCATCTTCAATCCCACTTTTAAGTACATCTACATTTTGACAAATAGATAGAATTGATTTGATAATCTCAACTCTTTCCGTAGGATTGAAGGACTCTAAAATATCAACGAAGTAATCCTTTCTTGATTTCATTAACCCATCAGACTTCATTTTCTCAATGTATTGAGAATAAGTCGGGTGATAATTATCGGTCTCCCTAACTATATTAATGAATCTGCTACCCGAGAAATAATTTGGATGTTGGTCATCTCCAGGATTAATAATTTCCAACAACCTGTTATATACTCTTACCCAATTTATGTTAGCCATTTTAATTTCTCAGTTGTTTGACATTCTTTCTTGATTATGAGCTTTTTGTAGCCACAAACAACTCTCTTACCTCAACATCCAAAACCTTAGCGATTTCATAAAATGTTTCAATTGACGGCTGCATATCATTAGTACACCAACGAGAAACTGTTGATTTGTCTTTGCCCAACTGATCTGCTAACCACTTTGCAGACTGCTCTTTTTCAGCAAGAACTATTTTTATTCTATTATACCGTTGTTTGGACATTTAATCAACTAAGTTTCGTATTGTGCAAATATAATTGATTCAAAATCAACTTAATTTTGAAAAAGTTTTCTATATTTGCTTATATGTTTTCGTAAAACGAAATCTAATTTTCCAAAATCGAAAATAATTGAGTGAATTATAAAAAAATGAAAAAAATTAAAATCCAGCCCAAACATCGCAGAAGAACCTATGATGAAATATGGATTCCTGAAATTAGGATGGAAGGGAAATGGTTGGAAAAGTTGGGTTTTAAGCAAGGAGAACACGTGAAAGTGGAATTGAAACGAAAAAAACTGATAATTACCTTGATTGAAGATGAAGAAAAAGCCGATAACACGAGCTATACGTAATGCGGGGTGTAGTACGAAACGAAAGATCGGAATTTCATAGCCCGCCAAAGCTACGCTTTGCCTTTAGTTTTGTAAATTTAAAGCCAAAGACACAGCTTTGGCTACCGTCCGTGCAACTTGAAAGGTTCATGCCTTGAAATCCCGCACTACGCATAGCCCTCCCGATGGAGTTCATTCAGCCAAGGCTGACCAATTGAGCTATACTTTGCACAAGGCAAAGCCCCGCTAAAATGGAAATGAACTCCATCGGGAGGGCTAAACCAAAATTACCTAATCCCTAACCCGCTTACGCTGAAATTCGCAGCCTTGCCTGCAGTATGTGTTGCACTAACGAACACCATCATCACTTAAATGTAATTTTGGTAACGTTCACCCGCAATTCGCTTTTTTTAAATAAATTTACAAAAACGAACCGCTGAACGTCAACTACGTTAAGCTCCCGTTACCCAACATTTAAAGCAACCGAAATTGGGATTTAAAATTGGACTTACATTATTTATGATTTTCGGATTTTTCTTTTTTAGAAAAGTCGGACCAATTCTAACTGGAAGATTAAAAGACTTTCATGTCAGAAACAAAACAGGATTGGTTGAAAAGGCACCAATTATTTTTAACATAGCATCAATAATGTGTCTAATCTACATAGTTATGATTTGGACTGGGTTTGTAACTATACCGAATGAATAATGTTCTGGAAAAAGAAGAAAAATAAGCCAACGGAATTTAAATGCTTTGAATGTGGACAAGTCCATTCGGATTGGCCAGCTTTGGCTTTTAAATCGCCAGCAAATTATGATTTCCTTTCTGACCAAGGAAAGTCCGAACTTGGGACATTGGACTCTGACTTTTGCGAAATTCATTACGAAGACCAAATCGACCGATTTATAAGAGTAACTCTGACTCAAAAAGTGATTGATACTTGCGAAAACTTGGATTATGGACTTTGGGTTTCGTTAAGCGAGAAAAGCTATTCAGATTATAAAGCAAATTTTGACAAAGAAAACCACGAAACTGGGTATTTTGGTTGGCTTTGTAGCAATATTCCTGAATACAGCGACACTATGTCAATTCCTTGTGATGTAATGACCAAAAAAGGAAATAGTAGACCTGAAATTTTTCCTCATAAAGATTTTGAACATCCATTCGTTAAAGATTACTACGATGGAATCACAAAAGCAGAAGCGGAAAAAAGAATAAATGAAATGATAAAAAACGTTGGGTAACAACGGCTATAGTTCATTACGGCTGAAATTCCTAATCGGAATTTCAAGCCTTTTTGCTAAATTTATGGTTACGGCGGAATGATACTCGCGTACCATTCCGTAACGAAACAATAGCCAAAACCGTTGTGTACAAGTTTAAAAGTGAATATTTAATGATCACTATTGACTCAAACAAAAAAAGACACTTTTTGGTAACTTTACTATTAGCTACTTTTTTTATTACTGATTCTTATCATTTGAAAACTGTATTAATTGACCCTGAATTCAGCAATTTGGAACCACGGAATTTCCTCTTTGGAATGTTATCTGTAGCCGATATAGTTTTTATCTTATCACTTTTCTATTGGAAAAAATGGGGTTTTTGGGGAATTGTATTCACAAGTCTTGTTACTCTTTCTATAAATATTTATGATGGAGTTGGAGTTCTTTCTCTAATTGGACTTCTGGGTACTTTGTTTCTCTTCTTGGTGTTACAACTCAAAAGAGACGGAATGAAAGGCTGGAATAATTTGGAATAAAACCAACACACAACACCGTGTATAGCTCATTACTTCGGGTTTTCCTTTTGGAAAATTCCACATAAATACCGGTGGTTTTATTAATTTAATAGTTAAATGAAATGCCATAATTAGCTAAAATTAAAACGAAACTAAATGAACAAACAGATTACCTTATTTTTAACTTTTATTTTACTGGCAGGTTGTGGAGTATCGATCAAATCTGTGGTAGACAAAGCTGCTATTAAGGAACCCTATGTAAATCCGCTTATAGTAATTCCTTATGTAAAATATAATACAAAGAATTTTTCTGAAAAATTAAAGGAAAAATTAATTGTAGAATTTAATAATGAAAATAGGAAAGTTGAGTTTCTACTTATTGAACAAAGACCTGAAAAACTGGCACTGAACCAAAGTGATTATATGAACTCGAGAATTGATGATGCGGTTCAAGCCGACCAAAAAGATATTGTCCTTGTTTTTAAGCCTACAAATTTATCATACTATAATGGAGGGCTTCAATCGGCTACCTATGAACTGACGGGAATTGATGTTGCCACAAAAAAAGAGGTTTGGAAAGCCACATTTAATTCAAGTAGCTCATTTGGTCCCGCTTTATTCGCTGAAAAATCAGCTAAAACCATTTTTCAAAAGTTAAAAACAGATAAAGTAATACAGGATAACTTAGACCGGTAAAGAACCGGTTTTTCCTCTTTCTCTAATAAAAAAGCCGAGACATACATCTCGGCTTTTTCGTACTCGGGGCGGGACTTGAACCCGCACGGGCATTACTGCCCATTGGATTTTAAGTCCAACGTGTCTACCAATTCCACCACCCGAGCCGGACTTTTATTATAAAGAGCGAAAAACGGGATTCGAACCCGCGACCTCAACCTTGGCAAGGTTGCGCTCTACCAACTGAGCTATTTTCGCGTTTTTTAAGAACATGCATTTCCATTAATGCGGATGCAAATTTAAAACATTTCAACAAAAAGCAAAGGATTTTAGGCAAAAAGAATCAAATTTACATCGGTACTTTACAAGGGGTTTATGCCTTTTTCTGTTTTACCAACATTCGCTTTATCTCATTGAGTTTCATAAGGGCCTCCACCGGGGTAAGTGTATCGATATCCAGATGTACGATTTCGTCTTTGATTTCCTGTAAAAGCGGATCATCCAAATTAAAAAAACTCAATTGCATATCGTTCTGAACACTTTTTAACTGATCGGTGAGTTCCTCACCGGAATGCGACTTCTCCAGTTTTTTAAGGATTTTATTTGCCTTGTGCACTACCTGGTGCGGCATCCCCGCCATTTTGGCTACATGGATCCCAAAACTGTGTTCACTACCTCCGGCCACCAGTTTTCTGAGAAAAAGTACATTGTCTTTTAATTCCCGGACGGCCACATTGTAATTTTTAATGCGTTCGAAGGTTTGGGTCATTTCGTTGAGTTCGTGATAATGTGTGGCAAACAGGGTTTTGGGCTTATAGGGGTGTTCGTGCAAATATTCCGAAATGGCCCACGCAATTGATATACCGTCGTAGGTACTGGTGCCTCTCCCGATCTCATCCAGTAAAACCAGGCTTCGTTCGGAAATATTGTTTAGTATAGAGGCGGTTTCATTCATTTCTACCATAAAGGTAGACTCGCCCATGGAGATATTATCACTGGCACCAACCCGGGTAAAAATTTTATCAATAAGCCCGATGGAAGCTTTTTCGGCAGGGACAAAACTTCCCATCTGAGCCAATAAAACAATCAATGCCGTTTGTCTTAAAATAGCCGATTTACCACTCATATTGGGCCCGGTGATCATGATGATCTGCTGTTCTTTAGTATCTAGATATACATCGTTGGCTACATAGTGCTCTCCCAGGGGAAGTTGTCTTTCGATAACCGGATGTCTACCGGCTCTGATATCCAGGGAAAACGACTCATTTATCTCCGGACAGGTATATTGATGATCTCTGGCCAGTTTGGCAAAACCACACAAGCAGTCCAGCTGAGCAATGGTTTTTCCATTTTGTTGCACCGGAGCTATATAATCCCGCAGCCAAACAACCAGTTGTGTAAACAGCTGTTGCTCTAAAACGGCAATGTTTTCTTCCGCACTGATAATTTTAGTTTCGTATTCTTTGAGCTCTTCGGTTATATAACGCTCTGCATTGACCAGTGTTTGCTTTCGGATCCACTCTTCCGGAACTTTGTCTTTATGGGCATTTCGCACCTCTATATAATACCCGAAAACATTGTTGGAAGCAATCTTAAGAGAGGGGATCCCGGTTCGTTGGGTTTCCCTTTCAAGCATATCGTCCAGATATTTTTTACCGGAAGCCGAAAGGGAACGCAACTCATCCAGCTCGGCGTGATATCCGGAAGCAATAGTAGGGCCTTTCAATATATTTACAGGAGCCTCTTCGAGTAGCATTTCCTTGATTCTCGCCCGGATATCCTGACAGTCGTGCAGTGCTTTTCCCATTTTTTGCAATGCCTTGTCTACTGCGTTTTCAGCCATGGATTTAATGGGTACGATAGCTTCCAGAGAGTTTTTTAACTGTATGACTTCCCTGGGATTAATTTTTCCCGTTGCCACTTTCGAAATAAGACGTTCAATATCACCGATATATTTAAGATGATACTCGAGTTTGTTATGTAATTCAGAATTGTTTAACAGGCTTTGAACCACCTGATGTCTTTCTGAAATTGCATCGAGATCTTTAAGGGGAAGCGCCATCCATCGCTTTAACATTCTACCCCCAATGGGTGAAATAGTCTTATCGATAACATTGATCAGGGTAACCCCATTCATCGAATTACTTTGATAGAGTTCCAGATTGCGCATCGTGAATCGATCCATCCACACATGGGTATCCTGTACAATCCGGTTAATCCGGGCAATATGTTGCAACTGATTGTGTTGCGTTTCGGAGAGATAATGCAGTACCGCTCCGGAGGCTATAATTCCATATGGCTGGTTGTCTATACCAAATCCTTTTAGGGAAGTGGTTTTAAAATGACGGGTCAGCGTTTCAAAGGCATAATCTTCCTGAAAGACCCAATCTTCCAGATAAAACGTATGAAAACGATCGGCAAAAAGTTCTTTAAAAGCGGTTTTGTGATTTTTGGAAATCAGTAATTCACTGGGGTTGAAATTTTGTAGCAATTTATCTATGTATTCCTGATCTCCCTGAGCCGTTAAAAATTCTCCCGTGGAAACATCAACAAGAGAAATTCCCAATAATTTTTTTCCAAAATGCAGCGCACCCAAAAAATTATTGCTTTTAGCCGTAAGAATATCATCACTCAGGGCAACTCCGGGTGTAACCAGTTCCGTTACCCCTCGCTTAACAATGGTTTTTGTTTGCTTAGGATCTTCCAGCTGATCACAGATAGCTACCCGCTCTCCGGCTTTTACTAATTTTGGCAGATAGGTATTTAACGAATGATGCGGAAAACCGGCCAATTCGGTCTTATCGCCTCCATTGTTCCGGTATGTCTGTACAATTCCCAGAATACGCGCTGCCTTTATGGCATCTTCTCCGAAAGTTTCATAAAAATCACCCACGCGAAACAACAGTAAAGCATCAGGATATTTCGCCTTGATCTGATTGTACTGCTTCATTAAGGGGGTTTCTTTTTTACTTTTAGATGACGCTCCCAAGGGTTAACAATTTTAAGTTATTTTTGCCACTGCGATGTATGCGAAATTACATTTTTTTCGAGCAAAAACCTGTTGAAAAAAGGCATTGTTAATAATTTTCAATAAGTTTCTGTCTGAGCGTACGTGTGAAGAAATTGAGAAGATGAGAAAACTTAAAAACAGCGAATTGGACCGCCTGACGGTTGAAGATTTTAAAAAGGCATCAAAAACACCGTTAATAGTAGTCTTAGACAATATAAGAAGCCTGAACAATATTGGTTCGGTTTTCAGAACGGCCGATGCCTTTCTCATCGAAAAAATATACCTCTGCGGTATTACGGCGGTTCCCCCGCATAAAGATATTCGCAAAACTGCTTTGGGAGCAACCGAAAGTGTGAGCTGGGAATATGTAGCACATACGGCTGAGCTTATTGAAAAACTTAAAAACGAAGGCGTGATTACAATAGCCGTCGAACAGGCTGAGGGAGCAACGTTATTACAGAACACCACAGTGGATAGGAATTCCAGGTATGCCGTTGTGTTCGGGAATGAAGTAAAGGGCGTTTCGCAGGATGTTGTTTCCGCTTGTAATAAGGTCATCGAGATTCCTCAATTCGGAACCAAACACTCGCTGAATATTTCGGTAAGTGCGGGTGTGGTTCTTTGGCATTTTTTTAGCCTCCTCACCAGGTAAAATAATATTAAATAAAAAAGAACCCGGTATAAACGAGTTCTTTTTTGGTTGAATTATAAAGTTTGAGTTAGCTAGTTTTTTAATTCAGCGAGGCTAATTAATAAAACGTTTTTGTAAAATGCAAAAAAAACATAAGGAAATGTTAAAATTAGCAGCTTTTATCGGGTTTTTTTATCGTAAAACTCGTGGATTTTTGAAATAATGTGATCGTAATCCAATGGATTTTTTACAAAATCCATATCCGTAATATCTATCACCAGGGCATTGAGGTCTTTATAGCTTTTAATAAAATTAAAATAACTTCGATTGATATTATCTAAATAATCTGCCGGAATATTTTGTTCATAACTTCGGCCTCGCTTCCTGATATTTTCCAAAAGCCGCTCGGTACTTTGGTAGAGGTATACATAGACATCCGGTTTTACAACCTCATTATACATAAAGTTAAACACCTTTCTATACAATTTAAACTCCTCCTCCTGCAACGTTACTTTCGCAAAAATGAGCGACTTAAAAATATCGTAATCGCTCACCATAAAATTCTTGAACAGATCCAGTTGTGAGGTATCGTCTGAAAACTGCTGATATCGATCTGCCAGAAAAGACATTTCCAGCGGAAAGGCATAACGCTGCTGGTCTTTATAAAATTTAGGAAGAAAGGGATTGTCTGCGAAGCGCTCTAAAATTAGTTTCCCGTTAAAATCGTCTGCTATTTTTGTAGCCAGTGTAGTTTTACCAGCCCCGATATTACCTTCGATAGCTATAAAGTTAAACGAAGAAAAATTGTCTTCTCTTCGGGAGAGTAATTCAAATTCGGTACGTATGGGAACGCTATGGTCTTTGCAAATTTCCAGTAATTCCCCCGTGTTTTTTTTTAGAACCGGATGTACAAAATCCGGAGCTATTTGTAGTAAGGGCTGCAATACGAATTTGCGGTCCTGTATATACGGATGTGGAATTTTTAGTTCGGAAGCATTTACAATCTCGTTTTCGTAATAGAGAATGTCAATATCCATGGTCCTGGACTGATAACCGCTTTCTTTGTTTCTTTTCCTTCCCAGCTTTTCTTCTATATTGAGTATTACATCGAGTAATTCCTGCGGATGGAGTTGTGTATCGATAGCTACACAGGCATTCAAAAAATCGAAACCGGAAAATTTCCAGGCAGGTGTTTCATAAATGGAAGAATAAGCCACAATACTTCCCGCTTGCTGTTGCAATTCTTTACATGCACTGCGTAAATAAAACAACCTGTTTCCCAGATTACCGCCCAGAGATAGATATACGCGTCTTAAATTATTCATAATCTTCAGGCAAAGTAAACAAAACAAATTCACAAAAGTTTATCTTTGTCCGTATTGTTAATAAGTTTTAAGATCGAATGAATTTTCTTAGAAATTTACTGGCCGCCATCCTGGGAACCCTCATTGCACTCGGCATATTGTTTTTTATGTTTATGATTTTAGGGGCCCTCATGGGACGGGGAGGAGATAAGATTGTTATTCCGGATAATTCGGTGCTGGAATTGAAATTTACGGAACCTTTAAAAGACTATGGCGGCTCCTATAAACTTACCGATTTTAATTATAAGTTTGAAGAGTACAATGGGTTGAATCATGTGTTAAATGCCATAAGGAAAGCCAAAACCGATGATAAAATAAAGGGGATTAGTATTACCTCTAATTTTTTAATGGCAGGCATGGCTCAGACTCAGGCCATGAGAAATGCCTTGAAGGATTTTAAAAAATCGGGTAAATTCGTGTATGCCTATGGCGATTTCTTTCTTCAAAAAGACTACTACCTCGCTTCGGTTGCCGATTCGGTTTTTTTAAATCCGGTTGGAGAAATGGATTTCCGGGGCCTGGCATCGGAAGTTCTTTATTTTAAAGACATTCAGGAAAAAACGGGTGTTAAGGTAGAAGTGGTACGGCATGGAAAATACAAGAGCGCCGTAGAGCCTTATTTAGCCAATAAAATGAGCGACGCCAACAGGAAACAAATCTCCGAATTACTGGAATCGCTTTGGACTTCCATACTGAAGGATATTGGCGAGAGCCGGAATCTTGATGAATCCGAGCTGAATAAAATTGCCGATGACCTGGGTGCACGATCGCCGGAATTAGCCATTAAATCAGGACTTATTGACGGTACGATATATTTGGATGAATATGAAGATTTATTGGGGCGTACCATCGGTTTAAAAGAAGAAGAGGAATTAGAATATGTAGATATCAAGAAATACGCCCAGTATGCATCCAAGAGTAAACACGCTGCCGGTATAAAGAATGAAGTAGCAGTAATCTATGCGCAGGGAGAAATTATGTATGCCGAAGGGAACGATGAAATTGTAGGGCAGGGTATTATGGTAAAAGCCATTCGGGATGCCCGTGAAGACGATGACATAAAAGCGGTTGTGTTAAGGGTTGACTCTCCCGGTGGTGCGGCACTGGTTGCCGATATTATCTGGAGAGAGCTGGAGCTTACACAAAAACAAAAACCCTTGGTGGTATCGATGGGAGATGTAGCTGCTTCCGGTGGCTATTACATAGCAGCAGGAGCCGATAAAATTTACGCAGAACCTACTACAATTACGGGGTCTATAGGGGTTTTTGGTACCATTCCGAATATAAAAGGCTTAGCCGATAAGATCGGTATCAATGCCGAACAGGTTGAAACCAATGCACAATCCAGCGGTTATAGTGTTTTTGAACCTATGAGCGAGGAGTTCAGAGATTTTATTAAAGAGGGAATAGAAGAAGTGTATGCAACCTTTTTACAGCGGGTGGCAACGGGAAGAAATATGACGCTTGCACAGGTAGATAGTATTGCTCAGGGTAGGGTATGGAGTGGAACGGATGCCAAAAAACTGGGATTGATAGATGAACTCGGCGGACTTGAAGAAGCTATTGCAGAAGCTGCTTCCCTGGCGGAATTGGAAACTTATAAAACCAGGAGTTTTCCAGTATATGAAACCAGCGTGGAAGATATTATCGAGGAACTCTCCGGTGTTCCCCTGGCCTCTGCAAAAGAAAAGGCCGTAGTAGAAGAAATAGGTCAGGAAGCGTACAACATCCTTAAATACCTTAAAAAAATCTCAGAGCAAAAAGGAATTCAGGCGCGACTTCCTTTCGAGCTGAATATTAAGTAAACAAGGATGGAAACACAGGATAAAAAACTGGCTTTTAAAATCTATTTGTTTCTGGGAGCACTTTTCATTACCTCTCTGGTAGTTTCCAATCTGATTTTTCAAAAGTTTTTTTTCTGGAGACCTTTCGGGGATATGGAGTTATTCGGAGCTCCCTTATTTGAGATTTCCGTGGGGATTCTTCCTTACCCGATAACCTTTCTTATTACCGATTTGATCTCTGAAATCTACGGGAAGAAAAAAGCAAATCTAATAGTAACCGCGGGAATTTTTGCTTCTGTTTTTTCCATGGGAATCATAATCATAGCCAATGTGGTTCCCGCAATTCCGAATTCTCCGGTAAACGATACGATCTTTTCCAAGGTGTTTGCTTTATCTCCCATTGCGGTTTTAGCGTCGATGCTCGCCTATTTGTTTGCTCAGTATATCGATATACGAATCTATCACTTTTGGAAAGCTCTGACCAACGGAAAATACCTGTGGCTTCGGAATAACTTTTCAACCTTTACTTCCCAGTTTATAGATACCTTTACCGTGGTATTACTCCTTTGCTTGTTTGAAGTACTTCCCTGGAGTATGTTTTACGGATTATTGATAAG
The DNA here is from genome assembly GCA_965224095.1 of Flavobacteriaceae bacterium. Lineage (GTDB taxonomy): Bacteria > Bacteroidota > Bacteroidia > Flavobacteriales > Flavobacteriaceae > JBPEWY01. Next base: position 3,077,884 of record OZ245039.1, read on the forward strand.
CGGGTTTATCTTTAAAGTGCTGGTAGCCCTGTTAGATACACCTCTGTTATACCTTTTTGTTCACCTGATGCGAAAAAGGTTTAATCTGTCGGTAAATGAGGAAATACAGCTGGATATCTAAGAGATTAAGTATTTAATTTTGTAGAAGCTCTATAAAGGAAGCTCTTTATAAGGATAATGAAAATCCCAATCGGGATCAATAGACTCACAAAAACCAGCGTATGGAAATATTCTTCGAATAAAGCCTGTTGTTTTAAAATAACAAACCCCTTGTAAAAAATACACAATTCAGAAAGTATAAACCCTGCCAGATATATGTAATATCCTTTTTTGGAGAGGTTTAACAACCTGAAATGATTGAGCAGTGCAAATAGAAAAAAGCTCACAACTCCCAGAAAGGTAAGATGAAGATACCCGATAACGAAATCGAGAATACGATAGGTTAGATTTACAAAATAGGGCAGTGCGCTTATAAGTTGCAGAATCATTTTAAAAAAGAGAAGCGAAGTTGCCGTTATTAATAAAACGCGATTAAAAGAAGTGAAAATCAATTTTCCCGTGTTCTTTTTTTTCAAATGCGCAATCAGTATTAAGATGGAGAGCAGTTGCAGGACGGCCCCCAAAGCTCCGAGCAAATCGAACGTAAAGTGTGGTTCGGTCCAGAGAACGGAAAGAAAAAAACTCAGAACAATCCCCAGATTTAAAAGCACAAATACATTTTTTAAAGTGCGCTTTGAAAAAGCAAAACCGGCATATTCCAAAGCAAATAAGAAAATACCCGTTAGGGCCATAATAAACCAACCATTATATTGAAAATGCAGATAAAAATAAATGGCAATTCGATACCAGATGGAGGTGCTGCCCAGGGTGCTCATGATCCCTCCCAGAGCCCAGGGACCCAGAGAAGAAATAATCATATACAAAAGTCCGGCTCTGACAAACAAATAGGAAGTTTTTTGTTGTAAAGCTCCGGGCGTATACTTCATAAAAAACCAGGTAAACCAGTAAGATACCAGTAAAAACAGCGTGGAAAAAATAATGGAAAATAATGCGTATCCCATGAAAGGGAAGGTACAGAGCATTCCTATAAGCGTACATTGCGTAAACCAAAATATACGTTTATACAGGTGTTTTTTTATGGAAGCCCCAAGGTATAATTTATAGAGTAATGTAGTAAGGGCAATATACACCCATCCTAAAAGGGCAATGTGCGAATGGGTATGAACCAGGAATCGGTATTGCACGGGAATCCCTGTAACGGGGAAAAGGCGTAACACCACACCCAGAACAGCAGCCAGTAAAAAGTATAACAACGCAATTGCAATATGCCCGGACAATCCTCTCATCGGTTACAAAAATAACTCACCCTGCGAACAGGGCAAGTTATTTTTTTATAAACCAAACAAATTATTGCGATACCAATGATGCTTCCAAAGCAAGAGCTTTTGGATGTAGAATATTGTTTTCAAGGTGAATATGCTTATGCAGATCGGTTTCAAACTCTTCCAGTTTTGCGTAGAGTGCCTTAAAGGTGTTGCAGGCCCCTTTCGGCGGGGTATAATGATTTGTTATACGGCTGATTTCTTTAAAAATATCACCGGCAGATTCGTGTTCAAATTCCATCATTTGAATGGGGTTATTTACACTTCCAAATGGTGGAGGGCTAACTTTTTTCCCTTCTTTTTGTAAGCTGAGAAGTTTTTTAACATAGGGAAACAGTATAATCTCTTCTTTTTGCAAATGCCCGGCAAGTTCGTTGGCCACTTCTCTGAACAATTCATTTATTTTAATTACTTCCGGGTAATGATGCCCGTGTACCTGCGCAACCTTATCCGAATACTGTATAATAAGCGGAATGGATTCGTTAACATAGCTGTGGTGAATATGAACAATATGATCTATGAGAAAGCCCAGATCCCATTGATTGTAATTATACCCCTCGGGGATATCATTTACCTGGAGCAGTTCTTTTTCAAGTGTGTTGTAATTAACACCTTTTTTTTCGCAGGCCTTTTGAATACTAATTCCTCCGCCACAGCAAAAGTCGATTCCGTATTTTTTAAATATATGAGCGGTTTTGATATTTTCGGCGACAGTTTCGGCGACGGTTTTATTGAATAACTCTTTCATTGTTTAATATTTATGTGGTGATAACTCGTTGACAAAAATGAGTCATGCTAATAAGCATTTCTCTTGGATTAGACAGTACATTATAAGAATCTTTGCCAAAGATCTGGGGCAGGTAGTACTTAGCCTTTTCCTCGATGGCAAAGGTATGTGTGTGTATGTGATTTTTTTCTAGTTCACGAAGGGCTTGTTTTATATCGGATATCCCGTAGGTACCTTCATATTTATCATAATCATTGGGTTTGCCATCCGAAAGAACAACAATCCATTTCTTACGGGCATCCTGTTGTTCCATAAGTGTTTTGGCATGCCTTAATGCGGGACCGATACGGGTATAACCTTCCGGCGCAATCCCTCCAATAGTTGTTTTTTGGGTTGACCAGGAATCGTCAAAACTTTTAAAAGTACTATAGGAGCAATAATTTCTTGTTTTTGATGAAAACCCGTCTATCTGGAAGGGAATATGGTAACTACTTAAAAGCTCCCCCATAAGAATGGCAATTTGCTTTTCAACATCGATAATCCGATTACCGCCTGTATAACCATCGCTGGAGAGGCTTAAGTCTAAAAGAAATAAAATGGCCAGATCTCTATCCCTTTTTCTTCTCGAAGTATATACTTTGTCGGTAGGTGCCTTTTGTGCCCTGATGTCTGTTAAAACATCGGTAAGGATATCCATGTCCAGAATTTCACCCTGATTGAGTCTTTTTACTTCGATAAGCTTGTTAAAGAAATTAGCAAACTCTTTAGAAAGGCTTCGCAGGATCATCCCGTTATTCCCTAAAGTTTTTTGTACATAAGCGGAGTCGGTTTGACGGGCTTTTGATGCGTATACCGTACAGTGGTTTTTGCGATACGTGAGCTTCCGATGATCCCATTCATCATAGTGATAGCATCGGGCATCCGGAGTAGTATTTACCGCATCGCTATCGGGAACAACAGCATTTCCGATAAATTCGCTTTGGTACACGGAATGCGTTTCATCGTCTACCCTAACGGTATGGCGCATGGTAATCTGCTGTAAAGCTTCCTGATGCTCTTCTAACTGATCGTCTCCATCAAAATCACGCCATGTTCCATTAAATTCTTCGGCCGTTTCTATTTTTTCAAAATTGTGCATCAGGGTATAATCCTGTTGCTTTTTTTTATCTACCTGAATAGAATTCACTTCATCAACCGGTTTGGCCTGTATTTCGGTTTTCGGGTTTGGAAGCCCTTTTTGAGATACAGCATCCGTATCTGTATTTCCATGCAACCGATCTCGGGAAGACAACATCCATTTCCCGAATAACCAGGAATAATCATCTCGAGTTTCTTTCTTTTGATAAAAATCCAGAAGAGATTGTTTTAGCTTCGTATAATTGGTTTGCCACACGGGAAATTCATCAAATAAAAGGGAAAGGATTTCCCGGTTAAGCGCAGAATTGGCCGATATGGGAACACTTTCCTCAGGGGCCGGTAAGTGTTTGTGGTGGTTAATCAGGGTTGACAGATAAAAAACGCGGAACCAATACAGTTGTTCGTTATGCGTTTTGGTTGGAAGCATTGAAAATTGTGCGGGAAGGAAGAAACAATCATCTTTCCATCCGCCTTCTCTTTCGGCCGTCACTATCTTTATAGCCCGACCCGTAAGAGCCTGAGCCAGCAGGGTAAGGGTACCTCTACAGCTTTCGAGAGTGACTGTGCGCTTCAATTCTTCTTCCGATGGCCGGTTACGCACCCTGGAAATAAAATTAGAAACTTTTTTAAAGAGAAGCTGGTCCAGTTCCATCAGATCATGAGTTCGGTTAAGGCAACAAGTGTGCTCAGTATTTCCTCGTCATCGGTAAGCGGTTGTATAATAGCTACCTCGGCAGCCAGCCGTTTCCCGATTCCGGAATTGATCATTTTAGCTGCATCGACAAGCAGCCGGGTAGAAACCGTTTCCGTAAGACCCAACTCGCTGAGGTTTCTGATTTTTTCTGCGATTTTTACCAAAGCCTTGGCGGTAGGGACATCGATATGGGTTTCATTAACGATGATTTCTATTTCGTCTTCCGGTTTGGGATATTGAAAATGCAAAGACACAAAACGCTGACGCGTGGAAGGTTTAAGCTCTTTAAAGCCTTTTTGATATCCGGGATTAAAGGAAGCCACTAGCATAAAATTATCATCAGCTTTGATTTCTTCGCCCCGTTTATCGAGAAAAAGGGTACGGCGATAATCGGTCAGCGAGTGAATGGCTACGATGATATCGGGGCGGGCCTCTGCAATTTCATCGAGATAAATAATAGCCCCTCTTTTAACAGCTTGTGTGAGTGGTCCATCTTGCCAAACGGCTTCGGTTCCCTTTAAAATATAACGCCCTATAAGATCGGTAGAAGAGGTTTCTTCATGGCAGGCCACTGTAATAATCTCTTTATCCAGTTTCCAGGACATATATTCAACAAACCGCGATTTTCCGTTGCCGGTCGGACCTTTGAGTAAAACGGGTAGTTTTTGGTCGTGCGCTGCCTGGAAGACTTCTACTTCTTTTCCTGATATTTTATAGTAAGGTTCTTTGGCAATTTTCATAATCCTATTTTATGAAACGGGAACCCGTATAATGGGCTCCCGTTTGTTAATATTAGGTGATGGCTTCGAATTCGGTTTCGGTTCCCAGTGCTTCATCGGTTGGTTTCCCATACGACATAAAGTTACTGATGAACATAAGAACCCCCACAGTAAATAGCGCGGCACACAGGATTAACACGATGAAGTGAATTTCCAGTTCCTGTTGTACCTGCATAAAATCGATTCCTACTTTACGCTCCAGATAAACCTGGGCTACCCCAACGGCCGCAAAAGCAGTTGTCATTCCAATCATACCAATATTGGAGAGCCAGAAGGCGTATAAACCTTTGGGGTTGTTAAAGAGTTTTCTGCCGGTCATATTGGGCATAGCATACGATATCATTCCTAATACGAGCATACCATAGGCGCCCCAAAAGGCAAGGTGACCGTGCATGGCTGTTACAAAAGTACCATGGGTATATCGGTTAACGAAGGGGAATGTATGTGCCAGCCCCAATAATCCTGCACCTACAAAAGAAACAATAGCGGTTCCTAAAGTCCAGTACAATGCAATTTTATTAGGATGAGAGCGTCCGCTTTTTCTGTACATATTCACCGCAAATAAAGCCATTCCCAAAAAGGCGAGAGGTTCTAATGCAGAAAAAATACCGCCGATCATAAGCCAGTATTTGGGCGTTCCGATAAAATAGAAGTGATGTCCGGTTCCTAAAATTCCCGAAAGGAAAGTAAGACCGACAATAACATATAACCATTTTTCAATGACCTCACGGTCTACTCCGGTTAATTTAATTAATAAATAGGCAAGAATACCTCCCATAATGAGCTCCCAAACACCTTCTACCCATAGGTGAACAACCCACCAGCGAAAGAAGGAATCCATAGTTTGATTGTCAAACCAGATCATTCCGGGTAAGTATAACAAGGCGGCAAATAGCAAGCCCATACTCAATACCATGGCTGTTGTGGTACGGGTTTTAGCTTTGTAAAGTGTTGCCAGTATTAAATAAAGGAATAGTAATACATTGATAACTACGAGGTAATCCAAAGGCCTTGGAATTTCAAGAAACTTACGTCCTTCCCAGATGCCAAGGTGAAACCCTACTATAGAAGCCACCCCGACAACCGCAAGACTGATAAGTTGAATGTAAGCCCATTTTACGCTTACTAATTCTGTTTTTGATTCTTCGGGAATAATATAGTACGCAGCTCCCATGAATCCGCTTAAAAGCCAAACCACCAGTAAATTTTTATGTGTGGCCGTGGCCGCATTGAAAGGAATAAAATCGTGGAGCCCGTCAAAACCGGCATGGGCAAATGCCATTATAAATCCGTATACGATTTGTAAGAAAAGAAGAAGCATACAAAGGGCAAAAAACCAGTAAGCTACTTTTTGTGATTTATATTTCATTTTTCTATGTTTTTAGGTTGTTAGTTAGGACTAAGATTGCTGTCTGGTTCCGGGGGAAAACCATTGAGATCCATTTCACCAATCCATTTAAAGAATTCTATTAAATCCTGGGCTTCCTGATCAGAGAAACCATAGGCTACCATTTTTCTTCCCCGGGGAGCCCAGGGCTCTTTAACCGTTAATACGGTTTTAATGTATGCTTCTCCCTTACGTTCATATACCTTGGTGAGCTCCGGAGCGTAATAGGCACCTTCACCCAGAATAGTGTGGCATCCTACACAGTTTTTTTCGTCAAATAATTTTTTTCCGCGCACTACGGCGGGTGTTAAATTTTCTTCATTAGTTTGTTTTGGAACTTCTTTGGAAAGTGTATGCCATGATAATCCCAAAAAAATGAGAAAAAAAACGACCGTAGCTCCCAAAAAGAAATTACGTGCCTGAAGTTTTGATAACATGATATTCGAGTTTAGTGATTAGTATTTAGTTTTTAGCGGCGAGGTCTAAAATAGCCTGCACCGTTTCCTGATTGTCTACGCCCAATCCCTCCTGTTGATGGACCATGACTCCCTGTGTGTCAAAAACACTGATTATATTGGAGTGCGAAAAGTCCATAGGGGATATTTTTTTATAGTTTACAGCCAATACCGCTGCAAATTCTCTGGTGGCTTCCTCCGTGCCTCGAAGAAAAATCCATTGGCTGGTATCCATTTCATTTTCGACGGCAAATTCTTTTAATCGTTGTGGAGTATCGGTTTGCGGGTCAATACTCACCAGAATGAGTTTTACTTTGTTTTTATCAGACCCGGGGATTTTTGACTCTATATTCCTCATATCGGCAACGAGGCGGGGGCATGCAGCCTTGCAGGAAGTATAGATCATTACCATAACCAGAATATTTCCTTTAAGGTCTTTTAACTCGATTTCTCTATTATTTTGAGTGGTCCATTTAGAAGGTAAATGGTATATAGATAAATCAGGGATTTCTTTTTCCACAGACACAGGAGCAGTATGGTTTTCTGAGACCAGTACGTCCTGTGAGTTTTTTTTGCAGGAAAAAAGTAAAGTCAGTAAAACGAGAATGTACACTAATTGTTTCATAGTATTGCGTTACATATGGTTTTATTTATATAAGTCCCGTACACATCGGAACCCGAGGTTTCTAACGGCGTATCTGGCCTTGACACTCCCCCGGAATGCATATCGCATAAAGGCCGCATAATTCATTAAATCGGAAGCGCCAACCGCGGCACTTCCGCAAAAGAGATTACTGTCTTTATCGACATCTTTTCGCGATTCTCCGGAAATGAGTACCGAATTGAAATCCAGTGTCCATTCCCAAACGAGACCGTGTAAATCGTATACGCCCCAAAAGTTCCTGAAAGTGGACCCAATAACGTTTTTATAGGTTTTGGGTGTTTCGTACCAGCTGAGGATAAATTGATTGTAATCGGTTTTTTTTCTGGCGTCGGCAGTGTTCTGATCGGCCATGGCAACATATTCCCATTCGTCTACAGTGGGAAGACGCTTGCCCTGGCATTCGCAATATTTTTTAGCCGCAAACCAGGAAATGCCGGTAACCGGCCCATCGGAAGGCAGTATACCATAATCGGTATCGGCCTTCCAATTTGCCAGGTAGTTATCGTCGGCGAACAATTTTTTTACACGAGATTTTTTCCATTCCGGGTACGTTTTTACAAATGCGAGAAATTGCCGGTTGGTTACCGGATAAACGTCCATAAGGAAATCCCGGACAACCACGGTTACCGAATCGGTTCCGTAAAGCGGAATATAGCTTCCGCCTTGTATTGGAACCATACCTTTTTCAGATTGACCATAAGAATGAAGTGAACAACCAAAAACTAAAAGTAAGATCAGTCTGAAAAAGCATTTCATATACGATAATTTTAATGAGCGTTTCTTCGGCTTTTAACCATAGCCGGTGTTACATTGGTTTTATTATTGTCCCAACTGTTATACACATAGGTAAGTACATTGGCAATTTCTTCATCGGTTAGATCCTGTTTGGTCATAACACTGTTATAGGTTGTTCCGTTAACCGTTATTTCTCCGGTTTTTCCGTTAAGTACAATATCTATGGCGCGATTTACATCGGCATTCAGATAATCGGCATTGGCCAAGGGCGGGAAGGCATTGGCAATACCCTGACCTTCGGCCTGATGACAGGCAAAACAGGTTTGCATATAAGTTGCTTTTCCGAATTCCATTTTTTCCTCGAAGGTCTTGGCAGATTCTTCTACCTGAACAGCAGCAGCATCTGTAGGCATTTCCTGAATACCTCCGCCTTCAGGCTGATAAATACCTTCTTCCTGTTTTCCGGAATAAAGCGTCTTGTTTTCTTCTCCCTGAACTTTCAGCATGCCCAGAGCTCCCTTGTTAAAAGCACGGAAAATGGAGTGGTCTACCAGGATAAAAGTTCCGGGAACATCTACTCTGAATTCAACAATAGCTGCCCCACCGGCAGGAACCAATGTAGTTTGAACATTTTCGTTGATAAGGTCTCCGCCTTCTACCCGGACAACATCAAATATTTCACCGATAACATGGAAAGAAGAAACTAAATTGGGTCCTCCGTTTCCAACAAAAAGACGAACGGTTTCCCCCACTTTTGCGGTAATCGCATTATCGCCGGTCATCGATCCAACGCTTCCGTTAAATACAACATAGTCTGCATCTTCATCCACTGCTTTTTGCATATCAAAGGGTTGTAGTCCTCTTTCGCCGTTTTCACCTTTGGTATAAAAATCGCCTTGCATAATGTAATATTCTTTGTCTACTTTTGGCAGGCCTCCTTCGGGTTCTACCAGAATTAAACCATACATACCATTAGCCACGTGCATACCCACGGGTGCGGTTGCACAGTGATAAACATATAATCCGGGATTGATAACTTTAAACGAGAATTTTGCCTCATGACCTGGAGCAACAAAGGAAGAAGTAGCTCCCCCTCCCGGTCCTGTTACCGCGTGCAGGTCAATATTGTGCGGAAGCTTATTATCCGGATGGTTTTTGAGGTGAAACTCTACTTCATCGCCCACACGGGTCCTGATAAAGCTTCCGGGAACGGTTCCTCCAAAAGTCCAGTAAACATAAGTGACTCCGTCGGTCATAGTACCTTCCTTTTCCAGGATTTCCATGTGAACGATTAATTTTTTGGCTTTTCTTTTACCAACGGGAGTAGGAACTTCCGGAGGTGCTGTGAGCTCTGCTACCATTTCGTTAGATACCTGTATGTCTGCAGCATTTTGATGTGCGTCTTTTTCTTTCGATCCACAGGATGCGATTAAAAGACTTAACAATACCAGGCATCCGCCATTGATTAAAGCATTTGTTAGTTTTCTAGATTTCATTTTGTGTGTTAATTATTTATTTAATAATAAAAAGATCTTTTTATCTTTTATAAAAATACTAATTTTTTTTACATTTTTATCATCGATTCTATAACAATATTATGGTTTAGTTATTTTGAGTGAAAAGTGTAGGTTTAATTACCAGCATTACCCATCCCCAGTTATTGGAATTACCATCGGTATTATTTTTAAGTAATTCCATTCCTTCCGATGGAAATAGGTGCGAATATCCGGCGGCCAGGTTCACGTTTTTTGAAAGTTTGTGGGTAAATACCATATCCCATTCCGCTCCCAGGTATTTGTCGTCGGTTTGGGCCATTTCGGCAGCGGCGGAGAAGCTGTGTAACGCCATATTGAGTTTTGATTTGGCTCCCATTTTAACATGAGCCTTTACATACAGATCCAGCAATCCTACATTATTAGCATGGTTCCCTACATAAAAATAATCCATCAAACCGTTAAATTTATGATTTGTTCCGTAGAGGGGTGTAAAAGCCTTGTTGTCGCCATCTACTACGGTACCGTTATCATTTCCGCTAATTAATTCGGCCCCGATTCCGGTAAGCAAACCATCAGATACCCGGTAATTTCCTTCCAGACTTAGCAAATAAGCACTTAAACTGTGGTTGTTGACATCATTTCCAAACTGATAGAACAGATTACTGATAAGGTTTAATTCTCCGAGCGAAAATTTTAAATGAGACCCCAGCGTTTGGCTGTATCGCGTTTCATTATTATTGGCATCGGCAGCATCAATAAATTGCAACCCATTATTGAGAAACAAGAGGCTTCCCGATACGTTTTCCCAATTTTTGTGCAACCAGATATACTGCATGGCCTTATAGGTTCCCGGAGTGTTAAGTGTAGTTCCCGTAAGGGCCTCCTGACTTTGATTAAAAGCAAACCCCAGATCCATTTTAAAGCCGTTTTTAATATATTTTAAAAGTGCTGCATCATGACTTCGTGCCTGTTGAACCCAGTTTACACTCCCGAAAATTCTTTGATCGTCAAGATTGATTTCCTGCCGGCCCACTTTAAGGGCCAAATGCTGATTTAACTGCAGGGCTGCCCATGCCTGATGGACGCTGGAACCTAAATTATCAGCCGTATTTAACTGGGGAACATCTCCCCATACCCGCACGTCCTGAACGCTTAAATAAAAATTGAGCTTCTCTGTTTTGTATGCCGCATTTAACCGGGTTCGTTGCGAAACAAAAGCTGCCGGATCGGCATTATCGGGGAATAGTGTTTTGAACCCATGCCTGTACTCGAATCGAGGCCGTAATTCTGCATCGATCTTTAATTGAGCGAACAGGCTCATTGAAAAAAACAGTAAAATACCAGTAACAATGTGAGTAGTTTTCATAGTGTATTATTTTATAGTTGCAAAGTTTCAAAAGAAAAAACCTTGTATTTCATGATTTTTGTCATAAGCAAAATCAACTAAAATAAAACCTTAATTTTTAGGTCAATACAAAGTAAAGCCGTTTCTTTACGGAAAATAAGCAAAAACCGCTTAAGCCGGATTCGATTCAATCTTCCCCGATTTAATTTTTTTCTGTTTTTTCTGTTTTCGCTTTCGGGTGGAATAGGTGTTATTCCTACCTGACAATTTGTTATTAAATTATTATATATGTTAATTATACCCGTTAAACAAGGAGAAAATATTGAACGTGCTTTAAAACGATACAAACAAAAGTATCGAAAAACACAACAGTTGAAAAATTTAAGAGAAAACCAACACTTTACAAAGCCTTCTCAGGTGCGTAGAGAAGAGATAGCCAAAGCGGTATACCGACAAGAGTATCGACGAAAGATGGAAGATTAATTAGGGTTGGCTAACGCCTATATTTACTACAAACCCTTCGTTTCCTCTTATATTAAAAACCGTACTGTCATCGAATATCAGATACTGCCCTTTGATACCTTTTAGTATTCCCTCATAAACCGGGGTTTTGGTAAGGTTCAGACTTTTTACCTTTTCAGGATATTGGAGTACCGGGTATAGTAATTCATAAATTTTCTTATTATTCTCTAAATAATAGGGTTTTACTTCTTCAGGCAAAAAGTCATCAAGCCGATCTTTTTCCTCAATCAGATCCAGCTTTTCCACATTGTTGGTCAGCATTTTTCTCCAGTTGGTTTTATCGCTCATATGATCTTTTAAGGCAACTTCGGTAATTCCTGCCAGGTATCGGTTAGGAACCTCCACAACTTCTATAGCCGAATGAGCCCCCTGGTCGATCCATCGCGTGGGAACCTGAGCCTTTCGGGTAACCCCAACTTTTAAGTCGCTGGATAACGCAAGGTATACAATATGGGGTTGGAGTTGCATTTCCTTTTCAAATTCCAGGTCTCTGTCTTCTTCTCCCAGATGAGCTCTGCTGAGTTCCGGACGCATAATCCAATCGCCTGCACGGGGCGTTTCATAAAAACAACGCTTACAAAAACCCTGACGATAGATGGGAAGATTTTCTCCGCAGTTAAGACATTCATATTTAACAAAGGAAATGGTAATCTTTTTGTCCAGCAACTGGTTCATATGTATAAACCGGTTCCTGAATACCAGAAAATAATTAATCGGATTCGTGAACTCGGTTTTCATTTTCGTTAGAACGCCTTCGTACATGGTGAAAGTTTTTTGCTATTTTTATGCTTTAAAGATAACGTAAAAAATGCCAATTCCCCTGTTTAATTCCATAGCGTCCTGGCTGCTTAAAAAACGCTACCATCAGATAGAACTTTTTCTGAAATATCCGGAAGAAGTTCAGGTTGAAGTTTTAAACCAGTTGCTTACAACAGCTCAGAATACGGAGGTGGGGAAGCGTTATGATTTCCAGAGTATCAGGAACTATGAGGCTTTTGCCGAGCGAATCCCGGTAAGCAGTTATGAAGACATTGAACCTATGATAGCACGCGCACGAAAAGGAGAGATCAATGTATTCTGGCCAACCCCCATAAAATGGTTTGCCAAGAGCAGCGGTACTACCAATGCGAAAAGTAAATTTATTCCCGTTAGCCTGGATGCCCTGGAAGACTGCCATTATAAATCAGGGAAAGATTTGCTGTGTTTGTATTTAAACAACAATGAAAACTCGCAACTTTTTCTCGGGAAAAGCCTGCGATTAGGAGGGAGTAAAGAATTGTATGAAAACAACGGTACTTATTTTGGCGATTTATCGGCTATTTTGATAGATAATATGCCTTTCTGGGCAGAATTGAGCAGTACTCCCAGCAACCGGGTATCTTTGATGAGCGAATGGGAAACCAAATTACCTGCAATTATTAAAGAGACCACTCAGGAAAAGGTAACCAGCCTGGCCGGTGTACCCTCATGGATGTTGGTGCTTCTGAACAGGGTGTTGGAGGAAACGGGAAAAGGGAATTTGTTTGAGGTTTGGGAAAACCTGGAGGTTTATTTCCACGGAGGAGTGAGTTTTACACCTTATCAGGATCAGTACAGGAAATTATTACCCCGAAAGGATTTTAAATATTATGAGGTATACAATGCATCGGAAGGGTTTTTTGGGATACAGGATCAAAATAACTCCGATGAATTACTTCTGATGTTAGACTACGGTATTTTTTATGAATTCATTCCTATGGATTCGTTCGGAACCAGGGAAGAAGAAGCCGTACCTTTATGGAAGGTTGAAAAAGGAAAGAACTATGCCATGGTTATTACTACAAATGCAGGGCTGTGGAGATATCTCATTGGTGATACGGTTAGATTTACCTCCACAAATCCTTATCGAATTAAAATAACCGGGCGTACCAAACATTTTATAAATGCCTTTGGCGAGGAACTTATTATAGAAAATGCTGAAGAAGCATTGCGAAAGGCCTGCAAGAAAACAGCGAGTGAAATTGTTGATTATACGGCGGCTCCCGTATTTATGAAAGAAAGGGAAAAAGGATCGCACGAATGGCTTATAGAATTTAGAAAATTGCCTGAAGACATGGATTATTTTACAGAGTTGTTTGACAATGCCCTGAAATCGGTTAACTCTGATTATGAAGCGAAACGCTATAACAATATGACTTTAAATCGCCCTACCATACACCGGGCACGGCCCAATCTTTTTTACGATTGGCTGAAGGAAAAAGACAAATTAGGCGGACAACACAAAGTACCCCGATTGTCGAATCAGCGGGATTACCTCGAAGAACTTCTGGGGATGAATAAACCTTAGAATTTAGGGGTGCCGAAGTTTAAAAAAGCCGTTTTACGAAACGGCTTTTAATTTTTTAATAGTGGCTTTAGTGAGTTTCTCCTGCGCATAGGCTTTATCAACCACGAGCGAAGTTTCTTCTTTACTGGGCAGTTCAAACATGGCATCGGTTAAAATAGCTTCGCAAAGCGACCTCAAACCACGTGCCCCCAGTTTATACTCAATAGCTTTTTCAACAATATATTCCAGGGCATCTTCCGTAATGGTGAAATCAATATCATCCATAGCAAAGAGCTTGGTGTACTGTTTGATAATAGCATTCTTAGGTTCGGTTAAAATAGCTCGGAGGGTCTTGGCATCTAACGGATCCATATGTGTAAGTACCGGCAAACGACCTATGATTTCAGGGATTAGCCCGTACTCTTTAACATCCTTAGGAATGATATACTGCAGTAAGTTGGTATTGTCAATAGTATCATCGCTTTTAGAAGCGCTAAAGCCTACGGCCTGCATATTCAATCGCTTCGTTATAATGCGTTCAATACCATCGAATGCACCTCCTGCTATAAACAGTATATTCTCTGTGTTTACTTCAATAAATTTTTGATCCGGATGCTTTCGTCCTCCTTTAGGAGGTACATTTACAACCGTACCTTCCAGTAACTTCAACAGTGCCTGTTGTACTCCTTCTCCCGATACGTCTCTTGTAATAGATGGGTTATCGCTTTTTCGGGCAATTTTGTCGATTTCGTCGATAAAGACAATTCCACGTTCCGCTTTGTCCAAATTGTAATCGGCGGCCTGCAGTAATCGCGTCAGGATGCTTTCGACATCTTCACCTACATAACCTGCTTCGGTTAAAACGGTGGCATCTACAATGGCCAGGGGTACATTCAGCATTTTAGCTACTGTTTTAGCCATTAAAGTCTTTCCGGTACCGGTTTGCCCTACCATGATGATATTACTCTTCTGAATCTCAATATCATCGTTGGTAGCGGGTTGTAATAATCGTTTGTAGTGATTGTAAACAGCAACGGACATTACCTTTTTGGTAGCTTCCTGCCCGATAATGAACTGATCTAAAAAAGCCTTTATTTCCTGAGGTTTCTTTAAGACGAGCTCTGCAGAAAGTTCCTGGTTTTTAGACTGTTTCGACTCTTCCACCACAATACCATGCGCCTGTTCTATACACCGATCGCATATATGCGCGTCCAACCCTGCAATCAACAAGTTGGTTTCAGGTTTTTTTCTGCCACAAAACGAACATTCTAGGTTTTCCTTTGCCATTTTTCCTTTCTTAGTTTCTAATCAATATTTCATCAATCATCCCGTACTCTTTGGCTTCATTAGCTTTCATCCAGTAATCCCGGTCGCTATCTTCATATACTTTATCGTATTTCTGACCCGAATGATTGGCTATAATTTGATATAACTCTTCCTTTAATTTCAAAATCTCTCTGGCCGTAATCTCAATATCACTGGCCTGACCCTGAGCACCTCCCAGTGGTTGGTGTATCATGACACGCGAATGGGTTAATCCGCTGCGTTTTCCCTGTTGTCCGGCACACAATAAAACAGCAGCCATTGATGCTGCTATCCCGGTGCATATGGTGGCAACGTCGGGCTTAATAAACTGCATGGTATCATAAATGCCTAATCCGGCATACACACTACCCCCGGGCGAATTGATATAGATTTGAATATCTTTAGAGGCATCTACACTCTCCAGAAACAAAAGCTGAGCCTGGATAATATTGGCAATCTGATCGTCTATACCCGTGCCTAAAAAGATAATCCTGTCCATCATCAATCTCGAAAAAACATCCATTTGAGCAACGTTCAACTGGCGTTCTTCTATAATGTAAGGAGTCATACTACTGGTTATTTTATCGTAGTACATACTATTGACTCCGTGATGCTTAGTAGCATATTTTTTAAATTCCTTACCGTAATTCATTGTTTTTTATACTGTTGTGATTTTATAAAAAAGGCGTTAAACCTACCATTTTTAACGCCTTAAATATAGCTTTTATTTTTGGAATCGGTTTTACCCGTAAACTTCTTTGACAAAGTTATCATAGGTAACTTCCTTTACCTTCAGATTCGCTTTTTCTTTATAAAGCGCTAAAAGTTTTTGACTCATTAATTGTTCGGTAAGTCGCTTAACTTCGTCCTGATTAGACAATACCCTGGCTACAATGCCTTCTACTTCTTCATCTTTTGGGTTTGTTTGACCAAACTGGGCCATTTGTGCTTTTATAAACCCTTTTGCATATTCCTTTAATTCCTCAAACTGAACCTGCAGGTTGTTTTTTTCAATCAGTTTACCTTCTATTAATTGATAGCGAAGCCCTTTTTCCGATTTATCATATTCCTCGCTGGCCTGATCTTCGGAAAGCGGATTTTCACCGGTAGCCTGAATCCATTTCTTAAGAAATCCGGAAGGAAGATCGAACTTGGTATTTTCAACCAGGTATTCGGTTACATCATTCAGTAGCTTCTGATCGGACTGTTGCTCGAACTGCTTTTCCGCATCTTCCTTAATTTTCGCTTTGAGTTCTTTTTCCGACGAAACACTGTCTTTTCCAAAGAGCTTGTCAAAAAGTTCCTGATTTAATGCAGCCTGTTCCCGAAAATTAATCTCATCAATGACAAAATCAACTTGTACGTCAAGCCCATGTGCATCATCATGATCTACTTTTAAAAAGTGCATTAAATCGTGATCGTCCTTGAAAAGACTTTTGGTTTTCAGAGCCAGCAGATCGCCTTTTTTGGCACCGATAAATTTATCGAGATTTCTTTTTCCTTTAATTTTATCGAGCGTAAGGGTTACTTTGTTGTCAATTTCCTTCTCCTCGTTTTTAAAGGTTCCTGTTACTTCATCGTCTTTTTCTACTGCGTCTTTGGAAATTAATTTGCCATATTGCTTACGGATACGTGTAATCTGATCGTCAACCATTTTTTTATCGGCAATGATCCGGTACTGTGTAATGGCTTTTTTCCCTTTGAGTTCTACCTCAAATTCAGGTGCCAGCCCTAACTCAAACTCAAAAGAAAAATCTTCGGCATCCCAGTCAAGATTATCCTGAGCTTTTGGTAACGGATTGCCCAATACATCCAATTTTTCCTCCGTAAGATATTTGTTAAGAGCATCCTGAAGCAGTTTGTTTACTTCATCGACAAGTACGGCCTTTCCATACTGCTTTTTAACCAGTCCTATAGGTACATGACCCTTTCTAAAACCTGGAATGTTGGCACTTTTACGATAATCATTTAAAATTTTGTCAACTTTGTCGCTGTAATCTTTTTTAGTGATTGCAACTTTCACAATCGCATTCAAATCATCAATATGCTCTCTTGTAATATCCATCTATCAAATTTTATTAAAAATCGGCTTGCAAAAGTATAACATTTTAACAATCCGAACAAGTTTTAAATCATTGTATTTCAAAGCTTAAAAAACATATACTAATCCTTTTTTAAGAGGGAAAATAAAATAGACTGTAAAAATGACAGTAAGAGGCTAAAAATAAGTGCCCATAATATATTTTGAACTTCAAATCCGCCAATTAAATAATCTGCCAATAAAATAATACAGGCATTGATTACCAGCAGGAATAAACCGAATGTGAGCAGGGTAACCGGAAGGGTTAAAACAATCAGGATCGGTTTAACCATAAAATTAAGCAAACTAAGGGCTAAAGCCACTAACAAAGCAGTTGTGTAATTGGCTATTGAAACTCCCGGAAGTACTTTGGCAAGAAAAATAACGGCCAAAGCGCTTAACAATAATCTTAGTATAAATTTCATGTAATAATTTGTTTACTTACCGGAATGCAAAAAATATGCCGATCGATTAAAATGTCAGTCCGAACTTAAAAATGCGAATGCTTTAGAGAAAAAATCCATGGGGTTGTCAGCGTGCAACCAATGGCCGGCATGATCAATCGTATCAATTTTTGCGTTTGGAAAGTGCTGCTTTAAAGAGGGTATTTCCTCATCCTTTATATAATCGGAGCGGCTTCCTCTCAGGAATAAAACATCTCCGGGATATACGGCATCAGGAGGAAGTGCCTGACCTATGTTTTCCACATTTTTTATCAGCGCCTGTAAATTAAATCTAAAAGCAAACTGGTCTTTAGAAATTCTGTAGAGGTTTTTTAAAAGAAATTGGCGCGTTCCGGCATCCGTAACATATCCCGAAAGTATTTCGTCAGCCTCTTTTCTGCTTTTTAAGCGATTGAAATCAATAGCGCTAAGTCCTTCTAAAATATAATCGTGATGAGGCGGGTAGTATTTAGGAGCTATATCGGCAATGAGAATCCGATTTATTAGTTCGGGATAGGCAATTGCAAAAAACATAGCGGTTTTTCCTCCCATGGAATGCCCTATAATACTAACCCGGGATAAATTGTGATGATTAATATAATGCTTTATGTCGTTTGCCAGAAGCTCGTAGTTAAAAAGCTCGCTATGGAAACTCTTTCCATGGTTTCTTTGATCAATGAGATGTACCTGAAACCCACGACTTGCAAACTCGTTTCCGAGGGTTTTCCAGTTGTCCAGCATCCCGAGAAAACCATGTAATATTAAAAGGGGTTTTCCCTGACCCAGTATTTTAGAATGTAACAACTCCACAGTTAAACTAATTTGTTAAGATACAGGTTGATCACGTTTTCAAGCCCCAGGTATAAGGATTCGGAAATCAATGCATGCCCGATTGAAACCTCGAGTAAGTCCGGAATAGCACCCTTAAAAAAACCAATGTTATCCAAACTCAGATCGTGACCCGCATTAACGCCTAACCCGTTTTCCAGAGCTGCTTTGGCAGTATCGACATAAGTTTTTACCGCGGCGGTATTGCCTTTGGCATATTCACTTGCAAAGTGCTCTGTATAGAGTTCTATTCTGTCCGTTCCGCATACAGCGGCAGCATCTACGAATGCCGGATTTGGATCCAGGAAAACAGATGTTCGAATACCATTGCTCTTAAATTCGGTAATTACTTCTTTTAAAAAGGATTGGTGTTTAATAGTGTTCCATCCTGCATTTGAGGTAATGGCATCAACGGCATCAGGAACCAGCGTTACCTGTGTGGGGCCAACTTCCAGTACAAGCTCTATGAATTTAGGTATCGGATTACCTTCAATGTTAAATTCGGTATGCACTATCGGTTTCAGGTCGCGTGCGTCCTGGTATTTAATATGGCGTTCATCCGGGCGAGGGTGAATGGTAATTCCCTGAGCTCCGAATGCCTGAATATCAGAGGCCGTTTTAAGTAAATCGGGAACATTACCGCCTCTGGAATTCCTTAGAGTAGCAATTTTATTAATGTTTACGCTGAGCTTTGTCATCTAAATTGTAATTTGCAGGAAGCAAAAATACAAACTAATGCATGCTTTTTATGTTATAAATTAATTAATTTGCCGAATACTTTTACGCGATGAATTTACACGATTGTATCAATAACGAAGTAACACCGCTTTTGCTGACCGATTTGGTTGAGGAGGCCAAAGACCTGTTTAAAAAACTTACCTATACGCATATCCCTATAGTAAAAAACGGGAATCTTATGGGAATGGTTTCTGAATGTGATGTGCAGGGTTTTGAAAGCAATAAGGTTTTGAGCGATTATACCTATGCTATCGATTCGTTTGCCGTAAGTAAGGAAGCGCATTGGTTGGACGTACTGGAAAAATTTGCCCAAAACGAAGCCAATGTAATGCCGGTGTTAGATAAATACGGAACTTATAAGGGGTATTACGAGTTGAGCGAAGTACTCAGTTTATTCAGCGAAACCCCTTTTTTAAGCGAACCGGGAGGAGAACTGGTAGTGGAAAAAGGATTAAAAGATTATTCTTTGAGTGAGGTGGCCCAGATTGTTGAAAGTAATAATGCCAAACTGCTGGGCGCTTTTATATCGTCGATGAACGAAGATCTTGTTCAGATTACTTTAAAAGTTGCCGGAGAAGGGCTGAATGAGATTATTCAAACATTTAGAAGATATAGTTATAATATAGTTTCCGGGAATGAAGATGATGTGCTTTTAAAGGAACTTCAGGAACGATCGGAGTATTTAAAAAAATATTTAGATATATAGTGCTATGAAAGTAGCTATTTACGGACAGGTTTTTAATGATTCGCTGGAGGTTTACCTTGATAAATTACTGGAGGCCCTGGAGACTGTTGGAGCGGAGGTTTTTATTGAGGAGGATTATTACAAGGCTATTTCCGGGTTTGTTGAAATTTCTAAAGATTATAAGTTGTTTAGGTCGTATGCCGACCTGGACCATACCTTTTCGCTTTTTTTTAGTATAGGAGGAGACGGTACTATTTTAAGAGCGGTTACCTATGTCCGGGATTCGGGAATTCCGATTATCGGAATTAATACAGGAAGACTGGGCTTTTTGGCTACCGTACAGAAAAATGCTATTGCTCAGGCCGTAGACGAAATAGCCGAAGGGAAATTCGAGTTAGTGGAAAGAACCCTGTTGGAAATTAAGACCAAACCGGAGATACAGGGAATTATCAGTATCAATTTTGCTTTGAATGAAATAGCGGTAAGCCGTAAGAATACCACATCGATGATCACGGTAAGTACCTATTTAGACGGAGCGTATCTTACCTCGTACTGGGCAGATGGATTGATTGTTGCCACTCCAACGGGATCAACCGGATATTCTTTGAGTTGTGGAGGTCCTGTGATTACTCCGAGTACCAATGGAATTGTGCTCACCCCTATTGCGCCTCATAATCTTAATGCACGCCCTTTGGTGATTCCGGATGATACACAAATTAAACTCCAGGTATCGGGTAGGGGAGAACATCATCTTATCTCGCTTGATTCCAGACTTGCCACAGCCGATAACAGTACCGAAATTTATATTCGGAAGGCCGGATTTACTATTAAAATGGTGGAATTAACTTCGGAAAGCTTTTTAAGTACACTGCGAAAGAAACTACTTTGGGGAGAAGATAAGCGCAACTAAAACAATAAATTACCATAAATGTTGTTTATCAAAACACATGGAATTATGGAATTAAGGGCATAAGTGCCCATAATTGTTATATTTGCAAACCTTAGATTAATATGAAACGAGTAGCAGTTCTTGCCTTAATGCTTTTGGTACATTTTTTGCCCGCACAAACCTATGAAGCGGGTGTCTTTTTAGGAGGAAGTAATTATATAGGCGATATTGGCCCTACTAATTACATAGCACCTAACGATATTGCCGTTGGAGGAGTGTTTAAATGGAATATTAGTAAAAGATACTCGTGGAGAGCAAGTGCAATTTACAGCAAGATTCACGCAAACGATATTGATTCGGATATGGCTTCCAGAATTGCAAGAGATTATGAGTTTGAAAATACGTTGAAAGAATTCTCCGTGGGGCTGGAATTTAATTTTTTAGATTTTAATTTACATAAAATGCAACCGGTTTTTACACCCTATATATATACGGGAGCCACGTATACATTTTATGAATCTCAATATTTTGTATCCGGAAATGCACAAAAAATTGGAAATAAAGCTACTTTTGCGATTCCAATGACCCTCGGACTGAAAACAAATATAAGTTCAGATATTATTTTAGGAGCCGAGATAGGTGCACGCTATACATTTACCGATAATCTGGACGGGAGTAACCCGGAAAGCGGTTCTTTGGAAAACGTTGCATTTGGAAATGTATTTAGCGACGATTGGTATGTTTTTTCAGGAGTAACGGTTACCTATACGTTTGGGAGGAAACCGTGTTACGATTGTGTAGAGTAACAGAGTATAATGAAAATGAGTTTTAAGGAGCAGGTAAACACTGATAATTTACCTAAACATATTGCCGTTATTATGGACGGGAACGGACGATGGGCAAAACAACGCGGGAAGCTCCGGGTTTTTGGCCATGAAAACGGAACCAAGGCGGTTAAAAAAACCGTAGAGGCAGCGGCTGAATTAGGGATTGATTTTTTAACGCTTTATGCGTTTTCAACCGAAAACTGGAACCGGCCCAAAATTGAGGTTGATACCCTGATGAAACTATTAGTTACTTCTCTTAAAAAAGAACTGCGTACCCTGAATGACAATGATATTAAACTAAACGCTATCGGAAATATAGCGTCGCTTCCCGCAAAAGCGCACAGAGAACTTCTGGAAGTTATCGAAAAAACCGAAAAGAACTCCCGAATGACACTTACCCTGGCATTGAGTTATGGTTCCAGAGAAGAAATAAAAAATGCTGTTAAAGAACTTAGTTTCAAAGTTAAAAATAATATAATTTCTCCCGAAAATATTGACGAATCCATTATAAATGAGCATCTTTACACGCAAAATTTGCCGGACGTGGATTTGTTGATAAGAACCAGTGGAGAACAGCGTATCAGCAATTTTTTGTTATGGCAGATAGCTTATGCCGAATTGTATTTTATAGATACCCTTTGGCCGGATTTCACCAAAGAAAACCTCTATGAGGCTATAGTAAATTATCAAAACAGAGAACGACGATTTGGAAAAACGAGCGAACAACTTAACTAAAAATATCATGTTTTACAGATATTTTAGACAGTGTATTTTACTTTTATTATTAGTTTCTACCTATACTTACGCACAAGAGACCTCTTTTGAAAACGGAAAAACCTATATCCTTGGCGGAATTGAGGTTACCGGAATAAAAACGTATAACGAACAAACGGTTGTTACCTTTACAGGATTACGCGTAGGCCAGCCTATTACCATTCCGGGCGAACAGGTAAGTAATATGCTTAATAAACTGATGAAATTACAGTTGTTCAGCGATATTAACCTGTATGTAACCAATATCAAAGGGGAACAGGTATTTCTGGAACTGGAAATTACCGAACTCCCATCGCTTTCGGAAGTTAAAATTGTAGGTGTTAAGAAAGGTAAAGTAGAAGAGATCATCAAGGAAGCCGATCTGAAGAAGGGAAAGAAAGTTACCGAAGGCTTTATTTCAAACACTAAAAATTACCTGATTAATAAATACAGCAAACAGGGATATTTAAATACAAAAGTAAATATTGTTACTACCGCCGATTCGGTTCAGGCCAACACGGTTAAGATGTTGGTAAATATTGATCTGGACGAAAAAATAAAGGTAAAAAACATTGATTTCCAGGGGAACGAAAAACTGTCCGACAAGAAGCTGAGAAAGGCTATGAAGAATACAAAACGGAAAGCTCCGTTGCGTTTCTGGAAAAAGTCAAAATATATCAAAGAAGACTACGATGAAGATCTAACTGCGGTGCTGGATAAATACAAGGCTCGCGGATACCGGGATGCACGGATACTGTCGGATTCCTTAATTCATAATGACGATAGTACTATTGATTTGATTGTAAAAATGGAAGAAGGAAACAAATATTACTTTGGCGATATAAATTTTGTGGGGAATACCGTGTATTCCGATCGGATTTTAAGCAGAGCACTGGGTATTAAAAAAGGCGATACGTATAACGGCGTATTACTTAAGGAAAGAATCCAGGACGAAACCAAGCCCGACGCACAGGATCTTACCAATTTATATCAAAATAACGGATATTTGTTTTCCAGTATTCATCCTGTGGAAGTTGCTGTGAAAAATGATACGATTGATTTTGAAATCCGTATCATTGAAGGAAAAGAAACCTTTATTAATAATGTTACGGTAGTTGGTAACGATAAAACCAACGATCACGTTATTTTTAGGGAGATGCGTGTACGTCCCGGGCAGAAGTACAGCAAAGAGAATGTTGTTCGAACCATTAGAGAACTGGGGGCTTTGAATTATTTTGACGCCGAACAGATTACGCCGAATTTCAAAAACCTGGAACCCTCTGAAGGGACATTGGATCTGGAATACAGCCTGGTTGAAAAAGGAACCAGCCAAATAGAACTCCAGGGTGGCTATGGCGGTGGCGGTTTTATTGGTACACTGGGCCTTTCGTTTAATAACTTCGCTATAAAAGATATCTTTAAAAAAGATGCATATAAGCCCTTGCCTATGGGAGACGGGCAAACACTATCGCTTCGCCTGCAGGCGAGCCGTTTGTATCAGACCTACAGTTTCTCCTTTAGAGAACCGTGGCTGGGAGGTAAAAAACCCGTGAGCTTTTCTATGTCGCTATCCTATACGGAACAGTATCAGTACGATTTTGAAACCCGGGATGTAAACAGAGGGAAGAATTTCAATATTATGGGGATATCGGCAGGTCTGGCAAAGCGTTTACAGTGGCCGGACGATTATTTCCAAATATCACATGCCGTGAGTTTCCAGCGATACACCTTGAATAATTACCTTACCTCGCTGTTTGATTTTGAAACCGGAAATTCCAATGCATTGGCCTATACCGTGGCGTTAAGCAGGAACAGTAAAGCGGTAAACCCTATTTACCCTACCCGCGGGTCGGAATTTATGATCAGTGCCAAATTAACACCTCCTTACTCGCTTTTTAATGATATTGATTACGGAAACCTGGAAAACGAACTCGATTATCAGCTTAAAGACCGAAACGGTAATTTTATAAATCCAAATGCCGGAGCCGGAGAGCCACAGACCATAAGCGCGGATGATCCTGACTTTAAAATAGGGGAGACTACACAACCGGATGAAGAGAAAATAGCGCAGGAAAAAATCAGATGGCTGGAATTCTATAAAATTAAATTTAAAGGAGATTGGTATACCACACTGGTAGATAAACTCGTTTTAAGAACCAATGCTGAATTCGGATTCCTAGGCGCTTATAATAACGATAAAGGCGACATACCTTTTGAGAGGTTCTACCTGGGAGGCGACGGATTGGGTAATTTTGCACTGGACGGAAGAGAAAACATACAATTGAGAGGATATCCCAATCAGAGTTTATCAACCCAAACGGGATCAACGGCCACGGGATCAACTATTTTTAATAAGTTCTCTCTGGAACTGCGGTATCCGTTAACATTGAAGCCTTCCGCTTCTATATACGGACTGGCGTTCCTGGAAGGAGGAGCAGCATACAATAGTTTTAAAGATTTCAATCCGTTTAAATTAAAAAGGTCTGCCGGTTTAGGATTGCGTATCTTTATGCCTGCCTTTGGTTTATTGGGTATTGATTTCGGATACGGATTGGATTCTATTGACGGTATTAGTCCCCGAAACGGATGGGAAACCCATTTTATAATTGGGCAGCAATTTTAAATTTGGCACGATATTTTCTATATATAAAATCGCATACCATGAAAGCAAAAGTTCTTTTTATATTGATCGTTTTTAGTTCCTTGTCTCTAACGGCTCAGCGTGGAGTGAGAATTGGATATATTGATATGGAGTACATTCTGGAAAATGTGGAGGAATATCAGGAGGCCAATGCGCAATTGGATAAGAAAGTACAGAAATGGAAAGTGGAAATCGAGCAGAAACAAGCTGAGGTTGAGCAAATGCGGAAAGACCTGATGGCCGAGAAAGTATTGCTTACCAAAGAGTTGATTGAAGAAAGAGAAGCGGAAATTCAGCTAAAAGAAAAAGACATGCTGGAATACCAGCAAGACAGGTTTGGCCCGCAGGGTGATTTGGTCATTCAGCGAAGACAATTAACCCAGCCGGTTCAGGATCAGGTTTTTAACGCGGTACAGGATATAGCTGCCAACAGGAGTTATGATTTTATTTTTGACCGGTCGGCTGATGTGGTCATGCTTTATTCGAACAAAAGGCATGATATAAGCGATCAGGTGCTTAGAAGGATCAATGCCACCAGGAAGCAAACGGAAAGAAAAGAAAAAGCAGCCGGGAAAAGCGCAAAAGATCAGTTTGAAGAGGTAAATCCGGAAGTGGAGGCCCGTAAAAAAGCAGCTCAGGAAAAAAGAGAAGCGCAGGCCAAGGCCCTTGAAGAGAAAAGGCAACAGAAATTAGAAGACCGTGAAGCCCGTAAAAAAGCGTATGAAGAGCGAAGGAGAAAACTATTGGAGGAAAGAGAAGCTAAAAAAAGACAGCAGGAAACGGAGACCGTAAAAGATAGTATTAATAATTAACTATAAACAACAAATTTAATAACAAGTAAATAACACTTAAGTAATTTAGAAGATCATGAAACAGTTCAAAACGTTAGCAGTTGCAGTGCTATTATTTATCGGAGCTACCAGTTTTGTAAATGCACAGTCAAAAGTAGCCCATATTGACGTTCAGAAATTATTGAGCGAAATGCCTGAAATGCAAGCTGCTCAGGCAGAACTTAAAAAGTTGGAAGAAACTTATAAAGCCGATTTACAGGGTTCTGTAGATGAGCTTAGAAATAAGGCTACACAATACGAAAATGAGGCGCCGAGTAAAACAAAAGAAGAAAATGAAAAACGTGCTATAGAGATACAGAAACAGCAGCAAAATCTGGCTCAGGCTCAGCAAAGTGCTTCACAGGACATTCAGAAAAGACAGGTAGATTTATTCCAGCCTATTTTGAAAAAAGCTGAAGAAGCTATTAAAAAAGTAGCCAAAGCCCAGGGATTCCAGTACGTTCTGGACGCTTCACCCGGCGGTAGTGTAATTATGGCTGAAGGAAAAGACATTGCCGGAGAGGTAAAAAAAGAACTCGGATTTTAAAAATCCGTATTACCTAAATAAAAATGCCTGCCAAACGCAGGCATTTTTTATTTTTGTGCCTGTATGAACAAGCAAGCTATTGGAATATTCGATTCGGGTGTGGGAGGTACTTCCATTTGGAAAGAACTCCGACATCTTCTCCCTTTCGAAGACACTTTGTTTTTGGCCGATAGTAAAAATGCACCTTATGGAGACCGGTCGAGTGACGAGATTATGAACCTGAGTAAAAAAAACACCGAGTTTTTACTGGACCGGGGGTGTAAAATAATCGTAGTGGCCTGCAATACGGCTACCACAAATGCTATTTCGTATCTCCGGAAAAACTATCCGGTTCCCTTTATCGGGATAGAACCGGCAATAAAACCGGCCGCCCTTAAAACAAAAACCGGCGTGGTAGGGGTTTTGGCCACAAAGGGAACCCTGAGCAGCGAACTATTCCACAAAACAAGTTTTTTATACGGAAACGGTATAGAGGTACTCGAGCAAATAGGAGAAGGATTGGTTCCGATGATAGAAACGGGTGATTTACATTCTCCCGCATTAAAAAAATTATTGGTGTCTTATTTGAATCCGATGATAGAGGGAAATATAGATCATCTGGTTTTGGGCTGTACCCATTATCCGTATTTGATTCCGCTTATCCGGGAAATCCTTCCATCTCATATTACCATAATAGATTCCGGAACAGCCGTGGCCAGGCAAACAAAGGCGGTCCTCGACGAAAAAGGATTACTTAACCCTCGTAATAATCACCCGTCTTATCAATTTTATACCAATGCAAATGTGGATATTTTAAAAAAATTTATTCCCGATGCCCCGGAAGTAAGGGCAGATTACCTCGCTTTTTAGGTATATGTTTTCAGGATATTTTTTACTGCCTGGTAATACCCGGACCCGAAGAGATTAAGGTGCACGAGCAGATAGTATAATTGCCAAACGGGTATTCTGTGCTTCCATGCCAGTTCCATGGGGAATTCGTCTTCATAAGCCTCAAATAAACGCGAATCAAAGCCACCGAATAAATGCATCATACCGATATCCATTTCCCGGGAGGCAAAACTCACCGCGGGATCAATTAAACAGGGAGTGTTATGTTTAGTCACCAGGTAATTGCCCGACCATAAATCTCCATGTATTAGAGCGGGTTTTTCATTGGGAATTATGTGTTCCAGCTCCCTGAGAAATGTGTTCTTTTCCGGGAAGGCATAGCCTGATTTTTCTGCTGTGGAAAACTGGGGAAGCAGGCGTTGTTCTACATAAAATGAAACGGCTGTTACAGCCCTGCCGTTTTTCTGAGGCAAACTCCCTATATAATTATCATGATCCAGCCCGAAAACGGGAGCGGTTTGTTTGTGTAGTTGCGCCAGTGCTATTCCAAAACGATCCCAAAACCCGGATTGAGGCCGGCCCGGCAGAATGTACTCCATAAGCAGTAAGCTATTTCCATTAAGCTTATCAACCGCAAGTACCTTCGGGATTTTAATGGTTTTTGTGGAAGCCAGCAGTGCCAGGCCCTTTGCTTCAGCTTCAAAGAGATCCGGGCACACAGAGGCTCTGTGGGTTTTTAATACGTAATGCCCCTTTTCCGTTATCACCTGATAAACCTGATTGATGTCGCCACCACGCAGTGGTTTAAGCGTTACCGCAGCGGTTTTAAGTGTACGGTTGAGCCAGGTTTTAATATCCCGCATTTTTTTTGAATTATCTAAATACATAGAAAAATAAGAAGAATTCGCAAAACGCAAAACAGGTAACGGAAACAGATTTTATTGGAATACGCTTTTCTTTAAGAGATAGAAAGCTCCAGTTTTTCTTCGATAATCCAGGTTTTCTTACTCTTTTTCAATAAATACAGGCTGGTAGCCCCGGATAGTTTACCGGGCAGCGTGATCCCTATATAAACCACCGCATGATCACCTTTTTTGTTAAACAATATGTTTGATAAAAAGATGAGTTGATCGAACTCTTCAAATAATTGCTTTTTATTGTCCAGTACAGCACTTTCTACTACCGAAAGGGAATGTCCCTTATAACTATAGGGTGTTTTAAGCGGGAATGTATGAAGGGTATCTTTTTTAAAAAGGCGATTTACGAGCTTGTTAAAAACCGAATCTTTTATCTGATGCTTAACGGCCGAATCACTTTGGGATATCTTCATGGCAGGTGCTATAGCAATACGCAGTGTAATTTTATTGATGGAATCAAATATTTTTTCCTGTTGTTGCTTTGAGAAATGATCGTCTGACTTTGGCGGTGGCGGCGGTGGAAATGGTGTTACCGCATTGTCAATAACCAGGGCGTAAATGTTTTTAGCAGTATTGGTCTCTTTATGCTTATCCGCACAACCAAAGGCCAGAAAAACCAATAGAACTATGATGGTATTATTTTTTAGTGTTAATGGCATGGTATGCTAGAATTATTGATAACTATCTTTCGATACTCTTCATAAGACAAATTTTCTTCCATGGAAAGCAAATTATTGGCATCCCATATTCTTAATCCATCCCATGCAAATGCTTTATAATAATCGGAGGGAAATTTATTTCCATCTAACTCTCTTAATGCCATCGCAATAGGATTAATGTAATTCTCTGTCATATAAATATGTTGAATATTTCCAGGTCGTTCTATATTTTTATAATACGTATATAATTGAAATAATCTTGAGCGATTATTTGGATCCACGCCTGATTGATATTTGCTTACATATCTATACAATTCCGCATGTATTGCTTCATGTAAAATTAATTGAGCTAAACTTATGGGATTTGTGTTTACATCTTCAATCGTAATTACAATATTTTCTATATCACTAGCATTGGTACATGCATCATCAGTATAAGAGCATTCACCTACTTTTAAAATAAGATTGTAATTAGGATCATCAATAAAAGCTCCTATGGTCTTTTTAAACAAATCGCCTCCCAATTCTTTAAGTTTTTTATAAACACATTCCGCTTTGGTGCCTATAAAAGAGGGATCCAGTATCACCTCCTCCGGATGATTATCCGTACTTAATCCCGGCCCATGGGGATCGTCAAAATGACTGTGGTAATTCCCCGAGCCTCCGGTACCACTTACCCATACACGCTCATAGGTCATCCCCTCATATACCGAATAACTATAACTAAACTCTCCGCCGTTGACACTGATATAATAATCTGTATACCGATACACCAAAACCGTCTTAAAACATCCCTGATCGCAAAACGAACTGTCTTCCTTTAACGCTATGCTACTCCCTGTTGCTTCATCTGTCCGGGTATCGAGCAGTACTCCTTTCTCATAAGCCTCCAAACGGGTCGGTGCTCCATCTATTGGGTAATAGGTTACCGTACCGCTAAATTCCGCTTTCTGCTCATAACCTACCTCAGCCAGGGATTTTTGATCCGCACTCAGGTATTTTACCAGCGTATAGCTCCATACTCCATCATCGTTACCAAAGGCCAGCATCCGGTATCTAAAATACAACTTTTTGCTTCCCTGTTCCAGGATCCCCTTTCCTTTAAAGCTAACCGGGTACTCATAAACCCGTTTTCCCCCTGGTGTGGCATGCAATTCTTCCGGGAATGTTTCTACTTCCCGGGGATGCTCCCAGTCAACGATAAGCTGTGCCGCCAGGAAGGGGTCTTTAAAACCCTCCCAGGAAAAGCCCTGCTGTGGGGAGCTATCCGTAAAAGTATCCGCCAAAGAGTTTTCTTCCCCATCACAGCCCGAAAACATCCAGGCCGCTCCTACACTTACCAGACAAACAAAAAACGTTCTGAATTTCATCTCCGTATCGTATTTGTTTCACTGGATGAAAGGTACGGAGTGTTCACTACATAACACTGAGGTTTTCCCTTCTTTATTGAAAGGTTTTTCCTTTTTTAACATATATAATGAATAAATTCTATAAAAATATAGAAAATTATCATCATTTTGATATTCAAAAAGAAACCTCTACTCGTATTACAGCTTCTTATTTATAGGGTTTCAGAACTTCCTGAGATAGGTGAGATAGGTAAAATCAAAAGCATGGCGCTCATCTTTCGGATGGTATTCAGAGGCCGTTAACCGCCATATATCGGTATTAATTTCCGGAAAAAAAGCATCGGCATCAAATGATCCGTGTACGCGGGTTAGTTCTATTTTATGCGCTTTTTCCATGGCCAGGGCGTAAATTTCACCGCCTCCTATAACAAAAGGCTGCGGGTCGTTCTGAACCCTGGAAAAAGCCTCTTCCAGACTGTGTACCACAATGGTTCCCGGAGGATTGTAGTCTTTTTGCCGGGTAATGATAATATGCGTACGGTTGGGGAGTAATTTCGGAAAACTTTCGAAGGTTTTCCGTCCCATAATAATATGGTGTCCTGAGGTAAGCTGCTTAAACCGTTTAAAATCGTCGGGCAGATGCCACACCAGATCGTTTTCTTTTCCCAGCGCATCGTTTTCTCCGGCGGCCGCGATAAGCGTGATCATGGGTTCAGGTTTTTTTTTTCGGGCAGCGGTATTTCCTTATCGATTTCTTCTTGCAGGGCGGCAATTTTCTTTTGCTGCCTGGCAATAAGCTTTGCGCGTTGCCTGCGCTCCCAGTCTTTCCCCATAAACCTATTGGTTACAAACACATTGAAAACGTGAATAACAAATAAAAAGGCCCAAAAGGTAATGGCCCATACAAACCAGTTGTACTGCGCTCCGTAATTGAGAATTTTATTAACTACGATAAGAAAAACACTGCCGATAAGAAAGACTACAAAATGAAAGTACAAACGTTTTTTTTGTTTGATTCTCTGCTGTGCATTTTCAAGCAATTCATGCTGTTCGATATCTATATTTTCCTTATTCTTTTTAGTGAACATACTCAAAAAATTATAGGTAAAGATAGTTTTAATTTACTGAAGTTTGAAGTTAATAGGAAGCGAAAAAGGAACATTAACGGGGACTCCGTTTCTCTTTCCGGGGATAAATCGCGGAAGGCGATTGACAATTCTTCGGGCTTCTTCTTCTAAAAACATATGCGGCCCCCGGGTTCTTAAGCGTTTAATAGTTCCGTCTTTACCAATGGTAAACATGATATAAACTTTTCCTTCAATTCCCCTTTTCATAGCCTTTTTAGGGTATTTGAAATTTTTCATGATGTGATTGTTCATTTCCGTTTGAAAACACATCCTGCTCTCTTTATCCGAAATCTTTTCCTTACATGCTTTAAACCGCGGCATCTCTTCCAAAAAACCACCTTCATAGGGTTTTTCTTTATTCAAGAGGTTTAGGAATAGGGTGTCTTTCGAGCGATGTATCAGAAAAGAAAAGCTAAACGAATGAATCACCCTGTATTTTTCAGATTTTTTATTTAGAACCTCCAAAACGGGTAGTGTATGGATAATATTTTCTAAACTGTCGCGGGTGTCTGAAAAATGATCTCTAAAAGCCTTTTCGGTGGTATAGAACATCGCATATGATGTTTCGGTATCTACTTTTCCCGATTTGTGTACACGTAAATTCAAAGAAGCGTTCAGGGTGTCTTTAGGATACTGCTGTATCCAGTGTAACGATTCCTTCCTGTTTAGCACCTCTGCAATACGGGTACGGATTAAACTTTCTATACAGGCATTAGGATGTTCGGTATCCTTGCAGTCGGGATGCACAATTTGTTCCAGCGGATAATACGCTATGTTGTTTTTCTGAGAAAAAACAATGGTCATGCTCAACAGCATGAAGCAAATAATAAATCGGTTCATAATAAGAGGCTAAACGGCAACCACTCCTTTTATATGCGGGTGCGGATGATAATCAATCAGTGTAAAATCGTCAAAAGTAAATTGGAAAATATCGGTTATTTCCGGATTTAAAATCATTTTTGGCAACGGCTTCGGCTCTCTACTTAACTGTAATTCTACCTGCTCCATATGATTATTGTAAATATGGGCATCGCCAAAAGTATGTACAAAATCTCCGGGCTTATATCCGCAAACCTGTGCCATCATCAGGGTGAGGAGTGCATACGAGGCTATATTAAAGGGAACTCCCAGGAAAATATCGGCACTTCGCTGATACAGCTGGCAGGACAGTTTCCCGTTAGCTACATAAAATTGAAAGAATGCATGACAGGGGGGGAGCGCCGCTTTTCCGTTGGCTACATTCTCTGAAAACGTAACCGATGTATCCGGTAGTACCGAGGGGTTCCATGCCGAGACCAACATTCTTCTGCTGTCCGGATTGTTCCTAAGCATCCGGATTACCTCCTTTATCTGATCAATCTCATCACCGTTCCAGTTACGCCATTGATGCCCGTATACCGGGCCCAGATCTCCCTGTTCATCCGCCCATTCGTTCCAGATTCGAACTCCGTTTTCCTGTAGGTATTTAATATTTGTATCGCCTTTTAAAAACCATAAAAGCTCATGGATAATCGATTTTAGATGTAGTTTTTTAGTGGTTACCATGGGAAATCCTTCGCCCAGATCAAACCGCATTTGATATCCGAAAACGCTTTTTGTTCCGGTTCCCGTTCTATCTTCTTTCTGATAACCGTGTTCCAGCACGTGTTTTAACAAGTCGTGATATTGCTTCATAACAATCAGGTATTACCTCCCGGTAAAAATAGAAAAAAGCATTTCAAAACCGTTTTGAAATGCTTTTAATTTATCAAGAGTTTATTAACGTATTAACCGATAATCATTCCTGCGATGGTAGCGGAGATCAGGGAAGCGATAGTTCCTCCGATCAGGGCCTTCATTCCGAATTCCGACAATACCTTACGCTGGCCCGGAGCCAGAGAACCGATACCCCCGATCTGGATTCCGATGGAAGCAAAATTGGCAAAACCACAAAGCATATAGGTGGCCATGATTACCGATTTCTGATATGTTAAATGCGTTGCAGAAGCGGTATTCTTTAAATCGGCCAGTTGAATATAACCTACAAACTCACTGGCAGCCAGTTTAATTCCGAGTAATTGCCCCATCATCATAATATCTTCCTTGGCCACCCCGATGAGCCACATAAGAGGAGCGAATACCGTACCCAAAACCGCTTCCAGGGAAACCTTCGGGTAAGGCGTATTGGCCAGCATCCAATTGTTGAGGGTAGTAACGTCGCCTACCCAACCCAGAATACCGTTTATCATGGCAATAAATGCCATAAATACCAGCAGCATGGCTCCCACATTTACGGCGAGCCTTAATCCTTCCGAAGTACCATTGGCTATGGCATCTAAAATATTCGATCCTATTTTTTCCTGTGAAACACGCACATCGGTATTTATCTTTTCGGTTTGCGGGTATAAAATTTTGGATATTACGATAGCACCGGGTGCTGCCATGACTGAGGCAGCCAAAAGGTGTTTGGCATATACCAGCCTCAGCGCCGGATCGTCTCCACCTAAAAATCCTATATATGCGGCCAGTACCGCCCCGGCCACTGTGGCCATTCCTCCTACCATAACCAGGAGGATTTCGGATCGGTTCATTTTTTCCAGATAGGCTTTAATTAACAAGGGAGCTTCGGTTTGCCCCAGAAAGATATTTCCGGCTATGCTCAGGCTTTCCGCCCCTGAAATTTTTAAGAGCCTGGTAAGCAGCCAGGCCATGGCTTTTACAACTTTTTGTATAATTCCGAGGTAGAACAACACCGAAGTTAAGGCCGAGAAAAACAAAATGGTAGGCAATACCTGGAAAGCAAAAATAAAACCGAAGGTATCCATATCGCTTACCAGTCCTTTAAACAAAAATTCACTTCCCGCAATGGTAAATTCCAATACACTTACAAAGATTTTCCCGACTGCTTCAAATGCTTTTTGAATAAACGGAATTTTTAAAACACCAATTGCAATTAGTAGTTGAAGACCAAGTCCTATTCCAACAGTTTTCCAATCTATAGCTTTTCGATTACTGCTAAAAAGAAAAGCGATAAAAATGAGTGAAATCATCCCGAGAATTCCCCGCCATAAACTGTTTAGAGAAAATCCCTGACTGGGAATAATGGTTGCGGATGCGTCGGTTTCCGAAATTGCAAGCGGGGCAATATCCGCTTTGTTAAACCCATAGGAAATTCCTTTTTCTTGGAATAGCAGCGTAGAATCGGAAAGTTGAGTGATACTGTATTTTCTAACGGTGTCTTTCGGCTGATCGTAATAAAACACCAGTACATTATTTTGATGGATATACTGACCGGTTGCACTCAGATTGTTTTTAGCCTGTAGCTGGTACTTAAAATTACCTTTGTCCAGTACAAGCTGGTCTCCTTCATCTATGGTAAAAAGCGATTCTCCTGACGCTGAGGTGATCTCCTTAAACTTCCAGGTTCCTTCTAATTGCTGGGAAAAAAGAGTACCGGTACATGCAAGAAAAATCAGGAATGTACTTAAAAGTGTTTTCATGTATGTTAGCGTTTGTTATACTACTGTTCTCTCTTGGAGATTTCGTCCCGAAGCTGCGCGGCCCTTTCGTAGTCTTCATTGGCAACGGCGCTTTCCAGTAATTCGTAAAGTTCCTTAAGGGACATTTTTTTAAAAGATTCGTCGGGAGCTATACCTTGGTCTTCCCTGAGGACTTCATCAACCACAATACTTTCGCTATCCTCTTCTTCTTCTTCTTTTTCCTTGGGGGTGAATTTTAAATAAATACCAGCTTTGTCAAGAATGGTTCGGTAAGTAAAAATGGGGGCGTTAAACCGGAGCGCCAGGGCAATGGCATCGCTTGTTCTCGCATCGATAATTTCTTCGATTTTATCTCTTTCGCAAATAATGCTCGAATAAAAAACGCCATCGACGAGTTTGTGAATAATTACCTGTTTTACCTGAACATCAAACCGGTCGGCAAAATTCTTAAACAGATCATGGGTAAGAGGCCTGGGAGGTTTTATTTCCTTTTCCAGTGCTATTGCAATAGACTGTGCTTCGAAGGCACCAATAACAATAGGTAGTTTTCGTTCCCCGTCTACTTCGTTAAGTATCAGCGCATAAGCTCCGTTTTGCGTTTGGCTGTACGATATTCCTTTAATATTTAAGCGTACCAGGCTCATATAGGATCATTTAACTAAAAAAGGCTGTCTAAACAGGGGCCTTACCCGGATTTAGACAGCCCTTTACGGGCACAATTTAACAAAAATTACCCGTTCTGTGCTTTAAAATCTTTTAATTTTTCAATCAGTTTGGGGACAACCTCAAAAGCATCTCCTACCACACCGTAATCTGCCGCTTTAAAGAAGGGAGCTTCCGGATCGTTGTTGATAACTACCTTTACCTTAGAGGCATTAATACCGGCCAGATGCTGTATAGCCCCTGAAATACCAATGGCTATATAAAGGTTTGATGCCACGGGTTTTCCGGTTTGCCCCACATGCTCGCTATGCGGACGCCACCCCAGGTCGGAAACGGGTTTGGAACATGCGGTTGCCGCACCTAAAGTCTCGGCTAGTTCTTCTACCATACCCCAGTTTTCAGGTCCCTTTAACCCTCGTCCTCCTGATACCACAATTTCCGCATCCGCAATAGTTACCTTACCGGTTGCTTTCTCTACGGAAACCGATTTTACATTGAAGTCGCTTTCATTGAGTTCAGGCGCAAAAGCTTCTTCTGTGGCTGCTCCCTGATTTTCATGCAGGCCATAGGCATTTTTGGAAACGCCAATTACCTTCCTGTCAGTAGAAATTTCGGTCACGGTAAATGCTTTGTTGGTAAAAGCCGTACGTTTTACACGAAAAGGCGAAGTGCTTTCCGGAGCGGCTACTACATTGGAAGCATAGCCGGCCCCTAAACTGGCGGCCAGTAACGGAGCCATGAACTTACTGTCTGCACTCGAGCTTACAACGAGTACCCCGGCTCCTTCTTTTTCGGTAGCCTGGACCAGCGTATCGGCATAGGCACGGGCATTAAAACCGTTCAACGCAGTATCGGTTACTTTTAAAACTTTATCTACTCCGTACTTGCCCAGTTCGGAAGTGTCTTCGATATTGATGGCAACAGCAGTTACGGAATCTCCCGTCATTGTTGCAACCTCTTTTGCATAAGATGCTGCCTCCAGCGCTACTTTCTTGAATTTTCCGTTTTCTGATTCGGTGTATACTAAAACAGGCATTTTTTTGATTTTATTGGTTAGATACAGTATTGCTAAACACTTGTATCGAATATTTGATTATTATTTAATTCCTGAAAGGATTTATTTAAAAAGAGCCCCTTCGGATGTTTTGGTGTTTATATGACTTTGGCTTCGTTGTGAAGTAAGTTTATAAGCTCGTCAAGATTATCGGGAGCTACTAATTTTACTTCACCCTTAGGTGCCGGTTTTTCAAAGGATACGGAAGCAGAATCTTTGGTGGCTTCCACAGGATCAACCACCGATAATTTTTTCTGACGGGCCATCATAATACCACGCATATTGGGGATTCTCAGATCGCTCTCTTCAACCAATCCTTTTTGCCCGCCAATAACAAGCGGGAGTGTGGTTTCCAGTATTTCTTTTCCTCCGTCTATTTCACGAACCGCTTTGGCGGTATTTCCGTCAACTTCCAAACCAATACAGGTATTTACAAAATTGGCGTTCATAAGGGAGGCTGTCATCCCCGGAACCATTCCACCGTTATAATCGATTGATTCGCGTCCGCAGATAATAAGGTCAAATCCTTCTTCAGAAGCTACATGAGCCAGTTGTTTAGCTACATAAAACCCGTCGGTAGCCTCGGCATTTACCCGGATGGCATCGTCAGCACCTATAGCCAGCGCCTTTCTTAAGGTAGGTTCTGTTTCAGCACCTCCCACATTGATTACGGTAACGCTTGCCCCTTGTTTTTCCTTAAACCACATGGCTCGGGTAAGTCCGAATTCGTCGTTGGGGTTAATTACGAATTGTACCCCGCTGGTGTCAAATTTTGTATCACCTTCCGTGAAATTTATTTTTGATGTAGTGTCTGGAACATGACTTATACATACTAATATTTTCATGTTGATTTAGCTTTTGTTAAATTATAAAAAAGAGGTTACGAAGATACTTATTATTTCATAAATATACTATGCATGCATAATAAATTTTTACAAAATTTCATCTTAACTTTTTTCCTAATAATTCCTATTTTTGCCTGCTGATGCCTACATTTGGAGGCTGAAAAAACAATTCTGTTCGGAAATATGAAAACAATCCAGTTTAGACAGGCTATAGCAGAGGCTATGAGCGAGGAAATGAGAAGGGATGAATCGATTTACCTGATGGGTGAAGAGGTTGCCGAATACAATGGTGCTTACAAAGCATCAAAAGGAATGTTAGATGAATTTGGACCGGAACGGGTGTTGGATACACCGATTTCGGAACTGGGGTTTGCCGGAGTCGGAGTTGGGTCGGCTATGATCGGGAACCGCCCTATTGTCGAGTTTATGACCTTCAATTTTTCATTGGTGGGGATTGATCAGATAATTAATAACGCAGCAAAAATCAGGCAGATGAGCGGCGGACAGTTCAATTGTCCCATTGTATTCAGGGGCCCTACTGCTTCCGCAGGTCAGCTGGCAGCAACGCATTCTCAGGCATTTGAAAGCTGGTATGCCAATTGTCCCGGATTAAAAGTGGTAGTCCCTTCAAACCCGTATGATGCCAAGGGATTACTTAAATCGGCCATACGCGATGACGATCCGGTAATTTTTATGGAATCGGAACAGATGTACGGAGACAAAGGAGAGGTTCCGGAAGAAGAATATACGCTTCCCCTGGGTGTAGCCGATATTAAACGTACCGGTACCGATGTTACCATTGTCTCGTTCGGGAAGATTATTAAAGAGGCATATAAAGCAGCGGATGAACTGGAGAAAGAAGGAATTTCCTGTGAAATAATCGATTTGAGAACCGTGCGTCCTATGGACCATGATGCCATACTGAACTCGGTAAAAAAGACAAATCGATTGGTTATTTTGGAAGAAGCGTGGCCCTTCGGAAATGTGGCTACCGAAATTACCTACCAGGTGCAATCCAGAGCTTTCGATTATCTCGACGCTCCGATTGAAAAGATTAATACCGCAGATACTCCGGCCCCGTATTCACCCGTCCTGCTTGCAGAATGGCTCCCTAATGCGGACGATGTTATCAAAGCTGTTAAGAAAGTGTTATACAGATAATTTATATTTTTTTGTAACGTTATAGGTACTCCACCGACTCGCATTGGTGGAGTTTTTATTTATCATGAAGGACTACTTAGCTGTACTTATTTTTTTAATATCCCTAGCGGGCTTTGCTCAAACCAAGGTAAGCGGTATTGTTGTTGACCAGGACAAAAAGCCGGTAGCCTTTGCCAATGTATTTTTTAAAGACAGTGCCGAGGGCACTATCTCAAACGACGATGGAAGGTTTTATCTGGAATCGGATAAAAACTATTCGCATTTAGTGATTTCGTTTGTCGGGTACACCACTGAGGAAATAGAATTGTCTCAACGCGCTACCTATGAGATGGAAATTGTGTTACAGGAAGGGCAGCAACTTAAGGAAGTTGTGGTGTATTCGGGAAAACAATCTAAAAAAAACAACCCGGCGGTAGAAATCCTTAAAAAAATATGGGCTAAAAAGCATCAAAACGGAGTTCGAAAGTTTAATCAGTACCAGTTTGATAAATACGAGAAAGTAGAATTCGACCTGAATACCATAGACAGTGCGCTCATTAAAAAGAAAGTATTCAAGGGCCTGGAATTTATGTTTGAAGATCTTGATACATCCAGAATTACGGGAAAAACCTATCTCCCTATTTTTATTAATGAAGCCTTCTACAAGGTGTATGGAGATAACAAAATTAACCAGGAAAAGCAGGAGTTGTTAGGCAACAAAAACTCCGGATTTAGCGGAAATCAAAATATCATCTCCTTTGTTCAGGACCTGTATGCCGATTATGATATTTACGACAATTATTTAAAATTCTTCGATAAAAGCTTTGTAAGCCCCCTCTCAAAAACAGGTGTTGATACTTATAATTATGTTTTAAGCGACAGTGCCTTTATTGATAATAAGTGGTGTTACAACATTGTGTATTATCCCAGGCGAAAAAACGAACTCACTTTTAAAGGAGAATTTTGGGTTAACGACAGTACGTATGCCGTAAAAAAAATAGACCTTCAGGTAACTAAAAGTGCCAATATTAACTGGGTTAAGGAAATCTATATAGAACAGGAGTTCGATGTGCTGAACGATTCTATTTTTCTATTAAAACGAGATTATATGCTAAGCGACTTTAGTTTTAGCAAAAAAGAAAAATCCAGAGGGGTGTATGGCAAAAGGACCACGGTATTTAACAATTACAAATTCGATGTGGAAAAACCCAAAAAGTTTTATGAAGAACGGGTAGACCCGTATAACCCGCTTATTTACGACCGGGGTAATGAATTTTGGGAACAGAACAGGCTGGAAGCACTGAACAAGGATGAAAAGGGAATTTATCAGCTTTTAGATACATTAAAAACGGTTCCTAAATTTAAAAGACTGTATAATACGGTTTCCATATTAGCTTCGGGTTATATAGAATTTGATAAATGGAATATAGATTACGGCCCTATTTACTCTACTTTTGGATTTAATGATGCCGAAGGTTTCCGCATTCGAACAGGTGCAAGAACCTATTTTGGTCAGAATGACTTGTGGAGGCTGGAAGGGTATATGGCTTATGGTTTTAAAGATGATAAGTTTAAATATGGGGTTTCCGGTAAGTTTTTGTTAGACAGGAAAACGCGTTTAATACTTTCGCTTGGCAATCGGAGAGATGTTGAGCAGTTAGGTGTTAGCCTAACCGCATCAAATGATGTATTGGGCAGGAGTTTTGCTTCGTCCACGTTTTTTTCAGCCGGCGCTAATGATAAGCTTACCAATATCAATCTGAGTACGGCCAGTGTAAGTGCAGAGTTATTTAAGAATTTCAATTTAAGTTTTGGAAGTACCTACAGAACAATGCGTTCAGCGCTTCCGGAAGCTTTTAGCATGGATTATATAAACCCGGATACCCCGGGAGAAATTTCATCAAAAATCAGGCAGTTCGATATGAATTTTGCTGTCGAATACACTCCGAAACGTCAGAATGTGGGTTATGGCGTGGAACGGAAAACGGCAAACGACGATTATGCCCGGCTCTTTGCCAGCTATACCAAAGGCCTGAAAGGATTTATTGAAAGTGATTTTGAATACGAAAAAATTCAGTTTTACTATCGCCAACCCTGGTTGGTAGGTGGTTTCGGAAGATTGTTCAGTACCCTTGAAGTGGGAAAAACCTTTGGTGAGGTTCCGTTGGGATTATTGAGTGTTATCCCCGGAAATCAAACCTATTTTTCAATATTTAATACGTTTCCCAATCTCGATTTTTACGAATTTGTAACCGATACGTATGCTACCTTGCATTTGGAGCATAACTTTAACGGGCGGTTATTTTCCCGTATTCCCGGACTTCGCAAATTAAACCTTAGGGAAATTGTCGGTCTCAGGGGTGCCTGGGGAGAGATCTCGGATGCTAACGTCATACTGAATGCACCAACAAATATACCTTTAAGAGCGCCGTCGGATAAAGTGTATTGGGAATATTCTTTTGGGATAGGGAATATTTTTAAGGTTTTTAGAATAGACTTTAATTTTAGAGGGAATTATCTGGATATTCCGGATGCCAGACGATTTAGCGTAACGGGTGCTTTTGGGTTTTATTTTTAATAAAACGCCCTTGTTTTCTTTGTATTAGCCCTTTTTTTTATACTTTTGCCACCGCTAAATTATAGACTAGATAACAATGGAATCAAACACTATTTTCTTGCCGATTATAATGGCAGTTTTAGGCCTTGCATTTATGGTTGTAAAAGCCTTATGGGTTAAAAAACAGGATGCAGGTAACGAAAAAATGCAAAGTATTTCTAAAAGTATTAAAGAGGGAGCACTGGCCTTTCTAAATGCTGAATACCGTTTACTTTTAATATTTGTAGCCATTGCTTCTGTGGCTCTCTTTATAATCTCAAGAATGGTAGATACAACCAGTTGGATGATTGTTCCGGCATTTATTTTCGGCGCTATATTTTCGGCGCTTGCAGGGAATATAGGAATGCGAATTGCTACCGAAGCTAATGCCAGGACTGCCCATGCGGCAAGAACCAGTTTGCCGAAGGCTTTAAATGTATCTTTTGGAGGCGGAACCGTAATGGGACTTGGAGTTGCAGGTCTTGCCGTTTTAGGATTGAGCTTGTTCTTTATGATTTTTGTAGGACAGTTTATGGGGCAGGAAGGTTCTTTTTATAACAATATGACCATGGTACTTGAGGCTCTGGCCGGATTTTCATTAGGTGCTGAGTCCATTGCTCTTTTCGCTCGTGTAGGGGGTGGAATTTATACAAAGGCAGCCGATGTGGGTGCAGACCTTGTGGGGAAAGTAGAAGCAGGTATTCCTGAAGATGATCCGCGTAACCCGGCAACGATAGCCGATAATGTTGGAGATAATGTGGGTGACGTAGCCGGAATGGGTGCGGATTTGTTTGGTTCATATGTTGCTACGGTTTTGGCAGCTATGGTACTGGGAAATTATGTGATTCGAGATATGTCGGCTACCACACAGTTTACAGACGCTTTTAATGGAATGGGACCTATATTATTGCCCATCGTAATAGCAGGTGTTGGAATACTGGCTTCCATCGTGGGGACATTCCTTGTAAAAATAAAAAATAACGATGCCAAAGAGGCTCAGGTTCAAAAGGCTTTGGATACCGGAAACTGGGTTGCCATTCTTATCACTGCAATAGCCGGATGGTTTTTAATTCAGTGGATGCTCCCGGAAACCATGTCTATGAAATTCTTTGGAGAAGGTGTTAAAGAAATACCTTCAAGACATGTTTTTTATGCAACCTTAATCGGATTGGCTGTAGGTGCTTTGATATCTGTGGTAACGGCGTATTATACGAGTCTTGGTAAAAAACCGGTTTTAGATATCGTACAGAATAGTTCAACAGGAGCTGCAACGAATATCATTGCTGGTTTAGCCGTAGGGATGAAATCTACATTCCTTTCGGTACTATTATTTGCTGCAGCTATTTATGGTTCCTACGCTTTGGCCGGATTTTACGGAGTGGCTCTGGCTGCCTCGGCAATGATGGCTACCACCGCCATGCAGTTGGCTATCGATGCGTTTGGTCCTATTGCTGACAATGCAGGGGGTGTAGCTGAAATGAGTGAATTACCTGATGAGGTACGAGGGCGTACGGATATTCTTGATTCGGTTGGAAATACCACAGCGGCCGTTGGGAAAGGATTTGCTATTGCATCAGCGGCTTTAACGGCACTGGCCTTATTTGCGGCATATGTAACCTTTACCGGTATTGATGGGATTAATATTTTTAGAGCCGATGTATTGGCAGCATTATTTGTTGGAGGAATGATTCCCGTAGTGTTTTCTGCTTTGGCCATGCAATCGGTTGGAAAGGCCGCTATGCAGATGGTACAGGAAGTACGTCGTCAGTTTAAAGAAATTCCGGGAATCCTGGAAGGAACAGGTAATCCAGAATATGGAAAATGTGTTGAGATTTCAACAAAAGCCGCATTAAGAGAAATGCTAATCCCCGGATTGATTACCATTATTACACCTATAATTATAGGATTGGTTTTTGGTGCTGAGCCTCTGGGAGGATATATGGCCGGTGTATGTGTGAGTGGTGTAATGTGGGCTATTTTTCAAAACAATGCCGGAGGCGCATGGGACAATGCTAAAAAATCGTTCGAAGCAGGTGTTGAAATCGACGGAGAAATGACTTATAAAGGTTCTGATGCTCACAAGGCAGCTGTAACAGGCGATACCGTTGGAGATCCGTTTAAAGATACTTCCGGGCCTTCTATGAATATTTTAATTAAATTGACCTGTTTGGTCGGTTTGGTAATTGCTCCTATCCTGGGCGGACACGATGCTCATAGCAATATAAAACACGAAACTATTACCGTGGTTGAAGATGAGTCGATGACGGAAGGGATTAAAAATATCTCAAAGGAAACCATTGTTGAGATCGTGAAAAATGAAGATGGAAGCGCCAAGGCCATCGTAGTAACTGAAACCATTGAAAATGGAGAAAAAGTTACTCAGGAAAGAGTTGTGGAAGGTGCTTCGGTTGAAGAGGTAAAGAGAAAAGTAAAAAGGTTAGCTCAATAGGCCTTTTAAAATTATATAGAACAAAAAACCACGCTTTCCGCGTGGTTTTTTATTTAGAGGTTTCTACATATGTTTTAAAACAATCCGTGAATTTCAGCATCGACACGGTTAATAATTTCTCCTAAATCTTCCGGATTATCTACAAAATTAATATTGTCAACATCGATTACCAGAAGCTTCCCTTTTTCATACCCGTGTATCCATGCTTCATAACGTTCGTTCAGCCGGCTTAAATAATCAATAGATATTGAATTTTCATAATCGCGGCCACGGCGGTGAATTTGGTTTACGAGGTTAGGAATGGAACTTCTCAGGTAAATAAGAAGATCAGGAGCCTGAACCAGGCTTTCCATTAAATCAAACAAGGATTTGTAATTATTAAAATCTCTGTTGGTCATCAGCCCCATGGCATGTAAGTTGGGAGCAAAAATATGAGCATCCTCGTAAATAGTTCGGTCCTGAATTACTTTCTTACCGCTTTCCCGTATTTGCAGAATTTGTCTGAATCTGCTATTCAGAAAGTAAATTTGCAGATTAAAACTCCATCGTTCCATTTGGGTATAAAAATCGTCGAGGTACGGATTGTCAACAACGTCTTCAAAGTGAGCTTCCCATTTGTAATGCTTGGATAGAAGTTTGGTTAAGGTAGTTTTTCCAGCGCCAATGTTTCCGGCAATTGCAACGTGCATTTCTTAGTTATTTTTTGTGGTTTGTAGTTGAAATTGGTGTAAAATTTCAGCATCGTAAATATACAAGTTCTCATCGTTTAGATAAAACTCTTTTATCTGAATATCGGGTATTTGTATCGGGATTATCGCCGAGCCGTATTTCGACAAATAAAAAAGCCGGTTTTCTCTTTTGAGAATTACAATGCCGTGATGTTGTGTGATAGCGTCAAAACCGGGGGCACTGATTTTTCGTATAAGCCCGCCATAACTGTTGTATTCCAATAATTCATCAGGGGTAAGCACCCAGCAGAAATTATAGTTACTGGCCACATCGATCACGACCTGGTCAAAAGGTTGCCCTATTTTAGAGGAAACACGTGTGCGATAATTAAATAACTCCATTTGTTGCTTTTCGGCATCAAGGATCCAAAAGTGATTATTTATAGCCAGGGAAACATGTTGTAAATTTTTAAACGGAACGGTCCTGTTGAAATCGATTTTCAGTATTTCATTAAGTGTATTGTCTAATAAGACCACCTGGTTCATCTCTTTGTAAAAAAGTAAAAGTTCCAGCGGGTTTAACAGATCAATAAAACCGGGTTCTGCCTGAAGAATACTGGCATAGCTAAATTCTGTACTGTCTTTAACCTTATAAACCTGATAACTTCCGGTATAATACTGAAAACCAAA
Organism: Flavobacteriaceae bacterium; assembly: GCA_965224095.1. Taxonomy (GTDB): domain Bacteria; phylum Bacteroidota; class Bacteroidia; order Flavobacteriales; family Flavobacteriaceae; genus JBPEWY01. Next base: position 3,122,542 of record OZ245039.1, read on the forward strand.
ATCATCAACTCCCGCAAAACGATCCGCTTTCAGAGGCGTTTTTTTGATAAGCGAGACCGCAATAGAGTCTTGCGCGATTGCCGTGATATAAAACCCAAAGCAATAAAGAAGAACCAGCCCTTTTAACATAGGAGGTAAAGTACAAAATTTAAACGAACCTTAACAAATTAACTTGTATCCGAACCCTCTGATATTTATAATTTGGATGTTTTTGTCTTTGTTTAGTTTTTTTCGAAGTTTTGAGATAAAAACATCCATACTCCTGGCACTGAAAAAATCATCATCGCCCCAAAGCTTTTTTAAGATATAAGAACGATCCAGGATTTCATTTTTATTCGCTACGAGATAGTTTAACAATTCTGCTTCCCTATGTGTGAGAGATTCTGTGCGATTGTTAATGGTCAGGGTTTGCTTTGTATAATTAAAATGATAAAGCCCGACAGCAGCTATCTGCGATTTATTATTTTTGTCAAACCTGCCCAATAAAGCGTGAATTCTCACGATAAGCTCCTCCATACTAAAGGGCTTTTTAAGATAGTCGTTTCCTCCGTGTTGAAACCCTTCAACCACATCTTTGACCTGCGATTTGGCGGTTAAAAAAATAATGGGAATGGTTTTGTTTTCCATACGGATATCTTTGGCCAAAGCAAAACCGTCTTTTTTGGGCATCATAACATCTAAAACAAGTAGTTCCGGTTTTTCCCTGTGGTATTGGTCTAAAGCCTCCTCGCCGTTTTTGCAGAAAACAACCTGAAAATTTCGGGTTTCCAGGCTTTCTTTAATAATTTGCCCCAAAGCGGGTTCGTCTTCTGCCAGTAGTATTTTAATGGTATTCTCGCTCATAGACGCATTTTAAATACAGTATTGTTTTTCGAACGAACCAGCGTAATCTGTCCTCCGTGTTTTTCTACGATTTTTTTTGTGTAATAAAGCCCTATACCAAAACCTTTAACATCATGCTGATTTCCGGTAGGAACCCTGTAAAATTTATCAAAAATTTTATGCTCCTGAGTTCTGTCAATATACCCTCCGTTATCAGCAACACTGATTTCCACAGAATCTAACATGCTGTTCAGGTTTACCTGAATGATATTGCCACCGTATTTAATAGCATTATCAATAAGATTCCCGATCGCATTTTCCAAATGAAATTGATCGGCTTCCCAGTTGAGTTGTTTTACATTGGCTGTAAATTGCAAGGTTTTGGCATCGGTGAGTACACGATACTTGTCTACTGCATTTTTTACAAGAAAAACAAGGTCTACGGTTTCTTTTTTTAACAGTAGTTTGTCGCTGTCAAGCGTAGCGGTTTCCAGGAGTTTTTCAACCATAAGGTGGAGCTTTTCCAGTTGTTGCTCCGAGATGTTTAAATACTTTTTTGTTTTTACAGGATCATTGAGTTCATTAAAATTTCTAATGCCTTCAATAGCGGTAGAAACAGTGGCAATAGGGGTTTTAAATTCGTGGGTGATATTACTTATCAGATCATTTTTAATTTCAGCGAGTTCTTTTTGTTTTTTAATGATATGAAGTAAATATAACAGGCAGGCTATAATACATCCGGAAAGCAGAAATGATAATAAAATACCGGTCAGACTCCTCTTTAAAATAGCCAGTGTGGGATTGGAGAAAACGAGCTGAATTTTTTCTCCGTTTGAAAGATATGTGGATTTGGAAAAAGTACTCAGATCATATGTTTTGTTATGCGTGTTAAAGCGGTTAAGAATAGAATCGTTGGCACTTAAATGCTCCATGCCATACTGTAAGTTCAGGTTTTTTCGGGTTAGTTCGGCGGTAAAACGATCATTGAGTTTCTCAAAATCGATGGTATCGCGAATAAGTGAAATAATCAGTTTGTTTGCCAGCGTTTTTATACCCTGAATACTATCTGCTGCTTTTCTGCCTCTTAAAACCGATACCGAAGTTACTTCGCCTGACCGCATAGCTGTAAATCCTTTTCCTGAATCAAGTATTTGAGTAAACCCATTTACGCGATCCGGGATATTCACTGTGTCCGATTCAATTTGTATAAACATCGAATCAATCCGGGAATGATTCCAAACACCATTCTGATGCACACTATCGGTCGAGCTGCCAATGATGGCAAACATATCGGTTTTTGCCAGCTCGGAATAATACGCTTCCACCCCGTTGTCCAGGCTTATCTGGACCTCGTTAATTAAGCGCTTTTTATTCACATTATAGTTCTGAACGTTCCAATATACCTGTATTACTACGGTAACGATAATGGTAAACAGAATAAAGTAAAAAATTGTTTTATAATGACCGGTTTTCACAATTCAAAAATAATTACAAAATATGGCATTTTCCTATTCAGTTAACACACGTTAACACTGGTTAACCTTAATCCTTGGTATTCTGTTACAACTTTGTAGAAAGAACCAGATAAAATTCAATCATATGAAAGCAGTAGTGCAACTTACAATTTTCGCAACTTTATTGGTAATAAATGCGATGCGGTCTCAGGATTTTAAAGGAGTGGCTACCTATAAAACGGCAACCAGTATATCCATAACAATGGACAGTACAAAAGTGGATAACGCAGAACAGGAGCGAATGAACGCAATGATACGTAAAGCGATGCAAAAAGAATTCGAATTAAAGTTCAATAAAGAAGCTTCGTCGTGGAAAGAAGTAGAAAGCCTTGGTGATGCGTCTCCGGATACAGGTGTTCGAATTGTGGCTATCGGATCGGGCAGCGGGGGTGTATTATATAAAAATACCAAAGACAAAATATTCAGAGAATCAGCCGATGTGTTCGGAAAACAATTTCTTATTAAAGACGAGTTGGAGGGTTTTGACTGGAAGCTTGAAAATGAAACCAAACAAATAGGGCAATATACCTGTTATAAGGCTACGGCAACTAGAGAGATTACCGTAAGAACCATGTCATCTATAAATAAAGGAGATGATGGTGATAAAGACAAAAAAGAAGAGACCAAAACACAGACCATTACAGCGTGGTATACACCACAGATACCTGTGAGTCACGGACCCGATGAGTATTGGGGGTTGCCCGGGCTTATTTTGGAGGTAAGCAATGGGAGCAGGGTGATGATCTGTAATAAGATCGTTCTTAATCCCAAGGATGAAATCCAGCTTGAAATCCCGGACAAGGGGAAGGAAGTAAACCGGGAGGCCTATCGAAAAATCCTCGATGAAAAAATGGAAGAAATGAATAAAATGTACAAAGGCGGCAGAAAGAAAACCGACGGAAATAGCATTAGTATTCAAATAGGAGGATAAAGGAATAACGCATCGGTAATAAATCCACAATCAATCAAAGAATGAAACAGTTAGGATATCTCCTTACAGGGGTGTTAATTATGTTGCAAACGGCACTTAGTGCTCAATCGATAACATACAGCGGAAAAGTAACCGACTCTTTGCAAACGCCTCTGGAACTGGCTAATGTTATCGCTGTTAACAAGAACAGTAAGGCCATTGCTTCTTATGGGATAACCGATAGTGAAGGAAGGTTCAGACTGAATCTTAAAAGAGACAGCCTGTATATTTTAAAGGCGAGTTATCTGGGATATGAAACCTGGGAAGAAACAATTACTGCCGCAGAAAACACTGTAAAAAATATTGTTTTAAAGGAATCGGCCAATCAGTTAAACGAAGTGGATGTGGTACATGAACTACCCGTAACTGTTTCGGGAGATACCATAGTGTATAAAACTGATGCATTTACCGATGGCAGAGAAAAAAAACTGGAAAATGTATTGGAAAAACTACCTGGTTTCGAGGTGGATGATAACGGAGAGGTTAAGGTTCAGGGTAAAAAAGTAGATAAGGTTCTGGTAGAAGGAAAAGAGTTTTTTGACGGCGATACCAAAATGGCAACAAAGAACATTCCTGCCAATGCGGTAGATAAAGTCCAGGTATTGCGTAATTTCAACGATGTAAGCCCCATGAAAGGCTTAAATGATGAGGATAATATAGCACTGAATATAAAGCTGAAAGAGGGAAAAAAAAGTTTGCTGTTTGGCGATATCAGTCTGGGAGCCGGGCCTGATGACAGATATATAACACACCCCAACCTTTTCTATTACTCAAAAAAATTAAGCCTTAATTTTATCGGGGATCTGAATAATATAGGGCAGCAGGCCTTTACAATGCAGGATTATTTCAGATTTAACGGAGGACTGAAGAACCTTGCACGTAAATCGGGCTCTACCATGAAACTGTCTTCCGATGAAATAGGAATGTCCTTGCTTCAGGATAATCGGGCTCGTAGTATAACCTCTAAACTGGGAGCGCTTAATTTTAGTTATAATCCGAATAATAGCTGGAACTTTTCCGGTTTTGCTATAGGTTCGCAAGTAGATAATTTACTGGAATCCGAATCCATGCGTACTTATATAAGAGAGGATGGTGTAAATACGGAAGCGCTTTATTCGTCTTTCGATCAAAAAAGCACTTCGGGACTTTTTAAGTGGTCGTCAACCTATGCACCCGATAATGAACTGCATATAGCCTATGACGGTTTTATAAAATTGGCCGATCTGGAGGAGCATCGTAATCTGATTTCCACATTTAACGAATTGGAAAACCGCATTGTATCGGGCAGATCTAACCGCCCTTTTTCAATAGAACAAAGCTTTGAAGCATTCTATGCTCCGGGCGAGAAAAACATTTTTTCCGTAGAAGCCAATCACTTGTATAAAAAGCAGCTTCCCGGTTTGGGTTTGCAAACAACAGAACAGCCTTTTAACAACTTGATCCCGCTTGTTGGCGAAAGCCCTTTCGGGCTTAAACAGGATATGAGCATACTAACCCGTAAAATGGAAACTACCTTAAACTATTACCACGTACTTAATAAAACGAATCACTTAAATTTTCGAACCGGAAGTAGTTTGTTAAATCAGGACCTGATTTCGGGGATTGCGGAAAGATTATCGGATGGATCGGTAGAAGCACAGCAAGATGGACAACTGAGAAATAATGTTTCCTATAGCTATAGTGATATATTTTTTGGAGTTGGTTATAAAACGAAATTAAATAAATTAACCGTGCACCCCGGATTTAATGTTCATTTCTATCATACAAAGGATGTTCAAACGGGAAGCTCTAATTCATTTAATAAGTCGTTGTTTTTACCAAACTTTAAAGCTAAGTACGATTTTAGAAGCTCCGAATCAATAAGTCTGGATTATCGTATTCAGGCAGAATTCACAGATGTTCAAAACCTTGCACAAGGGTTAACCATTCGGAGCTATAATAGTTTGTTTTCCGGGAACCGCCGGTTAAAGAATGCCTGGTATCACAGTTTGAATTTAAACTATTACAATTTTAATATGTTTAATTTCACGAATATATATGCAGGATTAACCTATCAGAAAAAATTTTCCGATATACAAAATATGTTGAATTACAATGGACTAAACAGACTCAATACACCTGTAAATATAGATAGCGTAAATGAAAACTTTACAGGCTTCGGGAGTTATGAGAAGCGTTTTAGTTTTATGAAATTCAGGACGAGTACGAATCTTTCGTATTCAAAATTCAATAATGCTATTGATAACACACCTAACAAAAACACATCCTTTGCTCAGAATTATAAAGGATCTGTAGACACCAATTTTGAAAAATTTCCAAATTTCGAAATCGGTTTTGAAAAAATAATAAATAATTATCGAAGCAATTCGGGAAATAGTTTATTTGTTACAAACCGCCCCTTTGCAAATGTTGAAGCATATTTTTTTAACAGGTTTACCATAACGGCAGATTATGAGTATAACGATTATCGTAACCGAAAGGGAGGCCCCCGTAGCACTTACGATTTGTTAAATGCTGCCATATATTATCAAAAAGAAGCTAGCAAATGGGAATTTAAACTATCGGGTCTGAATTTATTAAATACATCCTCTGTTCGAAGAGATTCTTTTTCCAACAACCTGATCAGTACATACGAATATTTTATTCAACCGCGGTATTTTATGCTTAGTGCAAAATACAATCTGTAATATTCTTACAAATCCATATATATTCTTGTTTTATTTTGTATTTTTACATACAACTATTGAAGAAAAAACACCTTTATGCCAGGGTTATAACGCGAAGTTTTTTCTATAAGTTTTTGAGTACCTCTTAAGAATATCGCATTATAAGTAATGTAATACGTCCCCCTTTATTAAATTGAAATGATTCACTAAACTTATATGGAGTACAACGTATTGTTAATAGACGACCACCCTCTGATTATAGAAGCTTATAAAAGAGCTCTGGACTATGTTGGAAGCGCTGAAATGACATTCACCATCACCACGGCCAATACCTGTGAGAGTGCCTATATAGCTCTAAGCGAATCAAATCTTAAGAAATCTTTTTTTGACATTGTTTTTCTGGATATCAGCCTTCCTCCCTTTGAAAGTGAAAACCTAATTTCGGGAGAAGATATAGGTATTTATATCAGAAAAGTATTTGAAGATACCAAAATTATAGTGGCTACCGGTTTCGGGAATAATTACAGAATGTACAATATTATTAAAAATTTTAATCCGGATGGTGTTTTGGTAAAAAGCGAAATAACTCCTTCAGAATTAATAGAAGCCATACAAACAGTTATTAAAGACCCTCCATATTATACCAAGTCGGTGATGCGCTTAATGAGAAGTCAGTTTTCTTCCGAAATACTTTTGGACAGTTTGGACCGTAAATTACTTTATGAAATCTCGAAGGGAGCTAAAATGAAGGACCTGCCCACTGTTTTGCCATTATCAAAAGCGGGAATAGAAAAGCGTAAACGCCACCTAAAACAAATTTTTAACGTAAATACCACCGACGACCGGGAATTAATTGAAATTGCCAGAGCAAAGGGGTTTATTTAGAAACCAGTCACTTTTTAACATTTATTAACATTTAGTAATAACGAAAAAGGTTACATTGAATTACAGAAATTAATATTTATAAAAATGAAAAAAATAATAACCATTATGTTTGTTTTTACTTCGATTGTTGGAACATCACAAGATTTTCAGGGAATGGCCTTTTATCAAACCAAACAACTTGTTACAGTACAAATTGATAGCTCACAGGTGAATCAGGAGCAGGAAAATCAGATCAAACAGATTGTAACTAGTCAATTGGAAAGAAATTATGAACTTGTGTTTGATAATTATCAGTCTTTATATAAGGAATCTGAAAACCTTACTACATCTGGTCAACCCGGGGTACGGATAATTATTACGGGAGAACCGGATGTTTTCTATAGAAATACAAAAGAAGAACGTTATGTAAATAAAACTGAACTCTATGGAAAACCTTTTCTAATAAAGGATACAACTAAAAGGATAAGTTGGAAACTAACCGGCAAATCCAAGCATGTAGGGCAATACCAATGTTATCAAGCGAAGGCAGTAATCAATAACAACAAGGATATCGAATTTAATAAAAATATCACCGAAATTATTGCCTGGTATACACCGGAAATACCGGTAATGCACGGACCTTCACAGTATTGGGGATTACCCGGCCTTATTTTAGAAGTTAACGATGGCAAGCAAATATTAATATGCACTAAAATTGCATTAAACCCGAAGAAAAAAAGTATCATTAAAGAACCTATAGGGGGAAAGGAAGTTAATCAGGAGGAATACAATATTATAAAGAATAAAAAAGTGAAAGAAATGAAAAAAAGAGAACAGAAGAAACATATAAAGAAAGACAGAGAGAGTGTTCAAATAAGCATCCAGGGTTAAATGTATATTGTTAAATAAAACAATTTACCTAATTGGTATCGCAAGTCTTATGGTAAACTCTTTACGGATTTTCCGATATCATATTTTTACAAAGCTCATTTTAAATGAGCTTTTTTTTATTGGTTACTAAGTTGGTATAAAAATATGTATATACCATTCCATAATTCATTTCATAATTGGATTTATGGAAGAGGATTTATTTACTGAAATTTTTAAACATTCTTCCCTTATTAATCCATACAAAAAGTAGGGATTATCCTTACTTATTGTATGGATATCAACATTATTTTCGAGAAAAATACTTCTTACTTTTAGCAATAAGAAATAGTTGTTTATAACCGCTTTCAATACATTTTTACAACTACAGAATTAACAGAAGGTCAGGTTTTGGTGTTTGTGGCATCCTAATTTTTTGAATTTATGTTAATAGAGTAATAATAATAAAGCTTTGCGCAAAACTGACAGAGTTTCTCACTGTCTTAAAATGTTGAGAAGATTAACTAAAATAAAATAATATTAAAATGAACAAGAAAAAGTCATTTAAAGATCTTGTGAATCAAATGGGAAGTTTACAAGAGTCAGAATTAGGGCAACTTAAAGGTGGATTTGCTGCTTTTAAAACGCTATCTACTACACGTTCAATTGCCGATGGAAGTGTAACAGTAACTGTTGCTCGAGGTGAAACATGTACTTGTACGTGCAAAATTAAGAGTCCAAGTGAAATAGCCAGTTAATAAGGAGCTATTTGAAGAGGTCATCTCCAATGGGATGACCTCTGCTATAATTATCGGGTAATAACCACCGTTAAAATATTTTTATGAAACTAAGTAAGTTTAATACCAAAGTTCCTTATAAGGGAAAGATTATTTACCACAATTCATTAACCGAAAAATTTTTACTGCTAGAGCCATTATTAATGGATCTGATTGAAGCAGCAAAAAACGAAAAAAATGTTTCGGAACTTGAAAATGTGCATCCCGAATTATATAGGGCTTTACTTAGCGAGGGGTTTGTGGTTTCTAATGATGAAGATGAACTTCAAAAAGTGAGGAACTTAATAAATGAAGTAGACCACAATGATGAACAGTACAGTTTGATGATCTTACCTACGATGAATTGTAATTTCAAGTGTTGGTATTGTTACGAGACTCATATTAAAGGATCTAAAACTTCTGAGACCAATATCCTTCGAATACAACGTCACATATCGAATAAGTTTGATACTCTAAAAGAATTGAAACGTTTTGAACTTTCTTTTTTTGGAGGTGAGCCTTTACTCTATTATAAAGATGTGATATTACCAATTATATCCTATACTTTTAACAAGGCTTCTCAAAAAGGGGTATACCTACATATACATTTTACATCTAATGGCTTTTTAATCGATGATGAGATGGTTAAAGATTTGGTAAAATATGAAGTGAATAGTTTTCAAATTACACTCGATGGTTATGGTAAAGATCATAATGATGTTAGATATGTAAGTAAGAGCAGAGGATCTTTTGGGGTAATTATTGAAAACATTAAAAAATTGGCCAGAAATAATATAAATGTCACGTTAAGGATTAATTATACGCAAAAGAATATTGATGGCTTGCCTGGAATTTTTAACGAGTTTGACGATTTAACTCCTGAAGAAAAAGCTTTAATTACCCTGGATATGCAGAAGGTATGGCAAGAGGAAAATATAGAGGGACTTTACCAAAAGGAGGATGCTTTTAGAACAGCAGCTAACGATTTTGGTTTTAGCAGGAGACCTGCAAGTTCTATAAATACAGTGAGAAATTCTTGTTATGCAGACAAAAAAAATCAGGCAGTTATTAATTACAACGGGGATGTTTATAAATGTAATGCCAGAGACTTTACAAAAGAAAATAAGGAAGGTGTTTTAAATGATAATGGTGAAGTAGAATGGGAAGATCAATTTAAAAACAGAATGCAAATAAAAATGACCAATAAACCTTGTTTGGATTGCAGTATCTTACCCATCTGTGGCGGAGGATGTTCTCAATATGCCATGGAGCATAAAGATGAGGATTATTGTATACATAATTTTGACGAATCAAGTAAACAGGCAAAAATTCTTGATATGTTTTTGTTGAGCGAATTACCGGATGTTTAAGCTTATTAGGCAACATGATCAGATGGATTGCGGTCCCGCCTGTTTGGGAATGATCGCATATCATTATAAAAAAGACTACTCACTTCAGTATCTGAGAGATTTATCATTTGTCTCAAAAGATGGGGTAAGTATGTCTGGAATTATGCATGCCGCACAGAAAATTGGCTTTGAATCATTTGCCACCCGGCTCTCCTTAGAGCAACTAACTAAAGAGGTACAATTACCCTGCATTTTACATTGGAATCAAAACCATTTTGTGGTACTGTATAAAATTAAGAAAGGTTTTTTTAATCAATATAGTTTCAAAATTGCCGATCCTGCTCACGGTAAGATAACCGTAAGCGAGACTAATTTTAGGACGGCCTGGGAACATGGGCAGGGAAAAGGGGTGGTCATGCTTCTTAACCCAACCTCCCAATTCTATAATACCGTAAACATCAAAAAAACAAAACTAAATATATCCTATGTTTTAAGTTTTCTTAAGCCATATAAAAAAGAAGTTTTTCAGCTTTTTCTCGGTTTGCTTGTGTCAAGTTTGTTTACATTAATTTTTCCCTTTTTAACCCAGACATTAATCGATAAAGGAGTTGAAAGTAAAAGCTTAAATATCATTTTAATGATTCTTTTGGCTCAACTGTTTCTTTTTTTAGGATCAATAACCATTGAGATAATTCGTAACTGGGTAACATTGTATATAGGAACTCGAATAAACATCACAATTATTTCTGACTTCCTTAAGAAAATCTTACGACTCCCCATCCGTTTTTTTGATACGAAATTAATAGGTGATTTTCATCAGAGAATACATGACCACAGTCGAATAGAAAGTTTTTTAACCTCACAAAGTTTGACCACATTTTTTTCCATGTTTAATTTTTTGATTTTCTTTTTCGTTTTACTCTATTACGATGTGAAAATTGTTATGGCATATTCGGTTTTAACTGTTGTTGCCATTTTATGGTCAACATATTTTCTCAAATTTCGAAAGGCACTCGATTACTCAAGTTTTCAAAGCAGGAGCGAAAACCAGGAGTCTATTTATGAATTGATAAGTGGAATACAGGAGATAAAGCTTAATAGTTTTGAAGATTACAAACGTGAGGAATGGGAAAAAATCCAAATTAAATTATTTAATATTAATTTAAAGGTGCTAAGACTTGACCAATTTCAATTAATAGGGTTTAATTTTATTAATCAGCTCAAAAACATCCTTGTAACTTTTGTCGCTGCAAGGGAAGTTGTATTTGGGAACATTACTTTGGGGTCTATGCTGGCTATATCGTATATCATTGGGCAAATGAATTCCCCAATTAATCAACTAATTGATTTTTTTAGGTCGCTTCAGGATGCCCGAATAAGCCTTGAAAGATTGAGTGAGGTTCAAGATCAGGAAGAGGAAGAGCATAAGCAACATATAAGTCTGGCAGAAGTAAACAGGAATTATTCAAAAGCTCGAAGTAAGGGAATCGATGTGACTGAATTAAAATATCAATATGGGGGACCAAAATCACCTTGGGTAATAAAAGATCTTAGCTTTTTTATTCCAGAAGGGAAAACTACAGCAATTGTAGGTGCGAGTGGTAGTGGAAAGACAACATTGATGAAAATATTACTTAAATTCTATAATCCAGTAGCTGGCAAAATTGATGTAAACGGAACAGACCTGGCGAAGATATCTCCAAAGAACTGGAGGAAAAATTGTGGTGTCGTTATGCAGGAAGGGTATATATTTTCAGATACTATAGAAAGGAATATAGCTACTGGCGATGATGAAATAGACCGGGTAAAATTAACCCATGCTATGAGAACTGCAAATATTGAAGAATTTGTAAATTCTTTACCATTAAAAGAGAAAACTAAAATTGGAGTTTCAGGAAATGGTATATCGGGTGGACAAAAACAAAGAATATTGATTGCCAGAGCGGTTTATAAGAATCCTCATTACATTTTTTTTGACGAGGCAACCAGTGCTTTGGATGCTGAAAATGAAAAAATTATTCATGATAATTTATTAGAGTTTTTTGAAAATAAAACCGTGGTAATTATAGCGCACAGGTTGAGTACTGTTAAAAATGCAGACCAGATAATTGTTCTAGATAAAGGGCGTATCGTGGAACAAGGAAGTCATCAATTTTTAGTAGCTAGCAGGCATGTGTATTTTAATTTAGTTAAAAATCAATTGGAACTGGGGGCTTAGTATGTCAAACAAACTACAAAAAGAACTGGATAAAAATCGTTTTTTTATAGTTAAAAACGGTTTGATTATTATGATTTTGGTTATCATTCTTGTATTGGTAATGTTAGCACTTCTTAAAGTAGAAGATGAGTCTATTCTTAGTGCGGTTTGGAAATATTACTTTAAAGACTAAAAACTTGAATCAAAAATTCATTTTATAGAATAATTTGAATAAAGTTAATGCTTTATAAAGAAATAGCTCTTTCCAAAACAGGATCCTTACCACTAACAAAATCGTTAATCGTAACTTTTACCGGAATATCGGGTACAATGGTATTTTTTGAACTTCCTTCAGATTTAAAGAATTTGGTGCTGTATAAAACCTTTAATCCGGATTTCGGAAGTTGAAGAACCTCCACTTCTCCAAAATGATCGGGAGCCCCGGAAGTAGCTTCGCCAATCAGCGTGGCATCCAGCATTTGTTTACTGTTAAGGGTGTTAATCACGGCTGAAGAAAAAACATCACCATCAATCAATGTAACAACCTTACCGCCGCTCTTGAAGAAGGGAGTCTCTTTTACAGCACGCAAAAACGCTGACCCCTGAGCCGAACTACCCCCTGTATTTCCCCGAATATCAAAGATTAGCTTGGTATATGAAGTGTTTTTTAAAGCGTGCAAAAGATTGGTCGTGAATTCCTGAAAAGAAGGAATTCTCTCCAATTGTCTTGTCGGCACATTTTTTAATTCCCCGCTGGCAACAAGAATTTCACGACTGTTGCAGGCATTGTATTTAACGTAAAGGATGCTGTTGTCTTTTAAGGAAGCATCCCAAAACCAGGATCTTCCATTTTGTCTGTAAAAAGGAATTTCCTGTGGCATGGCAAAAGCCATCTGACCACGACCGCGCTTGGATGGATCGAAAGAGAGCCGTACGGTTTTTTTCTGATGGTTTAAAGTTTCAACTTCCAACAAAACCGTATTGTTTTTTACAATACCCATAAAAGACAAAAGAGAGGCATTACGAAGTACATCCGCAACAATTTTGTGTTTGGAGGCCTCATTTCGGGCAAAGAACACTTTGAGAATTGCAGCTTCCATTTGTCCGATATCCCGTCCATTAACTTTTAATAGCTTAGAAGCCATTAAATGTTCGTTTTCCCGATTTATGGCTGTTATATAGTAACCATCGTGAAAAAATTGAAATCCCACAGGGAAAAACTTCCTAACACTGAACTGGAGTTGCGTATGGCTGTCCTGCACTGATGCCAGGATACTGGTAATATTCCATAGTATAGCTTCAGGATGCATTTTCGGGACTTTGGTTTTCAGGTCGTTTATAGCGTTATCAAAATCGGACTGAGAAACCTTATGGAATAAATTAACATGATGTTTAGGGAGCTCTTCCTGTAAATAAGAAAGATCTTCAATCCAGTCTTTCGATTTCATTTGCTGAGCAATTCCCATGAGTGAAAAACTCAAAACCCATATAATACATAAGTAGGTACGCATACTATTTGTTTATTAATATAAGTATTAACGGATTTGGAGGCATTTTGTTATAAAACATCATGAATGGAATATACCACCTTGCCAAAAGTAAAAGTATCTCCTTTTTCCTTTCCGCGCATCATTGCATAAATGGGCGCCCTTGTTGAAATCCCAACTATTTTCTTATCCAAATAGGTAAACGGAGGAATAGCCGCACCAATTACAAAGGCCATATTATCGGTTATTACCACAGATCCCTGACCAACGGTATCACTGGGTTCCAGAGGAATACTTTTAAGCAACTCCAATTCGTCCTGTGCGTGTTTAACACGCTGTGTAAGATCAAAAGAAGCTTTGCTCCATTCACCCTGATGAGAAAAATCTTCAGGATCGTGAGTATCCTGTTCGTCCAGATCGGCCCCTTCTTTATAATGACTTAACATGGTGTTGAGGTCGTTAATTAATTTTTCCTGATGCGCTATAAGTTGTTCTTTTATGTCTTTCTTATTAATCATGTGAATCTTTTTATGAAAACTTAAAAATAACCGCAATAAAAAACGAAATTTATGACAAATCTCAGTTTTCAGAATATCAAGTTAAAATCCCCTTCCAACAAAAACAATTTTTATACATTTGTGCGGATATGAGAGAGGAGAGATTTGGTCTGATTGCAACCTCATTAAAAAATGCTAAAAAGCAGCATAAACTCCTCCGGTAATTGTATCAAATCTCATTTCAAATTTAATTTTTTATTCTTAGAAAAACAGTTTATGGCATATTTATTTACCTCAGAATCAGTGAGTGAAGGTCACCCGGATAAGGTGGCAGACCAGATTAGTGACGCTCTTTTAGACAATTTTTTGGCTTTTGATCCTGAAAGTAAAGTGGCTTGTGAAACACTGGTTACTACAGGGCAGGTGGTTTTGGCAGGAGAAGTTAAAAGCAATACTTATCTGGATGTACAGCACATAGCACGCGAGGTTATCAATAAAATCGGGTATACCAAAGGAGTTTATCAGTTTAGCGGTGATTCTTGCGGTGTAATATCGCTTATTCACGAACAATCGCAGGATATTAACCAGGGCGTGGATAGAGTTAAAAAAGAAGAACAGGGCGCTGGAGATCAGGGAATGATGTTTGGGTATGCAACCAAGGAAACACATAATTACATGCCGTTGGCATTAGATATATCGCATAAGATATTACAGGAACTGGCCCGTTTACGAAGAGAAAACGATCAGATTACTTACCTGAGGCCGGATGCTAAGGCTCAGGTAACTATTGAATACAGCGACGATAATATTCCCCAACGAATTGATACAATCGTGGTATCAACACAACACGATCCTTTTGAGGAAAACGATCAAAAAATGTTGGATATCATTAAAGCTGACATTATAGGTATCCTGATTCCGAGGGTGGTTAAACAATTACCCGATTATGTTCAAAAACTTTTTAACGATCAGATAAAGTATCATATAAATCCCACGGGCAAGTTCGTTATTGGAGGCCCCCACGGAGATACGGGATTAACGGGACGAAAAATTATTGTGGACACTTATGGAGGAAAAGGAGCGCATGGCGGAGGAGCGTTTAGTGGTAAAGACCCGAGTAAAGTAGACCGCAGCGCCGCGTATGCCTCAAGGCATATTGCCAAAAATCTGGTAGCGGCAGGTGTAGCCGATGAAATGTTGGTTCAGGTAAGTTATGCCATTGGGGTAGTAGAACCTACTTCCATTTTTGTTGATAGTTTTGGTACGGCAAAGGTGAATTTAAACGATGGAGAAATCGCCAGAAAAGTAGCGGAAATCTTTGATATGCGTCCTTTTGCTATCGAAGAGAGACTGAAATTGAGAAACCCTATGTATCTGGAAACTGCGGCTTACGGACATATGGGAAAGGAACCGGCAACTATCACTAAAATTTTCGAATCCCCGTACAACGGAAAGGTTGTCAGGGAAGTAGAATTGTTTACCTGGGAAAAACTGGATTATGTTGATCAGGTAAAGGCTGTATTTAATATATAATCTATCGATTTAGTAGATTTTAGTAAAATTTATTTGGATTTTTAATTTTTTATTTTGAATCTTTGACCAACTAAACCGGAATAATGAATTTTAAAATGTGTAATATGTGTATGAAAAAGTGGAAAATTTTCACGGAGGACTCTATTGCATAAAGTAGTATATAACCAAAAGCAAAGCCTCTGTGAATACAGGGGCTTTTTTTATTAAAAAAGGCAAAGTGAATAAACAGCTTATAAATATGATGATTTGTACGATGTGTATGTGTTACGCAACAGATCGCTATTGCCTTAAAGAGAATTGACAATCTAATTTTTTAAAAGAATAAAGTCCCTTAGGTAATAGTACTTAAGGGATTTTTTTATGAATTAAATCTAATTAATAAACCGTAAACAGAAAATTATGAGTACAACAAAATTTGCAACAAATGCTTTACATGCAGGACACGATGTAAGCAATCACGGAGGAACCCGGGCTGTTCCCATTTATCAAACCACTTCATATGTGTTTAACGATTCGGATCATGCGGCCAATTTATTTAATCTGTCGGAAACCGGATTTATTTACACCCGTTTAAACAATCCTACCAATGATGTTTTGGAACAACGCCTCGCGGCGCTTGAAGGAGGTGTTGCTGCCGTGGTCACGGCTTCGGGAACTTCTGCCATTGCCACAACGCTTTTAACTTTACTGAGATCAGGCGATCATATTGTAGCGTCTAATAGTTTATACGGAGGCACGTATAACTTACTAAAAGTAACCCTCCCCAGATTAGGAATAACCACCACCTTTGTAGATCCGTCGGAACCTGAGAATTTTACGGAAGCGAGTAAAGAGAATACAAGGGTGTTTTTTGCGGAAAGCTTAGGGAACCCGAAACTGGATGTTTTAGACCTGGAAGCGATATCCGGAATAGCCGGAAGGTTAAAAATTCCGTTTGTGGTAGACAATACCGTGGCTACCCCTTATTTATTAAATCCTATTGCTTATGGTGCCAATATAGTTATTCACTCGCTCACAAAATACATAGGAGGAAATGGCACTTCGCTGGGGGGTGTAATTATCGATGGGGGAAATTTTGATTGGAGCAGTGGGAAGTTCCCCGAATTTACCGAACCCTCTCCGGGGTATCACGGGTTAAAATACCACGAGGCCTTAGGCAATCTCGCTTTTATTGCAAAGGTACGTATAGAGGGGCTTCGTGATCTGGGAGCTGCATTAAGTCCTTTTAATGCCTTTCAAATTCTTCAAAGCCTTGAAACCCTGGAGATCCGAATTAAAAAACACAGCGAGAATGCGTTAAAACTGGCTCAATGGCTTCAGAAACAAGAAGCGGTTAGCTGGGTAAATTATCCGGGATTGGCAGATTCTCAGTACTATTCCCTGGCGCAAAAATACCTTCCTGATGGACAAAGCGGTATTGTTACATTCGGATTAAAAGGAGGTTTTGAGGCGGCTAAAAATGTGGCCGATGAAACCAGGTATTTTTCATTATTGGCCAATATAGGAGATACAAAATCCCTGATCATCCATCCGTCCAGTACTACGCATCAGCAGTTAACCGAAGCCGAACAGAAAGAAACCGGTGTTACCAGCGATTTAATAAGGCTTTCCGTTGGGCTGGAAGACCTGGAAGATTTGAAAAGCGACCTGGAAAAAACATTTAAGCAGGTTGAAGAAAAGGTTTTACAATAAATCCTTGCTCATTAAAAAACGATTGATTTATTTTGCAGCTTCAAGTTCAAATACATATCGAAAATGTTATCAAGAAAGGCCTAGGGAATAGACCCGTTAAAGCCTTAGCAACCCTTTATCTCGTAAAGAAGGTGCTACATTCTACCGGGATTTGGATCGAATATTCAAATCTTTGGAAAGATAACAAAGAAGAGTTTCTTCCCTTAACAGGCTTTTCTTGTAACATTTTAGTAAACCATAATCGGAACATAAGAATGTTATAATGAAAAGCAATTTGCTTCACATAGAAATTAAAGATTACACCACTGAAAATGGAGTTCATTATCCGCGTATTCCCCTATCGTATCAGCATTTTGGGCAGGAATTAAAAACAGCTCCGGTAGTATTGGTTAATCACGCACTTACCGGAAATAGCAATGTGACGGGAAATGAGGGATGGTGGAACAATTTAATTGGAAAAGGAAAGGCAATCGACACGGATATTTATGCTGTATTGGCTTTTAATATTCCGGGGAATGGATATGATGGTTTTGCTATAGAAAATTATAAAGATTTTGTAGCCAGAGATATTGCCCGACTTTTCTTAATAGGGCTTTCAAAATTAAATGTTCGGAAATTGTATGCCGTAATTGGAGGGTCTCTGGGCGGTGGGATAGCCTGGGAAATGGCGGTTTTATCACCGGACATTACAGAGCATCTTATTCCGGTGGCATCAGATTGGAAATCTACAGACTGGTTGATAGCCAATTGTCAGATTCAGGAACAAATACTCAATAATTCGAATAATCCGGTTCACGATGCCCGTATGCATGCTATGCTGTGTTACAGAACACCGGAATCCTTTAAAAAACGATTCCAACGATCTGTCAACGAAGATCTGGATATTTTTAATGTGGAAAGTTGGTTACTACACCACGGTAGAAAACTGCAGGAAAGATTTCAATTGTCTGCGTATAAATTGATGAATCAACTCCTTAAAACCATCGATGTAACTCGCAATAGAACGGGACATTTTGGAGAGCTCGAAGCCATAACTGCAAACATTCATATCATCGGAGTGGATTCGGATCTTTTCTTTACAGCAGAAGAAAACCGGGAAACACAAAAACAGTTGGCCCTAACACACCCCAAGGTCACCTATAATGAAATTAACTCGGTACATGGACATGATGCTTTTTTAATAGAATTTGAACAAATGGAACATATTATTACAGAGGTTTTTAAACCGGATGCAAAATCAAAAAAGATAAAAATTTTAAAATTCGGAGGCAAATCGCTGGCTAACGGATCAGGCATTGAGCACGCTCTTGGCATCATCGAAAAAAAAGTGAGATCGAACGAGCGTATCGCTGTGGTGGTATCGGCTCGTGGCAATGCTACCGATGAGTTGGAAACTATCCTGGAGAAAGCAGTAACAAACGAAGGCTATAAAACCCGTTTAACTGCTTTTAAAAAATATCAGGCAGCTGTTTCCGAGGAGATAGATTTTTCGGAAGAGTTTACTACACTCGATCGATTATTTGAAGGAATCAGCCTGGTAGGCGATTACAGTCAAAAAACAAAAGATGAAATACTGGCTCAGGGAGAATTAATGGCAATTAAAACGGTTGAAAGTTTGTTGAAAAAACGCGGTATTAATGCCAAAGCTACCGATGCACGTAAACTTATTAAAACGGATGAAAATTTTGGAAATGCACAACCCATTCCAAAGCTATCCAGGGAAAATGTACTAAACCACTTTGCTAAATACAATGCCTCTACGGTGAATATCGTTTCCGGATTTATTGCTTCGAACACCAAAAATGAAACTACTACCCTGGGAAGAAACGGTAGTAATTATACCGCTTCGCTGTTAGCCAATTATCTGGATGCTGAAGAATTACAGAATTATACACATGTGAATGGAATTTATACGGCAAATCCCGATCTGGTAAAAGATGCACAAAAAATAAAGGAGCTTTCCTTTAATGAAGCCAATGAACTGGCTAATTTTGGAGCACATGTACTGCATGCCAAAACCATTATCCCCTTACTGGAAAAAAACATCAATCTGCGTATTTTGAATACCTTCAATAATGAAGATGAAGGGACTCTAATCGCCGCAGGGACAAAAGCTTCCGGAATTAAGTCGCTCTCCGTATTAGATAATGTAGCCTTAATTAACCTGGAAGGAAGAGGTCTTTTGGGTAAAGTTGGCGTGGATGCTAGAATTTTTACGGCATTGAGCCATCATGGGATCAGTGTGAGTATTATTTCCCAGGGTTCTTCGGAACGGGGAATCGGGTTGGTTATTAATGCAGACCAGGCAACACCGGCAGTTATTGCTTTGGAAAGAGAATTTGAAAACGATTTTTACTCTCAGGATGTCAATAAAATTGATGTGGTTGACGATGTGGCTGTGATATCGATAATCGGACAGGATTTGGAAACATTTCACAAACCCTATACGGCACTGGTTAAAAACCAAATAATTCCATTGCTTTTAAACAATACCGTTACCGGTAAAAATGTAAGCCTGGTTGTAAAAAAAGCGCAGCTTCACAAAGCATTGAATGTGGTTCACGGAGAAATTTTCGGTGTGACCAAAAAAATTAACCTGGCTGTTTTCGGACATGGGCTGGTTGGAAGTACATTAATTGATCAGGTTATAAAATCGGCCGGAGATATTGAAAAGAGAAAAGGTATCAAACTCCATATTTTTGCCATAGCAAATTCAAAGCAGGTGCTTCTGGATCACGGCGGGATTGGCGAAAACTGGAAAACCGCAATGAATCAACATGGAAAACCCTATCAACTTTCAGATATTATAACGTATGCGCAAACCCACCATCTCGCAAACCTCATTGCTGTTGATAATACGGCAAGTGCCTCTTTTGTAAATTATTATCCGCACTTTGTGGAAAACGGTTTTGATCTGGTTTCTTCTAATAAAATAGCAAATACAATAGACCAGACTTTTTACAATACC
Source organism: Flavobacteriaceae bacterium (assembly GCA_965224095.1). Classification (GTDB taxonomy): domain Bacteria; phylum Bacteroidota; class Bacteroidia; order Flavobacteriales; family Flavobacteriaceae; genus JBPEWY01. The sequence goes on from OZ245039.1 coordinate 3,142,744, forward strand.
CTTCGGAAAACACTCAAAAAATATCAAAAAAATTACCTGTACGAAACCAATGTGGGAGCCGGACTCCCACTTATCGATACCATAAAATTACTGCATCTGTCCGGAGAGAATATTACCCGTATTAGAGGTGTGTTTTCAGGCTCATTGAGCTATCTGTTTAATACATTTTCCAAATCGGATATATCCTTTTCTACCGCGGTGCAACAGGCCAGGAATGAGGGACTCACCGAACCGGACCCCCGGGAAGATCTCTCCGGAAACGATGTTGCCCGAAAATTACTAATACTGGCCAGAGAACTGGATTTACACAATGAGCTGGATGATGTGCGAATAGAAAGCCTGATATCCGATGATTTTTTAAAGCTTTCGGTTTCCGGGTTTTTAAATCGTGTAGACGAGTTAAATGCGATTTACGAGCATAAAAAAACATCTCAAAAAGAAGGGTATGTACTCCGGTATATTGGAGAACTTCACGGAAACCTTTCCGATGAAAATGGAGCGATACTGGAAGTAAAATTAGTTACAGTCCCCGAAAACACCCCCTTGGGGTCTCTTAGAGGATCCGATTCCCTCTTTGAAATTTATACGGAGTCTTATGGAGATCGCCCCATAGTTGTGCAGGGAGCTGGAGCCGGAGCAGAGGTGACGGCCAGAGGAGTGTTTGGCGATATTTTACGACTGGCAGATAAAAATCTATAATTATACTATTTATGAGTAATCATTTTGAAACCGATGCAATCCGAACACAAATTGCCAGAACAGAATTTCTGGAACATTCCAACCCGCTGTATCTGACATCCAGTTTTGTATTTGAAGATGCAGAAGATATGCGAGCTTCTTTTGCCGAGGAAAAGGAGCGTAATATTTACAGCCGGTTTACCAATCCGAATACATCCGAGTTTATCGAGAAAATATGTATTATGGAAAGGGCCGAAGATGGATATGCATTTGCAACGGGTATGGCTGCGGTTTTCGCAACATTTGCAGCCTTGCTTAAAAGCGGCGATCACATTGTATCGGCTCGTTCGATTTTTGGATCAACGCATACGCTGTTTACAAAATTCCTTCCTAAATGGGATATAACGACCAGCTATTTTAAAGTGGATGAAATTGAAAAAGCCGAAAACCTGATTCAACCCAATACTAAAATTTTATATGCGGAATCGCCTACCAATCCGGCGGTAGATATTTTGGATCTGAGGTATTTGGGCGAATTGGCTAAGAAACATAATCTGATCCTGGTAATCGATAATTGCTTTGCAACACCGTATTTGCAAAACCCTATAGATTTTGGCGCGGATCTGGTTATTCATTCGGCCACAAAACTGATTGATGGGCAGGGAAGAGTATTAGGTGGGGTCGTAGCAGGAAGAAAAGAGTTGATCAGAGAGATATACCTTTTTTCCAGAAACACAGGCCCTTCAATGTCTCCGTTTAATGCCTGGGTACTGAGCAAGAGCCTGGAAACACTGGCGGTACGTATCGAGAAACACTGTGATAATGCAGTTAAAGTAGCGACTTTCCTGGAAAGTCATGAGAAAGTAAACTCGGTAAAGTACCCTTTTTTAAAATCACATCCTCAATATGAAGTTGCCAAGCAACAAATGAAATTGGGTGGAAACGTAGTGGCTTTTGAGGTTAGAGGAGGTGTGGAAGCCGGTAGAAAGTTTTTAGATGCCATCAAATTGTGCTCGCTCTCTGCCAATTTGGGGGATACCAGGACAATAATTACGCACCCGGCTTCCACCACCCATAGTAAATTGTCTGAGGAAGAACGCATGGAGGTGAGTATTACCGACGGTTTGGTCCGTATTTCGGTGGGTCTGGAATACGTACAGGATATTATTGAAGACCTCGAACAGGCATTGGAAGTAATTTAAGCATAAAGAACGAGGGTGAAATTTTTAAATATTAGAAACTGTAAATCGGGAGTTATGATGTAGTAATTAAATAAAGTATCTTAGTGGCATGTTATCCAAAAAAACTAAATACGGATTAAAAGCACTTACCTATATCGCTCGAACACCCAAAGGCGATATGGTCCGGATAAGCGAAATAGCGGAGAAAGAAAACATTCCTCAAAAATTTTTGGAAAGCATTTTGCTCACTTTGAGAAAGGCGGGATTTTTAAGTTCGAAAAAAGGAAAACACGGTGGATATTATCTGCTTAAAGAACCTTCGGAGATTAAAATGACATCGGTTATGCGGGTTTTGGAAGGACCAATAGCAATGGTTCCCTGTGTAAGTCTGAATTTTTATGAGAAGTGCGACGATTGTCCTGATGAAAATGCATGTAGTGTGCACAGAATGATGATAGACATTCGGGATAGTACACTGGAAGTTCTGAGAAATACAAGCCTGGAAGACCTCGCCAAAAAATAATCACATTTAAGTATACAGAATGTTGGAAGCGTAAATAAAAGTATTAGTTTTGTATTTCCTATTAAATCGATAGGAATAATATAAAATAATTTAAAATGATAGATCAGCTTATTGTAAATCCTGAGATAAGAAACAGGGCTACCTATAAAAAAGACCGCACTTCAGAGCGACCCGTTCGAAGCCTGGTTAAATCGATCAGTTGGAGAGCTATTGGCACATTAGATACCATTTTGATCTCGTGGGTAGTAACGGGAAAATTAGATCTGGCCTTTTCCATTGGGGTAGTGGAATTGGTTACTAAAATGATTCTGTACTTTTTTCACGAACGTATTTGGAATACCATAAAATGGGGAAAATAAGAGTAAGTAAAAACATGAATATGACAAAGATTGAAGAATTAAATACCCGCTTTAAAAAATCGGATCCCGAAGAAATAATAAAATACGCATTGGCCTATAGCACTCAGGCTGTGGTGACCACCAACTTCAGGCCCTATGAGGCCAGCATTCTATATGCGGTTACTCAGGTAGAAAGAGATATTCCGGTTGTTTGGTGCGATACGGGATACAACACACCCAATACGTATAAACATGCACAGCAATTAATTGATACGTTGGGGCTGAATTTGTTTCTGTATGTACCAAAGCAAACTTCTGCCTATCGCGACACTATTATGGGTATTCCGGAAATTGACCATCCGTATCATAAAATATTTACCGAACAGGTAAAACTGGAACCGTTTAAAAGAGCTATGAAATTTCATCAACCTCGGGTTTGGTTTACCAACCTTAGAAAAGGACAAACCGCTTTTCGAAACAGCATCGGTATTTTTAGTCAGGATAAAACAGGAGTTTTAAAAGTAAGCCCATTTTATCACTGGTCCGATACCGAGTTGGACGATTATTTGAAAACACACAATTTACCCAATGAGTTTAACTATTTCGATCCCACCAAAGCCCTTGCAAACAGGGAGTGTGGGCTTCATACCTAAAACTAAAAGAATGAGTTTGTTAAAACAAAATGCACTGGAAAGCGAAGCAATTTATATTTTCAGAGAAGTGGTAGCGCAGTTTGAAAACCCGGTATTGCTTTTTTCGGGGGGAAAAGATTCCATTACACTGGTACGCCTGGCTCAAAAGGCATTCTTTCCTGCTAAAATTCCGTTTCCCCTATTACATATTGATACAGGTCATAATTTTCCGGAAACGCTGTTATTTAGAGACCACCTGGTTAAAGAATTGGGATTGGAGTTAATTGTACGAAAGGTACAGGATAGTATTGATGCCGGAAAAGTTGTTGAAGAAAGCGGTAAGTATGCGAGCAGGAATGCTTTGCAAACCACCACCCTACTGGATGCTATCGAGGAATTCAGGTTTGATGCGTGTATCGGCGGAGCACGCAGGGATGAGGAAAAAGCTCGTGCCAAAGAGCGTATTTTTTCAGTTCGAAACGATTTTGGAGAATGGGATGAAAAAAATCAACGCCCCGAAGTATTCAGCCTTCTGAATGGAAAAATTGAACTCGGACAAAACGTACGGGTGTTTCCGATTTCTAACTGGACCGAATTAGATGTATGGAATTACATAAACGAAGAGCAAATTGAAATCCCATCTATATACTTTGCCCATAAACGACAGGTATTTGAACGCGATGGTCTTATATGGGCTGCCGAAGATGTGGTGTACAGAGATAAAGAGGAAGAAGTGCTCGAAAGGGAAGTGCGATACAGAACCGTAGGCGATATGACCTGTACGGCAGCGGTTGTTTCCAGTGCCGGTACAGTGTCGGAGATCATCCGCGAAATCAGAGCTTCTTCTATTTCCGAAAGAGGGGCGCGTATAGATGATAAACGTTCGGAAGCAGCTATGGAAAAAAGAAAACAACAAGGGTATTTTTAAATAAAAACAGGAGTATGGAAGTATTAAAAATTGCGACTGCAGGAAGTGTCGACGACGGGAAAAGTACCCTGATCGGGAGATTACTATACGATACACAATCGCTAACAACCGATAAAATAGAAGCTATAGAACGCAGCAGTCGGAAAAAAGGATTCGATTATCTGGATTTTTCACTGGCAACCGATGGTTTGGTAGCGGAAAGGGAACAGGGAATAACAATTGATGTGGCCCATATTTATTTTTCAACGGCAAGCCGGAGTTATATTATTGCCGATACTCCGGGACATATTGAATATACGCGCAATATGGTTACCGGGGCGTCTACATCTCAGGCTTCAATTATCCTGATCGATGCACGTAAGGGCGTGGTAGAGCAAACATATCGTCATTTTTTTATCAATCAATTGCTCAGGGTGAAAGAGGTAGTGGTAGCTGTAAATAAAATGGATCTGGTTAATTATTCGGAAAAAGTATTTAACGATATTAAGGATGAGTTTTCAGAACTTATCGCAAAAAGCGATTTTAAAACGCAACAGATAACATTTGTACCAGTAAGTGCTTTGTGGGGTGAAAATATAGTAGAAAAATCTGATGCTATGCCATGGTATCAGGGAGAAACCGTTCTGGAGCATCTGGAACACCTGGAATTAGACAGGCTCAAGGAGGCTGCACAAGCTCGCTTTTCCGTTCAGTCGGTAATTCGCCCTAAAAGCAAGCAGTATCATGATTTTAGAGGATTTGCAGGGAAGGTTGAAGGAGGCTCTTTAAAAGTGGGTGATACGATAACGGTTTTACCCTCGCTTACCACAAGTAAGATCAGGGAAATTCAATTTTTTGAACATACGTACCGGGAAGCAGCAGAGGATAGTTCCGTTACCCTGACTCTGGAAGATGAGGTTAATATTACCCGGGGAGATCTCCTGGTAAAATCGGATGAGATTCCGGAAGGAGTAAAGCAAATAGAGGCTCAGCTATGCTGGATGGATAACAAACCTTTAATTCCGGGAACCAAATATATTCTACAGCACAACACCAATAATATAACCGTTAAGGTGAAAGAAATCGAGCATATTTCAGCTACAGATTTTTCCGGGATAACGGAAGCCGCCCGGCTTGCGCTTAACGATATTGGAAAAGTACGTATTCAACTTAGTAAAGTATTGTATACCGATAAATACAAAGAAAATAAAGCCAATGGAAAGTTTATATTAATCGATCCGCATACGCATCATACCTCAGCCGTTGGCTTTGTGGTGTAATTCATTAATTCATAAATCATTATACTGTTTTTAGGAAGCCTTTGTACAAAGAAACACCTAATATACATAGGGAAATTATATTCCGGCCGTACCAAAACCAAAGTGAAATCATGCAGAGTTTTAGAACCGAATTAGAAAATCCAATTGTTGAAAAAGACATTCTGGAGTTAGAAAAAAAGATCCGTCTTTTTAAAGAAGGAAAGGTCAATGAAGAACGCTTTAGAAGCCTTCGTCTGGCGCGAGGTGTATACGGGCAGCGTCAACCGGGAGTGCAGATGATCCGTATAAAATTACCCTATGGAAAGGTATCGGGAGAACAATTACTTCGGATCGCGGAAGTATGCGATACGTATTCAACGGGAAAATTGCATATCACCACACGCCAGGATATTCAAATCCATTACGTAAGCCTGGATCGTACCCCCGAATTATGGGCTGCATTGGAAAAAGATTCCGTAACACTTCGCGAGGCGTGTGGAAATACGGTTAGAAATGTTACCGCAAGTGCCACGGCCGGGATAGACCCGGAAGAACCTTTCGATGTATCGCCATATGCAGAGGCAATGTTCCGGTTTTTTCTCAGGAACCCGGTATGCCAGGAAATGGGGAGGAAATTCAAAATTTCTTTTTCATCATCCGATAAAGATACTGCCCTGAGTTACCTGCACGATCTTGGTTTTATTCCTAAAATCCATAATGGAAATCGCGGATTTAAGGTAATGTTAGGAGGTGGTTTGGGATCGCAACCCAGACATGCCGACGTTTTATACGAATTTCTTCCGGCCGAAAAGATCATTCCCGTAACCGAAAGTGTATTGCGTGTCTTTGATCGGCATGGTGAGCGTACAAAGCGTTTAAAAGCGCGGATGAAGTTTTTAATTAATAACATCGGATTGGAGGCTTTTTTAAGTCTTTTGGAAAAGGAACAAAAGGCACTGTCGCACCAAACTTTTCAAATTAAAATTCCCGAGGAAAGGAAGTCGAAGCCCCGGAAAACTCCTCCGCAAATTGTGGTGGAAGACAAAAGTGCTTATAAACATTGGTACGCTACCAATGTAATAACCCAAAAACAAAAGGGGATGGTGGCTATAGGTATTAAAGTAAGCCTGGGCGATTTCAATACAGATCAGGCCCGGAAACTGGCGGAATTGATACGTGACTATGCTCTAAATGAATTGCGTTTCACCTTAAGACAAAATATTTTAATCCGTCATGTCCCTGAAAACTCGGTACCGTTTTTTTATAAGGCATTGTCCGATATGGGTTTGGCGCAACCGGGATATGAATCGCTTACCGATATCACGGCATGCCCGGGTACGGATACTTGCAATCTCGGAATTTCAAGCAGTACGGGGATAGCCGGGAAACTGGAAGAAGTATTGGTAACCGAATATCCTCAATACGCATTGACCAAAGAGCTTACCATAAAAATTAGCGGATGTATGAATGCCTGCGGACAGCATAATATGGCTCATATAGGTTTTCAGGGAATGTCTATGCGCACCCCCGACAAAAGAGTAGCACCCGCCCTTCAGGTATTGCTGGGAGGAAATATCCAGGGCGATGGCCACGGACGTTTTGCCGATAAGGTAATTAAAATACCGAGTAAAAAAGCTCCGGAAGCCTTACGTACGCTATTAAACGATTTTTCGGTTAATGCGGGTAAAAAGTCTTTTCCCGAATATTATGATTTCAGGGGAGAACATTACTTCTATAACTTGCTAAAGCATCTCAGCAGTGTAGAAAATCTCCGGGAAGAAGACTTTGTAGATTGGGGGCATACAACAAAATATATACAGGCAGTTGGTGTTGGTGAATGTGCCGGAGTAGTAATCGATCTGGTTCAGACTTTATTGTTTGAAAGCGATGAAAAACTGGATAGTGCCCGGACAGCACTGGAAGAAAAGAAATGGGGCGATGCCATTTATCACGCCTATACCTCTTTTGTAAATACGGCTAAAGCTTTGCTGTTAACAAAAGATGTTAAGACCAATACACAGGCAGGCATTATCAATAGGTTTGATCTTCATTTTGTTGAAAACAATACGATTCCGTTACGGAACTCTTTTTCCGATAAAGTATATGCAATAAACAAAAAGGCACCATCGCGATTATTTGCACTTGAATATGTAAAAGAAGCAGAAGATTTTCTGAAAACGGTACAGGAATTTCGTCAAAAAAAAATAAACCATGTATCCACCATTTGAACCTAAATTAAGTCTTGTAGGAGCGGGTCCGGGCGATCCCGATCTGCTTACAATCAAAGGAGCTAAAGTTTTGGCTACGGCCAATGTGGTTCTTTATGATGCACTGGCCAATACGGAGATTTTGGAATATGCACCTAAAAGAGCGAAGAAGATCTTTGTGGGCAAGCGTCAGGGAAAGCATGCTTTTTCCCAGGAAAAAATTAATAAGCTTATTGTTTCGTACGCTTTTCGCTACGGACATGTGGTACGTTTAAAAGGAGGAGATCCTTTTGTGTTTGGAAGAGGTGCCGAGGAAATTCAAGCAGCCAAACAAATGGGAATTGTTACACAAATAATCCCGGGGATCACATCGGCCGTTGCAGTCCCGGGGAATCAGGGTATCGCGCTTACACAACGGGGAATATCGCAAAGCTTCTGGGTGGTAACCGGTACAACTTCCCAAAAAAAGATATCACCGGATGTAGCGCTGGTGGCTAAATCAACCGCAACCGCCGTAATATTGATGGGAATGGGAAAATTAAAGGAGATTGTCCGATGTTTCCAAAACGAGGGAAAAGGAAAAATTCCGGCGGCAATTATCCAAAACGGAACGCTTCCTACCGAAAAAATGGGAGTGGGCACTGTAGATACGCTTATTGATATTGCAACCCAAAAACAATTAAAGTCTCCTGCTATTATTGTCATCGGTGAAGTGGTAGGGGCCCAAGGTAATATAACGCGCTTATGTGAAACCATGAAACACTCGTACAGTAAGCAGGTTGTTTTATAAATTTCTTACTATGAAACAAAATCCCTTATATCCGGTATTTCTTAAAATGGATTGTTTTACAACGCTGGTTGTGGGCGGTGGAGCTGTTGCTCTGGAAAAACTCACTTTTTTACTGAAATCCAGCCCGAATGCTAAGGTGGTAGTGGTAGCTACCCGGATTCAAAGTGATCTATTGGAACTCATTGAAAGGCATCAAATACAAACAATGATAAGGCCTTATAAGCGCAATGATCTTATTGGAAAAAAACTGGTAATTGCAGCTACCAATAATTCTGAGGTCAATAAGCAAATCCATATAGATGCAAAAAACTACAACATACTGGTGAATGTAGCAGACACGCCCGATTTATGTGATTTTTATTTGGGAGGGATTGTAACAAAAGGAAATTTAAAAATTGCGATCTCCACCAATGGTAAATCACCTACAACAGCCAAAAGATTAAGACAGTTATTCGAAGATGTTCTTCCGGAAGAATTGGATCATCTGATTGGCAACTTAAATGAATACAGGAAAAAAATAAAAGGAGATTTTCAAAAAAAGGTAACCACATTAAATACCTTGACCGAAGCATTAATCACTAAAAATTAAACAGATCATAATCATGATTAAAACAGATATTTTAATAATTGGAGCGGGCCCTACCGGACTATTTACAATTTTTGAAGCTGGCCTGTTAAAACTTAAATGCCATTTAATTGATGCGCTTCCTCAACCTGGAGGACAATGTGCCGAGATATATCCTAAAAAACCTATTTATGATATTCCCGGTTTCCCTGAGGTTTTAGCGGGCGATCTGGTAAATAATCTCCTGGAGCAATCCAAGCAATTTGAACCGGGTTTTACTTTGGGAGAACGGGCCGAAACTATTGAAAAACAGGAAGACGGTACTTTTGTGGTTACTACCAACAAGGGAACACGACATCAGGCTCCCGTAGTGGCAATTGCAGGGGGGTTAGGCAGTTTTGAACCGAGAAAACCCAACCTGGAAAAACTTTCGGATTTTGAAGACCGCGGAGTGGCTTATTTTATTAAAGACCCGGAATTGTACAGGAATAAACGGGTGGTAATTGCCGGAGGAGGAGATTCCGCTTTGGATTGGTCTATTTATCTTTCCGATATTGCGAGCGAAGTGACTTTGGTGCACAGAAGGAATGAGTTTAGAGGTGCGCTGGACTCGGTAGAAAAAGTAAAAGAACTAAAATTGCTGGGAAAGATAAACCTGATTACACCCGCCGAAGTAACCCGGTTATACGGAGATAATTATTTAGAGGCAATAGAGCTGGAAAAAGAGGGGCAATTACAAAGGTTGGAAACGGATTATTTTATCCCCTTATTTGGTTTGTCGCCTAAGCTAGGGCCGATAGCGAATTGGGGACTGGAAATCGAGAAAAATGCCATTAAAGTAAATAATGCATTGGATTATCAAACCAATATACCCGGTATTTTCGCCATTGGAGATGTCAATACCTATCCGGGTAAACTAAAGCTTATTCTATGCGGATTTCACGAAGCAACCCTTATGTGTCAGGCAGCCTATAAGCTTATTCATCCCGGGAAACGACTGGTGCTTAAATATACTACCGTTAGTGGTATAGACGGTTTTGACGGAAGTAGAAAGGAAGCTCCCAAAGCCGTGGTTCAGGCCATTCATTGAACATCGTAAAAAATTGAAATATAGTTTTGGTTATATCAAAGCTATATACGTTCTTTGCAACGGTTCTTATAAATATTGACTGTTATCACGAAAGGTGGAGGGAATAGACCCGTTGAAACCTTAGCAACCCTTTTTTCGATACTCATCGGAATAAAGAAGGTGCTACATTCTACGTCTGTAAATAGACGAAAGATAACCTTGTTGAATTCTCTCTTACATTTCAGATAACATCATTTTATTTTTTTGGATAGCGGGTTGGTTTATAGCAAAAAGCTTAGCCTGTACTATCTGTGTACGCTTCTTTTTCGGAAGAGGATATGTATCAAAACGATACGTTGGTCGCGTAAGAACCGGATGAAATTTAATAATTAATATGTTGCTTATGTTATCGGTTACAGAAGTGTTAGAAGAACGAATACTGGTATTGGACGGAGCCATGGGAACCATGCTTCAGTGTTATAATTTTGAAGAAAAAGATTATCGGGGAGACCGATTTAAAGACTTTAAATACCCACTGAAAGGCAATAACGATTTACTTTCACTTACACAACCCCGGGCCATCAGGGAAATACATGCCAGCTATTTGGAAGCGGGGGCCGATATTATTGAAACCAATACCTTTTCGGCCACCAGTATTGGCATGGCAGATTACCAAATGGAACATCTGGCATACGAACTCAACAAAGTGTCGGCAGGTCTGGCCAAAGAAATAGCTTTGGAGTACTCCGAGAAAACACCGGACAAACCCAGATATGTTGCGGGTTCCATAGGCCCTACCAATAAAACGGCAAGCCTGTCGCCCGATGTTAATAGACCGGAATACAGGGCCATAACCTTTCAGGAATTAAAAAAAGCATACAAAGAACAGGTACAGGGCCTTATTGCCGGAGGTGCAGACATCCTTCTGGTAGAAACTATTTTTGATACGCTGAATGCCAAGGCGGCACTTTTTGCCATTGAGGAAGTAAAGGAAGAACGCGGGATTGATATTCCGATTATGGTTTCCGGGACAATTACCGATGCCTCGGGCAGGACCTTATCCGGCCAGACCGTTGAGGCTTTTCTCATTTCCGTATCGCATATTCCATTGCTTAGTGTAGGGTTCAATTGTGCCCTGGGAGCAGATCAGTTAAAACCTTATATGAAAAGATTAGCTGTAAAAACGGAATTTTATACGTCTGCGCATCCCAATGCGGGCCTGCCGAATGCATTTGGCGAATACGATCAGTCACCGGAAGAAATGCAACTCCTTATTCGGGAATACCTGGAAAACAATCTCGTGAATATCATAGGAGGGTGCTGCGGAACAACTCCGGAACATATCCGCGCTATTGCTCAATTGGCCAATCAATACAGCCCTAGAAAAACAAACGTATTCCATAATTACTAAAAGCCTCATTACAAACGTAATAGTATGAGAATTAAAGAAGATAAATACTTAACACTGTCAGGACTGGAGCCACTGGTAATTACCCCCGAGAGTAATTTTATTAATGTGGGAGAACGTACTAATGTTACGGGCTCTCGAAAGTTTCTCAGATTAATTAAAGAGGGAAAATATGAGGAGGCTGTGGAAATCGCGCGCCACCAGGTAGAAGGAGGAGCTCAGATAATCGATGTGAATATGGATGAGGGAATGTTAGACGGGGTTGAAGCGATGACTACTTTTCTCAATTTAATAGCTGCTGAACCCGATATAGCTCGGGTACCGGTAATGATAGACAGTTCGAAATGGGAAATAATAGAAGCGGGATTACAGGTAGTTCAGGGTAAATGCGTTGTAAATTCCATTAGCCTGAAAGAAGGCGAACATGTATTTGTGTATCAGGCGAAACAAATTCAGAGGTATGGAGCAGCAGTTATTATTATGGCATTTGACGAAAAGGGGCAGGCCGATACTTATGAAAGACGAATTGAAATTTGTAAACGATCTTACCAAATACTGGTAGAAGAAATAGGCTTTCCCCCCGAAGATATTATATTCGATCCGAATATTTTTCCGGTGGCTACAGGTATGGAAGAACACCGGAAAAATGCACTGGATTTTTTTCGCGCAACCAGATGGATTCGCGAAAACCTGCCTTTTGCAAGCGTTTCCGGGGGCGTAAGCAATGTTTCTTTTTCTTTTAGGGGAAATAATGTGGTTCGTGAGGCCATGCACTCGGCTTTTTTGTATCACGCAATCCGGCACGGAATGAATATGGGAATTGTAAACCCGGCCATGTTGGAGATCTACGATAATATTCCGGACGATTTACGTAGGTATATAGAAGATGTGTTATTAGATAAAAGGGAAGATGCCACGGAGCGATTGTTGGAATACGCAGCTACCGTAAACGGACAGAAAAAAGAAACTAAAGAGGCACAATTAATCTGGCGTTCGGCTCCTTTACAGGACCGGATTACCCATGCTCTTGTCAAGGGTGTTGATACTTATATAGAAGCCGATGTGGAAGAAGCCAGACAATTGGAATCGCGTCCGCTTCACGTTATTGAAGGGCCTTTAATGAAAGGAATGAATGTGGTGGGCGATTTGTTTGGAAGCGGTAAAATGTTCCTTCCTCAGGTTGTAAAATCAGCCAGAGTTATGAAAAAAGCAGTGGCCTATTTACAGCCCTTTATAGAATTGGAAAAGGAAGGAAGTTCAGCTTCGGCAGGAAAGGTATTAATGGCTACCGTTAAAGGAGATGTACACGATATTGGAAAAAATATTGTGTCGGTGGTATTAGGCTGTAATAATTATGAAATTCTAGACTTGGGTGTTATGGTGCCTGCTGAAAAAATCATTAAAACCGCAAAACATGAACAGGTAGATGCTATAGGTCTTAGCGGATTGATTACCCCGTCGCTTGATGAGATGGTATATCTGGCCGATGAGATGGAAAAACAGGATTTTACCATCCCGTTACTCATTGGCGGAGCCACTACCTCCCGGGCGCATACGGCTGTTAAAATTGCCCCGAAATACAGCCATTCGGTCGTGCACGTAAATGATGCTTCCCGGGCTGTAACCGTGGTGGGGAATTTACTTCAGGAAAATAATGAACAGTATAAAACACAGATCCGCGAGGAGTATGAGAAGTTCAGAATACAATTTTTAGAGCGTACCCGACAAAAAAAGTATATTACGCTGGAAGAAGCCAGAAAAAATAAACTTCAAATTAACTGGAAACAAACTGTAATTCCTTCCCCCAATCAGTTAGGAGTGCAGGTAATAGATCAATTTGAACTGGAAATACTTAAAAGCTATATCGATTGGAGCCCGTTTTTTAGAAGTTGGGATTTGCACGGGAAATTCCCCGATATTTTAACCGATGAGGTAGTGGGAGCACAAGCATCGGAACTCTATCGGGATGCCCGGGTTCTTCTCGAGAAAATTATAAAGGAAAAGCTACTTACAGCAAAGGCTGTTTTTGGGATTTTTCCTGCGAATTCCGTAAATGATGACGATATAGAAGTACGGGTTGGTAAGGAAAAGATCCGATTCCTGACACTGCGGCAGCAACTGCAGAAAAGGCCTGGTATTCCCAATAAAGCCCTGGCCGATTTTATTGCTCCCAAGAAAGAAGGTATACAGGATTATTTAGGCTGCTTTTGTGTAACCGCGGGATTTGGCACCCGCGAATTAGCCGCCGCTTATGAGGCGGACCATGACGATTACAATGCGATTATGGTGAAAGCATTAGCAGATAGGTTGGCAGAAGCCTTTGCCGAGTATTTACATGAAAAAGTACGTAAAGATACTTGGGGTTATGCGGCACGGGAAAGCCTGACAAATGAAGAACTTATTGCCGAATCGTACAAGGGAATCCGACCCGCTCCCGGTTATCCGGCCTGTCCGGATCACCTGGAGAAAAAAACAATTTGGGAAGTACTACAGGTAGCGGAAAATATAGGAGTTCAACTTACCGAAAGCCTGGCCATGTGGCCCGCAGCCAGTGTAAGCGGATATTATTTTGCCCACCCGGAGGCCTCGTATTTCGGATTGGGAAAAATTACCCGTGAACAGTTACGCGATTATGCCGAAAGAAGAAAGATTACTAAAGCAGAAGCCCGGAAATGGCTGAGCCCTAATTTAACAGAAGTATGATATGGAAGAAAGATTCATCCAATTAACCCTGGGAAGCCATATAATAGTACATGGATATGATGGTGAAAACAATGAAATTACAGAAGAAGTATCCCTGGCTTTTTCTAAAAAAAATAGTGGCTGTTTCCAGAATAAAATCAATTAGTGAAAAATATATACTTACTGATTATTTGCAGGGCAGATGGATATATTGGGAATACAGGGAAAACTATGAAGATATAAAACACCAATTGATTAAATAAAGATTCTTTTTAACAATGAAAGTAACCGAACATATAGAAAAAGCTAATGGCAAAACGCTGTTTTCTTTTGAAATTCTACCTCCGTTAAAGGGGCAAAACATACAGTCTATTTTTGATAATATCGAACCTTTAATGGATTTTAATCCGCCTTTTATTGACGTAACATATCACCGGGAAGAGTACGAATATAAAGAACTGGATAATGGACTTCTGGAGAAAAGAATCGTACGTAAACGACCGGGAACGGTTGGAATATGCGCCGCTATTCAAAACAAATTTAAAGTTGATGCTATCCCTCATATTCTATGCGGTGGCTTTACCAGGGAAGACACAGAAAACTTTCTGATTGATCTTGGCTTTCTGGGTATTGATAATGTAATGGCACTTCGCGGAGATTCCGTCAAGAGTGAAGTGTATTTTAAGCCCGAAAAAGAAGGGCATTCCTATGCCTCCCAGTTGGTTCAGCAAATCGTAAACCTAAATCAGGGTACATACCTGGACGAGGATCTGCAAAATACTTCCAGTACCGATTTTTGCATTGGTGTGGCCGGATATCCTGAAAAACACATGGAAGCTCCGAGCCTGGAGTCGGATATCCATTTCCTAAAGAAAAAAATTAAAAAAGGAGCCACATATATTGTTACCCAAATGTTTTTTGACAATCAAAAATATTTTGATTTTGTGAGTAAATGCCGAAAGGAAGGAATTACGGTTCCCATTATTCCCGGATTGAAACCCATTGCTACAAAAAAACAGTTAAACCTAATTCCGCATCGCTTTAAAGTAGATCTGCCGGACGAACTCATTATGGAGATTGTTCGATGTGAAAATAACACACAGGTGAAACAGGTGGGAATAGAGTGGTGCATCCGGCAAAGTAAAGAACTGATAAAGGCAGGAGTTCCGGTATTACATTATTATTCTATGGGTAAATCGTCTAACATAAAACAGATAGCATCGGCTGTTTTTTAAAATAAAAGTTACTTTTGCGGATCATAAACGCACATGAAAAAAGTAATTTGTTTTTTTATTATCGTTTCTGGCCTCCGTGCTTTCTCTCAGGAGAAACAATATTCTTCCTATTTCGATTTGAACTATTTTAGGGGAAATATCACCTTACATAATACCGATATTCAACATTTGATACAGGGACATCCGGAAGGGTTGATTTTAGGCTGGAACAGGGAAACCTACGGTAAGAAAGAATGGGAACAGCTGTACAACTATCCTGATTACGGGATTTCATTCATATATCAGGATTTGAAGAATGAAACCCTGGGAAGAAATTATGGAATCTATGCCCACTATAATTTTTATTTCTTTAAACGAAAACTCATGTTGCGTATTGGTCAGGGATTGGCCTATACCACAAATCCCTACGATAAAGAGGATAATTTTCGGAATGTAGCTTTCGGATCGGATATCCTGAGCAGTACTTATGCATTGCTTAATTATAAAAAAGAAGCCCTTTTTAAAAGGATAAATGCCCAGATAGGACTGGCTTTTATCCATTACTCCAATGCGAATGTAAAAGCGCCTAACACCAGCATTAATTCCATTGCGTTTAATGTTGGTATGAACTATCAACTGGATGCCGGGAAAGATCCTGAATATATAAACGACGAATTGTCTAATACCTATTCTGAAAGAATTAAATATAATATAGTGTTTCGAACCGGAATTAATGAAAGTGATATTATTGGAAGTGGTCAGTTTCCGTTTTATATAATATCGGCCTATGCCGATAAAAGGATTAATAAAAAGAGTGCTTTGCAGTTTGGAGCAGATATGTTTTTTTCCCAGTTTTTAAAGGAGACCATTACATATGAGGCAATCGCTTTTCCGGAATTTGACGTTACAGGAGATGAAGATTATAAGCGCCTTGGAATTTTTGTAGGGCATGAATTATTCGTGAATAAAGCCTCTTTGCTAACACAATTGGGGTATTATGCGTATTACCCCTTTGATTTTGAAGGCCGCACCTATGTTCGGGTGGGATTAAAGCGTTATTTTGGAGATAATTTTTTTGGATCTTTAACTTTAAAATCCCATTGGGCTAAGGCAGAAGCCGTAGAATTCGGAATTGGGATTCGTTTGTAAATAAAATGGTGTTTAAATGAAAAAGCTTACACTCATTGCTTTTCTTATGGTTTTTCTGAATGCTTGCGATAGCGAGAAAGCTCCCGATTGCCTCCAAACTTCCGGCGGTTTGCGTACCAAACAATACACCGTACCTACATTCAAAAAAATTCAGGTTAATGAAGGAATTCAACTTATCCTCAAACAGGGAGACGAACAAAAAATAGAAGTAACCGCAGGAAAGAATCTGTTGCACGATGTAAGTGTAAAGGTGGAAAATGCCAGTCTGGTACTATCTTATTTGAATACCTGTAATCTGGTAAGGGCATATACACCGGTAAAAGTTATGGTTACAGCTCCGGAAATAGTGGAGATTGTGAGTTCAACACAATATGATATTGTTTCAGACGGGGTACTGTCTTATCCCGAATTAACCCTTATTTCGGAAGATTTTTCCAGGGAGGAAAATCAAACCACGGGAAATTTTATCTTAGCATTGGATTGTTTGAAATTTGCGTTGGTTTTTAACAATCTGTCCAATTGTTTTATAACGGGTAAGGCAATCAGTGCCAATATCTTTTTTGCTGCGGGAAACAGTCGCTTTGAGGGAGAAAATTTTGAGGTGGATCATATTACGATTTTTCACAGAAGCACAAACGATATGATCGTAAATCCGTTGGAGAGCTTACAAGGAGATATTTACAGTACGGGAAATATTGTTTCTCTTAACAAACCACCTACGGTGGATGTCGAGGAGCATTACAAAGGGAAGCTTATTTTTAGAAGTGAATGATTTTAAAAAATATACACTGATTATGGGGGTTTTTTTATCCTTCTTTCAATCGTTGTTCGGACAGCAGAACAAGGAATTTAATACGGCTATTGAAAAATCGGAACGTATCATTGAAAAGTTATTAAAAAGAAAAAAAGTTCCGGGTCTGGCCATTACGGTTTTAAAAGACGGAAAAACCTGGCACCAAAAAGGATATGGTTTTTCGGATCTGGAAAACAACATACCGGTTGATCCGGTGAAGACCGTATTTAGAATAGCAAGTGTATCCAAGCCGATTTCAGCTACGGGTTTGGTAAAAATGGTAGCGGAAGGAACCATTGACCTCGATACGTATTTACATGATTATGTGCCTTATTACCCGAAAAAGAAATACGATTTTACCATTCGACAGCTGGGAAATCATACGGCAGGTTTCAGAAGTTATGCGGGTAAAGAATATATGCTTAACAAACCGTATTCCATAAAAGAGGGGATACAGGTGTTCAAGGATGCACCGCTGCTGTTTGAACCCGGAACCAACTATCAGTATACCAGTTATGACTGGGTACTCCTTTCTCTGGCAATGCAGGAAGCCTCTGCTGTTCCATTTGAAGAATATATCCGTGAGAAAGTTTTTGAACCCTTAAAAATGAACAGATCTTTTCCGGATCGGGGAGATAGTATTCCGAATATAACAAAGTACTACTCCAAATCGCGCTCCAGAGGGTTTAGAAAAGCAACCGAAGTGAATAATTTTTACAAACTGGCCGGAGGTGGTTTTTTGTCCACTTCCGATGACATAGCCAAATTAGGTCAGGCCTATCTGGATAATAAAATAGGGAGCCCCGAAATAGTAAGTCAGTTTATTTCTCCGAATATGGTACGCGGCCAGTCTACGTACTACGGAATTGGGTGGGAAGTGAGTTTCGACACTAAAAACAGACCTTATTTTGGACATGTAGGTAATGGAGTGGGAGGATATGCCATGTTTTATGTGTATCCGGCCCAAAGAATGGTTTTTTCAATTATGACGAATGTTACCAACCCGGGCGTTGATAAAGAATTACATAAAATTATTGATATTCTGATCGATGGAACGTCGGTTAAGAAGTGAGTTCCTGAAATAAGCTTTCCAGGTTTTTGTTTTTCTGATGAAGCTGTAAGATCTTCAGTTCATTGTCATGAGCAAAGTCAAAAATTGAAGAACGCATGTCTTTTTGTGTATCAAAGGTAATCTCATATACAAAACCATCTGTATTGACCACTTTTATTACACCGGGTAATTTTTCCAGTAGCTGTGGCTCCACGCGGTAATCAAACTCTGCAATAACCTCTTGTGTAGCGCCTTCCTTTAGCTCGCTTAATTTTTTATCGGCAACAATTTTCCCTTTATTAATAATGATCACCCTATCGCATACCGCTTCTACTTCATGCATAATATGAGTGGATAAAAGCACCGTTTTTTGTTTTCCTATGGTTTTGATGAGTTCACGGATTTCCACCAGTTGATTAGGGTCCAGGCCTGTTGTGGGCTCATCGAGAATAAGTACTTCCGGTTCATGGATAAGCGAGGCTGCCAGTCCCACCCGCTGACGATATCCTTTAGAGAGCTGCCCTATTTTCTTATGGCTTTCCGGAGTTAACCCCG
The DNA here is from genome assembly GCA_965224095.1 of Flavobacteriaceae bacterium. Classification (GTDB taxonomy): domain Bacteria; phylum Bacteroidota; class Bacteroidia; order Flavobacteriales; family Flavobacteriaceae; genus JBPEWY01. Next base: position 3,161,745 of record OZ245039.1, read on the forward strand.
TTAAATCAATAACCTCACCCACTCTGGATTTCGAACATCGGTAGAGTTGCGCATTAAAGGCGAGATATTCCCTGACGTACATATCCTGATAAAGGGGATTGTGTTCCGGAAGATAACCAATACTGCGCTGTACGGATTTCTTTGATGTTTGAACATCAAAATTGTTAACCCGGGCGCTTCCTTCATCAGCCATCAGGTACGTAGTAAGAATCTTCATCATGGTTGATTTACCGGCTCCGTTGGGCCCTAAAAAACCAACAATTTCTCCTTTGCCAACTCGAAAGGAAACCGCGTTTAAAGCTTTTTGAGAGCCATAGGTCTTTGTGATATTCTCAACTTCAATGGACATATTCAGGATTTTGAGCAAAAATAATTATTAAATATTAGCATAAACAAAAAAATGCGGAAAAGGATTTTGATATTTCAAATTAATAATTACTTTAGCACTGTATAAACAACATTGGTATGATAAATACTAACTATTTCTGGAACGGATTTTATTTTTTCTTTTTTTATTTTAAAGAAAGACCGGGACAGTTGTAGGTATCAATAATATAGTATCATGAAAGTCCCGGTATGTACCGGGACTTTTTTTATGGATTTTTATGAAAAGAAAAATTGCAATTCAGGGAGTTTCGGGTTCTAATCATCATATTGTAGCCTCCAGTTTTTATGGGCAGGCTATTGATTTGGTGGAATGCCTTTCTTTTGATGAGTTGGTAGACAGTTTACTCGACGGAAGTTCCCAGGAGGGTGTTATGGCCATAGAGAATTCAATTGCCGGATCTATTATTCCGAATTATGCATTGATAGATAAACATAAATTGCATATAGTAGGAGAGTATTATTTAAATATTCACCACAACCTGATGGTATTTCCGGGGCAGGGAATCGATGAGATTAAGGAGGTCTGGTCGCATCCTATGGCATTGCTCCAGTGCAAGGATTTTTTTAAAAAATATCCGCATATAAAACTGGTGGAGGATGTAGATACGGCAGAAGTGGCCCGAAGGATATCCCGACAGAAACTTAAAGGAATAGGTGCGGTTTCGAGTAAACTGGCGGCTTCTTTATTCAATCTGGACATTTTAGCTTCTGAAATACAAACTATTAAAAACAATGCAACCCGTTTTGTGTTTATCCAGACTTCAAACTCCGTTTTACCGGTGCATGAAATCAATAAGGCTTCGGTAAAGTTTCAGCTGGATCATAAGCGGGGTAGTCTGGCTACCGTATTAAATGTAATGAGCGATTGCAAACTGAATTTAACAAAAATACAATCGCTTCCCATCGTAGAAACACCTTGGAAATATGCCTTTTTTGTGGATGTGACCTTTCAGGACTTTTCCGATTATAACAAAGCAAAGTCCATCCTTCAAATAATGGCGGAAGATTTTAAAGTACTAGGAGAATATAAAAATGCAAATTTATGAAACCTGCAAACCGATTGCACCATGTACAGGAATATTACTTTTCAAAAAAATTAAGAGAAGTAAGAGGTCTCATCGAACAGGGAAGACCTATAATTAATATGGGTATAGGTAGTCCGGACCTGATGCCCTCTCCCGAAGTTACTGCGGCTATGACGTCTGTAGCAAATCAGCCTGGTGCGCATCAATATCAGAGTTATCAGGGAATTCCCGAATTCAGGCAGGCCATAGCAGATTTTTATGACCAAAAATACGGTGTCCGGGTGAATCCCGATAAGGAAGTATTACCACTTATGGGCTCTAAAGAAGGGATTATGCATATCAGTATGGCTTTTCTCAATCCGGGAGATGAGGTGCTGATTCCGGATCCGGGATACCCTACATATACTTCAGTGACTAATCTGGTAGGTGCTATTCCCACATATTATAACCTCACCGAAGAAAATAAATGGCTTCCCGACCTGGAAGCGCTGGAAAAAAGGAACCTGGAAAAGGTTAAGATTATGTGGGTGAATTATCCGCATATGCCTACGGGAGCACAGGCCAACCGTAAATTTTACAAGCGATTGATAGCTTTTGCGAAGAAAAAAAACATCCTTCTGGTAAATGACAATCCTTATAGTTTTATTCTCAACAGCAAACCCGTAAGCATTTTAAGTGTTGAAGGAGCTATGGACGTAGCTTTGGAACTTAACTCGCTTAGTAAAACATTTAACCTTTCCGGATGGAGGGTAGGAATGGTACTGGGGAACCATGAACACCTGAATCATATTTTGAAAGTAAAGAGCAATATGGATAGCGGGATGTTTTACGGAATACAGAAAGGAGCAATTAAGGCACTGCATATAAATCCCGACTGGTATGAGACCCTGAACAAGACCTACGGAAAACGGAAAGACCTGATTTTTGAGATGGCGGATATTTTAGGGTGTTCCTGTGAAAGAGAAACATCGGGAATGTTTGTCTGGGCAAAATTGCCTGAAAGTGTGAGTTCGGCAGAAGTATTTGTAGATACACTGCTGTACGACCGGAATATTTTTGTTGCTCCGGGGTCTGTATTCGGAAAAAACGGAAAGAGGTTTATTAGATTTTCTCTTTGTATAGCCGAAGAAAAAATAAACGAAGCCGTGCAACGCGTATCTGGAAATAAAGTAAGTGTTATATAGGTATTGCGCAAGTTATAAAATGAATAGAACAGATCGTTTTCAAAAATATATAGTAAAATGAAAGTATTTATAATAGGACCGGGGTTAATAGGAGGATCCATGGCTCTCGATTTGAAGGCAAAGCAAAAAACAATTTCGGTTTTTGGGATAGATGCTGATGAAACGCATTTAGAAGAAGCCATAAACCTGGGTATTGTTGATAAAAGAGCCACTTATAACGAGTTGAATATGGCCGATGTGGTTATTGTTGCGATCCCGGTGGATGCACTGGTTAAACAACTCCCTGAAATCTTAAACAGGATTAACGACGATGCCATTGTTTTTGATGTCGGATCAACCAAAGGACCTGTGTGCAAGGCAGTTGAAGAACACCCCAAAAGGAGAAATTTTATGGCTACCCATCCCATAGCCGGAACCGAATATTCAGGCCCGGGGGCGGCACATCAGGGATTGTTTGAGGGGAAGACCAATATTATTTGCGAGATAGAAAAAACAGCGTTTAAGCTACAGGAGCGGGCGCTGAAACTCTTTGATTTGCTGGGAATGCGAATTCGTTATATGGATCCGGTTTCTCATGATAAGCACATTGCCTATGTATCGCATTTATCGCATATAAGTTCTTTTATGCTGGGAAAAACGGTTATTGAGAAAGAAAAAAATGAACGCGATATTTTTGATATGGCCGGTTCCGGATTTGAAAGTACCGTACGATTGGCCAAGAGCTCTCCGGAAATGTGGTCGCCCATATTTGAACAGAATAAGGAAAATGTTATTGAAACCCTCGAAGAGTATATTACAAACCTCCAGCAGTTTAAAAAATATATGATTGAAGGAGATTTCGATGCCGTATATAAAGAAATGCAAAATACTAATAGAATAAAAGAAATTTTAAAAGGAATCGTAAAAGTAGCCTAATTGAAGAATGTTATGGAAAACAAAAAGGAACTGAGAAACTGGTTAAATAATTTAAACCTGCCGCACCCATTGGTAATTGCAGGACCCTGTAGTGCGGAAACAGAAGACCAGGTATTGCAAATAGCACATGCCCTTAAAGATACCGATGTAACCTACTTACGGGCAGGTATATGGAAACCCAGAACACGCCCTGGAAATTTTGAGGGAGTGGGAGCCATAGGCTTAAAATGGATGCAACGGGCTAAGGAAGAAACCGGAATGCCTTCGGCTATCGAGGTGGCTAATGCAAATCATGTAAAACTCGCCCTGGAGCACGATATCGATTTGCTTTGGATCGGAGCGAGATCAACAGTAAGTCCGTTTATTGTTCAGGAAATTGCAGAAGCCCTGGAAGGGACAGAAAAAATAGTCCTGGTTAAAAACCCGGTAAATCCGGATTTGGCTCTTTGGTTAGGGGCTATCGAACGTCTGCATAAGGCTAATATTAAAAATCTGGGTGCGATACATCGGGGATTCTCTACCTATGAAAAATCCAAATACAGAAATATTCCGGAATGGCAGTTAGCCATTGAATTTCAGGATAGGTTTCCCGACCTTCCGTTAATCTGCGATCCTTCGCATATCACAGGGAAACGAGATATGGTATTCGACGTTTCTCAAACCGCTTTGGACCTTAATTACGACGGACTCATGGTAGAAACGCATATCAATCCCGATAAGGCATGGAGCGATGCCGCTCAACAGGTAACACCAGACGATCTGGTACGTATTATGAGAGATCTGAGAATCCGGAAGGAAACCGATTCGGCAGCCACCTATAATACCAAACTGGACAATCTAAGGGCTCAAATTGATGTTATTGACAACCAATTGATTGAAACACTGGGAAAGCGTATGAAAATAGCCGATGGTATAGGAGTTCTTAAAAAAGAAAAAAATGTTGCGGTACTTCAAAGTAAACGATGGAATGAAATTTTAGGAAAAATGATCCTTGAGGGAGAAGAAAGAGGATTGAGTGAAGAGTTTGTTCTGAGAATTTTTAAGGCCATACACCAGGAGTCAATTAACCATCAGGAAAAAATCATTAAAGGCAATTAGAATATAATTGACATCTTTGTAGGATGACAGGTATTGTTTATAAATCTACCGGAAGCTGGTACAACGTTAAAACAGACGATGGTGTTTTTCACAGATGTCGTATTAAAGGAAAATTTCGTATAAGAGGAATCAAAAGCACGAATCCGGTTGCAGTTGGAGATGCTGTTGATTTTGAATTGGAAACCGTAGGCGATGAAACTTTTGGCGTAATTAAAGAAATCAGAGCGCGCAAAAACTACATTATCCGAAGATCGGTTAACCTTTCTAAACAAACGCATATTATTGCAGCGAATATTGATGTGGCATTTCTGTTGGTTACCGTAAATAACCCGGTTACCTATACCAGTTTTATCGATCGGTTTCTCGTAACGGCGGAAGCATACGATATAAAAGCCGTTTTGCTCTTTAATAAAACAGATTCCTACGCTGAAGATGAATTGCTGGAAGTAAAATATCTGGCAGCTGTTTATAGAGAAATAGGATATACCTGTTTGGGAATATCGGCTACGAAGGGTACCAATCTGGAAAAGGTAAAAGCCTTGATGAAAGGGAATGTAAGTATGTTTTCCGGACATTCGGGCGTAGGAAAGTCTACACTTATCAATGCCCTGGAACCTTCGTTAAATCTTAAAACGGCACAATTGTCGGAACAGCATAAACAGGGGCAGCACACTACTACATTTGCAGAAATGTTCGATTTGAGTTTTAATGCACAGATTATTGATACTCCCGGAATTAAAGGTTTCGGAGTGGTAGAAATGGACAGGGATGAGGTAGGTGATTACTTTCCCGAATTTTTTGCCTTAAAATCTGATTGTAAATTTAATAACTGCCTTCATTTGGATGAACCCAAATGCGCAGTAAAAAAGGCCCTGGAAGAAGATCGGATTCCGTGGAGTAGATACCGGAGTTATGTACAGATTCTGGAGGGAGAAGATGAGAATTATCGAGTAGACGAATTTAAAGAATAGTACTATGCGTGTGGTAATACAAAGGGTTTTATCGGCATCGGTTTGCGTTTCCGGAGCACCCGTTTCTCAGATTAAAAAAGGGCTTTTGGTGCTGCTTGGAATTGAAGATGAGGACACGGAAGCAGATATTACATGGCTTACCGCTAAGATTAGTAATCTCAGAATATTTAATGATGATAAGGGGGTTATGAATTTATCGGTGAGCGATATTGCGGGCGATGTAATAGTAGTAAGTCAGTTTACCCTGCATGCGTCTACAAAAAAAGGAAACCGGCCTTCCTACATAAAAGCATCAAAACCGGAAATTGCCATACCGCTGTACGAAACTTTTGTAAAATACCTGGAAGCTAAGCTCGGAAAAAAGGTGGGAACCGGGATTTTTGGTGCCGATATGAAGGTGGAATTAATTAACGACGGGCCGGTTACCATAGTGATAGACAGTAAAAACAAAGAGTAAATCTTACATTTCACAGAAAAAGTTTTTGTGAGAATTTTCTGTTTGTATATTTGCACACACATAGAATATTATGAGAAATTATTTTCTAAGTTTACTGTTTGCACTGTTATTTGGTTTTTCCGTTTTCCCCCAGGATTATTTAAATGCCACAACTATCTCAGAAGAACTTCTGAAGGGCGCCAATTCGGTTGTTAGACTTAATCACAAGGATATATCTCTGATGGCTCCGGATAAAATGAATGTTGTTGTTAAAAGGGTTATTACGGTATTAAACAAAAAAGGAAATACCAATATAGATGCCTATATTTATTATGATAGTAACAAAAAAATTAAAGTTCTCGAAGCTGATATTTTTGATAAGTTCGGGAGGAAAATAAAAACGTTCAAAAAAAGCGACTTTAAAGATAATAGTGCTGTTGACGGAGTAACACTCTATTCAGATTCCAGAGTGAAATATTTAGACTACACACCCGTTGCCTACCCTTATACGATTGCTTTTAACCTGGAGTATACTACCGATAATACAGCATTTATCCTTCCCTTTTTTCCAATTGATAATTATAATACGAGTATTGAGCAAAGCAGTTATCGTATTGAAAACACAGCTGGATTGAAATGGAGGAAGAAGGAAAAGAATTTTGACAATTTCAATATCATAAGGCATATTTCGGATACCGAAATGGAGTATGTAATACAAAATTTCAGGGCAATTAAGAAAGAAGACTATAGCCCTGCATTATTTGAATATACACCCCATGTGCTTTTTGCAGTAAATAATTTTAATATTGTTGATGTATCTGCCGATGTTGAAAATTGGAAAGATTTTGGTCAGTGGGTTTACGATAAGTTATTGCAGGGAACCAACGACCTACCCGCTGCAACCGTTAATGAAGTAAAAGCTTTGGTTAAAGATGAACAGGACGAATTTGAGAAGGCAAAAAGGGTTTATGAATACGTACAGGGGAAAACCAGATATATTAGTGTGCAAATCGGAATTGGCGGGTGGAAACCTTTTAAAGCTTCGGAAGTTGACAGACTGGGATATGGCGATTGTAAGGGATTGACCAATTATACCATGTCTTTATTGGATGCGGTAGGTGTTGAAGCTAATTATACCCTGGTTTATGCCGGTGATAACCAGCGAAGCATAGATAAGGATTTTGCATCCATGCAGGGCAATCATGTAATTCTGTCCATCCCCCGCCAAAAAGATACTGTTTGGCTCGAGTGTACAAGCCAGGAAATACCATTTGGGTTTTTAGGGAATTTTACAGACGACCGCGATGTCCTGGTAGTAACTCCCGAAGGAGGAAAAATTCAGCACACCAAAAAATACACTATAGACGAAAACACACAGTCAATTGTCGGGTCGTGTAAAATTGATACTGCCGGAACGCTTTTTGTTCAGTCGGAAATCATATCTCGCGGGCTACAGTACAACGATAAATACATGTTGGATTCGGAACCAAAAGAAGAATTGCAAAAACACTATAAAAAAAGATGGCGTTTTATAAATAATATTACCCTGGACAGTGTGAACCTTCAAAACAATAAAGACCTAATTAGTATGACGGAAGAAGTAGCTTTTAAAGCTACGGAGTACACATCGATTAATAACGATAGGATGTTGCTTACCGTTAATATTTTAAACCGGCTCACCAAGATTCCAAGCAGATATCGGGATAGAAAACTACCCTTGAAAATTAAAAGGTCTTTTAAAGATAGCGATAGTGTAAGCTTAACGCTTCCCAAGGGATATGAAATGGAAGCACAACTTGCCCCGATAGCCTTCGAAACGAAGTTCGGAAACTATGCCGTACAGCTTAAAAAAATGGATGATGGCACACTGTTGTATACACGAAAGTTTGCTGTGAGAAAAGGAACTTTTGACAGGGAAGAATATAAAAATTTCAGAGCCTTTTATAAAAAAGTAGCTCGTTATGATAATTTAAAAATAGCATTGATAAAGAAAGAGTAATATGAAAAAAATTCTATTTGTTCCACTTTGTTTTCTGTGTGTACAGGTGTGGAGTCAGGATTACCATTTTGGTAAGGTTTCCGGCGAGGAACTTACCGAGAAATTTAATCCGAAAGACTCGGCCGCAGATGCCACGTATCTTTATAAGTACAGAAAAACTTTTTTTGAATATGATCAGGATAAGGGATTTGAACAGATTACCGAAATTCATGAACGTATAAAAATTTATAACAATCAGGGTTTCCGTTATGCAACCCAACAGCTCTATCTGTATACCAGCGGAGGGGACGAAGAGAAAATATCCGGATTAAAAGGGTATACGTATAATATTGAAAACGGAAACGTGGAAGAAACAAAACTTAAAAAAGAAGGGATTTTCGAGACAAAACACTCCAAATACTACAATGCGGTAAAGTTTACGATGCCCAATATTAAAGATGGTTCCGTAATAGAGTATAAATACAGAATCAGATCGCCTTTTCTCGCTCAGGTAGATGAATTTATATTTCAACATGAAGTCCCTGTTAGGGTAATTGAAGCAAAATTTGAAACCCCGGAATATTTAAATTACAGGATAAATACCAAGGGATTTTTAAATGTGGCTCCTCAGGTAACCAAGAACCGCGATTATATTACATTTAATTATAAAACCCGAAGCGGAAAATACAATACTAAAACCAGATATGGCTCGGACAAAGTTGAGTATGTCAAAACCATTTCCTCTTTTAATTTAAAAGATATCCCTGCCTTAAAAAAAGAACCCTATGTGAATAATATGAATAACTATATGGCGGCGGCAAAATATGAACTTTCCTATACGAAATTCCCGGATGTTCCTATGAAGTACTATACCACCACCTGGGAGGACGTTGTAAAAACTATTTATAGAAGTTCCAGCTTTGGCGATGAGCTTAATAAAACGGGTTATTTTGAAAAGGATATCGATGCACTGCTCGACGGAGTTTCGGGTGCCAACGAAAAAATTGCACGTATTTATGATTATGTGAAGTCAAATGTGAATTGGAATTCTTATCGCGGTATTTATACCAGTGACGGTGTACGAAAAGCGTATAAAGAGCATTCCGGTAATGTAGCCGAAATTAACCTGATGCTCACTGCCATGCTGCGCTATGCAAAAATTAATGCAAATCCTGTTTTGGTAAGTACACGAGATCACGGGATTCCGCTGTTTCCTACACGGGATGGATATGATTATGTAATTTGCGGTGTGGAAGTGCCCAATGCGGTAGTACTTTTAGATGCTTCCGATAAATTTAGTACCCCCGATGTACTACCTTTAAAAGCACTGAATTGGAAAGGGAGAATTATTCGCAAAGACGGAAGTTCGGCATTAATAGATCTTTACCCCAAGAAAAAATCGAAAAAGACTGTATTAATGAATGTTACCTTAGATGAAAACGGAGATATAAAAGGTAAAATACGAAATGTAAATACCTCGCATTTGGCCATGCGGTACAGGCAGAAGTACAATGAAACAAATGAGGAAGATTTTTTAGATGAACTCCAAAATAGATACGGAGATATGGAGATTGATAATTTTGAATTGAAAAACAACACGGAATTAATGAAACCCACTATGGAATCGTATACATTTTATAAAGAAGGGCAAGCTGAAATGATAGGCGATAAAGTTTATTTTTCTCCGCTTTTCTTTTTAAGAACCAAGGAAAATCCGTTTAAGCTTCCCAAACGGGAATTTCCGGTAGATTTTGGGTATCCATCGGAAGGCACATATAGAATTGCCGTGAACCTCCCGGAGAATTACACGATTGAAAAAATGCCGGAGCCAATTGTGTTAACTTTGCCGGATAACCTGGGGTCCTTTAAATTTAATCTTAAAACGCAAGGCAATATGCTCCAGGTTTTAGTGGAAACGGAAACCAATGAAGCATTGATATCTCCACTGTATTATAATGCACTTAAGGAGTATTTCAAGAAATTAATAGAAAAGGAAAACGAACAGGTGATTTTAAAACGAATTTAAATGGATATCTCAAATGCCCAAAAAGTAGTAGACAACTGGATAAAAACTCATGGCGTACGTTATTTTAACGAGTTGACCAATATGGCTCAGCTAACCGAGGAAGTAGGGGAGGTAGCCCGTATTATTTCCCGGCGATATGGGGAACAGTCAGAAAAAGAAAGTGACAAGGATAAAGACCTTGGTGAGGAATTGGCCGATGTTCTTTTTGTTGTTTTATGCCTGGCCAATCAAACCGGTATAAATCTTCAGGAAGCCTTTGATAAGCGTATGGATAGAAAAACCAAACGAGATCATGACCGGCATCACCGTAATGAAAAACTGAAATAGTATTTTATTTCAAATAAGAATATTTCATGGAGCTTACACTTTCTTCCCATATAACATACTTAAAATCTTCCCTGCAAATAACCGGTTCTAAAAGTGAAACCAACCGGTTGCTGCTGTTACAGGCCCTATATCCCGATATTTCTATTGAAAATGAATCTGTATCGGATGATGCCAGGGCTATGCAACATGGATTGCAAATAACCCGGGGTATCGTTGATATTCATCATGCCGGAACCGCGATGCGGTTTCTTACGGCCTTTTTCGCCTCCCAACCCGGAAGAGAAGTCGTTTTAACCGGGTCTGCCCGTATGAAAGAGCGCCCCATAAGGATATTGGTGGATGCATTAAGACAACTGGGAGCGGAGATAACCTATACGGATAGAGATGGATATCCTCCTCTAAAGATAAAAGGCAAGGAATTAAAGAAAAGCAAAATATCGGTGGCCGCAGATATAAGTAGTCAATACATATCCGCACTTTTATTAATTGCACCAAAGCTTGAAAACGGATTAGAGCTAAGCCTGGAAGGAGTACTTACTTCGGTACCATATATTAAAATGACACTGGCACTACTGGAAAAACTTGGGGTTAATACATCTTTTAACCAAAATGTGATCCGGGTAGAAGCGATGGAGAAAATTAGCAAACCAAAAAAACTTGTTGTAGAATCTGATTGGAGCTCCGCATCCTATTACTACAGCCTGGTGGCAATGGCCGATGAAGGCTCGGAAGTTATTTTGGGCTCCTATACACCCGATAGTTTACAGGGAGATTCGGTACTGCAGCAACTTTATACAGATTTCGGAGTACATACGTCCTTTGTAGATAATAAACTGGTGCTAAAAAAAACATCCTTTAAACCGGACACTGCAGTAAAATTTAACCTGATCCATGCGCCGGATATTGCGCAGACCATTGCCGTTACCTGTTTTGGGTTGGGTATGGGGTGTTCCCTTTCCGGATTGCATACACTAAAAATAAAGGAAACAGACAGGTTAGAGGCTTTAAAAACAGAACTTACCAAATTGGGTGCAGATATCCGTGTTACCGAAAAAGAACTGTATTTGCAACCAGCTTCTTATATTAATTCACGGATTGCCATTGATACCTATAACGACCATAGAATGGCTATGGCATTTGCACCGCTGGGGTTAAAAACAAAACTTATTATTAAAGATGCCGGTGTAGTCTCAAAATCATATCCCGGGTTCTGGGATGATATGAAACGATTAGGATTTGAAATAGAAATTTCCGGCGGCAATAATATATAAAAAGTTTGATTTATAATTAGTTGCCATTTTACTTGACAACCCCTGTCTCAACATTGTATATTTGCGCCCTATTAAACTAAGGAGAACTAAATTACACTAAATGAAATTATCACATTTTAACTTTGACCTTCCCAATGATCTTTTAGCTGAGTATCCATCAGAAAACCGAGATGAAGCACGTTTAATGGTGGTTCACAGAAAAGATGGCAAGATCGAACACAAACTTTTTAAAGATCTGATTAACTATTTTGATGAAGGTGATGTGATGGTAATAAATAATACAAAAGTATTCCCTGCGCGATTGTATGGAAATAAAGAAAAAACAGGGGCTCGTATTGAAGTTTTTTTGCTTAGAGAATTAAATGAAGATCAACGCTTATGGGATGTTCTGGTTGATCCCGCCCGGAAAATTCGAATAGGAAATAAATTGTATTTTGGAGAAGATGAAAGCCTGGTGGCTGAAGTCATTGATAATACCACCTCGCGCGGCCGCACACTGAGATTTCTTTACGATGGTTCCTATACAGATTTTAGAAGGAAACTACAGGAATTGGGTCAGACCCCTTTACCAAAATATATTAAAAGGGATGTAGAGCCGGAAGATGAAGAAAGATATCAAACCATCTATGCAAAACATGAAGGTGCTGTTGCCGCACCCACCGCAGGGCTTCATTTCTCGAAACACCTGTTAAAACGATTGGAAATAAAAGGAGTTGATTTTTCAGAAATTACATTGCATGTTGGTCTGGGTACTTTTAATCCCGTTGAAGTAGAAGATCTTTCCAAGCATAAAATGGATAGTGAAGAACTATATATTACCGATGCTGCGGCTGATTTGGTTAATCAGGCAAAAAAGGAAAAAAAGAAAGTATGTGCTATTGGAACAACCGTTATGAGAGGACTGGAAAGTTCAGTCTCTTCCGAACGGACCCTGAATTCGTTTAACGGATGGACTAATAAGTTTATTTTTCCTCCCTACGAATTTAGTATAGCAGATTGTATGGTTACCAATTTTCACACACCTAAATCAACGCTTCTTATGATGGTTTCTGCGTTTGCAGGTCATGATCTGATAATGAAAGCGTATAAGGAAGCCATTAAGGAAGGATATAAGTTTTATTCGTACGGCGATGCGATGCTGATCTTATAGCTTCCGGAAAGCATAACGTAAAAGTCCCATTTGGGGCTTTTATTGTGAAGAGCCTATATCGTTTGGAATTCGGAATATCCGATGGGCTTTGCTAATTACTTTTACATATACATGCAAACCAAAAAAGACATACGGGCGCTAACAAAGGACGAGCTTCGGGAATTTTTTGTCTCTCAGGGCGATAAGGCCTTTCGTGGAAATCAGGTATATGAATGGTTGTGGAACAAATCGGCCCATAGCTTCGCCGATATGACCAATATCTCCAAAGCAACCAGAAATATGCTGGAGGCGAATTTTGTGATCAATCATATTGAAGTAGATCACATGCAACGCAGCTCAGACGGAACTATTAAAAATGCTGTGCGTTTGCATGACGGACTTGTGGTAGAATCGGTTTTAATTCCTACGGAGAACCGAACTACGGCCTGTGTTTCCAGCCAGGTAGGTTGCAGCCTGGATTGCAGGTTTTGCGCAACCGCCAGATTAAAACGCATGCGCAATTTGAATCCGGATGAAATTTACGATCAGGTAGTGGCTATCGATAAAGAAAGCAGGTTATATCATAACAAACCACTGTCAAATATTGTATTTATGGGTATGGGCGAGCCGTTAATGAATTATAATAACGTGCTGAAAGCCATTGAAAAAATTACGTCGAAAGACGGCCTGGGAATGTCACCCAAAAGAATTACCGTTTCTACATCGGGAATACCTAAAATGATTAAGAAGCTGGCAGACGATAACGTTAAATTTAAACTGGCGGTTTCTTTACATTCAGCCATTCATGAAGTACGCACTTCCATCATGCCGTTTAATAAAACGTTTCCTTTGGATCAGCTTATGGAAGCTCTTGTGTATTGGTACGGAAAAACCAAAAGCCGGATTACTTTTGAATATGTGGTTTGGAAAGGAATCAATGATACATCCAAAGATATTAGGGCATTGGTTAAGCTTTGTAAGCAGGTTCCGAGTAAAGTTAATCTGATTGAATATAATCCGATAGATGACGAGACCTTCCAGCAGGCATCTGCCAAAGCCGTAGAAAACTATGTGAAAGCCCTGAGCGAAAATGGCATTGTTGTAAATATAAGACGATCCAGAGGAAAAGATATTGATGCCGCCTGTGGACAACTCGCTAATAAATCGTGATTATTTCAGAACGGAAGAAAATACATGCCTGTTTTTCTAAGGAATTTTTTACTATTACGTCCAATATGCTACCTTTACCAACCAGATGAAAGTTGTAGAACAAATAAAGGCGCCAATCCGGGACGAAATGGAGCTTTTTGAAAAGAAATTCAATGAAGCCATGTCATCAAAAGTCCCGCTGATTAATCGGATTGCTTATTATATTGTTAATAGGAAAGGCAAACAAATGCGTCCGATGTTTGTTTTTCTGGTTGCAAAAATGATCTCACGGGGCTCTGTGAACGATCGCACATATCGGGGAGCATCGGTTATCGAACTTATTCATACGGCTACCCTGGTACACGATGATGTGGTGGACGATTCGAATAGAAGACGTGGCTTTTTTTCTATCAATGCTTTGTGGAAGAATAAAATTGCAGTTTTGGTGGGTGACTATTTGCTGTCTAAAGGACTGCTTTTATCAATTGATAATGGAGATTTCGATTTACTCCAGATTATTTCTGTAGCCGTAAGAGAGATGAGCGAGGGCGAACTCTTACAAATAGAAAAAGCCAGACGACTTGATATCACCGAGGATGTGTACTATGAAATTATTCGTCAAAAAACGGCCACTTTAATAGCCGCATGTTGCAGCCTGGGAGCCTGTTCGGTAAAACCGGATTCGGAGGCCGTAGAACAAATGCGAAAATTTGGAGAATATATAGGAATGGCCTTCCAGATAAAAGACGATCTTTTTGATTACGGAGAAATGCGAATTGGTAAACCTACCGGAATAGATATTAAGGAACAAAAAATGACACTCCCGTTGATTCATGTTCTTAATCACTGTAGCAAAGAGGACAGACGCTGGTTGATTAATTCGGTTAAAAACCACAACAAAAATAAAAAAAGGGTTAACCAGGTAATTCAGTTTGTAAAAGACAAAGGAGGCCTGGAATATGCGGAAGCTAAAATGAAGGAATATCAGCACAAGGCTATGAATCTGCTCTCTTCATACGAATCTTCTGCCTACCGGGATTCGCTGGAACTTATGGTGAATTATGTAATCGACAGAAAAAAATAGCGAGTATGTTATGACGGGCTGCTGTAGCCTTTTATAAAACTAATGAAGCGAAACCCGGAAAAAAACCTACAGCTTAGACAACCTTTTTATAATTCCCCACGTCTCTAATAATAGAACCGTTAAAAATGTTAGACCTGAAAGTAATTCAGCTACATAAAAATGAAAAAAGGCTTTTAAAGAAAGCACTGGAACATAACAGAGATGCACAGCGTGAGTTGTTTGAATTATACGCTCCGAAAATGTTAAGCATTTGCCGACAATACATAAGAGACATTCATTTTGCCGAGGACGTAATGATTACAGGTTTTGCCAAAGTGTTTAAATACCTGGAAAACTACAGGGGCGAAGGAAGTTTTGAAGGATGGATCCGCAAAATAATGGTACGGGAATCCATTTCCTTTTTAAGAAGTCAAAAAAAAGTAGAATTCTATACCGAAACTTTACCTTCCGTAAAATCGGAACACTCTTTTACGGATATGGATCTGGATGTAAACGATATTCAACAGCTTATTGATGAATTGCCCGAAGGATACCGTATGGTGTTTTTAATGTTCGCAGTAGAAGGATACAAACACCGTGAGATTGCAGAGATGTTTGAGATCTCCGAAAATACTTCCAAATCGCAATTGTCAAAAGCCAGGAAGTTATTACAACAAAAGATAAGACAAATTAATACACGTGACAATGGAACATCGTGATTTTGAAAAGCAACTGAAAAACAAATTAGAGAAAAGATCGCTTACCCCTTCTTCGGACGCGTGGAACAAATTGGAAACTTTACTCGAAACACCTGAAGAGGAGAAAGGTAGTGTTAAGCATTGGTACTGGGTAGCTGCTACTGTAGCGGTAGTGCTTTTGGGAGTGCTTTTTATGGATCGTGAGGATTCCGTTTCATCAAACCAATGGGTAACTGATGAAAAAAACGATTTACCGATCAATGAGCAGACAATAAGCCCGGAGATGAATAAACAATTCCAGGAAGCAAATGGAGCATATGATGAAGTTGTAGAACAACAAGCTCCGGTAGAAAACAATGATCCGGATTCAAACTATAAAACAACTACCGGTTTAGATAAGGAGAAACGATATGCTGATATTGCCAGAGAAGAATTTAAAGTAGCGCATAAAGAGACGGAAGTTACTCAAATTAATCAGGAACAATCGGCAGCCGTTGTTTCATTTGAAGATAAAAAGGTAGAAGAAGTAGTCGGTAAAATACAATTGCTGGAAAGTGCAGGGACTAGGGTTACTGATGCAGAGATAGAAGCTCTTTTACTGGCTGCACAGAAAGAAATAGATTCACATAAAAATTTTATTGAAAATCATACCCGGGTAGATGCCACTGCTCTTCTTTTAGACGTAGAAGAAGAATTAGACAGATCTTTTAAAGATAAAGTATTTGAAGCCCTTCAAAGAGGGTTCCAAAAAGCAAAGTCGGCTGTGGCGGAGCGCAATAATTAAATTTCATCACTCAAAAAACGAACCGTTATGTATAAAATTATTTTGACAATCACCTTTGCGGTGATAGGGTTATGTGTGCAAAAACTAAACGCACAGGAGGACAAACTTCAACAAAAAATAGAGATTCTCGAAAGAGAAAAGGTACAGGTGCAGAAAGAAGAAAAGGAAGCCCTGAAAAGGGAAGTACAGGCTATAAATGACAGAAGAGACCGGGATGAGATCACTTTTGCAGAGGCACAGGGACTCAAAGAGGCAGCAGCTAGAAAACACGCCAGGAATATTGAGAATAAAATGGCGATTATTGATAATTCCATCGAGCTGCTTACCCGTAATGAAGATGTTGATATTGGCGATTTATCAAATACCAGAAGCAGAATAGAAATTGGAGTTAAAGACGGGAATTACGGTTTAAGTATTTTTAATGATGATGATTTTGTAGAGTACGATCGCAGAACGCATTCCAGTCTGGTAGTAGCATTCGGATTAAATAATGCATTGATCGATGGCCAATCGTTAGACGATTCCCCTTATAAAGTGGGAGGCAGCCGGTTTTTTGAAATAGGATGGGCCTGGACTACACGTGTTTTAGACGACAGTAATGCCATCAGGTTTCGGTATGGTTTTTCTTTTCAGTTTAACGGATTGAACCCGAAAGACAATCAGTATTTTGTGGAAGAGAACGGACAGATGCAGCTGGCCACCTTTCCGGAGAGTCTCGATAAAGCAAAATTCAGAATGGATAATCTGGTTATCCCGGTATATTTTGAGTTTGGCCCTTCAGCCAAAAAGGAAACCGAAGAATATATACGGTATTCCACGCATAAAAAATGTAAGTTCGGTATTGGAGCCTATGCAGGGGTAAATTTAAGTGCACGTCAAAAGTTAAACTATCAAAAAGAGGGTAATAAAATCAGGGAAAAGCTAAAGGCAGATTACAATACCAACGATTTTATATATGGCTTAAGTGCCTATATAGGAAGGGGAGATACATCGCTTTATTTCAAATATGATCTCAATCCTATTTTTAATGATAACACCGCCGATCAAAATAATATCTCTTTAGGAGTAAGGTTTGATCTGTAAAGGAGTCTTATATAATACATACAAATAAACTTTGTTCAATTATTTATGGTATTGTTGGAAAAAGGTTTCCTCTTTAAAGGGAGCCTTTTTTTATACTTTCTATTTAATTACTTTTACATTCTTCAAACGTTTTTAATTGATTTTAAAATCTACCATAGATAAAGTATTTGATGCCGCCAGAGTTGAGGAGGTCATAGGCGATTTCGTTCAGTTAAAGAAATCAGGATCTAATTACAAGGGGCTGAGCCCCTTTACAGACGAGCGTACTCCCAGTTTTATGGTATCTCCGGTAAAGCAGATATGGAAAGACTTTTCTTCCGGGAAAGGAGGGAATGTAGTTGCCTTTTTAATGGAACATGAGCATTTTACATATCCGGAAGCTATTAAATACCTGGCCAAAAAATACAATATTGAAGTAGAAGAAACGGAGCAGACAGACGAGGAAAAAGAAAAAATTAACGAGCGTGAGAGTTTGTATTTGGTGTCGGAATTTGCGCAGCAGTATTTTCAGGATACCCTGTGGAATACCGAGCCGGGTAAAGCCATAGGGTTAAGTTATTTTAAGGAGCGCGGTTTTACCAATAGTACCATAGAGAAATTCGGACTGGGTTATGCACTGGATCAATGGGAGGCATTTACAGGATCGGCATTAGACAAAGGGTATAAACTGGAATTCCTGGAAAAAACGGGGTTGACCATTGTAAAGGAAGAGAGGCGATTTGACAGATTTAAAGGGCGCGTTATTTTTCCGATCCATTCCATGAGCGGTCGCGTATTAGGCTTTGGTGGCCGTATACTCTCAAACGAAAAAAAAGCAGCCAAGTATCTGAACTCTCCGGAAAGCGATATTTACCATAAAAGTAAAATTCTGTATGGTATTTATCAGGCGAAGCAAATGATTGCTAAAGAAGATAACTGCTTTCTGGTGGAAGGATATACCGATGTAATTCAGTTTTATCAGAAAGGCATACAAAATGTGGTTGCTTCTAGCGGAACGGCTTTAACGCCCGAGCAAATCAGACTCATTAGCAGATTAACCCGAAATATTACCGTACTTTTTGATGGCGATGCAGCCGGACTGAGAGCTTCCCTTCGGGGGATTGATTTGATTTTGGAGGAAGGAATGAATGTAAAGGTCTGTGCCTTTGCACCAGGAGAAGACCCCGACAGTTTTGCGAGAAAAACAGCATATGAAGATTTGGTTATTTTCCTCCAGGAAAATGCAAAAGACTTTATACAATTTAAAGCGTCGCTTCTTTACAGGGAAGCTCAAAACGACCCTGTAAAACGAGCCGAGGTAATACGTGATATTGTACAGAGCATTTCAAAAATACCCGATCGAATTAAAAGAGAAGTATATGTTCAGGAATGTTCCCGAATTATGGACATCTCGGAACAGGTATTATTTAATACGCTGGCTCAAATTGGACGGAAAGAACTCTCGGAGGCCAATAAAAAATACAAGCAACAACAAAAAGCCTTTGAAGTAGTAAAAAATGATAAGGAAACCACCGAAAAAGTTGATGTACAATATGTGTTGGAGCGAAAAATTATAGAAATACTTTTGCTTTACGGGAACCGGGAAGAAGATTTTGAAGATTTAATATTAAAGGAAAATGAGGATGGCGAATTGGTTCTGGAACCTGAAAATTGCCATATAAAGGTTTTTGAAAAAATATTTTTAGACCTTCAGGCTGATGAGATAGATCTTTCCAATGAGCTTTTTAAAAAAGTTTATTTCGAACTTATTTCAAGGCTAAATGAAAATCCGGAATTTTCTGTTGATAGCTTTGTGAATGATCTGGAAAATGAGATAGCACGCGAAGTGACCTCCGTATTAATGGAAGACGAAAAATACGCTTTACACCAATGGGAGCGCAAAAATATTTTTGTTAAAGAAAAAGAAACCACGATCGCTCAACTGGTTAGCGAAACCATTTTAAGTTTACGCTGTCATCTCATAGAAAAGCGAGTAGCGGAATTACAACAGCAAACCCTGAATTCTGATAATGGTAATCACGAAATCCTGGAGGAAATCGTGAATTACCATCAACTAAAAAAGTTACTTTCTAAAAAACTTAATAGGGTGCTTTAACCTAATAAAGCTCTAAGGCTTTTGCCTGTTGTAATAAATCAACCATATTATCTACATTCAGCTTTCGCATCAAACGAGCTTTATAGGTACTTACGGTTTTCTCATTTAAATTGAGTTCTTCTGCAACGTGCTTATTTCTTCGTCCGGCAGCTAATAATTTAAGAACTTCTACCTCACGGGTTGAAAGTTTTCTGAAAAATCTTCTTGGTCTTTGTGTGCTCTCATCGAAGGCCAATCGCTGCGCAAGCTCATTGGTGATAAACATACCTCCATTCGCTATTTTAGAAATGGCTTCACCTAAAAGCTTAAGGTCGGATTCCTTGGAAAGATAACCGGCTGCTCCTGCACGCATGGTACTCAATGCGTAAACATCTTCAGATTGACCACTAAACATTAAAACGCGAATACCGGGGTATTCTTTTTTTAATTTTCTTAGGGCTGTAACACCATTAACCTCAGGAATGTCCATCTCCATTACAATAACATCTGTGGTGTTACCGGATAGAAAATCAAACATTTCTGATGTGGTGCTTACGTTACCAACAATGTTAAAATCAGAGGACGATAAAGCCCTTTTGATTCCTTCCCGAACTATCGGGTGATTGTCAGCTACTAAAACATTAATCATAGTTTTGGTTTTTAGTTAGTTTATTAAAAACCGTAGCAAAAGCATGAACCGTTCATCGATAAAGGCCTGCCGTTGCTTGGGTTAGGGGGATACTAATCGGTTTGTAAATTTAATGAAAAAAATGAGCTATTCCCAAAAGAAAAGTTAAATTCGATCTAAGGTTAATTATTTTAGTTCATTGGGGATTTTACATACGGGGATGGGAATCATTTTGTGCTGATTTGCTGCGTTTAATCTTTTATATAATACATAAACTTCTTTCTTTGCACCGCTAAAATCCTCAATTTTTTTACCCGCTTCTTCCATACGCATTGCCCATTCCAGTTCCGCATAAGTAGCCCCCAGTTGGTCCTCATCGGTTCTGTTATCACCCCAAAGTCCATCGGTAGGAGCTGCATCAATAATGTCCTTATTTACTCCCAGGTATCCCGCAATATCATATACTTCACTTTTCATTAAATCGGCAATCGGACTTAAATCAACGCCTCCGTCGCCGTATTTGGTAAAAAAGCCAACTCCGAAATCCTCAACTTTGTTTCCGGTTCCTGCAACCAGGTATTTTTTATAACCGGCAAAATAGTAAAGCGTGGTCATACGAAGCCGGGCTCTGGTATTGGCTAAAGCCAAAAACCTGCTCTCTTCACTATCAACGGGAGGGAACGCCTCTACCATGGTGTCAAAAACTGGTGTTAAATTTACGGTTAGGGAATGCACCTTTTCATGGTTTTTCTTTAACCATGCTATATGATTTAATGCCCTGCTAACCTGATTTTCAGCCTGATGTATGGGCATTTCCAAACACAGGAGCTCCAGGCCGGTTTGAGCGCATAAAGCAGAAGTAACTGCCGAATCAATACCTCCTGAAATACCGATTACAAACCCCTTCATTCTCGCATTCTCCGCATAGGTTTTTAACCAGTTTACAATATGCGAAACAACTTTTTCAGTTTTCATGAGTTGCTTTTTATTGTGATCCTTAACTTTGCGGCACAATATAAATATTTTCATTTTATTTCAGAAAAATATAAGAGAGTCCATGAGGAGAATATTAATTTCTTTGGTATTACTGGGAGTGTGCATGGCAGGTTGCCGTACCGAAAATAACGTTGAAGCAGAGATTGAGGCAATACCCGTTTCCGTAGTCATTAAAAGGTTTGATCAGGATTTTGGAAAGGCAAAGGCTGAAGATCTCGGAAGATTAAAAAAGCAATATCCTTATCTTTTTCCGGCGCAGTTCCCCGACAGTATATGGATTCAAAAAATGCAGGATAGTATTCAGCATGAATTGTATGCCGAAGTGTCAATAAAATACCCTACTACAGCTGTGTTAAAAGGAGCGTTAGAAGATTTTTACAAACACGCCAAGTACTATTTTTCACTTCCTAAAGTACCCACCGTTATAACTTTAACATCCGATGTGGATTATAACCAAAGGATTATTGAAACCGATTCTTTATTAATTATAGGACTGGATAATTACCTGGGATCCGATCATAAATTTTATGAAAGAATTCAGCGTTTCCATACCAAAAACATGGACGAGAAAAATATAATAAGCGATGTTGCTTCTGCTTTTATTCAGAGAAGATTGCCTGCACCGAAGGACAGGACCTTACTGGCACAAATGATAGCATATGGAAAAGAATTATATGTTAAGAGCTTACTGATTCCCGGCACCGAAGATTATCTTAAAATTGGGTATACCCCGGAGGAATTTAGTTGGGCTCAGGCTAATGAAAGTGAGATATGGAGGTATTTTGTTGATCGGGAATTGCTATTTTCAACAGATCCGAAGTTAACGGCCCGATTTATAAATCCGGCACCGTTTTCCAAGTTTTATCTCGAACTGGACAATGAATCGCCGGGCATGATAGGGCGTTTCATAGGGTGGCAAATAGTAAGCTCATATATGAAGAATAACAGTGATACACTTCAAAAAATGCTGGGAGTCCCGGCCGAAGAACTTTTTAAGAATGCGAAATACAAACCTAAAAAATAATGGCAGACATACATACTTCACAAATAAACCTGAAAGTAACGCTGGATGAAAATAAAATACCGGAAAAATTAAAATGGTCTGCCCAGGATGGCGGCGTACACGATGAGGAGGCTAAAGCGGTTATGCTTTCGGTTTGGGATGCGGAGCGTAAGGAAACGCTAAGAATAGACCTGTGGACCAAGGATATGCCGGTTGACGAAATGAAAATATTTTTTCATCAAACCTTACTGGCCATGAGTGATTCGTTTTACAGAGCTACACACGATGAAAAAATGACTGCAACCATGAAAGATTTTTGTGCGTATTTTGCTGAAAAACTAGAACTTACTCAGTAAGCTTTTCCGGGAGTGCCGACTCATAGTTTATGAGTGATAAACTAATCTTTGTTTACAATGCTAATTCGGGTCTTGGGAATTCGCTGGTCGATATAGCTCATAAGGCGCTGAGTCCCTCCACCTATTCCTGCAATTTATGCGATATTACCCACGGGATTTTTGGCGAGCGGAAGCAGTGGAAAGCATTTAGAAAGGTATCCGGATGGGATATGGAGTTCCTGCACAAAGATGAGTTTGAACAGCAATACAAAATGAAGAATGGGAAATTGGAGTGGCCGCAAATGTATCCGATGGTTTTTTTGTCAAGAGCCTCCAAACTGGAAGAGCTTATTACAACCGGAGAACTCAATGCCCTACCGGATGCGGAATCTCTTATTGAGGTGTTACATCAACGGCTGGTAATTGTTTAAAGTATCTGCTTGTTAATTTGATCGATATAATCCAGTACGGCCTCCCTACCCATCCCGCTACTGGAAGAAGTGATAAAATGAATCGGTGCTTCTTCCCAGCTCGTTTCTGTCAGATGACGGAGATAATGCGTTACCTGCTTTTCAATATCCCTGGCTTTTAGCTTGTCTGCTTTGGTGAATACAATAGCGAATGGAATAGCGTTTTCTCCCAGCCATTCCATGAAAGAAGTATCAATGGATTGCGGGGTATGACGGATATCGATGAGTACAAAAGCCGAGATAAGCTGCTTTCTTTTATTAAAATAATTGGTGATGAATTTTTGAAAGATTTTTTTGTGTGTTTTAGACACTTTGGCATATCCATATCCGGGCAAATCAACCAGAAACCAGGTGTCGTTAATTTTAAAATGATTGATTAACTGTGTTTTTCCGGGTTTACCGGAAGTCTTGGCCAAACCTTTACGGCCCGTTAGCATATTGATTAACGAAGACTTGCCAACATTGGATCGGCCTATAAAGGCATATTCGGGAATTGTTTCCTTCGGGCATTTGGCAACATCGGTGTTGCTCATAACGAATTCTGCCGATTTGATATGCATGGTATATTAAAGCTCTCTTTCCTGCAACCAGCGTTCCAGGATTGAATTAAATTCTTCCGGATGTTCCATCATGGGAGCATGACCGCATTTATCAATCCAAAAAAGATCGGAATCGGGAAGTAACTCATTAAATTCTTCGGCAACATTTGGAGGGGTTACCGTGTCGTTCTTACCCCAGATTATACAGGTGGGTGTTAGCATGTGCGGAAGGTCTTTGGCCATATTATGCCTAATGGCACTTTTAGCTATGGCCAGTGTTTTAATCAGTTTAGAACGATTATTCACGGTAGCGTAAACTTCGTCAACAATCTCTTTGGTGGCAACCTTCGGATCGTAAAATACATCTTCGCTTTTCTTTTTGATAAAGTCGTAATCACCGCGTTTTGGATAACCGTCGCCCATAGCACTCTCATACAAACCGGAACTTCCGGTAATCACTAATGCCTTAACCTTTTCCGGATACATTTTGCTGTGGAGTAACCCTATATGTCCCCCCAGCGAATTCCCTAAAAGAATAACACGATCATATCCCTTAAACTCAATAAAACGCTCCAGGAACTTGGCAAAACTTTTTACATTGGTTTTTATTAGAGGCATCGAATAAACGGGAAGCTCAGGAATAATCACTTTATAGTGTCGCTTCGAAAAATATTCTGTGACATCATTGAAATTACTCAGCCCTCCCATTAAACCGTGTAAGATAATCATGGGAGTGCCTTCGCCCACTTCTAGATAACTGTATTTCCCTTCCTTTTTTAAATCGTACACCATGAATGGTTAGTTGCATTAGGTTAAAAACAAATATAGGCATTTCATTATTATATAAAACTTTTTCCGATAGATGTAAAAGAGTTTGCTGAATATCGGGAAGATCCCGAATGCTTCCCACTTTTTAACAGTGATATAAGTCTCTATTTATAAGATATTTAGGTCTTAATGCTTAAAACTTATTAACAAAGTGGTAAAATGTGGTAAAATGTGGTAAAATATTCTATATATTTGAAAACTAAAGGATATAAGCAGTTAATCTTTGATCAATTTTATAGGGACATACGAATGTAAAGCGGACGCAAAGGGAAGGGTTATGGTACCCGTTGCCCTTAAGGGTCAATTGATGCCTGTGCTGCAAAATGGCTTTGTTCTGAAGCGTGCGGTTTTTCAGCCGTGCCTGGAGTTATACCCTATGGATGAGTGGAATACCTTGATGAAAAAGGTAAATAAGCTAAACAGGTTTAAGAAAAAGAACAACGATTTTATCCGCAGGTTTACCGCTGGTGTTAAGGTGGTTGAAGTAGACTCGGCGGGAAGATTATTGATACCTAAAAACCTGATAGCATTTGCGGGAATTTCAAGAGAAGTAGTGCTTTCTTCTGCAATTAACATTATTGAGATCTGGGATAAAACCAAATACGAGCAGGCAATTGATGATGCTGCGGTAGATTTTGCTGATCTGGCAGAAGAGGTAATGGGACAAGAAGATGAAGAAGATGTATCATAAACCGGTTTTGTTGCAGGAATCGGTAGATGGTCTGGCTATTAAAGAAGATGGTGTGTATGTAGATGTGACCTTCGGTGGAGGCGGTCACTCACGTGAAATATTAAAAAGACTTGGAGACCAGGGCAGGCTGTTTGCTTTTGATCAGGACGAAGAAGCATTACAAAATAACATGGAGGATGATCGATTTGTTTTGATCAATGAAAATTTCAGGTTTTTAAAAAGGTTTTTAAAGTTCTATGGCATAAAGAAGGTAGATGGGGTTTTAGGCGATTTTGGTGTTTCGTCGCATCAGTTCGATGAAGCCGATCGCGGTTTTTCCATACGCTTTGAAGGGCAGCTGGATATGCGAATGAGTGCAAAAAATGCAAAGTCAGCATATCATGTGGTAAATGAATATGATGAGGCTGATTTAAGAAGGTTGTTCCGTGAGTACGGAGAGCTTAAAAATGCATACAAGCTTGCGTCGGCTATTGCGACCGCAAGATTAAAAGCGCCCATCGATAGTACGGCAAAATTAAATGAATCCGTACAGCATTTACTTCCGAGACACCGGGAACAAAAAACGCTGGCTCAGATGTATCAGGCACTTCGGATAGAGGTAAATGAAGAAATGTTGGTTTTAAAAGAGTTTCTGATGCAAACGCCGGAATTGATTAAAACGGGAGGTCGCCTGAGCCTGATAAGCTACCATTCTTTAGAAGACAGGCTGGTAAAAAGATTTATGAGAGCAGGGGCTTTTGAGGGGGAAGCAGATAAGGATTTTTATGGGAATCTCCTGGTTCCCTTTAAAAAAGTAGGCAAGTTAATCGTTCCGTCTCAGGAAGAAATAAGCAATAATAACAGAGCTCGAAGTGCCAGATTAAGAATTGCAGAACGCATATGAGAAAACGAATTCTAAATGTTTTAAAAGGGAAGTTTTTAGTAAGCGAAGACGCTGTTAAAAACTGGAGGTTTATCCTGTTTGCTTCTTTTTTGGCCGTTGTTATGATTGCGAGTTCTCATAGTGCGGATAGAAAAGTACATGAAATAGCCCGATTAAATGAAGAAGTACGGGAATTGAGAAGTGAATACGTAGATATTCGCTCTCAGTCGCAGCAGTTAAGGTTAGAGTCGAATGTAATTGAAGCGGTGAAATCCAAAGGATTGGTTCCCTCCGAGGACCCGCCTAAAAAAATAAAAGTAGCGGAAAAGGAATAAATGCCAATAGCAGAAAAAAATATAATGAACCGATTGTATTTTGTAGCGGGATGTATGCTGCTTATTGCTTGTGCCATTGTGTTTAAATTGATGAGGATTCAAATGGTTGATGGCGATAAATACAAGAAATTAGCGCATGAAAGAACGATAAAAGATTTTATTATTCATCCAAATCGGGGGAATCTTTACTCGGACGACGGGAGCTTGCTGGCTACTTCCGTTACCAAATATGATATTCGTTTTGATGCCGTGGCCCCATCGGCTACCAATTTTGAAAATCACCTTAAAGAACTGTCAGATTCGCTGGCGAGTATATTGGATAAACCCGCTTCCTACTATCAGAATATCTTTAGAAGATCGCGCGCCAATAAGCAACGCTATCTGCTGGTTGCCCGAAATCTGGGCTATACCAGTTATATGCGGTTAAAGAGTTTTCCCCTTTTTAACCTGGGCCCTTATAAAGGCGGACTGATTGTAGAACAGCGAACCGTTCGTGAACACCCTTTGGGAAAAATAGCTGAACGAAGCGTAGGATACGAGCGATTAAGTGAAAGCGGTAAGTATTACGGTGTTGGACTGGAAAGAGCATACGGAGAGTTTTTAAGAGGAAAAGAGGGAAGGCGTTTAAAGCAGCGAATAGCTAAAGGACAATGGAAACCCATTAACGATGATAATGAAGTAGAACCCAAAGACGGATGGGATGTGATTTCCACGATCGATATCAATATACAGGATATTGCACATCATGCACTTTTACAACAGTTGGAAGCATATAAAGCCGATCACGGTTGTGTGATAGTCATGGAAACCAATACCGGAGAAATCAAAGCTATTTCCAATTTAGGGCGTACTTCCGAAGGGAAGTATTACGAACGATTGAATTATGCTGTGGGAGAATCTCACGAGCCGGGCTCTACCTTTAAATTAATGTCGCTGGTTGCAGCGCTGGAAGATAAGGTGGTTGATACGGCAACAGTTATTGATACGGAAAAAGGACGTTGGCGGTTATACGATCGTACGGTTAAAGATTCAAAAGAAGGCGGATACGGTGAAATATCAGTGGCCAGGGCTTTTGAAGTTTCATCAAACACGGCTTTCGCTAAAATGATTCATAATAATTACAAGGAAAAGCCGGAAAAATTTGTGAAGCGACTAATGAATATGGGGTTGCATGAAACGTTGGGGCTGCCTATTAAGGGAGAAGGAAAACCGGTGTTGCGCTACCCCGGAGATAAAGGCTGGTCCGGAATTTCCCTGGCCTGGATGTCTCATGGATATGAAGTATCGCTAACCCCGTTGCAAACATTGGCATTTTACAATGCAATCGCCAATAATGGCGAAATGGTAAAGCCCAGATTAATTAAAGAGGTGAAAGAGTGGAATAAAACTATTAAAAAATTCGATAAGGAAGTTATTAACCCTTCCATTTGTTCCAGGGAAACCATTAATAAGGTCAGGGTATTGCTGAAAGATGTCGTTGAAAAAAAATACGGAACCGGACACGGCTTGTACAATCCGTCTTTTTCAATGGCCGGGAAAACGGGAACTTGTCAAAAGAACTACAGCAAGGATAAATCCAAACTACAGTATATATCAACTTTTGCCGGATATTTTCCTGCCGATAAACCCAGGTATTCCTGTATTGTAGTAATTCATGAACCGGATAAGAGTGTTGGTTATTACGGAGCCGATGTTTCCGGCCCTGTTTTTAAGAGTATCGCTCAGAAAGTACACACGATCAATCCTGTTATCGATACGGTAAGGACTTTAGATCTAACTAAAAAATATGCAGAGAAAGATTACCAGGCCTATTATGAACAGTCTGGAAAACAATTTACCAAAATGCCTGACGTAAGAGGAATGAGCGGGATGGATGCAGTGGCCCTACTGGAAAATATAGGATTACAGGTTAAAGTGGTTGGCTATGGAAAAGTAAAGCGGCAATCCATTACCAAAGGCGATAAAATAAAAAAAGATCAAACTATAGTACTTGAACTTTCATGATAGTCCTAAAAGACATACTGTATAAAGTGCGCCTGAATGCCGTAACCGGTAGTACCAATATTTCGGTTAACGCAGTTCATTTCGATTCCAGAAAGATAGAAAAAGGCGATGTGTTTGTGGCCATACGCGGCAGTGCATCCGACGGACACGATTATGTTTCCAATGCTATCAATCTGGGAGCACTGGCCGTTGTTTGTGAAAAAATGCCGGAAAAACTGGAAGATAAAATAACCTATGTAGAGGTGGCCGATAGTCATAGCGCATTGGCGTATATGGCTGCTAATTATTTCGGGAATCCGTCCGGAAATCTGAATTTAGTAGGAATTACCGGTACAAATGGCAAAACAACGGTTTCTACCCTGTTGTATCAACTTTTCAAAAACGCCGGATATAAAGTAGGATTGATTTCTACGGTAAAAATACTGATTGACGACCTGGAGTTTTCAGCAACCCATACCACTCCCGATCCGATTACCATTAATAATTACCTGGGGGAAATGAACGATGCGGGAGTCGAGTATTGCTTCATGGAGGTAAGCTCACACGGAATACATCAAAAGCGTACCCATGGGCTGTATTTCAGAGGGGGTGTCTTTACAAATCTTACACATGATCATTTGGATTATCACAAAACTTTTGCCGAGTACAGAGATGTAAAGAAATCTTTTTTCGATCAATTACCCCTGGGAGCATTCGCCCTGGTAAATACCGATGATAAAAACGGTTCGGTAATGCTGCAGAATACCAAAGCTAAAAAATATACATATGCACTAAAAACCTATGCTGATTATAAAGCTCAGGTATTGGAAAATCAGTTTAGCGGATTACTGTTAAAAATAGAAGATACCGAAGTTTGGTCGAAGTTAATAGGAGAGTTTAATGCCTATAACCTGCTGGCCGTGTATGCCACGGCAGAGCTTTTGGGCTTAGAGCGGTTGGAAGCACTGAAATTAATAAGCCGACTGGAAAGCGTTAACGGAAGGTTTCAATATTATATAACCGATACTAAAATTACTGCGATAGTTGATTATGCCCATACACCGGATGCGCTAAAAAGCGTACTTGATACGATTAATAGCTTGAGAACAGGAAATGAAGAAGTTATCACCATAGTGGGGTGTGGTGGTGACAGGGATAGAATGAAGCGTCCGGTTATGGGTCATATCGCCTCTTCGTTGAGTACGAAGGTGATTTTCACATCCGATAATCCGAGATCGGAAGATCCGGATAAAATAATAAGCGATATGGAAGAAGGTGTTGAGCCCCAGAATACCAAAAAAATACTCGCTATTACCGATCGGAGACAGGCAATTAAAACGGCCTGCCAGTTAGCAGGAGGAGACGATATTATTCTTATTGCAGGGAAAGGACACGAAGCTTATCAGGAAATTAAAGGAAAGCGAACCGAATTTGATGATTATAAAACGGTGAAAGAATTATTACACCAACTGAATAAATAAAGTATGCTGTATTATTTGTTTGAGTACCTAGAAAAAAACTTTCAGATTCCCGGAGCGGGACTGTTTCAATTCCTCTCTTTTCGAGCGGCATTGGCCATCCTCTTATCTCTTCTTATATCCACTATTTACGGAAAGCGCATTATTAATTTCCTGAGAAAAAAGCAGATAGGAGAAACGGTTAGAGACCTGGGCCTGAAAGGACAATCGGAAAAGGCAGGAACACCTACCATGGGAGGCTTAATAATCATCATAGCCACGCTTATTCCCGTACTTCTTTTTGCTAAACTGGATAATGTTTACGTAACACTGCTTATTGTTACTACTTTGTGGATGGGAGCCATTGGCTTTATTGACGATTATATTAAAATATTTAAAAGAGATAAACAAGGCTTACACGGACAGTTTAAGGTACTGGGGCAAATCGGACTTGGGTTTATTGTTGGAGTCACGCTTTACTTTCACCCGCAAGTTACTATTAAAGAAGAGCTTACGGTCCCTATAACCCATCAGGAAGTGGTGGCGGAGGACAATGGTGTTGAGAAACAGTTTAAACCGGAAGAAAAATCGACAAAAACCACCATTCCCTTCCTGAAAAACAATGAATTTGATTACGGAGCACTAATTTCCTGGGCGGGAGACGGATATGAAAAATATGCCTGGCTAATTTTCATTCCGCTGGTAATTTTTATTGTGACAGCGGTTTCCAACGGAGCAAACCTTACCGATGGAATTGATGGGCTGGCGGCCGGATCGTCGGCTATTGTAGTCCTCACCCTGGGGATCTTTGCCTGGGTATCCGGTAATATTATTTTTTCCGATTACCTCAATATCATGTATATACCCAGAGTAGGAGAAATTACGGTTTTTATAACCGCTTTGGTAGGGGCACTGGTAGGATTTCTTTGGTATAATGCCTATCCGGCAACGGTTTTTATGGGTGATACCGGAAGTCTGACCATCGGCGGGATTATCGCGGTTATTGCCATTGCCGTACGGAAGGAATTACTGATCCCGTTGTTATGCGCCATTTTCTTTGCTGAAACCCTGTCGGTGCTGTTGCAGGTGAGTTATTTTAAATATACCCGGAAGAAACTTGGAGAGGGAAAGCGCATTTTTTTAATGGCGCCGCTGCATCATCACTATCAGAAAAAAGGATATCACGAGAGTAAAATAGTAACCCGGTTCTGGATTATAAGTATCCTGCTGGCCATTTTAGCAATAGTTACGTTGAAGGTGAGATAAAATGAGACGACTGGTAATACTGGGTGCGGGAGAAAGTGGTATTGGAACAGCAGTTCTGGGCGTAAAAGAAGGTTTTGATGTTTTCGTTTCCGATAGGGGAACCATCAGAGGAAAGTATAAAAAAGTTCTTGAACATCTTGATATTGAATGGGAAGAAAAAAACCATTCGGAAGCCATTATTTTACAGGCCGACGTGATTATGAAAAGTCCTGGAATACCTGACAGTATACCGTTAATTGAAAAACTGAAAGACGCCGGAATTCCTGTGATTTCGGAAATCGAATTTGCCGCAGCGTATACCGAGGCTGTTATAGTGGGAATTACCGGAAGTAATGGGAAAACAACCACTACGATGCTAACCCACCATCTTTTACGGTCAGGAGGACTGGATGTGGGAATGGCAGGAAATATAGGTGACAGTTTTGCACGCATGGTAGCAGAAAGAGACAGAGCATGTTTTGTGTTGGAAATCAGCAGCTTTCAATTGGATGGGATTGTAGCGTTCAAACCTCATATTGCGGTGATAACCAATATTACTCCGGACCATCTGGACAGATACGATTATCAATTTGAAAAATATATCGAATCGAAGTTCAGAATTACCATGAATCAGGATGAGCATGACTACCTGATTTACGATGCGGATGATGAAGTGATTGTACAGCGAATTGAGGATAAGCCTCCGAAAGCCAGGTTGATTCCTTTCTCAGTCAATAAAGAAATGCAATCGGGAGCAAGTTTAAAAGAAAACAACATAGTACTAAACGTAAATAACCAAATTATTACCATGTCAACAGACACATTAGCCCTGGAAGGGAAACACAACGTTAAAAATGCAATGGCTTCGGCAGCTGTTGCACAGTTATTAAGAATAAGAAAGGAGTCTATTCGGGAGAGTCTCCAGAATTTCCAAAGTGTTGAACATCGAATGGAAAAAGTACTTAAAATTCAGCATGTTCAGTATATAAACGACTCGAAAGCCACCAATGTAAATGCAACTTTTTATGCGCTGGATAGTATGACAAGACCTACCGTTTGGATTGTGGGGGGACAGGATAAAGGAAACGACTATACGCCGTTAATGCCTTTGGTAAGAGAGAAAGTAAAAGCCATTATTTGTCTGGGAGTAAACAATACAAAAATTATGGATGCATTTGCCAATGTGGTAGATGTTATGATAGAAACAACTTCCATGAATGATGCCGTTAGGGCTGCCTATAAAATGGCAGAAAGAAAAGATACCGTTTTGCTATCTCCGGCATGTGCCAGTTTTGACTTATTCGATAATTACGAAGACCGTGGACGCCAATTTAAAGAAGCCGTTAGAAATTTATAATGCAGGGAATTTTTAAAAATATTAAAGGAGACAGAACCATTTGGGCAATTGCCACTTTATTGGCGGTGTTTTCTTTTTTACCTGTATATAGTGCCAGTACTAATTTGGTGTACGTAATTGGAAATGGAACTACCATTGGGCATTTGTTAAAACACGGAATGCTTCTCATACTCGGATTTGCCATTATTTACACCATACATAAAATACCATTTCGATATTTTAAGGGCTTGTCTATAATAGCGCTGCCCGTGGTTATTTTCCTGCTTTTGTATACGCTGGCCCAGGGAACTACTATAAGCGGGGCTAATGCCAGCCGATGGATACAAATCCCATTTGTGGGAGTTACTTTTCAAACGTCAAACCTGGCATCGGTTGTTTTACTTATTTACGTGGCCCGGTATTTGTCGAAAATTAAAGACAGGGAAATTAGCTTTAAGGAAAGCCTCCTTCCGTTATGGGTTCCGGTATTTGTGGTTCTTATTTTAATTCTTCCCGCCAATTTTTCAACAACGGCAATCATATTTTTTATGGTACTGGCGCTTTGTTTTTTGGGAGGGTATCCGCTCAAATACCTTTTGGGTATGATGGGTGTTGGAATTTTAGGGCTTACGATGTTTATATTAACGGCTAAAGCCTTTCCCGAGGTTTTTCCCAATCGAGTAGACACCTGGATTAGTAGGATAGAAAACTTTGCAAATGCGGAAGATACCGAAGCAGATTATCAGATAGAAAAAGCAAAAATAGCCATCGCCACCGGCGGTGTTGTGGGAGTGGGCGCCGGAAAAAGTGTAATGAAGAACTTTTTACCGCAGAGCTCATCCGATTTTATATATGCCATTATCGTAGAAGAATACGGACTCCTGGGTGCTTTGACCCTCACATTCCTGTATTTGCTGTTTTTATTCCGGATAGTAGTAGTGGCTCATAAATCGGAATCAATTTTTGGTAAACTGCTGGTTATAGCCGCCGGACTTCCTATTGTTTTTCAAGCCCTGATAAATATGGCGGTGGCCGTTGAGTTATTTCCCGTTACAGGACAAAACCTCCCTCTGATAAGCAGTGGAGGGACATCTATCTGGATGACGTGTCTTGCCATAGGAATTGTGTTGAGCGTTAGTGCAAAAAGGGAAGAAATCAAAGCACAGATAAAAGATAAAGAAGAAGAACTAAATCCATTAGAAATACTTAGTGAGCAATTATAAATTCATAGTATCCGGAGGAGGAACGGGAGGACATATCTACCCGGCAATCGCTATAGCCGATGCGCTAAAACAACGCTATAAAAATGCGGAGTTTTTATTTGTCGGTGCCCGCGATCGGATGGAAATGCAAAAAGTGCCGGAAGCGGGTTATGCTATTGAAGGGCTTTGGATTAGCGGTATACAAAGAAGGCTTACTCTGGGCAATCTGCTATTTCCTGTTAAGTTGATAAGCAGTATGCTGAAATCAGGAAGAATCATCCGCAGGTTTCAACCGGATTTGGTTATCGGAACGGGAGGATACGCCAGCGGACCTTTATTAAAAGTAGCGGCCTCAAAAAAAATTCCCTGCGTAATTCAGGAACAAAATTCCTTCCCCGGCATTACAAACAAATGGCTCTCGCGAAAAGTAGATAAAATATGTGTGGCCTATGATGGGTTGGAACGTTTTTTCCCGAAGGAAAAACTTGTTAAAACAGGAAATCCGGTTCGCCAGGATCTCCTGGAAATAGAAAACAAAAAAGAAGAAGCGCTTCAATTTTTTGAGCTGAACAAAAAGAGAACCGTACTGCTGGTTCTCGGAGGCAGTTTGGGCGCCCGAAAAATTAATCAGTTAATTGAGCAAAATCTGGATTTTATTCATAAAAACAATATCACTCTACTCTGGCAGTGCGGAAAATTGTATTTCGATGAATATAAAAAACACGAATCGGAAACGGTTAAAGTACGCCCCTTTATAAAGCGAATGGATCTGGCCTATGCTGCAGCCGATATAATTATTTCCAGAGCAGGAGCAAGTTCGGTATCAGAATTGTGTATCGTAGGGAAACCGGTGGTGTTCATTCCTTCTCCTAATGTGGCAGAAGACCATCAAACCAAAAACGCCCTGGCCGTTGTTAGTGAAAATGCGGCAATTATGCTTAAGGAATCTGATACGGCTGGCATGTTTCAACCCACACTGAAGGAGTTAAGTTCTTCATCGGAGATGCAAACAAAACTGGCAAAAAATATTAAGAAACTGGCATTACCGGATGCCACGAAACATATTGTAAATGAAATAGAGGCACTTCTTTAATGAAAATAGAACAGGTACATAGCGTTTATTTGATTGGAATAGGGGGGATCGGTATGTCTGCACTGGCTCGCTATTTCAAGTTTATAGGTAAAGAAATAGCAGGATACGACCGGACGGCCACCCCGCTGACCGATGAATTAATACGTAGCGGAATTCCCGTGTGCTTTAAGGAATACAGCGATGAAATTCCGGAAGCCTTTTTAAATAAAGAAAATACCCTGGTTGTTTATACACCCGCCGTTCCCAGAACCAACGAGCTGTTTAAGTACTTCACCCAACAAAATTTCCATATAAAAAAGAGAGCTGAAGTTTTGGGAATGATAACGGTCAATACATTTTGTTTTGCCGTTGCCGGAACTCACGGAAAAACAACAACATCATCGATTCTCGCTCATCTGTTACACGAATGCGGCCTCCCCATCACCGCTTTTCTAGGAGGAATTTCGGAAGATTTCAACAGTAATTTTGTAATGGAAGGAAGTCGTTATACCGTAGTGGAAGCCGATGAATTTGATCGTTCTTTCCTGCATCTTTCTCCCGATGTGGCCTGTGTTACATCGATGGATGCCGATCACCTGGATATTTACGGAAATGAAGAATCGCTCCGGGAAACCTTTGTGTCTTTTGCCGGAAAGCTCAAAAAAGACGGTTCCTTAATAGTAAAAAGCGGATTGCCGTTGAGCGGATTAACTTATGGGATCGATGATGACTCGGATTATCGGATTCAGGATTTAAAAATTAAAAACGAAGCCTACATATTTACTTTGGTAACCCCTCAGGATAAAATTGAGGAGGTTGTGTTTTGTAAGCCAGGCAAACACAATCTGTTAAACGGATTAGCAGCTTTCGCGATGGCGGCACAGGTTGGAATTTCGACCGACCGTCTCGCTAAAGCCCTGGCAACCTTCAAAGGAGTTAAGCGCAGATTTTCGTATCACATTAAATCGCCCGGGCGTGTTTTTATAGATGACTATGCGCACCATCCAACCGAAATCAATGCACTTTATGAAGCGATAAAGGAAATGTATCCTAACGAAAAAGTGACTGCTATTTTTCAACCTCATCTGTATTCCAGAACCAGAGATTTTATCGATGGGTTTGCCAGGAGTTTATCGCGTTTTGACGAAATAGTTTTAATGGATATTTATCCCGCCAGAGAAAAGCCCATTGAGGGGGTTACCTCCGCCTGGCTACTTGAAAAGATTGAGAATACCTCTAAACAACTGGTAAGCAAACAGGAACTGTTAACCGTGGTTAAGCAGGTAGATTCCCGAATTGTAGTCACGTTAGGCGCGGGGGATATATCGGAAGAAGTGAGTGGAATTAAAGAAGCCTTATCCGCATGAAAAAGTATATAGCCTACATAAAAGTGTTGTTTTTTATGCTGTTGCTGGTGAGTTTGTACGCTTTTGCAAACCGTAGAAATAATGAAAGAAAAGCTACAGAGCCAACTATTAAGTTTCTCAATGGAGAGAATCTTTTTATCACCTACGAGGCAGTTAATAAATTGTTAATACAAAATATAAAAGGTGCTTCAAACGTGGCTAAAGAAGCTTTAGTTTTGAATACTGTTGAGAATGCCCTAAATGCCAATAAAATGATTCAGGAAGCTCAGGTTTTTATGACCGTAAACGGGCGACTTGAAGCTAAGATCAAACAGCGAATGCCTATCGCACGAGTGGAGGGTGTGTCGGATTTTTATGTGGACGTACAAGGGGAAGTCATGCCCCTGTCTGCAACCTATACGGCCCGGGTTCCGCTTATTACCGGAGATGTTAACCGGGACGGGATTGCAGATGTTTATGCCGTGGCAAATTATATAAACAATGATGATTTTTTAAAGAAAAACGTAATTGGAATTCACTGTAGTAAAAACCGGTTCGAATTAAAATTACGCGCGGATAATTTTGTGGTTAAACTGGGAGAAGCGAAGCAGTTGCCCGAAAAGTTCGGCAATTTTAAAGCCTTCTATCAAAAGGCTCTTAAAGACGATTCACTTAAGCAATTTTCGGTGGTGAATCTGGAATATAACAAACAAGTGGTATGCACTAAAAAATAGGATATGGAACAGGATAGATACGCAGTGGGGCTCGATATCGGAACTACCAAAATAGTAGCTATGATTGGTCGGCTCAATGAATACAATAAAATGGAAGTTTTAGGTATTGGAAAAGCTAAAAGCCTCGGAGTACATCGTGGAGTTGTGAATAACATCACTCAAACGATTCAATCAATCCAACAAGCTGTTCAGGAAGCAGAAAATGTTTCGGGTTTAAAAATTAAGGAAGCGGTTGTGGGTATTGCAGGTCAGCATATCAGAAGCTTACAGCACAGCGATTATATTACCCGGGCAAATTCTGAAGAAGTAATTAATGAGGATGATCTGGAAAAGCTATGCAATCAGGTTTACAAGCTGGTGATGTTGCCCGGAGAAGAAATTATTCATGTACTGCCTCAGGAATATAAAGTTGACGGACAGGCCGAAATCAAGGAACCTA
This sequence comes from Flavobacteriaceae bacterium, assembly GCA_965224095.1. GTDB lineage: Bacteria > Bacteroidota > Bacteroidia > Flavobacteriales > Flavobacteriaceae > JBPEWY01. Next base: position 3,198,844 of record OZ245039.1, read on the forward strand.
TTGGGATGTACGGGGGACGCCTGGAAGCTAATTTCCATGTGGTAGTTGGTCAGGTATCGTCTATCAGAAATATCGGAAGGTGTATAAAAAGTGCCGGACTGGATCTGGCTGGGATTACACTTGAGCCATTAGCTTCGGCTAATGCCGTATTGAGCCAGGAAGAAAAAGAAGCCGGAGTTGCCCTGATCGATATCGGAGGCGGAACTACCGATCTGGCTATTTTTAAGGATGGTATCATCAGGCATACCGCAGTAATCCCATTTGGTGGCAATGTAATTACCGAAGATATTAAAGAGGGCTGTTCAATTATTGAAAAACAGGCAGAACTTTTAAAAATAAAATTCGGTTCCGCATGGCCCGGTGAAAATAAAGACAATGAAATTGTTTCTATTCCCGGCTTACGAGGAAGAGAACCTAAAGAGATCACCCTTAAAAATCTGTCAAAAATTATTCATGCCCGCGTTGTGGAAATAATTGAGCAGGTATATCTCGAGATTAAGAATTACGGGCATGAAGAGCAGAAAAAGAAATTAATTGCCGGAATTGTTTTGACGGGCGGAGGTAGTCAGTTAAAGCATTTAAAGCAGTTGGTAGAATATATCACCGGCATGGATACGCGTATAGGTTATCCAAATGAACATCTCGCAGGAGATTCGGGTACCGAAGTGGCAAGTCCCGTGTATGCTACGGCAACAGGGCTTTTGATGAATGCACTGAAAAACCTGGACAAGCATCAGGCCAGGGAAGAAAATGAAGAAGAACTGGTTCTTGAAGATCAATCCCTCGGTGGTGAAACAGATACGGCAACAAGACCCGTACACATTAAAGAACGTAAATCCATTTTTGAAAAGTGGTCGGAAAAATTAAAAGACTTTTTAGATAACGCAGAGTAAACCAGTAAATATACATTATGAGCAATAACGCAGCATTTGATAACATATCGTTTGATCTTCCCAAGAATCAAAGCAATGTGATTAAGGTAATCGGAGTTGGTGGCGGCGGAAGTAACGCCATCAACCATATGTTTCAATTAGGCATAAAAGGGGTTGATTTTGTTGTTTGTAACACAGACGCCCAGGCATTGCAAAACAGTCCGGTACCCAATAAGATTCAATTGGGGGTATCCTTAACAGAAGGGCTGGGAGCAGGAGCCAATCCCGAAATTGGAGAACAGGCCGCTATAGAGAGTTTCGAAGACATAAAAACCATGTTAGACAGCAATACGAAGATGGTTTTTATTACCGCCGGAATGGGAGGGGGTACCGGAACAGGAGCTGCACCCGTCATTGCCAAATTTGCTAAAGAACTGGATATTCTGACTGTGGGAATTGTAACAATTCCATTTCAGTTCGAAGGGAAAATGAGAAACGAGCAGGCGCAGATCGGAGTTGAAAAACTGCGTTCCAATGTAGATTCTCTAATCGTGATAAATAACAATAAACTGCGTGAAGTATACGGTAATCTTGGGTTTAAAGCTGGTTTCTCCAAGGCCGACGAAGTACTTGCCACAGCAGCCAGAGGTATTGCAGAAGTTATTACACACCACTACACACAAAACATCGACCTTAGAGATGCAAAAACAGTATTGTCCGATAGCGGAACGGCTATTATGGGTTCTGCAACGGCCTCCGGTTCAAGCAGGGCCAACGAGGCTATTATGAAAGCGCTGGATTCCCCTCTTTTAAATGACAATAAAATTAAAGGAGCCAAAAATGTATTGCTACTCATTGTCTCGGGAACACAGGAAATAACAATCGATGAGATTGGAGAAATCAACGACCATATTCAAAATGAAGCCGGACACGGAGCTAATATTATTATGGGAGTCGGAGAAGATGAAAACCTGGGAGATGCTATTTCGGTGACGGTTATTGCCACCGGATTTAATGTAGAGCAACAACACGATATAGTAAACGTAGAAGCAAAGAAAATTATTCATACACTGGAGGACGAACAAAAGGCAGAACAGGAATTGAGTTCAACCAATACCTCTTCCGTGATGGATACACCTATCCAAAAACCGCTGTCTGAAGAAAAAGCAGCAGAAGAAGAAACCGTAGTGAAATACGAGTTAAAAGAAGAAGAGGAAACCAATGAATCAATGCTGAATTTAATTCCTACTTCCGAAATTATAAGGAATATAGATGTGGTATATGAGGAAGTAAAACCGGAAGCATTGGAATATGAAGAGTTTGTAATTGTAGATACCACCGATAAGATCAAAGATATCGAAGTAATAGATCCTGAAATAGTATCGGAAGAAGACAAAAATCAGATTACTTTATCGTTTGATATGCCTCTGTCTGAGCAAAATGAAGAGGAACGCCCTAATGTGGTGACTTTTAATCTGGATGAAAGCCCGGAAGATGTGAATGACATTGAAGTAACCGATCACGTTGAAATTATCCCGGTTACAGAAGTGTCGGAAGAGGGAGAGATACGCTATAGTTTGGATGACTATATGGAACTGGAATCAAAATTAACCAGCGCCAAACCGGATGCCAAGGAAGCTGACGTGGCAGAAGAAGAACTGACCTTTGAAACAAAGACCAAACCGGTAGAGGAAGAGACAAAAAACGGGGAGGAAGAAGAGGTTGACCCCTTATTCAGCTCTATCGAGGAAACTTTGAGGAACAGGGCCGATGAACGAAGAAAGAAATTAAAAGAATTTAATTATAAATTCAACCACCTTTCAAAGGTAGATGAATTTGAAAAACAACCCGCTTATAAACGTATGGGGATCGATTTGGATGAGGAAAACGGTGAAGATCAGCCTTCCAGAATGTCGTTGGGAGAAGACAGTAATGATGAAATACAATTGAGATCGAACAATTCTTTTCTACATGATAATGTAGATTAGCAACCATGTTTTGCCTACTTGTTTGTTATATTTTCCAGACCCGGTATCAAACTGCAGATATCGGGTTTATTTTTTTATTTTTGCAGGGCAATTTAAAAAGTACATTATGAGCCTACAACAAAAGGTAATGGAGCAGATGAAAGAAGCTATGAAAGCCAAGGATAGTCTGGCTTTAGAGGCGCTTAGGGCTATTAAATCGGCTGTGTTGCTTGCACAAACGGAAACTGGTGCCAAAGCTGAGTTAACCGAGGATCAGGAAATGAAGTTGCTTCAAAAGCTGGTGAAGCAGCGAAAAGACAGTGCAGCGATCTTCAATGAACAGGGGAGAGATGATCTGGCTAAACCCGAATTAGACCAGGCAGCGGTGATCCAACAATTTCTTCCGGAACCTATGAGCGAAGCGGAAGTAGCAGCAGTAGTGGGTAAAATTATAGAAGAAACGGGAGCGGCGAGTATGAAAGATATGGGCCGTGTAATGGGAATGGCAACCAAACAATTAGCAGGCAAAACCGACGGAAAAACAATTTCTGCGATTGTTAAGCAAAAATTATCCTAAATTTTGCATATTTGCAGTCCCGAAAAGGCGCTTACCTGCCCGACGGATCTCGGCGGGGTTCAACTGGATACCCGCCCGTACCGGACGGAGGTGGAGAAAAGAAAATATAAGGCCGCGTAGTTCAACTGGATAGAATATCAGATTTCGGCTCTGAGGGTTGGGGGTTCGAATCCTCCCGCGGTCACTAAATGGGATTTTCTGCTAACCCGGTAGGAAGTCCCTTTTTTTATGCTCTTCAAACTACTTGAAAATGAGGATATTGCGCTAAATATTTCATTAACCCGAAAAGTTTGAACTGCCTTGTTTTTGAAATCATACGTAATCCCGTCTGGGAACACCATATATTGTATGGCTCTTTTCGTTTCTAAATCACCTAACTTCCACAATGACTGCAAGTTACATGCAAACCTAAGAGCTATCTTCACGGATTTTTTAAGGTTTGAACTATTTATTCCACTATTCTCAATTTTTATCTCCAATTCCCTTTGTTTGGCTTTTAGTTCCGGCATAAAAAGATCATACTGAGCCTTTGTAATTTCGTTTAGTACAACGAATCTTCTTTCTAAGGTATCGATCTGCTGTTTAAGCTGTCTGAGTTCTTTAGTCAACCGTTTTTGGTCTTCAAGTGCCTCTTGATTTTTTCCTATTAAAGTGTCGTGAATGATTTCGGTTAAGGGCTCAATATACTTTTGATCGGCTATGGTATACCTTTTCAATACATTTAAAAACTCTTCATGGAGCTTTTTGGCGCTTCTGTTTTCTTTGCTTCCCTTACGTCTGTTTTTGTAATAATACAGCCCCTTTTTCTTGACAATAAATCCAGTGTAAGGGGTTCCACAGACCGAAGACTTCACAAACATTTTCAACGGCAGGTTTTTATCATCAAACGAATATTTCCTGGGTAGGTCTCCTGTGTGCAGTAAATTATGAATCTTAAGAAACACTTCTTTGGAAATAAGGGCTTCGTGTTTTCCTTGTATTACCTCTCCGGGAATCAGACTATTGACAATAAGTCCGCAATAGAAAGGATTTCTAAAAAGATCGGTCAGTTTTTTTGCTTTTATATCCAAGCCCTTATCTTTCAGGCGTTTTGCTATTTCAACGTGGGACATATTGGCATTGGCTTTCCATAAAAAAGCCTGCTTGAGTAATCTTCCTTCTTCCGTGATTACAAAATTCGGAATCTTCCCTTTTCCCGGATTTGCGTTGGTATATCCAAATGGGTATGATCCCGTCCAGTAGCCCCTGCGCAGTTTTTCCTGCATTCCCGTAATGGATTTATCCCTTCGCACCTGATTGTCAAAGTGGGAAAACATATGATACAGATTTTCCTGGAAGGTACCGGCACTTGTGGTTACATCAATTTCCTGAGTAGCTGAAATAATGGCTATACCTTGTTTTTTTAGTTGCTCACTGATATAAGCCCCATTGGCACCGGTTCTTGAAAACCTGTCGTACGAATAGACAATGATATAGCCAATGTTCTTTCTTCTTTTTACGTAGTTCAGCATCCTTTGAAACTCCCTCCGTTCATCACTCTTTGCCGATTCATAGGTTCCTCCAAAATATTCTATGACCTCTAATTCTTTTCGAAGCGCATACTCCTGGCAATACTTAAGTTGTGTGGTCAGACTGGCATTATTATCAAATTGCTCTTTGCTGGAAACACGGGTGTAAATAACAGCCGTATTGTTTTTTCCTATGATTCTTCCCTTTTCTTTTTTAGCAAATTGATTAAATACCTCTAAGTTCATCTCTATCTTTTTGGATCCGTTAAACCATATTTTAAAGAACCATCCTAAATCCCCTATTTTTACCTTTATCCTGTTTGAGGCCAATAGCCTTGTTCATTCTTTCCAACAATGCGTCTTGGATGTAGTTTTCGACAAGTCCCGGTCTGTTTTCCAAATACTGTTCCACCAAAGTTGAGTTATAATTGATGCTCTTGTCGTCGAACACGAACAAAGGGAAACCCTTTTTCATCGTCATAAAATTTATAAGGAGCCTTCCAGTCCTTTTGTTGCCATCCACAAAGGGTTGGTGGAGCCAAAGTTCCTGTGCCAGAAAAGCAGCTTTCGTGATTTCAGGCGCAGTACTTTTCCCTACCTGTGCCACCAGTTTGTTCATGTTTTCGGAAACGTTATCGGGAGAGCTCAACGGTTCCAGTCGTTCCAATACTTTACCGCCCCGGCTTATTTGGATAAGGTTGTTGCTTACCTTGAAATTACCCGGTTCCTGGCCCTTTTGCTTGGCATCGATATAAAAATCATCCAATTTCCAAAGGTTGCCTATCACCAGCCAATTCAATTCGATCATAAGGGATATGGAGAGTTCCTCCTTGTTTCTAACGGCATTGAGCATTCGTACCAAGGCCTTGTACATTCCCTTTTGTTCCAAAATGTCCCTTGTCCTGATGTTATTTCCTGAAATGGTATCGGTGGACAACAACTGGGTGGTCTGTGCCAAGGTGAGTTTATTGCCCTCCAGTTTATTGGTCAAATGGACATAACTGAAAAGCATCTCCCTTTCTTCCTCAAAAGACATGGTAAGGTTCAATTTTTTGTATTTCCGAAATGTTTCCTGTATTGTGCCCATCGTTTAATTAGAACTTAGTTAGAAAAGAAGCTTAAAGGCTTCTTCCTCTATTTTTTCTCTTTTGGTTATTCTTATTCCCATGGATTTTTTTTAATTCCTGGATATCCATTAAATCCTTATTTCTACCTGCCCTTACCTTACTAATTATTAAATCGTCAAGGGACAAAACTTTGCAAATAGTATCTTCCTTACCTATTTTTAAGGACTCCGATGATTTATAGGCTTCTTCAAAACTTTTATTGACCGAAAAATTTGTTATGAGCTCCAAGTTTAAATCAATCGGGGAAAACTTTACGGAAATGTTCTGTTCGCTCATAAGAACCTTTTCTGGAAAATCAGTTATCTCATAACCTAGCTCGTTAAATACCTTTATCAATTTGTCAAAGTTGGTGCGGGTTGGGTTGATCCAAAAGTCAACATCAAGTGAGTTTCGGTTATACCCATAAAACTGAACGGCCGCTCCACCGACCAAAAGCATTTCAACGCTGTGCTTTTCAGAAAGCCGAATAAATGCATCAATATTATCTTGCCAATTCTTAAGCACTTTTGCAATTAATTATTATTAAGTAATTATCATTTTCTTCCATTTCATTGGTCTGAAATTTTTTGCTGTGGTACATTAAGTTCAGCCAAGCATAAAATCTGTTTTTGGTTGAAAGGCTTAAAAACCCGTCCCTTTGGATTCTATTTGAATCCTCTTTATTTTGAAATGTTATTTCCATCAGTTATTTGTACTTTGAATCAATTTCTATTTTCTTTTGGACCCGTCTTTCTCTCTTGAAAAATATTCTTTTTATTCCCGTCCTCAATTGTTTGACCAGGCTTTAGTTTAAAACTTTATCCTCGTTCTTTACCAAAAAGTCAAAAGCCTTGTTGACCAGTTCGTTCAATTTCATTTTTTTCTTTTCAGCCATTACCGAAAGTTCCCTGTGTATCTCAGCGGATGTACGGACGTTGAACACGCCCTTAAAATATTTATCGGGTTCTTTGCCCAATTTCTTGCAGGTCTCAAGGTACTCATCGACAGATTTTTCAAAGGCCTGTTTTAGCTCCTTGACGGAACTGCCCTCAAATGTTACCAGATCACTTATTCCTATAATCTTTCCGTGCAACATACCGTCCCCTGAACTATACGCTACAGTACCGAAATAACCTTTGTATTCCAAATTATCTGCCATAACTTCAATTTTCCTTAATCTGCCTTTATATATTGTTTACCATATGATCCTAATATGGTCTGCGTATGTTTACAATATCCATTCGATCGCTTACAAACCCGACTCTCGACCCAGTTGCCCTGTCTCTTGGTAATTTCATAAAACCCATACTGGGGCCAATACCTTGATCAATTCTCTCCAAATCGAATCTTTAGGATTTACTAAAAAACTTAACTTGTTAAGTTTTTCTGCGCTGCTCATTATCAAAGATAACAAAAACGCAACTATATTTCAGTTACATTTTATTTTTTAACGTGAAACGTTTATTTATTGCCCTCTCCTTGTTGTATTCTCTCCAAGTTCATATGCTTACTTTTTGAACATGACCACAAACTATATTGGCAAGTTCCCTGAGTTGTTCTACAATTTCTTCTGCATCTTCTTCAGAGCAATCTTCAAAACCTTTATACGTTTTAAGCCATGTACTATTGAATATTTTATTTTTCCGCTTTGGCTCAATAATTGAGTTTGACATTTTCCATACATATCGGCAGCTCCCGTGTCTTGAAGGCCACTGCTGTATTTGTAAAAGCAGGCTTTAATTTACCTTTTTTTATTGGTTAAATCCCTTATACTATCAACATTTTATCCACAAATCAGGGCTTATTTGATATCAACTTTTGGTATGGGTACAGGGATTGATTTTTTTTCTGAATATTCTGTTTACACAGACAATTTTACCATTGCTTTGTTTGATTTCCAGATTTTGAAAATCATGTTGTTTTAATACATCCATGATACGCTCTCCTGTTTGTATTCTTTCCAAACCTTCAATTATATCGACCTCTCCATTTTTAATGATTAATTTGATGGACAGAAACCTTTTACTGCGTATCGTTTCCAATATCTGGATCTCGGAGGGAGATAATCCCAATAATTGAATTTTATTACTGTTTTCCATACGCTGAAATTCTATAGATTAAACCCTCTTCTTTTCTTCTTTCTTTTAGATTTTTTCTTAGTGTTGTAATCTGTAAGTTCCAGTTTAAAAGGAGTCCATTCCGTTTCATTCTCCAAAGGCGTTACTACTCCATGTCCCTTAATTTCTCCCAGATGTGCTTTTGATTGCCTAAAAGAATTTTTAGTGCTTTTTTTAAGGTCATAATTTCCTGATTCAGTCTTGATTGCTGTTCCATGATTTCCTTGGTCAGTTGTATAAGTTGCTTGTTCTTCTCCATTAGCCCATAGTATAAGTGAATGGTCTCTTGTTTGCTCATAATCAATTTGTTTTGTTATACGGTTCCATGAAAATTTTTTACCCAGGGTACTACCTTTATATACCACATCCTGATATCTAAACGATATCCCTGAAACCCTTCCAGTAGTCTTACTTACGTTAAATTTTGGTGAGATATTTTGCTTTTGCAGCAGGGTAATAAATTCTTTTGTATCGGTTGATCTTGAAATTACTGAATCTATTTTCTTTTGAAGAATAAGTTTAATGGGCAGATGACCCGTTCTTAGGGTTTTCTCTATTTCTTTTTGGGTAAGCGATTTTTTGGCACTGCTGGTTTTCGAAATTTGGGTCAGTCCATATTTCTTTTCCAGATCATTGAGTATTTCCCGGCTTCTTCTTTTTATGTGACTATCGCTTACAAGTTTACCGCAGTACCTGATCCTATTGGCTATAATGTGGATATGTTCATGTTGTGTATCGGTATGTCGATACATGATAAATTGATTGTTGTCAAAACCCATCTTCATTAAATAATCGCATCCCAATGAGATAAACGCTTTATCATCTAAATGGTCTGTATATGGCAGGTTTAATGAAACATGAAAGACAGCTTTTCCTAGTCCCGGACGTAATTGTCTAATCAGGTTAAACTCCCTGGTCATATCTGCCGATGTAGAATGTTCTATATTACAATCAAGGACATACCCGTTTCCTTCGCTTATCTTTTTCTCGTTGTAAGCCAGGACACCGTAAAAATCTTTTCCTATGACTATCTTACCGATCATGGTTTGCTATATTTGATTTGAGATATTGCAATAGCATTTTTACCTCCTCTAGTTGTTTATAAGTACTAAGTGGATCTTGGATACCTGAGTTTAAGACTCTTGTGAGTTGGTTTAGGTTATTTCCCACCCTGCTTAGTTCCACAAAAAGTTTCCGATCCAACGGACTCACCCTTTTCTTTGGTATGGGTTTCCCGGTAGTTTTTCTTCGGATATATTCTGAAACAGATAACCCAATGGTTTGAGCACTTTCGGAAACTTTAGAATAATCATTAGCGGTCATTCTAACATTGACCTGTACTGTTTTCAGAGACGATACTTCTTTTTTTGGTCTTCCCATTTCAATAGATTTGTGAGGTTCACAAAGCAAGCTGCAAACGAAGTGCGTGGAGTTTTTGTTAGCAAAAACACAACTTGCTTCGTGATCTGCGATTAACCTAGGTCAAACCTATAACCAAAAAAGAATATTTTATGAGCTTCCCGTACATGATTTTTTGTACGGCAAATTCAGCTAACAGAGTTTTACCTGCTCAAGTATGGATTCAAGGGAAGCTTCTGCTTCGGGAACTTTGAAGTATCTATGAGATTCATTTACCAAATGTTGAAGGGCAGTTTTATACCTGGCCTTACCATGTGAATTATCTTCATAATATAAACAAGGATTCTTGGGGTGTACCTGGGTAGGGGTTTTAAAACGCCTTTGTTCTCTGTTCATAAACTCAAACCGAAGTGATGCCTCTTTATGAATACTATCCAGGGTTAGATTTTCGGGATACTTAGACGTATCATAATAGCGTTCTTCCAAAATTACTACAAAGGCTCTTCTTCTTGAAAGTTTTGGTTTTCTAGAGGATAACCCTAATTCATTTTGTAAATCCTCTATGATGCTTTCTACTTTCTGAATCTCGGAAGAAGTATAATGATTGGCTCCTATTAAGATATTCTCTTTGCCACCTATTTTTTTTAAATGTACAAGTAGAATTTCTAAACCCGTCATAAGGTAGGTCCTCCTTTCCCTTTTTTCCTTGATCTTTGTATATTCAACACTTCTTCTAAGGTTCGAGACAGGGTTTCCATCTGTGCTGATAAATGCATCATCTTTTGCCGGGCGATGGAACCTACCAAAAGATAATCAGCCATAGTGGTGTTTTCGGGTTCCAATTTTCCTTTAATAAGAATCTGTAAAAGCAAAATCTCCCACTTGGTCAGTTTTTTGTTACTTGTTCTAATATGTGCTCCCAAATCTAAAAGGTAGTCTTCTATCATTTCCCCTTTTCGCGCTCTGTGCTTTTTAACTTTCTTCCACTGATCTGGTTTTAATAAGTGTTCTGTTAAGTACGTCCCAACAAAACGTCCATATTCCCATGTACGGTAAGATGTTACCGGATCAAGTAGTTCTGCTTCAACAAAATCCAGCACCTTTTCATTTGAGAGTATATCCTTTAAGTTATGTTGTTTTTCCTGAAGTCTTTGCAATTCGGTAATTGCTGAAGATTCCAAACTATAAAGCAAATGCAAAGAAAATAAACGGGATACTTTAAAAAGAGGTAATTGGTCCTCTATAATGGTTTGCAGGAACTCAGGTCTTTTTTTATCTATTATTTCATCATAATGAAGACCATAGGCAAACAGAACAGAAATCAATGTTGTTAACTGCTGCTTTGATAAGGATACCTGAGATATATTGGAGGTTTGCACCTCAAACTCCCCAATGATATCTTTTAGGCTCTTTTTGCTAATAGCCTTATCAAATTTTACTATGGTATAAACAGCTTCTGACATATACAAATATCTATATATTTAATAAGTCTGTATTTATTTGTACATATATATACCTATATACTTATATAAACTCCCTTTAATTAAGCTTCATTCGAGATTTATATATTTGATTGAATTTACCATAATAAATATTCCCGGACATAAATTAAATGCTGAATTCCCCTTTCTAATTCATTTTGTGGTAAGGGGAAAAAGAAACGGTTGATCCACAGTGGTACTCCGACTTAAAAACGCAAATAATGTGGATAAAATACTTACCTTTTTCTTCTTTCTCCCTTTCCACAAAAAACACCCGCCAGGGTGTTTATCTTTACAAGAGAAGTAATTTCCGTGCGGGCAATCAGAATGCACAATTAATTTATAAAAGTGCATCTACGCATCACTAATAAAAAAGGTAAAGCCTCACTAAATAGAAGGGAAAACCTCTTTTTCGATAAACTACATCTTTCTATATTGCAATTACGTTCAAATTTATGCTAATTAGTATATGAATTTGTTAAAAAATAGTATTTTTGGAATCCCTCACTCCTATAAATATTGTTAATAAATACTTAGCAACTAATCGTTTATACCTCGTTTAAATGTAAGTATTTAAGGTAATTTGGACGTAATTAACCTTAAATACTACAAACAATGAAAAGATTAGTTTTAGCGGTATTGTTAGTCGCATTTGCGGCTTCTTGTACACCGGAAAGTACGTCTGAAGAATTAGAAAATAATGGAATTAAAATTCAAGCAACCAGTAAAGATGGCACATCCAGTCCAGGAGACAAAGACGGGAACGGAGGGGGATAAAATATTTAGAAATCTATTGTATTATTTAGCGACGGTTCTGGTGGCCGTCGTTTTCTTGTCTCATATATATTTACCAGCCAGAGAGCCTGCGGTCAAAGTAGCTTCAGATAAAATATCCGAGAATTATAAATCTATTGAATTTCACAAAGATTCAATAGTGGGTTTGGCATCTTTATTTTCAATCGGTAAAATCAACAAGAATACTTTCAATAAAAAGGTTGTTGAACACAAGATGAAGATCGACGAATTTCAATCATTAATTGAACCGTTGCAACAATCCTATAATGAAATTCAGGAAAATCATAGAGTTTTTGGATTTCCTTCACGACATAAATTTGTTTGGAATTTTGGAATTGGATTGATTATTAGTGTTTTGGCTTTGGAAATTCTTTTTAGTATAAACGACACGACAGGAGCAAGAAAAAAAGCCAAAACAGCTTTTGGAATAACAGCTGGTGCAATTGGAGGTTATTTTTTAACCTGGATATTTTTTCCACAAGATGATTTACCATACTGGTCCTACATTTATATTATGTTAACTATAGGACTATTTGCTTCAATTACTGCATACTATTTGATTAAAATCAGGACAAATAGTATTAAGAAATTAATGCTTAAAATAAAAAGACTTTTTAGATTTATATATGAGGATATTGAAGAAGGGGATTTTATAAAAGATGAAAGGAAAGAGGAGTATGAAAAAAGTGTTGTATTGGTAACTGATGAAGTTCATTCAGATGACTAAAAATAAGAAAACACCCAATATTTCTAATTCTCCTTATTTATCCGATAAGGCCAAAACAAAATATCAAAAATTCCGGGAAAAGCATTTTAAAGAACAAACAGAGAAGTGTAAGAAGGAATTGATTGCTATGACCCAAAATCTTTCTTCAGCGGAAATACTAAGTCTGCTCTCCATATTTAAACCATATTCTTAGATATCTTCTTCTTTGCCTAACCTGACTTAAATATGATTTCTTTGTAAATAAGCTATACTTCGCAGCAATAGGTTAGATATTCTGGCTAATCCTTTCGCTATACTTTTCAGTATTAATTTTATTATACAAGCCCTCAATTATTGTTCAACCTTTCTTTAAAAAAATCTCTGGACCAATGAACAGCTCTATTTTCAAATATAATGTGAAAGCGTTTATTTCGCATTAATTCTTGAAAATTGTCTTCCATTGCTACGCAGATCATCTCAATAATTTCAGGAGTAAGGCTATTTCCTTTTGCCTCACTAACACCATAAGAGCGCGGTTTGTCTACATTAAATTGTTCAGATTCACCATCCAACCAACTTTTGGAAACTCCTCGAGACAATAACAAGTTATATAGTATATTTAAGGTAGTTTTTCTTGGATTAGTTGTTGTTCCATTCAATATCTTATCCACTCCAACTTGTGAAAGAGGTGTTAATCGCTCTATTTCATATCCAGTTAACCCTAATTCTCGTATTCCTGAAATGATTCTTTCTATAATCATAATTTATTTAAAGATACATAACTATAAATAATAAGTATTATAAAATATATAACTTATTATAGTGTATGTTATATATTTGACAAATACGCTAAAACTAAATATACCTAAAAACAAAGGCAATTTATAAAATGCACTTGCTATTTATAAGTGGTCTCAGTTTTAGGCTGTAAACCTTTTAACTTAATTATTTAATAGCCCAAATTAACGAATACCTATTTATTAAACAATTATGGATGCATATAATAAAATCACTTCAGCTGCTTTATCGGTTAAAGTTCCCTTAATAGATGCAAATTTAAAGCAACAGACTTTGACTCCTCCTAACCGTCCCAGCTTGTTATCCGTGCCCGGTATAAATTGTTCAAGTGAGGTGGATAATATCGAGGTGCCCTTGAGTGATGGCAGGTTGGGAATAATTATCGTTCCTTATATACATGCAGTGCTCTTAATTCTGATGTATCGTACGGCGCCGCTTTTAGTTGAGCACACCATAAATACCCAACTATAAATAACTATTCTGTTGAAAAGACAAGATCGGATAAAAATATTACCGGGAGTTTAACTGCCAAAAAGATTAATATGAGTAATGGTGAGAAACTATCATATAGTTAGTGTTTTGGTTAATTTTTGATTATGACGTGTTAAACGGGCTAGGGGTGGGTAATTAAATCATAAAAAAACAAGTCGCAAAGTTTGTAGTAAACGCAAATATCTTGTTAATAAATTGTTTAAAACAATACACATATTTATACATAATAATAGCTAAACACTTAATTGCCATGAGCAAAATTAGTTTTACGTAAGTTTTATACGGATGTCATCATTACGTCCAATATTATCATATTTTATTTTCGATATATTTCAATATATACTCGATGCAATGTAGTCTTTTTCCTATTTTATTAATTAATTTTACCAACTAAAATTATACCCTATGAAAACCAAACTACTTTATCTGCTTTTTATATTTCTGGTTCTACCTGTAAAGGTTCAGGAAGAAATTTCGTTTGAATACGATATTGCCGGCAATCAAAAATAACAAACAAAACTAACTCACAATGAAAACATATTTCTTTTATGCACTCTTATTGATAGGTTCAACCCTTTGTTCTCAAAATCTGTTAGATACTTCCACCTGGACGGTGGGAAGTGGCAGTGTTACCGGATTTTCACAAAACGGACTTACCACAGAAAACACACGATTTATCGGCACTACCCCTTTTGGTACTCAAGAGGTAATATGGGAAGCCAAGCCCAGTGGCGATTCCGGTGGTGATGGAGGCTGGAACACCGGATTTTTTCCTGTAGATCATACCAGGACCTTTCGCTTTACCGTATGGATCAAAAAAACCAATTCCAATGACGGATATACCTATCATGGGTTTTATGGTCATGACGGTAATGGATATGTGTCTTTAAAATTAGATGGCACATCCGATCCCAACCCTTACTTTCTCAAGAGCGATCTTCCTGCACTGGATAAATGGTATTTACTGGTTGGTTTCGTTCACGGAAGTGGTTATAGCGGGACTACCAGTATTGGTGGAATTTACGATCCTGTTACCGGCACCAAAGTAGCCAACCTGATCGATTACAAATTTGATCCCACTACAACTCAAATCAAACAACGTTCTTATCTTTTTTACGATACAAACACCAATGATCGTCAATATTTTTATGATCCCCGGGTGGAAGAGGTAAACGGCCAGGAGCCTAGTATAACAGCATTATTAGCAGGTCCTAACAGCGGGTCCGGTGGTGGAGGCCTGTGGAGTGCCAGCGGTAGTGATATTTATTACAACGGTGGAAAGGTTGGAATAGGAACTAATAGTCCGGCTGGTAATTTGCATATATCGTCTGGCACTTCGGGTGATGCTACCTTAAGACTAGAGGCAGATACCGATAATGATAATGAAGACGACAATCCAATGATTTTAATAAGACAAGATGGTGATGGTGTTGGAGTAAGCATGGGATTCTCCCAGGAAAATTTTGGAGGAAATATTTTCGGTATTGGAACAAGACATTTATCGGTTGATAACTGGGACAGTTTTGTGATAAACACTCAAAATGGGAATGTAGGTATTGGAACCAGGATTCCCGATTCTAAATTAACCGTTAAAGGAAAAATACATGCTGAGGAAGTTAAGGTTGATCTTTCTGTTCCTGGTCCCGATTATGTGTTTAAGAGTGATTATTATTTAAGATCACTGGAAGAAATACGTGCTTATATTAAAAAGTATGGCCATCTACCCAGTATTCCCTCTGCCAAGGAAATGGAAACTAACGGAATTGATTTAGGGGTGATGAACATGAAATTACTTGAAAAGGTAGAAGAGCTTACCCTGTACATCTTGCAACAGGATAAGGAATTGATAAAGCATAAACAAAAGAATCAAGAACTGGAAAAGCGACTGGAAAAACTTGAAGCTATTATTAAGTAACCCTAATCAAAAAAAGAATGAAAAAAAGTCAAGTACTATCCCCTTTTTTTATACTGATTCTTATTAGCAGTGTTTATATCGGATATTCCCAGGAAGTTTCCTTTGTAAGCAATATAGATTCCCTAACCCCAGCCAAAAATATAACAAAAGTATTTTCCGATACTACCGTTGCCTCCACCAACAATTGGTTTCATGAGGATCTTATCGATAAGGTTGAAACCACCAATGGGCAGGAAGGGATTACAAATAATTCGGTAAGCAGTGCGTTTATCGAAACTTCAGCAGGAGCAGATTGGGCAGACGGAGGACCCGAAAATATGTTTGATAAATATACGTTGAAACCCTCCCCGGGAAGTTTTGCCAATAATATGCCGGCGCTAAGTGAAAATTTACTTAGAGGGAAAGTAAATGTTACCATTCCCCTGTTTACCTTTTCCTATTACGGTTTTAAAATTCCGGTATTCCTTGCCAACGATTATCCTCAGGTACTGGGGCAGTCCTATGGAGAACCTGTTTTTTATTTAAATTCCAATGTAGGAGGAGACTGGTCCTTACCCATTACCCAATATAAGGTATCCAGACAAGTAAATGGGGTTGAAGATGAACACCCTTCCAAGGGCTATTTTTCTTCTGTAAGTCAATCAAAACTTAACAATCCGGGATCCATAACGCATTCGGATGTAAAAACAGGATTAAGGGGAGATTGGGATCCCGCTATTGATGTTTTCCATTTTTCAACGCCTACCGTTTCAGGATCTTTTATTTTTGATATCAGCACGGGACAGGCAAAAATTCTCTCGGGAAGTAATGTTAAAATATCAATGATTGAGCGTTATGATGAGATTTATACTTTTTATATAATTGATGAAAATGGAATTGAATATTGGTTTGGAGGCGATGACAGTGCTATAGAAGTATCCCAAAGTATTACGGACATATATTCGTTTGGGAAGTACCTATCAAACTCCGGAAAAGTCCCATTAAAAGCTGTTTTTGAGGTGATTGGAGATAGTGGCCAGATTAATTCAGAAGTGATTCTTACCAATCAGGGAAATTTGTTTGGTCCGGACTGGACTTTAAATGGCCCCTCACTTCCTCCCGATACAAATCAGGTTTTAAATGATATTAGAAGTTCAGGTTCTATTTACAGCTCTCCCGTACCGCTACCTTTACTAGGCAGTAAGTGGGATGACAATGTAGGGCAATTCAGAAATTATTACGGGCTTCCCAATGATTCCTATAATAATGCATACCTTCTTATGGATTCTAAAGTCAATGATCCGGACCTAAAACGGGAAAAAACCAATGCTGGGTGGTATTTAAAACAAATCAGACTGCTGAATGGTAAAAAGATCAATTTTCGGTACAACAATGACAACTGGAAAGCGTATCAAACCGTAAACAGCAATAAAATAGAAATCGACAGGTTTAAAACACGCTACACAGATGCATCTTCCGGTTTTACGGCCGTATTAGATAAGGCTGAAATACATGGTTGTATGCCGCTGGATTTTCAGTCGCTAAAATTCCCAATAAACGAAAGCCATATCATTACCACGCATTTTGTTAAAAAACCGGAATTGATAAAAGTGTTTGATGATGATCAGTTTTCCAAAATTTATATTAATAAAGGGGTGAGTACAGCCGGAATAGACCGTCCTTATATGGTAGATGCCTCGGCTTATGAAAACGCACCTGCTGAAACCTTGAGTAACCCTAAAGCACATTATTTGCTTAATAATATCAGGTTTGACAGTCATACCGAAACGATCAATGTAGATTTAAAAAACAGTGTTATTTATGGGATTGTTACTGATGAAAATGGAACCCAATTTAGGGATCCGATCAGGGATCGATCCCAATTAAATGAAATTCTTATTAATGATTCTAAGAAGTATACCATTCAATACAGAGACTCCAGGTTACACAAAATTCACTATCCCACGGGTGGGTATAAAGAATTTTTCTCAACAAATGTGGGTAAAGGGAAAGTATTTTATGAATTTGCTAAAAATTCGTACGGAGGCTTTGGAGCTAATAAATACAGTTATATATATGCCCGGGCAGATAGTGTTATAACCATATCAGAAAGAAACACAACGGTTGAGGAATTTAAATACCCGGGAGGATATTACAACGGTGAAGTATATAATACCTTTAAAACTTTTAGAGCCGATATCCCTTGTATTTCTTCTGCAAGAATGTATTCTACTTCACCCATTTATGGGGGGTTATATACCAAAGGCGGTTTTTTTACCAGAGCTGAAAAATATGTGAATGGCGAATTGAGAACCGCTTTGGAATTTGAGAGTGCCAATAGTTCAAACTGGCAAACAAATACTTTTTATTTAACCAATAATACAACACCTGATTATTTGAATTATGTGGGCAGACCAAAGACCCTTTTTGAAGAAAAAATGGGACTCCCCAAAAAAACTACTGAATATAAAACGCTGGCAAATAATACCCAAAAAGAGTTGAGTACTTCAGAGTTTCAGTGGGATATACAAGCAACGGCTTTGGATTATCCTTCCCTTTATCTTTCAAAAATCGAGGCCGGCCCCTGGCAGGATACCAATGGAGCGATCAAAAGGGGATACTCCCTGTATTATCTACCCTTTGATTATCAGACCAATTGGGTTAAACAAACCAATTCTCAGTTTTTTGATAATAGTGATCCAGTGGTAACCGAAAACACCTCCTATTTTAAAAGATACAGACACTCTACAGGCGTTAATAATCACAGACTGATCAAAAGTGAAACTAAAGACAGTAAGGGAGATATCTGGACCACGGAGGTAAATTCTGTGTTTGAGGTTGAAAATTTGTTGGAAGAAATTAACGCTCAAAATTCGGTTTTTTCAAATATGCTTCAACGAAATATGCTTCCGCCACTGGAATCCTTAACCTATAAAAACGGAGTATTAAAAAGCGCTGTTGCCTATAGGTATGACCTGGACCCGGTTAATGGAGGGATACCCTTACTTGACCGGATAAAAACATTAGAAACCACTTCTTCGGATGTTGCGAATTTTAGTAAACAGTCGCTAGACCCGATAACAAAAAAAGTGACATACGATACCCGTCTAAAAGATAAAATTATATACGATCGGTATGAAGAGGGAAATCTTATTGAATATCACCTTCCTAAAGGAACCTACACCAGTATTGTTTGGGGATATAAAAACCAATTTCCGATAGCAAAACTACAAAATGCCCATTATTCTCAGGTACAACCCTTTGTAGACAATCTAAAAAACAAATCACTATTTTCAATGTCCGATCTAAAAACCGCCCAGGATGATTTAAGAGAAAACATGAATGCATCCCTGGTTTCTTCTTATACCTACAAGGGTATCTCCGGGCTGGAGAGTGAAACAAAACCCAGCGGTCAAACGCTGTATTACAAGTATAATGATCTTTTTGATTTGGAAAGTATAAAAGATGTCAACCAAAACATCCTGGAGCATTATACCTACAGCTATAAAACCCTGTCCAATTATTCGCTTAACTTCAAAATATCCGATATACAATGGATAAATCCTTCAAACAGAGTGCAGGTAGGGTCGCGTTTGCACTGTACGATCAACCCTTCCGGGGGATCAGGGAATTACAGTTACGGCTGGACGCTGAGAAAGGGTGGTACTCCCTTGATTTCGGGAAGTACTAAAATTGCTTCTATTGATTTGGTTGATGCATCCTTTGGTGGGGAGATAGAGCTTTCATTTGATGTTACCGACAATGAGACCGGGATTGCTTATAACAAAAAAAGACGGTTTTATGTGTACCAATACGGGGAGAATGTTCATACCCTTCATTATGATAATATTGTTGAAAATCAGACTGTAAGCGGGGGTTATAAATCACAGGCAACCGTGACCAGTCCGATGACAGATACCTTAAAGTTCTGGGCATTTAATCGGTCAGCGGTGGCATCTGAGGTGACCGTGACCATTAATAACCAATCCCATACCATCGGATATTATCAAACAAAAACCATTGAAGTACCTGTTCAGGCAGGACAAACCATCACCTGTGAGATTTTCGGCAGCAATGAAGGATCGTCTAATGCAGTTGATCTGGAGATCTTTAAATCGGTCAACGGTACTTTTGATGTGGTCGATCCAAAAAAGTTATCCCTAATACGTTAATACCAGATTTAAATTATGAAATTACGTTGGCTCCTTACTTTTGGTTTTATTTTTATAAGCACTTCCCTCTTGGGTCAAACCTATGCCGATTACTCTAACAGTTGGTATTATAAGTATTTCCTTTTAAATGATGTGGGAAGTGGGGGTAGTTCGGTAACCTTATCAATACAAGACAATGTGCTCACCCTTAGCTTTAATGCCACTTTCAGTGCCACTCCTTTAAAAACCGGTTATGTGGTCGATACCGAGGCTCCCTATGCCTTGCCCGATGTGGTCCTGGGATATATAAATAACAGTACGTATCAGGTGAGTATTCTAAATAATCACATCCATGTTTATTCGCATTCTAATGAGGCCATTGAAAGCTTTTACAATACCATATTAACGGTTGATTTAACAGATATAGATGATACCCGAGAACCTATACTATATGCAACACCTGCTCATGATGAGAATTATATATATAAAATACAACCGTTTTATCCTCTCCAAGATCTAGACCTGAATTCAGGAATAAAGGGGATACACCAGGTTACCTATTATGATGGTTTGGGAAGACAAAAACAACAAATTGCCGTGGGGCATACGGCTTCGGCCCGGGATCAAGTTACATTACAGGAGTATGATGATTTTGGCAAATCGGACAAAAGTTATCTTACTTACGGCGAAACCAATCAAAAAAACGGATCGTATGTTACCCATGAAACCGCGGTAAACAATACGGTTCAGTATTACCAAACGCATTATAACGATAGCCATCCCTATGCCCAGTCGCTTTATGAACGATCCAATCGTTCACAGATACTTAAACAGGCGGGGCCTGGAGCGGATTGGAGCCTGGGAAGTGGTCATGAAGTACTATTTGCAGAAGAATCAAATACTACGGCAGACGCAGTACGTTTTTTTGAGGTAACTTTTTTAAATAACAATAAACTTCAGATAACCTTACAGGAAAATGCAAAGTATGCTCCCGGTGCATTGATCAAAAGAATCTTGAAAGATGAGAACTGGTCCGAATCAAAAGGATCCGATCATACTACAGAGGTGTTTATAAACAAATCAGGTCAAACCATCTTAAAGCGCACCTTTGATAATAATGTAAAGCACGACACCTATTACGTGTATGACGATTTCGGAAACCTGACCTATGTGATCCCTCCTTTGGCCGCAACGCAGACAACGATCACCAATTCCATTTTAAACGAATTGTGCTTCCAGTATAAATATGACCAGCGCAACAGACTGACGGAGAAAAAAATGCCTGGTAAAGATTGGGAATATATTATTTATGACAATCTGGATCGGCCTGTGCTTTTGCAGGATGGAAACCAACGGGCCAAATCTCCGCAAGAATGGTCGTTTAACAAATACGATGCCTTTGGAAGAGTCATTTATTCAGGTATTTTTACAACTACCAACTCTGTGGATCAACTTACATCCAGTATAGAGGCACAAACAGGATTCCATGAAGAAAGAATAGCTGTGGCCACAAATGTATCAGGAACGGATTTGCATTATACCAATTATCGTTTTCCAAATACCAATATTGAGATTTTAACCATACTGTATTACGATGATTATAATTTTGACCTCCCCGCAGGTTTTGAAAAACCCTTCAGTGTATTTAATCAAGGGGTCAAATCGTATGTAAAGGGTCTTTCCACAGGTAGCAGAACCCGGGTTCTTGATGACGATACTTGGTGGATCACAACCGTTACCTACTTTGATCAAAAAGAAAGGGTTATCTGGAACGGGACCAAAAATGAATACCTGAATTCCGAAGATATAACACTTTCGGAATATGATTTTCAGGGTCGTACAACCAAAAGCAGAACAAGACATAAAAAGGGGACACATATGGAGATAGTAACACTAAATACGTTTACCTACGATCATGTGGGCAGGCTTTTATACCAGGAACAGTGTATTGGAGATGACACCCTACCGGATCAGTGTAAAAGTAGTTCTGATTATGAGTCCAGTATTCTGCTAAATGATGTAATCACTGAAACCAAAGACGAGATTGCGGCCAAAGAAATTATTTTAAAGCCCAATTTCCATATCAAAGCCACTTCGTCCCTGTCGTTTAGTGCTTCCATAGATGCTACCAACGATCCGGCCTACGAGCTTATTAGTGCTAATTTTTATGACGATACCGGCATGTTGGTTAAAAAAGACATCGGAAATTCAAAAGGGGCTCCGCTTCAATCCATCAATTATACCTATAATATCAAGGGATGGCTCAAAGCGATCAATAATGTGGAGGATCTGGGTGAAGACCTCTTTGGTTTTAAGATAAATTATACTAATTTAGATACAGGTAATTCGCAAATTACGCCCTTGTATAACGGGAATATTAGTGAAACCTACTGGAAAACAGCTAATGATAGTCAGCTTCGAGGGTATTCATACACCTATGATGCCCTTAACCGATTAAAAATAGCTGACTATAAAAATACGGCGAATACCGCTGAAAATTACAAGGTGGACCAGATAGCATACGATAAAAACGGAAACCTGGAAAGCCTAAGAAGATATGGAATGACCAACACTAATACCTATACATATATTGATGATTTGTCATATCATTACGGGGACACTCCTGGTAACAAGCTTTTTAATGTGTATGATAAGGGTTCGCTGTCTTATGGATTTAAAGGTGAAAATTTACCCACAACATCCCAAGAATACTGGTATGACGCCAATGGGAATATGATTAAAGATACCAATAAAGGCATTACCTCCATTGCCTATAATCATTTAAACCTTCCCTGGGAGATCAAGGTTGGAACCAGTAATGTGCTATGGATTACCTATGACAGCCAGGGGAATAAGATTAGAAAACATGTATGGGAAAACGGGGTCATAACCGAGACCGACTATGCAGAGGGATATGTGTATATCAATGATGATTTACAGTTTTTTAATCATCCGGAAGGCTATATAACCCCGAATGGCTTGGGAGGGTATAGTTATGTGTATAATTATAAGGATCATTTAGATTCTAATCGATTAAGCTATACGGATGCCAATAACGATGGAAATATTGATCCTGCTAATGAGGTAATTGAAGAAAATAATTATTATCCTTTTGGACTTAAAATGCAAGGGTACAACAATAGTGTATCTTCTTTAGGAAATTCTGTGGCCGGGCGATGGAAGTTTGGTGGAAAAGAGTATGACCAAAACTTTGATATTAATACCTATGATTTTGGAGCTAGAAACTATGATCCGGCACTGGGTAGGTGGATGAATATTGACCCGCTTGCAGAGGATATGCGTAGGCACTCGCCTTATAACTATGCGTTTAACAATCCAATCTATTTTATAGATCCTGATGGAATGATGCCTCAAGAATGTTGCCCTAATCCAATTCCACCTTTTAACCTTACGGGGCTAAAAATTCTATATAGAAAGTTTTTAGGGTTACCTCCAATTAATGTTGAAGGAGATAGAAGTTCTAGTAGTGGAGAAGGAACAAGAATATGGGGATCTGGAACAGGTGAAGGTTCAACGAGAAGCGATGGAAAGAGTTCTGGAAATACTGTGGATACTTCTGAACTACCTACAATAAGTGGAACCAAAGGAAGTGGTATTGCCAAAGGCGCACATGCCACTACTAAAACAGCCACAAATATGGATAAGGCTATTGAGGCTACAAGTGATATGAAAAATTTAGGAAATAATAGTGATAAAGAAAGTAATACGTCTAATGACAAAAATGAAGCTACAGTTAATTATACAGTAGAAGGAGATTTAAAACCAAATGCAAAGTATGGGGTTAATAATCCTGAATATGGAGGGACAGGAGAATCTGCTGCAACAAAAGATTCAGAAAAAGCCAAGCAAGACTCAATTCAATTTTATGAAACAGGGTTATTTATAGAAGGAACTATAAGAGTTAGAAGTGATACTATATGGAATTAAAACGATGAAAAATTATTTATGGTTACTTTTTTTTATGTTACTGTTTGCATGTAATCGACCAATAAAAGAATATTATGCAAATGGAAAAATTAAAAGAATTTATAATATTGTTAATGATAAATATGAAGGGATGTATCAAATATTTGATACTACAGGTTCATTAAAGGAAACTCATATTTATGAAGATGGGATTAAAATAGATTCGTCAGTATATTTTAATAAAAATGATAAGATTAATTATATTGATTTTTATATAAAGGATAGTTTAACTGAAAGAAGATATTATTATAAAAACGGAACTCTCAAGGAAAAAGGGAAATTGAATGAAAATAATCTTCCCGTACATAAATGGGAATATTACAATAAGGAAGGGATTTTAACTCAGATTAAAGAAATTTGGGATATAAAAGGGAAGTCCCATTTAAATCAGGATTGGGTTTTTAATAAGTCAGGAGATACGATTAAGAATAAGGGGAGTTATTTTTCTATAAAGTATGAAAATGATACTATAGATATGGATAAACCAATACAAGCAGTAGTAAACCTTAAATCTCCTTTATTTAAGAATCGCAAATCAGAAATAATGGTAATTGTGCCTAAGGATTATTCCATAAATTTCAATGACGATTTTTCAAATTTGGAGAACGTCCAAAAGGATACTATTTATAATCTTAATGAGGAGACAGAACTTAAAAAGGAACTTGGACTTGAAGGGAATTATAAATTGACTTCATTTTTTGGCAGATATTTCAATAAACCTGGGTTAAAAAAATTTAGAGGAATAATTGTTGAATATTATTATACCGATTCTATTACACCTGATTCATTAAACTATTTTGAACACAAAAAATATTTTGAAAAAGATATTTATGTTAAAGGCAGTAAGAATGAGAATGATTAATATTCTATAGTTGACTTTTTATAAAATTGTTCCATTCCATATTTTTTTTCTTAAGTAAGCTATGGTTGGTTTCTATATCGAAAGCATCTTGAATACTATCGGATTGAAGATAAAAATATTCCATTACATCAAATTTTTCAAAAGGAGTTGAAAAAAACATTTTGTTTAAACTATCCTGCGCTTTACACACATAAACTTCTGTGATGTTTAGATGAGTCTTTTCATGGATCAGTATTCTTTCTAATTCTTTTTGATCCTGTTCGGTATCGTCAAATTGTAAAAGATTAATCCAGGATTTATCACTCTCGTTAGAGGCAAATACGATAGCAGGAGGGTAATTATAAACTCTATTTACTTTGCCAATCATTTTAGGAAATACTTTAGCTGACATCTTATCTTCCGGATCAGGAGTTCCTTTAAAATCAGAGATGCTCAAATTTTGCTCTGACCAAAAATATTCTTGATTATTTAAGATTCGATAGACAAATTTATCGGATGTGAATAAACAAAGTAGATTCAAGGTAAGTAAGGCAAATGTAAATGTATTGAAGATTGTATTTTTCTTGAAAATAAGGAACACTACGATTAAAACTAGAGGGAAAATAAGGTTGTAATATTCAAATCCCAGTTTTAATAGGACTACAACTATTGTTAAGACAAATAAAAGTATTTTTAATTGGACACTCATTTTAAGAGAAAGCTAAATGTGGATTTGTCCTCAAATATAAAACAAAAATAACCCTCCTGATGTTATTATCAAAATGTTTACATCTTGGGTAATGTTTCAAACAGGCATCTGGACATTTTTGTTTTGTTATAATATTTTTAAAAGGTAATGATTTGTTCAGTTTTGCTATTCACAATAATTTACTCATAGAAAGCATATGAGCCGTGCCACTGTATAATCGAAATATTTCGAAATCCTTCAAACTGCTAACGATAGCATGGTAATGGTTCAAATTAGTTGAAGCGAACTAAATAATGGGTTAAATAGGGTAGTAGATTTACCTATTAGGAATTCTTTTAAGTCAATATTTCACCTATTATTTCACAGTTTTTTCATAACATATGACAACTCATTCAACTTTGTTGTAATCAACCAAATTCATATCTCTCAAATTGGATTTAACAAGTATTTACTTTATATTGGTATTTCGCCAAATCTTGATTAACTATAGACTCAAACATAGTAGACATACACCAATTATATGGTCATCTCATTCCGTCGAGAGAGGCAGGAATGGTCATATATATCCTAGACTTGTAAATCTTCAAATTAATGGTTTATTTGGGATAGAGGCAGGTATTACAGGTAGTATCACAGGGTTTTATGCAACAGAGCCAAATCCTGATTTAGATGTGTTTAAAGGGACTGAAATGGGACTACAAGCAGATGTAAGGGCTTTTGGACCTGCTTCTATAGCAGGGGCATTTAACAAAGGAGTTGAGTTTCAGTGGCCTTTTGACAGTCATGGTAATTGGAGAGGTTTTACAAAAACCACGTATGAAGCCATTACTTTGGGAGTTTCAGTAGGCGTAGTTCCTTTGCCAGTTAGTTTTTCAGGATATTTAGGAGTATCAGATTATTTATATAGGTCAGACAAATGAGAAAAGAGTATATAATATTAGGAATGGCAGTTGTACTAATAATGGTGTATCTATATTTTCCTAAGAATTTTAGTTCTCCCGAGGAGTTTTTTCAACATAGAGAGTTAGCCCCAATTTATTTGGAGTTCAAGAAAGGGGGCAATTTAAAATATCATTCTGGGGTACCAAATGATACGCTTTCAATTACCAACGAAAACGAAATCAAAGATTTTTATAAAATGTTTGAGTCTTTAGATTTTGATATAGATGCACCTCATAGAGGAGATAGAGACTATAGTGTTTATATCAATACAGGAGATTATAGGCCATCTAAGCATCTAATCAAAATGAGTCGCATAGACGGGGATTACGTTTTTTTCTTCAAGGAGGGTTTATATAGAAAGGAAGCTCTAGCTCAAAAAATTAATGAGCTATTAGAAATACGATCAGATGGTAATGGTTCGGATTAATGGATGGGGTGTAATGGTTCAAATTAGTTGATGGCTAAAACTTTTAAATCAAAAAAGAAGTGGTCAAAGAAATAGGGATATAAAGGCGGAGCACAACTTGAATTATCGATATTGGGAATTTTAAAAGGTAAAAAAAGGAAATTTTGGAGTTCAAGAAAGGGGCAATTTAAAATATCATTCTGGCATACCTAATTATACACTCTCAGTCACTAATGGAAATGGTTCTCGATTCCAAAGTAGACCACAACCAAATAATAATTAGAGATATGAGTTTAACTCAAATAGATTTAAGACCTGCCTATAAACATAAATATCAAGCACAATTTAGTCCTGAAGCTTGGTGTGTTCCTGAATTATATTGGTCATTCCTTAAAGATTATGATATAAAAAAAGGTAAAAGGATAAACATTATTGTTTCTGACAATTGGGGGGATAAAGTGTTCAATTTTGGTACCGTAGTTGGGTTTAAAGAAATAAATATGCCTTTTAATTTTGAAAAGTATTTTTCATTAAATGAGATGGGAAAAAGGGATTTAAACAAAGTTTTTATTATAACCCATGGCAGTAAATATTCCTTGTATAGAAAATATGAGCCCTATTTAAATGCAATGGCAAATTCGTTTAGGATATATAATCGTGGTGATTCGAATTAACAAAGTAGATAAGTTTAGGGAACGATTTCTTTTTTTTAGCTAAGGCATCAAATACAAATAAAAAATAGAGGGTAAAAAAAATCTTCCATTTCACCCTAATTTAACAATCACATACGAATTACCTGTTAATAAAAATGAATTAGAAGCTTATTTAAATAAGAGTAATGAAATTTTAAAAATGAACTTTGAAAATTACAGAGTTATTAAAGAAAGATAGTATGTTTTTGAAGGAGTTAGTTATTTTGAGAAAATTTATACAGGTAATTCACAAGGCATAACTGTTGGAGGCATTTCTACTTGGATTTTTGATGATAGAAGAACATATATAATTACTGGACTTGCACTGAATACTAAAGAAAACTCTTTTCTTATGTATGAAGGATTATTTAAGGATATTATCAATAGCGTGAAAATTAATTATGCTGTTTTTTAATTAATTTCTTTCCTTTAGTAACCCATAGTATTGGACCTATTATACCTATCATAGAAATGAGAATCCAAGTTGTTTTTGAGCCATCAAATTCTTTAGTAAGAATAAAATAAATTGCCCTAATGGTCGTGATTATAGACCAAAAACACACAATTATAATTAGTATAACAAAAATAGGTTTCATAAATTTTAGAAATAAGCTTCTTTAGTTTTAAAATCACGAATAAGCACATCTAACAGGATATAAATGTGCTTTTTGTTATTGTCAGATAATTTAGAAATAGTGTTCAAATATACAAACAATATTTAAAGGCTTGTCGTTGTTTAATATCCATCGCGAACTCTTGTTAGCATGTATAAAATAAAGGGAAATTATTACGTTGTGTTTTAAACGGACTCTCGGATTTCAAAGTGTACTTATCATTCTCTACAGCATTAAACCTTTATTCTTTTTGTGATATTTTTTCTTGTCATCCTTTGATCTAGCATCTTTAATATGATATGATTTACTGATAATTATTTCAATATCTTCCTTCAAAAAGTTTGAACTATGTACTTTTGAGGTCACTACAAGCACAAACCCTGCAATGAAGGTTGCAGGGTTTGTTATTTTGCAAAATGGCGAAAACTTGTTTTCGCACATGGAGCAAAATAACAAAACACATTGCGAGAGCCATGCAGGGTTGTATTTGCACAGGGGAGTGCAAAGAGGATCATCGGAGATAATCCGGGTTTTCGCACATGGAGCAAAATAACAAAACACATTGCGGGAGCAATGCAGGGTTGTATTTGCACAGGGGAATGCAAAGAGGATCATCGGAGATAATCCGGGCTAAGTATTAAGAACAAAACAAATTGCCCTAATAATGGGACCTAATAACCGATTACAACTTCTTTTTTAAGCCGGGCTGTAGGTAATATCTCCGAGAAATCTTATAATGATTTCTATTTTGAATCAGGACTTCATTTATTATAATAACGGTACTCAAACTAAAGAGGAATCACCCAAAAGATACGGAAACAATTGTTCGATTTAAGAATCCTGTGTATATTGAATGCGCAAAGTTTACCAATAAACCTCATATCTTTTACCTCCTCCAAACCCTTTATAAATATATTTAGAATATAAACGTAATGTGTTTATGTACCAGTTGTATGGTATGATGTAAATAGAAAATTATGGACAGTCAAATTGAATTTATAGAAAAAGTTCTAAAAGAAAATAAAAACAAATATTCGAGCCAACGCAGATATATGTTCAAATTGGTTAAGTTGTATAAATATCCGCTTGTTATTCTATCGGCAATATCAACAATAGTATTAGGATTACAACTAGGAGAAAATATTGAACTAATCCAGTGGCAGAAAAATATAGCCCTTGTAATAACCGCTGGAATTACACTTCTTACAACTTTAATGACGTTTTGGAATATTGAAGAGTATTGGTTGCAGAATAAAGTTATAGAACAGCAAATAGAAATACTTCAACAAAAATTTCAGTATGAGAAATCTAAAGGCTTGAATCAAGAGATGCTGGAAAGTATATTTACCGAACTTCAAAGTATTCTTGGACAAAACAGCACCTATTGGAAAAATGCTTTAAATGATATGGCTGAAGAAAATAGAGAAGGAAATTAATTAGTAATTAAATATGCTGTTCAACAAAGAACTGTGTAAAAAAGGCAGTCTATGTTAGCTAAATGTTGAAGTATAATTCAACACAATTAATTTATTAAAGCAACAAGATAACCGGACTGTATTCAAAAACATTCCAAAAATTCAAGGGGTTCCGGCGCGGTTAGTTCGTATAAGATAGTGGCAGGATGGTTTTTCCATTAGATTAAATCTCCACACAACTTTATCTTTAATTTTACTGCTCCGGGAAGATAAGCTAATGGTATAGATTCCCTGGTTAATGTTTTAATACTATTTTCTACGGCCCCATTAGCCAGCAGTTTATTTTTTATCTTCTGGAGAAGTTGCTCTAAAGCTTTATTCTCATCTTGTTGCATGGTGTTGATTACCATTTCTTCCTCACAAGCTATTTGGGCAATACATGCACCAAATGCATTGGCCACTTCCAGGTGTTCAGGAAAGACTACTTTTGAGGCACCATCAATTTTTTTTGGCAACAGGAATGCTCCTCCTCCGCAGGCGACTACCGGAATTTCTTTTGAATCTGTTTTTAATTTGTCAATCAACTTTTCTATGCTAAGCTGAATTTGTTGTTTTACAGCCGAAAGCGTTTTTGAAAATGTTTCTCCCGTAATTTTTGCTATTGTTTTTTGCAGATTTGATGCTTCATCAGCCCCTTCTATTACCAATTCTTTAGTCGCTAAAAAAAAGTCTGAGAGTGTTAATGTATCTCCTCCAAAAGCAATAGCTTTTTCCTTTAGCCGGTATCCAACAGAATCGGGACCTAACCGGCACCTGCCATTTTCGAATCGAACAATGGTTCCTCCTCCTATACCAACCGCAATTACATCTGGCATTCTAAAATTGGTAAGTACCCCACCTATTTGAGCTGCCTGAGTACTTTCCCTGGGAAAAAAGTTGACCAAAACCCCGGTATCAGAAGTAGTTCCGCCAACATCAATTACGATTCCATTTTCTATTTTTGACAGTGCTCCTGCCCCTCGAATACTGTTTGTAGGGCCTGAAGAAATAGTAAGGACCGGATAATCCTGCACTTGCTCTAACGACATCAGGGTTCCATCGTTTTGTCCAATGAACATTTGAGACGAAAGCCCCAATCCATATACCGTATTTTTAAAGGCATTTACCATTTTTGAAGCTACTTTTTGTAATGCGGCATTTAAAATGGCTGCATTTTCCCGTTCCAGTAAACCCAACCCTCCGAGTTGATGGGAACAACTTGTTCTTAAATCACTGCCCAAAATTTCCTTAGCCCAGGCAGCTACCTGCAATTCCTGATCGGGTAAGGTTTTGGAGAAAATACCGGTTATTGCCAGTGATTCCACCTGCCCCTTCATGGCTCGAAGGTGTTTTTGTACTTCTTCCTTATTTAACGGGTTGATTAATCGACCGTCAAATTCATAACCCCCGTGTACCATATAAATATGTTCTCCAAGAAGTGCTTTTAAATCTTCCGGAAAATCTGCCATAATGGGTATGGAACTACTCGCCGGAAGGCCAATTCTAATAGCACCTATTTTGTTCAATCCTTTACGTTCCACCAACGCATTCGTGCAATGTGTTGTTCCCAACATGATATATTTGATGTCAGCTTTAGGAACATTAACCTCAGAAATAACATTTTCGATGGCATTTTTGATACCGGTGCTCACATCTAAGGTGGTGGTTTGTTTGGTTTTGGCTAAGATTTCATTGGTGTGCGATACCAATACGGCATCTGTATTGGTGCCCCCTACATCGACCCCTATTTTGTAATACATATATTTAATTTTTGTTCAATTCCTCGATGGGAATAAATTTTTCTTCGTAACCAAATTTTTGAGGCCCGCCCAAAGCAATACCTTCGGGTGTTCGCCATTGCTCATCTGCTTTCATACCCAAAACAACTACCCGAGTACCGTATTGAACAGATTCTGCTGTAATTGGCTGGGCATTTTCTGCATCGATGAGTACAATTAAATCTGGTGTAATGGCTACAGGCCGGCCATTTTTTTTCGCCATTAAAAACTCATTTTGAAAATCCAGTTGCATATGTGCCCCTTGATTTTCCTCCAAGCCCATGATCTCACAAACACCCTTGTTCCATCTACCCTCCGTTTTGATGGTTACCTTGCTGATTTTTCCCGTAAAGAGCTTAATGGCGGCTGCTTCTTTGATCAAAGAATCCAGCGGACTTAGATTTTTATCTTTTATGTTCAGGATTGATTCACCTAGCTTTTGAGCATAAGAAATAATACCGTGCACTGAGGCTTTTTTTACCTGTTCTCCGGTCATGGGATAGCACCCAATGGCACAACTGCCACCCATTTGAATAGTTGTAGCACCCACCAGGGTTTCTCCCCAAACGTTATCAATAGTGTGGTAGATATTTCTGTTTCCTTTTTCATCGGCTTGTGCAATCGGTGAAACGGGAATGTCATGTAAAGTGAACGTTACCATCTCCAAACGAGGAAATGCCCTTCCCATACCATCAGCATCAACAATGGGGATATTTTTTTCAGCAGCCACCGCAAACGGGATAACTCCATTGAGCCCCCCGGCTTCGGCGGGCATAACCGCATCTATTTTTCTTCCCAAATACTCCTCCATCATTTCAAAAGCCTTGATAAATTCATTTCCTGAAAAAAGTTTTTCAACCAGAATCATAGGTGCACCAAAGGCCGCTATGGGTACCACCAGTGCATCTTCTTTAAGCTCATCAGGGGAAATAAGATTTACGTTGCCGTAGGTACTCATTGCCTGTTTCACAAGTAGTTTCCCAATGTATGGGTCACCACCGCCACCTGTTCCCAGCACCGTAGACCCCATGGCTATATATTCAATGTCGTTTGAATCAATTTTTCGCATACTCAACGCTCAATTTTTTTTAATAGATAATAAACCAAGACCGCGACAACAATCCCCAATATATTTTTTACCTGAGAATCCATTATCAACATGATGGTTACACCGGCTCCCCAGGATAATATCCCCTTCCAATTTACTTTCTCAGTTGTTTGTTGATAGGTTTTGGCGACGTAATAATCTGAGATCATCACCCCGGCAATTGGAGTAATGGTGATGGTTAGAAGGCTAATAAAGCTCATGAAATGGGATAAAATGCCGATAGCCGCAAGTAATATTCCCACAATCCCAACTGCTAAAGTGGTTTTGGAACGAGCGGCGTCTGTTAGTCTGAAAAGATCATTGAAGGCCAACCCGGAAGAATAGATATTCATAACATTGGATGTCCAGGTGGCCAGAATAAGAATAGACATTGCAAAAAATGGGAATCCCAGGGTTGAAAATATTTCAACAATATCATAGGTTCCCTGCGTAATTGCCAATATGGCACCAATAGCCAGTAAACATAATGCCGAGGGAATAATTCCAAAAATTGAACCCAAAACAGCATCCTTTTTTGAAGCTGCGAAGCGGTTGTAATCCGGTGAAATAACCCCTCCGACAGAAATAAATCCGATGGTGAGCCCGATAGCCTGTAAAAAGGGCATATTGCTTTCAGGCTTAAAATGGAGTACTTCTTGAAAACTATGGGTTTTAAATGTGATGACAAGACCGTAAATCAATAATAAAATAATAGCTGGTACTGCTATATAATTGAGCCATTTCAGGTACTTGAATCCAAAGACTGCCGTGAGCACCATTACGATGCCCCAAAAAACCGATGTTGCCCAAACAGGGATATCAGGACCGCCCATTTCCGTCAGTATTTTTGAAAAAGATGCCCCTGCAATATTGCTCTGAATCCCGAACCATCCCAAAGTAGACAGACCTATAACCAGGGCCACAATTACTTTGGCTCCATTGTCTCCAAAACTACTGGAGGCCAATGAAACGGTGGCTTTTCTTCTTTCTACGGCCGCCATACTAAGCAATGACATGAAGAGCACCACAAAACTGAAACCAATAAGGCCAGCCCAAATTGAAGTTGTAAAACTTAGAGCACTTATCAGAGAACTTCCTATAAGAAGTGCAGGTACACTCACAATACCCCCGAACCAAATCCCGGCCAGACTATACCATTTTGTATTGGCTTGATTGTTTTCCATAATGCTATGCCTTGATTAACATATAAATAAGTTTTGTATCCTCCAGAACATTACCGGCCTGGGCCTCAAATGCTTCCAGGTAAACCACATCACCCGATTTTAAATAACCCTTGATTGAACCATCTTCATTGAGCATTTCGATATTCCCTTTTTGAATGATGGAAATTTCATAACTGGAATGCCTTGTGAACCCCACCTCCGGAATTCGCGTTCCTTTTTTTAAGTACACGGTTCCCATTTGAAATTCTACCGGCTCTTTCTGAATATGAAAAAGAGATTTGTTGTAATGTTCTTCGGGAAGAGGATATGTAATTTTTTTAACTTCCATTAGTTCACAATGATTCGATTGCCAAATTGATAGGGTTCGGAGAATAATCCAAATTGTTCAATATCTTTTTCGGAGGGAGGTTCGCAACTCCATTTAGCCGAAGGCTTCCACCCAAATTGATTTTTAAGGATAGCTGCTTGCTCCGCTTGCTTCAATGCAGCTAATGAAGGATCGATAACAGGTACTTTAAGTTTTTCCTGAATTTCCTTAAAGAAACCAAACTCGCAGGTACACCCTAAAATTATCGACTCGGCAAAATCCTCATTTACCGCCTTTTCAGCAGCCTTAAAAAGATTATTAGCTGTAATTCTATGATCTTTTTGAAACTCACAGACATTCATCCCGACATCCCTAAAGGATGCCAAATGTTCTCCATAGCCATATTCTTTTATGGTAGCGTGCATTTCATGCTCCCATTTTTTTTGTCCAATGATCACTGAAAACCTGTTCGATAATTTTAAGGCAATCTCGATTGAGGATTGACAAGGGGCTACTACTACCATATTACCGGAAATCTCTCTTGCATCTAACAAAAAAGGGTCGTAAAAACAACCAATAATCATAGCGTCGAACCCTTCCTTGGAAGCCTGCCTCGTTGCTTTTATCAAATCTGAGGATATCAATGCATTATAGGTTCTATATTCCAAATTGTCCATCTGTCCGACGGTTGATTTCAAAGAAGTAACATGTACCTCGGTATTCGGGTATTTGTTCTCCTTAATCATCTCAGCAAAAAATGTATCGTAGGCGTCAAAGCCCACCGGATTCAGATACATGATTTTTAGTACGTTTTTCATCTTAGATATTATAAAATTCTTTGGCTTCTTTTTTTGATATATATCCGTTTTTCACATCCAGGAGCACTTTCTCTTTTGGACGATCATTCGGGTTCCCGTAGCCACCACCCGTTGCGGTGACACATCTTACAATATCGCCTTTTTCCAGCGCAATATTGGTTCCCAGACTATGCCTTTCTTTCGTACCATCCTTTCGAATGATCAAGAAATAATTGTAAGATCCATCATGTCCTCCGTTCATGCCCCAGGTTTTTGTTTTTTCACCTAAAAATGCCGCGGTGACATGGGCTCCGTCTGAGACGATTTTGTAATCCACATACTGTCCGTTCCCTCCCTGAAACTCGCCATAACCCCCTCCTTCATTGTGAAAAGCGTACTGTTCTACCTGAATGCCATAGCGCATTTCTCTTATTTCAATAGGAATGTTATAAGATTCACCACTGCCGCAAGAAAGCTGCCCGCGGTTTCCATCATGAGATGAGGAGGCTCCCCAACCTCCGGCCAGCGGTTCGGCCTGAATATAGAATTGACCAGTATCCGGGTGCATTCCGGAAATGAAGGTGGCGCAAACCGATCGTAAATGTCCGGCCGGTAATTTATCGGGAATCACCGGGGCCAAAACCTTCCAAATCAAGTCTATGGCTGTGATCAGCACCTCATAGTAAACCGATACTGCCGAAGGCGCTTCTGCACTTACAATAGTTCCCGGTTCACAGCGTACTTTCATGGGTCTGAAAGCCCCTCCATTAGCATCCATACGAGGGGTGGTAATGGCCTTAAAAAGACTTCTGCAACCTGTAACCAATCCACTAAAAGCTAAATTAGTGGCACCTTTTACCTGAGGATGTGAACCGTTAAAATCGGCTATAAATTCGTTATCGGTTACCGTAATTTTTGCTTTGATGGGGAAAGGCCCTTCTCCAAAACCATTGTCTTCAATTTCCGAGGTCCCTTCATACACCCCATTCGGAATCTTCTTTAGGGCTTCAATACACATACGTTCTCCGTAATCGAGAAAATCGTCTTTAGCCTTCATAAAAGTATCCAGCCCGTATTTTTCAATAATAGAAATTACCCTGCGGGCACCTACTTCAGAGGCCGCTATTCCGGCATAAAGATCACCAAGTGTACTATCCGGTAATCGGACGTTGGATTTGATCAGATCAACAATTGCTTCATTGATTTTTCCTTTTTCCCTTACCTTAATAAATGGGAAATGCAGTCCTTCCTGAAAAATTTCTGTGGCTACGGTAGAAACCGAGCCCGGAAAGGTTCCGCCCAACTCGGTCCAGTGTGCTTTGTTGACCGTAAATGCGATCAACTCATTTTTATAAAAAACAGGATAAATTACCGATACATCCGAGAGATGGGTGCCTCCTCCCGCATAGGGTGTATTGGCAATAATAACATCTCCTTCCTCCAAATCGTTTTTTCCATCGAATTTTTCCAGGGCAGCCCGTACCACCGAATCGAGTGCCGCCAGGAAAGCCGTGACTCCGTTCCCCTGCGCCAGCAACTCTCCTCTGGCATCTGTAATTCCCACGGCATAGTCTAATGATTCATATATAATCGGGCTCATACTGGTACGTTGCAGAGTCTGAAACATTTCATCACCTGCGGCGACCAGAGCATCTTGTATAATTTCCAGGGTGAATTTTTCCATAGCTAAGCTTTTTGTAATGTTATAATTAGATTACCATACGCATCCACATAAACCTGATGTAAAGGGGTTACCATAGTGGTTGTAGCATTTTCGGCGATCACCGCGGGCCCTTTAATTTTCATTTTCGGTTCTAAGAGGTGTCGGTGATAGAAGGATGTTAAGTGAATTCCCAAATCATCAAAATCAACTTCTCTGGAATCGAACAATGCATCTTCAACTTTTTTTCCCGACACAAGCAGTTTTGGAAAATCCGGTTTGTCTACTTCTACCTCCGCTACCAAATGAAAATTTACCAGTTGGACCGGGGCATCCAATTCAAAGGAATAATGTTTTTTATGCGCTTTATGGAAATACCGGATTATGGAATCTAAAGGGGTACGATCATCAAAGTTGGATAACAGTACTTTTACATAGTGTTCCTGACCGGCATAGCGCAAATCGGTATAATACGTGAACTGAATGTCATTACTGGTATAGCCATCCAATTTAAAATTTTTGATAGCCTCATTTTCCATCTCGGCAAAGGTAGATTGGATAATGGCCCGTTGCTCGGGCACCAGGGTTAAAACATTGGTTCTGATAAAATCTCTCCGGATGTCCGACATGAGCATACCAAAAGCCGAAAACACACCCGCGTGAGGAGGTACAATCAATTCTGACACCTGAAGCTCTCTGGCCAGGTCGGCACCATGCATGGCCCCTCCGCCTCCTATGACAACCATGGTAAAATCACGAGGGTCATATCCTTTATTTACCGATATAAGCTTTAGTGCATTCACCATATTGGAATTGGCAATTCGTAAAATTCCCTTGGCAATGTCTTCTTTAGTAGCCTTCAGAGATTCACATAAAAGACGGGAGGCTTTTTCAATGCTGGCATAATCAGGTTTAAGCTCTCCTCCTAAAAAATAATCGGGATGTATGCGTCCGGTAATAATATTGGCGTCTGTTGTAGTCAGGTTTTTTCCGCCACGTCCGTAAGCCGCAGGCCCCGGCATTGCCCCTGAACTCTTTGGGCCTACATGCATTTTTCCGCCTTCGTCTATCCAGGCGATACTTCCCCCTCCATTTCCTATTTCAACAATATCGATTACCGGTGTTTGAATGGGATAGCCGGCTTCGGTTCTTGAATGTTCAATTTTATAATTGGTAGTTATTTTTACCTGTCCGTTTTCTACCAAAGCGCATTTTGCGGTAGTTCCTCCAATGTCTAAAACAATCAGGTTCTTTTTACCGATAACCTTTCCCAGGGCAATCGCTCCAAAAACACCACTTGCCGGGCCGGATTCTACCATGGTAATCGGATTGCTCTTAACATCGTTCAAGGTGGTGATCCCTCCATTAGATTGCATGATATAAGGGGTATCACGCAACCCTTTTTGTTTTAATTTTTCCTGGAGTTGGTTCAGGTATTTTTTAGCTATGGGAAGAACGTAGCCAGACAGTACCGTTGAGCTGGTTCGTTCGTATTCGCGCCACTCCCGAGTTACCTGATGAGAAGCAATGATTTCTACGGAACCGTCAAGTTTGGACAATTCCTTTATCAAAGCAATTTCGTGCTCAGGATTTTTATAAGCATGCAAAAGACAGACTGCAATAGCTCTGACCTCTTCTTCCTCACAGATTTTTAAAATGGCCTTTAAAGTTGCCATGTTCAGTTCTTTGATGATCTCCCCTTTATAGTTTATCCGTTCTTCAACTTCAAATCTTAAATATCTGGGTACAAAAGGAGGTTGTTTCACAAAATTGAAGTTGAACAAATCCGGTCTGTTGCAACGTGCAATTTCCAATACATCCCTGAATCCTTTGGTGGTGATCAAAGCGGTTTTAGCGCCTTTACGTTCGGTAAGTGCATTAATAACCACTGTTGTACCATGAGCAAAGAATTCTATGTCTTTTAAATTTACATTTCCCTTCTGTATGGTATCCAGTATACCCTGTTCGAAATTGGAAGGTGTGGTATCTGATTTTGCAACTCTTACGCCCGTCGGCCTGCCTGTTTTTTTGTCAAATTCCAGACATACCAGGTCGGTAAAAGTGCCCCCAATGTCGGTTGCGACTCTCATAGTAATATGTTTAGGTTTAAAAAGCCACTAAACGGGTTTTAGTGGCTTTTGCATTTGCAATGGATCACTTAAAACTAACTCAAATGTTTTCTTCTTGTTTAGAACTTGTAACTTATACCGGCACCATAGGCAGTTGGCTGACCAAGCCATGCCAGATCGGAGCCTCCGTTTGAAAATGTTTGTGCGAAAAATTCAGTTATATATTTTGTGTCTCCGATATTGGTTCCCCAAAGATTTACAGATAATTTATTGAATGTAAGACCAAGTCTTGCGTTTAACAGGTTGTATCCTGAGGATACAGCTGCATTGTCTTCATGCCAATAAATTTTTCCTGTTCCCTCTAAATTGACATTCCCGTTGAATGAAATATTTTTTGAAATATCGAATCGCGATTCTAACCCGAAACTATAGCTGTCCTGCGGCACTAAAGGAGTATTGTTTCCCGACACATCAATGGCTTCATTGGCACCGGTACTCACCGTGGAAGTACCCTCGGTTATTCGGGCTTTGCTAACGCCATAACTCGCCAGAATATCCAGCCAGCCTGTGGCTCTCAGTTTTAAATCTGCCTCAAATCCGACAGATTCGCTTTCGGGGACATTGAAATTCCCAATAAGGATGCTTCCGTTTCCGCCGTCAAGTACAAGCGCATAAAGTTGTTGGTTGTTGAAATCGATATAATATCCGGATAAATTCAGTATAAAACGACCGCCCCACATACTGTTTTTCATTCCGATCTCATAATTATCGGTAGTTTCCGCTTCGAAATCCGAATTATATCGAACGGTATTCCCCTGATTAAAACCTCCGGTTCTGTACCCTCGTCCGTAATTGGCATACAGGAGTATATTTTCGGTAGCCTTAAGAGCCAGTGAAATTTTAGGTTGGAGCTGGGTATCCGTTTTTTCAGGATTCGTGTTTTCCGTGACGTTGTCCTGTTGAATATTATCACTGTCAAAACGCAAACCGGCAGAAATAGTAAGACGATCGGTTATTTTATAATCCAGAAACCCAAAAGCAGCGATTGTATTATAGGTGTTTGTAAAATTGCCTATTGCCAATCTTGATTGAACCCCCGTAGGTTCGAAAGGCGATGCAAAAAAACCAAAGTCGGCTGTGGCATCTGTAATGAGTTGCTTATCTAACTTTTGATAGAAAGCCCCCAAATCCCAGCTAAATTTACCGTCCGGATTATTGGAACTTAAGCGAAACTCCTGGTTAATAGTTTCCGTGTTACTGTCCTGGATTTGACGCAATATATCTGCCGGAGTGAAATCCAGATCGCCTATATGATTGCGTTCCCCCTTGTTATAGGAAGAAGAAGATACGAGCTTAACATTTCCGAGATTCATATCAAATTTGAGGTTGCCGTAGATGGCATCAAGTGTGGAGCGCCCGAATTGATCACCCTGGATAGCAAGATTGTTAAAATCATCAGGATCAATATTTGGGCTTCCCGTAGTTGGAGTAGCGTAATACACAGCACCTGCTTCGGCATCGATAATTTGCCCGGTAAGTGTTGCTGAAGTATTTGATGATAAATGTGCTTTTAATTGCGCTCTTATCGACAGATCTTCCACAAAATCGGGTGCCTTGTTCAGGGTAATATTATTCAATAACCCATCTCCTTTTTTATAGGACCCTGACACGCGATAGAACAACTTATCTTTTACAATAGGTCCGGTTGAAGACAATTGGGCCTGTAAAAGGTTTCCGTTGCCAAATCCTATTTGTATTTTGTTTCTGGGAGTATTGGTTGGTTCATTGGTAACAATATTAATGGCCCCTGCGATGGCGTTTCTCCCGTAAAGAGCTCCTTGCGGACCTTTGACTATTTCAATTAAAGCAAGATCAAATAATTCCTGATTTATAAGATTAGGATCGGGAAGGGTAACCCCGTCAATCACGAAAGCAATGGGCGATTCACCGTTTCGAATATGTGAAATACCACGTACGGTTAAAAAGTTATTACCAATGTTTTGAGAGTTAGTGAAATTTACATTCGGAATTTGATCGGTAAACGATTGTATGTTGTTTATTCCTTTACTTTCAATGGCCTGAGCGGTAAAGGTAACCACAGATTCCGGGATAGACTGTACAGACTCCGCCCGGCGCCTTGCCCTTCCTACCACATTGTCAAATCCTTTAACAACTACTTCATCCAGTTGTGAAGCATCAACTTCCATGGTCAGGTTTAGTGTGTTACTTTCCACCACTATTTCCCGGGTTTTATAACCCAGATATGAAAAAACCAAAGTAGCCCCGCTATTCACCCGAATTGCATAGCCTCCTTTAAAATCTGTAGTCGTTCCGTTGGAAGTCCCTTTTTCAAGAACAGTAACGCCAAGTAAAGGACCATCGGAGGCCGTTACCGTACCACTAACCTCTATTTGCTGTGAAAAACAGAAATAAGGTATAAAAATTACAATGAATAGAATTGTTCGTAGCATTCCTTATCTAGTTAAAAATTAATGGGTTAAAAATATACAGGACAATTTTCCTAAATTATTTTTCCAGATTATTTATTTTATTTTTGTAATTCCATTTAAATAATTTGGAATATCATGGAAAACACTTTTTTAAAGGATGGGAATGAAACTTTACTGCTAACCAAGCAGGTGTTCAGCATCCTCTTAAATGAAATTATAGCTCATTTTAAGGAATCACACGGCATTAGTGAGAAGTATAGAGATTTTCAGTTGTACGGGTTCGGGAATTATGATCCGGAAAAACCAAGTTTAAAGAATGATCTTGAACTGGTACTGCGGGGATATGTAAACGGAAAGTATTTGTACAATAAATACAGAGAGGCTTCTTCCGGCAAGCCGATAATAAAGATCAGCCGGGAATACAGATCGCTTTTTTTTAATTATTTGGGGTATAAGGATACGGCAGAGTTTGTTAAAAGCCATTTATTTACTCCGGAACAAAGGGAGAAGCAGCTGGAGTTGTTAAGCACGAGGGGAGCATCAGTTGACCATTATTACGTGTGTTATTATTTTGGAGAGGATAATAAAATGAACAAGGGTCAGGTGTTGATTTACAACGACTGGAAAACGGTAGAAATGATTTATGTATACGAGGATGAAAACGGACATCGCGGGATATACACTTTTCACGGCACCATAAGTCAAAGTGAGGATTTTGCCCATTTTGACACTAAATATTTTGTGGGGAATAAAAAAAGCGAAGGCGCTAAATTCATTTTTTTTATAGGAAAATCATCACCTAATGAACGCCATTATCTTATGGGTACCTATTCCGGCTTCGATAAATACGATCGCGCCATAGCGGGGAAAATGATTTTAAAAAAGTATGATACAAAAGCCGAAATTGAACAGGAAGTGAACAGTAAATTATTTGATCCGATTATTTGTCAGGAATTAAATAAGGTAAGGCTGGTTGTAGAAAGTAATATACGAAAGAACCCTTTAATGTTTTCCCAAAAAAGCCCCTATGCGCAGATACTGATGAAATCGGCCGGAAACTATCTTTTTGAATTTACAACACAGGGAAAGCACTGCGAATTAAAACTTAAAATAGAAAAATACCATTACAACATTACCAGTATGGATGATTCTGTAATTATCGAGGATGATAAGGTGGTGGTACTGAATAAAGGACAAATTCTAAATCTGAATTTTTCGGTTTCCGGAATCTTCTATCTGCATAACATATCGCTTTATACGAATGCCATGGAATTTACCGAAAAAAGCAAAAAGACGGAAGGATATTTTACAGGTGTAGATATTAATAATAATATTGTTTCGGGTAGGGTGCACGTTTCCTCTCTTTCCTAGTTTACCGGTGGAAGCATAGGTTTTGTACATTATATCGGTTTGTGCCGCGGGTAGGCAATATGTGGTTTGGATAAGGGTTTAAAACAATTTTTATTTTAAGCAGGATTTTCATTATTTCAAATTGTATTGTTGTAATAATATTACTGTTATGGCATATTGACCTAGAATAAGGAAAAATCATCCAAAAAACTAAGAAACAATTGTACGGTTTAAGAATCCTGTGTATATTGAATGAATAAAGCTAACTAGTTTAGTTTTTCAACCATATCCCTCCTCCAAACTCTTTATTTACTATATAAGGAATATAAACGTAATAGGTTTATACAATTGTTGTACCACATTTGAACAGAGCACTTTGGAAATAATTAAAGATTTAGGGATTGTAACAATAGTTGGTGGATTAATCGCATTCATCATCCGAAGTTTTATAAGCAAATA
Organism: Flavobacteriaceae bacterium; assembly: GCA_965224095.1. Lineage (GTDB taxonomy): Bacteria > Bacteroidota > Bacteroidia > Flavobacteriales > Flavobacteriaceae > JBPEWY01. Next base: position 3,241,453 of record OZ245039.1, read on the forward strand.
TTTCGACCAAAAAGCAAAAAACTTTGAGCTTGAATTGAGCAACAAATCGGATTTGTACAAAAGTGAATTGGAAAAGCAATCGCAGAAGTATAAAAGTGATTTAGACATTTACTTAACCAAAGCATCTCGATTTCACGAAAAAAGACTGGAAACAATTTCTGACCTTTATAAATTGATTGTAGATGTTAGAATAAATCTTGCGAATTTGACTTCGACTTTCGTAATGTCAACTGGAGATGAACAAAAAGATGCGGAATTAAAAGAACAACGGAAAATAGACGCAGGAAAAAGTTATGATGAATTCAGAGATTACTACGACAAAAAAAGAATATTTATTCCAGAAGATACTTGTGAATTAATTGACAAATTAAAATCAGAATCTTTTTCAGTATTATCAGACTATCATTTTAGAGAAAAATTTAATGATGTTTTTGAATTAAGTAATAGAATTCTTCAAGAAATAAACGATAAAACTGACAAAATTATACCCTCAATTTTAGCGGAATTAGAATCTGACTTTAGGAAAACTGTAGATGTAGAAAATGGAAAATAAAAAACGTGGTACAACAATGGCTATAAGTAATTGCTTGTTCTCTCCTACTTCCTGAAAATCCGCAAGGATTTTCAATTGGTGCTTACTTGCAAAGTTAAGTGCTAACCCACGCAACTACTTATAACCGGAACCATTAGGACAAATTATGAAGAAGAGAATTTTAATCATATTAGTTTTTAGCTTAGCACTATTGGCATGCTCAAATTCAAAGATTGATGGAACATGGGTTCTGTGTTATACGAACTCAATGTCAACTGTTCCTGATTTCAACGAAGTATTGACCTTCGACAATGGGCATTTCGAGTCGGAATCTTATAGCGGTCCGGGGTCTTATGAAAAATCTCATGGATTGTTTAAACTAAAGGAAAATCAATTAATACTTAACGATACTATAAAACGGTCAATAGGATTAATTAATAATGATAGTTTAATCCTTATAATCGATACAATATCATATACCCTTAAGAAACTTAATGATTCTTTTAAAAACACATCGTCGGAGAGTATCAGATTGACGGAAAAAAAATTCGAGGCTGATATTAATGGACAAATATTCTCATCAATTGTTTACCATAAAGGGAAAATTCTTTTGGGTTCTGAAACATTCGAAGAAAGTCAAAACTATTATAAAAGAATAAATCACAATGGATTTGATATTATTTTTCAGCAGTATGCCGTACCTAAAATTATTAAAGGAATTAAAAACGATACTGTGGAATTAGTTGCATTTCACGAAAAAACATATCAAATAAAAATGTGGGAGCAATAAAAACTTATGCTAACAATGACTCTTAAAAGTCTTTATCCGGGTTCTTAGAAACAATATTTTATCTTATACTAAAATTTTCCAACTCTCACATTTTCCTCCACCTTTACATTCCATTACATACAAACACCACGTTCACAGAGTTTGCAGCTACTCCCGTAGATTAAATTTTTCTTTTTATCATACAAAACACATCTTTGCTTGTTAGGCCGGTTGGCATTCTGCTTAAATACCAATATTTTTATAAGGCAAATGAGTGAAACGGAAATACAGAAAGTAACTTTTAATCAAAGGCTTATAAAGTATGAAGCCTGGCTGCATGTGGTTTTTTGGACTGCCACGTTTTTCTATCCCTATTTAAAATTTATGAGTGCGGGCCAGGAATACCCGAATACGGCGGGTCACGATCTGGTGGAGCTGATATTCGATGCAATCCCGGCTTATATCCTGTATTGCTGGTTCTTCCCCTTAAAAAACAAAAAGCGGTACCTCTTCCTTATTCCGGTAATTCTGGTGTTGAATACCCTGCTGTATATGTATTCGGATAGCTTTTTTCACCGTGAAAACCCGTACCCCTTAGAATGGAAAACCATTTATGTGGTGATCGAGCGGATTGTAAATTACACCACTTTTGCGATCGTTTTTTTTGCGTTGTTTTCCATTAAGCAACTGTACAAAAAACAACAGGAAATCAAAGCCATTGCCCGTAAAGAGCAACAGGCTCAGTTACGGCTGCTCAAAAGGCAACTGAATCCGCATTTCCTTTTTAATACCCTGAATACCATTTATGCCAGTGCCCTTGAAAAAAAGGATAAAACACCCGACCTTATCCTGAAATTATCGGATAGTTTCAGATACGTACTTCACGAAGGTCAGAAAAGCAGCGTGACCCTGGAAAAAGAAATAAGTCATTTAAAAGACTATATTAACCTACAAAAAGAAAGGCTCACCGATAAAGTGGAGGTGCTCTGGCAGGAAAACATCGATAATTACGAGCAGTTGATTCCGCCGTTATTGCTTATTTCCTTCGTGGAAAATGCATTTAAATACAGCAGTATGCTCGCCGGTGAGAACCATACCATCAAAATTAAAATCGGATTGGCGGATAAAAACTTTTCGTTTTATTGCGAAAACTTTTTCAGAGATCAGGTGCATGAGGAAATGGATGCCAATTGGAAGGAAAGCGGTATCGGGATTCAGAATACAAGAAGGCGACTGGAGCTTTTGTTTCCCGATCGTCATACCATTGAAATAGATACGGACGACCATTTGTTTAGAGTGAAATTACAGGTAAAACTATGATTACATGTATTGTTTTAGAGGATGAAAAACCTGCACAGCAGGTGCTTCGGAAATATATTAACCAAACACCGTTCCTGCGGTGTACAGGTGTTTATGAATCCGGTTTGCACGTCCCCCTGGAAGCCTTGCGGGATGCGGAACTTCTTTTTTTGGATATCCAGCTGCCGGAAATGAGTGGATTGTCTTTTTTAAAAACGCTGAGCAATCCTCCAAAGGTAATTGTTACCACGGCATATCCGGAATACGCTATCGAGGCATTCGAGGAAGCGGTTGTGGATTACCTGGTAAAACCTTTTTCCTATGAGCGTTTTTTTAAGGCTGCCGACCGAATCCGGAACCTGATAAGCCTGGAAAGAAAAGATCGTCCGCATCAGAATATATTTGTGTACTCGGATAAAACGTTTTTTAATATTAAAATCGAGGAGATTTTGTTTTTAAAAGCAGAAGCCGATTATTTGAATATTGTCACCTCGGAACGGGAATACCTTATCCTGGATAGTTTAAGAAACTGGAAGGAAAAATTAAAAGCCTTTAATTTTATACAAACCCATCGTTCGTATATTGTTAATCTGGATAAGGTTAAAAAAGTATATGGCAATCAGGTGTTTGTAGCGGGGCATCTGAAAATCCCCATTGGCAAAACTCATAAAGCAGAGGTACTTCAATCTATTAAGCGCTAAAACCTTATTGAGTGTTACAGTTAGTTCACAGAGCGCAAAAATGCGTTCGTAGAAAAAAATTTGTAACTCTTTTTTCCCAATGCAATTTAGCAGCATAATTAAAATAAGGATATTATGAAACAAGTTGTTTTTGGTTGTATAGGATTGGCTTTACTGGTATTTATCGGGATTAAATTTACCGATAGGGAATCGGAAATCCCTGAAGCGAAAATAGCAATAGAAGAAACCGATTTATCGCAAAAAAACCCTCTTAAAAAGGTTGTGGATGAGTACTACCGTTTAAATCTTATCGTATTTCAAAAGGGATCGACCGTAAAGGATATCGATGCCATTTTTGAGTTGTTTACCGACGATTTTGTATACATTCACCCCAGGTATGGCGGAACCTATACCAGGGAGGATTTGTATAAGGGTTATGTGAGAAATCAAAAAAACGGAGGGTATAATGGCAGGGTCACCGATATTCGTGTGGAAAATATGATTATCGGACTAAATGCGGTAGCTACCGAAAAGAGGTTTATCCAGGGAAGCGAAGTCGGAGAACCGGAAATGACGTTGTTTGAACTTAGAGAGGGTAAGATATTTCGAATCACGGAATTTTGGTAGGCACAGCAGCCTTCCGGATATTTTTATCCGGTCCGGAATATTCAGATATAGTAATACGGGGCTTATTCCCGGCGCAAATAAACCGATATGTTGTATAGATCATGTATAATGGCTCTTTTGATAAGCCTTGGTTTTAATACGGCGTATACGCAGGAAAGGGAAGTCAGTAATGTGGTAGGCAAGAACTATATAATACCGTCTGCCGTTTTAAATGAAGAAAGGGAGATCCAGGTATTTTTGCCTGAAGGATACGAAAATAACGATAAGGATTATCCTGTTTTGTATGTATTAGACGGGCAGCGGTTTTATTTGTATGGTGTAAGCCTTTTACAGTCTTTTTCTCGGTTTCAGTTGACTCCCGCGTTTATTGTGGTGGGAATAACGAATAGCTATCCGCATCGATTTGGGTATTTCAGTAGCCGGGCTGATAAATTCATGCATTTTATTGAAGGCGAATTAATTCCGTTTATAGATACTAAATTCAGAGTTAACGGAGAACGATTGGTTTTTGGTTGGGAATACGGGGGTGGATTTATTTTTCAAATGATGATGGAAAAACCTTTGCTTTTTGATGCGCATTTGATGGCCAGTCCATATCCCATCAATGATATGCAATTACCCGTTTCCGATTCGAGAATGAAATTACTGGCCGAATCGATAAAGAAAAAAACTTTAAAACATGAATATTTATGCTTCTCAGTTAGTGATAAGGAGAATGCTGTTAGCCGGGGTGTTGATTATCTAAAAGATGTTTTTCAATCGGATGGAGAAAGTGTTAAAGATTGGGATTATCTAAACCTCATAAATGAAGAACATCGATCAACACCCTATTCAACACTGTATCACGGCATCCGAAAATATTATGGGGATTATCCGGAATTGACCTTTGATAGCCTGAGCGAATACGACCGTTTAGGCGGGATGACCTACGTGGAAAAATACTATCAAAAAAGATCCCGGCGTTATGGCTTCCCCGACACGATGGCGCAGAATACCATGTTCAACCTGGTGCTACTGTCAAAAAATGAACATGCCTATAATAGGTTTGATGGTTTTATGAATCGTTTCGGAGACTTTGGGTTTTTGGATGAGTTGCGTATTAACTGGGGTTGTGTTTTTGCGGAATACTATCTTGAAAATAAAGCGTACGACAAAGCGAAACATCTATACGCATTTTACGCGGAGAAATTCCCGAAGGCCGCACGGCCTCAAAACGGACTGGGAGATATATATGCCCTTCTTAACAAAAAAAGAAAAGCACGTGCTCATTATGAAAAGGCTATTGAGCTGGGAGCGTCTAATAGCGATTGGCGATTGCAGGAGTATAAAGACGATTTAGACCGATTAAAATAACCACGGGTATGAGCTCTTTCACCGGATAGGGAACACGGGGTTTTTTAGTTTACTTTTCCGGTTTCTTGATTTACCTATACCTTTCACCGATGGAGTTTTCATGATTTTTATCATTCTTTTTAAAAGATCAATTAGCGAACTTTAAAAAGCGTAATTTTAAAACAATTCGTCATGAGCATAAGACACAGAGTTCCGGTATCTACTATAATGACAAAGGAGTTAATACTGCTTAATGCGGCCGATGGTTTGGAAAAAGCCGAACGCCTTTTTAAGGAGCATCATATTAGACATATCCCGGTAATTGAGGGGAAAAAGATTGTTGGCATGCTTAGCCTGACCGATTTACTGAGAATAAGTTTTGCCGATGCCATTTACGAGGATGAAGAGCAGGTGGAAACCGTTGTTTACAATATGTTTACAGTCCCGCAGGTAATGGCCCGTAATGTAGAATGTGTCCACCCCCAAACAACGATCAAGGAAGTAGCTGAAATACTGGCAAAAAGAGAATTTCATGCACTTCCGGTTGTGGAGAACGACCGTTTGGTGGGAATAGTTACAACCACCGATCTAATAAACTACTTGCTGGAGCAATATTAGGTATTAGCGGTTTTTTTTAATGCGGATATAGTTTCAGAAGGCTTTTCCGAGGAAAATACAAAACTGCCGGCCACCAATACATCGGCACCGGCCTTTACCAGAGCTGATGCATTCTTGGCATTAACGCCTCCGTCAATTTCAATGAGGGCAGCGGCTTCTTTACGACGAATGAGTTCTTTGAGTTTTCCAACTTTCTCAAAGGTGTTTTTTATAAATTTTTGCCCGCCAAAGCCCGGGTTAACGCTCATGATACAAACGAGATCTATATCCTTTATAATATCTTCCAGTAAAGAAACGGGAGTATGAGGGTTTAATGCTACTCCGGCCTTCATTCCTGCCGATTTGATGGCCTGAATGGTTCTGTGCAGATGCGTACAGGCTTCGTAGTGAACCGTCAGGATATCTGCGCCAATTTCAGCAAATTTTTCGATGTAACGATCCGGATCCACAATCATTAGGTGAACGTCTAAAGGCTTCCGTGCATGTTGTGAAATAGCTTGAATAACAGGCATTCCGAACGAAATATTTGGAACAAATACACCATCCATAACATCCAGATGAAACCAATCGGCTTCACTGTTGTTAACCATATGGATGTCGTTTTCAAGGTTTGCAAAATCCGCCGCTAGAACCGATGGAGCTATTAATTTGTTTGCCATGAATAAAGATCTTTTTAAGCGCCTCAAAAATACTGGAAATAATTGGAATTAAAGAGGCAAAAAAAGGAATATAAACCGCTGTGTAAAGAAAAAACCCCGGTAATCAGCCGGGGTCATTCATCAATCAAAAAACGAACAGTTATGTTTACTGTAACTGTTTTGCCGTAATATACAAAATATTATCCTAAATAAGTCTTTAATATTTTGCTTCTTGAGGTATGTTTAAGTCTTCGGATAGCTTTTTCTTTTATTTGCCTAACCCGTTCTCGCGTAAGGTCAAAAGTTTCTCCGATTTCCTCGAGTGTCATAGGGTGTTGATCTCCTAATCCGAAATACAGACGAATTACATCGGCTTCCCTGGGTGTAAGGGTTTCCAAAGCGCGTTCTATTTCAGTTCGCAAGGATTCATGTAGCAAATCTTTATCCGGATTTGGCGATTCTCCACTACGCAATACATCGTATAAATTAGAGTCTTCTCCCTCAACCAAGGGTGCATCCATAGATACATGCCTCCCCGAGTTTTTCATAGACTCCTTTACGTCGTTTACAGTCATATCCAATTCCTTGGCAATCTCTTCAGCCGAAGGAACACGCTCATGAGCCTGCTCCAAAAAAGCGTACGTTTTATTAATCTTATTGATCGAACCAATTTTATTAAGAGGTAAACGCACGATACGCGATTGCTCAGCCAATGCCTGTAAGATAGATTGTCTTATCCACCAAACGGCATATGAAATAAATTTAAACCCACGTGTTTCATCGAAACGCTGGGCAGCTTTAATAAGTCCTAAGTTACCTTCATTAATAAGATCGGGGAGGGTTAAACCCTGGTTTTGGTATTGTTTGGCAACCGATACCACAAAACGTAAGTTAGCTTTGGTTAACTTCTCAAGTGCGCGTTGATCTCCGGCCTTGATACGTTGAGCCAATTCTACCTCTTCGTCTGCGGTAATCAGATCTACCTTACCTATTTCTTGAAGATACTTGTCCAGGGAAGCAGTTTCCCTATTGGTAACCTGCTTCGTAATTTTAAGTTGTCTCATCTATAATCTCCTAAAATTTTTCAGTGATTGTTTGTTGCTCGCACTAATTATACGTACATAAGAGGTAAAATGTTACAAAAAGTATAAAAAAAGATCCTTAAAAGGCATAATGATACCTCCTTTTGAAGTGTTTATTCCATAAAAAACGCCTCTGAAAAGAGGCGTTTTTAATAATATCCTTTAGGATTTATTCATCGTTAGTCCGATTTTCCCGTTGTGGCCTTCTATCGTCACGCCGGTTGTCTCTGGATCGGTGATCTCTCCCGTTTCGGTTATCTCTCGAACGATCTCTGGGAGCGCGTTCTTTATAACCTTCCGGCTTGGGAAGTAATGCTTTACGCGATACTTTTTCCTTTCTGGTTTTCGGATCAATACCAAAATACTTCACTTCAAATACATCACCGGTATTTACAACATCGGTAACCTTGTCAGTACGTTCCCAGGCCAATTCCGATATGTGAAGAAGCACTTCATTACCGGGAGCCTGTATATATTCTACCACAGCACCGAAATCCAACAACTTAATAACTTTTACCTCATATGTTTCACCTCGTTCAGGCTTAAACATTAACGAATCGATTTTTGCAAGAACCGCATCAATACCATCCTGATCGGTTCCCAGGATTTCAACGATACCTTCTTCATCTACTTCGTTAATAACAATAGTGGTATTGGTTTCTTTCTGCAACTCCTGAATAACTTTTCCACCCGGACCAATAAAAGCACCGATAAACTCACCTGGCATCGTAGCCGTAACAATTTTAGGCGTATGCGGTTTAACAGTTTCTCTTGGTTCAGCGATGGTATCGGTAAGTTTTTCCAGAATATGAAGACGGCCTAAACGCGCCTGCTCCAGTGCCTGCTCCAGAATTTCATAAGACAAGCCTTTAATTTTAATATCCATCTGGCAGGCCGTAATACCATCTGCCGTTCCGGTTACCTTAAAATCCATATCCCCGAGGTGATCTTCATCACCAAGAATATCCGATAATACAGCGTATTTATCACCTTCGGTGATTAATCCCATGGCAATCCCGGAAACGGGTTTCGTAAGCTGAACACCGGCATCCATAAGGGCCATAGTTCCGCTACATACGGTTGCCATAGAAGAAGATCCGTTTGATTCCAATACTTCAGAAACCACACGAACCGTATATGGGCAATCTTCCGGAATCATTCCTTTAAGCGCTCGTTGTGCAAGGTTTCCATGACCAATCTCTCGTCGGGACGTACCACGTATCGGACGTGCCTCTCCCGTTGAGAAAGGAGGGAAGTTATAGTGAAGATAAAACTTCTCTTCTCCCTGTTCGGTAGGCAGGTCTATTACATTGGCTTCTCTGGAAGTCCCCAAGGTAACCGTGGCGAGCGCCTGGGTTTCACCTCTTGTAAAAACAGCGGAACCGTGTGTGGAGGGTAAGTAATCAGCCTCACACCAAATGGGCCTGATATCGGTTGTTTTACGCCCGTCCAGACGAACGCCTTCATTTAATATCAAATCGCGAACCGCGGCTTTCTGTGCCTGTCCGAAATATTTAGAAACCAAATCGCCATCTTCCTCTAATTCTTCTTCGGTAAACATGGCTTCAATTTCTTCTTTTACAGCTCCAAACTGTTCTCCCCGTTCCTGCTTGGAAGACCCGGATTTGGCTATATCGTAACACTTCTGATAGGCAGCCTCGCGAATCCTGGTTTCCATTTCAGCATTAGCCTTTTCTTCTTCGTATTCGCGGGTTTCCTTTTTTCCAACCGCTTCGGCTAAGCTTCGTTGTGCCCGGCACTGTATTTTAATAGCATCATGAGCAAATTTAATAGCATCAGCCATTTCTTTTTCGGAAACTTCTTTCATTTCACCTTCAACCATGGCTACAGAGTCTTCAGAAGCACCTACCATTAAATCAATATCGGCTTCTGCTAATTGTTCCGGACTCGGATTGATGATGTATTCTCCGTGAACCCGGGCTACGCGCACCTCCGAGATAGGGCATTCAAACGGTATGTCGGACAATTGAATAACGGTTGAAGCAGCAAGCCCCGCCAAAGCATCGGGCATTACATTATCGTCATGCGACATCAGCTGAATCATAACCTGTGTTTCTGCATGGTAGTCTTTAGGAAATAATGGCCTTAAAACCCTATCTACCAAACGCATGGTTAAAACCTCCTGATCACTGGGGCGGGCTTCTCGTTTAAAAAAACCTCCCGGAAAGCGACCAGCAGCTGCAAATTTTTCTCTGTAATCTACCGTTAAAGGTAAAAAGTCTACAGGCGATGCCGTTCTCGACGAAACAATAGTAGCGAGCAACATGGCATTTCCCATACGTACCACAACAGACCCATCGGCTTGTTTGGCTAACTTTCCTGTTTCCAGGGATATGGTTCTTCCATCCCCTAAATCAATAATTTCTTGTTTTACTTCAGGAATCATATAATTTTTTTTCGCCTGTTATTCCATATAAAACAGGCCGGTTAAACAATGGGTTCCATCTTGTTAAAGATGGGGTTGTGTTGTTGTAGTTATTGTGTTATACCCAATGAAAAACTGAAACTTAAGCTTTTTAGTACGTTCCGAATACTATTACGGAAACTATATATACTCCTTCATTAATTAAAGGAGATTTGATTAAAAAAAGAGGCACGAAGCCTCTTTTCTTATTTTCTTATATTCAATTTTTTAATAATCGCACGATATCTTTCAATATCTTTTTTCTTCAGATAGTCCAGTAAACTTCTCCTTTTACCAACCAGTTTTACCAACGAACGCTCTGTGTTAAAATCTTTTCGATTTTTCTTTAAGTGTTCCGTTAGGTGATTGATACGGTGTGTGAATAATGCGATTTGTCCTTCGGCAGAACCTGTGTTTTTCTCAGAATCTCCATATTTCTTGAAAATTTCTGCCTTTACTTCTTTTGTTAAATACATGCCAATATTATTTAAATGATTTTTATGTATAGATAGCCTTTCTATCAGGGCGCAAAGATAGAAATATTTTTGTTATGGAAAGTAGAATGTAATTTTTTTTAAGGCGGAATTAAACTTTTAAAGAGGGGATCAGTCAAAAAAGAGAATATTAAAATCTTAAAAGTTATGAAAACACATCTCAAAAAGCATGTTAAAAAAGGATTTTTAATGGCAACTATTATGGCTGTATTTTCCTGTAGCCAGGAAGAAACCCCGGAAGTTATAAGCGATGAAACAAGCATTAGCGCTGCCGAATTGGTTTACAGCGATGAAACCGAAACCATATCCGAAGCTGTACTTGGTATTGCTGAGGATGTATATGCCACCGATGAAATAAAGGCAACTCTGAAAGGAGATTATCGTTCTGATTTTTTACCGGATTGTGTTACCATTACCACGGTAATAACCAGTATCAGTAAAGAAAAGACCATTGATTTTGGCGATGGTTGTGAATTGCCTAACGGACATATTCTGGGAGGAATTATCCATTTGAGCTACCTTAAAGACATGGCACTGGCCACCAAAACCTTATCGCTCACCCTGGAGAATTTTACATTTAACGGAGTGGCGGTAGCAGGTAGTGCTACGGTGGTTCGTAAGCGCTCTAACAACAACGGGAACCCGCAATCTGATGCCAATGCTGCTTTTAATGCCACCTGGCCCGACGGTAGTACGGCAAGTTTTGAAGGGAATAGAACCCGCGAATGGATTGAAGGCCATGGATCGGGATTCTGGGGCGATAATGTTTTCCTTATAACCGGACAGGGAACCTATGTGGGAAGATTGGGGAATTCGTTTACAAAAGAGATTATCGAGCCTTTACGAAGAGAGTGGTCTTGCAGGTTTATAGTAAGCGGGGTCCTGGAAGTATCCAGAAACGATGCAACGGCAAGCCTTAATTTTGGAGAAGGTAACTGTGATGCAGTTGGTATTTTAACGCACCCGGATGGTAGCAGTGAAGAGATATTTCTCAGACGGTTTTTGAAATAAATAGGAAACGGTTTTCAGCCCCGGCTGAAAACCGTTTTAATTTTAGGCTCTTACAGGGCCGTTTTGAATAAGATCGATAAATAAATTGACTTTATTTTTCAGATCCCGCCGATGTGTGATAAAGTCCAGGAAACCGTGTTCCTGCACAAATTCAGCCGTTTGAAATCCCTTAGGTAAATCTTTTCCCACGGTATCTTTAACTACACGGGGTCCCGCAAAACCGATAAGAGCTCCCGGTTCGCTTATGTTTATATCGCCCAGCATGGCATAAGAGGCGGTAGTACCACCCGTGGTAGGGTCTGTACAAAGCGATATATAAGGTATTTTAACCTCAGCCAGTTGCGCCAGCTTTGCGGAAGTCTTGGCCAGTTGCATGAGTGAAAGTGCAGCTTCCTGCATACGAGCACCTCCCGATTTGGATATCATCAGGAAGGGAAGCTTGTTTTTAATAGCATAATCTATGGCTCTGGCAATTTTTTCTCCGACCACACTTCCCATAGATCCGCCTATAAAGGAAAAATCCATACAGGCGATAACAAGATCTTTTCCCTTTGATTTTCCCACCGCAGTTCGAACCGCATCTTTTAAATTGGTTTTAGCCTGAGCAGCCTTTAACCGGTCTTTGTATTTCTTGGAATCTTCAAAACCTAAAGGATCTTTCGAAACTAAATCCTTGTCCAACTCTTTAAAAGCATTATCGTCAAACAGAATTTCGAAATATTCTTTACTTCCTATTCGTACGTGATAGTCATCTTCGGGGCTTACGTAAAAGTTTTTAGCAAGATCTTCCGATTCTACAATTTTTCCTGTGGGAGATTTGTACCACAGCCCTTTGGGAGTATCTTTCTTTTCTTCCGTTGAAGTTTGTATCCCTTTTTCTTTTCTTTTAAACCAAGCCATCGTTTTGTTGTATATATAGTTAGGTTTATTTTACTGAATTTGATTTCTCCTTAAAGCGTATTTACGTTGTTCAGATCTTCAAAAGCTCTTTTAAGTCTGGTAACAAAGGTTTTTTCACCCTCGCGAAGCCAAACACGCGGATCGTAGTGCTTTTTATTGGGTTGATCATCGCCTTCCGGATTTCCAATCTGAGCTTGCAAATATGGGGATTTATTTTTCATATAATCACGAATTCCTTCCATAAATGCATATTGAAGATCGGTATCTATATTCATTTTAATAACCCCGTATCCTATAGCTTCCCGTATTTCTTCCAGCGAAGAACCGGAACCTCCGTGAAAAACAAAATCGATTGTATTATGTGGCACATGATATTTCTGTGAAACGTATTCCTGAGAATTTTTAAGAATCTTCGGAGTTAACTTTACATTCCCGGGTTTATAAACACCATGTACATTTCCGAAAGCAGCGGCCACGGTAAATCGGGGGCTTACCTTCATTAACTCTTCATATGCGTAAGCTACTTCTTCCGGTTGGGTGTAAAGTTTAGAATCGTCTACATCGGTGTTATCTACTCCGTCTTCCTCTCCTCCGGTGATACCCAGTTCTATTTCGAGTGTCATTCCCATTTTACTCATTCGGGCAAGATAGGTTTTACAGATTTCAATATTTTCTTCAATAGGTTCTTCCGAGAGGTCTATCATATGTGAGCTGTACAACGGCTTTCCGGTTTCGGCAAAATGAGCCTCGCTGGCATCCAATAAACCATCGATCCAGGGGAGTAATTTTTTTGCGCAATGGTCTGTGTGTAAAATAACAGTAGCGCCATATGCCTCTGCCATTTCGTGTATATGTCTTGCACCTGCTACCGCACCGGCAATAGCCGCCTTTTGTTGGTCGTTAGACAGGCCTTTTCCCGCATTAAAACAGGCACCTCCATTAGAGAACTGAATTATTACCGGAGCATTAAGTTCAACGGCCGTTTGCATTACGGCATTGATACTGCTGGATCCTATAACATTTACTGCCGGAAGCGCAAATCCTTTTTCCTTGGCATATTTAAAAATTTCCTGTACTTCATCGCCGGTTGCCACACCGGGTTTTATATTATGACTCATAAGGTCTGGGTTTATTGGTTAAAGTCTTGGATGCAAAAGTAATAAAAATAGAACCTCAAAAAGGATAATTTATCCCTATATTAAATACGGCATTCGCAAAATTATACTCCTGAAACCAACGATCTTTCAATGCCCTTGCCGGATTATAGGTTTTAAAACCCGTATCAAACCGGAGAACAAAAAAGCTAAAATCGTATCGCAAACCAAAACCGGTTCCCAGTGCTATATCCTTTAATGAAGAAAAACCGTCAAGAGTGGCCTTGGGGTTTTCTTCACTGTCAAAAACATTCCAGATATTTCCCGCATCGGCAAACAAGGCTCCTTTTAGATCTCCAAAAACATCAAACCGATATTCCAGGTTAAGGGCTAATTTAAAATTGGCTTCGTTAAAATCATTCAATGCTTCTGTACTTCCCGGCCCTAAAGAATAGGCCTGCCAGGCTCTGTTATCGTTCGATCCGCCGGCAAAGTAACTCCTGGAAAAAGGAATGCTGTTTGAGTTTCCATAGGGGATAGCGATGCCGAGAAACCCTCTGAGTGCAAGGACTTCAGACCTGCCCATTTCCCAGTGTTTTATATAATCGAATTCCGTTTTTGCATATTGCGAATAGGGAACACCAAAAACAAGCCTGCTCCCGTTTTCGTTCTTTTCAAAATTACCTGCATTTGCAATCGTGGAAAGCAGGTTACCCGCAAACTCAATTTTACCTCTGAACTGTGAAAAGCTATTGTCGTTTAACCCCTGACGCGTATTTCGGGTGTGGGTAAAATTCGTTGCGAAAATAAGATTGTTTTCGGTGAGCCGCTGGCGTCGTTCTTCAATTCTATTTACTTCTACAATCTGCTCCGGGCTAATATTCCCTCCCAGGGTTCCATTCTTCACATCGTTTATAAACGCATTGGTTTGAATGGGAATAATTAGGGATTCTTCATTGAGAATATAACCGGTTTGTCTGGCTATATCGTTTAGGTTCTGATAGGTGTTTTGATATACTTCAAAAAAGCGCTCCGGATTTACATTTCGAATGAACTGGATGTTCATGAGCTCGAATACGTTCCTCGAGATAGCCGAAGGATTCCAGTTATACTGTAAAACACTGTTGAAAGTCTGTTTGTCCAAACCAATATTTTCCTGAATACTTGTACCTAAAGTAATACTGGTTTGCGGAGACATATATTTAGGAATGATTTTTTCCGAATTAAAGGGAACCCATATTCTCGGAAAATTGAGTTTTATATCGGCACCCAATTCTGTAACATTAAAAAACTTATCGTCCGGATCATTTACTTCTCTTGACGATCCGAGAGAGCCCCTGGCGGAGATTTCAAGTGTTTCCGCCCCGCGAAAAACATTTCTGCTAATCAGGGAGGTACTAAAGGAAATTCCAAAATCCTGAATGTTAGAATGCGTAATATCGGTATTGAAATTCAGTGAGAATTTCGGACGTGAATTAAGATAGATATCTACATTTAGTTTTGTCTTAACCGTATCCGGAATCCGTTGAATACTCGGATATTTAAAGCTTTGTAAATTATTGAGCTGACGCAATGTCTGTGCATAATCTATATCTCTGTAAATCGAATCTTTATCCAGGAAAACAGCATCCGTTAGTGCTTTTGGCCTGTATTGCAGTTGTTTATTAAAATACAGGGTATAGTTATCATAGTTCACCGAATCTGTGGCCTGAGCAGGCGATGTATCAACATAGAGATTAACATGTTTTATTTTGTGAATTCTATATGGAATATCTTCAATAGAATCGTTAATCCTTCTTGAAGCATTGGCTATTTGAACGGTTACCGGCATCGTAAAATCCTGATTCCCGCTAATCGTATCCCTGTGAATATCAAACTCAATAGAGCTCTGCTGGAAATTATATACTCCCGAATTTCTGAACAAGGAGGTAAGCCTGTTCCTTTCGCGTTGGAAATCGAGAAGATCAAATTGCCTGCCCTGCTTAATTATGGAATTCTTCCTGTGCTCCATATATAAAGAATCCAGATCCGGCGATGCAATATTCTTGGTGATACTATCCAGAATATACGGTTGTTTTAAATTAATAGTATAGGTGAGTTCTCCTCTTTTTTTACGATTCAGCGTATCTACTTTAAAAGTACCGCTGTTGTTAAAATATCCTTTACTCGTATAATACGACTCCAGGCGTTCAACCGATTTACGGGTAATTGACGTATCAATAACAGCAGGTGCTTCACCCGTTTCCATTAACCATTTACTGATTCCTATTTTGGTTTTGGTCCAGGCCCGCAGCTGTTTTTCCGATAGTAACTTCTCCGCAAAGGAAGAGTCCATCAGTTTAGTATTCAGCTTTTTTATATAAAAGGAATCCGGACTGGGTTTGGCAAGATTATACATATGAAGCCGTACCGGAAATCCCAGTAAAGAACTGTTGGGTTGCTGATGGATGAGACTTCTGATATCATCATCATTTACTTTTTTATCATCAACAATCAGCGTGTTTTTGGTTAGGAGTAAGTCCTCTTCAGGAACTCTTTTAACCGAACTACAACCACTAGTCAAAAGTATTACGACAATTACCCCTATTTTTGTGAATGAATTTCTCAATATGCAATTCGGCTTAATCTGTTCAAAAATACATTATTTGCATGGTTAGTAAAAACCAAATAAAATTAATAAACAGCTTACATCAAAAAAAGTACCGAAATACAAATAAACTCTTTATCGTAGAGGGTGAAAAAGGAATCCGGGAATTAATAGGGTCTTCAATGAAGCTTTATAAGCTTTATACAACCGAAAAAGGGCTTTTTGAAGTGCCTGAAACACATGAAACAGAGATTGATGCGGCTACATTAAAAAAAATTAGTGCCTTAAAAACACCTAATAAAGCCCTGGCTCTTTTTTATATACCGGAATCAAAACCTCTGGTTTATAACGAATTTTCGGTCGTCCTTGACGATATAAGAGATCCGGGAAATCTGGGAACCATCATCCGTTTATGCGATTGGTTTGGTGTAAGTCAGTTAATATGTTCATTGAATACGGTAGATTGTTATAATCCTAAAGTGGTTCAGGCTACCATGGGATCGCTGAGCAGGGTAAATATTCATTATACGGACCCGCACTATTTTATAAACAAAACCGAACTTCCCGTATACGGAGCTGTAATGAACGGAAAAAATATATACGAACAGATTCTTGAACAACCTTCGGTACTTATTATGGGAAATGAGGCAAACGGGATTTCCAACGCATTGCTGAAGGCGGTGAACAAAAAAATTACGATTCCCAGGTTTGGGAGGCTAAAACAAACGGAAAGTTTAAATGTGGCTACAGCAACGGCTATTCTGCTAAGTGAATTCAAACGCCGGTGAATTAGTGCACAGGGTTATTCAAAAGTAAAATTGATAAAAATTCCCCGGGTTCGCATACCCGCTATATCGCCGGTCCATGGGCTACCCGGATCGTTATCGGGAATAAGCTCGTCGCTAATTGCAAAAGCTCCCCGAATAGATGGTGAAAACTTAAAATATTCCAGATAGAAGTCAATACCAAACCCAACTTCATAATAATAGGTGTTTTTGGTCATTCTGAATTGTCCGGAGCTATTGTCGTCAGGATTATCTGCATTGCTGCTAAGGTTAAGGGAAACAGATGCCCCTCCAACGATATAAGGTTTCCAGTTACCCAATCTTTTTGCACTGGCCTTTAATAATAAGGGTACGTGAATGTAGGTTGATTTTACTTCCCGGATGGCGTCCTGTTCTTCTGTAAATCCTCTGTTCCCAAAACCGAGATCTCTTTTGGTGTAGTACAACCCGGGTTCAAGACGAAGATCAAAATGTTCCGTAAGCCTTAATTTTCCAATCAAACCTACATTAAAACCAATGGTTTTGGATACCAGAACATCTCCGGGATTATTGGATTTATAGTCAAACTTAAAATCGTATTGATTAAATCCGAGGAAATACCCCCAGCTTAAAGTTTCCTTGTCCATGTTTTCCAGATTAATGATCGGATCCTCATTAAACTGTGAGAACATAGGTGTTGTACCGGATACTAAAAAAAATGCAGTAAGAAAAAAAGCTTTCTTCATTTGTTTATTTTGACGCTGTATAAATGGTGGCCACACCCAGGGTTTGTGGCATATTATCCACATTTATAAACCCAATTTTACGCAAAATATTGTTGAAAGCATCCCCATAAGGAAAAACAGAGGCAGATTTCGATAAGTAGGCGTAGGCAGATTTGTCTTTTGAAAACAGCCTTCCGATAAAGGGAAGTACTTTGGTACAGTAAAAATGATAGCCCTGTTTAACAGGAGTTTTTGTAGGAACAGAGGTTTCCAGTATTACAAAAGTACCGCCTGGTTTTAACACTCTTTTAATCTCAGAAAGACCCTGATCGAGATCTTCAAAATTTCGGACACCGAAAGCTACGGTAACAGCATCAAAACTGTTATCCGGAAAAGGCAGGGCTTCGCTGTCTCCCAAAACCATTTCTATGGTATCTTCCAAACCTTTTTCAGCAATTTTTTGCTTTCCAACCTGAAGCATGCCCGGAGAAATGTCGAGACCGATGATTTTTTTTGCTCCGGTTTGTAACAGGTTTATAGCCAGATCGCCTGTTCCCGTAGCAATATCCAAAACCTGTTCCGGCTGCCTTTTTCTGAGCAGAGCCACCACCTTTTTTCTCCATCTGATATCCATGCCAAAAGAGATAACCCTGTTTAAATCGTCATAATTACCTGATATGGTATCAAACATTTTAGTGACCTGCTGTTTTTTATCGAGGTCTGAATCTTTATAGGGGGTCACTTTTTTGGACATGGTGGTAATTTTTGGCAAATATACTATAATGTGTTCATCTGGAAGACGGTTACTTTTATTAAGCGTGATTTTAAAAGGATATGCCAGGGGAAAACCTAAAAGAAGTCGTTAAAAACGATGTGAAATATACTTTTTCTTCTACCAGTTTCAGCTGAGTATGCCTTATATCGTTTCCCGAAAGGGGCATCGGTTTTTTTAAATAAATGATATTCTTCTTACCATCCGATCCGAATTCGATTTTTGTTATCGGAATGCTTTTTTGTTCTGTTTTCAGGGATGTGAAAGCATATAAGTCGGGATCAAATGTATTATCTACTTCCAATACCGATGAAGAGATAATCCAAACAGATTTAATCCGTAAAAAAAGTAAGGAGTATCCTTACTTTTTAATGGATGTCAGGCATAGGCTTTTTAGCAGTGGATACGGATTAATACATGACCCCTCTGGGCTTGTTAATACTATGGTTACCGTATTAATCCTGATGCGGCATAAAGTTTATGAGCTATTTCCCTTATATTTGCACCGCTTATTTTGCTTGTATTTTCATGAAAATAATTATTGCGGGAGCCGGAGAGGTAGGATTTCACCTGGCAAAGCTCCTTTCATACGAGTCGCAGGATATCACGCTGATTGATTCAAATAAGGAAAGTCTTTCGTATGCAGATTCGCATTTGGATATAAAGGCTTTAAAGGGCGATGCTACTTCCATTAAAGTATTGAAGGATGCCAATGTGCATAATTCGGATCTTGTTATTGGTGTTACCTCTTCGGAAACTACGAATATTACGCTATGTGCCCTGGCAAAACAGCTGGGATGTAAAAGAACGATAGCGCGAATCTCGAATACGGAATTTATTGATAACGAAGAGGAGATTGAATTCACAAATATGGGAATTGACGAATTGATATCTCCTGAGGCTTTGGCAGCTTCGGAGATACAGTTGTTATTAGATCAATCGGCGTTTAGCGATACATACGAATTTGAAGAAGGTGCCCTGATCATGGTAGGAACTTCACTGCAGCGAACCGCATCGTTTGTAGGTAAAACCGTGAAGGAAGCGGCAGTGATATTTCCGGAATTACATTTTATGCCCATTGCCGTTCAACGATTCGGTACCCAATATACCTTAATTCCGCGTGGAGATACTCAATTTAAGGAGGGCGATATTGCTTATTTTGTAACTACTCCGGAAGGTGTGGAAGAACTTTATAAACTTACCGGAAAAACACGGGAGGAAATTAAAAGTGTAATGATTCTGGGCGGTAGCAAAATAGGGTTTAAAACATCAAAAGACCTGTGTTCTAAGCGATTTCAGGTAAAGCTTATCGAAAAAGATAAGAATAAAGCATTTGAATTGGCCGATTCGCTGCCGCAAGCGCTGGTTATTAATGGAGATGGAAGAAATGTAGAACTACTGGATGAGGAAGATATTAACGATATGGATGCTTTTATCTCGGTTACCGGAAACTCCGAGACTAATATTATGAGTTGTCTGGTAGCTAGATCGAGGGGAGTAAAAAAAACAATTGCCCTGGTGGAAAATATGGATTATTTTCAGCTTTCCCAATCTATTGGCGTTGATACGCTTATCAACAAAAAACTTCTGGCTGCCAATAATATATTTAGATACGTGCGACGAGGTGAGATTGTTGCATTAACCAGATTAAACAATCTCAATGCCGAAATTCTTGAGTTTATTGTTAAACCCACATCTCATGTTAATGGGAAGATTATCAAGGATATTGATTTCCCCCGTTCGGCAATTATAGGCGGTGTGGTTCGTGATGAAAAGGGCATTATTGCATTGGGCGATTTTAAAATACAGGAGGGAGACAGAGTGGTTGTTTGTTGTTTGCCACGGTCAATCAGCAAAGTGGAAAAACTATTCCTGTAAAGTAAAAACATGAAAAAGCTAAACGCGAAAATTATATTTCACTTAATGGGGCTGCTTCTCGTGTGTAATGGCGGATTTATGCTGTTGGCAGCTCTGGTAAGCGGAATTTACAATGATGGTGTTACACTTCATATATCCTTGGCAGGGATTATTACCATTCTCAGCGGAGCACTTTTAATGTTTAATACCCGCGGTCATAAAAAAGAGGTTAAAAAAAGAGAAGGGTATATCATTGTTGCCTTTGGATGGGTAATTATGGCACTCTCCGGGATGTTGCCGTATTTGGTTTCACAAACCATACCGAATGTAACCAATGCCTTCTTTGAAACCATGTCCGGTTATACCACTACGGGGGCTTCCATTTTGGATGATATAGAGTCGCTCCCCGAAGGTATTCTGTTTTGGAGAAGTATGACGCACTGGATAGGGGGAATGGGGATTATTGTTTTGGCGATTGCTATTTTACCTATTTTAGGAATCGGAGGAATGCAGCTTTTTGCGGCCGAAGCACCGGGCCCCAGCGCCGATAAATTACACCCCAGAATTACGGATACGGCCAAAAGGTTATGGCTTATCTACGTAAGTTATACCGTTGCCGAAACAATCCTTTTAAAGATTGCCGGAATGAGCTTTTTTGATGCGATAAACCATTCCATGGCGACACTGTCTACAGGTGGGTTTTCAACAAAAAATGCAAGTTTGGCATATTGGAGTCATAAGCCCATTATACAATATATCGTTATATTATTCATGTTTTTGGCCGGAAGCAACTTTGTATTGAGTTATTTCGCATTTAAAGGAAAAGTACAAAAGGTAATAAAGGATGAAGAATTTAAGTTTTACGGAGGGTTTATTATTATTTTTTCCATAATTACGGGTTTGGTAGTTCTTTTCAAAGCGCATGTGCCGGTGTCTGAATACCATCCCATGGTTTGGGGAGAAGCGGAAAGCGCTTTTCGGCATGCATTGTTTCAGGTGGTGGCCGTTGTAACCACCACAGGCTTTGTAACGGCAGATTTTACATCCTGGACCCCCTTCCTGACCACATTGTTTTTCGGACTTTTTTTCCTTGGGGGATCGGCAGGATCTACTGCAGGAGGAATAAAAGTGGTACGACACCTGATTACTATAAAGAACGGAATACTGGAGTTCAGACGCACTTTGCATTTAAATGCCATTATTCCGGTTCGGTATAATCACAAAACCGTATCGGAAAGTATTGTATACACTATCCTCGGTTTTTTTGTATTATATATGCTTTCCTTTATCATAGGTGCACTGGTTTTAAGTTTTCTCGGATTGGATTTTGAATCGGCAGTAGGTGGTGCTGCTTCTTCTTTGGGTAATGTGGGACCTGCCTTCGGGATGCTAAATCCTGTTAGTAATTTTAACGGCCTCCCCATGCTTGGTAAATGGTGGTGTGCCTTCCTGATGCTCCTGGGCAGACTCGAACTTTTTACGGTGCTTATTTTGTTCACACCATACTTTTGGAAAAAAATGTAGGAAAAAACAGAGATAAATTAGGGTGATAATCCCCCTTTTTGTTTCTTTGGAGATTGAAAGCAATTTATAAAATTTGCTAAACTAATGTTCCCGCGCCTATGCAGTTATTTAAGAATCCTACGCAGAATGACTTTTTCTGGTTAGCTTGTGTACTCGTTTTTACGATTGCTTTCTTTATATTTATGGCTTCGCAAACCTTTGAATTTAAGGGATATGACTCTTTTCACGAACCCATTTACTTTGGGCTTTCTTCAGTTGAATGCCTTATAATATTTTGCTGCTTAAACGTCTTTGTCTTCTTTGGGATTAAAGAATTCTTTAGGAAATATTCCTATCCGATTCCCAATATTTTTATAGCAATTAGCGGAATTATGCTACTTTTTGCTTTATTGCTTATCACTTTTGTCTGGTCGTAAATGCCTTATTTTGAATAAAATTTACGACAAACCTCTATGAGAAACAATGAACTTACGATACTGCTTCTTTAATTCGCCTCATCGCTTCCTTAAGTTCTGTTTCGGAAGCCGCATAGGAAATCCGAATGCAATTCGGATTGCCAAAGGCTTCACCTGTTACCGTTGCCACATTGGCCTGATCCAAAAGATACATGGAGAAGTCGGAAGCACTGTTAATCAGCGTTCCGTTTAATACATTCCCAAAGAAATACGAAATATCCGGAAATACGTAAAACGCACCTTCCGGCACATTCACATTAAAGCCTTTTATTTCCGACAGTAAATGGAGTACCAGATCTCTGCGGTTTTTAAATTCATCTACCATGTAGCGAATGCTATCTGCCGGAGCCGAAACGGCTGCAAGGGTGGCACGCTGTCCTATGGCATTGGCGCCACTTGTAATTTGCCCCTGCATTTTCGTGCATGCTTTGGCAATCCAGGTAGGGGCTCCAATATATCCGATTCGCCACCCGGTCATGGCAAATGCTTTTGATACGCCGTTAACGGTTATGGTTCTATCGTACATGCCCGAAACCGAGGCTATACTTTTATGCCCTTCGGTAAAATTAATATGCTCGTATATTTCATCCGATACCACGTAAATATCCGGGTATTTTACGAGTACTCCGGCCAATGCTTCCAATTCCTGCCTACTGTAAACAGAACCACTCGGATTACATGGCGAGCTAAACCAAAGCATTTTAGTTTTTGGGGTAATGGCTGCTTCCAATTGTTCCGGCGTTATTTTAAAATCGGTTTCTATAGAAGTAGGCACTTCTACCGGAATGCCTTCGGCAATTTTAACAATATCCCGATAACTCACCCAGTAGGGGGCCGGAAGAATTACCTCATCGCCGGGATTAATCATAACCAGCGCAACATTGGCAAGGGATTGTTTGGCTCCTGTTGACACTACAATTTGTTCCGGGTTGTAGTTCAAATTATTATCCCGTTTAAATTTTTTTGAAATAGCTTCACGCAGATCGGCATACCCGTTAACGGGCGGGTAACTGCTATAATTATCATGAATTGCCTGTATGGCCTCTTCCTTGATAAAATCAGGAATGTTAAAATCAGGTTCCCCTAAACTCAAACTTATAATATCCTTTCCCTGTGTTTTAAGTTCCCGGGCTTTGGCGGCCATGGCCAGCGTTGCCGATGTAGCCATGTTTTGAATTCTTTCCGAAAGAGGAAGTTCTTGAGTGGTTTTCATGGTTTATGAAAATTGATAATCCGGTTTTTTACCTAGTTCTTTTAAATGTTTAAAATGCGAAATTATCGCTTTTCTGGTTGTTTTATACTCATTATAGGGTAAATTAAACTCCAGTGTTGTCTGTTTCACAATTTTAGAGATTTTTGTGTAATGCACATGACTTATGTGTGGAAAAATATGATGTTCAACCTGATGATTTAACCCTCCTGTAAACCAATTTACCAACTTGTTTTTGGTAGAAAAATTAGCCGTGGTAAACAACTGATGAATAGCCCAGGTGTTTTTCATGGTACCGCTTTTATCCGGTAACATGGTTTCCACATCTTCCACTACATGAGCCAACTGAAATACAATACTGAGGATTAACCCCGCCGTGTAGTGCATAACAAAGAAGCCTATAAGGATCTTCCACCAGGCAATATCCAAAACCAAAATGGGTACTACAATCCAAATAGCTACATAAATAATTTTGGAGACCACTAATACGGTCCACTGGGTCACGGGATTAGGGAATTTTCCATACGATAATTTGCGTTTCATATATCTGCGCATCTGCTTAAAATCGGTAGTAATAGCCCAGTTAATAGTTAACAACCCGTATAGAAGCACGGAATAATAATGTTGAAACTTATGGAAATAATGCCATTTGGCATGTTTGGTAAACCGAATGATACGTCCCGCTTCAAGATCTTCATCATGACCGTGAATATTTGTATAGGTATGGTGTAATACATTGTGTTGTACTTTCCAGTTGTACATATTTCCCGCAAGAATATATATACTGCTTCCCATTAGGTTATTAACCCATTTTTTTGATGAATAAGAACCGTGGTTTCCGTCATGCATTACATTCATCCCAACACCGGCCATCCCTACGCCAATCACGATAGTAAGAAGCAACTGAATCCACTGATTCATATCGATGGTCAATATTAGAAAATAAGGAGTTAAAAAGATGGTAAACATCACAGCGGTTTTCAGATAGAGTTTCCAGTTCCCCGATCGTTTGAGATTATTTTCTTTAAAGTAATCGTTTACTCTCCGGTTGAGCGTTTTAAAAAACTGGGTTGAATCTTTTCTGGAAAAACGAATAGAATGACTATTTGGCATAACTGTTTTTTGTGAAATAAGGAAGATTTTTAAATACGGGCTAAAAATACATATTTAAGTTGATTTACCTCTTTTATTATATTTAAAATTACAACAACAAAAAGCCTACTTTTGCACATGGGTTTAAAAAAGACCAATATTAATTTTTATGGGGCTGGAAATACTGTATAGCTATTTTCCCGAAATATCGGAGAAACAACGGGAACAATTCAGGCAATTAGAAGGGCTGTATAGGGAGTGGAATGCACAAATAAATGTAATTTCCCGTAAGGATATCGATGCGTTGTATATACATCATGTATTACACTCATTGGGAATTGCAAAGGTAATACGTTTTAAGCCGGGAAGTTCTGTGTTGGATGTGGGTACCGGAGGAGGATTTCCGGGAATTCCGTTGGCTATTATGCATCCGGAGACTGATTTTTTGTTGATTGATGCTATAGGAAAAAAAATAAAAGTGGTACATGCCGTTACAGAATCGTTAGGGTTAACCAATGTAAAGGCACAGCATATTCGCGCCGATAAAATAAAGGACTCGTTTGACTTTGTGGTGAGTCGTGCGGTGACAAATATGCCGGACTTTGTTAAATGGGTTCGGAATAAAACCAAAAAGAAATCGGCACACGACCTGAAAAACGGAATCCTTTACTTAAAGGGAGGCGATTTGACTCAGGAATTACAAAACTTCCCAAAAGCCAGACAGTTTGAGTTAAGCAATTATTTTAAAGAGGACTTTTTTACGACTAAAAAAGTAGTACATATACCTTTAAAATATAAAGGTTAGGAGCGGGGAAAGCCGAAGCCGTCTATTTCCGTGATCTAATTATTTTATTTCATCTTCAAGTACCACACCGCAGGTACTTTAGCATCCGAGCTTAAATATGTAGCGCCTGGGTTTTTGGCCTGGATTAATGGACATAAATACTGACCTGCATAAAATTTGTTTATAAAATATACGGGATCGCCTTCATAAATAATATTATCTCCGGTGGGATATACTTTTTTTATATACCAGTTTTGTTGATCATAACCCGGTTTATAGTAATACAAAGCCGGCGTTTTCCAGGCTCCGAGTATATTGTATGAAGCAATTCCCGATTCTAATGATTGTATTTGTACAATATCGCCATCTTTAACCGTTTTAGTACCCCCCAGTAGCTTTAAGGCAACGGGTTTTTGTTTAACGGTTGGGTAGTACTGCATACCTTTTTCCACGGTACTGACAAAGGCTGCGCCTTTTTCCAGATTGATGTTTAAAGATTTGTTGTAAACTAACGGCCGCCCTTTTGGAACCGGCATTGTGGTAAGCGATTCCTGTAGCATTAATTTGGAATATTTTGGAATGGGCTTTGGTGCGGGAACTCCCCAGGAGGGGTATTCGTAATAACTTATAAGAATAGCTCCGGACGGTGTGGTTCTTTTTGAAAAATCAATAATAGCATAACTGTGATTATAATAACCGTTTTCATGCCCCAGTTTGTACTTCGTGTTAAAAGGAGCGCTGGGGTAATTCAGTTTATAGGGATCTTGTTCTGTTAATTCTTCAAATGCACTGGCACCTGTTAACCTGCCTTTAGGGATACCGAAAAGATCATTTTCAAATATCACCTGATTGTGCTCATGCCCCCATACCCATGCGGCCACTTTAGATCCGAGGTAGGGCCTGAAAACATCCAAAAGGTATTTGTTCAGGTAAGGATAAGAGCCATATACTGACAAGGCTCCATTTATTTTAGCATTTCCGGAACACAATTGATGGTGAGATAATAATACCGTTGCTCCCGAAAAGTTATCCAGTTTATCTTTGTGCCAGGCTATCTCAGAGCTTTGTAATTGAGGACCCGCATAAAAAGTGTCTACCTGATTGGCCGGATTGGAATCATCATATCCGGTATCCATCCCCAAAAATTGCCACCCATTGTCTTCGGTTCGCAGACAGAAATAACTGGAATCCTGAACAGCTGCGGGCAGAAATGAATTTAAAGATTTAACCATTTTGTAATATCCGTAACCAAATGCATAGTAATCGTGATTTCCCGGAATGGTAAAAACGGGAACCCGCTTACCATAATCGTGAAAGGCAACGTCAAATATTTTTGAAAAATTGGAAGCACACTCGTCGGGAGTTCCGGAATAATAAATATCACCGAGGTGAATAATAACATCGGGTTGATGAGAATGGAGCAAAACGCTTAACAGATTTATTGCATCAGACATTCCGGTTCCCCAATCGCCAATAATGGCTACCTTGGCGTCATCGGGTATTTTATACGAAATTACACCATACTGCATACCCCCGTGGTCTTTCCAGGAATTGTATTTTAAAACCCCTTTATACTTAGCATAATACGCGGCATATGTGGTGGCACAGGTTAAAAAACCCGGATCTTTATCACTGTATTTTCTATAGGTTTTCTTAAGTTCTTTTTCCAGAATAGTATCCTCCCGTATTTGCGCTCGCCCAATACTAAAGCATAAACTGGACAGGTACGCGTTGGTTGATTTTTTACTTGCTGTTTTTCGGGGTTCCTTCAAAAGTCCGTTTACGGCAGCGTTTTTTTTTGAAAAAACGGTTGATACATGCACATTGGTGGCCTGTATCATGTGGTGCTTCTGAACATTGGAAATGCTTAATGGGATGAGTTGGTTTTTTGCTGTAGCCTGTTCGAGTTTTAAAACATGTTCTGCAACTACCGATTGCCATAATGATAGCTCCTGGCTGGGAACCCGGACTAGTGGATAACTTTTCATAATTATGTGGTTTAAGTTAGTTTAAAGTCAGTTTGAGGAAACGTAAATTGCTTAAACGACACAAGTGCCCTTTTAAGTTTTTAATAAAAAAAAGGAGGAGAATATAATTATTCTAAGGATGGTACAATTTCAAAGGTAGCGATTTTTTTTACACAAACATTTTTAATTTAATACGAATGTGCGAGGAAGGTTTTTATGAAACGGGCAATTCGTTTAGAGCGGGAGTTTTTCTATTTCCAGTTTGAAATCATACTGAAGATCTTCATGTAACCCGCCTATTTTTTTCCGGATGAGTGCTAACTGGCGTTCGTACAGGTTCCTGAGTGTTTTATTTCTCCTGATAGAGGGGTTTAAGTGCTTTAGCTTAGCACAGAAATAGAGGAGTAATTCTACTTCTGTTTCTTTTTTTTGAGAGTACCGAATAAATTTTTTAGTATCCCTTAAAATCTTGCGTACGCTTTTTTTAATATAGTAATAGTTATTGGTATTAATGGCTTGAAACGATTCATCCATGTGTTTTTGTACCGTTTGGATGTAGTTGTCTTCGCTATTTGCTTCAAACAGGAGATATGTAAGCAGCTCCTTGTTTTCTTTTTTGAACCTGGCAAGGCGTAAACACAGTTGGAGTAATTCTGTTTCGGTTTGGAGGTTTAGCTCTTCTCTTATTTCTCTTATACTGGCGGTTTTCATTCGCCTAAAATACAAGTTCTCGGTAAATGTTTGAGTAATGCACAATAACAAAATAGAAAAAAGGATCAGTACAGATTATCCCCTGGCGAGCAGACTCCCTACTTCCGATACAATCCGACCCATGGCAAACGCACCAAAACTACTGGCAATAAGTTCGTCAAACCCGAGACCTGAGCTCACTAGGAATCCTCCGGCTACGCCACCAATAATACCGGATACCGCATTTAACCACCAGGGATCCGGATTCGGATCCGGTGGAATTCTCGGGGGAATAGTACCACACCAACCTATTAAAGACCAATATATAACCAATGCAACCACAGAAAAAAAATTAAGTTAGTTAAGCCGAATTAAAAGCCGGAAACCACAGTGAAATCCAGCAATTTTTACGGCAAAAAAAGCCGTTCGTAATATTTAAGGAATGAGGGGTGGAGGTAATAATTGGTATGGTTAAATATAATGGCTTTGCATCAAAAAAGCAAAGATTCTTTACCGATAAAATCTTTGGTGTTTAGAACCTTTTAATAAACACGCGATCTGCAAAACCCAAATATTTATTGGTTTTCGTAATTTAATGTGTTCAAAATATCTTTAAACGTATCGGCTCCTTCATTGGCCAGATATTTCTTTGCTGTTTTTATCAGTGAATCAATATTTTGCGGATTAATATTATCCATACCAGCCTGGGAAAGCTCCAGTTCAGGCTCCAGACGATAATACGTTAAACCCGATGCTGTCAGGGCATCTAATTGATTGTTTGAAACCATTTGAACAGCATCCAGAATAACATTTACAAGGGTGCCTCCTTTATTCGTTGTTCCTTCTAAATCGTATAAATATTCAATTACCCAGGCAACGCTCCCCCAGTTTCCATCGGAGGGTACGGTAACTCCCTCGTTGGTGATCCCGACACCCGCACTTCCGGGATATACTCCGGTCCCCAGGGAGATAACCACCAGATCTTCCAGGTGATCAACCATGTTGGTTCTAAAGGCTTCCGAAACGCCCCAAACAGCCGGGTCGTTTGACATAATTCCCCCGTCAATCACCCATTTTTCAGCAGCAGCAGACCGGGGGGCGGTATTACCGCCCACATGCGCAATGGGGAAGTATGTGGGAGCTGCACTGGTACCCCTGGCAGCCTCCCATACATAATAATCGTCATCCGCAGAAATATTGGCGTCATTCCAGTTAAATAAATACGGGCCGTAATCTTTTCCGAATTCCGGATCAGTAATGGCGCCTCCCGAACTGTTTACTATATATGTAGTGGTAAACATTTGTTTAACCCTGGAGCTGTTTAGACCGCGAATAAATTTAAAGGTGTCGCTTAGTTTTAAAGAATCACCTACCATACTTCGTATAAAGGGTTCAACTCCCTTGCCGTTTTTATCGGCATAATACTTGGCATAGATATCGCCATAACCCTGTTTTACAAAGATATCGCTTCCGTCATTTCGGTAAACATCCACAATGGAACTCGCGGAATACGGTAAAGAATCACCCGCAGACTTATCCGGAGTTGTAAGCGCTACAGAAATAATTCCCCCCGTTGAAGTTCCTCCTATCAAATCAAACAACTGATAACTTTGTTTTAATAGGGAGTCTTCGATAGCCTGTAAAAATATGGCCGGAATAATACCCTTAATACCTCCTCCGTCAATAGCCAGTACAATAATTTTGGACGAAGTGTTTTTAGGGGTTGCAGTTTCTTTTTTTTGCGTGTCGCAACCGATGTATGTGAGTATAAGGATACTAATAAATAACGAAAGCAGTTTGGTGTTACTTTTCATAATCAAAAGTTTAAAGGGGTATACGTCACCAAATATTTAATACAGGTGTCTTTACCTCTGGTTTTTAGATGTCTGGAAAGGGGGAAATATTCCGGGGGGGGGGTGTACCGATTGGTACGGTGTTATCCTCTAAGTTAAGCATTTCCGCATTGGTAACAAAAAGGGTATATTAAAAAACCCGTTCTTAAAACGGGTTTTTTTGGATTTATATGCGATTAATTATTCGCCTAAAAAAGGATAACGATAATCCGAAGGACTTACAAATGTTTCTTTAATAAGGCGTGGCGATACCCATCGTAACAGGTTCTGGGCACTCCCGGCCTTGTCATTTGTACCTGAAGCTCTTGCGCCTCCAAAAGGTTGTTGTCCTACTACCGCTCCTGTAGGTTTGTCGTTTATATAAAAATTACCGGCACAGTTTTCAAGTGCTTTGGTAGCCTCTTCAACGGCATATCGATCTGTTGAGAACACGGCACCTGTCAGGGCGTATTCCGAGGTAGTATCAACCAGTTTTAAGGTAGCGCTCCAATCTTTGTCATCATATACGTAAATTGTAACTACAGGACCAAATAACTCGGTTTCCATCGTCGTGTATTTCGGATTTGTAGTTAAGATAACGGTAGGCTCTACAAAATACCCTTTTGTTTTGTTATAACCACCTCCTGCAATAATTTCCGCATCTTTATCCTGCCTGGCCTGATCAATATATTTGGCCAGCTTATCAAAAGAGCCTTCGTGTATAACGGCGGTAATAAAATTACTCATCTCTTCCGGAGATCCCATTTTAAACGAAGCAATATCTTCTTTTACGTAATTCAGTACATCATTGGCCATAGATTGAGGAAGATACACCCGGGAAGCGGCACTACATTTCTGCCCCTGGAATTCAAAAGCACCTCGTGTAATTCCCGTTGCTACCTGTCTGGCATTAGCACTTGGATGGGCTATTATGAAGTCTTTACCACCGGTTTCACCAACAATACGAGGATAGGTTTTGTACGTATGAATATTGTCTCCGATCTTTCGCCATAATTCTTTAAAAACAAAGGTTGAGCCCGTAAAGTGAATACCTGAGAAGTCCGGACTGGCCAGTACAGTATCGGTTATCATTACAGGGTCGCCACATACCATATTAATAACACCATCCGGCATTCCGGCTTCCTTGAATACCTCCATTAAAACATTGGCTGAGAATACCTGACTGTCACTGGGTTTCCAAACAACAACATTCCCCATCATAGCTGCACTGGCAGGTAAATTCCCGGCAATGGCAGTAAAATTAAACGGAGTTACCGCATAAACAAATCCTTCCAACGGACGGTATTCTACACGATTCCATATACCTTCGGAAGATTCCGGCTGCTCATTATAAATAGAAGCCATGAATTCTACATTGAAACGTAAAAAATCAATGAATTCACATGCCGCATCTATTTCCGCCTGGTGAATGGTTTTAGATTGAGCGATCATAGTGGCCGCGTTAACCTTGGCCCGATATGGTCCGGCCAGAAGATCGGCTGCCCTAAGGAAAATGGCTGCACGTTGTTCCCAGCTGAGAGCGGCCCATGCATCTCTTGCCTTTAATGCCTCGGAGATAGCTAATTCAACATGTTTTTTTTCTGCTATATGGTAAATACCCACTTCATGTTTATGATCATGAGGAGGTGTCATAGATTTTGTATTTCCCGTACGAATGGTTTCTTTTCCAATATATAACGGTACATCAGCTTTTCCGTTAAAATACGCTTTATACTGTTTTAAAACAGCATCTCTTTCCGGGCTTCCCGGAGCATAAGATTTTACCGGCTCATTGATGGCTGTGGGTACCTGAAAAAATCCTTTTCCCATATAAAATGCATTTAGGTGATTAAAATTAATGGGGACAAAGGTACAAAAACCTTGTAGCATTTTTGTATCTGTGGTTACATAAGTTAGGAGGTAGGTGAAAGGGAAGATGAACGGGTAAAACAGGAGTGGTTTTTTAGCTTCTCACCGAGACCTTTTGGTGGTGAGATCATAATAAGGTGCTTTAAAATAGGAAACAATGGCAATGAGTTTTAACCAACTTCGCACTGAGCGTTATACCGTTTAAAGAAAGGTGCTGGAATTAATTAATGGCAAAAGGAGCGCATAACTTAAAGGTAGGAATAAACACTCTGAATCGTTTCGTTGAGGTGAAGTTTACCATATTGTAATATCCGCGCATAGAGCCGATGGGAGATGTAAGCAAACAGCCCGAGCTATAGGTATGCGATTCTCCCGGCTTTAATACCGGCTTTTTTCCAATAACCCCTTCTCCGTCAACAATTTCTATATCGTTTAAAGAATCGAAAATTTGCCAGTGGCGCGAGGTGAGCTGCACGGAATCTTTACTCTGATTCTCGATGGTGATCCGGTACCCAAAGGCAAAATGCATCTTGTAGTTTTTGAAGAAAGTACCTTCAAAACTGGTCTCTACAGAAATTTTAATCCCTTTGGTTACTTGCGTGATCATCAGCTTAATAGATAAAAATACTACCGGCAAAAAATATGGACGCCAATATAGTTGCTAAAGTAAAAAAAATAGTGTTAAGTAGTAAGAATTTAACAATAGTTTTAAATCTTCCCTGTTTGTAAAAATTTCTCATAGCTTTATAAAGATAAAATAAAAAGATGAGTAAAAACAGCCAAACCAGCTCCACCTTTATAATGCTATTGATTATAAATGCTATGATAAGCAGAATGATAAACATGGATTGCGTGTGAAAACTAAAGACCAGGTGGTCCATATAATTAAACTTCTTTTTCGAATAAAGCACCCAGACAAAAATGGCAAAAATGGGTAGAAAGAAAAATATAAAAAAAGGAAGTTTGGAAATTAAATAGTTGATATAAGACCCTGGCTGCTGTGCTACCCGGAGCATGCTTTGCCCCATACTGTAGGTCATTTTATTTTCGAACGAATCGGGTACCGCAAGCGAGTCTAATGCCTGTTCGTAACTGTACAGTTTCTTTTTGCGAATAGCGTACTGAAAGAATTCAGATTTGTTGCTGTATCGGGTAAATCTTGTTTTTCCCTCGAGGCTTTTAAAAAAAGAACCGGGATCCAGCAAGTGCAGCGAATCCTTTTGCTTTTGATTTAGGGTAACCGCCTGCAATGTGTCTAACGAGGCGGCAGCAATTTCCTTATCCTCTTCATCCAGGGCTTCCAGATTAACATTATTAAACCCAACGGTAATATTGGAGGGTGTTTCCTGATCCAGTCCGAATCGATCCAGTTTACTGAAATTGCTGGAGAAATTCAGCATGAGGAAGTATACAATGGCAAGGCTTAACAGAAACCGAAAAGGGTTGGTATAGGCAACTCGCTTTCCCGCTATATATTCACTGGTAATTTTTCCCGGTTTCAATATCATAGCTCCCAATGTTTTTCTCAGCTTGGAATCGTATGAAATCATACTGGAAAAAAACTCGTCCAACAAATCTTTAAAAGCCACCTTTTTGGTGCTGTTTATTTGCGAACAATTAGGGCAGTACTTATGGCTTAAATCAAGGGGATGATCGCAATTAAGGCATTTAACACCCCGGTATTTTAAGACGTGCCTTTCCGAAGGAACTGGCTGTTTTTCCTCAGACTGAAGATTATCGGTATTCATTTTTTAGGTCGGTTAAACTGCTATAAAGATACCATTAATTTGTAATGTTAACCGAGGAGGCACTTCCTATCCCGATTAAGCTGTCATATTGGGCTCCAAAATCACGGTAATACACCAGTACCAGGTAGTTGTTTTCAGTTTCGTAGAAACTACCATCTATGGAGATATCGTCAATCCTTCCCTGATCGTCAGCCATTACGTACTTATAATTGTAGAACCCCTGTTTAAGTAAAAGTGACGTTTCTAACAAGGCCGTCTCTTCGTTGAATTTTAACCTATTTTCTTCGGTCAGCGCATAATTATTGAACTTTCCGAATACGTAAATTTCATTGAGCCCCATAAATTCCTCATAGGCCAGACTAAAATGTACCCGCGTATACTCAGCTTCCGTAGCGCTGTCCTCACCCTGCAGGGTTCGAATTACAAAATCACCGTTTATATCCGGAAAGTATGTGTATGGAAGATTATTTCTAACAATATTGGTATATAGGAAATGGTGGTACACTTCTTTTTTTTCTATATACTGAATGGCGGCGGTAGTTACTCGGAGATCCTTGGTGTCAAAATTATAGTATTCATTGCCGCCGTAAAAACGGGTTTCAGCATCGTATTTGTAAATGAGCGCATTGCCAACCGTAAATTGCGGTTTAATGTCTACTATCGCAGAAGGCCAGTGATGGTTTTGCAAAATGGCCACATGCACGGTTTGCAATGGATTGACCAACGGATAATCCCGCGCGTTTATTTCAAACTGAACGGTTTGAGC
The DNA here is from genome assembly GCA_965224095.1 of Flavobacteriaceae bacterium. Classification (GTDB taxonomy): domain Bacteria; phylum Bacteroidota; class Bacteroidia; order Flavobacteriales; family Flavobacteriaceae; genus JBPEWY01. Next base: position 3,275,596 of record OZ245039.1, read on the forward strand.
CTGATTAATTACACTCAGATCTCTCGATCTCTTAAGAGCTACCCCCACCTGAACGCGATCTGCGAAAATTACAAAACGTCGGGAAAAGAGCAATTCATCGTAGGAGTTATAGATTTCCAACATATAGTTTCCCGTGATTTTAAATCGGGTAGCGGAATTCGGAAGTTCCAGCGAATAATGCGAATAGGGTTGAAGCGGGCCGTATGAATTGCGGTAGTTAACAATCCGTTGATTGTCAAAGCCCTGAAGATATTGTGATTTTAAAAGATCTGAAGGAGTCCAATCGTAATTACAGTGAATAATTTTATAGTAATAATCGTTTTCCTCTGCTGTGATATCGTCAAACTCCAAAAAAAATGCATCCCCCAGTTTAACCACGGGAAACTGATCGCCCGGATTAGAACTTTTAAAAGAGATACTTTTTATAAAATCCGGAGGGATTACTTCCTGTTGTACCTGGGCACCAACAAGGGTTTGGATCCAGATAAAAACAAGTGTAATGGTTGTTTTTTGCCACATGTTATCAAAGTTCACGGAGTAAATATAAACAAAAAGCATACCCGTTTTTTGCGAAGCCGTACGATGATCTAAATTTATTTGGTTTTATTATGAAAACAATATGATAAATCATAAATTTGCAGGAATTTTTGAATCGCTTCAAAATCAAAGTCACAACTATTAATAAATAGATTTATAATATGTCAAACGACATTCGAATTAAAAAAGGTCTGGACATAAAGTTAAAAGGAGAAGCTGAAAAAACTACAGAAAAAGCAATCGTAAGTAACTTTTATTCAATAAGACCTGAAGACTTCCACGGCGTTATTCCAAAAATGGTTACGAAATTAGGATCTAAGGTAAAAGCAGGAGAAACTGTTTTTTACGATAAGTCTAATGAAGATATTAAGTTTGTTTCTCCCGTTTCCGGAGAAATCATCGATATCGTTCGAGGAGCAAAAAGACGCATTTTATCAGTAAAACTTCAGGCTGATAAGGAACAGGTTTATGCAGATCACGGTTCTTTTGATGTAGACACAGCCGATGCAACGGCTGTTAGGAAACATTTACTGGCAACGGGTTGCTGGCCATTTATTAAACAGCGGCCTTATGATATTATAGCCGATCCTGAAAAAAAACCAAAAGCCATTTTTATCTCAGCCTATGCAACGGCTCCGTTAGCAGCAGATTACGATTACGTATTGCAGGGTAAGGAAACTGTACTACAAGCCGCCATTACGGCGTTGGGAAAACTTACTGACGGAAACATCCATGTAGGTGTCGGAAAGAGCGGAAACTCGCCAATGGCAGGTTTATCGGGAATTGCTTTACACAGAATTTCAGGCCCTCATCCTGCAGGCAATGTAAGTACGTTGATTAATAAGATCGATCCGATTAATAAAGGCGAAGTGGTATGGACCGTAAATCCGCAAGACCTGGTTCTTATCGGAGAATTACTGCTGAGCGGAAAATTTAATGCGGAGCGTATGGTGGCGCTGACGGGTTCTTCAATTAAAAAACCCAGGTATTGTATTACCAAAATAGGAAGCGAAGTGGCAACTATGATTTACGATAAGGGAGTAGATAAAGATGCCAATATGAGAATTATTTCAGGGGATGTGTTAACTGGAAAGCAAGTACAGCCTGATGGTTTTTTAGATTATTACAGTAATACCATCACAGTGATTCCGGAAGGAAATGATTATGAATTTTTCGGATGGAACAAACCTGTTTTTAATAAAGTCTCCACATCGCGGGCCCTTACTTTTTCCTGGTTGTTCCCCAATAGGAAATACGACCTTAATACCAATACAAATGGCGAACACAGAGCATTTGTAGTTACGGGAAACTACGAAGAGGTTTTTCCACTTGATATTTATCCAATGCAATTGTTAAAAGCATGTATGTATAAAGATCTGGATGAAATGGAAGCCCTGGGAATGTATGAAGTGGCACCGGAAGATTTTGCATTGACGGAATTTGTTTGTGTATCTAAACAACCGCATCAAAAAATTATCAGAGAAGGTTTGGACTTAATGATTAAAGAAATAGGATAACCATGGGTTTAAAAAGTACATTACACAATTTAAAAGAGAAGTATAAAGGAACCAAAATGGCTCCTGCTTTTAATGCGATCCATACATTTTTATACTTACCCAATGAGATTACCCATGAAGGGACTCATATCAAGGCTGCCGACGATTTGAAACGTACCATGAACACGGTGATCATGGCTTTGATACCGTGTTTGATATTTGGTATGTTTAATGCGGGATATCAGTATTATGCGGCACTGGGAACTCCCGTGGAATTTCTTTCCTGGGATGCATTTTTAATAGGGATTAAAAAGATATTGCCTTTGGTCATTATATCCTACGGGGTAGGGCTGGCTATCGAATTTCTGTTTGCCGTTATAAAAAAGCACGAAGTAGAAGAGGGATATCTGGTAACGGGTATGTTGGTGCCCCTGATTGTACCGGTCGATATTCCCTTGTGGATGCTGGCCGTAGCTGTTGCTTTTGGAGTGGTTATTGGAAAAGAGGTTTTTGGAGGCACGGGAATGAATATTCTGAATCCTGCTCTTACTATTCGGGCATTTCTGTTTTTTGCATATCCAACCTGGATGTCAGGTGATAAAGTGTGGGTACATGGAGCCGTGGAACGAGCAGGAACACCCGATGCTATCTCCGGTGAAACCGTTTTAGGAGCCTATGCACAGGGAAAAGACCTCGCCTATTCGGTTTCCGATATGTTTTTTGGTTACATTCCCGGTTCGGTAGGTGAAACCTCTACCTTTTTAATTCTGTTAGGCGGGTTATTCCTCATTTTTACGAAAATAGGAAGCTGGCGTATTATGCTGTCGTCTGTGATTGGTGCCGTGGTTATGGGATTAATCTTTAATGGAGTGGTCGATGCCGGATGGATAGGAGAAGGAAGTAAATTCTATACGCTTATGAGTACACAATGGTGGCATCATCTAATTATAGGTGGATTTGCCTTTGGTACCGTATTTATGGCAACCGACCCGGTTACGGCTTCTCAAACAAACAGAGGAAAATGGATATACGGGTTCCTGGTAGGATTTATTTCAATCCTTATCAGAGTATTTAATCCGGCGTACCCGGAAGGTGTAATGCTCGCTATTCTCCTTATGAACGTATTTGCACCAACGATTGACCACTATGTGGTTCGCGGAAATGTTAAAAGAAGACTGAAGCGTCTTAAAGCAAAAACTGCATAATCATGGAAAAAAGAACAGACAAAAACTCATATACCGTATTTTTTGCTATTGGAATGGTCATAGTGGTAGGAGCTCTACTAGCTTTTTTAGCCTCCTATTTAAAGCCTACAATTACGGAAAATAAGCGCTTAGAGAAACAACAAAATATTTTGTATGCCATGGGGGTTAACGAAAATGAAGGCAATAGTGCCGTTTTTGTTTCTACCGATAAGGCCCCGGAATTATTTTCTCAGTACATCAAAAAACAACTGGTAATCCAGGGAGATGAAGTAACCGAAGATGCGCATGCTTACCTTATTGATGTTAAAAAAGAACAGGCACTGGCCAAAGATGATGAATACAGCAGACGGCTTCCTCTGTTCGTAGGAGAAAAAGACGGGAAGACATATTATATTGCTCCGATTCGTGGAAAAGGACTGTGGGATGCCATTTGGGCTTATGTAGCCATGGATAAAGATATGGTGATTCAGGGTGCGTATTTTGACCATAAAGGAGAAACCCCCGGTTTGGGAGCTAATATAAAAGAACGCTTTTTTATGGATGATTTTATAGGGGAACACCTCCTGGATAATTCGGGTAATTTTAAAGGAATTACCGTATCAAAATCCAATGCGGACCCAAAAAATGAAGATAAAGAAGATAATGAAGTAGATGCCATAGCAGGAGCTACGATTACCGGAGATGGCGTTTCGGCAATGATTCGTAACGATTTGAAATTGTATCAACCGTATTTTCAAAAATTAAAAAACAACTAGTATATGGGACTTTTATCTAGAAAAGACAGTAAGTTAATATTAGACCCGCTAGCAGATAATAACCCGATTACCATTCAGGTACTCGGAATTTGTTCGGCCCTGGCTATTACGGCACAGCTCAAAGCATCGATTGTAATGGCGATCTCCGTACTCTTTGTATTAGGTGTGGGGAATGTGGTTATATCACTGATGAGGAATATTATTCCTTCCAAAATCAGAATTATAGTCCAGTTAACGGTGGTGGCAACATTGGTAATTATTGTAGACCTGGTTTTAAAGGCGTTTGCTTATGAACTCAGTAAAGAGTTATCTGTATTTGTAGGATTGATTATTACCAATTGTATTATCATGGGACGCTTCGAGGCATTTGCCCTGGGGAACGGTCCGTGGAGGTCGTTTTTAGACGGAATTGGGAACGCCGCCGGATACGGATTGATTCTTATTATTGTTGGTTTTTTCAGAGAACTATTAGGATCCGGTACGCTTCTGGGGTATCCCGTTTTAGGGAATCCGATCGATAAAACCGGATTATATGCGTTAGGATATGAAAATAACGGATTTATGTTGTTGTCGCCCATGGCTTTAATTGTCGTGGGAATCATTATATGGGTTCAGCGCAGCAGGAATAAAGCCTTAATTGAAGATCATTAAAATTAGTCGTAACCGGTTTGTACGGATGTATTTATAAGCCGAAAACAATCGTAAAAAGACTAGATACTAAGAAATATGGAACATATAGAACTATTTTTTAAATCGATTTTTATAGATAATATGGTTTTTGCCACCTTCCTCGGAATGTGCTCTTACCTGGCCGTATCTAAAAAAGTTTCAACAGCGGTTGGCCTTGGTGCTGCCGTAATATTTGTATTGGCCATTACTGTACCGCTAAACTGGCTTTTAGACCAGTATATTTTAAAAGAAGGAGCTCTTTCGTGGTTAGGACCCGAATATGCCGATTATGACCTGAGCTTTCTTTCTTTTATCATGTTTATTGCTACAATAGCAACCATGGTACAACTGGTGGAAATCGTAGTGGAAAAATTTTCACCTTCCCTGTATAATTCACTGGGTATTTTCCTTCCTCTTATCGCAGTAAACTGTGCTATTTTAGGAGGATCCTTGTTTATGCAATCACGGGAAATTCCAACACTCGGACTGGCGTTTAACTATGGTGTTGCATCCGGAATAGGATGGTTTCTGGCCATTTTAGCCATCGCAGCCATCAGGGAAAAGATAAGGTATTCAAACGTTCCGGCTCCCCTTCGAGGATTGGGGATTACGTTTATTATCACCGGCCTAATGGCCATTGGTTTTATGAGTTTCGGAGGTATGTTAACCGGCGGGGACGAAGAAACCGAAGTAACACAAAATACCGTGCAGGTTGAACAAAAAACAGCCAAGGATAAGGACGAAGTGAAAATTTTGGCAGATAACAAAACTAAAGTAATAGAATAACATGATATTAGCAGCAGGTACATTAGGAACGATCGTAGCAACGGTTGCAGCTTTCCTGGTAGTAACTTTATTACTGGTTGCATTACTACTGGTGGTGAAACAGAAATTATCTCCTTCAGGCCCGGTTAAAATTAAAATTAATGGCGAAAAGGAAATTGAGGTAGGCTCCGGAGGTAGTTTGCTATCAACATTGGGAAATCAGAAAATATTTCTCCCTTCGGCTTGTGGAGGCGGAGGAACCTGTATACAGTGTGAGTGCCATGTACTTTCAGGTGGAGGAGAGGCATTACCTACCGAAACGCCTCACTTTACAAGAAAAGAACTGGAGCACGGTGCTCGTCTGGCATGTCAGGTTAAGGTAAAACAGGATATGGAAATAACCATTCCTGAAGAAGTATTCGGAATAAAAAAGTGGGAAGCCGTCGTGGTAAGGAATTACAATGTGGCTTCTTTTATTAAGGAGTTTGTTGTGGAAATTCCTGAAGATATGAACTATAAACCCGGAGGGTATATACAAATTGAGATCCCCCCGTGTGAAGTGAAGTATGCCGATATTGATATCACTGCACATCCGGAAGAACACGAAACGCCTGATAAGTTTAAAATGGAGTGGGATAAATTTAATCTATGGCCACTCGTTATGAAAAATACGGAGACGGTAGAGCGCGCTTATTCCATGGCATCCTATCCTGCGGAGGGAAGAGAAATTATGCTGAATGTCCGGGTGGCTACTCCACCATGGGACAGATCTAAAAATGGATGGATGAACGTGAATCCGGGAATAGCGTCCTCTTATATTTTTGCAAAGAAACCGGGCGATAAGGTTACCATTTCCGGACCTTACGGAGAGTTCTTTATCAATGAATCCGATTCCGAGATGTTATACGTTGGTGGAGGTGCCGGAATGGCCCCCATGCGTTCTCATCTTTACCACTTATTCAAAACCCTGAAAACAGGTCGTAAAGTAACGTATTGGTACGGCGGTAGATCTAAACGTGAACTCTTTTATCTGGATCACTTTAGAGAGCTCGAAGACGAGTTTTCGAATTTTAAATTTTACATTGCTCTGTCCGAACCGCTTCCGGAAGATAATTGGAAGGTAAAAAAAGACATACACGATGAGGAAGGCGATGGATTCGTTGGTTTTGTACACAGTTGTGTCATAGAGAATTATTTAAACCATCACGAATCTCCCGAAGATATTGAACTTTATTTTTGTGGTCCTCCCCTCATGAATAAAGCCGTTCAGAAAATGGGTGAGGATTTCGGTATCCCCGACGAGCATATCCGATTTGATGATTTTGGAGGATAGTAAAAAAATGAGCTTATACGCTATTTGAAAGTAGTTACATAAAATCCCGGTATAACACCGGGATTTTATGTTTAAACTCATACAAATTCTTTTGTAAACGCCTATCCGTTAAACGTTTGGTGCAGGGTGGTTTTTATTAACTTCCGATAAATACCGTACTATATAATCCATAGTATTGTGAATTCCTTCAAAAGCACACAATAACTTTATTACAGCAGTCATGCCATTAAAGAGAACATCTTTATCTAATGGATCGGGATTTTTGTTTTTATGGTGAAGCGGTACCTTATAACCGCAGCCTTTTAAAAAAGCTACTTCTATCTGAAGAAGTTCCAATGGCGTATACCCGAAGAATTTACGGCCAAATTTCTGATTTACCAATCCCGTATAACTGAGTTGAAGCGATCCGTGCCGGTCGGTAAGATGCTTCCACATATCCGAATTATCACAGATGGTACCCACCGCACACTGCCTGTGACATTCCGGATGTAACCGTTGCTCATAAAAAGCAGTGTACAATTTCACTGCGGCCAAATCAAAACGAGGGTTTGTTTTCATAACGTGATAATCTGATTTGATTTTACTTTATTAAGATACAAAAAAGAGCGTAAATAAGATTTAGGTAAGAATCTATAAGAAGTTTGTGTTTCACTTTATCCGGTTTACCTGTTTTTAAATACAAACGGAAATTTTTCTGTTAACCTCGAAGCCGCTGATACCGATAAATAATAGTAATTTTGCCAGATGGGAAAACCTCTCTCGGAACAGGAGCTTCATAATTTGGCCATGAATCTGGTTGGCAGGGAGCTGGAGGAACGCGGTTTTGAATTTATTGCGGTGAACAGTAAACTCAAAAAGCACCCTCAGTTTGTTTGTGTCGATAAAAACAATCAATATTTTTTTGTAATTGTTAGAGCAGTCATATTACCTGACAACCCTAACAATTATGATGTTATATGGATGGAAGCCTTTAAAAAACACGCCCATAAAAACAATGCAAAGGTATTGTACGCCGGTGTCGGGCTCGGAAATCCAAAGGGGGAGGAGTTACCCTTATATCTGGACGAGGAATACCTGCTGGAGTATAATGGCATACAATATATTGAAACACACTTAAACTAATGAAACGCATCGCAATCTGTATATTACTTACTGTATTTTTATCGTGTAAAGAAGAACCGGTAAGCACTTCAATATTGGGAAATGCCTTTGGAACTACCTATTCGGTGGTATACGATGGTTCCAATAATTTTCAGAAATCGTTTGATAGCCTGATAGCGGTTGTCAATCAATCCATGTCAACCTACCAGGAAGATTCGAATATTTCAAAAGTAAACAGGAACGAATCGAATGTGGTAGACAGCCACTTTAAAACCGTTTTTATGGCATCAAAAAAAATTCACCAGCTTACCGATGGTGTTTTTGATCCTACCGTAGGAGCCGTGGTTAATGCATGGGATTTTGGTCCCGGGGGTAAAATTCAATCGCTGGACAGCCTTAAGATAGACAGTTTAATGCGGTCGGTAGGATTGTATAAAGTTAAAATAAACGGATTGGAGGTCATCAAGGAAAACCCTGATACCTTCCTCGACTTTAATGCGATTGCCAAGGGCTACGGAGTAGACCTGATTTCGGAATTTCTGGAAGCAAAACACATCGAAAATTATTTAGTGGAAATAGGAGGGGAAATCCGCTGTAAAGGATACAATACCCAAAAGGGAAAAACATGGATGATAGGGATTGACACCCCTAATTTTGAAGGAATAAGGGAGTCTCCACTAAAGGCAATCTCCCTGGAAAATGCAGCTATGGCAACCTCCGGGACTTACAGAAAGTTTAAACTGGACGATTACGGCAACCGATATGCCCATATCATAAATACCAGAACGGGGTATCCGAGTAAAACAAATGTGTTAAGCGTTTCGGTTATTGCAAGCGATTGTATGACGGCAGATGCCTTTGCCACCGCGCTTCAGGCAATGCGCATGGATAAAATAAAGGCGTTTGTAAAGAAAATGCCTGAATTAAAGGCGTTTGTAATATTTGAGAATGAAGAAAATGAACTGGAAACCCTTTCGCTAAATGGATTCCCCCAGCAGTAAACCACTCGCTTTACTTTCTTACAACCGGTAAGATCTCGCCTTTTGCCAGGCGGTATCGCTGAATTTCCTCCTCCGAAAATTCGGAAGTATAATTCACTTCGTCTACGGAGAACCCTGCCGAACGCAGTTTGTCAAAATAATCCAGGCCGTAAACCCTTACGTGATCGTACTGCCCGAAAACACGAGCGCGTTCTTTTTTATCGGTAATCGAATTATCTTCAAAAGTATGCTCTCTATTCAGATCCTGAGGCACCTGAAAAATCCCCCATCCGTTAGGTTTTAAAATACGATAAAGCTCCGATAATGCCCTGGTGTCATCCGGGATATGCTCTAAAACATGATTGCAGAAAATTACATCGAATTCATTATCGTGAAATGGCAGATTGCAAATATCGGCTTTTACGTCTGCCAGAGGAGATTCGAGATCGGTGGTGGTATAATCCAGGTTTTTTTGCGATTTAAACCTTTTATAAAATGCCTGTTCAGGAGCAAAATGTAAAACCTTTAGAGGAGTTGTAAAAAAGGAAGTTTCATTTTTCAGATACAACCACATAAGCCGGTGCCGCTCCAGGGAAAGTGTGCCCGGTGATAAAACATTTTCACGGGGTTGCTCGTACCCATACGGAAGGAACCGCTTAAAACTTTTCCCGTCGATAGGATCGGTATATTTATCCCCTTTCATCCATAAAACCAAAAGAGGCCTGGTCCAATAACTTAATTTAATGAGTATTGGCCTGGGAAATACGCTTAGGATAAACTTAAAAAGGGTTTTCAAACGGGTGTTATTTATAATCTTCGCGAACCGGGTAAAAAACATCCATAACCGTACATGGGGTTATCGCCCGGGCACTGTGCTCGGCGTAGGAATCAATAGTGATTATGGCGCCTTCCTCCAGCATTTGCTTTTTTCCATTAACTGTTATTTCGAGCCTGCCCTTCATAACTCTGGTGGTTTGTTCATGAACATGGTTATGAGCGGGGAGAAGAGCATCTTTTTCCAATTCAACAAATGCCAGCGTATTGTTTTCCGTATGAAGAAACCGGGCTGTTATGCCTGCAGCGATTTCTCTCTCCGGTATATGAGCGATTTGTGCGATCATGTTATTTTCTATAAAACGAGTGCTTTTTGTCTGAATTCATTTTCTTCATCCGAAGTAATACCCAAAGCTTCATAGATATAAGAAAAGGTTGAAAGCAATTCGGGTTTCCCGTCAACAATAGCCACATTATGCTCAAAGTGCGCACTGGGCTGTCCGTCTGCAGTGAGGATTGTCCACCCGTCCCGAAGTTGCTTTATACGTCGGGTTCCTCTGTTAATCATAGGCTCGATAGCCACTACCATACCCTCTCTGAATTTTTTTCCTCGTCCTCTTTTTCCGTAATTAGGCATTTCCGGATCCTCGTGCATTTTCCTTCCCAATCCATGACCAACCAGTTCTCTTACAACGCCATAGCCGTGATCTTCACAGTATTTCTGAATAGCATAGCCTACATCTCCTACCCGGTTTCCGGCACGGAACTGACGTATGCCTTCATAAAGAGATTCCTTGGTGATTTTAAGGAGTTTTTTAGTTTCCGGATCTACCTCGCCTACCTCAAAGGTATAAGCGTGATCGCCGTAAAATTCATTTTTTACCACACCGCAATCAATAGAAATAATATCTCCTTCTTTCAGAGGTTCATCATTGGGAATTCCATGAACCACCTGGGCATTGGGGCTCATACAAAGTGTATTAGGAAAATCGTACAAACCCAGGAATCCGGGAATCCCTCCGTGGTCTCTGATAAAAGTTTCGGCAAGTGCATCCAAATGCAGGGTAGTTACTCCGGGTTTTACTTCCGCAGCAAGCATTCCCAGCGTTTTAGATACGATCAATGCACTTTCACGCATCAATTCTATTTCCTCTTTGGTTTTAATTTTAATCATGAGGGCAAAGATACGGATTATTTGTATCGAAAAAGTTAGCGATACATAGGGTATTAATATTATCTGAAAATGAAAAATATCATGTTTTTTAAGTATTCTCTTCTTTATTTTTGTGCTTTAAAATAATAGGGATGAGCAAATATAAAACTGCCGAAGAAGCGGTGGAAATCGTTAAGTCGGGAGATAAAGTTTATTTACAGGCTGCCGCTGCGGCTCCTACGATATTGGCAAACGCATTAACCGATCGTGCTGCGCAACTGCGCAACGTTGAGATCTGTCATTTGCATATCGAAGGAGAAGCTCGTTATGCCAATGTAAAATTCAAAGAAAGCTTTCATGTAAACTCTTTCTTCCTCGGTAAAAATGTAAGGCATACATTGAAAAGCGGAAACGGATCGTATACACCGGTTTTTCTGAGTGAGCTACCGCGACTCTTTCGCAAGCGTATTATTGTTTTAGACGTAGCATTTATCCATGTATCACCACCTGATAAACACGGATATTGTTCTCTGGGAGTATCGGTAGAAGCTACACTGGCAGCCATAGAGAATGCCAAACAGGTGGTGGCTCAGATCAATCCGCAAATGCCCAGAACTCACGGAGACGGGATTATTCACATATCGGAAATTGATATTCTGGTAGAAGTAGATACACCCATTTATGAACACAAGATAGGGCCCGTAAGCCCGGAAGAGGATAAAATAGGAGGTTATATAGCCGAATTAATAGAAGACCGCAGTACCCTTCAGATGGGAATAGGCTCGATTCCGAATGCTGCTCTCGGTAAATTGTACAATCATAAAGATCTGGGATTGCATACGGAAATGTTTTCCGACGGGGTTATCGATCTTATTGCCAAAGATGTGATCAACGGAAACTACAAAGGCGTTAATCCGGGTCGGGCAATGGCCACTTTTTTAATAGGATCGAAACGTTTATATGACTATGTGGATGATAATCCGTTTATCGAGTTACGCGATGCGTCTTTTGTCAATGATGTGTCTCAGGTAAAAATGAATCCTAAAATGGTGGCTATTAACTCTGCAATTGAAGTAGATGTAACCGGCCAGGTATGTGCAGACTCTATTGGAAGCTCCATGTATTCCGGAGTAGGGGGGCAAATGGATTTTATCCGCGGTGCCTCACTTAGCGAAGGGGGGCGCGCTATTATAGCCCTGCCGTCGGTTACTAAAAAAGGGGTGAGCCGTATTGTACCTTTCCTGAATCGCGGCGCCGGTGTGGTAACTACCCGGGCCCATGTGCATTACATCATTACCGAATACGGAGTGGCATATTTATACGGAAAAACACTGAAGCAACGTGTAAAATCACTTATAAATATAGCACATCCCGATCACAGGGAAGCTATTGATAGAGCGTATTACGAGGCAACCCGTTAAGGATTATTGCGCATACGAATGCTTATAGGGTTCACCACTCAATATGCTTAACATGTCTTTTTCGAGCGTCTCCACGGGGTATTCCACAATTCTGTTTATCTCTTTTCCGTCTTTGTAAAAGATAAAAGTGGGAACACGTATAATATGAAGCCCTTTTTCAAGCCCGTCCGGAGTGGTTTTGGTTCTGTCAACAGTAACCAGATCCATATTGGATTGGTCAAACTCAAGGGCGTCTAATACTTTATAGAACCTTGGGGTTTCTCGTTTACTGTCTCCGCACCAGGTGCCCATAAATACTTTAATTTGAATGTCGTTAACGAGTGGCTTTAATTTTACCAGAGTCTTTTCATCTGTGGAATAACCCGCATAGTTTGAATCGAACCATGAAGAAAATGGCTCCTGGGCAAATCCTTCCCGATCGGCTTTTCCTAAAAGCATAACACTTTCCCGGTATGGAACCGTTTGGTTAATAGGCTCCTGAGGGGCGATTGCAACAATTTCCTCTTTTTCCGACTTTGTTTCGGTAGTTGTTTTTTGCGAACCACAGGCTGTTATTAGGGATAAACCGAACAGCAAAGCCGTTGTTCTTGTGATAAACTTTTTCATTTTGTCAAATTTATATTAGCGATTTTTGAGACATTTCTTTTGGTTGAGGGAGCTCCATAAGCGCCAGTATTGTCGGGGCAATATCTCCCAATATACCACTTTTAACCTTTTTAATGTCTTTATCCACCACAATAATGGGAACAGGGTTGGTGGTATGTGCCGTATTGGGCGTACCGTCTTCATTAACCATGATATCGCAATTCCCGTGATCGGCTATTATAATGGAAGTATATCCATTTTCAAGTGCGGTTGTTACCACTTGCTTTGCGCAGGCATCTACCGTTTCACATGCTTTTATTGCGGCGTTCATATCACCGGTATGGCCTACCATATCCGGATTGGCGAAATTTAGACAAATAAAATCAGCTTCCTTTTTCGCTAACTCCGGAATGATTGCACGGGTAATGTCGTAAGCACTCATTTCCGGCTGAAGGTCGTAGGTGGCTACCTTGGGAGAAGGGCATAAGATACGCTTTTCTCCGGGGAAGGGCTCCTCCCGTCCCCCGTTAAAAAAGAAGGTAACATGAGGGTATTTTTCCGTTTCGGCAATACGTATTTGCTTCTTGTTATTTTGAGCCAGTATTTCTCCAAGTGTATGGGTAACATGGTCTTTCTCATATATAACGCTGATATTTTCAAAAGTATCATCGTAGTTGGTCATAGTTACATAATACAGCGGGAGTTTATGCATATTGTATTCCCTGAAATCCTGTTGAGAAAGCACCTGCGTTAATTGCCGGCCCCGGTCTGTCCTGAAGTTAAAAAATACAATAACATCTCCTTCCTGTATGGTTGTTGTTGGCTGTCCGTGCTCATCAACCGAAATGATGGGTTTTATAAACTCATCGGTAACCCCCTGATCGTAACTATCCTGTACCGATGCCACCGGGTTGGTACTGGCGGTTCCCTTTCCGTTTACCAGCAAATCGTAAGCCAGTTTGGTACGCTCCCATCGTTTATCCCTGTCCATGGCATAATACCTTCCAACCACCGATGCCAGATGAGCTCCGGTATGCTTGCAATAATCCTGAATATCCCGTACAAAGCCCTTTCCGCTTCTGGGGTCAACATCCCTTCCGTCGGTAAAAGCATGAACAAAGACTTTTGGCAAGCCGTATTCCCTGGCAGCACTTAAAAGACCTTTCAGGTGGTCTATATGAGAATGAACACCGCCATCGCTTAATAAACCGAGAAAGTGAACATTTTTGTCATGAGTACGGGCATACGAAAAAGCATCCGTCAGAGTTTTTTCACTGAGGAATTCCCGGTTTTTAACAGCCAGGTTAATCTTAGCCAGATCCTGATATACAATACGGCCAGCCCCCAGATTCATATGGCCCACTTCGCTGTTTCCCATTTGCCCTTCCGGCAGTCCTACATGCATCCCATCGGTAAGTAAGGTGGCATGAGGGTATTTTTTATATAGCGAATCAATAAAAGGAGTGTTTGCCTGGTCTATGGCTGATACCTTTGGATCGGAGGCAATTCCCCAACCGTCCAGGATCATCAGGAGTACGTTTTTTGACATCTGAATTACTTTATTCGATCAAAGATAAGGTGTGAAAGAATATTTATAAAGCTTTTTGAAGAATAAGATGTTTAAAAGTGATGGTTAAAACAATATCTGTAAAAAACGAGCCTTTTATAAGATTTTGGAACTTTTAAGCATATAAATGTCATAAGAAGGAATTAAAACCCGACCGTAAAGGCTTTTTAAATAGTTCATATTTTCTCTATTACTTCTGGGAATTGGGGTATGAAGTACTTCTTTTTGGTAATGTTTCAAACGGGCACTTTTATCAAATAATTAAAAAACATAGTTGATACTCAATTATTTATCTAAAACACAAGCCTCCAAAAGAGGCTTGTTGTTTTTTAATAGCCATCGAGATCTCCTCTTAGCACACATAAAATAAAGGGGAATTATCCCGTTGTGTTTTAAACGGGCACCCGGGTACGGGTTTAATATTTAAAACAGCATAGAATATTTAAAGAATATAGGGCATTAAACCCCTACTTTTTTTAAAAGCCCAGAGATTAGCCAGTCTTTTAATTTCGTATAAATATCACGCTTTTATTCCCGGGATCTTTTTGGAATAATAATTGCACTTGTCGAATTATGTTGTTAAGATTTAAATTTTTCTAAACAATTCCTTATTTTTTACGACAATTTATTCAAAAAAACCAAACAAAACCCCGCATTTATGAGCTATGTTATCAGTAGCAATATACTTACGTCTTTAAGTCCGACACAATGGGTAGTGCGCTTTGAGCACCCCGTAAAAAAGTAGTGGAATTCAAGGATAACTATGTAGTACTCCTGGAAGTTCCCGACCACAGTAATTATCCAAGAAATGTGTTCGGCGTAACTAAAGTATTCGGATTTACTACCTGGCAGGTAAGTGATAAGCTTATTAAAATAGGAGACGATCGTTATTTTAAGCTCGATGAACCATATAGAAATATCCGTCGTCTTAATGATACTCAGGTGGAACTGATTAACGCTTCGGGTGTTTGTATCTTTCTCGATGCCAAAAAGGGAAGACTGGTAAAACGCCCCAAGTATTAGGAATACAGTTTCCTTGTTTTAGTACTTCGCTAAACTCTTAAAAGAAAATCTAAGGGAAATCAAGACTGACAAAATACATCAGTCTGTGCCATTTAAAGCAAAAGTTAGAAAAAAGCTACTGCTGTGTAAGGGCTATGCCTGAATTTAACAAATTACTTAATCAAAGGTTAAATTTATGTTATTTAAGAAACTTTGGTGAAACATTTTAAAAAATAAGTCGTCATTTTAATACAACGAACAGAATCTTATAACCTTAAAAAACCGTTCATCATGAAAAAAACATTGTTAACCATGGCATTGGCTATTGCCACGATTTCTACAGGAATGTATGCCGCAGCAGATCATCAAAACGTATTGGAAGACACAGCGATAAGCCTGGTCAAAGAAACTAAAAACATATCTCCGTTTTGCCTGGCCGTCGCTAAAGGAGATATTGATACGGTAAGATCTTTAATATCGCTTGGTGCGAATGTAAATGAAAAATCAAGTGGAATGACACCGAGTATGTATGCTGCTCGTTATAATCGGGTGGAAATCCTGAATCTTTTAATAACTCATGGGGCTGACTTAAAAGTAAAATCCCGCCAGGGGTTTACCGCTAAAAAATACGCTGAACTATCCGGTGCTAAGGAGGCGCTAGCCGTAATAAATGAAGCATTGAGCAGCTAAAAATAGTTTGATTGGTGATGTTGGATCAGTTAGTGTTAGAAAAAAATCCGCTGTGGTTGCAGCGGATTTTTTGTGCTCTCTAAAAAGTACGAAATTAAAATTAACTAAGAATCAGGTTGCGAATTAAAAAGTATACCCGGTTATGAGTCTGTATGCAAAGGCATAGAACAGAACCAACAGGCAAAAGAAACAAAACCAGGAAAAGCTCTTGAGAAACCAAACCACCAATCGCAATTTAGGTGTTGTATCTTTAAACGCGTCTAAATAAATTTCTTTAAAAAGTAATAATGTCCCCATAAGTCATGATTTAAAATTAAACTTTAATCATAGCTAGGTTGTGTAATGCATCAATTGGGGCAATGCAAAACAAGGTTAGGAGGACAATGAATACTTACCTTTTACCGGTAAGGGGGTAATATTTTCAGTGTTCTCTGTAACAAATGTATACAGACAATTACTTAAAGTTAAATAATTAAGTTTAACCGCACAATAAATAGATAAATAGATATTTGCGTTAACCGGTGTTGAATTTCACAGGAAATAGTGCAGATTTCGTCGAATTGCCTAATATCCCCGATATTTTTTTATGGCATCTTTTATCTTCTGAATTCTATTCTCCGGATCGGGATGCGTGCTTTGAAATTCAGGAGTCCGGTTTGGGCCTGCTGCGGCTTTTAAGATTTTCATTACACCGATCATTTCTTCGGGTTTATAACCGGCTTTTAGCATAAATCGCACACCGAGATCATCGCTTTCCAGTTCGTCTTCCCGCCCGTATTTCATATTGATAACATTGGCAATTACAGCCGCCATCTGAGTCATTCCCTGACTCTCGCTTCCTACAGCCACACCACTTAAAATACCCTGCGTTAATCCCTGCTTTGCAATCCTGTCTGCCGAATGCCTTCCTAAAACATGACCTATTTCATGCCCGAGAACACCTGCCAGCTGATCTTCGTTTTCCAGTTTGGAAAAGAGTGCATAGGTAATAAATATCTGTCCTCCCGGAAGAGCAAAGGCATTGATGGTACGCTCATCTGCCAGCAAATGAAAATCATATTTATAAGGCGTTTCCCGTGCTACGCTGTGCGATACCAATTTATTACCTACGGCATCTACCAATGCCTGATACCTGCTGTCGGGATGTAAACCTCCGTGCTGGGCGGCCATTTCGGGGGCACTTTGTAAGCCGATGGCTATTTCCTGCTCCGGAGTTAAAGAAATATGCTGTTTTTTTCCGGTAAACTGATTTACTTCAGCAGAAGAACAATATTTAAAGACTGCAAAAAGTACGATTGCAGCACCAATTAAAAGTCGTATTTTAAAACTACCACCTCTCATAGCGTATGATATTAATAGATTATAAAAATATTAAAAATTATAGGATTCAACGGTTTTAGCAATTTACAAAAGATATGGATTTATATCCAAAATATTCTCGTGAATGTAAGTATCTATAAACCCGGCTGAGAAATATGAACTTCCTTCAAAATTCTCATTCTTGAGAAGTTTCATAATATTAAGCTTCCGGTACTGTTTAAGCATAGGTTTTGAAATAGGAGCATAACTGTAATGCCAGGGCTCGTATTTAAAACCTTTGCGTTTGGGATGATCTGTATAAACCAAATGAAAACCGTAAATATCGGCATAGGCATCCATCCATTCCTTTAGCCTTACAAAGGGGCCTTCTCCTTCAAATTTTTCCGGAACCAGTAAATCGCCGGATGCTTTGATATTGGCATCGGTGATATCTATATCGGTACCCCAGTGATGCCTGGATGTTCCCGGAATGGTTGAATATTCAATTATTTTCTCAATGGCCTTTTTGGGTGATAAACCGTCTCTTTTATAATTATTGAATTTTCTTTCCCAAATGGCTTTTTGCCTGTCAAAACTTCGATAACCGGAAACAACCCGGATATGTATCCCCTCTTCTTTAGCCGCTTTTTGCATGTCGGTAAAAGCATCGAATACCTCTTCCCTGAGGTTCATGTCATTTCCGAAAGTATTGGGATTCCCTTTTCCCATAAGCTCTTTTACAGTGTATTCTTTTTCTTCTTGAAAAGCCATAGCAGGTATACTGGCCAATGTTATTCCGGTAAGCGAAGCCGATTTAATAAAAGTTCTACGTTTCATAAATTGTTACTTGGAAACACAAGTATTTATGACCAAGTTAAGATTTTTCATATAGATTAACATATAATTTTACGGGAATATCTCCCGCTGTAAAACCTCTTACAAATTCCATTCCATAATTTGACTGATCTACCTGTTTAGCTTTCCTTACCCTATATCCTATAACTGTAGACTCATTAATTTTTAAAACTAAATGCTATTCCAGCTTAAAGACTTATTAAGGTGCCCGGGGCTTTAAGAGTTTTAAATACAATGCGATTGACAAAGTTTCCGGCGTGACTTTAGAATAAGTTTTGCAATGCGGTAAAATATTTTTGCTTTATATTTTATTGATAGTATATTTGCACACTAATTGCGGGAGTAGCTCAGTTGGTAGAGCGTCAGCCTTCCAAGCTGAATGTCGCGAGTTCGACCCTCGTCTCCCGCTCTGAAAGCTTCGGTTAACCGCCGAGGCTTTTTTTATAAGGTGATTGTAGTTTCTTTGTCGATTTCATAGGGTTCTTTTCCTTGTATGAACATCCGGGCGGTAGGCTCACCTTTTAAAACTATAGTTTCTCCGGTAACTTCCAGCCAGCTCCCTTCACGAAGCCCGATAACCGGAATGTGATTTATGGAATGAAATTCCTTAATCCTGGTCTCCCGGGTTTCTCCCATATGTGTACTTCCTTTAACGGGATCCAGGTAATGGGGATTTATATTAAAAGGCACAAGACCCAGGGTTTTAAAACTGGGAGGGTAAATGATGGGCATGTCATTAGTGGTCTGCATGGTAAGCCCGGTAATATTGCTTCCCGCACTGGTTCCTAAATACAAAGTACCGTTCCAAACAGACTCGCGAAGTACCGCCATTAGTTCATGCTTGTAAAGCGTGGATACCAGTAAGAAAGTATTTCCTCCGCCTACAAAAATGGCTTTTGCTTTCTTAACGGCTTCTTTAGGGTTTTTACAGGTGTGAATTCCTGTGATATCTTTTCCAATAGATTGAAATGCTTCCTCAACAATCTGTGTATAGGTATCATAACTTATTCCGTTAGGGCAGGCATAAGGGATAAAGAGAATTTCACTGACATCCTTAAAAAAATTGCTGAGCTCCGGTTTTAAATACGATAAATAAGTGCCACCATAGGTCGTAGAGGTGCTGGCAATTAATATTTTCCTCATGTTTTTTTAAATCGGGTTGAGTTTGCAAGGTAGGAAGCTGTTGGCATTTAACAAAAGTTTAAAGCTGCTTTGCATTTTTTTTTGAAAAACTTCTCTTTACTTTACAATATGGCCAAACCATTACTTATAAGCATCTTATTACTTATTTGTTTATCGGGATTCTCTCAGAACCGCGAGTTTATTCAGGGTCAGGTGCTGTATAGAAATACTCCTGCCTCCGGAATCCATTTAATCAATGTTAATACCCAGAAAGAAACGATTACCGATCAGAACGGGGTTTTTGCAATAGCGGTAACCGTTGGGGATGAACTGGTATTTACGGCAGTGAATTACCAGATGAAACGCCTTAAAATTGATGATGAAATTCTGAATAAGAAAAGGCTGGTTGTCGATGTACTGGAAAAGGTAACTGCATTGGATGAAGTAATTGTAACCCCGGAAAACCAGCAAGCGTTTGTCAAAATTAAAGAAGCACAGTTAAGAAATTTTATTTACGAAAAAGACGATGCTTCCGAGGTTTATAATGAAGCATTTCCGCAAGGTTCGAGAGGCTTACAACACGGCTTAAATTTTGTCAATATTTTTAAAGCACTTTTTAAAGGAAAAGGGAAAAAGAATAATGATCAAAACCGCATCCCTGAAACGGCAAAAATTCTTAGAACGCTCTTTACCCCTGAATTTTTTACGAATGACCTGAAGATCCCCGAAGATAAAATGGATGATTTTATTTACTACTGCGAAGATATGTTATCCGACCCCTTACTTTTAAAAAAAGAGAAAGAGTTTCAGTTAATTGACTTTCTGGTGAATCTAAGCAAATCTTACCTAAAATTACAAGCCTCTGAAAACTAAGTTTACATTGATGCTTTTTGCCTTTCTTACCGGAATGACTGTTTATTCACAGGAGAGGAATTCCTTTTTTCTAAGCGGAACTATTGTAAATGAGTGGGAAGATAAAGAGGGAATTGCAATATTAAATATTACAGGTGGGCATGCAAGTGTTTCAGATAAGGAGGGTAAGTTTTCAATTTTGGTCAGGGAGAGCGATACACTTGAAATCAGGGCGATTCAGTTTGTAACCGAAAGGTTGATAGTAACCTCTTATATAAAACAAACACCACATGTGAAGATTAGACTAACACCCAAGGTTAACGAGTTAAAAGAAGTTACCGTAAGCCCCTATAGTTTAAGCGGCAGGCTGGGGAGTGATATTAAACAAATAGATACCAAAGAGGCTGATGTAGCCTTTACAACGGGAATCCCGAATGTACATGTCAAAAAGATCCCGCAGTCAGAACGCAGGCTTATAGAGGCGCTTTCCGGGGGTGGTATTATAGCGTTAAATCCGATTTTGAATGCCATAAGCGGACGGACCAAACGATTGAAACGAATTATTGCACTGGAAAAAAAAGAATATAAACTGGAATCAACCAGGGAACGTTTTGATACACTCGCCTACGTTGAGTTTTTTAAAATACCGGCAAAGAAAATAGATGATTTTATCTTCTTTTGCGCAGAAGATCCGGAATTTTTTAACCTCTATGTAAAGGAAGACCAATTGGCTATGATGGAGTTTTTAAAGAAAAAAGGTCTTCAGTATAGAAAACTGAATAGTTTGGATTAATACATAAAAATCGGTAGTACTTTGAACAATTAGTCATTGGTAAAATAAAATACAACCTGAAGAATCCGTTTTTAAACAACAAATTGGAATGCTTTTTGATTTCTTTGGTTCTGTAAAATAAATATTCAGATTTTTGTATTTCTTTTAAAAAAGAAAATAGCCTATAAATACAAAACAAATGAAAAAAATAATAGTGCTTATAGTACTTCCCTTATTTGCCTTTACTGCGATACACAAATTCTATATCAGTGTAACCAATATAGAATATTCCAAAAAAGACAAAGCTTTACAAATAACGTCCCGGATTTTTGTAGACGATATTGAAGACCTGCTGGAAGAACGATATGAAATTGCACCCAAACTGGATACAGAGCAGGAACTCGATAATGTAAATACCTATATCGATCGGTACTTGAGTGGCCACCTTATCGTAAAAATCAATGGAGAACCGGTGAATTTTGACTTCCTTGGAAAAGAATACGATGATGATATTATGAAATGTTATATGGAAATTCCAGGAATTGAGAGGCAGGATATTACGAGTATAGAAGTAATAAATAGAACTTTATTCGATATGTTTCCCGAACAGCAGAATATCGTACATATAAAGTTGGATGATAACCGCAAAAGCTTTATCCTGATCAAAGGAAATGATAAAGGTTTGTTAAACTTTTAGGAAGCACTTTAAAACACTGGTGAAATTGTTTAATTTCAGCGGTTGAAATCAATTAAAAACGTTATGAATCGATTAAAGTATTACTTTTTATCCTTGGCTATTGCCTTTACTTCGGTGGCTCTAGCTCAGGATACGGAAAAACAGGAGAGAGAGCCTGGCCATATTAACCAGAATAAATTCCGGCAATTATATGAAGAGTTCTCTACCCCGAATATGTTCAGAACAGCTTCGGGTGCCCCCGGACCGGCTTATTACCAACAACAGGCCGACTACAAAATGGATATAGAACTCGATGACAAAAATCAAAAAATATCCGGTAACGAAACAATCACTTATACGAATAACTCACCGGATGTACTGGAGTTTTTGTGGGTTCAGTTAGATCAGAATATGAGAGCGAAAGATTCTAAAACGCCTCTTATTCAAAATGACAATGCACAACCGGTAGCTCAGCCCGGAAGCTTTGTAAGTCGTTATATGAGTGAACCTTTTGATGGAGGATTTAATATTGAAGCGGTTACCGATGCTAACGGAAGAGCCCTTCCACATACGATTAATCAGACAATGATGCGGGTGGAAATGCCCAAACCTTTGGCTTCCGGAGAAAAATTTACGTTTCGGATAAAGTGGTGGTACAATATTAACGATCACGTAAACGGAAGGGGCCGATCCGGATACGAGTACTTTCCAAAAGACGGGAATCGCGCTTATGTAATAGCACAGTTTTATCCGAGAATGGCGGTTTATAACGACGTGGAAGGATGGCAGAATTCGCAATTTTGGGGACGTGATGAGTTTGCATTGCCATTTGGGAATTTCGAAGTGAATATTACCGTTCCTGCCGATCATATTCTCGATGGTACCGGAAAATTAACGAACAGAAAAGAAGTGTTTTCCAAAACCATGATGAAGCGTTACGAGCAGGCAAAAAAATCGTTTGACAAGCCCGTGATTATTGTCAACCAGGAAGAAGCGGAAGCAGCAGAGAAGGGATTTTCCGATAAAAAGAAGACCTGGAAATTTTATGCGGAAAACGTTCGCGATTTCGGGTTTGCTACTTCCAGAAAGTTCATTTGGGATATGCAGGCCGTTAAGATTGCCGGACGTACGGTGATGGCCGTGTCTTTATATCCGAAAGAGGGAAATCCGCTATGGGAAGAATATTCTACGAAAGCGGTGGCAAGTACCCTGAAATCCTATTCGAGAATGACGTTTGATTATCCGTATCATAAAGCTATTTCGGTTCATGCCAAGAATCAGGGAATGGAGTATCCCATGATTTGCTGGAATTACGGGAGACCCGATGAAGAGGGGAACTACAGCGACCGGACCAAATACGGTATGATAAGCGTTATAATACACGAAATAGGGCATAACTTCTTTCCGATGATTGTAAACTCGGATGAACGCCAGTGGACCTGGATGGACGAAGGATTGAATACATTTTTGCAATATGTGGCGGAACAGGACTTTGGAGAGCAGTTTCCGAATGCCATTTCACCAAATAAAGAATACCCGTCCAGAAGAGGTCCTGCAAAAAAAATAATCCCTTATATGTCGGGCGATCAGAATTTTATAGCCCCTATTATGACAAAAGGACTTAATACGTATCAGTTTGGGAATAATGCTTACGGGAAACCCGCAACAGCACTTAATATTTTAAGAGAAACCGTGATGGGACGTGAGCTTTTTGATTATGCTTTCAGAACCTATTCTCAGCGCTGGATGTTTAAGCACCCAACACCGGAAGACTTTTTTAGAACGATGGAGGATGCTTCTGCTGTAGATCTGGATTGGTACTGGAGAGGATGGTTTTACACCACCGACTATGTAGATATGGGCGTGAAAGATGTGAAGAAGTATTTTGTGTCTTCGGAACCTAATGAATGGGTGAAAAACCTTGTGAAGCAAAGAGGGATGAAACTGGAAGACCTACCACCCCTGGTTTATTTTGTGGAAGAGGGAAGTGAAGAATTCAAAGACGAAATGAAAAACACATCCCCTACCGATGTGGCCTCACTCAAAGAGTATCTTATGGATAATTTTGACGAGAATGAACGCGAGAATATTAAAAACCCTAAATACTTTTATAAAGTTACCTTTGAGAAACCCGGCGGTTTGGTAATGCCTATTATTGTTGAATACGGTTATGCAGACGGAAGTAAAGAAACCGTTACCTACCCGGCCGAGATATGGAGACACAATGATAAGGAAGTAAGTAAAGCTATCGCTTCAGATAAGGAGTTAGTGTCTATTGTGGTAGACCCTAAAGCCGAAACGGCAGATATAGACACTTCCAACAATGCCTGGCCGGCAACTGACAAAAAATCGGATTTTGATTCCTTTAAAGAAAAAGTAAAAGGAAAATAAATAGATTGAACAATGTAAAAAGCCGGCAATATTAGCCGGCTTTTTTTGTTTACGGTAAGCTATAAACTTCCGTATATTTGCATATATAATCTTTTTCAATATGTTTCTTTTTATTTCCGGAGCCGAGATTGTTTTTATTCTATTTATCGTAGTTATGGTATTTGGGGCCGATAAAATCCCGGAAATATCACGGGGATTAGGTAAGGGAATGAGGCAGCTTCGCGATGCTACGAACGAAATTAAAAGCGAAATAAATAAAAGCGCGGAAAAACAGGGGATCGACACATCGGTTACTAAAGAAATCAGCCAGGAAATAAACAAAGTCAAGGAAGATATTGAAGACTTCACCGGTTCGGTAAAACGAAAGCTATAGTGTTTAAAGAACTCTATGCATATGACAAGGAGCTTTTAATAGCACTTAATCAATTGGGAATAGAATCATACGATGCTTTTTGGATCACGGTGACTCATATTGCCACATGGATTCCATTGTTTCTCTTTTTCGGAGTATTGATATTCCGTGTATATCCTTTGCGCAAAGCCACAGCGGTATTATTAATCATCCTCACTGCAACAGCCCTGGTTTTATTGATTACAGAAGGAGTAAAGGAATATGTGGGAAGACTTCGTCCTAACAACAATCCTGAGATCAACCAATTTATCAGAGTCCTGAAAAACCCCGGTAACTACAGCTTTTTTTCCGGGCATGCGTCTACTTCTTTTGCCATAACTACTTTAGTGGTCCTTTTTTTAAGAAAACATTTTAAATGGGTGTATATCTTTTATGTGTGGCCTGTACTTTTTGGTTTAAGCCGGATTTATGTGGGTGTGCACTATCCAACAGATGTTGTATTCGGAATGTTAACGGGAATTTTATTAGGGGTGGTTTTTTACAAAATTCACGGATTTTATGTTAAAAAAAAACAGATAATTTAATATATTGATGCGTTAATTAACTAATTATAACCATCAATGAAAACTAATTATTACAAACTTGCCTTATTGGCGGGCACATTTTTTGTGTTTGCCTGTACCCATGACAAACTGGATGTTCTGGATGAACAAAACCCCGCTGAACATGCCGCTCAGCAAGATCCTTTTACTCCATCGGAGATCAATGCACAAATTCGCAATGCTATGGAGACAACCGGAGCTTTCGATTGGAAGGATGCTTCCGATAGACTTCTGTGGAGTGCCGTGTATCACGGTGATAATATTTTAACCATAGGATATGGCTCACACGGAGATGAGTTTCGCAGGAACGCATCTGCCTCTCAATCAGAAATAAAAGACAAATTATTAGAGGTAGTTCTGGAGCATGAAAATGTAGAAAGTAAAAAAGAAAATGTACTGGTTTATGAAGATAAAATGCTCACTTTGTTTGATGTTAAAGTGCAGCACATGGAAACCATCAGCCGATTGAGAGAGCAGGGGAGTGTACGCTATTTGGAACCCGGAGGTTATAGGTTCTTTACTGCGGAAGTACAAAAATCATCCGGATCCGGTTGCGGTTTTGAAAGTGAAACCGTGAGTACTTCCGATTATACACTGATTTCCCCTAACGCAAAAATGCCGTGGAACTTTAACCTGCATAAAATACCGCAGGCCTGGAGTTACAGTACCGGAAGCGGAATAACCATTGGGGTTATAGATACCGGAACATCTCCTAATCAATCCTTACTCGGATCAAATTTTAACGACGGTTATTCTTCAAACAGATATATACAAAAATACGGGACTTATGTAGATTCGTGGTGGCCGTGGTCTACCAAAACAGATGGCCCAAACGACAAATGCGGACATGGAACCAGTATGGCTTCGGCCGCTGCGGCACCCAGAAATGACAATGGTTTACCTGTAGGAGTTGCTTATAATGCCAATTTGGTAACTTATCGGGCTGCTAAAAATGTAGTTCTGGATGGTTACCATGAGCAGAAAGGAGTAGCCAATGCCTTTACCGCTTTAGCGAATAGAAGCGATGTTAAAATTATATCGATGTCTATGGGACATATTTTTTCGGTTGGTAGGATTACCGATGCGGTACGATATGCCTATGGAAGAGGAAAATTAATCTTCTGTGCCGGTGGCACTTCAACAAATTTTACCAATTTTACCGGAGTTATTTTTCCGGCATGGATGAGTGAAACGGTGGCGGTAACCGGAGTGGAAGAAGGAAGCGGGTATAGCGAATGTGATACCTGCCATAAAGGGAGCGAAATAGATTTTACGGTAGTCATGGAACGCAGTGGCACCAATAAGCATCAACCGGTATTGAGCTATTACGACAATCAAAATGATTATGTGGGTGGTTCTTCGGTAGCCACAGCTACTACCGCCGGAATTGCAGCACTGGTATGGGCAAAGAACCCGGGTTGGAGCAGGTCGCAGGTACTTAATAAAATGGTACAGTCGGCCGATTTATATCCAAATAGGAGCAGTAGCTACGGATGGGGAAATGTAGATGCTTTAAAAGCGGTACAATAAACTGGTATAAATGGAATAAAAGAAGGCTGTTTTTCATATAAAACAGCCTTCTTTTATTTTACACGACTTACCGTAAGTCCGTCTCTGATAGGTAATAACACGGTTTCTACTCTCGGGTCATTATTGAGTTTGATATTGTATTCTTTTAAAACCTTTGTTGCCAGATCGCCTTTTTCGGTCTTCTCCAGTACTTTACCGCTCCATAAAACATTGTCTGATAAAATAATACCCCCGGAATTCATTTTCCGAATTACGATATCAAAATACCGGCTATAATTTTCTTTATCAGCATCTATAAAAACCATGTCGAACGTCATTGGCATTTCGGGTATGATCTTCAGTGCATTCCCCGTATATTGCTTTATCTGTTTTCCATACGTGCTCAAATTAAAATACTTGCGCTGTATATCAAATAATTCCTCATTAATATCAATGGTATGGATCTCGCCATTTTCAGGAAGACCTTCTGCCATACAAAGAGCGGAATACCCGGTGTACGTCCCAATTTCCAATATCCTGGAGGGGCAAATTATTTTGGTTAGCATACTTAAGATCCTCCCCTGAAAGTGCCCGCTAAGCATTCTGGGCTGGAGTACTTTTAAATGGGTTTCTCTTGAGAGTTGCTGCAATAATTCAGGTTCTTGTTGTGAATGCGATACGACATACTGATCCAGTTCCTCAGGGATAAAATGCATGGTTTTGTGATTTTAATGAATACCTCTCATTTTTTTATGGATAAATCCGGAAATAAGAAGTGCAAATATACCAACTATCACGGTAATAAAGCCAAAACCTGCATATACGGAGACATAGGAAAGCAATTGTTGGAATTCATGAGAAGCATGTAATGCATCGCCCGGTGTAAGACCCGTAAAAAAAGATACGATATCTCCCATCATTCCCCGGGTAAGAATATTGGTGTTTCCTTTAGATACTGCAGTGAGCCCGGCAATTTTACCGGCAAAGAAATGACCGTAGAAATTTGCGGAAAACCAGACGCCCATAACAAAGGCTATGTATTTTAAAGGAGATAACTCGGTCATTTTTGATAATCCGATAGGAGAAAGAAAGAGCTCTCCTATAGTAAGTACCAGGTATCCCATAATAAGATAACTCATTGGAGTTCTTGCCAAATGATCGGCCTGATAGGCGGAGAGGGCGAAAATTAAAAAACCAAGCCCAAGAAAAATTAATCCCAATCCAAACTTAATGGCTGAGTTCGGATTTTTTTTGCGTTTATTGAGAGTGGTCCACAGCACTGAAAATGGGATAGCTAATAAGATAATAAACCCGGCATTGATACTGTTGGTTCCGGCGGCATCAATACCGATAAGATTTACATTGCGATCTGCAAATAGGGTCAGAGAGCTTCCGGCCTGTTCAAAGATCGCTGAAAAGAGTGTATACAGGGCCGTAAAATAAACGGCCACCAAAAGCCTGCTTTTTTCTTTAGCGCTCACCGATTTATAGATATAAACCAAAACAAATAAAAGAGAGATTGAAATAACCCAAACCAGATAGTGCTCAAATTGATAGAATTTTACGATAAGAGAAAAAACCGGAATGGCAAGTATAGCACCCGCCACTATAAGCTGCCCCTTATTTAAACCCAGGATTTTCTGGTGATAGGTTATTTTATTCGGGATTTGACCTTTGCCCTGAAATACCGATTTTTGTAATCCGCGCTGAAATACAAAAAGACCTAAAAGCATCCCGATTCCAGCTAGCATAAAGCCGTAATGCCATCCGTAAGTACTGGCAAACCAGGCGCACAAAAGAGGAGCGATGGCGGCCCCCAGATTAATACCAAGATAGAAAAGCGTAAATCCCGCATCTCTTCGAGAGTCATTTTTTGTATACAGATCGCCTACAAAAGAAGAAATATTAGGTTTAAAAAAACCATTCCCCACGATAATAAGAGCTAATGAGCCATAGAAAAAAACAGGTTGCTCAAAAGTCAGGAAAAAGTGCCCTAATGCCATTAAAATTCCTCCGAGTAAAATGGCCTTTCTAAACCCCAGTATTTTATCTGCCAACATACCTCCAATCATAGGAGTAACATAAACTAACGACATATAAGCGGCATATATTCCAAATGCCATAGTGTCGGTAAAAAGTAATTGCTTGGTCATATATAGTACCAAAAGGGCCCGCATTCCGTAAAAGGAAAAACGTTCCCATAGTTCGGCAAAGAATAAATAAAAGAGGCCTTTAGGGTGGCCGAATAAATCACCAGGGTCCTGTTCAATATTGGTTTTCATGTTCTTTGATTTTACTGCGATAAAATTCAAAGTAGCAGACATGAAATGTTTTAGAGAAGTATTGTCTCAAAAAATAATAAAAAGTAATAAGGTGTAATTAATTGTAATTGGCGGTATTTTCGGAAAGTGTTTCTCTGAGCGATTGATTTTCAGGAGATTTCAAAAACTCTTCGGCCAACGTTTCGTCAATAGTAATGTTCTCCGGCACCATACGCAAACGGTATCTCCCTTCCCCGATAAAAGTGAACAGATCTCTGCGCTCCAGCTTCTGATTTTCTTCCAGTTTCAGAATATGATTTATATTTTCAAGAATACGGGTCAGATAAGTCTGATTTGTAATTTCTCCTCCCAGGCCAACCAAAATACTTTGTGCATTGCCTCCATCTCCAAACTTTCGCTTTAAGGCAAACTTGAATAAGTTTCTGTATTGGGTGGTCTTCGATTCAAAATCTATGATTTGATTAAAAACTCCTTTGGTAGGAATACTTATTTTAACCAGTCCCCAGTCTAAAAAATTAATAGTCATCTCATTGGGCTTAGGGGTATTGGCCAGTCGGATTACCCAGGTAGTAGCCAATACTAAAAATAATGCTATAAGCGATGTTTTGGCAATAATTTTAATAAAATTATTAGTAAAGTCATTGCCATAGTTTAAAAATACATCGGGAAGTTGCGAGGAAAACATAAGAACAATAATCAAAACAGACAGCATACCAACTATTCTCAGCCCTCTAAATACAAATGTTCTGTACAGAGAAATTCCCAGTAAAAAACATAAAAAACCGGATAAGAGTAGGTCGGGGATACCACTTATTTTAATATGCCGGTATGTGTTATGCGCACCTAAAAATTTGGAGAGTGAAAAGGTTAAAATCGATGTTACTATAATAACAATTACTATAAGTGTAATGTTCTTTTTGTTGTGGTATATAAATCTGGGCGCATAGTAAAAATAAAACAAAGCCAGAAGCAGGAACATATTATTTGCTATCGAGAGAAAACTAACTCCAAGCTGATAACTCTCGGTATGGGCAAATGAAAAGATATTACCCAAATAGGCAAAACACCCGGAGAGTACCCAGATAAATAGCGCAAAACTTAAGTGGAGCAATCCTTTATCCACCCTTTTCTGAGAATCGGTTTCCTCGAGGAGCGATTTAAACCGGTTTCTGATGTTGTACCAGATAACGAGAAGCAAAATTGCCCCGATAAAAGAAATGAAAATATGAGAGAGGATATAAAATTTTGAGACATCGGTCATTTTACGAAAGGATTCGATTCACCAATTGTTGTTTGTTTTCATTATCATTTCCGAAAAGCCACTGTAATACATTATCTTCCCAGATGGCGTCATATTCTTCCTGTTTTAAAATATTCCGGTCAATGGCCAGATCCAGAATTTTTCCGGGGTAAGAAGATTGTGGTTCGCTTTCCATT
The DNA here is from genome assembly GCA_965224095.1 of Flavobacteriaceae bacterium. Taxonomy (GTDB): domain Bacteria; phylum Bacteroidota; class Bacteroidia; order Flavobacteriales; family Flavobacteriaceae; genus JBPEWY01. The sequence continues at coordinate 3,305,778 of OZ245039.1, forward strand.
TCTCCCAGGGGGTATGGATCGTCCAACCCCATGATTACCTGAGCAGGCCCCTGGTTTTTAACCAGCAATTCCAAAGAGCCCGTATCGTGAACCAGAGTATCGAAAAATATGTTTTTGTGCCCCACAGCTTTTCGCGGATGGTGTTTCCCTTCAAAAAGATCCGGGCGTCCGTCGAAACCCTGAATTCGCCTTCCCAGATTAATCTGGGCTAACTGCCCTCCATGCGCAAAGCAAATACGCATGCCGGGATATTTATCATAATACCCGTTTAACGTTAAAAAGTGATAGGCATCAGCACATTGAGCCAACATCCAAATTAAGTGGAAACGCCAGGCTGTGTTTTCCAGTTTAATAAACTTCTCACCGTCATACGGATGTATCTCCACTGCCAGATTATATTTACTGGCGAGTTCAAAAATGGGTTCGTTTTCTTCATCAAAAATACAACGCCAGGTTCCAATGGTGTCCATGTAGTGTGTGGGAAGGCACAGCAAGCGCATTCCTAATTCTTCAACACATCGTTCTATTTCCCAAAGAGCACCTCTTACAAAACCCGGATGAACTACAAAACCGCAAGTGAATTTTTTAGGATGATCCTGCTGAATTCTGGCGTTGAAATCATTCTGAAATCGCAATGCCATTTTCATTTCTTCCAATCGCAAACCATTTCCGTACAATTGAGAAAGATTAAGAACTACTGCATGATCAATTTTAAAACGTTCCATCCATTCCAGTTTTTCATTTAGAAAAAAACTGGAATCGGTCACCGGTCGGCTCCACCCTTTCTGAAGCATGTGTTTTCGCTCTTCATCGACCCAGAAAATTTCCTTGTCTTTCATGAACTGCGGAATTTCCTCGGGATAAGGCAGTAAGTGTGAGTGTCCGTTAATGCGAAGTTTTCGTTTCAAAATAGTTATGTTTTAATACCTTACACGCGTTAGTAAATAATATTGTTTAAGGGAAGCGTTATAAAAATACAAAAGATACCTCATTCTCTACAGGCTTTTTGTTCTTCCCCCATCAACCGGAACGTTAATACCATTCATATAAGAAGCGGCTTCTCCGGAAAGAAATGCCACAGCATAGGCAATTTCTTCCGGGGTTGCAAATCGCTGCAAGGGAATTTCCTTTTGCATGGCTTCGGCAACGGCTTCTGTACTCATACCTGACTTCGCGGCTTTGTTTTTAATAATTTCATTTAAGCGTTCGGTAGATGTAGCTCCGGGAAGTACATTATTTACGGTAATACCATAGGGGCCTAATTCATTAGCCAGGGTTTTGGACCAGTTTGCAACGGCTCCCCGGATGGTATTGGATACACCGAGTCCGCTTAACGGTTGTTTTACCGAAGTGGAAATAATATTTATAATTCTTCCGTATCCATATTTTTTCATAGAGGGTATCAGCGCCTGTACCAGGATATGATTGCATAATAAGTGTTGTGAGAAAGCATTTTTAAAGGCGTCTGTTTCGGCCAGAAAAGCGGGACCCCCGGCCGGACCCCCGGTATTATTTACCAGGATATGATATGAATTACCCGCCTGAAGATGCTGATTTACTATTTCTTTGAGGGCTTCCGGTTCCTGAAAATCGGCTATCAGAAACTGGTGTTTTTGAGCTTCCGTTTGTGGTAATAGTGCGCATACTTCTTTAAGTTTCTTTTCATTTCTGGCAACAAGCGTTACACTAGCTCCCAATGAAGCCAGCTCTATTGCCGTGGCTTTACCAATACCTTGTGTGCTTCCGCATACCATGGCATTTTTGGAACGTAAATTAATATTCATACTAACGATATATTTTTTTTACCCGATCGCTCATTCTGTCCATCAGGTTAGTTGGTTTTTTTACGGTTTCAAATCCAAATTTTTCATAAAGCCCATGGGCGCTGGAGGTAGCCAACATCCATTTGTCAATTTTCCCAAGTCCCGGAAAAGAAAAAATCTGTTCCAGTAACAATTTGGAATATCCATGCCCTCTTTCCGATGGTACAACAAATACGTCCAACAGATACGCAAAAAATACGTTATCCGTCATTACTCTGGCGTAAGCTATCTGTCGGTTGTTTTTAAAAAGCCCGAAATTCAAAGAATTTTGCATCGCTATTTCCTGTTCGGAATACAAGCGATGGCCACCCCAATACGATTGTTTAACAAAATCAAAAATCATCGGGAGATCCATATCCTTTCGATGCGATGAAAAATAAATATGTGGCTTTATTTCCTGCATAATACTAATTAATCGAATTTGATACAAACATTTTTTGGCTCTGTAAAGAAACGCAGGACTTCCAGTCCGCCTTCCCTTCCAACACCCGATTCTTTAACTCCTCCAAAGGGTGTTCTTAAATCCCTGGTCATCCAGGTGTTCACCCAGACTATACCTGCCTGTAATTGTTGGGTCATACGCATGGTGCGCTGTAAATTATTGGTCCACAGGCTGGCCGATAAACCGTATTTAACCTTATTTGCCATTAGCAACACCTGATCTTCATTTTCAAAGGGCATAATAGTTACAACGGGCCCGAATATTTCTTCCTGGTTTACCCGGCATTCGTCCGACGGTACCTCAATAACGGTAGGTTCTAAATAGTACCCTTTTTCGTAACCTTTTACTTCTTTTCTTTTTCCGCCACATAAAATAATGCCTCCTTCGTTTTTTGCGATGTCAATATAGTGCATTACTTTTTCCAGATGAGGTAATGATACCAGAGCACCGATATTTGTTTTGGGGTTTTCAGGAGGGCCTAGCCGGAGTTTTTTAACTTCCTGCACAAAATCTGTTTTGAATTTTTGATATAAAGAACGCTCAATAAATATGCGACTCCCGCACAGACAAATTTGACCTTGATTTGAAAAAGAAGACCGCACCGTTGTACGAAGCATTTCCGTATAGTTGCAATCTGCAAAAATAATATTCGGATTTTTCCCTCCCAGTTCCAGCGATAATTTTTTAAACATGGGAGCGGCAATCTTGGCTATGTGAGCGCCCGTTGCGGTACCACCGGTAAAAGAAATAGCTTTAATATCCGGATGGGCCACTATTGCCTGACCTGCCGTTTGGCCGCGTCCGTGAACAATATTCAAAACGCCGGGTGGCAAACCTGCTTCCGTACATATTTTCCCTAATAAAAAAGCGGTTGTAGGTGTAATTTCACTGGGCTTGGCAACCACGCAGTTTCCGGCAGCAATAGCAGGCGCTACTTTCCATGTGAACAAATAGAGCGGAAGATTCCACGGCGATATACACCCCACAACACCCAAAGGCTGCCGCAATGTATAATTGATAGCATTATGTCCTGTCATTTCATGGCTTTCACTGGCAAATTGGGTGATCGCATTTCCAAAAAAACGAAAATTACTGGCGGCTCTCGGGATATCTACTTCTTTAGCCAGAGAAACGGGCTTACCATTATCTTTACTTTCTGCCTCGGCAAAAAAGTCTAAATTGGATTCCAGTAATTCCGATATTTTTATCAGAATTCTGCTTCTTTCATCTGCCGGAGTCTGAGACCAAAGCGGAAAAGCCGCCTGGGCTGCTATATAAGCAATTTCAATATCTTCGGCATCTGAATCCGGAATAGTACCATATATCTGTCCGTTAGCAGGGTTAAAGTTATCGATCCACCGATTGCCTATTGGATTTACGTACGTACCATTTATAAAGTTCTGTATTGTATTCATATGTTAAATACTTCTTCCGGTTAAAATTCAGATGGGCTAATTGCTATCTGCTTCCTTATATGCTATTACTTTAATTTCAACTACAAGATCCGGGTGAGGTAACTGATGCACCGCTACCGTGGTTCTGGCCGGTCCGGTATCTTTGTTAAAAAATTCTGCATAGGCTTTGTTGTACCCGGCAAAATCGTTCATGTTCACAAGAAACGATGTAACATCAACCACATCTTTTAAAGAGGCTCCTTCTTTTTTCAGATTTCTGTCAATATTCTTTAGAACGGCTCTTGTTTGTGCTTCAATATCCAATTTTTTAGTGCCCATTGCATCAATAATTTCAACACCTTCTATAGTGTTATCAGGCCTCCGGGAGCTGGTTCCGGATACAAAAATAAAATTTCCCACACGCTTGGTATGTGGGTAAGCTCCTCTGGGTGTAACTTTATCTGGCATATTAGTCTTAATATTTCATTGTTTTAGCAACCCGGTCTTCTTCCAGTATTTCCCGGGTTTCATGAGTTATTTTAGTCAAAATCGATTCGAGATCTCCCGAAGTATCCAGCTCCCGGTCTGCAATTAGATTTAGCAAAGCCTTATCCTGAGCGCGACCTATTTGCATGGCTTTACTATAAGGCATATCTTCATTAAAAGTAACCATAGAATATTTGGAACAGTACAGGTTTGGAAAGGTTTGTTCCAAAGCCATTTCCAATCTTCTTTTTTCTTTAAATATGGGATTGGCAACATGATCCCGCATTTCATAAAAATTATCAATGGCCAGATCGGCAATAGCATCTGTATCGGTTTTTCGGGCTTTTTCATAGTCTTTAAAAGTAGCCTGCCAGTTGCCCTGGTGTTTTTCCAGTATTTCATCGAAAACCACCACATCTTCAAATGAGGCGTTCATACCCTGCCCGTAGAACGGAACAATAGCATGGGCAGCATCGCCCATAAGGAGGGTATTACCCTTATAGTGCCATGGAGCACATTTTACCGTACCCAGGGCCCCTGTGGGATTTTCAAAAAACTCAGTGGCAAGTTCGGGCATCAGTTCCAGGGCATCCGGGAATTGTGCTTCAAAAAATGCCTGAACTTTTTCCGGGCTATCCAGATTGTTAAAATTGTAAGTACCCTCGTCATACGACAGGAATAGTGTTACGGTAAAACTTCCGTCGAGATTAGGCAGGGCAATAAGCATGTATTCGCCTCTGGGCCATATATGTAATGCGTTGGCTTCGGTTCTATAGCCTCCATTTTTTAAAGGAGGTATTGATAATTCCTTATACCCGTGTTTCAAATAGTTCTGGGAATAACTGAAAAGAAACTTTTTTTCCAGATAATAATTCTTTCTCAAAACCGACCCGGCACCATCAGTTCCTATAATGATATCGGCATTGACGGTTAATTCTGACTTGTCCTTATAATTGTAAAAAACGGCCGTAGTTTGTTCGATATCTACGGCGGTACATTTTTTATTGAATTCAAGGGTTACATTTTTATAGGTTTCGGCTTTATCTAATAAAATACCGTTTAACCCACCTCTGGAAATAGAATTGATATATTCATTGCTTCGACCGCTGTATGGCGATAAAAAAGTGTTTCCTTCCATATCGTGAATAAGTCTTCCTTCCATGGGGATGCATAAAGACATTACTTTATCTTCCATACCTACCAGCCTCATGGCTTTTATTCCTCTGTCTGAAAAGGCAAGGTTAATTGATCGGCCGGCGCTAATATCATGCTTTCTAAGATCCGGCCTTTTTTCCATTAAGCGAACCTGATACCCTCTTTGTGCTAAACGTATAGCCAGGAGGGAACCACACAGGCCCGCTCCGATAATTAAAATGTTCTCTTTTTTCATTTAAGACAATAAATCTTTTAAAATTTGACTCATCAAATACGCGTCTTCAAAAGAATTATACAGTGGTACCGGAGCAACCCGAATTACATCGGGCTCTCTCCAATCTGTAATCACTCCTTTCTCTGTAAGTTTTTTGTGTAGCTCCCGATTCGCATTTTTTACCTGAATGGATAGCTGACAACCTCTTTGTTCAGGATCCTGAGGAGTAATTATTTCAATAGCTTTATTTTCCAGATCATTAACCAGGAATTCCAAATATCCGGTTAGTGCTATCGATTTTTTTCTGAGGTTTTGAATACCTGCTTCCTCAAATATATCCAGCGAGGCACGGATAGCTGCCATTGACAATATTGGCGGATTACTGAGCTGCCAGCCCTCTGCCCCGGGAATCGCCTTGAAATCATGACGCATATTAAACCTTGTTTGCTTATGATGCCCCCACCAGCCTGTAAACTTTTTCAGATCGTTATTATAGGCGTGTTTTTCATGTACAAAAAGCCCGGCGAGGCTTCCGGGACCTGAATTGAGATATTTATAGGTGCACCAGGCAGCAAAATCCACACCACTGTCATGAAGTTCAGGTATAATATTACCTACACCATGGGCCAGGTCAATTCCAACCATACAGCCATGCGAATGCCCCAGACTGGCAATTTGTTTTAAATTTAAGTATTGCCCCGTGTAGTAATTTACACCTCCTATAAGTAACATGGCAATGGAATCTCCGTTTTTCCGTAACAGTTTTTCCAGATCATCCATTCTTAAAAGCTCCTGTCCCGCCGGTGGTTTCCATTCAATTAAGGCTTCGTCCGGATCATACCCATGAAATCGTAATTGAGATTCTACGGCATATCGATCGGATGGAAAAGCATCGCTTTCTATAACTATTTTATAGCGGGTTGAGGTGGGCACATAAAAAGAAACCATTAAAAGATGGAGGTTTGTAGTAAGCGTATTCATAACTACCACCTCAATAGGCTTGGCTCCAACCAGCGCGGCCATTTTATCCGTGAGAAATTCATGGTAGGGCATCCATGGATTTTTAGCTTCAAAATGTCCTTCCACACCGAGATTAGCCCAGTCTTTTAGTTCCTGAGAAATATAGTCTTTGGTGATTTTGGGTTGTAACCCTAATGAATTTCCGCAGAAATAAATCCATTCATTGCCCTGATCGTCTTTTGGAATGTGAAATTTGTTTCTAAAATCCTTTAAAGGATCGGTATTATCCAGATTACGGGCAAACTCCCGGCTAGTTTGGTAAATCATTTATGGTTCTTTTAACATCTAAATGGAATGTAAAGATAAACATTCCTATTGGCTATTTTGAGTGCGGATCTAAAATGATTATCTTTAAAAGAATGAAACAAATACAATATGGAAGCCAAAAAAGAATATACCAACGGAGAAGTAACTATTGTCTGGAAACCGCGTACCTGTATTCATTCGGGAATTTGTGTAAAGGGACTCCCTGAAGTTTTTAAACCCCGTGAAAAACCCTGGGTAAAAATAGATGCGGCTGCTTCTGAAGAACTCATTAAACAAGTTGAAGAATGTCCCTCGGGTGCATTGAGTTATTATATGAATGAAGATGGAAAACCGCTTCAAAAAGAATCGGTTTCCAATATCCGAATCGAAGTGCTTCCCGATGGGCCTTTGTTGGTGCATGGAGCTCTTGAAGTTTGTTTAAAAGATGGTAATACGGAAAACAAAATAAAAGCTACGGCTTTTTGCCGATGCGGGCATTCGGATAATAAGCCTTATTGCGACGGTGCTCATCGAAAACATAACTTTACGGGATAAAAAAACCCTTTGACGGGCAAAGGGTTGTGAATTGAAAATATATGGACGCAAAATTGCGGGACGTTGTATATTATATACGTAAAAAGGAAGATGCTTGGATGTTTTTCATATATTTTTTTATGAAATATCTCACGTTTGACAAAAACCGGCAGCGAAAGTGCTGAACTGGATCAAATAAAAAAGCCTTACGCATGGTAAGGCTTTTTTATTTGGATATATTTTAAAATTAAATAGAAGCAAACAATTGTTCCATTTTTTCACGTTCTTCTTCTGCCAGGGTTGGATCAACCAGAATTCTTCCGCTGTGCTCGTCGGTAATAATCTTTTTGCGTGCAGCGATTTCCATTTGAACCTGAGGCGGTATGGTAAAGAACGACCCTCCTGAAGCACCTCTTTCAATAGCTACTACGGCAAGTCCGTTTTTTACATTTTCGCGAATTCGTTTGTACGCAACAATTAAACGCTGTTCAATTTGTTTTTCAAATTCAGCCGATTTATTTAATAAAGCCTTTTCTTCTTTTTCGGTTTCAGCCAAAATTGCATCAAGCTCACCTTTCTTGTGTTTTAAATGTGATTCACGTTCTTTAAGGCGTTCTTTGGTTTCATCGATAACCACTTTTTTCTGCTCGATTTGTGCTTTGTATTCTTTGATATTTTTTTCGGCCAGTTGAATCTCCAATTCCTGATACTCAATCTCTTTACTCAGGGAATTGAATTCCCGGTTGTTACGAACATTTTTTTGCTGTTCGGTATACTTTTTAATAAGTACTTTAGCCTCTTCTATTAGATTTTTTTTACTGGCAATATCCTGATTGATAGTGTCGAGTTCGGCAGTTAGTTTCTCCAATCGGGTTTTTAAACCTTCCACTTCGTCCTCCAGGTCTTCCACTTCCAGAGGAAGCTCTCCCCTTACATTTCTAATTTCATCAACGCGAGAATCAATTAATTGCAGATCGTAAAGGGCTCTTAATTTTTCCTCAACGGTGGTTTCGCTTTTCTTTGCCATATTTAAAAATACTTGACGGGATTAGTATTACTCTCTGATAAAATGATTGCAAAATTAGGGATTTTTTTTGTAAGATGCTCTACTAAAAGATTTTTTGTAAACTGTTCGGTCTCATAATGGCCGATATCTACCAATAGTAATTTATCTTCTGCCTGATAAAATTGATGGTATTTAATATCGGAAGTAATATATGCATCAGCGCCCGAGTGTTTGGCATTTTTAATTGCGAACGCTCCGCTTCCCCCTAAAACGGCAACCTTTTTAACAGGCTTATCCAGAAACTCCGTATGGCGAATACTTTTGGCATGCATTGATTTTTTTACCAGTTTCAAAAAATCTATTTCCTGAAGTGCTTGTTTCAGTTCGCCAACCATTCCCATTCCTATGTGCTGATGTTTATTTTCAAGTGTGGTAACCTCATAGGCTACTTCTTCATACGGATGTGCCGTGAAAAGTGCTTTCATTACTTCAGATTCCCGATGCCTGGGAAAAACAACTCCAAGTTGTATTTCTTCTTCGGTTTGTAAAACACCGGGTTTCCCCACTACAGGATTAGAATCGGAACCTCCGCGATACGTTCCAAGGCCACTTATATTAAAACTGCATTGGTCGTAATTACCTATAGACCCTGCCCCGGCCAGAAATAGAGCATTTCTGAGCTGTTCGGCCTGTGCTTTGGGAACAAACGTAACAAGCTTTTTAATAGTGTTCTTTTGCGGAATAAGAATAGTTTGGTTATGAAGCCCTAAAACGTCACATATTTTTGCATTAACGCCCTGAAATGAATTATCTAATGCGGTGTGAATGGCATAGATGGCAATATTGTTTTTAATAGCTTTAAGAACGACACGCTGAACGTAGTCAGCTCCTGTTATTTTTTTTAGGCCGGAGAAAATAATGGGGTGGAAACTGAGAATAAAGTTACATTTTTTTTGAAGGGCCTCGTCTACCACATTTTCCAGTGTGTCCAGTGTTACCAGGATTCCGGTAACCTGCATTTCTCGCGATCCGATAAGCAACCCTACATTATCAAAATCTTCCGCATACTGTAAGGGCGCTATTTCTTCAAGCTGGTTAACAATGTCCTGAACAATCATTTTATGAAATTTTATTTTATCCAAAGATAAAATATTATACTTTCGTCCAAATGGGCATTCTAAGAAAAATACTATTTCCCTTCGCCTTGCTTTACGGCATGGTGGTTTACTTGAGAAACTGGTGTTACGATCGGGGTATTTTTAAAAGCCATAGCGTTTTGGTTCCGTCTATCTGCATCGGAAATTTATCGGTGGGAGGAACTGGAAAAACTCCTATGGTGGCTTATCTAATTGAATTACTTAAAGATCAATACAGCGTGGGGGTGTTAAGCCGGGGGTATAAGCGTAAGTCCAAAGGATTTACACAGGCAAATGCTCTTTCAGGCGTAGAAGATTTGGGTGATGAGCCCTTTTTATTGTTCCGCAATCACCCTGAAATTGCTTTGGCGGTAGATGCGAATAGACATCTTGGAATTTTGCAAATGTTGAATTTTTCACCAAAACCGGAATTAATTTTACTGGATGATGCCTTTCAGCACAGGAGAATAAACCCTGGTTTTTTCATATTGCTCACAGCGTACGGTGATCTATACCCGGATGATTTCTATCTTCCAACGGGGAATTTACGAGACCATAAAAATCAGGCCGGGAGGGCCGATATAATTATAGTTACAAAGTGCCCCGAAGATATTTCCGAAGTGGAAAGGAAATATATTTCCGAAAAACTTAAACCCGAGCCGCATCAAAAATTGTTTTTCAGTTATATTAAATATGATACCATGCTCAGGGGACGTGATTCTCTACACCTGAGCACCTTGGGAAATGAAGAGTTTTGCCTGGTTACCGGAATTGCCAATCCAAAACCTCTTGCAGTTCACTTAAAGAGTATAGGGCTGCAGTTTGAACACTTACAATTTCCGGATCATCACTTTTTTACCGAAACGGATTTACGGAATCTGAGAAGTAAAAAGCGCATAGTGACTACCGAAAAAGATTTTGTCCGACTTGAAAATCGTATAGACAATCTTTTTTATCTCCCGATTACTATGGGTTTTGTGTCGGAAAAAACTGTTTTTGATACTGCCGTAAGAGATTATATAAAAAGCTAAAAGGCGCAAAATAATTGCGCCTTTTATAACTAACTAACCAACTAACTCTGAACATATTGTAAAATGAAAACAATCTATTCGATTAGATAATAACAATCTCCGTGCCAAACTTGTTGCTTTACTAAGAATCAAAAATATTTTGCGCTATTTTTTGGTAAAAAACTTCCGGCTTAAAGGGTTTGGTCACCACATCGTTACAACCGGCACTGTAAAAGTTTTCAGTACTGTCGTCAATAGAAATAGCCGTAAGCGCAATAATAGGGAGTTTTGTATTGAATTTTCTAATTTCCTGAGTGGCAGTAATACCACTGATACCCGGCATGTGAATATCCATTAATACAGCGTGATATTCGTGCTTTTTTACCTTGTCTATTGCTTCATAACCATTTTCTGCAATATCACAACTGATTCCTTTTTTCTGAAGCATTTTCTGAGTAATTACCTGATTAATCTTGTTGTCTTCAACCAGTAACAGGTGTAAGCCTTTGAGAACGTCGTCTTCAAATTCAGGATCGCTTACTTCCGTATCATCTTTTAAAACTCTTTCAGACGGAAGGTGTTTTAAAAGAATATCGAAATAAAAAGTACTTCCTTTACCCAGTTCACTGTCTACCTGAATTTCACTGTTAAACAGAGAAAGCATACTCCTTACAATGGTAAGCCCCAGGCCGGTGCCTCCGTATTTACGGTTAATTTGTACAGAACCTTGTGAAAAACTCTCAAAGATACTCTCTTTCATTTCCTTGGAGATTCCTATACCGGTATCTTTTACCTCAAAACGAACCAGACTGGTGCCTTCATTTTTTTTGATAAGATTGGCGGCAACGGTAACCGTTCCGTTTTTGGTGAATTTGAGCGCATTACCCATCAGATTGATAAATATCTGGGATAATTTTAACGGATCGCCAATTAATTGTTTAGGAATACTTTTATCGATATTCAAAAGAATCTCATTGTTATTTTCCTTTGCTGTTTGCTGTAGTGAGGAAACTACTTCCGACAACATCTTTTTCAGGCTAAACTTAATTTTCTGCAAAGAAACCTTATTGGCTTCTATTTTATTTATTTGTAAAATGTCGTTTATAAATGCCAATAAATAATCGCCGGAAAACTTAAGAGATTTTAAATGTTCCTTTTGATTTTCAGTCGGATTTTCTTCTAACAATAAATGTGTAAGCCCCGTAACAGCATACAGAGGAGTTCGGAGTTCGTGACTCACGGTCGACAAAAACTGAGCTTTGGCCTGCATGGCCTTTTCTGCTTCTTCTTTTGCCATTTGTAATTCCAGGTTCTTTTTTAAAAGTAAATCGTTTGTTTTAAGTTTAATTTGATTATTGCGGTATAAAGAAATGGTTAATAACGAAATAATGATAAGGAAAGCAGACGTTAACACCGATGTAAGCTTTGACCGGCTAACCGTTTTTTGTTGCGCTTCAATAAGTCCCGCCTGACTTTCAATGACTTCGTCTTTATAGGCCGACTCGTTTTCTACGGCGATTGCTTCGTGTTGGAGTACCGTAATGGGATTAAAGAAAGAATCTTTGATCTTTTGTGCTTCTTTAAGATCTTTATACGCTCTTTTATACAGGCCTCTCTTTTCATGAACTTCTCCGAGTACCTCGTACGATTCCAGAAGCTGCGCATAGAAGCGATGTTTTTTAGCGAGTTGCTGAGCTTTATTGGCACTTTCCTCGGCAAGAAAAACATTTCCTTCTTCGAGATCAATACGCGCCAGGCTAACCAGCATTTTTGTTCGAACATCTTTTCTGGAAAAAGTATCTTTTTCCGCGAGAAGGCGTTCGTATATACGAACCGCCTTGATAGGCTCATTTTTACCCGCCAGGGCTTCACCTTCATAAAGTAATATGGTATTGGCCAAATAATTGTTGGGAGGAACATTGAAAGTTTTGGCTATTTTAAATCGCTCCAGCGAAGCGTCGTATTTTTTTTCTTTTAGTAAAATAAATCCTTCCAGTATTTCATACTGGATTTTACCGTAGTTATACTCGTTTTGCTCAAGGAGGGTACGGGCATTCTGAAGGTATAATCGAGCGGTTTGAAATTTCTCCAATTCAATATAGATCTGCGCAAACAAATTGTAACTATCTATAAGCGTAAATATATCGTCTTCTTCCTTGGCCAGGGAGACGGCCCGATTAAGTGCCTTTATACTGTTGTCGTATTGGGAGTGATCTTTATGAGAAAGCCCCAGGTTATACAGGATCCGAATACTGTCGTTTTCAGATTGATTGATCATGACAGCCGGTGCGTTCACAGCACTATCCTGCGAAGTTTCCTGATTTGTTTGGGCAGGGGTAATGGAAACCGCAAAAAGAGAATATAGAAGTATAAAATGTATTTTAAAATACTTCATTCAGGTTAAGTTTTCTCAAATATAGTTATTTATTTCCCGTACATGTGTTTTATCAGGTCGATAAGCCTGGAACTATAACCGGATTCATTATCATACCATCCTACTACTTTCACCATATTTCCGATCACTGAAGTCATTTGAGCATCAAAAACGCACGAAAACGGACTATCTATTATATCTATTGAAACGATAGGATCTTCAGTATAGTCTAAAATACCCTTAAAAAAAGTCTCAGAAGCTTCTTTAAAAGTCCTATTAATATCGTCAATAGTTGTAGCTTTTTTTACGTTAAACGTAATATCCGTAAGAGAACCGTCCGGTACGGGAACTCGTATTCCACATCCTCCGATAACGTCTTTTAGCTCCGGGAATATTTTAGTCAATGCCTTCGCTGCTCCGGTTGTTGTGGGAACAATGCTCTGCGAGGCCGCTCTTGCTCGCCTAAGGTCTCTATGCGGTTGATCATGCAAACTTTGATCGGTTGTATACGAATGAACCGTTGTTATATAGGCTTGATTAATTCCGCAAAGATCATTGATTATTTTCATCATGGGAGCCGCATTGTTCGTGGTGCAGGAAGCATTGGAAATAATGGTATCGCTCTTGTTTAACATATGATGATTAACTCCCATCACTACCATTTTAATATCGTCCTGCTCGGGGGGAACGGATAGAATTACTCTTCCGGCTCCATTCTTTAAATGACCTTCCAGTGAGGCTTTTGATCTGAACTTTCCCGTTGCCTCGATTACTACATCCGCATCCATCCATTGAATATCTTCGGGCGATTTAAAATTGCTGAGGTGATATGCTGTATTCCCTATGAGGATGCCGCTGTTGTTATAAGATACTTCAGCATTTAAAACCCCGTGAATACTATCGTATTTCAATAGGTGACTCAAAGTTCTGGCATCGGCCAAATCGTTTATTTGTGTTACCTGAATGCCTGGCTCATTGAGTAACAACCTGAAGAGTGTTCTTCCAATTCTTCCAAACCCGTTAATTCCAACTCGAATATTCCCCATATTAAAAAACTGATAGGTAGTTCAGGACTTATTGTATATGTTTATGCGCTTTGTAGGATGATCGGACCAGGGCACCACTTTCTACGTGTCTGAATCCCATGTCATACCCGAGCGATTGATATTTTTCAAATTGACCGGGTAAAATAAACTCCTTTACGGGGAGGTGTTTTTTACTGGGTTGCAGGTATTGTCCGATGGTAACTATATCGACTCTGGCTTTTTTCAGGTCTTCAAGTGTCTCGATAACCTCTTTTTCCGTTTCTCCAAGACCGAGCATGATTCCTGATTTGGTTCTGTGGGCGCCCTGATCTTTTAAGTATTTTAGAACACCCAGGCTACGTTCGTATTTCGCCTGAATGCGCACCTCTCGGGTAAGGCGTTTAACGGTTTCCATATTATGCGAAATAACTTCGGGTGCTACCTGGATAATACGGTCCAGGTTTCGTGTAACACCTTGAAAATCAGGAATTAGTGTTTCCAATGTTGTTTCAGGATTCATTCTTCTAATCGCTTTTACGGTTTCGGCCCATATAATAGACCCCATATCTTTGAGGTCATCTCTGTCAACCGAGGTTATAACCGCATGCTTGATTCCCATAATTTTAATAGATCGGGCTACCTTTTCCGGCTCTTCCCAATCTACGGTTTCCGGCCTACCCGTTTTAACACCGCAAAAACCACAGGAACGTGTGCAGATATTTCCCAAAATCATAAAGGTAGCAGTGCCCTCTCCCCAGCATTCTCCCATATTTGGGCAACTTCCTGAGGTACAGATAGTATGAAGATTATATTTATCGACCAACCCTCTTAATTGGGTGTACTTTTTTCCCGTTGGTAGTTTTACTCTTAACCATTTTGGTTTACCCTTGGGAGGGGAAACACTTTCAACAGCTTTAAAGCTCATAGATAAAATTTTGATGCACAAAGATACGAACTAATCCGGGATAAATTTAGAAGGTAGACAAGTACCATAAGCTAAAGCCAATTAAGAAAAGGATGCCAACCCAGCTTAAAACTTTCAGAAATAATTTGGGTCGCCATGCCTTGGGGGTATGCCTGGAAGTTATAAGGATATAGTTCATAATGGCATAAAATGGTGCTGTTACAAACGAAAGGATTGTAGCTATTTTAACGAGTGTGCCCATTTCAGACAGGAATAATGCTAAAATAAGAAGCGTGCCTGTAACGAGTACTAAAATCCATACATAGTATCCTTTAGAAAGATTTTTGTTCCATAGGAGTTCACTGGCCCTGTTCATTGCTCTGGGTGAAGCGTCTAAAGTAGTTAAAGTTGTACTGAACATTGTAGTAAAAGCGGCTACGGCAATAAGTATGTAGGCACCGTCACCCAGACTTGTGGTATAGAGCCGAATTAACTGATCGGCAAAAGCCCCTCCTTTACTTGAAAAAACTTCACCGGTTCCGAACATTACCAAAGCCCCCAGCGATACAAAACATATCCCCAGAATAATGGTGGTAATATATCCTATATTAAAATCTAAAAGGCTTTTTTTAACGTTGTACCCAACCCCTTCTTTTTTCTTTTCCAAAGCCCACAGGGAATGCCATATAGAGATATCCAGAGGTGCCGGCATCCAGCCCATAAATGCAATGAGAAAACTTATCTCGAGGGCATTTTTAGGAAGTACCTGAACGAGACCGGTTGTATTCGGACTGTTTTTAAACGCAAAAAAGACCGCTACTATGGTGCTAACGGTAAGTGTAAGGATAATGATCTTCATAAACTTATCGAGAAGATTGTACTTTCCAATAATTAAAAGTGTTAAACACAATAGCGTAATAATGATACTCCATGTCACTATATCCGGAGTAATTCCAAATAGATTGGCTGCCAAACCGGCGGTAACAATTGTTACGGCTGTTTGTATTGTAAACATAGTGGCAAGTGTGAGTATCGAATATAGTACCAATAGCCATTTGCCTAACCTTTTATAGCCATCCAGGAGACTCTCTCCGGTAGCCATGGCATATCTGGGACCAAATTGAAAAAAAGGATATTTAAACAAATTAACTAAAATCAATGCCCAAAGTAAGCCATAGCCAAATTCCGCACCGGCCCTAGTGGATTGTACCAGGTGAGACACTCCGATAGCCGCACCGGCAAATAACAATCCGGGGCCAATGGTTTTTAAAAGGTTCTTCATGATTCTTCCTGGATAATTTCGGCAAGTAGTTTTTTGGCTCTGAGAAGTTTAACTTTAATATTATTTAGTGGTTCACTAAGTCTATTCGCAATTTCCTGATAGGTAAGCTCCTGAAAGTACCTTAGGTTAATTACTTCCTGATAATGGGGTTTGAGTTTTTTAATATCTCTTAAGAGTTTTGCCAGGTTTTGCTCAATGATAATGCGATCTTCAGCAGACGGACTACTGTCAATAACATCGTAAACGGCATCTTCGGGTTCCTTGGAAGCTTGATTAAGGATGTTGGTTTTCCGCCTGCGGATCATATCGACATGAATATTCCTGGAAATGGTAAACAACCAGGTTTTAAACTCGAATTGTTCGTTGTACGATTCTATTTTATCAAATGCTCTGGAAAAAGTTTGGATGGAAATATCTTCAGCATCGTTTTCATCCCGGGTTCTGGCAAGTTGAAATCCATATACTTCATGCCAAAATGTATCCAGTAAGAAACTAAAAGCTTTTTGGTCGCCCTGTTTAGCTTTTTCAATATTTTCGGCAATAATATCAGATGTAGATTCCAAATGCTGTTTCTATTGAATTACAGACACGTTAAATATAACAAATAGAAGCGGATGAAAGCAGGGAAATTCAAAAGAATTAAATGTGAATCAGGAAGCTACTTCTCTTTTGCACTCTTGTTCTTCCGGCAATTTTCCACAGAAACCACATGCTTCCCCTTCTTTATTTAAAAAAGGACTCTGACTTGCACAGGTTCCGGCAAATTTACCATCTTTTTTAGACCATATTTTAACAGCAATTCCGGCAAAAGCAAGACCGAGAAGAACAATACTTATTAAGATGAGTTTCATGATAGGAATTTGATGCAAATATACAAAAAATGCAGTGGTGTGAGCCACTGCATTTTTATAATTATAGCACGTTTTCTTTATTTAAATTCAATATTTGCCACCGTATTTTCAACCGTTGCATTTTCATTTCCGCCCTTAGGTTCAATGGTGATGTTAAAACTAATAGCGTCTTCATTGTACGGAACAGAAAGCAACTTGTTTTCTGCCTTTTCAAGAACCCCCAGATTAACCATTTCTCCATCGACATTTGCCCACATTTGGAATACCTGATCTTCAGGAAGTTCCGGTAATTCGGCTACATTGATAAAAGAAAGTTTTTTAACAGGGTTTACATAAGCAACTGTTTTTAAATTACGAGCTTTTTGATTCCCCCGAAGTACATATTTTCTGGTTTCCGGGTTATTGAGAACAATAAACTGATTCCTAACATCCTCCAAATTGTGATTGGTAGTATTGATATTCTGCTCCAGATCCCGGATTTTTTGATTTACAATAGAATTCTCATCTCTAAGCAAACGACTCTGGTTCCAGAAAAAGTAAGTAGAGCCTGCGAATATGAGCGCAGCAATACTAGCCGCTACGGCATATTTATAAAAACGCTTGCGATCTACAACCACATCGGAAGTAATTTCTTCAAGGATGGCTTCTTTCAAACCTACAGGAGCTTTCATGGTATAAGCACGCGAGTAATTCTCCAGGTTTTCCTGAAGCTCATCATACTGCTGTTTAATCTCCGGGTATTTACCAATATACTTCTCCACATGCGCTGTTTCTTTATGCGAAGTGGTACCGAGAAGATATTTCTCTAGTAAATCGGAGTCTAAAAATATTTTCACTTTTTCATTCATAATTTTAGGACAAAATAAATAACATTAGCAAGCTAATAGGCCCGAAGACCTTTCGCAATTCACGTAAACCAATTTTAAGCCTGGACTTTACCGTGCCCAAAGGCACATCCAATGCTTCACTGGCTTCCTGCTGTGTCATCCCTTTAAAAAACAGGGCATCCAGAACAACCTGGTACTTCTCGTCCAGTTGATTTACATGCGATGCTACATCCATATGTTCGGGTTTATAGCCCGCAATACCTACATTATATACGTCTGAAACGTCCATTTGGATTTCCTTGTCTGATTTTGTGCTAATACTTCGTAATTTGTCTATGGCCGTATTACGGGTAATTCTAAATAGCCAGGTAAATAATTTAGCCTTGGATGAATCGTAGTTATGCGCATTTTTCCAGATTTTAACAAAACTTTCCTGTACTACGTCCTGAGCCAGTTCTTCATTTTTTGTAACCTTATAAGCAATACCGTAAAGGGTATCGGCATAATGATCATACAACAGAGAAATGGCTTTTTCATCTTGTTCGTGCAGTAACTCCACGATATGTTTTTCCAGAAGGGTGCTCATACTATCCTTAAAAACGGCTTTAACAAAAAATTAGCGGGCTGATAAAATCTAAAAAGATTTTTTGAACGTAAATATTACAAACAGCCCAATTTCAAAGGTATTAATTAATCCTTGCAAAAATATAAAATTGGGAAAATATTTCAAGAATTCCAATAGGTAAGTAAACCAATATAAAGGTTGTTTTTAGGTTAGTTTAGTTTGACAAAACTCCCGTCTGAAAGTTAGTAGGCCGGGGTTTTTGTTTTTATGGGGTTACAAGATGTTAACCTCCGGATCTATTTGAATGCCGAACGTATCTTTTACCTGTTTTTTTATTTTTTTAGCAAGAGCTAAGATATCCTTTCCCGGAGCGTTTCCGTAGTTTACTAACACGAGTGCCTGTTTTTCATGCACTCCGGTATCGCCAAACCGTTTACCCTTAAATCCGCAGCGTTCTATTAACCAGCCTGCCGGAATTTTTACTTCTTTATTGTTAACTTTGTAAAAAGGGATCTCCGGATAATGATTTTGAAGTTTACTGAATTCTTCTACAGAGATAATCGGATTTTTAAAAAAACTACCGCTGTTGCCCAGTATTTTTGGATCGGGCAATTTACTTTGTCTTATAGAAATAACCGCTTCGGATACATCGTGAATAGAAGGCGAGGTAATATTTTTTTCCTGTAGTGCCTGCTCTATAGCTCCGTAAGAGGTATTTAGAGAATGATTCTCATGGGTGAGCTGTAAGCGTATACTGGTAATGATATATTTTCCTTTGAGAGCTGTTTTAAAAACGGAAGTTCTATAGCCAAATTCGCATTGTTTTTTTGTAAAGGTTCTCTTTTTTTGAGTCTTGATTTCTATCGCATCACAGCTTACAAAAACATCTTTAATTTCGGTACCATACGCTCCGATATTCTGTATAGGCGCCGTGCCGGCATTTCCCGGGATAAGCGATAAATTTTCTAATCCCCCAAGATTGTGTTTTAATGTCCAAAGCACTAACTCATGCCAGTTTTCTCCTGCCATTACATCTATAACGGTAGTTTGAGCTTTCCGGGTAATGATTTTTTTTCCTTTAAGATGAATGTGCAGAACCAGTGCATCTATATCTTTAGTAAGTAATATATTGCTACCTCCTCCCAATACGATTTTTTCCGGAAATCCTTCCAGCTTCAGCGCCTCAATAAGTTCTTTTTCAGAATTTACCTCAATAAAATACCGGGCTTTGCTATCTACTCCAAAAGTATTATAAGCTTTTAGAGATATGTTGTTGCGTATTTTCATTAATCACTATATGCTTGAAGAGCGGCTCCCAGAATACGTACCGATGCTATTAAATCTTCTTTTTTTAATACATAGGCTATTCGGACCTGATTTAATCCTATTCCCGGTGTGGAATAAAAACCGCCGGCAGGAGCTACCATAACCGTTTGATTGTTCAGGTTAAATTTTTCTAAAAGCCATTGGGCAAAATCGTCCGAGTTTTTAACCGGTAATTCGGCAATACAATAAAAAGCTCCCTTAGGTGTGGCTACTTTTACCCCTGGTATTTTTTGTAGTTCTGCAATCAAAATATTTCTACGCGCTACGTACTCTTCAATAACTTCATCGAAATAACGTTGGGGGGTATCCAAAGCAGCTTCGCTGGCTATCTGAGCAAAAGTTGGAGGGCTGAGTCTGGCCTGTGCGAATTTAAGCGCAGTTTGAATAACCTCAGGGTTTCTTGAAACCAGACAACCTACACGAGCTCCGCACATACTGTATCGCTTGGATACCGAATCGATCATGATGCCGTGCATATCGAGGTCCGGTTCCTGCATCACCGAATAGTGTTTGTTGTTGTCATATACGAATTCTCTGTATACCTCATCCGATATAAGAAACAAGTCGTGGTTCACGGCAATGCGCGCGAGTTTTTTTATTTCTTCTTCCGAATACAGATATCCCGTGGGATTTCCGGGGTTACATATTAGAATTGCTTTTGTACGCGGCGTAATTAATTCTTCAAAAGCTTCAATAGGAGGTAAGGCAAAATTATTTTCAATTTTGGAAATTACCGGAACTACAGTTACACCGGAAGCGGTGGAAAATCCGTTGTAATTTGCATAAAAAGGCTCCGGAATAATAATTTCATCACCGGGGTCGGTAATACTTCCAATAGTAAATAACAGAGCTTCCGACCCGCCCGTAGTTACAATGAGTTCTTCCGGGGTAACTTCTATACCGTGATTTCTGTAATAGGCTGCAATTTTATCTCTATAGGCCTCGGAGCCTTCAGAACGACTATAGGCCAGAACTTCAATAGTGTTATTTTTAACAGCATCCAATGCAACCTGAGGAGTTTTTATGTCGGGTTGCCCGATATTGAGATGAAACACTTCCACACCTCTTTTTTTTGCATCTTCGGCATAGGGAACCAATTTTCGAATGGGCGATTCCGGCATTCGCTTCCCCTTTACGGAAATTGTTGGCATAATCAATAGTTTATAAGGCTACAAAGGTGCAAAATTAATTTTAGAAAATGATGTTTTTAAAGCAGGTACCGACGCGTTAAATTTTGTTAAATAACTGCTGAATTTGGCCCGTATTTATTATATTTATTAGGATCCCGTGAAATTGACAGAATGAACTTGTTAAAAAAATACTGTGTATTATGCCTTTTTTTCCTGGTAACATGGAATGGGTTTGGACAGTATTTTTCTCTTAAAAAAGGAAGTGATAAAGATATTATTCGCTTTAAATTTGTCAATAATCTAGTCGTAATTCCAGTTCAGGTTAACGGAGTTGATTTATCTTTTATTTTGGATTCCGGTGTAAGCAGACCTATTTTATTTAATCTTTCTGAAAGCGATTCGCTGGAAATACGGAATGCCGAGGAAATTTACCTGAAAGGACTCGGAGATGGTGAGCCCATCAAAGCGTTGAAATCAGAGAATAACATCTTTAAAGTGGGGAATGCGACCAATCCTAATCAGCGAATTTATTTTGTTATGGATCAGGGGCTTAATTTTTCTCCTCGGTTAGGTTTTCCGGTTCATGGAATAATCGGATATGATATTTTCAGAGACTTCGTAGTAGAGGTTAATTATAATACCAGAAAATTAACCTTAAACAGACCGGAGGCGTACAAGAGAAAAAAATGTAAAAGCTGCCAGGTAGTAGATCTGGAGATAAAAAGAACCAAAGCCTTTGTTAAAGCGGAAGTTCTTATACAGGGTAATTATAAGAATGTACGGTTGTTGGTAGATTCGGGTAGTAGCGATGCGCTTTGGCTGTTTGAAGATATGAACTCTGGAATAAGAGCACCGGAAAGGTACTTTGATGATTTTCTCGGGAAAGGATTAAGTGGAAGTGTATACGGGAAAAGAGCTAAGGTTGATTCTTTTGTACTGGCAGGATTCGATTTGGCAAAAGCTAATGTAGCGTTTCCTGATTCGCTTTCTCTGCAGCATATGACCGATAGAAGCCGACGTCACGGAAGCGTTGGAGGAGAAATATTAAAACGGTTTAATATTGTTTTCGATTATGGTAATGGAATTATGATATTAAAGCGGAATGCAAATTTTAGGAACCCGTTCAAATACAATATGAGCGGTATTGAGCTACAGCATAACGGGATGCGGCTGGTACAGGAACTGGCTTCCAATATTAACGGAATTGTACGACGGGATAAGGATGCTTCCGGTACGGTTGAAATTTTACTCAGTGAACGTTTTAAAGTAAGCTTGCAGCCTGCCCTGGAAATTGCAGTACTCAGGCCTGATAGTCCTGCATTGGAATCCGGATTGCGGATAGGCGATGTGCTGTTGGAAATAAATGGTAAACCGGCACATAAATACTCGATTCAGGAAATTACAGAAATGATTAACGGACGTCCCGGGAAACGCGTACAACTTTTGGTAGATCGAAATGGTTCGGAACTGAAATTTTCTTTTACGCTGAGGAACCTTTTATAAAAAAACACCCTCGTTAACGAGGGTGTTTCTATATTTTCATTAGCGTTTTTCTTCTTTATTTACCATTGGTTTCAACTACGGTACCTTTTATTTTCAAAGCAACAGTAGGTGCGTCAGCGTTAGACTGAACAGTAATGGTTCTTCTGATAGGCCCGAGTCTTTTGGTGTCATATTTCACCTGAATCTCTCCAGTTTCACCCGGTTGAATGGGGCCATCTGGTTTTTTAGGAATGGTGCAACCACAACTAGAAGAAACTTTTGAAATAATTAAAGGGGCGTTTCCGGTATTCGTAAACTGAAAAGTACGAACGCCATCGCTTCCCTTGCTTATTTCACCGTAGTCAATTACATTGGTCTTAAACTCAATTTTGGCTACTTTTTTTTCTTGCGCATTTAGGGCGATACCCAAAAAACCTACAAAAAATACTAAAACTAGTTTTTTCATTACAATTGGTTTTAAGTGAACTTCAAATTTAACTATTTTTAATCAACCCGCAAAATTCTTTTATAATCCTGCAGAGTTAATTACTTTTGTAAGCTTTAGTCAAAAACCGTTCCAAAAAATGAATATCGCACCCAAATATGAGGCAAAAAACATAGAAGACAAGTGGTATGACTACTGGATGAAGCACGGCTATTTTCATTCAACACCCGATAAAAGAGAGGCATATACTATTGTAATACCACCACCAAATGTTACGGGAGTATTGCATATGGGGCATATGCTTAACAATACTATTCAGGATGTTTTGATAAGACGAGCCCGGCTTAAAGGATATAATGCCTGCTGGGTGCCCGGAACAGACCATGCATCTATTGCTACGGAAGCAAAAGTGGTAGCCAAACTCAAAGCCGAAGGAGTGCGTAAAAGCGATTTAAGCCGCGAGGCATTTTTGGAACATGCCTGGGATTGGACTCATAAACACGGCGGGATTATCCTGGAACAATTAAAAAAAATTGGATGCTCCTGCGATTGGAACAGAACTAAATTTACCATGGACGACGATATGTCTGCGTCGGTAATTAAGGTTTTTGTCGATTTGTTTGATAAAGGATTGATTTACAGGGGTCATCGTATGGTTAATTGGGATCCTGAAGCCAAAACCACACTTTCCGATGAGGAGGTGGTATACGAGGAAAGAAAGGATAAGCTTTATTATGTGAAATATCAGATTGAAGGTGAAGAAGCTTATGTGACGGTAGCCACGACAAGGCCGGAAACTATCTTTGGAGACACGGCGATTTGTATTAATCCTAACGATGATCGCTTTGCACATCTCCACGGGAAAAAAGCCGTTGTTCCCGTTGCTAATCGGGTAATACCCATTATTCTGGATGAGTATGTTGATATGGAGTTTGGTACAGGATGCCTTAAAATTACTCCCGCCCACGATCCTAATGATAAAGAAATCGGGGATCGGCACGGATTGGAAATTATCGATGTATTAAATGAAGACGGGAGTTTAAATAAATTCGGACTTCACTATGAAGGTCAGGATAGAAAAGTGGCCCGGAAAGCTTTTGGTGAAGAACTCAAGGAAAAGGGATTTCTTGTCAGAGTTGAAGATTACACGCATAAAGTAGGTACCTCCGAGCGAACTAAAGCGGTTATTGAGCCCAGGTTATCCGATCAATGGTTTCTTAAAATGAAAGCACTGGCTCAGCCAGCCCTGGATGCGGTAATGGACGATACCATTCAATTGGTTCCGGAGAAATTCAAGAATACGTACCGGCATTGGATGGAGAATGTTCGCGATTGGAATATATCAAGACAATTATGGTGGGGGCACCAAATACCTGCTTATTACTACGGCTCGGGAAAAAATGAGTTTGTGGTAGCCGAAAATAAAGAGGATGCACTTAGGAAAGCTCATGAAAAACTGGGCAATACCGCACTTACTTTAAAAGATTTAAAACAGGATGATGATGTACTGGACACCTGGTTTTCTTCCTGGCTGTGGCCAATAAGTGTTTTTGGAGGAATCCTTGATCCTGACAATGAAGAGGTACAATATTATTATCCGACTAACGATTTGGTAACCGCTCCGGAAATCTTGTTTTTCTGGGTAGCCCGAATGATCATAGCGGGGTATGAATACCGCAAGGACAAACCTTTTAAAAATGTTTACCTAACCGGAATTGTGAGGGATAAACAACGCAGGAAAATGTCTAAATCGCTCGGAAATTCGCCGGATCCCCTGGAATTGATTACCAGATATGGTGCCGATGGGGTTCGTGTTGGAATGTTGTTGAGCTCACCCGCAGGAAACGATTTGATGTTTGATGAAGAACTATGTAAACAGGGAGGGGCTTTCGCAAATAAAATTTGGAATGCTTTTCGGCTTGTAGCAGGGTGGGAGGTTTCCGAAGAAATATCGCAGTCAAAAGCGGCAAAATCAGGAATTGATTGGTACCGGGCACAATTTGCAAAAACACTAACAGAGATTGAAGATTATTTTTCAAAATACAGAATTTCTGATGCGTTAATGGCTACGTATAAACTTATCTGGGACGATTTCTGTTCCTGGCTGCTGGAAACGGTAAAACCCCCTTATGGGAAGCCTATTGACGCTATAACTTACAGGGCCATAATTGATATTTTTGAAAGCAACCTGAAAATACTTCACCCGTTTATGCCTTTTTTAACGGAAGAGATATGGCAACATATTGAAAAAAGATCAGCTGAAAATGCGCTTATTGTTGCCAACTGGCCGGAAAATACGGATTTTGACGATACTGTAATCAAAGGATTTGAACAGGCCGCCGAAGTTGTCTCCGGAATTAGAACCATTCGGAAAGAAAAAAATATTGCTTTTAAAGAAACGCTATCACTTTCTTTTATTAATCATGAAAAGCTGGATGATAAATTTCACTGTGTTATCGAAAAATTAGGGAATCTGGAATGTATTCAGGAAGTAAGTGAAAAGCCGGAAGGTTCTTTGTCTTTTAGAATAGGATCGAATGAGTATTTTATTCCGGTTACCGGAGCTATTAATACGGAAGAGGAAATTACAAAGCTTGAAGAGGAATTAAAATACACGGAAGGGTTCTTAATGTCAGTAAGAAAAAAGCTGTCAAATGAACGTTTTGTAAATGGGGCTCCTGAGAAGGTAGTGGCTATGGAACGAAAAAAAGAGGCAGATGCTCTCTCGAAAATTGAAACGTTAAAAGAGAGTCTGGCCAATTTCAACAAGGTATAGATACAGGATCTACCTGAGGTGTTTATCTACGAGTTCTATATATCTTTTCTTTGCGTCGCTTTTCGACAGATTACGTGCCTGAAACAATGCATTAGCTTTAAAGGCATTGATTAATGGTTTGCGACTTCCCGGACTATTATTATTTTTGCTGGCTACCTTGTAACATGCATATAACTGTAGTAGCAGATCAGCTGGCAGCGGTTTGTGATAGTTTCTAACAATCTGCACAGCCTTGAGAAAACGGCTATGTAATTCGTTATCATTCATTTTGCTTTCGCAATAATAGTTTTTGCGCCCTTGACTTTTTCATTTAAGCTTACCAGAATAGGAGTTCCCAATGGTAGAAACACATCAACTCTGGAACCGAATTTAATAAAACCGGAATCGGATCCCTGCTGTACCGATTGTCCTTCTTTAGCATAGTTTACAATACGCTTGGCCATAGCCCCGGCTATTTGCCGGTACAGTACATTTCCAAATTTTTCGCTCTTTACCACCACGGTAGTCCTTTCGTTTTCCTCACTGGATTTAGGATGCCAGGCAACCAAATACTTACCGGGGTGATACTTGGAATACACTATATTGCCTCCAACAGGATACCGGGTAACATGCACATTGAGGGGCGACATAAAAATAGAAACCTGTATTCTTTTATCGTTAAAAAATTCTTTCTCCAGCACTTCCTCTATAACCACCACTTTACCGTCAACAGGTGATAAAACAGCATCGCCAACCCGATTAATTTTTCTTTTAGGATTTCTAAAAAACTGCAGAATTAAAATAAGTATAACGGTTATTAGAATGAGAATACCCGTTCTTACTTCAGGACCTGGAACATAATATGTGGTAATTAGGGCAATTATCGCCGAAATAATGAAAGTAATAAGAATTATTTTATGTCCCTCTTTATGAAACATACTTAAAAATTTGAAGTGTTATATAAGCAAACGGAGCAGCAAATATTAAACTATCCAACCTGTCTAGCAGGCCTCCGTGCCCAGGAAGAATGGCACCACTGTCTTTCACACCTGCCACTCTTTTAAATTTTGATTCTATCAAATCGCCGATACTTCCGGTAATTACTATAACCAAAGAAAGTACGATCCATTGTACCAGTGTTAACTCTTCACTATTCTGGCTTAATATATATCCTGCAAGCAGGGTAAAGACTAATCCTCCCAAAGTGCCTTCTACCGTTTTTTTTGGCGAAATGCGTTCAAACAGTTTTGTTTTTCCTACAGTACTTCCCACCAGATATGCGAAAGAATCATTCACCCAAATCATCATAAAAATACCAATTATCAGCATTTTAGAAAAATTATGGGTTTGATAGGGAATCATGGTAAGAAAAATACAACCGCCCCCGATATAACACAGAGCAATTAAAAATTTCTGAATATTACTAAACACGTATTTTTTCTTTCTGAATAAGTACCAGATAAGTACAAAAGAGGTAGCTAATGTACAGAGTAATAATGCCAGTATGACCAGTTTGTTCTGGGTAACATAAATAAGAAGCCACCACAAAGCCAAAAAGGCTATAAAAATGTAATATCCGCTAAGTTTAATAATTTTTTTAAACTCATAAAGGCAAATAAAACCAAAAGTCATAAAAAGAAAATCGAATGCATCCGTACTTAAAAAAACGGCAGCTAAAAGTAAAAAGACATAAAGAAATCCGGTAATGGATCGTTTAAGAAGTTCTCTCATGCTATAGGTCTTCCAGTAGCAACAAATATAAGTTTTTTGAGCTACTGCCGTAACTCATAAAGTCTTTTTCTTCTTCTTTATTTTCAAAATGTTTAATCGTAGTAATATTGGTTGGAATTTTATTGCGATGCTTTCTTTTAATACCGCGTAGTCCTTCGCCAATGGTATCAACCATTTGACTCGTAGTGGCAAAAACAATAAAATTATCGGGAAGGTCCAGCAATTTACTTTCTTTTATCTGGAGCGAACTGATCAGGATAGCCCCGTTATCTGCCACTAAGTATTCACAGGTGGTAAAGAAAACCGCATTTTTATAATTCTTATTGGAATACACCACATTTAGATCGCTGAATTTTTGTGCTAGAAGTTCATCCAGACAATATATCTGGCTTTCAAACCAATTATTTTCTTCAAGGATGTTTTTAAAACTCTCGTGAATTTCTTCCAGGGAATCGCAATAGAGAAACTTACCGCCGTTTTTTCTAAAGTTTATGGTAAACTTTTCATCAATTGGTATTTTTAGGTCAGGCATGTATTTGCCACGCTGACCGGAAATAGGCTGATTTCCGTCGTTTTTATCAGAAGAACCAAAAATTTTTTTAAACAAACTCATTTAGATTGCCGGGCACTATTGTTTCAAATCAAGGGGGGTTAAAGTCCCTTTTAATTAATCTATAACGGTAAAATTAGCTTTTTGGTACTAATTTTTCTTCTTCTTCTTCCGCATTAAAAGGTCTTTTTCCAAATATTTTTTCAAGATCATCCTTAAAGATAACTTCTTTTTCCAATAATCTTTCAGCCAATTCGGTTAATTTCTCTTTGTTTTTTTCGAGAATATCTATGGCACGCTGATATTGTTCTTCAATAATATTGGAAATTTCCTTATCAATTACCTGTGCTGTTTCTTCACTGTATGGTTTTGTAAAATTATAATCTGTTTGACCGGTAGAATCGTAATACGTAATATTCC
The DNA here is from genome assembly GCA_965224095.1 of Flavobacteriaceae bacterium. Taxonomy (GTDB): domain Bacteria; phylum Bacteroidota; class Bacteroidia; order Flavobacteriales; family Flavobacteriaceae; genus JBPEWY01. The sequence goes on from OZ245039.1 coordinate 3,333,911, forward strand.
CAAGTTTGTCGTTCAAACCGTAAATGGTAACCATAGCTCTTGCTTGTCTTGTTACTTTTTCAAGATCGCTTAAGGCTCCCGTTGATATTTTGTTAAAAATTACTTTTTCGGCAGCACGACCTCCCATGGTAGCGCACATTTCGTCTAGCATTTGTTCCGGGCGCATAATTTGGCGTTCTTCCGGAAGATACCAGGCAGCACCAAGCGATTGCCCTCTGGGAACAATAGTTACCTTTACAAGTGGAGCCGCATGTTCAACCATCCAGCTAACCGTGGCATGTCCTGCTTCGTGAAATGCAATGGTTTTCTTTTCTTCCGGGGTGATGATTTTATTCTTTTTCTCAAGGCCTCCCACAATTCTATCCACGGCATCCAGAAAATCCTGTTTGTCAACCGCTTTTTTAGCTTTTCTGGCAGCAATTAAAGCCGCTTCATTACACACATTGGCAATGTCAGCACCCGAAAACCCGGGAGTTTGTCTCGCCAGAAAATCCAAATCAAGTGTTTCCGATGTTTTTATGGGGCGTAAGTGAACCTCAAATATTTCTTTGCGTTCTCGAAGATCCGGAAGGTCTACATAAATCTGCCTGTCAAACCTACCGGCTCTCATAAGTGCCTTGTCCAGAATATCCGCCCGGTTTGTAGCAGCTAATACAATAACATTGGTATTGGTGCCAAAACCATCCATTTCCGTAAGAAGCTGATTAAGGGTATTTTCTCTTTCGTCGTTTGATCCTGTAAAATTATTTTTACCCCTTGCGCGGCCTATGGCATCTATTTCATCGATAAAAATAATTGCCGGCGATTTGTCTTTTGCCTGTTTAAACAGGTCTCTTACCCTGGAGGCTCCGACTCCTACAAACATTTCTACAAAATCTGAACCCGATAAGGAAAAGAACGGAACTTTAGCCTCTCCGGCAACTGCCTTGGCTAACAGGGTTTTACCTGTTCCTGGAGGTCCGACTAATAAAGCCCCTTTCGGGATTTTACCTCCAAGGGACGTATACTTTTCGGGATTTTTCAAAAACTCTACAATTTCCTGAACCTCTTCTTTAGCACCTTCCAGTCCGGCTACATCTTTAAAAGTCACTTTCATATCGGCTTTCTCATCGAAGAGCTTTGCTTTGGATTTTCCAATATTGAAAATCTGACCACCGGCACCACCGCCACCGCCACCAGACATTCTTCTCATCAGGTAGATCCAGATGCCTATTAAAAGAACGAAAGGAAGAATGGACAATAATAAATCACCGAGATAATTGGTCTCTATTTCATAAGAAATATCGGTTTCGAGGTTATTGTCTTTTTTTATTTGATTCAGATCGTTTTCAAAATTCTGGAGATCGCCATAAGTAACCTGATATTGTGGTGCGCCGGCAGATGGTATAATAGCATTACTTCCAACATTTTTATGCTCTTCTTTGGTAAGAGCTTCCTTGGTTAGAAATACTTTTGCTTTACTGGCATTCTTAATAATTACAACCTTTTCCACATCTCCGTTCCTCAGATATTCCTGAAGCTCAGAGGGAGTGGTAGACGGGGGAGATTGCCATACCCCACCGGTAAAAAAGTTCATCCCTATAATGAGTAGTAATATAATTGCATACACCCAATACGAACTGAACCTTGGTTTCTTAGAATTTGCTTTATTTTCTTTTGCCATTAATTAATTCTTTAAATTATACACTGGTTGCAATCGTGGTCACCTTTGCATCTCCCCATAGTCCTTCAATATCGTAAAACTCTCGTGTGTGCTTTTGAAAAACATGTACCACGACATTTACATAATCCATTAGTACCCATTCTGCATTATCAGCCCCTTCTACATGCCAGGGCTTGTCATGTGCTTCTTTACTTACAACTTTCTGAATGGAATTTACGATGGCATTAACCTGTGTGTTGGAAGTACCGCTACAAATTACAAAATAGTCGCATACCGTGTTTTCAATCTCTCTTAAGTCTAAAATGCTTATATCGTTTCCTTTTACATCTTCAATCCCTTTAATGATTAGAGCAATCAACTCATCTGCACTACTTTGTTTTTTTGTCATTCACTATTTTTTGTTTGTACAAAGTTATTATTTTTTTACGTTCTTAGCTATTCATTTTAACATAACATTACCGTATTGGCAAGATAAATATCTGTATGCATATAATCAAACTTGATGCCATCGATTCGACGAATTCTTTTCTTAAGGAAAAAGCCGCTGAAAATTGTTTAAACGACTTTACCGTTGCTATTGCCCGCCACCAAAATAAAGGACGCGGTCAAATGGGAACGGTATGGCAATCGGAACCCGGTAAAAATCTAACGTTCAGTGTGTTTAAAAAAGTATATGACCTTCCGGTAGAAGAGCGATTTTATATCAATATGGCCGTTTCTTTAGGACTGTATAACGCCTTAAAGAGACTGGCAATTCCCGGTGTAACCATTAAATGGCCAAACGACATTTTGTCAGGAGATAAAAAAATATGCGGTGTCCTGATCGAGAATTTCCTTAAAAACAGCGTTATAGGTTCGGCGGTTGTGGGTATCGGTCTGAATGTTAATCAGGTTTCTTTCGGGGAGCTGCCCCGTGTATCATCCTTAAAAAAAATCACCGGAGTTCATTATCATTTAGACGAAGTACTTCAGTGTGTTCTGGAGGATTTGAAAGATTCGTTGTTGAAACTATCGGAAAAAAATAATCTTGAATATTTCCGGAAAACGTACGAATCCAAACTTTTCAGAAAAGACAAACCATCTACCTTTGCTTTACCTGATAATACCACATTTCCCGGATTTATAAAGGGAGTTACTCAGGAAGGAAAATTACAGGTACTTCTCGAAGACGAGATTATAAAAAGCTTTGATTTAAAGGAAATCAGACTTCTCTATTAAATATATTATAAACGCCTCATATTTTCAACAAGCGTACCAATAAAATTGGTAATGGGCCCCTTTATCATCATAGCCATCATAGGGTTAAAATCTCCTTCAAATACCAATTGGGCACTTGCCGAATTAGCGTCGATTTCTTCAATCCTTCCGGTTAATGTGAATGGCAATTTATCACTGGCCGCTCCCAGAACTATTCTCGAAAATGGATGCTTTTCTTTGATTTTTAAAACTATTTCAGGCATTCCCTTAAGGGCAAAAACAAATGTTTCTTCGTCCAGTACTTCAAATTTACTGGTATTTTCAGGCATTAAAGTTTCAAAATTCTTTGCATCTAACAGAAAATTATAAAGATATTCAGCCGATTTGTTAACGGTTAAGGTATTGCTGTTTATTGTCATTCAAAATAAATTTATGGCTTCCAGTTTCCCGGATCTGAGCTCCAGTGCCGAAGCGTTAATAGCTCTTTTGGATTAATATAATTTGTGTCGACTGCTTGTTCGAGCAGGTATTCATAGCTACTTAAGGTGTGGAGATCAACACCCTGTTTTGCAAAGTTATCCATAGATTCGGAAAAGCCATATGAGAATATTGCCATCATTCCCTTAACCTGAGCACCAGCTTCTTTTAAAGCTTTTACTGCATTCAGGCTGCTTTTGCCTGTACTAATGAGGTCTTCCACCACTACCACGCTTTGTCCGGATTCCAGATAACCTTCTATTTGATTACCGCGACCGTGTTTTTTTGCTTCCGGTCTTACATAAACAAAAGGCAAACCCAGATATTCTGCTACTAAGATCCCTATTCCGATGGCGCCTGTAGCAACACCGGCAATTATATCCGGTTTTCCATAAATGGATTCCAACTGTTTTCCCATTTGCTCTCTGACAAAAGTCCGTATAGGGGGAAAGGAAAGGATTATTCGATTGTCGCAATAAATTGGAGAACTCCATCCGGAAGCCCACGTAAAAGGATTTTTTGAATCCAACTTTATTGCATTTATTTGTAATAAGAGTTCCGCTGTTTTTTTTGCGGTGTCTTTGTCTAAAACCATGCTGCAAATGTATAAAGTTTTTGTTAACGAGCATCCAATAATATTAACAAACGAATTGATAAAAGAAACAGAAGGAGTTAAGCTGTATATGCTGGATACCGTAAATATAGTTGATGTTATAGAAAAGCTTAATGCCAAGGAAATCAGTTTAGCGTATTTATATCATCCGGATCGGGAACAGCTGATAAAAAAACTGAGAAAAAAATTACCCTGTATTATAGCGGCCGGTGGGCTGGTGAAAAATAAAAAGGGAAAAACCTTATTTATTCACCGCAATAGTAAATGGGATTTGCCTAAAGGAAAGGTAGATAAGGGAGAGTCAATTGAAGATGCCGCTATCAGGGAAGTATGTGAGGAAACGGGTGTTAAAAAACTATCGATTAACAGGTTTTTGAAGATAACCTATCATATTTTTCAGAGAAATGGTCGTTATAAACTGAAGGAGACCCATTGGTTTGAAATGACAACCAGTTATAGTGGCTCTCTTTCCGGACAATTAGAAGAAGGAATAGATAAGGTAAAATGGATGGATGATAAAACAGCAAAGCGCGCCCTGGAAAAATCGTATGCCAATATAAAGACCTTATTTTAATTTCCCGAACGCGGAATGCGGTATACCGGATACCTCAAATGAGCTTTTTCGTAATACGGAGAACGATGGTAAATCCAATTTAACTGTGCAAAACTATTTTTTGCAAACTTTTCATCGTTTTCTTTTTTCTCATTAAATTCTTTTCCAAGCAGCGAATCGTTTTCAATAATACCCTTGGCAAGATCTTCAAATACATATGGAGAAAACCCTTCCTTTTGCCCCAGAATGATGTCGAAGAAGTTCCAGTTAAAAAACGAATCTACCGCCTGGGGTTCCAAAGTTTCTAAAATATAGCGTATACCGGGTTGCGCCGTGTCTACCCAAATGTCTCCTTTTTTAAGGACAACCTCTTCCCTGGAAACGGATACCTGTGTGTTGTAATGCGGGTAATGCCCTTCGTAAGGATTTTTAAATGTTTGATAACCTTCAATTCTATATACTTCCACCTGAGCAGTTGTATCTGCCTCTATGGTAGTATAAGTAATATCGTTACGGTCTAGAAACGGAATGATATTCCACCAGGATTGAGGGATTACATAAGCTTTGGGGATGTTGATTTCCAAAGCGGGTTTATAGTAATTTTTGTAAGCTACTTCTTTAACAAAAGGCTGATCTTCGTGATATTTAAGTCTGGGTAAGCCGGTTACAGAACTTGTATCAATAGTAGCCTCAAATCCCTTAAAAGCCAGTTTAGTTATTTTGGTGGTGTCTAATACCCACTGAATGGGATACTTGGTTTTCTCTGAAAACGATTTAAAGGAAAGGGCTCTTATTTCTTTAATTTTAACCCTTTCGGCCTCGAGAATATCGATCAGGGAGGTGAGTAATTCATAGGTTCCCTCTACTCTTTTTTTATAGGGTTTAAGCATATGGGTTTCAACCATTAAGCCCAAAGTATTCCACAAACTCGTATAACCCGTTGAATATCTGGGATAGTCCATAAATTGAGTGAACCCATTTTCCGGAACCCTGTTAAACACATTTACATAAGGGGTAATATCCCATTCTTTTTTTGAAAGGTCTTTTTCCAGTTTGGGCATAAATTCATCGTGTAAATAAGTTCCGGTATCGGCACCCAGTTTGTTATGTTGTGTAAATAAATGCGTAAGAGTATATTGATAGTCGGCTCCGTTACTTACATGATTGTCAACAAAGACATCAGGCTGAACCAAATGAAAAATCTCCGCAAATGTCCGGGCGTTCCTGGTATCGTTTTTAATAAAATCTCTGTTGAGGTCGTAGTTTTTGGCATTTCCCCGGAATCCGTATTCCTCAGGTCCGTTTTGATTTACTCTGGTATTACTGTTTCTATTTAAAGCGCCACCGATATTGTAAACGGGAATTGCTACAATAACCGTATTTTTCGGAGAGGAAATATTGCCTAAAGCCAGATCCCTGAAAAGCAACATCGTAGCATCAATCCCATCAGGCTCACCGGGATGAATACCATTGTTAATTAGGAGAATTGTATTTTTTTCACGGGCCTTGTTGAAATTAAACTCTCTATCGGGATTATAAGTAACAATGTGGAGCGGAACACCAGAATCGGTTTCACCAATGGTTTGAATATTAACTTCGGCACTGTATTTGGCAAGTGCGATATAGAAATCTATGACTTCCTCATATTCGGGGGTTTCCGTTCCTTCAGAGCTTTCAAAATGTGTAACAAAATTCCCCCGTTTAGTATTTTCCTGATTCTTACAGGCAATTACTAAAAGTAAAAGAAATAAGAAACGTTTCATGTGTTTGTCAATTTCATGTCAAACATACTTAAAATTAAGTACTTGCCATTTGTTTTCACCTGTTCTTTAAAAAAAAACGCCGGTCAACCGGCGCTTTTTATCCTGATTTTTATCTCGAATCATTGATTTATTAGCGTTACTTTTTCCGGTTTCGCCATCCCGTTTCCTTTTAACATTAAGAAATATACCCCTCGAACGGTCATAACGCCTGAAAGGTCAAATTCTATTTCCGTCCCGTTTCTTTCCAGGCTGATATCTCCTCCGCTTACATTCATGCCAAGCGAATTAAACAGTGCATAGGATAATTTATCGCCCGTTAAGCCCGGAATATTAATGGTAAACCTTCCATCCCGAACGGGATTGGGATATACCTTTACCGATGTTTCCGTACTATTTTCGGATATAGAAGATTTAGCAGAAATAGCCTTTACCGAAGATCCATCAACAATTTCGAAACTAATTGACAAGGTGCTTCCTTTGGTACCGCTTGCGTCAGCTCCGCTATAGGGAGTCGCTGAAATGGTATACGAACCGGGATAGAACGCAGGTCCGCTGAAATTGCCTCCAGCAGATCCGTATAAGGCATAAGGCGCCTCATTATCTACCTGCGATTTGCTCCGATCGCCGGATAGCGCCATGGAAACACTTCCCACGGTGGCCGGGTTGGTATTAGCAACAATGGTAAGAGCAAGTCCCTGGATCTGACTGTAATTTATTTTTAATCCGTTGTACAAACTCATTAAAGGTTGATCGGTTCCTGCATTATAAAGTGTAAAACTTGTTATAGACTGCTGGGGAGCGGCGGTTCCTTCTTCAATAGAGAAGTTTACGGTTAATCCGGTTCCTTTGGTGCCACCGGCATCAGCTCCGCTGTAAGGAGTAGCCGAAATAGTATAGGATCCCGGGTAGAATGCAGGTCCGCTGAAGTTACTTCCTGAGGATCCATATAGGGCATAAGGAGCTTCATTATCTACCTGCGATTTGTTTCGGTCGCCGGATAGTACCATGGAAACACTTCCCACAGTTCCCGGATTCGTATTGGCCACGATAGTCAGGGCGAGTCCCTGGATCTGACTGTAATCGATTTTCATTCCTTCGGTAATATCCATGATAGGCAGATCGGTACTGGCATTGTACAGGGTAAAACTGCTTACCGATTGTTGAGGAGCGGTGGTTCCTTCTTCAATAGAGAAGTTTACGGTTAATCCGGTTCCTTTGGTGCCACCGGCATCAGCTACGCTGTAAGGAGTAGCCGAAATAGTATAGGACCCCGGGTAGAATGCAGGACCACTGAAATTACTTCCTGAGGATCCATATAGGGCATAAGGAGCTTCATTATCTACCTGCGATTTGTTTCGGTCGCCGGATAGTACCATGGAAACACTTCCCACAGTTCCCGGATTTGTATTGGCCACGATGGTCAGGGCGAGCCCCTGGATCTGACTGTAATCGATTTTCATTCCTTCGGTAATATCCATAATAGGCTGATCGGTACTGGCATTGTACAGGGTAAAACTGCTTACCGATTGCTGAGGAGCGGTGGTTCCTTCTTCAATAGAGAAGTTTACGGTTAATCCGGTTCCTTTGCTACCACTTACATTTGCTCCGCTGTAGGGAGTTGCCGAAATGGTATAGGACCCCGGGTAGAATGCAGGACCACTGAAATTACTTCCTGACGATCCGTATAAGGCATAAGGAGCCTCATTATCTACTTGCGATTTGCTTCGGTCGCCGGATAGTACCATGGAAACACTTCCTACGGTGGCCGGGTTGGTATTAGCCACGATGGTCAGGGCGAGCCCCTGGATCTGACTGTAATCGATTTTCATTCCTTCGGTAATATCCATAATAGGCTGATCGGTGCTGGCATTGTACAGGGTAAATGACGATACAGACTGTGAAGTGGTCGTGCCACCCGTTACCGTTACCGTGGAGGAATCCTTAAAGCCTCCGTCCTGCGTGGTTACCGTAATCACCGTAGTTCCGGCATTTTGAGCAAATACTTTTCCTGTGGAACTCACTGTAGCTACCGCGGAGTTGCCTGTAGACCAGCTAACATTTTTGTTGGTGGCGTTACTGGGCGATATGGTCATGGACAATTGTTGATTGGCACCTTCGCTCAATGAAATAGAACTCGGAGATAGCGATACTCCCGTAACAGCTACACTACTGGAGCTACACTTTGTTTCCGGGTTGCTAAGGCTAGTGGGAGAGGAAGCCCCATTATGCAAAATAATCCGATCTATTAAATGATATGAAGACCGTGCCGATATTTCCATGGTATATTCGCCGGGGCTATTAAATGTAACATAGATTTCATACCCGGAACCATCGTTGGTCAAAGTAGACCAGGTCCAATTGGTGGTACCGCTTAGGTAAGCTTTAAACCATCCTCCGGATCCCGCACCATCTGGAGTGGGAGATTTTCCACTACCGGCCGGATACAAAACACTCGTACCCCGTTGTGCATAAAAATTATCAGCATCCGGAAAGCGAATCCAGGTATCGTTATGTTCGGTGGATTGCGTACCCTTACCAACTTTAGATCGCCATTGAAATTTATAGGTTCCCGTTTTATTAATCTGGATTTTCGTGGTAATTAACCCGTTACCGGGTGAATGGAAATAATCTGAACCTTCCCAAACCAAATAGCCGGAACCGGTATATCCGGATACGGTATTCCTGCTTCTCCAGCTACTGGAATACGACAGATTTTCCGCTTCCATGACCACCAATCCGTTTTTTTCTTCGTAATCGGCGGTACAAGCCATTTCTGATAAACTAGAAGAGGAGGGATTTACGGCTGGCAAATTGTTTGAGAGTGTAAGAAAAGGGCAATAAAAAAACAAAAGCAGCATCAGCTTCTTCATAATGTGAGGTAATTAAAGGTTGTTAGTAATTAAAAGTTTGGTATATGTACGGCAATGAAGTAAAAATGGATCACGGAATTTTAAAAATTAACAAAAAGATTTTAAGAGAAGAATTATTAATGTAAATTATTGAAATACAATAAGTTACATAAAACAACATTTTTATAAACAAAATAATGTTAATAACTTTTTTAGAGGCCAGATAAAAATTTAATCAAACTCACGCCCCCGTAGCACTCTATTTGTGTGTATCCGGCGGTTAAAGTGGGGCTCTAATAATTGAATAAATCGTGTAAATAATCCTTACAAAAAATGTAAGTGATACATTTTTAGGAGTTTAGGTGAGAAATTATTTTTTGGAAACATGTACGGTTTTCGGAACCAAACTGCTATAATCCCCTCCATTCCTAATAACATCCCTCACAATAGAAGAACTTATATAAGATTTCCCGGATGAGGTAAGCAAAAATACGGTTTCGATATCGGATAATTTTCGATTGGTGTGTGCTATGGCTTTTTCAAATTCAAAATCGGCCGGATTCCTCAATCCTCTTAAAATAAACTGAGCTTCCACTTTATTACAAAAATCAATGGTGAGTCCTTTATAAGTCATCACTTTAATCCGGGATTCATTTTTAAAGGCTTCTTCAATAAATAATTTACGCTCTTGAAGGGAAAACATGTATTTTTTATCGGCGTTCACACCAATAGCTATAATTACCTCATCGAAAAGGGTAATTCCACGCATTATAATATCGTAATGTCCTAAAGTAATCGGATCAAAAGACCCTGGAAAAACAGCTCGTTTCATGTTTTAAATTTACGCGTTTTTATTAAAAGCCTCTTCCACGGCATTCCCGAACAATTCCGAAAGTGAAATTCCCGCTTCCTGAGCCTGTTGAGGTAATAAACTGGCGCTGGTAAGTCCGGGAACCGTATTAACTTCGAGCAAATGGGGTTCACCATCCTGGAATATAAACTCACTACGGGTAAAACCATCCATATTTAGCAGATCGTATATCTTTTTTGCCACCTCTGAAACCTTATCGGTCCATTCTTTGGAGATACGCGCCGGTGTAATTTCCTGAGATTGGCCTAAATATTTCGCTTCGAAATCAAAAAAATCGTTGTCCGAAACAATTTCTGTGACAGGCAATACGGTAGTTTTACCTTTGTATTTTATAACTCCTACGGTAACTTCCGTACCATTTAAAAACGATTCGATAATTACTTCGCTATCTTCTTTATAAGCATGTTCAATAGCTGAAATTATCTGATCTGCATGACTGACCTTGGAAATCCCGAAACTACTTCCTGCCCGATTGGCTTTAACAAAACAGGGAAGTCCAACTTTCTTTACAATGGCGGTAATATCGATTTCATCTCCTTTATTTACATAATACGATGGAGCCATTTTAATACCATAAGGTTTTAAAACACCCAATAAATCTCTTTTGTTAAAGGTAAGTGCCGCCTGGTACATTCCGCAACTTGTATGTGGAATACCTAACAGATGAAAATATGCCTGCATGTATCCATCTTCACCTGGAGTACCGTGAATGGCATTAAACACGCAGTGGAATGTTGTTTTTTTACCGTTAATTTCAATGGAAAAATCATGCCTGTTAACGGGGTATTCCGACTGATCCGGTGAAACATAAACCCATTTATTTTTCAGTATATGTATGCAAAAGGGGTTATACTTGGTTTTGTCCAAATGTTCGTAAACCACATGACCGCTTTGTATGGAAATTTCATATTCGCTAGAATACCCTCCCATGATAATGGCTATATTTTTTTTCATTTGCTAAGCTTCTTTTTTTAAAGACCGGAATATATAAGCAACCATTTTTATCGTATTGAACGTATAATATTATACGGCTGCCAGCTCAAAATTTAAGGTCCAGCCAGAAAAGCCATATAACTTGGATAAACAAAAATATCATTATTTTGATGCAATGTAAAAAGTATACGGTTTTTATATCTTTGCTACCTAATTTAACAATATGAGTCTTTTTCAGTTTCTTAAAAGTAAAACCTTTTTAAAACATCTTGGACTGGCCTTTCTGGCTTTATTGGTGCTTGTAATATTAATATTGCAATGGTTAAAGGCATCTACCAATCACGGAGAATATATCGAGGTTCCGGATCTTGCCAGAAAACCTGTTTTCGAAGTCAGAGAACTACTGGACGATGTTGATTTGAGATTTGAAGTATTGGATTCGGCAGAATACAACCCGGATTTTCCACGATTTTCCGTTATAGAACAAAATCCTCCTGCGGGAGACCATGTGAAGGAAAACCGAAAAATATATCTTACCATAAACCCGGCCGGGTACAAAGATGTTACCATTCCCAATATTATCCAGGTAACCCGGCGCAATGCAGAATCTATGTTACGCGCTGTTGGGCTGGATATACAACGGGTTACCTATATAGATCAATTGGGAAAGGATATGGTGTATTATATAAAACACAAAGGGGCCGATGTGTCTCCCGGCGATAAGTTACCAAAGACTTCCAAAATAGAGCTTATTTGCGGAAATGGAAATGTAACCGAGAGAGCGCTTATACAGGCCAATTCCGAAACCGAAAGCAATGGAGGAGATTAAGAGTTTGGAGCCTCAGGACGATGAGCTCTTTGAGCATTTCAGTTTTAAAGCAGGTAAAGGACAGGACCCCTTGCGGGTGGATAAATTTTTGATGAATTTTATTGAAAACGCTACCCGGAATAAAATACAACAAGCAGCGAAAAACGGAAATATTTGGGTTAATGGGGCCGTTGTTAAACAAAATTATAAAGTTAAAGCTGACGATGAGGTAAAAGTGCTTTTTGAGTACCCGCCTCATGAATTCTTACTAACTCCGGAAAACATTCCTTTGGATATTGTGTATGAAGACGATGAGCTCCTGGTGGTGAATAAACCCGCAGGGATGGTGGTACATCCGGGACACGGCAATTATTCCGGAACACTTATCAATGCACTGGTATATCATTTTGACAGCCTTCCGACAAATAGCAATAACCGTCCTGGATTAGTGCATCGTATCGACAAAGATACCAGCGGACTTTTAGTAGTGGCCAAAACCGAATCGGCGATGAATCATCTTGCGAAACAATTCTTTAATAAAACCAGTGAACGGGAATATGTAGCCCTGGTTTGGGGAAATATTGAAGAAGATCAGGGTACGGTAGAAGGTTCTATAGGGCGCCATCCTAAAAACAGACTGCAGATGACCGTTTTTGAAGAGGGGGAACACGGTAAGGAAGCGGTAACCCATTTCAAAGTGATAGAGCGATTCGGATATGTGACATTGGTTTCCTGTAAACTCGAAACGGGACGTACGCATCAAATCCGTGTGCATATGAAACATATAGGGCATACCCTGTTTAACGACGAACGCTATGGAGGTAATAAAATATTGAAAGGAACTTCGTTTACCAAGTATAAACAGTTTGTAGAGAATTGTTTTAAAATATTACCGCGCCAGGCATTGCATGCCAAAACACTGGGATTTGAACACCCTGTAAGTGGAAAATTTTTGAAGTTTGATACCGCACTGCCTCAGGATATCGAGGAATGCATTGAGAAATGGCGTAATTATTCAAAGCACAGGAAGTAACTGTCCAAATAGTTTTATAATTAATCAATTTTTACCCGGTTGAATATTTTTTTAAACCGTTGCGGTAGCTTGTCCTTTAACAGAATATTTTGCCCCGTGTAAGGGTGTATGAATTTCACGGAATAGGCATGTAAATACAGTCCTTTGCCATTTAAAATCCGGTTTTCCATACCGTAATCCTTATCACCTAATATGGGATTTCCCATTCCGGATAAATGTAAACGCAATTGATGCCTTCGCCCCGTTTTGGGCTGTAAACGTACCAGATTGAGTACACCAAATCTCCTGGAAGGTACCGAAGCCACTACGCAGTAATCAGATTGTGATTGCTTGCCGTCAATTTTTGAAGTTATCATCCCCTTATCTTTCATACTACCCACAGTAATGGCATAATAGGTTTTTTGAATTTCCTTGTTTTCAAACAGTTTGTTTAAGGCACGAATGCTATCCGAGGTTTTACCGCATAATAAAATACCGGTTGTGGCATAATCCAGGCGGTGAACCGGTTGAGGGATGGTAGCATCGGGAAGTGTACTTTCTTTGAGGTTTGTCACCAAAGCCTTGGCAATGGTTTTAAAACTATTCCCGCTTACCAGCATCCCGGCAGGTTTATGAATGGCAGCCAGATATGGATCCTCAAATAAAACGGTGAGCGGTAAAATCAGTTTTTTTCCCGGATTAACTAACTCCGGAACGGACAGGCAAATAGATTCACCCCCATATATAAAAGTTGCGGAAGTGGCAATGACACCATCGACACGGATGTATCGTTTTTTCAGTGCCTTTTTTAATGCCGATTTGGTAAATGCCCTCTTAAAAATACCAACACCGTATTCCTGGAGCCGGATTGGCGTGTTACGAGTTGGAACGGTATGGGTTTCTGTGAGATGAATACTGTTTTCCGTATAGGTTATAAGCTGTGATGCATTATGGCAGTGCCGTTAAGATAATTTGCCCAACGGAACCCGGCCCTATGGCTTCTCCGCTTTCTTCGGTAATTAAATGGATGGTTTGTTGAGGTACCGATAGGGGTTCTCTGTCACAGCAATCTCCTACTAATACACTGTTATCTGAAAGTATTCCCGCATCGTGGGGATAGAGTTCCAACATAAGCTGAGGAATAAAATTTCCATCTTTGTCGAGCATTGAAAGGCTTTCCACACCAATAAACCAATCCGGACTCGGGCCTAACATTGACGCAAGGGTAATTAATGGATAGTTTCTATTTACAATAACTTCAAAAGATAATTCCCCACAATTGGCATGGGTAATCTCGTCCGGACAAAACCAATGTCGTTCATCGATTAGATTTTCGGCATTTCCCTTATCAATTTCAGCCTGAATTTCTGCAATTAAATCTGTGGTAACTCCGGTCACAGCCATCTGATCGATACCGGGTGATGCCAGCGTACCCACTTCCCAGAATTTTATATTAGTATTATGAGTGGCACCGCCTATCCAGGAAAAATGAGCTGAGTGATCGGGCCATGCCGGACTGCTAGAATTCCAGGTAGGGCGTATTTCAACACGATATTTTACAGTATTAACAGTTGGAGCATCAACCGGAGGCTCTTCAGAATTATTATTACAGGACGCAATAATTAGTAAGACAACTACCAGTAATGTTTTAACGGGCTTTATTAGGATTTCCATTTACGCCTGCATACAAATAAGTTTAGTATTCGATTACTTAACAGAAAGTACATAGTACTTTTGCCAGTGTTAAAGATAATTAATACTGATGAATTTGGAGCAGGATTTCAAGTATCCACGGGTTTGAAATTTATCATTTATGAAATGTTGTCTAACCAATTATATAAACACTGCCTTTGTTTTTTCAATACCCTTACTTCCCTTATACCGTCATCAACAATAATTATGAAAAGGCTTTAGGATGTATGCATTTTAGCTTTTATCTTTGAAGAAATACTTAGCATATTATGAAATTAGTTCTTTCACCGGCCAAGTCGCTTAATTATGAAAGCCCGCTTCCCACGGCACTTAACACCGAGGCCTGTTTTTTGGCAGAAGCAGAACGCCTTAACAGATTATTAAAGAAGAAATCGGCCCGAAGTCTGTCTAAACTAATGGGGATTTCCGCCAATCTGGGACAGTTAAACTATGAGCGTAACCAGGAGTGGGCCCTGCCGTTTACATCGGAGAATGCGCGTCCGGCGGTGTATGCTTTTAGCGGTGATGTGTACAGAGGGTTAGACGTATATACACTTGCAGAAAAGAAGCTGGATAAGCTTCAGGAAACTGTGCGTATTATTTCCGGATTGTACGGGTTATTAAAGCCCTTAGATCTTATTCAACCGTATCGATTGGAAATGGGAACTAAATTCCCCGTTGGGAAAAATAAGAACCTGTACGAATTCTGGAGAAAGAAGGTAACTGCCTCCCTGAATGACGAATTGGATGAAAATGAAGTATTTCTCAATCTGGCAAGCGCCGAGTATTTTAAGGCCATTGATACCAAAGCTTTAAAGGTACCCGTAGTTACGGCAACTTTTAAGGATCTGAAAAACGGGCAGTACAAAAGTATAATGACTTTTGCCAAACTGGCCAGAGGATATATGACGCGCTATGTAATTGATTCGGGAGCACAGACCGTTGAGGATCTAAAAGGTTTTAACTATGAAGGCTATGGCTATAGCGAGCCTATGTCTTCAGAGCACGAACTGGTATTTATTCGGTAAAAACAGATTCCCGCTTCCGCAGGAAGAACCATTTGAGATTTTGTTAACCGGCAGATGCCCATTTCTACAGAAATGACGGCTACGTATGATTTTATATTATCGCTTCACGGGACAGAGATACGTAAAATAAGTATATTAGGAATTCCCAATACGTTAAATTGATGTTTAAACACCAACATCCATACCCTCCCTATATTCAGCAAAGCACTACCAAACTTATTGTGGGTACCTTACCGCCACCGCGCTTTACCACCGGAGAGCTTTTGGAAAAGGATGTGGATTTTTGTTACGGCAGTTATTACAATTCCTTATGGTTATATATAGATGCGATTTTTAAACTGAATTTACGTTATGACAATTCGCAGGAAGCCATTAAACAACGAAAAAAATTTTTAACGGGGAGAGGCATAGGAGTTTGTGATATCGTGGAAAGTTGTATGCGAAAAAAGATAGATGCATCGGATCTTGGAATGGAACAGGTAGTGCTCAGGGATCTGATAGCCTATTTGAAGGTGTTCCCGGCCATTAAAACTTTATTGTTTATAGGGGGAAGCAGTAAAAATGGGCCCGCATATTTTTTTAGAAGGCATTTAAGAGAATATGGACTCAGGTTAGAGCTGATTGAAAAGACCACTCCAAAAATTCACCGTTTCGTATTGAACGGCCGGGAGATACAAACGGTATCGCTAACCTCGTCTTCAGGTGCGGCTAACATAAGTATTGGCAGTAATCCGGAATACAAAAAAATGAAAGCTGTAAATCCTGATTTTACCACGTTTGATTTTCGCGTGCAGCAATACAGTA
This sequence comes from Flavobacteriaceae bacterium, assembly GCA_965224095.1. Taxonomy (GTDB): domain Bacteria; phylum Bacteroidota; class Bacteroidia; order Flavobacteriales; family Flavobacteriaceae; genus JBPEWY01. Next base: position 3,350,174 of record OZ245039.1, read on the forward strand.
AATACTTCTGATATACAATTGCGATTGCAGGAATACAAATAAACAAGGTTTTAACCCCGGGCACCTGTGTACACCTATATTTCTATAAGGGGTACTACTCGCTTTTTTTTGCCGCGGCTTTTTTTCTGGCAGGAGCTTTCTTTGCAGCAGCTTTTGCCTTAGGTTTTTCTGCAACAGCTACCTTTTTCTTCTTTTTTTTAGGACGCAATCGTCCGTATGAACCATTCACTATTTTTCCTCGTCGAGTTTTAATATCTCCTTTTCCCATATAATAAAATCTAGTTTTCGAGAATAAATTAGTGAAACCCGGCAAGAAATCAAAATGTGGGAATTAGTTTCTGATTTCTGATTTCTGATTTCTAATTTCTAGTTTCTGATTTCTGATTTCTGATTTCATATAGGTATGGGTGGTGTGTTAGAATTGTTCTTGGAACAGCTTACCTGATATCTGAAATAAAATTTTGAATGCCATCTACTCCGTGATGTGTGAGATGTTTTATAAATGCACTTCCTATAATGGCACCTTTTGCATGCCTGGTGGCTAACTCAAAGGTTTCTTTATTTGAAATACCAAAACCGACAATCTGTGGATTTTTTAATTGCATGTCTGCAATTCGGTTAAAATAGGAAACCTGTTCGCCTTGAAAAACTGCTTTAGCACCTGTGGTACTTGCTGAGCTAACCATATAAATAAAGCTACTGGAGATATCGTCAATAAAACGAATTCTTTTTTCAGAAGTTTGCGGGCTAATCAGAAATATATTTACCAGTCCGTATTTCTCAAATATTTTTTTATAGTCTCGATGGTAAACATCAACCGGTAAATCGGGAATAATAAGTCCGTCTATACCCACGGAAACGCATTGCTTACAAAATTCCTCAACTCCGTATTGCATCATGGGGTTGAAATACCCCATAAGGATTAGAGGGATCTTTATTTGGTCCCGGATGTTTTTTAATTGATTGAATAATACTTCCGTGGTCATTCCATTTTGCAATGCCCTGGTTGAGCTCTGTTGGATAGTAGGGCCATCGGCCAGCGGATCGCTGAAGGGCAACCCGATTTCTACTATATCAACCCCGCTTGCCTCCAATTGTTGTAAAATGATCGGAGTATCGTTTAATTCCGGATATCCGGCCGTAAAATATATGGATAACAGTTTTTTATTTTCTTTGAGTTTTTCCTGAATTCTGTTCATGGGTAGTTGCTTAACGGAGTTTGAAATAATCAATATATGTATCCAAATCTTTATCGCCACGACCTGAAAGGTTGATAACGACTATGTGATTTTCTGCAAAGGTTTTTTGAGTAAGAGCAGCCAGTGCATGAGCTGATTCGATGGCCGGGATAATTCCTTCCAGTTTACATAACTCCAGCCCGGCATTCATAGCTTCGGCATCGGTAACCGACAAAAATTCGGCGCGTTTGCTGGTATATAAATGGGCGTGTAAAGGACCTACCCCAGGATAATCTAATCCTGCAGATATAGAATACGGTTCGGTTATTTGACCATCGGCAGTTTGCATTAAAAGCGTTCGGCTTCCGTGTATAATACCATCATGTCCTAAAACGGAAGTGGCAGCACTTTCTCCGCTATCAATTCCCAGGCCAGCTGCTTCCACCGCAATAAGATGAACGCTCTTATGATCCAGAAAATGATAAAAAGCCCCCGCCGCATTACTTCCTCCTCCAACACAGGCAATAACATGATCAGGGTATGTGCGTCCTTCTTTTTCTTTTAATTGCCATTGAATCTCTTCCGATATAACGCTTTGAAAACGCGTTACCATATCGGGGTAGGGATGAGGGCCGACTACCGATCCGATAATATAATGTGTATTTACCGGATTGTTAATCCAGTCTCTTATAGCTTCGTTGGTAGCATCCTTCAGGGTCCGACTTCCGGACAAAGCGGGTCTAACCTCAGCTCCGAGCATTTTCATTCTTGCTACATTAGGTGCTTGCCGGGCAATATCTACTTCTCCCATATACACCACGCATTTCATTCCCATAAGGGCACAAACAGTAGCTGTGGCAACTCCGTGCTGCCCGGCTCCGGTTTCTGCAATAATACGCTTTTTCCCAAGTCGCTTGGCAACCAGGATCTGTCCGATGGTATTATTTACTTTATGGGCTCCCGTATGATTGAGATCTTCCCGTTTCAGGTATATTTTAGTATTGTATTTTTCGGAAAGCCTGCGCGCATGATAAAGAGGAGAGGGGCGACCGACGTAATCTTTAAGCAACTGGCGGAATTCATCTTTAAAAGAAGCTTCCTGCATGATATTTAGGTAATGCTGCTGTAGCTCTGCTACATTTGGATATAGCATTTCAGGGATGTAAGCACCTCCGAAAATACCATAATATCCGTTTTTATCTACATGATAGTTCATAAAGCTAGTTTAAACTCGGTTAATTTCTGTATATCTTTTAAGCCGGGGGTTAGTTCAAAGCGACTGTTTATATCGAGGGCATGACAATATTTAGCTGCCGGACTTTTAAGGAAATCCCGAATAGCCGGAATTTGTTCCAGGCCAATTCCACCACTTAAAAAAAATGGCTTACGCGAAGGATACGCATGGAGCACTTCCCAATTAAATGTATATCCATTGCCTCCCGGGAGCTTTCCTTTGGTATCGAATAAATAAAAATCGCAGACGGCTTCATAGGGCTTTAGCAGATCAAAATCAAAATGGTCGGCAATGGAAAAAACTTTTATCAAGATCGCCGGAGTTTCTTTTTTTAATGAAAGACAAAACTCAGGCGATTCATTTCCATGCAGTTGAACGGCTTGTAAGTTATACGCATCTATTTTACTTAAGATGTCTTTTACAGTGGCATTTACAAAAACACCTACTTTGTGAATGTTTATGTTTGGTATGGGAATGGGCCGGGTGATGTGTCGGGGCGATTTCTCATAAAAAATAAACCCCATATAGTCCGGTTGCAGCCGAGCTATTTCTCCCGCGTTTCCCAAATGTTTTACACCGCAAATTTTAAGTTTCATACTGTATTTTCTTTTCAGAGTACTCCGGGTGCACCTGTTTTGTTTTAGACATCCAATGCTTTAATAAACATTTCGGCACTGGCTCCCGGATTCTCGGTCTTCATAAAATTCTCGCCCACGAGGAAGCCTTTGTACCCATAGGCTTTCAAGTTGCCTATGGTTGTTGTATTGCTTATTCCGCTTTCAGATACTTTCACAAAGTTATTCGGAATATGAGCAGAAAGCTGTTTGCTAATATCGGTACTTACTTCAAACGTTTTAAGGTTTCTGTTATTTACCCCAATCATATCGATAGAGCTCATCATACTGCGCTGCAACTCTTCCAGATTATGAACTTCCAGAAGCACTTCCATATGCAGCTTTTTGGCGAGTTGCGAAAATTTTTCAATTTCTTTTCTGCTTAAAACCGCAGCAATTAACAGAATAACATCGGCACCATAGGCTTTGGCTTCCAGGATTTGATATTCGTCAATAATAAAATCTTTACGAAGTAAAGGCAACCCTATAGCAGCTCTGGCCTTCAATAAATCGTCTGTAGAACCGCCAAAATACGCAGTGTCGGTCAGGACCGACATTCCACAGACCCCTGCCTGTTTATAACCCAGGGCCACATCTTCAACCCTTGCCTGGTTGTTTATAACGGATTTGGAAGGAGATCTTCTTTTAAACTCAGCGATGATACCGGAATTACTCGCTTTTAAAAGCTGCGTCATAGAATTCGTGCTTCGCTCAAACAATGACGATTGTGAAAGGCAGGATATAGATACGACATTTCTCTTCAGGTTGACCTCCTGATGTTTTGCAGCAATAATTGTATCGAGAATATTCATATTAGTTTTTACTGAGTTCTACTAAATTTTTGAGTGCCTGCATGGCTTTTCCTGACTGCAGAGATTCTTTGGCAATTTCAAATCCCTCCTGCGGAGTTAGTTGTTTAACCGTGGCAATTGCCAGTCCGGCATTAGCACATACGACATTATTTTGTGCTTCCGTACCATTTCTTTCCAGTACCTGAATAAATATTTTGGCAGCATCGGCAACCGATTCGCCCCCGTAAATATCTTCCTGGCTAAGCCTGTATACTCCAAAATCTTCCGGTTCTATCATGGTTTCAGACCTGTTAGTAATACTTTTGGCCGGACCGGTTAATGATATTTCATCATACCCGTCTAAAGCGTGTAAAATGGTATATTTTTTATCTGATTGCTGATAAAGGTAACCGTACATTCTGGCTAATTCCAGATTAAAAACCCCCACCATTTGATTTTTAGGGAAGGAGGGATTTACCATAGGCCCCAGCATATTAAAAAATGTTTTAACTCCCAATTCCCTGCGGATGGGAGCAACATTTTTCATTGCCGGATGGAAAAGAGGCGCATGGAGAATGCAAATACCTGCCCGTTCGATACTTTTTTTAAGAAAATCAGGATTGTTGGTAAAGGAAACACCCAAATGTTCCATAACGTTTGAAGAACCACTTACCGAAGACACCCCATAATTTCCGTGTTTCGCTACTTTAATACCGGCTCCGGCAGTAATAAAGGAAGCCAGTGTGGAAATATTAAAAGTGTTTTTTCCATCGCCTCCCGTTCCGCAAAGATCTATGGTATTATAATCAGACAGGTCTATGGCAATACACATTTCCAGCAGGGCATCCCGAAAGCCTTTCAGCTCTTCCAACGTAATACTTCGCATCATATAAACGGTTAAGAAAGCCGCTATCTGACTGGGGTTGTAAGCGCCCTGAGCAATATTTACCAAAGCCTCTTTAGCTTCTTCGTGGGAGATGCTTTCATGGTTAATAAGACGGTTTAATAAAGTTTTCATTTTGATAGGTACGTTCTTAATTAGTAATCCAGTTCTCGAGCATTTTTTTACCTAATGGTGTAAGCACAGATTCGGGATGAAACTGAACTCCCCGTACATTAAAATCCCTATGCTTTAGCGACATTACCTGTCCTTTGCTATCATAGGAAGTGGCTATAAGTGTTTCCGGAAGTTCCGGATTTACCACCCAGGAATGATAGCGTCCCACTTCCAGTTTGTCGGGAAGGCCTTTGAAAAGGATGTCTTTTTCAACCACCCGGATATTGGTAGCTACTCCGTGATATACCTTGTTCAGATTCATAATTTTTCCTCCAAAAACCTCTCCTATGGCCTGTTGCCCAAGGCATACACCCAGAATATTTTTCGAAGCGGCATACCTTTTAATTACGGATTTTAACAAACCGGCTTCATCCGGGATTCCCGGTCCGGGAGACAAAACAATATAATCGAAGGCATCTACTTCCTCCAATAGAAACTGATCGTTGCGCTTTACAACCACTTCACAGTTCAGATCCTCCAGATAATGAACCAGGTTGTATGTAAAACTATCGTAATTGTCTATCATTAATATTTTTTTCATCGTTTGTTCTGTGTTTTTATACGCGTTAGGGATGGTAGCAAGCTACCCCGTCCGGAAGGGCGTGTAGCGCGAACAGCCCGACCGCACCCTGGTGCGGTAACGCCCTTATTAATTTAAATATTTTCGGCCTGCTGCAATGCATAGGTTAGCGCTCTTAATTTATTGTATACTTCCTGATTTTCCTTTTCCGGGGAAGACTCGGAAACGATCCCCGCTCCGGCCTGATAATACAACCGATGATTTTTACTCAAGAAGGTCCTGATCAGAATAGCGTGATTGAAATTACCGTTAAAATCCATAAAACCTATAGCGCCCCCATAAAAATCCCGATTGATATTCTCGTATTTTTCTATGAGTTGTAAAGCCCTGTGTTTTGGCGCTCCGCTCAGCGTGCCGGCCGGAAAGGTATCGGCTACTATTTGCATGGTGCTTACGTCGGGGTGTTTTTGCCCGGTAACTTTTGATACCAGGTGAATTACATGCGAAAAAAACTGAAGCTCTTTATAGGTTTCAACGTTAACATTATTTCCATTTCTGCTTAAGTCATTTCTGGCCAGGTCGACAAGCATAACATGTTCGGCATTTTCTTTAGGGTCTTTAAAGAGGTCTTTGGCCAATAAAGCATCCTGTTCATCATTTCCGGTGCGTTTAAAGGTACCGGCAATAGGGTGAATTTCTGTTTTGTTGTTTGAGACTACGAGTTGTGCTTCCGGTGATGAACCAAATATCTTAAAACTGCCATAGTCAAAGTAAAAGAGGTAGGGGGAGGGGTTAATACTCCTCAATGCCCGATACACATTAAATTCATCGCCTTTAAACGATTGCGAAAACCTTCTGGATAAAACAAGTTGGAATACATCGCCCCGATAACAATGTTTTTTAGCGAGTTCGACCATTTTCTTAAATTGATCGTCCTCCAAATTGGAGGTTGGTTCTCCCTGAGTTTCAAATGGGTAAGAAGCAAAATTCCTGGCCTTAAGAAGTTGTTGAATATCTTTTATATTGGAATCGCCTTTATAAGTGTGACAAAAAATATAAGCCTCATTATTAAAATGGTTTATAGCAATTATATTTTTATACACGGCATAGTAAAGGTCGGGGATTTCCAGTGAGTTTTTTCTTTTTACCACGTTTACCGATTCAAAATAGCGAACGGCGTCGTAAGCTATATACCCGAACAAACCATTATTAATAAACTTAAAGCTACCGGAATCGGTTTTAAAGCAGCTGGCAAAATCATATACTGCCTGAGCCACATCGGTACTTTCATTAATGGGCATGCTTTTAGTGTGGCCATCAGGCATGTGCTGTATAATGTTTTCCCCCTGTACTTTAATACTGGCTATGGGATTACAGCAGATGTATGAAAAGCTATTATCACTTGCGTGGTAGTCGCTACTTTCCAGCAACAGGCTATTTGGAAATTGATCCCGAAGTTTAAGATAAATACTTACGGGAGTAATGGTGTCTGCCAGCACTTTTTTATATGTGGTTGTCAGCGTATATGATTTCATAGGTTCGTGTTTAAAAATAAAAAAAGGCTTGTCGTGAATCTGACAAGCCTCTATATAATTTAGATATTAGCAGTGTGCTCACGACGTTTGACGTAAGTGAATCCACCACCAAGTATGATTTAAATTTCTGTTCATTACTGTTAACCGGATCAAATATAGAAATGTAAATTCAAAAAACAAACACTTTTTTTAAAAACAAAAAAATCCCGCATGTCCAAATGGAACAATACGGGATTTTCTGCTATTAATACAACTAAAAAACTAAATCGACCACCAGATCAAATTCATCATAAATAGTTTTGTCTCCAAGATTTTCAAAGAAACTGCCGGAACCATATTTTACATCGTATAAAGAACGATCAACCTTTAGTCCTGCCGTTGCTTTACTTCCATATACCGAAAAATCAAATGTAATCGGATTGGTTTTTCCCTTGATTGTTAGATTTCCGGTTATCGTATATGAATTTTTACCTTTAGGTTTCACCTCGGTGAATACCAGCGTAGCAGTCTGATGTTCTTCCACTCCGAAGAAATCCCCGGATTTTAGATGGCCTTCCAATTTTCCTTTATACGCACCGGACAAATCGGTAACGGCAAGGGTTGTCATATCTACTACAAAATTTCCACCCGTAAGTTTTCCTGCTTCAAATTCGAGGTATCCTTCCTTGAGAGACAGGGTACCCGCATGCGATCCGGTTACCTTGTAACCTTTCCAAATAATCTGACTATCGGTGGTGTTTATTTCTTTTTTCTCCTTGTTTGGTTTGGTAAATGCACTTGCACCAAATCCAATTACAACGGCCAATACGAGATTTGCAAATCTTTTTTTCATGTTTAATTTTAAATTATTTATAGGGTTATTTATTAAGTGTTTTATCATTAAATTATGTAAACGGTTAACTTCTTACTTTTTCCAGTAAGAGGTTTAAGGCATCAAACTCATCTGCCTTGAGTTCGCGGGTTAAATCCCTTTCGGCCTGAGCAATGAGGTTATCCAGCTTATCAAGTATATCCAGCCCCGATTGGGTAATAAAGATTTCCACTTTACGTCTGTTTTCCCGACAGGTATTTCGTTTAACCAGTTGTTTCGCAATGAGTTTATCTACCAGCCGGGTGGTGTTACTCATTTTGTGAATCATTCTTTCCTGGATTGTCGATAAATTAGCCGGAACACCTTTTTGCCCTCGTAAAATACGCAATACATTAAATTGCTGTAAGGATATATCGAAAGGTTTCAATACATCCGACAATCTATCAGACGCCTTATTGGCCGTATAAATGAGATTTATAACAGTTCTTTGCGTATTAGGCATTTTTGATGTTTTAATAACTTCTTCAATTTTCATATGTTCATACAACAATTGTATATACAAATATATGATATTCTTTGTGTGCTCGCATCAATTGACACATAATTTTTTGTTAAATATTTAAAGAAGGCCGTTTGAACCTTTAATTTTATAATTCAATATGTTGATTATGAGAGGCATTTGTGCGATTTGGATTTTTTTACTCTTTTTTTCATCCTGTAAACAGGAGGAGAGAAAGCTGGTGGCTTTATCGGGTACTACTCCTTTACAAGTACTGGTTGATGAAGATATAAGCCTTCCTGTTTATAATTTTGATGCACTGGAACCTATGTTGCATATACGTGATAACGGGGTGTATATTATTAATTTTTGGGCAACGTGGTGTAAGCCATGTGTGGCTGAGTTACCGTATTTTGAAAAAATCACGAAGAATTATTCAGATAAAGGAGTAGAGGTTGTTCTGGTAAGCCTGGATATGCCCAAAAAAGCCGAAAAGCAACTTATCCCATTTTTGAGGGAGCGAAAAATAAAATCGCAGGTGGTTTTGTTAGACGATCCAAAGCAAAACAAATGGATACCCAGGGTTTCCGAAAACTGGTCGGGCGCCATACCGGCTACTGTAATATTTAATAAAAATAAACGTTTATTTTATGAAAGGTCCTTCAGCTATGAAGAACTGGAGCACGAGTTGAAAAAATTCATTAACTAAAATTTATTATGAGAACACTAAAAGGTATTGCTTTAATTGTATTTATAGCACTTACGGGTGCTTTGATGAGCTCTATACCTCCGGCGGAAAAGGAGGGATACAAGGTTGGAGATACAGCCACCGATTTCTCGCTTAAAAACATTGACGGAAATATGGTTTCTTTAAGTGATTATGAAGATGCCAAAGGGTTTTTGGTAATTTTTACCTGTAACAGTTGTCCGTATGCGGTTGCCTACGAAGATCGAATAATAGCCCTGGACAAAAAATACAAATCGCAAGGAGTACCGGTAATTGCTATAAATCCTAACGACCCCGAAGTACAGCCACGGGACAGTTTTGATAAAATGAAGAAACGAGCAGCTAAAAAGGGATTTACTTTCCCCTATTTATTTGATCACGGACAGAAAATATACCCGCAATATGGAGCTACGCGGACCCCTCATGTTTACTTACTTGAAAAAACCGACAAGGGAAATGTGGTTCGTTATATCGGTGCCATAGATGATAATTATCAGGATGCGGCGGCAGTAGAAACACGTTATGTGGAAAATGCCGTAAATGCTATGCTTGCCGGTAATGATATAAAAGTGACTTCCACCCGGGCTATTGGATGTTCCATTAAATCAAAAATGAGCCAGTACTAGATTGTTTCGTTAAGAGTTTAATATATTTGCTGTTTTAACCAACGCATATATTTTATGGCAGATCTTACACAGGAAGAATGGCAGTCACGTTTGGCGGAAGACGATCATGCGGTTATTTTGGATGTGAGAACTCCTCAGGAGTTTGAAGAGGGATATATTCCCGATGCAGTCAATATTGATATTTATTTGGGGCAGGCATTTGTGGAAGCGCTGGATGAACTTGATAAATCGAAACATTATTACGTGTATTGCAGATCCGGCGGCCGAAGCGGTCAGGCGTGTTCTTTAATGAACCAAATGGGATTTGATACAGCCTATAACCTCAAGGGGGGTATTCTGAAATGGAAGGGAGCGATTACGCAATAGCACATATTATCATAAAAACTTAATTATGTCAAGGCTCCGGAAGCGGGACTTTGTTTTTCTCAGCTGTCGAGTACCTGAATAAAATGGCCCGGTTCCGGCCTGATTCGGTAATTTTCGGTAAGGTCGGCATAAAGAATGCTTCCCTTTTTATCGGTAATAATAACGGTTGGCAGTACAGTTTCACTGGCATATCCGAGAACCTGAAACCCTGCCGGGATTCCGTGTTTCGCATGGATACCTAATTTCCGGGCAGCCTGGTTTTCCACATCCGTCAGAAAATTAAATTTCAAACCGTATTTTTTTGCGAGGCTTTTGCTGTAACTATGAGGTTGCGGACTAATAAAATTAGTGATCACCTTACGCCTTTCCAGAGCTTTGTATTGATTTACCACTTCCTTTATTTGAGCCATACATAAAGGACACCAATTACCCCTGTAAAAAATATAGATGGCAGGGTATCCTATAAATGATTTTGACGAAACCGAAACCCCGTTAGGATCTTCCATAACGAGTTCGGGGAGTGTATTTCCCGGAGCCAGTATTTCCCGTGACCTCTCCGGGAATCGTGAGTACCAGAATAAATAGGCAAGCCACCCTGCTAAAAGCATCAGGCTTAGGGACATGGCGGTGGACAGATTTTTACCAATTACCCCGGAGATTAGTGTAGTTAGAATGCCTCCGAGAATAATAAAGGAATACACGGGCAGATATTTTTTGGTACGGGCTCTTTTAACGATAAACAGGCCTACAAAAAGAAGAACAATTCCGCAGGAAGCCACTAAAACCCCAAGGTACTCCAATGAAAATCCATTCCTATAGAAAAACAGTATGCTTTTTAACAGGGTTAGAAGACCTATAACAGGAAAAAGAGATATAAAAATGGATTTGAATATACTGGTCATAATTGTAAATTTGTAGGATAAGTCTGTATTTTTACAATAAACTTACAAAATTTCAATTTTCTGTATATAATTATGATTAAGGAAAGTTTTCTTCATCATGTGTGGAAGCATAAGCAATTTGCGTATCGCAGTCTATACAGCACCGATAACGAAGTGATACGTGTACAGTGTCCCGGGGTTTACAATAAAGATTCGGGACCGGATTTTTTTAATGCACGGATTAAAATAGGTGCTCAAATATGGGCGGGAAATGTGGAAATTCATATCAAAGCTTCCGATTGGTATGCACATGGGCACGAAAAAGATGCGGCGTACGGGAATGTTATTTTACATGTTGTATGGGAAGCGGATATCGATGTCTTTGGAGCGAGTAACACACCTATTCCAACGTTAGTCCTCAAGGACTATATAACCCCAATGGTTTTAAAGCGCTATAAGAATTTGTTTTCCGGAGGTGATAAGTTTATTCATTGCGAATCAAATTTCCGCACCGTTTCTGTAAATACCCGAAAAGCTTGGGCAGAACACTTATACATTAACCGCCTGGAAAAAAAAGCGGCCACCGTGCAACAATATATGGAAAAGTCGGCGAACGATTGGGAAGCCGTATTGTACACTATGCTGTTAACAAATTTTGGCGTTAAAATAAATAAAGATGCATTTCAGGCTTTGGCTAACAGCATTTCATTTGGGGTTTTCAGAAAACTGTGTAGTGAACAATTGGTATTAGAGGCTCTTTTAACAGGGCAGGCCGGTTTATTGGAAAACCCTAAAGATGCATATACACGGGAATTAAAAACTAAATATCAATATCTGGTTGCAAAATTTAATCTGGAAAAAGCGGTGATACGTCCTAAATTTTCCAAACTTCGCCCGGCAAATTTTCCAACCCTAAGACTCTCCCAATTTGCATCGTTGTACAGTAAAAATCCCCGGTTGTTTTCCAGGATAATTAAAGCCAAAACCATAAACGAATACGAATCTGTATTTTCCGTTACCGCGGCTTCGTACTGGAATGATCACTATACTTTCGGGAAAATTTCGCATGGGAAACCCAAAAAACTATCCCGGAGGTTTATTCATTTACTTATTATTAATACACTTCTTCCGCTTAAATATAGTTATTCCCGCTACACGGGCATGGATTGTAATTCGGAGATATTGGAGAGTATACACGGTATTCCTGCTGAAAATAATACCATAGTAAATAACTACCGGAAAATCGGAATGGAAATGCCATCAGCCCTGGAAAGCCAGGCAGCGCTGCACGCCTATACGCATTTTTGTAAGAAGCACAAATGTATTGAATGCCCTATAGGTACTGCGTTAATAAGCGAAGAGAATTTTTTTTGATTGAATAACTTTTTTACCCTTTAGGATGCTGCCAATATAAATGCCCCGTGCCAGGTGGGGGATTTCAATGCGTTGATCAATAACTTCAAGGATTTCTTCTTTTACTACACGACCACTGAGATCGACCAGTCGGAAGGTGAGGTTGTTTCCACGTGATATTATGTTGATTCCCGATTCCGGACTCGCCGGAACCGGGTACATTATGAAGGTAACGTCTGAAGGGAAAAAAATATCAACTTCATCCGTTAAAATTTCCGATCCGTCTTCTAAAATAATACGGGCCCGGTATGTATTGGTTCCAGGCGGGATTATATTATCTGATACCTGAAGGGTTAATGATGAAAACGGGGGAGAGAATTCCTGAAGCGACTGCGGGATTCCCAGATGAACCCTTTCAAAAACAACTCGTGCCACCTGGTTGGATGTACTTAAGTTTAAAGTGGCTCTCACGGTTTCTTCCTCGTCCATAAAGGCAAAGAAATTTCGATAATAACAATTTACTCCCTGCAAAGTATAGTTAATGGCTCGCCCGCGGATACCATCTATGGTATTAAAAACGGGATGAACACTTATATAGGGTGCAGCTAGCTGATTTTTTGAAATCTCGAACGTAGTTTCCGGAGTATTTCCCAGGGGTTCCATATAGGTCTCACCGAGTGTTTTTACAACATAATGATCGGCAAATTCAACAGCGTCCCACTGAATAGCAACAGATTCATCGCAATTATAAGCGATTTGAGGTTGTAGAACACCGGAAATCGTAAATGAATCCGATTCGTAAAAAATTCCACTGATCTCTGCACGCAATTTTGCGATACCGGTAAGTCCTGTAGTATCCCAGGATAAAAAGGGTTTGTCTGCGGAGATTTGATCACTTATCAATATCCATTCAGAATTATTCAGGGTGTATTCAATTCGCGTAACATCCGAATCAAAATACGTTTCCCAGCGGAGGTATTCCATTTCTTCATTAGACAGTTTATCCCCCGCTGTCGGGTATGTCCATTTAAAAGTATCAGCCCTGTCTAAAGAATACGCAATTGAAAATGATTGTGGGGCAGACAGGCTATTGTTTTTTACACGAATTGTATAAGTGCCTGAAACCGGATTTTTAAGGGAGATGTATTCAATGGTATTTAAATGATCTTCTTTTCTGACCGCCGGTTTGGAAATAGAATCTAAATGAGGAAAATGATTTAATACCCAGGGTTTCCAGGATTGTGCCGCCGGATCTTCGAGAGCAAGGTCCAAATCGTTAACCAGGGCCCGTGTATCACCGCTGTTTGCCGGGAGGTCGTTCCACACCAGTGCAATACGTGCCCATCGTGTATTATCCGGTATAGTAAGTTCATAACTATTTTGAGAAGCGGGAAGAAGTACTTCGTTGGTTATATACTGTTGGTTGTGAATTATCTGTAGACTTTTTTGGGCATTTACGCTTCCATATCCGGATTGAAAATCTATTCCGGTTGGTCCCACATCATCTGCACCTGCAATAAGTGCGGCTCGAATAAGTGAAGAAAGCGGATATTGTCCTGTAGCCTTTTTATAGGCTTGCTGTAGCATGGTGGAAATACCGGAAACCAAGGCCGCCGCATCCGAACTACCCAGAGGTGCATACGCCACTAATTCGGGTTTAATTCTTCCGTCAAAAGCAGGTCCTTTGGAACTCCGTTCGTCAATTATCCCTTGTTTGTTCGTGGCTCCTACGGTGAGAACGTTTTTTGCATTTTTAAAATTACCGGTCATATTTGCATAACCGGGGATTCCCGTATAAGGACCCTCCACAGGTGTTTCATCACCCTTATTTCCTATAGAAAACACGTGAATCAGCTCAGGAACTTCCGAGGTGTTCGTATCATATGCATTGGCATGCGCACCGTAAAAGTTTTCCAGAACCGTGGTTCCGTATGAATGATTCTGTACAAAAACACGGTGGTCTTTGTAAACAGCATCGGGATCGGGGAGTAAAGTGAAGAAATCAGAAGAGGTAAGCTGAACTGCATTAACCACACCTCTGGATAGTTTGGAAGTATTTCCCGCCCCTCCTATTAACGAGGCTATTTGAGTAGCGTGGCTAGCTGTTTGAGCAGCCTCCGTTCCAAAAAGTGTATACCTGTTTTTTAAATCGATATCCAGCGTGTCAAACAATTGTTCCTTTACTGAAATTGTATGCCCGGATCCGTTGAGTTCCGGGAAAGTATTATGAATCGTGTTTACCTGATTAACCGCCATATCCAAACCGGAAACTTCGGTCTCGGGAACCGGGGCATCGGTTGCATCTATATAAACACATTCACTTAAATTCATCAGGGTTTTTATATGGGAAGAAGGAAGCTTTAAAGTTACGATATTTCTATATTTACTCACAAGTTTATATGAAATGTCTGTAGTACGCAGGTTGTTGTAAAAAGAAGCCGTATCGGTGACTTTTACGGTAATTTTAACCTGCTGGCTTTTTTTATGCACAAATGGCTTTACCCGATCGGACAGCTTCCAATGGTTGTTAATGCCAAAAAGGGTAAAGTTCTGTTTAGCATCGGTTATTACATGGCCTTTTTTTAAATAAACGATATAGGACGAATTGCCCAAACGCCTTACTATTTCGGCGTTTGTATAAGTACAAAATTCATTTATGGAACCTGTTTGAATAAGAAAATATCCGTTTTTATTTATGTGATGACCTTCAATTTTATGAGATATAAAATCAAAAGAAGGCGGTTGAAACGGTTTTTGGCCGAAGGCAAAACAAGAAGACAGGATAAGAAATAGGGCAATTTTCCTCATAGAACAGGGATTAATAATAGCGCAAAGAAAAACGTTTTTTGTTGCATTATCAAATGTATTTTATCGAAAATTCTGTCAAATATTAATTATTATTTAATCTTTTGTATATATTCGCGAAATCAAAAATCAATTTAACACTAAATTAAAACTATGAAAACAAACAAAATCTTGACAATGTTTGGAGCAGCAGCCCTTGCCTTCGGAACATTTACAGCCTGTACCTCGGAAGGAGAGGATGCTGCTGTACAGAACGACCTAACTACCGTTGCTGCCAAGTTACAAAAACTTGGATTTAATACGGATGAATTATTTACCGATACGATGAACGGTGTACAGGGGTATGTGGTGGAACGGGATATTTTCCTGACCATGGAAGATATTGATAATATGTCGTTACCGCTTACTGTTGATAACAGGGAAGTTAATGTTGAGCATTATCGTACTAACAATCTGGTAAGTACTCCCCGTGTAGTTAATGTATATATGGATGTAGATTTTAATTCGACCATGCAGGCAGCTTTTGATGATGCACTGGCTCGATATAATGCGTTGAATCTGGATCTTACTTTTCAGAGAGCTGCTAACGAAGGAGCCGATATCGATATTCTTTCAGAAAGACTGGGCCGTGTACCCGGGGGTGGAATTATCTTAGGTAGAAGTGCTGGATTCCCGGATGCTAATGGAGATCCTGCTACTCCTATTGTTCTTAATTCTCAGGTTTATAACCCTAAGCGAGGTGGGGTTCCGGCCGATGCTGCAACGGTTATCGCACATGAAATCGGACATGCCATAGGTTTCCGTCATACAGACTACTTTGATCGCTCTTTTAGTTGTGGGAGCGGAGGTGATGAAGGAGATGCCGGCGTTGGAGCCGTTTATATTCCGGGGACCCCTGCTGGAGCAGAGAACGGATCGTGGATGTTAGCATGTAGTAATGGTACAGACAGACCGTTTACAAGCGGAGATCAAACAGCCTTAACTACGGTTTATTAATAGGTTTTGACATCTTAATATCGTGTAAAAACTGCCTTTGAAAAAAGGCAGTTTTTTTTTATGTTGTTTTAACACATTACTTTGCGTAAAATACTACATTACAATCGGTATAATGAGGGGTACCTAAAGTTCGACAAACTCAAATATGATGTTATTTATCGAAAAAATCAGATAAAAGGATCATTTTTATCGATTAAATGTTATATTCGTTTTATTTTAACACCAAAAAACAATCAAAACAAAAACATTATGAAAACAAGAAAACTGTGGTATTTGCTGGGAGCATTATCATTAACTTTAGGAATTTTCGTATCCTGTGAGTCTTCGGAAGATACTTCTGTACAGGATGAATTAACCAGTGATGTGGTGGCCAAACTTAAGGCTGCATATTTTAATACTGAGAATGCCAAAGTAATGACATTTATGGGTGAACGCGGTGTTGCCGTACAGGATATGTTTCTCACTTTTGAGGAAATCAATGACCTTACTCCCGGAGAGAACATACCCAATACAGAACATTACAGAACTACCAATTTGGTAACTAAACTTCCAAGAGTAATTACAGTTAGTATAGACCCTGCTTTGGGTACGCTGGGCTCTAATGCATTGGATGATGCGTTGGCTATGTATAACGCTGAGAATTTACAACTTACCTTCCAGCGAGTGAGTCATGGAGGAAAAGGAAAAAACAAGGCGAATATTGAGGTAAGCGAATTTTACGAACTGGAGTCCGGAGGTTTTATCACTTTGGGGAGAGCGGCCGGTTTTCCTACCCGAAAAGGTGATCCTGCCAAAGGATTTGGAATCAACAGCCGTTGGTTCGAATTATTAAATCCTTCACAGGCGGAAGTAGCAGGTACCATGGCACACGAAATAGGCCATTGTATCGGCTTACGCCATACCGATTATCAAACCCGTGAAAGTTGTGGTCAAAATGTAAACGAAGGAAGCGCAGGTGTAGGAGCTATTCATATTCCCGGAACTCCTACCGGTTCTGATGCCACTTCTCTTATGCAGGCATGCGGACCCGCAGATAGATTTAATAACAACGATAAAATTGCTTTAGGAGTAATTTATTAATCCCGATTATAAAATTATAAGCCGCCTGGAAAGGCGGCTTTTTTTATTGAGTTAATTTCATCATTTTTGTGGTATGAAGTTTCTGAATGATATCCGATATTTTTTTGAACGACATGGATATGCGGTTTCTTCCCGACTTGCAGAGCGTCTCGGGATGAAGGCTAAAAATGTCAGGTTGTTTTTTATATATGTATCGTTTGCCACTTTCGGAGTTTGGTTTGGTGTTTATCTAACACTGGCATTTCTTTTAAAACTAAAGGATATGGTATATACGAAAAGAACTTCGGTATTTGATTTATAGATATGTTTAAGTTATTCAGGTCGAAAATATATACTGCCCTGGCATTGTTATTTCTGGTATTTCTTACCGGGCTTTTCGGGTATAAAATGATATCAGGATACAGCTGGATTGATGCGGCTTACATGACCATCATAACGGTAACAACAGTTGGTTTCCGGGAAGTGAATCCTGCAGACGATTATACCAAAATATTCACTATTTTTCTCATAGTATTTAGTGTTTTTATTTTTGCCTATGCCATCTCGGTAATTACGGAGTATATTTTAGCCAAAAGCGCTCTGCAAAGTTTAAAGTCAAGAAAGATGAAGAAAAAGATCAACCAAATGGATAATCATGTTATTATTTGTGGATACGGAAGAAATGGAAAACAAGCTGCAGCCAAACTGGCAGCTTATCGAAGACCTTATGTGGTAATTGAACGCGATAAGGAAATCATAGAAAAAAACGAAGAGCGTATTCTTTTTATAGATGGAAACGCGAATGAGGATGATACTTTACTTAAAGCAGGGATCGAAAGAGCGCAATGCCTGATTTCCACACTCCCCAATGATGCAGATAATTTATTTGTAGTGCTTTCGGCCAGACAGTTAAACAAGAAGCTGGTAATTATTAGCAGAGCTTCCCAGGAAACTTCCCAGAGAAAACTTAAACTGGCAGGAGCCGACAAAATTATTATGCCGGATAAAATAGGAGGAGATCATATGGCTTCTTTGGTTGTGCTTCCCGATTTAATTGAATTTTTAGACCAGTTGTCTATAGAAGGAGAAAATAGTATTAACCTTGAAGAAATAGCTATAGAGGACCTTCCGGAGGATTATCAATTTAAATCTTTGGTCGATCTTGACCTGAGAAAAAAAACCGGTTGTACCGTAATAGGTTATAAAGAACCCACAGGAGGATATATTATTAATCCGGAAGCGGAGACAAAACTTCTTCCAAACTCCAAACTGATGGTATTGGGCAGACCCGAGCAAATTAAAAAACTCAATGCCATGTTTAATATTCAGGAGCACTACATTTAACTGCCAAAATTTGATTGGATTGAATATTTTTATGATATTGGCAACTTATTTACAACAAACTAACTAATACCTAACAAAAACTTTACACTATGAAGAGATATCTTCTGTCTGTCTTATTTTTTATAATTCCATTACTTAGCTCGGCTCAGGAAAAGGGATTGGATGAAAAGATAAACGATGCGTTTATGCCAATTGCCACATGGTGGGAAAATTTTATTTTAACGCCAATTCCACTTGGAGAATACAGCCTGCCAGTAGTGGTACTGTTACTTGTTTTGGGAGCTACCTTTTTTACAATATATTTTGGATTTCCAAGTGTTACCAAGTTTCCGCTGGCCATTAATACGGTAAGAGGGAAGTACGATGAAATTGAAGGCCATGGTATCGAAAAAACCGAATTGGCCGTTGATGGAGATATACCGGATACAATTAGAGATGAAAGTAAGGATGGCGAAGTATCGCATTTTCAGGCATTGGCTACGGCCGTATCAGGGACTGTTGGTCTGGGTAATATTGCCGGAGTGGCTGTTGCCATTGCACTGGGAGGACCGGGAGCTACATTTTGGATGATTGTTTGCGGATTGATTGGGATGTCTACCAAATTTGTAGAATGTACGCTGGGTGTTAGGTACAGGGATGTTGGGCCCGATGGAACGGTATATGGCGGACCTATGTATTACCTCAGCAAAGGATTAAGAGAAAGAGGTGCTAAAGGGCTTGGAAAGGTTTTAGCCGTACTTTTTGCCATATTATGTGTGGGCGCTTCATTTGGTGGAGGAAATGCATTTCAATCAAATCAGGCAACAGTACAGCTGTCGTCATTATTAGGTCTTGAAGGAGGGTCTACCGGATTTATTATCGGGTTGATTATGGCCATTCTGGTGGGGATTGTAATTATTGGCGGAATAAAAAGAATTGCGAGTATCACAGAAAAGATCGTTCCGTTTATGGCGGGTATTTATGTGCTGGCGGCGCTGGTTATTATTTTTGCGAACTTCAGTTATATCGATGATGCTTTCGGACTTATTTTTAAAGGAGCATTTACACCAATGGCCGGACTGGGTGGCCTTGTCGGGGTATTGATCGTAGGTTTTCAAAGAGCCGCGTTTTCAAACGAAGCAGGAGCAGGGTCGGCCGCAATTGCGCATTCGGCGGTTAAAACGAAATATCCTGCCAGTGAAGGTGTTGTAGCCTTATTGGAACCCTTTATTGATACGGTGGTTATTTGTACCATGACGGCACTGGTAATTATATTTTTCAATATTGATGGAGCCAATATGCAAAGCGTATTTAATTATGGTGCAGCCGGCGATTCAAGCAGTAGTGTAATGCTCAATGCTAATGGTGCCTCTGTAGGTGGTGTTGATTTAACATCAATGGCTTTTGATTCCGTAATTCCCGGATTTTCGTATGTGTTAACGATAGCGATTGTACTTTTTGCATTTTCAACCATGATTTCTTGGTCGTACTACGGACTCCAATCGTGGAAGTATTTGTTTGGAAAAGGAAAAACAGCTGATATGGCTTATAAAGTGTTGTTCCTTGTTTTTGTTGTGGTTGGTGCCGCGGCTACCTTAGATGCGGTAATCAAGTTTTCCGATGCCATGATCCTAGCATTGGTATTTCCGAATATGTTAGGATTGTTCTTCCTGTTTCCAAAAGTAAAAGAAGAACTTGCAAAATATGTCGGGGCCATCCGCGCTTCCAAAGAATAAAAAAGTAAAATGAAAAAAATAAAACCCCACCTGGTGTTAGGAAATCAACAGCAACGTGGGGTTTTCTTTTTGCTATTCCTTGTTTTTATACTTCAGGGAGTTTATTTTTTTATTGCCACACCTGACACTAACGATTTTCCAACAATAGAAAACCCGGAAACAGTTGCCTTCCGCCATAAAATTGATTCTGTAAAACAGATCAGATTAGCAGCTAATGCAATTAAAATATTTCCATTTAACCCCAATTATATAAACGACTTTAAAGCCTATCGTTTAGGAATGACGGTGGCGTCAATCGATCGCCTGAATACCTATAGAGCAAAAGGAAAATTTATTCGTTCTGCGACGCAGTTCCAGGAAGTAACGGGAATATCGGATTCCCTTTATAAAAAAATACGCCCGTTTTTACGATTTCCTGACTGGATGCATAATAGCCCGAGTATAAAAGGCAAGGAAAGGTTTAAACCGGTACGCAATAAAGTACTGGAACGGGCACCTCGTACCAAATACGATCTCAACACCGCTACGGCCGCACAGCTTAAAACGGTTTACGGCATTGGAGATGTACTTTCAAAACGCATTGTTGCTTTCAGGGAATTACTGGGCGGGTTTATAGTGGAAGAACAATTAAACGACGTTTATGCGATAAGCCCGGAAGCTGTTGGAAATGTCCTGGAGAAATTCGAAATAAAATCACCTCCTGAGATTCAAAAAATTAAGATTAACCAGGCTTCCGTTGATGAGATTGCCTCTATTGCATATATCAATTACAATTTGGCAAAGAAAATAGTTGCGCGCATAGATGAGGTAGGTGATGTACGGAGTTTTGAAGAATTGTCGAAAATTGAAGGGTTTCCGATCGATAAGATTGATAGAATTAAATTATATTTGACATTCAAATGATGATCACGTAGTAGTGCAGTGTTTCTTTCACATTGTACAATCTCAATAATATTACTTAGCTTATGAACAGTCTGTATTTTACGGAAGAACATGAAGTGTTTCGAAAAAGCTTCCGGGATTTTTTACAAAAGGAGGTAGCACCTCATATAGAAGAGTGGGAAAAAACGGGAACCATAGATCGTTTTATCTGGAAGAAATTCGGAGATATGGGATATTTCGGGCTTAATTATCCGGAGGAATACGGAGGGCTTAACCTGGACCTGTTTTATACAGTTATTTTTTTGGAGGAAATGCAAAAAATTAACTCCGGTGGTTTTGCCGCGGCGATGTGGGCGCATACTTATCTGGCAATGACCCATTTGGCTAAAGAAGGAGATCATTCGGTTAAAGAGCGTTACCTGGCTCCGAGTATTTCCGGCGACAAAATAGGGTGTCTTTGTATTACCGAACCCTTCGGAGGCAGCGATGTGGCCGGAATGCGTACTACTGCTGAAAAAAAGGAAGGTTCCTATATACTCAACGGATCTAAAACTTTTATCACTAACGGGGTGTACTCTGATTATTTGGTAGTGGCTGCAAAAACTGCTCCCGAGTTAGGAAATAAAGGGCTTAGTATTTTTGTTATCGATCGGGATACTCCCGGTGTATCCGCTACCAAAATGGATAAACTGGGATGGCGGGCTTCCGATACCGGAGAGATAGCTTTTGACAATGTTGTGGTTCCTCTGGAAAACCTTATGGGAGAAGAAAATAAAGGATTTCCATATATCATGCAACATTTTGCCCTGGAGCGCCTTGTTATGGGAATCAATGCACACGCAAGGGCTGCATATGCGCTGGAATATACACTACAATATATGTCAGAGCGAACGGCATTTGGAAAAACGATCGACAGGTTTCAGGCTTTAAGGCATTCGGTAGCGGAAATGGCCAGTCAGGTGGAAATGTGTCGAGAGTTTAACTATACTGTGGCCAAACGATTGAACGACGGTCAATATGTGGTTAAGGAGGCCAGTATGTCCAAGCTTCTTTCAACAAAAATGGCAGATGAAGTAATATATCAATGCCTGCAATTTCTGGGGGGATATGGATATATGGAAGACTATCCGCTGGCAAGATTATTAAGAGACAGTCGCCTGGGCCCCATTGGAGGTGGTACTTCCGAAATACTCAGAGAGGTGATCGCTAAAATTGTGATAGATAAAAAAGAATATAAACCGGCTACTTAAGGTTTTACTTTTATAAACGCATTTACTTATAAAACCGGGATTTGATAATCCCGGTTTTTTTATTCCTTTTTAGCAGCTAATAAAAAAGTTACTAACACGAAAACGTTTTCATTCCGGTAGTGAGTTGATTGTCAGTGTTAAAATGTATAATTTGTAAGCAAAACCTTAAATTTAAAGCTATGAAAACTGTAAAAATGCTATGGGGGGCATGTACCCTTTTACTAACAATGAGTGGATGTTCTCATCAGGAAGATGCGGTCATTGAAAATGCAGCTACCACTTCTGAAGCTAACAAGAATTCCGTAAATCAGGTAACTGCACGCGCAGGGCTTAAAACTATTGGATCGGGAGTTATGATGCAGGCTTTCTATTGGGATGTCCCGGCAGGGGGCACATGGTGGGATCATGTTGCAACTAAAGTGGCAGATTGGAGTAATGCGGGAATCGATGCCATATGGCTTCCACCTGCGTCTAAAGCACAAAATGGAGCTTTTTCTATGGGATATGATCCTTTTGATTATTTTGATTTCGGTGAATTCAATCAGATGGGGAGCATTGAAACCAGATTCGGTTCTACTTCCGAGCTAACAGGACTTATCAGTGCTGCGCATCAGGAAGGACTTAATGTGATAGCAGATATAGTAATAAACCATAATAGCGGAGGGCAAAGCGAAGTAAACCCTTATACGGGGAACAGCAACTGGACGTTATTTACTCCGCTTTCCGGAAAATTCAATAGAGATTACAACGATTTTCATCCCAATGGAATTCACAATAACGATACGGGAGTATTTGGCGGATTCCCCGATTTGTGCCACGATCAGGCGCATGTTCAGAATTGGCTGTGGAAGGATGCAGGTTCGGTGGCTAAGTACTACAGAGATGTAATTGGTTTTGACGGATGGCGTTTTGATTATGTAAAGGGTTTTGAGCCCTGGGTTGTTAAAGATTGGAAAAATGAAGTTGGAGGGTATGCCGTAGGCGAATACTGGGACGGTAATGCGGCTACTTTAGACTGGTGGTCCGGTGCGGCAGAAGTAAGTGCATTTGATTTTGCGTGTTACTATGCGATGCGGGATGCTTTTGAAGGAAACGATCTTACCAAATTAAATAACGATATGCTCTGGAAGCGGAATGCGATGAGAGCCGCAACCTTTGTTACCAATCACGATACCGATGAGATATACCATGGAAAAATGCTTGCTTATGCCTATATATTAACCCATGAAGGGTATCCTACCATATTTTACAGAGATTATGAAGAGTGGCTTAATAAGGAGCGTCTGAATAATTTAATTTGGATTCATAATAACCTGGCTACGGGAAGCACAACTATTTTGCACGCGGATAATGATGAATATGTGGCGCGAAGAAATGGGTATAACGGTCCCGGCCTGGTGGTGTATATAAATAACGCCGATTACTGGCAGGAACGATGGGTGGAGACCAATTGGTCAAATACCCGTATAAAAGACTTTACAGGACACTCGGGCTGGGAACCCGTAACTCAGGGCGGAAAGTGGGTGAAAATTCAGGTGCCACCTAAAAGTTACAGCGTTTGGTCGGTTAAATAAGAGCTATATTTATTAGTGTAAAAGAGCCGGAAATTTTATTCCGGCTCTTTTTATAAATGCAAATGCCTTACCATAAGTAAGCGATTCCCTTACCGGTGTATAAAACTTAATAGATAATTTTATAGAATTACCGAACTTAAAATTTGATTATGTTAAAACAGATTATCGCTTTTTCAGGAGGACAAAAACTAAGCAAAAAACAACAGTGTTCTATTTATGGAGGAAGTTATTACTGTACCACTCCCAATAGTTTTTTCTGCACTCCGGAGCTGGAAGGACACGTTTGTTGCCGGGGTATGTGTGTATTGCCATCGCATCCTGCATGTAGTTTTTAATTTTTTTATATATAGTATTTATTATTTCATAATTACTTTTTATCTTTGCCGTCCTAAAAGAGAGGAGGTGGTTAAGCTATGTTAATAATACCCGTAAAAGAAGGAGAAAATATAGATAGAGCGCTAAAGCGTTACAAGCGTAAGTTTGACAAGACTGGAAGAATGCGAAAGCTGAGAGATCGTCAACAATTTACAAAGCCTTCTGTAAGACGCAGAACAGAAATTCAAAAAGCACAATACGTTCAATCTCTTAGAGACCAGGAAGAGATTTAATTTGTATTTCAGGAATATCGGAACCGTTATCGTTTAAAGTTGTAACTTTGAAGGTAACGGTTTTTTTATGGCATATATTTCTTTTCTTGATTATCTGGCATTGGAACGAAAGTATTCGCCTCATACCATTCTTGCCTATAAAAGAGATCTTGAAGCCTTTGCCTCTTATTGTAGTGCAGAATATGGAGTGAGCGATTTGACAGAAGTGCATTATAGTTTGATTCGGAGTTGGGTTGTTGAACTGGTTGATCAGGGTATTAGCAATCGTTCTATTAACCGTAAAATATCTGCTCTGAAGTCCTATTATAAATTTCTGATGAAAACCGGGGTTGTGACCATAAACCCTCTGGCAAACCACAAAATGTTAAAAGTACCTAAAAAGGTGGAGATACCCTTTTCGGAAACCGAAATGAGCAATCTGCCGGAATTATATTTTGATCAGGGGTTTGAGGGAATGCGCGACCGATTAATTATAGAGCTCTTCTACAGTACAGGGATCCGAAGAAGCGAATTGATCAATATAAAACTTTCCGATATAGATTTTAAGCAGGGTACCTTGCGCGTTTTAGGAAAGCGAAACAAGGAAAGAATCCTTCCGCTGTTGCCATCGGTCATGGAATGGATTAAGAAGTATTTGGCGGAGCGGTCCGAGCTGCCGGAAATACGCGATAAGGAAATGTTATTTTTGGTTAAAACGGGCAATAAAATATATGAAACTCTTGTTTATAGAATTATTAATGATTATTTTAGTAAAGCATCTACCAAAGTAAAAAAGAGTCCACATATATTGCGACATACCTTCGCAACTCATTTGCTTAATAAAGGTGCCGATTTAAATTCAGTGAAAGAACTCTTAGGGCATTCCAGTTTGGCTTCAACACAGGTTTATACACATAATAGTATAGCAGAGCTAAAAAAAGCTCACAAACGGGCACATCCCAGAAATAAAAAATAAAGTTCTTCCTAGAAAATGTTTAACTTTTTAATATTATAGCGTATGAAAGTAAACACGCAATCTGTGAATTTTTCAGCCGATGCCAAGTTGTTGGATTTTGTTCAAAAGCGTATGGATAAGCTGGATAGTTTTTATGACAAGGTAATTTATTCGGATGTCTATTTAAAAGTTCAAAAGACAAGCGATAAAGAAAATAAAATTGTCGAAGTAAAAGTTGCGGTACCAGGTGATGAATTCATCGTTAAAAAACGCAGTAAAACCTTTGAAGAAGGTCTTGATATGGCAGCAAGCTCACTGGAACGTGTGTTGCTAAAACGCAAAGAAAAATTGAGAGCACATATGTGATTAAAAATTTTTCAAAAATGTTTTGAAAAAAAAATAAAAACCATACATTTGCAGTCCGTTAGAAATAGCGGACTTTTTTTATATAAAAAGCCGATGTAGCTCAGCTGGCTAGAGCAGCTGATTTGTAATCAGCAGGTCGTGGGTTCGAGTCCCTCCATCGGCTCTAAAACAAGGAGATTCGGATCTTTGAAAAACTGAAATTATTGGGGAGATACTCAAGCGGCCAACGAGGACAGACTGTAAATCTGTTGGTTTTTACCTTCGCAGGTTCGAATCCTGCTCTCCCCACAAAAAATAAAAAATGGCAATCAAAGGAAAAAAATTTGAAAAGCTGTTTAAAATAATGCGGGAGTAGCTCAGTTGGTAGAGCGTCAGCCTTCCAAGCTGAATGTCGCGAGTTCGACCCTCGTCTCCCGCTCAAAAGCCGGTGTAGCTCAGGGGTAGAGCGCTTCCTTGGTAAGGAAGAGGTCACGAGTTCAAATCTCGTCATTGGCTCATATTACGTATAAATTTGTACACTAATATATAACTAAGATTAAAAATTTATTAAATCATGGCAAAGGAAACTTTTGATCGTTCCAAACCGCACTTAAATATAGGTACTATTGGACACGTTGATCACGGTAAAACTACTTTGACTGCTGCTATTACTTCGGTTTTGGCTAATGCAGGTTTATCTGAGAAAAGAGATTTCGATTCAATCGATAATGCTCCTGAAGAAAAAGAAAGAGGTATTACAATTAATACGTCTCACGTTGAGTACCAAACAGCTAATCGTCACTATGCGCACGTTGACTGTCCTGGTCACGCTGACTACGTGAAGAACATGGTTACTGGTGCTGCTCAAATGGACGGTGCTATTCTGGTAGTTGCTGCTACCGATGGTCCTATGCCACAAACCCGTGAGCACATCCTTCTAGGTCGTCAGGTAGGAGTTCCACGAATCGTTGTATTCATGAATAAAGTGGATATGGTTGATGATGAGGAGCTTTTAGAGCTTGTTGAAATGGAAGTAAGAGAATTGCTTTCTTTTTATGAGTATGACGGAGATAACGGTCCTGTTATTAAAGGATCTGCTCTTGGAGCGCTTAACGGTGAGCAAAAATGGGTTGATACCGTAATGGAATTGATGGAAGCAGTTGATACATGGATTGAACTTCCGCAAAGAGATATCGATAAAGATTTCTTGATGCCTGTAGAAGATGTATTTACTATTACAGGTCGTGGTACAGTTGCAACCGGACGTATTGAGGCTGGTGTGGCAAATACTGGTGATCCTGTTGATATTATTGGAATGGGAGCTGAGAAATTGACTTCTACTATTACAGGGGTTGAGATGTTCCGTAAAATTCTTGACAGAGGAGAAGCTGGTGATAATGTAGGTATCCTTCTTAGAGGTATTGAGAAGAGCGATGTTAAAAGAGGTATGGTTATCTGTAAGCCAGGTTCCGTAACACCACACGCTAAGTTTAAGGCTGAGGTGTATATCCTTAAGAAAGAAGAAGGTGGTCGTCATACACCATTCCACAATAACTACCGTCCTCAGTTCTACGTTCGTACAACTGACGTAACAGGAACTATTAATCTTCCTGACGGTGTTGAGATGGTAATGCCTGGTGATAACCTGACCATTACTGTAGACTTGCTTCAGCCAATTGCCTTGAATAAAGGGCTTCGTTTTGCAATCCGTGAAGGTGGTAGAACTGTTGGTGCAGGTCAGGTAACTGAAATTTTAGACTAAGATTTAGTTTGTAATAATAAGTTGAGGTGTCCCGGCCATATGCCGGGATACCTTTCAGCTTAATATACGGGTGTAGCTCAGTTGGTAGAGCACTGGTCTCCAAAACCAGGTGTCGGGAGTTCGAGTCTCTCCTCCCGTGCAACATTTAAAGCAGTAAAGCTTTTATTAAAAAAAACAAGAGGATACTGTTTTATCTGAGTAAAATAATCTCTCTTGTTTAAAATTGTAACTAAAGATGAGTGTGATAAATTACGTAAAAGAATCGTTCGAGGAACTAAGGGCTAATGTTTCATGGCCATCCTGGGCGGAAGCTCAGAATCTGATGGTAGTAGTGGCTGTGTTTTCCATTATATTTTCATTGGCTATCTGGGGGGTGGATACAGTGTTTGGAAGACTTATTGAAGCGTATTTTGAACTAATAGGGTAATTAATAACAATCGCGATGGCTGAGACATTAGAGAAAAAATGGTATGTAGTAAGAGCCGTAAGTGGTCAGGAAAATAAAGTGAAAACTTATATTGAGAATGAAATTTCTCGATTGGGATTTTCCGACTACGTTGAGGAAGTGTTAGTTCCTACAGAAAAAGTAGTGCAGATACGCAATGGAAAAAAAGTAAATAAAGAGCGTGTTTATTTTCCCGGATATGTTATGGTGAAAGCTAATCTTGGAGGCGAAATAGTACACGTAATTAAATCGATTACCGGAGTTATAGGCTTTTTGGGTGAGGTAAAAGGAGGAGATCCTGTTCCGCTAAGAAAAGCTGAGGTGAACAGAATGCTGGGGAAAGTAGATGAGTTGGCCGTTAAAACTGACAATATTGCTATTCCCTATGTGGTTGGTGAAACGGTAAAAGTAATAGACGGACCTTTTAATGGCTTTAATGGTACCGTTGAGAAAATTAATGAAGAGAAGCGTAAACTCGAAGTAATGGTTAAGATCTTTGGTAGAAAAACACCATTGGAGTTGAGTTATATGCAGGTTGAAAAAGTATAAGTTGTTACATATTATATAGAAGTGTCTTAGCTTCCAAAAAAAGATACTTCACGAGTTTTTAAATTTTAGAATTAAAAAACAATGGCAAAAGAAGTAAGTAAAGTAGTTAAACTACAAGTTAGGGGAGGTGCTGCGAACCCGTCGCCACCGGTTGGACCCGCTTTAGGTGCTGCCGGCGTTAACATCATGGAGTTCTGTAAGCAGTTTAATGCAAGAACTCAGGATAAACCTGGAAAGGTGCTTCCTGTTGTTATCACCGTGTATAAAGACAAGTCATTCGACTTTGTTGTTAAAACACCTCCTGCGGCAGTACAGCTATTGGAAGCGGCTAAGATTAAAAAGGGTTCCGGAGAGCCAAACCGATTAAAGGTGGCGAAAGTAACCTGGGATCAGGTTAAAACCATCGCAGAAGATAAAATGGTTGATTTAAATGCATTTACCGTAGAGTCTGCTATGATGATGGTAGCCGGAACGGCCAGATCAATGGGAATCACAGTGACAGGTCCGAAACCTTTTTAAATCTTAAAAGACATTAAAAATGGCAAGAGTAACAAAAAAGCAAAAGGAAGCACGGGCTAAAGTTGATAGAAATAAGCTCTATTCGGTTGAAGAAGCTTCCGCTTTAGTAAAAGAAATTACCAACGTAAAATTTGATGCATCTGTTGATCTGGCGGTTCGCTTGGGGGTTGATCCTAAAAAAGCAAACCAAATGGTTAGAGGAGTGGTTACCTTACCGCATGGTACGGGTAAAGACGTAAAAGTATTAGCCCTGGTAACCCCTGATAAAGAAGCTGACGCAAAAGATGCTGGCGCTGATTATGTTGGGTTAGACGAGTACCTCACTAAAATAAAGGGAGGTTGGACAGATGTTGATGTTATTATCACTATGCCTAGTGTAATGGGTAAGTTAGGTCCTTTGGGTAGAATTCTTGGCCCGAGAGGATTGATGCCTAACCCTAAAACAGGAACGGTAACTATGGATGTTGCCAAGGCAGTTACAGAGGTAAAAGCAGGTAAGATAGACTTTAAGGTAGATAAAACCGGAATAGTACATGCAGCTATAGGAAAGGCTTCTTTCTCAGCCGATAAACTAGCCGGAAATGCCAATGAGTTGATCCAGACATTAATAAAATTAAAACCAACTGCAGCAAAAGGCACTTATATTAAAAGTATTGCTATGTCCAGTACTATGAGTCCTAGCGTACCGGTAGACCCGAAAGCAGTTTAATGTAGTATAATTTTTAGTCATGACAAGAGAAGAAAAATTAAACGCAATACAGGATTTAACTGCAAAGTTGGCCGATAATACAAATATTTATCTGGCAGATATTTCGGGTTTGGACGCCGATACTACTTCTAAACTTAGAAGAGCTTGTTTCAAATCGAATATTAAACTTGCAGTGGTGAAGAATACGTTGCTTGCAAAAGCAATGGAAGCTTCTGAGAGAGAATTCGGTGAATTGGCGGAAGTATTAAAAGGAAATACTTCTATTATGTTGGCAGAGACAGGAAATGCACCTGCCAAACTCATTAAGGATTTTCGTAAAAAGTCTGACAAACCCATCCTGAAAGGAGCTTTTATTGAAGAAGCTGTATACATCGGAGATGATAAGTTAGATACACTGGTAAATATTAAATCTAAGGAAGAGGTAATAGGTGATATCATCGGATTGCTTCAATCGCCTGCTAAAAATGTTATTTCCGCACTTCAATCGGGAGGTGGGAAACTGGCAGGAATCCTTAAAACTTTATCAGAAAAAGAATAATTAATTAGTACGCACTTAAACAAATTATATTTTAAAAATTTTTAAAACGATAGAAAAATGGCAGATTTGAAAGATTTCGCAGAACAGTTGGTTAACCTATCTGTAAAAGAGGTTAACGAATTAGCAGATATTTTAAAAGAAGAATACGGTATTGAGCCTGCAGCTGCTGCAGTAGCGGTTGCTGCTGGTGGTGGAGCTGCTGGTGGTGGCGAAGCCGCTGAGGAGAAATCAGAATTTGATGTTGTCCTTAAAGCTGCTGGTGCATCTAAATTAGCCGTAGTTAAATTGGTTAAGGAATTAACCGGTTTAGGTCTTAAAGATGCTAAAGAAATGGTAGACAGCGCTCCTAAAGCAATCAAAGAAGGAGTTTCTAAAGAAGAGGCTGAAGGTCTTAAAAAATCTTTGGAAGAAGCTGGAGCCGAGGTTGAGCTTAAGTAAGCTTAATCAGGCACTACAACCTAGGTTTAGGTCTTGGGAGTGTATCCTTAAGACCTAAACCCTTTTGCGTATATAATTGTATACGCTTTTTAAACATTCTTTTTTAATAAAAACTTGTCCATTGATGTTCACAAATCAGACTGAAAGATTAAATTTTGCTTCTGCTAAGAACACACCGGATTACCCGGATTTCTTAGATATTCAGATTCAGTCGTTTCAAGACTTTTTCCAACTTGAAACCAAATCGGATGAAAGACGCGAAGAAGGTTTATACAACACCTTCATGGAAAATTTCCCCATTACGGATACACGCAACCAGTTTGTATTAGAATTCTTAGACTATTTCATAGACCCTCCTCGCTATAGCATCCAGGAGTGTATTGAAAGAGGACTTACCTATAGTGTTCCTTTAAAAGCTAGGTTAAAACTTTATTGTACCGATCCGGAGCACGAAGATTTTGAAACAATAGTTCAGGATGTATATCTGGGTACCATCCCTTATATGACTCCGTCCGGAACTTTTGTAATTAACGGTGCCGAAAGAGTAGTGGTTTCACAGTTACATCGTTCACCTGGTGTTTTCTTTGGGCAGTCGTTCCATGCAAATGGAACTAAATTGTATTCTGCCAGAGTAATTCCTTTTAAAGGTTCCTGGATAGAATTTGCTACAGACATCAACAATGTGATGTACGCATATATAGATAGGAAGAAAAAACTACCGGTAACCACTTTGTTCCGTGCCATTGGTTTTGAGAGAGATAAAGATATTTTGGAAATTTTTGACCTTTCGGAAGAAATAAAAGTTTCTAAAGCAGGATTAAAAAAAGTATTGGGACGAAAACTTGCTGCAAGGGTTTTAAATACCTGGCATGAAGATTTTGTTGATGAAGATACCGGTGAGGTGGTTTCCATTGAACGAAACGAAATCGTTCTTGACAGAGACACTGTACTGGAAAAAGATCATATCGATGAAATTATTGATGCTGGTGTTAAAACAATTCTTTTACACAAGGAAAATAACCAGCAGTCTGATTATGCCATTATTCATAATACATTACAAAAAGACCCTACCAATTCGGAAAAAGAAGCGGTAGAACATATATACAGACAGTTGCGTAATGCCGAACCGCCTGATGAAGAAACGGCCCGCGGTATTATTGATAAGCTGTTCTTTTCTGATCAGCGTTATAATCTCGGAGAAGTAGGTAGATATCGGATGAATAAAAAGTTAGGCCTGAATATCGATATGGATAAACAGGTGCTTACAAAAGAAGATATCATTACCATTATTAAATATCTCATTGAGTTGATTAACTCCAAGGCGGAAATTGATGACATCGATCACCTTTCTAATCGACGTGTCCGAACCGTGGGAGAACAATTGTCTTCTCAGTTTGGAGTGGGGCTGGCCAGAATGGCGCGTACCATACGCGAGCGTATGAATGTTAGAGATAATGAAGTATTTACGCCGATCGATTTGATCAATGCGAAAACTTTATCTTCGGTAATCAACTCGTTCTTCGGAACTAACCAGTTATCTCAGTTTATGGATCAGACGAATCCATTGGCTGAAATTACCCATAAACGCCGTCTGTCTGCATTAGGACCCGGAGGACTTTCGAGGGAAAGAGCCGGTTTTGAAGTACGGGACGTACATTATACGCATTATGGACGTCTGTGCCCTATAGAAACTCCGGAAGGACCTAATATCGGACTTATTTCATCGCTGGCAGTCTTTGCTAAAGTGAATAATATGGGATTCATTGAAACCCCATATCGTCTGGTTGAAGATGGAAAAGTAGACTTGAGTAAAACGATTTACCTGAGTGCGGAAGAAGAAGAGGAGAAATTAATTGCGCAGGCAAACATACCTCTTAAGGATAATGGGGCTATTGATAAAGATCGGGTTATTGCCCGGGAAGAAGGAGATTTCCCCGTTGTAGAACCCGGTCAGGTACATTATACCGATGTTGCTCCTAATCAAATAGCTTCTATTTCTGCATCTTTGATTCCGTTTTTGGAACATGACGATGCTAACAGGGCCCTGATGGGATCTAACATGATGCGTCAGGCAGTTCCGCTGTTGCGACCTCAATCACCTATTGTAGGTACCGGACTTGAACGTCAGGTGGCATCCGATTCGCGTGTGCTTATCAACTCGGAAGGTGATGGTGTTGTGGAATATGTAGATGCCGATAAGATTGTTATTAATTACAATCGCTCTGAAGATGAGCGCCTGGTGAGCTTTGATGAAGATTCGAAAACATACGAATTGGTTAAGTTCAGAAAAACCAATCAGGGTACATGTATTAACCTGAAACCAATCGTTCAGAAAGGCGATAAGGTTAAAAAAGGTCAGGTGCTTTGTGAGGGATATGCAACCCAACAGGGAGAACTTGCTCTGGGCCGTAACCTTAAAGTGGCATTTATGCCGTGGAAGGGATATAACTTTGAGGATGCAATTGTAATCTCAGAAAAAGTAGTTCGGGAAGATATCTTCACGTCTATTCATATAGATGAATACGCACTGGAAGTACGTGATACTAAACTTGGCGCGGAGGAATTGACTAACGATATCCCTAATGTTTCCGAGGAAGCCACAAAAGATCTGGATGAACACGGTATGATCCGTATAGGTGCGGAGGTTAAACCCGGCGATATCCTGATCGGTAAAATCACACCGAAAGGAGAATCGGATCCAACCCCGGAAGAGAAATTACTCCGGGCTATATTTGGCGATAAGGCAGGCGATGTAAAAGATGCTTCCTTAAAGGCGTCTCCCTCTTTGAGCGGTGTGGTAATTGACAAAAAACTTTTCTCAAGATCTATCAAGGATAAACGAAAAAGATCTCAGGATAAAGAGGACATCAATAAACTGGAATTGGAATACGAAACCAAGTTTCAGGGACTGAAAGATCGTTTGGTCGAAAAATTATTTGCGCTGGTAAATGGTAAAACATCTCAGGGAGTAAGCAATGATCTTGGGGAGGAAGTACTTCCAAAAGGAAAGAAATATACCCTTAAAATGCTTAATGCGGTAGATGACTTTGCTCATTTAATCGGAGGAGCTTGGACGGTTGATAAAGGTACCAATAAAATGGTAGCCGATTTGCTTCATAATTATAAGATTAAATTAAATGATCTCCAGGGAGCATTGCGCAGAGATAAATTTACCATCTCCGTTGGTGATGAACTTCCTGCTGGTATTATGAAACTTGCAAAAGTTTATATAGCGAAGAAACGTAAGCTGAAAGTAGGTGATAAGATGGCGGGACGTCATGGTAACAAAGGTATCGTGGCTCGAATTGTAAGGGAAGAAGATATGCCTTTCCTTGAAGACGGTACTCCCGTTGATATTGTACTGAACCCTCTTGGGGTACCTTCCCGAATGAATATAGGTCAGATTTATGAGACCGTTTTGGGATGGGCCGGACAAAAACTTAATAAGAAGTTTGCAACACCGATCTTTGACGGAGCTTCAATCGAAGAGATTGATGCATTGACCAGTGAAGCCGCCATACCTCAATTCGGACATACTTATTTATATGATGGAGGTACCGGGGAGCGTTTTGATCAGGCTGCCACTGTTGGGGTAATCTATATGCTTAAATTAGGGCATATGGTAGACGATAAAATGCACGCGAGATCTATAGGTCCGTATTCGTTGATTACACAACAACCCTTGGGCGGTAAAGCGCAATTTGGAGGGCAGCGTTTCGGAGAGATGGAAGTGTGGGCACTGGAGGCTTATGGAGCGTCCAGTACACTGAGAGAGATCCTTACGGTTAAATCGGATGATGTGATTGGTAGAGCCAAGACCTATGAGTCTATTGTAAAAGGTGAGGCTATGCCCGAACCGGGATTACCGGAATCATTCAATGTACTGATGCACGAATTGAAAGGTCTTGGATTGGATATCCGACTTGAAGAATAATAAAACCGTGGTTTCGACCTCAGTTTAAATAATTTAACTTAATTCATTATCACCATACTATTATGGCCAGAACAAAAGATAAGAATACAGTTCAGAGATTTAATAAAATCTCAATAGGTTTAGCTTCTCCCGAAGCAATTTTAGCGGAGTCCAGAGGGGAAGTTCTTAAACCGGAAACCATCAACTACCGTACGCATAAACCGGAACGGGACGGGCTATTTTGTGAACGAATTTTCGGCCCCGTGAAAGATTATGAGTGCGCTTGTGGTAAGTATAAGAGAATACGTTATAAGGGTATTGTTTGCGATCGTTGTGGAGTTGAAGTTACAGAAAAGAAAGTACGAAGAGATCGTGTCGGACATATTAATCTGGTAGTCCCCGTTGCACATATCTGGTATTTCCGTTCTTTACCTAATAAAATAGGATATTTACTAGGACTGCCTTCCAAGAAGCTCGATATGATTATTTATTACGAGCGCTATGTGGTTATTCAGGCAGGTGAAGCCAAAGGACCGGAAGGAGAAGAACTGAATAAACTGGACTTTTTAACCGAAGAGGAGTATCTGAATATTTTAGATACCCTTCCTCCGGAAAATCAGTACCTGGACGATTCAGATCCTAATAAATTTATTGCCAAAATGGGAGCAGAGTGTCTGATTGACCTTTTGGCCAGATTAGATTTAAATGAACTTTCTTATCAGCTGAGACATAAGGCTCATACGGAAACTTCAAAACAACGAAAAACAGAGGCATTAAAGCGACTTCAGGTTGTAGAGTCCTTAAGAGAGGCACAGGAGAATAGAGAAAACAGGCCCGAGTGGATGATCATGAAGGTAGTTCCCGTAATTCCACCCGAATTACGTCCGCTGGTACCGCTTGATGGGGGTCGTTTTGCAACCTCAGATTTGAATGATCTGTATCGCAGGGTGATTATCCGAAATAACAGATTGAAACGACTCATGGAGATAAAAGCTCCGGAGGTGATCCTGAGAAATGAGAAGCGTATGCTTCAGGAAGCAGTTGACTCGTTATTTGATAATACCAGAAAATCTTCTGCAGTTAAAACCGAATCAAACAGACCTTTAAAATCGCTTTCCGACTCTTTAAAAGGAAAACAAGGTCGTTTCCGTCAAAACTTGCTGGGGAAAAGGGTAGATTACTCTGCGCGTTCCGTTATTGTGGTTGGACCGGAATTAAAATTGTACGAATGTGGTCTTCCCAAAGGGATGGCTGCAGAATTGTACAAGCCTTTTGTGATTAGAAAACTAATAGAAAGAGGCATCGTTAAAACGGTTAAATCGGCTAAGAAAATTATCGATAAAAAAGAGCCCGTTGTTTGGGATATTCTGGATAATGTAATTAAGGGCCATCCTGTATTACTGAATCGTGCTCCCACACTGCACAGGCTCGGTATCCAGGCGTTTCAACCAAAGCTTATCGAAGGTAAAGCTATTCAGTTGCACCCGTTGGTATGTACGGCATTTAATGCGGATTTCGACGGAGATCAGATGGCTGTTCATTTACCGCTCGGGCATGAAGCTATTCTGGAAGCACAATTGTTAATGCTGGCTTCACATAATATTCTGAACCCTGCAAACGGATCGCCAATTACGGTTCCTTCGCAGGATATGGTACTTGGACTTTATTATATGACCAAAGCCAGAAAGTCATCTAAGGAGTATCCAATTCAGGGAGAAGGACTTACCTTCTATGGCCTTGATGAAGTAACCATGGCTTATAATGAGAAAAAAGTTCATTTGAATGCGGAGATCAAGGTTCGTACCAGTGATCTGGATGAAGAAGCGAAGCTGGTTACAAAAATAGTAGAAACTACCGTGGGTAGAGTGCTGTTTAATGAAGTGGTTCCCAAGGAAGCAGGTTATATTAATGAGGTATTAACTAAAAAGTCTCTTCGTGACATTATTGGCCATATTTTGAAGGCTACCAATGTTCCTACTACCGCCGAGTTCCTTGATAAAATTAAGGAAATGGGGTATAAATTTGCATTCCAGGGAGGTCTTTCTTTTAGTTTGGGAGATATTATTATCCCACAGGAAAAGCATAAAATGATCGATGATGCCAATGAGCAGGTAGAAGGCATTATGATGAATTATAATATGGGGCTTATTACCAATAACGAACGCTATAATCAGGTTATTGATGTATGGACCTCTACCAATGCCATGCTTACCGAATTAGCTATGAAGCGAATTCGGGAAGACCAGCAAGGATTTAATTCTGTATATATGATGCTTGATTCCGGGGCGAGAGGTTCCAAGGAACAAATTAGACAGCTTACCGGAATGCGTGGATTGATGGCAAAACCAAAGAAATCTACTGCCGGAGGTGGTGAAATTATTGAAAACCCGATTCTTTCTAACTTTAAAGAAGG
This sequence comes from Flavobacteriaceae bacterium, assembly GCA_965224095.1. Lineage (GTDB taxonomy): Bacteria > Bacteroidota > Bacteroidia > Flavobacteriales > Flavobacteriaceae > JBPEWY01. Next base: position 3,387,164 of record OZ245039.1, read on the forward strand.
ACTTTCTATTCTTGAGTACTTTATATCTACACACGGTGCCCGTAAAGGACTTGCTGATACGGCACTTAAAACGGCCGATGCCGGTTACCTGACCCGTAGGTTGGTAGATGTTTCTCAGGATGTAATTGTCAATGAGGAAGATTGTGGTACGCTTAGAGGAGTAGAAGTTTCCGCTCTTAAGAAAAATGAAGAAGTGGTTGAAACACTTGGAGACCGTATTCTTGGGCGAGTTTCGCTACACGATGTCTTTAATCCGCTTACGGAAGAACTTATCGTTGCTTCGGGCGAAGAGATCATGGAAGAGCATGTAAGGCATATAGAAGAATCGCCTATTGAGAAAATAGAAGTGAGATCGGCCCTTACCTGTGAAGCAAAACGCGGTATTTGCGGGAAGTGTTACGGAAGAAACCTGGCTACCGGCAAAATGGTACAGAAAGGAGAAGCCGTTGGTGTGGTTGCCGCGCAATCAATCGGAGAACCCGGAACACAGCTTACACTTCGTACGTTCCACGTAGGGGGTATTGCCGGTAACATCTCAGAGGAAAATAAACTTGAAATTCGTTTTGACGGAAGAATCGAAATAGAAGACCTGAGAGTTGTAAAGGGAGAAAATTCGGAAGGAAAACCGGTTAATATAGTAATATCCAGAACTTCAGAGGCCAAAGTAGTCGATGAGAAAACGGGTATTACATTAAGTACTAATAATATTCCTTATGGTTCTCACATCTTTGTTAAAGACGGAGCCATGGTTTCAAAAGGTGATGTAATATGCCAGTGGGACCCCTATAACGGCGTTATTATTTCTGAGTTTTCAGGTAAGATCGCTTACGAAAATATAGAACAGGGGGTAACCTATCAGGTTGAAATTGACGAACAAACAGGATTCCAGGAAAAAGTAATTTCTGAATCCCGAAACAAAAAACTAATCCCAACCCTGCTAATTAAGGATGCAAAAGGGAATACGTTACGTTCTTATAACTTACCTGTTGGCGCACATATTATGGTGGACGACGGAGATAAGATAAAAGAAGGCAAAGTATTGGTTAAGATCCCGCGTAAATCGGCAAAAGCAGGTGATATTACCGGAGGTCTTCCAAGGGTAACCGAGCTGTTTGAAGCACGTAACCCGTCGAACCCTGCTGTTGTTTCCGAAATTGACGGAGTGGTTTCGTTTGGTAAGATTAAACGTGGTAACCGGGAGGTTATTATCGAATCGAAGATGGGTGAGATCAAGAAATACCTGGTGAAACTGTCTAATCAGATCCTCGTTCAGGAAAACGATTACGTACGTGCGGGAATGCCGTTGTCTGACGGAGCTGTAACGCCTAACGATATCCTGAATATCAAAGGGCCATCGGCAGTTCAGCAGTATCTGGTAAATGAAATTCAGGAAGTTTACCGTTTACAGGGTGTGAAGATCAACGATAAGCATTTTGAGGTTGTAGTAAGGCAAATGATGCGTAAGGTGCAAATCAAAGATCCGGGTGATACCACTTTCTTGGAAAATCAATTGGCTCATAAAGACGACTTTATTAGAGAAAACGATGAGATTTTCGGAATGAAAGTAATTGAAGATAGTGGAGATTCGGAAAAATTAAAGGCAGGTCAGATTGTATCTCCGAGAGAGTTGCGAGATGAAAACTCGGTTCTGCGAAGAGCCGATAAGAATCTGGTTGCAGCCAGAGATGCTGTTCCCGCAACAGCTACTCCGATTCTTCAGGGAATTACAAGAGCATCGCTTCAAACCAAATCGTTTATTTCGGCGGCTTCGTTCCAGGAAACTACCAAAGTTTTAAATGAAGCGGCTGTTAGCGGTAAAGTGGATACACTGGATGGCTTGAAAGAAAATGTAATTGTTGGTCACAGAATCCCTGCCGGAACAGGAATGAGAGATTACGATAATATTATTGTAGGCTCGAAGGCTGAGTATGAAGAAATTCTCGCTAGAAAAGAAGAGGTTAATTTTTAAGACAAAACCATGAGTGATCATCAGGACAAACCTAAACAAGGACAGATAAATATAGAATTGGATGAACAAATAGCGGAAGGAACCTATTCCAATCTTGCTATTATTAACCATTCTGTATCTGAATTTGTTGTGGATTTTGTCAATATAATGCCCGGAAAACCCAAAGCTAAAGTGAAAAGTAGAATAATTCTAACGCCACAACACGCTAAGCGTTTTCTGAAAGCATTAAACGATAACATAAATCGGTTTGAACAAACTCATGGTGAAATTAAAGATTATGAGCAACCTCCTATTCCGCTGAATTTCGGTCCGGCCGGAGAAGCTTGATATAAGTAACCAAAAACGCCCGATAAATTTATCGGGCGTTTTTTTGTTATTTGAATTCCGAGGTGAAATGTAACTTCACACTGGGGTATTTTTGTTGTGTCATCTGGATGGTAAAAGCTGAATCGGCCAGAAACACGAGTTGTTCCTGTTTATCCAGAGCCAGGAATTTTTGCTTAACGCGCTTGAATTCCTTGAATTCTTCATTTTTTGGATCGGAAGGATCCACCCAGCACGCTTTGTGTACCGGAAAATTTTCATAACTGCATTTCGCCCCGTATTCGTGCTCCAGTCTGTATTGAATTACCTCGTATTGCAGTGCACCTACGGTGCCTATAACTTTTCTGCCATTCATTTCCAGAGTAAACAATTGCGCAACTCCCTCATCCATAAGCTGATCAATCCCCTTGGCAAGTTGTTTTGACTTTAAAGGATCGTTGTTATTGATATAGCGGAAATGCTCGGGAGAAAAACTGGGAATTCCCTTAAAATTAAGTATTTCTCCCTGCGTTAACGTATCACCTATTTTAAAGTTACCGGTATCGTGAAGGCCCACAATATCACCCGCATATGAAATATCTATAATTTCTTTCCTCTCCGCAAAAAACGCATTGGGACTTGAAAATTTTAATTTTTTATTATGGCGTACATGTAAATAAGGTGTATTTCTTTTAAAAGTCCCCGAAACAATTTTTATAAAAGCCAAGCGGTCTCTGTGTTTGGGATCCATATTGGCGTGTATTTTGAAAACAAAACCCGAAAAAGTTTCTTCCTCGGGCTTTACAAGGCGCTCCTCGGCTTTTTTTGGCCTGGGAGTCGGAGCAATTTCGGTAAAGCAATCCAACAATTCACGAACCCCAAAGTTATTAAGGGCCGACCCGAAAAAAACAGGTTGTAGCTTTCCTTCAAGGTATTCTGCACGGTTAAAATCAGGATAAACCTCGTAAACCAACTCCAGGTTTTCACGTAATTCAGCAGCAGCATTTTCACCGATAATTTGCTCGAGCTCCGGGTTCTCCAGTTGATCAAAAGCAATAGTATCTTCAATATTCTTTTTACTGTCGCCACTAAATAAGTTGATGTTTTTTTCCCAGATATTATAAATCCCTTTAAAATCGTACCCCATTCCGATGGGAAAACTCAACGGCGTTACCTTTAAGCCGAGTTTTTGTTCTACTTCATCAAGCAAATCAAAGGCATCCTTACCCTCCCGGTCCAGTTTGTTGATAAACACTATAATGGGAATATTTCGCATTCTGCATACTTCCACCAGTTTTTCGGTTTGCTCCTCAACTCCTTTTGCTACATCAATAACTACTATAACGCTATCTACGGCAGTAAGCGTCCTAAAAGTATCTTCTGCAAAATCCTTATGCCCGGGAGTATCCAGGATATTGATTTTCTTTTCCTTGTAATTAAATGCCAGGACAGACGTGGCAACCGAGATTCCCCGTTGTCGTTCTATCTCCATAAAATCACTGGTGGCGCCTTTGGTAATTTTATTGCTCTTTACCGCACCCGCTTCCTGAATAGCTCCTCCGAACAACAGTAATTTCTCGGTTAATGTGGTTTTTCCGGCATCCGGATGCGATATAATACCAAAGGTTCTCCTTTTTTCAATTTCCTTAAATAATCCCATGAAAGCTCAAATTTGCTGGCAAAAGTACCAATTTAAAAGGTAATAAATAAGCGATATACGGTTAATGTAAATTAGCACAAAACCCATTAATCGAGTAAAGGAATGCTTTGATCTAAATAAAATTTAAAGCAATGCGGTAAAAATTGTGAATACTCGTATTATATATTACATTAGCTGACCCAAATTACATTAAAAAGCGTATTTTTTTGCTTTGCCTACTCTGTTGATTTCTATGGTGTTACTGTTGAAGTAATGGAATAATACCATTTGTGCCTATGAAAATCTTTACACGTTTACTTCCATGTTTTAGTGCTTTTGGAAAAATCAAACCTGTTTGTAAATTACCCGTTTTTATACTGGTTCTTGGAATTACAATGCTCGGTAATTCCGCACAGGGATATGCTCAGGATTGGGATAATGACGGAATTGCGGATCTATCTGATCTGGATGCTGATAACGACGGGATTCCTAATGCTGTTGAAAATGGAGATCTCCTTCTTTCACAACCCGATTGTAGCGGAATAACCCCTTTGGATTTTAGTGCGGCTGCCGTGTTGGAGTCGGGAACCGACCTCTCTGTAGGTGCAGTTTATCGCTTTGCAAATGTGCAGCCCGGTGTGGATGCCTTACTGCTTATAAAAGATCTTGTTAACACTACCCTGGTTACCGTTGATCAAAATGTTTCGGATACCGCATTTCTGAAACCGGAAGCAATTTATAACCTGCCAACCAATGGTTCTCAGGGGTATGTTGAATACGAAATTGACTTTGTTATTTCCGGTACCTCTACCTTGGTATTGTTAGATGAAGTAATAGCAAATTTTATTGATATTGATGGGAATACCACCTATCAGGAGCAGGATTGGATTGGCACTCCCGATCATTATACGGTATCGGGTTCGAGAGATATTTCAATCGAAGAAACTCCTAATTTTGTTATAGCTACGGGAGGAACCACCGAATATCCGGATATCCCCAATACAAATCCTCAGGTAAACTTTTCGGCATATTACGCGAACAACAGTAAATTGATATTCAGGTTTGGAGCGGTTTCTTCTTCTGCAGGTCCGGTAACAACAATTACCAGACAACACGGAATTCAGTTTTCATGCCTTACCAATTATATCGCTCCGGAAACATCCTTTGTTGATGAGGATGGAGACGGAGTGGCAAATGCTTTCGATCTGGATAGCGATAACGATGGAATTTACGATGTAGTGGAAAACGGTAATGCGGCATTGGATGGAAACAATGACGGTCAGATAGATGGTGCGGTAGGGGTTAATGGAATCCCGGATGCAGCTGAGGATGGCGGTATAGATGGCGCTGGTGTAAGTGGAACACCCGTTAATACGGATGGAGATGCCAAAGCGGATTACCTTGATGGAGACAGCGATGCAGATGGTTGTTCCGATACCCTGGAAGGGGGAAGCCCTGACGATAACGGAGATGGTTATGCCGACGGATCCGTTGAACCTATGGGCACCGTTTCAGGCGGGGCTTATCAAACACCGGTACCTTCAGATGTAACAACCGTTGGACCGGACAGTGATGGCGATGGAATATTTGATGCCTGCGACGATAACTTTGGCGGAGGCGATAGTGATGGCGATGGAATTGTAGATGCATTAGATCTGGATAACGATAATGATGGTATTCTGGATGAAGTGGAAAATGGCGATCCCATTACAGATCCTTTTGATTGTAGTGCTATTGAACCGCTTGATTTTAGTGTTGCTCCGGTTTTGGAATCAGGTACAGATTTAACCGTTGGTGCTGTTTACCGGTTTGCCGGTGTACGAACGGGAATCGATGCAATGGTAACCATTTCAGAAGTGGTTAATGCAACAATTGTAACGCTGGATCAGAATGCATCTGATGCAAGCTTCCTTAAACCGGAGGCTATTTATGATTTACCGGTTAACGGATCGCAGGGATATGTACAATACGATATTAACTTTGTTGAGGCGGGAACCAATACTTCCGTGAGTCTTGATGAGGTAATAGCGAATTTTATTGATATAGATGGGAATAGTGAGTATCAGGAAATAGACAGACTCGGAAATCCGCTTTCATATACCCTTTCCAATCCACACGACTTTCAGGTATATGAATCGGGTAGTTTCCTGATTATTCAGGGCGGGACTACCGAATATGCCAATATTCAAAACACGAACGATCAGGTAAATGTAGCTGCGTACTATACCGATAAAGCTTCGTTCAGCATCAGATTTGGAGCTATCTCTTCTTCTCCAAATCCGGTAACAACCGTAACCAGACAGCACGGTATAGATTTCAGCTGTCTGACCAATTATAACAATCCCAATACAACCGTATTGGATTCTGACGGTGATGGAGTGGCAAATGCTTTTGATCTGGACAGCGATAATGACGGTATTTATGACGTTGTGGAAAATGGAAACGGTAGTTTGGATACCGATAATGACGGTAGAATAGATGGTTCGGTAGGAACAAATGGAATTCCGGATGCGGCGGAAGACGGAGGAGTAGATGGAGCCGGTGTTTCAACAGCACCACTTGATTCGGATACTGATACCGTGGCCAATTATCTGGATCAGGACAGTGATAATGATGGGATTACCGATAATGTTGAAAGCCAGACAACATCCGGATATGTGCCACCTGGCGGCTTGGATACGGATAACAATGGGGTGGATGACGCCTACGACTTAAACGGTAGTCCTATTGACCCGGTAAATACCGATACTTTAGATAATGAGGATTATTTGGATACTGATAGTGATAATGATACGGTTCCGGACGCCATAGAAGGCCATGACTTTGATCATGACGGCATAGCAGATGTTGCAGTGAGCGGAAATGATATAGATAATGACGGATTAGACGATGCCTACGATGGTGATATAGGAGGATATGGAGATATTGACGGATTGGAAGTAAATGGAAACCCGGCAAATGACCTACCCGATACAGATGGAACGGAAGATGTGGATTATAGAGATATAGATGACGATGGTGATGGCATTGATACCGCAAATGAAGATCCGGATGGTGACGGGAATCCAACCAACGATGATAGTGACGGCGATGGGATTCCGGATTATTTGGATCCTTTGGTAGGCGTGGATACCGATAATGACGGTGTAACGGATGATGTAGATATCGATGACGATAACGATGGTATTATAGATGCTTTGGAGGGTACAGACGATTCGGATGGCGATGGACTTATTGATAGCCTGGATATAGATTCGGATAACGATGGGATTCCTGATAACGTAGAAGCTCAGACTACATTGGGTTATGTGCCGCCGGAAGGAATGGACGATGATAATGATGGTTTGGATAATGCCTATGAAGGAAGTGGCGATGAAGGCCTGGATCCGGTAAATTTTGACGGAACCGACCTTCCGGATTATTTGGATGATGATAGTGATAACGATCACGTTCCGGACAATAATGAAGGAAATGATTTTAATTTTGACGGGATTCCCGATCAGACATTTACCGGTATAGATAGCGATGGTGACGGATTGGATGACGGATATGAAGGAGGAGATGTTAACGACGGATTTGATGTTAACGACGAAATAAACGATCCCGCCAATGACTTGCCGGATACCGACGGTACCGAAGATGTAAATTACAGGGATATTGATGATGATGGCGATTCGGTACTGACCAGCGAAGAGGATTATGAAAATGAAACCGGCGATGGCGATCCAACCAATGACGATACCGACGGTGATGGGATTCCGGATTATTTAGATCCCGATGATGATGGCGATGGAGTTGCCACCATTGATGAAAACCCGGACCCTAATGGCGATGGAAACCCGGATGATGCCCTGGATAGCGACGAAGATAATATTCCGGACTATTTAGATCCGATTGACAATGGAGTTCAGATAAACCAATTATTTAGCCCGAACGGAGATTCGGTAAATGATATTCTTTTCTCAAATAATATTAATAATCATCCGGACAATACGGTTCAAATTTTTAACCGTTGGGGTGTAAAAGTATGGGAAATAAAAAGGTATCATAATCAAAGTAATACTTTTGATGGAATATCGAATGCAAGAGCAACCATTAAAAAAGAAGAACTCTTACCCGTTGGAATATATTATATTCTATTGGATTACGTTGATACTAATGGAAAGAACATTCAAAAAACGGGATTCTTTTATCTTAACCGATAAGATTATTACTATTGCAAACTAGATAAAGTTGAAAAACTCAGATTATAGATGAAAAAGTATTACCTACTCGTAGCGATGGTTTTAATGGGAATGTTTTCCATAAAAGCACAGCAGGATGCCCAATATACACAGTATATGTATAATACGATGAGCGTGAACCCGGGTTATACGGGATCCAGAGGAGCTCTTAGTACCACCTTGTTATACAGAACCCAATGGATGGGACTGGAAGGAGCACCGGAAACGCTTACGTTTAATGTGCATGCGCCAATTAAGAAAACAAAGGTTGGATTGGGATTATCGGTAATTCACGATAAAATAGGAGAAGGTGCCGTACAGGAAACGAATTTTGATATCGATTTTTCATATACCTTGCCACTTTCCGATAATGCCGACTTATCCCTGGGTTTAAAAGCTGGAGGACATTTGCTCAATATCGACTTTACAGCACTGCGTCAGTTTGATCCCGAGTTTACCGCTTCAGATAATATTGATAATAAATTTTCGCCAAATATCGGGGTAGGGGCTTATATACACACCGATAAGTTTTACCTGGGGCTGTCAGCGCCGAATCTTTTGGAAACTGAACATTTCGATAATACAAATACAAGTTCTTCCACAGCAACCGAAAGGGTTAATGTGTATTTTATAACGGGATATGTATTCGATTTGAGCGGAAATGTAAAATTCAAGCCCGCTTTGTTAACCAAAATGGTTTCCGGTGCACCCCTGCAATTGGATATATCCGGGAATTTTATGTTTAACGATAAGTTTATTCTGGGAGCCGCTTACAGATGGGATGCCGCGGTTAGTGCATTGGCTGGTTTTCAGGTGAGCGACCAGTTGCTCCTTGGAATGGCATACGACTGGGAAACAACCGATTTGGGAAATACGGCAATTAATGATGGATCACTCGAATTTTTGCTTAGATTTGAATTAATAAAGAATGTTAAGAAAACAGTAGCCCCAAGATTCTTTTAAAAAACTGGATATGAAAAAAATTACATTCATTGTTACAATACTTGTTCTGGTTTCCAATGCATGGTTGAATGCCCAGGAAAAGCAAATCGAAAAGGGAGATGAGAAATATGAACGATATGCTTTTATAAAAGCTATCGATATTTATGAAAAAGTTGCTGAAAAAGGGTATAAATCAGCGGAAATGCTTAAAAAACTGGGAAACGCCTACTATTTTAATGCCGACTATGAAAATGCTTCCAAATGGTATGGAGAGCTGGTGCAAATGAAGGATTCGGTTATAGAGGCGGATTATTACTTCCGATATGCGCAGACCTTAAAATCACTCAAAGAATATGAAGCGTCTGATGAAATGATGAAGCAATTTGAAGCCATTAAAGCTAAAGATGTTAGGGCACAGCTTTTTGAAGAACAACCGGAATACCTGGAATTTATCAAGTTGCAGTCCGGAAGGTATGATATTAAAGCTTTTGGATTAAATTCGGAATTCTCCGATTTTGCTCCATCCTTTTATAAAGGCAATTTAATATTTGCTTCTGCCAGAGATACAGGTGGATTTTACAAATATCGCCATTCCTGGGATGAAATGCCTTTTCTTGACCTTTACGGAGGAAGTATTGGAGATGAAGGCAAGGTTGAAAAAGTTGAAAAGTTCTCGAACAACCTTACCACAACACTACACGAATCCAGTACCGCCTTTACCAAAGATGGAAATACCGTATACTTTACACGGAATAACCATATAAACGGAAAGACTATTCGCGATAAGAAAGGTATTAATCGATTGAAGATCTACAAGGCTACCAGAAAAGGATATGATTGGGAAAATATAACGGAATTGCCGTTTAATAGCAATGACTATTCGGTAGCGCATCCGGCTTTAAGTCCCGATGAAACCAAACTTTATTTTGCTTCCGATATGCCCGGAACTATTGGAGAATCGGATATTTATATGGTTGATATTCATGAAGACGGGACTTATGGAACTCCGGTTAATTTAGGAACCGGTATTAATACCGAATCCAGGGAAACCTTTCCGTATGTAAGCGAAAGCGGATTGCTGTATTTTGCTTCAGACGGACATCAGGGACTGGGAGGGTTGGATGTTTTTGTTACAAAATTGGAAGCACCGGATAAAGTAGGCGATATTATTAATGTTGGAGAACCCGTGAATACTCCGGACGATGATCTTTCTTTTATTATTAATGAAGAAACTAAAATAGGATATTTTGCGTCTAATCGTCCCGGTGGAGTGGGAAGTGATGATATATATACGTTTGTTGAAAAAATCCCGGTTATTTTTGAATGTATGCAGGAAGTCACAGGCTTTGTCAGAGATAAAAAGACAGGCGAGATAATACCGGATGCCAGAGTAAAAGTTATCGGTGAAAATAACGAAACCTTACAAACCACCACTACAGCATTTAATGGGGCTTATTCGGTCAAGGTAGATTGTACCAAAGGCTTTTTTATACGTGTTTCAAAAGAAGGTTATTCCACAGTTGAGGAGTATGTGCAGGCTTCCATGCGTCCTGTAAAGAAAGAACTGGATTTCTATCTGGAGAAAGAAGAAGTAACAGCAGTTACTGGAGAAGATCTGGCCAAAATCCTGGATTTAAAACCCATATATTTTGATTTTGATCGATCTGAGATCAGACCGGATGCCGAAATCGAATTACAAAAGGTAATAGCTGCTATGGAAAAATATCCAACGCTGAAAATCGATGTGAGAGCTCATACGGATAGTCGTGGGCCTGATGGATATAATATGCAGCTATCGGAACGCAGAGCCAGGGCTACTATAAATTATATTATCAGTAAAGGTATTGATTCCTCCAGAATTTCCGGAAAAGGTTATGGAGAAACACAATTGGTTAATGAGTGTGGAAATGGAGTGTCTTGCTCGGCTGAGCGCCACCAGTTAAATAGACGATCCGAGTTTATTATCCTCGAATAAATATAATATCACAAACCATGATATAAAAGTCAAATCATCTGCGATTTGACTTTTTTTATCGTTCAAATACCTATTTTGTGGTTTTTTTATTACATATAAAGATTCTTTTTCATCACATACCAGTCGGTATGCAACAGCTTTAACACTTTTCACAACATTTAAATTTTTTCCTGTAATATATACGGTACTTTTATCTTAATTAAGTTATTGTTTACCAATTAAATAACACAAAAGCTCCTTGACTATTTAACCTTATTGCCAAATCATATGAAATTCAAAGCAAATAAATGGTTACATGGAATAAGAAGTATCTGCTTTCTCAATCTGTTTGCAATGACTTTTGTTTCAATAACGTATTCACAGATAGGTGTGGGCGCTAATTTTGGAGTAGAAGCCGATGTATATTCGGGTGATGTTGTTTCGGGAACCGGAACAGACGACTGGTTTTACAATGGCATTAGTGGAGCCGGTGTAATTGATGAAGCAACCGCACTAGCTATGGGCTATGCCGCTTTGCTGGCATCGGGAAGCAATATAGAATTTGACCTCAGGCAAAGCCTTCCTAATTTTTCAAGCAATAATGGTTATATATGGTATAGCACGCGATACGGACGTGACTATGTAGCCCTGAGTAGCAACGACCAGACAACTTTTTCAGCTGGAAAAAACGGAGATAATCCCACTACCGCCTGGAGTATTACTTCCGGTACGGTTCCGGCCAAAACCGATATTGTAGATTCAGGGGTGCATATGCGTAGAGCCGGTGTAAATACCACGGATGATTTATGGGTAGATCTTATGATATCCACCTTGTCATCTTCAGGAAACCACTTTATAGATTTTGAGTTGTTCGTGTCGGAAGCTGGTACTTCAGGGGCGAATTTTGTGAATACAGGAAGCCAGGAAGGACATACCGCCTGGACATTTGCTCCTGACGGAAGTGTGACCACCATTGGTGATATGGTTATCGGTTTTTCTTATAGCGGCGGTGGCGTTTCAGGTATTGAAGTAAGGCTTTGGGTAGATCGTTCTATTTTTGTTCCGGGGACTTCTCCGGGAGGTACTTCTTCTTTTACATGGGGTACCAATATAGATGGCGGTTCTACTTATGGGTATGGACAAATTGTTGTCCCGCCAGGGGCATTGCTGAGCAATGTTAATTCCGCATCGGTAACGGCCACTCCCTGGGGAACCACTAATACCTCAGGCTATTCCCTGAATTATAATAGTAACTATCTGGCCGAAGTAGGTATAAATTTTACACAACTCGGGTTTGACCCAAGATTGCTTTTTGGTCCGGGAGCGGCCTGTGATTCACCTTTTAGTGCAGTGATTACAAAATCAAGAACGTCCTCTTCCTTTACATCTTCTCTAAAGGATTTTTCCGGGCCATACGATTTTCTGGGGAGTGCCTCCGGAACACAGGTTAATACGGCCATTGTTACACCGTCGCATTTTGATACCTGTATCTCCGGTGAAACCAAAACCTTACAAGCCGAATTTAATTCGGCTTCAGCAGAATACGTTTGGTATTCTCTAACACCGGGAGTGGTATTTCCGGCAAACGGGCTTTCACAGATTTCCGGAGTAGGGCTCACTTCCGTAACCATTGATACCCCGGGTTCCTATCAGTTGGGAATAGCCCCGTTGCAGGGTTGTACACCGGTTACCGATCCGGATGATATAATAAATATATATGCAATACCCTGTGCTGTGACTGATAATTATCAGGCTACAGAGAATATAACACTCCATATAAATGCGTTGAATGGTGTTTTGTTAAATGATTTGGACGATGACCCGTCGGATATCCTTACGGTAACATCTACTCCAATATCCGGACCTGCTAACGGATCGGTTGTACTGGCAACAGATGGAAGTTTTAGCTATACGCCAAATAGTGGTTATACCGGAACGGATTCATTTATATATGAGGTATGCGATCTAAACGGATTATGTGATACGGCAATCGTAAGTATAGAAATTAATGCAGACAGTGATGGCGATCAGATAATAGACAAAGACGATTTGGACGATGATAATGATGGGATTTCCGATCTGGATGAGTCCTTAGGATCCGACCCTAATGCGGATAATGATTCTGATGGAATCCCCAATTATATGGATGCTGATTACTGTACTTTGAATGCTTTTTCGATATGTGCTATTTTAGATACGGATAATGATGGATTCCCCAATCATTTGGATCCGGATAGCGACGGAGATGGATGTAACGACGTAATAGAAGCGGGCTTTACGGATGATAATAACGATGGGGTTCTGGCTGATTTACCTACTTTGGTAAACCTTTCCGGTCAGGTAACGGGAACTAATCTAACCGATGGATATACAACTCCTGATGATCTGAATGCTAATGGGGATTATGATTTTTTGGAGCCTGGACAACCCCCAATTATAAACGACGACCCTACGGCCACTGTAGCATTTGCCGGATATGCTGGTAATTTTACGGTTAATGCCGCTTCTGCAACACTGTTCCAGTGGCAAATCAGTACAGACGGAGGCCTCAATTATGTTGATTTGACGGAAGGAAGCATATACACCGGCGTACAAACGGCAAGTTTGAGCATAAATCCAACCGAGCTTTCCATGAACACCCATATGTTCAGAGTTATAGTGATTAACGAAGCCTTCAAATGTGATACTTCACGAATATCAAATGCGGCGGTTTTAACTGTTAAAGTTAGAACGGTGATATCCAATCGAAGGATTACATACCGGGTTAAAAAAAGTTAATTATAGATATGCGTATAGTACGTTTCTTTTGGAGAATAAATGCTCATTAAAATACATACCATGTGGTATTTTTTCTATAGAAAATGATAGTTTTGTAAGTTTTTTACGGTTAAATTATTTTACCATTCATCGATAATTTAGCAGTATACAACTAAAACGAGGGGTTTCACAACATTCCACTTTTACATGTTAATCGATTATATACTTTTATATCGCGAAGTATAGTAGCCCGTAGGGGTTTATCGCATTGATTAATAGCAAAATGAAACCAATTATCCAACTAAAGAGATTTCGTATCTTAGAACGTCCTACATACAGATTATGGATCTTGTCCATAGGATTCTTGATGACTTTTTTTTCTTCACTGGCACAGGAAACCTTTATCGATAATTTTAACGTTACTTCATACGCTAATAATAATGGTACATTAAACTGGAGTGGAGACTGGATAGAAAATGATCCGGATGGAGCAGCGGGACCCGTGGGTGATTATGTTGGAATCACAGGTGGAAGACTCTTTCTGCACTGGGCATTAACAAATTCTGAATCCATACGACGGGAAGCAGACCTTACCGGAGCCGGTACGGCTACATTATCCTTTGACTGGGAAACCGTAGGTTTAGATAATAATGAGGATCTCTCCGTACAAATTTCAAATAATGGAGGGGCATCGTATACAACTTTAGCCACGCTGGGAGGAACGGCCACAGGTTCGTTTTCCCAAAATATTTTGGCCTATGCCTCTTCCAATACCACCATTAGATTTATCAATACCGGAAACTCCTGGGAGTCCGGAGAATACGTGTATATAGATAATGTAACCATAACTGCAAACTTCCCGCCATCTATTAGGATTAATGATGTGAGCGTTAATGAGGCCGATGGTACTGCCATATTTACGGTAATCTTATCGAAGGCAGTAGCGGGAGCTTTTACAGTTAATTATGCAACATTAGATGGGACCGCCACAGCGGGATTCGATTATACTTCTACCAGTGGTACTTTGAATTTTTCAGGTACCTCAGGGGAAACACATGATATTATAGTACCCATTATTAATGATACGGATCTGGAAGGTACGGACGAAACCTTTCAGGTAAACCTCAGTGGTTTGAGTGATCCCAGTATACTGCTGGCCGATGGTTCCGGACTGGGAACCATAGTGGATGATGATTATACTACCAATCAACCTTTGGTATTATTTGATGAATTTGACGGGTATATGGATTATGCGGTTACGGCGGGCACTTTCAGAACCTTACCAAACCCTTCGGGCGGTGGAAATGATGCATGTCAGATAACCTCAACATCCAGTAATAATTTAACCACCACAATTCCGGCCGGAGCTACCATTGAGAAAGCCTATCTTTTATGGGCGCATTCGGGAGCTACTCCTGATACACAGGTTACGTTTATTGGAAATACGGTAAATGCCGATAAGGTATATCAGGCACTTTTTGGTACTTCCGGAGCTACCCAAAGTGGTTTAGCCGATGTAACGACTATCATACAAGGATTGGCAAACCCGAGCACACAATTATATACGGTTACCGATCTTACTATTGATACAAGCGCTACTTATTGCGATGTAGCAGGTGTCCTGGGAGGATGGGCACTGTATATATTTTACTCGCATTCAAGTTTACCGGCTTCTACGATTAACTTATATCAGGGATATTTTCCTGATAGATATTCTCCGGCTCCGTTTCAATTTACGTTGGATGGATTTTATGCTATAGGCGGAAGCGGCTCCAAAACAACCGTTCTTTCCTGGGAGGGAGACCCGAACCTTGATGATGCGGAACTTTTAACGGTAGATACTCCCAGTTCTTCTCCGCTGGAATTAGTAGGAGATGGAGTAGCGCCCTATCAGAACGTATCGGGAAGTCAAAATCCGTTTAATTCAACATTATTTGATAATACGGTTTCACCAATAATAAACAACCCCAACCTTCATGGAGTTGACCTGGATACTTATGACCTTTCTTCCTATATACAGCCCGCCGATAATTCGGTAACCGTAGAGGTACAGGTAGGTCAGGATCTGGTAATGTTAGGTTCTGTAATATTAAAAGTACCGTCAAACCTGGTTACGGGAACTGTATTTGAAGATGTAAATTACGGAGGAGGTGCGGGAAGAAATTTAGCAAGCGCCTCGGGTCAACCCAGCGTGAATACAATAGTGGAGATCTATGATAATTCTTCCTCACTTATTGCAACCGAAACAACCGATAGCAATGGTAAATATGTGTTTGCAGGAATGGCTAATGGTTCTTATAGTGTTCGGGTGCCCAATGAAGCAGTTAAATCGTCCAGAACCGGAGGAGATATTTGTAATACATGTATTCCGGTACAAACGTTTCGAACCAATTACTTAGTGAGTACTTTAACCGAAATAACCAATGAAATTGGGGGAGCCAACCCGGCAGGAGCCGATACGGGAGTGGGCATTCTAGCAGGAGCTCAAACCGTTTCTTCGGTTACAATTGCTAATGAAGGAGTTGTAGGCCTGGACTTTGGGTTTAATTTTAATACGATTGTAAATACCAATGGAAACGGACAGGGATCACTGGCACAGTTTATTGAAAACAGTAATAATTTAGGAAATGCAGGCCTCGATATAGAAGCAAACGGTATTTTTGACCCGGCTTCGGGTGAAGATGTATCGGTATTTATGATACCACCTACGGGTGATATACTCGGGAGAACTGCCGATTTAAACTATAATGCGGGTGTTTTTACAATTAATCAAAATACCTTATTACCATTAATTTCTGATCCTAATACCCATTTAGACGGGCGGACACAAACGGCCTATAGCGGAGATTCCAATACGGGAAGCACCGGTGGAGGTGAAACCGTGGGAACCGCAGCAACTCTTTTACCCACTATCGCTAACCCTGAAATTCAGGTAGCTGGGAGCACCGTTACGGGAGATATTTTCAGGATTGAGGCCGAAGATGTGGTTTTGAGAAATATGGCTTTATATTCAACAAATAATCAGGATGTTATTAATACCGGAGGGACTATCGGAGCGTCAAATCCAATAACCATTACTGAAAATCTTATTGGGGTCGATGCTACCGGTGCAGCGCAGAACTCACTGTATGGAATTGAGATAACCGCAGCTTCAGCAGTTGATATAGATACTAATTATATTGCTCAAAACGGTAGAGGTATTTATGTAAATGGAGGGATCTCTTCAAATATTATTAATAATCATTTCGATACCAATAACCCAAATGTTAATTGTATTTACGATGCTATTACTCTGGAAACAGGTACCGGGATTCAAATAAGCCGGAACCTGATAGAGAATTCCGGAGCTCAGGCAATTGATATGGTATTTGGAAGTTATGGAGGAAATACACTGATCGATCAAAATACGATTCGGACCTCCGGGCAAAGTACAGCCGGATGTATTGATCCGTGGGAAAATTATGGAATTTCTTTAACAGGAAGCAATAATACACTAAGTGGAAATGTCATATATAATAACAGTGGTGCCGGAGTTATTGTGGATGGAGCCGGTACGGCTAATTTAATCACACAAAATTCCATTTATAACAATGGAACTTCTTCGGACGCTTTGGGAATTGATCTGGGAGTTTCCGGAAGTCAGGGACCTAATGGAATTACACTTAACGATTCGGGAGATATTGATTCAGGCCCCAACGGACTAATTAATTTTCCGGTATTTCAAAGCATTACCACAGATGGTATTAACCTCAAACTTCGGGGCTGGGCTCAACCAGGAACAATCATTGAGCTCTTTATAACCGATATTGCCGAGGGGACCGCAAGTGATGGAGATAATCAATTAGGTTTATCAAAAGATTACGGAGAAGGACAGACATACCTAACCACATTAACGGAAGGAAGTGGAGCAGACCTGGCTACGGGTTCCAGTAGTTATGCTGATGCCGATGGAAATAACGATACAACCAACAAGTTTGAGTTTGTTATTCCCTTACCCGCAGGCGTGGAATTGGCCTCAAAATTAACGGCCACAGGAACTTTAGGAAATAGCACCTCGGAATTTTCAACCGATGTGATTGTAAAAGTAAATACGGTAATAACCAATAGAAAAATAACATATAGGGTCAAAAAGAATTGATTTAGACGAACCCCATTAAAATTAACCTACAATAAAGACCTCAAATTATAGTTGCCATGAATACGAAGAAAATTAACCTTAAAAAAGGCATTTTGCTGATAACCCTTTTGTTGTCAGGAGTTGCGTTTTCACAAACCACGGTCACATTACAGGATCAGTGTAATTGTGAAGTCCTTAGTGGCACCGATGTTTCAGCCGCTGGAGCTACGTCGCCGGCAGCAGATGTTGGCGATATCTATCTGAACACCAGTACGGGTACTATTTATTTCTGGGATGGAGATTCCTGGGAATTAACCGCAGGAAGTAATCCGCAGATTCAAAATTTTACTTTTGATGCCATTACAGGGATACTCACCCTGGAGTTGGTAGGCGGTAGTACGCAAACTGCTGATTTATCTTCTCTGCTAACAGATACTAACACTACCAATGTTAGTTTAACTGAGGATGGAACCGATTTGATATTAACAGATAGCGATGGAACAGAAGTACGTATAGCATTGGCAGCTTTGGCAGCAGCTACCGATACCAATACTACAAATGCGAGTTTTGAGGTTATTGGCACTGATTTGGTAATTACTGATAGCGATAACAATACAGTTTCCGTTCCTTTAGCGGATATTGCAGCCGTTGTTGATACCGACAATCAAGACGCTACTGAGGTTAACTTGAATGGCCCGGTAGATGTTGATGGTGATGGGGTAGACGAAACTACGGTTCAGGAAGCAATCGAAGATATTGCCGGAATTACTGAGACCATTACAACTCTGGTTGACAATGGCAACGGCACCTTTACCTATACCAATGAAGACGGTGTAGCCACCACGTTTGATTCAAAGATCGCTACGGTAGTAGATAATGGCGATGGTACTTATACAATCACGGATGACTTTGGCACTTCGGTAACAATCGATACCAATAATACAGTAACGACCCTGGTAGACAACGGCGACGGAAGTTTTACCTATACCTCAGAGGATGGTACGGTAACAACCTTTACCGAGACTCTGAGTACCCTAACCGACAACGGAGATGGTACCTTTACCTATACCAATGAAGATGGTGTAGCCACCACGTTTGATTCAAAGATCGCTACGGTAGTAGATAATGGCGATGGTACTTATACAATCACCGATGACTTTGGCACCTCGGTAACGATCGATACCAACAATACAGTAACTACCCTGGTAGACAACGGCGACGGAAGCTTTACCTATACTTCGGAGGATGGAACGGTGACTACCTTTACCGAGACTTTGAGTACCCTAACCGACAACGGAGATGGTACCTTCACTTATACCAATGAAGATGGTGTAGCCACCACGTTTGATTCAAAGATCGCTACGGTAGTAGATAATGGCGATGGTACTTATACAATCACCGATGACTTTGGCACTTCGGTAACAATCGATACCAACAATACGGTAACCACACTAGTCGACAACGGCGACGGAAGTTTTACTTATACCTCAGAGGATGGAACGGTGACAACCTTTACCGAGACCCTGACAACCTTAGTAGACAATGGCAACGGCACCTTTACCTATACCAATGAAGACGGAGTAGCCACCACGTTTGATTCGAAGATCGCTACGGTAGTAGATAATGGTGATGGCACTTATACAATCACCGATGATTTTGGTACCTCAGTGGTTATAGATACCAACAATACGGTAACGACCCTGGTAGACAACGGCGACGGAAGCTTTACCTATACTTCGGAGGATGGAACGGTAACAACCTTTACCGAGACCCTGACAACCTTAGTAGACAATGGCAACGGTACCTTTACCTATACCAATGAAGATGGTGTAGCCACCACGTTTGATTCAAAGATCGCTACGGTAGTAGATAATGGTGATGGTACTTATACAATCACGGATGACTTTGGTACTTCGGTAACGATCGATACCAACAATACAGTAACTACACTGGTAGACAACGGCGACGGAAGTTTTACCTATACCTCAGAGGATGGAACGGTAACAACCTTTACCGAGACTTTGAGTACCCTGGTAGACAACGGAGATGGTACCTTTACCTATACCAATGAAGATGGTGTAGCCACTACGTTTGATTCCAAGATCGCTACGGTAGTAGATAATGGCGATGGTACTTATACGATCACGGATGACTTTGGTACTTCGGTAACGATCGATACCAACAATACAGTAACTACACTGGTAGACAACGGCGACGGAAGCTTTACCTATACCTCAGAGGATGGTACGGTAACCACTTTCACAGAGACTTTGAGTACCCTTGGAGACAATGGAAACGGTACCTTTACCTATACCAATGAAGACGGTGTAGCCACTACGTTTGATTCAAAGATCGCTACGGTAGTAGATAATGGCGATGGTACTTATACAATCACGGATGACTTTGGCACTTCGGTAACGATTGATACCAACAATACGGTAACTACCCTGGTAGACAACGGCGACGGAAGTTTTACCTATACTTCGGAGGATGGAACGGTAACAACCTTTACCGAGACTCTGACAACCTTAGTAGACAATGGCAACGGCACCTTCACTTATACCAATGAAGATGGTGTAGCCACCACGTTTGATTCGAAGATCGCTACGGTAGTAGATAATGGCGATGGTACTTATACAATCACGGATGACTTTGGTACTTCAGTAACAATCGATACCAATAATACAGTAACTACACTAGTCGACAACGGCGACGGAAGCTTTACCTATACCTCAGAGGATGGAACGGTAACAACCTTTACCGAGACTCTGACAACCTTAGTAGACAACGGCAACGGCACCTTCACTTATACCAATGAAGATGGTGTAGCCACCACGTTTGATTCAAAGATCGCTACGGTAGTAGATAATGGTGATGGTACTTATACAATCACGGATGACTTTGGTACTTCAGTAACAATCGATACCAATAATACAGTAACTACACTAGTCGACAACGGCGACGGAAGTTTTACCTATACTTCGGAGGATGGTACGGTAACTACCTTTACCGAGACTCTGAGTACTCTAACCGACAACGGAGATGGCACCTTCACTTATACCGATGAAGACGGTACCGCTACAAATTTTGTTGGAACTGATGATCAGACTGCTGCAGAGGTAAGTTATGATAATACTGCATCGAGTTTAACAGCTACGGATGTACAGGCAGCAATTGATGAGATCAACGCATTAGCAGGAACGGTAGCTTTAGCCGACAATGGAGATGGTACCTATACCTTTACCGATGCAGGAGGAAATACTACACTAATTAGTGATACTTCTATTTCCACGCTGGTAAATAATGGCGATGCTACTTTTACCTATACCGATGAGACAGGTACTCCGATTACTATAAATCTAATCAGTGCTGATGCCAATAATGATATAACAGTAGGAACTGATGGAGGATTATACTTAAATGTAGCCTCAGTAACTATAGCTGAGACCATTACAACCCTGGTAGACAATGGCAACGGTACCTTTACCTATACCAGTGAGAATGGTACCGCCACCACATTTGATTCAAAGATATCCAGTGTAGTGGATAATGGTGATGGTACTTATACGATCACCGATGACTTTGGCACTTCGGTAACGATCGATACCAACAATACAGTAACGACCCTGGTAGACAACGGTGACGGAAGTTTTACCTATACTTCGGAGGATGGAACGGTAACAACCTTTACGGAGACTCTGACAACCTTAGTAGACAATGGCAACGGCACCTTTACCTATACCAATGAAGATGGTGTAGCCACCACATTTGATTCAAAGATATCCAGTGTAGTGGATAATGGCGATGGTACTTATACGATCACCGATGACTTTGGCACCTCGGTAACGATCGATACCAACAATACGGTAACTACGCTAGTAGACAACGGCGATGGAAGTTTTACCTATACTTCGGAGGATGGAACGGTAACAACCTTTACCGAGACTTTGAGTACCCTAACCGACAACGGAGATGGTACCTTTACCTATACCAATGAAGATGGTTTAGCCACTACGTTTGATTCGAAGATCGCTACGGTAGTAGACAATGGTGATGGTACTTATACAATCACGGATGACTTTGGCACTTCGGTAACGATCGATACCAACAATACAGTAACTACACTAGTCGACAACGGTGACGGAAGCTTTACCTACACCTCAGAGGATGGAACGGTAACAACCTTTACCGAGACTCTGACAACCTTAGTAGATAATGGCAACGGTACCTTTACCTATACCAGTGAGAATGGTACCGCCACCACATTTGATTCAAAGATATCCAGTGTAGTGGATAATGGCGATGGTACTTATACGATCACCGATGACTTTGGCACTTCGGTAACGATCGATACCAACAATACGGTAACCACACTGGTAGACAACGGCGATGGAAGTTTTACCTATACTTCGGAGGATGGAACGGTAACCACTTTCACAGAGACTTTGAGTACCCTTGTAGACAACGGAGATGGCACCTTTACCTATACCAATGAAGATGGAGTAGCCACCACGTTTGATTCGAAGATCGCTACGGTAGTAGATAATGGTGATGGTACTTATACAATCACCGATGACTTTGGTACTTCGGTAACGATCGATACCAACAATACAGTAACTACACTAGTCGACAACGGTGACGGAAGTTTTACCTATACTTCGGAGGATGGAACGGTGACAACCTTTACCGAGACTCTGACAACCTTAGTAGACAATGGCAATGATACCTTTACCTATACCAATGAAGATGGTTTAGCCACTACGTTTGATTCGAAGATCGCTACGGTAGTAGACAATGGTGATGGTACTTATACAATCACAGATGACTTTGGCACTTCGGTAACGATCGATACCAACAATACAGTAACTACACTAGTCGACAACGGTGACGGAAGCTTTACCTACACCTCAGAGGATGGAACGGTAACAACCTTTACCGAGACTCTGACAACCTTAGTAGATAATGGCAACGGTACCTTTACCTATACCAATGAAGATGGTGTAGCCACTACGTTTGATTCCAAGATCGCTACGGTAGTAGATAATGGCGATGGTACTTATACAATCACGGATGACTTTGGCACTTCGGTAACGATCGATACCAATAATACGGTAACCACACTGGTAGACAACGGCGATGGAAGTTTTACCTATACTTCGGAGGATGGAACGGTGACAACCTTTACCGAGACTCTGACAACCTTAGTAGACAATGGCAACGGTACCTTTACCTATACCAATGAAGATGGTGTAGCCACCACGTTTGATTCAAAGATCGCTACGGTAGTAGATAATGGCGATGGTACTTATACAATCACGGATGACTTTGGCACTTCGGTAACGATCGATACCAACAATACGGTAACTACACTAGTCGACAACGGCGACGGAAGCTTTACCTATACCTCAGAGGATGGTACGGTAACCACTTTTACAGAGACCTTGAGTACCCTGGTAGATAACGGAGATGGTACTTTTACTTATACCGATGAAGATGGTACTGCAACAAATTTTGTTGGAACTGATGATCAGACTGCAGCTGAAGTAAGCTATGATAATACAAGTTCAAGCTTGTTGGCAACCAATGTACAGGATGCTATAGATGAGATCAATGGTTTGGCAGGAACAGTTGCTTTGGCTGATAACGGTGATGGTACTTATACCTTTACTGATGCAGCAGGAAATACAACATTAATTAGTGACACTTCCATTTCTACATTGGTTAATAATGGAGATGCTACTTTTACCTATACCGATGAGACAGGTACTCCGATTACTATAAATCTAATCAGTGCTGATGCCAATAATGATATAACAGTAGGAACTGATGGAGGATTATACTTAAATGTAGCCTCAGTAACTATAGCTGAGACCATTACAACCCTGGTAGACAATGGTAATGGTACCTTTACCTATACCAGTGAGAATGGTACCGCCACCACATTTGATTCAAAGATATCCAGTGTAGTGGATAATGGCGATGGTACTTATACGATCACCGATGACTTTGGCACTTCGGTAACGATCGATACCAACAATACAGTAACGACCCTGGTAGACAACGGTGACGGAAGTTTTACCTATACTTCGGAGGATGGAACGGTAACAACCTTTACGGAGACTCTGACAACCTTAGTAGACAATGGCAACGGTACCTTTACCTATACCAATGAAGATGGTGTAGCCACCACATTTGATTCAAAGATATCCAGTGTAGTGGATAATGGCGATGGTACTTATACGATCACCGATGACTTTGGCACCTCGGTAACGATCGATACCAACAATACGGTAACTACGCTAGTAGACAACGGCGATGGAAGTTTTACCTATACTTCGGAGGATGGAACGGTAACAACCTTTACCGAGACTTTGAGTACCCTAACCGACAACGGAGATGGTACCTTTACCTATACCAATGAAGATGGTGTAGCCACCACGTTTGATTCAAAGATCGCTACGGTAGTAGATAATGGCGATGGCACTTATACGATCACGGATGACTTTGGCACTTCGGTAACAATCGATACCAACAATACAGTAACTACACTAGTCGACAACGGCGACGGAAGCTTTACCTATACTTCGGAAGATGGAACGGTAACAACCTTTACCGAGACCCTGACAATCTTAGTAGACAATGGCAATGGCACCTTTACCTATACCAATGAAGATGGTGTAGCCACCACGTTTGATTCAAAGATCGCTACGGTAGTAGATAATGGCGATGGTACTTATACAATCACGGATGACTTTGGTACTTCGGTAACGATCGATACCAACAATACGGTAACTACACTAGTCGACAACGGCGACGGAAGTTTTACCTATACTTCGGAGGATGGAACGGTAACAACCTTTACCGAGACCCTGACAACCTTAGTAGACAACGGAGATGGTACCTTTACCTATACCAATGAAGATGGTGTAGCCACTACGTTTGATTCAAAGATCGCTACGGTAGTAGATAATGGCGATGGTACTTATACAATCACGGATGACTTTGGCACTTCGGTAACAATCGATACCAACAATACAGTAACTACACTGGTAGACAACGGCGACGGAAGTTTTACCTATACCTCAGAGGATGGAACGGTAACCACTTTTACAGAGACCTTGAGTACCCTGATAGATAACGGAGATGGCACCTTTACCTATACCAATGAAGACGGTGTAGCCACCACGTTTGATTCAAAGATCGCTACGGTAGTAGATAATGGCGATGGTACTTATACAATCACGGATGACTTTGGTACTTCGGTAACGATCGATACCAACAATACGGTAACTACACTAGTCGACAACGGCGACGGAAGCTTTACCTATACCTCAGAGGATGGAACGGTAACAACCTTTACCGAGACTCTGACAACCTTAGTAGACAACGGCAACGGCACCTTTACCTATACCAATGAAGATGGTGTAGCCACCACGTTTGATTCAAAGATCGCTACGGTAGTAGATAATGGCGATGGTACTTATACGATCACGGATGACTTTGGCACTTCGGTAACGATCGATACCAACAATACGGTAACTACGCTAGTCGACAACGGCGACGGAAGTTTTACCTATACTTCGGAGGATGGAACGGTAACAACCTTTACCGAGACTCTGAGTACTCTAACCGACAACGGAGATGGTACCTTTACCTATACCGATGAAGACGGTACAGCTACAAATTTTGTAGGGACAGATGATCAGTATGATGATGAAGTACCATTACGCACTCCTATCGATGTGGATCAGGGAGGAGATCCAGCTGTAGTAAACGAAACGAATGTACAGGAAGTAGTGAATGCCATAGCGCCAATTACATCAAAGGCAGCTAGAATTTTCTATCCGCCTTCAATTGCAATTGATGCATCGACGGTTGGAACCGGATATACAATAGACTTATATCAACAGTATACAGATCAGTTCGGGACTCCGGCTGTTGCCAGCACAGGAGCGCCTGCCGCAATTCCTACATACGCAAACACAGAATTGTATTATTATGTAACCTACTATGATCCGGCTGTATTTGCAAATGTAAGTGTAGATGCAAACGGACTGATGACTTACGATGTTATTGCTCCTCCGGCAGATTATAACTCACTTATCAACGTTGTTTTTGTTGTTAAGTAAAAAACGCTAAGATAAATCTGTAAACTAAAACAGGAAGCTTGAAAAATTTAATCCAACATATAAATCTGATCTTTTTAATATCTGCAATGATATTGGGGATGGGCTATGCAAATGCACAGTTTATTCTGCAAGGGCCAAATGACTCGGATCAGCATAACTATAGATGGTTTGAAGCAACAAATTCCAGTATAGTTTTGGGTACGGACCCCACCTTTGAGGTAACGCAGCCTGGAGTTTATTTTGCCGTGTACGATGGAACCCAATGTGGAAAAAATGCTTCAACCTATTTTGTGGTAACCTATTGTACGGAACCTGATAATGAGGTGATATTAGATGTTTCCAACAGTGTTCCGTTGGGATCAAACGTATCCTGGAATCAGCCTTTTTCCGGAGATGAATTGATGCCTTTGGTATTGGCAGGAGATATTCCGACAAATTATATCGCGACCGTTGATAGAGCCGGTTGCTCAACAAATTTACCGGGATTTGTGGTTGTCTGTATGTTAAGACCTTTTGTTTTGGTAGACGACCTGATAAGTACTAATGGCGGTCTTGACGTACCGGTTTATGATAACGATATTGATGTGCCCGATACCGGAGTACTAACAGTTAGCGATCCCGCAAATGGAACCGTAATGGTTAATGATAGTGGAACACCCGACGATCCCAGCGATGATATTATAACGTATACTCCCGATATAGGTTTTAGCGGTGATGATACCTTTACGTATACCATTACCGTAACAAATACCGATGGAACAACCTTGACCGATACGGCAACGGTAACAGTAACGGTAATAAGTGATGATACCGATAGAGATGGAATTCCCGATAGTGTGGATATCGATGATGATAATGACGGTATCCTGGATTTGGATGAAGATTTAAATATAGATGGGGATAACGATCCGTCAACCAACCCGACAGATACAGATTTGGACACCATTCCGGATTACCTGGATATCGATTCGGATGACGATGGAATTCCGGATAATGTGGAAGCTCAGCCAACCATTGGTTATATAGCTCCGGATGGTGTGGATAGCGATGGCGATGGCCTCCAGGATGTATATGAGTTTGGGGGAGATGCAGGTTTAACACCTGTGGATACCGATGGCGATGGAGAACCTGATTACAGAGACCTTGACAGTGATGGCGATACGGTACCTGACAGTATAGAGGCCTGGGATTTTGACCATAATGGAGTAGCCGATATTACTTATGTATTATCAGATAAGGAAAACGATGGTTTAAGCGATGGTTACGAGGGAGAATCAACCATAGATTTCGACCCGAATGACGAGATAGACAATCCCGCCGATCAACTTCCGAATACGGATGCAATTGGCTCGGATGGTGAACCCGAAACTCCTTATGAAGTGGATTATAGAGACATTAATGATGATGGAGATGATATACCCACAGCGGAAGAGTATGATCAAAACGGCGATGGAATTCCGGATGATGAAGATGGCGATGGTATTCCGGATTACCTGGATGCTAATAATGGATTTAATATATACAATGTATTAACCCTAAACGGTGATGAGCACCATGAGTATTTTGAGATCGAGGGGATCGAGGATTTCCCTGAGAATACGGTACGCATATTTAATCGATGGGGAGTATTGGTATATGAGGCAAGTGGTTATAATAACGACGAGGTAAGCTTTCGCGGGCTATCCGAGGGTCGTGTAACGATAGCCCGGAAGAAGATGTTACCCACGGGAACGTATTACTATATACTGGAATACAGTAAGAATGGCAAGGGAGTTTCTGAGGCTGGGTTTTTATACTTGAAGCGATGATAAGAAAACTGGGCATATTTCGATAGAAAAAAAGCGAATTAATGAGACAGAAGTTATTGACGATATTAATGGTTCTGATAGGCTTATTGAGCTACGGACAGCAGGATGCCCAGTACACGCAGTATATGTATAATACGATGAGTGTAAATCCGGCTTATACGGGATCTCGCGGAGTTACCAGTATAGCGGGTTTACATCGTTCTCAATGGGTTGGATTGGAAGGAGCCCCTGAGACACAGACATTGAATATACATTCGCCGATAGGGTTGTATAAGCGAATGGGCTTGGGCTTATCGGTAGTGAATGACAAGATAGGCGAGGGAGTGACCCAGGAGACTCATTTTGACATTGATTTTTCGTATACTGTAAAGACCTCCGATGTGGGGAAGCTTTCATTTGGATTAAAGGCCGGGGGTCATCTGTTGAATGTTGATTATTCGGTATTGGATCAGAAGGAGTTAGCAATAGGTAGAGACCCTGAACTGGAGACCAGTATAGACAATAAATTCTCGCCCAATATAGGAGCTGGGGTTTATTACCATACAGATCGTTTTTATGCAGGTATATCGGTGCCTAATATATTAGAGACGCAACATTTTGATGCGTTGAATTTATCGGTAGCCAAAGAGAAGATGCATTATTACTTTATCACGGGTTATGTGTTTGATTTGAATCCGAGTGTGAAGTTTAAACCAGCATTGTTAACAAAGGCAGTATCAGGAGCCCCCTTACAGGTAGATGTATCGGCGAATTTTATGATCAATGAGAAGTTTATCTTAGGGGGAGCGTATAGATGGGATGCAGCCTTTAGCGGAATGTTTGGGTTTCAGGTATCGAAGCCCTTTATGCTAGGTTTGGCCTATGATCGAGAGATAACGCAATTGGGAAAGGCTATTTATAACAGTGGATCTTTTGAGGTATTCTTACGCTATGAATTATTTAAGAGTGCCGATAAAATCCTTACCCCGAGGTTTTTTTAAAAACCGAAAAGCGTACTAAAAGAGCTCTTGTAAAGATACCATGTGGTATCTTTTTTGCATACTATATACGTCCCGGAAAGCGTTATAGGTGAAGAGTTATATAGAAAAGCGGCACTTTATAAATTTGATGACTTTAGGCACAATAGATATCAAAAAAAGATTATATTTGAATGCAGGATCTTCCCCCAACCTAATAACAGAGATTAAGCATTCGATATTTTCTCTTAACCTAAAGTGTTTTTATGCTCGGAGGCCTGCTCTTATTAGGTATGCTGGTTGTTGCTTCATTAGTTTTGTATAGCGGCAAGCCTTGTTATCCACATTATTTTACGTTTTTTAAATACCTGTCGGCTGTAAAAGGAAAGGTTTTTTTAAAAATCACTCTTTTTTTCTTTTGTATTCCCTTAACGTATTTACATGCACAAAATCCGGGGGTTGGAGCTAATTTTGGTCTGGAGGCTAATACGAGATCTGGTATAACGGTAGCAGGAACAGATGACTGGTTTTTAGGCCCCACCGGATTTGGGGTTATTGATGAAACCAATACCGCAGCAAATACGGCGGCCTTAACCGGGGGAGGTAATCCGACATTTGTTGAAAAACAAAGTATTCCCAATTATTCTTCACAAAATGGATATGTCTGGTATAGCTCAATTTATGCCCATGATTATATAGGTGGATCCGGATTTACCGATGCTACTTCATTTATTTCTTCTAATAAAAATGGAGATAGTCCGGCAAATTGGCAAGGGGGAAGCGCCGGTCAGCAGAATACCAGCGATATTGTAGATGCTTATTTACATATGAGAAGGGACGGATTGACCATTAACGACGATATGTGGGTTAATATGGCATTGTCAACCCTTTCGTCAAATGGAAGTCATTTTGTAGATTTTGAGCTTTTTGTTGAAAACTTGACATTTAACGGAACGAACTTTTCAAATGTAGGCCCCCATGAGGGACATACGGCCTGGCAGTTTGCTCCTGATGGATCTATTACAGCTCCGGGAGATTTGTTGATTGGGTTTGAATTCTCGGGTTCCGGTGTCACTGGTATAGAAATACGACTATGGGTATCACGAAACGACTATAACAACCTTATCCCACAAGGCTTTAGTTGGGGCCCTGATTTTGACGGTTCCAGCAATGGTTCCGTGTATGGATACGCTTCAATTAACATACCCGCGGGAAGTACATTTAGCGATGTGAATGGAACTCCGGTGGCTACTCCTCCCTGGGGAACTTATGTAGATGGACCTCCTATCTATTCAAATTTATATCCTTCAAAGGCACTGGTGGAAGTGGGCGTAAATTTTACGGCTTTAGGATTCGATCCGGGTGTGATTTCAGGATCAGGAGCCTCTTGCGACTCTCCTTTTAGTGCCATTATGGTCAAAACAAGATCATCGGCTTCTTTTACAGCATCTCTGAAAGACTTTTCCGGCCCTTATGAATTCTTGGGAGATACCGGAACTTTTGAAGTTAATATTACAGATCCCGGGACCTTTGATTCCTGTATACCAAATCAGATTTTAGACCTGGAAGTTGATTTTGCATCCGATGGAGCAGCATATGACTGGTCAACCACAGATGGAGAATTTTTAGGAGGAGGAACTACTGCTTCGGGAAGAGTTGTCAAGATACAGGCTCCGGGTACTTATGTGTTAGAATTGGCACCGCTATCCGGTTGTGATCCCATTATTCGGACTATAACCGTACATGCGGAACCTTGTGCGGTAGACGACCCCAATGTAATTACTATAGCTAATGAATCCGTAACCTATAATGTGGTGGATAATGATTTTGATTTGGAAAATGATATCGATATCGGGTCTATTAATAATATAGGAATACTAAAACCTGCAAACGGATCGGTATCAATAAATTCTTCTACCGGAGAAATTACTTATACCCCGAATGTCAATTTTGTTGGAACCGATTCGTTCCAATATCAGATTTGTGATATACATGGGTATTGTAGTATTGCCACCGTTACCGTTACGATTAGAGAAGTCGATTTTGGCGATTTACCAGATCCTCCCTATAATACGCTGATAACTTCAAACGGAGCTAGACATGGAATTACCAGTACAATATACCTCGGAGGATTAATTCCTGACGGGGAATTTAATGGCCAGCCATCTGCGGATGCCACAGCCGATGGAATAGAAGATGATGGTGTTAGAATTGGAGGAGTGACCATTCAGGATCAAACTTTGTATTTGAATCAGGTATCTCCTCTTGAAGTAATTGCCTCTTCAACAAATGGAACTACAGGACTCCTTAATGCTTGGCTGGATATTAATGCAGATGGCGACTTTTCCGATCCGGGAGAGCGTATTATTAACGATATTCCTTTAGTGCTTGGTAGCAATTTAATTAATTATTCAGTTCCTCCCAATGCTGTTTTAGGAATATCATTCATGCGTTTTAGATATAGCACTTTTCCGGTTAATGCAGATACCGGACCTGCAAATGACGGTGAAGTTGAAGATTATAGAGTATTGATTGAATGTCCTGCAATTGCTCCGCCTACCAGCGGTGGTGATCAAACCGAATGTGAACAAAATCCTATTCAAACGCTAACAGCAGGGGCTACACCTCCCGTAGGTTCTTCTGTAGTATGGTATGATGCTCCAATTAGTGGAAATATTGTAACAACCCCGGATTTAAATACTGTGGGCACTATAACTTACTATGCCGAAAGTGTAGATAATATTACAGGCTGTCCCAGTTTAACCAGAACCCCGGTTACATTAACAATAGTTGATCCGGGAGCTCCGGTGTTTACCGATTGCCCTGCGAATTTTTCTGTTCCAACCGATTCAGGAACTTGTCAGGCGATAGTTACATGGACAGTTCCAACGCCTACTGCGCTCTGTGGAACAGTAAATATGACAAGTAATTTTAATCCCGGAGATAGTTTTCCATTGGGAAACACAACGGTTACCTATACTGCTACCAGCGAAAATGGAAGCGTTTCAACTTGTAGCTTTGTCATTACCGTATTTGATAATGAAACTCCGGTTCCGGATGTAGATCCGCTTCCCGATCTCACCGGAGCGTGTAGCGTGACGGTGACCGATATTCCGACTGCCACCGATAATTGTGTGGGTAGTGTAACAGCTACCACCAGCGATCCTTTATTTTATGATGTACAGGGGAGCTATACAATCACCTGGGTATATGACGATGGTAATGGCAATAGCATTCAGCAAACCCAAACCGTGATCGTGGATGATACCACGGCCCCGGTTCCGGATGTAGATCCGCTTCCGGATCTCACCGGAGAATGTAGTGTAACGGTTACCGATATTCCGACCGCCACCGATAATTGTGTGGGTAGTGTAACAGCTACCACCAGCGATCCTTTATTTTATGATGTACAGGGGAGTTATACAATCACCTGGGTATATGACGATGGCAATGGAAACAGCATTCAACAAACCCAAACCGTAATTGTAGATGATATCACGGCCCCGGTTCCGGATGTGGACCCGCTACCGGATCTAACCGGAGAATGCAGCGTGACAGCAACTCCACCGACCGCCACCGATAATTGTGTGGGTAGTGTAACAGCTACCACCAGCGATCCTTTATTTTATGATGTACAGGGGAGTTATACAATCACCTGGGTCTATGACGATGGCAATGGAAACAGCATTCAACAAACCCAGACGGTAATTGTAGATGATATCACGGCCCCGGTACCGGATGCAAATCCGCTACCGGATCTAACCGGAGCGTGTAGCGTGACAGCGACTCCACCGACAGCCACCGATAATTGTGTGGGCAGTGTAACGGCTACCACCAGCGATCCGCTTTTCTATGATGTACAGGGTAGTTATACAATCACCTGGGTATATGACGATGGCAATGGGAACAGCATTCAACAAACCCAAACCGTGATCGTGGATGATATCACGGCCCCGGTTCCGGATGCAGATCCGCTACCGGATCTAACCGGAGAATGCAGCGTGACAGTGACCGATATTCCGACCGCAACTGATACCTGTGTAGGAAGTGTGACAGCTACCACGAGCGATCCGCTTTTCTATGATGTACAGGGGAGTTATACGATCACCTGGATATATGACGATGGCAATGGGAACAGCATCCAGCAAACCCAAACCGTAATTGTAGATGATATCACGGCCCCGGTACCGGATGTGGACCCACTTCCGGATCTGACGGGAGAATGTAGTGTAACAGTGACCGATATTCCGACAGCCACCGATAATTGTGTGGGCAGTGTAACAGCTACCACCAGCGATCCGCTTTTCTATGATGTACAGGGGAGCTATACGATTACCTGGGTATATGACGATGGTAATGGGAACAGCATTCAACAAACCCAGATGGTAATTGTAGATGATATCACGGCCCCGGTTCCGGATGTAGACCCGCTACCGGATCTAACCGGAGAATGTAGTGTAACAGTGACCGATATTCCGACAGCCACCGATAATTGTGTGGGCAGTGTAACAGCTACTACCAGCGATCCGCTTTTCTATGATGTACAGGGGAGTTATACGATTACCTGGGTATATGACGATGGCAATGGGAACAGCATTCAGCAAACCCAGACGGTAATTGTAGATGATATCACGGCTCCGGTTCCGGATGTAGACCCGCTACCGGATCTCACCGGAGAATGTAGTGTGACGGCGACTCCACCGACAGCTACCGATAATTGTGTGGGCAGTGTAACAGCTACTACCAGCGATCCTTTATTTTATGATGTACAGGGGAGCTATACGATCACCTGGGTCTATGACGATGGCAATGGAAATAGTATTCAACAAACCCAAACCGTAATTGTAGATGATATCACGGCCCCGGTTCCGGATGCAGATCCGTTACCGGATCTAACCGGAGAATGTAGTGTGACGGCGACTCCACCGACCGCCACCGATAATTGTGTGGGCAGTGTAACAGCTACTACCAGCGATCCGCTTTTCTATGATGTACAGGGAAGCTATACGATCACCTGGGTATATGACGATGGCAATGGAAACAGCATTCAGCAAACCCAGACGGTAATTGTAGATGATATCACGGCCCCGGTTCCGGATGTAGATCCGCTTCCGGATCTAACCGGAGAATGTAGTGTGACAGCGACTCCACCAACCGCTACCGATAATTGTGTGGGCAGTGTAACGGCTACCACCAGCGATCCGCTTTTCTATGATGTACAGGGGAGTTATACAATCACCTGGGTATATGACGATGGTAATGGGAACAGCATCCAGCAAACACAAACCGTAATTGTGGATGATATTACGGCCCCGGTTCCGGATGTAGACCCGCTACCGGATCTGACGGGGGAGTGCAGTGTAACGGTGACCGATATTCCGACTGCCACCGATAATTGTGTGGGTAGTGTAACGGCTACCACGAGCGATCCGCTTTTCTATGATGTACAGGGGAGTTATACGATTACCTGGGTATATGACGATGGTAATGGGAATAGTATTCAACAAACACAAACAGTGATCGTAGATGACATTACCACTTTGGTCCCGGATGTAGATCCGCTTCCGGATCTGACGGGAGAATGCAGTGTAACGGTGACCGATATTCCGACAGCAACTGATGCCTGTGTAGGCAGTGTAACAGCTACCACCAGCGATCCTTTATTTTATGATGTACAGGGGAGTTATACGATTACCTGGGTCTATGACGATGGCAATGGAAATAGTATTCAACAAACCCAAACCGTAATTGTAGATGATATCACGGCCCCGGTTCCGGATGTAGACCCACTACCGGATCTGACCGGAGAGTGCAGTGTGACAGTGACCGATATTCCGACAGCCACCGATAATTGTGTGGGTAGTGTAACGGCTACCACCAGCGATCCGCTTTTCTATGATGTACAGGGAAGTTATACGATCACCTGGGTCTATGACGATGGCAATGGGAACAGCATTCAGCAAACCCAGACGGTAATTGTGGATGATATTACGGCCCCGGTTCCGGATGCAGATCCGCTACCGGATCTAACCGGAGCGTGTAGTGTGACGGCGACTCCACCGACAGCTACCGATAATTGTGTGGGTAGTATAACAGCTACCACCAGCGATCCTTTATTTTATGATGTACAGGGAAGCTATACAATCACCTGGGTATATGACGATGGTAATGGAAATAGTATTCAACAAACCCAGACGGTAATTGTAGATGATATTACGGCCCCGGTTCCGGATGTGGACCCGCTACCGGATCTCACCGGAGAATGTAGTGTAACAGTGACCGATATTCCGACAGCCACCGATAATTGCGTGGGCAGTATAACCGCTACTACCAGCGATCCTTTATTTTATGATGTACAGGGGAGCTATACGATTACCTGGGTATATGACGATGGTAATGGGAACAGCATTCAACAAACCCAAACCGTGATCGTGGATGATATCACGGCCCCGGTTCCGGATGTGGATCCACTTCCGGATCTCACCGGAGAATGCAGTGTAACAGTGACCGATATTCCGACCGCCACCGATAATTGCGTGGGCAGTATAACCGCTACTACCAGCGATCCTTTATTTTATGATGTACAGGGGAGCTATACAATCACCTGGGTATATGACGATGGCAATGGGAACAGCATCCAGCAAACCCAAACCGTAATTGTAGATGATATTACGGCCCCGGTTCCGGATGTGGATCCGCTTCCGGATCTAACCGGAGAATGTAGTGTAACAGTGACCGATATTCCGACTGCCACCGATAATTGTGTGGGTAGTGTAACAGCTACTACCAGCGATCCTTTATTTTATGATGTACAGGGGAGCTATACGATCACCTGGGTCTATGACGATGGCAATGGAAATAGTATTCAGCAAACCCAAACCGTAATTGTAGATGATATCACGGCCCCGGTTCCGGATGTAGACCCACTGCCGGATCTGACCGGAGAGTGCAGTGTGACAGTGACCGATATTCCGACAGCCACCGATAATTGTGTGGGTAGTGTAACGGCTACCACCAGCGATCCGCTTTTCTATGATGTACAGGGGAGCTATACGATTACCTGGGTATATGACGATGGTAATGGGAACAGCATTCAACAAATCCAGACGGTAATTGTGGATGATATTACGGCCCCGGTTCCGGATGTGGACCCACTTCCGGATCTCACCGGAGAGTGCAGTGTGACAGTGACCGATATTCCGACAGCCACCGATAATTGTGTGGGTAGTATAACAGCTACTACCAGCGATCCGCTTTTCTATGATGTACAGGGGAGCTATACGATTACCTGGGTATATGACGATGGTAATGGGAACAGCATTCAACAAACCCAGACGGTAATTGTAGATGATATCACGGCCCCGGTACCGGATGTAGACCCGCTTCCGGATCTCACGGGAGAGTGCAGTGTGACAGTGACCGATATTCCGACCGCAACTGATACCTGTGTAGGAAGTGTGACAGCTACCACGAGCGATCCTTTATTTTATGATGTGCAGGGGAGCTATACGATTACCTGGGTATATGACGATGGTAACGGGAACAGCATCCAGCAAACCCAGACGGTAATTGTAGATGATATTAGTCCTGCAACAATCACCTGTCCGGAATCAACAACCGAAATTGCCGTAAATGGGCAACCTACTGCAGTTAATTTTGATTCTCCGATAGTATCCGATAATTGCGATATTGTAAGTCAAACCTGGGAATTTACGGGTGCTACTACAGCTTCCAGTCCTCCTACTGGAATTAACAATGCAAGCGGAGAGCTTTTTAATGTCGGCGAGACCACGGTTACCTATTATGTAGAAGATATAGGTGGAAATATAAACTCTTGTAGTTTTACGGTTACGTTGTTGAACGACACCGATATTATAATTTCAAAGGTCGTAGATAATAATACTCCTGATGAGAGAGATATTATCACCTTTAGAATTGAAGTTACAAATGATGGCCCGATTCCGGCAACTAACCTGATAATAACCGATGCATTACCTGCCGGATTGATTTTCGTAGAAGCATCGGTGAGCACAGGGAATTGGGAAAACCCTAATTGGAATCTGGGGACTTTGAATGTAGGGGAAACTCAAACTCTAACCATTATCGCAGAAGTCGATCTCAATACCAGAAACACGACTATTATAAATACGATTACCAATTCTCAGGATCAGACAGATCTGAATATTGGTGTGGACGATCCGGAAGAAGAAATATTTATTACCGCTGATACAGATAAAGATGGAATTCCCGATAGTGTGGATATCGACGATGATAATGACGGTATCCTGGATTTGGATGAAGATTTAAATATAGATGGGGATAACGATCCGTCAACCAATCCGATAGATACAGATTTGGACACCATTCCGGATTATCTGGATATCGATTCGGATGACGATGGAATTCCGGATAATGTGGAAGCTCAGCCAACCATTGGTTATATAGCTCCGGATGGTGTGGATAGCGATGGCGATGGCCTTCAGGATGTATATGAGTTTAGTGGAGACGAAGGTCTGCTACCCGTAGACACGGATGGCGATAATTTACCGGATTATTTAGATCTGGACAGTGATGGCGATACGGTACCTGACAGTATAGAGGCCTGGGATTTTGACCATAATGGAGTAGCCGATATTACTTATGTATTATCAGATAAGGAAAACGATGGTTTAAGTGATGGTTACGAGGGAGAATCAACCATAGATTTCGACCCGAATGACGAGATAGACAGTCCCGCCGATCAACTTCCGAATACGGATGCGGTAGACCCCGACGGTTTTACAGAAAACCCGATCGAAGTGGATTATAGAGATATAGATGATGATGGAGATGGAAAATTAACTATTGATGAATACGATCCGGATGGCGATGGTATTCCCAATGATACGGATGGTGATGGAACACCGGATTATCTGGATCTCTACGATACCTTCCAGGTATACAACGTATTAACCTTAAACGGCGATGGTCACCATGAGTATTTTGAGATCGAGGGGATCGAGGATTTCCCTGAGAATACGGTACGTATATTTAATCGATGGGGAGTATTGGTATATGAGGCAAGTGGTTATAACAACGACGAGGTAAGCTTTCGCGGGCTATCCGAGGGTCGTGTAACGATAGCCCGGAAGAAGATGTTACCCACGGGAACGTATTACTATATACTGGAATACAGTAAGAATGGCAAGGGAGTTTCTGAGGCTGGGTTTTTATACTTGAAGCGATGATAAGAAAACTGGGCATATTTCGATAGAAAAAAAGCGAATTAATGAGACAGAAGTTATTGACGATATTAATGGTTCTGATAGGCTTATTGAGCTATGGACAGCAGGATGCCCAGTACACGCAGTATATGTATAATACGATGAGTGTAAATCCGGCTTATACGGGATCTCGCGGAGTTACCAGTATAGCGGGTTTACATCGTTCTCAATGGGTTGGATTGGAAGGAGCCCCTGAGACACAGACATTGAATATACATTCGCCGATAGGGTTGTATAAGCGAATGGGTTTGGGCTTATCGGTAGTGAATGACAAGATAGGCGAGGGAGTGACCCAGGAGACTCATTTTGACATTGATTTTTCGTATACTGTAAAGACCTCCGATGTGGGGAAGCTTTCATTTGGATTAAAGGCCGGGGGTCATCTGTTGAATGTTGATTATTCGGTATTGGATCAGAAGGAGTTAGCAATAGGTAGAGACCCTGAACTGGAGACCAGTATAGACAATAAATTCTCGCCCAATATAGGAGCCGGGGTTTACTACCATACAGATCGTTTTTATGCAGGTATATCGGTACCGAATATATTAGAGACGCAACATTTTGATGCGTTGAATTTATCGGTAGCCAAAGAGCAGATGCATTATTACTTTATCACGGGTTATGTGTTTGATTTGAATCCGAGTGTGAAGTTTAAACCAGCATTGTTAACAAAGGCAGTATCAGGAGCCCCCTTACAGGTAGATGTATCGGCGAATTTTATGATCAATGAGAAGTTTATCTTAGGGGGAGCGTATAGATGGGATGCAGCCTTTAGCGGAATGTTTGGGTTTCAGGTATCGAAGCCCTTTATGCTAGGTTTGGCCTATGATCGAGAGATAACGCAATTGGGAAAGGCTATTTATAACAGTGGATCTTTTGAGGTATTCTTACGCTATGAATTATTTAAGAGTGCCGATAAAATCCTCACCCCGAGATTCTTTTAAAAATTGTTAACAAATGTTTGAAAAGTATATATGAATATGATTTAAAAAGTTTGCTAATATGGCTACTTTAGACTATTAAAATGAGCACGAATGAATTTGAGGATTTTAACAATCCTACTATGTTTGATAATTGCCCCATCTTTAATTTTTTCACAAGAACGTCAACTCCGAAAGGGAGACGAAAATTATAACAATTTAGCATATGCAGTAGCAGCGAAATATTACATAAAAGCACTTGAAAAAGGATATACGTCTCCTGATATCTACAGGAAAATAGGAGATGCTTATTACTACAATTCAGATTATAACCAGGCGTATAACTGGTATAGTAAGTTGTTTCTGGCTGATACCGGTATCGAACCGGAATATTATTTTAAATACGCACAAACATTACGTTCGCAAAACAGATATGATGAGGCGAATGAAATTTTGAAAAGATTCCAGGAACTACAACCGGACGATTCCAGGGCCCGGTTGTTAAAAGGCTCTCCTCATTATCTTGACTCTATAAAAACACAAACCAGTTTATACAATGTAAAAAATCTGGACATTAACTCACCCGAGTCCGATTTTGCACCTTCCCTCGTTAATGACGATATGGTTTTCGCATCGGCAAGGGATACCGGAGTTTTTTCAAAGTTTACTCATAAATGGAGTACAAAAACCTTTCTTGATCTCTATCGAGCTCCGGTTAATAACCTGACACAAAAGGGTATCAAGCGCCTGTCGAATAATATAAATTCAAAGTTTCACGAGTCTACCGCGGTTTTTACAAAAGATGGAAATACCATTTATTTTACAAGAAATAATGTGGTTAACGGGAAAAGGCGCAGGGATAGCAAAGGAACAACCCGCCTTAAAATATTTAAAGCATCTTATGTAGATGGAGACTGGACCAATATAGAAGAACTCCCGTTCAATAACGATGAGTACTCGGTGGCTCACCCTGCACTTAGCCCGGATGAGACCAAATTATATTTTGCATCCGATATGCCCGGCAGCTATGGGATGTCGGATATTTTTGTAGTAGATATCCGCCCGGATGGGAGTTATAGTCAGCCGAGAAATCTGGGACCTGAAATTAATACGGAAAGCCGTGAAAGTTTCCCCTATGTGAGTGAATATAACAATTTGTACTTTGCTTCCGACGGACACCTCGGACTCGGAGGATTTGATATTTTTGTAACGGAAATTGATGGCAATACCTATGGAGAAGTTGTTAATTTAGGGAAACCCGTTAACAGCCCTTCAGACGACTTTACTTTTGTAATAAACGACGAAACCAAGATGGGATATTTTGCCTCCAATAGAGGAGGAGGTAAAGGAGAAGACGATATTTATGTATTCCAAATAGGTGATGACTTCCGAATAAGATGTCAAAAACTTATTACCGGAATAGTTACCAATTTTGAAACCGAGGAGATTTTAAAAGATGCCACCGTTGCGCTCATGGATGATGGTGAGAAAATAGAAGAAATTCAGACCGATGAGGAAGGTAAGTATAGCTTTCTTGTGGAGTGCGAAGAAGACGAGAAGAAATTACTGGGAACAAAAATCGGA
This sequence comes from Flavobacteriaceae bacterium, assembly GCA_965224095.1. Taxonomy (GTDB): domain Bacteria; phylum Bacteroidota; class Bacteroidia; order Flavobacteriales; family Flavobacteriaceae; genus JBPEWY01. The sequence continues at coordinate 3,427,728 of OZ245039.1, forward strand.
TTCTTACCCAGGGAAGAAACGGTTCAGATCACCGGAAAAAAATCGGATACTATCTGGGTGAATATTAAACTGCTTAAAGAACTTCAAACCCCCGTTGGAGGTTACGATCTGGCCAAACTTATAAAATTACGTCCTATTTACTTTGATTTCGATAAATCGAATATTCGCAGGGATGCACAGGTGGAACTGAATAGAATAGCTCAGGTATTAATTAATAATCCGGATCTTTTAGTAGATATTAAATCGCATACAGATAGCAGAGGATCGGATTCATATAATATGCGTTTATCCGAAAGAAGGGCAAACAGTACGCTTGAATATATTAAATCCAGAGGGGTAGCGGCCATTAATTTGACGGCCAGAGGTTATGGAGAAACGCAGCCTGTAAACAGGTGTACAAACGGTGTTCGCTGTTCGGAACACGATCATCAGCTCAACAGACGATCAGAGTTTGTCCTGGCAAACGAACTTATCTATACGGTTCAGGTAGGTGCGGTAAAAAACGGGGCTAATCTGAATAAGTTTAATAATATCCCGAATATTTACAGTTACGATTACAGCGATGGCCTTACCCGTATTTATTCGGGAATGTTCACTACCGAATCTAAAGCCAGGGCGCATTTGGAAATGCTAAAGCAAGATGGAAACGATGGCTTTATTCGTAAATTATATATAGAAGGCAGTAATGATCCTCAGGCACAATTAGTTAACAATCCTAGATTCCGATCGGGCGATATTCCGTCCTACACGGTTCAGGTAGCGGCATTAACCTCACCATATCGACCAGGTAAATTTAAGCATATCAGTGAGGTATATGGTAAAGCGTATGACGATGGATATACCAGAGTGTATTCCGGAGATTTTAGCAGTCGTGCGGAAGCAGAACGCAGGCGAGCGGAACTTCTTAACCGCGGTATACCAGGGTTTATAAGAAAGATACAGGGTTCTCAAATCCTTGAGTAAGATCATAGTTTGTAATATGGAAAAGAAACTGCGCATGAGTTTATATTTATGCGTAGTTTTACATTTTAGTATTATTGTAAATGACAAGAGAAGAATATGTAATCCTGGTTAATAATAAAGATGAGGCCATAGGTATAATGCCAAAAATGATGGCTCATGAAAAGGGATTGCTACACAGGGCATTTTCGGTGTTTATAACAAACGACAAAGGAGAGCTGATGCTTCAGCAACGAGCGGAAAACAAGTATCATTCTCCCGGACTTTGGACCAATACTTGTTGCAGTCATCAAAGGGAAGGAGAAAGTTCGCTAGAAGCAGGAAAAAGAAGACTTAAGGAGGAAATGGGGTTTGAAACGGCATTGGAAGAAGTCGTAAGTTTTATATATAAAGCCCCCTTTGATAACGGCCTGACGGAACATGAATTTGATCATGTACTTACGGGAAAATATAATGGTGAGCCTGTAATTAATCAGGAGGAAGTAGCAGCCTGGAAGTGGATGGAGCTGGATATGGTAAGGAAAGATATTGAGAACCACCCTGAAAATTATACTGCCTGGTTTAAGATTATTTTTGATAAGTTTTATCCGTATTTGCAAAAAAAGAGCGATCATGAAAGTAAAGGTTAGCAGGAAAGCACATTTTAATGCAGCACATCGTTTGTATAAAAAAGAATGGTCTGATGAAAAGAATAATGAGGTTTTCGGTAAATGTAGTAATCCTCATTATCACGGACATAATTATGAATTGATTGTAAGCGTAACCGGTGAAGTAGATCAGCGTACGGGATTTGTTATGGATATGAAAGTCTTAAAGGAGTTGATTTATACGCATATTGAACAAGCTCTGGACCATAAAAACCTCAATCTGGAAGTATCTGAATTTAAATCGTTGAATCCAACCGCAGAAAATATTGCAATTGTTATATGGGAAAAACTGAGGCCTTATATAGCCCGGGATAAAGAGCTTGAAGTTATACTATATGAAACCCCGCGAAATTTTGTAATGTATAATGGCCGATAAATTGCTATACCCCTTTGTTTTTTATCCGATTCTTAAGGAAAGAGTTTGGGGAGGGAACAAATTAATGGATACGTATGGGAAGATTTCCGATAGTAAAAATATTGGAGAGAGCTGGGAAGTGTCCGGTGTAAAAGGCAATATTTCAAAGGTATCTAATGGCCCCCTAAAGGGGAAATCACTACAACAGCTTATCCGGCTGTACGCTTCGGATTTTTTGGGACACAAAGTGATGAATGCATTTGGAAGTACTTTCCCTATCCTTATCAAATTTATAGATGCCAGATCGAACCTTTCCGTTCAGTTACATCCCGACGATCAAATCGCAAAAGAGCGGCATGATTCGTTTGGAAAAACAGAAATGTGGTATATTATGGAAGCGGACGACCGCGCAAAACTGGTTATGGGGTTTAATGAAGGAGTTTCCAGGGAAGATTATTTATACCATTTAGAAAATGGTTCTTTGATGGAAATCTTAAGGGAACAACATGTAGAAACGGGAGACACCTTTTTTATTGAAACGGGCACCGTTCATGCAATAGGCGGAGGAATAGTTCTGGCAGAAATACAGCAAACTTCCGATATAACTTATAGAATTTACGATTACGATCGGTTGGGTACCGATGGTAGCCCCAGAGAGTTACATACGGATTTGGCTCTGGACGCAATCAATTTTAATTCCGGGAGAAACAGTGAAGTAAAATATTCCGGAGAAGAGAATTGTAGTAATAAAATGGTGGATACACCGTATTTTATAACCAATTTTATTCCCGTTAGAAAAAAGATGATTACAAAGCTGTCTGAAAGAGATTCTTTTTCCATTTATATATGTGTAAAAGGCGATGTGAGAATTGAAACGGAATGGGGAAAAGCTGATCTTCATACAGGAGAAACCATTGTTTTACCTGCTTGTATAGATCAGGTTTCTTTTTTGGCTGAAAATGCTAATTTGCTGGAAGTTTATCTGTAAATAAACGTATTTTTGTAAAAAATAATTATTATGGCTAATATTAGAAATTTAAAGAAGGATATAAATTATGTTTTAGGAGATATTATTGAAGCAGTTTATATCTGGGAAATTGCGAGTCAGAAACCAAACTCCAAAGAAGGGAATGCCATTATAGATAAGGCCATTGAAACTTTTGATAGTTTGATAGCGAAAGTAAACGATAACAAAGTGGAAAACAGAAAAACACATTTAAAGAATGTGCGGAAAGAACTGGAAGATACGGCGGAAAAGCTAGTGGCTAAAATAAATAAGCTGGGATAGTATTTACCCTGATAATGTAAAAAAAAGCTTGCCTAAACGGCAGGCTTTTTTTCTAGTCTTCTTTCAATTTGACCCGCTTTATAAAGTCCTGTAACATGATACCGTATTTGGAAGAGGCAACTTCAGGAGTTAAAGAATTATTAATGGTGTCTAAATATTTTATTTGAGCATCATAGGCCTCAGACAACACGAGATAGGGAGCCACGTAAGAGTCCTTATGGTTAAGTGCATAATTAATGGTATACAGATAACTTCTTAGGGCATTTCGCTCTATCGCGTGATTTATAGAATCCATTTTGGTCTGATTACTGTCAATACGGGCTTCCAGTTGCGCTTTTACAAGATCCAGGTGAAGATTATTATATCTGAATTTACCCTTGTTGTAATCCTCATATAGCTTCTGCGTATCAGAACCACTAATCTCGGCATCTACTTCAAACATGGCACGAGACGTATTTATACGAATGGTTTTTCCGGGTTCGGCAAAAAAGGTAATCCGGTCGTTAAGATCGTTTCCGTCTTTCTTATTGAGGTATAAATAGAGCATTTCCGGGCTGTCGAGCTCGGTTTTAAAAACAAAGTTACTGTTCCCGTTAATTAGCAAAGAGTCTATTGCTACTAAAAGCGTGTCTTCAATTTTTTGAAGGTAGAGCATTCCCTTTTTTAAGCCTTCAATATCTCCCTGGACTGTTAGAGATTTCGATTGGTTTTTTCCACACCCTATGGCGATAAGGGAACAAACAACTATGTAAAATACTTTTTTCATAAAACGGTTTGATTAAGCTGCGCAAATATCCGTATTCTGATCAAAAAATCTAAACATTTGAAGCTATTTCCATCAAATAAGCACAGAACATGGCCCCATAAGTTCCTACTACGTATCCGAATACGGCAAGTAGAACGCCTACCGTGGCTAATGAGGGGTGAAATGCAGCTGCCACCACGGGTGCCGATGCAGCCCCTCCAACGTTTGCCTGGCTCCCGACAGCCAGAAAGAAATAAGGAGCTTTTATTAATTTTGCTACTAATATTAAAAGCCCGGCGTGGATGGTCATCCAGACCAAACCGATAGCTATTAATCCCGGATTTTCAAGAATTTTCCCAAGATCCATTTTCATACCAATCGTTGCCACCAGAATATAGATAAAAATACTGCCTATTTTGCCGGCTCCGGCTCCTTCATAGTTTTTGGCTTTTGTAAATGATAATAAGATCCCCAGTGCTGTAGCTATCGAGACCATCCAGAAGAATTGCGATCCAAATGACGACAAAGCACTTTGCTTATCTCTAACAGCTTCAAATGTATTAGCAAGCCACATAGATATATTGTCTGCACCCCAATGCGCAATACCTACGGAGACAAAAGCAAGTGATAAAATGATCATAAGGTCTGTTAACGAAGGATTTCGGGATACTTTTTCAGCAAATTCCGTAACCTTTATTTTAAGTTCCTCAATAGCTGTCGTATCGGCTTTTAACCAGGAATCAATTCTCTTATTCTTTCCGATTCCTAATAGGATAATAGCCATCCACAAATTGGCAACTACAATATCGACCAAAACCATTCCTCCGTATTTTTCAGGATTGTACTCAAAAATTTCTAACATGGCTGCCTGATTGGCACCGCCCCCTATCCAGCTTCCGGCTAGCGTTGCCAGCCCTCTCCATACAGCATCGGGTCCTACACCGCCAACGGTTTCGGGAGAAACCGATGCAATTAATAAAATGGCGAGAGGCCCGCCTATTATTATTCCCAGAGTTCCTGTGAAAAACATAATTAGCGCTTTAGGCCCTAAATTAAATATGGCTTTAAGATCAATACTTAAAGTCATTAACACCAATGCAGCAGGAAGGAGGAACCTACTTGCCACATAATACAGCTTTGAGTGTTCATTGGAAATTAATCCTACCGATGTGAAAATAGCGGGAATCAAATAGCACATTAAAAGTGCCGGAACTATATTGTAAAAGCGGGACCAAAATCCCTGTTTTTTTGAAGAAGTGTAAAAAACAAAACCCAGTGCGAGCATTAATAATCCAAAAGCAATAGTGTCAGTTGTAAAAATAGGCGATGTATCCATGAAGATTTTTTTAACGATGGAAAAATACAAAAATCAGAATAAAAAAGGCGGTTAAAAAAACCGCCTCTCTATTCGTAAATAATTTACAGACCTATCCTTTAAGCCATTGGCCACGTATTTTGTTAGTACGTTCGGAGACATTATCTGAAGGTATTATACTTTTCTTCATAAGTTTTGGAGTAGTAATTTTTCCCTGAAGAACCACTTCTTTTCCATCTCTCAGAACGGTCATACTATAATCGTCACCTTCTTTCCACCCAAAAGATTCCATGATTAGATTGCGAATATTATCCAGATTGTAATCGGTTCCGTTTACTTTTTTGATAATATCTTTACCCTGCACACCCAGGTTGGTAAAAAAGCTGTTTTGCGGAATTTCAGATCGGAAGAATACTTCTTTTGTGGTTTGATCTGCATTGATAAATGGTGTTTGGCCATCCAGAAAAAAACCGGTTTGCACTTCGGCTTCTGCAAATTTTAAACCAGCCTTTGCAAGGAAATCATCATATGGAATAGGGGTGTTTCCAATAACATAGGTGTCAAAAAAAGTTCTTACTTCCGGATAGGTTAAAGCAACAATCTCATCAATAATTTCGTCATCCTTAAATGCCTTGTCTTTTCCATACCGGTTCGAAAGTTCTTTCATAAGCCATAATATACCTTTTTCACCATTGCTCTGATCTCTTATTATCAAATCGAGGCACATACCTATCAGGGCTCCTTTCTGATATACATTGGCATAATTTTTCTCGTAAGGTTCCGAGAGTACATTTTCACTCATTTCCGTAAACGACATTTCATCGTCGAAAGCCTTGGAGCCGTTAATTTTACCAACAATTCTTTCGTAAAATGCATCTTCGTCAATCAATCCCTGATTTACCTGGAAAAGATTTGCGAAATATTCGGTTACACCTTCATACATCCATAGGTGTTTAGACATCTTCGGGGTATTGTAGTTAAAATTATGAACCTCTTCCGAATGTATGGTGAGCGGGGTTACAATATGAAAAAATTCATGAGAAACCACATCGGTCATAGTTTTATTCAAAGCCTCAGCCGGCATGGCTTCAGGTAAAACAACAACGGTAGACGTATGATGTTCCAGAGCCCCAAATCCCTTGGCATCTGTAGAATCCATCGTTGAAAGATAAAGAAGAATATCATATTTTTTGGTGCCGTCAATAGAGCCTAAAAACGCTTTTTGAGCTCTCATCATCTTTTCCATACCATCTTTAATTTTTGATGCCGAAAACACCTTGTTCGGAGAGTAAACAGCAAGATTGACCTCGATATCGTTCAGACGGAATGATACATTATCTGGCTCCGAATACATAATGGGATTATCTATGATGTCAAAATATCGATTTGCAGTATAAATATCAGTGTGGTAAGCATTGCTTTCCATGTTTTTTGGAGTAACTGTCTTATTTAGGGTGGTAATACCTTCAATACCTTTAGGAGCCTTTATAGATAGTTGATATTTATTTTCTACGAGTCCTTCGAAATACCCGACAAAACCATGCAGATTAAGCATGTATTGCTTGTCTTTTAGGATGTTTGTTCCTGCCGGTGAGAAAACGGGATCTTCTTTTGTAACTTCATTATCATAGGTATCATTAACCCAATACGTAATCTTATCCAGGTTTTTGGCATTGTTGATTATCCAGGTATTTGCATCTGATTTCGAGACGGCCAGTTGTCCGCCCTTGTAATCGTATGCTGTAAGATTTTCGATGTATTGTCCGTAATCATCCGCGCTGTAGGTTCCCGGTACGGTTTTCGGAATGTAGAATTTTACCTGATCTGAAGTAAATCGTCCCGGATTAATTTCCACCATTACCTTGTCATTATTAACATTTACCAAATCGATCTCAGCAAATATTGGATGCTCGGAAGCAAGGTCATTTACTTTCGGAGTACAGCCGGCAAAAAATAACACACAGCTTACCCATAAAAACAGTTGTCGCATTTTTAAGTTGTCTTTAGATTATTATTGCAAATAAACTAATAAAAGCCTGTAATTAAAGGGGATTTAAGATAACTTTTGCATTTATTTTTAAAGGCGAGTAGAGATAAGTTATGCGTTCGGGATTTCTTTATTTATCATCATTTTTTTTAGGCGCTCTTTTCGCATTTTTCAGACTTTGCATCAGCATCCATTCTATTTGCCCGTTAGTGCTACGGAACTCATCTGAAGCCCACTTTTCAATGGCTTTCAGCATATCTTCATTAATTCGGAGTGCAAATGCTTTCTTTTTTGCCATGACGTTGAGTTTACAACAAAATAAACACCGAAAAGGTGATTATAAGAATTAATTTTACCAGTAACAGGATCATAACACTAGTGTTCGGATTGATTAATATACTTTGAGATCACCTGATTTGCCAGAGAAGACTGCTGTGTGCCCAAAAGAATTTTTTTTCCGGTTTTAAGTTCAATTTGTATCCCTTGATTTCCTTTAATATTATAGGCACTTCCCCTGTTTCTGAGGAATCCGGTTCGAAAACCCCAACCACCATATTCTAAAACGGGATTGTATTTTCGTATGTGGCAGGTTTTGATCTCCTTCCATGAAAACAGTTTAAAATTGGAATGAAAAGGCACAAATTGATAATGAACACCCTGATCGTCTATTTTTGTTTTGAGCTTAATGGAAAAAATAAGCATTGCCGATAGCAGAGTTACTATAACCGCCAGGGATAATGCTACAACACCCTCTTCATTTTCGACCCCGATCCATTGATTGTAAAAACCTATCCCGGAACCTGCAATTGCCATTATAAAAATAAGGTATATCCACCACTGATTAAATCGCTGTTCTTCGTAAAATACTTTCATTCTGCTATCTGTTTTTGGTTCTTTCCAAAAGAACGTAGCTTCCATGGTCGTCCATATGCCTGAATTCCCAACCCTCGCTCGCATATTTGTTGAGGATGTTTTCCAATTTCTTTAAACGACCGGTAAGCCCAAGATTTGTTTTAACAGTTTTGTATTCTTTCATGCTTTTAATGATTTAACGTTCCTGTATTTACAACTGGTGTGGTATCTTTATCTGAGCATAATACCACCATTAAATTACTTACCATAGCAGCTCTTCGCTCTTCATCCAAATCTACAATATCGTTTTTGTTTAATTCTTCAAGAGCCATTTCAACCATACTTACCGCGCCTTCCACTATTTTGTGACGTGCCGCCACAATAGCTGTAGCCTGTTGCCTTTTTAACATGGCATTGGCAATTTCCTGGGCATAGGCCAGATACCCTATTCGGGCTTCCAAAACTTCAATACCGGCCATGGCAAGCCGTTCCTGAACTTCTTTTTCCAAAGCATCGCTAACCTCATTCACACTGGACCGCAGTGTAATATCTTCGGTATGGCCTTCATCGGCAAAATTATCGTACGGATACATACTGGCTAATTTTCGCACGGCAGCATCGGTTTGTACCCGAACAAAATGCTCATAATTGTCCACATCAAAGGCAGCTTTGTAGGTATCGGTAACACGCCAAACCAGGATTGTGCTTATCATAATCGGATTTCCGATCTTATCATTTACTTTGAGACGCTCACTGTCAAAATTACTGGCACGTAAGGAAATACTTTTTTTAGAATACAACGGATTTACCCAGTAAAATCCATTCTTCTTGATAGTTCCCACATATTTTCCAAACAAAAGAAGTACTCTTGATCCGTTGGGGTTTACCAGTACAAAACCCGGAATCATCAATATAGTTCCTATAATGATAGCCAAAAACCAGGGGTTTTTCAGCGCTAATAAACTCGCTATGGCCCCTAACAGGAGGATCAGCAAAACAAAAAGCATCAGGTAACCATTTGAGGGGACGATTATTTTTTCGTTGGTCATAACTGTAATATTTAAAATGATATCAAAATGATATCACAAAGATATATAATATTTTTTGATATTTCCTAATTCAATACTCGTTTTGTTAAGAATTCACTATTTTTAAACAAACTATTGAAAATGAACAAGTTCTTATTTTTGTTCCTCTTGTGCATTCAATGCGCTTTTGGAAACGAGATTTATTGGGGTAAAACCGGCCATCGTGTAGTGGCTGAAGTAGCCTCACAGCATTTATCTTCGCGGGCAAAACGAAAAATCAAGAAAATCCTTAACGGCAACTGGATGGTTCTGGTGGCTACACATGCAGACGATATTAAGTCGGATCCGCGGTTTAAGGAATACAGTCCGTGGCATTATGTGAATTTTGATGATGATAAACGCTATGGAGAAGTAGCACCTAATCCCCGGGGAGATCTGGTTACAGGGATAGATCATTGTATTCGGGTATTAAAAAACCCTGAGAGTTCTGAAGAAGACCAATCGTTTTTTCTCAAATTACTTATCCATTTAATTGGCGATGTACACCAGCCTTTGCATGTCGGGAGAGCTGCTGACAGGGGAGGAAATGATATCCAGGTACAGTGGTTTAAGGAGGGAAGTAACTTACACAGAGTTTGGGATGAAGACATGATTAATTTCTATTTGATGAGTTATACGGAACTGGCCAATAGTTTGCCGGTAGCTTCCAAAAAGCAAATAAGAGAAATACAGTCCGGAAACCCCATTGATTGGATCTATGAGTCTAAAGACCTTTCCAAACAGATATATGCTTCGGTTAAGACGGGAGAGCAACTCCGCTATAAATATATGTACCAACATTTTGATACGGTACGCATGCAACTACAAAAAGGAGGCCTGCGACTTGCCAAACTTCTCAACGGAATTTTTGGATGATAAACGATTTTATATACTTTGGTATAGCTTTTGAAGTTAATATATTGAGATTAAGTGCAGGGACATTAATTAAGAATTACCTACTTTGTTAAAGGCAGTGCTTGATCTACAGTATAAGGTATAAAAAAACCGCGCTTTGCCGCGGTTTTTTTGTATGTGTACTTTACAATATTTAAGCTATTGTCCATCTCCGGGTATTGCTCTAACTGGGTTGCCCGTAAAAGATATGCCCCGGATATTGATGGGATACATCGTGATAGTGTTTGTACCCGCCAATTACGTGAGCCGCATCTCGCCAGGTTCCCTGTCCCTGAGACAGCGCATCTGCCAGTGAGGATGCCTTTTTTCTGTCGGTATAAACATTATTGTCATTTCCCGGCTTCTTTAAGCGTGATATAGCTTCTTTTTTACTTAATGTAGCCCTGTCGGCTATAATTACCTGTCCATTTCTTATGGATGCTTTTTTGTAATCTCCCATGATTGTATATTTAAAGTTATGTGTTATTGGTTTTGTATGCTTCTGCGTACTTCTTTAACGTTTGTTGTATTTTTTTTGACACTGCCCTGGGCAGTGCGGCAACACCACCACCTACGGCATACGGATGTTCTTGGTTGTTAAGGGTTTCCTGATTTTGCCAACCCAGTACGGCCCATCCGCCATCCAGTAAATCCTTGATTTTTTTGAGATCCTCTTCAACAAGCCCCATTAAAACTTTGTCGTTCCAGGGATCAAGCGGGTTCGTATACGCATTCATGGTGGTTATAGGCGCTATGCGCATTTTGTGTTGAAGATCAGAATAGGTTTGATCCAATAAATTTTCCATATTATGGATAACTTCAGCCTGATTGGCACCACCCGTTTGGGTATTCCAGTTTCCCTGAGCATATGTCTTTGCAATTTCCCGGGTTTGCCCGTAGTTTGCCGAATAGGTAATGGCTACACCCGTTATATCAGTTTTGACAAGCTCTCGGGCCTTTTCTAAAATGCTTTGGGCCTGAGCTTTGGAAGTTATATATACATAATCTCTGGCATAGGGTAAATAGAAATTTATAAATTCTCCTTTTTTCATTTTTTAGTTTTTAACGGTTAGTAATCTTTATATCGGTTTTGATACGGGCGAATCATCCCAGGACTCGGTACCCTGAATAAAGGGAGTTGTTTTTTTGGAAATAACACCCAGTAAATTTGGCAAGCCGGCATTCATCGGACTTAATTGTATGGTTTGTGTTTCGTTTATAACTTTTAAAGTGGTATCTTTTCTGGAACCTGTAACGGTAAACTGAAATTTACTAATGGTTATTTTAAGGTCAGATGTTTTACCGGAAGTTCCGATAAGATTGTTCAGGTTTTCATATGTTTTTTTTTCCATCCGGATGCTAATATTCAGATTGTATCCCAGCAGGAGAGAAAAAGTAATAGCCTCCAAGGCTCCGCCTTTTTGAAAGAAACCTGGAGCTTCCGGCAATAACGTGTATGATGTGGACTTAAAAAAAGAAGGGTATAACCAGTTAACAGGTTTCACTAAAAAATTACCGAGTCCGGAAAACGCAGCTCTGATTTCATTAATTTCGTAATCTTTTTCTGTGGTATTAAGCGATCTCCCCGTAGTTCCGGATCCGTAGGTAACCTTTAATGTTGAAACAGGGAGGATATGTGCTTTCTTTTTTTTCTTCGAAGTTTTTGTGTTCGATATGGTGATGATATGAGGGTAATGGTTGGAATTTTTATTTTTTTTCCAACGGGACCATATTGCGTTTAAGCCCATTATTTCATATCCCGGGGAATAAGAATCAAGAGGTTCCGGAGGATTGGTATTTACGGGCATATTATAACTGTTTTTCCCATCAATTTTTCGAGCTCCCGTCAGGAAACTTACCGAGGCGCGTGCGGTTGTAAGCGAAGGGTCCGGGTTTACAATATTGGATATAACAGTGGAGCCAGACTTAATTATCTGTGCTATATTGTTTTCATGAGCTTTTATTTTTTCCAGGAGCGAAGCTATATTCATGTTTTTACTTTCGCTGTTTTTTTTAGGGATAATACGATGTATCTGATTCTCGATTTCATTTTTTTTATGGATCAAAGCGGTTTGCTGAACCATCTGGTCATTACTCATGGCTTTGGGTACCAAATAATCTAAAAAAAGCGCATACGAATTGATCAAATCTCCCGAAGGTATATAGGAAGAGCTTACAGCGGGCAAAGAGTTACACAGGTAAAAAAGATTGTTATTACTAATAGCCACTTGTTTGTTTACAAGATCGGTCGGCCTTAAAAAACCTACTTGCGAAAGACTGTATTTTACCATATCGAGCTCTTCAATACCTACAGCTTCCAGGAGCTCCTCATATAAAACGTCGTATGTTTGATCGGTAAGTGCTTTTGTTCTCATTTTATCTGATTCGATACGTTAAGGTAAAGCTCCGGGGAATATTATAAATGTTATCCCCGGAGCTGTTTTGGGTTAGTACTTATTACTCACTACACCTAGTAAGAAAGGAACACCTGTAGGTGATGGGTTAATATCAATAGTATTGGAATCATCATTATACGTAAAGCTGGACGTATTTAAGTGAGACGATTCTGAACCACTGAAATTAAAAGGACCTACACCTACCGATACGCTGGCAGATTGCTGGAAAGCGGTTTTTAGCGATTTATAACTGGCATTATCTATCTGAATACTAATTTTTAATCCGTATCCGAGAAGAATAGCCGAAGGAATGATACTCAAACTACCGCCTTCTCCGAAAAATTGCGGACTTGTGGAAAGCAATTTATCTTTATAATTCTGTATGATTCCGCTGGAAAACCAGTTTGCATCAGGATTAATTGGGAAAGACTGTACTCCGTTAAACGAAATGGTACATTTAAAAGACGACTGTTTCCAATCCTGGTGTACAGATTGATAAGAAGCCTGCTGGTTTACTTTAACGGAAAACCAGGATCGGTAAGAAGCACTTACTTGCTCACTCCATCCAAAATCTCTGTAATTAGCATCGGCAAAATTTCCCGAGAGATCAATAGTGGCTGGAAAGCTTTTTTGCGTACTGGCAGTTTGCCAGGCCGAAAAAACCTTATCAAGTCCACCTCCCACGGCATAAGCGGGACGGAAAGTAGATTTAAGAGAACTTGGTAGCGGGGCCGGATCCTGCCCGGGTAATACGGAAACACTACCCGAAGGAGCCACCGATCCTACTTTAACCGGCATATTATAGGCATTTGGAGCCGTAAGGTTTTTTGCACCGGTAATAGCACTTACAGCGGCTTCTGCGGCCTGAATGGTAGAATACCCTGCTCCGTGTGCTTCAACCATTAATGTATCGTAATCAGACATTGCCCCGTTTAAAGACGATTTGGCCGCAGCATATTGAGGATAGTTAGTGTTGGCCCACTCGTCAAAAGTACCCGAATAATTTGGGTTGATATTGGTCTTGTAAGTGGAGTACGCCTCATATGCTTTGGTCTGTACATTGGTAAAATTGGTTTGATTTTTATTTACACTATCGGCAGCAGCATTAATTTTGGCCTGTACCGCTGGATCAGGATTTCCTCCTAAATCAATGTTCTGTAAAAATAATGTGTACGTTGTAATCAAATCGCCTCCCGGCGCATAAGATGCACTCTCTCCGGGCAACATATTACCAATATTGTAAATATTGGCATTGCTAATGTCCGGATCGGCATTAGCCACGTCGGCACTTAAAGTGGTTCCCGCTATAGAAACAACTTGTTTTGTTTTGTCGAAATTTGGAACGGCGAGCTCTACTAGTTTTTGGTAGAATTTTGCCCATACTTGTTCTGATGAAAAAGCCATGATTGAAAGGTTTTTTAGGGCCCTGATTTTTGAATATAAATGCTGGCCCTGGTTACTAATTAATTTAAAAAGGTATTCTGATGCTACGGATTGGATAACTGGTTTGAATAAACCCACCCGTGCAGTGAATTGTCCAGTACAACCGTAACAAATTGAATACTTCGATTATGAGGCCCTATGACCGGTAAGGTATCTCCAAATACTTCGGTTTCGTATTTGAGGATTTTTATCGGATGGTCGCAGGACTGTGATGCATACAATGGAGTCCCATGTGGATCATTGGTTTTAAACCGTGCCATTTTTTTTTGGTTTTAACAGTTATTATTCTATTTGTAGAAATCCTCAATGGGAAATCAATTGTTAAGATTCAAGAATTAAGCACAGATTGATCTTTGTCAATAAATATGCACTGCTGTTATTTTTTGGAATACGAATCCCCGTTACATTCTTGTCGAAGATCATCTGTTCCGTAATTCTCGATATCTTCTTTCCGGCCGGAAATATGTTCAATTCAATGCTAGAATAAACACTAGGTATAAATGGCTATTTGGAGGATTTTTCTAATAGCCGAGGGGGAAGTTTTGATGCTTGTAGCAAAGACAAATCAAAATTGTAAATAGCAAACAGGAAATCAAAAAACAATGCGTGTATGGAGTGTTTTGTATAACGAACGGATAAATATCATGAGTAAAGAGTAACCACCCCTGGTAGTTTAAGATTTATTTAAAAGCGGAAAAACAAACTTGTATTTTATTTGTCTGATATATACTAAATAAATTCAGGAAAATAGTTGCTTTTTAAATCAGGGAAAACTGGGGTGTATTAAATTCGGCTGTCAAGAAGGATCATTCATCTAATTATTAGGGTCAAATTCCACTTTTTTTAGTAATTTTTAATACTTTGAAGTACCCTAATTATTCTCCCCCGCAGTAAATCAGTAACGTTTTACCAACCAAATATTTGTATTGTATGTACATTAAAATTGATTTATCAGCTTTTGGAGACCCGATTCCTTCAATTAAATTTCCAATAACCTTAAAAGATGTGGAAATTGCAATTCAGGAATGCTATCTGGATTTGGGAACGCCTTATAAACCCATTTCCATTGATAATTTTGTTTCACTGGGAAATTATGAGTTTCCGGCAATTCAGGCAAATACTAAAATCTCTATTTCACTGGTCCTGGAAGATCACGTTGAGTACTACAAAGCGAGAGAATTATCTCTTTTATGTTGTAAGGCTAAGAATGTGGGCAGATCTTTTAACAGTTTGAAAATCGCGCCGCAGGATACCTGGAAAAAAGTTTTTGATTGCAATCATCCGAACGTTCACGTAGCACCGGATGGTACGTTATATGTATCTCCTGACGAACAGGGTGTATGTAGTATTGCCACTCAAAAGGAAGTTCCGAATGTATTTATTTCCTACAGCATTATTTTCTCGTTTATTGTGGAACATAAAAACGGATATAAACATCGGTGTTATTTTATTTTGGACCCTTTATTACAAGTGAGTTCAAACAGAGATCCGGAGCTCGTATGAATAGACTTATAATGTTGGTTATAAGTAAAGTACTTTTTATTTTTCTTATGGGATGTGCTTCTTATGGGATCGCTCAAAACATTAAAAAAGCAGATAGTGTATTAACGCTTTTGAAAACAGGTGATTTTTCCAAAAAAGAACAATGTGGGTTATTTGCCGATGTAGCCTATTACCATCCGGATATGAATACGGCTTTGCTATATGCCAACAAATCACTTCAGCTGGCCAGAGAAATTGGAGCTCCTTTACTGGAGGCCGAAGCATTGGAAGAAATTAGTCATAAAGAACGCCGATTGGGTAATAACGGCCGGTCGTTCGAGGCTTCTTTTAAAGCATTGCGAATTTATGAGACCCTGAATCTGGAAGAAAGACAAGCTGCTACCTTTAATCAGTTGGCCAGTAATTATGTGAGTGATGAACAATTCCCGGAGGCAATTGATTATTTTAAAAAAGCTTTAACCATTTATGGCGATTCCGGTAATATGATTGATAGGGTGAGTACCATGCATAATCTTGGAGAGGCTTACCGACTTACGGGTTCTTTAGATAGTGCGATTTTATCGTTTCAAAATGTACTTCGTTTAAATGAATCTTTAAAAAACCAAAACATACAAAGTTATACGTTAGGAAACCTTGGTATGACCTATAATGCATCAAACCAATTAAATCTGGCCGAGGAGAAGCTGGTACAAGCCGTTAGTTTATTAAAAGAATTGGGCGATACTTATGCCATTTCAGTATATATGGCAGCGTTGGGAGAAGTTTATGGAAAGGAAAACAAACCGGAACAAGCCGAGGAATATTTGCTGGCCGGGTTAAATATGGCTAAACAGGCTCGGTTAAAAACCCAGATTCGGGACATTAGTTTAAAGCTTTCCAAATTTTATGAAACCGGAAATCGGTTTGACAAGGCTTTGCTATATCAACGAGTATATCAGGTGTATCAGGATAGCCTGGTTAACCGGGAAAACATTCAGAGAATAGAACAAGTCAAAACGAATTATGAAATTGAAAAAAGAGAATCAGAGATCGGTTTACTCAATACAATAACAACTAAACAAAAACATTTGTTATTAGCCCTGACCGCAGGTTCTTTTTTTATTTTACTCTTTACATACCTTTTGTATAAAAGTAATATGAAAATCAAGAGTTCAAATAACGTATTGAGAAAACAAAAGGAGGTGATAAGCAGGAAGGAAAAGGAAAAAGCCATATTACTTAAAGAGTTAAATCACCGGGTGAAAAACAATCTTCAGCTAATTTCCAGTCTTTTAAATTTACAAAGCCGGGGAGTTCATGGAAAAATGACCCGGGAAGCTATCCGGGAAGGACAGGGTAGAGTGGAGGCCCTGTCGCTGGTTCATCGTAAACTCTACCGGGAAGGACTCGAAACCCGGGTGGGAATTAAAGGCTATATGGAAGAACTGGTTCTCGGGCTTTTTCATGCCTATGATGCATCCTTCGAACCGAAATTTGAAATGGAAGAGGTTCATGTTTCCATTGACACTGCTATACCCCTGGCTCTTGTTATTAATGAAGTGGTGGTTAATGCTTTGAAGTATGCCTACACGGGAGTTGAAAAACCTGAATTAAGGATTAGGATGCAAAAAGAAAAAAATATACTCTATATAGAGGTGATTGACAATGGAATCGGATTTACAACTCCGGAAAGTAAAAACCGGAATACATTTGGTATTCAGTTGATAGATTCCTTAATAAATCAATTAGAGGGGAGTATAAAAAAACAAAAAGCTCAGGGTACTCATTGGAAAATATGGGTTAAGCCGGATTGATGCTTCGACAGGTATAATTTTAATACGAATAATATGCCTAAGATAAAAATATTGGTTGTTGAAGATGAAGTTCTGGTGGCGAAAGACATTTCAGAGCGGCTCCGAACATTAGGCTATGAAATTATTGGAATAGCACCTACGGTAAAGCGTGCTCTGCCTCTGATGGAGAAGTTACCGGATATTGTGCTTATAGATATTGTTTTAAAAGGAGACATGGATGGTATTGAGCTGGGACGTATTATTAATAAACATTACCAGATACCTTTTATTTTTCTTACATCACACGCTGATACGTATTTTGTTGAAAGGGCTAAAAGCGTAAATCCTCATGCTTATATTTTAAAACCGTTTAACGACAGGCAGTTAAGTGTTGCCATAGAACTTGCACTTGTTAATTTTGCCGGGAAAACACCTGAAGAGAATTTAATAAACCCAACAGGATTTTCAGGAGTTGAAAATCAGGCACTTTATATTAAAGACAGTTTGTTTCTTAAAAAAGACAATCACTTTGAACGTGTATTTTTACAGGAAATAATGTTCTTTAAGGCAGATAGTAATTATACTACTATTTATACCAAATACGGTAGGTTTGTTTACTCGATGGTTTTAAGAAAAATGGAAACATTATTGCCCTTCGATGTTTTTATGAGAATTCATCGAAGCTATATTGCCAATATCAATCAGATTACGGGCTTCGAAGGAAATATGCTGTATATTGGAGATCACAAAATTCCGGTGAGTAAAGCTAACCGGGACGAGGTTTTTAAATTATTCAGAAAAATATAAATGCCCTGTAAATTATTTAAAGCAAGCCTTGTTACCCGGCGAATTACCGGTTTAAAGAATAGTTCTGAAAGTAAGATTTATTCTTTCTCCTATTTGGCGGGTGGTTTTGGGAAGTTGATGCTTCCAGTGGTGTTGAGTGGCCCCTTTCATGAGTAATAAACTACCATTTTCCAGAAAGATTTTATGTTTTAGCGCTTTGTTTTTTTTGTGTTGTAAATGGAACCATCTTCCGGCCCCCAGGCTTACCGAGGCTATAACGGGATTTTCCCCTAATTCCTTTTCATCGTCGGCATGCCATCCATTACTGTCTTTACCATTTCTGTACAGATTTAATAAACAGGCATTATAGCTGGTATGGGTGGCTTTTTCAACGCGGGTTTTAAGCGTTTTTAGCGTATTTGTAAAGGGATGTGGAAACATGGTAATCCCCGAATAGGAATAGCGTTTTTTTCCGTCAGCAAACAAAGCTGTTAATCGCGGTTGCAAGTGAGTTTTCCCAAAAAGTGTAATCGTATCCTGCTGCCAGCTTGTCTCGTTTTTCAGAGATAAAAAATAGTTTGCCGATTCACAATCGGTTAAAAATGACGGGATATAATATACTTCCCCTTCAAATACAACAACGGGAGTCAGTTTCAAAACAAATTAAATACTATTCTACGGTAACTATCAGATCATCCTGCATAACCATGGTTCCTTCCGAAAGCGGAAGGTTTACTACGCAGCCCTGCTTAACAGCGGTAACCGTCGTTTCCATTTTCATGGCTTCTATTACAAACAGAGGATCGTTCTCTTTTATTTGCTGCCCCTCCTCAACCAATATTTTGTAAAGCATACCCTGTAGAGGCGCACCAATTTGATTTGCATTTTTAGGATCTACTTTCAGGTGCTCTTCTTTTTGAATATTGAGCGATTTATCGAGAATCTCTACAAAGCGATTTTCTCCGTTTACCTTGAAAAATACGATTCTTATTCCATTTTCATCGGGATTGCCTATAGAAAGCAATTTAACTATAACGCTTTTTCCGGGTTCCAGGTCAACAATGGCTTCTTCTCCTAGTTTCATCCCGTAAAAAAAGTTTTTGGTAGGAATCAGAGCTACATTGGCATATAGCTTATAATTTTCATGGGCTTGTTCAAATACTTTCGGATAAAGGCTGTATGAAAGGAAATCCTCAATTTCAATAGCTCTGGTAAATCCTTTTTGATATTTGTTTTTAAAAATAGCGTATTCTTTCTTAAAATCAATTGATTTTAAGTGAGCATTAGGCCTGTCAGAATACGGTTTTATATTTTTAAGTACGATTTTTTGAAGTTTTTTCGGAAAACCTCCTACAGGTTGTCCCAAATCTCCCTTAAAAAAACTAATTACCGATTCGGGAAAAGAAAGCTCCTGTCCGCGTTTCATTACATCGTTAGGGCTGAGGTTATTGGTAACCATAAAAATAGCCATGTCTCCTACTACTTTAGAGCTCGGGGTAACTTTTATAAGATTTCCAAACAGGGCATTTACCTGGGCGTACATGGCTTTCACTTCGTCAAAACGATCTCCTAACCCCAGGGCATTGGCTTGCGGACGTAGGTTGGAGTACTGCCCTCCCGGAATTTCATGTTGGTATACTTCGGCAGTTCCCGATTTTAATCCGGACTCGAACGGATAGTACATCTCACGTATATCTTCCCAGTAATTTGAGAACTGATTTAATTTGTGTATATCGAAGGCGTGTTCCCGTTCGTGATTTTTAAGCATTTCCACTACGGCATTAAAATTAGGCTGAGAGGTTAGGCCCGATAATCCGCCCAGGGCTACATCAATTATATCCACACCTGCTTCAATGGCTTTTAGGTAAGTAGTGGTTTGCAGGGAAGAGGTATCATGCGTGTGCAGGTGAATAGGCAGTGTAACCGTATCTTTCAGAGCGGTAATCAATTCGGCGGCGGCATATGGTTTTAATAACCCCGCCATATCTTTAATGGCAATAATATGGGCTCCGGCATTTTCGAGATCTTTGGCCAGATTTAAATAGTATTTCAATGTATACTTATTTTGTTTAGGGTCCAGAATATCTCCGGTATAACTAATGGCTGCTTCGGCAATTCCTCCGGTTTTATTCCTGACATACGATATACTGGGTTCCATGGCCTTCACCCAGTTCAGCGAGTCAAAAATTCTAAATATATCAATGCCATTTTCCCAGGCTTTCTCAACAAACTTCTCTATTAGATTATCCGGGTATGCCTTATAACCAACACCATTAGAACCTCTTAACAGCATCTGAAACAGGATATTGGGGATAGCTTTACGCAATTCCCGCAGTCGTGTCCAGGGGCTTTCATGAAGAAATCGCAGACATACGTCAAAAGTGGCACCTCCCCACATTTCCAAACTAAATGTATTCGGGTGATTTTTGGCATAGCTCTCAGCTACTTTCAACATATCGAAGGTTCTCATTCGGGTGGCAAGAAGCGATTGATGGGCATCGCGCAGGGTTGTATCGGTATAATGAATTTTTTTATCCTTTTTTAACCACTCACAGAAGGCATCCGCTCCCATTTCGCGAAGCAAATCTTTGGTGCCCTTGGGAAACTCTGAGGCGAGATCGAATGTGGGCACCTTGGCTTTTCTGAAAACACGATGTTCGTCTACATATTTTACATCGGGATTCCCATTAACACTGATTTCTGCAAGGAATTTAACCGCTTTCGAAGTACGATCCTGTGGCAATCGGATTTCAAAAAGTTCCGGTGTATTCTGAATAAAATTCACGGTGGCTTTTCCCTCGCGGAAAACGGGATGTTGTATAACATTTCCCAGAAAGTGAATATTGGTTTTTACACCGCGTACCCGAAACTCCTTCAGAGCGCGAACCATTTTACGGGTGGCTCCGTCTAATGTTCTTCCATGAGCAGAGACTTTTACAAGCATGGAATCAAAAAACGGACTGATGGTATACGCCTGATAAATACTTCCCGCGTCCAGGCGTATTCCCATTCCTGCCGCACTTCGGTATGTAGTAATGGTGCCATAATCTGGAGTGAAATTGTTTTCCGGATCTTCGGTAGTTAAACGGCACTGCAGGGCAAATCCATAAGTTTTAAGTGATTCCTGATCGTAAATCTTGATTTGTTTGTCTGAAAGCTTATAACCTCCGGCAACAAATATTTGCGTTTTTACGAGATCGACTCCTGTAACCATTTCGGTTACCGTATGTTCCACCTGTATTCGTGGGTTTACTTCAATAAAATAAATATTTTCTTCCTTATCGACGAGAAATTCAACGGTTCCGATATTGTTATAATTCACTTTTCGTACAATTGCCACGGCATGATCGTATAAATCCTGCCGAACCTGATCGGATAATCCGAAGGAAGGAGCTACTTCTATAACTTTCTGGTGCCTCCGTTGTACAGAACAATCTCTTTCGTGCAAGTGTCTGATATTTCCGTGATTGTCGGCAACTATTTGAACTTCTATATGCTTTGGGTCTTCCACATACTTTTCCAGAAACATAGTATCATCTCCGAAAGCGTTCAAAGCTTCATTTTTGGCAGATTCAAAAATGAGATTTAAATCTTCGTCTGATTTCACGATACGCATTCCACGCCCCCCGCCTCCTGAAGCTGCTTTGAGCATGATGGGGTATCCGATTTTCTTTGCTTCTGCAATGGCAGTTTTTACGGAATCTAATGGTTTTTCATTACTTCTAATAATAGGAACACGGCACTGGAGCGCTATCTTTTTGGCAGAAATTTTATCACCGAGTGCCTCCATTACTTCAGGAGCAGGTCCTATAAAAACAATTCCATTTCTGGAGCAGGCACGTGCAAACTCTGGATTTTCCGATAGAAAGCCATATCCCGGATGAATAGCATCTACATTTTTATCCCTGGCCAATCGAATAATTCCTTCAATATCCAGATAAGGTTTTAAAGGTTGATCGTCATCACCAATTTGATAAGATTCATCGGCTTTGTACCGGTGTTGTGAGTAACGGTCTTCATACGTATATATGGCTACGGTTGTCACGTTAATTTCGGTACAAGCCCTGAAAACCCTGATAGCAATTTCACCGCGATTGGCAACAAGGATTTTTTTTATTTTCATGGATGTCGGGTTATTAGGTAATTATATATGGGTTTACATTTTTGTAATTTCGAACGATAAAGTCTAGAGCGCTGGTTAGTAGCTCTCCCATGTTTTTCGACTTTTTAAAATTTACGTCACCCGTCATAATAAATAGTTCTTTTCTTAGCTGATTTACCTTTTCCGGGGTAGAGATTACGGCGCCTTTCATGCAATTCAACAGATCGTTTAATCGTTCGTGTTCGCTGGTTGCTCTTTTTGCAAGAAGCGAACGTTCTTCAATTTTGTACTGTTCAATAGATTGTTCCTGAAGCAAACTCAGGGTCATCTCAACCAACTTATAATTTTCTTTGAGAAATTGAGGTTTGTAAACCTTTGGATTGCCTTCAAAACACTGCTGATCAAAATCGATAGCACGAATTCGGTATTGGATACGATCAAAGTCATTGGTTAGTACCACCACATAATTGTATGCTCGCATGTCTCCCAGTAATCTTACGAAACATCGCTCATTAAATTTTACAAACTCTTTGGCAAGGGCTCTTTTATCTTGCTCCGAACATTGCTCCAGGTTATTTTCAATAAATGTATCTCCGGGGATTCCCGAAATGTGTTCTTCTATAAGCGTATCCTTATGTACGAGGAAATTAATATGGTTAGGAGAGAGCAGGTGTTCTAATTCCAGGCCATAAATACGGGAGGCATCAGCTTTTTTTATGTAGAGAAAGATATAATTGTCATTCAATACGTTTCTTACTTTTACACGAAAGGGTTTTGTATTTCCAAAAGTGCAGAAATCTATACTGTCTATATTTAAATAGGGAATAATGGAATCACTTCCGTCGGCATGCAAAATAGTATACATTTGCTTCAGGCTCATTTCAATTTCTTCACGCTCATGTTCATCAAAATAAGTGCGTATCCAAAGCGTATCTTTTCCTTGCGCATCAAAGATTTCAACCGCGCCTCTAAAGCGAAGTAAATCGTCGTAAAAAATGGGAATTTTAATATTCCGTCCGTTTTCTGTCAGGTAATCAAAGAGGGCCTTGGTTACCGGAAAAGCGGGCTTTTTCTTTGAGATTAATTTTTCATCCATGCTTGAAAGTCTCCTTAAAGATAGAATGAAATCATATTAAAAACAAAAGTCCGATTTGTTTTATAAAAAACCGGGAATACTTTAAAACAAAAAACCACCGTGATGGTGGTTTTTGTCTATTCAATTTTCTTACCAGTCATTTCGCGACCTGCCTGGAAAAGTGTGAGGCTTTCCACCTGTTTTTCATTGTTTAGGTTAAAAACTATTTTGGCCTGAACCACTTTGAGGAAAAAAGAAGTTTCATTTTCGGCAAAAACTTCTACTTCAGGCTGTCCGGTGGCCTGGGCAAAAAGCCTGTTGCCTTTTGGGGTAACTGTAAGTACAAAACCCGGCTGTAATTCGTATTTACCTGCATATCTCTCCAGGATTTCCGGGGTAAGTACCATACCTTCTTTTTCGCCCGGAAGTACCTTATCGGTTTCAACCCCGATACTTTTCCGGGCACGATTTCTCATTATAACCATTTTCTTTCCGTTTTTCTCTGAAAACTCATACTCCGAAAAATCTCCTTCAAAGAAAAAATGATTCGGGCTTTTGGGCAATATTTTGAATTTTCTACTTCCTTCTCTTTGACTGTAAAGCGTATTATTTTCTACAGTGATGTATCGGGTAATATCTTCGTCGAACTGATAAGCACCGGCCCATTTTTTTAACGCTTCGTCAGTTAGGTTAACCGCAACATCCGACGTGGGAAATGGCTTTCCAATAGTATGAGCAGCTATGCGTACAGCAGTATCACCTGGAGAATTACAGCTGCAATTGGTAAGTATAATAACATAAACTTCCTCTTCCGGTACATAAACCCCTTGCGTAGTATATCCAAAAATACCGCCGCCATGTTCTATGGTAGGCGCCCCGTTTATCTCATTCATATTCCATCCGTAACCATAATCTATGGGTTTCCCACTGTTCAACGTATAATTTGTAAAAGCTTTGTTTATACTGTTCTGGGTTACCAGAGTATTGTTTTTAATAGCTTGTTGCCATTTCAGCATATCATCTACATTAGACATTAATGAACCAGCGGCATACGGGATAGTCATACTAATGTAATCGGCATTCCGGTATACGTTGTCACCCCCTTTTTGATATCCGGATGCCCGGTTGGGAATAATGTTGGTGGTACTTCCGTAATATGAAGAGGTCATACCAATTTTTTTGAAAATGTTCTCTTCGATAAAGTCAGCATAGGTTTCTCCGGTGAGTTTTTCAATGATATACCCCAAGAGGATATACCCTGAATTATTATACTTATACGCCTCGCCGGGATCAAAATCCATGGGTTCGTTTTTAAAAAAGTCAATTAACTCGGTGGGAGTCATGTCTTTTTTGGCAAACTCACGAAGACCCGGCATTCCCGTATAACTTTTAATACCCGATGTATGCGTAAGCAAATGATGAACCGTAATTTTTTTGCCATGAGTCGGATAATCCGGTATGAATTTGGTAAGCTCGTCGTTCAGTGTAAGTTTTCCCTGCTCAACCAGCATTAGAATGCCAACCGCAGTAAATTGTTTCGTGATAGAACCAATTTCAAATACATGTTCTGGTTTCATAGGAACACCCAGTTCCATATTGGCCATTCCGAATGCTTTTCTGTAAATTACTTTACCATTACGAGCTACCAGGGCAGTAGCGCCGGATAGTTCTGATTTATAACGCGTACTCAGGAGCTTATCTATTTTTTGTTCCAGATGCTGCGCATTTCCACCTCCGATAAAAAGCATAGAAACTCCCAGAAGGAACCATAGTTTTACCATGTTCGTTTTTTTCATAATAGCATGTAATTAGTTAAAGTAATTCGGCTTAAATATTGATTTGTTTATTGGACGATAGAATTAAAATTAAGTTACTGAAAAAGGGATGGTTTCTTTTTTTTACTTCCGTGATTTTCTAAAGACGAATGCGGAAATTTAAATAAAAAAAAGCCCTGGATTAACCCAGGGCTTTTATAAAATATAGGATCATAATATATTTATTTGATCATCTCAAAACTTCGCTTTATAAAGGTAGTAAGTTCTTCGCCCTTCAGGAGTCCTTGTGATAATCTGGCTAAATCGAGAGATTGCTTGATAAGACGCTCTCGTTTAGGTTTGGTTTTGGTATTGAGTACCTGTCCTACTAACTCGTGATTGGTATTTACCACGAGGTTAAACATTTCTGGCATATTACTCATTCCGAACATACCTCCGCCTCCGGTTGCACTCATTTCTTTCATACGACGCATAAACTCGGGTTGGGTAATTTTAAAGGGAGCTGCATTGCTATCCATGGCTTCCAGTTGCACCGTATATTTATCGGCCGGAATAACGCCGTCTAACATTTCTTTGAGTTTTTCTTTTTCTTCATCGGTTAGTTTAGAAATGGCCTCTTCTTCTTTCTTGATAAGGTTTTCAACGGCATCGGCATCAACCCTTACGAAGCTGACTTTCTCTTTAGTGGTTTCTAATTTTTGTATAAGATGCGCTACAATGGGCGAATCGAGCAACAGAACCTCATATCCTTTTTCTTTGGCTTCAGTAATGTAACCGTGCTGCTCTTCTTTGTTTGAAGCATAAAGGATCACCAGTTTTTCGTCCTTATCGGTTTGATTGTCTTTAAGCTTTTCTTCCAATTCTTCAAAGGTAAAATATGTACCATCAACAGTAGGATAGAGTGCAAATTTTTCAGCTTTCTCGAAGAATTTCTCTTCGGAAAGCATTCCGTATTCTATTACGATTTTAATATCATTCCATTTCTGCTCAAAATCTTCGCGATTATTTTTAAATAACGAATTGAGTTTGTCAGCCACTTTACGGGTTATATAGCTGGAAATCTTTTTAACCGCTCCGTCTGCCTGCAGATAAGAACGGGAAACATTTAAAGGAATATCAGGCGAATCGATTACCCCGCGCAGCATTGTTAGAAATTCAGGAACTATGCCTTCTACATTATCAGTAACAAATACCTGATTTTGATAAAGTTGAATTCGATCTTTCTGAATGCTTAAATCATTAGTTAGCTTAGGGAAATACAATATACCGGTAAGATTAAACGGATAATCAACATTTAAATGAATGTTGAATAATGGTTCTTCAAACTGCATAGGGTATAATTCCCTGTAAAAAGTTTTATAGTCTTCCTCTTTGAGTTCACTGGGTTGTTTGGTCCAGGCGGGACTCGGATTGTTAATGAAATTGTCAACAGTTTTGGTTTCCGGTTTGGCATCTTCGGCAGCATCTTCTGGCAGGGGAAGTGTTTCTTCTCTGGTTCCAAATTTAATCGGGATAGGCATAAACTTGTTGTATTTGGTAAGAAGTTCCCGAATTCTGTTTTCTTCCAAAAACTCTTTTTCATCTTCGGCAATATGAAGAATTATTTCAGTGCCTTGTTCCTTTTTGTCAATTTCTTCCAGGGAATACTGTGGAGACCCATCGCATGTCCAGTGTACAGCAGGTTCATCTTTATAACTCTTGGTCAAAATTTCCACTTTATCGGCTACCATAAAGGCGGAATAAAATCCTAAACCGAAATGCCCTATTATGCCTGTGTCTTTTGCAGAGTCCTTATATTTTTCAAGGAATTCTTCGGCTCCGGAAAAGGCTACTTCATTAATATATTTTTTCACCTCTTCTGCGGTCATCCCTATTCCCTGATCGATGACGTGAAGTTTTTGACCATCTTTATCAATTTTAACTTCAATGATAGGGTTTTCGTATGTTACTTTGGCCTCTCCAATGCCATTCAGGTGTTTCAGCTTAAGGGTAGCATCGGTTGCATTGGAAATAAGCTCTCTCAAAAAAATCTCGTGATCGCTGTAGAGAAACTTTTTAATTAAAGGAAAAATATTCTCGACAGATACATTGATATTTCCGGTTGTCATAATATGTTGAATTAAGTTTTTAAAGAATTTGTATTACTGATTTTCAAAAAAAATACCAAGGTTGCCCGGAGTGACAAACTGGCACACAAAAAAACCGCCCGAAGGCGGTGTTTGATCTAATCAGTTCCCTGATGTGGCATTTTTTCTTTATTCTTGACATATTTTTCCAGCCATTGATCTTGTTCCCAGAGCATATGTAAGATACTTTCTTTGGCCCTGTATCCGTGACTTTCTTTAGGGAGCATGACCAGCCTAACGGTAGCACCAAGTCCTTTCAGGGCATTAAAATACCGCTCACTCTGCATTGGATAAGTACCCGAATTATTATCGGCTTTTCCGTGAATAAGTAGTAACGGAGTTTTCATTTTGTCTGCATGCATGAAGGGAGACATGGTATAATATACCTCCGGTGCTTCCCAATAATTGCGCTGTTCGCTTTGAAAGCCAAAGGGAGTCAATGTTCTGTTATAAGCCCCACTTCTGGCTATTCCGGCAGAAAAGAGATCGGAATGTGAGAGTAAGTTAGCCACCATAAAAGCGCCATAGCTGTGTCCGCCTACACCCACGCGTTCCCTGTCAATATATCCCATGGCATCTACAGCATCAATTGCCGCCTTTGCATTGGCCACCAACTGACTTCTGAAACTGTCATTGGGCTCCTCATCTCCTTCGCCAATTATGGGGAAAGCTGCATCATCCAAAACGGCGTATCCTTTAGTCACCCAGTAAATAGGAGAACCATACCAGGGATAGGTGAACTCGTTTGGATTTTGAGTGCTTTGAGAAGCACTGCTCTTGTCTTTATATTCTCTCGGGTACGCCCAAAGAATCATAGGAAGTTTTTCCTTTTTAGATTTGTCATAACCTACCGGGAGATAAAGCGTGCCTGTTAAATCTAATCCGTCTTCTCTTTGATAGTTAATCACTTCCTTATGGACATTCTGAATGCTTTTGAAAGGATTGTTGAACGAAGTAATTTGTTTTAATTTTTTCTTCTTCAGGTTTCTGAAATAATAGTTAGGATATTCATTTTTTGATTCGATACGTACCAACAACTGATTTTTGGAAGGCGTAAATTCTCTTAAGTCCTCTAATTTATCTGTATAGGCGGATTGATACAGCCTTTTTTTGTTCATATTTTTCAGATTGATCTGATCTACAAAAGGAAATTGTCCTTCTTTAGAATACCCGTCTCCTATTAAAAAGGCATTATTCCCTTCCAATGCCAGAACATCTACGCCATATTCATTTCTTTTCGTTACAAAACTTCCCGGATCACTGTATACGTCCTGATAATTTCTATCGTAAAGAATCACGGGTTCTTTTTCCGGTTGAGAAGGGTTAAATACATAGGTTTTTGTATTTCTGTTATTCCACCAGTAATCCTGTGCTACCGCAATGTCTTTATTTGCCCATCGTATTCTGTAGATACGGTTTTTGGTTTTCAGTACGCTCCTCGGATTTTCCTTAAAGGGAGCTTCCAGTTCAAAAATTTCATCCCGGTATTCCACTTCTTTTTCCGGGTCGCCTCCATCCAGTGCTTCGGCATAAACAAGGGAAGCAGGTTTATCGTTCCGCCAGAGTAAATTTCTCTTTCCTTTTCTAACCGCCATAAATCCCTTGGGAAGATCTTCAATTAAAGGAACTTCGAGTACGGTTTCTACCTTACTCGCATCACTTTTGTAAATACAGGTTTCGGAAGGAAAGCGCGAATAAGGCACCAAATAGGAAAATGGTTTTTTTACGGTAGAAACCATAACATATGCTCCATTAGGAGAAAAGGAAATGCTTCGGTACATATTACTTCCCATCCAGGGTGTTGCATTTCCCTGTAGATCTACTTTATGGATTTCCGAATGTGCCAGTTGTTCAAAATTGAACTCGTCGGTTTTATTTTTTAACAAATCCTGATAAGTCCTGTTTTGCGCTTTTTTTCCATCATTTACCGATACCGTTGGCCCGGAAGGAATTGCTTTGTCGGCATTAATAAGCGATTTCCTGCTCTGAGGAAGCATTTTAACCAACATAGAACGGCCATCCTTAAACCAGTTAATAACATCCCCCATATTTGCGTTGATATTAGCCTGGGTCAATTTTTTCATAGTATTACCGGCAACATCCAACACCCATAATTCCACACCGGAATCGGTGGTATGTGTCATGGCAATTTTAGTTTGATCGGGTGACCAGGTAAAATTGGAGAGCCGTGCATTTTTTGGCATTCCGTTTACCTGAGTTGCTTTTTGCGCCAATACCTGTTTTACTTTGATATTATTAAAGTAATTGGTACGGCTTCCTATATTCGTTTTTGGATTAATCCGCAACCCGCCCAGGCGCATTTCATCTTCAGAAAGCTCTGCAATGGTTTTATAGGGGTTTCGATAAAGCAGTATCATATAATTACTTTGATCGTCTATTAATACGGAAGGGGCTAAAGGAGCATCAACCAAATCCAGGATTTCCTGAGATGGCTGCTGATACGTTACGTTTTCCTGGCCTTGTAAAACACATGCAAAACCCAGAAAGGCAACAACGGTGATTAGTAATTTTTTCATTTGATCGTTTGGTTTTTGTAAAGGTATAACATGAAAAAAAGTCATGTAAAAAATAGTTTGTTAAATAGTTCTTAAAACTTCGCACGGTCTTGCCTCTTCCCAGGTGTTTCCGGTAAAATCAGGTACAAAAAGAGGCATGCTCATATTCGCTACGGAGATTTCCGAGAGTGGCGTTACAGCACTCCACATAACACTGTCGTACACATTAATATCCAGCGGAATTCCGAGATTCATAGAGCGAATAAGGCGGTAAATCATAACAAAATCCATTCCTCCGTGCCCGATGGTTTTTTCGGAGATCTGTTCTCTGAGATTTTTCCATAGAGGATGATCGTACCGCTGGCGGTACTCTTTATACTTTTCGCTATCTAACCATTGATGCCCCCATATGATGCTCGGATCGTCTATGTACAACTTTGAAGGATACCCTTGATGTACAGCTTTTGTTCCCGTAACCGTGTTAAGACGCGAGTAGGGGCGACCCGTATGGACATCGAACTGTAACATAATAGTTTTTCCCTTTTCTGTTTTTATAAGGGTGGTATTCATATCGCCGCACGCGATATTGTGGTACGAATCTCCTCTGGATTTTGTAAATGCACTTAAACTGGATTCGCCCGAACTCATTGACACCAAATGGTGGTAGGTATCACCCCGGCCTATATCCATATAAAAACTAACAGGGCCCAATCCGTGAGTTGTATAGAAATTTCCGTTCCTGGAAACATGGTGTTTTATGCGCCATTGATCTTCATAGTAAACAGCGTCCAGTAATAAGTTTCTCAGATCGTGAATATAGGCCCCTTCGGCATGATTTACCTCTCCGAAAACACCTTCGTTTATCATATTCAGAATCCATAACTCTTCTCCGTTAAAACAGCAATTTTCAAGCATCATGCAATGCTTTTGGGTACGTTCGGCTGTTTCAATCAAACTCCAGCAGTCTTTCACGGTATAGGCAATAGGAACTTCGCAAGCCACATGCTTTCCGTGTTCCATTCCGTACAGACACATAGGGGTATGATGTTCCCAGGGTGTGGCAATAACGAGCAGGTCGATATCTTCGCGCTCCGCTACTTTTTTCCATGTATCCTCCTCTCCAAAGTATAAATCTGCCTCCTGGGTTTGAATGCTTTTTAAGTATTCATTGTTTTTGAGGACTTTATCTTCTTTTAAATCGGAAAGGGCCACAATTTCTGCATGTTGTTCCCGAATTAACCATTCAAACATTTGAATGAGCACACTCCCCCGATTTCCTAATCCGATTAATCCAACACGTACTTTTTGAATGGGATCGTTGGTTAAACCCAGCGCATTTCCTCTGGCCGATGAGGCATTTAGTATTTCGTGAATTTGATCGGAAGAAATGCCACGTCTATAGTCTTTCGCAGCAAAAACCGTTGGTGAAACCCCCAGAAAAAAAGCCGTACGGGCCGAAAGATTCAGAAAGCTTTTTCTATCCATAAAATTTTGAAATTATCAATTATCGCTTAAATTGCAATTAGGTTTTTATAAAGGTACCAAAATATACTCTTATTATTATGTATAATTCAAAGATAACCGGACTGGGATATTATGTGCCGGATAACGTTGTGAGTAATCACGATCTTACGAAATTTATGGATACGAGTGATGAATGGATTCAGGAGCGAACCGGCATCAAAGAGCGGCGATGGGTAACACCCGATTCGGGAGACAACACTTCTTCGATGGGCGTAAAAGCCGCGAAAATAGCAATAGAGCGAGCCGGGATAAGTAAAGATGATATTGATTTTATTGTTTTTGCCACCCTAAGTCCGGATTATTATTTTCCGGGCCCGGGAGTTACCGTTCAAAAAGAGCTGGATATAAAAACCATAGGCGCATTGGATGTGCGCAATCAGTGTTCGGGTTTTATATATGGATTGTCAGTAGCAGATCAATTTGTCAAAACAGGGATGTATAAAAACGTTCTGGTTATCGGGAGTGAATTACATTCACGGGGTCTTGATAAGACTACCAGGGGTCGGGGTGTATCGGTAATATTCGGAGATGGGGCAGGAGCCGCGGTGGTATCACGGGAAGAAGATACTAAGAAAGGAATTTTATCAACGCATTTACATGCACAGGGAGCGTATGCGGAAGAACTGGTTGTAAAGGCACCGGGAATGGGAACGCGCTGGGTAACCGATATTATTAATGAAAATGATCCGAATGATGAAAGCTACTTTCCGTATATGAACGGACAGTTTGTTTTTAAGAATGCCGTGGTAAGGTTTAGCGAGGTGATTATGGAAGGTTTATCGAGAAATAATCTCGATGTAGCCGATATTGATATGCTTATTCCACATCAGGCCAATTTGAGGATAGCACAGTTTATTCAGCGAAAGTTTAAGCTTTCCGATAGCCAGGTGTTTAACAATATTATGAGTTATGGCAATACTACGGCAGCATCTATTCCTATAGCGCTAACGGAAGCCTGGGAAAAGGGAAAAGTAAAGGAAGGAGATACGGTAGTCCTGGCTGCTTTCGGAAGTGGGTTTACCTGGGGAAGTGCTATTATTAAATGGTAATCTATCTGCCTAGTGTTAAAAATTAAAAAAACGAACCCCGGTTTTTACCGGGGTTCTCCATTAATAACTAACAATTAACACTAACCATCAACTATAAAAAGAAATTGTATAGTTATTAAGTTTCATTAAAATATTCCGCCGCCACCTGACTTTTCGTTATTATCTCTTCGCTTACGCGATTTGGCTCGGTACTTTCCACCGCCAAAACGGTAAGACAAGCTTGTTGAAATCGTATTGCTTTCCCAATTGAACTCTCCAAACTGTCTGAAGGGTCTGCTCCCTTCGAAAGCAAATTTCATCGTGTCAAAGATATCATTATAGTTTAAACTAAAGGTACCTTTTCCCTTAGCAAAATTAACACGTGCCCCGATATTTACAAAATACATGGGTTTTTGATCGAATTGCAGGCCTTTATTTTTACCTCTGTAGAAGCCGAAAGCAGATAGCGATAGCGTTTTGTTTACTTTAAAATTGTTAAATACTCTGAAGTTCCACGCCACATTGTCAACCTCAACGGTTTCCAGAACTATATCATCCTCGGTTGCTGTTTCTATAGGTGCGGTTAAACGCTCATTGATACTTTTTTGCGTTTGCGAATACAAATCAAAACTTCCATTAAGGCTCCACCATTTGGTTGGTCGGTAGTTGGAAGAAACTTCCAGGCCATATGCAGAAGTGTTGTCAAAGTTGTCAAACGTTAATATAATTCTGTTAAGATCGGCTCGATCTATAAATACGGCACGATTAATTTCGTCTTCAATAATTCTGTAAAAAACACCGGTTGTAATACTTCCTTTTTTCAAACGGCGGGTATAATTTACTTCAACCGAATTAGTAAACTGAGGTTGCAATTCCAAATTTCCGAATGATGAGATCAGCGGCGTATTCCATTCGGGAAGCGGATTAACCTGTCCAATACCGGGGCGGTCTATACGTCGGCTATAGCTCAACTGATAAGAATTCTTTTCACCTGGGTTGTAGGTGATAAATGCAGATGGATACAATTGAAAGTATTCGTTTTCAAAAGGCACTAACCTTTCCGTTTGAGCTTCCAGATCCTGCTCGACTGCCAGTGCATCTACCTGAACATTTTCTGCACGCACTCCTACCTGATACGACCATTTTTCAAATTGCTTGGCAAAAGTGGCATAAGCCGAATAAATATCTCTGGTATAATTAAAATCGGTTTTCGTTGGGATGTATTCACCCAATTCGTTTTGAGAGCGGCCGTCAGACCTGTAGTTAATCCCGTTATCGAATAAAATAGCCTGTAATCCTAACTCCAGTTTAGTTTTATCGGAAAGCGGATTTACATAATCCAGGTTAATGGTGGTACGTTCTCTGTCGGTATCATTAAGTTCAAAGAAATTGGGCCTTGTGGTACCTAAAAAGAATTGGTTATCCGTATCCGACTCACCGTCAAAGATATTGTGATCTACTTCCAGCTCGATATTATGACCGTCTTTAGCAAAATCCAGTTTGTAGTTAAAATTATATTGTTGCGATGAATTGTCATTTTCATTAAAGAAGGTTTGTGTAGTATTTCGGGCTATATCATCTCTGTAAACTACCCGGGTTCTTCCGGAGGTTCCTCCGTCAAACAGGTTTTGATTCGTAAATACCGAGATGGTATTTTTATCGTTTAAATAAAAGTCGACCCCCACTTTGAATAAATGCGATTTTCTCTTGTCGAGGAAGTCAAATAACTGATCAGAGTTTTCATCAGGTCTGTGAATATTTCCGAAATTAACATTTTTGGAAATATTGTTACCATAGCTACCATACAGGTTTACTTTTCCGTTTCTGTAATTCATATCAATCGAACTGTTGAATTTGGGTTCATCCTGATATGTAAGCCCTACGTTAGCATTTCCATTAAAACCAATATTGGTATTTTTATGTAAAATGATATTGATAATACCGCTCATCCCTTCCGGATTGTATTTAGCGGAAGGATTGGTGATAAGCTCAATACTTTTTATGGAAGTAGAGGGAATTTGTTTCAAAAGCTGTGCTGTAGGTATGTTTGACAACTTTCCATCAACCATAACACGTACATTTTGATTTCCTCGCATACTGAGATCTCCTGTTTGCTGATCAACGCTAACGGAAGGTAAATTATTCATAATATCGGAAGCAGTAGGGCCGCTGGTGGTTAGGTCTTTGCCTACATTGATCACTTTTCGGTCAACTTTTTGTTCGATTGTAGAACGTTCTGCCACTACTTCAACACCTTCAAGCTGGGCTACATCTTCTTCGAGTTGAATGGTCCCTACATTGATGGTTCTGTTACTTCGGGAAATAGTAATGTCGCGGGAATAGGTTTTATATCCAACAAACTGTACCTGGAAAATAAGGCTTCCTTCACCGACGTCTTTAATAGTAAACTCGCCTTTTTCATCGGTAATACCCCCGGTAACGGTAGCATTATCTGCTTTGGTCTTTATTACAACGGAGGCGTAAGGAATAGGTTGTTGTAATTTCTGATCGATGACTTTTCCTTTAACCGTTCCGATTTTTGCGGAAGGTTGAGGAGCCGTTTGCGCGGACATTGCAAAAGATAACAGGATGGCGCAACATGCAATAATTTTTTTCATGAGTTAGTTTTGTTAAATTGATTGATGATTACAAACAGACCTTTGAAAGGTCAACACTAAATGGACGACAAAGCCCCAATTGTGTTACCTTTTTTAACAACAATTAACATTTTTTAACAAATTGACATGGAGGTCGTGTTAGAAGATGGTATTTTATTTTACCCGTTAACTTATGTCAGATAGTAAGAAAGTAGCAAATAAAAAACCAAATTTAACGACGCTGGTGATCGGAGCTTCCGCAAACCCGGGAAGATATAGTAATATGGCAATCAGTCGATTAGTGGCCAGGGGTTATACAACAAAAGCTCTCGGTGTTAAAGAAGAAAACGCTTATGGCATACCCATTTCCACCGAGTGGATTCCTTACAAGGAAATACACACGGTTACCTTATATCTGAACCCGTACAGGCAAAAGGAATATTACGATTATATAATTTCTTTGAAGCCGAAGCGTGTAATATTTAATCCGGGTACTGAAAATCCTGAATTTTACCGGTTGCTGGACGAAAAGCAAATAGCGTATACCGAGGCATGCACTTTAGTTCTTTTGGGAACGGATCAATATTAATCCTAAAAAAGTAAGTGCCCCGTTCAGGACAAGGATAAAGAAACCGAACTCAAAACCAAACCAGTTTTTGCTATTCACACTAATTATATAGGCTAATACGGGAGAAAGTACTGCTACCCACGGAACGAGCCTGTCTTTCACATTCCATCGGGTGAAAAGACCAAAACTGTAAAGCCCAAGCAAAGGACCGTACGTATAGCCGGCGAAGACAAATAATTTAGCAATAACGCTTTCGTCTTTAATAATGTATTTGAATGCAATGATGACCAGAATAAGTACTATGGAAATGGCAATATGAATCTGTTTTCTAATCCGTATTTGTTTTTTCGGGGCGTATTTTTTTTCAAGCCCGATAATATCCACACTAAAGGAAGTGGTCAGTGAGGTCAATGCACTATCGGCACTACTGTAGGCTGCAGCAATAAGCCCTATAAGGAAAAACACGAAAACTCCCATTCCGAGATGATCCTTCGCCAGGATAGGAAATAAATCGTCTTTATGAGCATCTATTCCGTTTTGCTGAGCATAAACCGTAAGCAGCAAGCCCAGAGAAAGGAATACAAAATTTACAAGCGTTAAAACGATGGTAAACCAAAACATATTTTTCTGAGCGTCTTTAAGCGAACGACAGGTTAGATTTTTTTGCATCATATCCTGATCCAGTCCGGTCATAACCACCGCGATAAAAGCTCCGGAGATGAATTGTTTCCAGAAATAATTTCCGCTTTTGAAATCGTCGAAAAAGAAAATTTTAGACAAATCGTTTTGTGCGATGTAATCAACGATTCCCATATTGGAAATATTTAAATCGTCATACACCGTTACAAGAGCCACCCCGACGGCAATAAGCATAAAAAGCGTTTGAAGCGTATCGGTCCATACAATGGTTTTAATCCCGCTTTTAAACGTATATAACCAGATGAGCAAAATGGTAATGGTAACCGTAACCCAAAAGGGGATGCCCATGGCGTCGAACATAATGATCTGAAGTACATTGGCCACCAGAAATAATCGGAAACTTGCACCGACAATCCGTGATATTAAGAAAAAAGAAGCTCCCGTTTTATAACTGCTATTTCCGAAACGTTTTTCAAGATAGGTATAAATGGAGGTGAGATTTAGTCGATAGTACAGCGGTAATAAAACCGTTCCAATAATTAAGTATCCTAAAATATACCCGAGTACAACCTGCATATAGCTAAACTGCGAAGCTTCAACCCATCCGGGAACAGAAATAAAAGTAACCCCACTCAGGGAAGCTCCTATCATACCAAAGGCAACCACATACCAGGGAGACTGTCGTTTAGCATTGAAAAAAGTTTCATTGCTTTCTTCTTTGCCTGTCAAATACGAGATCAACAGAAGAATGCCAAAATACAAGACAATAATCAGGAGGATGTTTAACGGACTCATCAAGGTTTGATTAGGGTTCCAAAATACAAAATAAAAGCAATTTAAAAAGCTGTAGGTCAACCAAACAATTATTGTACTTTTGCCTCATGAATTTTTCTTCTAAATTATTAGAAAATGCAGTGAATGAAATGGCTCAGTTGCCCGGTATAGGAAAGAGAACGGCACTGCGATTGGTTTTGCATTTATTGCGGCAGCCGGAATCTCAAACCCAGCAGCTGTCTTTTGCATTGCAGAACCTGAGAAATGAGATAAGGAGATGTACCAGTTGCCATAATATTTCCGATACTGCTTTGTGCGATATATGCAAACACCCGGGGAGGGATACAAGCCTGATTTGTGTTGTTGAAGATATCCGCGATGTAATGGCTATAGAGAATACGTCTCAATTTAAAGGAGTCTATCATGTATTGGATGGTAAAATATCGCCGATGGATGGTATTGGCCCTCACCAGTTGAATATTGACAGTCTGGTAAAAAAAGTGGAAACCGGCACCGTAAAGGAAATTGTATTTGCTTTAAGTTCAACGATGGAAGGAGATACGACAAATTTTTATATATACAAGCAAATAGCGCGATACAATATAGTGGTATCTACTATTGCCAGAGGGATTTCGGTTGGGGATGAATTGGAATATGCAGATGAAGTTACATTGGGCCGCAGTATAATTAACCGCATTCCATTCGAAAATTCTTTAAAGAGCTCTTAGAGATCAATGAAATTATCCGTTATTATTCTCAATTATAATGTGCGCTATTTTCTGGAGCAATGCCTGATAAGTGTTCACCGGGCAACAGCCGATATGGAAGCCGAAATTATTGTAGTGGACAATGCATCGGAAGACGATAGTTGCCGTTTTGTTAAAGAAAAATATCCGAATGTAATTTTGGTTGAAAATGCAAAGAACGAAGGTTTTTCCAAAGGGAATAATATAGGAGCCCAACGTGCCGGGGGAGACTTTCTTTGTGTTTTAAACCCGGATACGGTTATTGGTGAGGATGCTTTTAAAAAAGCGTTTACGGCTTTTGATGCCGATCCGCTCTTGGGAGTATTGGGTGTTCAGTTAATAGACGGATCCGGCAACTTTTTACCGGAGAGCAAGCGGAGCATTCCAACACCTAAAGTGGCGTTTTTAAAACTGACGGGACTGTACAGACGATTTTCTAAATGGTATCTGGACGATATGGATCCGGGCCGAAGTGAAGTGGTGGAAACGCTCCCCGGTGCTTTTATGATGCTCAAAAAAACAGTTTTTGAGAAGATAAACGGTTTTGACGAGTACTTTTTTATGTATGGAGAAGATGCCGATTTGTCGTTCAGAGTCCAGAAAAAAGGCATGAAGAACTACTACTTTTCTTCCGTTAAAATGGTTCATTATAAAGGGGAGAGTACTTTAAAAGACAAAGAGTTTTTGAAGAGGTTCAGTAATGGGGTACGTTTGTTTTATGCAAAGCATTATCAGGGGAACGGCTTGTCCAAATCATTACTTTTTACCGCTATTAAAGTTTTTAGTTTTTTTAAGCTTTTTAGATTAAAAACATTTACCGGAATCAAAAATATTCCAAAAGCCTATGTATTTGTCAGCGATCGGGAGATGAATTTGGAAGCATTAAAAAAGGTACTAAAAAAAGAAGTGGTTATGGTGCACAAAACGGCTTTACCGGATGGGAAATATAAAGCGGGAACCGAAATTATTTTTGATGGAAATTGTTTGAGTAATAAAGAAATAATAGAAAATATTAGCGCGCTTAAAAATAAAGGGTACACTTTTAAGATCTTACCTGAAAATTGTAATTTTATCCTCGGTAGCAACTATGCGGAAAGTAGGGGAGAAGTAATTTTGATACGATAAATAAATTGAATAAAAAGTAAAAAAAAGCGTTTTTTTTAATTAATTTCGCAAAATAATACATGTAAAACACCTTTGTATTACTAATATGGCAAAATTCGAACTTAAATTACCGAAAATGGGAGAAAGCGTAGCCGAGGCTACCATTACTTCCTGGCTTAAAGAAGTTGGCGATACTATTGAAATGGATGAGGCAGTGCTGGAAATAGCTACGGATAAGGTAGATTCTGAGGTGCCCAGCGAAGTGGAAGGGGTTTTGCTGGAAAGGTTATTTAATGTAGACGATGTGGTTCAGGTGGGGCAAACACTTGCCGTAATAGAAGTTAACGGAGCCGATGCACCCGTAGTCGAATCACCCGGCGAGTCAGGGGAAATTGAAGAGCCAAAAGCAGTAGAGGAAGCTGTACTTCATGTTGAAAAAGCCCGGGAAATTATTGCGGATTCAACACCGGATTTCAGTAGCTCGGAAAGATTTTACTCACCGCTGGTTAAAAATATAGCCAAGGAAGAAGGAATATCTTTCTCTGAATTAGAAGGTATTAAAGGAAGCGGAAAGGATGGCCGGGTAACCAAAAACGATATCCTGGCTTATGTAGATTCCCGTGGAGCCAAACCGGAAACGGTTGTGAGTTCTGACAAGCTAACCATGAGCTCGGACGACACTACTGAAAAATTAAAATCTGCGGTTCCTGCTCAGGAGGCGAAGCCTATTGCTACTGAAAAAGGAGATAAGCGTATTCCCATGTCCAGAATGGGAAAACTCATAGCGCATCATATGCAGGAAAGTGTTCATACCTCTGCACATGTACAAAGTTTTGTGGAAGTCGATGTAACAAACGTTGTAAAGTGGAGGAATAAGGTAAAAGTAGATTTTGAGAAACGGGAAGGAGAAAAACTGACGTTCACTCCAATTTTTATGGAAGCGGTGGCGAAAGCCTTAAAAGATTTCCCAATGATGAATATCTCCGTAGACGGAGAAACGATTGTTAAAAAGAAAAATATTAATCTAGGTATGGCTGCAGCTTTGCCGGATGGTAATCTTATTGTTCCGGTAATCAAAAATGCTGATCAGCTTAATTTAGTGGGAATGGCCAGAGCGGTGAACGATTTGGCAGGTCGTGCCCGATCTAATCAGTTAAAACCCGATGAAATTCAGGGAGGAACCTATACGGTAACTAATGTTGGTACTTTCGGGAGTGTGTTTGGTACCCCTATTATTAATCAGCCGCAGGTAGGAATACTGGCACTCGGTGCTATCCGGAAAGAACCGTCAGTAATTGAAACCGAAGAGGGCGATTTTATCGGAATACGAAATAAGATGTTCCTTTCCCATAGTTATGATCACCGGGTAGTGAACGGAGCTTTGGGAGGCATGTTTGTTAAACGCGTTGCCGATTATTTGGAATCCTGGGATATAAACCGGGAAATTTAGTCCTCCGTATCCGTACTATTAAGCAATAATTTAAGACCGGCATAATCTGTAATGGTGTGATGCAGATACCCCTTGTAGTTTATCACAGGACTTGACAGGGTATCCAGTGATATGCTTTTTGCGGCGAGAACCTGTGCGATAAGATCTCTGGCTTTTTTATTCTCCTCCTTGGTAAAGTCAACAATTCTGTGCTTAAAAGGAGTCGTGCTCAGAGAATCCAGAAGATTTGTACACGATTTACAATTTTTGGTAAGATATAAGGTAAATAAAGGGGCTGTATTTTTGGCGCTGTTAACTGCATTTTTGTTGTTGTATTCATTAGCGTCTTCCCCGTCTACCATAAATGTGTATTCATACGAAGCTTTCTTCCCTCTGATTGGGATTAAGGTTTTCATAAGTATTTTAGAATTGGGCTGAAGTTCTTTGGAAACAGGCAATGTACCGCTTTTCCGAACGTTTTTTGCTACGATTTCCAAACTCACTTTATGGGATTCCGAGGTTTGGTTAACCGCAAAAAGGTTTATTTTTTTTGGCAATACTTCTTCCTCGATAAATACGCTTTTTTCCTGAGCCTGAATTTGATAAGATATTAACAGGCATAGAATTATTACTTTTTTCATCATTTCCAATCATTATTAATAGGTGCTCTAATTTGTTAAGATAGTAATTTTTCAATGATTATGTCATAAATCAATCCCTATCTTTGTAAAAAATACATCAATGGAATTAAACCTCACACGCCCGCTTTGTTTTTTTGATCTGGAAACCACCGGCACGGATGTTGCCCGGGACAGGATTGTTGAGATATCCATATTAAAAATTTATCCTAACGGAAATAAAGAGAGTAAAACATGGCTGGTAAACCCGGAAATGCCTATCCCGGCACAGGCTGCTGCCATTCACGGTATTACCGATGAAAGAGTGGCGGGCGAACCAACGTTTAAGGCGCTTTCGAAACAAATTCACGGTATGATCAAAGACAGCGACCTGGCCGGATTTAATTCAGATAGGTTTGATATCCCCTTACTGGCAGAAGAGATGTTAAGAGCTGAGGTGGATTTCGATATGAAAAACAGGATGTCTGTAGATGTACAAACGGTATTTCATAAAATGGAAAAAAGAACGCTGGGAGCAGCTTATAAGTTCTATTGTGGGAAAGAACTGAATGAAGCCCATAGTGCGGAAGCAGATACAAATGCCACCTATGAAGTGCTTAAGGCCCAATTGGATCGCTATGAGGAATTGGAGAACGATGTGAAGTTTTTATCCGGATTTACCACGCGCAGACAAACTGTTGATTTTGCAGGTTTTATTGTGTATAACAAGCAGGGGGAAGAAATTTTCGGCTTCGGAAAGCACAAAGGAAAACTCGTGGAAGATGTTATGGAAAACGAACCCGGATACTTTGGCTGGTTGCTAAATGCCGATTTTCCGTTATATACCAAAAGAGTATTAACTGCTATTAAACTTCGAAAACTGAATAACAAATTAAATTAATGAGAATTGCAGGTGTATTGTTCATATTGCTTTGTTGGGTAAAATGGGCTTCTGCACAGGAATTGGATATACACGGTTCGGTAGTGGATAAAAAAACCGGAGCGCCTATTCCTTATGTTAATTTTAGCTTTATTAATACGCTTAAAGGAACTTCTTCCGATGAACAAGGCAGATATCTGTTAAGTGTAGATCGTTCTTTTCTCGATAAAAGAATTTATGTTTCCTGTTTGGGATACAAAGATTCCGTAGTGATGGCTTCGGAACTAAGCAAGACGAACAGATTTTTTCTGATTCCCGAATCGTATGAACTTAATGAAGTACTGGTGCTCGGAGAAGATCTGTCCAATCAACTGGTTATTAATCCAATTGGTAACAGATCGCTGACAAGCGGGTTTGTTTCTACCTCCACCCCATGGATTCTGGCAACACATTTTAATAAACCGGAAAAAAAAGAGTGTTTTATTAAAAAGGTGAAGGTTTTTTATAAGCGAAGTGCTTCGTTTGGAGATTTTGCTTCAAAATTCCGGATCCGTATTTTTGATACAGACCCTGACACGGGTTTTCCTACAAAAGATTTGATACGGGAAAACATCATCGTACAAAATTCCCCTAAAGAAGAGGCTGTATTGGTCGATTTGAGTAAATATGGAATTAAAGTCCCCGAAAACGGTTTTTATATAGGTCTGGAGTGGCTTTTTATCCCTTCAAACTGGTACAAGGAAGTAATAAGTGATCCGTTGACCGAAAAAACCTTGTTTGTAGACCGATTTGCACCTACATTTGCAGGAGTGTTTAGGTCTGTTGAGCAAAATAAAACCATGGTGTACAGCATGGGTGTCTGGAGCAATTTTACAATAACATCGAAAGACAATCAAAAAAAATTAGCCCCGGCTGTTAGCATTACCCTAAGCCATTGAGATATTATGAAGTTAATTTGTATAGGGCGTAATTATGCGGCTCATATAGAGGAATTGGAAAATAACAAACCGGATGAGCCCGTAATTTTTATGAAACCGGATTCGGCAATTTTACCTAAAAAACACCCGCTGTTTTTACCGGAATTTTCTTCGGAGGTACATCATGAGGTTGAAGTCCTGATAAAAATTAATAAGGTGGGTAAGCACATCGGCAGGCGTTTTGCTAATAAGTATTATGACGAAGTAAGTCTGGGAATTGATTTTACAGCCAGAGACCTTCAGGCCCGATTGAAGAAGCAGGGCCTGCCCTGGGAAAAGGCAAAGGGTTTTGACGGTTCGGCAATGATAGGAAAATGGTTGCCTGTTCGCGAGATGGGTGATCTCAATGAAATGGCATTTCACCTGAAAAAAAACGGGGAAATCGTACAGCAGGGAAATACGAACAGAATGCTTTGGAAAATTGACGAATTGATTGCATATGTTTCTACTTTTTTTACGTTAAAGAAGGGAGATATTATTTTTACAGGCACACCAGCTGGTGTTGGAAGTGTAAAACGCAATGATTATCTTGAAGGTTTTTTGAAGGATAAAAAAATGTTTTCATTAACAATAAAATAATGCAGTATAATTTAGACAAACTAAACGAGCTTTCGGGCGGAGATATGGATTTTATTCTTTCCATACTTACGGTATTCGTGGAAGAAACACCTCAGGATCTGGCCGATCTGAAATTGGCTATCGAGGTAGAGGCATATGATGCCATGTATCAAAATGCGCATAAAATAAAACCTAATGTTGATTTGTTGGGAATGGATGAAACCACGGCACATATACTTTCTATAGAAACCGAAGCGAAAACTAATAAAAACCTTTCCCGTATTGAAAAACTATTTCCAAAAGTAGAAACTTCAATCCAGGAATGTATCGAGCAATTAAAGGAAAATTTTAATCTCTGATGAATGCAGAGATCATTACGATCGGCGACGAAATCCTCATTGGGCAGGTAATCGATACCAATTCGGCCTTTATTTCAAAGGCCTTGAATAACATTGGAGTGTCCGTGTACCAAATCACGTCAATTCAGGACGAGGAAGATCATATACTTCAGGCACTGGATTTTGCACAACGCAGGGTAGATTTAGTGATTATAACGGGGGGCTTAGGCCCCACCAAAGATGATATAACAAAACATTCTCTTTGTTCTTTTTTTAATGATGAATTAATAGAAAGTCGGGAAGTACTGCACAATATTGAATATCTCTTTTCAAAGTATTTTAAAAGAAAACCTTCTTTAGTTAACAGGCAACAGGCTTTGGTTCCTTCGAAAGCGGATGTATTAATGAACCTCTTTGGAAC
The DNA here is from genome assembly GCA_965224095.1 of Flavobacteriaceae bacterium. Taxonomy (GTDB): domain Bacteria; phylum Bacteroidota; class Bacteroidia; order Flavobacteriales; family Flavobacteriaceae; genus JBPEWY01. The sequence continues at coordinate 3,471,532 of OZ245039.1, forward strand.
GGCGCCGGGCATGTGGATAGAAAAAGAACAAACCGTATTTATTTCTTTGCCGGGTGTTCCTTATGAAATGAAAGCTCTGATGCATAATGAAGTGATTCCACGCCTCTCAACTAAGTTTGAATTACCTTATATAGTACATAAAACGCTCGTTACTTACGGAATGGGAGAAAGTGTCATTGCTGAGAAGATAGAAAACTGGGAGAATGCATTGCCCAAACATATTAAACTGGCCTATTTACCGAATTTAGGGAAAGTTAGATTGCGGTTGTCAGCTAAAGGAACCGATAAGGAGCAGCTGGAAGCGGAAGTGGTTGGACTTATAAAACAACTTACTCCATTGATAGGCACGCATATTCACGGTTTTGAAGAAGACGATGTACTGGAGGCTTCCATTGGAAAAGTTTTGACCGACAAAGGAAAAACGCTGGCGATTGCCGAGAGTTGTACGGGAGGCCTTATTGCCGAACGTATTACTTCAATTCCGGGAGCTTCTTCTTTTTTTAAAGGGAGTGTAGTTACCTATGCAACAGCCTCTAAAATTGATGTTTTGCAGGTTGATGCTGCAATTATTGAAAAACATTCGGTGGTAAGTGATGTGGTAGCCCGGGCTATGGCCAGGGGAGTACAAAAATTATACAAAACCGATTTTGCTGTAGCTACAACAGGAAATGCCGGCCCCACAAAAGGAGATTCCGAAGCGGAAGTGGGTACAGTTTTTATTGCCATAGCAACCCCGGAAAAGGTTTTTTCCAAAGAGTTTATGCTTGGAAATCACAGAGTTAAGGTGGTAAATAAGGCAACCAATAAAGCCTTCGAACTACTTCTGGAAGAAATTTCAAAATTCTAAAAAACTTTTTTGCCAGTCAGGTAAAAAATTCGTTAATTTGCACCCTGTTTTGAAATAACTAAAGTAAAAGCGTAATGTCTAGAGTTTGTGAACTTACAGGGAAGAAGGCAATGGTAGGGAACAATGTATCTCATGCCATGAATAAAACAAAGAGAAGGTTTAATGTAAACCTAATGAAGAAAAGGTTTTACCTTCCTGAAGAAGATCGTTGGATTACTTTAAAAGTATCTACATCTGCTATTAAAACGATCAATAAGAAGGGAATAACTGCAGTATTAAAAGAAGCGAAAGCGAAAGGATTTATTAAGTAATCTGCTTAAACTAAGTAAAGATGGCTAAAAAAGGCAATAGAGTTCAGGTTATTTTAGAGTGTACAGAGCATAAAAACTCTGGTATGCCGGGTACTTCCAGGTATATTACTACGAAGAATAAGAAAAATACGCCGGATAGATTAGAAATTAAAAAATATAATCCTATCCTGAAAAAAATGACAGTTCATAAAGAAATTAAATAAGTTTGAGTCATGGCAAAGAAGACGGTAGCAACCTTACAAACTAGCTCTAAGAGATTAACGAAAGCAATAAAAATGGTTAAATCTCCTAAAACGGGCGCGTATACTTTTGTGGAGTCGGTAATGGCCCCGGAATTAGTAAACGACTGGTTAAACAAGAAATAAAGTTCGCAACAATATATATACTAAAGCCGCTCCGGAAACGGGGGGGCTTTTTGTTTTTATAATTTTTCATGACATATTTGCAGTGATCTTGTTTAGGCAGGGTAATTGTTAAGTTGATTGCAGACATTTTTTTTGATTCCGTTGGAGTGGATAAACTGGAAATGTTGCAAAATTTATATACGTGTAATAATGAGTTTTTTTAAAAAAATATTCTCCTCCGAAAAGAAGGAAACTTTAGACAAAGGTTTGGAAAAATCGAAAACCAGTTTTTTCTCGAAACTCGGAAAAGCCGTTGCCGGAAAATCTAAGGTAGATGATGAGGTATTAGATAACTTGGAAGAAGTATTGGTGAGTAGCGATGTAGGGGTCGATACAACTCTTAAAATTATTGAGAGAATTGAATCTCGCGTTGCAAAAGACAAATATTTGGGTACCGAAGAGCTCAATAAAATACTGAGAGAGGAGATAGCGGGATTACTCTCGGAAACCAATACGGGTGAAGCGATTGATTTTGTTGTTCCCGAGGATAAAAAACCTTATGTAATAATGGTAGTGGGCGTAAATGGAGTAGGCAAAACCACAACCATTGGAAAACTGGCATATCAATTTAAAAAACAGGGAAAAAAAGTGGTTTTGGGAGCTGCGGATACGTTTAGAGCAGCTGCGATAGACCAATTACAGGTTTGGGCCGATAGGGTTGATGTACCTATTGTTAAACAACAAATGGGAAGCGATCCTGCTTCTGTGGCTTTTGATACCCTTAAATCGGCAGTTTCTCAGGAAGCCGATATTGTTATAATTGATACTGCCGGACGTTTACACAATAAAGTGAATCTGATGAACGAACTGACCAAGGTAAAAAGGGTTATGCAAAAAGTAATTTCCAATGCTCCTCACGATGTTTTGCTGGTACTCGATGGCTCTACCGGTCAGAATGCTTTTGAGCAAGCCAGGCAGTTTACTAAAGCTACCGAAGTGAGTTCACTGGCCATCACCAAATTAGATGGAACCGCCAAAGGCGGGGTAGTTATAGGAATATCAGATCAGTTTCAAATACCTGTTAAATACATTGGTGTGGGAGAAGGTATTGAAGATCTTCAGGTATTTAACAAATATGAGTTTGTAGATTCCTTTTTTAAGTAATCGCTAAAAGGTTAAGCGGTAAAACTCAATGTAGCACAAGAGTTTAGGATTTTTTGTTTACTCAATTATCGTTACATTTGGTAAAAACCAACCATGCGGATTTTTGCTTTCTTATTTCTGATATTGATGGGAATATTTAAGGGAATGGCTCAAATCGAGCACCCCAAAATAAGCCCGTTTTCTGAAATTAAACAGGATATAGGCCTTACACGGATCGTGGTGCGGTATTCGCGCCCGGGAGCCAGAGAAAGAAAAGTTATGGGCGATTTGGTACCGTACCACCGAGTTTGGAGAACGGGTGCCAATGCTTCTACTACAATTACCGTGTCGCAGGAGATCTCTTTGGCCGGAAAAGCTTTGCCTCAGGGAACGTATACGCTGCTAACAATTCCTCACGAAGAATACTGGGAAGTTATTGTAAATCGAGATACATTACTCTGGACCGAAGGGAATACATATGAAAAAGAAAAAGATATTTTCAGAGTTAAAATTACCTCGGAAGCACTCCGGGATTTCCAGGAAACATTTCTTATTACATTTAATCGCTTAACGCACGAAAGCGCGATGCTTGAATTAAGGTGGGAACATACAAAAATAAGTATCCCTGTTAAGGTAAGCACACAGGATTTAATGCGGAATGAGATCGAAAAAAAAATAAATACCCACCCTAATGCACAAACTTTCTACGAGGCAGCACGATACTTTCAGGAGCAGGATATAGAATATCACAGAGCCATGGAATTTTTAGAAAAAGCCGAAAGAATAGAAGGAAGAACATATTATACCTATAGGATTAAAGCTTTGTTATTAGCCAGCAAAGGAATGTATAAGGAAGCGATACACGCCGCTCAGGAATCTCTGATTATGGCAACGCACCAAAACAAACAGGATTTTGTTAGGATGAATAAGAGAAGCATTGATTTGTGGAGATCCAAACTTTAACTCCCGCCTGGCGATATCTTACTTTTTTTCATACTGCGAGTCAGCCATAAATGGTATCTTTGCCGTCTAATTTTTAGTAATGAGAACAAAATCTCTGAAAAAAAATACAATTAACGTGGTAACGCTGGGTTGCTCCAAAAACCTGTACGACAGTGAGGTACTCATGGGGCAGTTAAAAGCTAACGGGAAGGAAGTTGTACACGAAAGGGAAGGTAATGTAGTAGTGATTAACACCTGTGGTTTTATTGATAATGCGAAACAGGAAAGTGTAAATACCATTCTTGAATATGTCGATAAAAAAGAACAGGGATTAGTCGATAAGGTTTTTGTAACCGGGTGTTTAAGCGAACGGTATAAACCCGACCTTGAAAAGGAAATTCCGGATGTAGATCAATATTTTGGAACTACGGAGTTGCCCAACTTATTAAAGGCATTGGGTGCCGATTACAAACACGAGTTGGTAGGTGAGCGTTTGACTACAACACCAAAGAATTATGCCTATCTGAAAATTGCAGAAGGCTGCGACAGGCCTTGTAGCTTTTGTGCTATTCCGCTTATGAGGGGAAATCATGTTAGCAAACCGGTGGAGGAATTGGTGCTGGAAGCCCGTAAACTGGCTTCGAAGGGTGTAAAAGAACTTATTTTAATAGCACAGGACCTTACTTATTACGGACTGGATTTATACAAAGAAAGACGATTGGCATTTTTACTGCACGAACTTGCTGGTGTAGCGGGGATAGAATGGATTCGCCTGCATTATGCATTTCCTGCCGGATTTCCTATGAATGTATTGGAAATTATGCGGGAGCACCCTAAAATATGTAATTATATAGATATACCTTTACAGCATATTTCCGACGCTATTTTAAAAAGTATGAAGCGGGGAACTACGAAGGAAAAAACAACTAAATTACTCACTTCTTTCAGAGATAAAGTACCTGGTATTGCCATTAGAACCACTTTAATAGTAGGGTATCCCGGCGAAACGGAGAAAGACTTTGAAGTATTAAAGGAATGGGTGAAGGAAATGCGTTTTGAACGACTTGGGTGTTTTACCTATAGTCATGAGGAAAATACACATGCCTATACCCTTACCGATGATGTCCCGGAGGCTGTTAAACAACAAAGAGCTTCCGAGATAATGGAAATACAGGCTCAAATATCCTGGGAATTAAATCAGGAAAAAGTTGGAAAAACATACAAGGTTATCATCGACCGTAGAGAGGGGAATTATTTTGTGGGACGTACGGAGTTTGATTCGCCTGACGTGGATAATGAAGTGTTAATTGATGCCGAAAAGTATTATCTGAGAACTGGTGATTTTACCCGTGTAAAAATTACAGAGGCTTCTGATTTTGATTTATATGCGATTCCAATAACCCCTTAATCTCTAAGCTTTTTTAACTGCTTTTGTATTTTTTTGATGGCAGATTCAATTGATTTTTCAGGTTCTATAATATTGTAATCTCCCCAGAATTCAGGATCGCTAAACCCGGAAGTCTTATCAACGAGTATTACATTGGATCGCAACCTTTCCCTGACTCTCGGAACTTTATTAGAAGGGTTTTTTTCCCAATCTGTTACGGCCATCTCGATACCCAAAGAGTACAAACTGTTAAAAAACTTGTCATCCCAGTTTATCTTAAAGGCCAATTGTACGTTGCTATAACCGTAATACCATTTATTGTTGCTAACTCGGTAATCTATTCGGTAGTCGGCACGGGTAGGATAAACAAAAGCCTTGGGCGGTTTTCTCTTGATAAACATTTTGCTTGCAGCTCTCCTGTTTTCGAGATTTAAACTGTAAATAGCACTGACTAAAGCGGTAGATTTAGCATCAATAAACAGTTTTCCCGAATATAGCGGGATGGAAAGATTTTTTTTAGGCGAAAATCTAATTACATAAGTAAGCCGCTCATCAATTTGCGTAGTCCGATCAAAATGGAAATCATAAATAGAGAGAAAATCTTCATTGAATACAAAATCAGGATATTTCATCAGGTCTGAATACAGCGTGCTGAAAGGTCCTCCCTGCAATTTCAAAGTAACTGTGTCCAGCCTGGAATAATTTGTGCTTTTTCTCGATTTAAGTAGTTTCATCACATCTTTTTTGAGGCCTTTGTAGGGTTCCTTATATATTTCCAGAACCGCTTCGGAAAGGGAAGCATTTTTTCTTCTCTTCCTTATGGTCTCCCTGTAAAATGCAGTCATGACCATAGATTCATCCATATAATTGTCTCCCTTTAGCTTTAACATACGTTCAACTAATAATACGGCACTTTTAGGAGCATTAATATTCACTTCAGGTAAAGGCATTACAAAAACCTCCAGGGATATTTTGTTAAACCTGCTGGATAGTGTAGCTATAGAGACCTCTTTGGTATGATATCCCAAATGAGAAACAATAATACTCTTGTCAGAATGTTCATGAGGAACCTTTAAAAGGAATTCTCCATCGGTATTGGTTATGGTACTTATATTGGTTCCTTTAACATTCAGATTGGCAAAAACAAGCGCTTTGTTACTGGCTTCGTCAGTAACCTTTCCGGAGTATTCCGTAAAACTATTTTGAGCTTCGGCAACTCCATAAATTTGACAGGCAATTACGGCAAATAATACCCATAATCGCTTGATTTTGGTTTTAATAAAAAAGGTAGTCATCATAGAATTCTCTGTGCATCCAATAAACTTAGCCTGAAATTAACGAATTTTCACAGCTATTCAAACTTTATAGCACAAATTAACGTTATGATTGGCAAAGAAAACCATGATTGGTGTTCCGAATTTCTAAAATACGGTATATCCCAGTATTAAAGCAATTGTGTTGTAATCTACATCCCAGTAAAAATAATCAGCGGTTAAGTTTCTAGGTGTGGCAACTCTGAACTCAGCAATATACTTGTTCTTGTACTTGTACCCAAGTCCAAAAACCAAATTTGGATTTGTTCTCAAATTAACTTCGGAAGGTAAGTTTATTGATTGAACTTTGGAATCTCCTTTTGCAAAATCAAAGGTATAAGCGAGATTTATAAATAACTTAGAATGATCATTAAAAAATATATAATGTCTGAGTCCTATCGGAAGTTCAATAGAAGAATAATTAATTGCTATTTCCTCTGTTCTACGTAATCTTACTGGATAAGTACTTACAAGTTCAACACTGACTTGTGATTTATAACTCTGAAAAGTGGGTTCCAGAAAAACTCCCCATTTATTATTATTAAATGGTAAAATATATTCCGCTTCGATTCCTAGTCTAAAATCTATTTCGTTATTAAAATCAGTAGATGTTTGTATTAAACTATTACTTACCTTAACCGATGAACTTTTGATCCCGGGCCGAATGCTTATATTAAATTTTTTGTAATCTTTTTTTGAATCGCTGTTAAAATCAACTGCCTTAAAACCATGGCACCGGTTGTATTTAACCACATAGCGGGACAAATCATCCGAGTTATACTCAATTTTATCTATATCATTTATCGATGCTTCTAGACATTTAAGGTGGTTCCAGAGTTGTTGTTTATAGGGAGCATTTTTATGAAGATCTCCATTGGAGATATATCTTTTGTATCGAAGAAACTCGGCATGATCCGAATCATTTTTAACAAAAAAATACTTTCTGAGATTGCCGTTTTGATAGAGGAGGAGGCTGGCTTCACCTTTAACCAAATATTTTAAAAACACCGTTTCCTTAACCAATGAAAATTCTCTGTAGTTACTAAGTTTGTTAGTGTAATCGGAAGATTTATCAAATTCAACCGTAAATCTTTTGTAGTGTGAGGAATTGAATACGGAAAATTCTTTGATGGTAGCAAGAGCAGCTCTCTTAATCGCACCCGTTTCCGTCAGTTTATACTCGATAAATGTCGGACTGTTTTTCCAGTCTTCATTTTTAATGAGACATTCGGTTTTAATGTTACCATTGTTAATAATAAAACCTTTTTCAAATTTAATCTGGGCCTGAGTTATTAATGAGAAGGTAGCACAGGCGAATAACAGAATTTTTTTCACGAATTTTAAGTATAAATTTAAGATGCGGTATTAAAATACAAATATAATAATCTTACATATATATGAAAGCATAATCTTTCTCTTTGTTGAACTAATACTCTAGTTGTGCCTTCCCTTCCTATTCCAGGAAAAGAGCATTGGCAAAAAAGAGTTTTCCGCTATGCCAAAAAGCTCGGAAGAGCGGATTGTCTATCATATATACAATACTTCCCTTTCCCATTTTATACTGCCCGAGGACCGTGGTGTTTTCAATATTTCTACGAGCTTTATAACCGACAAATCCGGATATTATCTTGGGATTTTTAATGCCGATTACTTCATGCCCGTTACCTTTCATCGTATATTGCTTGGCGCCTATTTTTAATGTATAATAGGTTTTCGGATAACCAAAAGCTATTGGGTGCGTATTATCAACACTGGTTTTTAGAATGGCTCCCGTAATTAGCTTACTTACGCCGTCTCTTTGTTTTCCCGAATAGGCAACATTGTTGTCTGAGGGTTCTTCCTTACTTTGATCGATCTCTTTTTCCGAAATTCCGAATCCCTCCTTCGCTGCAAAGTAGCTAAGCGCATTTCCCATGGCCAGAATGGTTCCTCCGCGTTTAACCCAGGATTTCAAATCTTCTTCCTGCTCCTTTTTTATGATGCTGTTCACGTTTCCGCTGGGGAGTATCAGCACATCAAACTTGTCCAGCATGGCAACGGAAAATCCACGGGTATTAAGCTTTGTTACAGGATAGTTTAGTTCCTGCTCAAAAAAGTACCAGATCTCACCGAAATTTAGAGAAGAAATTTTATCTCCTGACAGCACGGCGATTTTTTTAGATTTAATTTCCTTTACGTACGGAGATCCCATATCAACCCCTTCCGTTACAAAACCCGATGTTAAAGGAACCAGCTGCCTGCCGTTGTCATTTGCCATACGGATAATCAAAGAATCAAAGTTTTCTGTTTTTTTATTATCTCCGCGTCTTATTATAAGGGTACCCGGCGCAAAATTAATTCCCCCTGTTTTAAACGGTCGTTCCGTGAAACGAACGCGAATTCCTTGCTGCAATAACTTGCTTAGAAACTTGGCATCACTTAGATCGTTCCATTTGGCCAAATATCCATAAACACCGGAAGAGACCTGATTAACCACTGGTTCGGGTGCATGTGCGGCCGTTTCAATTCTCCGGGTCGATGCCACTGCATCCAACCCGTAGGCATAGGGAAGACTCCAGGCGGTAATATCATAGGTAAGGGAATCGCTTAAATGGGTTTTGGGTTCAAAGAGCACTTTTACCAAATTCCCCTTGGTTTGACTCGTGTGTATCACCAAATCTGAAGCGGATGATGAAAAGCTCCCGTTTCCCTGCTTCGAGTATACGTATCCGTTTATTTTCCCCTCTTTCGCATACCCATAGGTAATATCATGTATGTCCAGTAATTTTTGTAAAGCTTTGATTTTATCGGTATTTCCCTGAAGTACATAGCTTTTATACAAGTGATTGTCCGAACTTATGTATTTCTTAAATTCTGAGCAGAGCTGTTCCGCATTTCGGGAAGAAATCTCCACCGTGGATAAACCGGTCGTGGTATGATGTGCAATCCGGTCTTTTAAAGTGAGTTCCTCCCCTTCTTCTGTAATAATTCCCAGTCCCGCCTTTCCATGGCCGGCCTGCTCATAGGTCATCCCGATAGATCCGGTAAAGGTTGGATATGTATCTCCGTAACTCGGATATAACAGATCAAATTGTTCCCGGGTAAAATACAGCCACCCTTTTTGATCAAAATACTTCGCGTGATTTTTACCTATGCTGGTTTGAAATTCTCTTTGCCATGGTGTTATGACTTCGTGAAAAGGTTCGGCGGCAGGTGCAAAGTAATAGGGTTCATTAATACCCTGTTCATGGAAATCCACATGAATATGTGGCAGCCATTTGTTATATACTTTTAACCGCTTGCGTGTTTCTATCTGTGTAGCCCAGGCCCAGTCTCTATTAAGGTCAAACAGGTAATGATTTGGCCTTCCTCCGGGCCATGGCTCCTGGTGCTCCGCAGCATCAGGTTGCTTGTCGTAGGGTGAACTTTTAATCTGATTGTACCAATTAACATATCGGTCCCGTCCATCGGGATTCAGGCAGGGATCAATAATAACTATCGTATTTTTCAGCCAGTCCTTTTTTTCTGTGATCAGCTTGTAAATGGTTAACATAGACGCTTCGGTACTACTGCTTTCGTTTCCGTGAACATTATAACTCAACCAGACAATGGCAATACTTGAATTGTCTCCTTTTGTGATATGCCGGGCTTTTATTTGCTCGAGTTCGGCCAGGTTATTACCGGATGAAACAAAGGCTAGCTGAAGCAACCTTTTTTCATGGGTTTCACCGTAAACCTGTAATGTCACCATATCGGATGCATCCGAGAGGTATTGATAATAATCTACCACCTTGTGATGAGGGGTGAAAGAAGTGCCTAACTCGTACCCGAGAAAACCGGAAGGACTTTTAATTTCCTGTCCTGATATATAACTCACACACAGTAAAAAAAGGAGTGAAAGTTTGTATTTCATAAATTAGTACCAAATTGATTGTTAGCATCAAAACTAGTAATAAAAATAGAACCGCCTCCATCTTAACGTATTTTTATGAATTGTACCCCGAAAGAGTTTTATATTTACACGTAAAATAGAATTTCTATATGCCATCCAACTGTATTTCCTTTAGAAACACGGGTTATTTTTCAGATCTCATCTGTGACTATCTGGATCAAAAAGAACAACTCACTCCATTTTTTAACAGATATCCCGTTCTGGAAAACTTTAAGGATCAATTGGAAGAAAAAAAGCAATCTTTTGGCCCGGAAAAAAGAAAGATCTTGGTTAATACTTTAACCGGTCAATATAAAGGGATTAACATATCAAAGACCACCGAAACGCATATAGCACTACTGGGAAACGAAAACACCTTTACAATTACTACCGGACATCAACTCAATCTGTTTACCGGACCACTTTATTTCCTGTATAAGATTATATCGGTAATACGGATAACAAAACAATTGCAGCAAAAATATTCCGAATATAATTTTGTTCCTGTTTACTGGATGGCTACCGAGGATCACGATTTTGAAGAAATCAATTTTTTTAATTTACACGGCAAGAAATTTAAATGGAATAAAACAAGTTCAGGTGCTGTGGGCGAATTGTCAACCGCAGGATTGGACAAGCTGTTCGAAATGTTATCGCTGGAAACAGGACAGAGTGAAAATGCAAAACACCTGCAGGAACTTTTCAGAAAAAGCTATCTGGAACACGATACCCTCGCAGAGGCAACCCGTTTTCTCGTGAATCGTCTTTTTGGAGCGTACGGTTTGGTGATTATCGATGGAAATGACAAAAGCTTTAAAACACTTTTTGCGCCATATATGGCTTCGGAGCTTAAAGAATTTCAGACACATGAAGCTGTGAACAGGACTTCAGGTGCTTTGAAACAGGAAGGTTATAAACTACAGGTAAACCCTAGGGAAATCAATGTGTTTTACCTGGATAATGCCATACGGGAGCGTATTGTAAAGAAGGAAGATCACTATGAAGTTCTCAATACTTCGTTGAAGTTTGGCGAACAGGAAATACTAAAGATTTTAAACGATAATCCGGAACGTTTTTCCCCTAATGTATTGCTCAGACCTCTTTTTCAAGAGGTAATACTGCCCAATTTATGCTACGTGGGAGGAGGCGGAGAATTGGCATACTGGTTTCAGTTAAAGGGGGTATTCGAGCAGGCAAAAGTTCCGTTCCCGATACTTCAGTTAAGAAACTCCGCATTAATAGTTAGAGCAAAAACCGATGAGAAAATAAAACGCTTGCAAATAGCTTATAAGCATCTTTTTCTGGATAGAGATTCTTTTATAAATAGGAAAGTGAGGGAGATAAGCGATATTGATATTAATTTTACTCCCCAAAAGGAGTTCTTAAAAAAACAGTTTAAATCGCTATATGAATTAGCTGAAAAAACCGACGCTTCTTTTTTAGGTGCTGTTAAAGCTCAAGAAGTAAAACAAACCCGCGGATTAGACAGGTTGGAGAAAAGGCTGTTAAAGGCTCAGAAAAGAAAGCTCAGAGATCAGGTAATTCGCATTACCGATATTCAGGAAGAGCTTTTTCCAAATGGAAGCCTTCAGGAACGCAGCACTAATTTTTCGGAGTTGTTTTTGGTATATGGCCCGGAATTAATTCCCGTTTTAATGACCGAATTAGATCCGTTCCGTGGCGAATTTATTATTGTAAAACCCTGATTCCAATTTTTATCGTATATACATATAGATGAGAACTATTTTTAAAATATGGTTTTTTTGTATTTGTCTGTTTTCCTGTTCGGGAGATGATAATTCCGTTTCACAGGGAGATACCCCCCCTCGGGTACTTGTGTTTTATAAAACCAATGGTTTTGTACATGAATCCATACAGGAGGGAATACAGTTAATTCGAAATCTCGGAACTTCCGGTAACCGCTGGGAAACCGATGCCAGTAACAACAGTGCGGTTTTTACTAACGAGAATCTCCGAAAATATAAAGCCGTTGTTTGGTGTAATACCACCGGCGATAATTTATTAACCGAGGAGCAACAACTGGCCTTTGAGAATTTTATAAAGAACGGAAATGGGTTTCTCGGGATTCACGCAGCTACTGATACTTACCGCGATGGTAGCTGGCCATGGTATAACAACCTGGTAGGGGCCATTATACAAATCGATCCCAGACATACCGAATCAAATCATTCAGGGACATTGATTAAAACTACAGAACATCCGGCTGTTAATTTTATAGACACAAACTGGAATAAAATTGATGAATATTATTACTGGGAACGTAATGGAGGATATCTTTACGATGGAAACATCAACGTTCTGGAGGTTGCTTCCACAGGAAACGAATCGTATGATGTTCAAAGGCCCATTGCCTGGTACAAACCATTTGATGGAGGAAAATCTTTCTATACCGCCTTAGGGCATAATACAGCAGATTACACGGACGATTCCGTTTTTAAAAAACACATCGAAGAAGCTTTAAAGTGGTTGTTGGGCCTGTAAAAAGATCCTTTTAACCGATTTTAAAAAGTGAGAAAACCACTCCTCGAAATTTTGAGTCTTACACGGTATTTATAAAACTACTGTTAAGCGTTGTGAGTAACTTTGTAAGGAATCAAAAAGCAACCCGAATGTATTTTTTTTACAGTAACCTACGCGCTTTCTCCATTCTTTTTTTATGCGTTTATAGTACCTCCGTACGCTCCGGTAATAATGAACCGCTAAACCAGACACCTACAATTAAAATAAATTGCGGTGGTGAACGGGTTTCTTTCGAAGGAAAAAACTATTTGTCAGACAGATATGCATCCAGTGGAAATGCGTATGCCAATACATCGATAACGGGGATTGGAAATACCGGAAATGATGAAATATATAAAACGGAAAGAAGCGCTACGCACGACCTGGCCGATGTAAATTACGAAATACCCGTTGCTAATGGATCGTATACGGTTGTGCTGCATTTTGCTGAAATTTACTGGGGAGCTCCTGGAGGGGGTAGCGGCGGTATAGGGAAGCGGATTTTCGATATAACCCTGGAGGGAGGAATGGTTCTTGACAATTTTGATATTTACGAAGAGGTAGGAGCGCTACAGGCAACGAGCAAACAATTTTTGACAGATGTTGGCGATGGGGTATTAAATATTGATCTGGTGGCAGAAGTTAACAGACCTACTATTGCCGCTATCGAAATTTACGGCGGACAGATGAGAGATACACATCGGTGGGAGGATGTTTCCAGATCGGATATTGCGAAAACGGAAGGACAGACGGCTACGGTAAATGGCAAGCTATATGTATTTTCAGGGTTTGTAAACGATTTGAATGTTACCGATAAAACAGAGATTTACGATTATCAGACAAATACCTGGAGTTATGGTACCTCCATGCCTTTTCCCGGAACACATATGGGAAAAGTAACAGTGGGTGATGAGGTTTGGTTCTTAGGAGGCTTTCTCGGTGCAGACCCCGGAACGGCTACCGATAAGGTTCAGATATATAATACGGTAACCGATACCTGGACTTCCGGAGCGCCTTTACCATTTGCCAGAGCTTCCGGAGCCGCGGTTTATCAGGATAATAAAATTTATTATTTCGGCGGATTAAAGGCAGATCGCGAAACGGGTATAGGAGATTTGATTGTTTTGGATTTAACGAATCAGACAGCAGGGTGGACTTCACTAAGCCCGATGCCAGATCCGCGGAATCATTTGGGAGGAATTGCACTCAATGGAAAAATTTACGCTATTGGAGGCCAAACCGGACACGATGGCCCTGTTGTGGATAAGAAATTAGTTCACCGATACGATCCGTTAACCGATACGTGGGCAAGAATTAGTGATTTGCCAACACCGAGATCCCATTTTGAACCGGGAATAATAAATTATGACAACAAGATTTTCATTGTGGGAGGGAAACGAAGCAAGAATGTATTTGAAAATGATATTATTACCTACGATCCCGCTGTGAATACATGGGATTATTACGGTACGCTTCCTTTTCATTTGATGGCACCTGGAGCTGCCATTCTCAATGATGAACTGATTGTAGTTAACGGAAGCATGAACAACAATGTTTACGCTATTACAAACAAATCATGGAAAATATCATTGTCAGGCTCAACGCTAAGTACTCCCGTGTTTACTGCTCAAACCGAAAACCTGACCACCGTGTATCCGGTACCTACTCAAACTACCTTAAACATAACTCTTGGAGCAGGGCAAAAAGCATTTTCAAACCATGTACAAATCCGTGTTTTTTCTATAAACGGACAACGTATTAATACCGATAATACAGTTCAGGGAAATACAATATCTGTAAATCTTCCCTCCTTACCGGGTGGAATATATATGTATGAAGTAAGATCAGATGAAATAACAAGTCATGGTAAATTCCTGATCAATTAAATACCGGGAAAAATACGCCGCTTGTTTTTATAATAATTGAAATTACGCCAAAACACGCTAAATCATTTGGAAGGGATTTCTTACACAGACCCATTTTAACCAGTAAAACGATCAGTTGGTACGCAAAAAATAGGTTTTACTCTATGAAAGCTCTAAATTTCACTTCTCTAATTATCTTAATATCATGAGGTTACGTTTATGTAAAGCAAGCTTGGTAAGTGGCTTACTTTTTTTAATATCCTATTCGGGTTATTCCATACAACCTATTCAGGAGCCTTCGGTTATAAAAATAAATTGCGGGGGACCGCAAATAGTTTACGGTAGTGATACTTTTTTATCAGACCGATTTGCTATTAACGGAATTCCATTTTCAAATACTGCAATAACCGATGTTCTCGGAACTACGCGGGATGATCTTTATATCACCGAAAGAACCGCGGCTGCCGATCTGGCCAATGTAAGTTATGAAATACCTGTAACAAATGGCGACTATACGGTGCGATTGCATTTCGCCGAGATTTATTGGGGAGCTCCGGGAGGTGGAGAAGGAGGCTCCGGAAGTAGGGTCTTTGATATTTATTTGGAAGATGTAAAGGAGTTGGCAGATTTGGATATAAACGACGAAGTGGGTGCTGTAACCGCTTTAACAAAGGATTTTGTGATCACGGTGCAGGATGGCATTATTGATCTAGATTTTATTCCTACCGTTAATCGCCCTAAAATTTCGGCCATCGAAGTTTTTGGAGCGGGTAGTTTTACAGGATGTTTTTGGGATGAACTTCCCGATACTACAGTGACGAAAACCGAAGCTCAAAGCGCAGTTGTCAATGATAAAATGTATGTGTTTGGTGGATTTATAGAAGAATTGGATGTAACCGGAGCTACGGAGATTTACGATCCGCAATCCAATAACTGGTCATCCGGTACGCTCATGCCGGTTCCGCTTACCCATATGGGGATAGTAACCGTAGGTACGGATATCTGGCTAATAGGGGGCTTTGTCGGGCAACATCCGGGAACTGTTACCAACCAGGTACAGATTTACGATACGGTTAACGATAGTTGGAGTTTTGGCCCGTCGTTACCTGTGGCAAAGGCCTCCGGTGTCGCTGCAATTCTGAATAATAAAATTCACTACTATGGTGGGTTGCTGGACAGAGATACCGATACGGGAGAGCACGTCGTGCTGGATCTTAACGATATTCCTGCAGGGTGGAGTTCCCTGGCCGATATGCCGATTCCTAGAAATCACTTAAGTGGTGTGGGCTTTAATGGAAAACTATACGCTATCGGAGGTCATTTCAGGCACGACACGAACCCTGTAGAAGTTGATGTAGTTCACGAATACGACCCGCAAACTGATCAATGGCAGGAGGTTGCTCCTGTTCCTGTTGCTTTATCGCATTTTGAACCGGGAACATTTATTTATAATAATGAAATATATATCGTAGGAGGTAGGGTAGATCCTAATAACTATGTGAATGATATTTACATTTATAATCCAGCCAACGATCAATGGAGAACACTTTGTAAGCTTCCCTTTACCATGATGGCGCCTTCGGCAAAAGTAATTAACGACGAGTTGATAGTTTCTAACGGATCAATCAATAATTCACTGTTTAACCTGAGCAATATGGCATGGTCCTATAGTATGGGAACAGGCGGATCTTTCTCGGTTACCCTACAGGGAAGTCTACAGGGACGATCGGATTATTCAGGGGCCTATGATATTAATTTTTACGATCTTGGAGATCTCTCCCAACCTAAGTACGCATATAACCTGACCGCTACCACACAGGGAGTAATTACCGTTCCGGATCCGTTGGATACCGGAACGTATAAAGTGGAAATCATTTTTCCAAAATATCTGATACGCGTTGTAGAAGTCGTAATAAACGGAGATTTACAAATTGATTTTGGAGAACTGCGCGCGGGTGATGCCAATAATGACAATGTGGTAGCACTATTGGACTTTTCCATTCTGGCATCGACTTATAATAAGCAGGAAGGCGATACTGGATATAACGGAGCTGCCGATTTTAACAATGATGGAGCTGTGGGATTACTTGATTTCTCATTGTTAGCCTCAAATTTTAATACATCGGGCGACACGATTAATCCATAAAAAATAACAGTACAGGTAGGGTTTTTACCAACTTAATTGTTTTATATACAAAGATTAGGTTACGTTGGTTAATGCCCAACAACAGGCAATGATGAAAAACCCGGTGAAATCCGGGTTTTTTTATTTAATACGGTATTCCAGCCTCATGGTAATAGAGGCGGTTTTGTTTTTTGAAGAAGTATTGTACGCGCCCCCCCAGGAGTAATCTTCCCCCGAGTTCTGACCCGTTATTTGAAAAACTCCCATACGGGCCGATATGAGCTCTCCCAGACCGGCTCCCGAATTTTCTGCAATTTTTTCAGCTCTTACACGGGCATCTTCCGTTGCTTTGGAAATCATTTCAATTTTTAAATCGGCTAATTGCGTATAATAGTATCTGGGAGGAAGTGAACTAAATTGAACCCCTTTGTTTAAAAGTTCCGTGATCTCTCTGGCCACCTCTTCCACAAGCGCTACATTTTTCGATTCTATTTTTACTTCCTGCACCAGTTGATATCCCCTGAAAACATTCCCCACATAATTTCCATTTTCATATTTGTTATCCTTAAGCTCTATGGTTTGTACAGAATTAAATATAATATTACCAGCAGACAGTCCTTTGGAAATTAAATAATCCTTAACTACGGTTTTGTCTTTGTTTAAACCCTCATAAGCCATTTGCAAATCGGTACTGGTTCTGGTAAACCGACCTTCCCATACAATAAGATCAGACGAGAAATCTTTGTTGCCCAATCCGGTTACGGAAATAACCCTGGCCGGATTAGCTCTTTTTACATAAGCATTACCGAGAAAAAAAGCGGCCAGAACAATGGCGATTCCAAAAATTATAGCGCTGATGTGTTTCATACTTTTTAATACTGTGAATTAATAATTAAAGATAGTCAAAAAGAAGTGTTTTCAATATACTTCAAATTACTATTTTTGCGCATGCAACACAACGTACTTATTTTGGATTTCGGATCGCAATACACACAACTGATTGCGAGACGTGTAAGAGAGTTAAATATTTATTGTGAAATTCATCCGTACAATCACTTCCCGGACGATATTTCTTCGTTTAAGGCGGTCATTCTTTCCGGTTCTCCGTTTTCGGTAAGAAGCGAGGAGGCCCCTCAACCTGATCTTTCGGAGATAAAGGGTAAAATCCCTCTATTGGCCGTTTGCTATGGAGCACAATACCTCGCACATTTTTACGGCGGCGAGGTGGCCCCGTCCAATTCCAGGGAGTATGGGCGTGCTAACTTATCCCAAATTATTAATAACGGGCAGTTTTTTAAGGGAGTCAATATCGGATCGCAGGTGTGGATGAGCCATAGCGATACCATACAGGCCCTTCCCAGGGGCGGAATGCTTTTGGCAAGTACCCACGATGTTAAAAACGCCGCATATACTATTGAAGGCGAGGATACCTATGCCATTCAGTTTCATCCGGAAGTGTATCATACCACAGAAGGAAAAAGAATATTGGAGAATTTTTTAGTGAATATTGCCGGAGTAAAACAAACCTGGACTCCTGATAATTTTGTAGATATCACCGTTGCCAACTTAAAAAAACAAATAGGTACAGATAAGGTAGTATTAGGCCTTTCAGGAGGCGTCGATTCAACCGTAGCTGCTGTTCTTCTCAACAAAGCCATTGGAAAACAGCTTTACTGTATTTTTGTAAATAACGGTCTATTGAGGAAAAACGAATTTACCGATGTATTAAGGCAGTATGAAGGAATGGGGCTTAACGTGAAGGGAGTAGATGCTTCGGCACGTTTTTTGAAAGCATTGGATGGTGTGGAAGATCCGGAAGAGAAAAGGAAAGCCATTGGGAATACTTTTATTGATGTTTTTGACGATGAAGCACATCATATTGAAAATGTTACCTGGCTCGGGCAGGGAACCATTTATCCGGATGTCATAGAGTCGGTTTCAGTGAAGGGACCTTCAGCCACTATAAAATCGCATCATAATGTCGGGGGATTACCCGATTATATGAAACTTAAAGTGGTTGAGCCTCTAAGGATGTTGTTTAAAGATGAGGTTCGCAGGGTAGGAGCTTCCATGGGAATTGATGCGGAATTACTGGGCAGACATCCTTTTCCGGGGCCTGGCCTCGCGATAAGAATCCTGGGAGATATTACAGAGGAAAAAGTGAAAATATTACAGGAAGTAGATGCAATTTTTATTAACGGCTTGAAAGCATGGGGCTTATACGATCAGGTTTGGCAGGCCGGTGCTATGTTACTCCCTGTTAACAGTGTTGGTGTTATGGGAGATGAGAGAACGTATGAGAAGTGCGTGGCATTACGTGCCGTAGAAAGTACCGATGGGATGACAGCGGATTGGGTGCATTTACCTTACGATTTTCTTCAAAAAATATCCAATACAATAATAAACAAGGTAAAAGGCGTTAATAGAGTAGTATACGATATTAGTTCAAAACCACCGGCTACCATCGAGTGGGAGTAAAAGAGACATATATGAAGAAAATATTTATAGTAGGATTATTTCTTATAAGTTGTGCGGCTTTTGCATTTCAGCAAACCGCAATTAAGCACAAAGTCCAAGAAGGTGAAACCGTCGAAAATATCGCTAAAAAATATCGGGTAACCCCGTACGATATAATTCGGTTAAATCCGGATGTAAGAAATGGTTTGGAAGTAGGAACTGTACTGATCATCGGATCAGCTTCTCCGGAAAAAGACAAAGATACCACGGTCGAACCATCGGTAAACAAGCAAACCCGCCAGCCTTACGGGTTTATCAGACATAAAGTAAAAAGGAAAGAAACCTTATTCAGTCTATCCAGGAAATATCGGGTTACTCAGGATGAAATAAAACGCTATAACCGGGAATTGTATTCAAGGAATCTTAAAAAAGGGATGCGTTTGCAGATTCCGAAGTTTAGGAATCCGCTCCCTCCAAAAAACGATATGGCTTTAAGGAAAGATTCTCTTGAAATCTATATCGTTCAGCCCAAGGAAACCAGATGGAGCATTGCTCATAAATACGGGATAAGCGTTGACAGCCTGCACAGATTGAATCCGGAAATGAAAGAAATTATTGAGGTAGGCGAGCAATTAAAACTGCCAAAAATGGTTTCGTCAGACTCTTTAAGCTCAAAGGCTTTTAAAGAATATATTGTGCCTCCAAAGCAAACCATGTATAGCCTTACCAGGGAACTGGAGTTAACACAACACGAACTCGAAGCGCTTAACCCCGCTCTTAAAGATGTTGGATTACAAAGCGGAATGGTTTTAAAAATACCTAATCGCGAAGTCCGGGAAAAATTGGTGAATGCGGATAATTATGTTTTTTATGAGGTAAAACCTAAAGAAGGATTTTACCGACTTAAGATAAAATTAGGAGCTTCCAGAGATGAGCTGGAAACGTGGAACCCTTCGCTTAAAGAAAAGGGCCTGATAGCAGGCATGATTTTAAAAATGCCTAAAGACAGGGGTGCTGGATTCGACATTCGAAATTCGGTAATTATCGAAAAATTTGATCTTCGCGACAGTATTAAAATGGGTGCCAGGGCTCATATCTCTTTTGTACTTCCGTTTCGGTTGAAGAATATTGATTTTGATTCATTGGCTTCTACCAAGAAACGCATTCAAAAAGATAATGCTACCATGTATGCCGTAGATTTTTATTCCGGAGCGTTAATGGCACTAGATTCGATTAAAAAATTAGGCATTTCCGTAAATGTTACAACATTTGATAGTGAAGCGAGTAAAAATAAAGTGCGCAAGATTGCGGAAGAATATAATTTTTCCAATACGCAGGCCGTAATTGGCCCTATTTATCCCGATGCCTTTAACGAATTGGCAAAAAGCCTGAAAGATCTAAGGATTCCCATTTTTTCACCTTTGACCAATAGTAAGATTAATGTGGAGGAGAACGTGTTTTTAACCGTACCAACCAGTGAATCGCTAAGAGATTTGATGATACACTATATAAAACAGAATATAGGGGAGGGTAAACTGTTTATTATTGCCGATGAAGTAAATATGGCAACGAGGGAAAAATTACTTCAATATTTTCCGGAAGCAGAGGTAATTGAGCCGGCCAGCAATTTATTTATAAAAATGGAGGATATTGAGCCGTTACTGTCAGATGAACAGGAAAACTGGTTTGTTGTTGAAGCGGGAAGCGAGGCTTTGCTTGCCAATGTTACCTCGGTACTTAACTCGGTAAACTCAGGAAAGCGCCGTATAAAAATGTTTACTACCTATCGGTCTAAAATATACGATAGCGAAAACATTTCCAATATTTATCTTTCCAGATTGAATTTTCATTACCCGCAAACCGATGGTATCGCCTCTGACAATGATACCTTTGTAAAAAACTATAGGTCTAAATATGGCTTTGTTCCTAACAGATATGCTACTCGTGGCTTTGACATAACTTTTGATGTTCTGTTGAAACTTGCATACGATCCCGATTTTTATACGGTTTCAAGAAAAGTGGGAGAAACTGCCTATGTGGAGAACAAATTTAGTTACAATAAAAAGTTTTTTTCCGGATATTACAATACCTCGGGTCATATAATGATGTATGAGAATATGGAAATTAAGGAAGCTCCCAATGCGAAGTAGATTCTTTGGTTTTCAGTGTTATACATAATTTCCACTTCAGAAAATAATTTGCGGTTTTTTCTGTTTACATAGTACCTGAATGTAACTAATACCTGCAAATATGAAGAAAAGCGTAGGGGTCATCTTGTTGATTGCGGTTTCTTTTTCCTTCGTAGGAGAGGACGAAACCATCGCCTGGAATGATGTATATCATCTTACATGGTCCGATTTCAGAGGAAAGCCAAATTACGATACCGATGCCGCTGCTGTTACAGCCAGCGGGATTTCATATACACTTGCTGCTACACTAATTAATAAGAAAGCTAAAGTAGATTGTAAAGTCAATGCTTTTTTTTACCCGGAACGTTCCTGGTATAAAAAGGAACTTTCCGATAGCGTGATTCTTTCGCATGAACGCCTCCATTTCGATATTACCGAATTATATGCCCGAAAGATGAGGAGTATTATAAATAGTAAAGAATTTGATCATCACGTTAAAAGTTCCATCAGGAAAATATATAGAGAGATAAACACGGAATTAGACAGTATGCAACAAGCCTATGATGCCGCTACAGATTATTCGAGAAACCTGGAACAACAAATACAGTGGGAGCAGTATATTTCATCACTTTTAATCCAATAAAAAACCGGCATGAAAGCCGGTTATATAATTAAAGAAATATACGATTACTTCGCAAAGTGATAAAAAACCGAAGCCTCAGCCTCTACTTCATACCCACTAATTAACAGAGGTTCGTTGATTAGCTGTTTCAATATTAACGACTTATCGGTTAGCTCAACAATTTCAAAGGCCAATTCAAGACCTAAGGAGTCCTCGGCCGGTATAAAGACAATTCCTGAGGTTTCAGAAAATTCCCAGCTACCCGCGTCGTAATAAAGGTTTTCAACAACCTGCTCAAACGTATTTACAACCTGATTTCCCTGTTTTAAAGTATATATCATGGTAAACCCGCCATTACTTTCAACCGTGTTTGGATCTTTACCTATAATTAATGTGGTATTCTCATCTTTACTCGATACCGATAGCAGCGTTTCTGCAGTGAGTTCTCCACTGGAAAATCTTGCCACGCCCTCATCAGAATCCACCATGGTCAGATTCCATGCTCCGGAAATTTCGGCAACATCCACTATTTTTTCTTCTCCTTCATCATTGGTGCAACCTATTAATAAACACAACAGGGGTAATAGCACCATAGGTTTTAATAATTTCATACGGGTCTCTAAATTTATTGGGTTAAGTAATAGCCATTTTAAAACCTGAAACTGGAAACCTGAAAATAAGGATGCCGATTAGATTCCAGGGGGCAATTAAAATAGGCCTTTAATTATCCTTACGAGAAACACAGTAAAATTGGATTACGGAGGTGAAGCTTTTTTTAAATTTAACATGAGTTATGGATATAAAAAGCTACATTTTTTCCATTATCTCTTATCAATTTGTATTTTTGTGCGCGTTAACAACACAACGCAACTTTCATGGCAACTACCAAATATGTTTTTGTAACGGGAGGTGTTACCTCTTCCCTGGGGAAGGGTATTATAGCAGCCTCTCTGGCTAAATTGTTACAGGCCCGTGGTTATAAAACCACCATACAGAAACTGGATCCGTATATTAATGTAGATCCCGGAACACTCAATCCCTATGAACACGGAGAATGTTATGTAACCGATGACGGAGCCGAAACGGATTTGGATTTAGGGCATTACGAACGTTTTCTCAATGTCAGGACTTCCCAGGCAAATAATGTAACTACGGGGAGGATTTATCAGAGCGTAATAGAAAAAGAACGCCGAGGCGAATTTCTTGGAAAAACGGTTCAGGTAGTTCCCCATATTACCAATGAAATAAAAGAGCGAATTCAGATATTGGGGAACAGCGGTGAATACGATATTGTTATTACTGAAATTGGCGGTACAGTAGGCGATATTGAGTCGCTGCCCTATATAGAAGCGGTTCGTCAATTGTTATGGGAATTGGGTGATAACAATGCTATTGTAGTGCATTTAACACTGGTGCCCTTTTTATCGGCAGCGGGAGAACTGAAAACAAAACCCACCCAGCATTCGGTTAAGACCTTAATGGAAAGTGGGATAAAAGCTGATATATTGGTATGCAGAACGGAGCATGAGTTATCAGACGATTTAAG
The DNA here is from genome assembly GCA_965224095.1 of Flavobacteriaceae bacterium. GTDB lineage: Bacteria > Bacteroidota > Bacteroidia > Flavobacteriales > Flavobacteriaceae > JBPEWY01. Next base: position 3,494,993 of record OZ245039.1, read on the forward strand.
AGATAAATTAGCGCTGTTTTGCAATGTAAAAAGAGAAGCCGTTATCCAGTCAATAGATGCCGATACTATTTACAATGTTCCTAATATGATGCTGGAAGAGGGACTCGATACCGTAGCACTGAAAAAACTTGCCCTGCCTGATGGCGGACAACCTGATTTAACGGGATGGAATACCTTTATCGATCGATATAAAAATCCGAAGCATACGGTAAAAATCGGACTGATCGGAAAATATGTAGAGCTTCAGGATTCCTATAAATCTATTCTGGAAGCCTTTATTCATGCAGGTGCGGAAAATGAGGTGAAAGTAGAAGTACAGAGTATTCATTCGGAATACATAAATGAAGATGTTTTGCAGAATAAAATTGCACATCTAGACGGGGTGTTGGTGGCTCCCGGTTTTGGAGAGCGTGGAGTGGAAGGTAAAATCGAAGCCATTCGATATGCCAGGGAGCATGGAATTCCGTTTCTGGGGATTTGTCTGGGGATGCAAATGGCAGTAATTGAGTTTTCGAGAAACGTACTCGGACTACAATCGGCAAATTCCACCGAAATGAACCCTGAGACTCCTTACCCGGTTATAGACCTGATGGAAGACCAAAAAACAATTACCAATAAAGGAGGAACCATGCGACTGGGAGCCTGGGAATGTCATTTAAAAAATGGAAGCAGGGCAGCATCTATTTATCAGAATGAGCTTATTTCCGAACGACATAGACATCGGTACGAGTTTAATAATGATTTTAAGGAACAAATTGAGGCAGCAGGAATGACTGCCACCGGATTAAATCCGGAAACTGGTTTGGTGGAAATAATTGAACTACCGGAACACCCCTGGTTTATGGGAGTTCAATATCATCCTGAATATAAAAGTACCGTAGCCGAACCCCATCCTTTGTTTGTGGCTTTTGTCAGGGCTTCCCTGACATACAAAAAGAAGAAAAGCAATGCCACTTTGGCATAAATTCCTTTTTTGGATTTATCTTTGCTGGATTGCTTATTGCCCAATATTTGTTGGGCTTTTTATTGAGAGAAATACATATTCATGGAAGACGAGAAAAAATTAGATTTTAATTCCATTTTAGGTTTTGCACTTATCGGAGTGATCCTGATGTGGGTCATGTATCAAAACCAACCTACACCGGAAGAAATAGAAGCACAAAAAGCGAAACAACAGGAACAGGTAGATACGGTTAAACAACAGGAACCCGTAACTAGCCATCAACAGGAGGTTAAAACAGATCTCACCGATTCTGTAGCACTTGAACAGTATAAAGGTAGTCTCGGAGCTTTTGCCTATTCGGCAACCTTGCCATCTGCTTCAGACAAAACCGTAGAAATTGAAAATAACCTGATAAAATTCAAGATCAGTAATAAAGGAGGGGAAATAGTCGAAGCCAAAATGAAAAACTTTGTTACATTCGATTCCCTACCGGTTTATCTTATTAAAGATGGCAATGCGTCTTTTGATATAAGTTTTGGAACTTCCGATAACAGGACGCTCAATACCAGGGATTTGTATTTCCAGCCTTCAATTTCCAAAAATGGCGATAATCAGATACTTTCTATGAAATTGAAAGTATCCGAAAATCAATTTCTGGAGTATCGATATGAGTTAAAACCTGATGATTATATGGTGGGCTTTACCGTAAGATCGCAAGGACTTGGAAACATCCTTAATCAGTCTCAACCGGCAGTCTTAAACTGGAAGCTAAAATCTTTCCGTCGGGCGAAAAGTATCAGTTATGAAAATCGTTATACCGAATTGGTGTATGAATACGAAGACGGAAAAGACGATTATCTCGGTCAACGCGCACATACGGAGGATGAAGCAGTCAGCGTTACCTATGCTGCGTATAAACAACATTTCTTTTCCTCGATACTATTAACCGATAAAGCTTTTAAAACGGCAAAATTTGTTTCGGAAAACCTTGTTGAAGATGAGGAGAAAGACACGTTGTTTACCAAGAGCTTTGCAGTTACGGCTCCGTTGGAAATAAACAGCGGGGATATAAACTATACCATGGATTGGTATCACGGGCCATCCGATTTCAAAATACTGAACTCTTACGATAGAAATCTCGATGAGGTAATTCCGTTGGGATGGGGAATTTTTGGTTGGATTAACCGCTATGTGTTGATCCCGCTTTTTGGATTCCTTAGTTCCTTCCTGCCATACGGTTTTGCTATTATTGCCATGACGGTTTTGGTACGAATTGCTTTGTCGCCTGTTACGTATAAATCATACTTGTCTCAGGCAAAAATGAAAATAATTCGACCTGAGGTGAACGAGATAAATGCCAAGTATAAAGACAATGCCATGAAAAAGCAACAGGAGACCATGAAGTTGTACAGCAAGGCCGGAGTTAGTCCGATGGCTGGTTGTATCCCGGCACTACTTCAACTCCCGGTTTTTTATGCCCTGTTTATGTTCTTTCCGTCGGCTTTCGTATTACGGCAAAAGAGTTTTCTATGGGCCGAAGACCTATCGTCTTACGATGTAATTGCCAAACTCCCCTTTCATATTCCGTTTTATGGAAATCACGTGAGCCTGTTTCCCATCCTGGCATCGGTAGCGATCTTTTTCTATATGCGAATGACGACAGGGCAACAAATGGCGGCACAGCAACCGGCCCAGGAAGGGATGCCCGATATGAGTAAGATGATGAAGTATATGATGTACATCTCTCCGTTAATGATGCTGTTCTTCTTTAATAATTATGCCAGTGGATTGAGTTTGTATTATTTTGTGTCCAACCTGATTACAATTGGTATTATGCTGGTTATTAAAAATTATATTCTGGACGAAGATAAAATCCATGCACAGATACAGGAGAATAAGAAAAAACCGAAAAAAGAAAACAAGTTTCAGCGTAAAATGCGTGAAATGATGGAGCAAGCTGAGGCTCAGAAAAAAGCGGGTAAAAGGTAAGGCAAAAATATTGTTTGTGCAGATTTATCTTACGAATCGCAATTTACCCTTATAAATAATTGAAAATGAGAGACATTCTGTGCAGGATGTCTCTCATTTTATAGATGATTTCATACACTTTATCGAATAAAGGAAAAACCCCCTTTTTTATTATTAAAATTTTGGTGAAATTTAATGTACTGGAAATTAGGCTGTTATTCATATGTCTGATAGATTAAAAAATAGATCTTTAATTGCCTGTTTAGGTAATGTACTTCCCCCTTATTTAAGGCCCCTTAATATTTGTGAATTTGATGATAAATTCACAATTGATCCGAATAGTTGCTTAAATACTTCCCCGGTTTCAGAAGCGACTAAACAAATAATAGAATTAATTATTGAGTGCTGCCCTGGATTAATTATCAGCTTTCCAAAGTGTTATGGTAGAGTAACTAACTAATATATTCACTATGGAAAAAATTACTTCGCTTTGCACTTTTATTGTACGGAAGTGTACAAGCACAGCACCCCCACCCCGTAGCGCCTTCAGGACAACAAAAAGTCCTTTTCAAGACGGTGTTTTTAATTTGACCAACCCGATTGCTTATTCCCGTATTATTACTTTTTTGATTGTGATGGTTGCTTTGGCAATGCCCACAGAAAGTATAGCACAATGTGAAAGCTCGCCGGCCGAATGTAGACCGGATATGGTTGTAGGACATGGAACCGATCCGTGTAACGCTAAAGTATACTGTTCCAATAGCGGAGCGGTTGAATCAGGTTTAATCAATTGTACGAATGCTGCCGATACCGATGGTTGTGGGATTGACGCATCTTCCGATGCAGTAGCCGATATCACTACTATTCAGTTTGCCAATGCTTCTCTTTCTACGCAGGCATTGTTTAATGGCGGGCAGTGTTCCACCGGGAATTATTTACAATGGATTGTATTTGCAACCCCTCCAACGGTTAAGGGGACCAAAATTCAGGCAGTAGGAGCATCCGATTCCTGGTGGTTGTTTCATGCCGGCAGTTTTACGTCTCCGGGAGATTATGCCACCGTATTAGACGCTCTTTCCGATCCGGCCCGTTGTGCAAATTTTGATGCGGGCGATTTGGTGGCGTGTAGCGATAACAATCAATATGAGGCGTGGGTTAACCCTAATGCCGATATTGGTACGGACGTATATAATGTATATTATATTGCTTTATTTTACGATGCTCCCACCAATGGGTCTTTAAATTTTAAAGTAAAGGAATGTGAAATAGAAGATTGTATTCCGCTAACCACAGCTTGTCCGGACGATGTTATAGAACCTTCATGTCAGACACAGACTGATATTAACAATTCATTCCAAACTTTCTTAGATGGTTTTGTTGCTTCCGGAAATCCTAATCAGAATCCGGTGATTAACTGGTATAAAGATGGAGTTTTACAACCCGGAAAACCTACTGTAGCCGATGCACCTGATGCATGCGGCGGCATGGTCACCATAAAATATACAATCAGTGATGCGTGTAATTTTGAAGTCTCCTGTGAACGGAAATTTACCGTATTACCAGACGATACCAAACCGGTGATAGTAGATCCTGATGATATAGATATCACGGTGTGTAATGCCGACTGGCCCGAAAAGGTAACAACAACCTGGTCTGATAACTGTACGGATGCCACGGGTGATATTTTAGAAGGTGTTGCGGGAGCAGTGATGGATGGCGCGGACGGATGCAGTCAGTATCGTGACTATACCTTTAATGTAACGGACGACTGCGGCAATGCAGCGGACGAGGTAACGGTACGTGTAACACGTCCTTATGACAAGACCAAACCAGTGATTGTAGATCCTGATGATATAGATATCACGGTCTGTAATGCCGACTGGCCCGAAAAGGTAACAACAACCTGGTCTGATAACTGTACGGATGCCACGGGCAGTATTTTAGAAGGTGTTGCGGGAGCAGTGATGGATGGCGCGGACGGATGCAGTCAGTATCGGGACTATACCTTTAATGTAACGGACGACTGCGGCAATGCAGCGGACGAGGTAACGGTACGTGTAACGCGTCCATACGACAAGACCAAGCCGGTGATAGTAGATCCTGATGATATAGATATCACGGTGTGTAATGCCGACTGGCCCGAAAAGGTAACAACGACCTGGTCTGATAACTGTACGGATGCCACGGGTGATATTTTAGAGGGTGTTGCGGGAGCAGTGATGGATGGCGCGGACGGATGCAGTCAGTATCGGGACTATACCTTTAATGTAACGGACGACTGCGGCAATGCAGCGGACGAGGTAACGGTACGTGTAACGCGTCCTTATGACAAGACCAAGCCGGTGATAGTAGATCCTGATGATATAGATATCACGGTGTGTAATGCCGACTGGCCCGAAAAGGTAACAACAACCTGGTCTGATAACTGTACGGATGCCACAGGTGATATTTTAGAAGGTGTTGCGGGAGCAGTGATGGATGGCGCCGACGGATGCAGTCAGTATCGGGATTATACCTTTAATGTAACGGACGACTGCGGCAATGCAGCGGACGAGGTAACGGTACGTGTAACGCGTCCATACGACAAGACCAAGCCAGTGATAGTAGATCCTGATGATATAGATATCACGGTGTGTAATGCCGACTGGCCCGAAAAGGTAACAACGACCTGGTCTGATAACTGTACGGATGCCACGGGTGATATTTTAGAAGGTGTTGCGGGAGCAGTGATGGATGGCGCCGACGGATGCAGTCAGTATCGGGATTATACCTTTAATGTAACGGACGACTGCGGCAATGCAGCGGACGAGGTAACAGTACGTGTAACACGACCCTATGACAAGACCAAGCCAGTGATAGTAGATCCTGATGATATAGATATCACGGTGTGTAATGCCGACTGGCCCGAAAAGGTAACAACAACCTGGTCTGATAACTGTACGGATGCCACGGGTGATATTTTAGAAGGTGTTGCGGGAGCAGTGATGGATGGCGCCGACGGATGCAGTCAGTATCGGGATTATACCTTTAATGTAACGGACGACTGCGGCAATGCAGCGGACGAGGTAACGGTACGTGTAACGCGTCCATACGACAAGACCAAGCCAGTGATAGTAGATCCTGATGATATAGATATCACGGTGTGTAATGCCGACTGGCCCGAAAAGGTAACAACGACCTGGTCTGATAACTGTACGGATGCCACGGGTGATATTTTAGAAGGTGTTGCGGGAGCAGTGATGGATGGCGCCGACGGATGCAGTCAGTATCGGGATTATACCTTTAATGTAACGGACGACTGCGGCAATGCAGCGGACGAGGTAACGGTACGTGTAACGCGTCCATACGACAAGACCAAGCCAGTGATAGTAGATCCTGATGATATAGATATCACGGTGTGTAATGCCGACTGGCCCGAAAAGGTAACAACGACCTGGTCTGATAACTGTACGGATGCCACGGGTGATATTTTAGAAGGTGTTGCGGGAGCAGTGATGGATGGCGCCGACGGATGCAGTCAGTATCGGGATTATACCTTTAATGTAACGGACGACTGCGGCAATGCAGCGGACGAGGTAACAGTACGTGTAACACGACCCTATGACAAGACCAAGCCAGTGATAGTAGATCCTGATGATATAGATATCACGGTGTGTAATGCCGACTGGCCCGAAAAGGTAACAACGACCTGGTCTGATAACTGTACGGATGCCACGGGTGATATTTTAGAAGGTGTTGCGGGAGCAGTGATGGATGGCGCCGACGGATGCAGTCAGTATCGGGATTATACCTTTAATGTAACGGACGACTGCGGCAATGCAGCGGACGAGGTAACGGTACGTGTAACGCGTCCATACGACAAGACCAAGCCAGTGATAGTAGATCCTGATGATATAGATATCACGGTGTGTAATGCCGACTGGCCCGAAAAGGTAACAACGACCTGGTCTGATAACTGTACGGATGCCACGGGTGATATTTTAGAAGGTGTTGCGGGAGCAGTGATGGATGGCGCGGACGGATGCAGTCAGTATCGGGACTATACCTTTAATGTAACGGACGACTGCGGCAATGCAGCGGACGAGGTAACGGTACGTGTAACACGTCCTTATGACAAGACCAAGCCGGTATTTAACGAGTTGGAGGATATTGAGGTGTGCGATGGAGAACCTATTGTACTACCCACACCGGTAGTTACTGATAATTGTTCGTCTTCGGGTGAAATAGTGGTAAATAATGATGCTCCTGCTGTATTCCCGGTAGGGACAACTACAGTGACGTGGACCGCAACAGATGCCTGTGGTAATGGAGCACAAACATCCATAAAGGTTACTGTAAATCCGAATCCAAGTTGCGATATAGCTTTGGTGGAAGATTATGGAACAAGTCTTAAACTGGGAGTAACAGGATTTGGAGGTACTCCGGGTTATACCTATCAGTGGCTGAAAGACGGTGTTGAAATTTTTGGAGAAACTGGTGAGACCATCATTGTTTCCCAGGCAGGAGTTTATTCTGTTAAAATAACAGACTCCAAAGGTTGTAGCAGCAGTTGTTCTTATACGGTTTCTCAGGATTGTGGAACATCCTGGGCAAGGGCTCAGAACGGTTCCAGTGTTTGTAACAATACATTTGGATGTGCTTCACCTAATTGGGGGTGGACTACGCAGATAAGTCCGAGTGATACACCGTATACATTCGACTTACTGGAAGGTGCACCTAATGAGTGTAATGGAAACGGAAGTACCGGAGATTTGGTAGGAACCGTAACCGTATATTATAACGGAGGCACACCGATTGTGAACATAGAAACCACAGACGGACAACATTTTATTACGGAATGGCATGTGCATACGAGTTGTACCGATCCGTTGCCAACCAATAAAAAGGGCAAATGCTTTGCTTCTCCGGGACAGTTTGGTTGTGCGGGATATGAAAATAACGAAACACAGTTGTACAATGTATTGGATAATTGCAGAAAAGCAGCCAGTTGTTCTGGCGATATGTGGATATCCATACACGCGGTTACCTGTGATTTAGTTCCTGAGGAAGAGACTCTTGGTCTTTCGGTAGCTAAATCTACGGCCCAACCTTTCGACAGGCCGGATGAAACGATAGCTTTAACAACAAATGATACAACTCTGGAGGCTTCAGTTCCGGAAAGTACTATAGTTGAGGCCTTCCCGCTACCATTTGAAAATGAGTTAAATGTGAAACTGAGTATCGGATATAAAGCCCAGGTGAATGTAGAATTATTTGATCTGCGGGGAAGATTAATTCATAAATCGGATACCTATGAGGTTTCTCCCGGAGTGAATGTACTACAACTTCCGTTAGGTAGAATGCCATCGGAGTTATATATAATGCAAGTTAATACCGGAAAAGAAATTCTTGTGAAAAAGGTATTATCAGACTAATAATTACTAACCAACCAAAGAAAAACGCCCGATCATGTCGGGCGTTTTTTTATGTATATTATTTATAAAGGAGGGAGTATGACTTTGTCAATAACATGTATTACACCATTTGCTGCCTGTACATCAACGGCAATAATATTACTTATTCTCCCGTTGGCGTCGGTAAGGGTTGCTCCTCCTGTTATATTGGCCGTGATATCTCCGCCCAGCGTATGAATAGTCATTGCATCCATTAAATCACCGGAAACCACATTCATTTCAGCAACAGCATGATGATCCAACGTGGCTTTAAGAACAGGTTCTGAGATATCTCCCAAACCACTGATGCCTAATTCAGTAATTAAATCGCCAAAGGCGTCATTTGTCGGTGCAAAAACCGTAAATGGAGCCGGATGCGATCCATCCGGGGTAGACAGGGCGGTTACATAATCAAAAGTAAGATCATTACGCGTTAAAGCAGCGACTAAAGTACTAAAGTTAGGATCGGCCAGTGCAAAAGTTACAATGGTAGGCGGGGTAATAACAGCATCAACGATATGAACAACCCCATTCGAAGCAGAAATATCAGGCATGGTAACATTCGAAATGCCATTAAGACTCACACCGCCTGAAGTGTTAATATACATACTCAGGTTTTTTCCTCCGGGCCCGGTAGCCAATGTATTAACATAACCCGTGGTTAATGAAGAGCTTTCATTTATTCCGCTGACCACATGATTGAGTAAAATATTAGTCAGAACATCTACAGGTACATCATTTAGACTTGCAAAACCCAAATCGTTTAAAAGATTGGTAAATGCCTGATTTGTAGGTGCAAAAACCGTAAAAGAACCGGGATCGTCTAATGTCTGAGCCAGATTGGCCTTCGTTAAAGCTTCAACTAAAATACTTAGATCACTCGTGTTTTGCGCTGTTTCCGTGATAGATAGAGGCTCTGGCAGGGGAGGTAGAATTACTTTGTCTATCGCATGAATAACTCCGTTTGCCGCCTGTACATCAACAGCAATAATATTGCTTATTCTTCCATTGGCATCGGTAAGGGTTGCTCCGCCGGTTACATTAGCAGTGATATCACCACCCAGCGTGGAAACCGTCATATCATCTGTTAGATCTCCCGAAACTACATTTGCTCCCGCAACAGCATGGTAATCCAGGGTTGCTTTAAGAACAGGCTCGGAGATATCAGCCAAACCGCTAATACCCAATTCGGTAATTAAATCGCCAAAGGCATCATTCGTAGGAGCAAAAACCGTGAAAGGTGCAGGGTCCGTACCATCAGGTGTTGAAAGGGTTGTAACGTAATCAAAAGTGAGATCATTTCGTGTTAGGGCAGCTACCAGGGAAGTAAAGTTAGGATCAGCCAAAGCAAACGTTACTATGGTAGGAGGTGTAATAACCGCATCTACGATATGAATGATCCCGTTGGAAGCACTGATATCCGGGGTTACAACTTCCGAAATACCGTTAAGAACAACGCCTCTTGAGGTATCTACGTACATACTCAGGTTTTTACCTGCCGCTCCGATTCCAAGGGTATTAATATATCCGGATGTTAGTGAAGAACTATTGTTTAATCCATTTATAACATGATTCAACAAAATATTTGTTAAGGCTTCGATAGGGACATCGTCCAGACTATCGAATCCCAAATCGTTCAACAGCTTGGAGAAGGCCTGATTGGTAGGGGCAAAAACCGTAAATGAACCGGGATCATCTAATGTCTGAGCCAGATTAGCTTTGATTAATGCCTCGACCAAAATACTCAAATCACTGGTATTTTGTGTTGTTTCGGTAATTGACATAGGACCTGGGGTAGGAGCTCCGCTATTATTATCATCATCACTACAGGATGTAAAGGTCAGGAATAAAGCTATGATGGACATAGCCGACAGAATTTTGGAAAGTGCTTTCATCGTTACAAGATTTTTAGTTTAACATTTTTGAAATAACATTAAACAAATATATAAAATAAATTTGATTTGTCTAACATTTTCTAAAAAAAATTAAACAAAATGTTTTTGATGTTTTTTTAACCGAATCGACTTATGGGAATTTCATAATATCATATTTTCGTAATTTTGCCATTATTTTAAGGACATGAAAAGAGTAGTTGTAGGTTTGTCGGGCGGGGTTGATTCAAGCGTGGCAGCCTATCTTTTAAAGGAACAGGGATATGAGGTGATCGGCCTTTTTATGAAAAACTGGCATGACGATTCCGTTACCATTTCAAACGAATGCCCCTGGTTGGATGATAGTAATGATGCTATGATAGTAGCCGAAAAACTGGGTATACCGTTTCAAACGGTGGACTTAAGTGAACAGTACAGAGAACGGATTGTGGATTATATGTTTAATGAATATGAGCGTGGAAGAACACCAAATCCGGATGTTTTGTGCAACAGAGAGATTAAGTTTGATGTTTTTATGAAAATGGCTTTGGATCTTGGGGCGGATTTTGTGGCTACGGGACATTATTGCAGAAAAGGAGAAATCGACCGAAATGGCAAGACAATATACCGCTTACTATCTGGAGTGGATACCAATAAAGACCAATCGTATTTTCTTTGTCAATTGTCGCAGGGACAACTGGCTAAAACCTTATTCCCGATAGGAGCATTGACAAAACCGGAGGTTAGGAAGATTGCCGCGGAAAATAACCTGGTAACAGCCGATAAAAAAGACTCTCAGGGTTTGTGTTTTATCGGGAAAGTTCGCTTGCCGGACTTTTTGCAGCAAAAACTTAAACCAAAAGAAGGAGTCATTGTAGAGATCCCTGAAAAACAGGGTGTATATCACCGCTCGGCACCAAAATTTGAGAATAAACGGGAAGAACTCGCATACTTTGCCGAGAAATATGCCTATTCTATAGAGGATGGGAAGATTGTTGGAAAGCACCAGGGAGCTCATTATTTTACAAAAGGGCAACGGAAAGGCCTGGCGGTTGGAGGAACGGTGGAGCCGCTTTTTGTTATTGACACCGATGTGGAAGAAAACATTATATACACTGGTCAGGGTAAAGAACATCCGGGGCTTTACCGGCGCACACTGTTTGTATCAGACGATGAATTGCACTGGGTAAGAGACGACATGGCATTATCGGTTGATGAATCTATGCCGGTACAGGCGCGAATTAGATATCGCCAGCCTTTACAGGCTGCTACCCTTTATAAAACAGAAGGAGGTATGTATGTAGATTTTGAAAAACCTCAGACGGCCATTACCGAAGGGCAGTTCGTAGCCTGGTATGCAGGCGAAGAACTGATTGGCTCCGGAGTTATTTCCTGATATATTTAAAAATGATGAAGCACAATACAATAACCACACTTTTTAATATTAAATATCCTATTATTCAGGCAGGTATGATTTGGGCCAGCGGATGGCGCCTGGCTTCGGCCGCAAGTAATAATGGAGCATTAGGGCTTCTTGGAGCCGGCTCCATGTATCCTGAAGTTCTCCGGGAGCATATTCAAAAATGCAAAAGGGCAACCGATAAACCTTTTGGAGTGAATGTACCTTTGCTTTACCCGAACATTGAAGAAATTATGGATATTATAGCTGAGGAAGGAGTAAAAATTGTATTTACTTCTGCTGGAAACCCAAAGACCTGGACTTCCTGGCTAAAGGAAAAAGGAATTACGGTGGTACATGTGGTTAGTAGTGTTAAGTTTGCTCTAAAGGCCCAGGAAGCAGGGGTAGACGCCATTGTTGCCGAAGGTTTTGAAGCAGGCGGGCATAACGGCAGAGAGGAAACCACCACATTTACACTAATCCCCATGGTTAAAGAGCAAATACAGGTTCCCCTCATTGCGGCCGGGGGAATCGCCAATGGAAAGGGGATGTTGGCGGCCATGGTTCTCGGTGCCGATGGAGTACAGATAGGAAGCCGGTTTGTTGCTAGTGAAGAAGCATCTTCCCATATTAATTTTAAGAAACGTGTTGTACAAACCCGGGAAGGAGATACACAACTAACCTTAAAAGAACTGGCTCCGGTACGCCTGATCAAAAATAAATTCTTCTATGATTTACAGGAATTGTACGATTCCTGTGCCTCTGTCGATGAACTCAAAGCTCATTTGGGAAGGGCCAGAGCTAAACGAGGAATGTTTGAAGGAGATATGGAAGAAGGCGAACTGGAAATTGGGCAAATAGCCGGATTAATCCACGATATTAAACCCACAGCTCAAATAATCAGAGAAATAGTCTCGGAATACCAGGAGGAAGTACTTCAAATAAAGCGAGAAGCGTTTTAATAATTCTTCCGGTACTTCTTGACAATATCAGAAACATCCCCATACCGTTTCCAACCTCGGGGCCTGATAAAATCCTGATTTGAAATCATTATCAGTGCATCAGGATATTTTTTCTTGATTTTTCCCCAGGTGGTATCTTCCCAGTAGGAAGCCTCCAGTTTTATTAAAGGAACACCTTTGAGATCTCCCGAGACTGCTTTGTCTATTAACGGCCACCATAAACTTTCCGTTTCCCGGTCCCACAGAATGAATCCATCAAGACCATTCCAAATTTTCGGATCGAAATAGGTATACCCGCTTACGGCAAATGTAAACACCTTATCCTGATATGTTCTTTTGTAAACAGCACCGAGATCAGCTAGAATACAATAGGCGGCAAAAATGGGCTCGCCGTCAATCTCATCATTAACAACCTCATGCCTTATAAGGTCCTTTACACCATAGGCTTTAACCATATTTCCTTTTTTTGCAACCAGGAACCTATCCGAATTTTTCCAGTTTTTATCCGCTTCCTTTACCGAATAAAAGGCGGGTTGTAACAATGCCGGAAAAGCTTCTCTGCTCAGTCCATAGTGAAATTGCGCTTGCTTCAATTCGAGATTGTCGATAATAAAATGTTCATGTTCACTCCCGCCATATAACATTTTAACACCTTCCCGCTCAAAGAATTTTCCATGGTCTTTGGCCAGCGGGCGTTGTCCAAAAAGAATATTGCAAACAAGCAGCGTAAAAAGAATGCCAGTAGTTTTCATGATTAAGCTGTATATTAGGTGGTTAGAAACTAATATACTAGACGCTCCCGTGAAAGGATACTTACATAAAATCCACCCTGTACTACCTGTTCAAAATGTTTCCGAGGCTATTGCCTATTATGTGGATAATTTGGGTTTTACGCTGTCGTTTAAAGATGCCGAAATAGCTCCTTCCTATGCCGGAGTTGTCCGCGATGGAATAGAAATACATCTGCAATGGCATGACGCAAAGGAATGGGATATACGTATAAACCGCCCCATGCTACGGATTATTACACAACATATTGAAGCCCTATTTAAAGAATATGAAGCGGCGCAGGTTTTTCACGAGAAGACAGCTTTAAAAAATACACCATGGGGCACTCGGGAATTTGCTTTTTACGATTTATATAGAAACGGTTTGACCTTTTATCAGGATTTGTAGATTAATTCATTTTTTCTTTTACGGAATTGTACTTTATTACCACCAACTTCTTTAGGTCTTTATAGGTGATTTCTACATTAAGATCGTTTTTTGTAAAAAAACGAAAACGCCCGTCCTCTTTTATTTCTCCATCGGATGCATTTAAAAGCCTGTAGCCCGCCTGCGTAGCTAATGAATATTTTACGCCGTTCTTTAGCGTTACAACGGGGTTTATTCGCAGATAGTAAATACCTGCTTTTGACTGGCTTTTTATGACTTCTGTTTCAATATCCCAGCTTTTTATGGTAAGCAATTCTCTACCGGCAAAAAGGTATATGGGATAAAGAATTCTGGTTTTCCAGTCGTCCACCAGATGTTTTCCTTCAGGTACTTCAAAATAAAAGAGCGAAGTTCCGTAAATGCCTCCGCGATCGGTTATTTTCTTTATCATGGGAATATAATAGTTCCATTCTCTAGTACCTATATCAAACCATAGTACATTCCCCTTTCGATATTTTTCAGCTTCCGTGAATATTTGGTAATCCGCAACCCAGTATGATGGCGAAAAGCCGGCACTCATACCGAAGTAATCAGGATAATTAAGGGCCATCCAGGTAGCCTGCAAACCGCCGAAAGAGAAACCGAAAATAGCTCGGTTTTTTGGTGTCGCATTCGTGCTGTAGTGCTTGTCAATAAACGGGATTATTTTTTTTGTCAATTTATGTGCGTACCATTTCGCTTTGGGCTTGGAATGAGGATCAAAACCAAATACACCAGGATCGGGATAAGGTACATAGGCGGCAGCCCGCTCTCTTACATCGCTGTAAATACCTACTGCAATAAGGGGAGGTACCTTTTTTTCCGAAATAACCGAATCCAGTTGCCTGTCCAATTGTATGGATTCCGGATAAGAAAACAACCATTGTCCGTCATTTACATAGAGTACCGGATATTTTTCCTCAGGGCTATAGTTAGGCGGTGTGTAAACCGCCAATTTAATGCCGGATACCTGATGTATAGTTATTTTCCCCTGAGATTGTTGGGAAAACAAAAAGAAGCCGGATCCGAGCAGGCACCATATCAGGATTATCTTTTTCTTTGGAAAAACAATCATTTCTATAAAGATGTGCAAATGTTTGGGAAAAACATGATGTTTAGGAAAAGTTTAACCTTATCACAGCGCTTTGTTTTTAAGAATACAAATACTTGTTAGAGGTAGCTGAGCCACTTTTTATCCTTATTCCCGGCTTTATAAATCATATATCTTTTACAGATGGGATATAACAAAAGAACGATCCCGATCCAAACGAGGTAAACAATACCTAAAGAGTACCCGTATCCGTTTAACGCATTCTGAGAAAAAGACTCGTTTGATAAGATCATTAGTTTCCAGTCTTTTCCTGTAATAAATAACCCGAGCATGGCTGCGAGATGTATGATTAAAATATGGAGTATATAATAGAAAAACGGAACACGACCGTATACGGTAAGAAATTGAGCAATACGTCCCGTACTGTTTTCCAGAGCTCTGAGTGCTAAAAATGCAGGACCCAGTGTAATAAGTAAAAACGATAGGGAAGGAGGATATTTATTTAACTTAAAAAAAGAAAGAAGTGTTGTTGTGGTATCCTGTTGTACTTCCCAGGGAGTCGGATCGCCATAAATATTCAAACCGCGCAGTACAAAAAATAAAGAAATACAGCCAAGGCCTAAATATAACAACCATTTCTTCCGATCACTCGAAGAGAATGTGGTGTATAACTGTCCAAGCGCATATCCTAAAAACATAACTCCGATCCATGGAATAGCCGGATAAGAAAACCACAAATAGCGATTTTCACCTATCTGAAAACCATTCACTTGATGGAGGGCATACCAGATTACAGAAGAAAAACTTTTTCCCTGCATGGTAATAGAGTCCAGTATGTGATGACCGAAAACCAGAAGAAGCCCTATAGCGATAAGGAAAGAAGTGGGTAAGTATACGGCAATTCCCAATACAATCATACACAAACCAATAACCCATATTACCTGAAGGTTGATGAAACCGAAAGACAAATCAAACCACCATAAAAAATTATTTATAAAAATTTCCACGAGGATCAGCCAAATACCTCTGGTAATTAGAAAATAGGACAAATCTTTTTTGGTCTTATTTCGTCCGAATAAAAATGCTGAAGTACCTGCTAAAAAGACAAATACAGGAGCGCAAAAATGTGTGATGAATCGGGTAAAAAATAAAAATGGTGTTGTAGTATCCAGGTTTGTAGGATCGTTGCCTGCCAAAGCATTAAGGTGAAAATAATCTCGTACATGATCCAGAGCCATCAAAATCATTACGATACCCCGAAGAATATCAATCGAACTGATACGTTTTCCCATACCGGACATTATAAGACTTTAAACGGTTACATACCCATCACGTATTCGTTGTACGAATGAAGGCGAAATTTGTCTGGTTTAAAGTAATTTCCTGTTCAAGGTACACTTTTAAATTGATACGCCAAAAGCCCGGTCGCGTTACCGGATCTGTAATGAACTTTTAGTTTGTTTTATCATCAGTCGGGATGTTGTATCGGGTGAGAGCGTTTTACAACATTCTCATAACCCTTGAGATTCATGCAACGGTTATCACGGTTAAAGAAAAGATCACCCCATCTGTCTCCCGCATTTATCTCGTAAGGTGTTGTTTGTAAATTTCACGTCCGATTTGGGACAGAAAGGGTATTCCCGTTTCTGTATATTCATAGAACTCATCGTTAAACACACCATTCTTGTTTACGTAAATGGTAGCACTCAAAATAAACTCAATCCGGTGTTCCGGATCATAAATATAGGCAGTATCCGTCAGATAGCCATAGCCTTTCCCACAGACGTTTATTACAGTCACATTCGGGTGTTTCCTTTTAAAATAGGAGGGAAACAAAAACGACTCTTTTGCAGAAGCTTTAACCGTATCTCCGGAGATTGATGGCGAGTGCATGAGCAAGCGTATTAAAAAATTTCTGTGCTCCTCGGAAATCATAAATTGTTCTTGTGTGGTATAAGAACCCGGACTGATCAGTCGTTTCATCAGATTGTGCAAGGTGGTTAGCGGAAGATAATTTTCCGCCGAAAAATCCATGGGCAAATCAACCCTAATCAATCCCTGGTAATAAGCGTTTCCTTTCAGGATGTTTTTGAGATATAGTCTCTTTGGCTGCTGATTGAGAAAAGAGCGAGTGGTTTTTAATACGGAATCGTTTACATAGTATATCAAAGGGCGTGTGGCAATATCATCGGCATTTTCTATACCCAGTCTACGTGTTATACTTACAGTTCCTGTATTTTTACGGGTAAGCTTGATATTAATAGTGTCGCTTCCCAAATATTCAAACAAGCTGTTAAAGGAATGGTGGTTGTTTGTTTCAAAGAGTCTTTTTAACTCCTGGTTGAATGATGTGGTGGTACTGTCACCCTCAATAAAAAAAGGAGTGGTCAAGCTAAACCGGTTATCGGTTTCCAGCTTTTCAAGCGTTAAAAGAGCAATAGGGAGTTTAACAGTATTAGCCGGGTAAGAATAAAGACTGTCGTTTACTCCATAGCTACAATCAATGAACGAAATGCGGTTTTCGGTTCTCTGAAGGGTACTTAAAATAATTTGGAGCTCATGGGTGGCCAAAGAATCCATTACTTTTTTAATAGAAAGATGTTGAGACTGAAGAGCGAGATCAGGCGAGGGCTGTTCGGACTGTTTTTTACAGCTCAGGAAGAAAGCAGAAATGAAGCTGAGAAAAAAGACTCTAAAACGCATATAGAAAGATAAAAAAACGCCCGGTTAACCGGGCGTTTTTTTATCTTAAATTTATTTGCTTTGGGAATCGTACTCTTCCCATTTTTTGTTTTTATAAATATTATCTCCAAAATACCTGGCTATCTTAATAAATTTATCCGGTGTTAAATATCCGGGTACAGGAGACAGCATATTTTGGTTTTCATCGAGAAATACAACCGTGGGATAACTGAGCTTTCCCATGAGCAAAGAAGCCGCTAATTCGTGATACCCTCTTCTTCCTGAGGCTATAAATTTAAAAACCTTACCCTTGTATTCTATATCGCTTTTCCCTTCCGCATCCATTTTAACCATATAAAAATTTTTGCTCATATAAGCGGCTACTTCAGCATTTTGAAAGGTGTCCAAATCCATTTTTTTACACCAACCGCACCAGTCAGTATACACATCGATAAATATTTTCTTAGGGTTTTTATCGGTGTCGGAAAGTTCAATAGCTTCTTCCCAGCTAAGCCACTCTATTCCCTGTGCCGAAATTAGAGAAGTGCTGCTCAAGAACAGTATACATACAACTAACCTGTATGGATATTTTAACTGTGGGATGTACATAATCGGTCGCTGTTTGTTATTTACTAAAGGTACAAATTAAACAGAAAAACACGTTTAATATTGTACGGTATTAGACGAACGACATCTCTTATACTTTCAGTTTTGAAAGTATTTCCGGAACAATCTGATTTTTAACCAGATCGTCAAATGTTTCTCTTTTGCGAATTACGTGTGCTTTTTCCTCATACCAGAGAATCTCTACAGGGCGGTATCGCGAGTTATAATTGCTGGACATGCTATAGCAATAAGCGCCGGCATTTTTGAAGCAGAGAATATCTCCCTCACTTATTTCCGAAATTCTCCGGTTGTTGGCAAAGGTATCGGTTTCACAAATATATCCGACAACCGAATAATAGCGTTCCCGGCCTTTAGGATTCGAGATATTTTCGATATCGTGATGCGCATTGTAAAGCATGGGGCGGATAAGGTGATTGAAACCTGAGTCGATCCCTGCAAAAACCGTAGAAGTGGTTTGTTTTACCACATTGACATTAACCAGGAAATAACCAGCTTTGCTCACCAGGAATTTTCCGGGTTCAAATCTGAGTTCTAGAGGTTTTCCGTAATTTTTGGTAAAAGTATTAAAGCGTTTGCTGAGTTTGGTTCCCAATTCATCCAGATTGGTCTCGATGTCTCCTTTTTTGTAAGGAACCTTAAACCCGCTTCCAAAATCAATAAATTCCAAATCTTTAAAATTACGGGCCGTATCGAATAGGATTTCCGACGCGTATAGGAAAACGTCAATATCAAGAATATCACTTCCGGTATGCATATGAATTCCGTTGATACGCATTTGTGTATTTTTTACGATACGGTGTACATGAGGAAGCTGATGTATGCTTATTCCAAACTTGGAGTCTATATGCCCTACGGATATTTTAGAATTCCCACCGGCCATTACATGTGGGTTAATACGAATACATACGGGTATTTCAGGGTATTTATGCCCAAACTGTTCCAGAATAGACAGATTGTCAATATTTATCTGAACTCCCAGCTTGGCAGCCTCTTCTATTTCTTCAAGTGAGACGCCGTTTGGGGTGTATATAATATCGTCGGGTTTAAAACCGGCACGAAGCCCCAATTGAACTTCCTGAATGGAAACCGTATCTAAACCACTTCCTAGGTTATTTAGTAATTTAAGGATTGCCAGGTTAGACAAAGCTTTTACAGCATAATTAATTCGGAGTTTGGGTACTTTGCTAAAAGCGGTTGTTAAACGTTCGTATTGACGGGTAATGCCCGAAGCATCATAAACATAAGCCGGACACCCGAAATCTTCAGCAATTTTTAAAAGATCTGATCTTTTCATAAGCATATTTAAAGTATCAAATGTAATTCATCACATCTGAATTCATGAAAAAGAAATGCGTTATTTATAAAAATAACACAAATTGTTACATATGAAACATTTAGCCTTCTTTGAAATTTAATTAGGGTAATTTATACAGGTTTGCTACTTTTGTCACGCTAAAATAAGAATACGCGCTTATGAATTTACACGAATATCAGGGAAAAGAAATCTTAGCCAGTTTTGGTGTTAAAGTGCAACGCGGAATAGTTGCTCAAAGCCCTAAGGAAGCAGTAACTGCTGCTAAACAGCTTACAGCTGAAACAGGAACCGGCTGGCATGTTATAAAAGCGCAAATTCATGCCGGCGGAAGAGGTAAAGGCGGAGGTGTGAAATTAGCCAAAAACCTGTCGGAAGTAGAAGAGCTTTCCGAACAAATTATTGGGATGAATTTGATTACGCCACAGACCTCCAAGGAAGGGAAAAAAGTCCATCAGGTTTTGATTGCGGAAGATGTGTACTATCCGGGACCCGGCGAACCCAATGAATTTTATATGTCTGTTTTATTAAACAGAGCCAGGGGACGTAATATGATTATGTATTCTACAGAAGGAGGCATGGATATCGAAGAGGTAGCCGAAAAAACACCACATCTAATCTTTACGGAAGAAGTGGATCCTGCTGTCGGGCTTATGCCTTTTCAGGCGCGAAGAGTAGCTTTTAATTTAGGTTTGAAAGGAGCTGCTTTTAAAGACATGACAAAATTTGTGACTGCTTTGTACAAAGCCTATGTAAATAGCGATGCCAGCCTGTTTGAAATTAATCCGGTTTTAAAAACTTCCGACGATAAGATCATGGCAGTCGATGCTAAGGTTACCATAGACGACAATGCCTTATTCCGCCATAAAGATTATGTGAATCTCAGAGATATCAGAGAGGAAAACCCTATTGAAGTGGAAGCAAAGGAAGCGGGATTAAACTATGTGGATCTCGATGGTAATGTTGGCTGTATGGTTAACGGGGCCGGTTTGGCGATGGCTACCATGGACCTTATTAAAATGGCTGGTGGCGAACCCGCTAATTTCCTGGATGTGGGAGGTACCGCCGATGCTAAACGAGTGGAAACGGCATTTCGCATCATCCTTAAAGACCCGAATGTAAAGGCGATTCTTGTAAATATTTTTGGGGGAATTGTTCGTTGTGACCGGGTGGCACAGGGAATTGTAGATGCGTATAAAAATATGGGAGATGCCATTAAGGTGCCTATAATTGTTCGCTTGCAGGGTACCAATGCAGAATTAGCTAAAGAAATTATTGATAACAGTGGATTAGAAGTACACTCTGCCATCGAATTTCAGGAGGCGGCAGACAAAGTACAAAAGGTACTCTAATTGTAGAGAATGCGCTAGAAATGTTCACAAAAAAAGAAGCGAAAGTGCTATTAATCGTTTTAACGATAATAGCACTTTTTTTATGGTTTATTTTCTTTTTGGCTGGAAAACAGCATATTGCTTTTGGTGATCTCACCAGAGATGTTTTTCACCTGGGCGATATACCGATATATTCGGGCATTTTATCTAATATGGGAGTGTTCATGTGGCTTGTCAGCTTTTCTATTTGCCTTTTCACTTATATTTCACTGCGTTTTAAACGAAGTAAAAAAAAGTTCATCGAATTTGTACTGTTTTTTGGCATACTATCATTATTACTGCTGCTGGATGATTTTTTTATGCTGCATGAGCGTGTGTATTATCATTATCTGGGGATTCCCGAAAAGGTAATTTTTGGCGGCTATGGTTTATTGCTGATTTATGGACTTATAAGGTTCAGAAAAACGATTTTAAATACGGATTATATTTTTTTGTTATCATCTCTTTTTTTTATCGCTTTCTCTGTCGCCGTCGATGTCTTTCAAAACAGACTGGAGGAATGGTGTGGCCAATGGAGAATTGTGTTGGAAGATGGTATGAAATTCGCCGGGATTGCGGTTTGGTCTTTTTATTTCATTAAAACCTGTTACGAGGAATTTAAATTGATTTATAGTCCTGAGTAACTAATTAACTAACACTAAGCATTTTAGAGATGAAAATTCAGATTAGCCCTGGTAAGGTTGCTAAGCAACTACTGTACTTTCTTTTTTTCTTATTTATCCTGAATACCCTGGGAATATTATTAAAGCAATATGCTCAGCTGGAAATTTTTAAAGATATGGTTCAGTTGTTTAACTTTAATGAGGAAAAAAGTATTCCGACGTTCTTTTCTATAATAAATCTAACCACTACATCCATATTATTGTTCCTTATATTTAATATAAAGCAGCGAGTTAACAGCAAAACGTCCTTTTATTGGTTGGGGCTTTCTGCTATTTTTCTTTTTATCGCCATTGATGAATCCTTACAAATTCACGAGAAATTAGGGATCTTGCTGGGTGCTAATTTTAAAGAAAGATCGGGGTATCTGTTCTATGTGTGGGTAGTTCCTTATGCTATTTTAGTGGTTACTTTTCTTTGTTTCTATCTGCAGTTTATTCTAAACCTTCCTTCAAGGACAAGGAACCTTTTTATTTTTGCCGGAGCGGTGTTTTGTGCCGGGGCTTTGGGTTGCGAGATTTTGGGAGGAAAAATCGCAAGTGAAGAGGGGGTTGAAAACCTGGCATATGCCTTTTTCTATACCACCGAGGAAACGCTGGAAATTTTGGGGATAATTATTATGAATTATGCCATAATGGATTATATAGCTACAAGCACGAAGGAGTTTAAAGTTAAGCTTAAAGTACATTCCGATCTAAAAACAAAAAGCCCCTCATGGACCCTGGACAAGGGATTGGAAAAAAGTCGCCGAGCTCGTGTATAAACCAAAATGGCAGCTGTATATGAGGATGTTTTAAGGTTTGCAATTATTAGCCTGTAGTTTACAGAGGTCTGTTAAAATGAAATAACAGGAAAAGCGTACTATTCAAACTCAAACCATTGTACGGCACGGCCAAATTCACGCATCCAGAACTTTTCATTGTGATTTTCTCCTTCCGCTATAGTGCTTTTGAAATTTTTTGCTGACATTCCTTTGTCGTCCAATATGCTAGTCATCATTAAATGATCTGAAACCATCTGATCTCCTTCTTCAGAACCTGTTGCCATATAAATGCTACAATGGTGAAACGTTTTTTCGGGAACAGACTCCGCCAGTTGAAAAATATCTTTTGAATACCAGAAACTGGGAGAGAAAACACCGGCCTTACCAAACACATCGGGATGCTTAAGGATGGCATAAAAGGAAAGAAGCCCTCCTAATGAACTACCCCAAATTCCCGTGCTTTTTCGATTTTTACGGGTTCTGTAGGTTATATCTATATACGGCTTCAGGGTTTTAATGATAAAGTTTAAGTAAGCGTCACCCTGTCCGCCCTTATATTTTGGATGATTATAAGGAGTGAGTTCATCAATCCTCTTGTGTCCCCCATGCTCAATACCTACTATAATTACGTTTAATTGTAAACTATCCAGAGTTTCGTCTATTTTCCATTCGCCAACATAAGAGGTACTGGCATCGAATAAATTCTGGGCATCATGCATATAAATTACCGGATATTTTATGCTTGAGTTTTCGTAATTTTTCGGGAGATATACCCAAATGGTTTTCAAAGTATCCAGTTGCGGGGCTTGCAGGGTGAATTTAACTACCTGTTTCGAAGCGGTACTTTGACTATTTACGGGAAGGCAAATAAACAGGGGCATCAAAAATAAAAATATGCGCATATACGTTGTATTATTTGAATAGCTCCTATAAAAATAGTAGTTTTAATTTAAAGGGCACACCATCTATGAATACACAGCGTGAAAAACTAAGCTTACTTTCCGAAATGATAGCTTTCGCCAGAGCTGATCATGAAATCAAGGATTCGGAATACAATTTTTTACTCGCAGTAGCCAAACAGTTAGGGGTTAATAAACAGGTGTTTGATTCGTTATTCACAGTTAAAGTTGATAAGGTCCCTTTAAAGCAGGAAGCTCAAAGAATACTTCAATTTCACAGATTGGTACTACTTATGAATGTCGATCAGGAAAACCATCATAAGGAAATGGACCGGATCCGTGACTTCGGGCTTAAAATGGGGCTAAGCCCCATGGCTATTCATACGGTTTTGGAAGTCATGCATGAGTATCCTGACAAGATTATTCCCCCCGAAGTACTCATCAATATTTTTAAAGCTCACTACAATTAGAAAATGACAAAAAGTCATTGATTTCCCATCAAATAATGTCATATTGACATAAAATAAACAATGGAATACGTTTTGTCTGTACTGAATTGATCAAGAAAAATAAATCGAATTTAAAGTATGGATATTATGAAACTAGCAAAGTCAAACAAGAATATTTGGTTCCCGTCAATTTTTGATGAATTGTTTACCCCCGGATTATTTGAAACTCCTTCGCATTATGCAGGAGTAGGTTTTAATGTGCCGGCAGTAAATATTAAGGAAAATGAAACTTCTTTTGAAATTACTCTGGCTGCTCCGGGAAAAAAGAAAGAAGATTTTAACATTGAATTGGAGGAGAATATTTTAACAATTTCTTCGGAGAAAACTGAGAAAAAAAGCGAAGAAAACAAAGACGAAAAATATACGAGAAAAGAGTTTAGCTATGCCTCGTTCAAAAGGTCATTTACCTTGCCTGAAACTATAGACGAGGAAAACATTGCCGCTTCATACGATCACGGAGTATTGGCTATTCGTATTCCGAAAAAAGAAGAAGTATTGGAAGATACCAAACGCTTTATTGAAATTTCATAATAAGTTAGTTAATAAAAAAAGCTCCGGAGAGATTCGGAGCTTTTTTAAATTTTTTCCTGAAGAAGTTTTATTTCGTCTCTGAGTTTAGCAGCTTCTATAAAGTTCAGCTCTTTTGCTGCTACCTCCATAGCTTTCCTTTTTTCCCGGATCTTCTTTTCAATTTGCGGTTTTGACAAGTATTCCGCTTCGGGTTCTGCTGCTTTTAATGCCTCTTTTTCATAGTAGTGCGTCGATACTGAATTTTTGGCAAGTGCGTTGTCCAAACTTTTATTAAGCGCTTTTGGAGTAATATCATTTGCTATATTATAAGCCATTTGTTTTTCTCTTCGGTAGGAAGTCTCATCCATGGTGAGTTGCATACTTTTTGTGATTTTATCAGCATACATAATAGCTTTTCCGTGAAGATTTCTCGCTGCGCGGCCTACAGTTTGCGTAAGCGACCGTGCACTTCTCAAAAAACCTTCCTTGTCGGCATCCAGAATGGCAACAAGAGAAACTTCGGGTAAATCCAACCCCTCCCGTAAAAGGTTTACGCCAATAAGGACATCGAAAAGGCCTTTTCTGAGATCCTGCATAATTTCAACACGTTCCAATGTATCCACATCGCTGTGAATGTATCTGCAGCGTACGGCAATTCGCGTAAGGTATTTGGTTAATTCTTCGGCCATGCGTTTGGTTAAAGTAGTAACCAATACTCTTTCGTCTTTTTCAACGCGTAACTGTATTTCTTCTACGAGATCGTCAATCTGATTAAGACTGGGGCGTACTTCAATTTCCGGATCCAGTAAACCTGTTGGCCGTATCACTTGTTCCACGTAAACCCCATCCGATTTTTGCAATTCATAATCCGCCGGTGTGGCACTCACATAAATCACCTGATTTTGTAACTGTTCAAATTCTTCAAATTTTAGCGGACGGTTATCCATAGCTGCCGGAAGTCTGAAACCATACTCCACCAAATTTTCTTTACGGCTACGATCTCCCCCGTACATAGCATGTACTTGCGGAATTGTTACATGGCTCTCATCCACAACCATTATGTAATCATCCGGGAAATAGTCTAATAAGCAAAAAGGCCTGGTTCCGGGTTCTCTGCCATCCAGGTATCTCGAATAGTTTTCAATACCGGAACAATACCCCAGTTCCCGAATCATTTCCAGATCAAAATTAGTACGTTCCTCCAGGCGTTTTGCTTCCAGATGTTTGCCTATTTCCTTAAAATAGGCTACCTGGGCCACCAAATCATCCTGAATATAACGAATAGCATTCTGGAGGATATCCGGAGAGGTAACAAACATATTAGCCGGATAAATATTCAACCGATCGTAGGTTTCCAATACACGGTTATCCGCAGGGTTAAAAGATTCTATTTCTTCAATTTCATCTCCGAAAAAATGAATTCTATAGGCGTGATCCGCATAACTCGGATATATGTCTACCACATCTCCTTTCACCCGGAAATTTCCATTTAAAAAATCTGCCGTGGTTCTTGAATATAAGCTTTGTACCAGTTTATGAAGAAATTTGGTTCTGGAAATTACCTCGTCTTTCACAACGGAGATTACATTTTTTTGGAATTCCACCGGATTTCCAATACCATAGAGGCAGGAAACCGAAGCCACGACCAATACATCTCTTCTTCCTGATAGTAGCGAAGAAGTAGCGCTTAATCTCAATTTTTCAATCTCTTCGTTTATAGAAAGATCTTTTTCAATATAGGTTCCCGTAACAGGGATATAAGCTTCCGGTTGATAATAATCATAATAGGAAACAAAATACTCAACGGCATTATTAGGAAAAAACTGTTTAAACTCTGAAAATAACTGAGCGGCCAGGGTCTTATTATGAGCGAGAACCAACGTAGGCCGCTGTACTTTTTCAATCACATTGGCAATAGAAAAGGTTTTTCCCGATCCGGTAACACCCAAAAGGGTTTGATAGGGGTCGCCGGAAATAATTCCTTTAGAGAGTTCTTCTATTGCCTGGGGTTGATCTCCGGTAGGGGAGAAATCAGAAACAACTTTAAATTTCATCCTGTAAAATTACAAAAAGCCTATCGCTTTAGTGTGAAATGTCCTTTTAATTCTCTTCCGTCTTTAAGGAGCACTCTAAACCAGTAGTCGGAAGATGGAAGCGGGACTCCACGTGAAGTACCGTCCCAACCTCTGGAAGTGGGATCCACCTGAGCAACGGCAGCACCATATCGATCAAAAATATAGATACTGCTTACCGGTTGAAATCCGTTACCAATTCCTAAAATTTGCCAGTATTCGTTAGTCAGATCACCATTGGGTGTAAAGAACCTGGGATATCCGATCACGGAAATTTCCCTGGATGAAACCCCGCATCCATTTTTATCCCTGACATAGACGATCGAAATTCCGGCGGGAACATTTTCAAAAGTATTGGAATCCTGATAGGGGCCTAATTCATCATTTAAGGCGTATTCGTACGCACCGTCTCCCGATACCAAAACGGTAATTGTATTGTTCTCTCTCAGGTCTTTAACCTCCACCTCCCGAATATCAGCTTTATTCGAAGGAAGTACCTTGAAATCTGAGGAATTCCAGCATAAATCCGGTCCAAGACTTCCGTGTAAATACCCCAGTTCCAACCTGTAATTACCTGGAAGATTTATAAATACATCTCTGTTCGATGATAATAATGTTTCAGACCCATCGGTTTCCCGTTTGTACCATCGGTAAGCGTCAAAACCGTAGTCCGCCGCTAAATTTACAGGATTCCCATCAGTGCAAATCGTATGCTCATCGGGAAAGTTTACCACAGGTGTGGCCTCTACATAGAGGTTTACCTGATCAACTCCAACGCAAACATTATCTATTTCTTTCCTCACATAAATTTCTGTGGCTTTTGTGGTTAGTAAAGAAGTTTTAATTTCATTCTGTTCGAGGATTACATCTGCCTTTGATGAATAAAATGCTATATCCAGACCCGGATAATCGGTTGTTTTTATCTCATCCAGGTCAAATATTCCCACGGGAACGGCCTGCAACGGATCTATATTGCAGGTATACCGGGGATTGCCATTCGTAATACCGGAAAGTGCCGGTTGCACTTCCAGTTCAAGCGTTCCGAAGTTTTCACACCCTCTTTTATCGGTTACCTTTGAATAAATAATTTGGTTGAAAGGGGTGGTATTTCGATATCCTATGGGGTTTGTTATTTCATTATTGTCGTTTCTGTCTTTTACCGATTCGTAAAATTTTACGGTTACATTATTATTATCATTGGTAATGGCTGGAATAGCCTGTTCGAGATTAAATGCTGTCAGGCCATCGGTTGAGGCGGTAACACTCTGATCGTCCAGATCACACTGTACCAGTTGCGTGTCTGATATCTCGGGCAGTGGAAAAACAGTTACCGTAGCCTCCCCGTATATGGGGCACTCAGACGGATCGGCCAGAATGATTTCCACACTGTATTTCCCGGCATCTAAAAGATCAGCCGTTATAATTTCAAAAGTCTCATTTGTATTAGGAAGAACGATTTGATCTTTTTTCCAGGTATAGGTTGCACCGGGATATGATCCGGCTTCCAGTTTAATAGTTTCCCCATTGCAAATTTCGAGTCCTGAACTCGTACTGCCATCGGCATTTTTTACAATTTGGGTTTTATTAAAAAAAGACTGAATAAAAGGAGGTAACCCCTGCATACTCAATTTACCTTTTAAATTCACGGCGTTGTGCTGATAGTTAGCGGCATCTCCTTTCTTGTCAGGCTCTTGTATTACACCGAGATAGGTGGTTCCTTCCGTATAACTATTCGCTATGGTCCGGTATATTTTACCATTGCTACCTAATTGTAATGCTCCTCTGTAATTGGCAGTTGTTCTAATAACCACCTCCGAATCTCCCACGGAAGCATTTTGCAAATCGTATTGTATCAGGGAAGAAGAATGTCGTGCCGGACCAAACTGATCATTGGAGGAAACTACGTATAAAAACTGATTATTCGGAGAGAATTCTACACCATAAGGCGCCTTATTGGAGGTCTTGATATTGATGGGAAGTTGATTTGAAACCACACCGGTAGTCGCATCAAAATTGTACAGGTATAAACCGTCATCCATATTAGCACTTGCCAGCCATTCTCCGTCAGCTGAAAATTTCAGGTAACCGCGAGGGTCTTCTATATTCAATGATGAAAAAGTGCTTTTAACGGAAGTAGTTACAACGCCAGACTTGTTAATCTCAAATGCGTGATAGGTATTAAACATGCCGGGAGCCCCGGTTTCGGAAGCAAAGGTAACCAGCCAGATGCTTTTTTCGAAACAGTCTTTAATAACTGCTGTTATTTTTTCCGAACAATTTGCCAGCAGCCCCTGGTTTTTCAATATTACACGACCATTACCGCCATTTTCGGAAATATCTACAACCGAATAATTTAGCCCGAAATCCGGATCGTTTTCATTCACGGAAGTATCAACTGTAAAAATAAAAAAGATATTAGGATCTTCCGGTTTGGGGACAATTAATGCCGATTGTGTACTGGACGGATCTCCATATAATCCGGTCCCACCGAGCATAACCTGATGGTTTTTGTCATAAACCGTTATTCCGTCGGTATAAAACAGTAAATTACCGGAGGCATCAGAAATAGTGGTACACCCTTCATTCGTATTTAATCTTCCGTCGGTCAGGGCCACAACGGTTCCATCATTCCTGAAATGAACACCTGCACCTTTACCAAAATACCAGTTATCGGCTTCACCTTGCCCCCAAAGAGAAACCGAACAGCAAAAAATTGCCCAAAAGGAAATAGAATAAAGAAATCGCATCTTCAAAAGTTCTCCAAAACTTTAAAGATATTACAAAAATCCTTTCTTTATTCTATTATGGGTTGCTAAGATTGAAAAAGTCGTTTACCTGAGTTTTTTTTGGACTACCATACCGTTTGAACCCATGTTACCGCATCTTTAAAATAATCCACGTACGAACAAGGTTCGGTATGTGTCAGGCCGGAAGCCACAACTAACTGTACGTCGGTTCCAACATCTGCCGTAGCCTGCACCCAGGCCTCGGTATCGGCTAATGGAAATAGCTCATCGTTTTCACCGTGAATAACATAAAGCGGAGTGTCAATTTTCCTGGCATTTCCGCTAGTGTCCAGAGTATTGTATGAACTTGCCATTGGGATCGCTGCCGAGAAGAGGCTGGATTGTGTTTCAGCGAAAAACCAGCTTCCGTTACCACCATTACTATATCCGGTAACCACAACCTTGGCTGGATCCACATTCCAGTATTTTAAGGCCCAATTGGTTAATGCCAATACCAATTGCTGATTGGCAGGGTGGTGCCATAAGCGGGTTCCTCCATTAGGAACAATAACGTAAGTATTTAAACTGCTTAATCCCGGTTCTATATAGCAGGAAGTAAATTTATGGGCATCCGGATTACCACCCGAAGCACCGTGTAGGTCTACAAACAAGGGTTTGGGAGTGGTATCGGAATTATCCGGAGCAATTACCCTAAAAAACCATCTGTTTTCATTTAAGGCCTCCAGTTCAAAATCGTTAATTCCCGGTTTTATATCCAGTTCGGAAAAAGCCCTTTCAACGTCTTCCAGTGTTTTTTCTTTGGGAGGGGTAGGTGTATCAGAATCGGAACCGCAACTAACGAAACCAATCGTGATAATTAGGCTAAGAAATAAAAAGAATACTTTTTTCATGGTACTGAGTTTATTAAAATTTTATGATTTATCTAATTAATGCAAAATGACCCTTAATGAGTCTTCCGTCCTGAAGCGTTACCGTAAACCAATAATCGGTGGAGGGGAGAGGTAAACCCTGATAAATACCATCCCATCCGGAAGAAACAGGGTCTAATTCTTTAACCAGTTTGCCATAGCGGTCATAAATATACACAGGTGTACTAGGTTGAAATTTAGCGCTGATTCCCTGAAGTTGCCAACGTTCGTTAGCTTGATCACCATTGGGTGTAAAGAATTTGGGAAATCCTACAACGGATACCTCTTCTACAATTTCACCACAGCCATTTTTATCGATAATCCGGAAATTATGAATTCCGATGGGTACATTCTTAAAAACATTACTTTCCTGAGGGGGTCCCGATTCAAAAGCGTACAGGTAGTCTCCGGGACCTGAAACTTCAATACGCACTTCATTTTGCTGTTGTATATCGTTCACAATAACATCTTCAATAAACGCGCGTCCGGATTCCACTACTTCCACGGTTCGGAACTGGGAACATCCGATACTATTTGATATTTCCAGTGTATATGTGCCTACCGCACTAACTACAATTTCCGGAGTGGTTTCTCCAGTGGACCAGAAATAGGTGAAATCGGAAACAGATGTACCCGGAATTCCGGAATCTATCATTACCGTGCTGGAAGGAGAATCTGTACAAAGCGGATAGGTTTCATGTTCGACAATTTGAAACTTCGGTTCCACCCGTAAATCTATTTCGCCACTTCCATAACACACATTTTCATTGTCTATTCTTATAAATAAAGTAGAATTGGAAGCTACAATATTACTCGGCAAATAGTTGTCTGAGCCCAATTCGGCTTCCACTTTATTTTTATAAAATCTGATTGATGTATCTCCCGGCAGTCCCAGAGATGAAATAATGGAACTTTTTTGAATATCCAGATCAAAATCACCCTGGCCATTGCCCAGATCGCAACCCCTTAAAACTCTTCTGCTCAGTACAATATTAGTTTTAACCTGTAGGGTAACATCTGCAAAGTTATAACATCCGCTTATGGGATTATATACTTTTGCCACGAGTGAGGTTCCGGGTGCAGCATTATAAATATAAGGCAGAGCTGAAGTGTTATCAACATCGGCCTGTGCAGTGGCAATATCCGGATAATAAAAAACATTAATAATCTGATCGGTATCCAGGCTTACCGAAGAATCTGCCTGATGTAGGTTAAACCTTGCAAGACTGGTAGAAGTATCATCTACACATTGTGTAAGTTCCACCGGAGAAGACGGAACTAATGGTGCATCAAAAATGGTAACGTTTTTAGTTACCGGGTTCTGACGCACACCTCCTACTATTTTAGTGAGTGATGCCGTATAGGTTCCCGGAGTGGCATATACATGGCTTGGCTCATCATCGGTAGAAACGGGGCTTCCGTCTCCAAAGTCCCATTCAACGCCATCGTAAGGTTCTTCACTCAGAATTTTAAAGTCCGTGGCACCTCCCAAACAAAGATTTTGATAATCGAAGGTAAAGAGGAAAAAAGATTGTACGAACGGAGGTAATCCCAGTTCCGAAATTTGCCCGTTAAGCGATACCGTGTTTTGACTGTAATTACACTGAGTTCCGGTTTCTTCCGGAGCATTGATCACCGAAATGGAATTTCCGGTTCCGCTTATCGGATATCCGGCTCTGTAAATTTTTCCGTCTATGGCCAGCTGAAGTGCTCCTGCCACGTTTCCCGAAGCATTGATTTCCACCTGACTACCACTAATATTAGCCGCAGTTAAATCGTACTGAAACAGTTTGCTTCCTGTAGCGGTTCCTGTATTATCGTAGATATTTATGGTACAGTATAATTTTTTCGTCTTGGGCGAAAATTCTACACCATAAGGTATTTTTTGACTTAATAGTGTATTTTCATTAGAAACCGCTCCACTCGCCGCATCAAAATTATAGAGCACGATTTTCCCCGTTTGTTTACCAGCAGTTTTGGGCCCGGATAGGTCAGATAAACTGGTTTGACTATGGGCTACAGCCAATTTGGTTCCGTCCGGAGATATTTTAAGATAGCCAATGGCATTCTGTTTATATCCGCCCAGTGGCACCTTAACATTGGTTGTGGTTTTTACCGGATTGGTATTAACCCCGGCATAATCTACATGAAACGAATAGAAAGAATCAATAAAATGCGTTACCACCCAAAAAGAATTTCCATCGGCATGCTGCACCGCAGAAATTTTTTCAGAACATTTATATTTAACTTCATCCGGATCGGATGGGTTATAAGTAATAAGAGGTACATTTTTTTCACTGGAGACCACATCGCCGAAACCGTTGTTCAGGGTCATATCTACCAGGGTGTAGTTCAACCCGAAATTAACAGTCTCTTCATGATCGGGTTCATCAACGGTAAAAATATAATAGTGAATATTCGATCCCGGTTTGGGAACAATAATACCGGATTGCGTACTGGATTCATGCCCCAGCAATCCGGTGCCATTGGGCATTACCCGATGCCTTTTATCCCAAACGCTGACACCGTCGGTATAAAAAAGCAAATTACCATTGCGATCGGAAATGGAAGAGCACCCTTCTTTTGTAACAATTTCACCATCAGTTAATGCTACGGGAGCTCCGGAGTTAAAGTCTAATCCTGCTTTGACTCCAAAATACCAGTTGGAAGCTTCTCTTTGCGCAAGCAACAATCCGCTACTTGCCAAAAATAACCAAAGCATAATACGTTTAGCCCTTAAAGTAGGTATCATTTTCTTAGCTATCATCCCATAAATTTACGCCTTAATACTTTCTACGGACTAAAATTTAACATTTCAATTCGTTAAAATGCAATATATCAGGGTTGTTCTGTTGAGATTATAGATTATAGATTACATTTCATATAAATAATATATTACAAATCTCTCTTTTTTAACAGTGCATACGATAAGTAAATAAAAATAGCGGTCCAGGCAAGTACGAGAAGCACCTCGTAAAAGTGAACAGCGTAGTCTTTTGTGAAATCCTCACCCATTTGATTAGCAACCGATTTCACAGCATTAAATCTCGTTACAGGCTCCTTGATTAAATTGGCCATAGCGTTGAGTGGCAGGAAATTGTGCACTGCTTCTGCCACACCTTCCGGAGCCTTCCATTTGAGAAGCCCGAATGTTACTCCTTCAATAACCTGCCAGAGGATAAGGAATCCCAAAGCAAAGGCCGATCTTTTCACCAGAATACCCAGAAAAAGGCAAAACGAAAAAAAAGCCACCAGTTTAATAAAGTAAGCTAAAATATATTCCAGGTCTGAAAAAATAATAGAAACCTCATTATAATCCGAATAGATAAGCCCTAAAACCAGTGAAACCACAAATACGAAGATGGTGGATATGACGGAAAAAGTTACAACAGTTAAAAATTTACTCGCGATAAACTCTTTTTTCGAAAACCCATCGATAAGATTTTGCTTAATGGTTTTATTGCTGTATTCGTTAGCCATCATGGAAACAATTACAATAGCAAAAAACAACTTAAGGCCCGCGGCAATCCAGGTATTTAAATGCCATATATAGGGAAAATTAAAAATTCCCTGTTCGGCCAGGTGGAATTTTACAGGGCCGATGTCAAATTTAATAGCGGCAATAAGTGCAATGGACGTAAGGAGCACGAAGTAAGATATGATTAAAACCCGACTGGCTCTGTTGTTCCATAGTTTGATAAATTCTATTTGAAGTAAACGTAACATATTGTTCAGGTTGAAAAATACTTTTAAATGGATTGCTTTTCGGTTAAACTTAGGAATTGTTCTTCCAGACTCTCTTTCTTTTTTACCAAATGAGAGAGTACAATTCCTTTGTCAAACAATTGTTTATTAAGTTCTTCGGCTTCTATGGGTTCATTGAGAAAAACAAGGTATTTTCCATTTTCTTTCTTAATAGAACCAAATGTTTGATGGTTTTCCAGAAATGCGAGAAGTGCTTCATCATTATTCGATTGCAGTTCGAAAAAACCGTGGCTGGCAATCATTTGATCTACCCGGCCGGAATACAGCTTTTCTCCCTTGCGCAGGATAACCACATGGGTGCATACCTTTTCTACTTCATCCAGTAAGTGCGATGCCAGTAAAATTGTAGTTCCCTTGGCTGCAATTTGTTTAATAAGCTCTCTGATCTGATGGATTCCCTGCGGATCCAGACCATTGGTAGGCTCGTCTAAAATAAGTATTTCCGGATCGTTTAATAATGCGGAGGCAATAGCCAAACGCTGTTTCATTCCCAGTGAATAGGTTTTAAACTTACTATCTCTGCGATCCCATAATCCTACAAGCTCTAGTTTTTCTCTGATTTTATCAAAGGGAACCTCTTTAATTTTACATACCAGCTTCAGGTTATTGGTAGCCGTCATATAAGGATAAAAATTAGGGCGCTCAATAATAGCCCCCACTTTTTTCAGTGCATCGTGTGTAGAGGTGTTTCCGTCAAACCAGTAAAAATCTCCGGATGTCCTGTTAACCACATTGAGTACAATTCCCAATGTAGTTGATTTTCCACTGCCATTTGGGCCTAATATTCCATATACGTTTCCCTTTTCAATGGTAAAAGATAAATCCTTAACGGCCGTAATATGTCCAAATTTCTTAGTGAGGTTTTGAATGGTTAGTATCGTCTTCAAATTAAAATCGTTTTTTAATTGACTTTATATTAGTTGACGACCAAATACGGTTTTTGTTACAGATCAACCCAATAATAACAACTTTAAGAGAGGTATTAGGTTTTTTGTTCCTTGTTAAAATAAACCAGGTAATAATACATCTGCCGTTCTTCATCCCACCCTTTTTCAACGAATTTTTCGGCAGATTCCGGATTAATAAAATCCATTTTTATTTGAATATTCGTATCCAGATTGATTACATTTTTAATTTTTTTTCTAGCATCCGAGACTGCTTTATTGGCTATGGGGAATGCTGAAACGTCTTCAATGCTGTATTTGGGCCCTCTTTCTACCTTATAATGTTTGAATTCCGGTATAAATTCAGGGTTTTCCATTACGTCATTTAGAAATGAAGTTTCTTCAAAGGTATCATTTTTGGCAAAGTGGTTTACAGCTCTGTTCATAAACATTACCTCCTGCTTTTTATCCTCGGCAGGTAAAACTACATCTTTGGCAAAATCCTGACAGAATTTCAAATATTTCTTGGTAAAAAAGTTTTCGTCGGCTAAAACATCAATTCCCAGAAAATTTTCAAGCCAATATTTGGTATCGTAACGGTTACTGTCAATCGATAATATTTTGTAACCCGTTTCTTTTTCGGTATTGAGAATAATACAACCCTTATCCAGTTTTTGAAGATTAACCCCTTGCTGTATATGTAGGTCCAGTCCGTTTTTATTTTCTTCGAATTGCAGAAAATCGTGTTTTAATTCACTTTTAAAAATACCTACCGCATCTACTTTTTTATTATCCAGTAAAATATCAGTGATATACGCAATATATACTTCGCCACTTTTAATGTGAGGATGATTCGATTGTTCGAATAAGTGTTGTGTTATTTTTTTTGAGTTCCCGTGAAGCAAACCGGGATTGGAAAAGATTTCCGAGATTACTTCAAACAAAGAATGAAAGTCAAGTGCCGTATCGTGTGCAAACCGATAATAATTTTCTTCTTTTTCGCGAAAGGCTTTAAAAAAATACTCTTTTAGCAGGGCGGTAAGCTCATCGTTAAGTGTATATGGGTTTTCACTGAGAAGTATAGATTCATTCCGGCTTTTATTACCAACTCGGTGAATGGAAAGTTGCTCAATATGAGCAGGGTATAAATTAATCATACGTATTCAATACTGTTATTAAGGTTAGATAATTGTATAAAAGGAAAAAGAATTAGGATTAATTCCAGTTTTCATCAAAATCAAGTCCGCTGTAACCCTCGATATCGAAGCCTTCATCTTCCTCATCCGATTCGGAAAGAACATCGGCTTCAAACTGCCTGTCCGGAGGACTGTCAGGAAGAACACCATGGGCATAAAGAAGTTCGGGATAGGTGATACCATCTTCTTTTTCCGCGATATCTCCCAGCTCAACAAAGAAGGTCCACAGATTAAGAAAATCGTATAAATAAATAAGTTTTGTGTGATCTTTATCTAAAACATCCGACAATACGGTTTCGCTCATTAATCGTACCGAAGCGGTTCCGTCGCTTAAATCGAACAGCGATATTTCTTCACCCTGATTCCAGGAATCATCGCTAAGGTAAAACGATGCCATTTCTCCGCCGTCAAAACCGAAAGCCTGGGTGATCACATTATGCAGATCTTCCAGGGTAGCTGATGCCTCCAGGGCTATATCCCTAAAAATATCTTCTTTGGCATCCAGAATTATTCTAAATTTATAGATCATGATTCGCAATGAATAAGTTTCCAAAAATACAAAGATTAAGAGTAATAATAGTTTTTATTTGCTAAATCGGTGTAAACTATAGGTCATAGCAGTAAGTAAAAAGAAAGCCCCTATTTGATGCGATACGCCAAGCCATACCGGAACCCCGTAAATTAGCGTAAGGACACCCAGTATAAACTGTATTAAAGTTAGCAGCACCAGACTATTTATTCCTTTACGCTGAGGTTTGGTTAATTGCATTTTTCCAGACTTGTATGCAATGATACCGATAACAATAACGACAATATAAGCCAGGTATCGATGTACAAACTGAACTCCGCTTTTTCCCTCGTAGAAATTTTTTATCAACGGTTGTCGTTCCTGGTAAACGGTTTCATGAATGAGTTTTCCTTCACTCATAAAAGGCCAATGATTATGAATGAATCCGGCATCCAAACCTGCTACAAAAGCCCCCCAGATTATTTGAATAAGTAAAACAAACATTCCAAATCTCAGGAGGTTCCGATAGGATGGTTGAATTTTTTTTCTTTGAGGGTACAGGATATCCAGAGCAACCCAAAGTGTATAGGCAAAAGTCAGGAAGGCCGTAGTTAAATGCATGGCCAGTCTGTAGTGGCTTACATCGGGTCTGTCTACAAGCCCGCTTTTTACCATATACCACCCCAGAAAACCCTGGAAAGCTCCCAGACCTAATAAAATCAATGCTTTTTTAACCGTAGAGCTGGTAAGTCTTTTTTTAATCAAAAAATAGAGAAAGGGAATAATAAATACCAATCCCAGTAATCGCCCAATAAGCCTGTGCAGCCATTCCCAGAAATAAATACTTTTAAAATCGTCAAGGGTAAAGTGATAATTGAGTTTTTGATATTCCGGGTATTGTTTATAAAGCTCAAAAGCAGCTTCCCATTCTGTTTGCGAAATAGGGGGAATGGTTCCCGTTATTAGTTTGTAATCGGAAATAGATAATCCGGAATGTGTAAGCCTGGTGATCCCTCCGACTACCACCATGATAAAGATTAAAAAACAACCGCTTAACAGCCAGTAAACAACATAATTATTGTCTTTTTTCATTTTCTTTCCTTTACGGGTCTTAACCCGATTTGTTTTCCTTTGCGCAACATATAGTTATAGGCTGCTTTATAATCATTTGGAATTTCACCTTCCAGAATGGCTTCTTTGATGGCTTCCTTGATGATTCCGATTTCCCGGGAAGGTTTTAATCCGAAAACATCCATAATTTCTTCTCCCGAGACCGGTGGTTGGAAATTTCTAATGTGATCCCGGGCTTCAACTTCCACAATTTTTTGGCGTACTATGGTAAAGTTATTCCGGTACTTTTTTCGTTTTTTGGGATTTTTGGTGGTAATATCTGC
The DNA here is from genome assembly GCA_965224095.1 of Flavobacteriaceae bacterium. Taxonomy (GTDB): domain Bacteria; phylum Bacteroidota; class Bacteroidia; order Flavobacteriales; family Flavobacteriaceae; genus JBPEWY01. The sequence goes on from OZ245039.1 coordinate 3,532,640, forward strand.
CTCACAAAGAGTCATTAAATCGTCTACGTATTCCCCGGCATCAAAGATTAGCCTCCTTACCGCAGAATCCGTAACAATATCCTGTGAGAGTACAATAGGCCTGGAACTCAGTAAAACCATTTTCTGAACAAATTTCATTTTTTCGTTCAGGGGAAGGCGAAGTCTTTTAAAAATTTTATATACCATTTTAGATCCCACAAACTCATGCCCGTGGAATGTCCATCCAACTGACGGATCAAATTTTTTGGTAGGAGCCTTTCCGATGTCATGCAGTAATGCCGCCCAGCGAAGCCATAGATTTTGAGTAGCTTCCGAGATATTATCAACAACTTCGAGGGTATGCCAGAAGTTATCCTTGTGGGCATGGCCTTCCACTTCTTCAATACCTTTTAACGCGCTTAATTCGGGAAGAATTAAGGGGAGTAACTTCGTTTTATTCAGAAGCTCAAACCCAACAGAGGGTTTTTCACTTTCTAATATTTTATGAAGCTCCTGTGCTATCCGTTCCTTCGAGATTATTTTGATACGTTCTCTATTTCTCGATATCGCTTTTAGGGAATGCGTTTCAATAGTGAAGTTCAATTGTGCCGCAAAGCGAATGGCCCGTAACATTCTAAGTGGATCATCGGAATAAGTGATATCCGGATCCAAAGGAGTTTTAATGAGCTTTTCCCGAAGGTGTTTCAAACCGTCAAAGGGATCCAGCAGCTCGCCATAATCCGAATTGTTCAAGGAAAAAGCCAAAGCGTTGATCGTGAAATCCCTTCTGTTTTGATCGTCTTCCAGCGATCCATCTTCCGTAGTGGGTTTTCTGCTGTTTTTTTGATAGCTTTCTTTTCTGGCACCTACAAATTCAAGTTCGATATCTCCAACCTTCACCATTGCGGTTCCGAAGTTCTTAAATACTTTAACCTCGGTGGTTCCGGGAATTTTCTCTGCTACTTTTTTCGCGAGTGCGATACCGCTTCCAACGGCAACAATATCAATATCTTTTGCCGCATTTCTATCGAGAAAAAAATCGCGTACAAACCCTCCAATAACGTAACAATCCGTTTTCAGTTCTTTGGCAGCTTCCGAGATGGTATTGAATATTGGGAGTGATATTGCTTCTTTAAAGTTGCGCTTAGTCATATTACTTTCTAATCACCTTTACGGTTCCGTCGTTCCCCAGTTTGATAATGGTGGAAGGAGTACCGTTTTGAGTATGGCGATGCAAATTTACTATATAGTCTACACCTTTTAAAATTTCCTCCGGTATTTCTCTGAAATTTCGGGGAGTGGGCCTGCCGCTAATATTGGCAGACGTGGAAACCAAGGGCCGTTTCATCTTCCTGATAAGTTTTTCGCAAAACGGGCTTTTAGGAATCCGTATGGCAACGGTATCATCGGCAGCAATCAGATTTTTAGCAACAGCAATGGGTTTGTCGTAAATAATGGTAACAGGTTTTTCCGATAAGCGAAGAATATCATAAGCTACTTCCGGTACCTCATACACTGTGTTTTCCAGCATACGAATGTCAGAAACCAGGCAGATTAGCGCTTTGCTGTCAGAACGCTTTTTAAGTCGGTATATTTTTTCCACTGCATCCCGGTTGGCGGCGTCACAGCCAATTCCCCAAATCGTATCGGTAGGATACAAAATAAGTCCTCCGGAGTTTATTATTTGCAGCGCTTTTTCAATTTCCTCATTCATACCATATTATCTAAATTTAATGCTTCTTTGTAAACACCTACGGTATTGGCAGCCATTGTGGATGCTGTAAATTCAGGAATTAGCTTATCAAACGACCTGGAAGTAAACTTTTCGGCGAGTTCTGTATCATCGGCAAGTCTTTTTATATGTGCTACCAGCATTTTTGCGTCCCTGGGCTCTGTAAGCAATCCGTTGATGTTGTGTTTTATTACTTCAGGAATCCCTCCGACATTAGTACTTACTACCGGGACTTTATGGTAAAAAGATTCGTATACAACCAATGGCAACCCTTCACTTACAGAGGTGATTAACGTGATATTGAATTGAGGAATAAAATTGGCTGCGTTTTCCGTATAGCCCATAAAACTCACATGATCTTTCAGATCCAGTTGCTCTATTTTTTGTAAAAGAGGCGGGGTGTCTTCCGAAAAAGTACCCATTTGAACAAAATGAAAATCGGTACACTTATGTTTATGAACCAATATACGGGCCACCTCAATAAAAGTGTCCAAGTCTTTTGCAAACATATGATTCCCGATATTCCCAATTACTTTTACATGTGGTTTCAAATTTAATTTGTCCCTTAACTGAAAAGGCGTTTTGGTACTTAGCGAGTTCAGCACCAGACCATCATAAACAGTGACGGGGATGTTTTTGTTTTGAACGGCCCGGAGGGTTACCTCTCTCACTTTTTCAGAAACGCAGATAATCTTTTTAATTTTCGGATAGTTGTATTTATAGCGTGTTTGTTTTCGCTTTCTTATGGGAAAACTGGTTTTTTTACTAAAAACAAAAGGAGGGAGCGATTTCATCTTATCCGCAATAATGGCAACCATCAGGGCACTGGGCCCGTGAATATGGATCAAATCTATTTTCTTTTTCCTGCAAACCTGAATTAATTTACGAATAAATCTGGGATCTACCTTCGTAAGCATAGGAGCCGTTTCAAACGAAAATTCGGTTTGTGCCAGTCGCTGGTGAAATTTGGTGTTTCTGGCACACAGGAAAGACATGTTTATCTCCGGATAAGCAGTACTGATTTCGGTACATAAATTCATCATCTGAACGCCTCCGCCTCCCCAGCCTTTCGTAATTACCAATTGCAATACGTTCATATTTACAAGTTTAAATAATCAAATACTTTTTGCGAAAAAACCCGGTTAATTTCCCGACATTCTTCCAGTACACCTGAATATGATTTTAGAAATTTCAGATCGTTTTTGTACCTGGAAAAAGTAGATATAACCGGCGTATATTTAAAGTCATAAAATTTCGAAGAATTTGGAAATACCATAACTTTTTTTCCAAGCAGGATTGCCCAGTACATGGCGTGATAACTGTCGGTTAAAATAATATCGGTTTCTCCTATAAATTGAACCACACCTTCAAAATCAGCCTGATTTGACATAGAGGGAAGGTCTTTGAACTTTTCAATTACTTTTTTACGGCGCAGCGTTTTTTTATGAAAGATTACCCCAATTTCATTTTTAAGATTAAAAGAGGTATCAAAAATAGGATGCATACAGCTCACACAAGGCACCCAGGACTCCTTCATTTTGTAATCTCTAACACCTACCAATCCAAACTCGGAGGTGTCAATATTGTATTTCGATACCCTGCCAAAAGTATATTTTCTATGTGAATTGTGGCCTACACCCCAAAGAACGGTTTTTTTTCCTTTGGCCCTTAATTTTTGAAAAAGGCGCATTTGCTTGGAAAATCCGTGATAGTTGAGTAATCCACCACCACCAATAATAAGGGCATTATTGGTTATAGTATCTACCCATTTATTTCGTATTGCGGTATCTTCAGATTTATAATCAAAAATATCAAGAGACTTTCCCTTTAAAGCTTCAAAGTAATGATGTGGCCCGCAGTAATAATCACCAATATTCGTCGGATCGTATCGGTGTAAATTAATAACTCCTTCATTTTTTTGAACGGGATGCTTTAGTACCTGATTAATGCTTTCCCGTTTTCTTTTTCGCCTGTTAAGTGCATCCATATTTCCGCGTGCTATACACCCTGAGGGCCGTGCTTTATAATTTTATTAGCCTTAAAACCTACGTGCAAAGCTAAGGAGTTTATCAACAAATAAAGCAGGATTAAAATCGAGGTATAGCTTTAATGCATTTTTCTTTAAGGATGATCCAGAGAATTCACGGTACAAATCCGGTTTATAATCCGCCAGATGAACCGCTTCATTATCAACGGAATCAAAAAGATTCCATTCCTTTTTTTCAATCCAGGGAGAAAAGATACTAAAAGTGGGAATATCAAGGGCCTTGGCCATATTCACGGCGCCTCCTTCATTTCCTATTAGCGCATCGCAATGATGTAATACGGCCAAAAATTCGCGTAAGGAAGCAGTGAATGCATCCGGCCTTATATGCTTTTTTGTAGCGGGAGCACATAAATTGTATAACTCATGTGCTTCCTCGAGCTGGCTTGGAATATAATTAAACAAAAGCGTGGCCTGTGTATGTAAAACTAAACTGTCCAACAGCCTGGCCATATAAGCCAATGGATATGTTTTTAGCGTACCGCTTCCCAGTATACCAATCATAAATAAAGGCTTTGCATCCGATATTTGATGACTCTCCAGGAAGGCCTGGGCAGTTTTTTTCTCCTCGTCGCTTAGGTATATGTTGGGTTTGTGTTTAAAGTCATGTATTGATGTACCGGTGATAAGAGGTAATAAAAGCTGCAAACGGTTTTCCAGGGCAAGCCCAAGTCCGAATTTTGGTGTTTTAAATCGTTTTACAGGGTGTGTGTAAAAAAAGCGGGTATACCATTTGTAATATCCAATACGTTTTTCGGCACCCGACAGGAAACTAATGATATTTGTTTCCCATTTCCCGTACACGTCGATTACCACATCATATCTGGTTTTTTTAACTGTTTTTATCAGTTTAAAAAACACACTCTTTTTCTTTCTGAATTCCGGCTTGAAATCAATGACCCGATCGATAAAAGGATTATTTTTTAAAACAGCTAGTGTATGGGTGTGAGCCATATAGTGAACGGTAGCATCCGGAAATAATTCCTTTATATTTTGGCAAAGGATAGTACTGGTAAGTACATCTCCTATCATTTTTTGCTGAATTATAAGGATTTTCATGAGGCTTTACTCTCTAAACGTTTAAGTTCGGCATATTTTTCCCAGACACCCAACGCATTCAAATAACACATAACCGCTCCTTTTTTACCGTCCAATATACCAAGTCTGATGATATAGTGATTTATGAATTTCCAGCCGGGATTTACGTACTGATTAAAGTAATTCCATCGTTTTCCTCTCCTATGTGCATCCACGGCCTTCAGCCTGCCATATTTAATCATTTTTAACTTATAATCCTCATAGTTTTTATACGAATAGTGAAAGAGCTTTTCTTTTAATTTGCCGGTACAACCCTGTATGATTAAAGTTTCATGTACTGTTCTGTCATCGGCAAATCTGCACTGTTCCTTCTGAAATAACCGATGGACTTTATCGGTCTGCCATCCGCTAAAATACAACCTTTTGTTTTTAAACATAAAGCTTCTGTAATTCCAATAGGCACTGCAACTGGAAGGGACATTAATGATTTGTTTAATTTCATGTTGCAGTTTTACGGGAACCACTTCGTCTGCATCTAAAAAATACACCCAGTTAAAAGAAGCCAGACCAAGTGTATACGATTTTTGATCCGTATAATTTTTAAACTCCCGTTGTACGACTTTAACACGGGGATGATTTTTTAAATATTCAAAAGTACCATCGGTACTGTACGAATCCACAACAATAATCTCATCTGCAAAGAGAATACTCTCAATACAGTGCTTTATATAGTCAATTTCGTTGTATGTTATAATAAGGGCACTTAACTTTTCCAGAACCTGGGATATATAAGATTAAACGGCAACGTCGTATTCTCTTAGCGCATCATTAAGAGATGTTTTTTTATCTGTACTGGCCTTCCTTTTTCCAATAATCAAAGCACAGGGTACCTGGTACTCACCAGCTGCAAATTTTTTGGTATAACTACCTGGAATAACTACGGCTCTGGGAGGAACAACCCCTTTTGTTTCAACGGGTTCCTTTCCGGTAACATCAATTATTTTTGTAGAGGCAGTCAGTACTACATTGGCTCCTAAAACCGCTTCTTTTTCAACGCGAACGCCTTCAACAACAATACAACGAGAGCCTATAAATGCACTGTCTTCAATAATTACAGGGGCTGCCTGTAGCGGTTCCAGAACCCCTCCGATTCCTACCCCTCCGCTCAGATGAACATTTTTTCCAATCTGTGCGCAACTTCCCACTGTGGCCCAGGTATCTACCATAGTACCTTCATCCACATAAGCTCCAATATTTACATAACTGGGCATCATAATTACTCCGCCTGATATAAAGGCCCCATATCTTGCCACTGCATGAGGAACCACCCGGATTCCTTTTTGGGCATACTCCTTTTTCAAAGGAATTTTATCGTGAAATTCCAGAGGCCCTACTTCAATGGTTTCCATTTTTTGAATAGGAAAATACAATACAACCGCTTTTTTTACCCATTCGTTTACCTGCCAACCTTCCGTGGTTGGTTGAGCCACCCTTAGTTCACCGGAATCCAGTAATCCGATTACCTCTCTAATCGCAGCTTGAGTGGTAGTCTCTTTTAATAAGCCTCTATTTTCCCATGCTTGTTCAATAACGTATTGCAATGTTTTCATCCTGGCGTAATTTTTGACAAATATAAAATGTCAATATCAATATACCGAGGCATTTTACAGATATAACAATATAAACTGTATTTTTGCCAAAATTTATATGGCGAGGATTGTTTCGATAGATTATGGAAAAAAGCGAACCGGCTTGGCGGTAACCGATGAGCTGCAGCTTATTGCATCGGGGTTAACCACAGTAAATACTGCCGATTTGTTGACTTTTTTAACCCGTTATGTAAACGAGGAAAAGGTTGCGGTTTTTGTGGTGGGTAAGCCGAAACAGATGGACTATACCGATTCGGAGAGTGAACAACTCATAATACCATTTTTAAAAAAACTGGCTCGAACTTTTCCCGAAATTCCCGTTGTTAGAATTGATGAGCGTTTTACTTCTAAATTAGCTTTTCAGACAATGATAGAAGGGGGTTTGAGTAAGAAGCAAAGAAGAAACAAAGCCCTGATCGATGAAATTAGTGCCACAATAATTTTACAATCGTATTTAGAACAAAAAAATAAAAAATGATATACCCCATCGTAGCCTATGGAGATCCTGTATTGCGAAAATTAGGCAAGGAAATAGATTCGGATTATCCTAAATTACAGGAGCTTATAGAGAGTATGTTTGAAACCATGTATAATGCATATGGAGTGGGACTCGCTGCCCCTCAGATAGGCATACCCATCCGATTGTTTATCGTTGATACTTCTCCGTTTGCCGAGGATGAGGATTTGAATGAAGAAACCCGGACACTTTTAAAAGGATTTAAAAAAGTCTTTATCAATGCAAAAATGATAGAGGAAACCGGTGATGAATGGTCATTTAATGAAGGTTGTTTAAGTATTCCGGATGTACGTGAAGATGTTTTCAGAAACGAACGTATTACCATTGAATACTATGACGAAGATTTTGAAAAGCACACGGAAACATATTACGGGTTGATAGCAAGGGTTATTCAGCATGAATACGACCATATAGATGGAATTTTATTTACCGATAAAATAACTTCATTGAAAAAACGACTTATCAAAGGGAAATTAAATAGTATTTCGAAAGGAAAAATTAAGGTAGATTACCGAATGCGTTTTCCCGATGCAAAAAAAGGACGTTAAAGTTTTTGAAAAATCATGTTTAGATTTCATCTTTGTGCCGAAAATAAGCATATATGAGCCTCGATAAAATATTAGCCATTTCCGGAAAACCCGGTTTGTACGAATTAAAAACCCAGACGAGAACGGGTTTTGTTGCCGAATCACTTTTAGATGGTAAAAAAATCAGTGTGGGAATGAGTAGCAATGTAAGTATACTTTCGGAAATTGCAATTTATACCCTCACCGAAGAAGTACCGTTGCGAAAGGTGTTTAAAAGTATTCAGGAAAAAGAACAGGGTACAACCACTTCCATTAGTCACAAGGACGGAAAAGACACGTTGGAGGAATACTTTTTTGAAGTCTTACCGGATTATGACGAAGATCGTGTGTATGCCTCCGATATTAAAAAAGTAGTACAATGGTATAATATCCTGGTAGATAAAGGAATCACGGACTTTGAAGAAAAAGAGAATACGGAAGAAGAATAATACGTACATAAAAACTAAAAAAGTAATAAAAAGCACTTGTTTACAGGTGCTTTTTGTGTTTACAGGGTAGCAGTAGGCCGATAATCTAAGCCCGTAAAATTTGTTGATATTTCTTAGTTGTTTGTAAGGACTTTTGAAATTAGCGTCTACTAGGAGAAAAGAATTCTTACCGGGTAGACGTCTTATGAATTTTTATGGGGAAGCCATTCAAACAGACAAAGAATAAACCTTTGCCGGGATGATAAAGGCTAGTGAATATATTAATGATTTTGTATGTTGGATTGGGAAAAAACGAGGTAGTTACAAAAATAACGGTTAACTTTAGCCAGGGAACTCGAATGAGTAAAGATATACCGTTAACATCAATTCGTTAATCGACCGGAGAACCGAATGATATCAATTAAAAAATACGCAAAGAGATTTCGATAATCGACCGGAAATAACTTCGTTTGTAAATAGTTATAAAAACCATTGTTAATCAAAAAATAAATTATTAGGCTGTATTTCATGATTCAATCAACCACAAATCAAACACTACTTCAACTTAAAAATGTACTTTCTCAGTTAAAGGACGAACAATTTGTTAAACCTTTGGAGGTACTTAACAATACCACTATTGGAGCTCATGTGCGACACATACTGGAATTTTATAAATGCCTTATGGCTTCCGGGAAAAACGGGATATTGAATTATGACAGCAGAAACCGTGATAAAAACCTTGAATTAAGTGTTGAGAACTGTATGACACTGCTTGATGAAATTGTAAGCTATGTTATAAACCGAAAGGAAGACTATCCATTACGGTTGTCCGGTAATTACTGTGAAGAACCCGGGGGACAGAACTTCTGTATCGAATCTACCTTTTTCAGAGAGCTGTTATACAATATCGAACATGCTGTTCATCATATGGCGATTATAAAAATAGGGATTAATGAATTGGATGATCAAATTATTTTGGAAGACGGTTTTGGAGTAGCTGCTTCCACACTCCGATTTAAGAAGTTATGTGCACAGTAAGCTATTTTCCTACTACAGATGGTTTTATCTTAACCTCAAACAGGGATGAAGACCCTGCCAGAAAAACCCTGGCACCCAGAAATGTAGTACTGCCATCGGGTCATCGTATCATTGCTCCTATCGATACAAATAAAAAGGGAAGCTGGATAGCAACCAATGGGAACTCCAAAACGGCATGCCTGTTAAACGGTGGTTTCAGGAAGCACCTTCGATTAACTTCGTATAAAAAAAGCCGGGGAGTGGTACTCCTTGATGCGTTTGTGCCGGAGTCTTTTGAAGTATATATGGAACAGGTGGTATTAGACGGGATAGAACCTTTTACCCTGATTCTTGTGGAGGAGAATACATTATTTGAATTGGTATGGGACGGAATAAAAAAACACATCTCCAAACCGGATCCGGGTATTCCGCATCTGTGGTCGTCGGTTACTTTATATGATGATGAACAGCACCGGGAGAAACTCCTTTTTTTTAAGGAATATATCAAAAGGAATCCCATAACACCCGAACAAATATTGGATCTTCACGGCTTATATAGCGATAATGTTTTTGTCATTAACCGGGAAATTGTAAGAACGGTAAGTACAACCCAGGTGGTTCACAAGGAAGGGAAAACCACGTTATCATATATGGAAAAAGAAAATACAAATGAGAATCATAACGCTAATAGCATTCCTAATTCTTCTGAACTCCGGTAGGGCAACAGGGCAGGAATCTTTATTTGTTGAACAATTAAATCTGGAGAAGGGAATAGCCCTTAACGGTTATGACCCTGTGAGTTATTTTAACGGACTCCCTCTTAAAGGCAGCGAGGAAATATCACTAACGTATCAGGCAGTTGTTTATTATTTTGCCACTCCGGAGAACCTGGAGATGTTCAAGGCTTCACCTTTGGAGTTTATACCGCAGTATGGAGGGTGGTGTGCCTATGCCATGGGAGTAAATGGAAAAAAGGTAAAAGTAAACCCGAAAACATTTAAGATTATCGATGGGAAATTATATCTGTTTTATAATTCTTTCCCCAATAATACCTTAAAGAAATGGAACAGGGATGAGGAAAAACTTAAGCAAAAAGCGGATGACCACTGGAAACAAATAATCAATTAAACACATAGAGATGAAGCAGAGAAAATATTATGCAGAGCGGATTTTTGCTATCGTAGCCGCCATAGTTTTATTACAGACTTTATACTTTAAATTTTCAGGACATGCAGACAGTGTTTATATTTTTTCAAAATTAGGGGTAGAACCTTATGGAAGAATAGGATTGGGAGTTGTAGAATTGATTGCAGCGTTGTTGTTGTTATACAGAAAGACTTCTCTTTACGGAGCTTTCATGGGAATCGGGTTAATGATTGGGGCCGTAGGATCTCATGTACTGGTTTTGGGAATAGAAGTCCAGGAAGACGGAGGAACTCTTTTTGCACTTGCATTAACGGTATTAATAAGTTGTATTATAGTGGTTCTTCTCAGGAAAAACCAATTAAAAACCGGATAAACACAACGTTCATTTTGATTTTGAAAAAGAAAAAATGGTTTATCAAATGGAGTAATCGGGAATACTGGCCTGGCTGGATCTTATATGTCCCCGTATTCATTCAGCATTTTTGGCTGTCGCTAAAAGTGCGGAATTTGTTTTTCTTTCTTAGAACAAATCCCGCGATCGACGGGTTTATTTTGGGAGACTCAAAACATAAAACCATGGAATTGGTACCGGAAAAACTCCGGCCTAAATCAATATTGATTTCTCCGGGAATGGATTATGGTGCAGTTGAAAAGCAAATGAAAGAAATGGGTATAGACTTTCCAGTTATCCTTAAACCCAATATTGGTTACAGAGGTTTGTCGGTCCGCAAAGTTGAAAACCCATTGGAACTCCGGTCCGTTCTTTCTACCAGTAAAATTGATAATTTATTACAGGAATATGTGGACTACCCTATGGAGTTAGGCGTTTTTTATTATCGTTTGCCTTCTCAAAAAAAAGGACGTATTCCTTCTATAACCGTTAAAGAATTTCTCTCCGTTACAGGAAATAATACAAGCACGCTTAGGGAACTTGTTTATGCAAATCCACGTGCTATTCTACAGGAACAAAAACTGAAAAAGAAATTTCCAAAACAATGGAATCAGGTACTTCCGGAAGGGTATAAAATAGTGTTGGAAGATATTGGAAATCATAACCGTGGCACGAAATTTATTAATGGGAATGAGCTGGCCGATGATACACTGCATAAGGTTTTTGACACTCTTAACAGTGAAATGAATGGGTTTTATTACGGGCGTTTCGATCTCAAAACCAAATCTCTGGACCACCTTAGAAGGGGAGGTGAATTTAAAATCCTTGAAATCAATGGTGTGGGAGGAGAGCCAACACATGTGTACGACCCTTCTTTAACACTTTGGGATGCCTGGAAAGATATGCTCCATATATGGAAAATCGGGTATATAATTGCTTGTGAGAATATTAAAAAAGGATGTGATAAACCCACTTTTCAAGAAGCCAACTCCAAATGGAAAGCATTTAAAAACTACCGGAAAATAGCTTTTACCAAATAGGTACTTGTCAATCCCGCATTCATTTGTACTTTTACCAAAATTTGATTTATGAACAGCAGAACGGAGCAGTTAAAGGCCTTTTCAAGGTTGTTGGATATCATGGACGAATTACGGGAAAAATGTCCGTGGGACAGGAAGCAAACTATAGAGAGCTTAAGGCATCTAACTATTGAAGAAACCTATGAGCTGGCTGAAGCTATTTTGGAAAATGATCCTGAAGAAATAAAAAAAGAACTGGGTGATCTTTTACTCCATATAGTTTTTTACGCTAAAATAGGAAGCGAAACAAACGATTTTGACATTGCCGATGTGGCTAATAGTATATGTGAGAAACTCGTGGAGAGACACCCTCATATTTATGGAGATATTGAAGTAGCCGACGAAGAGGAGGTTAAACAAAACTGGGAAAAACTTAAACTCAGGGAGGGCAAAAAAAGTGTTTTGGAGGGAGTTCCTAAAAGCCTTCCCGCTATGGTGAAGGCTAATCGTATACAGGATAAGGTTACCGGAGTTGGTTTTGACTGGGAACAACCGGAGCAGGTATGGGAAAAACTCCAGGAAGAACTGGGAGAATTGCAGGAGGAAATTCGCAAGGGAAACCAGGCCGATATAGAAGCGGAATTCGGAGATGTACTTTTTTCCATGATTAACTATGCCCGATTTTTGAATATTAATCCTGAAAATGCATTGGAGCGAACCAATATGAAGTTTACCAAAAGATTTCAGTACCTCGAAAACAAAGCAAGAGAGGCAGGGAAATCATTAAAAGAAATGAATTTGCAGGAAATGGATGTTTACTGGGAAGAAGCTAAGCACTTATAAACCTGTTTTGCAAAACACAATTTCTCAATAAATGTCATTATCCCAATATACCAAAGAATTTGCCTATAATCTAAAATTGGCATCCCCGGTAATGCTCGGATTACTGGGCCATACCTTTGTGGCCTTTGCCGATAATATTATGGTGGGACAGCTCGGTACAGCCGAACTGGCAGCAGTATCGCTTGGTAATAGCTTTATTTTTATTGCAATGTCGCTGGGTATTGGGTTTTCAACGGCGATTACACCCCTGGTTGCCGAAGCCGATGGAGAAGGTAACGTTTCACGGGGAAAGGCCGTTTTAAAACACGGATTGATATTATGTACGGTTTTGGGAACGGTTTTATTTTTAATGGTTCTGCTGGGAAAACCCTTAATGTATCATATGGACCAACCCGTTGAGGTGGTCCGCCTGGCTATTCCCTATTTAGATCTGGTAGCCTTTTCCCTGATCCCTCTCATTATATTTCAGTCGCTTAAACAGTTTTCTGAAGGCCTGTCGCATACCAGATACCCCATGTATGCTACTGTGGTGGCTAATGTGGTGAATATTACACTTAATTATTTTTTGATATTCGGAATATGGATTTTTCCAAAGCTGGGAATTATTGGAGCTGCCATTGGCACATTGGTTTCCAGGATAATCATGGTGGCCTATCTCTGGTGGATTCTTAAGCGGAAACAGAAATTTAAGCCTTATACCTCACATTTTAACATTCGGGTTATCAATAAGAATATCTTTCGCAAGATTATCCATCTAGGCTTTCCGTCTGCATTACAAATGCTTTTCGAAGTGGCAATTTTCACCGCCGCTATCTGGCTGAGTGGTGTTCTTGGAAAAAATGCACAGGCGGCCAACCAGATAGCTCTTAATTTGTCGAGTATGACATTTATGATAGCCATGGGACTAAGCGTAACGGCCATGGTCAGGGTGGGAAACCAAAAAGGATTGCAAAGCTTTCGGGAATTACGACGAATAGCCTATTCGGTATTTTTTCTTACAATGATCATAGAGGTAATATTTGCCACTTTATTCCTGTTGTTCAGGTTTTGGCTTCCAACTATTTATCTCGATGAGGGTGATATTGCAAATCAGGCCGATAATATGGAGGTAATAGCAATTGCAGCCCGACTTTTACTTATTGCTGCTTTTTTTCAGATTTCCGATGGAATTCAGGTAGTGGTCTTAGGTGCACTTAGAGGATTACAGGATGTAAAGATACCCACGTTTATTACATTTATTGCCTATTGGGTTATTGGTTTTCCCATTTCTTTTTATTTGGGATTAAAAACGAGCTATGGCAGTATGGGTATATGGATAGGCCTGCTGGTAGGATTAACCGCATCGGCAATATTATTGTATCTTCGCTTTGATTATTTGACCAATAAACTGATAAAAACCAATACTCCTTGATATGAATTTACCCAAGTTTTTATTAGGTGACAACACTGATTTTCCCGATGCTGTTTTTATCATTCATACGGATTACCCAAGGTTTGTAATTAATCTCGTTGATGACGAGGTTACATGGATGGAAGATTTTGATTCTTCAGACGAAAAAGAGCTCGCTACGGAAGCCGAAAACCTAATTCAGGCAGCTACCGATTTTTATGATCGCGAAATATCGAGATATGATAGCTAAGCATGGAAAGGCTTATTGAATACGATAAAGAACTTTTTCTTTGGCTTAATAATTTAGGCTCGGAAACCTGGGATCCGTTTTGGTTAATGATTACAGATAAATGGGGTTCCATTCCATTCTATGTATTAATACTATATCTGGTAATAAGGAAATTTGGAGTAAAACATACGTTACTTATCCTGGTATTTGTCGCTTTGATAATAACCGTATCAGATCAGCTTTCCAATATTTTCAAATATGGGGTAGCACGGTTGCGCCCTTGTTATGACGAAACCGTATATCAGTCAATGAGGCTCGTAAAAAAAACATGTGGCGGTAAATTCGGATATTTTTCAGCACATGCAGCAAACTCGTTTACCCTGATCACTTTTATTTCCTTACTCCTTCAAAAGTACTATAAATGGATTCCTTATACATTACTTATATGGGCATTACTTGTGGCCTATAGCCGGATATATATAGGGGTTCACTTTCCTCTGGATATTATTAGCGGAATGAGTGTAGGAATGCTGATTGGTTTTATTTTTTTTAAGATCTATAAATACGTGAATTTATTTTTTTTCAGGAATCGGAACGTTTAAAAATAAAATCGTTTAAGGGATATAAAAAGATTAAAAAGAAAATAAGCCCGAAGGCCAACTCATAAACCTCCCATTTTCTACTGGAAGGATTCAGAACAACGAGTAATGTAGCAAGTAAAAAGGCCGCCGTGTGATGCCATTTAACAACGGGAACCGCAAAGCGGTCCGTCAAATTTTTCAATCCTTTTTTTCTTCTGTAAATAATAGGTAAAACCAGCAGATAAAGAACCATTACCACCATAAGTAATTGACTAAAAATAATCTTGTTTACTTTTTTTCCACTCACTACCAGATTATGTAAATTGGTTTCTCCCTGCGCATTATTCTCCATAAAAAAAGCGCCGGATTCCACACCAAAAATCCGTTGACCCCAGGAAATTTCTTCACCCGCTCCAAAAAAGAATAACAAAGCAAATAATGCCACACCTAATTTCCAGGATAACGATTTGTGAAACCACAACTTAAATAAACGTTTTATACACAATATGCTGATGAGTAACAACATGAAAGCAGTACCGTATTCAACCGCGCCATCTTCAACGGTATACACAGTATCAAAAAAGTCCTTATCCGTCCATCCGAAGTAAAGACCCACAAGGAGGATCATAGCCAGAAAAATATACCCTAATAAATCAATTCTCTTTAATGTGTTCATGGTTGTTTTTTTACGGAATACAAGATGTTAACCAGTCGTTCTTTATGTTTTCTATCTCCGGGTTTAGCCGAATAATTCAAGTCGAATGTGTCTATGCGCTCAAAGGTATGCGTATTTGAGCTATTTTTTTCAATATTTTTACTTTGAGCTGGGCTTACCAATAAAAAATAATGTTGATCCCCGGTGTCTGCATCGCGAAGTGCGATTTTATCACCGTAATACCAGATCATTTCGGGAGATACGGTTCCCGTGCTATACAATTTGGCATTTTCCAATTTCAAGTGGGCAATATTATTATAAGCCGGATTGGTTTTTAATGCTTTTGAAAGGGGGAGTCCTACCCCGATTAATACGAGCATGAAGCCCACCGTAAGAAGGAAAACCCGATACATTTCTTTCTTTTTCAAATTATACAGGATATTAACACCAATAATAGGTAACAATAGTGCGGTTCCAATAAAATAAAACCACAGAGAACCACTTAATACATCCTTCAGGAAAAAATATCCGGCAAAAGGAAAGAGAACTCCAATTAAAGCAATGAGGCTGAAATTAAAATATACGGGAAGGCTTTCATTTCTTTTAACCGCACTTTTAAAATACAGAATTAAATATTCTATGTAAAAAGAAGTAGTCAAGGCCAGCGGAATAAGAATGGGAAGCAAATACCTCGATTTTTTTTCGGGGATTACCGAGAGTAAAACCAGTATGGAGAGTGTCCATATCAGAGCAAATTTGTACAATCTGGATTCGCTTACACGTGTTTTGAGATACGGATAACACAGGGCGATAAATGCAGGAATTGTCCAGATTCCACTTTGTGTAAAAAAACTCCAGTAGTAATAAAAGGGTCTTACATTATAACTTCCCCATCGGCTGGTTTCCTGTCTGGATATTTCCAAAAAAGGTGCCGGATCGGCATGGCGAACATAAAAGAACCACCATCCTCCCAGAACAATACCAATGCATAAAGCCAGGAGTAAAGGAAGGATTTTACGTTTTAAATTATGATATCTGTACACCCATCCGAAGGCTATTAAAAACGGAAGGAATAAAGCATAGGGAGCAACAGGACCTTTACTTAATAGGGAGAGTCCTAAAAAAATACCCGCCGCAATCCCGTAATGAAAGCGTTTCTGACTTTCGCTGAACAGCCGGAACAAATAAAAAACCGAAGCCAGCATAAAACCATGCGCATAGATATCCCAGGGAGCTTCCCTTTGAATGGCAATCACATAAAAAGAAGAACCCAGGATCAATGAAGCAATAAAAGCAAGGCGTTCGTTTTTACTTACGTACTTAATAAAAGTAAAAAAAATAAATACCGTAAATGTACTCATTAAGGCCACAGGCAGCCGGTAAGCAGCTATACTTTTAATACCAAAGAGGAAAGCGGAGATCGCGGATAACCAGGTAGGCAGGGGTGGTTTTTCGTATCGGGGAGCACCATTCATAGTTGTTAAGAGCCAATGATTATCGGTTAGCATTTCCCGGGCCGTAATAAAGTTTCTGGCCTCCATAATAGTAACGGGGAGCACATCGAGGTGTGTAAAAAAAAGAACAAAACAACAGCCAAGAATGATGAACTTATATGATTTGATACTAGCCATTTTCTTTTTTTAATAAAATAAGGTTTCTCATATAAACAGTTGCCCCCAAAATATGTCCTAAAAACAAAACGGGATCTTTTCGTATAATGGCGTAAACCAAAATTAATAATGACCCGATTAAACTCAGTATCCAAAAACCGAAGGGTAATGAAGATTCCTTCCGTTTTTCCGAATACATCCACTGATAAACAAAACGCAAGGTAAAAATAATTTGGCCTATACTGCCCAATATGAGAAGCCAAACGGGAATGGAAGCATTGCGAAAAAGGTTATCTATGTCATATGCATTATTGTTGTATGCGTAGAGTACGATTAAACCCGGGAAAATCCAAAGAAAGAATTGCAGTGGAGCGGGTAGCTTATTCCATTCTCCCTGTAATTGCATATTCCGGATATAGATAAAATAGGTAAGCGATTGTCCTAACATTATAGCAAAATCATTTCGCAACCATCCGTAAATAAATAATAAAAAAGAAGCCAGTAAACTCAGCTTCCAAAAAATAGAAGGGGTAAGTACTTTTTTATGTTTTTCCGAAACAATCCATTGCGTAATTAACCTTGCCGAAAATAAAGCCTGAGCAAGAAAGCCAATCGCATAAATTATCCATGAAGCCATTTAACCTTTTTTTGCCACTTCGTAGTTGATGTATTTTTTCTTCATCCACAAATAGGCAAAACAATCGGCCAGCGGACCTAGTAGCCTATTCCAGAGTCCAAACTTGGCCTGACCCGCAATCCTGGGAAAATGCCTTACGGGAACCTGTTTTATTCTACCGTTTTGTAACAAAATCATGGCAGGAAGAAATCGATGTAAACCTCTAAACATAGGAATTTTCTTTGCGTACGCCGTCCTTATAATTTTTAGCGGACATCCGGTATCATCCATACCGTCATGGGTAAAAGAACGCCGAATACCGTTTGCAATGGCTGAGGACATATTTTTAACGAAAGAATCTTTTCTATCCGATCGTACACCCGTAATCAGTTCAAAATCATTTCTGTACTCCAAAAGGATATTAAAATCGTCAGGACTTGTTTGCAAATCGGCATCAATATAGCCTACCCACTCGGTTGTAGCATAATCAAATCCTGCCTTAATGGCTGCACTTAACCCCCGGTTTTCTTTAAAGGAAATAAAACCAAAATCCTCCCGATTTTCACAAATTTGTTCAATGATATGCTGACTGCGATCTTTAGATCCGTCATTTACAAATAACACCCTGGCCTTAAGAGAAGCCACTTTTAGATATTCGCCTAACTCCTTTTCTACACGAAGTAAATTTTCCTCCTCATTATAGACCGGAACAATGATAGTAAGTTTATAGCTCATTATAATTGTTAGTGAAGTACAAAAGTAAGTTTTTTTGGATACCTCTTTGGAAAATTGGCAGAATGTTATAATTCTTTTTTACTTTGTACGCTTATTTGATAGATATGAAAATACTGGTAACGGGTGCTGCGGGGTTTATAGGTTCTCATTGTTGTGAGAAATTGCACGAATTGGGACATGAAGTTATTGGAGTAGATAATTTTAACCCCTATTACAATGTGAATTTAAAACGACTTAACGGGAGTGTTCTTCAAAAAAAAGGGATTGAAATATTGGAAACAGACTTGCGGGATCCCGATCTTATAAAAAACCTCCCTACAGACATAGACTATATTTTTCATTTTGCGGCGCAACCGGGAATATCTGCTACTTCTTCTTTCGAAGCATACCTGACAAACAATGTAATTGCAACCAAGAATTTAATAGATTACGCTTTACAAATAAGCCAGTTAAAATTATTTGTCAATATTTCAACTTCGTCTGTTTACGGTATTGATGCAACCTATTCGGAAGACAGAGTTCCTAAACCTATTTCGTATTACGGAATTACCAAGTTGGCTGCCGAACAATTGGTACTGGCAGCATCGAGAGAAGAAAAAGTAAAGGCGTGTTCTCTCCGACTATACTCGGTTTATGGCCCGAGAGAACGTCCGGAAAAATTGTATACAAAGCTTATTTCCTGCGGGTTTTCCGATGAGGCATTTACCCTGTACAGGAGAAGTGCACATCATCGAAGAAGCTTTACGTATGTGGGCGATATAGTTGATGGCGTTGTTAGCGTTATGGGCAGGGAAACGGTGGTGAACGGTGAGATTATTAATTTGGGAACTGAGGCGGAATACACTACTCAGGAAGGAATTAATAGTGTTGAAAAAGTGATGGATAAAAATATTCAAATCACCTATGTTCCACCTCGTTCGGGAGATCAGCTCCGAACAAAAGCGGTTATTGATAAGGCCCGCGAATTATTAAATTATGAACCTGAAACCACGCTGATGGAAGGTGTAAAAAAGCAGGTTAGCTGGTATCGCGAAAATTTTGTATAATGTTTATTTAAGGCTGAATAAATAATCGGCAGCTTCAAACGGAGTTATTCTGTTTTCTTCTACGGCCCGTATATATTCTTTTAAAGCCTTTTTAATTTCCGGACGTTGATAAAAATCCGTTTTTAAACGTTCATCCAGTGTTTGCAATAACCAGTGCTTCTGTTGTTTTTTTCTGTTATTTTGAAAATGATGGCCGGAAATCATCAATTCCCGAAAGTCTTCAATAAGTTTCCAGGTGTCTGCCAGCCCTGTGCGTTCGGTGGAAGAAGCGGTTAAAACTCTGGGTGTCCAACCGTTTTCCTTAGGAGGGTATAAATGAAGAGCACGAGTAAAATCGGTCTTAGCCCGATGCGCCCGTTTTATATTATCTCCGTCTGCTTTATTGATAACAATGGCATCTGCCATTTCCATAATCCCTCGTTTAATTCCCTGTAATTCGTCACCCGCTCCCGCCAATTTTAGCAACAAAAAGAAATCTACCATACTGTGCACCGCCGTTTCACTCTGTCCAACCCCCACAGTCTCAATAATCAGGGTATCAAAGCCACAGGCTTCACATAACACTATGGTTTCACGGGTTTTTCTGGAAACCCCGCCCAATGATTCCCCGGAAGGAGAAGGCCTTATAAAAGCATTATCATCTTTAACCAACTCTTCCATCCGTGTTTTATCGCCCAAAATACTGCCACCTGAAATACTGCTACTCGGATCGACCGCTAAAACAGCGACTTTATGGCCTAAAGACGTGAGATATTTTCCGAAACCCTCTATAAAGGTACTTTTACCTACTCCGGGAACCCCGGTTATACCAATCCGAATAGATTGATTGGCCCGGGGTAAACAGGCCATAATAATTTTACGAGCTTTTTCTCTGTGCCTGGGATTGGTACTTTCTATTAGTGTAATACTTCTGCTAAGCGCTACCTTATCGCCTGAAAGTATCCCTTCAATTAGCTCCTTGGTTGCAGGCTCTTTTCCCCTTTTTTTCTTGAAATTTGAAATTGCACTCTCATTGGTAGGCAATTGATGCTTTATTCCGGAGTGTTTCTGTAATGTGGTTTTATTTTTACCTTTAGATTTCGCCATACGTAACGTTGCATCTAAAATACTATATTTTTTTTCGAAGTTTTTGCAACGCCGTAAAAAATTGATCGTCTTTAAAGGGAATAACAACTGTAACCAACTAGAAACAGCCGGTATGTTTCAGGCCGAACTGATTGAAAAATGTAAAAATAATGATCGTAAAGCTCAAATGAAGCTTTATAACACATACTGCGATGCCATGTTTTGTGTAGCTATGCGATTTGTAAAAAACACGGACGATGCGGAAGATGTGTTACAGGAAGCTTTTATAAAAGCTTTTCAGAAACTGGATCAGTTTAAAGCTGAGGTTACCTTTGGCGCCTGGATAAAAAGAATAGTTATTAATAAGTGTATAGATTTCATCAAATCGAAAAAAGAACAGTTAATCAGTCTGGACGAGTCATACATGCATATTGCGGATGATGATGACTGGAGTGTTGAAGAAACCATAACCATAGATGAGGTGAAGCAAGCTATAGATTGTTTGCCGGAAAAATTTAAATACGTGGTTATGTTATTTTTAATAGAAGGCTATGACCACAGTGAAATAGCCGATATTTTAAATATTTCAGAAACGGCTTCCAGAACCCAATTGTTCAGGGGAAAAAACAAATTAAGAGGACTTTTAAAATCTGCTCATTATGGCACAAGACCTTAGAGACCTTTTTAAAGAAGATCGAACCCTAGGCGCCCCCAGGATGAAAGAGGGGCATGAAACCAGATTTTTGAAAAAACTGGAACGCGAGTTACCCGTTAGAAAAAAACGCAGCACGTTTAGTTTTATAAGAATAGCGGCTTCCATAGCGATTTTGGTAAGTATCGGTTTAACTTCCTATATGTTAATGCTTCCCGAAAAAGAAAGCACAACAGTTGTGGGGAATGATCAGGAAAACCCAAAAAATGCCAAAAAAATAACACTTGGCGATCTTTCTCCGGATTTAAAGAAGCTACAGGATTACTATGTGGCGAATATTAATCTGGAACTCCTGGACCTGGAAGTAACCGGAGATAATCAGTTATTGCTCGATGATTTTATGAAACGATTAGCGGAGTTAGATACCGAATATAATAAGCTTACGGAAGAACTAAACACGATTGGTCCTAATGATCAAACGGTTACAGCACTTATTAATAACCTTCAGTTGCGGTTACAGTTGTTATATCAATTAAAAGATAAGTTAAATGAATTAAAAGAATCAAAAGATGAACAGTTTAAACATCAGCAAGCCTAAATGGTTTGTATTGGCTTTATTAACCATGAGTATGGCCTATGGCCAAAAACAGACAAAACGATATACCGAGAAATTTTCGGTAGATCCGGATGTAACGATCGATATCAATACGAGTTATGTGGATATTGAATTTGAAACCTGGGATAAAAATGTAGTTGAAGTGGAAGCCATTGTTGAAATAGAAGATGCTTCGAAGGAAGATGCAGAAAAATATTTTAAAAACTGGGGTTTTGAAGCGATGGGAAATAGTAGTAAGGTGAGCATTTCTGCAAAATCCAATTATTTTTTTACCAATCATGCAATTGAGATAGATATTCCCGAGATGGATTTTGATTTCGATTTTGTACTTCCTGAAATTCCCGACCTGGAACCCTTATTACTGGAAATTCAGGAGATCCCTTCTTTACCTCCTATGCCTTGGGTAAGTAATTTTCATTTTGATTACGAAGCGTATGAAAAAGACGGAGATAAGTATTTGAAAAAATGGAAAGAAGAATTCCATAAGAATTTTGACGAGAACTTTAAAAAGGAGTTCGAGGAGTGGAAACAGAATATGGTAGAACACAAGAAAGAGTGGGCCAAGAGAAGGGAAGAATTTAAAGCCGAAAGAGAACAAATGCGCAAAGAACACCGTAAGGAAGCCGAACAGCGTAGAAAAGAAATGGAAAAACTAAAGGCGGAAGCCCGGGAACAGGCGCGAGCTGCACGGGTGGAAATGAAAACACTTATTGAGGAATCGCGGAAGAATGGAGAAGACAGCCCCAGGTTTTTCTATCTAAATTCAGACGGGTCTGATAAAAACCTGAAGGTTAAAAAAACAATCAAAATAAAAATGCCTAAAGGAGCCAAGCTTAAAATGAATGTACGCCATGGAGAAGTGAAACTGGCCGA
Organism: Flavobacteriaceae bacterium; assembly: GCA_965224095.1. Lineage (GTDB taxonomy): Bacteria > Bacteroidota > Bacteroidia > Flavobacteriales > Flavobacteriaceae > JBPEWY01. The sequence goes on from OZ245039.1 coordinate 3,555,077, forward strand.
TAATACCAAAAATATAAAAGCAACCTTGTCTTATGCAGGGTTGCTTGCCAATCAGGTAAGTGGTGAGGAAACTGATATAAGGGTATCATATGCTCCGATCTTAGTAGAAAAATGGACAAATGGTAAGTTGCGGGTTGATTTTGCTGAGAAAGTTTCTCTGGAAAACGTAATGAACCTCAATATGGAGTCCAACTCTTCGGAGGTGGTCATTGAAAACCTGAAGAACAAAGGTGTTATTCAAAGCAACCTGGGGTCTTTAACTGTTAACAATGTAGATGACAGTTTCATTTTATTAGATGCCGATTTAAGTAATACGGAAACCTTTCTTGTATTGCCAGAAAAGCAAGCCTATAATATGCTTTATAATGGTTTGATCTCTAAAGTTGAATATCCCAAGACCTTAATTGTAAGTACATCGAAAATGGGAACAAATACAATTTTAAAGGGGCATAATATTGCCAAAAACCCTAAAAAAAACCTGATCATTAACGCCAGGTATAGCAATGTTCGTATGGAAAATTAATACTATTCATGCCCCCAATCGTTTTCATCTTTTTTATTTTTTGGAGAAAGCCCCAGCGTATCACCCTTTGTAGTTACCCCTAAACCCAAAACCGTTCTGTTGGCGTAGTTAAAATAACTGACTACCTGATTTAATTCCAGAATCTGCCCGTCATCAAAATTTGCCTGTAATAAATTTATATCTTTTTGCGTAAGCTCACCGGCTTCAAATGTTAACTTCTTTGCGTAGTCGAACAAAAGCTTTTCCTTATAACTCAGCACCTGTTCCAGGGTATCTGTTTCTATAGCATGTTTTATTGATTCTGCTTTTAAGTCGTTTTTAAGAAACCGTTTCATTCCCTGAAAATGGTGCAGATAGCAATACTCACATTGATTTAGATAACTGGTATAAGTGCCGAGAGCTTCCAATAACCAATTTGAAAATGTATTCGAGCTATGATGAAGTACGTTTTTATAGAGCGCCATATGCCCTGACAGTGTATGGGGTCTTAAAGAATGAACCATAAGAATATTATCTATGTAATTTTTTGGTCCTTTTACTTTGTCATAAATAGTTTTTAGCTTCCCGGTAGCCCTGTGATATGGGATAGTTTTTATCCAACTCATGATTTAGAATTTACATTGTAAATCTAATGGGAATCTTTTAAAAGATCCGGAAATTTTTTTTGAAAAGCCTTCAGCCTTGGAATCGATACGTTTTGAATATAGGGATTGTTAGGGTGATTCCTTTCATAGTCCTGGTGGTACGATTCGGCTTCCCAGAATCTTTTAAACTTAACCACCTCGGTAACAATAGGCTTTCCGAATACCTTCCGGGCTTCTAATGCTTGAATAAAAGCTTCGATAATTGTTTTTTCCTGCGGATTTTGGTAAAAGGCAATCGACCTGTATTGCGGGCCTCTATCCGGCCCTTGTCTGTTAAGCGTTGTGGGGTCATGAGAACCAAAAAAAACTGTTACAAGGGTTTGAAAACTTACCTGCCGGGGGTCGTAGTACACTTCAACAGTTTCCGCATGTGAAGTATTTCCTCTTCCCACTTGTTCATATGTAGGGTTATTTTCTGTTCCGCCTGCATATCCCGAAATAACTTCTTTTACTCCCTTCACGCTCTCAAAAATAGCTTCTACACACCAGAAACAACCACTTGCAAAATAAGCTTTCTTATATTTTGAAAGATCCTGTTTATAAACAGTTTCCTGAGTGTGTACCCGATGAGGTGTTTTAGAATGACAACTGGTTATTACAAATAGCAACGAAACAATAAAAGTAAATTTAGATAAGTGCATGCCTTTTTTTGAACAGTTGGTCAGCAGGCGGAGGATAAACTTACAGCTGAAAACAAAAAACTCCGCTTTGTGCGGAGTTTTAAACTTTGTTCGTTCTTAGATTGATCGTGTAACTATTTAGTCCAGTTTTTTAGTGAGCGTAAATCCTGTATACAGGCCTATACCAGCCATAAGGAAAATAGTACCTGGGTACGCGATCTCTTCTTCAACACCAAGGTTATAATCAAGAATCGAGGCAATGAAAATACCAACTCCAATAGCCATTAAAAGCAGTGATAAATTAAGAATGATAATCTTCCAGATTGGAGTTACCCTACGGTCTTTATTATAAAAAATAGAAGCATCTGCTCCTTTTTCAATAAGAGCCATTCGCTCTTTATTCCGTGCTGAAATAAATAAATAAAAAATACCAAAAATAACGCCAAATATAATGGCCAATATGATTACTTCTCCTCCCATAATTTTTAAGTTTTAAGATGAATGTTTTTTGTTTTCGAGTATATGACGGTAAAATATTGGGTCAGGTTACAGGAATAAGGAAATAAAATAATTTTTAGGGAAAACTGTAACCAGTTTTGTATTTTAATCGTCTAACTCGTAAAATGACCAATCAGCCTGACCATTACTATATTAATCAAATCCTGGAAGGAAATTCTAATGCTTTTTCGTTCCTGGTGGGTAAATATGAAAATATGGTATTCACCATAGCATTAAAAGTAATGGGAAATAGGGAAGAGGCGGAGGATGTGGCCCAGGAAGCATTTGTAAAGTGTTATCAATCGCTGAAACGTTTTAAAGGAAGCTCTAAATTTTCAACCTGGTTGTACCGAATTGCTTACAATCACGGTTTGGATAAATTGAAAGAAAAAAAACGAAAAGGATTTACATACGATATAGAGGAAGTTCCAATTGTGGAGGATGAGGATACGTACAATGTATTAGCGCAAATTGACGAAGAAGAACGGAATGTAATACTAAAAACAGCTATTAAAAAATTACCGAAAGAAGACCAAATTCTGGTAACTTTGTTTTATTTTGAAGAATTATCGATCAAGGAGATAGCGAAAGTAATTGGAATTAAAGAAAATAATGTTAAGATTAAATTGCACAGATTGCGATCTAAACTGTATAAAACATTGAGAACTTCCGAATCGTTTTTAAAAGAAAGGTTATGAATAAACAGCAAAATTCGTTTGACGATATAATTAAAAAAGCGGTCAGGGAGGAAGGAATTGAAGCGCCTTCAAAAGACTTTCTTAAAAATGTGATGACTTCGCTGGACCAGCGTATGGCGCAGGAAGTGCCGTACACCCCGTTAATCTCTAAAAGAACCTGGATGTTTGCTATTACAACCTTACTGGTAATAGCCGTTTATTCGTATGTTTCGAAAGTTACGGTTCCCATTTTGGACGATACCTTGGCGGGCACTAATATCGCTACATTTTTAAGCTCGTTGGAGGTTAAAACATTTCATTTCTCAAAAATAACCATATATAGTATTGCTGCAGCACTAGCCGTGATTTTGTTCCAGATACCTCTGTTGAAATATATGTTTGATAGGCGTTGGAAGCAACGAATGGCATAAAACCGTAATACATCTTAAACCATGGCATTGGCCTTAGGCTGCAAGGTTTTATGAAATTTAAAAGACATAAAGAATGTGATAATAAAATAAAGAGCAATGCAATATCCTGCATAAGAGATATAAGCATTAGCCCCAAACCAATTACCTTCGAAGTAAGCTATTAAACCTAACCCAAATACACTTCTCAGGGATTCTATCCATACCGCATATTTTTCACCATCCATCATTGATGTGTACCCGTAAACTCCTGCAAAAACCACGGCTCCGTAAAGCAGTAATTCGTTTGGACTTAAGTTTCCGAAATTAAAAAACATAAACAGTAAAAGAAACGTATTTGTTAGAAGCTGGAAAATGATATAGTAGTTAAACGTTTTATTACTATAAGTACGATATTTTTTAAAACCATATACATTTTCTATAATCTTTTGAGGGTATTTTTCCTTTACATCTTCAGGGCGCCAACCCGTTGGCATGAACCAAATTCTTATTTTATCCCACCAACTTTGTGTTCTCCAGGCATCCAGAATGAGTCTCCATAGATGTTGAAAATTAATCTTAACGGGATTCCAGGTGGCGGCAGGCTTTAAAACGCCATAAACAGGAGGCACTTCTTTCAATTCCTCTTGAAAAGTGCCAAACATTCTATCCCATATACAAAATATCTGCCCTAAATTTTTATCAATATATTCCGGATTAATGGCATGATGTACCCGATGTTGTGAGGGAGTTACTATAATATATTCTAACCACCCTAATTTTCCAATGTGCTGGGTGTGATACCAGAATTGAAGAAAGAGGTGGAGTGGAGCTATAATATTAATTACGGTATCGGGAACTCCAAATATGGCAGCCGGAATCAATAATATGGGAAAATACCCTATCACATTCGATATAGACTGCCGAAGTGCACAGGCCAGATTAAACTCTTCACTACTATGGTGAATAATATGTTGATTCCAAAAAATATTTACGCGATGACTCAGCCTGTGATTCCAATATCCTGCAAAATCCATGGCGATAAACGCCACAATATAAATTCCTAGTGTCGATTTTATGGAAAACACGGATAAGTGTTCTAACAAAAACGGGTAAGAAATCAGCACCACTACGAGTCCCAGGGAATCTTTTATGATATTGGTAAGTCCGCTGCTCAGACTGGAAACCGTATCCATTACATGATAGGTCTGGCGTTTTACAAAATACCCATATACCATTTCAAAAACTACGAGCCCAATAAAAAAGGGGATAGCTATTAAAAGTGCCTTGGCATAGGTTTCCATAATTTTTTTTTGAATAAGTGGTATAAAGGTAAAAAAAAAGGGCAACCTCTAAAGAGAGTTGCCCCCGACCTCTATTAATCAATAAAGATTGCTAGGTGTCCTTTGTATTCTTACTGCACATAGAATTTGGCAGTTGCCTTTTTTCCTAAACTGGAAATTACGTCGAGAAAATACATTCCTCTTGCATAGGCCTGTACCTCGATGGTTTCTTTGTTAGTATTCAAATTTTCCAGGTCTCTAGATTCAATTAATCTTCCCCCCATATCGTATATATTAATATCTTTTATAACCCCTTGTCCCTGAGCAATTTCCAGTGTGATATACTTTTCAGTTCTGTGAGCGGGGTTAGGATACAGTTTGAAGTTACCAAGATCAAATTCCTCGGTACTCAGGGTTCCCTCAGCAATGGTTAGTGAAAACTGCTGAGTTACATCAGAACTCACACCATCATTAACTAATGCATAGAGGTCATAGGTTCCGTTGGTTCCGACATCCGGAGTTCCCTCAATTTGACCTGTACCACTGTTATACGATAAACCTGCCGGTAAACCATTAATGGTAACATTAAGACTTCCTGAATCAGGATCGGTTATGGTTACATCCCAGGCACCGGCTACACCTTCTTCGGCATCGGTAATATTAGCAATATTAGGATCGGGAGAAACATTTCCTCCGGTTGGAACCTCGGTTACACAAACCCCGGAAAGTTTTCCGTTATCAACAGTAGCTGCCGGCACTAAAATATTTAAAGTGTTATCGGTAACGTTTACATAATAGGTTTTTTGAATATCTGTCAAAGTAGTTGCTACGCCTCCTTTAGAAGGATCTAACATATCAAATTCATCCAGGACCAAATTTCCTTCTACCAAAACATCAAAGACTCTACGTCCGGGTTCGGCGGGAGGTGCTCCAGCAGCGCTGGTACCGATATATATTTCAGCCATAAAAAGCTCTACTTTGTAGATACCGTTATTTGTTACCGGAATATCATAGCTGTATACGCCATAAACTTCGGTTTGATAAAGTGTCAGATCGTCGCCTGTTAGCGTACCGATATTCTCTGTTGTGTCAAAATCCGTTCCTCCTGTTCTTGTACTGTGTTGAGCTGCATTTACGTCCGCTTCGTAAGTTCTCCCGTCTGAAGGAGAAAGCGCTGAAGCAGATCCGGAAGCAATACAAAGTTCAAAAGGAGCAGGAGTACCTATCTGAATATTAGCGGTACCTGTGGTTCCCAGTATCGAAACACCCCCAAAAGTAATATCGGTATCTCCTCCAAAAGATAAAGCAGCCAGGCCGTTAGCAAGTGCTTCAAACTGTACTTCTACGAAATTAAAATTTCCAGCGGGATCAGGATCTACCAAAGAACCTTTTGCGTAATTAACTTCTCCCGAAGTACTGGTATCGGGACTATCCGGATTTAGCAATGCAGTTTCCAGATCGGCAGGTGCTACCGAAATAGCGCTGTTTACCTGCAAAAGCGTATTATCATAAAGTATTTGAAATTGTACGCCATCTACCGACTGAGCTCCATCTGCTTCTACACCAAATACGATTTTAAAAACGGTACCTATCTGAATATCTGTAATCGGACTGTCCGACAAATCAAGCGGGCTTCCAATAGCTGCATTAGCCTGAGCCAGAGAGGTAGAGGTGCCTAAAAACAAGGCTATTACACAAGTAACCAATACCCGACTCGTATATTGTTTAATTATACCACAAAGCGTAAAGTTTTTCATATTAAATTCTTTTTAAGTTGTTTAAAAGTTCTCCAGCATAAAATTAATGGATAATTTTTAAAAAAGTGAATATATCTCTTTTTTTTACAGAAAATTACTCCGTTTCTCCATCTAATCCGAAATTGGTAGCCAGGATTGAAAAATCCAGAATATTAATTTTAGTATCCAAATTAAAATCAACCAGAGGGTTATACCCGGGTTCGAAAATCTTTATATTAAAGGAATTTGCCAAAATGGAAAAATCCAGTATTCTTACTTTGTTATCACCACTGGCATCACCCGCCAGTAATTGATTGGTAACCTGAACGGTTCCATCGGCATTAATATTAATATCCTCTACTCTTTGTAAAAAACTATTTCTTTTAACAGCAAGCCTGTAAGCTCCTCCGGATATAAGATTAGGAAGTTTCATAACCCCTGCATTATCGGCATATACGTTAAAATCGTATACCGGAGCACTCAGATCTCCCGTGTCAAATAATCGTACATGATACATACCGCTGGCATTTGTAGGCCTGAACTGAAGAGAGGCTTTAATACTAATATCAAATCTATTAGGATTGTCGGTGATATTCCAATCAAAATTCACAGAGCTTTCCTGTATCGGATTCCCGTTATCGGTAACGGTTACATTTACATTATAGGGGCTGGCCGCTGAAGCGCGTTCAAGCTGTTCATATCTCAATGATTCCGACCCATTCAACAAGGTAAATGGAATGGCATCGGGATAAACAGATAATTTATAAAGACCAATGCGATCGATCTTGTGCCCCATAGAGCGTTCGGAAATTTCTAATGTATATGTGCCCGGATTTACAAAATACGCGTAGATCTCGTGGGCATCATCATCAAAAGTAGCAGCCTGCCATTTTAATCCGGTACCAAACCGATATGCTTTGAAAAAACCATTGATACCTCTGTTCTTTGAAGCATCCGGGTACACCGGGAATTTACCTCCTCCGCCAGCATAGTAAAAGTCAATATCGCTGCTCACTCCGTTAATATTATCAATTAAATCCTGTTCGGTAAAGGTACCTTTAGCCGCTATAAAATGTACGTTACTTGAGTTAGTAAATTTAACCCAACTGTCATTATGTTCTGAAGGAAGATCCTGATCCAGGATATTTGTTCTGTAGATAAACCTATATACCCCGGGAAGATCGATCTTTATTTTATATTGCAATGTACCCCCATCGGTATCATTAAAATGGTCTGTCCCACCTGTATAATAAGTAACCCCGTCTAATTCTTCCGTCCAGTCGTCTACAATAGGAACTGATTCGGCTTCCATGACCACCAATCCGTTTTCCTCAACAAATGACCAGTCATTCACCTTAAAATCTTCAATAATCCCGCTAATTAATCCTGTATTTTCATCGATTTCCAGCCCGGGAGGAAGATTCGTAGCTTCATAAGAAAGCGTTTGAGACCCATCGTCTCCGTCAGTAGCCTGAATTTGCAGGGAAACCGCATCTTCCGTAGCATTATTTTGTGTTCCGGGATTGGTTACTACCGGTGGATTATTTCCGAAACCGATAACTTCAATTCCTTTAATGTTTACATCTCCCAGCACTTTTACAAAATCGATATCCAGATTCCCTCCTGTAACGGTAATTTTAAATGTCTGTGCAATAGCCGTATTATATCCGGCAACTGCAATCTGATCAAAATCGTTCAGCACCGTATTCCCTTCTATAATAACATCAAATTGACGCTGACCAACTGCGGTAACTCCTCCAATTTCAGCAAAGAGCAGGGTAACGGAATAATCACCATCCGGCATGGGGAAATCCCACTGTAAATTATCGGGAGCAACCAAGGTGTTGTAGCGCTCAGTGATAAAAAGATCGGAAGCATATTCCGTATTGTTTACAAAACCGGCAGGAGAAGCACCAAAAGTTAAATCCTGAGCTCCACTGTTAAAGTAAGGAGACGGGGTTCCGTTATTAGCAGAACCCGAAGCACCGGCAACGGATTGATCTTCAGACCAGGACACACCTAAATCGTTTGCATTGGTTAAAGCACCTCCTGCATTGATTCTAAAGAGTGTTTGCGGTTCCAGTGAGCCACTTGAAAGATTAATGGTTCTTACTTTTCCGCCGTCATATCTGATAATAAGTTTGGCAATCTTTTTTTCTTCCGTTCCACTAAAACTAACAGCTATAATATGATTGGAATCCTTTTTTAATAATTGTTTTGTCATGGCACCGGAATCGATAGAGAATTCGGAAACATCAATACCGGTCAATACAATACTTTCCACGAAAACACCCGTATTTCCAGTGGTAACGTAGATAGGGATATTCACTGAGCCGCCAATAGGAACAGCATAATTGGTTTGTGTTTCCAGAACACTTGAAACACTCGGAGCCCCCTGCGGGTTATCTTCTCCGAAAAACTCCATATTTTTTTGATTTCCTCCTCCTAAATTAGGCGAGCCCGCCGCAATGTGAATACCATTCCCGGATACAATGGCTTGTGTACCGTGTCTTTTGTGATTAAGATCGTCAAACCGTGTCCATGTCTGAGTAACAGGATCAAAGGCTTCGGTAATTTCCAGGGCATCCGTACGCTGAACCCCATAAATATTTTCATCTTCCACTTCACCACCTATTACCAGTAATTTACTGTCAAAATTAACAACAGAAGCACCGGCTCTTGGGGTAGGAAGGTTTTGTTCGTTTGGCAGGGTACTCCAGGTCTGGGTATTGAAATCATAAACATCAACCTCGGGTAAAACGGGTTTCCATACGGTTATTTCACCAGACCTTCTCCCGGAGGCCAAATACAGTTTATCGCCAATAACGGCCGCATGAAAATGATCTCTTCCCCGGGGTGCATCGGCTAGTTGCGTCCATACACCTGTTTGCGGGTCGTATTCATCAAACCAGGCAACGGCACCGTTGTTATGCCCCTGGTTATTACCTGCTATAATATAAAATTTATCGTTGTAAACCACCAAACCGGCAGCTCCGCGCCTTCTGGCTACAGGTATTTCAGGTCCCTGCATCCATACATTATTTGCCGGATTGTAGGCCCAAATATATTCGGTAGCCTGTTCATTGGGATAATTATTGGTTTTAAATGCACCGATTACCCATATAAGGCCCTGATATTCGGTAGCCTGAAAGTGATTAAAATCAAAGGGTGCAGAATCTATTATATTGGTCCATGTATTAGACTGATAATCGTATACATCAAATCGCCGGGGTTGTTCCCGTCCTCCAAAGAGATAAAATTTGTCTCCAGCCTGAACAAAAGAACATTCATGACGAGCTAAATAGGTCAGATCCTCATTTTTGTCGGTCCATACATAATTTTCCGGATATACACTCCAGATAAATTGTACGGAAACGTCGTCAGATCCCGGTTTACTGGCTGTAACGGTCACATTGTAAATGCCATTAAACGCAGGCCCTCCATTTTCCGCCCCGGATGCAACCGTACCAAAAATATGTCCGTTGGTAGGTTCAATGTCTACTCCAGCCGATTGTCCGCTGATACTATAGGTAAAGTTTTCATTCGGATTACCACCAAAAGCAGTCGTAAAAAAGTCAATATTATCATTTACATTATTGGCCTGATCTTCAATCGGATCCATAGTAAGCGGGGGATAGGTGATCGTTCCCTCAACAACTTCAATGGCATGCACCAGCGGATCGTTTACCTCATGTAAGAACCCAATATTCAAAACGCCATCGGTTAAAGTAACAGGGAAGGAGAGCATACCACCTACCTGATCGCCAAACTGATTTATAAGATCTAAATTATTGTATACCGTGTTGCTCTCTATTAAAATATCAAAAATGCGATCTCCGGGCTGATTGGTAGTTGCATCGGAATTCCCCAGATATACATTAACCGTATAATCGCCATTAGACAACGGGATATCGAACTGCATTTCGGGTGCAGTTCCGGAATCTAATCGATATTTGTTAAACAAATTATCAAAAGTAGAAGCGTCAATATAATTGGGAATCGAAGCATGTTTATTAGCAAAAACCAGATTACTGTTAAGCCCGTTTCCTGTGTTCACCGAATAGCTGGGGCCACTGGTAGCGCCATCGGTACTATTGTTTTCCCAATCGGGACCTCCATCGGAGGCAGCTACTAAAATATCACCCGTATTAATTCGCACTACGGGTAGATTTTCAAAAGAAAGTAAGGCGGAGAGCGGTATTTGCAATGGTGAATTACTTCCATTATGAATAATCTCCAGAGTGGCCGATTTAGCTCCCTGTACATTATTAGGGGTAAATGTAACAGGAATATTTATTTTGGCCCCCGGACCAATGGTCGTGGGAAGCGAGAGGCTATGCGCAAAAAGCGATGCATCGGTTCCGGTTATATTAATGGCACTTATCTGGAGTGGTCCCTCAGCAGGCCCTCCCTGATTTACCGCTTCGATGATTAAATCCACCGGAGTACTGTTTATATATGCCTCTCCAAAATCCAATGGATTGGGTGTGGCTCCCAGAGTACTGGGTTGATCTTCCGTTACTTTAAGAAAATCCCAAACGGCCGCAAATTCATCCCCGGGACCCGCGGAAGTTGCAATAATCCCCGCTGCCATTCCCTGCGAATCGCTGCTACTCAAAAAAGATCCGGGAAGCAGAATAGGTGTCCCCAGGCTGTTTACGGTTACTCCATTGTCAAGCGAGTAATAAGGTTGCGCTGTACCGGCGGAAGTATTAACGTTAATATATATATCTATAGAGGCTGCGTTGATTATATTGGGAACATCGTATGCGTTATCACTTGTAACGGTACCTGAACTTTCCAGGAGTACCTGCAACCCGTATTCATTATCACCATCGGTAGCGCCATCCATAAATACTACTTTCAAATAGTTATCCTGATCGCCGGTGCCAATATAAATTCCCTGAGACTGATTGTTAACCGGTACCGTTTGGTTTCCGTTTATAACAAAATAAGGCGAATCAATTTTAGAATGTACGGTGAATGAATTGGAATTGGTATCTACATTGAGGCCTACCTGAAAGGCATATTGTTGTGTATTGGTATTACCCAGGGCATCACCTTCGGGAATAAGATCGACGGACGCCTTTCCTGCAGCACCTCCGAACGACATATTAATCGGGTCAAACTGTGTGAGGTAATCGGTACTTCCGGAAGGGTCTAACATAAGCCCTGTAAATCCTAAACCAAAGAGTCCCGTCCCGGGATCGTTATTCCAAAAAGGATAGTCAATAGGCAGATTAGTAGTAAGTCCGTTATTAGCGTCCAGAGCAAAAACATCATTTACATCCAATATCGTATCGTTATCATCGTCATCATCATTGAGGTCGGATATAAAATCGCCATCGTTATCGTCCGGAACGCTACTCGGGGAACAGTGATTGGTTCCATTATCTATTTCATCCTGATTGGTAAACCCGTCATTGTCAGTATCTGCCAACGGATCATAACCGGGGTCTCCCGGTTGCAGGCAATCAATAAAGTCAATGGGCTCAAAAATGGTTATATTATTCGATCCATAGGTCGCAGCCCATATGGTACCCGGGAACGGATCGGTATCTCCCTGGGCGATTACATCCAGAGGCTGTGATCCAAACCCTGTAAATGTAGTATTATCGGAAGTTAGCACAGCATCGCCTGTAGCGTTTAATTCGTAGCGAGTCATATACCCCGTTGAGCTAAAGGAAGCCGTAATTATATTTCCTTTTATAACGCCTCCAAAATTCGTGGCGGTATATTCGCAAATTCCATTGGTAGAATTCGGATTGACATCCAGAATATTCACTTTGGAAGGATCGTTATTATCAAGCAGGTATTCCCCTTGCCGCCAGTCTTCCGGAAAATCAACCAAACTAAAGGAAGCCTTAAAGTATCCTCGGGTACCTACCAGGAGATCGGCGAAATCGTGCCGGCTGTTCTCTACCCAACCACTTCCGTTGTTGATGTATTCTATTACTTCAGCTTTAGAGGGAAATGCACGTATAGGGACGGGATGCCCGCCATAATACGTTCCATTAGAATCGTTAATATTTCCTATGAGATGCAGGGGGTCTCCAAAAACGGTACTGGCACTTTCGTTAATTTCATTTACAATATAATCACCAGCCGCAGGATCATAAGTAGCAGTGGCTTGTGTTCCTTTTAAGGTACCTGTACTGTCGTATATTAAAGGTTGTCCTCCCCATCCGGTATTCGGACCATTATCGGAAGTGTATACTCTACCACTTTCTGTAATAACAGCATCATAAGCATTTCTATATCCCGGTGAAAATATTTGTACGGGTCCTCCGGGTTCAGTGAAAGCCTGATTTAAACTGTTATTACCCCCAAAAGGATCACCGGGATCAATACTGGCATTATACATGGGGTGTCCTGCCGGATATGGGAAATTAGGATCGGTATTGGTAATGTCCGTCCTGGTGGGATCGTTAAGGGTTGGCAAATCGTAAACGTAATCGGTATTGGTTCTGGGATCGTTATATACGGGCATGGATTCCAACTGGGTGAGATTCACGATCAGAATCGAACCTGACAACATATATTCCGGTGTTCCCGAAAAATTATTGCTGGGTGCCCCTTTATTGGTATTACCTCCCTGATTAACTAATAAATACGTATTGCCGCCGCGCTCAAATATATTAATGGCATTCGTAGCGTGATTTTCTTCACAACGGGGCAAACCACGAACCAGATCAACCTTATCCCAGGAAGAACCATTCCATGTTAATCGCGAAATAACTCCTGAATTGGTATCCAGGCCGGAATCTGTCCCTACCGTAATACGTGAATCGGAAGAAGACACGTAAAGAATGGGATTTGCAGCAGTCCCTGCCGTCGCAATCCCCAGCGCTAATCTCGTTAAGCTTGGACTGGTATTTATAGTTCCATCGTCATTGTGATTTGGAACATCATCCTGAATGGTGGTAATGGTTTCGGTTGCAGTTACCGTATACGTTCCGTTACCGGCAGGTGCTCCATCCCTATCAACGGTATATACCTTAATAAGTCCATTTTGCTGAGCCACATAAAGTCTGCCGTCCGGGCCAAAAGTTAGTGAAGTAGGGTTAAAGAGATTTTCACCTACCAAACCTGTAGAACCAAAACTAATGGTTTGAGCCTTTATTGAAACCGATGAAAGAACAAGTCCGAAAAGGAACAGACAGATATAAAGTGTAAACGATGTTTTTTTAGAGTAGCTGTAGGTCATTTCCAAATTTTTATTACGTCGACTATTTTTTTTGTGCTATCAATCAAAAAGAGAATCAGGTAATAAAGGCAACGTTGGGTTTCTAAACAAACAAATTTAAGGTATATACCTTAAGTTTGTTAAGTAACCTACCTGTTTTAACGGATCTAAATCGTTCTAATTCAGTTATTTTCGTTAAAAGGATAATGAAACACAAGTTTTCTCTGTACCTAAAACCAAAATTTATACAAATATGGGAGGAATCTTTAACTTTTAAAAAAATCTGAGGTTATTCTTCCGTTAAGACCCAATCTCCTTTATCGATAAGCGGCTCTGCCACTTTGTATTTGACGGTTTTATTTTCTCCGGTCATTACATTTTTAATGGTAACGCGCTCATTTCTGCCTATTTTGGGTCTTTCCCTGACAATAGTTTCAGTAATTTGAGGGCGTGATTGTGTCTGACCGGCAGCGCGATTCTGAGCGGCAAGTTCATCACTATTTGGAATTTCCTCTTTGGAGGTCTTTAAATTTTCTTTTGGTCTACGCACGTTTCTGGCTTCCTGGATATTTTCGGCACTTTGTGTTGGTAGTTCTCCCTTAAACAGGAATGATATAACCTCTTTGTTCACCTTATCGATCATTGATTTGAATAATTCGAAGGCCTCAAATTTATAAATCAATAAAGGATCTTTTTGTTCGTGAACAGCTAGTTGTACCGACTGTTTTAGCTCATCCATTTTTCTCAGATGATTTTTCCAGGCTTCATCAATAATGGCCAGAGTTATATTTTTTTCAAAATCGGAAACCAGTTTTTTACCGTTAGACTCATATGCTTCTTTGAGATTAGTTACCACATTCAAAGATTTATTACCATCTGTAAATGGAACTACAATACGTTCATATCGTTCTCCCTGGTTTTCATATACATTTTTAATAACCGGGAAGGCTGTTGCGGCATTGCGCTCCATTTTTTCCTGATAGTGTGTATACGTTGCTTTATATAGAGCAGATGCAATTTCATTATGCGATAGTTTTCCGAATTCGGCTTCCGAAACGGGAGCTGTAAGTGAAAAATACTTGATCAACTCAAATTCGAAATTCTTGTAGTCGTTTGCCGCTTTATTTGTTTCTGCAATGAGTTCACAGGTATCGAAAATCATATTCGCGATATCTACGCGGAGTCGTTCTCCCTGCAAGGCATGCCTTCTGCGTTTATAAACCACTTCACGCTGAGCGTTCATTACATCATCGTATTCTAGCAGGCGCTTGCGAATACCGAAGTTATTTTCCTCCACTTTTTTCTGGGCGCGCTCAATAGATTTTGTCATCATACTGTGTTGAATGACTTCTCCTTCTTCGAGACCCATTCTGTCCATGAGCTTTGCTACCCGATCCGAACCAAATAACCGCATCAGATTATCTTCCAGAGAGACATAAAACTGAGAACTTCCCGGATCTCCCTGTCGTCCGGAACGACCTCTCAACTGCCTGTCTACTCGTCTTGAATCATGGCGTTCCGTACCAATAATAGCCAACCCGCCTGCTTTTTTTACAATGTCACTCAATTTAATATCGGTTCCACGCCCGGCCATATTGGTAGCGATGGTAACCACACCCGGATTCCCTGCTTCTGCAACAATATCCGCTTCTTTTTTGTGAAGTTTGGCATTCAGGACATTGTGATCTATTTTCCGAATGCTAAGCATTCTGCTCAAAAGCTCCGATATTTCAACCGATGTAGTACCGACCAAAACAGGTCTTCCTTGTTGTACCAGTTCTACAATCTGTTCAATAACCGCGTTATACTTTTCCCTTTTCGTTTTGTAAATAAGATCTTCCCGGTCTTTTCTTGCAATAGGCCTGTTAGTGGGGATTTCAACTACATCGAGCTTATAGATTTCCCAGAATTCGCCGGCTTCTGTTATCGCCGTACCCGTCATACCGGAAAGTTTTCTGTACATTCTGAAGTAATTCTGCAATGTAATGGTAGCGAATGTTTGCGTAGCCGCTTCAATCTTAACATTTTCCTTAGCCTCAATGGCCTGATGAAGTCCGTCGGAATATCTCCTTCCGTCCATGATACGGCCGGTTTGCTCATCTACAATCATTACCTTATTATCAATCACAACGTATTCCACATCTTTCTCGAACAGCGTATAGGCCTTGAGCAACTGGTTCATGGTATGGATGCGTTCGCTTTTAACACCAAAATCTTTGAAGAGTTGATCTTTTAACTCGGCCTCTTCCTCTATGGGTAATTCCTGGCCTTCTATTTTAGCAATTTCCATACCTATGTCCGGCATTACAAAAAAGTCCGGGTCCGTATCTCCGGACAGGTATTCTATTCCCTTATCGGTAAGTTCAATCTGATTGTTTTTTTCTTCTATAACAAACAACAAATCGGCATCTACCTTAGGCATTTCCCGGTTATTATCCTGCATATAGAAATTCTCTGTTTTTTGCAGGACCTGTTTAATTCCTTCCTCGCTGAGGTATTTGATAAGCGCTTTGTTTTTAGGAAGCCCCCGATACACGCGTAGCAAGAGAAACCCTCCTTGTTTGGTATCGCCTTCAGCCATTAGTTTTTTTGCCTCGGCTAAAACTCCTGTGAGGTGTTGCCGTTGTTTTTGAACGATATCGGAAATTTTTGGTTTCAGTTCGTTAAACTCATGCCGATCCCCTTGTGGTATAGGGCCCGAAATTATCAGCGGAGTTCGAGCATCATCCACAAGAACCGAATCTACCTCATCCACGATGGCGTAATTATGAGGGCGTTGCACCAGATCGCCAGGGGTATGTGCCATATTATCTCTTAAATAGTCGAAGCCGAATTCATTATTGGTTCCGTAAGTGATATCGGCATTATAGGCTTTTCTTCGGCCGTCAGAGTTGGGCTTATAGTTATCAATACATTCCACCGAAAGACCGTGGAATTCAAAAATAGGCGCCATCCATGCACTATCTCTTTTGGCCAGGTAATCGTTTACAGTTACCAGATGAACTCCCCGTCCGGTAAGAGCATTTAAGTACACAGGTAGGGTAGCTACCAGTGTTTTACCCTCACCAGTCATCATTTCGGCAATTTTTCCCTGATGCATAGCAACACCACCTACTAATTGCACATCATAATGAATCATATCCCATGTAACTTCTTTTCCTGCAGCATCCCAGCTGTTGCTCCAATGTGCCTGATCATTCTCCAGGGTCACATAATCTTTGTTACCCGAAAGTTCTCTGTCAAAAGGGGAGGCAGTAACGGTTAATGTCTTGTTATCCACAAAACGCCGGGCCGTTTCCTTGACTACGGCAAAGGCTTCCGGGAGTATTTCATTTAGAGTTTTTTCAACAGCTTCGTATGCCTCATCCTCCAGTTTGTCAATCTGCGTATAGATATCTTCTTTCCTGTCGATGTCATCAGAATGCGCTGCTTCTTCTTTCAGGTTTTTAATTTCCTGATCAAATTTAGCACGCGATTTTTTTATTTCATCTTTGAATTCCAGTGTCTTCGACCTGAGCTGGTCGTGTGAGAGTTGCGAAAGTGTCTTTTCAAACGATTTTATTTTGTCGATTATTGGTTGTATTCCTTTAATATCCTTCTTCGATTTGTCTCCTACAAATACTTTAATAACGGAATTCAATAAACTCATAATAGTGGGTATTATTTTGGTTCAAAATTAAACAAAAAAAAAGCCTCCTAAGAGACTTTTTGCTTTAATAATTGTTAATATTCATCTTCGTTCCAGAGGTAATCTTCCTCTGTGGGGTAGTCTGGCCAAATCTCTTCAATAGATTCATACATTTCTCCTTCGTCTTCCATGGCTTGCAGGTTTTCTACCACTTCTAAAGGGGCTCCTGTTCTAATAGCATAATCAATCAACTCGTCTTTTGTAGCTGGCCAAGGCGCATCACTTAAATAAGATGCTAATTCTAGGGTCCAATACATTTGCTATAAGGTTTTAATTTTTTGCAAAAATAAATTTTTATCGTAAAAAGTCAAGTAAAATGTATATTTATTACTCAATATTTTCAAGAACGCACATTTTACAAAGAAATTGAGTGGGTTTATAAATTAATAATCAATTGGTTACGATTATTTTTTGGGAATCCACTTAATTTCTTCCGCTTGCAAATCGTGCGACAACTTTCGTGCCAATACAAAAAGATAATCGGATAATCGGTTTAAATACTGTAGAACATGCATGTCAAATGGTTCTAGTTCAAATAGATGAGAGGCCAAACGCTCTGCTCTTCGGCACACCGTACGTGCTATATGACAGAATGACACGGTTTGATGCCCTCCAGGAAGAATAAAATGGGTCATCTGAGGAAGTTGGTCGTTCATAGTGTCAATTTCCTTCTCCAATAAAAGGATGTCATCAAGACTAATTTTCGGAATCGTTAATCGCTGTTTCCCACTTTTAAGGATAGCCTTTTCCGGATCGGTAGCCAGAATGGCACCAAGCGTAAAAAGTTTGTCCTGTATATGCTGGATCATAAGTTTGCAGTAGGTTTCAATTTCCTGATCGCGTATAAGCCCCAACCAGGAGTTTAACTCATCAACCGTTCCGTAACTTTCTATGCGTATATGATGTTTGGGAACACGGGTACCCCCGAAAAGAGCTGTTGTTCCTTTATCCCCTGTTCTTGTGTAAATTTTCATGGTTCTTTTTTGTCCTTCTTTTTTTGATAATAATTATCCTTAAAGTTTCGGTTTCTTCTATCTCTGGTTCTGTTCATGTTCCTTCTATTATTCAATAAAACCAGAATGAAAACAGCTGCGATACCTATAATAAGCCACGTGGCACTCATGTTTTTATTTTAAAAATACATTTTTAATACCGTAAACAAAAATGTTCTTTTACAGCCTCATTACGGAAAAATAGAACTCCGGTATGAAACAAATCGATACTTTGTGTAATCTGCTTTTCTTTTATAAGTTGTTTCCATGCTGCATAGTGTTCCTTGTTTTTATAGGGGGCCTTTAAAATTACAATGTGATCTTTTGTAAAATTAAGGTTGTTCACAATTTCAGACCACTGATCGTTAAAATAACAAAGTATCGAATCTGATATGCGCTCCGGGGAAGCTTTGGAAAAGCCTGAAGGTAACTTTGAGAGCAGCTCCCTGTTTTGAATAGACGGGGAATCTGTATTGAAGTACTTAGCGGTCTTAAAGAATATCATATCAGATTTAACCGTATTTTTATGAGGCTTTTGATAGAGGCATTCGGTTGTATAGGAATACACAAAAGGCGAGTGCAAATCGTGTTCGTTGGTAGAAGCGCGCAGGAAATCTATATATGAAACTAACTTCTGTAAAATCATTTTAATCGGCTTTGGCTGAGAGTTCAAACCAACGCTCTGTTTTTTGTTCTATAGTTATAATTAACTCTTTAAGCTTAACTGATTGTTGATCTATTTCATTTCCAGTAAGATTACCTTCCACAAAAAGCAATTCAATCTGACTTTTCTGAGTTTCCAGCTTTTCAATTTCCTTTTCAAGCCGGGAAAGTTCTTTTTGTTCGTTATAGGAAAGCTTTGTGGCAGTATCTTTTTTCCAGGTTTTCTTTTCTTTTTTCAATGGAGCTTCTTCAGGAGGAAGACTACTTTCATAAGCTCTGTAATCGCTGTAATTTCCGGGAAAATCTTCAACGATACCGTTTCCTTTAAATACAAACAGATGATCTACAATTTTATCCATAAAATACCGATCGTGCGATACCACGACCAAACATCCCGGAAAATCAATTAGAAATTGTTCCAGTACATTAAGGGTAATAATATCCAGGTCGTTTGTGGGCTCATCGAGGATAAGAAAATTAGGATTTTGAATTAAAACAGTACACAAATACAGCCTTTTTAATTCGCCTCCACTTAATTTCGCGACAAAATCGTACTGTTTTTTACGATCAAATAAAAACCGTTCCAGCAGTTGAGAAGCAGAAAGTTGCCTACCCTTGGTAAGGGGAATATAATCTCCGAAATTTTTAATTACTTCTATAACTTTTTGCTCAGGCTTTACGTCAATACCCCGCTGTGTATAGTATCCGAAATTAATAGTATCACCGATAATAACTTTTCCGCTGTCCGGTTGGACGATTTGTGTGAGAATATTTAAAAAAGTAGACTTACCCGTCCCGTTTTTTCCAATAATTCCAATACGCTCGCCTTTTTTAAAATGGTAGTTGAATTTTGATAGTATTATATGCTGACCGAAAGATTTGGATACGTTGTGGAACTCTACGATTTTATTTCCAAGTCGCTCCATATTAATTTCCAACTGTACTTTTTGCTCATTTCTGCGTTGATGGGCCTTTTCCTTAATGATGTAAAAATCATCTATACGAGACTTGGATTTTGTTGTTCGTGCCTTGGGTTGCCTCCGCATCCAGTCTAACTCTCTTCCATACAGGTTTTTGGCTTTTTCAACCGAAGCTTTTTCGGCTGCAATACGAGCTTCTTTTTTTTCTAAGTAATAGGAGTAATTTCCCCTGTACGAATGCAGCTCTCCCTGATCCAGCTCTACAATTTCATTACATACCCTTTCCAAAAAATAGCGGTCATGTGTTACCATAAAAAGTGTGATCTGCTCTTTTGTGAAGTAATTTTCAAGCCATTCTATCATTTCCAGATCCAAATGATTCGTAGGTTCATCCATAATCAAAAGATCGGGTCTGTTTATGAGGATGGAAGCCAGGGCAAGTCGTTTTCGCTGTCCGCCGGAAAGTGAAGCTACTTTTTGATCGAGATTTTCAAGTTTTAACTTAAAAAGAATTTGCTTGTATTGGGTTTCAAAATCCCATGCCCGGAATTGCTCCATCTTTTCAAAAGCCTTTTGATAGCGTTCGGCATCTTCCGGGTTATTCAAGGCCTTTTCATATTCATTAATAACCCGGAGAACGGGATTATCCGAAACAAAAATGGTTTCTTCAATAGTAAGTGAGGGTAATAACTTCGGTTCCTGAGGCAGAAATGCTATCTGAATTCCATTTTTAGAAACAATACGACCCTCATCCGGAACGTCTTTTCCCGTAATAATATTTAACAACGATGTCTTGCCCGTACCATTCTTGGCAATAAAGGCAATTTTTTGCCCTTTGTTAACCCCAAAAGATATCCCGGAAAACAACATGCGCTCTCCATAAGATTTTGAAATGTTTTCAACAGAAAGATAATTCACAGTTTTTGTTTCTTTTTGGCCAGGGAAAAAAGGAAAATCAACCCGGCGACAAACATGGATAAACGGGCAATATAATCACCGAATCGGGTATAAAAAGTCAAGGCTTCGTTTGTATGAATGGTTCCGGATAATGCTCCCTTGGTATCATAAGGGAGCAATTTGACAATGTCTCCCCGCTGATTTATAAAGGCAGAAATCCCGGTGTTGGCACTTCGGGCAATGTCTCTTCTGGTTTCAATAGCCCTCAATCGTGCATAACTTAAGTGTTGTTTGTGCCCCTGAGTTTTACGCCACCATCCGTCGTTTGTTAAAATAGACAGAAAATTAGCCCCATTGCGAACATAGCCGGTTACGTATTCGCCGTATACAGATTCGTAGCAAATAATAGGAGCCACGCTGTACGTGCGATCTTCACTGGAAAAAACCCCTCGCTCTTTTTGCTTGGCTCGCATGGAGACCGTACCTCCCAGATCGATCATAATATTACCCAATAAGGGTTCGAGAATACTTTTAAACGGGAAAGTTTCAATACCTACAACCAGCTTAGATTTGTGATATACATCCAGCTTATCGGTATTGTTAATATGAAAGGCTGAGTTATAGGTGTCATACCATAAACTGTCGTTAACCTTATTGGAGTACTGAGTGATTAATCCTTTTTCATGGTAGGTGTTAAAAAACTGAATCCCCATTACCAGGTTAATTTGCGGGTGTTTTTGGGTGTAATTTTTTAATTGCAAATAGAGGGGGGAAGTTTTAAAACCGGATAATCTTTCCCCAAATCCTTCGGCAAAAACAGTTTCAGGAGCAAAAATAAACCGGGTGTCCGGCTGTATTTCCGGTTCGGCCAGAGCCAATAGCTGATTAGCTACTTCGGTGTTGGCCATATTGTATTTTTCAGTATAGGGATCTACGTTAGGCTGGAGGACGATTCCCGATACGGCACGCCCTTTTTCCTGATAGTTTTTGTATATAAAAAGGGAAATAATAACCGGAAAGGCAATAAGCAAT
This sequence comes from Flavobacteriaceae bacterium, assembly GCA_965224095.1. Classification (GTDB taxonomy): domain Bacteria; phylum Bacteroidota; class Bacteroidia; order Flavobacteriales; family Flavobacteriaceae; genus JBPEWY01. Next base: position 3,576,843 of record OZ245039.1, read on the forward strand.
AAAGGTTTCACCAGGCTGTAATACAGTTGTTTCCTGTTTGAATCTGACTTATACAAAACAAGGGCTCTGAAAATTCCGATATTTACCAGCCATATCCAAAGCGATCCTCCAAAAACTCCGGTGTATTCGTACCACTGAATCCACAAATGTGATTCCGAGAACACATTCCCGAGATTGAGCCAGGGCCAGGAAAAATCCCAGTTTAGATGAAATTTCTCAAAGGCAATCCAAAATACAGGTAGAAAAACAATACTCATTTTCTCAGGAACACGCGTTGCTACTTTGTGATAAATGAGAAAAACAATACTCATAAGTAATGCATTTACCAGGACGGCAAAGAGAACTCCGAAAAGATCGGCATAGTACAACCAACCTGTTGTAATAGCGTTCCAGATAATAAATGCGAAATAGCTGAGCAGCCATACTTTTACACCCTTTCTTTGCCTATGACCCGTTCGAATGGATCTTTCAAGCCAGAGAAGTGGTACGAAAGCCAAAAAAATAAGAAAGGAAAGGCCGTAAGTAGGCCAGCTCAGAGCGAGTAAGATTCCGGATAGTACGGCGAACAAAGTAAGTTGTTTCATAGATTTCATCTGAATAATTCCCAGTCAATTTTTAATGAAAACACATTGGAATAAATTGCGGCACTTTGATCTCCTATATCGGTTAATGCGTAATCAATATGAATTCCTTTATAGTGAAATCCAAGCCCAATATTTGGCTGGAAGCTCAAACTTTCCTCACCAAATGTAGAAACATTCTGGAAGTTACCAATACCTCCCCTGAGAAAAACCAGTTGATTATAACCAAACTCAAACCCAAATGAAGGCGTAATACTTACAAACGAACTGGAAATGATATCTTCGGTTTTGGTAAATCTCATGTGCAAATCCAATTCGGTGGTCAAAATATAATCTGTCCACAATTCAAATGCTCGGGCAATTCCAATTTGAGCTTTGGGCAAGGTAATCTCTGTGGTTTGAGGAAGTTCCTGATCGGGAATTTGAGCACTCACTCCATTAAAAAGATCTTCATCAATTTGCCAGGTATTGAACGTTGTGGTAATATCTCGAAGCATTAATCCGTACATCCATTTATCCGATTTATATTGAATTCCCAAATCAAATCCAAAACCCCAGGAAGTTGCAAAGTCACCAATAATACGCCGTATTACTTTTGCATTGGCTCCATAACGAAGCCCGGGTACGCTTTGAGGATTTCGCGCATAGGTAAAGGTAAAGGCGTAGTCGGCAGCCGAAAAAAGACTAATTCTGTTATAATCTATATTTCCCTGATCGTCAATAAGCTGAGTGGTATTCAGAATGTCGTCTACACCGAAACGGATCATTGAAACTCCCCAGGCGCTTGACTCATCCAGCGGCATGGCGAATCCTACATAATCGTACTGCGCAATATTGGCAAAATAACTGGCATGCATCAGAGCCAGTTGGTTGTCGTCCAGTTCAATAATTCCGGATGGATTCCAGTAGGTGGCATTAACATCGTTCACCTGAGCAACCACGGCATTGGCCATTCCAAATGATCTGGCATCAACACCTATATTCATAAATTCATTGGAATACTTTCGTGCCGTTTGCCCTGAAATTGTCAGGCAAATAAACCATACTGCATTAATAACTAGTCTTTTCAATAAAGAGCCCTTTTGTGCAAATATCATAATTCTATATGTATAAAACTTAATTTTAACGCGCATATTATAAAGCAATGTAAAATGGTTAGAGTTATGTATTTGTTGGGAATTCTCAGGATATAATTCAGGATAAATAGTATTTTTACGAAAAGTAGAGATCGCTATGAAAAAACAGATTCCCAACCTCATTACACTCTTAAATCTTTTATCGGGTTGTATTGCACTGGTATTTGCGGTAAAAGGGCATTTGGAAACCGCCACTATTTTTGTATTCGCAGGAATCGTTTTTGATTTTTTTGACGGTCTGGTAGCCCGCGCACTTCATGTACAAAGTGCATTGGGAGTGCAATTAGACTCGTTGGCCGATATGGTAACCTGCGGTGTGGTACCGGGCGTTTTTCTGTTTCAACTGATCAATATGAGTTATACGGGCGACTGGGGGAATTGGGAAGCACTTCAGGAGACTACAGGAATTACTTCCTGGGCCGTAATAAAGATAGTATGGTTACCTTTAATAGGTTTTATTTTTACGCTGGCGGCGGCTTTTCGCTTGGCTAATTTTAATCTGGATGAAGATCAGGCGTCTTCTTTTACAGGACTTCCTGTTCCGGCAAGTACCTTGTTTGTTATATCCCTGCCATTGATACTGTTTTATCACAATAACGAGATGCTGAATAATCTGATCTTAAATAAGTGGTTTTTGATTTTGGTAACACTGGTGTTAAGTGTTTTGATGAATTCCCGGATAAAATTATTCGCATTGAAGTTTAAGGATTTAAGCTTTAAAAACAATGCTCTTCGCTATACATTTTTATTGATGAGTATTGTTTTACTGGTCACCATGAAATTTATGGCCGTACCCTTTATAGTTATTCTTTATATAGTTTTATCACTAATAGGAGGTAAAGTATTTAAGAGTGCCGAGGTGTGAAATTAAAACTCAATTTTTTTCTTTCGGAGCTCGAAATTCTGTCCCAGGTAAACCTTTCTTACAATTTCATCGGCCGCGAGTTCTTCGGGAGTACCGTCTTTTAGAATGTTACCTTCAAACATAAGATAAGATCGCTCGGTAATAGCTAAAGTTTCCTGGACATTGTGATCGGTAATAAGAATTCCGATATTTTTAGTCTTCAACTGCGATACAATGCGCTGAATATCTTCCACTGCAACCGGATCTACACCGGCAAAAGGCTCATCCAGAAGTATGAATTTAGGATCGGTTGCCAGAGCCCTGGCAATTTCGGTTCTTCTTCGCTCACCTCCGGAAAGTAAATCGCCTCGTCTTTTCCTTTTTTCCGTTAAACCGAATTCTTCCAGTAATTTTTCGGTTCGTTCTTTTTGCTGGGTTTTGGTTAAATTGGTGAGCTGCAGTACCGCCATGATATTTTCTTCAACGCTTAGTTTTCTGAAAACAGAGGCTTCCTGTGCCAGATATCCAATTCCGTTTTGAGCCCGCCTGTACATGGGATATTTGGTGATATCGGTTTCATCGAGAAAAATTTTACCACCATTGGGTTTAATTAATCCCACGATCATATAAAAAGATGTAGTTTTTCCGGCACCATTAGGACCTAGAAGTCCCACAATCTCACCCTGCTCAACATTCAGAGATATTCCCTTAACCACCGGACGGCCCTTATAGGATTTCATTATATCCTCTGCACGTAATCGCATTTTTTGTTCTTGCATAGGTAAGGAATCAGCTTTCAAAAATAGCTATTTATGTCAGATTATTGGAAACTTTATAAAAACATTATCATCTAATCGGATGTTTCCAGAGCTTCCCAAAATTCATAAGCCCTTCTCAGATGCGGAATAACAATGGTCCCGCCCACCAGTGTGGCAATTCCCATGGCTTCAGCCATTTGCTCTTTTGAGATTCCCTGTTTAAAGCAGGTTTCCAAATGGTATTTAATACAATCATCACATCGTAAGACAGCGGAAGCCACCAGTCCAAGCAATTCCTTGGTTTTAACATCCAGCGCTCCTTCCATATAGGCGTTGGTGTCCAGATTAAAAATCCGTTTAATTAGTTTATTGTTATCTGCAAGAATACGTTCATTCATGCGGGAGCGATACGCATTGAATTCCTCAACGGGATTTGCCATGTTTTTTTTCTTTTTTAGCTTCTTGTTTCAACACAAATTTAGAAATATAAATACTTAGTTGGTACAGAATTAAAACGGGGATTGCCACGATAACCTGACTGGCTACGTCGGGAGGTGTAATAACAGCAGAGAGGATAAGCACAATTACCAGGGCAAATTTTCTGTACTTCTTCAGGATTTTTGGGGTTACGAGCCCCACTTTGGTCAGGAAGTAGATCAAAATAGGAAGTTCAAACAAAATTCCACAGGCTATAACCGAAGCCCTTACGGTGGCAATAAACGAGCTGATATCTATTTCATTTTGTACTTCGGTGCTTACCTGATAGGTTCCCAGGAAATTGATGGAAAGCGGAGAAACTATATAGTACCCGAAAAGCGCTCCCGTAAAAAATAACAGGGAAGCAATTAAGATAAATCCTCTTGAGTTTTTACGCTCCTTTTCATAAAGTCCGGGCTTAATAAACTTCCACATTTCATAGAGAATATAAGGGAACCCTATGATAAACCCGGCCCAAATGGAGGTCCATATATGGGCAGAGAACTGCCCGGCCATGGTACGGTTTTGAATAGTAAACGGAAGTGCATCGGCACAAAAAGCCGAATCGAATCCTAGATAGGTAGCTATATTACAAAAAAACCTGTAGGTAGGGAACGACATTTTTTTTGGACCGAAAATAACCGTGTCAAAAATAAAATCCTTCATAAAAAAGGCTACACAAGCAATAATAACTATCGCAAATGTTGATCTGATGAGGTGCCATCTCAGTTCTTCGAGATGATCGAGAAACGACATTTCCTGTGGATCTTTACGTGTCATTAAATAATACCTTCCTTAATTAAGTTGTGTAAATGAACCACACCGGCATACTTTCCTTCATTTTCCACCAGTAGTTGAGAAATCCCGTGAGTTTCCATATGCTCTAATGCATCTACAGCCATAGCCTGAGAATCTATGGTTTTAGGGCCTTTACTCATAATGTCTGACGCTTTTAACTTTCCGATATTATCATACCTGCTCATCATTCTTCTAATGTCGCCATCGGTGATAATACCTACAATGCGTTCTTCTTCAACAACGGCCGCTACTCCCAGCATTTTTTCAGAAATTTCTACAATTACTTTCTTTATACTGGTATCCGGGGAAACCAGAGGTTTCAGATTTGTACTGGAAATATCCTCAACCCGTAAATACAGCTTTTTACCCAATGCTCCTCCGGGATGGTATTTTGCAAAATCCTTACTGCTAAATCCTTTGAGTTCCAGCAAGCATACGGCAAGCGCATCGCCCATGACCAACTGGGCTGTGGTGCTGGTAGTCGGAGCCAGATTATTAGGGCATGCTTCTTTTTCCACGTAGGTATTCAGAACAAAATCGGCCCGGGTTCCCAGAAAGGAATCTGTATTTGCCGTCATGGCGATTAAGCTGTTCTTCCCATTTTTAATAAGCGGAACCAGGACTTTAATTTCTGGGGTATTACCGCTTTTAGAAATACACATAACCACATCGTCTTTAAGAACGATACCAAGATCTCCGTGAATAGCGTCGGCCGCATGCATAAAAATCGCCGGGGTTCCGGTAGAGTTCAGAGTAGCCACAATCTTATTTGCAATAATAGCGCTTTTGCCAATTCCGGTGATAATTACCCTTCCTTTCGAATTGTATATGCAACGTACGGCATCGGCAAAATTTTCGTCTATATAGGAAACCAGATTTGCAATGGCCTTTCCTTCGGTTTCTATGGTTTGTTTGGCAACCGAAATGATAGACTTATTTTTGTTCAAAATTTACTTTTTTTAGGAGTTTGCAAATACTAAAGAAAGTCTTATCTTTAGTAGTGCAAATGTATGTAAAATAGTAAAACGACAGCATGAGTTTAGCTGAAATTGACTTACAGGCATCCCTGAAGCAATATTTTGGATTTAGCACCTTTAAGGGATTGCAGGAAGAGGTCATTAAAAGTATAGTAGGAGGTAATAATACATTTGTTATTATGCCAACTGGTGGAGGAAAGTCGTTGTGTTATCAGCTTCCGGCTTTGGTGAAAGAGGGCACAGCCATTGTGGTTTCTCCGCTTATTGCTCTTATGAAGAATCAGGTGGACGCTATTAGAGGAGTTTCCCCGGAACACGGAGTTGCTCATGTTCTAAATTCATCGCTTAATAAAACGGAAGTAAGACAGGTAATGGCCGATATTACCAATGGGGTTACAAAACTTTTGTACGTAGCTCCGGAATCGCTTACCAAGGACGATTATGTCGAGTTTCTTCAATCGGTTAAAATTTCTTTTGTAGCAGTAGACGAAGCGCATTGTATTTCGGAATGGGGCCACGATTTTAGGCCGGAGTATCGAAATTTACGGGCTATCATTCGGCGCCTGGACGACAATATCCCTATTATTGCCCTTACGGCTACGGCTACTCCCAAGGTGCAGGAAGATATCCTGAAAAACCTGGGTATGACAGGAGCTAAAGTCTTTAAAGCATCTTTTAATCGCCCTAATTTGTATTATGAAGTGCGCCCAAAAACGAAGAATGTAGATGCTGATATTATTAGATTCGTAAAAAGACACTCCGGAAAATCAGGAATTATATATTGCCTGAGCAGAAAAAGGGTGGAAGAACTATCTCAGGTATTACAGGTGAACGGGATAAGTGCGGTACCTTACCACGCGGGGTTAGACAGTAAAACCAGGGCAAAGCATCAGGATATGTTTCTTATGGAGGATGTAGATGTGGTGGTAGCTACTATTGCCTTTGGTATGGGAATAGACAAGCCGGATGTTCGATTTGTTATTCACCACGATATTCCTAAGAGTATTGAGAGCTATTATCAGGAAACGGGTAGAGCCGGAAGAGACGGAGGTGAGGGGCATTGTCTTGCATTTTATGCATATAAGGATATCGAAAAACTTGAAAAGTTTATGTCAGGAAAACCCGTGGCTGAGCAGGAAATTGGCCATGCATTGCTACAGGATATGGTAGCATATGCGGAAACCTCCATGTCGAGAAGAAAATTTATCCTGCATTATTTCGGAGAGGAATTCGATGAGGTTCACGGTGAAGGTGCCGATATGGACGATAACGTAAGGAATCCCAAGAAAAAAAACGAAGCTAAAGAAGATGTCGTTAAATTGTTGACGGTTATTTCCGGAACTCATGAAAAATTTAAAGCCAAGGAAGTGGTTCATACGCTGGAGGGTAAAGTCAATGCGCTGGTAAAATCGCATCGGGCCGATGAACAAACTTTTTTTGGTACCGGGAAAGATAAGGACAGCAAATACTGGATGGCTTTAATTCGTCAGGTATTGGTATCGGGACTTATAAAAAAGGAAATAGAACAGTATGGAGTGCTTCATGTTACCAATGATGGGCGTACATTTCTGGAAACACCGGTTTCGTTTATGATGACCGAAGACCATGTGTATGATGAAACCAGTGATGCTTCGGTTATTACCGCAGCAAAAGGAAACTCCGGAGGGATGGATTCTATTTTACTTGGGATGCTGAAAGACCTTAGAAAAAAGCAGGCCCATAAACTGGAAGTACCACCATTTGTAATTTTTCAGGATCCTTCATTAGACGATATGGCTTTGAAATATCCGATTTCCCTGGAGGAACTAACCCATGTACATGGCGTAGGTGATGGAAAAGCTAAAAAATACGGAAAGCCTTTCATTGAGTTAATAGCCTCGTATGTGGAGGAACACGATATTGTAAGACCCGATGACCTCGTGGTTAAAAGTACCGGAGCTAATTCCGGATTAAAGCTCTATATTATCCAAAACGTAGACAGAAAACTTCCTCTAACCGATATTGCACAGGCTAAAGGACTGGAAATGCCTGATTTCATAAAAGAAATGGAGCAGATTGTATATAGCGGTACAAAACTGAATATTACCTATTGGATCGATGAAATCCTGGATGAAGATCAACAAGAGGAATTACACGAGTATTTCCTGGATGCTGAAACCGACAAAATTTCTGAAGCAATGGATGAGTTTGATGGCGATTATGACGATGATGAATTACGGCTTTACCGAATAAAATTTATAAGCGAAGTGGCTAATTAACGGTTTAGCTCTCTCCGGCAATCTTTTCATAAACTTCAATAGCTTTTTCTGTACGCTGACGCTGCTTTTCCGCAAGATTCAGGATAAGCTGAAAATTATCGGTAGATGCCTTTTGATAGTCAATGGCTTTTTGACTTAAATGTGTTAATAACTGAATTTCAGTTTCGTCGAGTTTAGACATTATCTTTTCGGCAAAAGCTATAAATTGAACAGGAAATTCCGTAAATGCCTTGTTATTAGCTTCCATGTCTAACATACATTGCCCAATTTCTATATTCAGCTGATTAGCCGTAATAGCATTTTCTTTGGCAAATTCAAGGGCTTGATTGCCTTTATAATTAGCATTCATAAGTATAGGAAATTAAGAATTTAGAACTCCAGTTTATGATGTGTACAGTACCAATGCGGATTACAGGTAGCAGCTGGAGTTCCTGCAAGTTTCACCTCACCTCTTTTTTCTTTTTCGATATTTTTTTTGGAAGCCAAACCGTATATAATCGGGATAACTTTATCGTTTTGATCTTTAGGGCAAATCCCCTTTTTAAAATCGTAATCACAAATATCGTTATAAATGATATCGAATTTTAATTCTTCACGTCTTTCCAGAGCAACATCTCCAAACTCCTGATATTCCGGATGATCTAGTGCTACGATCTTATAATCTCCTTTAGGTAACCTTTTAAAAGAATAAGCGCCGTCAGAAGCGCTGGTAGTCCTTTTGTATATTTTGTCGTTTTTAAGCAGAAATACAATAACGCCTTCATACGATGTATGGTCGCTTTTTTTCTGAACATATCCTGTTATACTGCTTTTTTGGGCACACATAAAGAGTGGAAGCAGTAACACGATCCATGTTAACTTTTTCATTCTCATATAGTCTAGTAAGTCCGTTCTCTATAAATAGCAATACAAGATTGCTCTCCATAAACAAGAAGAAGGAATTGCGAACAAGGAGTACCCGAATAATGTATTACCGGGCTGATTTCGGGGCATATGTATACTACATATAAGTAACTAAATTAGCCAATGTGTGGAAAGTGTGCAATTATTTCCACTATTTTTAGGTAAAATACACTTTCTTTAGATTATTGTTGAGCAATAGCTCGGAAAGGCCTTTAAACCCGGGAGCATCTTTATTGTTAAAGCTTTTCTGTTACTTATGCTGTATTTCAAATTCCGAAGTTTCCAGTTCATAAATAATATCGCCTGATTTTTCCGTGTAAGAAATCGATGTGGCGAAGCTATCTTCAAACGAATTTACTTGTGTAATATATTCTAATGATGTATTACCTCCGGTTGACGAGGCCAGGATATTTTTCGAGAGTGTTTTAGGGCCAAATGCATGACCTTCGCCATAAATAAGTGAATACACCTTTTTTCCAAACGTATTTCTGAACACCAGCGACTCAAGATTAATATAATCTGTATATCCGTACGAGTAAACAGTATTTTCATAAATGCTGGTGTACGTCAAATTATTATGCTCATAAGTTGAACGTATTACACGTTTAGAACCATTGTAATTATTTTCCAGATATATTCGGTTGTCATTCTCATCCAGTACTATTTTCTCATTGCTTTGGGTGGTATAGTTAATACCATCACTGCTAGTGCTTTGCTCCGAATAAATAGTATCCTGCTTATATGTGAAAGCCTCTTTATAATAATTGAAACTCTGTGAATTATCATTCCAATCCTTTTGAAGGTGTGTTATTAAATCTCCCGAACTATTATAACCCAGATCCATCTGATAGCTGATTTTTCCATCTACTTTTCTAACAAATGTTACCAGTTGATCACCGTTATAGGTAAAATCTCCAGAAAGAGTTGATGGGGTTGTATGCATACTAATTAGTCCGGAAAATCCGGTAATTCTGTTTACAGCAAGGGAAAAATTCAGTGAATCACCTAAAACGGGTTGCTCTGAACCAGATGTCCCACTAAAATTATAGTACTTGGAGACCCATTGAACTATCTGAATATCCTTATTTATTGACTCGTCTTCGTCTTTTGCTAAATCAGGAGAGGTACCCTCATCTGAAGAGCACGAAAAAAGCAATAAAATCAAAAAAGATAGATAAGGAGAAAATTTCATCATAACATGTTGTTGTTTATACGGCTGGCGAATATAGAAAAGGGAATTCTAAATAAATAGGAACCCGACGTATCGCATTCCAAATATCCGATTAAAACCTAAAAAAAAGCGATTAAATGTTTTAAGTATTCAGGCGGAAAAGAAAATTTTAATTCTCCACAACAATTTCCCGGAATTTTAGGATAATGTTTTGGGTGTTCACCTGAACTTTCCCACCTATCGGGAGTACGGAATTATAAGAAATATGCCCAAACGGAAAGCCATAGGCCGATGGTATGTTTAAAGGTGCAATTCGGTCTTCCAGAACCTGTTTCAAGGTAAAAGATTGCGATGTATCCGGGGCTTCGCAGTCTTCAAAAACACCAAAAAGGATAGCTTTGGCTTTTTTAAAGACACCTGCCTGGGTAAGCTGGGTAAGCATTCGGTCAATGCGATAGGGTTTTTCTCCTACATCTTCCAGAAACACAATTTTATTGTCAAAATCAATTTGGTAGGGTGTTCCTACCATGGAAGCTACCAATGACAAATTCCCTCCCGCTAAAACTCCTTCGGCCGATCCCGGAGTGATGGTATACGCGGGTGACAAGTAAGAATCTGAAAGCTGCTGCTTTTTAACATCAGCCGGATCAATTTCAAACGGATCTTCGGGATTTACCAGAACCCCGTTGACACTTTTTCTGCAAAATCCGTTGTTTAATGTAGCGGCTACAGGTCCGTGAAAGGTAATTAAACCTGTTTGTTGATAAATAATATTAAGCAGGGAGGTTACATCGCTGAAACCCATAAGTATTTTAGGGTTCCTTTTAACAAGCTTGAAGTCAATGTCCTTTAAAAGACGGGTGCACCCATACCCTCCTCTGGCACAGAAAATGGCTTTCACCCTGGGGTTTGTTATATGATGGTGAAAATCGTTCAATCGCTCTTCATCCGTATTGCTCAAATACCCGTGATTTTTAAGTATCCTTTTTGTGTAATAGGGTTTGAACCCCAGAGCCTCAATATTAGCAATACATTTTGTTAACCGTTCTTCGGAAATAGCAAATCCGGGAGCAATGATACCAACAGTATCTCCCTGATTTAATTTACGAGGTTTAATAATTCGAGTTAAGGGCATAGCGAATATTGATTTTGACATTAGTTCAAAAGGAAGAAAAAGAAACCAGGCCAGGCCGGAAGAAGTTTGTATAAATGCTCTTCGCTGCATTACAACAGAATCTTTTTTAGAATCTAAAGATACAAGATTTAAATATTTTCAATTCATCCCTGAAAATTTACAATTCGGTAATCTGATTTTTTTGAAAACCCCATGAAAACAGATATTTGAAGCGTCAATACAAAACAACAGTTATGTTTAAGTTTATTATTTATCTCGCTTTCCTCATACTATCGCTGATCTTTGGTCATAGCGCAGCAGCGAATAATATGCCGGAAGAAAAGTCCTGTGAACTTTTTGCTACCTTTAAAACTGGGAAGAAAGAGAATCAAAAACAAAATATGCCAAATACGCACGTAATTGTGTTTATATATCCGGATTATTCCAATGAGTGAAACAATTAGAAAATATGTGTACTACGGGTTTATCATAGGAACTGTCATGTTTCTCGTATTCCTTGTTATAAACCTAATTTACGGGGTTAAACCGTCATTTGATTATCAGATGCTCAAAAGTTTCGGATACTATCAGTTATACGCCATTGTATTGACTTTTGTTAATGGTTATTATTTTGATTATCTGAACCATCAGGTCAAATGGGGGAAATACAAAAATTATAGGCTGATTACCGGTGTAGTGGGCGGAATTGTTTTAACAATGACGGCTGTATTTGTTCTTAGAGTTTTTACCGAAATAATAATTGAAGGTGAAAACTGGAATGAATTCCTCGCAACCGAGACCAAGACGTTTTACCTGATTTCCCTTTTAATCACTTTTATATTTACGCTCTTTTTTCACGCGCTGTATTTTTACAGAGAACTACATAAAAACAGGGTAAAAGAACAAAAAGTAATTGCGGGGACGGCAACGGCAAAATTCGATGCCTTAAAAAACCAGTTGGATCCTCACTTTCTGTTTAACAGCTTAAACGTATTGAGTTCGTTAATTGATGAAAACCCGGAAAACGCTCAGCTCTTTACGGCAGATCTTTCTAAAATTTATCGTTATGTGCTGGAACAAAAAGACAAAGAACTGGTAACGGTAAATGAGGAATTACAATTTGCCAGGACTTATGTGGGGCTTCTCAAGATGCGATTTGAAGACAGTATAATTTTTGAAATTCCCGAAAAGGCATCAAATCCGGAAGCCAGGGTAGTGCCCCTGTCTTTGCAACTATTACTGGAGAATGCAGTAAAACACAATACGGTTACACCTAATAAGCCCCTGAAAATTAATATCTATGAGGAAGATGGAAATCTGGTAATAGCCAATAACCTCCAGGAGAAAACCGTACTAAAAAAAGGAAGTGGCGTAGGACTCCAAAACATAAAACAGCGGTATGCACTACTTACCTATAAACAACCTGCGATAGAAAAAAACAAACAAGAATTTAAAGTAAAAATCCCTATGTTAACTAAGCAAGTATCAAATTCAGATCAAACAAGGTTTGCTTCTTATATGGAAGATAAACGCTATGAGAATGCTAAAAAACACGTAAACGCTTTAAAAGGATTTTATAGTAATGTATTGTCGTATATTATTATTATTCCGTTACTGGCGTGGTTAAACTATAAAACAACCGACTTCCCGTGGATTATTTTCCCTATAGCAGGTTGGGGGCTCGGAATCGTGCTGCACGGTATGGAAGTTTACGGTTATAATCCGGTTTTGGGAAAAAACTGGGAGAAAAGGAAAATTAAAGAGTTTATGGAAAAAGATAAGTTTAAATAATAATATTTAAAAAGGATAATATTATGGAAAATTTTGAAAAAGAAAACCGATATATTAGAGCAAAAGAACGGGTTAATGAAATTAAGAAATTCTACAGCAATTTAATTTCTTATGTGGTAATTATTAGCCTGCTGGCAGCGCTTAACTATTACACAAATCAGTGGAGATATGCCTGGTTTTTATGGGCCGCTTTCGGATGGGGTATCGGGCTGGCCTTTCACGCAGCCAAAGCCTTTGAATGGAATCCGTTTCTGGGAAGAAACTGGGAAGAACGAAAGATCAGGGAATTTATGGAGAAGGATTCCGGAGACTTTAATAAATCTAAAAACCATTGGGAATAACCGTACAAAATCCGGGAATAGTTATGAAAGACCAGTACGAAAACAGATATCAGGAAGCAAAGAAGCGAGTGCATGAACTTAAAGGGTTCTACACACACCTGGCGGTATACTTAATTGTAAATCTTATTATAAGCGGAGGTAAAATAATCCGTAATCTTAGCGAAGGCGAAAATTTTAAGGAAGCTTTTTGGGATGCAGGTACCTTTGCGATATGGATTTTATGGGGAGTAGGCCTGGCATTCCACGCCCATGGAATTTTTGTGAAATCTTCGATTTTCGGGAGCGCCTGGGAAGAACGCAAAATAGCTGAGTATATGAACGAAGAAACCGAAAGTTATAGGAGAAATCAACAACGGTGGGAATAAATAGCTCAACAAAAAGTTATCAAATAACTTCTTTTTAACCCTATAACCAACCACATATGAATATTTTAATTATTGAAGACGAAAAACCTTCGGCCAGGAAATTGCAGCGAATGCTGGAGCGAATAGGACTAACGGCTTCAGCAATGCTTCACTCCGTCGAGGAATCCATAGAATGGTTTCAGAAACAAGAACATCCGGATTTAATTTTTCTGGATATTCAGTTATCCGATGGACTTTCGTTTGAAATTTTTGATGCGATTAGTATAAAGAGCGCCGTTATTTTTACTACTGCATACGATGAGTATGCCTTACAGGCATTCAAGTTGAACAGTATAGATTACCTGCTCAAACCTATTGATACGGAAGAATTGGAAAAGGCCATTTCAAAGTTCAGAACCAGAATACCGGCTTCGAATAAGGTTACCATAGACTTTGAGGATATTAAAAAACTCCTGGTTAATCCGCTGGATAGAGATTACAAGAAACGATTTACGGTTAAAGTAGGGCAACATATAAAGATGGTTTATATAGAGGATATAGAATGTATTTATAGCGAAAATAAAGGTACTTATATTTATACCGCCGGTAACCGTAACTATTTACTGGAAACTACACTGGATCAGCTGGAAAATGAACTTCCTCCAGAAAAATTTTTCCGGGTAAACCGGAAGTTTTTTGTCAGTATAAATGCTATTAAAGATATAATTAGCTATACCAACTCACGTCTTCAGATAAAGCTCCATACGTTTAAGGAACAAAATATAATCGTCGCACGTGAAAGGGTAAAAGATTTTAAGTTATGGTTGGAATAACGCTATTCCTTTCATTGTAAACTGTCATAACATTTTCTCGAAACACACACTGTTGGCAACGCCAATATAAGGCCCGTAGTTTGAGGTTACCTTATATCCGTTTTTGGTATAAAGGGCAATTGCCTCCGGTTGTCTTTTTCCTGTTTCCAGAACGCATCGGGAATAGCCTATTTCGGCAGCCCATTTTTCCAGAACCTTTAGAATTGATGTGGCAACTCCTTTACCCCTTCCCTCGGGTAGGGTATACATACGCTTAACTTCAACCGTAGTATTGTTAAATTCCTTGAAAGCACCGCATCCCAGAGCATTTCCGTCCTTATCATAAGCAACTACCACGTATTTTAATACATCAATGCCATTATACTGCGAGTAAAAGGCATGATCACTTCCGTCTCTTTCCGCCAGATCCGCATTAAGCAAATCAACCAGAGATACAAAATCAGTATTCTCAAAATCTGTTTGTATGAGTTTTAGCATGGTATACTTATCTATCAGTATGTTAATAAATTATTGCCTAAAGCATTTGATTTCCTATCATAAAAATAGTCTGACGGGTAAAGATACTTAAAGAAAATTTTTCCAATTCCCGATAATACAACAAATAAGGAAACCCTGATGATCTTATATATTATTAAAGTATGAGGTACCAAAGTCTACCACTTTTTTACATGAAACGAGAATAGAATCGGCATTTCCTATTTGACCGGTTTTTGCAGGGTGGTCTTGCAGGTACAGCGCGCCTATTTTCGGGAAATGTGTACCGTTATCATTCCCCATATCGGTTACTTCGGTCCATACATTACCGCGGTTCGTTGAGATTTGGTATTTGCTTTTGGTAAGCCTCCTGTTTACCGATCTGGATTCTGCAAAGTGCAACATAGTACACCGGTTAAACCCAACACCGAGGAGTAGTATTTGAAAATTAAAATTATAAATCTTTTCATAGGGTGTTTTAACGCCCTCTGAAATTTCGAGCTGGTGATCGTGTATCACTTCCCCGGCTAATTCCCCATAAGCAGAAACAGAACTAATGGGGTGATTGCTCCGAAGCGTTCCGGGCCAGTTTCTAAAAGTTTCAGGGATTATTCCCATGGTAGTAGGGGTGATGTCTTTTTCAAAAGCCGGCAGGTATTTTTCAAGCTTTGATATCCATTTTTCCGGAATGGTAATATCTTCCCAATCCGAGGGGTGCAAGCAAAGAGGAGTAGCCGCCGGCATGACCATAGTTCCTTTATCACCAATCACATCAAACAAAGCCTGAACCACGGTTTGCGGACCACCGATAACCCATCCTATTTTGCTCAGGGAAGAATGCACCATTACGCGAGAGCCTTCTTGCAATCCCAGTTTCCCGAAATCAATGATCAACTCTTCTTTCGATACGGGTTTTATGTGTTCCGATAAAACTTTCATGCTTGATATTTTTTAAAAAACATACTTGTAAAACAGCGAAAAATATCATTGATTTCAGCGATACTATCCTTCCCGAAAACTAATGTAAAAAGCCATAAATGAAGCATATAGTTTGATAGTTTTTATATATTGAAAATATAAAAATAATAAATAAAAATAATTGTAGATTTGAGATTATAACAATCAACAATTTCTTAATCTATCAGCAATGGAAAACAACAAACATTCAGGTCATGGTGAAGGTAAATGTCCTTTTATGCACGGTGCACTCAACCAGGGTGCAGGCGGAGGAACTTCTAATCGCGATTGGTGGCCCAATCAGCTAAAATTAAATATTCTCAGGCAACACGCTTCTTTATCCAACCCTATGGAACCGGGGTTTAACTATGCCGAGGAATTCAAAACCCTTGATCTCGATGCCGTGAAACAAGATCTATTTGAACTTATGACCGATTCTCAGGACTGGTGGCCTGCGGATTACGGTCATTACGGTCCTCTTTTTATTCGTATGGCCTGGCACAGTGCAGGAACCTATAGAATAGCAGATGGTCGCGGAGGAGCTGGTTCGGGAAGCCAGCGTTTTGCTCCTTTAAACAGTTGGCCGGACAATGCAAACCTGGATAAAGCCCGTTTGTTATTATGGCCGGTAAAACAGAAATACGGAAATAAAATTTCATGGGCAGATCTTTTAATTCTGGCCGGAAACTGCGCTTTGGAATCTATGGGATTTAAAACTTTTGGCTTCGCCGGAGGGCGGGAAGATGTATGGGAACCGGAGGAAGATATTTACTGGGGTTCGGAAGGAGAATGGCTGGGAGATAAACGCTATTCAGGCGATCGGGAACTGGAGAATCCCCTGGGTGCTGTTCAGATGGGATTAATCTATGTAAATCCCGAAGGACCAAACGGAAACCCCGATCCGATTGCAGCAGCCCGGGATATTCGGGAAACCTTTGGCCGTATGGCTATGAACGATGAAGAAACCGTTGCACTTATAGCGGGGGGGCATACTTTTGGTAAAGCACACGGTGCGGCCGATCCTAATGAATATGTAGGTCGCGAACCGGCTGCTGCAGGTATTGAAGAGCAGGGTCTGGGATGGAAAAACACATTTGGTACGGGGAATGCAGCCCATACAATTACCAGTGGAATAGAAGGCGCATGGACAACCACTCCAACCCAATGGAGCAATAACTTTTTTGAGAATTTATTTGAATATGAATGGGAATTAACCAAAAGTCCGGCAGGAGCTTATCAATGGAAACCGAAAGATGGTGCAGGTGTAGGCTTGATACCGGATGCGCACGACCCTGCAAAGACGCATACACTCTTTATGCTTACCACAGATCTTTCACTGCGTATGGACCCTGCCTATGAAAAAATTTCAAGGCGTTTTTACGAAAATCCGGATGAATTTGCCGATGCTTTTGCGCGGGCATGGTATAAACTGACCCATAGAGATATGGGGCCCATTACACGGTATTTGGGTAAGGAAGTACCTGAGGAGGAATTAATCTGGCAGGATCCGATTCCTAAGATGGCGCATAAATTAGTAGACGCTTCAGATATCTCCGATCTGAAAACTAAAATACGTACTTCCGGATTATCCGTATCCGAGTTGGTTACAACGGCCTGGGCTTCGGCATCTACATTCAGGGGTTCCGATAAACGGGGTGGTGCAAACGGGGGGCGCCTTCGTTTGGCTCCGCAGCGTTACTGGGAAGTTAATAGCCCAACGCAGCTTGCAAATGTATTGGATGTTTATGAGCGTATTCAAAATGAATTCAACAATGCACAGGATGCAAAACAGGTTTCTATGGCCGATCTGATTGTTTTGGGAGGAAGCGTGGGAATTGAACTGGCAGCAAAGAATGCCGGACATGAAGTGGAGGTACCTTTCACACCTGGCCGGACGGATGCTCTGCAGGAGCAAACCGACGTGGCGTCTTTTTCCGTGCTTGAACCTATGGCCGACGGTTTCCGTAATTATGTACGCGGACAGTATGCGGTTACCGCTGAAGAATTATTGGTAGATCGCGCCCAGTTACTTACGCTTACAGCGCCTGAGATGACTGTTCTGGTAGGTGGGTTGCGTACTCTGAATACTAATTTCGACGGGAGTAAGCATGGTGTTTTTACAACACGCCCGGGTGTTCTTACAAACGATTTCTTTGTGAATCTGTTAGATATGGGAACTACCTGGAAAGCAACGTCGGAGGCTCAGGAAATCTTTGAAGGACGCGATCGCGTTACCGGAGAGCTTAAATGGACCGGTACCAGGGTTGACCTGATATTCGGATCGAACTCCGAATTGAGAGCACTGGCCGAGGTATATGCTACCCAGAATTCACAGCCACGTTTTGTTCGGGAATTTGTTACTGCCTGGACCAAGGTAATGAACCTGGATAGGTTTGACCTTTCCTAACCGGAAGCAATAAATTTAATGATAAAAGCAAACAGCAGCTGCGTTAGCGCAGCTGCTGTTTGCTTTTAAAACTTAACTGTCCTTACCGCAATTCGGGCGAGGTTTTAACAGGGGGACTTAATGACTCTTTTGTTCAATAAATTGTAAGATATTACCATCCGGATCTTTGATAATAAAATAAACGGATTTGAATTCTCTATCCTCTGTGATACCCAGGACTTCTGTTACTTTCATTTTCTTCATCTTTTTATATATCAGATTCACATCCGGCACCGAAAATGCAATTTTTGAAAAACCGAGTAAAGGGCTTTTGTTTAAACTGTAGTCGGATACGTATTCAGCAATAGAAAAGGAAGATTTTTTTTCCATCAGTTCCAGCTGAAAATCCTTTCCTTTTAAGAAATTTATTTTCAGACTGTCATATTGAGGAAAGGACATTTCCTTATAAAGCTCTAATCCCAAAACATCTTCATACCATTTCGACGCTTTTTCAATATCGCTTACAACAATCCCGATAATATGAGGTTTTATAGCTTGTCCATGAGCATAAAAACAAGTAAAAATAAGGATGATTACCAGGGTAAATAAATTATTTTTCATGCGTTCTTCAGTGTCTTTATCATTCGCTAAATATACAAACAATAGTCGATCGTAAAGTTACTGTCGGACATCAATCTCTGCTTTATCCGGGAAAGTAATTTGCTAATAGGAACATAATTCTATTAGGTTTAAATCCGGATCTCTTAAATAAATAGATCGCATTTTCCCGATGGCTCCCGTTTTTTGTACAATTCCCTCAATAATTTCAATTCCATGGCTCTCCAGTTCGGCTTTTACGGATTCAATTTTTTCAGTAACAACAAAGCATAAATCTCCCGAACCACAGCTAGGCACATGGGCTTTGGGTTCAAACTCTTTTCCTTTTTCATGCAGGTTTATCTTTTGATTGCCAAATGCGAGTGCTTTTCTGTGATCTCCATAATCAATTATGTCCATACCCAATATCTCCGAATAAAATTGAACCGTATTTTCCAAATTGCGAACGGTTAAAACGATATGATCAATATGGCTTACTTTCAAGATCTATTCTTTAATTCTTTGATAATACATAACAAGGCTTGCTTTAGCCAGCGTGTTGTTCCAAAGATAATATCCAACTATGGCGGGATTTGCATCTTTGTCTAACCCGAGTTTTTTTGTTTTCAGTGCATAAACGGTTATAATGTACTGATGCAAACCGTGATTTTCTGGAGGGCAGGGGCCTCCATATCCACCGGTTCCAAAATTAGTGATGCTTTGAATAGCTCCTTCCGGCATTAATTGTAAAGAGGTATTGCCGGCATTGGTAACTAACTGGTTGATATCCGATGGAATATCAAAAACAATCCAATGCCACCAGCCGCTACCCGTAGGAGCATCCGGATCGTACATGGTAATCGCGAAGCTCTTTGTGCCTTCCGGGGCATTTTTCCAGGACAATTGGGGTGATTGGTTTTTACCGGTACACCCAAACCCATTAAATTCTTCAGTTTTAGTGGCTTCCCCTCCCAGGTCCTGACTACTTAATGTAAAAGTGTTTTGTCCGATAGCCGCTACCGAGAAAGCGAATAAAATCCCCAGAGCTAAATTCGTTTTTTTCATGATTTCTTGTGTTTTAAAATTCATTGCAAATTTAGAAAGACCACCGTCGGTGTAAAATCGGATTTTGTTCAAAAAGTGTTGCTAAAAGCTCAAAGGGATTGATGCTGTTTTGGAGTGCTTCCGTATTTTAATTTAAATGCCTGAATAAAACTGGAAAGCGTTTCATATCCTACTTCCATATAAATGTCCGAAGGCCTTCTCTGTTCCTGTTTTAATAAGAAAGAAGCCCGCTCCAGCCTTTGGTCCTGAAACCACTTCATCGGTGACTCGGCGTAGTGCTTCTGAAAGGCACGCTTGAACGATGATATGCTCATATTCGATAAAAAAGCCAGTTCCCGTAAGGTTAGTTTTTTAAATTTATTACGCTCTACCACACGTATAAAATGTTGTGTTCTGTTGTCCTGGGAGGCGATCATGGAATACAGGAAATCACCTCCTTTTACTTCGGTGAGATAGAGCACGATTTCCTCAAGTTTTACAGGAATTAATTTTTTTTGAATGCCCGAAGGTAAAGCTGCTATTTCTATCAGGCTTTGTATAAATTTTTGGGTAAAATCATCATGCGAAAACGCATATACAGATTTCAAAGGGCTTTTTTTAGAGCGTTTCTTCTCAAATTTTCTTACGAACCTGAGAAGGTCTTCCCCGGAAAAAAACAGGAGGATACTTCGGTAGTTTTTGTTCGCGGAAGATTGTTTTTCCGACATTAAGCAATGCCCTGATTTTATCAATAGAAAATGAGTATTTTGAATGACCACTGAAGAATTATCTGCAATCACCTCCTTTGTCCCTTCAATCAGGAAAGAAAATGCATTTTGTGTAAGCTTAATAAACTGTTTGTTACACGCTTCCCGGGTTCGGTAATCAAACAATGTGGTACTTAAACGTTTCTCCTCGGTAAATGCTTCGGGTATTGTAATTATATTCATAATATTCTATAAATACCGCCTTTGCTCAGAAAATGGCTTATGATCGGCAATCACTCTTCTTCTTTTTTATTTGTTACCCGGTTTTCATCAAAAGAGGAGGGTAACAAATTTGGGATCAGTTTCACAAAAATAGGCAATAAAATGGCGCCTCCCGGAAGTGCAAAAATAGCCAATGAAGGAATACTTTTGATGATGTCAAGCAATTGAGATTTCATTTTCTTTCGTTCCTCCCTGCTTAGTTCGGAAGTGGTTGATTTAGCCAGTAAGCCCATGAGTTCTTTACTTTCCAACAATTCTTTTTGAAGTCGTTTTCTGTTTCTGCTGATCAGTTTATTGACTAACTCGGAAGAATTATCGTAGAAGTTTTTAACCAGATTCGATTCTTTAAATAGTGAAATATCCTCTTTGTGTTCCCGATAAAAGAAGGTCACATAGTCTAATGCTTCGGTAACCGATCGCTCTTTAAATCGCATATCTTTCCCGATTCCATATACGAAATCCGATTCTTTATATTCCAGTGAGCGATCGTCCCAGACAGCCAGGCAGGCCAAATCCAAAAAATACTGCTTTTCATAACTATCAAAGCCTTTTTGCAGCTCTTCCCGGTACGAACCGTCAAATTCGGTTTCATCGGCATACGTGTATGTCATGGAAGCCTGGAAAAGTCTCACCAGTTGTTCATCATAAACCGATTTTTCCTCTTTGGAATTCAACGAATGGTAAGTAAGATTTATAATGATGTACTCTAAACGGGCGGCATAGGGGCGTACTTCAATTTTATGAGATAGCCATTTGCTAAAAGTGAGCACATCTACGTAGAGCAGTGAGTTGGTAAGTGTTTTATTGAAATTTTTGGTCAATAAATTATCGTCCAGCTGCACTCTGTTATGAATAAGTTTTTCCAATACGGAACTATTTTTTTTACCTGTCAGTAATTTTTCCCAGAAAGAAAGGTCGGATTGCAACGCTTTGTAAAACACCAGTAATACTTCTAAAAAACTTTGGTAGGTAGCTTTTTTATTTACCAGGTAATACACATGATACAACGCGTTAAACAGATTTATTTTGGCGAGCTCATCATCCGATAGATTGTGCTGCGTTTTTAAAGGCTCCGGGATGGTTACATTAATCCCGTAAATAAATCCCATTTTACGAAGTGCCAGGTATAAGTCCTGGTGATCGTTAAATAGTATTTTTTTTTCCTTTACAAGAAAACCGAATTTTTCTATCCAACCGGAAGCCGAAGGGTTCATACTGCGCAATTAGGAACGCTAAATTAAACAAAAAAAGTAGCCCATTGGGCTACTTGAATTTTAAGATGACATTATTTTTACTGAATAATTCCGCCGCAACTAACACGTCCGCCTGCTGCTCCCGTGGGTTGCGTGGTAAAATCGTCAGAGCCTGCATGTACTATAATGGCTTTGCCCAGAATATCCTTTGTTTGGTCTCCGCAACCAATACACCATTCATCAGTGGTTAGATTAATCATACCATGCCCCGTGGAATCCGCAGTGAAATTTCCGATATCCCCTTTGTGATAGCCTTCTTCCGAACCCCATTTCCCATGGGCCTTAAAAGTAGGATTCCAATGCCCGCCGGTCGATTTACCATCGGCCGAAGAACAATCTGCTTTTTCATGAATATGAATGGCGTGTTCTCCTTCCTCGAGTCCGTTTAAATGAGCAACCATAGTTACGTTGCCGTTTTCTTCGGTAAAGGTTACCTCTCCGGTAGCTGTACTTTCACTCTTGGCCTCCAGCATAACCTTTAAGGTTTTTGGAGCCTCCTCTTTTACAATGGCATTTTCCTCTTGTGCATCGGCGTTTTCTGCTTCCTTTTTTTCCTGTTTACAGGCAGTTACAAAACAAAAAACAGAAATGGCCAGCAATAGCGATATTTTTTTCATGGGACTTTGTTTATATGGTTTTTAACGACCAACGAAGTTACATGAATATGTAAGCAATTGCAAATAATCAACCATGGGAATTTTCCTTATTCGGAAACTTCTTTAGGTTGGTTTTGATTTGTTTCCAATGGATGCTCTCCCTTCAGGTAGCGGTTTAGGAATTTAAGAATCCCGCTATACGCTTCTATTTGATTTTCTTTTTTCACAAACCCATGCCCTTCATCCTCAAACAAAACATATTCTACCGGAACTCCGTTTTTCTTAACACCTGCTACTATTTCATCCGATTCTACCTGCAGTACCCGGGGATCCTTTGCTCCCTGTAATACCATGAGCGGTTTGGTTACTTTATCGGTATGGAAAAGTGGGGAAATACGTCTTAATCTCACCGAATCGGCCGAGTAGGGGTCTCCCAGTTCTTTATATAATGCATCTTTGAAGGATTCCCACCAGGGCGGAATACTCTTAAGTGTTCGTATCCAGTTGGTGACCCCAAAGATATTGACACCTACATCAAATTCCTCCGGTGTATAGGTTAAGGCAGCCATAGTCATATACCCGCCATAGGAACCTCCTATGATCCCGATTTTTCCCGCGTCTATTTCCGGCTGTGTGGCTAACCAGTTTTTACCTTCCACACAGTCCTGCAAGTCTTTTTCTCCGTGATTCAAATCGTCCATTCTGAAGAAACTTTTTCCATAACCGCTGCTTCCCCGATTATTGACTGCCAGTATAGCATAGCCGTGATTTACCAGATACTGTATCAGGGCGCTGAAATTTTGCCGAGACTGGCCACCGGGTCCACCATGAACCCATACCAACGCGGGAACCTTATTTGTTTCCGAAGCCTGATGAGGAAGGTAATAAATGGCTGGGATTTCCAAATTGTCAAAAGAAGGGTATCGGATTACTTTGGCCGTTACCAGATCTTTCGGGTTGATTTCATCGTTTAAAACTTCTGATAATTTAATATGGCTGTTGTTTTCCGGATCGTAAATAAATAGATTCGACGGGGTATTCGACCCTCCAACATAATAGCGTATTACAGATTCATCTCTGGAAAAAGAAACGCGAGAGAGGTCGCCAGACTCCATAGGTTCAAAATCCATAGGCTTCCCGGTGGCTGTTTCCGTGATTTCAATATCTGTTTTTCCGTCGTTATTAATATAAGTTAGCATATAGCCTCCTTTATGGGTAAATCCGGCTCCCATAATATCCCAATTAGTTTCCTTTACCTTTTCCCGTTGTTTACTCGCTACGTCATATTTCATCAAATATGAAAACTCGGCTCCGTCATCGGTAGTATAGTACAACCATTTATTATCAGGTGAAAAATCCTGCCCGCCGTTTCCACTCTGATTCTCATTTACCCGGGTCATTTCCCCGTTAGATACATTATAAACAAAAAGATTACTATCGTTTGTATTAACGGCTTTACTCAATGCGAGGTATTGCTTATCATTGGAGATGGCATTAATACTATAGCCCTCATCATTGCTATATATCAATTCAGGTTGCATGGTATTTACATCCATTTCGTACAGGTCCATGAATCGCGGATCCCTTTTATTGCTGGAATAAAAAAAACTATTTCCGTCATGTGCCCATCCGCTAAAGGTAGCCCGGGCTCCCTCATCGGGGGTGAGTTCGGTAACGGTCCCTGTAGTATCCTTCACATATAAATGATATACTTCATCGCCGTTATTATCCATTCTGAACAAAATACGCTGGTCGTTGGGAAAATAGGAAATTCCAAAAACCGAACTGCTGTCCGATACCGATTCCGGATGGTATTCGCCTCCGGTTACGGGTACGGAATACATATTGTAAATTCCGGATCGGTTGCTGGTAACAAGCACCTTGGATTTATCAGGTGAGAAACTTCCTCCGAAAACGGCTTCATTATCCATCATTTGTTCTATGGTATACGACTTTAAATTAGCCGCGATGTCTTCTGTTTTCTCCTGTTTTTCCTTTTTACAGGAAAGGAAAAACAAAGAAAATACGATTGTAATGAACAAGGTTTTTTTCATTTTGGCTGTTTTATATGATTAATCGATTGTAAAAGTTTTAGTCTCTTTAAATGGTGATAGTTCAAGTGCGTTCATGGTATTGCGATAGTTTTCCCAGGTTTCTTCAAAAAAGATGTTCGTTTTTTCCAAAGCGCTTTTTAATGCTTCCGTTGCCTGTTGTATTAACTGTTCTTCGGTGGCGGTTACACCGGAGGGTCTGGAAGACACATAGTAATAGGCCGTATTGAGCCGCCGCATTACATTGGGTTCGGGGTTGCGAATTATACCTTGTCGTTTGTCTTCCTTTCCCATGTAAATCGCAATTAAGGTATCGATCTTTTTGGCGATGTCCTTTGAGGTTTTTATCTGGTCTTTATAGGTTTCTTTGTCTTGCTTTTTTAATTTTTTCTGAAACTCGGAAGCGATATTTTTACTTTCTACGAGTTGTTTTACGGCATCACTGACCGTTTGAATCATATTTTGCAGGTGCGCTCCGTTTTTATGCCGGGCATTAATGGCTTCCTGTGAAATATTAATTCTGGGATCCGGAAGTACGGTAACGGTACCTTCATCGCTTTCTTCTCCATAAGTGATTTTTAGTTTATAGGTTCCGGGCTTAACCCTTATACCACTGCGCTCCCTGCTTTCTTTTTTTACCTTTCTGGAAGGCCTGTCGGCTCCTTTTTCATTTAACCGCCAATACGTTCGGTGAAATCCGCTTTCCTTTGGCGTTTTAAATGTTAACTTACGGATGCGTTTATCTCCTTTATAAACTTCCAGGGTGATGGAGTCTTTAACAGATTTTTTTTCCGCATCTGCAGATGTATTAGTATTGTTTTCAGGTTTTTTCACCTCGGTTTCCTTCGATGAGTCCTTTCTGTTAATATAATAGGTAATCATAGCTCCTCTGGGGCGATTTTTTCCGTTGTATTCGGCATCGGCACCAAAACGACTTCCGGTTGGTTGTTGATAGGACGCCAAAAAAGCCGATGGGGTTTCAAATAATTTTATTTCCCTGTTCAAAAAAGCGCTGTTTCTTGCGAGTTCTCTAAGAGGTCTTATATCGTCCAGTACCCAGGCAGCACGGCCAAAGGTACCAATTACAAGGTCGTTTTCCCGGGGGTGAATAATTAAATCTTTGGTTGACACCGATGGAAAGCCTTTAGTCCATTTAGTCCATTTTTTCCCGGCATCGAGTGAAATATACAGGCCATCATCGGTTCCCAGAAATAAGAGATTTGCTTCTTCCGGATCTTCTACAATGCTTAAGGTAAAACTCTTGGTATCGTTTTGATCGACAATACGTTCCCAGGTTTTTCCATAATCTTTGGTTCGAAATGCGTACGGCGTATAATTAAATCTGCGATAGTCGTTTGCAATCAGGAGTGCTTCTCCCTTACGTTTATTGGATGCTTTTATTTGAGGGATCCAGGCTCCTTTGGGAAGTTGTTTTATATTTTTGGTAACATCGGTCCAGGTACCTCCTCCGTTTTGGGTGAAATGAACACGACCATCATCGGTGCTAACCCAAAGCATATCTTTCTCAATGGGTGATGGTTCTATAACGAGAATGGTACAATAGTTTTCGGCCCCGGTAGCGTCAATGGTAATCCCGCCGCTTTCATGTTGTTTTAATTTTTCGGGATCGTTGGTAGTAAGGTCGGGGGAGATGATCTTCCAGGTAAGCCCTTTGTCGGTACTTTTGTGAACAAACTGGCTTCCGAAATACAGGGTGTTATTATCAAAAGGGTCATGGCCTATGGCAGCATTCCAATTAAACCGCAATCTCATGTCAGGATTCGGATGTGTGGGACGTACGCTGTAATTGTAACCTGTTTTCCAATCGTAACGGCTTACATATCCCTGCTGACTCATGGTCCATCCGAATCTTGAATTTTCCCTGTCCGGAACCACATCGAATCCGTCTCCAAATGATATTTCCTGCCAGTACGAATTTCGTATGCCCTGTGCCCTCCATACATAAGCAGGTCCTCTCCAGGAACCGTTATCCTGCATTCCCCCATAAACATTATAGGGGTATTCATTATCTACGTTAATATGATAAAACTGAGCCACCGGAAGATTCCCGATAAACCTCCATGATTTCCCGCCGTCTTTGGTGATATTCATTCCTCCGTCGTTTCCATCAATCATAAAATTCCCATTTTCGGGATGTATCCACCAGGCGTGATGATCCGGGTGTATCCCATTGTCTACACCATAAGCCGGCATTAATTGTGTGAATTTTTTACCACCGTCTTCCGATACGTTTACGTAAGTAAAGATTGAGTAAACACGATTTTCATTTTGAGGGTCCACATAGATTTCCGAATAGTAGAAAGGGCGGTTTCCAATATCGCTGTTATAGTTTACTTTTTTCCAGTTAAACCCACCGTCTACAGATTTATACAGCGCATTTTTCTTTGTTTCCACCAGGGCATAAACAATATTGGGTTTGTTTCTTGCAATAGCAACACCTATACGCCCCAATTCGCCTTTTGGAAAGCCTTCTTTTTCGGTTATTTTTTTCCAGGTTTTACCTCCGTCATAAGTAATGTGAAGTCCGCTGCCGGGTCCTCCCGATTTAAAAAACCAGGGTTCTCTTTTATGCTCCCACATGGCTGCGATTAATTTGTTTGGATTGGATGGATCCATAACCAGATCGGCAGCTCCGGTTTTGGTATTGATAAATAGGATTTTTTTCCAGGATTCTCCGCCATCTGTTGTTTTGTATACCCCGCGTTCCGGATGCTCACCCCAGGGCGATCCGATAGCTGCTGCGTAAACGATATTAGGATTGGTAGGGTCAATAACAATACGGTGTATATGTCTGGTTTTCTCCAAACCCATGAGTGACCAGTTTTTTCCTCCATCCAGGCTTTTATAAATTCCGTAACCTCCGTTTAAACTATTTCTGGGATTACCTTCGCCGGTACCCACCCATAGTACGCTAGGATTGGATTGCTGAATGGCGACCGATCCGATGGATCCGGTTACTTCTTCATCAAAAACGGGAGCCCAGTCGATTCCTCCGGAGACTGATTTCCAGAGGCCTCCCGATGCAGTACCGGCATATATAATATCTGGATTGGAATGCACTGCGTCTATGGCCGTAACACGACCGCTCATACCGGCAGGACCAATATTACGCGGCGTTAAATCTTGTACAAGTTGCATGGAAAATTCCTGAGCACAGAGGGAAAACGAGACACAAAGTATCCCCAAAGCGAATAACCTTTTCATTGTTTACAGGGTCAGTTAATTAGTTAAGATATAAAGGTAAACAAAAGCTTTGGTTAATTTCTTAAAACCTTGTTAACGGTTACCACGGCTTTTGATATTTAGGCTACAGTTTTTTATGATTTCCCGAATTCGATTTTGTCTTGTTTCCTGCCGTTTTGCCTGCCGTAACCAATAGAGATAACTTTTTTTATAGGTTTTACTAAATTGAGTATAGTTTTTAAAGGCAACAGGATTTTTGTTAAATGCCACCTGGAGATCCTCAGGAATTATCAGGTTTTCAACATCGTCGAGAAGAGTCCACGAACCATCCTTTTTGGCACGTTCTATTTTTTGTAAACCGCTTTCGTGCATTAAGCCTTCGCCGATGAGGTTTTTAACATAGGTTTTGTTGAGTTTACTCCAAACACTTTTCGGTTTTCGAGGGGTAAAATACTGTTTTCTGCGTTCATCATCCAGTTTTTTTACCGTAGAATCGATCCACCCGAAACAGAGGGCTTCCTGAACAGCTTCTTCCCAGCGCATACTGGGTTTAGTACTGGATACTTTATAAAATATAAGATATACGCCTTTGGAGTTGTTGTGATTTTCCAGGAGCCATATCCGCCATTCCTGTCTGTTTTTAAAATAATATTCCGGAAGATTCACAGCCTATTACAACTTTTCAGATTCAACATAAAAATTTCTATCTACCTGAACTGCGGGATCTTCTGTGGAGACAGCTTGCGATTTCCATTCCGATTCGGGATAAAGCCATTGTTGTTGGTCATTTATAGTAATCAGAACGGGCATTTTAAAACCATCGACAATCTGTGTCCATCTATACGAAAATGTCCCGTTACTGAATCTGTATTCCAATTTTGGGATGCGGGTGTCTCTAAGGTACTGATCAAAAAAAGCCTGAAGGGCAATGCCCGAATGTTCAGAGAGATAGCTTTCAATTTGCTGCGTTGTTACCGTTTGATGATAAAAGGTTTTATTTAACCCTCTCAATATACTGCGCCATTTTTCATCGTCATCGATTAATTGCCTTAATGTGTGAAGCATATTGGCGCCTTTGTAATACATATCGCCCGATCCTTCCTTATTAACTCCGTAAACACCAATAATGGGAATGTCATTCTGAATATTCTTTCGGGTTCCGATTACATAATCAGCCGAAGCTTCCTTTCCGTAATAGTAATCCAGGAATAAATTCTCGGAATATGCCGTAAAACTCTCATGAATCCACATATCCGCAATATCCTTATATGTAATATTATTAGCAAACCACTCATGTCCGGCTTCGTGAATAATAATAAAATCAAACTTGAGTCCCCATCCGGTTCCTGAAAGGTCATTACCTAAATACCCTTTTTTGTATTGATTACCATAGGTTACCGAACTTTGATGTTCCATTCCCAAATAGGGCACTTCAACGAGTTTAAACCCATCTTCATAAAAAGGGTAGGGGCCAAACCAATGTTCAAATGCCTTCATCATTTTAGGGGTATCTTTGAAGTGTTCTTTTGCTTTTTTCAGGTTATCTCGTAGTACATAGTAATCAAGATCTAATGTTCCTTTTTCTCCGGTGTATTTTTCCGAAAAATGTACATAGTCTCCAATGTTGATATTCACGCCATAATTGTTAATGGGATTTTTAACATACCAATGCCAGGTTTTAGTCCCGTCGTTATTTGTATCAACAGACTTTAATCTTCCGTTAGAAACATCCATGAGTTTTTCGGGAGCGCGAATACTAATATCCATACTATCCACTTCATCGTACATATGATCTTTGAGTGGCCACCAGACGCTGGCACCCAATCCCTGGCAGGAGGAAGCTACAAAATCATTACCATGCATATCTTTTTTCCAGGAAATCCCCCCGTCCCAGGGGGCACGTACCGCCTCTCTGGGATGCCCTTCATAAAAAACGGTCAATTTATTTACATCATCTTTTTGCTGAGGCTGTACCAGGGATATAAAATGAGCATTTCCGTCGTTTTTTACATGCAGTTCCCGTCCGTTTTGAACCACACGGGTAATTTTTAATGGTGACTGTAGATCAATTTGCATTACCGATGCAGGTTTCAATACTCTGTATTGAATGGTATTGCTTCCTGCTATATATTTCTCCGAGGGATTAACCTCTATGTCCAGATGATAATGCGTAAGGTCCCACCAATCTCTTTCCGGCGTGATGGAACCGCGAAGTGTATCCTGTCGGGTAAAAACTTCCTGTGCGTGCAGTGACATGCAAAACAAACCAAAAACCAATAGAGCTAAATAACGCGTCATTATTTTATTTTTTAAAATTATCTAAAAACACCCTGGGGAAAGACAACAATGCTTTCATGTCCGTCTTCACCTACTGCGGCCACTCCGAAAAAGTAGTTATCAATAACAATGCCTTTCAGGATATATGAATTTACATCGCCTACAAATTTATAATGATCCCAGGTGGGAGAGGTAGTGTTTCTCCAGTAAATCTTATACCCGGTGGCACTCCGGCTTTTTTTCCATCGTAATTTTGCCGCAGGTTCCACGATCCCACCAATCTCCACGAGCGATGGCGGGGGAGGGCCCCAGGCCAGACTGGCCAGGTTAATAATATTTACAGCGGTTAATTTTCGTGCATAGTTAAAATCTACTCCTTCAATAACGTCACCGTATTCGGTTCCGTTTTCCGAGCGGATATCCTGATGCTGCCGATCGTAATTCTCATGGGCTTCCATAATTCTCACTCCGGCAAACCCTGCATCGTTAAAAGGTCTGTGATGACCACCGCGACCAAAGCGGTCCAGCCTATAAATCATCATCGGATTCATTTCAGGCATATAAGTCCGGGTAGTTTTATAGATATATCGGGCCAATTGCCGTGATATGCCGTCAACTTCACCCCCGTAAAACCGCCGGGATCTTCGTTGTTTTTCTGTTTCAGCGGGAGGAACCGGTTCAGAAAAAATGCGAAAACTCCTGTTGTCTATAACTCCATCAACCCCTTCAATATTACCGATCATATCGTTATTTAATACACCTATGATATCCCATTTTTTTTCAAGTGCATAGGCGGCCAGTCCTTTTCCGCCGTATAATCCTTGTTCTTCCCCACTCAGGCCTACGTATATAATACTGTTTTTAAATGTATGTTTCGAAAGAACTCTGGCAGCTTCCAGGGTACCTGCCATTCCCGAGGCATTGTCATTAGCTCCGGGGGAATCGTCTGTATAATTGGTAGGATCGGAAATACGTGAATCAATATCTCCGCTCATAATAACAAATTGGTTAGGAAACTGTGTTCCTCGCTGGATAGCAACCACATTTACCACCCACACATCTTTGGTAATCCTTCTATTATCGCCTGCTTTGACAAGATCTTTCTGATAAAAAACCTCCAGGCATCCGTTGCATTGTTCCGATATCCGGTCAAACTCTTTTTTAATCCACCGGCGGGCTGCCCCAATTCCACGTGTTTCCGAAAGGGTATCGCTAAGGGTATGGCGTGTGCCAAAATTGACAAGCGTTTTTATATCCTGTTCGATTCGCCCGGCTGATACCTGATCAATAAGGTCGTAAAGTCTCGGATCGGTCTGGGCAGAAAGGCTAATTCCAGATCCAAGAAAAAACACCAAGAAAAACACATATTTTTTCATTCTCTGATAAATGTTACTTTGGTTATCAATCCATTAGCAACTTCATAAATAGCTACGGCACTAAAATGTCTTCCGTTGGCAGTAATGTATTCTTCATCAATCACTTTATTGCCAATTACGATCCTGTTTTTTATGTCGCAATGCAGGTCCGGAGTTGCCTCGAAAAAACCCGCATATCGATCTCTCATTTTGGCGAGACCGGTTGCGAATTTATCCTCCGGAAAATTATAGAGCGTTACGTCTTCTGAATAGGTAGCCATAAACCAATCTACATCTCGTGCATTGTAAGCATCCAGCTGTTCCTGGACAACCCCTTCCGGATCGGTTTGGACAGGCTTCCCTACTACGGCCAGGCGGGAGCCATCAGGGCTGATTGCCAGACGGCTCGCATGAGTTATTCCAAAATCTCGAAGTGCGGCCAAACGTTCCCATCCATTACTTTTTTTAGGTTGAAAGCGGTATAAAAAACTTCCTTTGGCCATAAGAATATCTCCCGTCGGTGTCCAGCAAAGATCTTCTACTCCGGAAAGGGTACCAGTAATTTTTTGGGTAGTTTTGGTTTCGAGGTTCAGAGAGCGTATTACCCATGGTTTTTCTTGTTTATCAATAAAACTCACTAAATTGGAGTTCGGGATTTTATGAAGCGATCTCCCCACCATTTTTTGAATGGTATCGTTTGTTTTACGACGTATGTCTGATACCATTAAAACCGGAGGATCGTCCAGCGCAAAGGAGACGAGTGTATTTGAATCGGCCCAAATATAATAACCCACAACGGGGTTGTTTAAAATAACATCAGACTGACCGGTTTTTAAGGAGTAGCGTCGGAGTTCCTGCTTTCCATCCGGATCCAGACGAACGGCAGAAAGGTCGCTGGTTCCGGGAATACTCTGCGGAGAGTATTCTCCTCCGGGAGTCATATTATTAAACCAGACCGTAGTATCCTTATCTATATTATATAAAGCGATATCGGTTTGATCTTCCCGGGTTCTGGCATATGCAATAATGTTGTTGTCAATAAAAAACGGTTGGTTGTCATACCCGGCATTCCGCGATATGTTTTTCCCGTTTGACAAACTGAATTCCTGAGCATGATTTGAAATGTCCAACAGGAATATCTCAGACTCGGACTGCCCGAAAGAAAACATCGCAAGGCATAGAAAGGCAATTAAAAATAAACGTGAAAACATAAATGCTATTTTGGCTAAAGATAAAAAAACAGCGGAAGTGTTGTTGTGAAATTTTAAAAGAATGTATGGATAGATCTTATTTAACCCATAGGTTTTTGGTGTGTTATGGTTATAATAATAGAGAAGAGCAGGGCAATGAAGCAGGTGATTATGTAAACAAAACACCTCGTTAAGACACACAGCTATGGCCCGGGCGAACCGCTAAAATCGTATCAGAACAATTTACCGTAATAATTTAAATCTACCAGAGTACCGTCGGTAGTGCGGTAATCTCTTCTTATGGTACCTTCAAGTTCAAATCCGCATCGCAAAGCCACGTTAATACTTCTCGTATTCCGGTCTGAGATTCTGCAGAGTAATTTTTTAAAGCCGTGTTGGCTGACAATGCGGTCTATTACTATTTTCAAAACCCGGGTTATAATGCCTCTGCCCTCATAGTCTTTGTCAATAAAGGCACCTAATTCGGCTTTGGGTATATTCCAGTCGATATTTTTAACATCGATAAAACCTATAATTTTTTCCGTTTCAGAATCGATGATCAGATAGGGGAAGTATTCTTTTCGTTCTATTTTTTGTTCAATTTCCATACAATATCTATGGGTATCTTCCGGGGTTTGTGTGTATTTAACAGTTCCTGCAAAGAAGTCCTCCAATCGCTCCCGGTTCTTGTTTATAAGAAGGAAAAAAAGGTGGCTGGATACGGTATTCAATAACTGTATGGTAAACGCATTCACTTTGGTACGGATTAGATTTATTTCAAAATAATGACTTAATTTTCAGGGCTGCATTGATCGAGATCAAGAATTTTGTATACGAGACATTGTTTCGGCCGTCATGCGCAGATAGGAAGCTATATATTTATGCGGGATTTCCTGAAATAACTGTGGAGTTCTTTTAAGAGCCCGCCGGTACCTTTTTAATGGTGAAGAGATAAGCAGGTCTTTACTTCTTTCCATTTTCAGGTATAATAATTCTTCCAACACCTGTTGCCAAAGTTTCTGGTTTTCACCGGATTCTTTAATAAACTGTAAAAACTCTTTTTTTGAAACGCGATACAAAGTAGTTTTTTTCAATGCTTGAATGCATATGTCAGATTTCTTTTCGGAGAGAAATGAGTCGAGTGCGGTTATCAGGGATTTTTGAAAACCAAAATACAGGATATGCTCTTCGCAATTATTAATAAAAAAAACGCGCAGGCTACCGTGAATAACAAAATAGATATGTGTGTCAATACTCCCCGGTTTTTTCAGGAATTCGTATCGTTTAAGGGTAATTACTTCATTCAGTAAACCGGAATTTTCCAATTGGATTTTTAATGTATGAATAGCATCCATATAAAAAACAGCACATTCAAGTTAATTAAAATCGGTGGCACAACATTCTGGCTTCCCGATATTACCAGTGCTTATCGGATTACCCGTTTATCAATTTTAAATAAAAGCCATATTCCTGTTTGGAATTTGAAAAGTGTGACAGGTAAATATATAAAAAGGAATAGGAATTTTTCCTTAATCGTTATAATTATAGAGGATTATCTAGTTTATAGCGGTCAATTCATGATATCCGATAAGCTTTCCTTTTTTGTTATAGGATTCCGATTTGACCACTACTTTATCTTTATCGTACCATTCCGTACCAGAGCCCCTTAATTTGATGATTCCGAATTTCGAATCGAAATCAAATGTAACCTTCTGACAGACAAAAGTACCCGCCGGAGTACTGATGGTCTCATCTGAATGAACGGTTCTGTTGTATATTCTAAAACTCATAGTTACCATGGTAAATGCATTGTTTTTTATTTTAATGGTTATAGTTCCGTCATCCAGTAAATCTCCAGGCCGCATGGAATCCGGGAAAGAAAGAACATCCCCGTCAATAACCAGTTCCATGTCTTTGTATTCCGAAAGCTTTCCCGTATCGAAGAATCGAAGCATATCAACAGAAAAATTACCGTTTTCGCAAAATACCTTGTGTTTCAGGGTATATGTTTCTTTTTCTTTTAAATCGGTTAAGGTTGCTTTAATAAGTGCGGTTGCCTGTTTTTGTTTGTATGTAACCTGTACCGTTTCATAAATAGCCGTTTTAAGCGGTTTGCCCTTCCGGGAGTAATCTGTATAGGTAAGTGAAGCCCCTTCATTCATAAAAAGGGCGGCGTTACACTCCTGAGCCGGAAGGGTCACGGGGATAACAAAAAAGAACAATAAAAGATATGTTTTCATAGGACTTTTGTTTTACGTATTACAATAAGATTTTATGAATTGTAGGATTCCAGAATTTCTACGGTACGTGAATTGAATAAATCGGTTTCACCATCATCCCGGATTTGTTGTTTCAGTTCTTCCAGAATCTGTTTTCTCTCCTCAACAGGCATTTCAAACCATTGTTCTTTGGAGTAGGGAACCCACTGTTTTGGCTTGTCAATCTTTTTATTTTGAGGGGGCTGGAAGGTTGAAACCGGAAAGGAAACATCGGTTTTAATCGCAGTACAATTCATATTCATAAATGAACCTTCCGAAGAGGTTTCCATTTTAACCGGTATCCCGATGGGTAGCATCCATATTTTTGATGATTCCTGATCTTTATCGGTTTTTGAATAAACCCTGCAATAATACCCAAACAGAACCTCATCTTTCTCTTTTGTAAATCCGTCTTCCTTCATTATTTGATCTATAAGCTCACGGTTTTTCAGGAAGAAGGTAAACGAAGGCATTCCCGCCATATTGGCCATATCGGTGCGGGAAGGATTTTGATACACCGTTTGAGTATCAGACCTATACTGATAACTACCTTCGGGCGTACTTAGAAAAAAAGCCTTGTATTTAGTACCTGTGGCGTAATCCAGCTGATTCATCACATATAGAGACTTTGCTCCAAAATCGTCCCATTTCAGGGTAGCTCTGGTAGGTTTATTCATCTGTGTACGCAATTTCTCCGGGATATTTGCTTTTCCAAAGTCAATTTTTAGGGTAATATCATAGTCAATATTTCCGGATTTAAAAATGCGATTCAGATTTGTTGATGAATTTTCGGAAGGAGATTCTTTTCCGTATTGTAAGTCCGATGCATTTACAATCTTGTCTTTCTTACATCCTATATGTAATATCAGGGTGACACATAATAATAAAAAGAAAAGGGCTTTAGATTCCATAATTAATGATTATTTAAGTAAAATAAATTCCACTCGTCGGTTAATGGCTTTGTCTTCCGGGGTGGTATTGGCATTTAAAGGTTTTTTTTCGCCTATTCCGGTAGCTTTTAAGCGGGAGGATGCGATGCCCTGGGTTACCAAAGCCTGCTTTACAGCATTTGCCCGCCGTAATGAAAGGTTCAGATTGTATTCGGAATCGCCGTCCGAGTCCGTATGTCCTACAATTTCAAACTTCCAGTCCTGCTGTTCTTTCAATAAATTGGTCATTTGTTTAATAACTCCCGAAGAATGTGGTTTCAGGGTAGTTTTTCCACTGTCGAACAGAATACCACGGGTAACAAATCTCCCCTCTTTGACGATGCTGTTATACATAGGAGTATTTCCAGTTGCAATTTTCATATTCCTAAGGGCGAGAAGATCATCTGCATACCACTGTCGCCCCTGAATTAGCAATCCTGTCGGGGTATCTCCAAGCCCGGGAATGGTAATAACTTTATGTTCATCAAAATACACGGTTAGCTTTTTGGCTTTTACGCTAATAGCTATGTGATGCCAGCCGTTCAGGTGGCTAAGGTTGTTTCGGCTAATCTGCTGACCAAAATCACCGGATGTAACATGCAACACGTTGTTTTGTTCTTTAATCTGTATTTCCGATAGTGGTTTTGGTACATCTTCATTTTTCTTATCATCGAATAATCCGGCGTTTGCCCATAACTTAATGATATATGCAGGAGAGTTTACCTTCCAGAAACCTTCTCCGCAGTATATATCAAACTCAATGGTGGTATGCTTCGTAAAATCGAATGTTGAAATTACAGGAGAAACTCCGGCGGTTTTATAGCGCCCGCCCTTTAGTAAAAGGGCTTTGTTTGTTGCTACGGAAGCTATTTCGGAATTTCCGTGTTTCAGATCCCATTTGCCGGGAAATTCACCGTACGATTCCCGTGTGAAGTCATCGTAGAAAATAATGTTACTCCCCGGAACAAAATCATAATGTGTCCAGAGTGTATTGGTACCTTCCGTATCCGGTACGGATGGTGTTTCTTTTGATGGTTCGTTATTTGACTGTGAAATTTCGGGATCTTTGTTTTCTTTTTTCTGTTTCGGATCTAGTATTTCTTCTATTTTTTTATCGACCTCGTTTTCAACTTTTTCTTCAAGTTTTCGCTCAACGGAACGTTTTACTTTTTTCCATAATTGTGCTTCAGATTTTTGAGAAGCAAACAGAAAAAAGGTACATAATATCAGTGTGGGGAAATATTTCATGACGTTAGTTTTTTTATATACTGAATGCAAAAAGTATACTAAAAGTAGCTGTTAATAGCATATCAGACTTGACTGTTGAGGATGTGCCTGGAAGTAGTTAGAAAAGGAAGTAAGGAAGTTAGAATTCTAGAGTAATTTATTGAGATAATTGAGCAAAAGTTTCTTTTTGCCTTGTGATACCGGCAGACGGGTATTATTTAAAAGAATAATCTGATCGTTCTTTTTATCGAATGATTCCATATAACGGAGGTTTACAAGAAAACTCTGGTGAACTCTAAAAAAATGATAATCTTTTAATTTGGTTTCATAAGATTTCAGTGTTTTGGAAACGAGGAGTTCTTTTCCGTTTTCCAGGTAAAAAGTAGAATAATTATTGTCAGATTCTATATAGAGGATATTAGTAATATTGACAATATGAATAGTTTCTAAATTCTTAAGAACCAGTTTCTTTTCGGTATTATCCGGATCAAAATTGTGAAAAAAAGATTCCAACTGTTTGTGGTAATGTTCGTTGCTTAACTCTTCGACTACGCTGTTTATTGCATTTACAAGTTCTTCCGGTTTATATGGTTTTAACAGATAATCTAACGCACTGAATTTAAAAGCATCAATGGCATAATTACTATATGATGTGGTAAATATGATTTTGAATGCAGGTTGTTCTACTTCCTTTAAAAGCGAAAAAGCATTTCCGTCTTTTAAACTTACGTCGAGTAAAATAAAATCGGGAGAAGTTTCACGGAGATATTTTAAGGCGGTTTTTACATCGGGAATTACACTGATGACTTCAATCTCTGAAAAATTTTTGGTAATAATATCGCTAGCCATGGTTGCAGCTTGAATATTATCTTCAATTATTAAGCAAGAAATAGGTGTATTCATAGCGGTTCGTTAAAGGTTTGTAATGGGAAACGCAATGTTACGATTGTCCCTGTATGGCTGGAGGTAGTATTAAATGAAATGCGATAGCCGTATAACTTCTTTAAACTGTTTATACGTTCTCTCAGAATATCCAGACCCATTGAACGGTTTAGCTTTTCCGTATTGCTTTTGGAAGGATACATCCCTATGCCGTTATCGGAAATCCTGATTATAAGGTTGTTTTCATGTTTTGTATAGCCAATAGTAATATTGCCGTTTTCTACCGCTCTGATTCCATGGATAAGTGCGTTTTCAACAAAAGGCTGGGAAAACATGGGTGGAACTTTTATGTTTATCTGATCCAGAGTTTCATCAATATCTATTGTGTATGAAAAAGAATGATGCATTCGCTGCAAAGCCAGATACTGTTGTATGGCCTCTATATCTTCACCCAGAGAAATAAAATCGCGATCGGAGCTTTCCAGAATGGAACGCATGAGGTTGCTGAAATTCCCTATATATCCAACAGACTCCTCCTTTTTATTTTGATAAATAAAACCCTGAATGCTTGTTAAAGCATTAAAAACAAAATGCGGGTTAAGCTGGGTTTGTAAAAAACGTTGTTGTAAAGTGGCCTGTTCCAGTTTATTTTTAGTTTTTGATTGATAATATAAAGTAAACCCGAGCCCCAGGAGTAAGATAAAAACAAGGCTTCCGGTCCAAATCCAGGAACGCTGTTTTTGGATTTGGGTGTCTCTTAGCTGATTTTGGAGATGTAACAGTGCAATCTGTTTTTCTTTTTTTTCCGTCTCGAATTTCGTGCTTAACTCGGTAACCTTTTCGTCATAATTCAGGGTATTAATAGAATCGGATATGCGTTTATACGAATCAAAATATTCCTTAGTGTCTTTCCAGCTACCCAGGAGAGCACTGAGTTCTACCAGGTTTCCAAAGATATGTTGTTTTTCAAAGGGTACTCTGGCGTAGTCAAGAGCCTGTAGGAAATAGTGTTTGGCTTTTTCGTATTCTTTGTTGTCCAGGCAAATATGTGCCATGGTGTTGTAATTAGAAGCAAAATCATTACTGTTTGCCTGTTTCTTTAATTCATTGCTAAGAAGGAGAAGCTCAAAAGCCTGATCGTAGTTTCCGGTTTTAGCATAGCCTATGGCTGTGTTTGAATAAATAATGGAACGTGTTAAACCCGCGTTTAATGCAATTGCTAATTGCTCGGCCATTTTACCGTATTTAATAATCTCGGCGGGCTTGTCTTTCTGGATATATACGTGAGTTAAATTGGTTAAAGCATTCATTCTCGCAACAGAATCGACCGGTTCTATGGCAATAGCTTTTTTTAAAACTTCAATAGCTTTATCCAGGTCATTTACGGCAATATAATCGGTTGATAGATTCGATAGTACTACGGCCAGTTTTTTATGGTCAGGTTCTTTTTCAAGAATTTTTAAACTTCTCTGATCGTATTGAATGGCCTGTTCATAGTTGCCTTTTTCGTATGCGATAGCACTAAGGTTATTAAAATAATGTACATTTTCACCCGGGATCTGGAAAAGTTTTACCGTATCGATTAGCTGCATTATAGAGTCTACCTTCTGCGGAACACCATAATTGAGATAAGTTCCCGCCTTTTTACTGAGTAACTCATAATACTTCGGAGATTCTTTTCGGGTGTATGTCAACGCCTTGTCATAATAATACCTGGAACTATCAACATTTTTATGCCTGAAGAATTTTGCTTTTTCCTCACTTTCGTGTAATTCGCCTGATAGTTGCGCATAACCAACTGTTATCATGAAAAAAGTAAAAAAAAAGAAGTGCATATATTTTAACATGATAGGCAGATTGAATCTCTAAAATAATCAAAAAGAATGATTAGTACTTAAAGCGTGAAAGTAATTAGAATAACCCTTAAATAAATAGGTAATTAGGGCCTTTCTTTTAGAATTTGAAAATCGATTAATACCAGTGCCTTGTTATAAATCGAGGTAGGTTTGAAAAATTAATTGAAGCATAGCCTTTGCCTTTAACTCCAACGTATCCTGAGCATTTTTATCGCTGGTATTGTAAAAAATGGTTTTTTGCAGTTCATGGTCGTAAACCGCATTTCCGGAAGAGTCAATAAATCCAACTCCATCGTGAAAGGTATAGTAGGAGAATGATTTATTGGGATTGAGCATATCTATGCTCCAGTTAAAGTTATCGGTTGAAACCCCTAACTGATTTAATAGAGTTTTCGATATATCGGTTTGGTTGCAGAACCGATCAATTTGTTTGCCCCGATATTCTTTTTTAAGAGCTTCTCCGAAAAATAACATAGGTATACGACGGTACAGTACATCTTTACGTGTTCTATTTCTAGGAGATCCGTGACTGTGATCGGCTACTATTACAAAAAGTGTGTTGCGATACCAGGGTTCCCGGGAGGCTTTATCAATGAAGTTTTTCAAACACTTATCGGCATAATACATACTGTTAACATACTTTTTGTGTTCGCCGCCGAAATCGAATGCATTTTCCATAGGGTAATCGTATGGAGAATGTGTGCTGAGTGTAAAAGACACAGATAAAAAAGGAGGTCGTAAACCGGCTATCTCCTCGAGCTGTTTTTCAAATAAAAACTCATCGTGAACACCTAGTTTTCCTTTAGGCGTGGAGGCATCCCAGTCTTCTTCGCCCAACAGATGATCAAAATGACAATTAAAAATATAATCTAAAACTTTACCGTGTTTCAAATCTCCGCCAAACATAAATGATGTTTGATACCCCATATCGTTCATAGAATGCACAAAATTGGGTAGTTTGCTGTATTTATCATATTGATTGGCAATATGTGTTGACGGCTGTGCGGGAAATCCTGAAAAAAGGCCTACCATGCCTTCGTGAGATCGTGTGCCTGTAGCCAAAGTATTGGTAAATAGCAACCCTTCTTCACTTAACGTATCAAAGCCGGGAGTAATATGTTTATTTGGATACCCTCCCAGGCTTCCTACCAGATCAGCGGTCCACCCTTCCAGGATAATATAAACGATATTGGGTTTTACATTGTTTAAAATGCGAGGTATCGAATCATTTTTAAACCGATAAAGATTGTTTTTTATCTCTTCGGCTTTTCCCTTTGAAAAAAAGTTATAAGGATTGGTAGCGAGGTATTTTTTATTTTGTTCGATACTTCGCAACAAATTGTGCGTCGTATTGGTGGTTGCCATATTCACAAAATCATTTTTAGAAAAGTATACATCACTTTGATCGATAGGGGTAATTCCAACACCGCGAAGCCCCAAAAAAGTAAGGCCCGAACTCAGTATAAAAAAAAGCAAAGCAGCCAGGTAATTTTTTTTCGGACTGGTTTTGAAATTCATCATCTTATCCAGAAGGTATTTCATAAGAATAAACACGGTGACCAGTAAAAATGCTCCCAGAAAAAAGATCCAGGGTTCTGCGCTTCTCCACACCTCTTCGGGGTTTTTAAGATAAGTAAGGGCTCTGAAATTGAGTTTGTTTTGCCACTCTTTAAAAATCGCCAGGTCGCCAATAGTAATGAGAATGGTTACCACAACAATAAACAACAAAAAAAAACGGTTTGCCTTAAGCCATATTTTTTTTCCGGAAAGCCCGAAAGCCAAAACGAGTAAAATCGGGATAAAAAGCAGATAGCAAGCCATAGTAGTATCTATTCTCCATCCATAAACAAATGTAAGTATTAACTCTTTCAGGGAAACATTCGTAAAATATCCGGAGTTACTTACCAGGAAAATGAGCCTCGTAAGTGCATATAACAGTAATAGGAAAAGATATTGTTGAAGAACAAGTTTGCACAGTGATAAAAGGGTATTGCGATTCAAGGTAAACATATACAGATAGAAAATACAAGAAGCGAAAATAAAAAAACTTCACCGTATTTTAATGCGGTGAAGTTTTAAATGTAAAGGAAACTTTTAAAATCAGAAGCAATATTTGTTTTCTGCTTTTAATTTATCAGCTATCGTCGTTCTAAGCGCAACTACATTAGGCATATTGGTATATTTTGTAAATCGCTTTAATCCCATTAACATCATGCGTTGTTCATCGCCTTCGGCAAATGAAACAATTCCTTCTTTGGCATTTTTTGTAATAATATCAATGGCATTATAAAGGTTTAGTTTAGCCATAGCTATTTGTTCTTCTTGGGCGTCTTCACCAAAGCGTTTTGCGTTTTTCTCAGTTCTGAGAATAGCAGATTCGGCCATATATATTTCGATGAGAATATTAGACGCGGCCATTAATAACTGTTGATGTTTTTCCAAATCCGGTCCGAATTTTTGAACGGCAGATCCGGCCACCATTAGAAATACCTTTTTAAGTCTTCCTATAATTTCTTTTTCTTCCGAAAATAATTCTGAATAATCCGGGGTGTCAAAAGATGGAATGCCCATCAATTCGTCTGCCACCTTCATAGCCGGACCCAATAGATCTACATGGCCTTTCATGGCTTTTTTAACTAACATACCTACGGCAAGCATCCTGTTTATTTCGTTAGTTCCTTCATATATTCTGGAAATACGTGCATCTCTCCAGGCGGCTTCCATAGGAGTATCTGCTGAGAACCCCATTCCTCCGAATATTTGTATTCCCTCGTCGGAACAAAACTGAATATCTTCGGAAACTGCTACTTTAAGAATCGAACATTCAATAGCGTATTCTTCCACACCTTTTAATTCTGCTTCCTGATGAGAATTACCGGAAGCCTGACGAATATTAATGCGGTCCTCAATATTTTTTGCAGCCCTATAGCAGGCAGACTCACCCACATAAGCACCGGTTGCCATTTCTGCAAGTTTTGCTTTAATAGCACCGAACTCTGAAATTGGTGTTTTAAACTGAATACGTTCGTTTGCATATTTCACGGCTTCGGTAATAACTCTGCGTTGCGCATCCAGACAAGCGGCAGCCAGTTTAATCCGACCTACATTCAGGGCATTCATGGCTATCTTAAATCCGTTTCCTCGTTCGGAAAGCATATTCTCTAC
Source organism: Flavobacteriaceae bacterium (assembly GCA_965224095.1). Lineage (GTDB taxonomy): Bacteria > Bacteroidota > Bacteroidia > Flavobacteriales > Flavobacteriaceae > JBPEWY01. Next base: position 3,619,859 of record OZ245039.1, read on the forward strand.
GGGGACTTTGGTTTCATTAAAGAACACTTGTCGGGTAGAGGAAGCGTGGATCCCCAGTTTATGTTCTTCTTCTCCTAAGGTAATCCCATTTTCCGGGTCGTTTTCAACAATAAAGCCCGTGATGTTTTTGTCATCTTCAATACGCGCAAATACTATAAATAAGCGGGCAAAACCGGCATTGGAAATCCACATTTTTTGCCCGGAAATCTTATAGTGAGTTCCGTCATCCGATAAAACGGCTTTGGTTTTCCCGGAATTAGCATCAGATCCTGCTCCCGGTTCGGTTAAACAGTAGGCTCCAAACCATTCTCCGGAAGCTAATTTTGGCACGTATTTTTTCTTTTGTTCTTCTGTACCGTACAGGGTAATGGGCATGGTTCCTATTCCGGTATGGGCGCCAAAGGCAGTTGCAATTGAGCCTGTAGCTCCTGAAATATAATCGCAAACCAACATAGTGGAAACAAATCCCATTCCCATACCTCCGTATGCTTCGGGAACAGCAATCCCCAACAGGCCTAATTCACCTGCTTTTCGCATAACCTCTTCCGTATAAGCGTAGTCTTTCTTTTCAAAGCGCTCCTTATGTGGCCAAACTTCACGATCTACAAATTCCCTTACGGTATCCAGCATCATTTTCTGCTCTTCAGAAAAATCTTCGGGTGTAAATACATCTTCGCAGTCAGTTTCTCTAACCAGGAACTGACCTCCGCGTAAAATATCTTTTTCTTTTGTTTCCATCGATTCTATATTTTAGTAGTTCGTATGAATACCGCGGCTCCATTAAATGACTCGATATTCAACTCTTAGCTTTATTAATTTAAAAACTCAAAAATACCGGCAGCCCCTTGTCCGGTTCCCACACACATGGTAACCATTCCGTATTTCCCTTTCATATTCTGCTTGCGCATTTCATCGAAGAGTTGTACCGACAGTTTGGCACCCGTACAACCCAGTGGATGTCCCAGGGCAATAGCGCCTCCATTTACATTGACAATATCTTTATTTAACCCAAGTTCCCTGATTACCGCTAACGATTGAGAGGCAAATGCCTCATTGAGTTCGATAAGCGAAATATCGCCTTGTTTTAATCCCGCCTGTTTTAGTGCTTTCGGGATTGCTTTAACAGGACCTATTCCCATAATCCGGGGCTCGACCCCAGCGGCGGCATAATTAACCAGTCTGGCAATTGGTTCAAGCTTGAGTTCTTTTACCATTTCCTCACTCATTACCATCACAAAGGCGGCACCGTCGCTCATTTGAGATGAATTTCCGGCCGTTACACTACCACCTTGAGCAAAAACAGGCCTTAACCTGGCCAATGCTTCGCGATTGGTATCTTTTCTTGGGCCTTCATCTTTTGTAACTGTATAAGACTTAGAAGCTTTTTTTCCTTGCGTATCAATATAGGTCTGTTCTACTGTAATAGGAACAATCTGATCCTGAAAACGATCTTCAGCCAAAGCTTTTAAAGCTTTCTGGTGAGAGTGATACGCAAATTCATCCTGATCTTCACGTGATACGTTAAACTTGTTAGCAACAGCTTCGGCAGTATTTCCCATGCCCCAATAGTAGTCTTCGTGCCCGGATTTAGCGATCTCGTAATTAAGATCTGTTTTAAAACCGGTCATGGGTACGGCACTCATACTTTCGGCACCCCCGGCTATAATACAATCGGCCATGCCGGATTGAATTTTAGCGGCAGCTATAGCGATGGTTTCCAGACCGGACGAACAGAATCTGTTTACGGTTACACCGGGAACATCTACGGTATTCAAACCGATTAAGGAAATAAAGCGGGCCATATTTAGGCCCTGAGCGCCTTCGGGCATGGCATTTCCCACAATAACATCGTCGATTCTGGAGGTATCCAAATCCGGTAATTCCTTCATCATATATTGAATGGTTTCTGCGGCCAATTCATCCGGGCGCTTAAACCGGAAAAGGCCTCTGGGAGCTTTACCCACTGCTGTTCTGTATCCTTTTACTATATATGCTGTTTTCATTTTATTCGAAATTTTAAAATCATAAATGGCGATTCACATGGTTTTTGATTACCATTTGAATTTGTTGTTTGCTATCTAATTACGCAGAGGTTTTCCCGTTTTTAACATGTGCTGTATACGCTCAAGCGTTTTTCGCTCCGTACATAAACTGAGAAAAGCTTCTCTTTCCAGATCCAGTAAGTACTGTTCGCTTACCCGAGTTGGTTCCGATAAGTCGCCTCCCGCCATGACATATGCCAGTTTATTGGCAATTTTTTTGTCATGCTCACTGATATAATTTCCAGCTTCCATTGAATCGGTACCTACGAGAAACATTCCAAGGGCCTGTTTCCCCAATACTTTAATATCTTTTCTTTTGGGAGGCTGCGTATAACCGGCATCTGCCATTGTTTTGGCGTGTGCTTTTGCAGTAGCAATTTGGCGGTCTTTATTTACTACCACGATATCTTTTCCTTTTTGCAAGATTCCAAAATCAAAAGCCTCATAAGCTGAAGTCGCTACTTTGGCCATTCCGATGGTCAGAAAATTTTCCTGGAGTACATTGAGTTCCACATCGCCTTTTCTGAAAGAATCGGAAGCACGCAAAGCCATTTCTTTAGACCCGCCACCTCCGGGAATCACACCGACACCGAACTCTACTAAACCTATGTAGGTCTCGGCAGCGGCTACTACTTTATCAGCATGCATGGAAAGCTCACATCCGCCCCCTAAAGTCATCCCGTGGGGAGCTGCTATCGTAGGAATCGATGAATAACGCATACGCATCATGGTATCCTGAAAATATTTGATAGCCATATTAAGTTCATCGTATTCCTGTTCAACCGCCATCATAAAGATCATCCCGATATTTGCACCTACCGAAAAATTGGCTCCCTGGTTTCCAACTATCAAACCCTCAAAATCTTTTTCTGCCAGATCGACTGCCTTGTTTAATCCCGCAAGAACATCTCCTCCAATGGTATTCATTTTAGACTGGAACTCCACATTCAGGATACCATCACCCAGATCTTCTACCACTACCCCGGAGTTTTTAAATACCTCATTGGATTTTCTGATATTATCGAGAATAATAAAAGCATCCTGTCCGGGTTTTTTGGTTTGCGCCTTTGCAGGGATATCATAGTAATACGTTGCCCCTTCTTTTACGGTGTAAAAGCTCTGGTTTCCATTGGCAATCATTTCACTTACCCATTCAGCAGGCTGTAATCCTTCGGCTTTCATTAAATCTATACCTTGCTGAATGCCAATAGCATCCCATATCTCGAAAGGACCGTTTTCCCATCCGAAACCTGCTTTCATGGCATCATCAATTCTGTACAGCTCATCGGATATTTCCGGAATTCTATGCTGTACATAGGCAAACATGGCGGCAAAGTTCTTTCTATAAAACGCTCCTGCTTTATCCTTTCCGTTAACCAGTACTTTAAAGCGATCTATAGGTTTGTCGATAGTTTTTGTGAGTTCCAGCGTAGGGAAGGAGGCTTTTTTCTTAGACCGGTATTCCATGGTATCCAGGTCCAGAGACAAGATCTCACTTTTACCGTCCTTAGCTTTCGTTTTTTTATAAAAACCCTGTCCGGTTTTACTCCCCAGCCATTTATTCTCCATCATGGAATTAATAAAATCAGGCAGTTTGAAAAGATCATGTGCCTCATCGTCCGGGCAGTTTTCATAAATTCCGTTAGCTACATGAACCAGGGTATCCAGTCCGACCACATCAACCGTTCGGAATGTAGCCGATTTAGGCCTGCCAATAACCGGTCCGGTTAATTTATCTACTTCCTCAATGGTAAGCCCCATCTCCTTTACCTGATGAAATAAACTCTGTATTCCGAAAATTCCAATTCTATTTCCTATAAAGGCAGGGGTGTCTTTTGCCAAAACCGAAGTCTTTCCCAGGAATTTCTCGCCGTACATCATGAGGAAATCAGTTACATGCTGATTACAATCCGGCCCAGGAACCACTTCAAAAAGCTTTAAGTATCTGGGAGGATTAAAGAAATGAGTAACCGCAAAATGCTTTCTGAAATCCTCACTTCTCCCTTCGTTCATAAACTTGATAGGAATTCCCGAAGTATTAGAAGTAATAAGAGTTCCCGGTGATCGGTATTTCTCAATCTGTTCAAAGACTTTTTGTTTAATATCCAGTCGTTCCACAACCACTTCAATAATCCAGTCAACATCTTTAATTTTATGCAAATCGTCCTCCAGATTCCCGGTACTAATCCGATTGGCGAATTCCCTGTGATAAATCGGAGAGGGTTTCGACTTAAGGGCAGCCTTCAGGTTATCATTTACAATACGGTTACGCACCACTTTGTTTTCCATGGTTAAACCTCTGGACTTCTCAGTGTTGTTAAGTTCTCTGGGAACAATATCGAGCAATAATACTTCGGCGCCGATATTGGCAAAGTGACAGGCAATTCCGCTACCCATGATACCGGAACCAATCACGGCAACTTTATTAATTCTTCTGGTGCTCATTTTATTTTAAAATGGTTTTTCTTGTGATTATATATTTTTTTACTGGAAATAAGTTCATTTATACACTCTGCTACATCGTAAAAACTTTTCAACTGCTCTTCCGACATATGCTTTCTGACGGCTTCATTAAAAAGAAGTACCCGGGTTCTGGAATACTCTCTTTTTTCCCTGCCGAAATCTGTGAGATGTATAAGCACACTCCTACCATCTTCGGGATTGGGTTTTCTTTCAATAAGGCCCTTTTCCTCCATAGTTTTCAGAATACGGGACAAACTAGTAGCTTCCATTCCCATTTTTGGCCCCAATGCGGTAGACGGAGTGCCGACTTCCGGATCGATACTTAAAAGGGTAAAGCCGGTTGCCATGGTACTGCCGAATTTAGCAGCTTCCTCGTTATACATTTTCTGAACAGCAAGCCAGGTGGTACGTAATACGTAATCGATTGTTTTGTCTTTCATCTTCCAAAATGAAGTCCAAATATACTAAAAATTTATTATGCGTGCATAATAAATTGATAAAAAAGTTTGTCGATAAACCCGGGAAAATTAATTAAGCTTCGGGATGGTATATCTTATTGTAAAGGTCTTTGTAGATTTCCTTAATAACCTTTCGCTTTAATTTCATGGTAGGAGTGAGGTGACCGGTATCGATACCCCAAATATCCGGAGTAAGTTCAAAACGTTTAATTTTTTCCCATTTCCCAAACTTTTCATTACAGGTATCTACTTCCCTTTGAATTCGTTTGATAATTTTTTCGGATGAGGCGATGGTTTCATTGTCTTTCGGAATGCTTTTACCTTTCCGATCAATCCAATCTTTTATAAATTCAAAATTGGGCTGAATAAGTGCAGCCGGCATTTTTTCTCCTTCTCCGACAACCATTACCTGTTCTATAAACCGGGATTGTTTTAATTGATTTTCAATAAGGGCAGGGGCAACGTATTTCCCTCCGGAAGTTTTAAACATTTCCTTTTTCCGATCGGTAATTTTTAAAAAACCATCGGTATCAATTTCACCGATATCGCCGGTATGAAAATAATCGCCGGACATAACTTCTTTCGTTCTATCCGGATCTTTGTAATACCCCTGCATAACATTCGGGCCTTTACAAAGAATTTCCCCATCTTCAGCGATTTTTATGTCCACATTGTCAATAACTCTACCTACCGTTCCGATTTTAAAACCGCCATTTCTTTGATCATTTACTGAAATAACAGGCGATGTTTCAGTTAGCCCGTAACCTTCCATAATAGGAATCCCTGCTGCGGCAAAAACACGGGTGAGCCTGGCCTGCAAAGGAGCACTACCGGAAACCATCAAACTAAGATTTCCCCCAAGTCCTTCCTTCCATTTGCTGAATATAAGTTTCCTCGCTATTTTAAGGCGTTGCTCATACCACCATCCATTGGCGCCATACGGTTCGTATTTAAGCCCTAATTCAATTGCCCAGTAAAATAATTTCTTCTTAATACCGGACAGGTCCTCTCCCCGGGCATATATTTTATCATATACCTTTTCGTAAAGCCGGGGAACAGCTGTCATTACATGTGGTTTTACTTCTTTCAAATTATCGCTTATCTTTTCAATAGACTCGGCAAAGAAAATTTCAATACCACAGTATTGATACAGATAAAGGATCATTCTTTCAAAAACATGACATACGGGAAGAAAACTCAGCGATCGAGCTTCTCCGTGATGCAGGGGAACCCGCTTTTCACTGTCAATTACATTAGAAACCAGGTTGTTGTGAGAAAGCATAACGCCCTTAGGAGTTCCCGTAGTTCCCGAAGTATATATAAGTGTAGCCAGATCGGATGGCTTTACCGCTTTTTTTCTTTCCTCCACTTCGTGCTGCAAGGAAATATCGGCTCCTGCTTTTAGCAGGTCACTCCAGTGATTTTCCCCTTTTATCTCATCAAAAGTGTATACCCCTTTTAGTTGCGTTTGCTTCTTAATACCATTCAGTTTTTCCAGGACCGTAGTATCCGATACAAAACAGTAAATTGCTTCAGAATGGTTGAGAATATATTTATAGTCTTCACTGGAAATAGTTGGATAAATCGGGACGTTCTGCGCACCGGTTTGAAGAATACCTATGTCCATTACATTCCATTCCGTTCGGTTAGTCGTGGAAATCACTGCAATCTTGTCGTTAGGTTTAACACCCATTTTTAATAAAGCTCTACTTATTGCATTGGCCTGGTCAATGTATTCCCGGGTTGAAATAGAAACCCATTCCCCATCGTATTTTGTAGTCAGCGACTTATTTAAATTGTATTTTTCTAATTGATAATAGGGAAAATCAAATAAACGTGTAATTTCTATAGCCATATTCATTGTATTGCAGCAGTGATGCAAAGTATAAAAATTAAAAGGATTTAACAAACACGGAAACCATAGCTAACCGGATTGATGTATTCCCGGAAATTGCCGTGTTTGCGAAATGTTGCAATTAACCATATACCCGGCAATGCACAGTGATGAACAGCCCAATACAGTTAGTTGAAGGGGATGTAAGATACCCTATTTTTTGTCTGAATGTTTTTTATGAGCACCTGCCAGGCATCTGACACTTTTGGGAATATCTATTTTCATTTTCATTTTAGGATCGGGTATGGGGTCTCCGAATGTTTTAACTATAGGGAGTACTCCGGCCCATATGGGTAAGTCATAATCCGCCACATTATCAACAGTATTTCCGGTTCTGATTTTAGCGGAACATTCTTCCAGGCCAATTCGAATCACTTTGGTGGCCTTTAATTCGTTTAAACCGGGAGCTCTAACTTCTTCCCACCGGTGAGGTATCAGGTGGTCTGAAATAACCTTCAGTGCTTGCGTTTTATGTTTTTCACGCACCAGTTCTCCCTGACCAAAAACAACAACCGATTCGTAGTTTAAGGTATGGTGAAATGTCGAACGAGCGAGTACCAGACCGGATACATTTGAAACGGATACACACAGTGTAACACCTTTTTCCAGTTGTTTTATTAACCTGCTAACCGATGCTCCGTGAATATAAAGCTCGTTTCCCTTTCGTCCGTACATCATGGGTATCACCAGGGGAGCATTGTTATGTATTATACCTACATGGCACAAAAAATTACAATCTAATACCTTATAAATACTTTCCCTTTCGTATACAGCTCTTTTAGGTGTTCTCTTAATTCGTGTTCTTTGCGATTTGGCCATCGTCAGTATATTTTATCTGACGGCACAATCATTGTAAGCCAGCAAAGCCTCCCTCTGGGCACTGATCCTGCTGATAACTTTTCGGTTTCCGATACTATCAATCACTTCGTATTTCCATTTAAACGAGTTTGTTTTTATCTCGTAAAAGGTTACCATCCAGGTATCGGTTCCATCGTGCATATGTATCTCATTATCTTTATAGGTAGCCTGAAATTTAGGAGATATTTTATGGGGACGTGAGTTAAGAACCACAATTTCCCACAGTGTCGTTTTGGGATTATAAATAAAAATTCCTGTGGCAAAGTATTCTTTAGTGGGCGGATTAGGAGAAGTGTCTTCCTGCCACCACTGATTAAGTACGGCATGTCCCCCGAGAACATATTCCCATTTCCAGGTGGCATTGTTCTTATACCAGGTGTATGAACCGTCTGGAGCTTTAACAAGATCTTCAGAGATACACTTCCATAAACCAGAAAGTTGTCCGAATTGCCTGGTTTGTTCAGGAGCTTTTGGATTTAAACCCACATTTTCCGGATAGGTTTGCTCAACTTTTTCTTTTATTTTTCTTACCCGATTATCAGAACAGGAAAGGATTAAGGTAAAGAAACAGCAAATAACCAGCGGTGTCGTAATTTTAAACGTTCCTTTTTTCATCGTTTATGTTATATTCTTTTAAATGTCATTATCCAGTTAATTTCCCAATCTTCCTGTGCATCATCGTAATATGCCTGATCCCAATAGGCTTCATTCTCGTTGATCTTTTTCCATGTAAATTTTATTTTCACTTTTTTGCCTTTATGCATTTCCTCACCGTAAAAAATTCCAATATTATCTTTAAAGGTTCCTTTGGTTTGATAAGTAACACCTAAATCCAGATTCCAGTCATCTACCCAGTATAAACTCCATTCCTTTGTTTTCGGGTTGTATGTTCGTATGGTATTTCCGCGATATATTTTTCCGTCTCGCGAAGTCATTCTAAAATCGTCCATATTTCCAAAGCCACCGAGGATTTTCCAGCATTTGCTATAGGCTTTGCTTTCTCGCCACTCATTGTTATTACTAAGTCGTTCTTTCAAAATTTTATTGGTTATTTCCCATTCGCCGATAAGAAAGTCGAAATCGGATGGTGCCCCTTCAAATTGCGCTGCCGATTCCTGTTTTTTCTTCATAGATGGCGGTGTAAGGTTTTTAAGCCAGGGATCTATCCAGTGTTCATTCCAATAGGTAATGGCGGCCGGACTGCGGCGGGATATTTTGGAAAATTCCCGCTTTGCCTGTTTTAATAAAGCAACACTGGCCATGACATTGCCAAGGTTAGTCCGTAAATTCATATTGGGAGATGTAGCCGACAGCACCCATAATACCGGATTGCCGGGATACAGTTTTAAACCTGCATTGAGAGATTCTCTGGATTTGTTTTTTAACTCCTTGGCTTTTTCTTCCGATACTTCCCGATAGCTTTTTAATGTGTAGATGAGTGTTTGCAGTCCGTGAAAATAAGAAAGCGTAGTACTATCGGCTTGCTGCCCTACAGCTTGCCGGGCTTTGTTAAAGTATTGCTGCGCCTTGTCCAGATAAGCAGATTCGTTTTTATCGGCATTCGATATTTGTGTGGCTATATAGGATGCCCAGTAAGGAGCTAGCCAATTATTCGGATTCTTATCGGAAAATTCGCCGAGAAGGGTTACCGCCTTTTTGGGTTCGTCATCATGATCCCATTTCCAGTATAAACCAACGGCTTTTTCGATTTCCTGTATTTGAGACTCCGGTATATCTTCATAAGCCTTTAAATTTTCCTGAGAAGAGGAATAAAAGAAACTAAAAAGTAATACGAGAAGGCCTGCCTTCTTAAACCTTGTTTTTTTCATAATGCGATTTCTTTGTTCGGTATAAATAATTATTCCGTACCAAAGTAAATCTTAGAAAGAAAGAAAAATTGTAAAAAACGCTTCCCGGTTTAAAAGGAAAGAAAAGAATTTGTCTTTATAAAAGGGCGTATTCCGTATTTTGTACGCGCCTCCCGGGGGAGGTTCCAAGTAAGGTTTGGTAATCTTTTATAAAATGCGACTGATCTGCATAACCAAACTCGTAAGCCAATTGGGTCAGGGAAAGATGATCGCTATTATTCAGGAAGCTTTCAACGGCATTTAAACGTATTACTTTTTGAAATTCTTTGGGGCTCATTCCCACTTCTTTTTTAAATCGCTTTCTGAATTGTGAAAGACTGAGGTTAGTTTTGGGAGCCAGCTCCTGGATTTTTAATACACCGTTTGCGTTAAGAATATATTGAACACCGGATTCTATGGGCGAAGAAGGAAATTCTCTGAAAAGATTAACCAGGAAGTTTTCAATAATATCACATTTCTCTTCATGGGAGTTTGCCATAAATATAGATTCTATTAATTCTTTACCCTGTATTCCCCAGATGACATCCGGAGTGAAAAGTCCGTTTTTAAAATCGGCAATAGAATCTCGAAAAAAATGCATATACTTACCTGGCCTGAACAAAACCGCAAACATTTCGGTTTTTGAACAAACCTCAAGATCGTAACCTTTGTTATAAGGGCCGGCCAAAAAAGAACAAGGCCTTTTTTCCCATCCGGATGTAAAAGAAGTTTTATGGTGCACAATATCGTCAAACTGAAAAAACAGCTGTAATTTACCCAGGGGCAGCAGTTTGCAATGCACGGGTTTGTCAAACTTATAAATAACAAAATCTTCTATGTAGTTATATAAGATCTTAGGACGAAAACGTATTTCTGTGAGACCTTCTACCATGAAAAACTAACTTTTGTCAGTTCTAAATTACTGGTTCATGTAATAAGAAAAGGGTGTTTTCACAAAAAAATAACATTTTTACACGGTTTTTGTAGATTTTTCAATCCATTTTCGCGCATTTACAAAAGCTTCCAGCCACGGAGATACCCCGTCTTTTCTTCCTTCCGGATAATGTGCCCAGTTCCATTGAAAAGTAGAACGTTCTATATGAGGCATGGTTACCAAATGCCTTCCCGATTTATCACACATCATAGCGGTATTATAGTCAGATCCGTTTGGATTATGCGGATACTGCTCGTATCCGTATTTGGCAACGATGTGATAGTTATTTTCACTTAACGGAAGATTGAATTTACCCTCTCCATGCGAAATCCAAACACCCAGTTTGCTTCCTGCCAGAGAGGATAACATTACAGAATTGTTTTCCTGGATTTTTACGGAGGTGAATGCGCTTTCGTGTTTTCCGGAATCGTTATACGTAAGCTTGCCGTGAACACTGTGTTCCGGGTTAATCAGTTCGAGTTCCATCCATAACTGGCACCCGTTACAAATTCCAACAGAAAGTGTATCATCGCGTTCAAAGAACTTTTTTAAAGCTGTATTTGCTTTTTCATTATACTTAAAAGCCCCGGCCCATCCCTTGGCAGAACCCAATACATCCGAATTGCTGAATCCCCCGACGGCTCCGAGGAATTGTATGTCTTCCAGCGTTTCTCTTCCGGAGATCAAATCGGTCATATGCACATCTTTTACATCAAAACCGGCGAGGTACATGGCATTGGCCATCTCCCGTTCCGAATTACTACCCTTTTCTCTGAGTACTGCTGCTTTAGGTCTTGGCAGATCAGTATTGATCGCCGGAAGCTTTCCGGTGAAATGAGAAGGAAAGCGATAGTGCAGAGGTTGTTTTTTATAATTTTGAAAACGACTTTTAGCCAACCCGTTAGCCGTTTGTTTTTCGTCTAACAAATACGAAGTTTTGTACCATACATCCCGCCACTCCGAAACTGATAATTCAAATTCACCATCACCATTTTTAATATGTAACTTATCGGATTCCGTAACGGACCCAATGGGAAAGAAGGAAATGTTTTTTTCGTTGAAAACAGACTCTACCGAATCATCAATGGCCTGAAATACAATACCGGCATTTTCCGAGAATAATAATTTAATACTATCATTTTCTTTAAGTTCAGAAAGATCCAGGTTAGCACCGACATTTACCGAAGGGAAGCACATTTCCAGCAAGGTGGTGATTAATCCCCCTGAAGCCACATCATGACCAGCAACAATTTTTCCTTTTCCAATTAATTCCTGAATTGTATTAAAGGTTTTTTTAAATTCCGAGGCATTGATTACAGTGGGAGTTTTGCCACCTATTTTATTTACAATCTGAGCAAACGAACTTCCTCCCAGTTTAAAACTATCCTGAGAAAGATTGATATAATATATCCGGCCCTTACCGGGTTTTAAAACGGGCTCGATTACTTGGGTAATATCATTACAGTTTCCGGCAGCAGAAATAACCACGGTTCCCGGAGCTATGACTTCCTGATCCGGGTATTTTTGTTTCATAGACAGAGAGTCTTTTCCCGTTGGTACATTGATTCCCAGATGGATGGCAAATTCAGAAACGGCTTTGACCGCTTTATAAAGTCTGGCATCTTCTCCTTCATTTTTACAGGGCCACATCCAGTTTGCAGATAGAGATACGGATTGTAAACCATTTTTTAAGGGGGCCCATACCATATTGGTCAGAGCTTCGGCGATAGCATTTCTACTTCCGGCAACAGGGTCGATTAAACCGGAGACAGGTGCATGACCAATGGTTGTGGCAATTCCTTCTTTACCCTTATAATCCAGTGCCATAACACCCACATTATTCAGGGGTAGCTGTAAAGACCCCGTACATTGCTGAACCGCTACCTTTCCTCCAACGCACCGGTCTACTTTATTGGTAAGCCAGTCTTTACATGCCACTGCTTCCAGTTGCAGTACTTGTTCCAGATAAGTATTAAAAAATTCTGTGGAATAGTGAACCTCCTGATAGTTTCTTATTACAGTACTGTCGGTCATAACAGTTTTTGGGGAACTTCCAAACATATCGTCCAGCGCCATATCCATGGGCGTATTACCTTTGGTTTCAGACCGGAATGAAAACCGGTGATCGTTTGTTACTTCTCCAACGGTATATATGGGCGAACGTTCCCGTTGGGCAATCTTATCAAGGATATCGAGATGTTTTTCGGCAATAACCAGTCCCATTCGTTCCTGCGATTCATTTCCGATAATTTCTTTATCGGACAAAGTAGGGTCGCCAATAGGGAGTTTATCAAGGTCGATGGCTCCCCCCGTTTCCTCCACAAGTTCCGAGAGGCAGTTTAAATGCCCTCCGGCACCGTGATCGTGAATGGAAACGATATAATTTTCATCATTTTCCACCATCCCGCGCACCGCATTTGCTGCACGCTTTTGCATTTCAGGATTGGAACGTTGCACAGCATTGAGTTCTATGCCCGTGGAAAACTCACCGGTATCGGCAGAAGAAACGGCTGCACCACCCATTCCAATTCGGTAATTATCGCCTCCCAGGATAACAATTTTATCACCCGTTTTCGGAGTACTTTTAATAGCTTGATTTGCTTTTCCGTAGCCAATACCACCCGCTTGCATGATTACCTTATCAAAGCCCAGCTGTCGTCCTTCCTCTGTGTGCTCAAAGGTTAATACAGATCCGCAAATAAGGGGCTGTCCGAATTTATTGCCAAAATCGGAAGCTCCATTTGAAGCCTTGATAAGAATATCAACAGGAGTTTGGTACAACCACGGTCTCTCGTCCATCGCACTCTCCCAGGGCCTGTTTTTTTCCAGTCGGGAATACGATGTCATATATACGGCGGTTCCGGCCAGAGGGATAGCACCTTTTCCTCCTGCAAGCCGATCTCTTATTTCTCCTCCGGAACCGGTTGCAGCACCATTAAACGGTTCTACTGTAGTAGGGAAGTTATGAGTTTCCGCTTTTAAAGAAATAACCGATTCAAAATCTTTAACCGTATAATAATCCGGAATATCCGCTCTTTTAGGTGCAAATTGTTGAACTACGGGCCCCTTTATAAAAGCCACATTATCCTTGTAAGCAGATACGATATCGTTGGGGTTTCGTCTGGATGTTTCCTTGATGAGTTTAAAAAGAGAGGTAGGTTGTTCTTCGTTATCAATAACGAAAGTCCCGTTAAATATTTTATGCCTGCAGTGCTCAGAGTTTACCTGAGAGAAGCCAAAAACCTCAGAATCGGTTAGCTTGCGTCCTATTTTCCCGGACACATCCTCCAGATAAGCAATTTCTTCATCGCTAAGCGCCAAACCTTCCCGTTCGTTATATGCCTGGATATCGTTAATTTCCAAAATTGGCTCAGGTTGAATATCTATGGTAAAAACTTCCTGATGCAACTGCTCATATTTTTGAGAAATCATAGGGTCGTAATCTGAAAAATCAGCCGTCACCGCTGTGAATTCTTCAATTCTTATAATTCCGGAAATACCCATATTTTGAGTAATCTCAACGGCATTAGTACTCCAGGGAGTAACCATTGCTGCTCGAGGGCCAACAAAAAAGGCGTCAATTGACGCCGTGTTTATTATGGTCTGATTGCCGAACAACCAGTTGAGTTTTGAGATGTCTATGGCCGATAATTCTTCCCGGGTCTGAACTGCAAAAACTTTATGCGCCGCATTTCCAAAAAAATGGATCATTTAAATCGTGTTGTTTAGTTGTGTTATGAAGCTGCAAATTTATACATTTTTACATGATTTTGGAAGTAGCCTAAGGATATTATCAACTGCGATATAAACATTCTTATCAATACTAATATTTCACTTATTTTACTGAATATTAAAGTGTTAAAATACGATCTTAAATTTTTAACGATAGCGAGATACGATGAGTGTAATCTCACAACACGGAATTATCAATTTTGATATCTGCATATTTCCATACCTTATCGAACTGTTTTTTGATTTCAGCTGCCTTTTCGTGGTTTCCCTGGGCTTTCAAACTGTTATATAATCCCATTAAAGACCATCCGTTTTGTCGGATATGTTGTAAGTCGTCCTGATACACCTGTTCAGCTTCCTTGTATTTGCCAGCTTCCATCAATATAGCTCCTAGCGTTTGCCTTGCTGGAATGTGCCATGGTGCGGGCTCGCTATAAATCAACTGATCTTCAAAGGAGATAGCCTTTTCCAGATGTTTTACAGCATTGTTGTATGACTGGCGGGCTCGTTCCAGCTCACCGGCTACCACGTGATAAGCTACCTTTGCCAAAGAGGAACTGGGATTGGTATAGTTGGCTATAATTTCTTCCAGCTCCTGATCTTCCAGCATATGAGAAAGTGCTTCCAGTTCTTCTTCGGCCTCTGCCGGATTATTTTTTCGTAAAAAGGCAATGCCCCGGGCGTAATGCCAAATGAGTTTTAGGTGTTTGTAATCGTCACCCGGATACGGAATGGTCAACACTTCATTCCATTTCCCAAAACGCGTATAGGCCAAAAGCGGAGTAGACGCAAAATCCTGAAGAAAATGTAAGGTGTTAAGTTCACTGATCGGAACTTTTTCGGCTGTTTTTTTTGCAGCCTCTATAGCAATCTGACTTTCTCCGATGAGACTGGCGGCAGACCACAGAAAATGAATATTATGGGGGTAGTATCCCAGAGGATACATTCCTTGCGAAAAGCATTGAGACAAGTAGTCTTCATCGGCCAGAATGGCTTTCTGATTGGCGGTCATGGCATCTTTATATCGCCCAACCCGGATAAAAATATGCGATGGCATATGTACCAGGTGTCCCGCTCCCGGCATTAAAGAACCCAATCTGTCGGCACTGGGTACGGCGAGATCCGGTTTGGGAAGTTCAACCATGTGAATGTAATAATGATGTGCACCCGGATGATCAGGATTAATTGCAATGGCTTTTTCCAGAGCCGTTTTAGCTTTTAGTGTATTAGGCGCCGGATTACCATCATTATCCCAATAATTCCAGGGCATTGTATTCATAACAGCAGCAGCATAAAGGGTCTGGATATCCGCATTTTCCGGGTATAAATTCGCCACTTCTTCCATGGCCTCCATATAACTGATATTGAGGTTTTGAATATCTGCGTCTAAATCTTCGCTGTATCTTGAATTAAGTGCAGTTATAAGTGCTTGTTCAACGGGCGCGGCATTGGCCATGTTTTTCTTTGCGGTTTGAAGTGCTTCCCAGGCTTTTTTCTTTCGTTCTTCATCGGGGAAAGGATCATTGATGTTCGGACCTAAAGTATATGCCTGCCCCCAGAAAGCCATTGCGGTTCCCGAATGTAACCGGGAGGCTTCCAGGAATGATCGATGTGCCTCTGCATGATTAAAGGCATAAGTGAGCTTTAAACCCTGATCAAAAAATATCTGAGCTTTTTTGTTTTTGGTACTGATCTTAAAATGATGGGTTCCCAGGTTTTCGAATAGTGGAGCAATCCGACGAGTTGTGTCAATATCTGTCAATAAAAAATTCGGAACAATACATTTTACAAAAGAGGTTTTATAAAGGCCTTTTTCAAGCGTATGTTCTGTACTGTTAGCAGGATTGTTCGGAATAAACAACAATACAATTAGTAATAGCGGAAGTCCTACCAGAAATAATAGTTTGGTTTTCATTGAAGGGTGGTTTTGGTTGATTAGTTTAATAATTTAGAAAAACACGCAAAAGGGGAATTGCGTGGAACATTCAAGGTAAGTAAACACCGTGTTAAAGATACAAAATATTTGTATACAATTAATTAACAGCGTGTTATGTGCTTATTTTAGGGCGTGTTATAGTGCCGTTCCCAGGAGTTTTCAGCTTTTTTCCCTCCCCAAATTCTGGTAGCCAGAAAAGGATTGTCTATAAAGGGATTTCGATTTCCCTGAATTTTCTGTATGCGATTGTTTCGCTGCCGTTCAAAATCTGATACGGGATCTTCACGGTTCCATGTTAAAAAAAGATCGAGACTCCCAACATCCTTGAAATTTTCGTTGTATCGAAGTGACAGGTACATGATCATTCTTGCCACATCGCCTTTCCAATCATCGCCCGGATACCAGGATTTATCTGTTAATTTAAAGTTTCCCTGCCCTTTAACAAAACGATAATTCGCGCGTTTCGCATTGATTTGTATATCGCAACTTCTCAAATGGTGAAGGTCTCCTTTGGCGGTATTGTTTATGAGAGATTGCGGATACACATGTTCGGTATTAAATGTTTGGGTCGTATGTGGATTGCTTCCCGATAAAAACTCATTTTTATTTCTGCTTTCGCTGTTGTATATCAGAATAACGTTTTTACGGTTTTCCGGATCTTCATCAATATAATACAGATATTGATGGCGTTGCCGGTAGCTAAGGAAGGTGGTATGTTCTGCAATGGTATGAACAGCTAATTCATTGTAAAGAGCTTTTCCGTTTTTGGTAAAATCGAGTTTTTTGTAATAAGATTTTAGTTTTTCCGGGACTTTGATATTCTCCACGCTGAGGAGCGCATTTTTTTCATCATCGTATGGTTTAGCAGCGGGCTGTTGTCTGCAGCCCCAGACAATAAAAACAAGTATGTAAAAAAAATAAAACTTCACAGGTTATCGGTTTCGTTTTAAAAGGGCCATATAAAAGCCATCGTTACCAGATTCGGAAACCAGGATATGTTGTTCGGAACAAAGAGAAAAAGAGTTTCCATTTTCGGAGTTAAGAAAACGCTGCACCTGTTTTTCATTTTCACTGGGTAAAATGGAACAGGTGGCATACACTAGCTTCCCCCCGGGGGTCACCATTCTCGAGTACGAATCCAAAATCTGAGCCTGAGTTTTCACGATCTCTTTAATGAATTCCGGTTTTAATTTCCATTTTGCATCCGGATTCCGTCTCAATACTCCTAATCCGGAGCACGGTGCATCAATTAGTACACGATCTGCCTTTCCGAATAATTTTTTAATGGATTTTCCGGACTCGATTACCCGGGTTTCAATGTTAAAAGCACCGTTGCGTTTAGCCCGGCGTTTTAGCTCTTTTAGTTTATTAGGATAAATATCCATGGCAATAATCTGGCCTTTGTTTTCCATAAGTGCTGCGAGGTGTAATGTTTTCCCTCCAGCTCCGGCACAGGCATCTACCACCCGCATTCCGGGTTTTACATCTAAAAAGGCACTGACCTTTTGAGAGGAGGTGTCCTGTACTTCAAAGAGACCTTTTGAAAAAGCATCTGTTTTAAAAATATTTGATCGCCTGAGGAGCCTGAGGCCATAAGGAACTTCTTCCAGGAGTTCTGTTTCTATTTGATCTGCGCCAAGTAAACGAGATAATTCCTCAGGACTGGTTTTTAACGAATTTGCCCGGATAATTACGTCGGCTTGCTTATTCATAGCGTCAATTTCCGCAGTCCAAATCTTTTCTCCGAGTTCATGGACTCCCAGATTGTCCAACCAGTCCGGAATGGAAGCTCTGTATTTTCTAATTTTTGAAAATTCGTCGAATTTTCCCTTAATCTTTCGTTTCGGGAGCCCCTGAAACTGTTTCCAGTCCGGAATGGAATATCCTCTTAGCACTACCCACACACCAAATAATCGCCACAGGTTTTCGCGATCGAAGGGTTCTTTTACCGAAGCAATTTCGGCATAGAGACGCTTGTATCTAACTATGTCATACACAGTTTCTGCTATAAAACCACGATCTCTTGCTCCCCATCGTTTATCTCTTTTCAGTAGTTTTTCCACCACCTTATCGGCGTACAGGTTTTCGTTAAAAATACGGTCTAAACCATCAATAACCGCAAATACCAGATTTCTGTGTAGTTTCATGAGAAAAAAATTGAAGGCAAAGGTATCGCTTTCAATTGAAACCTGTATTTTTAAAAAAAAGTAACTATGAAATTATTCACAGCATTAGTCATAGGGTTAGCACTAACTGCGGTTACCGGATGTAAAACAATTGAAACCAAAACTGTACCGGAAATTTCAAAAGTTGAGATTGAAATTCTGATAAGCGACCCGTCTCTGAATTCGAGAGCTTTGGAAATTGATAATGGAGCAGCAGTATTTGCCACTTCCCAGGGGAAATACGGGGTTGCCTTAAAAGAAATCCCCAGGAAAGAAAATGCTGTTGATCCGGTTTGGATGGCTACCTATGTTGATAGCATAAACTACGATACAATAACCCCTCATTTCCGAGCACTGGCTACCAATGGAGATGCTCTTTTTTTACTTGGAATCGGCTCTCCGGCCTTACTTTTTAAAGTAAAAGGCAAAGACCAGGTAAACCTGGTATACAAAGAGGATAATGAAAGTGTTTTTTATGATTCTATGGCCTTTTGGAATGCAAATGAAGGAATTGCTATCGGAGACCCTACAGATGATTGTATGAGTATTATTGTAACAAGGGATGGAGGTAATAACTGGACTAAAATTTCCTGTGATAAACTACCCGAAGCTGCTGAGGGTGAAGCCGCTTTTGCGGCGAGTAATTCCAATATTGCACTGGTTGGAGACAATACCTGGGTGGCAACGGGTGGAAAAAAAAGTAATATCCTGTTCTCCCCGGACCGGGGACACACCTGGCAACTGTTTGAAACTCCAATAATTCAGGGAATTGAAACCACCGGAATGTACGCTCTCGATTTTTACGACACTAAGCAGGGGTTTGCTATTGGAGGCGATTATACGAAACCGGAGCAAAACCAAGCAAACAAGATTAAAACCGAAGACGGAGGAAAAACCTGGCGCGTAGTAGGTGCGGGAGCCAAGCCCGGATACAGGAGCTGTGTTCAGTACGTGCCGGAAGGAGGAGGGAAGTGTCTTGTAGCTATTGGCTTTAAGGGAATTGATTACTCTAACGACGGAGGGATACACTGGAAACATTTAAGTGATGAAGGCTTTTATACGATTCGATTTTTGAATTCCAATGAAGCGATTGCCGCAGGTAATGGCAGGATTGCGAAGCTCACTTTTAAATGAATAAGGCCCCGTAAAAGGAGCCTCGTTCAAAACCAATCACTAATAAAAAACCATTAGAATCAAACGCGTACTACCGTGTAATGAACGCCTCGTTTCTGATAGTAAACTCCATGGTATTTATAATAACTTTTTTTACCTATTTTAACTACCTTATATCCTTTGGGTAGCGTGGTAATACGTATCCCGATGGGAGGACGAACCACTACGTATTTATTTCTGTTTTTCTTATACCACACGCCTTTACTGTGATAGTAGGTTACATTTTTGTAAACTACTGCTTTGGGGTAAGAAGTTTTTACTGCGACTACTTTAGGCCTTGGTGAAACATATGCGGTTTGAACCGTACACGAACCAAAAACCAGGCTTATTACAAATGCCAGACATATTACTTTTATAAGTCTCATAATTTTCAGATTTTGAGGTTTATATATAAGACTTAGAAAATGGAAGAGGGTTTAAAAAGAAAAGAGGCTGTTGAGCCTCTTTTTTTACGTTTTTATCGGTTTTTTTTATACTGCTTTTTCCGGTCTCTTAATCTGGAAATCAATTCCCTGTTAAAATCGTCTTCTGCTTTTTTGAGCAAAATAATTTTTTTAGCAGAAATTACTTTTCGCAAATCGGTAATGAGCTTTTTTCGTTCCTTGAATAACCTTGATTCAATATTACTTATTTTGTCCAACATCTCCTGCGCCTCGTCTTCGGTAATAGCTTCGGTTTCCTGTTGCTTCAACCGACTTTTTATTTTTCGCATTTCCACATTTCTCAGTTGATGGGTATTGGCGTCGTAAGCATTATAAATAGGCCAGAATTTTTCAGCTTCCTTTGAAGTAAGCGATAAACGTTCGGTGATAAAAGCAATTTTCAGGGCCTTTATCCTGTCGTGCCTGCCTTTCTGGGCGCATACCGGAATCGTCATGGCAGAGAGCATTAGAATAAGGAGTATATTTTTAACTTTTTTCATGATTTGTGCACTTAATGGTATTATTGTATTTCATCGTAAGAATTTAAGTTTTCCGAAAGATAATCTATCATAGCCTCCTGATCCAGTGTTTGATCGGAAAAACTTATTTCGCTTAAGTCAATATCTTCAAAAACAGAAGCTATATCCAAAGCAGAAATATCAGAACTTTGAGCCTGCACGTAGGCTTCTATCTCATCCTCGGCCAGTGTGTCAAACCCGTTTTTTTTATCGAATATCCCAAGATTAAACAACAAAAGGAAAACGGCAGCGACAGCGGCTATATAGTAATATTCTTTTTTGGGAAACCACCTAATAACTCCGGATGGTTTTGAAACGGTTTTTTCAAGGATACGATTTTCCAAATTATCAAAATATCCTTTAGGTACCGTAAAACCATCATCTTTCGGCAAAAAAGAGGTATCCTCCTCCAGACGTTCTGTAAGCCGTTGCTGAAAGTCTCTGAAGTATCCTTCCGGAATGTTTAATTTATTATGTTGATTTCCTTCATTCATCAAATCTTTGACTTTATTTATTTCATTAGGTTTAAAAATCTTTATGCGTAATATATGCTTCAATTTTTTTTACCGCATGATGGTAGGAAGCTTTTAATGCACCTACCGATGTATCCAGTACTTCCGAGATATGCTCGTATTTCATATTGTCAAAATACTTCATATTAAACACTAACCGCTGTTTCTCCGGAAGCGTTGCAATTGCTTTCTGCAGTTGTAACTGAACTTCATCACCATCAAAATACACATCTGACTGCAAATTTCCTACCATTTTTTCCTGTAGCTCTTCACTACTTAATTTATACTTCTTCGCTTTTTGATTTAAAAAGCTAATAGATTCGTTAGTAGCTATGCGATACATCCAGGAATATATGGCACTGTCTCCTTTAAACGACCGAATATTCCTGTATACCTTAATAAACGTATTCTGGAGTACATCGTCGGCATCATCGTGGTTGAGAACAATCCTCCTTACATGCCAGTACAGCCGTTCCTGATAATTGGCCAGCAAGGTTTTAAATGCCTCCTCCTGTTGATGCTCATCCTGGAGTTGTGCTATAAGTTTTTTTTCTTCCGTCAAGATATTCATTTACTGATAGTAGGACTTCTAAAATAACAAAGGGTTTAACCTATATTGTTAAAAAACGATGTATTTTATCGAATATTGAGTTCATTTAACCGATAAAATGGTTCTTTTAAGTAATTTAGAGATAAGATAATATTTAGCACTGTTCTTATTTAAGTAAAATTTAAATTACAAATTAGTTAGCCCTAATTATTCAACGATTTCCCCAAATAATTACTAAAAGCACCTGTTCAACGGGTGCTTTTTTTATTCAAAGGATTGCATGTCTACCAGTTTTTTGTAAACACCTTGTTTTTGGAGTAACTGCTGGTGCGTACCCTGTTCGGCAATTTCCCCTTTTTGAAGAACCACTATGATATCAGCGTTTTGTATAGTGGACAATCGATGGGCAATAACCACGGAAGTTCTGTTTTTCATCATATTCTCCAGGGCCTTTTGAACCAGTTGTTCGCTTTCCGTATCCAAGGCTGAAGTAGCTTCGTCCAGGATCATGATAGGAGGGTTCTTAAGAACGGCACGTGCAATAGAGAGCCGTTGTTTTTGTCCTCCGCTGAGCTTTCCTCCCGAATCGCCAATATTGGTATTAAAGCCCTCCGGAAGATCTTTTATAAATTCGTAAGCATTTGCAATTTTAGATGCTTCGAGCAATTCTTCTTCAGTAGCTTCCTGTTTTCCCAGTTTTAAGTTGTTGGCAACGGTATCATTAAATAAGATGGAATCTTGTGTTACAATTCCCATCAGTGACCGGAGCGATTCTTTGGTCAGGTTTCTAATATCAACCCCATCAATTTCTATAGAGCCTCCGGTAACATCGTAAAAACGCGTTAATAAGTTGGCAATGGTACTTTTTCCGCTTCCTGACTGCCCCACTAGCGCTACGGTTTTCCCCTTTGGGATTTCCAGTGAAAAGTTGTGTAAAATAGGACTTTCATCATAGCTGAAAGAAACATTGTTTATGGAGATAATTTCTTTAAACGATTTTTTGGATATGGAATCGGGTTTATCCACAATGGTAGTTTCGGTTTCGAGAATCTCCAGAACCCTTTCGGCAGCGGCGTTTCCTTTTTTTACACTATAAGAAGCCTTGCTGATGGCTTTGGCCGGCGTTAATATATTATAGGCTAAGCCCATATATGCAATAAACGAAGCTGCTTCCAGCGTTTTATCAACTAAAACCATTTTCCCGCCAAACCACAAAAGGATTCCAATAACAAGAATACCTAAAAACTCACTGGTAGGCGAAGCCAGGTTCTGACGGTTCAACAGGCTGTTTGAAAACCGAAAGAAGCGCTGGGTTGAATCGCTAAATTTCTTTCCAAATACTTTTTCGGCATTAAAAGCTTTAATAACCCTAAGTCCTCCGAGCGTTTCCTCAACGATTGATAAAAAATGTCCCTGTTCTTTTTGTACCCGATCGGATTTTCTCTTGAGCGATTTTCCAATTCTTGAAATCAAGATACCCGATAAAGGGATAAAAATAAATACAAAAAGAGTGAGCCTCGGACTAATAGCAAACATGGCAATAATAGTGAAGAGAATGGTTAAAGGCTCTCTGATAATTAATTCGAGAATAGACAGGAACGAATGTTGTATTTCTAAGACATCGGAGGTAATACGTGCAATTACATCGCCCTTTCTTTTTTCTGAAAAATAGGAAATCGGTAAATGGGTGATTTTTTCGAACAAAGCATTTCGGATATCTTTTAAAACACCATTTCTCAGGAATGTAATGAAGTACATTGCCAAATAGTTGAATATATTTTTCAACAGAAACAAGAGGATAACCAGGGCAATTACAAAAACAAGCGCTTTCATTTTATCGGCCCCTGCAAATTGTGTGATCTGGTAGTTCAGATAATCGCCCATATAATCTTTAATTCCTGAAAAGCCAGGATATACCGGTTTGGTTGTTACCTGGCGTTCCTGTCCGAATAACACTTCCAGCATAGGGATTAACGCTATAAATGAAAGTGCACTAAAAAGGGCGTATAGAACGTTAAAAAAGACATTCAGAAATGCGTGTTTCCTGTATGGCAAGGCAAAGCGAAAAATTTTCCTGAAGTAATTCATTAATTGAGATTAAGTTCCGAAATAATCCGGTCTATTTTTTCTTCGAGTTCCTGTTCGGTTTGTTCAAACTGTTCAGAATTGTGTAATTGTGTGTTAACGCTAAAATAAAATTTTATTTTCGGTTCCGTACCACTGGGACGGGCAGCTATTTTAGTTCCATCTTCCGTATAATAAATTAATACATTCGATTTGGGAACGGCAATGGTTTCGACAGCTCCGGAAATCATATTTGTTGAAATCGATTGCTCGTAATCTTCAATATGTGTAACCCGTAAATTATCGATTGTTTTAAGAGGTTTTTGACGAAGATTCATCATCATTTCTCTGATTTCTTCGGCTCCGTGAATTCCTTTTTTTGTAATTGCTATCAAACGCTCCTTAAAAAAACCAAATTGTACATAGCACTTAATCAATTCCTGATAAAAGGAACTTCCATTGGCTTTAGCATCAGCCGCAATTTCGCAGGCTAACAAAGAAGCTGTAACCGCATCTTTATCGCGCACAAAATCACCGACCATAAAACCGAAACTTTCTTCCCCGCCTCCCACAAAGGGCTGATCGGGATGATCTTTGATCATCTTGGCGATCCATTTAAATCCGGTCAAACCTATTTTACATTCTACCCCATAAGCACGGGCCAATTGGGTCATCATAGGTGTGGACACAATGGTAGATCCAATAAATTCATGCCCCTTAATTTTATCGGCCTCTTTCCATTTGTCAAGCAGATATTTGGTCATCATTACCATAGTCTGGTTGCCATTAAGAAGTATCATTTTTCCATCGGCTCCCCGTACAGCAATCCCGAGACGATCGCAATCGGGATCGGTACCTATAACGATATCCGCATTTATGGCTTCCGCTTTGGCAAGGGCCATAGATAAGGCTTCCGGTTCTTCAGGGTTTGGAGATTTTACCGTGGGGAAATCTCCATTGGGTTCGGCCTGTTCTTCCACAACATAAACCTGTTTGAACCCCGCTCTGTCAAGTACCTCCGGGATTATGGTAATGGAAGTTCCGTGAAGCGAAGTAAAAACCACTTTCAAAGAATCCTTTCCGGAAGCATTGAAATTTCCATTCTTAATTGATGAAGTCATAAAGGCCTCATCAACCAAAGTGTCTACATATGTTATCAGGGATGACTCTTCTTCAAATTTAATATCCGAAAAGTCCAATTGGTTGATTTCTTCAATAATCTCTCTGTCCTGCGGAGGTACTATTTGACCTCCGTCGGTCCAGTAAACCTTATATCCGTTGTATTCCGGCGGATTGTGCGAAGCCGTTAGTACAATACCACAGTGGCAATCTAAAAATTTCACTGCAAAAGAAAGTTCAGGTGTTGGGCGTAATTCCGAAAACAGATATACCTGTATTCCATTGGCCGAAAAAACATCGGCCACCACTTTTGCCAACTCTTTACTACGATGTCTGCAATCATAAGCTATAGCCACTTTTAACGGTGTATTCGGATATGTTTTTTTGAGATAGTTACTGAGCCCCTGTGTGTTTTTACCAAGGGTATATTTATTTATTCGATTGGTTCCTACCCCCATAACTCCTCTCATACCACCGGTACCGAACTCCAGGTTTTTATAGAAGCTTTCCCGCAGGGCTTCTACATCGTGGTCTAATAAATATGTTACTTTTTCCCGGGTTCTCTTATCGAAAGTATCGGTAAGCCATGAATTTGCTTTGTGCTTTACCGTAGAAAGATCAATACTCATAAAGTGAATTTTTGCAAAGGTACATAACAATGAAAAAAAGGTGATGTTACTTTGAATTAAAGATTTGCAACCTGCGAAACTTTATAGCGCTGGTCATTTTTTCTGTTTCTGAGGATAATTTCGCCCAGAAAACCAGCCAGGAAAAATTGTGTTCCGATAATCATGGTGGTCAGGGCAATATAAAACCAGGGATTCTGAGTAACCAATATGGTAGGTAACTCGTGATACAGTTTGTACATTTTTTCAATACCAATATAGCTGGCTGCTAAAAAACCAACTAAAAACATCAATACCCCCAAAGCACCAAAAAGATGCATTGGGCGTTTCCCGAATTTTGAAAGAAACCAGATGGTAATCAAATCTAAAAAACCATTGATAAAACGATCGACCCCAAATTTGGTTTTTCCATATTTTCGTGCCTGATGGGCAACCACTTTTTCCTCAATCCGCTTAAACCCCGCATTTTTGGCCAGGACGGGAATATATCGGTGCATTTCTCCGTACACCTCAATATTTTTTATAACTTCTTTTCTATAGGCTTTTATACCACAGTTAAAATCGTGTAGCTTTAAACCTGAAGTTTTCCGCGCAGCCCAGTTAAATAGTTTGGAAGGTATATTTTTGGTAACCACGTGATCGTAGCGTTTTTTCTTCCATCCGGAAACAAGATCTATTTTCTCGTTTTGAATAAGGTGATAAAGTTCCGGAATTTCTTCAGGATTGTCCTGAAGGTCTGCATCCATGGTAATAATAACGTCGCCACTGGCTTTGGCGAATCCGGCGTGTAATGCTTGCGACTTTCCGTAATTTCTAAAAAAACGTATTCCCTTAACCAAGGGGTTTTTATCAGCAAGTTGTGTAATAAGTTCCCAGGAACCATCCGTACTCCCATCATCGATAAAAAGAAGTTCATAAGAAAAATGATTGGATTGCATAACTTTTACAATCCAATCATGTAATTCTGTTAAAGATTCCCGTTCGTTGAGTAAGGGTATAACAACGGATATATTCATTAAATCGTTTTCTGAAAAATATGTTCAAAAATACGAATTAGTATTCACTTTCCGCTTTTTTTAATGCAAGACCCGAAATCAAAGAGATTACAAACCCTATAAAAAGATTGAAAATTAAAATAAAAGGATAGGTAACCCACATAAACTTTCGTTGCGTTTCTAAAGCATTATCTATTTGCTCCGGTGTAAGCTTTGGGTTTCTTTCTGCCATGATTGGTTTGGACATCTCGAGCGATTTGTCCCAGAAATCCGGTTCTATTACATTTGTAAAAATGAGGGTGTAGAGAACGCTGATAATACCTCCTACTAAGGCGGCTCCAATTCCTACTTTAAGCGCCTGAGCTAGAGACAAAAACCCTCCGTTGGCTTTTTTAAACTGAATGATAGCAAGTATCAGAACAAAAATCATAATGGCAATGGCCACTACAGTATTTGCCCATCCCTGCTGATAGTGCATATCCATGAAGTACAGCATTAGGGAGAATACAATACCAAGACCTCCCAGAATAAGGCCGTAATTCAAAGCATACTTAGCTGTTTTTGGTGGTTGAGATTCCATATAAATAGTGTTTGATTATATCAATATTAGTAATTTTATACACCAATGTGTTACAGCCTGTGTAAAAAAAAATGGAGATGATGTAATTTTTTGGATAATTTTTCTTTCCAATTACAAAAAATGATTAAATTTGCACCTCGAAATTTTCGAGAAAAATAAAGTGATATTACGATGAAAAAAGGGATACATCCGGAAAATTATAGATTGGTAGCGTTTAAAGATATGTCTAACGATGATATTTTTATTACAAAATCTACAGCAAATACTAAGGAAACAATTGAGGTGGAAGGTGTTGAATATCCATTGATTAAGCTGGAGATATCGAGGTCTTCACACCCTTTTTATACCGGAAAATCGAAATTGGTAGATACAGCCGGACGTATTGACAAGTTCAAGAACAAATATTCCAAGTTTAAAAAATAGAATTTCAAACTATATAGCGAAAGCCTTCCGATTCGGAAGGCTTTTTTTATTTTTACAAAAAAGAAGTTAAATGAATTATATTTTATTTGACGGTACGGTTCGCAATCAATTATTGCCATTTGCCTTTACTCGTCCCGTAGCCGATATTAGAATTGGGATTCTTACCATTCGGGAAAAATGGGAAAAATACCTGGGATACACCACAACAACAATTACCGAAGATTACCTTTCGGAAAAATATCCTATGGTGGAAATGGAAGAGAATGTATTGATAAACGCCTCCTTTTTACCGAATGAAGAACTTGTAAGCAAGATAAAAAGACTTGAGAACGGGCAAATGATTGTAAGCAATGCTGAAATTGTAGCGTTTTTTACCACCGAAGCACAGGAGCAGGTTGATTTTGACCATTATAAACAGATTGCTCTGAAAGAAGAGCCTATGCGTATTGAATATTGCTGGGATATATATGCAAAAAACGGGAAAGCCATAGAAGATGACTACCATTTAATAACACGCGGTAGGTCTGGCGAACCCATTCCTGAGGGGGTACAGGTTGTTGCTCCTGAAAATGTTTTTATTGAACCCGGGGCGTCGCTGCAATTTTGTACACTTAATGCCAGCAATGGACCCATTTATATTGGCAAAGATTCTGAAGTTATGGAGGGAAGTGTTATTCGAGGTGGTTTTGCCCTTTGCGAAGGGGCCATCGTTAAAATGGCTTCCAAGATTTACGGACCTACTACGGTAGGACCATACAGTAAAGTAGGGGGCGAGGTTAACAATTCGGTGATCTTTGGATATTCAAACAAAGGACATGATGGGTTTTTGGGGAATTCCGTTCTGGGGGAATGGTGTAATCTGGGTGCGGATACGAATACCTCTAACTTAAAAAATAATTATATGGAGGTACGCCTGTGGAATTATGAAACGGAAAGTTTTACCCCAACCGGAATGCAGTTCTGCGGATTAATGATGGGAGATCACAGTAAATGTGCCATTAACACCATGTTTAATACGGGAACCGTGGTTGGGGTTAGTGCCAATATATTTGGCAGCGGTTTTCCAAGAAATTTCATTCCTAGTTTCAGTTGGGGTGGTGCAGGAGGCTTTACCACATATCTCACTCGGAAAGCCTTTGAGGTAGCCACCGTTGTCATGCAGCGAAGAAATATGCTCTTTAGTGAGCAGGACAAAGCCATCTTGGAACACGTTTTTAAGCTGACCGAAAATCGAAGAAGATAAGGTTACTATTGGTAAATTCCGGTGTTGGAAGTAAATGATCTTATAAAAGAAGTCGCTGATCTAAATTAAAACAGTATTTCTTTTTAAAAAGGTTTATTTTGAACAAATCTAATACCATGCTTGGACTCATTCTTCTCTACTGGATAGGAAAGTATTATTATCGTCTTGCCGAAAAATACCGAAAGCGCAAATGGCTTTTTGCTATTATCGGTATCGTTGCTTATTACTTTGGAACCATTGTAATTGGAGGAGTATTACTCGTTTTACTACTCGAATTTGTGTTCCATACCACAGTGGAGGGTTTTACCGACATGCAACTTGGGTTTATGGCCATACCGTTTGGAATAGGCTTTACCTATCTTATTTATTTCCTTTTGAACAAAAAATGGAAGTCCGAGGAAATACCGATTAAAGATGAAATTGAAGACATAGGAAAACCCATGTCGTTTTAATTTAAAAGGTAAACTCTTTATTTGGTAAAATAGTATTCATAATTATTTGTAACACCATTGTAGGCTTCGGTTTCAGAAATACGCAGCTTACCGCTAACAATGGCAGCATTTCCGTTAAAAGATAAATCTCCGTTAAGATTGGTTCCGGTCCATAAGGTTTCATCCAGGATACCATGAGGATCACCTTCGGTCCATTCAAACTCCACGAGGGTTAGAATATCTTTTTCTTCATTGTAGGCCCATTTTCCTTTGGAAATATAAGTATAGCGTTCGTTTTCCTGCCAGGTTAAATTACATTGGGCAATGGTTTGATCGTGATCGTAATTTTTATCGGTGCTCTCGGACTCATATTCATAGGTTCCGTCCGATTTTATAACCAGTGTCATTTTATTAGTTGTATAGCAGTTTATGTTGTTTACTTCAAGGATTTGCCCGCTATCGCAGTTCAGGGCTACGGGATAATCATCGCAATACTCAATATTCGGATAAAAAACTTCTCCGTCTTCCACAGAACTTTCGTAATTCCAACCGGCTACCATGGCCGCGTTTCCTGCCCATGATTCAATTTCTACACAAACCTCAACAGGATCGCTTATATTTCCCTGGGTATCATATAGGCAAATTACATAGCAAAAGGTACCTGCGTTTATAGAAGCATCAAAATTCACGTCGATTAATGTGTCATCGTTAGGATTTAAATCTGCATTTTTTCCGAAGAGATTGGTTTTAGATCGTTTCTCCCGCTTTCCACTGAGATCTCCCATTGCGCCAGCCGGAATGTCAAAATAAGAACTTAATGGTGTACCGGTATTGTCCAGTAATTGAACGTAAGCTCCGGAAAAAGTGGAGGGGGCTTTAAACGTAATGTCAAAACCATATGTTTGAAAGCCAGACTGCGAGGTATACCCCATGTTAAATGGAATCCCACCGTTGGGAGTGGGAACAGCGCCTTCTACTAATGTAGCTCCGGGAATTGTGATTCCTTGGCTTACAACTTCCGGATTTAGCCTTTCTTTTTCAACGGCATTAATTTCACTGTCTATCTGTTGAGAAGTATCCGGATTATCCGAACAGGAAAATACGATGGTAAGAAGACCACAACATATTAGCAAACGCTTAAGTTCTTTCATTTTTTTAGGTTATAAGATTTGGTATATGTGTAACGCTAATAATCGGGCTTTAGTTTCTTCGATTACATATTTTTTAAAGTATTCTTGTGCGATCGGACGAAGGAAAGGAACTGTTTAAAAATATGGATTATTTTTTTCGCACGCGCTTAAGAGTTAAGAGGTTTATCGGGTTGGTGCCGAGCCCGGTAATATTTTTGTGGGTAAAGCGTAAAGCCTGATCATAGTAGAGTGGCACTACAGGAGCATCCTGTATAAGGAGGCTATCCATTTTTTGATAAAGCAGGTATCTTTTTCTCAGGTCTACTTCAGAAGTAGCTCGTTCGTATAGCGAATCAAATACATTGTTTTTATAATGGGTGTAATTAGGGCCGTCAGGTGCAAAATTCATACTGTAAAAAAGAGACAGGTAATTTTCCGCATCGGGGTAATCAGCAATCCAGCTGGCCCGAAAGCAATCTAATTTACCCGTGGCTTTGCTTTGCCGAAGGGTGGAGGCCGGAATAACCTCAACCTGGATTGCAAGTCCTAATTTTTGCAGCTCCCGTTGTATGTATTCGCAAAGATCCAAATAGTTAGAGTCTGTAGTAATCGTAATTTTTGGATTGATATTTCCGCTCTCTTTTTTATATCGTGCTATAAGCGAGCGGGCTTTATCGGGTTGATAGGTATACCCCTGCTGAGCGTTAAAACTGGGAAGGCCTTTGGGAATAAACCCGTTAACCGCGGGCGTACCTATGCCATTACGCAGGTAGGTGATCATTTTTATTCTGTCGAATCCCAGGTTTATTGCCTTTCGCAACAAAACAGATTGTATATCGGTACTTGAACTACCCATATAAAAACCGAGGTATTCCGTATTTAAATACGGACCTTTTAAAAGAGTTATGTGGTCTTTGTAGGCTTCCTGAAGTTCCCCGGAAACGGTGAGGATCTCATCTTTGTACGACGGATCCAACCCGCTTATGAAATCGATATTTCCCTGTATAAACTGTAAAAAAGCACTTTGCTTGTCCGGCAAAAAAGTAATAGCTACTGCTTCCAGGTAAGGAAGCGCTGCCCCGGAAGCATCCTTTTCGTAATAGGCGGGGTTTTTCCGGAACACCAATTTTGTGTTTTCTTCCCATAGCTTAAAGCGAAAAGGACCTGTTCCTACCGGATTTGACCTGAAATTATCCCTGTAATGATCAACCGCTTCAAAGGGTACTACCGAGCAGTATTTGGTAGTGAGTAATCCCAAAAAAGCAGGAAATGGCTGTTTTAGCTTTATAATTAATGTAGAATCGTTTTCGGCATAAAAACGGTCTGTATAATTCATGACCCATTTCCCGGGAGCTGCCACTTTTGGGTCTACCAGACGATTCAGACTATATACAAAATCGGAGGCTTTAACCGTTCGGGTACTATCGGCACCAAATACCGCATTTTTATGGAAGTAAACATCGTCTCGCAAGGTAAAAGTGTAGCGAAGACCGTCTTCCGATAGTACCCATGATTTGGCTATATCCGGTTCAATCTGCAGAGCATTATTTAATTGAACCAATCCGTTAAACAATTGGTTTACTGCCCAAATATTACTCTGTGTTCGGGCAAAGGCGGGATCGAGTGATGAAATATTAGCGTACGAATTATACCGGAAAACATCCTGCTCGCCGAAGGTTCTTGTTTCCCGGGAGCAGCCAACTGTAAAAAGCAGGGTACAACTTACTGATATATAAGAGATTGTTTTATATAGATAGGTAAGGTCCGGTTTTATCAAAACAATAATTGTTGGTATATTTGCAGCCCGTTTTTATTAGCGGGCAAAGACAAATATAACAGAATGACACATAGAAAAAAAGTTGCTTTTTACACTTTGGGATGCAAACTGAATTTTTCGGAAACTTCCACGATAGCTCGCAATTTTTCTAAAGAGGGTTTTGAACGAGTGGACTTCGGTGAAAAAGCAGATATTTATGTGATAAATACGTGTTCTGTAACCGACAATGCCGACAAGCGTTTTAAAACCATTGTAAGGCAAACTCAAAAGGTAAACCCAGAAGCTTTTATTACCGCAATAGGATGTTACGCTCAATTAAAGCCGGAGGAACTGGCCGCTGTTAATGGAGTGGATCTTGTTTTGGGTGCAACCGAAAAATTTAAAATCACCGATTATTTAAACGATCTTTCAAAGAACGATTTTGGCGAAATTCATTCCTGTGAAATAGAGGAGGCCGATTTTTATGTGGGGAGTTATTCGATAGGCGATAGAACACGTGCTTTTTTAAAAATTCAGGACGGATGTGACTATAAGTGTACCTACTGCACCATTCCACTGGCCAGGGGGATTTCTCGAAGCGATACACTCAAAAACGTTCTTAAAAACGCATCGGAAATATCGGCAAAGGGGATTAAAGAAATTGTTCTTACCGGTGTAAATATTGGAGATTACGGTAAGGGAGAATTCGGAAATAAGAAACATGAACACACGTTTCTGGATTTGGTTACTGCACTGGATGGCGTACCCGGAATAGAGCGATTAAGAATTTCTTCAATAGAGCCCAATTTATTAAAAAATGAAACCATTGATCTGGTAGCTTCTTCAAGAGCATTTGTTCCGCATTTTCATATTCCGTTACAAAGCGGAAGCAATGATATTTTAAAATTAATGAGGCGTCGGTATCTAAAAGAACACTATGCAAACCGGATTAAGAAAATAAAGGAAATAATGCCTCACGCCTGTATTGGGGTTGATGTCATTGTCGGATTTCCCGGAGAAACCGATGAACATTTTTTGGAAACCTATTATTTTCTCAATGAGTTGGATATTAGTTATTTGCATGTTTTTACCTATTCGGAAAGAGATAATACGCTGGCAGCTAAAATGGAGGGTGTAATTCCAAAAACAATCAGACATAAAAGGAGTAAAATGTTACGGGGGTTATCGGTAAAAAAGAGACGTGCATTTTATGAAAGTCAGTTGGGAAAAGTACGTACGGTTTTGTTTGAAGGAGAAAACAAAGAAGGTTATATACATGGCTTTACAGAGAATTATGTAAAGGTAAAAACTCCGTGGAATCCGGAACTGGTAAATACGGTACATCCGGTCAGATTAAACAGAATTGACGAAGACGGAACGGTACGTTTTGATTTTGTGGAAGAATCTGTTCAGATATGAAAAAAGCCTCAGGATATGAGGCTTTCTTTTTAAATTCGTATTCCCACAGGGAGCATGTCTTTGTATTCTTTATGTTTCCTAAGGAAACCGGCTATTTGAGGACTTGTGGGAACTACTTTTAAATTTTTATCCTCGATGTGGTGAAGTACAGATCTGATAAAATCATCCTTAAAGTTTTCATCAGTAATAGTTTCGGGAATCACCAGTTTGGTTAAAAAGACCTTGCGTTCCTGCGCCGCATACTCTATTTTAGCCAAATGCCCGTCAACCCTGGTTTCAAATTGCCTGAGGAAGTCGTTGTCAGTAATGGCAATTTCGGTAATTGTGTTGGAGGTTCTCATCATATTCTCATTTACAGTTTCAATTAATCAATAGTATTATCGGAACGTGCTCACTTAAAAAAGAACAAGTGAACACATATTCAGAATCGGAACAAATAAATTTTTCATGTTTTGTTAAAGTACAAGTTGGTAGGGATGGTTGGGGAAATTCTTATTTTTAACCCCGCAAAGGTACAAAAAAAAATGCTAAGAGCCTATTTTACAATTCTTAATGACGAATGAATTTTAAAAAGACACATGTATATTTAATGCCAGGAATGGCAGCACACCCATCTATCTTTAAAAATATCCGTTTACCGGAAACTGTTTACGAAGTGCATATGCTTACATGGGAGCTCCCTAAAAAAGGCGAATCTATTGAAGCATATGCCTTGCGTTTTTCTGCGAATATAAAACACGAAAACCCCATTTTAATCGGAGTGTCTTTTGGAGGGATTCTGGTTCAGGAAATAGCCAAACACATACCTGCTAAAAAGGTAGTTATTATATCAAGCGTGAAAAGCAGGAGCGAACTCCCGAGAAGGATGATTTTTGCAAAATATACCAGGGCACACAGATTACTTCCTACCGGTTTGGTTAATAATGTAGAATTACTGGCGAAATATGCTTTTGGAGAAACCGTTACCAGGCGCCTGGAACTTTACGAACAGTTTTTATCGGTAAGAGATAAATATTACATTGATTGGGCTATTGACAATATCGTGAATTGGAAACAAAAAGAGGCGCTCGATAATATTGTGCATATTCACGGAAATAAAGATGCAGTTTTTCCTTTGGTACACATTAAAAATTGTATTGTTGTTGAAGGTGGGACTCATATTATGATACTCAACCGATTTAAATGGTTTAATGAACATCTTCCCGACTTGTTATCCAGCTAGTTTTTGATATTATTTAATTGATAAACAGCACTTTAAAAGTTAGTTTTAAGGTGCTTTGATTATTCATTCCGCGGATTTTTTCAGCATTTAATCTTTAAAAAACCACAATAGAATCTCATTTTTAATGTTAATTATTATATTTAAAGAAAAATATCATGATGCAATATTTAAAAAAGGGGCTAATGCTGTGTGGAGTTGTGGCTTTATCCGGAACTCTGATTAATGCTGTACAAACAGGTGATTTCGAGACACTTAAAAATATTGAGTTGCCAAATACACCGGACAACGATTATAATATTTATGCAATAGATATCCCGGAAGATTTAAATTTTGCAGGTGAAAAAGTCCCTGTTGATGACCCGGAGGTATTAGAGCGAATGGATAGAGAGCTGCTGGTGAACACTTACTGGCAGTCCAACGGTTTGCTAATTATAAAACGTGCCAACAAATATTTTCCGGTAATAGAACCCATACTTAAAAAGTACGGTGTTCCGGATGATTTTAAATACCTGGCCGTAGCAGAAAGCGGATTACAAAATGCGGTGTCTCCTGCAGGAGCAAGAGGGATATGGCAAATTATGAAGGCCACCGGACGTCAGTATGGTCTGGAGATCAATACCAACGTAGATGAACGTTATCATTTGGAGAAGTCAACCGAGGTAGCTTGTAAATACCTGCTGGATGCTAAAAAGAAATTCGGAAATTGGACATTAGCCGCCGCTTCTTATAATGCGGGCCCAATGGGAATATCGAAGCAACAGGACCGACAAAAAACAAATGATTACTACGATTTACTGCTCGGAGAGGAAACCGGGCGTTATGTTTTTAGAATACTGGCCATCAAAGAAATTCTCTCTAATCCTAAAAAATACGGATTTAACTTTGAGGATGAGGATTTGTACAAGTTTATACCTACTTATAGTATTGAAGTAGATAAACCGGTTAAAGACTTTGCCGATTTTGCCCATGAGCACCGTGTAAATTACAAAATATTGAAAATTCACAATCCCTGGTTAAGGGAAGCTTTTTTAAACAATAAGTCTGGAAAAAAATATTTGATACAAATTCCGAAAGAAGGATATTATAACTAAAAAAAGGCCGCTTATTGCGGCCTTTTTTATATTTTTTTCATTTGCTGTTGCATCATCTTGATTTGTTCGGCAAGCATATTTTGCTTGTCTAATTTTTTGGCTTCGTTTAATAAGGTAGTAGCTTCTCTTTTTCTCCTTTTCTGCATGGCAATACCGGCAAGACTCAGTTTGGCCATAGCAACATCATAATCCATATTCAATCCTAGTTTCAGTGCTTTTTTAAAGTATTTTTCAGCCTGGGTAAGATTTATCTGCGAGCTAATTATTCCGTACAGATAATTGTAATATCCCTGTTGTTTTCTCGTGAGTGAAGCTTCCGGATTCTTAATTTTATCTAACCATTTTTTGGTGCCGTCCATGTCTTGCTTTCTCATTCTTAAAAAAGCCAGGAGAATAATCTCATTTCTGAAATAAAGAAAAACAAATATAAGCGATAGTAATATCAGGGCAATTCCATTCCCAACGTACCCTTCCGTAAACTGGTACACAGCAAAAGCAATAATTAAGGCAGCTACGATGAGTTTGATATTTTTATTAAACATAATAATCAGATTCTTTTATAAGTTATTTTAGATTTTAATATTGTAGGGCTGGTTATATCGGAATCCATACCCTTAAAAACGGAAGTTCCTTCCGAGCGCTGTTCTACGATCATTTTATTTATAAACCCACTATCCGGGTCACAAACAATTG
This sequence comes from Flavobacteriaceae bacterium, assembly GCA_965224095.1. GTDB lineage: Bacteria > Bacteroidota > Bacteroidia > Flavobacteriales > Flavobacteriaceae > JBPEWY01. The sequence goes on from OZ245039.1 coordinate 3,656,155, forward strand.
TAGTTTTCTGAATTCCTTTCAGGGAGACCGATATGTCATGATCATCATTCTTAACCGTAACGGGTCCTTCTCCTTTTATAAGATATCCTGACGGAATCGTATCAATCAGTTTCCAGGTATTCTCGGAAGAAAATTCACCGGAGTAGTTATTTTGCCAGCATTCGCCTACTTTTATCTTATTATTGGGATAGAAAAAGGTCATTTGTTCCAAACTGGCCGCTAATGCTTTTGCCCCGAAATCTTTGGTGAGGTCCTGCTCGAGTTGATCTATAGAATCAGGAGGGAGAAAAGCATCAAATCCCTTTAAGATATTCCGGATTAATTTTTCCGAACCGCTTACACCGCATACTTTACCCTGACTGTCCATGGTAAAAATAATGGGAATGTGTAATAACCCTCTGAAAGCCTCATTCATTAGGTCATCGTCCGGATTATCCTGTGTGTCTACATCCAATAGCACTCCTGTGGTATTTGATTCCGATATCATTTTAAACCGCAAGTATTCCAGACTCAGCGTGTACATATCACTTTTGGCCTCCAGTACCGTTATTTTCATAAGTCCCCCCATAGTGTTGGAAACCTCCTGCGAGGTGTCTTCCACGGTGCTGACAATTTGTTTTTTTACTTCCTGCTGTATCTTAAAAACATCTCCTTTGGTCAACGAATACCCAAGGGTTTCCTGAGCATTACAGAAGGAAGCTATAACCGTGATAAATATAAATACGATATGCGGAGAGAGCTTCATTAATGCGTTTTATTTGCTCCTGCAAAGAAACTAATTTTTTTCCAATCTTTAATTTGTCAAAGTAAAAACTCTTTGTATATTTGCGCCCAGATTTTGAACAGGAAAAGCAAGCACAAAACAAACGATAGTTTTATTACATTAGGTAAAGTATTTTACAATGAAAAGAACATTTCAACCATCGAAGAGAAAGAGAAGGAATAAGCACGGCTTCAGAGAAAGAATGGCTACTGTTAATGGTAGAAAAGTGCTTGCCCGTCGAAGAGCTAAGGGAAGAAAAAAATTAAGTGTTTCCTCCGAGCCAAGACACAAAAAATAATGGTCGGAGAGACGTTATCATATAAAGGTGTTGCTTTTAACGGTAACACCTTTTTTTATATCACAGAATTTCTATAAATACCTAACAACGCAACATTAAATAGAATGCCTAGAAGAAAAGACCTTAATACGATTCTGATTATAGGATCGGGCCCCATTATTATAGGACAGGCTTGTGAGTTTGATTATTCAGGATCGCAAGCCCTCAGATCGTTAAAGGAAGATGGAATAAAGACGGTTTTAATAAACAGCAATCCCGCTACTATTATGACCGACCCGTCAATGGCCGATCATGTGTATCTCCTGCCCCTGAATACAAAATCGATTATTAAAATACTGAAGGATCATCCGGAAATAGATGCGGTTCTGCCAACCATGGGGGGGCAAACAGCCTTAAATTTATGTATAGAAGCAGATGAAAAAGGGATATGGAAGGATTTTGATGTGGAAATCATCGGGGTTGATATTGATGCTATCCAAATAACCGAAGACCGGGATAAATTCAAACAGTTACTAAAGGAGATTGATATCCCGGTAGCACCTGCCAAAACGGCTACTTCTTTCTTAAAAGGTAAAGAAATAGCCCAGGAGTTTGGTTTTCCGCTGGTTATAAGGCCTTCTTTTACATTAGGAGGAACCGGAGCATCTTTTGTACATACAAGAGAAGACTTTGAAAAGCTACTCACACGTGGCTTGGAAGCCTCGCCAATTCACGAGGTTCTTATTGATAAAGCTCTTTTAGGCTGGAAAGAGTACGAGCTTGAACTTCTCCGGGATAAAAACGACAACGTTGTTATTATCTGTACCGTAGAGAATATGGACCCGATGGGAATCCACACAGGAGATTCCATTACCGTGGCACCCGCTATGACACTGTCTGACAGAACCTTTCAGCGTATGAGAGACATGGCTATTAAGATGATGCGAAGCATTGGTGATTTTGTGGGAGGATGCAATGTACAATTTGCCGTGAGTCCGGATGAAAAAGAAGATATTATCGCTATAGAAATTAATCCCAGAGTATCTCGTTCCTCGGCTTTGGCTTCAAAAGCAACGGGGTATCCTATTGCAAAAATAGCGGCAAAACTGGCAATAGGGTATTCTTTGGATGAATTAAGCAATCAGATAACCAAATCGACATCTGCTCTTTTTGAGCCAACCTTAGACTATGTAATCGTAAAAATACCACGTTGGAATTTTGATAAATTTGAAGGCTCCGAAAGAACACTCGGATTGCAAATGAAGTCGGTTGGTGAGGTGATGGGAATCGGCAGATCGTTCCAGGAGGCCCTGCACAAAGCCACACAGTCTTTGGAGATTAAACGAAACGGACTGGGGGCAGATGGAAAAGGATATAAAAATTACGAGAAAATTATCGATAAACTGGCGAACCCCAGCTGGGATCGGGTTTTTGTAATTTACGATGCTATTCAAATAGGAATACCATTAAGCCGTATTCGTGAAATTACCAAGATAGATATGTGGTTCTTAAAACAATATGAAGAATTACATCATCTGGAAAGGGAAATTGAAAAATATACGATTGAATCGCTCCCAAAAGACCTGCTGTTGGAAGCTAAGCAAAAAGGTTTTGCAGACAGGCAAATAGCGCATATGCTGGGATGTTGGGAAAGCGAAGTTTACAAGAAAAGAGAAATCCTGGGTGTCAAAAGAGTATATAAGCTGGTAGACACCTGTGCAGCTGAGTTCAAAGCACAAACACCTTACTATTATTCTACGTTTGAGGATGAAGTGGAAACTGCTTCGGGAGTGAGATTTTCGGATAATGAAAGTGAAGTTTCAGATAGAAAAAAGATTGTAGTACTGGGCTCCGGGCCCAACCGTATCGGTCAGGGAATAGAATTTGATTATTGCTGTGTTCACGGAGTGCTCGCTGCTGCCGAATGCGGGTACGAAACCATTATGATAAACTGTAACCCGGAAACGGTTTCAACTGATTTTGATACCGCTGACAAACTGTATTTTGAGCCGGTATTCTGGGAGCATATTTACGATATTATCAGACATGAAAAACCGGAGGGGGTTATTGTTCAGCTCGGCGGACAAACCGCTTTAAAACTGGCAGAGAAACTCGATAAATACGGGATTGAAATTATAGGAACCAGTTTTAAATCGCTCGATCTGGCGGAAGACAGAGGAAGTTTTTCAACCCTATTAAAAGAAAATAACATTCCATATCCTGAGTTCGGGGTGGCCGAAACCGCCGACCAGGCTTTGCAACTAGCCGATAAGCTGGACTTTCCTATTTTGGTAAGGCCCTCGTATGTACTTGGTGGACAGGGAATGAAAATAGTGATTAACAAACAGGAATTGGAAGAGCACGTAGTTGATCTGCTCAGAAAAATACCCAATAACAAATTACTGCTGGATCATTACCTGGACGGAGCTATTGAAGCAGAAGCCGATGCTATATGCGATGGAGAAAATGTATATATCATAGGGATCATGGAACATATAGAACCTTGCGGAATACATTCTGGTGACTCCAATGCTACGCTACCTCCTTTTAATTTAGGGGAATTTGTATTACAGCAAATTAAAGATCATACGCATACCATTGCTTTGGCATTGAATACCGTAGGCCTTATTAATATACAGTTTGCTATCAAAGACGATATGGTTTATATAATTGAAGCTAATCCAAGGGCGTCAAGAACGGTTCCTTTTATTGCTAAAGCGTACAAAGAACCTTATGTAAACTATGCTACCAAAGTAATGTTGAGAGAGAAGAAGCTTTCAGATTTTACATTTAATCCGCAGCTGGATGGTTATGCCATTAAGCAACCGGTGTTTTCGTTTAATAAATTCCCGAATGTAAACAAAAAACTAGGTCCCGAAATGAAAAGTACGGGTGAGAGTATTTTGTTTATTGACAGTTTGAAAGAAGACGAGTTTTACGAATTGTACTCAAGGAGAAAGATGTATCTGAGCAAATAAAAAAAGCCGCGTTAAGCGGCTTTATTTTTTAATAACAAGGAAACTTCTACTTCTACTTCCTGAGCGATTTTTTTAAAAACAATTTTCGGTATTTTAATATGAAAATCCGCAGGTTTTAATATAAAACTTCCGGTTAATACAATATGCCCTTCATCATTTAGGCTAAGCATAACATCCTGTGTTACACTTTGGACAACGCCGTGAATAGCAAATTTCCCATCCAGTGTATATACCTCGGGTGTCGTCGTAAGCTCATGAATATCCAATTGCTTAAAACTCCCAATAAAATAAGCTTTGGGATACTTTTCCGACTCCATGTAGTTTTCGTTAAAGTGCTCCTGCATGAGTTTGCGTTTAAACTTAAAATCTTTGATAAGCAGCACCGCAGCAAACTCTGCTTTTTCTGTATTTATAATAGCATTGACTTTAACATTAGACGCATGTATATCCTCTAAAGGAGTAGAAGCGTTAAAACGTATTTCTCCCTCTGTGGTTTTGTATTTATGCTGAGCATGGGTATTGCCCAGGGTTAAAAAAAATGCTATAACAACTAAAAGTCGCATCCGCTCCTAATTTTCGGGCATTCTGTCACTAACCCAATCCTGAATAGTCTGTCTTAAAGAAGAACTCAAAAGAGCAGCAGGAGGCATTTGTGCCACGCCGGAAACACCATTTATCCGATCAATCAGTTTTCGGTTATTTACGGCATCAACAACCTGACTGTAGGTTATTAACGAAACCGGGGCTCCATTGGTTGGCGGGTTTCCATGACATCCGGAGCAATTAGAAGCGATAATACTTTGAATGGTATTGGTATAGGTAACATCCATTGGCGGTGGCGGTGGTGGTGGCGTTCCTGAATCGTCGCTTCCCGAGCACGAAGTCAGTAAAAACACCCCCATTACGGCAGTGTACAAAAGAGTTTTTTTCATCATAGCTTTAAAATTTTGGTTAACAGTTAAAAAAAATAGTCGTTTAATATATAATATCCTTACAATCAAATATTTTAAAAAAATGTGTCTGGCCGCTCTTCTAAGTTTCGGATAATTTATATAAAGAAAAGGCTGCTATTGCCATTACCAAATCTCGGACTGCTACATCCAGATAGTTTCCATCAATCAGTAAAACCAGTGCAATTATTACGAGCCACAGTGCTACTACCAGAGCTCCTATTCGTGTTTTGGTTAAAACCAAACCTCCCGCTATAATTTCTACGATCCCTATACTAATTAATAACGTCCCGGCCGATACCGGTAGTATTTCCTGTATACCTTCAGGTATGTATTTACCCCAATCGGTAAGCAGGTTGCTGAATTTGTCTAATCCGGCGATGATAGGAACCAGGCCAAAAGTGTATTTTAATAAGTTACGAACTTGTAATGTGTTTGCTTTCATATGGTTTTTTTGTTTTAATCTTGATCTTTTGATAATTAGAAAGGAAAAAGGTTACAAAATTTTGTAACTTTTTTTCCGATTAACTATCCAAAAGGTATATTTCGAGTTTATGAAAATTGTAGATTTCAAAGATTTCAGAGAGAATAAGTTGCCGGATGAAGTAATTATTAAAAGAGTACTGGAAGGAGAAAAGGAGTTGTATGAATTACTTATGCGAAGGAATAATCAGAAATTATATCGGGTAGTTAAAGGGTATATAAGCGATTCAGGCCTGATTGAAGATGTCATGCAGAATACGTATCTCAAGGCGTATGAAAAACTCAGCCAGTTTAAATTCAATGCGCAATTTTCAACCTGGCTAATCCGAATTGGAATTAATGAGTCGTTAATTGAGCTAAAGCATAAAGGAAAGTACCTCTCTTTTCATGAAGAAAATAATGCTCCGCTCAAGAAACGGTTAAAACAACAGGAAAGCGTACTCTTAAATCCTGAAAAAAAAATGATCCAGCAGGAAGCGCGAATAGTCATGGAAGAAGCTATATCCAGACTAAAACCCAAATACAGGATTGTATATATTTTAAAGGAAGTAGAAGGCTTGAGTATCGCAGAAATAGCTGCCTGTTTAAACATTTCCACGGCTAATGTAAAAGTGAGATTGCACCGTTCCAAGAAAAGACTGAGAGATGTTATGTACAGCATGTCGGTTTCCAATGAGATTTTTGAATTTGGCAATTACAAATGCGATGCCCTTGTGGAAAAAGTAATGGAACTCATCTGAGCAATGGTGTAAGTAACCCTTTTATAAGCGACTTAATAAACTAACTAATCAAAAAATAGTATCATGAAACGAATTTCCCTTACGGTCCTGTTTATTTTACTACCACTATGGATCATTTCTCAGGAGGATCTCCTGGACGAAATAGATAAAAAAGACACCTTGAATAATGTGGAAGCTGCATTTAAAGGGCTCAAAATTATAAATCTGGAATCCACAAAACTGGCATCTCATAAAGACCTGTATTTGGTGGTTTCCCATAGGTTTGGTTCGGTAAGCAACGGGTTTGATGATTTTTTTGGATTGGATAATGCTGTTACCCGATTGCATCTAATCTACGGTTTGTCCGACGGTTGGAATATAGGGGTTTCCAGAAGTTCGTATCAAAAAACGTATGAAGTAAACACCAAATACAGACTGGTACGGCAAAGGGAAGCAGGATTTCCCTTTACACTGGTGGGTTTTAACAGTGTAGCCATTAATTCGGCATTGGAAAAAGAAGTTATTCCGGGTCTTGAATTTTCCGATCGTTTAAGTTATGTGACACAAATACTGGTATCTAGAAAATTTAGCGAACGTTTTTCTTTTCTGATAGCTCCCACTTTTTTTTATGACAATTACCTTCCGGAATTTTCAGGAGATCAGGATAAATCGCAATTCGCTGTAGGATTGGGGGGGCGCCTGAAAATCTCGAAAAGAATTTCCATAAATGCTGATTATGCAGCCCACTTAAACAGGGCGGGCGACAGTGTTTTTGAGGATCCGCTTTCCATAGGTGTGGATATTGAAACCGGCGGCCATGTTTTTCAATTGCATTTTACAAATGCACAGCCTTCTTTTGAAAGCGGTTTTTTAGGGCAGGCTAATGGTAGCTGGGGCGATGGAGAGTTCTTTTTCGGATTTAATTTAAGCCGTGTGTTTTAATTGTCCAGCTCAATCTTAACATTGTATTGTTTAAGATCGTCCAGGTAGTTCGTATGGGAAAAATCCTTGCTGTCAAACTCCTGCTGCCTGGCTCTTTTGGTTTCTATTCGTTTTAAAGCTTTTAAAAAACGCTTTATTTCGGTGGTGTTGGTAACGATTAACCCGGGAACCTTTACACTGTCGCCCTGCTCATTTTTCCCAACCATTGTAAAGTATGAGGAATTACAGTGTTTGGTGTTTCCCGTTTGTATGTTTTGCGATTCGACCCTAATACCCACTACCATAGAAGTACGACCAACATAGTTTATAGAAGCCTTCATAGTGACCAGTTCTCCAACTTCAATGGGATTGAGAAAATCAACCGTATCAACTGAAGCGGTTACGCAATACACTTCGGAGTGTTTGGAGGCACAGGCAAAGGCTATTTGATCCATCAGCGACAGAATATAACCACCGTGTATTTTACCGCTGAAATTAGAATGGGAGGGAAGCATGAGTTCCGAGATGATAACCTTGCTGGCCCTTACATTTTTGAAAAGCGCATTCATAGATGGGAAATTAATTAGGAGATTTGCAGATACAATATACCAATTAAAATAGCCATACTGAAGCTCAGTAAGGTTCCAATAAGAATATATTCGGTAAGTTTTCGATCCTTGGCTTCGGTTAGATCGCTAAACCGGAATATCGATTTGGCGGCGATTAAAAATCCTACGCCTTCCCAGTGATCCGAAATGATAAATATAAAAACGAGCAATCGTTCTAAGATACCAATATATTTTCCTGCGTTCTGCAGAGAATCGTTTTTTTTCAATTCGGTTTTTGGGGTATACACGGAAATCATATTTTTTATAAAAAGAGAAGCTGGTTGTGTCAGGAATAAGATTCCGAGAACAATCATCCATTGACTCTGACTGAGTTCAAGAATCTGAAATTTTCCTATCATAGCATACCAAATCCCAAAAATCACAGCGATATGCAGGATTTGATCGAGGAAAAAAAACAGTCTTTTATTTTTCTTTTTCTGAAGCTCTACCTTGGCTGCATCAATCACAAAATGACTGATCCCTATGATAATAGGAATAAACCACAAACTTTTATCCCATAGCAACAGGATGGTGAGCACTACGTGAATGGCTACGTGCAGATAGAGCTTATAGGAGTTTAATTTGTGTTTTTCCTTGTGGGTAACCCAGGAGTGTGGTTGAAGGATAAAATCGCCCAAAAAATGAGCAATAAGCAAGCGTATTAAAAGATCCATATCAATATCCGGTTAGTGTTTTTATTTTGTTTCTGTACATGCGATCTATTTCGGTGATTTCTTCAAAATAGGCGCGTTTTTGCCGTTCGCTCACCGTATTTTGTTTAATCTGTATCATATTGCCTAACATTTCCTGAGAGGCTTTCGGATGAGCTAATCCTAAAATTACAATTTCTGCCGAATTCGGAGTCCAGTGATCCATAGCAATTAACCCCAGTTTAAAAAATAAGTTCAATTCGTAATTCAATGGAGGATATGGAGTTTCTATAGCCAGATTCACCTTGCTTTTTTTTATTTTCTCCAGCGTTCTGCCCGAGAATATAAAAGCATCTCCATTTGCTTCGGAAATAGAGGTGCCCGCATGTGTTTTTTTTCCTATACCAATAGCAATACGTACATCCAGTTTCTTAATCAGCTTGATAGCTGCCTTGATCTTTACTGCTGCAATAAAGGCCTTTTCAATATCGGGAATTTCCAATTGAAAACTATCCCCTCTATAAATCTCCCAGTTTGTGTCGGCTAAGGCCAGTTCCTGTAATACCGCTTTTAAACGTGGCATCCATAATGCCGGAGCTACTTTCCGGGAATGAACAATGTCGCCTGTAAGAATACTTGTCATAATACAAATATCGTTTAAAATATTGATATTTGCAAATATCGTGTAAAAAAACGATAATTAAAATTATCTGTATACCGAACGATAAATCCTTATTTGCTTAAGTGGGGTGATTGTTCTTCTACTACCTGCGTAATAAAATATTTGGTATCACCCATCCAGAAAAAGGTGGCAAAGCGCTCCATATAGCTCACTTTTACATATCTTCCCTGCAACCTCTTAAGATTTTCAATTACCTTTTTGTCTTTATCAAGTACTGAGAATTTAAATATTTGTGCTCCAGAAATCCCCTGGCTGATCTCTCCTTCCCATGTTTTGGCAATAACACCTTTATTGCTGAATTTTATAAGTTCTCCCGAACGAAAGCCCTTGCTGTAAGGCACAAAATAAATAAAGGCGTAATACGCCAGGGAAATAACTACAATACCCAAAATAATAAGGGTCAATATTTTTTTCATTTCAATTGTATTTGCTCTTGTGTATTAATCGTTTTCATCGGCTTCTTCCGCTCTTTTTAACAAAGGTTCCGGGAGCGATTTCTTTGCTTTGGCCCCCATTTTTTTTAACTTTTCGATGCTGATAATAATGTTCCCTCGTCCTTCAAAAAGCTTATTCATAGCTCCCTTGTACTCGGTTTTAGCTTCATCCATTTTCTTGCCAACCCTGGTAAGATCGTTCATCAACCCTTCAAATTTATCGTAAAGGGCTCCGGCCTGACGCGCTATTTCAACAGCATTGCGTTGTTGCTTCTCATTATTCCACATGGTATCAATAGTGCGCAGGGTAGCGAGGAGGGTAGCCGGTGTTACAATAACTATATTTTTTTCGAAAGCCTTACTGTACAAAGAATTGTCTTCATTTAAAGCAACGGCAAATGCGGGTTCGATAGGTACAAACATCAACACAAAATCCGGACTTTCCATTTCATAAAGGTCTTCGTATTTTTTTTCAGACAGTTGCTCTACATGCCTTTTTATGGAATTCAAATGTTCCTTAAGGAAAAAACCACGCTGTTCATCATCGGCATTTACAAATTGCTCGTAATGCGTAAGTGACACCTTGGCATCTACCACCATTTTTTTTCCGTCGGGCAAATGAATAATAACATCAGGCATAACACGGGTGCCGTCTTCTTTTCGAAAACTTTGCTGGACCGTATATTCCCGGTCTTTTTCAAGTCCGCTTTTTTCCAATACGCGTTCCAGGACCAATTCGCCCCAATTCCCCTGCATCTTACTATCTCCTTTTAAGGCCTTGGTAAGATTTTCCGCTTCCCTGGTGATTTTAAGATTTTGCGATTGCAAGTGTAACAGCTGCTCCTTTAAAGCAGAGTGAATGCTTATATTTTCTTTTTGAGATTTTTCCACCTTATCCTCAAAGTCCTTTATTTTTTGTTGAAGAGGATCGAGAATGTTTTTTATGTTTTCCTTGTTTTGAAGGGTGAATTTTTCCGACTTTTCTTCCAGAATACGGTTAGCAAGTACCTGAAAATCTTTAGTGAACTTTTCCTGTAATCTGTTTATTTCCTCTTTTTGTTCAAGGTGTTTATGGTTCAGGTTATTAAATTCAGCTTCTTTTTTTGTAAGCTGAATAATAATAGCATCCCGCTCTCTCCGTATATCTTCTTTATCTTTATGTTCCTTATTAATAGCATTCCTGAGTTCGTCATTTACCTGTCTCAGTTGTTTTTCGGTAACATCAAAAGCACTTTGAAAAGACCGGGTTTTAAGTTTTTGAACGTAAATACCAATCAAAGCCCCTATCAGAGCCATAAGTACAGCAATACCTATCAGGATAAGATTTTCCGACATCTGGAAATAGTTTTTTGTAAAGATAAAAGTTTGCGGTTAATATTTGATGGAGAAAGTAGCTTACTTATTAACCTTAAATGAAGAAGATACCGGATCAAAATAAATCAGATCTTCAGGGAATACATTATCAAAAACACCTTGTTCGATTAGCTGAGCCGGACTGCCGAAATAAGAGGACTGCGGAAGCATTAATAATATTTTATCGCACAGTTGCAAGGCAAGATTTAGTTCGTGAGAGGAAAAGAGAATGGTTTTTCCCGATTGATGACAGATAGTTTGTAAGTGCTTTAGAATTGATGCTTTGTGATATAAATCCAGATGCGTGGTTGGTTCGTCTAAAATAATTAAGGATGTATTTTGTACCATTGCCCTGGCAATCATTACTTTTTGTAGCTGCCCATCACTTAGCTCATGACATTTTCTGTTCCGTAATTTCTCTAAAGCCATTGCGCGTAAAACCCGATTAATAACCTCCCGGTCTGTGTCAGACAGTGTGCCCATCCAATTGGTGTAGGGCTGCCTCCCTAAAGCCAGTATTTCCTGAACCGTTAGATTTCCGGAAGGTATGGTCTCGGTAAGAACAAGACTCAGCTCTTTTGCCAGGTTATTTAACGAATAAGCTTCAAAAGGTTTTCCGTTTAAAAGGATGTCTCCGGATAATTTCGGGATGACCCCGGAAAGCGTTTTAAGCAATGTTGATTTCCCGATCCCATTAACTCCGATAACCGCCGCCATCTCGCCACGACCTAAGGTAAATGAAATACCGTCGGCTATTTTCAGCACCGATTTATTTTTTCGATATCCAATATTTAATTTTCTGATATCCAGAACTATATGATTATTTACTTCATTCAATAGTTAAAATGTTATATTACGTTTTTTTACAAGTAACCATATTACAACGGGAGCTCCTATAATGGAGGTAATAGCGTTGATAGGGAGTGTGTATTCACTGTTTGGTAGTTGTGCAATGGTATCGCAAACTAACATTAACACCCCACCGCTAAGTAATACGGCGGGTATTAATTTTTGATGCAGGGTGGTACTGAAAAGCTGACGGGTGAGGTGGGGAATGGCGAGTCCGACAAAAGCAATGGGCCCGGCAAACGCCGTGATTACACCGGCAAGCAAACTGGTTGCAATAATTATAATATATCGGGTTTGTGTAACATGGGTTCCCAGGCTTTTCGCATAATTCTCTCCGAGTAAAAAAGCATCCAGTTTTTTGGTCATCATGACACTCATACTCAGACCCAAAATAAAAATGATACTTAAAAATATTAGCTGATGCCATGATAGATCACCCAAACTACCGAAAGACCAAAAAATGTATTGTTGCAATTTTTCGGAACTGCTAAAATACGATAATACACTTACCACAGCCGAAGTAATACTCCCAAACATAAGCCCTATAATTAACAGCGCCATGGTATCTCTTACCCGAGTGGCTACTACCATGATAACCAGTAACACCAAAAAACTGCCCAGGCTCGCCGCAATAACAAGACCGGAACTGGAGGTAAATAAAATAGCAGTGGTTCCTCCCAGGAATGAACTACCCATAATAATCAGTGCCACTCCCAGACTTGCGCCGGAGCTAATTCCGAGTACGAAAGGACCGGCTAGCGGATTTCTAAAAAGCGTTTGTATCAAAAGCCCGCTTAACCCTAAGCCGCTGCCAACTATAACCGCAGTGATAGCCTTGGGAAACCGGTAGTTTATTATTATATAATTCCAGGATTCCTTAGTTGCTTCCGAACCGGTTAGAACCGAAATAATATCTTTTAAAGGAATATCAACCGAGCCCAGGCTGATATTGATAAAAAACACGAGTATCAGAAGTAAGCCGAGCATTACAAGCTTGAAGTAATATGGAGTTTTTACTGTCAATCTTCCAGTGGTTTGAAAAAGAAAGGTTCGTACGATGTTAATAGCCCCGGATGAAGTATCTTAATTAGATCTTTAAGTACCAAATCAGGCCTGCTCGGTGCTAATTCATAATATAAAAGTCCGCCCGTGGCCCCTTTAGTCAGGCTGAATGTAAAGATTTTTTTATTCTTATACGCCGCAAATTCAGTATAGTGTTCATTGGCATCACGAAGTTGAGAGTAGGCCGTAAAATGCGAAGGTCCGATCCAATACTCTGCTTCAAATGCTTTTTCCAGAACCGTTTCGAAACTGAGGGAAAGGCTTCCCGTACCCGGGCTATCTTTCCACAAATAACGGGCATTGGCATCTTCCAGAAATTGTGCTGCCCAGCTATCTCCCGCGGGCATATACCAAACATCTTTAAACATAGCACCGCTAAACACAACGGGTTTTAAAGAAGATTGCCGCGCTATATTACGGGCGTTGCTATATTCTTTTTCTATTTCCCTGAAAATACTATCGGCCTCTTTTTCCTTTTTAAAAAAAGGAGCAAAGAATTTAATCCACTCTGCTTTACCCAATGGGGTTTCTTCGGTCCAGTCTCCGTTGTATACCACAGGAATACCGCTTTTTTCTATGGTCCGATAGGTTTTATTCTCGTTGTTAATACTAAAACCCATTACCATATCAGGCTCTTGTTCGATTAACATTTCCGTGTTAATACTTTCATTGGCGCCCAGCTCTGCTATTTCCCCTTTTTCAATCCGCATTCTCATTTGAGGAGAAGAAATATATTGGGTACCGGGAAAACCAATCACCGTTTCTATTTCATTCAGAGCATCCAATGCGGGAATATGGGTAGTAGAGGTAACCACAATTCGCCTTACCGGAATTTTTATAAATGCATCGTACAAAACACCTTCCGGAATCGTAGAGTTATCATCGGCAAGAACATAGGTAAAACCTTTAGTAGCTTCCGGCCAGGGGTTTTTTACCGTAATTTCCGTATATCCGGAATGCTTTGCAACCGTAAACCCCTTTGCGTAACGTATATGTGGTTTGGTGCTTACGTTATCTGTTGTATGCTCTTTGCTGTTTTGTTTACATGCGGTTAGCAATATAAGGAACAGAAAAAGTCCCAGGTTTTTTCTAATCATACACCAAAAGTAATATTATTTAATGTTTTTTATAAAACATTAAACAAAATGTTTACTTTCGCAGTGAATTAAGGTTTCAAATCTACTTTTTGTAGAGGCGAATTAAAAGGGAATCGGGTGATATTAATGTGCAAGATACTGATTTTAAGGTTGTTGCTCCTTTAATTATTCCCGGGCTGTTCCCGCAACTGTAAGCTGTGTCGTTTTATACGATGCGTGTTACGCAACTACAAGCCACTGTTTTTATATAAAATGGGAAGGCAGTAACACGACGCGAGCCAGGAGACCTGCCTTAGTTTGAGGATAATGTCAAACTTTCGGGATAAAGGTTTGGGTATGAGTACTTCATGCTTTTTCCCATAAAAACAAAAAAATGAAAAAGAAATTAATCGCGTTTAGTACGTCGGTACTTGCCTGTACTTATGTATTTGCGCAGGAGAAAAGCCGGGAGGCAGACTTGCAGGAATTGGAAGAAGTAGTGGTTACCGATTCAAAATTCCAGCTTAAAAGAGAACAATCCGGGAAAACAGTTATTAAAATTACCCGGGAAGAATTAAACAAAAACCAGGGAAGTACGCTGGCCGAAATTATCAGCACCTACAGCGGTATGGAAATTAACGGAAGCCGTAGTAATGCGGGGCAAAACCTGGGAGTTTACATACGAGGCGGGCGAGATCGCCAGGTATTGGTTGTTATTGACGGTGTTCAGGTATCAGACCCTTCACAGATCAGCGGAAACTTTGATTTTAGAATGCTATCGACGGCGCAAATCCAGTCGATTGAAATTATAAAAGGAGCGGCCAGTACGCTATACGGAAATGGTGCGGCCACTGCTGTTATAAATATTACCACCCGGAAAGCTTCCGATAAAAAAATAAACCTACAGTTAAAATCAACCGTGGGAACCGATCAATCTTCAGATGATCAGAATTATAATATCGCTTCCTTTAACAATAGTGTTTTGCTGAGTGGTACCCTAAAAAAGTTTTCATATCGCACCGTATTCAATCAGCAGTTTGCCGATGGATTATCGGCAGCGGTAGGAAGCGAAAAAGATCCTTATTCGAAATACGGGCTGGATATTAATTTAGGCTATGATGTAAACAAGTCATTTTCCGTTAATATTTTTGGGAATTTAGGAAATATCAACTCGGCTTATGATCAGGGATCCTTTACAGATGCGCCTTTTAAATTTAAAGGGAAACAGTACCGAACGGGTATTTCCTCAAAGTATGCCTATAAGCATGGGAGTATTTCAGTTGACGGAGCATATGGTAAGTATCACCGGGAATTTATTTCTAATTATCCATCCGAGTACGAATCGGAGAATATAATTATAAATGCGTATAATAAGTATACTTTTCACAATAAGCTCTATACAGTTGTGGGACTGAATATGAGAACGGATGAGGTGTTATTAGCCACAAACAAAGAGTCTATTTCAGCAGTCGATCCATATCTTAATATGGTTTACGTTTCCGATTTCGGATTGCATCTAAATACCGGTGCCCGCCTTAATAATCACAGTGAGTACGGATCGCATATTACCTATAGTATTAACCCTTCCTATGTTTACAAAATAGGCGACGGATACCTTAAAGGCTTCGGATCGTACAGCACATCATTTATTGCTCCAACAATCACCCAATTATACGGCCCATTCGGACCCAACCCTAATCTGGAGCCTGAAGAAAATATTACCGTGGAGGGAGGAATGGAACTTAAACTCAACGAAAATTTCAGAGCCAGTGCCCTGTATTTTAACAGGAAGGAAGAAAACTTTGTTATATACGATTTTAATACAGGTTATTTAAATACCTCCGAAAGTGTAGATACGCATGGCGTGGAGATAGAGTTGGAGGCACAACCATGGACTAATATTGCGCTGCGTGCCAATTATACATTTGTTGAGAATAAAACCGAGAGTCCCGTACGAATCCCCAAACACAAGGGAAATATCTGGCTGGATTATAGTTTTTCCGGCAAAACCAATGCTACGATTTCCTATCACTATACATACGATCGATTGGACAATAATTTTAGCACGTTTCCCGCTACTCCTGTAATTTTACAAAGCTATAGTTTGCTTAATTTACAGGTGAATCACGGTTTGAAAAACAATAGATTAAAATTATTTGCCGGACTATTCAATATTCTAAATGAAGAGTATTCGGAAATATATGGATTCAGTACCCGGGGAAGAAACATACGGGTCGGATTTACTTTGAATGTTTTATAGTGCTTGGGGGTGAACAATACATACGCGTATTTTCTTTGTTATTGTTTACCCCTTAATAAAGATCGCAATACCAAAAACCTTCTTTATTGCCTTTGCCCTGATTGTCGGGATTGGGATATTCGCGGTAAACCGTTATACCCTTGTTAAAAGCAACAGCTTGCTTAAAAATGGGCCCATCATAGCAAAAAGTGTGAAATTCTCCATTTTCCCCGCAAGGATCTACATTACCCGGAAGTGAGTCTATGAGTTGCTGATTGACTTCCCTGCCCACAAAATCTTCATTAAAATATTTGGCATGTGCACATACTATCACGGCTTTGAACCCCAGTTTTAAAAATTGAGACATGAGTTGTGCCGTATCCTTTTTCCAAAGGGGAAAAACCGGTGTAATATGCATTTTAGAAAGTTGTTTTTCCCGGTAATCCCGAAGGTCCTCCAAAAAAATATCTCCAAAGGCACTATGGGTGAATCCCTGGCTTTTTAGTGCGGTAATTTCCCGGATCATCAAAGCTTCGTATTGTTCCATAGACGGGGTTTCCGGAAGATCAATTTGTGTATAGGGCAGTTCAAGCGCGTCGCATTGCCTTTTAAGCAGTTCGGTACGTAAACCGTGCATGGAAACCCTGTTGTAATGGCTGTTTACCGTGGTAACCAGGCAGTCTACCTTATATTGTTTGTCCTGCAATAACTGATATAAAGCCATGGCAGAGTCTTTTCCGGTACTCCAGTTAAAATACGTTTTAAAAGATTGCATAATCAAACGGCGGCTGGTTTGAAGTTTTAATCAATTTTAAAATTTGTTTAATGCCAGGATAAAACAATCTCCGGCAGTATATAAAAAAACCACTCGATGGAGAGTGGTTTTAAGGCTTAATTTCTAATAATATCATACTTTCCGATATCTATAAACATATTGTTTTTTAAGAGTGTATGTTCTTTAGAATCGGTTATTTTTTCATAATCAAAGCCCAATACAGGGGAAAAATCGGTTTTTGCCGTGCTACCATCTATAAGAGAGAGTGCTTTTTGAAGAAAGGGTTCGTTTATATCACCCAAAGCTCCCAAATTTAAAATATTCTCACCTTCCCTTGTTTCTCCGGAGGATGTCTGATAGGTCATAAGATGATCAGGAGGTAATCCGTCATAAAAATCGGTTACACCATTGGCATTGAGCGATTTGTTAACCAAAGGTTGTAGTGCATAGGTATGATTTGAATTTGCTCCGGTTCTGCCAAAGTTTTCAGAATCGTACAGCGTAACCGATGCCGTGAATTTACCGGTGGTACGCGTTCCTATCTGAATAACATCGATATAAGGATCGAGATTGTTTATTACCTGTTCGCTGGCGGAAGCACTTCCGGTTGTTGTTAGTACAAATACTCTGCCGAGCCCCAATGAATTTATCGGGGTATTATCGGCGAGTTTATCAACAAAGTGATTCACTAAAACACCCGGGTTGTTCGCCTCAAAATAGGCCTGGTATTTATTGTTCCACTGCTCTCTGGAAAATACTTCACTCGTAAGACGTCCGGAAATCATACTGGCCAGAGCAATAGCAGTAGATACCCGCCCTCCCGGATTGTATCGAAGGTCTAAAACAAGGTCTGTTACTCCATTGGCCTTAAAATCGCCGAATACATCATTTAATGCATTGTCGAAATTAGCAATAAAGCCATTGTACATAAGGTATCCGACTTTACCTCCGGAAACCGGAATAATTTTATTAATCAGAATCGGGTCTTCCGTAAACTCAGACTTGGTTAAGGTAACTTCTTTCCCATTCAGGCTAATGGTATTATTATTAATATCGGCCATACCCAAGGTATAGGTATCGCTCTCTCCAAATAACAAATCGAGGTAATTATTGATATTTAGCCGGGTACCGTCAACCGATAAAAACATATCACCTCTGGAAATATCTTTGGTAGAAGCATCCGAGTCTTTAGCAATATATCTTACAAAACCAAAAAGATCATCGGAGTCACTAATGCGACCCAATCTGAAATCTACACCATTACTTTTGGAAACCCCCTGAAAAGATTTTTCCAGTTCGATATAGTCATCCACCAGAAAGCTGAACTTGTCGACGGTTCCTTTTTGGTAAAGCAATGCATCAAAAATATCTTCCGGGGTATTATAGCCGTTTAAAAAAGTGTAGTAGTCATTTTTATTGTCGTCTTTGGTATCTGCCAGATTAGGCACATCCTGTTGCCACAGGTAAATCTCATTTAATCCTTTCCAGACAAAATCGTTAATTTCGCTTTTTAATTCAACATCCGGATTGGGCGAGGGAGGAGTTGGTCCGTCATCACCGCTACATGAGATTGTCAAACCTGACATAAAAAAAACGCCCAGGTATGCAAATGCTTTTAGGTTTTTCATCATTTTTTTATTTTTAATTTAGTACCACAATTTTAGTACCACAATTCCCAAAAATACTTACATTATCTGCAAAATAAAATTTTTTGTAACAAAATTCGATGTAGTTCGTCTTCCTATTGAAACACATCGTAAAGAGTGTTTTACTAACCGCTAACAAAGAAAATGAAACAGGCAGATTTTTTACATATTGTAATGCCTTTTAAAGACAAGATGTACCGGCTTGCAAAGCGACTTCTGGTTTCTAATGAAGAAGCAGAAGATGCCACTCAGGAAATACTGATGAAACTGTGGACGAGAAAAACAATTATGAATCAGTACAAAAATGTAGAGGCTTTTGCCATGACGATGACAAAAAACTATTGTCTGGATCGTTTAAAGTCAAAACAGGCTGGAAATTTAAAGCTGGTACATAGCAATTATGGTGATGGGGATGCTTCGCTACAACGACAGGTGGAAATAGAAGATAGCTTAAGTTGGGTACAACGCATTATGGAAACGCTGCCGGAACAACAAAAAATGGTATTACAATTACGCGATATTGAACAATATGAATTTGAGGAAATAGCGGAAATGTTAGATATGAAACCTACGGCAATCAGGGTAGCATTGTCCCGAGCCAGAAAGTCAGTCCGCGAACAACTCTTAAAAAAGCACAACTATGGAATTAGCTAACATAGAAAAATTATTGGAAAAGTACTTCGAAGCTACTGCCACACTGGCGGAAGAGCAGGAATTGAAGGAATATTTCAACGGTAATGAGGTGGCGCCGCACTTACTGGAATATCAACCTCTGTTTCAATACTTTTCTTTTGCCAAAACCGAACAGTCTACCAGACCCGTTCCATTAAAACGAAAGTATACGAATCTGTACCGATGGATTTCTGTGGCAGCCGTAGCCGTTCTAGTTTTTGGCATATACTTTGGTAATAACTTGAATAATCAGGGTAATGCTCTGGTGGTTGATACCCCGGAACAAGCCTATCAGGAAACCAAAAAGGCCCTGACTCTTATAGCTGAGAACTTAAATCGAGGCACAGAAAAAATGGCCTATTTAAATGAATTTGAAACAACGAAAAACAAACTTTTAAAAAACAATTAAATACCTGAAATCATGAAAAAAACGATTTTAATTATAGCTTTTGTGGTAGCTCCTTTAGTGTCTTTTGGCCAGTCGCTTTTTGACCAGTTTGAAGACCTGGACGATGTAACTACCGTGGTAGTGAATAAGAATATGTTTAATATGTTGAGCAAAATCTCTGTTGAGGTAGATGAACCGGAAGCACAGGATTTTATCGATATGGCTAAATCCTTAACGGGACTGAAGGTATTTGCTACCGAAAATAAAGCCATTGCAGGCGATATGAAAGCCGCGGTTGACAAGTATCTAAGAAATTCTTCACTGGAAGAATTGATGAGAGTAAAGGACAAGGATGCCAATGTAAAGTTTTATATTAAACAAGGTAAAGATGCCGATCACGTAAGTGAATTGCTCATGTTTGTTACCGGGATTAAAGAAGTTGAAGCTAACGGAAGAAAGGTTGAAACCGTATTGCTTACACTTACGGGAGATATTGATCTTAATAAAATAGGATCGTTAACTAAAAAAATGAACCTTCCTTCCGATCTTGAAAAAGCCGGAAAAAAACAAAACTAAATTTTATATAAGGCCCTTTGCCCGAATGCTTTGGGCCTTTTTAACTAATCATCAAAAAACATCAACTCATGAAATTATTAAAATCAGTAGCAGTTCTATGCCTAACCGCTGTATTGTTTTCTTGTAACGATCAGCAAAGTTTGCAGGAGTATTATGTAGACAGTGCGGAGAAACCGGACTTTATTTCCGTGGATATCCCCGCAAGTTTACTGGAATTGGACGAAGTAGGTCTTACGGCCGAGCAAAAAGAAGCTTATGAATCTCTCAAAAAGTTTAATGTGCTGGCGTACAGACTTAAAGAAGATAATAAATCGGAATACGAAATTGAAAAAGAAAAGGTAGCCCAGATACTTAAACAAACGGAGTATCAGGAGTTAATGAAATTTAACGATAAAGGGCGCAGGGGAATTATCAAATATCTGGGCACGGAAGATGCCATTGACGAGGTTATCATTTACGGAAACGATACTGAAAATGGTTTTGCCCTGGTTCGGGTATTAGGAGAAGATATGAAGCCCGCTTCCATGATGAAACTCATGGATGCCCTGAAGAATGCGGATTTTGATGGCGAGGAATTCAAAAAGATCGGAGAGTTTTTCAGAAAGTAAAAGCTAAAATGAAATTAAAGGGGCGGAATTTCCGCCCCTTTTTTATTTTTTACATGTGAGGTACTAAAGATACCAGGAGTAAACAGTTAAATACCGGTATAATTTTCAGGAGTAATGGCTTTTAACTCCTTTTTTGTTTCCGGTGATACCTCTAATGTATCGATAAAATCTGCTATTGATTTTTGCGTGATTCTTTCATTTGTTCGCGTTAATCCCTTTAAAGTTTCATATGGATTCGGATAACCTTCTCTTCTTAAAATGGTTTGAATGGCTTCGGCAACCACAGCCCAATTATCGTCCAGATCCTTTGCGAATTTTTCTTTATTGAGAAGCAATTTATTTAATCCTTTCAGTGTAGACTGAAATCCAATCAGCGTATGCGCAAAGGGAACTCCCACATTTCGTAAAACCGTACTGTCGGTAAGATCGCGTTGTAATCTGGAAATAGGCAGTTTTGCAGCCAGATGCTCGAATACTGCATTGGCAATTCCCAGATTTCCTTCCGAATTTTCAAAATCTATAGGATTTACTTTATGAGGCATAGCCGAGGACCCCACCTCTCCCTTTTTAATTTTTTGTTTAAAGTACTCCATGGAGATATATGTCCAGAAATCACGATTCAGGTCAATAACAATGGTATTAATACGCTTCAGACAGTCAAAAAGCGCCGCCATATGATCGTAATGTTCTATTTGAGTGGTTGGAAAAGAATGTTGAAGGCCTAGTTTTTCCTGAACAAACGACGTTCCGAATGTTTTCCAGTCTATATCGGGATATGCAACTTTATGCGCGTTGAAATTTCCCGTTGCCCCACCGAATTTAGCGGCAGAGGGAATATCGTTCAACAAATTAAACTGCTCCTGGAGTCTGGTAACGAATACTAAAATTTCCTTCCCCAACCGGGTAGGAGAAGCTGGCTGCCCATGAGTGCGGGCCAGCATGGGGATAGACTCCCAGGCCTGTGAAAGCTCTACCAATTTAGAGAGTAACGATTGATAAAGCGTTATGTAAACATCACCCAGAGAATCCTTAATAGAAAGAGGAATAGCAGTATTATTAATATCCTGAGAAGTTAATCCGAAATGTATAAACTCCTTGTACGCTTCAAGACCCAGTGTGTCAAATTTTTGCTTGATAAAATACTCAACCGCTTTAACGTCGTGATTCGTGGTTTTTTCTATTTCCTTGATAGCGGCTGCATCAATAGGAGAGAAATTCTCATAAATGGCTCTTAATCCGGTAAAAATATCGCTGTTTACCGTGCGTAATTGCGGAAGTGGTATTTCACAAAGAGCAATGAAATATTCAATTTCTATCAGAACCCGGTATTTAATCAGGGCTTCTTCCGAGAAATAAGAAGCGAGCGAATGTGTTTTATTGCGGTAACGTCCGTCTACCGGAGAAATAGCTGAAAGTTCGGTGAGTTGCATTTGTGTTGTTGTTTAGAAAGTGGCAAAGATATTCGATATGGGTTTAAAACGGAAAAGGATTGTTCACTTATTCAGTTTTTTTAAAATATGCCGGGCTCTTGCTTTATAAGCCGCCGAATGTTTTCCGAAATCCTGCTCCAGTACCGTTTTCAGTTCCGGGTGTATCCACTTGATCTTTTTGCCTAATAAAAATAATGACCTCATGGCATGTGCCTTTACTGCAACTTTTTCATCATTTATAAGCCAGTCGAATGCGGTTTCAGATAATTTTTCAAAGTGTTTTTCATTCAGCGAAGATTGGATGGGATGATCCTGTTTACCGAAGTAAGCCTCCAGGATCATTTCACATATTTTAGCGGTGGGACGTACAGCCTGATCTCTGTATACCTTATCTATATGTTCTATAAAGTAGTTGAGATAGGGGATAAGAAGCGCAATATTGTTTTTGCAAACATACTCCAGAACCCAGCAGGCTCTGAACGAAACAGGATCTTCAACCTGAAAAGTTATGGTAACTATATCGGGAAGTAACTCCGGGTGTTTCCAGACCAGATCAGCCATTTTCTGCCTGTTTTCTCTGGAATGGTCTACGTATGATAACGCTTCGTAAAGTTGATCAAAATTCATTGGAATAAAATGCCTACTTTTAGAGGTCTAAATTAAAAAATAGAAAGCGAAACAAATAAACAAATGATGTTTACTATGAGACTTAAATTATTATGGATACTGTTTTTTTTAATTAGTACCGTATCCAATGCACAGGTTTATAACAAGAAAGAACCCCTGGCACATACTTACTCCATCGTAGCCAGGGATACGGTTACCGGCGAAATGGGGGTTGCCGTACAATCGCACTGGTTTTCTGTGGGAAGTATTGTAGCGTGGGGAAAAGCCGGAGTTGGTGTAGTGGCTACCCAATCTTTTGTAAATCCTTCCTTTGGCCCCAGGGGGCTGAGTTTGCTGGAAAACGGATTGACACCTCAAATGGCGGTTGATGCACTTTTAAAAACAGATGAAGGAAGAGAGGTTCGCCAATTGGCTATCCTGGATGCTCAGGGTAATGTAGCCGCCCATACAGGATCTAATTGTATAGCTGCCGCAGGACATATTGTAGGAAATAACTATTCGGTTCAGGCAAATTTAATGGATAAGTCCTCGGTATGGCCTGCTATGTCCAGGGCTTTTGAAAATGCCACAGGAACCCTGGCTGAAAGAATGATGAGTGCCATGGAAGCCGCTGAAGCTGAAGGAGGCGATATTCGGGGAAAGCAGTCGGTAGCCATCTTGGTGGTTCGTGCAAAAAGTACCGGAAATGAATGGGAAGACCGGGTGGTGGACCTCAGAGTTGAAGACCATCCGGAACCTCTTAAGGAAATGAGAAGACTGGTTCAGGTGCACAAAGCTTATCAGTTTATGAATGATGGCGATGTGGCCGTGGAACAAGGCGATTTTTCCCGCGCTAAAAAACTGTACAAACAAGCTCAGGAGCTTAATCCGGGTAATCTGGAAATGAAATATTGGTATGCCGTTACGCTGGCCAATAATGGAAATTTTGACGAGGCAAAAAACATCATGAAAGAAATTTTTAAGAAAGATAGGAATTGGCAAATATTACTTCCCAGAATCCAAAAAGTGAATATTTTGCAAATCACAGGCGAACAATTAGCTGAACTTCAAAAACTGTAAATTATGCTGCGTAAAATTTTATGGACATTCGTAATTATTTTGGTTATCAGCCAGTTTTTTAAACCGGATAAAAATGAATCAGATGCTCATTGGGAAACCGATTTTATTCTGGTTGAAAAACCCCCGCAGGAAATAGCAGAATTATTAAAGACTTCCTGCTATGACTGTCACTCCAACAACACTAAATATCCATGGTACAATAAGATAACTCCGGTTAATTACTGGATGGCAGATCATGTAAAGCACGGTAAGGGACACCTTAACTTTTCGGAATGGGATGCGTACACGGCCAAAAAGAAAGATCATAAACTGGAAGAAATAATAGAAGAGGTTAAAGAACACGCTATGCCTTTACCCTCTTATTTATGGATGCACAAAGAGGCTAAACTTTCCGATGGTCAAATAAAAACCCTACTTAACTGGGTAGACACCCAGCGAGTGCGTTATAAACTGGCGAACACACCACATTAAAAAATGAAAAAACTGCTCATTATAGGGTATGTCTGGCCCGAGCCAACCGCATCGGCAGCCGGCACCCGAATAATACAGTTAATTTCCCGGTTTACAAATCACGGATATCAGGTATATTTCGGATCTCCCGGAACGCGACAAAAGAGCGCATTTAACCTGGAAGAAATGGGCGTGATGCTAACCGATATTGAGTTGAATAACAGTTCGTTTGATAGCTTTATAAAAGAACTGGATCCGGAGATGGTAATCTTTGATCGGTTTATGATGGAAGAACAATTTGGATGGCGTGTAGCTGAGTATTGTCCGAATGCCTTAAGAGTTTTGGATACGGAAGATTTACATAGCCTGAGAAATGCCCGTCAGATGGCCATAAAACAGAAAGTTAAGTTTGATCGGGATTACTGGCTCGGTTTTGAACTGACCAAAAGAGAATTGGCAAGTATATACCGATCAGATTTATCTGTGATTATTTCCGAAGCTGAAATGGAGCTGTTAAAGAGCGTTCCCGTTAACCACAGGTTGTTGAGTTATCTTCCGTTTTTACAAAATCCTGTTTCCGAAAAAAAAAGACATCAATTACCGGATTTTGAAAGCAGGAGTCATTTTGTTTGCGTCGGGAATTTTTTGCACGCTCCGAACCGGGATGCCGTGGAATATTTAAAAGCGGTACTCTGGCCTTTAATCCGGCAACAACTTCCGGATGCCGAACTGTATGTATATGGAGCCTATATGCCAGATAAAACCAGGCAGCTACAGGAGATAAAAACCGGTTTTTATCTTAAAGGTTTTGCAGATAATATAGCGACGGTAATGCAAAAAGCCCGGGTTTGCCTGGCTCCGTTGAGGTTCGGGGCCGGACTTAAGGGAAAATTAGTGGATGCCATGCAAAACGGAACCCCCTGCGTAATGACAACCATAGCTTCCGAAGGTATGTTTGGAGCTATGGAAGCCAATGGAATTATAACGGATGAGCCGCAACATTTTGCGGATGCTGCTTCCCAGGTGTACCGGAACGAAGCGCTTTGGGAAAAATACCAATCTTATGGATTTGATATTTTGGAAAAACGCTTTGAGGGCGTAAAACACTTTTCCATGTTTTTGGAAAAAGCGGTAAAAATAAAAGCCGGTTTAAAACAGCACAGAACACAGAATGTTATTGGTCAGATGTTACAGCTTCACTCAATGAAAAGCACAAAATATATGGCAAAATGGATTGAAGCCAAAAATAAAACCGAACACCCCTGATTTCCCGATGCTTCAGTAAGATCGATGAGGGGTAGTGCGTAAGATGTTACTGCTGATTTATTAACTTAATAACCCTTGGAACACCGGTAGTAGCTTTTTCCGGGATCACTGTGATCTGCTTAGAACTTTCCATGGCCGGTTTAGGATCTATATAATATACAGGAGTATTGTTAGGAGCATAATGCATTAAACTGGCCGCGGGATATACCTGTAATGAGGTTCCAATAACAAAGAGGATATCGGCTTTTTCAACAATATGAACAGCACGTTCAAAAAGAGGTACTGCTTCTCCAAACCACACAATATGTGGGCGTAACTGGCTGTGATGTTCACATAAATCACCCAGGTTCAGATCTTCTTTCCAATCGTAAACCAAAGCCTCATCAAAGGTACTGCGAACCTTTAGCAGTTCACCGTGAAGATGTAAAACCCGGCTGCTTCCTGCACGCTCGTGCAGATCATCAACGTTTTGGGTAATTATATCCACCCGATAATTTTCTTCGAGTACAGCAAGCGCTTTATGAGCCGCATTGGGCGTTACCGTTAATAATTGCCTCCGCCGTTGATTGTAGAAATCCAGTACCAGCTCCGGTTTGTGAGAAAACCCCTGAGGCGAAGCAACCTCCATAATATCATGGCCTTCCCAAAGGCCATCGGCATCCCGGAACGTCTTTAAACCACTTTCGGCGCTCATTCCCGCACCGGTGAGTACTACAAGCTGTTTCATCCTATAAAAATAATGAAAATCAGAAATTGGAAGCGCAAAAGTAAAAATTGCATTTTTACGTATTTTGCAACCTAAAAGACAATCTTGATCGATCGGGAACTTTTAACATACCTGGAAGAATACCTCACAGAAGAGCGCAAACAGAAATTCAGGGAAATCCTTGAACTGCGAACTAATTTCTTTACTGTTGCCATAGAAGATGTGTATCAGCTTCACAATACGAGTGCGGTGATCAGGAGTTGTGAAGTTTTTGGTATTCAGCAAGCCCATATAACCGAAGCACGTTTTGGAGAACGTCTCGATAAAAATATTGCCATGGGAGCCCAAAAATGGGTAGATGTATACCGGCATGTAAATACAACCGAATGTTTAAATCACTTAAGAAATAAGGGATATAAAATTGTTGCCACTTCTCCGCATAAAAGTGCTTTTTGCCTGGATGATTTTAGGATTGATGCGCCTGCGGCCCTATTTTTCGGCACGGAAAAAGAAGGATTGTCTGAAGAGGTTTTAAAAGAGGCCGATGCATATTTACATATTCCCATGGTAGGTTTTACGGAAAGCCTGAATATATCGGTTTCGGTAGCCATTATTCTACAACACTTAACTCAAAAACTCAGGAAGTCAAATATTTCCTGGAAACTTACTGAAAGTGAAAAATTGGAAAAACGAATGGACTGGACCAAAAAATCAATAAAGAGTATCGATCAGATCCTACGGCGCTATTACACCGATAAAAAATAACCCGTAATTCTAAATTAAGGTTGCTAAGGCTTAATTAATAGCCACTGCTGTATAGTGATTTCTGTATTGTGTGGGTGTAATACCCGTTATATCTTTAAACAGGTTCCTAAACGTTTTAACATCGTTGTATCCAACATCATACATAATATTGTTTACCGATTTGGAACTGGTTTCAAGTGCTTTTTTGGCAGCTTCAATTTTTATTCTTTGAATATATTCAATGGGTGTATTATTAGTTGCTTTTTTAAATCGACGGATAAAAGTACGCTTGTTTATTGCTACTTTATTGGCTACCTGATCAATTGTGATTCCCTTTGCATAATTGGCTTCCATAAATTCCTGAGCTGCCTTAATTTGAGTATCATTATGCGTTTTCTGTGCCGAAAAGATCGCAAAATGCGACTGAGACACTCTTCCGTAATCCACGGCATAGGTTTTGGCAATAAAAAGTGCTATTTCCTTTCCGCAATATTTCTCGATAAAATAAATAACGAGGTTAAATGAAGAAAAGGCTCCTCCGCTGGTATATATGCGATCCTTATCGGTAATTATGCCATCTTCTATAACATTAACCTTCGGAAACATGGTACGAAAAGCATCCATAGCCATCCAATGCGTGGTGCAGGGCTTTCCATCGAGAATACCGGATAGGGCAACTAAAAAAGCACCGGTACATAAACTCATAATTTCAGCACCGCTTTTATATTGATGTTGGATTAAAGGAATAAACGGTTTGCAGTCTTCAAGTATTTTTGGCATATTTCCCTGTATGGCAGGAGCTATTAATACATCGGTATAGCGTACTTCATCAATACACCGGTGGGGTTTTAGTTTTAAATTATAGGGAAGATCCAACTCCCGGTCGTTCAGAGTAATTAACTCCAAATCAAAAAAAGACGGTTGTCCGGATCTGCGATAATAATCATTTACGCTCTCAAACATATCCAAAACCCCTATAAGACCAATCATTTTAGCATCGGCAGATACCAGAAAAGATAACTTCATAACAAACTACGGTTTTGTGTGTTATCAAAGGTACGAAATAACAATGTCACATTACCCCCCTTAAATTCTCGTAAAATGCCATTTTTTGACAGAAAAGAATCAAATACCTTTGAAAGAATCATTTTAAAAATTAAGGATAATGACAAATACAGCAATCGTAAAACAATATCTGGAAGCCTTTGGTAATAAGGATATGGAAACAGCCAGAAAATTAGTGGCCGATAGTTTTAAATTCAACGGGCCTATGCAACAACACGAAAGCGCCAATGCTTTTTTTGAAGCCATGGAGGGTTTTGTGCCTATGGTGGCTGGAATTGACCTGGTAGGTACCGCTGAAAATGGAGAGTGGGTAGGAACCTATTACAATTTTAGAGCTACGGTTCCCGGTCTTGAAAACACAACCACTTCAGAATGGTTCAGGGTGGCCGATGGTAAAATACAGGAATCTCATTTGGTATTTGACGCCAGTAACTGGCGAAAGATGATGGAGAATATGTAACAGTAAAAAAAGTTTAATATATTTAAATTCGGCTATAATGAGAGCAGTTCGCGTACAGTATACGGTGAGACCGGAATTTGTTGAAGAAAATAAAAAAAATATCAGGGCAGTTATGGAATCGCTGAAGAGGCATCCGGTTGAAGGGATGTATTACGCCACCTATCAATTACCGGACGGAAATTCTTTTATGCATGTAAATATTGCTAAAGATGAAGAAACGATGTCCCGATTAAATGAAGTGGAAGCTTTTGGCACATTTAGGAAAGCTTTAAAAGAAAGTAACCCGTTACAACCGCCTAAAGCGGAAAAATTGGAAGTAGTGGGTTCCAGCTGGAATATATAACACTTAATTTTGATAATCATAAAATACCAAGCAATGAAATTAAATCCATATGTAATATTTAACGGGAATTGCGAAGAAGCAATGAATTTTTACAGAGATATTTTGGGAGGTGAATTTACCATGTTTATGCGTTATGCCGATGCGCCTGACAGTATGCCTGTACCTGACGAAATGAAAAATAAAGTAATGCACGTAACCATGGAATTCAGTGGGGCTACCCTTATGGGAGCAGATAGTATGCAAGGACCTGTTAGCAGTGGGAATAATCATCATCTAAGCGTATCGATGGAAGACGAAGGCGAAGCTATTACCATTTACAATGCACTTGCCGAAGGAGGTCAGCAAACCATGCCCTTTCAGGAAGTATTTTGGGGAGGTAAGTTCGGGATGTTGATTGATAAATATAAAAATCAATGGATGATAAGTGCTGAGCATACCGGGGCATAACAAGGTTTTTATACAAAACAGTTTATTGAATTAAATTCTGGTAGTGAATAGCATACAATCTGCCTGGAATCAGTTTGTTCTCCATTTTAATGGCTAACAATGTGGGGATTGTATTTTTGACGGAGCAGCCATGAAATACCATTATAACAGAAAGTGAAATGGCGGAACAAATTCCGATATATATAAACATTTTGTTCATTATAACCACGGTACTTACCGTATGGCTTTTTTATAAGGCATGTGGTACTTCTAAACTGCGGGTATTATGGATTATAGGAGGGTGGTTACTGCTGCTGGCAATCGTGGCATATTCCGGATTTTTTCTGGAAACAAAAGGAATACCTCCCAGATTTTCGCTGATTGCCGGGATTCCCGTATTGGGTGTTATTTTGCTTTTCCTGAATAAAAACGGGAGAAAATTCCTGGATGCTTTAAACCCCAAAATCCTTACCGTATTACATGTGGTTCGCGTTCCGGTTGAAATAGCGCTGTGGTTGTTGTTTCTTTACAAGGCGGTTCCTCAGCTAATGACCTTTGAGGGTAGAAATTACGACATCCTGGCTGGAATTACCGCACCGTTGGTTGCATATTTCGGATATATAAAAATGAAAATGGGAAAGTACGGATTGTTGGTTTGGAATATAATTTGCCTCGGACTGTTATTTAATATAGTCGGGAATGCAATTTTAGCAATTCCTTCCGATTTTCAATATCACGCATTCGATCAACCCAATATTGCCATTCTGTATTTTCCTTTCGTGTGGCTTCCGGGATGTGTGGTTCCATTGGTGTTACTGGCACATCTGGCTACCATTCGAAATCTATTAAAAGAGTAAAAAGATGTATACCATAAAACACTTGTTCCATATTGATGCTCCGGAGTCAGATGTTTATAATGCTATTACTACCATAGAAGGTTTAAAGGGTTGGTGGACGCATCACACCGAAGGTAGTTGTGATCTGGGACAAATAATCAAATTTAATTTTCCGCCCAGGTTTTCAAATAGTATGAGAGTCACCCAACTTGAAACAAACAAGCTGGTTTCCTGGGAGTGTCTGGAAGGAGCTCCTGACTGGATCGGGACAAATGTATATTTTTTGTTGGATCGAAACGAAAATAAAACCCGGTTGCGTTTTAGTCACAGTGGTTGGCAGTTAAACGACGATTTTTACGCCATGTGTTGTTTTTCCTGGGGGCGTTATCTGGAAAGTCTCCGTCAACTGATTCAAACCGGAAAGGGGCAACCGTTTATATAAAGTTTATACTATGGGAATAAAAGGAGATAAATTAACCGGACTGGCCGGCGAACAGGCCGCTTTGTTAACCGATAAATTACAGGTATTGGGCCAGGTTACTTCAAAAAGAATGTTTGGCGGATATGGGCTTTTTCATCAAAAAAAGATGTTTGGAATTGTAAATAGCAAAGGAGCCCTTTTTCTAAAGTATAATGGTACAAATGCGCACAGGATAAAGGAGTTAAATTCCGGGCAACACGGAAAAAAGCCATATTACTATGTTCCGGAACCCGTAGTACATAGCGAAGAATTGTTATTGTATGCAGAAGAATCTATTCGCATTACCAAGGAATAGGTTCTATTTCTTAATAAAATATTAAAATTTGAGAGGTTTAGAACAGTATTTAGTACTTTGTAAGGACCAATTAACTAACTAAAACTTTCACAATGACAACTTTACTTTATATTGTTTTGGGCTTGGTAGCCCTGATTATTATTCTTGCCCTAATAGCACCGAAGAATTATCATGTACATCGGGATATTGTTGTTGACAAACCCGTTTCTCAAGTGTTTGATTATCTTAAATACTTAAAAAACCAGGACGAATGGAGTCCCTGGGACAAAAAGGATCCGGATATGAAAAAAGATTTTGAAGGAACCGATGGCACGGTAGGAGCCATAAGTAAATGGGAAGGAAACAAGGAAGTAGGTATGGGAGAACAGGAATTAACCCGTATTGTGGAAAACGATGTTGTGGAAAGCAGATTACGCTTTCTTAAACCCTGGAAGTCGGAATCGGATGCTTATTTAAAGGTAAATGAAGCGGGAAATGAAGGAACAAAAGTAACATGGGGCTTTTCCGGGAAGAACAAATTTCCGTTTAGTATTATGATGCTTTTTATGAATATGGACAAGGCAGTTGGAAAAGATTTTGAAGAAGGCCTTGCCAGTTTAAAAAACGTATTGGAAAACAGATAAGTTATTATGGAACACAATATGGTAGGATGGTTTGAGATACCTGTTACTAATATGGATCGGGCCAAAAAATTTTATAACAGTGCTTTTGAGATTGAAATACAGGTACAGGATTTTGGAGGTGTATTAATGGGATGGTTTCCCTGGGCCGAAGGAAAAACAGGAGCTTCCGGTTCGCTGGTACAGCACGAAGAATATATACCCAGTATTTCACATGGGGTACTCGTTTACTTTTCTTCGGAAGATGTAGCCGTAACGTTGGCAAGAATTATCGATGCGGGAGGCGAAGTCCTGCAGGAAAAGACATTAATTTCCGAGGATATTGGTTATATGGGAATTTTTAAAGACTCGGAGGGAAACAGAATTGCATTACATTCACGACAGTAATTAAATCTATGAAGTATTTATTATTTATTTGTTGCATGGCATTATCTTTAGGAGGATATACACAAAACAATTCGGAACCATTGCCTTATTCTCAAATACCGGATTATCCGGAAACCTATTCGGCTGAAACGGTTGCTGCTCGAATGATCGATGGTTTGGGATTTAGATATTATTGGGCCACCGAGGGGCTTAGAGAACAGGATCTGGCTTACAAACCAAGCGCAGAGGGAAGGACTTCAAAAGAAACCCTGGAGCATCTGTACAATTTATGTGAGGTAATTTACAATACGGCGCATCAGAAACCCACGGAAAGAGGAAATAAGAAGGATTCTATGAGTTTTGAAGAACAAAGGAAACAAACGCTTTTATTAATCAAAGCAGCGGCAGATAAATTACGGGAGGCGGCTCCGGGGACGCTTGAAAAATCGACGGTCGCATTTAAAAGAGGAGATCGAGTTTCTGAATTTCCTTTTTGGAATTTAATTAATGGCCCTATAGCAGATGCTCTTTGGCATACAGGCCAAATTGTTTTATTACGCAGGGCCTCCGGAAATCCTTTTAATTCAAAAGTTAGTGTCTTTAACGGAAGACTTCGCGAATAGGAAATTTTAATCTATTTGTACCTGTTCTCCGTAAAAACGGGGTTTGGTTTGTAAAATAGTAAGATCGAGTACGGTTTTAACACGCGCAAAAATTTCCCGCACGTTGGTCTTGAATCCTGACTTACCCGTTACGGCCCTCGCATTATAAGCATATGCTTTGATCCCTTTGGTACGTGCTATGGCGAGAGCTCTTTCGTTATGAAATTGCTGAGAAATTATGATAAACGTGTTTTGCCCGAAAATTTCTTTGGCTCTCTCAACGGAATCCAGTGTCCTAAAGCCTGCATAGTCCAGATAAATACGACTTTCTGGCACTCCAAGTGCAATAAGGTCATTTTTCATAGCGATAGGCTCATTGTATTCTTTGGTGGCATTATCTCCCGAAACAATAAGATGTGTAATTTTACCACTGTTAAACAGCCTGGCAGCAGCTTCCATTCTATTGTTGTAATACAGGTTGTGCACTCCTTTGGCAACGTATTTGGAAGTACCCAGAACCAGACCCACTTTTGTATCCGGTAAAGAGTCAATATCACTGTAACTGTATTCGCGGAAAGTCCCGATCCATGCGTTGCAAATCAGGGTAAACAAAGTAATCAGCAACAACACAAAAGAAGCAATAGGTAGTAACTTATTAATAAAGTTCATGCCTATATAACATTAATTTTCCCGGTTTAGTACTTTATATTCTTCATAGCAATTACTTATTGCATCTAAAATCTGCAGATCATTAGCGGTAATGATAAATTGTTTACTGTAATTGCAGTTCCTCAGAATATCGTCGATATCTACTTTTTCAACCTGTAAAAGCTCGGTAAGTGTTTCCCGATCAAACTTGGACGCGAGGAGGTTCCTTATCTCATCATCTTCCTTCATCTTTCGTAATTTCCGCATTTGTTTTGGTCTTTTCCCAAACATATTATGCAGGAAATCTACCGGATTGAAAATAGCCCCGAGTACTTTAGTAATAGCTCCCGGATTATAATTACCGGCTTCATATCCTCTGGGTAAACCCGAGATACTGTATTGATATGCATCGTTGATGGGAATATTTCTGGCATCTATTTCCAAATAACCCGTTAATCGGTAGGGCTTTACAATGACCTCTTCCAGGGCAAAGGCCAGTTCCGTAAGTCCGATACGCGTATTTTTAAATTTAAGCATATCGTTTGTAACCTTCACCTTAATGGATTTAAAACCCAAATAAGAAAGATAAAGTGTATCGTTAACCGAAGCAGGAATTTGAAAGGCTCCGTTTCCGTCTGTAATAGTACCAATTACCCGGTTAAGATTAACTACGTGTACACTTTCCAGGGGGATATCGGTCTGGGCATTTATAATAATGGCCTCCAGTTTTTGCACCTGTTCTTCCTCCTGTGAAAATACCGTGACCCCAAAGCATAATCCTAATAATAAAACGAGTTTTCTCATAGTAAATAGCTTTGGCTAAAGTAATAAACTAAAAGAAAAAAATGCGCTTGAGCGCATTTTTTAATGTAATATTAACTAAATAAGCCTAATACCGCTTTTTTCCCTTTTTTCGGGAAGAATAACCAGATCGTTTTTTAGCCCCTGAATCTTTTTTGCGTTTTTTTGATTTCTTAGAAAAAGTAGTTTCTTCAAAATGCCTGCGCCGATTCCCTTTTTTCCTGCCACGTCCTTCCCGGCCCTTTTTAGAGATTTCTACATTTATAAATCTCCCGTCCATTTTAAAATCGGAAAACATTTGCAGAATGGTTTCCGTATGGCCTGGATCTGTGTTAAAAAATGAAAAACTTTCCTTTACATCCACTTTATATATATCGTCCTGGCTCAGTTCGAGAGTAGCTCTTAAAAAGTCTTTAAGGGTCTTCCAGTCATACCCATCTCGCTCTCCTACATTAATAAAATAACGCACATCGCTTTCCCTGTCTTTGCGGGCTTCGTTTTGATCAGGAATGGCATTGAGATCTTTGGCATTCTTATAATAATTGAAAAAACGCCCAAATTCAACCGATACCATTTTTTTTATGAGTTCTTCCCGATCTACTTCCCGTAATACATCATTGATAGCCGGTAAGTAATGATCAATATCTCCGTTGATCTCGGTATTTTTTATTTTACTTGCCAGGTGGTATAATTGTATTTCACATATTTCCATACCACTGGGAAGTTTTTTGGCCTCAAATTTCTTCTTAATAATTTTTTCAATGCTCTTAATACGCCGGAATTCACTTCTGGTAATAATCACCATAGAAATTCCGGATTTACCAGCACGCCCGGTTCTACCGCTTCGATGTGTGTAGGTTTCAATTTCATCGGGAAGTTGATAGTTTATTACGTGGGTAATATCGTCTACATCAATACCACGGGCAGCCACATCGGTGGCTACGAGCATCTGAATCTGCTTGGTTCGAAAGGCTTTCATCACCATATCGCGCTGATTCTGACTTAAATCGCCATGTAATGCTCCTGCACTATATCCGTCTTCAATAAGTTTTTCAGCTACATTCTGGGTATCTCGTTTTGTACGACAAAAAACTACCGAAAAAATATCGGGATTGGCATCGGCTAAACGTTTAAGGGCCAAATATCGATCTCGTCCTCCCACTACATAATACTCATGCTGTACATTTTCCGACCCCGAGTTTTTAGTCCCTACCGTAATTTCTACCGGACTGTGCATGAACTTTTTGGCTATGGTTGCAACTTCCCTGGGCATGGTAGCCGAAAATAGCCAGGTACTTTTATCATTGGGAGTATGGGATAGAATAGCGGAAATATCCTCATAAAAACCCATATTTAACATTTCGTCGGCCTCATCAAGTACACAGTATTCTATTTTGGAAATATCAACCATTTTCCTGCGAATCATATCCTGCATACGTCCCGGAGTGGCCACAATGATCTGAGCTCCCTTTTTAATCTGTTTGACCTGTTCCTGTATACTGGCCCCTCCATAGATGGCTACCACCCGGGTAGAGGGTTGATAGCGGGCATAATTTTTTAATTCCTGAGTGATTTGCAAACATAATTCCCGCGTGGGAGATAAAATCAGCGCTTGCGTAGTTCTGCTTTCTGAATTAATTTTTTGAATAAGGGGAAATCCGAAAGCTGCTGTTTTTCCGGTTCCGGTCTGAGCTAGTGCTACCAGATCTGTTTCTTGTTCTAATAAAATAGGAATTGCTTTCTCCTGTACTTCAGAAGGGGTTATAAAACCCATATCCTGTACAGACCTCAATAAATTTTCATGGAGGCCTAAGGCTTCAAATGGTGTCATAATATGTTATACTATTCGCAGAATAGGAGTGTTGAGGCGGGCGAATTGTACAGTATAGATGACACCCAGATCAACACGTGCCAAACCCGGCGGCGTTAATAAAGGCGCAAATGTAGCGGTAAATAATGGATTATTAGGAAGTTATTGGTATTATTTTTTTAAATAATCAAGTAGCTGTGCAAGAGCCCTGGCTCTATGGCTTACCAAATTTTTAGTTTTAAGCGGAAGTTCGGCAAAAGTATACAAATAACCCTCGGGCTGGAAAACAGAATCGTACCCAAAACCACCTGTTCCTCTGGGTTGATGTGTAATAATACCCCTGACAGTCCCGGTAAAGTAACAATCGTTTGTTGCAGATCGAAGCGCGATAACGGTTTTAAATCGGGCACACCGATCGGATAAAGGTTCCAGTTCTTTAAGTAGTTTTTTTATATTTTTTTCTGAGTTTCCCGATTCACCGGCATAACGGGCAGAGTACACACCCGGCGCACCGCGTAAAGCCCGAACTTCGAGGCCCGTATCATCGGCAAAACAGGCTAATCCGTAAGTATTAAATACATATTGTGCTTTGAGTGCGGCATTACCCGTAATTGTGGAAGAAGTTTCAGGAATATCTTCATGGCAGCCAATTTCCGAAAGACTTATTAACTGAATATGTGAGGGCATCAGCTGCTTTACTTCTTCAAATTTATGCTGGTTATGAGTGGCAAATACTAATTGCATGCGTTTTCTTTGATTGCAAAAATACTATTTCTCGGGTTCATGGGTTTTGTGGAAACAAACGGGGCATCCAATTCCTGTAAATCTTAGTATATTTAACCAAACCAACCATTTTATGCATCCTTTTATATCTCCTTTACATGCCTTTTTATATTGGGAAACCACAAAACCAGACAAAATTTTCCTCAAACAGCCCCATCGGGGCATATGGAAGGATTATACATATTTTCAGGCCGGACAGGAAATCAGGAAGATCGCACGCGCTATAAAAGAACTGCAACTTCCTCCGCGAAGTCATATTGCCTTATTATCTAAAAACTGTGCTCACTGGAATATGGCAGACCTCGCTATTATGCTCTCGGGGCATGTTTCCATTCCAATTTACCCCACTTTGCACGCAAGGGCCATAGGGCAAATTTTGGAGCACAGCGAATCGAAAGCCATAATTCTCGGAAAATTAGACGATTTCGGGTTGCAGCGACAAGGAATTCCAGATATTCCCAAAATTAGTGTGAATACTTATGGAATTCACCAGGGAAAGAGTTGGGAGCGATTAGTGGAAACAAATGATCCGATAACAGAACTTCCTGAAATAGATAAAGAAGACTTAATTACCATTATTTATACTTCAGGAACTACGGGAACTCCTAAGGGTGTTATGCATTCGGTTGGGAACTTTATGGAATGTGCCTATACCTTAAAAGCTATTTTTCCGGCCCCGGAAAACCTACGGCTTTTTTCGTACCTCCCGTTAGCACACATTGCCGAGAGAATCGGGATGGCTACTTACGGATTATTACAGGGAGCAACTATTTATTTTCCGGAATCATTGGATACTTTTGCTTCCGACCTGGAGAGAACGCAACCGCATATCTTTTTTGCGGTTCCCAGGATTTGGGTGAAATTCAAGGAAAAAATCAATCAGGTTATTCCGCAAAAAAAATTAAATCTATTGTTACAAATCCCATTGATTAATACGCTGATCAAAAAAAAACTCAGAAAAAAGCTGGGATTACGCGATGCGGTTTTTGTATGTTCCGCAGCAGCTCCTTTAGCGGTGCGTGTTATGGAATGGTTTCAGCAATTGGGTATACAAATTCACCAGGGGTACGGAATGACCGAAGACTGTGTGATTTCGCATTTTAACCTTCCCGATGCTTCGAGATTGGGCACCGTAGGGAAACCGCTTCCGAATGTTGAAATAAAACTATCTCCGAAAGGAGAGATTTGTATTAAGAATAAATGCCTGATGAAGGGCTATTACAAAAACCCGGAGCTCACCTCTGAAGTGTTTGATAGCGAAGGATTTTTGCGGACCGGCGATGTGGGAGAGTACGATCATGACGGATACCTGTATATTACGGGAAGGGTAAAAGACCAGTTTAAAACCGACAAAGGAAAGTATATTGATCCTGCGCCCATTGAATTGCAGCTGGAGCGAGATAATTTTATAGAACAAGTGTGTATTGTTGGTACCGGAATCCCGCAACCTATTGCTCTTATAACACTTTCCGAAACGGGAAAAAACAAAGACATCACTACTTTAAAACACAGGTTTTCCCTGTTGATAGATGAAATAAATCCTGATTTGGAAAAACATGAACGCCTTGAAAAAATAGTTATAATGAAAGAAGAGTGGACCATTGCAAACGGATTATGCACACCGACGTTAAAAGTGAAACGGAATCAAATTGAGAAGTTACATCAACCTATATATAAATCGTGGTTTTTGGATTCGGAAAGGATCATATTTGAATAGAAAGGTTATTTATGGTGATAGGGTTCATTTTTTAATATTGTAAACCCTCTATAGAGCTGCTCTATAAAAAACAGGCGAATCATTTGATGGGAAAAAGTCATTTTAGAGAGCGATAAACTTCCGTTAGCCCTTTGGTAAACAGCTTCCGAGAATCCGTAAGGCCCGCCAATCACAAAAATAAGGTTTCTGATGCCGGTATTCATTTTCTTTTGTAAAAATGCGGCAAACTCCACAGAGGAATACATTTTCCCCTTTTCATCAAGTGTAATAAGGTGATCTCCCGGTTTCACTTTCTTTAGAATTAATATACCTTCCTTTTCTTTTTGTTGATATTCCGATAGATTTTTAGTGTTTTTAAGATTCGGAATAATATCAAACTTAAAAGGGACATAATGATGCAATCTGCTTTGATAATCCAGGATGATTTGACGAAGAGCCTGATGGTCTGTTTTTCCGACAACGATAAGTGTAATATGCATAGGTTACACAATGTTTAAGGGGTGTTTGTTAATAGCAATGGGTGGTATGTGATTCTGTTTTAAACAAGCCCGCTCCCTGTTTGTTTTTGGGTTTTAAGGAAAAACTGAGTTCATTCTTAAACCTGGTCCAGTTTGAAGCTTTTAAAAGCTTTTTTAGTTTAAAATGGCTCAGGCAGCCTCCACCCGGAAAAAATCCCCCGTCCGATTTTACGCCGAGAAACACCTCACTTTGTAAAAAGGAAGCAGCAAATGGGGTTAAGCATAGAAAAGTACCGTATATTCTTTTTCTTTTCATGGATTAGATTTTCTTTAAAAATACTATATTTTCGTACCATACAAAACTTATAAAATGATTTCGGAAGAACAATTCAATAAAGAACTGGAAGGTATTATTGCAAATGCAATCCGTGAGGATGTAGGCGATGGCGATCATAGTTCGTTAGCTTGTATTCCGGCAAATGCCAGAGGGAAAGCAAAGCTATTGGTTAAAGATGAAGGGATTATAGCGGGTGTTGCCTTTGCCAAACAGGTATTTAACTATGTAGATCCTGAATTAATCGTGGAAGTTCTTATTCCGGACGGAGAAAATGTTGCTCATGGCGATATAGCTTTTTATGTGGAAGGTAAGTCGCAATCTATTTTAAAGGCAGAGCGATTGGTGCTCAATGCGATGCAGCGAATGAGCGCCATAGCTACTAAAACACGAAAATTTGTGGATTTACTGGAGGGTACGGGCACAAAGATTTTAGATACACGTAAAACCACTCCCGGAATCAGAGCTTTAGAAAAATGGGCTGTTAAAATAGGAGGTGGAGAAAACCATAGGTTTGCCTTATACGATATGATCATGTTAAAGGATAATCACATTGATTTTGCCGGAGGAATTAGCAGGGCTATACATAAAACCAAAACCTATTTAAAAGAAACCCGGAGAGACCTGAAGATTATTGTGGAGGCGAGAAACCTGCAAGAAATTGACGAGATACTGAAAAATGATGGTGTTTATCGTATTCTTATAGATAATTTTAATTACGAAGATACCCGTGAAGCGGTAAAGCGCATTGGGCATAAATGCCTTACGGAATCCTCGGGTGGAATCAATGAGCATACCGTGCGTGCCTATGCGGAATGTGGAGTTGATTATATTTCTTCCGGTGCACTTACCCATTCGGTTTACAATATGGATTTGAGCCTTAAAGCAGTATAGGATGTCGGCGGAGATTGAGGAAAAACTATCAAGAATACCCGTTGTTAATATTTTGGTTCGGGGACTTCAGCGAATAAAACTGAGAGCCCTGGAAGGACTTTCCCTGTACGATCTCCTGGAAATGTATGTTATAGGAATTGCAAAGGGAGCTTTATCGTCTCGGGCCAGTGCCATAGCATTCAGCTTCTTTATGGCAATCTTCCCATTCCTGCTCTTTGTGCTTAATTTAATCCCCTATATTCCCATTGAAGGATTCCAGGCGGAGTTCCTCGGTTTTGTAGAGGGTTTATTGCCTCCTAAAACAGCGGAATTCTTCGATCAGATTTTTGAAGATATAGCTAAAAACAGACGGGCCGGATTACTGTCGTCGGTTTTTATCCTTTCCATTTTTTTAATGACCAATGGTATTAATGCAATTTTTGGAGGTTTTGAGTATTCTTACCATATTGAAATAACCAGATCGGTGGTGAAGCAGTACTTATATGCTATGGGAGTTGCTCTGTTGCTTGCTCTTTTAATGCTGCTGTTAGTTGCGGGGTTTACTTATTTTGAAGTGTATGTGGTGCATTATGTAAGCGATTTGGCCGATAAAACATCGAACTTTCACTATATGAAAGGCGATGAGCTTGGGGTTCAGGTGGGACGTACCTTGTTTTTTATACTTATCGTTTATTTCTCTACCGCAATTCTCTACTATTTTGGAACTTCCAATAAAGTAAAGTTCTTTTCGGTTGGCGCTCTGTTAACTACGATTCTTATTTTGGTTACCACGTATTTATTTGGGATTTATATCGATAATTTTTCGCAGTATAATAAACTTTACGGATCTATTGGAGCACTGCTTATACTAATGGTTTACATTTGGTTAAATGCTAATATTTTGTTACTCGGGTTCGAGTTGAATGCCTCTATTAACCGCTTAAAAAGAAGAAATGAATAAACTGGTGCTGACACTGGTATTAAGTGTCTTTTTTTCAACCCTCCATGCACAATCGGTTTTAGGAAAATGGAAAACTATTGACGATCGTACCGGAGAAGCAAAATCGGTGGTTGAGATTTACGAACAGAACGGAAAGATATTTGGTAAAATAAGGCAGATCCTTGATAAGAGTCAGGAAACGTCGGTATGTGATAAATGCAAGGGAAGAAACAAGAATAAACCGGTTTTGGGAATGATCATTATCAAAAATCTTACGAAGCATGGAGCCACGTATTCCGGAGGAACCATTCTCGATCCGGAAAATGGAAAAGAATACCGTTGTAAAATTTGGATTGACGAGCATAACGCTAATACATTAAAGGTTCGTGGTTATATTGCTTTTTTATTCAGAACCCAGAACTGGTTTCGCATTAGTGAACCATAGAAGATGTTAATATAAAGAAAGCTTCTTTTAAAGTATGCCGTACTTCATCGATGTAATATTGCCAATTCCGCTGGAGCAGATGTTTACCTACAGGATAACGGAGGAAGAAGCCGCTGTGTTGGTCCCGGGAATGCGTGTGGCCGTTCCTTTCGGGAAATCAAAGCTCTATACGGGTCTTGTAGGGAAAGTGCATCAAAATGCACCGGGTTTGTATGAAGCGAAACAAATTCATCAGCTGTTAGATAAACAACCGATGGTTACTGCGGATCAGTTAAGGCACTGGCAATGGATTGCGCAATACTATATGTGTAGTTTGGGAGAGGTTTATAGGGCTGCAATTCCCGCATCGCTGTTGCTGGAAAGCGAAACACTCATAGAATTATCCGCTTCGTTACAAATTGCAGATTCAGAACTGTCGGACGATGAGTTTTTAATTTATGAAGCCCTACAGTACCAATCGCAGCTTAAAATAGATGAAGTCAGATCGATCCTGGATAAGAAAAGAATCCTTCCGGTTATTAAAAAACTACTGGACAAAGGGGTTATTACCGTCAGAGAAGAGGTTTTCGAACAATATAAACCGAAACTGGTTAAATATGTAAAACTACATGACGATTTCCTATCTGAGTCCGCCATGCACGAATTGCTGGATACATTGAGCAGGGCCCCCAAACAGCGCCTGGTTGTTCTTCATATGTTTTCTTTGGCTGCCAAAACCAAAAAACCGGTAAAACTTAAAGATCTTGAAAGAGAAAGTGGTGTATCGGCGGCCGTTATCAAATCGCTTATTAGCAAGGGTATTTTGAGCGAATACCTGATACAAACAGACCGGATTGTTATGGAGGGAACAGAAAAAAGGCCGGTTAGAGAATTAGACACCCATCAATGGGAGGCATATAAGGCGGTTAAAAATCACTTTCTAAGCAAAGAAGTAGTACTTCTTCACGGTGTCACCTCGTCTGGAAAAACAGAAATTTATGTAAAACTTATTGAGGAATACATTAGGCAGGGAGGGCAGGTCTTGTACTTACTTCCTGAAATTGCTTTAACCACACAGTTAATTGCCAGGTTACGCCAATATTTTGAAGGGCAGATAGGAGTATATCATTCCAGATATTCACAAAATGAAAGGGTGGAGGTGTGGAACAATGTTCGGGAGGGTAAGCCCAAAGCACAAATTATCATCGGAGCCAGATCGGCTATGTTTCTTCCCTTCCGGCGGTTAGATTTGGTTATAATTGACGAGGAACACGAACCTACATTTAAGCAGTACGATCCTGCACCCAGGTATCATGCCAGGGATGCTGCTATTGTTTTGGCGCACTTGTTTTCGGCGAAGGTATTGTTAGGTTCCGCCACCCCGGCAGTCGAATCGTATCATAATACGATACAAAGCAAATACGGCCTGGTAAGTCTTTCCCGAAGATACGGAAATGTGCTTATGCCGGATATAGAATTGGTAGATATCCGGGAAAAATACCGGAAAAAGAGAATGACCGGGCATTTTTCCGACCGCTTGCTCGAAGAAATCCGCCTGGCACTGGAAGAAGGTTTTCAGGTAATGCTTTTCCAAAACCGGCGCGGATATGCTCCGATCGTGGAATGTACTACCTGCGGACATTCCCCGCAATGTCCGAATTGTGACGTAAGCTTAACATATCATCGGTTCAAAAATCAGCTGCGCTGCCATTACTGCGGTCATTATGCAGCCGTACCGAGTTCATGCTGGGCTTGTAAAAGCAGCACACTGGATACAAAAGGCTTTGGAACGGAACAAATAGAGGAAGAATTAAAAGACCTTTTCCCGGATTATGCCATAGGACGAATGGATATGGACACAACACGAGGCAAATTTGGGCATGAAAAAATTCTGGAAGCCTTTGAGCAGAAAGAAATTGATGTTTTGGTTGGAACTCAAATGCTTACTAAAGGGCTGGATTTTAGGAATGTGAAGCTGGTAGGTGTTATGAATGCCGATAATCTTTTGAATTTCCCGGATTTTAGAGCCCATGAGCGTACGTTTCAACTCTTGCAGCAGGTTTCGGGTCGTGCCGGAAGAACAAAGGAAAGAGGAAAGGTTATTATCCAAACCTATAATCCGTATCATCAGATTTTACAACAGGTATCTACCCATGATTATGTTGCGATGTATAAAGATCAGATAAATGAAAGAAGGCAATACCATTATCCTCCCGTTAACAGGATTATTAAAATAACTTTCAAACACAAAGATTTTAATAAACTGAGCGAAGGAGCCGCCTGGTTTACAAAATCGCTTCAGCAATTGTTTGCGGAGAATGTTTTGGGGCCTGTAATACCACCCGTAGGAAGAATAAGGAATATGTATATAAAAAATGTTTTAGTGAAGATTCCCGCTAGTCGTTCACTAAAACATTCTAAACATTCCATAAAAAAAATACAAAAAAGCTTCGAAGCCATCCCGAAATTCAAAAGTATCCGGGTTATTTATCATGTAGATTATTTGTAAATAAGGTCTACTAGATATTACTTAAGGCTTCAGCCAGTTCCGTCTTTTTATTTCTACTCAATGGAATAAGTTTTCCGTGCACTTCCACATTTTTGCTGTTAAATTTTTCAATTTTATCCAGATTTACAATATACGATTTGTGTATTCGCAAAAATCTGTCAGCCGGAAGTTGCTTTTCAAAAGATTTCATTGTTGATAAAATAACAATATTGGCATCGTTAGTAACCAATTTGATATAATCACCCAAAGCTTCAATCCACTTTATTTCATTAAGAATAACCTTTCTCTTTTTAAGATTGCTTTTCACAAAAATATGATCATCTTCCTCCTGAGAGCGGTTAGCCTGTTCGTAATTGGCTAAAGCTCTTTTAATAGAAGCGTCAAAACGTTCTTGTGTAAAGGGTTTGTGCAGATAGTCGGTAACATCGTAATCAAAGGCCTTAAGGGCATAATCAGCCTTTCCGGTAACCAAAATAACCTGAGGCGGATTTTCAAGCGACTCTAATAAGTCAAATCCGTTTACAATAGGCATTTCAATATCCAAAAAGATAAGATCAACGGCATTGTTTTTAAGTCCGTTCTTTGCTTCAATCGCGTTACTGTAATCAGCTACTAATGTCAAAGCGGGGTGATTATTGACCAATTTAGTTACTGCCATCCTTTGAATGGTAGAATCGTCAACAATAATACATTTTAACTTCATAACAATAAGGTAAGTTTGTAGGTTTTCATCGGCAAGGTAACAAAAAAATCCGTTTAACGGTCATTAAAGATGTGAACAATGCTCAAAATGTTGTCAAAACAGAATTCCTGTTGGTCTAGGCCAATTTTGTTAATTTTTACTGATTAAAAAACGCTTTTGCATTTAAAAAAGTATGTAGTTGTTATTTATTTTAATTCTTCTTATTTTTGCAGGC
This sequence comes from Flavobacteriaceae bacterium, assembly GCA_965224095.1. Classification (GTDB taxonomy): domain Bacteria; phylum Bacteroidota; class Bacteroidia; order Flavobacteriales; family Flavobacteriaceae; genus JBPEWY01. The sequence continues at coordinate 3,700,854 of OZ245039.1, forward strand.
TTAAAATTAACAAATAACATTTTTTATGAATCATTACGAAACTGTTTTCATTTTAAATCCCGTTCTATCTGATGTACAGATAGAGGAGACAGTTAAGAAGTTTGAAGATTTCTTACGTTCCCGTAAAGCGGAATTTATTTCAAAAGAAAATTGGGGCCTTAAAAAACTGGCTTACCCAATTCAACACAAAAAAAGTGGTTTTTATCACTTGTTTGAGTACCAGGTAGCCGGGGAGGCCATTGAAACTCTTGAGCTTGAATTTAGAAGAGATGAGCGTGTAATGCGTTATTTAACCGTAAAGTTGGATAAACACGCTATAGCTTGGGCAGAGAAGAGGAGAAATAAATTAACAAAAAAAGCGTAACGTATGTCATCAATAGAACAACAGGCGAAAGGAAAAAAAGATGGAGAAATTAGATATCTAACTCCATTAAACATAGAAACTTCCAAAGCAAAGAAGTATTGTCGGTTTAAGAAATCAGGAATTAAGTATATAGATTATAAGGATCCTGATTTTCTAATGAAATTTGTAAACGAACAGGGGAAGATCCTTCCCAGAAGACTTACAGGAACATCGTTAAAGTATCAGCGTAAAGTATCGGTTGCCGTTAAAAGAGCCCGTCACCTGGCCCTGATGCCCTATGTTGGAGATTTATTAAAATAATTGAGGAGGTAGTTATGGAATTAATATTAAAATCAGACGTTGAGAACCTAGGGTTTAAAGACGATGTTGTAACAGTTAAGAACGGTTACGGTAGAAATTACCTGATCCCACAGGGACTTGCAGAATTGGCTACCCCTTCTGCTAAAAAGGTATTGGCTGAAACACTGAAACAACGCGCTTTTAAAGAGCAGAAAATTGTTGATGAAGCCAATAAAACAGCAGAAGCCCTTAAACAGCTTGAAATCAAGATCAGTGCTAAAACAGGGGCGGGAGATAAACTTTTTGGTTCGGTTTCTAACCTGAATGTAGCAGATGCGCTTGTTAAGGAAGGACATGAAATTGAGAAGAAGTATATCAAAGTTATCGGAGGTCTTGTAAAGCGAACCGGAAAATATAATGCAGAAATTCGTTTACACAGAGATGTTATCGTAGACTTTCCTTTCGAGGTGGTTGCGGAAGCCAAGTAAATTATATTTCGTTGATAAATACTGAAAAGTCGCCTTTTGGCGGCTTTTTTTTTTCTTATTTTTGTTAGAATCACTTTACTAATTAATCGCAGAAACATATGAGAAAACAATTATTCTTCAGCGTTTGTTTGTTGTTTATAACAAGCATCGCCTTTTCTCAGGTAACCACCTCCAACATTAGAGGATCGGTTCTTGATGATCAAAACCAACCTCTTTTTGGTGCAAATGTGGTTGCCGTTCACAATCCTACCGGGACCAAGTACGGTGCTGCGGCCAACGAGGATGGAAGATTTAACTTACTGAACCTTAGAGTTGGAGGGCCTTATACGGTTACCATTAGCTATGTGGGGTTCAGAGACTACCAACAGGACAATATCTATCTTACATTAGGTAAAACATTTAATGTAGATGTAGCTTTGGTACCTGATAGCCAGCAGTTAAATGAAGTTGTGGTTACTTCCGATGCCACCGGAACTTTTGGTAGCGACAGAACCGGAGCGGAAACCAGTGTCGGTAGGCGGGAACTTACACGACTACCTACTATTTCCAGGTCTGCTCAGGATTTTACAAGACTGGAACCTTCTTCCAACGGGAATTCTTTTGGCGGTAGAAATGACCAGTTTAATAACTTTTCACTGGACGGAGCCATTTTTAACAACCCTTTTGGTCTGGATGCTCCCACTCCGGGCGGACAAACCGATGCCCAACCGATATCGCTGGATGCTATCGATCAGATTCAGGTGTCTACCGCTCCGTATGATGTTACGCTATCCGGGTTTACAGGAGCTTCGGTGAATGCAGTAACCAAGAGAGGTACTAATGAATTTCACGGAACCGTTTATGGGTTTTACAGAGATGAAAGCCTAACCGGAGGAAAAGTAAATGGAGAAGACGTTGTTAAACCGGATTTAAAACAAAATCAATACGGTTTTAGTATCGGAGGTCCCATTGTTAAAAATAAACTCTTCTTTTTCGCAAATTTTGAAAAAGATGAACGGGATGATTTGGGAACCAACGGATGGGTGCCTAATACCGGATCGGGTGCAATTAATGAATCCAGAGTAAACAGAAACGATCTTATCGACGTGAGCAGTGCACTGGAAGGACTTGGATATAATACCGGAAGATTCGAAGGATTTACGTACGGATCGGAATCTACCAAAGGGATTTTAAAACTGGATTGGAATATAAACGATAATAACCGTTTGGCCTTAATATATAACTTTTTGGATGCATCAAAGGAAAAACCTGCGCACCCTACGGCTATACGAACAAGAGGTCCCAGTTTTGCAACCCTCCAGTTTGAAAATTCGGGTTATCAAATCAATAATAAACTAAATTCCTTTCAGTTGGAATTAAATTCTACCTTGTCCGATCAGATAACCAATAAGCTGCAGGTAGGATATTCGCATTTTGACGATTTCAGAAACCCGTTATCGTCTCCGGCCCCGGCCATTACAATTCTGGATGGTAATGGCGTTCCCTATATTATTGTAGGGCATGAGCCTTTCTCTATTCATAACAGACTGGATCAAAAAGTTTTCCAGTTAACTAATAACATGAATATTTTTAGCGGGAATCATACCTATACGGTCGGATTTTCTTATGAAAAGTTCCAGTTCGATAACTCTTTCAACCTGGGAGCTTACGGATATGATGAAAACGGTGATTTTGTACAGGAAGTAGGCGCTTTTGCCGCTTACGACAATTTAGCCGCCTTTTTTACCGATGTGAACGATGGAACGTTGGCGGCTGCCCTGGCTAATGCCGAAGCCGTTGCCGCTGCCAATAATGCACGCCCTGACGGCGCCTTGTTTGGATGGTCGCTGGCAGAAACCAATGTAGGGCAGATGGCATTCTACGTGCAGGATGAGTGGAATGTAAATGATAATCTTAAACTGACGTACGGTATTCGGTTTGACAAACCGCTTTATTTTGACACCCGGGATAAGATCGATGAGAATATCGCGAGGAAACCTTTTACCTTTTCGCCAAACATAGAATATTTTAACCCCAATACGAATCAAACTACGTTGATTGACTCCCGAACACTTCCGGAAAGTAACTTCCTGATCTCACCGAGATTTGGATTTAACTGGGATGTAAAGGGAGATAATACCACGCAAATTCGCGGTGGAACCGGAGTGTTTACCGGACGTTTCCCCTTTGTATGGTTAGGAAATCAGGTACAGGGACTGGACTTTTTCTTCTATCAGGTGGTAGATCCTGATTTTGAATGGCCGCAGGTATGGCGAACCAATGTCGGACTTGACCATCGATTTGAGAGTGGCTATATTTTTACAGCCGATGTTTCCTATACCAAGGATATCAATGCGGCACATGTTCAAAACTGGGGATTGAGAAACCCTTCACTGAGCCTGAATGCTCCGGGCGATACCCGTCCGTATTATGCCGATTCCGACAGAGGAAATAATGCATATGTATTTACGAATTCGGATGAAGGAAGAATTTGGAATGCTTCGGTAAGGTTACAGCGAACCTTCGATAACGGACTTTACACCAGTATTGCCTATAATTACCTGAATGCTAAAGACGTTAACTCGATTGAAGCTGAAATTACGGGTGATGCATTCGATTTTAATCCGACTCAGGGAAATGCCAATAAAGATGTGTTATCGTATTCCAAATACGGAGATACCCACCGATTTGTGGGAGTGGCTTCAAAACAATTTAAATATGGAAACAATGACCGCTGGGCAACTACCTTATCGGCATTCTTTGAATACGCACAGGGAGGAAGATTTAATTATACCTATGGTGGTAATATTAACGGGGACAATTCTTTTCAGAATAACGACCTGCTTTATATTCCCACAGCATCCGATGTGCAGCAAATGCAGTTTTCTGGACCCGGACAGGCGGAAGCACTGGAAGCTTATATTCAACAGGATGATTACCTCAGCGATCACCGTGGAGAATATGCCGAGCGATACGGAGCTCTTGCTCCGTGGAGAAGCCGATGGGACGTAAAACTGCTTCAGGATTATAACTTTAAAGTAGGCGATAAAACCCATACCGTTCAGTTTAGTGTAGACGTGCTTAATTTTGGGAATTTACTGAATTCAAAATGGGGCGTTATTGAACAGCCTAACTCTTTAAATCCTTTAAGTGTAAGTGTAGATCCGGTAACCAGAACACCTACCTATAGCTTTGATACGAATTTGAAGGAAACTTTTGGTTTTGATTCCAGTTTACAGTCCAGATGGCAGGCACAATTTGGATTGCGATATATCTTTTAAAAACCGAATAATAATAGTAGTTTTGAACCGCCTCCCGATACCCATCGGGATAGGCGGTTTTTTATAAGGAGTAATGAAATACCGAAGACTTACCAAAGAACAGTTTGAAGAACTACATCAGGAGTTTATTAATTTCCTGGCCACCCAATCGGTTACAGTTGAGGAATGGAAAACAATTAAAGAAACACAACCAAAAGTAGCGGAGCAGGAACTGGATGTATTTAGCGATCTTATCTGGGAGGGCGTGCTTGGAAAAGTAAAATACCTGGAAAATATTTCCCCGCTTCAAATGCATTTGTTCTTTTGTGATGAAAAGGAAATTAAACTCATCGCCATAAAAGTATTAAACCCGGACATTGACCTGACAACGAAAACAGGTTTTCAGTGGTTTAAACGGAATTTTATGGGAGATTATGTGGAAATAATGACAGCTTCAAAATCATATTCGCACGACAAAGCGATGGATAAATTTGAGCTTATTGAGCAGGGATCGGTAATCACGAAAGGAGAATTATACCTGTGGTTTAATGAAATACTTCCCTGATTTTTGCTTTCCCTTTAAAAATTGGATATTTGCGGAATCAGGAAAGTAGAGACGTACATACAGACAAACATCGAATATGATCAGATAAAAATTCTACCTCTTTCAAAAATTTAAACGGAAAGCGAATATTATACAGAAATAGATGGCACAAAAACCCGGAATACCTAAAGGGACTCGAGACTTTTCGCCTATAGAAGTGGCCAAACGAACGTATATTTTCGATACGATCAGGAAACATTTTCAATTATTTGGTTTTCAGCCTATAGAAACACCTTCCTTCGAAAATTCCAGTACGCTGTTGGGGAAATACGGAGAGGAGGGAGACCGGTTGATCTTTAAAATTTTGAACTCCGGGGATTATCTTTCCAGGGTAGATGAACAATTATATGCAACCAAAAACTCTGGGAAACTAACCGCTAAAATATCGGAAAAAGCATTGCGTTACGATCTGACAGTTCCCTTTGCCCGTTACGTGGTGATGCATCAAAACGAAATTGATTTTCCCTTTAAACGCTATCAAATTCAACCCGTTTGGAGAGCCGATCGCCCTCAAAAAGGGCGTTTTAGAGAGTTTTACCAGTGTGATGCCGATGTGGTTGGTTCAAAATCATTATTACAGGAGATAGAATTTATTCAATTGTATGATGCTGTGTTTTCAGATTTGGGATTGGAAGGAGTTACTATTAAACTGAACAATCGAAAAATACTTTCTGGCATTGCAGAAGTTATTGGAGCCAAAGACAAGCTTATTGATTTTACCGTGGCACTGGATAAACTGGATAAAATTGGGGGAGAAGGTGTCATCAGAGAAATGCTTTCAAAAGGAATTACTGAAACTGCTATTGAAAAAGTAAAGCCATTATTTGAATTGGTTGGAGATTCCGAGTCCAAACTAAATGTTCTCTCCAATCTGCTTGAAAACTCCGAAGAAGGTAAACAGGGAGTTGAAGAATTAAAGTTTGTTATAAAAGCAATTAAGGAACTGGGATTAAAGAAATCGAAACTTAGTATTGATGTTACCCTGGCTCGCGGACTAAATTATTATACGGGGACTATCTTTGAGGTAGCAGCTCCCGATGAAATTAAAATGGGTTCGATAGGAGGCGGAGGACGTTATGACGATCTGACCGGTATTTTTGGTTTGAAAAATGTAAGTGGCGTTGGTATTTCTTTTGGATTGGACAGGATTTACCTGGTTCTTGAAGCATTGAATCTCTTTCCCGAAGAGGTAGGAAACGCTTTGGATATCCTTTTTATGAATTTTGGCGAAAAAGAAGCGTTGAAATCTTTGGAACTTATTGGAAAACTAAGAGAGAATGGTTTTAAAGCCGATCTTTATCCGGATGCGGCCAAGATGAAAAAACAAATGACTTACGCCAATAAAAGAAAAGTCCCCAGGGTGATTATAATTGGTGCTGACGAATTGCGTTCGAATACGTTTGTTTTGAAAAATATGATAACAGGCGAACAGGGCACTTACAGCCAAGAGGAGCTTACAAATGTCCTTTAAAAAAACACCTTTTTGTTTTTCAGGTTTTTTACAGCTTTAACAAGTGAATGTGACATTTATCACATTCTCCCCATTCTTTAATAGCTACTTTTGCGGCAGTGAGTGTAAAAAGTACCATAATCCCTCTTGTTTTAAGTACATTGATACTTTACGGTAGTCTGAGAGTTCCGCTAACGTATTTACACTATAAGCTGGACCCCATTGGTTTTATTGAGAGATTATGTGAAAATAAAGACAAGCCCGAATTGCAATGCAATGGGAAATGTCATTTAAAAAAAGTTACACAAGATAGTTCACGAGATTCACAGGAACCTGCAAAGGCCATAGACTTCGAAAGAATATTGTTATTTGTCATCATAGAAATCAGGTATCAGCTGCTTTTCTCGGAACAAAGTACACATCATCATACAAATTACAATAATTTATACTCCTATTTGTATACCGATCTTCTTGATCATCCTCCTAAAGTATAATGCTTCTTTTACATGTTTCCCGTGGTCCTGAATAAGGCAGGACTCATCTATTTTTTTAATAACACTTAAATTAAACATTGCAAAATGAGAATATTTTATAGTGTACTTCTGTGTACACTTATTTCTGCATGGTCTTTTTCTCAGGAAAAAAAAGATATTGAGCAGGATACAACCTTACAAAAACAAGTAATACTTGACGAGGTAATCGTAACAGGGAATGTGAAAACAGATCCGGTACATACTTCTGTTTCTAACGACTATACCGAAAAAGTGGTTCAGCCAAAAAATGTAGCAGATCTGTTTATAGATATTAATGGATTCTCGGTTATAAAAAGAGGTAATTATGCCATAGATCCTTCGTTCAGGGCCTCCCAGTACGAACAGTTAAACGTACAGTACGACGGGGGAACAAAGGCCATGCATGCATGTCCGAATAGAATGGATCCGATAACAACACATATTATTCCGGAAGAGATTTCAAAAATTGAAATAGTTAAAGGACCGTTTACCGTAAGATACGGAGCAACATTTGGCGGCGTGATTAATATGGTAACTCAAAAACCTAATTATATGGATCATGGTTTACACGGTAAAATGTCGGCGGGTTATGAGAGTAATGGAGGTTCTTTGGTCAGTATGGCTCAGCTTCAGTATATCCAGGAAGCCTATGACATCGTTGGTAATTTTGGTTATAGAGATTTTGGCGATTATGAGGATGGCAATCGGATTGAGATACCGTCTTCTTTCAGAAGTACGGATTACGGTATAAAAATGGGGTATAATTTTTCAAAGAATCAAAGACTTCAATTGCATTGGAGACAATCTTTTGGAAGAGATGTTTTACATGCCGCCCTGCCCATGGATACCGATTTTGATAATAGCAGTATACTGTCAATAGATTATAAACTCAACAATACAGGAACCATAATAAAATCGTTAACAGCTAAATTGTATTACAGCTACGTTGATCATTTAATGACTAATAAAAACAGGCCTTCCTTTGCCATGATGGAAGCGGTTTCTTCGGTTGAAGCTACGACCATAGGAGGAAAACTCGAATTGAAATGGAAACCATCACAAAACCTTACCGCTTATAGCGGATTTGATGCTTTGCATATAAGCAGAGATGGGATTAGAACCCGCTTGGTTAAAATAATGAACGGAAATGAGCTTCCTATGCCAATGCTGTTTAATGATAAAGTGTGGCAGGATTCTTCCATTGATGATATAGGTTTGTTTGCCGAAGTGAATTGGGCTGTTAATAATTCAACCATTCTTACGGCCGGAACGCGTTACGATTTGGTACTATCAAATATTAACGACCCCGAAGAAGATTTTGCATCGATGTATGATCTTGACAGGCGAACCGAAAATAATATTAGCGCAACACTTTCGGTAAAAAAGCTGGTGTCGGATAGGTTTATCCTGGAAGCCGCTTATGGAAGAGGTGTTAGGTCGGCAAATATGGTTGAACGTTATATCAATCATTTCACCGTGGGGCAGGACGCATATGAGTATATAGGAAACCCCGGTTTGAAAGCCGAAGTCAATAATCAGTTTGAAATAGGATTTAAAGGTAGTGCGCCCCTAAATAAGTCGTCTGATACGTTTAGCTATGCGGCATCATTTTATTATTCCTTTTTTGAGAATTATATAGTTGCCCGGATTGATGAGAGCCTCAACCGGAAATTTATGCCGATGGCTCAACCCAGACATCCGAAAGTGTTTTCTAATTTAGACGAAGCGTATAAAACCGGTTTTGAGATGATGGCTAAGGTGAATTTTTTAAACAACGTTTATTTTAAAACGGAACTGGCGTATGTATATGCAAAGAATAAAATTCTTAATGAGTCATTACCGCTAACTCCACCCTTTACTTCAAAAATTTCCCTGGGTATGGAAAAAGAAAAGTATTGGTGTAATGCTCAGTTTAATTTGGTGAGCAAACAAGAAAATATCGCACCGAGTTTTGGAGAAACCGAAACAGATGGGTATCAGACATTGGACATTCGAGTGGGTGTAACCCCTTTTAAAAATATTGTTCTCGGGATGGCCGTACTAAATGTTTTTGATGAAACATATCACAATCATTTAAACTTTTCGTTTATCAACCAGGCCAATTTTAAACGCGTTCCTATTAATGAACCGGGACGTAATTTCTCGGCCTTTTTGCAGTTTAAGTTTTAATTGGATCCATGCGGGTCTTTTTGGACCCGCATTGGTTTTATTTTGAAAATGAAATACTCCAAATACCTCTTATGTCATCAATATCATATCCAACTGCCTGGTCATTGGGGTATTGTTGTTTGATGGTATGATACACTTTTGGAGTTATTTGTTTATTGGGTGTACCATGGCACTGAAGACACATGGTATTAGTAACAATGGGATAATAAAAACGAACATTGTTCGCGGTTTCTTCGGTAATAGGGCTTATTTCCTGATTATCGGACTTACTATTTTTAAATGTCTCAATATACTGCAGTTCTTTTTCACTGGCCTTGTTGTTACTGTTTCTGGGTTTGTCGGAAACCCGTTTAATAATTGCTTTATGAGCTGCTGCCATACTATCGGTTAACACCAGGGCATTTTCATTACAGTACTTAAGGGCATTGATGGTTCCTTCTTTTTGAAGCATTCCCATCAGGTTTTTCCCTAAAACGGCTTTGGTAGACAGTGCATATTTTAAACCCAGCTCCGAATAGGCAGAGTTTCTATTATTTTCCCGGCTGTTTTGTATATACCTGCCTTGTTTCCGGTCTTTATTTTTTTGCCGCTCCTGCTTAAAGTGTTCTTCAAACCAATCGGGTTGTTCAATATCATAATCATACATATAATCCGCAATTTGCCTGATGGTTTCTTCAGGATATACGGTTTTGGGCATTAATCCGAATCTTGTAACGGCTCCATACATTTTTGAGTTTTCTTCGGTTGGGTTTTTAATCCATTCCTGCATGGTTTTTATAAAAGCTTCTTTCGTAGTGGAATTCGTTATGTAATGCTTTTTAATCGCAATCATCGGGGGCGCTATCCGATTGCTTTCACCGGTAGTGGGGTGGTGGCATACATAACAGTTTGTCTCCATTAATTTTTTCCCCGGATGATCAGACACCTGCGCCGCATTTTCAACTTCCTTTACTCCTGAGGATTTGTTGGAAGAATTGCAACTACTCAATCCTATAATTAACAGTATGGTAATTTGTAAAAACCTCATAGCCTTATTTTATCAAAACAAACTTAATATCGGTGATAGGATACACCCCGTGATTTATATTTTTTGGTAGAATTATGGACTCTCCTGCTTTTAAAATGTGTTGCTTACCATCGATGGTTATTTTAGCCTTTCCTTCAAGAACTAATAAGGGTGTATTCATTTCAGCAGTATGAGGCTTGAGAGTCTGATTACTTTTCATCGCGAAGAGAATCATTTTATAAGCATCGCTTTCATAATAAACCGCTTTGTTTATTTTGTCCTGATATTCAATCGTGTTTGCCAGGGCATTTTTTGAATTAATGAGGGTGTTTTGTTCCGAGCAGCCAAAAAATAGTAAGACAAGTACACCTAATATGAAATTTTTCATGGTCTTAATCTTTTAACGACACATTAAAGCCTCGTCGGTTTCGAATATTGATAAAAATAAAAGTTTTAAAGAGAACCTACGGTAACCTGAGTTACAAAGGCAGGAAGTAAAAGCCAACAAACTACGAAGAAAAGCGGGAGTCGATTAGAAAGATCATTAAACATCGGTAAATAAAAAGCCAAGAGCTGGCTCCTGGCTTTTTTCCTGTTAAATTTATGTAGCGAGGACGGGATTTGAACCCGTGGCCTCCGGGTTATGAATCCGACGCTCTAACCAACTGAGCTACCTCGCCTGATCCGCCTGAAAGCGGCTGCAAATATAAAATTTAATTTTATGCAATTCAAAAGAATGGCTTAGAAAAAATTTATACACTTTTCTTTTGTACTTTTTAATTAATCTATATATTGTCCAATATCTAAAAACAAACTAATGGATGATAAAATAAAGTATGAAATGGAGTTTGTAATTCATTCTTCTCCGCAACTTTTATATCAATATCTTTCAACTCCTTCAGGATTATCAGAATGGTTTGCTGATAATGTTAATTCTCGTGGAGAGTTATTTACGTTTATATGGGACGATTCGGAAGAACGTGCCAAACTGGTTAGGAAGAAGAGCGGAGAGTTTGTGAAATTCAAATGGGAAGAAAATGAGGATGACTCTTATTTTGAGTTCAGGATTGTAGTTGATGAAATCACAAAAGATGTTTCCTTAATGATTACCGATTTTTCAGAGGAAGATGAATTAGATGAAGCAAAATTATTATGGGAAAATCAGATTTCCAGCCTTAAACAAGTCCTGGGATCTTCGTAGTTAATTTGATAAATAAAAGTATCTTTGGCCTTGGTAAAACAAGGCCTTTTTTATGATAAATTACAATGGAAATCTACTCGAAGGTAAGACGCCTTTTCTAACATCCGACAATAGGGGATTAAAGTATGGTGATGCGCTTTTTGAAACGCTTCGCGTTGTACAGCGTAAAATTTATTTCTGGGAGGCTCATTATTTAAGGCTTATGGCCTCCATGCGGATACTGCGAATGGAAATCCCCATGCAATTTACCATGGAGTTTTTACAGGAGGAAATTCTGAAAACAGTGGAAGCTAACGGGTATGACTCTGGTAATGCTCGTGTACGATTGACAATTTTTAGGAAAGCAGGAGGATTTTATCTGCCTGACAGCAGTGAAGTAGAATTTCTTATCGATAGTGGCCCTTTAAAAAATGCGTTTTATGAAATGCATGATAATACATACGAAATAGAATTGTTTAAAGATTTTTATACGGGAACCGATCTTTTAGCTACTTTAAAAACCACCAATAGACTGATCAATACAACCGGAAGTATTTTTGCAGCGGAAAACGACTACCAAAATTGCCTTTTAATGAATCAGGATAAAAATATAACAGAAGCATTGAATGGGAATCTGTTTTTGGTAAAAGCAAATCACATTAAAACACCTCCGCTGAGCGATGGTTGCCTGAAAGGAATTATACGCAGTCAGCTAATTGATATCGTTACCAAACTTGAAGAATACACCATTGAAGAAGCCTCTATTTCTCCATTTGAACTACAAAAAGCGGATGAGCTTTTTATTACCAATACGATCTCCGGGATACAACCGGTAACCAAATACAGAAAAAAAACATATAAAAACACGGTGAGTAAGGCACTGTTGGGAAAGTTGAATGCGAAAGCCCGGTTAACCTAATTAAGACTGGGATTTTCAGGAGCATTAGACCACAACATATAATCGCCGCCTAATTCAATCATCTTTTCTTTCCAGAAAGAATCAGTAGATTTTCTGATGATACTGCTCTTGTAAATATTTTTAAGAACAACCCAGGAATTGGATTGTAACTCTTTATCCAGTTGCATCGTATCCCATCCGGAATATCCCAGAAAAAAACGAATCTCATGATCGGAGATCTCTCCTTTGTTCAGGAGTTCAATTACTTTTTCAAAATTACCACCCCAATAAATACCATGAGAAATTTCAATACTGTCTTCTATCTGGTCAGGGATCTTATGAATAAAATAAAGATTGTCCTGCTCCACAGGGCCTCCGTTATAAACTTTAAAAGATTTGGAAATCTCCGGAACCAATTCATTTAGCATAAATTTAAAAGGCTTATTCAGTATGAATCCAATAGATCCTTCATTATTATGCTCAGCCAAAAGAACAACCGACCGATTGAAAGATACATCTCCAATAATAGATGGTTCGGCTATAAGCAAGTGCCCTTTGGCTGGTTTTACGGCAATCATCCGGACGATTTTTTAATAAATCTAAGGTTTTTTTTGAAAACATCAAATTTTTAACCTAAAGCAAATAAAAAAAGCACCTTACTTAAAAAGGTGCTGTAAAATATCTGAAAAAAAAAGATATGCTTAGTTTACGGCGTTACCTAAATCAGCTCCGGCTTTAAACTTAACTACATTTTTAGCAGCAATTTTAATCTCTTTACCAGTCTGTGGATTACGTCCTGTACGGGCAGCTCTCCTGGATACAGACCAAGAACCAAATCCAACTAAAGAAACTCTATTTCCTCTTTTAAGGCTTCCTTCAACGTTACCTAAGAAAGACTCTAATGCTTTTTTTGCAGCTGCTTTAGTGATGCCAGCATCAGCAGCCATTGCATCAATTAATTCTGTTTTGTTCATAATAGAATAATTAAATTAAAAATTGTTGGTTAAACATAACTTTAAAATAGCAACACAAAATTATGCGGATTTGCTTATCACGCAAGTAAATTCAAGGGAAATGAGGGTTTTTGTTAATAACTTGGATCGATTGTTAATAAAGTTGAAGGTTTTTAACAAAAAATCGCCTATCTCAACAGTGGTAAGGGTTTAGCGCATAACGGCATCGGTTCCAAAACGAAATCCGTTAAGCAGGTCACCAGCTTTCATTTTTCGCTTTCCGGGCAGTTGTAATTCCCTGATGTTTAAAAACCCCTCCTGATGTGCAACTTTTAGCTCATTTCTTAAAACCAAAACCTCTCCCTGCTCCAAATTATGTGTGGTAAATTCAGCAGATACATCGTATATCTTCACATTGTGAGAAACCCCCTCGTTAGTCAAATAACACCAGGCACCCGGATACGGGCTAAGCCCTCGTATAAAATTATAAATATTATACAGGGTATCATTCCAGTTTATTTTGGCAGTCTCTTTGTTGATCTTGGGAGCCGGTTTAAGCGATTTTGTTTCTTTTTGCTTTAGCGTAACAACGGCATCACTTTCTATTAACCCGAGTGTGTCAAGAACCAATTGAGCACCCGATATCATAAGTTTGTCATGTAAACTTCCGGCATTCTCATCTTTTGTAATCGATACTTCTTTCTGTAAAATCATATCGCCCGTATCAATTTTTTCATCTATAAAAAAAGTGGTTACTCCCGTTTTTGTTTCTCCGTTTATGATGGCCCAGTTAATAGGTGCGGCTCCCCGGTAGTCAGGGAGCAATGAAGCATGTAGATTAAAGGTGCCGTAGTTGGGCATTTTCCACACCACTTTGGGAAGCATTCGAAAGGCAACAACTACAAATAAATTAGCATGACAAGATGCCAGGGCTTCCAGAAAAAAATCATCCCGAAGCTTCGCGGGTTGAAGTACGGGTAAGTTTTTAAGTAAAGCATACTTCTTTACAGCAGATTGATGCATCTTTCTACCTCTTCCCGCAGGTTTATCCGGGGCAGTTACCACGGCACTTACCTGATACCCCTTTTGTAATATGGCATCGAGGATGGCCACCGCAAACTCAGGCGTCCCCATAAAAACAATATTCAGCTTTCTTTTCATTTATTTTTAATATACTATTTATACAATAAAGCAATTACTTTTAAACCGATATGGAATATGTTTATACTCATTGCTTCAATTCATATTCGTTTTTAGAGTTTACCGTGATCACGCCTTTATTCATCAAGGACCGTAAAACCTCCAAAATCGTCGATTCTTTATATATTAATTTTTCGCTAAGCACCCTGGAACTATACGATTTTTTTTTCAGCACTCCTTGAATGACATCTTCAATTTCTTTAAAAGAAGGTTCTTTAACGTCTTTTTTATCAGCATTACAAACCACGCAATTTCCACACGGAATTATGTTGTCTTCACCAAAATATTGTAATAACTGTACCACTTTACAGCTATTGTTTTGCTCAACGTAGCGGATAACCCGGGCAATTTGTTTCTTCTTACCAAGATTGTATTCTTTTATATAAGGTGCAATTTTATTAATGGTATGATCGTCTTCCCTCGGAACCTGAAACGAGATCTCCATATCGGTATGGCTGGCAATATAAGAGATGATCTCATCTTTTTCAAGTTGTTTCAGTACGGTAATTACACTGCTTTCGGTTACACCACATTTGGTACTCACCAGGGCAGTGCTAATTTTTGTTTCTAAATCAAAAAGTCCACCATAGGTTCTCAACAGAGTTTGAGTAACGGGCATTAACTCCGGCCTTTTTCGCATATAGCTAAATAATTGTTGATTTTCTACGGTGAATTGTATTCGGGTTTGCCGGTTAAAGTTTTCCGATAAGTAAATAATTGAATGCCTGTCCAGGAGTTTAAGGCCGTTATAAACCCGTGTGGTATTCAAACTGTATTCAGAACAAAATCTGTTAAAATTAAATTGATAAACTTCTTCATGCCCCTCTCCATAAGCTATTTGAAGATAATTGTTGAGTTTTCTGTACAACAGCCTGATAAATGCTTTATCGGGTAAAATAGACAAAAACTGATCTTTAACTTTTTGAATGTCCGCTTCGTTTGTCAGGATAACTGCCCGTGAAGGCAAACCATCCCTGCCTGCTCTGCCCGCCTCCTGATAGTAACTTTCCAGGCTGTCGGGTAACTGAAGGTGAATAACATTCCTCACATCAGCTTTGTCAATTCCCATTCCAAAGGCATTGGTGGCAACCATAATGGGTTTCCTGTTGTTTATCCAATCATCAAACCTGACTTTCTTTTCTTCGGCCGATAGTCCTCCGTGATAAACAGAAGATGGATATCCTTTCTGAGAGAGAAATGAGCTTATTTCCACGGTTGCTTTTCGGCTTCTGACATATACGATAGAGGCACCCGGAAAGTTGTTGAGAATTTTTTCCAGCGCATAACGCTTATCACTTTCATAAGAAACATCAAAGTAAATATTAGGCCTGGATAATGTTTTTTTAAAAATGGAGGGTGATGGCATTTCGAGTAAAGTGGCTATGTCCTTGAGCACTTTCCTGGTAGCAGAAGCCGTAAGGGCTATAATAGGAACTTCCGGAAAATATTCTCTAAGGATATTACATTCCAGGTATGCCGGACGAAAATCATGCCCCCATTGCGATATACAGTGTGCTTCATCAATAGCAATTAAATTTACCGGCATTTGTTGTATACGCCTAATAACGAGCTCCTGCTTCAGCCTTTCCGGCGACAGATACAGAAACTTATAATCGCCATAAATACAATTGTCAAGTGCAGCATCTATATCATCAAACCGCATTCCCCCGGAAAGTGCAATAGCCTTAATACCTTTATTTTTAAGCTGCTTTACCTGATCATGCATAAGCGCCACAAGGGGAGAAATCACGATGCATAAGCCGGGTTTTAAAAGTGCGGGGAGTTGGAAGCAGATAGATTTTCCACCTCCGGTAGGTAACAGGGCCAGTACATCCCGATTTGAAATTACTGCCTGAATAATAGCCTCCTGCGGAGGTCTGAAAGTACGATGCCCCCAGTATTTTCTAAGTAGTATCTCGGCTTGTTCCGTCATTATGGGAGTGCTATTTCCTGAAGGATAAAAAACACACGTTCCGAAATATCTCCGATAGGGACTTCCAGTACATCATACCCAAACCGATTATAAGTGTTTTCAAGATGCTTGTGAATACTAACGGCCTGCTCATAATCTTCATAACGTTCATTATCTGACATATAAATATCTTTCCACGGAGGTAATAAAAAAACACGATCGTATTTATGAACTCTGCAGGTTTCCGGGAAACTCTCCGGATATGTATCGCCTATATAATCCATATAAGCCAGTACGTCCGGCAATCCCCGGTCTAAAAAAACTAAGTCGGAAGTGTGATTTTCGGCTTCGTTAAACTGATTTTTTCTTCCCTCCAGGAGCTTTTTACTAAACAATAACGGATCTGTAAGGAATAACTGTTCAATACCATGTTTTCTGGCTTCCAGTGTAACCTGCCTGGAAATTTCAGGAAAACACGTATGCCCCAGTTGTTTTAAATGGTTGATAATGGTGGTTTTACCAGTCCCCGGACCACCTGTAATAACGATCTTCTCTGTATTTTTTTTCATAGGTTAGACGAACAAAGTAATGAAATACCCTTTAAACTAAAAAATTGAAATTGATAGACTATCTTTGCGCTTTAATTTTTAAATGACCTTATGGATCAGGAAAAAACCGATGCTTTTTATAAACGGTTAAAGGAGGAACTTAAAAACAGTACCATTTGGCCTTCGGATTACCTGTATAAATTTATTATTCCTTCTGAGAAGGAAAAAATAAATGCGATACATGAAATTTTTAATAATACCGGAGCCGTAATTAAAACCAAAAAATCTTCGAAAGGAACTTACACCAGTGTTTCCATAACGGTACATTTGAAGAGTCCGGATGCAGTGATCGAAAAATATAAGGAGGTTGGAAAAATAGAGGGAGTTATTTCGTTATAAACATTGCTTTTACGCGGTAAAATTTTGTATTTTGCGCAAAATAACCTTCCTAAGGAATAATATTCATTAGTTTAATAACTGTCATTTTGGTAGATCATTTAGAATATAATTCGGAACGCCCGAAACTCATTATCCCGGAATACGGACGTCATATACAAAAAATGGTAGATCATGCCCTGAGCATTGAAAACCGAGAAGAGCGAAATAAAGTAGCTCAGGCCATTATTGCCGTGATGGGAAACCTGAATCCGCATCTTAGAGATGTGCCGGATTTCCAGCACAAATTATGGGATCAATTATTTATCATGTCTGATTTTAAATTAGACGTGGATTCTGAATTTCCGAAACCATCTCGCGAAAAACTCGAAGAGCGCCCTGAGGGACTTACCTATCCGCAGAATCACCCGAAGTACAGGTTTTATGGGAATAATATAAAACGTATGATTGACATATGTGTGAACTGGGAGGAGGGCGATTTAAAGCAGGCTCTTAAGTACGCAATTGCTAATCATATGAAGAAGAGTTACCTCAACTGGAACAAGGATACTGTTGAAGATGAGGTAATTTTTGACCACCTGTTTGAGCTTAGTGAGGGAAAAATAAATCTTGCCAAATTGGATGAGGATCTAACCAATAGCTCGGAGCTTATGCGAAACAGGTCGAAAAACCGAAACGGTAGTAATAAAAAACATCACCGGAATAAAGGCAAGGGTAAAAACAAAAAACGATATTAAAAACTTCCAGCAGTTTTATGGGAACCTTTAAAATTGAAGGCGGGCATCAACTTAAAGGAGAAATTACTCCCCAGGGTGCTAAAAATGAGGCTTTGCAGATTTTATGCGCTGTATTATTAACCTCCGAAAAAGTAACCATTCACAATATTCCGGATATTCTGGATGTAAATAAACTCATCCTCCTTCTGGAAAATCTCGGCGTTAAAATTCAAAAAAACGGAAGAGGATCGTATACTTTTCAGGCAGATGATGTTCACCTGGAATACCTTCAGTCAGAACAGTTTAAACAAGATGGCCGGGGATTACGCGGCTCTATTATGATTGTAGGCCCTTTGTTAGGGCGTTTCGGGAAAGGATATATCCCAAAACCCGGAGGTGATAAAATAGGAAGGAGACGATTGGATACCCATTTTCAGGGATTTATTGATTTGGGAGCTACTTTTCGATATAACAGGGAAGAGTATTTCTATGGGGTAGAAGCCGAGGCGTTAACGGGAACGTATATGTTACTGGATGAAGCATCGGTTACAGGTACCGCTAATATTTTAATGGCCGCGGTTCTGGCCAGGGGAACAACCACCATTTATAATGCGGCTTGCGAGCCTTATTTACAGCAGTTGTGTAAAATGCTGAACCGAATGGGCGCAAAGATATCGGGAATCGGTTCTAATATGCTCGTAGTTGAAGGAGTAAAATCGCTCGGTGGAACAACACATACCATGCTTCCTGATATGATAGAAATTGGGAGTTGGATTGGGTTGGCTGCAATGACAAAAAGCGAGCTCACCATTAAAAATGTGAGCTGGGACAATCTGGGGCAAATACCTAATGTTTTTAAAAAACTCGGAATTACCATTGAACGTAAAGGCGATGACATTCATATTCCGGCACATAAAGAAGGTTACGAGATACAGAATTATATAGATGGGTCTATTTTAACAATATCGGATGCTCCCTGGCCCGGATTTACTCCTGATTTGTTAAGTATTGTCCTGGTAGTTGCCACACAATCAAAAGGTGAGGTGTTAATTCATCAAAAGATGTTTGAAAGCCGTTTATTCTTTGTCGATAAACTCATTGATATGGGTGCTAAGATCATTTTATGCGATCCGCATCGCGCCACCGTAATAGGCCATGATTTTAAATCGAAGCTGAAGGCTACAGTTATGACTTCACCGGATATCAGAGCTGGAATCTCTTTGTTAATTGCAGCACTTTCTGCTCAGGGAACCTCTACAATTCACAATATTGAGCAAATTGACAGAGGGTATGAACAAATAGACGAACGTTTGAGAGCCATCGGAGCTAAAATAGTGAGGGTATAATAGGTTTATTTTTCCCTGAAAAGCAGGGAATCACCCCCGCGAAAATTGCAGAAATAGACATCTAGTAAACCGTCTGCATTGAAATCTGCAAACTGAAAATCAAAAACATAGCTATTTACGGGGGGAAAATAGGTATTGGTTTGATCGGTAAAAATCAAGGATTTATTGTTTATCAAAACCAGCATTTCATTGCCGTTAAAACGGTTTCCGGAGATAATATCCAACCAACCATCTTTATTGATGTCGAAAAAATCGGCCTCCACGGTTCTGAAACTACTTTGGGGAAGGGCTGTTTGGGTAATTTCTGTAAATACTCCCTGTCCGTCGTTGATAAGGATTCGGTTCTGAGGATTGCCGAAACCTCCGAAGTCTACATTAGCAAAAAATAAATCCGGATCTCCGTCATTATCAATATCTCCGAGATCGACCTCCCTTGTCTGGTCGTTTACATCCGGTAATCTGGAAGATGACTCATCATTAAAAAAGCCGGAGCCCTTATTTATGAGAATCCGATTATTAGTTTCGTTAGCTTCAATGATATCCGGATCTCCATCGGCATCTATATCATACAATTCCAAATCCTGCGTGGTGGAAGTATTTACAGGTAACCTTTCTGATGTCTCATCATCAAAGCCTCCGTTCCGATTGTTTATGAGTATATAATTTTGCCCCTGGTTCCCGATAATTAAATCAGGAAAATCATCATTGTTAAAGTCATACGTTTCAACAGTATTGGAGATTCCTGTAACGGGCAGCACATTTCCCATTGCTTCAAAAAAGCCCTGACCTGTATTCCTGTAATATTCGTTTACCTGATCATCTTCACTGACAAAAATAATATCGGGATCTCCATCCTGATCAAAATCGGCTATGGCAATATCTTCCGAGTCATGTGTTAAATCGGGGAAGCGCTTGTCTGTTTCATCGGTCAGAATACCTTCACCGTTATTAATTAATATTCTATTCCTTCTGAATTCCATGGCTAAAATCATATCGATGTCTCCATCCTGATCTATATCGTATGCCTGTCCGTCCATCGTATTATCATTGGTAAAAGAACTTTTTAAATGTGTGGTGGTTACATTTTTAAACAGGGCGGTATTTCCGGTATCCGATGGTTTATCGGTTTGGTTCGGAGTATCACTGGAACACCATGTTAAAATATAAACAACCAAAAAAAGGAAAGGAAAGATAATTTTAGCCGGAAACATATTGCGCATGATGTAAGATAGTCAAAACACCTGATATTTGGAAGCCTAGCAAGACTGTACCATTCTTGTTTTTTTTCCGGAGCATTTCTTCTTCGCACTTTTTTCCTGAAGCACGGGTTTTTCGGTCATACTTTCCGGGAACAAGCTATTGGCATACGAAAACAAACCAATACCCCAAAGGGCTAACAACAGGAGCACCGTAAACTCACGACTTTTTTTCATAAACGACAGGAAAGAAATCATAATGCAGTTTTTACGTATGTTTAGCTGAAGTGAAAATAGCCATTAGTTTTGGATACGTCCGAGCGATTAAGAAAACTTTAATACAAAAGATCCAAGGATTGTGAAATTTTTAAGAAAAAAAGAAGAAACAGATAAAAGCTCCTTAGAGAATTCCGGGTGCTAATCTCTTAAATCCAATCGCATTTCCAGTAAATGATCTGAAAACCCGGATTTTTGATAAGCCTTAATAGCCTGATTATTGTTAGTGTAAACCTCCAGCCGTATTTCATAGATTCCTTTATTCCGGCACCATGTAAAAAGATGGTTAACAATTAATTTATTGATGCCTTTACCACGATGGTCCGGAAGTACATACATAAAACCCATATAACCATAAGCGGGATGTTGAAAACAGGCTTTGGCTTTTTGAATACGCACATAACCTGAACCAACCACTTCTCCGTTAATCTCTGCAACGGCGAGCTCTATATGATCTGCCTGAATTAATTCACGGATGTCGTAATAGGTAGTATCGGTTCTTTTAAGGGTAACATCCATCGGACGCTCCGCATTAATAACACCTTGCTCAAACCGGAGCAGGACGGGTAAGTCGGTAATTTTCGCCGATCGAATAATTATATTACTCATAAATTAGGATGTTTAGGTGTTCCCAGGAGATACAAAAGAGTTCCGGGTCCGGATTTTAAGCGGCCTGTTTCCCAGTTAAAATGATCTTTATTGTCCAGCTTATTAATTAACGCATTCATTTCTTTTACCGAATAAGTTCGCAAGCAGGATATTATACCATCCCAAACCGCAAAAAGAGGTACCAGAGGAATTAAATATGTAAACAACAGCCTCCCCCAGGAAAAGGGCTTAATAAATGGAGTGGTTAACCATATACTGACCGGAGAAAATAACATGGCCAACATACTGGGAATGCTTCGTTCCTGCGCTTCGAAAACAGCAATAGGTTGATTAGCATGCACGGTGTCTTGCAAAACCTTTTGTGCGGCTTCCGGTTTTAGATGATGCATTACCAGAAACATAGTTCGAAGTCCTTTTAGGTTTTCAGGCAGGTGTCGTGCATCAATAGATTCTTTAATAAATTCAAAATTATCGGCTTGAGATTTCGTGTACTCAAAAGCGTATATGTTAGGATAGTAGTCCGTAAGTATGATCTTGAATTCAGGTTTTTCCTGTTGTATTTCTCTGTTGAGCCATAGCAGTCCGCCACCACCACCTGACCCTAAATCAATGAGTTGGTGATGACCACCACTGTCTAATCCCTTTTGGATTAATGGTATTGCGGGTTTGTAAAGCTTGGTTTTATTAGACAGGAACTGAAGAAAGTCGGTCATGTAATTCCGTAAAAAAGGCGGGAACCACGGCAGGTCTTCAAATTCGAAAAGATGTATCCGGCTCATACGCTATTTTATTTAACAACCGGGTAGTTGTTCAGATAATTGCGGAAAAAGATCGCTTTTAAAATGAAGATTAAAGATATTGTTTATCGGCTATAGAGCATAAAAAAAGTGTCTAAAAAAGACACTTTTTTCAGAAGCGTATGAATTTTATTCCATGGAATAAAAAAATTGCTCATTTACTATTTTGCCATTTTTAACCTCATATACGCATACTTCTTCCATTTGCTGGCGCCCACGGTCTTTAAAAGTCACATCGTATTTCATGGTACACGAGAAGTGATTCCCGGCAACCACAGGATCGGAAACCTCGGCATGGTGAAACTCTTCTACATTATTTACCCATTGTTCGCTTTTATCCCAGACAGCCTGCTTTCCGGAAACCACTTCACCTGGCATTCCCGGCATTTCCCTGCTGGTAATGGTATTGTCGTATAACTCGGTAATTACCTCCATGTTTTTCCCTTCGCGGCACATGGAAACCAAACGATTGGCTACTTCTTGAGTGTTCATTTGTTTTATGTTTTTAGTTATAGGTTCAAGGTAAAAAATCACGACATAAAATAGCATTAATAAAACGTTAATTTATATGAAACAGTGAATGATATTTATCATGTTTATTCAGGCTTTTGAGCCGTAACTTAATGGTAATAAATACCTTAAGTTATGAAACCTAAAAAAAATCCAAAAGTAGATC
Source organism: Flavobacteriaceae bacterium (assembly GCA_965224095.1). Taxonomy (GTDB): domain Bacteria; phylum Bacteroidota; class Bacteroidia; order Flavobacteriales; family Flavobacteriaceae; genus JBPEWY01. The sequence continues at coordinate 3,723,668 of OZ245039.1, forward strand.
TCAATAGAAATAGCGGCCTGTATTTTATAATAGGCCTTACACTGGTATTGTTTATAACCTGGCAGGCACTGGAAATGAAAAGTTATATAGAAGAAGATGAGCTCGTGCAGATTGTCGAACAAGAGGAAGTTATACAGGAGGAAATACCTATTACAGAATCGTTAAATACACCGCCACCGCCGCCGCCGGCCGCGGCTCCGGAAGTAATAGAAATCGTTGAAGACACCGAGGAAATCGAAGAAACCGTCATCGAATCGTCAGAAAGCAGTCAGGAAGATGTAATTGAAGAAGTGGTACGCGTAGAAGATGTGGAAGCTTTTGAAGAAGAAGAAGAGATTGAAGTAGCTTTTGCCGTTATTGAAGATGCTCCGGTATATCCCGGATGTGAAAGCGCATCGAAATCGCAAAGAAGAGACTGTTTCAACAAAAAAATCCAAGAGCATATACAAAAACATTTTCGGTATCCCTCGATAGCCATGGATATGCAAATACAGGGCAAGGTATATGTGCGCTTTGTAATTGGAAGCGATGGAAATATAACCGGAATTCAGTCAAGAGGACCGGACCCTCATCTGGAAAAGGAAGCGGAGCGTATCATTAATCTGTTACCACAAATGATACCCGGAAAACAGCGAGGCCGACCCGTAAGAGTACCTTATAGCGTTCCCATAAACTTTAAATTACAACTTAATTAACCTCAGGTACTTAGCGCCCTTTTATAGGTGTCCAAAGCCCTGACACGTGCTACCTGGTGATTTACAATCTCGGAAGGGTACGATGCACTCTGGTAATTTTTCACCCAGGTGGTTATATACTTAAGGTCTTTATCAAATTTTTTTGCCTGAGTCAGCGGATTAAAAATACGAAAATAAGGAGCAGCATCAACTCCGGATCCCGCAGCCCATTGCCAGTTTCCTACATTGCTTGCCAGTTCGTAATCGTGTAGTTTTTGAGCAAAATACGTTTCGCCCCAACGCCAGTCTATTAAAAGATGTTTACACAGAAAACTGGCGGTTACCATACGAACCCGATTATGCATATAGCCCGTTTGATTGAGTTGCCGCATTCCTGCATCAACAAGAGGATAGCCAGTTTCTCCTTTACACCAGCGCTCAAATTCATCAGGATTATTCCTCCAGGTAATACGATCGTATTTTGGTTTAAAAGACCGGTATACCGTATATGGGTAATGCCATAAGATTTGTGTAAAAAACTCTCTCCAAACAAGTTCATTTAAAAGCGAATTACCGTTTGTTTCAAGAACTTTCTTTACCACCAAACGAATGCTTACGGTTCCAAATCGTAAATGCGGCCCTAATCTTGTAGTAGTTTCGCGCGCCGGAAAATCTCGATAAGCTTGGTATTCTTTAATTAAGGAAGACGTTAGTGAAAAGCTTTTGATGTTTTGATCTGAATTCTGAAATCCGATGTCTGATAATTCAGGAAACGGAAATTCCACGCCCCGTTTGAGTTTGTGCAGTAAGGTTGATGAAGGGCTGTAATTCAGAGTTATTCCGCTAAGCTGAGCTTTCCATTTTTTCATATATGGAGTGAATACCGTATATGGAGAGTCATCTTTTTTGGAAACTTCCTTTTTTTCAAAGATTACCTGATCTTTAAAGTCTAAAAGTGGAATACTTTTTTGGCTGAGCAATCCTTTAACTTCATCATCCCTTTTGAGCGCATAGGGTTCATAGTCCCGATTGATATAAACTGCGGAAATGTTATAAGAAGATATTAATTGTTGAAAAACAGCTAGCGGTTTTCCTTTATATACAGAAATACCACTGCGATAGTTTTCACGAAGAAACAGGTTTATTTTTTGCAGTGTTTTATAGATAAAGGAAATTCTGGCATCATTAATGGGTAATTTTTCAATAATTTCGGTATCGAAAATAAAAATGGGAAGTGTGGTATTGTTTGCGGAAAGCGAATGAAAAAGTCCTGTATTGTCTTCAAGACGAAGATCTCTTCGAAACCAGAATATGTTTACGTGCTTTTTCATATTAATTCCTCCCTTTTTAATTTTCCGCACCTGAACTTTATTCGGGCAGTTAATTTAAACGGGATTGTCCGGGAAAAACTTATTTGGAGGAAGTTACATGAAATTATAAAACAAAACTAACAACACTGATCTTCTTTAACCAGTTTGCAACTTACTACAGCAAGGAGGGCACCTCCAATAGGAGCTGCTATATAAATCCAAAAGTGCTCCCAATGCCCGGATATTAATGCAGGCCCTAAAGATCGGGCGGGATTCATGGAAGCTTTGGTAATTGGACCCGCAAACATAGCTTCCAGGAGTATTACACCGCCAATGGCAATACCGGCCATAGTCCCGACTTCCTTACTACCGGTTGCTACATTGATAATAACAACCATCAGGAAAAAAGCGAGAAGCACCTCCAGAATAAAGGCCCGAAGTGCATCAACCGTAGGGATGGTAGCTCCCAGATATTCACTGGACGGGAATAAAAACAGCAAAAGCGCACTGGCTGCAATAGCTCCGGCAAACTGACTTATCAAATAGCGGGGTACTTCACCCCATTTAAATTTTTTAGCATAAGCAAAAGCAATAGTTACGGCCGGATTAAAGTGTGCTCCTGATGTTTCCCCAAAAGCGTAGATCATGGCCATCACTATTAACCCCCAGGTAATTGCTATACCTATATGCCCGACATCGCCTCCTGTAGTTTCGTTAACGGTCATGGCACCGGTTCCGCAAAATACCATCGCAAATGTTCCTATAAATTCAGCTATGTACTTTTTCATGTTTGCAAAGGTAATGGATGTAGTTGTGTGATGATTAAAAGTGATTTGATTTTTACAAAAAAATCAAACAAATCAACTCTTTTTTAAGCGTTTAAAAGAAAATTTAGGCGCAAAGCAAATACATTGCTTATTTTTAAGAATTAAAATATTGGGTATGAGAACACTATTCGGAATACTTTTGTTTTCGGTTACCAGTCTGCAGGCGCAGTCTTCTGTTAGCGAACGTAATAATCTTCCTTCCGACATAAACGAAACTTCCGGGTTAATTTTCTATAACGAGATGTTGATTACACATAACGATTCCGGAAACCAGGCACGTTTGTTTGAAATTGACACGATTTCCAATAACATTTCCCGAACAGTTTTAATAACCAATGCCACAAATACAGACTGGGAAGATATTACTCAGGACGCAACGCATATATATATTGGAGATATAGGGAATAATAGCGGGAGCAGAACAGATCTTAAAATTTACAAAATAGCCAAAGCTGATTACGATGCATCGAATGAAGTAGCAGCAGAAATTATTAACTACAGTTATCCGGATCAAACGGATTTTAGCAGTAATCCGAATAATAATGACTGGGATGCGGAAGCTCTTTTTGTTTTTAACGAATGGTTAGTTGTGTGTACCAAAGAATGGGTTAGTGAGAAAACCAATGCTTATGCCATTCCCAAAAATGCCGGTACATATTCGGGAAATAAACTGGGCTCATTAGATGTTAACGGATTAGTTACAGGGGCAGATTACGATCCTGATATTGACGTTTTGTATTTACTTGGGTATTCTTCGTCTTTAACGCCTTTCCTGTACCGGATTGAAGGAATTCCGGACAATGATGTTTTTGGTGGAACGGGAACTAAAACCACGTTAGGCAACCTTTTTCCCACCCAGGCAGAAGGTATTACAAGAGTAGGGGGCGGAAGGTATTTTTTTTCGAGCGAAAAAATCAGCAATATTATAACGGTAGCGTCCAAGCTTTTTACATTTAAAGAAGATAAAACCCTGTCAATAGATCAGGCTGACTTTGTTAACTTTAAAACAAAAGTATACCCTAATCCGGCTTCACATACGTTGCATTTTAGGTATCCGGAAAATATAGAACTAAACCGTGTGGAGATATATGATATGCAGGGCAGGCTTATTAAGGTTGCTTCCGATGAAGAAATTCTAAACAATCTGTTAGCGATATCTCACTTGAGTCCCGCCTCGTACTTGGTAAGGTTTATTACGCAAACATCGGCTTTGGTCAAGACTATTGTTGTAAGATAGGAACACTACATTTCACCTTCTTTTTTAAGGTTTTGTTAACAATTATTAAAGGGTTTCTACGTATTTTTAGTTTCTGAAACACTAACAGGAAACTTCCTTTTTTAAACCCTGATCCTTTTTGGAAATAATGCATTAATAAAAGGGGTTTCTCATAAATCTTAAAAACCATATCACATGAAAAAAGCTGTATTATTATTTAGTTTTATGGCGGTTTCACTGGTGTTAAGTGCACAGGTGAAAACTCCGCAACCCAGTCCGCAGGCAAAAATCAAACAAACGGTTGGACTAACCGATATAACGGTAGAGTATTCGCGCCCATCTATGAAGGGAAGAGTTATTTTTGGCGATTTGGTTCCTTACAATACGCTGTGGAGAACAGGAGCAAATGCCAATACAAAAATTACTTTTGGCGATGATGTAACGGTAGGAGGTAAAGAATTGAAAGCAGGTACTTATGCTGTGTATACCAAACCCGGAAAAGAGGTATGGGATGTTATTTTTTACAGCGATGCTGACAATTGGGGAACTCCAAGAGAATGGGATGATACCAAAGTGGCTGCCATGGTTAATGCACCGGTACAGGGCCTTCCTTTTGACATACAAACCTTTACGATGAGTATTGACGACCTTACCAATAACAGCGCTAACCTCGGATTAATGTGGGCCAATGTATATGTAGGAGTACCCATTGAAGTACCTACTCAGGCCAAGGCCGATAAGAGCATCACCAGCGTTTTATCGGGCCCGGCAGCGAATGATTACTATTCGGCCGCCGTATATTACTTACAGGAAGGCAAAGAATTGGATAAGGCTAAAACGTGGATTGACAAGGCGGTTGAACTAACAAAGGATGAGCCTCGTTTTTGGTATTTAAGACAACAGTCGCTTATTTATGCGAAAAGCGGTGATACCAAAGGAGCTATTGAAGCCGCTAAGAAATCGCTGGCAGGAGCGGAAAAAGCGGGAAATGCAAATTATGTTAAGATGAATAAAGACTCCTTAAAAGAATGGGGAGCCATGTAGGGGATTCATAAATAAAAAAATAAGCCCGGGTTTACATTGAATCCGGGTTTTTTTATGGAGTAATCCCTTGTTTTCCTCTTTGCAAGCTTTCCAGAATTAATGCGATAATCATAACCAGGGCACACCCGATAAAGTTTAACCACAGATATCCGATTTGCTCATTGACAAAAATAAACTGATAATAAATATAGAATACAACCAGTTGTGTTATAACAGCAGCCCAGAAAACCGCATTGCCCCTTACAAACTTGAAGAAAAAGGCAAGCAGAAAGATGCCCAGAACATTTCCGTAGAAAACAGAACCAATAATATTGACCAGTTGAATAAGATTGTCAATCAGCGATCCGAAATTGGCAAAAAGAATGGCAATAATTCCCCATAACAGCGTAAACCACTTGGAGGCACGTAGGAAATGACGATCACTTACATTTCCTTTTTTATTTCTTTTGTACAGATCAATAGCAGTAATAGTTCCCAGCGCATTTAATTCGGAAGCTGTTGATGACATAGCGGCCGACAGAATTACGGCCAGTAACAATCCTATAAGTCCTTTGGGTAGGTTGTGCAGTATGAAATGAATAAAAACGTAATCCTTGTCATTGGTTTCCAGGTTGCTGTCTACACTGGAGATTATTTCTTTGGCAGTTAATCTGTTTTGTTTTTCCTGTGCATTGATTTTTGCAATCTGTTGTTTGGCGGTTATGGTATTGTCATAATCTTTTATATCCAGGGCCGCCGAAAACTGTTCCTGCGCTATTTTTTTTTGAATTTCAAGTGCTTTGTGATCTTCCTGAAGTTGCCTGTATTCATCCCCGCGGTTGGAAGCGAGTACGGCCTGTGTGGCTGCCGGATTAAAATTTAAAGGGGATGTATTATACTGATAAAATACAAATACCATAACCCCGACCAGGAGGATAAAAAACTGCATCGGTACCTTAAAAATACCATTAAAGATAAGCCCTAACTGGCTCTGTCTAACCGATTTTCCTGTTAAGTAGCGCTGTACCTGACTTTGATCTGTCCCAAAATAGGATAAGGCCAGAAAAAGCCCTCCCGTAATACCACTCCAAAAGGTATATCTGCTTTTGGTATCCAGAGAGAAATCCAGGATGTTCAACTTTTCATTGGCACCGGCAATTTTAAGTGCCTTTCCGAAGGTAATATCGTCGGGTAAATAACTGAGTATTAAGAAAAAAGCAATAAACATGCCCGTCATTATAACAAACATTTGCTGTTTCTGTGTAACACTTACTGCCCGGGTGCCTCCGGTAACCGTGTAAATAATTACCAGGGTGCCGATAATGAGATTCAGGGTTTTTAAATCCCATCCCAAAACAGCAGAAAGAATTATGGAAGGTGCAAAAATGGTTATTCCGGCGGCCAGTCCCCGCTGTATAAGAAACAGAATAGCGGCCAGCGACCTCGTTTTAAGATCAAACCTGTTCTCTAAAAATTCGTATGCCGTATAAACTTTAAGTCGATGATAAATAGGAATAAAAACGATACAAATAATGATCATTGCCAGGGGGAGGCCGAAATAAAACTGAACAAACCCCATCCCGTCATGGAAAGCCTGACCCGGGGTTGAGAGAAACGTAATAGCACTGGCCTGTGTGGCCATAACTGATAAGCCTATAGTCCACCATTTGGCTTCCTTACCGCCAAGTATATAATCTTTAACATTTTTACTTCCCTTGGTTTTCCACGCTCCGTAGACAACAATAAAGATCAGGGTTCCCGTCAGGATAATCCAATCGAGCGTTTCCATTAATTAGTAGATATCATTAAAAAGTAAAAAAATAAGATGTATACAATATTCAGAACAAGAACCAATGTATACGATTTTTTCCAATTAAAATCCTTAACCATAATTATCCTTTTATCTTAGCCTCTTTATTTACCTGGTCTTTGCCTATCGATAACATATTGGAGAATAGCTTAAAAGCACCGGGAACACCAGCCGGTAATTCCCTGAAAAAGCTTAATCCCGTATAAATATAATATCCTTTCCCGTAAGGAGCTACCAATAAACTTCCTTTTTTTGGAGTTTCGCCGGTATCCTGCATAGATAGGATGGGGGTGTATTCTGTAGCCCATTCATCCGGAAAGTAAAGCCCTCGCTCCTGAGTCCACCCGTCAAAATCTTTCTCCCGTATCTTATTTGGATAGTTTATCAGGGAATGGTTTTTAGCGAGCAGTGTAACGGTTGCATTTTCATCGGTTACGCGGTCTCTTGAAACTTTTAGGTGATAAGGGGCCATTACATCAATTCCGCGTCTCCCGCCTGTATTGTATTGCACGATCATATTTCCCCCTTTTTTCACGAAATCCAGAAGAAGAGGTTGCTTAAACTTAAATTGATCGGAAACATTATAGGCCCTTATTCCAACCACAATGGCATCAAGTCTTGACAGAATTTCCGGTGTAATATCTTCCGGTTTCAAAACAATTACATGATATCCTATTTGCTTGAGACTTTCCGGGATTTCATCTCCCGCTCCTGTAATATAGCCAATATTGTTGCCTGCTTTTTCTATATGGGCGTGAACCACTTTTGCCTTGGAAGGAAGGAGTACCGTTTGTTTTGGGATGTGATCGTAGGTGATCTCTACAAGTTCTTTATCATATTTCCTGCCCTGTACGGTAATAAGGGGTTGTATAAATCCTTCACTCTCATATACGGGAGGAGTTACCTCAAAAACAACAGTCTCTCTACCTCCTTTTTGCGGAATACGGAAGCTTATTTCCGAAGGAACAACCGACCATCCTTCCGGGCTTTGTAACGAAACAACTCCGGAGAGTCCTGTTTTTCCCGATTGAATGGTAACGGGTATTTTTTTTGAAGCGGTATTGTTAAAAATAGTGACTTTATTTTCCAGGTGGGAGGTCACGGGAGGTAATATGTTGAAAGGTTCATATAACTCTCCTTTGTCCGGCCTTGAAAATCGATATATAACATCTCTGGTAAAAGGAATGGTTACATTATTAATTTTAATATTAAAAACAGCAGAAACGGGTCTCGGTGTATTAGGAAGGCCAATGAGTTTTCTTGAATTTACCTGATACATGCCCTGCGATCCCTGTTCCATTAACCAATAGGGTGTGGAATACGTGTTCGGGTCAAAAGAAAATTCCATTTCATACTGATTCCGTTGGTTATTCTCCAACAGGCTGTTAACCGATAAGTCTTTCTGTGAATTCATTGTAATTCCGGCTAGATACACGGGGTGTTCACTGCGGTTAATAGCTTCCAGGCGAACTGTAAAGGGTGTTCCGGGCGTGGTATACGGACTGTCGGCACTTGCTTCAAGATAGAGTCCGCTTACGGCAGCTATAACCGATTTTAATTCTTTTAATTTTACCGATCTCCAATATTCGTCTTTCAAATTGGATACGAGGCGGTATGCCTGTAACAGCTCATCCAGATGTACAGCCGGGTTTTTAAAATTAAAATGAGATTCAACGGCATTAAGGATTTTACCAATGGGTTCTCCTCCTTCCACTCTGGACCATGAAGTATTAATCCCGCTAAAAATATCGGTTTTGTCCTGAGGCATATCACCGTCAATAAGTTCCACATATTCATCCTGAGCACCTCGAACGGTCATTCGCCCGAATCCCTGGCACAGGTGTTGACTGCTGGCAATAGCGGCAATTTCGTTATTTGACATCCCTTTCGAAGGATAGTAAACACCCACATCTACGTGAAGCATTCTCGATTTATCAGCCTTTTCAAAATTTTCTCTGCTTCCGTAAAACCACCAGGAAGTGTTAAAAAAAGCCCTTCTGGGCTGCCATACTTCCGTATATTTTAATTGATCGGGATAGGCTTTTTTATCGCCGGCCAGTTTAAAAGCCTGAGTGCTAAGCATGGCCGATGAAGTGTGATGCCCGTGGGTAGTGCCGGAGGTTCTGTGGTCAAAGCGATTAATAATAACATCAGGTCTGAATTTTCTGATGGCCCATACTACATCGCCTAATACCTCTTCTTTATCCCATATTTTAAGAGTTTCGTCAGGATGTTTTGAATACCCAAAGTCATTAGCTCTGGTAAATAGTTGTTCACCACCGTCAATATGTCGTGCAGCCAGCAATTCCTGTGTGCGAAGCACTCCCAGAAGTTCCCTTAATTCCGGTCCTATTAAATTCTGCCCGCCATCTCCGCGGGTTATAGATAGGTATGCGGTTCGCGCTTTTACCTCATTGGATAAATAAGAGATTAAACGGGTATTTTCATCATCGGGATGTGCTGCAATATAAAGCGCGCTCCCCAGAAAATTCAGTTTTCTTACAGCATCGTAGATTTCGGAAGAAGCTAATTTATCAGGGGGTTGTGAAAAAGTAGTGGTAATGGAAAAAAGTGCTCCGAAAAAGAATACAGCTACTTTTTGCATGGTCAGTTGTTTTAGGCTTACCTTCCAAATATAGAAAGAATAAATACCTTCAATAGATTTTTAAAAAATCTTTAACACCATATTTCAGCTTAAAGCTTATCCTTTTAAGCCGAATCGGTAGTATAATCATCAATACGCCTATCCAATACTACGATTCCTTTTTGCAATAATAAATTATTCGGATAAGTAATCAGTTCTCCTTCATCCGTACGAAGGTTTATATGGAACGCCTTTATATCTTCTATAATAGTCTCATTGGGAAAATCTATATCCTGAATTCTGATTCTGTCACCTATCTTGAATGGAAAAGAGAAAAAGAGAATGATACCTGAAGTCAGATTACTTAAAATAGACCATTGCGCAAATAATGCTACACCCAATACGGCGAAAATAGAAGAAAATACAAGTGCAAGTTCTTTAAAATTAACTCCCCAGATAAAACTTGCAATAAGTAAAGCTATAAACAGGATGGTGATGTTTACATATTTAACAATTAGTCGTGTCCTTACTTTATTTATATCACTTAGTTTACCAATTCTCCTGATAGTTTGCGCAACGATAAACCGGAGCACCAATAATATACCCAGGGTAAGAGCACTATATAAAATCTCGGTCTGGTGGTTATTAATAAAATTTTCCATAAATACTATAATCCTAAACTATCGCGCAAAGATACATCAGCATTGGAATTTTTTTGCCAATACGATGATTTAATTGTTTTAATTCTCGTTGCTTTAGATGTTAGCATTGTAGCCTTAGGTCCAAATCCGCTTTTATAGCGGTCTGTCCATCCTAAAATTTCATGGGGAAATTCCGTATTAAAGGTAATGGTCAGCGTACGTTCGGGTTTTGTATATCGAATGGTATACGTGGTGGTCTGTGAGCCTTTTTCAAGACTTAATGAGGCGGGAAAAGCCTGAAAGTCGGTATGTGTCATTCTGAAGTATTCCAATGAAGGTATTAACGATACTTCTCCCACCGGTAATGCATCCGGATTAATTCTGATTTTGTTCCATAATTCGTTTTCCAGTATAGCTTTGTCGAGGGTGAAATTTCTATCCGCCTCTCCCTGGAAGTACGAATGTGAGGTTACCTCAAAAGATTTCCGGTTATTCAGTTGCGTATATACATGCCCGCACCATTCCTGAACCGAAGTTGATATTTTAAGAGCGTGTTTATCATCCTGAACGGGATAAAAAGTACTGGTCATAACCGAATAAGGATAGATACCCGTTAAAAAGTTTTTAGTACTGTTTAACTTCAACACCGAAATATTTTTACGAGAGCTTTGATCTGCTTTTACCTGCGCATCGGGTAAAAAAGGTTCCGTTACATAAACCAATATCGCATGTCCCTTTCTCAATTCCCCGTAACGGGCCTGTTCCAGTGCAAACGAACTTATCTCTGCCTTACCGCTATACCAGTAATCCTTAAAATCTTTGCTTAGCTGTACGGCAAACTTTGAGATTTCGGCATCGGAATTTACTTTTTCGTTAACTGCCAGTTTTTCCACCGTTTTGGATTCTTTACATGAAATGGCAAACGTGAAAACCAGGAAGATGGGAATAATAACTATTTTTAAAGAGATATTCTTTTTCATAGGGCGGGAATTTAGCAAGACCTAAAGTTACAAATTCCTCAGCTTGAAACCATAGTTGTTAACGTTTTATAAACAAGGTGAAGCGGAAGCCCCATAACATTTACATAAGACCCTTTAATTTCAGTGATACCGATGTGCCCTATCCACTCCTGGATTCCATAAGCTCCGGCTTTGTCTAATGGTTGATAGGTGTGTATATAATACCGTATTTCTTCCTCTGTCAGATGTTTAAAGGATACCTGGGTAACCGCATTTTCAATTTTTTGAGAGGTATGAGTTGTAAAGCAAACAGAGGTGATAACCTGATGCGTTTTTCCGGAAAGTGATGTTAACATGGCAAAGGCATCCTGATCATCGATTGGCTTTCCGAGGGCTTTGTTCTGGTGCCATACAATAGTATCCGAAGTAATGAGAATCTCGTTGGCATTGAGGGTTCCCTGGAACGGAATGGCTTTTAACTGGGCGATGTGATCAGAAATTTCCCGATGTACCAAATGCTCCGGATAATCTTCAACTACCGGTTTCAATCTGATCTCAACATCTACCCCTAAGTCCTTAAAAAACTGTTGTCGTCTGGGTGAACCGGAAGCCAGAATAAGCCGGTAGCCATTTAATTTTTCTTGTAACATTATCGCTTAAAATAAATTTGTGATATTAAAATACAGGCAAGAGCGGTTATGACCAGGCACCAGCGAATTAACCATAAAATTAAAACCCGGTCGTATGCCTTTTTTACCTCCCAGCTTTTAAAAGAAATCACTAATAAAGGAGCCATGAGTCCAATCAATAGCACTATAACGGTAGTTTTATAGGGGAATATATACCGTTGAATCCAGGAAAAAATCAATAAGCATATTGCAAAACTGAGTCCTGAAATTATTTTATAAGTGCGTTTTTTGCCCAGAACAATGGGAGTGTTTCTGATATTGCGGTTATAATCGGGATTTACGAAGAAGATATTTCTGGCCATTTCATGCATGATCATCAATAAAAAACTAAGCAAGGCAAAACAGGATAAAACCTTGATTAGAAAAAGTACCACCGGCCGGTTGATGTCGTTGGTCACCGGAATTACATCAAATACCACCGGAAACAAAAACAGTAGCGAAACCAGTAGCGAAATGAGTACATTATTGAGAATAAAAGTTCGAAATAATGAAGTGCCGTATACATAAAGAAAAGCAGATAATAAGACAAATAAAAGCGCAAAGCTTATTTTACCGATGATATACGAGAGATAAAAACCAATTCCGATCCCCAGAATATTCAAAACAAAGAAGCTGATTGGGATATCGGAAAGTACTTTCAGGCTTTTCATAAGGATCCGGCCGGATAACATAATGCAGATAAGTGCCAGTACCAGCAAAGCGTATTGAAAATGAGATAAAGCACTGTCTCTAATAGCGATTTCTATAAAAAAAAACTTTACCAGATAAAGTACAAGTATGGTATAGGCAGCGATTAAAAGGCCGGATTTATGAAATGAAGTGATCATGTTGTATTTTACTTAATCGTAATTAGCGCTGTAATTTCCATTCCATTTTCCCTGAACCTTCAGTACCTGTTCAATAACATCCCGAACGCAACCTTTACCCCCTTGTTTATGAGAAACATATTTGGAGACATCCTTTATTTCGGGAGCAGCGTCCTGTGGGCAGCAGGGAAGCCCTACCATTTGCATGGCCGGCAGATCCGGCAGATCATCACCCATATATAATACATGCTCCGGTTTTATTTCATACAGGTCGAAATACTCGTCTAACTGTTCAGTTTTGTGGGAAACGCCCAGATGTATATCGGTTATTCCCAATCCTCTTAAACGCAAACGTACCCCTTCGTTGCTACCCCCCGAAATAATACAAACGTTATAACCCGTGTCAACCGCTGTTTTCAAGGCGTACCCGTCTTTAATGCTCATATTTCGCAATTGGTGACCATCGGATGTTATCACAATAGTACCATCGGTCAATACCCCATCAACGTCAAACACAAAAGTGGTAATATGTTCGAGGTATTCTTTATAGCTTTTTTCCATAAGTATCTTGAATAGAGTGTGTTAAGAGTGTATATATTTCTTTATGAGAAATGTATTTTAAATCGTTTATATGTTTGTCAATGGTAGTTTGGTCATTGCGCTTGGCCGGTCCGGTCTGAGCTTCAAAGGGAGTAATATGCTCAATCTTCCGGGCCGTTTCCTTTATTAAAGGTTTTAAAAGATCGAAAGAGACTCCTTCGTCCAGACAAATTTCGAATCCGATATGATATAGGTGATTTACAAAATTATTTACAAAAACGGCAGCCAGATGCAGTTTTCTGCGCTGCTCGGAATTAACGGTATACACCTGATTGGAAATAGATTTAGCCAGTTGCCGGAGTAATTTAAAATCCTCTTCGGTTTCTGCCTCAATACAGAATGGGACCTGTTTCATACGGACCTTTTCTTTTTTGGAAAATGTTTGCAGCGGATACAAAACACCCCGATCCGAGCTGGCATTTAACTGATGCATATCCACACTTCCCGAGGTGTGAACCACCAGGGCATTTCCGATATCCATTTTTGCCGACACTACGCTTATGGCATCATCAGGAACACAGATCACATAAATATCGGCCGGTTTTAAATCGTTTAACGAATCGGTTACAGGATAATTAAAACCCTGAGTATCAATATTACCCAGGGAACGATTGTACTGCTGTACAACTTCAGCCTCCTTACTCTCACAAATCGCTCTTATCAAATGATAAGCTACATTCCCCGCACCGATAACAACAACTTTAACCATAAGGCTAAAATAAAACCTATTCGGCTATAATAAAAAACTTCACTGTTTTATCTTTGAAGTAATGATAAAAAGAAAGTTACAAACCCGGGAGAATGTCTTTTTTCTTGTTAAGACATTTTATGATAAAATCAGAAAAGATGAGCTGTTAGGCCCTATTTTTAATGGAATGATAAGAGATTGGGATCATCATCTGAATCACCTGACCGATTTTTGGTGCAGCCAGCTATTCATAGAAAGAAATTACAACGGAAACCCTATTGAAGTACACAGAAAGGTAGATGTCTTTACCGATTATGCTATAGATGAGCATTATTTCGGGAAATGGTTAAACCATTGGGTGCAAACTTTAGAAGAACATTTTGAAGGGGAAGAAGTATTTATTTTAAAGAATAGAGCACGAAAAATGGCCAGTTTTATTCATATAGATATTTTTACAAACAGACCTTCTTATAAAGATTAACAAAAAGGAAAGGATAATTCCCTGTCAAATCGTCAAAAAAGTGCTAAAAACGCAGTATTTTTGCAAGCGAAAAAATCGCTTCAAATAGCAGCTACCCATGCAAAAAATTAAGAATATTCTATTCTCTACTCGTTTAATGTCCATTTTATTTATAGTATTTGCTGCTGCCATGGCTTTTGGAACTTTTATAGAAAGTTGGTACAGCACAGATACGGCCCGTATATGGATATACAATACCTGGTGGTTTGAGGCTATCATGGTATTTTTTGTTATTAATTTCGCAGGAAATATTTTTCGCTACCGACTTTTGCGAAAGGAAAAATGGCCGGTACTAACCTTACACCTTTCCTGGATTCTTATTATTGTCGGAGCATTCGTAACCCGGTATATTGGCTATGAAGGGATGATGCCTATCAGAGAAGGAGCTACTTCTGATTTCTTTCTTTCCGAAAAAACCTATCTGACGGCTTTTGTAGACGGAGAAATAAACGGCGAACCCACTCGAAAGTCACTTCAGGATCATATAAGGGTTACCCCGGAAGCCATTCAGGGCAGCCTTCCCTGGAAGTCCGATTTTAACGGGCAGGAATTTACCATTTCATATGTGGGTTATATAGATGGTGCTGAAGAAACACTGGTGTCCGATCATGCAGGAGAAGAATATTTAAAAATTGTAGAAGCAGGTGATGGAAACAGACACGACCACTTTCTTAAAAACGGAGAAGTGGCCAGCATTCACAACATTCTGTTTGCCCTGAACAAACCAACTCCCGGTGCGGTGAATATTACCACTTCCGATAGTATTTATACGATAAAAACACCTTTTGAGGGAACATTTATGAGAATGGCCGACAGGCTTCAGGGAACCGTTGTAACAGATTCGGTCCAGCCACTGATGCTCAGATCTTTGTATACGATGGCAGGGATGCAGTTTGTTATTCCGGAACAACTCATTCGGGGCACCTATCAGATTGTGGAGGTAAAAGACAAACAACAGGCCCGTGAGGATGCTATGATTCTTAATGTAACGTCTAACGGACAAACCGAAGAGGTGAAAGTACTGGGAGGAAAAGGAACCATTAATGAACCTACAGAAGTCAGCGTGGGCGGCCTGGATTTTAAAATTACCTATGGCTCGGTGCGTCATCCCCTTCCGTTTAGTATTAAACTCAACGATTTTATCGCTGAAAAATACCCGGGAACCGAACGGGGATATTCTTCTTTTATGAGTAAGGTGACTGTAAACGATAAGGAACGACCTTTTGATTACGATATTTTTATGAATCATATCCTGGATCATAAAGGATACAGGTTTTACCAGGCGCAGTTTGATCCGGACGAAAAGGGAACCATTTTATCGGTTAACCACGACTATTGGGGAACACTCATTACCTACATCGGGTATTTCATGTTGTACTTTGGTTTGATGGCGATAATGTTTTTCGGGAAAACCAGATTCAAAGACCTTGGAAAAATGCTGAAAAAAATAAAGATAAAAAAAGCAGCACTTACTGTGTTTGTATTGTTTTTCGGATTTTCTGCTACGATGGCTCAGGAAGGACAGGAGCATACGGCAGACGACGGACATGATCATAGTTTTCAACCGCCAACAACGGCACAGGTTGATTCGGTTTTGAAGACAACGATGGTTTCGGAAGCCCATGCCGAAAAATTTGGAGAATTGGTAATACAGGATGATGGCGGGCGTATGAAACCTATTCATTCGTTTTCCTCCGAACTGTTGCGGAAACTCAATAAAGGGAGTTCGATAAAAGGGATGAATGCCGATCAGATGTTGTTATCCATGATGCAAAATCCCGGAATCTGGTATCATGTAGACATGATTAATATTAAAAAAGACAACGATAGCCTTCGCGATCTTATTGGAGTGCCAAAAGGAAAAAAATATTTAAGGGCCACCGATTTTTTTGATGCCACCGGCCGATATAAATTGGCACCCTATCTGCAACAGGCGTACGCTACGGCCACTCCCAATAAGTTTCAGAAGGATTTGCGTAAATCAGATCAGTTTCTGGGACTCCTGGAACGTGCTTTGGGAGGAGAGATCATTAAAATCTATCCGTTATTGGACAATGAGAATAACAAATGGATATCGAGTTTCCATTTGCGATCCGGTAAGTTTACCGTAAGCGATTCACTGTACGGTAATTTCATAAAAAATTCGATCCCCTATTATTTGATGTCCTTACGCCAGGCTGAAGCAACCGGAGATTATGCCGAAGCCGATCAGATTTTGGAAGCCTTAAAGCAAAATCAGAGGAACCATGGCTCTGAGGTGTTACCTTCCGAGAAAAAAATTAAAGCGGAAATACTGTATAACAAAGTGAACATCTTTGAAAAACTGTTACTGTGGTATATGA
Organism: Flavobacteriaceae bacterium; assembly: GCA_965224095.1. Classification (GTDB taxonomy): domain Bacteria; phylum Bacteroidota; class Bacteroidia; order Flavobacteriales; family Flavobacteriaceae; genus JBPEWY01. Next base: position 3,740,357 of record OZ245039.1, read on the forward strand.
TTATCGGAGTCACTATGTTTTTCTTTATAATCCTGCAAATATTTAAAGAGAACCGGGGGGTTAGGGTTTTAATAAATATCTTAAAGTTCGGTATTGTCTTCTTATTCCTTTTACATACGGCCGGTTTGATATTTCGATGGTATATAAGCGGACATTACCCGTGGAGTGATGCTTATGAAAGTATGATTTATGTAGCCTGGGCTACCATGGGGATAGGCTTATTGTTTTTAAGGAAATCTAATCTTACCGTGGCCTCCACAGCTTTTGTAACTTCCCTGGTATTGCTGGGGGCTCATATGAACTGGTTAGATCCGGCCATTGCCAACCTGCAGCCGGTACTTAATACCTACTGGGGTATTATCCACGTACCTGTAATTGTGGGGAGCTACGGCCCCTTTACGCTGGGTATGATTCTGGGTGTGGTGGCGCTTTTGCTTATGGTATTTACTACCACAAAAAATAAAAAGGCTATGGACCTTCATATTCAGGAAATCACTATTATTAACGAACTGGCACTAACCGTTGGATTGGTCATGCTTACCATTGGAAATTTCCTGGGCGGACAATGGGCCAATGAGAGCTGGGGACGTTACTGGGGATGGGACCCTAAAGAAACCTGGGCACTCATTAGTATTATGATCTATGCCTTCGTTATCCATATGAGGCTGGTTCCCGGGCTACGGGGAAGGTGGATGTATAATTTTATGAGTATTGCGGCCTATGCAAGTATTATGATGACCTATTTTGGGGTTAATTTTTACCTGAGCGGACTTCATAGCTATGCCAATGGTGACAAGGTAATTACACCTACTTTTGTTTGGTATACCGTGATAGGCGTATTAGTTCTGGGTGCGCTGAGTTTTTGGAAATACAAAAAACATTATAAAAAAACTGCCGGTAAAGGATGAGTTTCTTTTTAGGAGCCTTCCCGGCTAATAGCTTAAAAAATAAGTCATGAAAAAAGACAAATACGCTTCGATTCACTATCACAAATACCTGGAAATAGATCGGTTGCTGAGTGCGCAGCATCCGAGGTCGGAAGAATTGGGGAAACCCGCACATGATGAAATGTTATTTATTATAATTCATCAGGCCTATGAGCTTTGGTTTAAACAAATACTTCATGAACTTAAAGCCATTGTTCGGGAATTTTCCAGTAAAGTGGTGGATGAAAAATCTATCGGGAAGGTTATTTATAAACTAAAGCGTATTGTTGAAATCGAAAAATTACTCATTCAGCAAATCCATATCCTCGAAACCATGTCTTCTCTGGATTTTTTAGACTTCCGGGAATATCTGTTTCCGGCTTCCGGTTTTCAATCGGTTCAGTTTAGAAAAGTGGAAATTATGTTAGGGCTGGAAAGCAACAGACGTATTACCTATAACGGAAAACCATACCATCAGGCATTTCATCCCGGACTTAAAGAAGAACTTCAGGAACTGGAAGATCAAAATAGTTTAAAAGAGCTTATTGAAGATTGGTTAGAGCGAACTCCGTTCCTCGAATTTGGGTCGTTTGATTTTTTAAAGGCATATAAACAGGCGGTTTATAAAATGCTGGACAGCGAGCAGGAGCAAATACAGCATAGCCCCTACCTTAAAAAGGGAGAGAAGCAGATGCGTATGGAAATGCTGGGATCAACCGAAAGTTACTTTAAAACGGTTTTAGATGAAGATTTCCATAAGGAACAACTTGAAAAAGGCGTATTGGGCTTTTCGTATCGCGCTACCATAGCTGCCTTAATGATCCGGTTGTACAGAGACGAACCCATACTGTATATGCCCAATCAGTTATTGTCGTTGGTGCTGGATGTGGATGAACTGTTAACCACCTGGCGATTCCGGCATGCACAAATGGTAAAACGGATGCTTGGAGGCAAAATAGGCACCGGAGGCTCCAGTGGGCATAAATACCTGAAGGAAACTGCTAAAAAACACGAAATCTTTGAAGACCTTTACAATATCTCTACACTGCTGATCCCCAGATCGGAATTACCGGAACTACCGGATTGGCTTACGAAAGAGCTGGGATTTTATTACTCTCAGAAATAAATTAACAGATACGGTTTATCGGTAAAATAAGCTGATCCTCTGTTTTTTATAAAAGGAAGCTTGTTAAAAAAAGCCGTTTACCGAAAATTCAGGGTGTTTATATGAATATTGCACGAAATGTGGGTATATAAAGGTATTTTTATTCCAGAACATTAGCATACCACTAGCTATATAAACACTATTATGAAAAAGATAATGATAGGCCTTGTCTTGGTACTACAAGGCGCCTATGGGCAACAACTGGTACCCCACAGTATGGAGCAATTGCTTCCCATTCACGTTTCACCCAATATAGTGCTGGATACCATGTCGGTTGGTGCTGTAACCGATTTGGATATGTTTTCCGTACAGGCCAATTTCCCAATAGAGTCCAATTACGATTCGTATAATCTGGGAGTGGGCTACCTCAACAAAGAGTTTTATGACGGAGTGAATATGCATTTGGGATGTGTAAAGGGAAGGATTCGCATGAGCCTGATCGTCGGGTATTATAAAACGCCATCGCGCAAAGCAACCTACGGAGGGGCTTCGCTTAGCTTTCACCACAGCAGTGGATATCTGGGCGTTACCGTAAATGATGTGTTTGACGTATCGATGGAGGACGGGACCGAGGAGGATTTTTATAATTTTGAGGCTATGACCCCGCAGCTATTCGCCAAACAACAACTGCTTACAGGCGATATCGGATTGAATATATACGGTAATGTTTCCTACCACGATATAGAAGAAGTAAACTATCGGAGTGCACTGGAAGTAAAATACAGCGGAGTTACTGTTGGAGGAGGGTATTCCAAATTCCACAAATGGATGGGGTATACCGAACTTAAACTGGGTAATTTTAATTTCCTGGGTAGTTACGACGGTGATTTTTATATCGGACTTCGATATCAATAGCAGGATAAAAAAGATTAACAACCCGCTCCCATGCGTTTTGCATGGGTTTTTTATTGGTATAAGGTAATCCAAACCCTTTCCCGTGTATACAGATACTTTAATCTTAACCGCGTAAGTTGCCTTTAAAAAAGCTATACGGATAACCTATTTATTTCCTCGCTTACATCCGGTACCCTTTTTCAATGTCCTTTTTTAAGGAAAACAAACACGCATATAGGTGTGTTTTTGTATGGGTTTGTACCATTTTTATCCGTGTATTTTATCGTTTTTTAACGATTAAAGCACTAAAAAAACCGCTGAAACGTAAATTTTAACATTTTTTTTAGATTCTAAATGCTCGTATTTTTCTTTTGCACGACCGGGAATTATGGTTTTGCCAAAAAATCGCACAAAGTGCACTATTTTGACATGCAGGGCGTTAGGGAAGAGTAGCTGGGGAGAGGCTTATTCTCAGGGGTTTAGCAAAATTTTCACATACTAACCGGTATGATTTTAACAAAACCCTAACGTCTGGGGTGTTTACCACAATTTCTTACAAATTCACAACATTTTTTAGCAAATCCTTTAGTAATAAGCTAATATTGAGGTGAATAATATGCTTGACAAAGTGCAAAATTGTGCCTTTTCATAAGGTAATCTTAAAAAAAATGTGTAGTTTCGTATAAGAGAACGAACATTTTAAGAACACTATTATGAAAATGAAACATGTACTTTTCGGCATTGCCGCAGTATTTGCTGTGGCTGTTATTACGGCTTTTGCGCCTAACAATGACACCGAGCAAGCAGTGGAGCAAACCACTATAAAGAATGAAAAGAAAGATTTATACGCAGTCAGAAAAGGTAGAAGACCTGGGCAGCAAGGCAGAGACGTCTCAGCTTAAATCTGCTATAGGTACTCTATTGATTGTACTTTCTGGTTTAGTTTTATATTTAGATAAACTTTTTGTTTATTTTGACATAACGTTAGATAACCTCTACGGATGGCCCAGTACTGGTGATTTGGTATGGGCAGTGTGTCAGACAGTTTCCCCTCTTCTTATTTTGGTAGCAGCCTTCTTGAGACCATACATTTTTGGAGTTGTTGTACCCTGTTTTTGTTATGCATTGCAGTTAGGTTTTGTGTTTGATGCTAATATGGCATTTGATGATCATTTAGTTTGGGTTTATTTAGTTGGATCTATCATCTTAGTGTTGGTGGTTATTTATTCTCTGAAAAAGAGGCTAGAAGATCTGAATTTTCTGAAAGAAATGGAATATCAAAATGCTATTGATGAAAATATTTTACTTAAAAAAGAATTGGAACGTTTAAAAAACAAAGCTGCATAATCCCCTTAAACTAAAAAATATAAAATACCGCTCTTGGCGGTATTTTTTTTGTTTGCATAGGTTTCTCTTGGTAATGTTGGAAACCGTGTAAACGCCTTGCTGACATACTAAAAACTTTTTCGCCCTATTAGCGTATTTCGTTTTTTCCTTCTATTTTTACCGGAATGACCAACCAGCGTACCTTTACATTTAAACAACTCCTTCAGTATTTTAAAATTGCCGTGACGGGCAAACAACAGGATTTTACCTCCGGCAGTATCCGTAAGGCTATTTTTATGCTATCGGTTCCTATGATCCTGGAAATGCTTATGGAATCGGTGTTTGCACTGGTAGATATCGCTTATGTATCGCGGGTAAGCACCAATGCGGTGGCTACCATCGGGCTTACCGAATCGGTGATTACCCTGGTATATGCGGTGGCCATTGGTCTTAGCATGGCAGCTACGGCAGTGGTGGCACGCAGGGTTGGTGAAAAAGATCTGAAAGGCGCCGGCCAGGCTGCGGTACAGGCTATATTCTTAGGGGTTGTAGTAGCCCTGGGTGTAAGCGCTATAGGGATCTTTTACCCGAAGGAGATCCTTTCGCTGATGGGGGCCGAACCCGACTTGATTGCGGAAGGGTACGGATATACACAGATCCTGCTGGCCGGGAATATTACCATTATGCTGCTTTTCCTTATCAATGCTATTTTCCGAGGGGCGGGCGATGCTTCCATAGCCATGTGGTCACTGGTACTGTCTAACGGATTGAACATCATCCTCGATCCGATTTTTATCTTTGGCCTCGGGCCCATTCCGGAATACGGGGTTATGGGTGCTGCTATCGCGACGACTATTGGCAGGGGAACAGCCGTTATTTTTCAACTCATATTACTGTTTTACGGATGGAGCCGTATTAAGATTACCGTAAGAGACCTGGTTTTGAGGGTAGGTGTTATGCTGAATCTGATCCGTGTATCGCTGGGGGGGATCGGTCAGTTTCTGATAGGAACTTCCAGCTGGGTATTTCTGATGCGTATTATGTCGGAATTCGGAAGTGAGGTATTAGCGGGTTATACCATTGCCATTCGCGTGATGATGTTTACCTTGATGCCCTCCTGGGGGATGAGTAATGCGGCGGCTACACTGGTAGGGCAGAATCTGGGAGCTCAAAAGCCCGACAGGGCTGAACAGTCTGTTTGGAAAACGGGAAAATACAATGCCTGGTTTATGGTTATTGTCTCGGTGGGATATTTGTTATTTGCCAAATATATTATCTCGGCTTTTAGCAGCGATCCGTCGGTAATAAAATACGGAAGCCTCTGTTTGCAGGTCATTGCTGCGGGGTATGTGTTCTATGCCTACGGAATGGTGATTATCCAGGCTTTTAATGGCGCCGGAGATACCAAAACACCCACCGTTATTAACTTTATTTGTTTTTGGCTGTTTCAGCTTCCTTTTGCTTACCTGGCTGCCCTACAGTTTAATTGGGGGCCTTTAGGCGTTTTTCTGGCCATTACCATGGCAGAAGTATTGATCGCTATCATTGGGATTCTCTGGTTCCGGAAAGGGAAGTGGAAAGCCGTTACCGTATAAGCTAACCATTATTTAATACGTTACTTTTGTTTTTTTTATAAATTCGTTCATAATTAATTTGATGCAACCAACCTATGGATCATAAAAAGTGGCGACTGCATACGTTATGCACACATGCCGGAGGAATTGAGGATACCCAATTTAGGGGGGTGGTTTCGCCCCTGTACATGTCAACTGCCTATGCCTTTGACGGAGTTAATACGAAACGGTATCCAAGGTATTTTAATACGCCGAACCAGGAGGCCTTGGCTAAAAAAATAGCTGCATTGGAACACGGAGAAGCCGCGATGCTTTTTGCCAGCGGAATGGCGGCCGAAAGCAGTACGCTACTCTCTTTTTTACAACAGGGCGATCATGTGGTATTACAACAAAGCCTGTACGGGGGTACTTTTAATATGGTTGTGGAGGAGTTCACGAAGTTTGGAATTGAGTATTCTTTTACCGACGGACTGAAACCTGAGGACTTTAAAAATAAGATAAGGGAAAATACCCGGGTTATTTATATAGAAACGCCGTCTAATCCGTTATTAACCATTACCGATATCGCAGAAGTAGTAAAAATAGCCAGGAAATACGGCCTGGTATCGGTAATCGATAATACGTTTGCCAGTCCGGTAAATCAAAATCCGCTTGATCTGGGTATCGATGTGGTTATTCACAGTGCTACGAAGTACCTGGGCGGACATAGTGATATCCTGGCGGGTGCTGTGGTTTCTTCGCAACAATACATGACCAGGATACAGGCTACAGCTAAAAATTTTGGAGGTTCTTTAAGCGATTATACCGTTTGGTTACTGGAGCGCAGTATTAAAACATTAGGACTACGGGTAAAGGCACAGAATAGAAATGCTAAAAAAATGGCAAAATACCTGTATAAGCACCCGGATATATTCAAAGTGTATTATCCCGGCCTGAAATCACATCCCGACCACGCATTGGCAAAGGCTCAAATGAGAGGATATGGCGGTATGCTTTCTTTTGAACTGCGAGCAGGTTTGGACCCGATGCTTTTTCAGCGCAAACTAAAATTAATTAAACCGGTAATGAGTCTGGCGGGAGTGGAAAGCACGATACTGTCTCCGGCTCAAACCTCACATGTTCTTTTAAAACCGGAAGAAAGGATCAGACAGGGTATTAGCGAAGGTTTATTGCGCTTTTCGCTGGGAATTGAAAACATTAAAGACCTGATTGATGATATAGAACAAGCCCTGGCAAAAGCTCGAAAAAAAGAGGTAAAACCATCAGGTAAAACAATAACGTAACTATGAAATTAGATATTTTGGCTTTCGGAGCACATCCGGATGATGTGGAACTCGGCTGCGGAGCCACTTTGGCAAAAGCTATTCACGAAGGCAGGAAAGTTGGGATTGTAGACCTGACCCGCGGTGAACTGGGGACAAGAGGAACAGCGGAGATACGGGATAAAGAAGCAGCAGCGGCAGCCGAAATTCTCGGGATTTCCATACGGGAAAATCTCGAATTTGCGGATGGTTTTTTTACGAACGACCGGAAGCATCAGTTAGCGGTGATAAAAATGATTCGTAAATACCAACCGGAAATTGTGCTGTGCAACGCCATTGAAGACCGGCATATAGATCATGGAAGAGGAAGTAAACTGGTAAGCGATGCCTGTTTTCTGAGCGGATTGATAAAGATTGATACGAGATTTGAAGGGGAAGAGCAGTGGCAGGATCCGTGGCGTCCTAAGGCGGTATATCACTATATCCAGTGGAAACCTATAGAACCGGATTTTGTGGTGGAGGTAAATAATTTTATAGAACATAAAATACAGGCCATTCGGGCTTATGGTTCTCAGTTTTACGACCCTAATAGTGAAGAACCGGAAACGCCTATCAGTAGTAAAAACTTTATTGATAGTGTTATTTACAGGGCGAGAGACCTGGGACGATTAACCGGACAGAAATATGCGGAAGGTTTTACGGCAGAGCGTTTTGTGGCAGTGAAATCATTAGACGACCTGGTGTAAATATTTAATGGTACTGCAATTATAGGCAGCCTATTTATTGCCAGCCGACGAATCAATAGTTACGCAGCAAAGAAGAATCGGTATAAAATTTCATTTTTCATTTTGCAAAAAGAAGATAAATGCTATACATTTGCACCTCCTAAATGGCTATGTGTAGCTATTAAAAAACATGGTGGTTGTAGCTCAGCTGGTTAGAGCGCTGGATTGTGGTTCCAGAGGTCGCCGGTTCGAACCCGGTCTTCCACCCACCATAAATACTGAAAAAGCTGAGATTTGTTCTCGGCTTTTTTTGGTTTAGGTACAACATAGGTACAGAGTATATTACGCTCTAATACCATCTTTCATTTACGTTGCTTAATATCCTGGCTTCCCTATGATTTTGGATATGAAATAGTTATGAATACATCATCAAATACAGTTTCTAATTGTGGTAAATAATCTTTTGATTATTGTAAAAAAATATCGATCTTGCAGACGAGTACAATTCCAAGCTTTATAATATCGTAGTAATTTCTTTGTTACGGAAAATACGATAATAATTTTCCTCCTTATTATTTTTTCAATTATTAGATCTCATGTGACTGAGAAAGGCGAAGCCTTGTCTGAATCTCAAAAAACTTAGCTTATATGAATTTTAAGTGCGGTTGGTATGTTCTCTACGTAAAACCTAACTGGGAGCGCAGAATATATGATACTTTAAAAGGAAAATTGCTTGAACCTTTTTTACCTCAGGCACGAACACTCAGGCAGTGGAGTGATCGAAAGAAGGTTGTTCTAAAACCATTGTTTCCATCCTATGTTTTTGTCAATTTAAAATCTCCAGCCGAGTTTCATTGCTGTTTATCGGTCAATGGAGTGTTTTGTTATGTAAGTTTTGGAAGAGAATATGCTCTAGTCTCAGACAAAGAAATTAACCAAATTAAATTTTTGGTGGGGGATAGTAATATATCTAATGTTGAAACAACCAGAACAATACCGAAAGTAGGTGAAATAAAGAAAATTTCCTACGGACCGCTTAACGGATTGGATTGCGAAATGATTAGAACTGACAATCATGATAAGATTATTGTAAGAATTAATTCATTACAACAGAATATTATAGCCACCATACCCGTATACTTTTTAGAAGACGTCTTATAAATACCATATAATTTATTATTTTGATAAATTTTAAACAAAAGTTAGCATCCAGTTATTGGTTAAGAAAGATTAAAGGGGGCACAAAAGTAAATGAGTTTTCTTTAGGGAATCGGAAACTCATAAAAGAGGTTATCAATAAAGAACGCCTTTCGTATTTACCTGAACTTACTAATGCTAATCCCATAGTTGAATACACAGTTTTTTTAAGTATATTTAATATGTTGCTTCATCGCTATTTTGAAACGAGGAGTTTTATTTATTCTCAAAAAATAGGTGAAGACAAAGTTTCTTTATTGTTTGAGTTTACACCAATTAAGGAAGAAACGGTTAAACAATACTTACAAAAGAAAAAGAGAGAGGTTAAGGAAACCTACCAAAACTCAAATTACGAAAGGAAAATCAAAGAGAAGCACGCTTTCGAAGAATATGCTTTGTATGGCCTTTTGTATAATACATCAACACAAAATTCGTCGGGATATCTTCCTTTCACACTTTCAGTTGAAAAAGCAAAAGATAATTTCGAATTTTATCTTTTTTACAATGAGTCGTTTGTAACACCAACAATTGCAGATCACTTTTTAAAAACCTTCATAACATGGGTATGTGATCTCAAAGATCGCATAGATTACCAGATAGAAAAGATACCCATAATTACTCCGGAAGAAAAGCAACTGTTAATAGAGAAATTTAACAATACAAGCTGGAATGACCCGGAGGAAAGTTCCTTAATGGATATGTTTGAGGGGCAGGTACGGAAAACACCAAACAAAACTATTTTTTTGTACAAGGAGAAAAAGTTCTCTTATTTAAAATTGAATGAGGAAGCCAATCTATTGGCAAACTATCTCCAGCATAAATACAATATCTCACCCAACGACCTCTTAGCCATCAAGTTAGACAGGGATGAAAACCTATTGATTTCCATATTGGCTGTTCTTAAGACGGGAGGAGCTTATGTTCCCATCGATGTTAATTATCCAAAACATCGTATCAGTTATATAGAGAATAACAGCAGGGCAAAAGTGGTAATAGATAGGGAATTTATAGAAAGGTTTAAAAAGGTAAAGAGTAAGTACTGCAAGAAAGATCTGGTACGTACAAATACACCAAACGATCTGGCCTATGTTATATATACTTCGGGAACAACAGGTAATCCAAAGGGTGTGATGATATCTCATCATAATGCAATGGTGTTGCTGTATTGGGCTCAGCAAGAATTTAATACAAAAAGTTTTAGCATGGTCTACGCGACCACTTCACATTGCTTTGATCTTTCGATTTATGAAATGTTCTACCCCCTTTCCATTGGAAAACCGTTAAAACTTCTTAATAACGCACTCGACATAAAAGAGGCATTGGAGAATGACAATCAAGTTTTGATTAATACGGTTCCTTCAAGTATGAGGAGTTTAATAGATAGCGGAATAGATACGGATAAAATAGGCGTCATCAATTTGGCTGGTGAAGCTTTTCCCGTTGATATCGCAAACGTATTGGTAAAAACGAAGGCTGAAATTCGAAACCTGTATGGTCCATCTGAAGATACCACGTATAGTACTGTTTATAGATTGAATAATAACAAAGAATATACTACATCGATTTCAATTGGGAAACCAATCTCAAATACTAAGGTTTATATCCTGGACGATAATTTGGAGCTTCTTCCCATAGGAGTACCTGGAAAATTATATATTTCAGGACAGGGTTTGTCCAAAGGTTATTTAAATCGTCCCAAACTTACTGTAGAAAAATTTATTGATAACCCGTTCGAGAAAGATCAGAAAATGTATGATACGGGCGATCTGGCCAAATGGTCTACAGATGGAAATATTGAGTTTTTGGGAAGAAAAGACCATCAGGTAAAGCTAAGAGGATATCGGATTGAATTAGTAGAAATAGAGAATTCCATTCTGTCATACAGTGAAGATATTCAGCAGGTGATAGTTTTGGTTAAAAATGAATCTCTAATAGCTTATTATATTGGAACGGTGATCATTGATAATCGAATTCTCAAACAATACCTCAAAACAAGGTTGCCCGCTTATATGGTACCCAGTCATTTCCATGCATTACAATCGGTTCCATTAACACCAAATGGAAAGGTTGATAGAAAAGCCTTGAAAAATCTAAAAATAAATCATGCTTCTATAACTAATTTTATTGCTCCCAGAAACGAGGTAGAGCAAGAGCTGGTGGAAATATGGAAAGAAATTCTTTCTATAGAAAAAGTGGGAATACAAAATGACTTTTTCGAATTAGGAGGGCATAGTTTAATGATTGGTCAAGTGATCAATCAAGTATACAAGCGACTTAATGGGAATATTACCTTTAGAGATTTTTTTAAAGATCCAATCATTGAAAGTATTGCTAAGCATATAAAAAAAGCAAATTATAAAGCCATTCCCAAAGCCAGGAAACAAACTTGTTATCCCTTAACCCCTTCCCAGCACAGGATATGGATATTAAGCCAGTTTGAAATGGGAAATGTGGCTTATAATATTTCTGGGGCCGTTACTTTAATTGGGATATTGAACGTTGATATATTTAAAAGGGCATTTAACCTTTTGATTGATAGGCATGAAGTGTTGAGAACTTATTTTAAGGCTAATGAAGAGGGAGAGGTTTATCAATATATTACAGACAAAGAAAAACAAAGTTTTAAACTAAGTTTTTTGGATCATAAAAATAGAGAAAAAGAAGTAACTAATAAGTCTATACAAGAACTACAGGCAACACCATTCAATTTAACGAAAGCCCCTTTGGTCAAAGCTACTTTAATACAAACGGGAAAAGAGAAGTATTTGTTTTCCTTTGTTATTCATCATATTATAAGTGATGGCTGGTCTATGGAATTATTGATCCTTGAGGTAATAAGGACTTATAACCAATTGTTAAAGAACAAGGAGTATGAAAATGAAGCCCTTTCTATACAGTATAAGGATTATTCCGTCTGGCTTAAATCGCAGTTAAACAATGATAATTACAGATCTTCTGGAGCCTATTGGTTAAATAAATTTAAAGGAGAGCTTCCTGTTCTGGATCTTCCCAGCTTTAGGGCACGTCCGGTAGTTCAAACTTATAATGGTAAAACCATAAGGCATCAATTTTCTCAAGAGTTCCTGTCTGGATTAAAACAATTTTCCAACAGTAGGAATGCTACACTATTCATGACTTTAATGGCTGGGGTCAACGGCTTGTTATTTCGTTATACAGATCAAAAGGATATTATTATTGGAACTCCGGTAGCGGGACGAGAACACCCTGATTTGGAGGATCAGATAGGACTATATCTGAACACTTTAGCCATTAGAACGCAGTTTGAAGAAGATATCAGTTTTGAAAAACTATTACTACAACAAAAACAGGTTTTATTAGAGGCCTATGAAAATCAAAATTATCCATTTGATGAATTGGTTTCTAAATTAGATTTGAAAAGAGATACCTCTCGTTCTGCTTTATTTGATGTTATGGTGGTCTTACAAAACCAAAACCAGGTAAGAACCATATCAAATAACGATCAAGCGCTAAGTGGCATACAAATGGAACCTTATAGATTAGAACGAAGTACTTCTCCCTTTGATATGACTCTAACCTTTTTGGAGAAAAATAAAAAACTGTATTTAGAGATAGAGTATAATATAGATGTTTATGATGAAATTTTGATGACCAGAATCTTCAGTCATTTTGAAAACTTAATGAATCAGATGATTCTAACACCAACAAAAAAAATAATATCTATAGATTATCTCACAGAAGAAGAGATCAACCTGATCCTTAAAAAATTTAACCATACAGAGGTAGATTATCCAAAATGCAAAACGGTCATAGAGTTATTTGAAGAACAGGTAATTAGAACACCTGAAGCTGTTGCAATTGTCTTTAAAAATAAAGAGCTTACCTATAAAGAGTTAAATGAGAGGTCTAATCAACTAGCCGATTATCTTTATAAAATCCATGAAATAAAACACAATGATCCTGTAGCAATAAAACTAGATAGAAGTGAAAATTTACTGATCGCTATTCTGGGGGTTTTAAAATTGAGAGGAACCTATGTGCCGATAGATATAAATCACCCGAAACAACGAATCCAATATATAGAAGATGATAGTAAGGCAAAGGCAACGATAGACCAGGTTTTTATAAATAGATTTCTAGAAGAATATACCCTTTATCATAAAGAGAATAGCATACATAAAGCCTTACCAGAGGATCTGGCCTATATTATCTATACTTCAGGAACTACAGGGAAGCCAAAAGGAGTAATGGTAACCCACCAGAACATGACGAATCAAATAAATTGGTATACATCTACTTTTCATCTTAATTCTTCTACGAACTCATTATTACTAACATCTTATACCTTTGATCCCAGTACACAAGATATATTTGGAACATTAATATCTGGAGGAAAATTACATATAATAGGGAGTGATATTCTTAATGATTCTATTGGCTTATACAACTATATTGAACAAAACCGGATATCCATTTTAAACTATGTTCCAAATTTTATAGATGAACTCTTATCAACAAGGAAAAAGATCAAATCCTTACATACTTTAATTGTAGGAGGAGAACCATTACAATTACACACAAAAGATAGGCTTATAAAAAAAAGATATAAACTTTTTAATAACTATGGACCAACAGAAACGACCGTTGATGTATTATCAGGTCTTATGACCGAAGGAAAGGTTCATATAGGAAAACCTATATTCAATACAAAGGCCTATATTCTGGATAGGGGAGGTAGTCTTTTACCAATTGGAATAAAGGGAAGGTTGATGATCTCTGGAGATGGACTTTCCAAAGGATATTTGAATCAAGAGCAATTAACCAAAGAAAAGTTCATAGATCATCTCTTTGAAGGTGGAAAAAAAATGTATAACACCGGAGATATGGCCAGATGGTTGCCAAGTGGCGATATAGAGTTTTTAGGTAGAGAAGACGATCAGGTAAAAATTAGAGGGTATCGGATCGAACTTGGTGAGATCGAAAGCGTTTTAAATGAATTCTCTGAAGCCATAAAACAGTCTGTTGTGGTTATAAGGAGTATTAATAGTGAGAATATACTTGTTGCCTATTTTATGGCTTCTGAACCTCTTAAAAAAACAGAACTCAAAAATTTTTTGGTAGCAAGGCTTCCGGCTTATATGGTTCCTGGCTTTTTTGTACAAATGGAGACTATGCCGCTAACACCTAATGGAAAGACAGATAAGAAAAAATTACCAGCAGTCTCCGAAGAAAATATGATCAAGAGCTTATATCGGGCTCCTAAGAATGAAACCGAAGAAAAATTGGCAGATATATGGAGGGAATTGTTTGAAATAAAGACCGTAGGGACTAAAGATGATTTTTTTGAATTAGGTGGGCATAGTTTAAAAATGACCAAACTAAAAAATCAAATAGCAAAGACCTTTAATGTAAGCTTGGACTTTAGTACTCTATTTACAAAAACCACGATTTCAGAGCAAGCGATTTTAATATCTAACGAGGTTCACAAAGATTTTCAGAGCATTCCACAAGCTATGGTTCAAGATTACTACCCTTTATCATCTTCGCAGCAACGCATCTGGTTATTGAGTCAATTTGATGGGAGTAATATTGCGTATAATATGCCAGGTGTTTTTAATATTTCGGGTAATATCAAAACAGAAATTTTAGAAGAAGCATTTTACAAACTAATAGAACGTCATGAAATATTGCGAACGCGATTTGTACAAATATCCTCTGATGAGATTGTTCAACAAATCCTGACTCCCTTAGAAAACGACTTTAGTCTTGTTTGTGAAAGATTTGAAAAAGAGCTTGAAAAAAATGATCTAATGCGGCTCATAAAAAATAAAATAGATTATTCTTTTAATTTGGATGAGGAATGTTTAATAAGAGCTTATCTGTTACAAATAAGAGAAGACCAATCTATTTTAATAGTAGTTATTCATCATATTATAAGTGATGGGTGGTCTGTTGATCTATTAACTAATGAACTGTTTGATTTATATAATAATTATCTAAATAAAAAAGAAGCATCTCTTAAACCGTTATCTATTCAATACAAGGATTTTGCGATATGGGAGCAAAAACAAATACAGAGATCAGCTAGTAGGAAGGCAAGAAAATATTGGTTGGAACAATTTTCTGATGAAATTCCAGTATTAGAACTTCCCTATAGGCAAAAGAGACCTTTACATAAGAGCTATAAAGGAAAGATAGAAAATAGCTTTTTTTCCAATGATGAGATTTCAAAATTCAAAACACTTTGCAAAGAAAATGATTGTACTCTTTTTATGGGATTGCTTGCACTTGTGAAGGTGTTATTATATCGTTACACCAATCAAAAAGATATAATCATTGGAAGTCCAATTTCAGGTAGAGAGCATATCCAGCTTCAAGACCAACTTGGAATATACATCAATACACTGGCACTACGTACAAAATTTAATGGAGATCAAAATTTTATTGAGGTATTGAGAAAAGTAAGAGAAACAACCATAGAGGCATATAAATATCAATCGTTTCCTTTTGACAGACTTATAGAAGAATTGAACCTGCCCAGAAACTTAAGCCGTAATCCTTTGTTTGATGTTATGGTAACGTTTCAAAATACAGATCAAGAACATAGGTTGGCCAATTTTATTAAAGATATAACAATCGAAGAAATAGAATTACCTGATGAGGTTGCCTGTAAGTTTGATCTCGATTTTGTTTTTAATGAGGTAAATGAGGGAGTAAGTTTATCGCTGGTCTATAATACCTCTTTATTTACTACCAACTTTATTAAAGATATTTGCAGTCAATTGAATATGCTTTTGAATAGCTGCATTAACTCTCCCATAATACCAATTCATGGCTTACAACTACTAACAAACCATCAAAGAGAGTTATTGTTAAAAGAGGGAAGTTCTAGAACCAATAGGGTATTGGATGGCGAAAAAACATTTTTAAACTTTTTTAAAGAGCAGGTAATGGAAAGGCCTGATTCTATAGCAATTAAAGACCGCGAAAGCCATTTGACCTATGCAGAGCTTGATAACAAGATTCATAATATTGCTATCCAAATAAAGAAAAAGATCTCTGAAGAAGAGATAGTTATAGGTGTTGTATTAGACCGTTCGGTAAATATGCTATTGATATTGCTGGGAATTTTAAAATCAGGAAAAGCATTTATACCATTAGATCCTACTTTTCCAAAGGAACGGCTTCAATATACTGTAACACATAGTGAAACAAAAACATTAATCTGTGATGAAGAGTTTTCCTTTGTAGATACAGATGAAATCAAATTATTAAATGTCGAAGATCTGTTATCGGAAAAGATCCTTAGTAATTCGGATAAGGATATAACAGAATTACCAACGGCGAAAGATACGGCCTATGTGATTTATACATCAGGATCAACTGGTGATCCAAAAGGGGTAGAAGTCGGACATTATTCCTTAATGAATTTTTTGTTGAGTATTAAGGAGAATCTGAAAATTAGTACTACAGATGTATTGTATGCTGTAACTACCTATTCTTTTGATATTTCAATTTTGGAATTCTTTGTTCCACTTATTTCCGGAGCTAGTGTTTTTATAGCCAATAATGAGACATTATCAGATGCCCAGAAGATTATTCAAGATATTGAAATTGTGAAGCCCAGTATTATTCAGGCAACACCTAGCTTCTATCAGTTATTGTTTAACGCTGGATGGAAAGGAAATAAAAAAATAAGGATTCTTTGCGGAGGAGACTCTTTGAATGAAGGGCTGGCATCTCAAATACTTTCTTCAAGTAAAGAACTCTGGAATATGTATGGCCCTACTGAGACAACAATCTGGTCTAGTATCAAAAAAATAAAAGCTTTTGGTGAAGCCAATAATATTGGGAAGGCAATAGATAATACCTTCTTATATATACTGGATGAAAATAGGGAGTTACTTCCCAAAAGAGCGAGAGGAGTACTGTATATTGGGGGTGCAGGATTAGCGAAGGGATATTTTAAGAATGAATTTTTAACAAAAAAAAGATTTATAAAGAACCCCTTTGGAAAAGGACTACTATATGAGACCGGAGATATAGTACAGAGGAATCAGGAAAATGAACTACTCTTTTTTGGAAGAAATGATCATCAGGTAAAAGTTAGAGGGTTTCGTATTGAACTTGGAGACGTTGAAATCAAACTTAACGCTATTGAAAGTATTGATCAAGCCATTGTAATTGCGAAGAAAGATCTTTCAAATGACACAACTTTAATTGCTTTCTTTATAAGTAAAAATACTGTTGAACCGTCTGAGGTAAGAAAGCAACTAAAGAAATCATTACCAAATTATATGATTCCATCCCAGTTCATTCAAATAGATGAATTTCCTTTAACCCCAAATAAAAAGATAGATAGAAAGGCACTGAAGCAGATAAAGGCTAAAGCAAGCAGAAAAAATGATTATATACCTCCTTCAAATAAAACCGAAGAAAGACTCATAACTATATGGAAGGAATTTTTTGAAATAGAAAAGATCAGTTTGAATGATGATTTCTTTGACCTGGGCGGGCATAGCCTAATTGCGACCAGGCTGATAATAAGGATTCAGGAAGAGTTTTCAATAAAGCTATCAATCAATAAAATATTTGAATATCCAACGCTGGAAGAACAGGCACAATATATTGAAAATATAGGATTAGTAAATCAGAAAACAGCAAAAGAAAACGATCTTGAAATTAAATTTGATAACTTTACAATTTAGACCATTTATGAATAAAATTTTAACCTATTTATTATGTTTTATAACTTTTGGAATATCGGCTCAGGTTCAGATAACCGGAAAGGTAATTGATAAAGAGACGAAGCTTCCAATTGAATTCGCCGAAGTTGTATTGACCAATGAAAACTCTACAACCCCGGTAGGTGTTATTACCAGTGAATTAGGAGCCTTTGAATTAAAAGTAAATTCGGGAATATCATATACATTACAGGTATTTTATATTGGAGAAGTATTATACACTCAAGAGATCACACCAGAAAAAAATATAAATCTAGGCATTATTGAGGTGGAAAACTCTCAACAGTTAGAAGAAGTTATTGTAGCTGCCAAAAAGAAATTAATTCATCGTAAGATTGATCGATTAGTTTTTAATGTTGAAAATTCAACAAAGGCTTCTGAAGGAGATGCGCTGGAAGTGTTAAAGGTAACTCCTGGGGTTAGGGTACAAAACGACAGGATAAGTATGATAGGGAAAAGTAATCTCCAGGTAATGATTGATGATAAGATCGTACAATTATCTAATGAAGATCTGACCAATTTTCTTAAATCAATCTCTTCTGAAGATATTAAAGATATAGAAGTAATAACCATGCCTCCTGCTAAATATGAAGCATCAGGGAACAGCGGCCTAATCAACATAAAATTCAAAAAAGCAAAGGCAGATTCTTGGAGCATGCTTTTAAGAGGTTCTTATAGACAAAGAACAGAAGGCGGGGGAGGAGTTTTAGGAAACTTTAACTACAGTAAAAATAAATTTAGTTTGGCAGCATCTTTAAGCTACAATGATAGAATGTGGCATAAGGATCAGGATGTGGAAACCTTTTTTACAGATGGGAGGTGGATAACCACTTCACCTTTCGATGCCGAAATAACATATACCAGCGGACGAGTTGATATGGGGTATCAGTTTACCGATAAATGGTCTTCCGGCATACAATATTTATACAATAAATTCACGTATTTTCAAGATAATACGCCTTTCACAAATGTTCTGGATTATAACACGCAGCAGCAAATAAGGTTCCAGTCGTCAAGAACTCAACTGGATATAAAAAGCGATTTTAATTCAATCAACTATTATAACATTGTTGAATTGGATAGTCTTGGAAAAAAAATGGTACTCAATATGGACTATTTTAATTATGAAAATAATAATATAAAATTTTATGATGGGACATCGGTTATTAATTTGCCGGATGTCGTAACAGAGTATTTTAAAGGAGAAAATGGTAATCGACAAAAAATTAGAAACGTTGCATTAAAACTGGATTTTGATTATCCTCTAGAATGGGCTACGTTGAGTTTTGGAGGAAAGATAACCAGTTCTAAATCTACAAATGATATTTCTTTATTTAACAGTGGATTGGTATCAACTCCAATATTACAAGACTCGCCTTTAGAATTTACAGATTTTGAATACAAAGAAAACATTCAGGCACTTTATGCATCGGCAAATAAAAAATTCAATGATAAATGGCAAATGCAGTTGGGGATCCGTATGGAGACCACTCAAACAAAATCGTTTTCCAGTAGTTTGAGTTTGCAAAACGACTATGATTATGTAAAGTTTTTCCCAACCGTATATTTGGCCAATACCCCAAATGAAAATCATACGTTTACACTTAGTTATAGTAAAAGGATAGAAAGACCCGGATTTTTGGAGTTAAACCCCAATATATTTTTTCTCAATCCATTTTTATCAGTTGAAGGAAACCCTTTTTTGCAACCCTCTTTTATAGACAATTTAGAATTCTCTCACTCTTATAAAGACCTTAATAGCAAGCTATATTACAGTTATGAAGATAATGCATACGGACAAATAGCTTTACCAGACGATAATACCAATATTACAAATTTCACCAATAGAAATTATATCAAGGCTCATCGTTTTGGGATAAATGAAAACTACATATATAATAGGATACCCTGGTGGACTAGTAATAACAGTTTTGATCTTAGTTATTCAATTGCTTCTTTCTTTAATATTGAAAATGAACTACCCAATAATAAAGGGTTTAATGCCAGAATATCCACTAATAATGACTTTATATTAACCTCGAATAAAAATTTAATGCTTAATATAAATTATTGGTATGATTTTCCTGGAGTTGATGGGGTATTTGATCTCGAATCGATGCAGTCATTGTCTTTATCACTTCATTGGCATCTTTTAGATAAGAACCTTAAAATATCATTAAAAGGAAATGATATTTTTAAAGGACAGATAGAGAGAGCAACCGCAACGGTGAACAATATTTTTCAAAAAGAACGGTATTATAACGATAGCCGATCCGTTCAATTAACAGTGGCTTATAAGTTTGGAAACAAAAACCTGAAAGTAAAGAAAAACACTTCTGGAAGTGAGGAAGAAAAAAGAAGAACAGGAAATTAAATAGGGCTACCCAAAGAAGTATATAATGGGAATTTAACACTATTTTAAAGGATAATAATTACTCCCCGAACGGATGTTCAAAAAAAGAAACCTTAAAAGGTAAAAGATTTTTCAAAAAAGCAGAGCTGTAAATAATAGTGCTGAGGGTTCATAAAACTCAGATATCGCTGTGTTTCTTTCAACCTGAAAACCAAAAAATATCACAATTCAAAAAATCAAGAAGGAGTATCCTTATGAATGCTACTGCTTGTTGCCTT
Organism: Flavobacteriaceae bacterium; assembly: GCA_965224095.1. Taxonomy (GTDB): domain Bacteria; phylum Bacteroidota; class Bacteroidia; order Flavobacteriales; family Flavobacteriaceae; genus JBPEWY01. The sequence continues at coordinate 3,760,720 of OZ245039.1, forward strand.
AATAGTAATTATAAACAACAAGAATTTTTAGGGCTACTTAACTAAAAACTAAAGATTTCCATAAAATAAAGTGCATGAAAAAGTTATTAGAAAAGTTAAATGATCTTGACGTTATTTTAAATGAAAATAACGGTAATCTGGAAATTAAGGCCCCAGAGGGGGTTGTAACACAAGAACTGCTTTCGGAGATCAAAGCACATAAAGATATGCTGTTGATTTTTTTACAGGAATATAACTTGCAAAATATTTTACCCCAGATTGCAAAAACAAAAGAAAAGGAGTATTATCCATTATCTTCTTCTCAATATGGTTTATGGCTCTTACATGAAATGGAAAAAAAGAAGGCTATTTATAATATGCCAAATGCTTATGCCATTTATGGAAAAATAGATGTGGCAACTTTCGAAGAAAGTATAACAGAGTTGATCAAAAAGCATGAAATTCTACGAACCAATTTTAAAACAGAAGCAAAAACAGGAATACCTGTACAATTTATTCATTCAATAGATGATCACTTGTTCAAGTTTGAGTATTTAGATCTTATAAAGGAGGGTGAAATATTAGTAGAAAATAGAAGAAACAAAGAGTTTAAGTATTCTTTTGACCTGGAAAAAGAGTCTTTGATAAGGGTAACACTTATTAAGATAAAAAAGGATGAATATCAACTAATCTTTGTTCTTCACCATATTATAAGTGATGTTTGGTCTTCTACCGTTATTTTAAAAGAACTGCTCTCGAATTATAGACAATTACTAAAGGGAAAAACTATTACAGATATTCCTTTAAGTATTCAATATAAGGATTATGCTGAATGGCAACAAATGAGAATTTCGACCAATGAAACATCAAAAAGATATTGGATAGATAAATTTAAAGGTGAGATACCTGTATTGGAGTTACCAACCCATCAAACAAGGCCACCAGTTAAAACATACAATGGAGCCTATCAATCCAAAATATTAGACCAAAATACTGTTAAAGCATTTGAAAAGATATGTATAGAAAATGGAGCCTCTTTGTTTATGGGGTTTCAAGCATTGCTCAAAGTACTTTTTTACCGATATACGGGACAAGAAGATATTATAATTGGAAGCCCAATATCTGGACGGGAACTTCCAGAATTACAAGGTCAAATAGGATTTTATGTCAATATGTTGGCTTTACATTCTAAATTAAATGGCAAAGATTCATTTCTGCAAACACTAGAGAAAATAAGGAATAATACGTTAAACGCTTATAAATATCAAGACTACCCATTTGACAGATTGGTACAGGACCTGAATATTTTTTCCGATAGAAGTAGAAATCCTTTATTCGACGTTGTATTCTCAATTGATGACAAGCAAAGTGATACCGAAATTGCTTTTGAAGACATTAAAATAGAAGAACTTTTATTTGAGAGTAATACGAGCAAGTTTGATCTGGAATTTCTTCTAGTAAAAAACAAAGATCTATATGAACTGCAAATAACATATAATACGGATTTGTTTCTTGATGTCTTTATAGAAGGAATGATAATGCAGATCAACAAACTTTTAATTAGTATCATTGATAAACCTAGTCTTGCTATTAAAGGATTAGAATATATTCCGGATCAGGAAAAAGAAAAGCTTCTAAATAGTTTTAATGATACGATAATAGAATATCCTAAAGATAAAACGTTCATAGAACTATTTGAAGAAATAGTAAAGGCCTACCCAAATAATGTAGCTATTAAAAATGAGAAATACTCGATAACCTATAAGGAATTAAACTCTTTATCTGATGCACTGGCTTTTTATTTAAGAGAAAATTTCAAAGTTAGACCAGGCGATTGTATCGGAGTCAATTTTGTAAGAGACCAATGGTTGGTTATTTCATTTATTGCTTCCCTAAAGATCAATGCCATTTATGTTCCTATTGACACTCAATTTCCTCAAGAGCGGATAGCATTCATTAAACAAGATAGTAATACCAAAGTAGTTATAGATAATTCTTTTGTCGCAAACTATAAAAACTTGAAGATTGATCTAAATAAAAGTTTCAATACGAGAACTGATTCTACTAACAATGATATAGCTTATGTGATATATACATCTGGTACAACCGGAACCCCTAAAGGAGTAATGATATCACAACAGAGTTTGGTAAATTTATGTTATTGGCATAAAAAAGAATATGATGTTAAAGAAAAAAGCAGAGCGACCTTATATGCAGGGATTTCATTTGATGCCTCTATTTGGGAAATGGCACCATACCTGCTGAGTGGTTCAACTTTATATCCATTGAATGATGAAAATATTAGATTAAATATTAGTAAGTTATGTTCTTATCTCAATGAAAATAGTATTTCTCATGCATATCTTCCAACAACCATCTGCCATAACTTGATACATGGAGGTGAAGAACTAAAAGATATAAAAATTTTGACAGGAGGGGATACTTTGAAACTAAAAAAAGCTCCGCGGTTTCAGTTATATAATAATTACGGCCCGACCGAAAACACTGTTGTTGCAACATCTTATTTAGTAAATGAAGGAAAAAGTAATGAATCTTCCATTCCGATAGGAAGTCCCATATCTAACACAAGAGTCTATATTTTAGATGAACATCTTGAGTTATTACCAGTAGGTTTTTCGGGCAAATTATACATATCGGGAGACGGTTTAGCCAAAGGTTATTTGAATCGCACAGATCTGACAATGGAAAAATTTGTGAGTAACCCATTTATTAAAGGTCAGAAAATGTACGACACAGGAGATATGGCTAAATGGCTTCCTGATGGAAATATTGAATTCTTAGGAAGAAAAGATTCTCAGATTAAACTCAACGGGCATCGAATAGAGTTGGAAGAAATAGAAAAGAATATACTACAGTTTGAAGGGGTACAGAATAGCATTTTGGATATTAGAAAAATAAAAGGAGATAAAAAGATCATCGCTTATCTTAAATGTAATGATAGGGTTGAGATAAACAAACTTCTTCAAGAGCTTAAAAAAAGGCTCCCTCAATATATGATTCCCTCTAGTTTTGTTTTTATTAATAAAATTCCACTAACCTCCAATGGGAAAGTAAACAAGAAATTGCTTCCCGATCCCGATTATAAAGAGCAAATGTCAATGTACGTGGCACCAGAAACTCCTTTAGAAAAAGAACTCCTTCTTCTTTGGGAAAAGTTCTTTGAGATGAAAGGAATAGGTGTTGAGACTTCTTTCTTTGACCTTGGAGGAAATAGTTTACGAATGGTGGAGTTGATGCATAAAATACGAACCGACCTGGGATATGAGATCGATTTTAATATACTTTATCAAAATTCAACCATAAGATCATTTATACCATATCTAAAACAATCAAAACAGCTAAAAATATTACCAGTTAAAGGTTTGGATGCCTATCCACTAACCTCTTCCCAGTTTCGATTTTGGGTTCTTTGTCAAATAGAGGATATCAATAGGGCTTATAATATCCCTATTACCATCAAACTTATAGGAAATTTGAATTTAAAAGCATTGAAAGAGGCTTTTGATCATATTTTGATGCGTCATAATTCATTAACTACTTATTTTGTAAAAGACTCTAAAGGCGGTGTCAACCAGCTAATTGCTAATTCGGAAGAGATTGATTTTAAACTAGAAGTAAAAAAGACAATATCGATCGAAGAATTGAGATCCTCACTAATAGAATTTGCAAAAACCCCATTTGATTTAACGAAAGCCCCACTATTAAAAGCTAAGCTATTTCAACTTAAGAAAAATGAAAACTATCTGTGTATTAATTTACATCACATTATAGGAGACGGACAATCTGTTCAAATACTTATAAGTGAATTGGCAGGATTTTATAATGCCGCAATAAAAGAAGAGAAGATTTCCCTTTCAAAATTGAGCATTCAATTCAAAGATTATGCAGTATGGACACAAAATAAACTAAAAGGAGAGAGTGATAAAGAACAATTATTTTGGCTTGACGAACTGGAAGGGGAACTACCTGTACTGGATTTACCTACGTTTCAAACCCGTCCTCCTATACAGACCTTTATAGGAGCCTATACCGAAAAGAATATTGAAAAAAACATATACCATGCAATAACAAATGTTTCCAAAGAATATCAGACTACGACCTTTTCTGTAGTTCTGGCAGCTTTAAATGCATTATTGAGCAGGTATACAGGCCAAACCGATATGATACTTGGAACACCGGTGTCGTTAAGGACCTACCCAGAATTGGAATCCCAAATAGGTTTGTTTATTAATACCATACCGCTTAGAACTAGATTTGAGGAGAAGGAAAAATTCAGTGATCTGATTGAAATTCAAAAAGAAGTATTATTAAAATCTTTGGCCAATGCAAATTACCCTTTTGAAGAATTGATCGAACAATTAGATATTAAGAGAGATACCAGTAGATCTCCCATATTTGACGTATTGGTAATCCATCAATATGAGAAACGTGTATTACAATTTATAGAGACTTTTGATGAACTAGAGGTAGAGGTTACCGATCTTATTGAGAATGATGTTAGTAAATATGACATAACAATCATTTTTACAGAAGCCCAAGGAGAGCTGACAATGGGGGTAGAATATAATACCTCATTATATCAAAGGGATTTTATAACAGATTTTATGGATGATTATATTTCCTTTTTAAAGATTGTTGTGAACAAACCCGATGTTTCAATTCATCAGGTTGATTATTTGAGCGCCGAAAAGAAGCAATTACTATTAGAATCATTTAATGATACAAAGTTGCCATACCAAATGCAAAACTCGGTAGTTGAATTATTTATCAAAAAAGCATTATCACAACCAAACTATATTGCCATACAATTTGGAGAGGAGAATATTTCTTACGAAGAACTGTATTTACGATCAACAAAGGTGGCAGAGCATCTTGTCCAAGAAGGAATTAAAGATCATGATATTGTTGGGATCTGCTGCGATCGATCAATAAATATGGTTGTTGGTATTTTGGGAATACTTAGATCAGGGGCAACCTATTTGCCCATAGATCCCTTTTATCCTTTAGAGCGTATAGATTATATTCTGAAGCACAGTAAGACCAAATTGGTTCTGACAAATAACAAGACACATCAGATCCTGCCTTCGGGTTGTGAGATATTGAATATAGATACTTTTGAAAACTGGGAAGAGACATCCGAGGAAGATAATCTCCATTTACCAGATGCAAGCACAATTGCTTATGTGCTGTATACTTCTGGGTCTACGGGAAAACCGAAAGGAGTTCAGGTTTCTCATCAAAATTTGATGAACTTCATTACCGGAATGAACGTAATATTTAAAACGAGCACTTCTCAAGAAGTTTGGTTGGCCACAACAAGTGTGAGCTTCGATATTTCAATACTTGAGTTACTTTGGACATTGACCAGAGGTAGTAAAGTAGTTCTACAGAGAGAACATCCCATACCACTCAAAGAAAAAGCCCAAATGGATTTTAGTCTCCTTTATTTTCCAACAGGAAAAGCTACCGAGACTAATGTATATAAGCTTTTAATGGAAGGATCTTCATTTGCAGATTCCAATGATTTCTCTGCGGTTTGGATACCAGAACGCCACTTTCATAATTTCGGAAATCAATTTCCTAATCCATCTGTAGCTGCAGCTGCAGTCGCAGCTACTACCCAATCCATCAAGATTAGATCGGGTAGTGTGGTCTTACCATTGCATGATACAGTAAGAGTGGCTGAAGAGTGGTCTATGGTAGACAATCTTTCTAACGGAAGAGTAGAACTTTCAATAGCTTCAGGATGGCATCCTAATGATTTTGTATTAGCCCCAGAAAATTATCAGGATCGCCATGGGATTATGAGAAAAAAAATCCAGGAACTAAAGTTATTATGGGAAGGGAAAATGCTCAAAAGAAAAAATGGGAAGGGAGTTGATTTTGAGTTTGGATCTCGGCCCAGACCTGTTCAAAAAACATTGAATATATGGATCACAGCTGCCGGAAATGTAGAGACCTTTAAATATGCTGGTAAGATAGGAGCTAATATATTGACTCATTTACTGGGTCAGGACAGTGAAGAATTAAAGCACAAAATCCAAGCATATAAAGATACCTTGAAGGAGCATGGATATGATGAAAGTAAGGCCAAAATTGCACTTATGTTACATACTTTTATAGGAACCGATGAAAAAGAGGTAAAAACGATCGTGGAAGGACCTTTTAAAAATTATTTAAAAGATTCGATAAATCTGCTCACTCCGTTTGCAAAAGAACAAAATCTGGATATAAATACGGATATTGATAAAGTATTGGAAATAGGATTTAAACGATTTTATGAGACCAGCAGTCTTTTTGGAACACTTGAGTCAGGTTTGGATAGGGTTGAAAAATTCTACCAGATCGGGGTCACTGAAATTGCATGTTTGATTGATTTTGGAATCAATGAGGACCAGGTTATTGAAAGCTTCCAACACTTAAACAGGCTTAGAGAAACCGTATGGAGACAACGTTATCAGTACGATCATCTTGTCAATAAGATGCAGGAATTAAAACTTCATAACAGTACTGCCTCTTTGATCGTAGAACATCAAGTGAATTATATGCAGGCAACTCCATCATTTTATGAAGAGTTTGTAAAAGATGATCATAATTTTAATGCATTAAAGGAGATGAAAGCACTATTGGTTGGAGGAGAGGCATTAAAGGAAAAAGTAGCATCAAAATTATTGGAAGTAGATAGGGGAGTACTTTACAATATGTACGGACCTACGGAAACAACCATTTGGTCCACGGTAAAAAAAATTCAGGATAAAAAGAAAATAACTATAGGAAAGCCTATCGCAAATACTAAGATTTATATTTTAGATAATCACCTTCAGCTATGTCCTGTAGGGGTATCTGGAGAATTGTATATTGGAGGCGATGGTGTTTCTAAAGGATATATTCATAACCAAGAACTGACAGACGATAGGTTTATACCAGACCCGTTTACTAACAATGAAAAGATTTACAGAACAGGAGATATTGCCAAATGGTTACCCAATGGAGAACTGTATTATTTGGGCAGAACAGACCATCAAGTAAAAATAAGAGGGTATAGAATAGAACTTCTGGAGATCGAGAATGTGATCTGTGATATTCCTGGAATCGTACAAAGTGCTGTAACCACATATATGGCTGACGAACAAGTACATGTTGCAGCATATTTGAAAAATGAACATAAGGATAAGGAACACTTGATCAGGCAAACATTGCAATTGCGTTTGCCCAATTATATGTTGCCAACACAACTGGTCTTTATAGAAGAGCTTCCTTTAACACCTAATGGAAAGATTGATAAAAAGAGACTTCCTTCACCAACAAACTCAAATAGAGAACTTAAGCAAGTTACAGCCCCAAGAAATGAACTTGAAAAAAAGATGGTAGAAATATGGAGTACCTATCTGAATACTAAAAAAATAGGGATAGATGACAATTTCTTTGAGATTGGAGGAAATTCTATGAAAGCATTCCAATTACTCACTACGATCAATGAAAAGTTACAATTGGATCTTAAAATCATCTCCTTTTTCCAATTTCCGACAATACGACTTTTAGTAGAGGACTTAAGAAGATCGGAAGACCAAATTGAGATCGAAGAGAATGAGATGGAAGATGTAGATGATCTTTTCGAATTTATGAACGATATATAATATACCATGATATGATCGATGGATGTATTATACCTGCCTTATATATATAGAATAGTCAAGTTAAAGAAATAGAATACCAAATAGATTAATTGAAAAAGAGCAGCTATAAAGCTTCGAGTTTTGGAATAGCAAAATCTTTTACAACCAATTGATCATTAAAGTTTTAATGTGTGAAAAGAGATATTGCAATTATTGGATTATCAGGAAAATTTCCCAAGTCAAAAGATATCAGATCTTTTTGGAAAAATTTAGTCGATGAAAAAGAATTGATTCATTTTTTTACTCCCGAAGAATTGAAAGAAAGGGGAATAGAAGAAAAACAGATTCGTTCCTCTACCTATGTCAAAGCAGCCTCATTTATTCGGGATTCGGATAGCTTTGATTATCCTTTTTTTAAATATTCCTTGGCTGAAGCTAAAATAATGAACCCCCAAACCAGATTGATGCATCAGTTAGTATGGGAAGCCTTGGAAGATGCGGCTTGCAATACTGAAAAGTATCACAAGAAGATTGGTGTCTTTGTAGGAGCAAATAAAGATCTCAATTGGAGTTTACATGCTACTTTGTCAGAACAGGAAAATGTTGATGAATTGACCAAAAGCAAGCTTTCTAACCCTAATTTCATGGGATCTTTGATCTCCTATAAATTTAATTTCAAAGGGCCATGCTATTTTATAGATACTGCTTGTTCTACCTCTTTAAGTACGGCGCATTTGGGGTGTCGAAGCTTGTTGCTTAACGAATGCGGTATTGCAGTGGTAGGAGGTATTCGGTTACTTTCTTTTCACGATAATGGATATGAGTATGAAAAGAATTCGATCATGTCTAAAGATGGACACAATAGAAGTTTTGATGTCAATTCATCAGGGACCATCGGATCAGATGGAGCAGGTGTGGTAATATTGAAGAAATTGGAAGATGCTATTAAGGAAAAGGATCATATCTACGCCGTTATCAAGGCATCGTCAATGAATAATGATGGTAGTGAAAAAGCTGGTTATACAATGCCCAGTGTACGAGGACAGTTAGAATGCATAAAAGTAGCTCAAAAGATTGCTGGAGTAACCTACAAAGACATATCGTATGTCGAGGCACATGCAACCGGAACAAAAGTAGGTGATCCAATAGAGATAGAAGCGTTGAATGCTGCTTTTCAGAATGACTCTTCTCATAAATGCGTGGTCGGATCGGTTAAGTCTAATATGGGACATGCAGATGAAGCAGCTGGGATTGCGGGCCTGTTAAAAACGACTTTATCATTAAAAAATAAAACTCTCCCGGCTACCATTGGCTATAGAACTCCTAATCCATCAATCAATTTTGAGCAAGGCCCTTTCTATGTAAATAATACTACAATTCCATGGAAGGGAACAGAAGAAAAACCCCTTATGGCAGCTATTAATTCGCTTGGAATCGGTGGAACTAATGTGCATATGATCTTAGCGCAATCCCCTGAGATTGTAAGGAAGATGGCAAAGATATCATATCCGTACCACCTCATAAGATTTAGTGCAGAAAATGAATACTCCTTACAGAGGCTTCACGAAAAAATTGGTGCTTATTTAAAAGAGGGAACTGTTAATCTATCTAATCTTTCATATACTTTGACAACAGGGAGGAAGCAGTTCAGATATAAAAGATCTTATGTAGCAAACAACCAGAAAACATTGCTGGAAGAGTTCCAAAAAGACAATGGTTCTTTTCGGGAGAGTGATGAGAAAGAGAATTTGACCTTTATGTTTTCAGGCCAAGGAACTCAATATTTTTCAATGGGTAGGCAATTATATAAGTCGTTGCCCTTTTTTAGAGAACTAATGGAAGAAGGGTTTACTTACGTTGAAGCTACACATCAATTGAAGCTTTATGAGCTCTTATATGAAAAAAGCAATAACTCAGATGCCATCAATAACACTAAATATGTTCAACCCTTATTATTCATCTTTGAATATGCCCTGGCAAAAACATTGATGCATTTCGAATTAATACCAGATTATTTAATAGGTCATAGCCTGGGAGAATATGTAGCAGCTAGTTTGAGTGGGGTGTTCTCTTATAAAGAAGCATGCTTTTTGGTTTGTGAACGTGCCAGATTAATGAGCCAGGCTAACCCTGGCAAAATGATAAGTATTGCAATTTCTGAAGAAGAGTTTCTTGATCTGAAAATATCCGATGTTGAAATAGCAACCTTGAACTCCAATAAAAATTTAGTTATATCAGGAACGGAGAGTCATATCCTTGAGGCAATAGAACTATTAAGTGAAAAGAAAATTCCCTTTATAAAATTAAAGACCTCACATGCCTTTCATTCAAAAATGATGCAACCCATCCTAAAGAAATTTGAAGAGGTACTGGAAAAGATTTCTTTTGGGGAGCTTAATATTCCTTTTGTTTCAAATGTGACAGGAGATTTTATTACCAAAAAAGAAGCTACCTCTGTTGAGTATTGGAAACAACATATAATGAGTACAGTTCTTTTCAAGAAAGGAATACAAATGCTATCTGAAAAAGGAACTACTTTGTTTGTTGAGATAGGACCTGGAAATTCGCTCAGCACTTTTGGGAAACAAACCGTAGGAAACAATGAGGGGCATGTATTTATACCCACGATAAAGCATCAAAGTAAAAAACAAGACGACTATGCCTTTTTTCTGGAAGCTTTGGGTAAGTTTTGGAATTACGGATATGACCTAGATTGGGAGTTGTATTATCAAAATATGGAAGTGCGTAAAATTCCTGCTCCAACCTATGCTTTTGATGTATATAATTTACCCGCAAAAATCTCTTTCAGAGACAAACTAAAGGATCAGTCATTGTTTGAAGAGTTAAATTCTAAAGATTATATCTTGTTTATGCCTTCGTGGAAGAGATCTTTAGGAAATTTAAAGGAGAGTAAAGAAGATAATGTAGAAACCATAGTATTTTTCTCTGATGGGTCTGAGATCCATGAGGAACTGGTAAAAAAATTGAAACAGGAAGGAAATAAAATTATCCTTGTGTTCAAATCCGATCATTTTGCCAAAGAAGGAGAAGATAGGTATAAAATAAATATTAATAAGAAGTACTCTCTTATAGAGTTCTTTTCGACTATTGAAACCTTTAACCGGATTATTTATTCATGGGAACTATCAGATGATAAAGAGAGACTAGTGGATTTGGAGAAAATAAATGAGACTTTTTTCAATTGTCTAGGAATCCTGAAACAGGTAAAATGGGAAGAGAGGAACCTGGTTTTATCCTTTGACCTTTTGTTAAATAATGCTCATAATGTCATTGGAAATGAGAAAATAAAAACCCCCAAAGGACATATAATAACTTTATTGGAGGTTGCTTCTCAGGAAAATAAGATGTTGTCTACAAAAGTTATTGATATTGATATAAAAGACTCTCCTAAAAATATCATAAGAAATGTATTTGATGAGCTTAAAGTTAATGGCAGAAAATCTAAAGTTGTTGCCTATAGGAATGGCCATAGGTGGATTCCTTATTACGAGAATCTTCAGTCTCCTTCAAAACAACAAGCCGTTATAAAAGAGAAAGGATGCTATGTATTGATTGGTATGTTGGATATGGTGGTATATGAAATAGCCCATTACTTGATAGATCAGTACAAGGCAACGGTTATTCTGTTACAGCCCTCAATAAAAGGAATTCCTCAAGGTGAAACAGAAGAACACCAGGCTCGTGAAAAAAGACTTCTTCAATTCAATGGCTCTTTCACAAAGATTGATTGTGAGATTCAAGATCAAAATGCTCTCAAAAAAACGGTTGAGTACATTGAAGGAAAATGGTCCAGAATAGATGGAATTACCTATGCAATGAAGCCATACAACAATCACGGAATTGTACTGGTAGAAGATATGACATCCGATATTGTAAAGGATTATCTAGAGACTCCATTAAAAGGAGTCCTAAATGTACTTGAATTATTTAAAGACAGAAAGAATGTTTTTATAAAGATGATCTCCAGTATATCCTCATTTTTGGGAGGTATATCGTATGGGCTATATGCTTCCTATAACGCATTGACAGATAGTATTGTAAGAACTTATATTGGAAATCGGGATAACATATCTATTCTCAATTTAGATAAAATAGATAAGGACGATTCAAAATGGATTTCCGAAAAAGAAATAGCCTCGGTCTTTGAGGCTTCTCTGAAAAGAAGAGACGCACACCAGATCATTATCTCAAAAAGAAATATTAAAATAAAAAGTATTCCGAAAGAAGATTCATCACCTCAAGTTCAGTTGGCAAAGATCAATAGATCTGGATTGAAGACAAGTTTTAAGAAAGCAGATACTAAAGTACAGGATGAATTGGTTCAAATCTTCGAGCAGATGTTTGGTGCAGAGGGGATTGGTATTTCAGATGATTTTTTTGAAATGGGAGGTGACTCGTTAAAAGGACTGATGCTGATAAATAATATTCAAAAAAAGTTTTCTGTAAACTTTGAAATAGCTGATGTTTTTTCGAATACAACCATAGAAGAGCTTTCAGAACTTATAGAAGAAAAGCTATGGCTTACCAATGTTGAAGAACACTCAAATGAAATGATAATATAAATTCATTTAAAATATGCGAAGCTTATTAAAAGAATTGAGGGAGCACAAAATCCATTTATCTCTTGAAAATGAGAATTTAAAAATACATTTCAGCCAGGATCGTATCCCCGAGACCATTCTGTCCAAGATTAAAGAGCATAAACAGGAGTTGACAAAATACCTCAGTACCAATTTACAAGACCATAAGGAAAAAGAGAATCGTATTCCCGTTGTTCCTGTTTCTAATGATGGATATATCCTTTCTTCCTCTCAAGAAAGAATGTGGATACTTAGTCAATTTGGAGAAGCCTCACTTGCCTATCATTTACCCAATATTGTTGAACTAAAGGGAGCTTATGATATAGAAGTTTTACAAAATGCAATCAAGGCTGTGGTAAAGAGACATGAAATTCTCAGAACTCGGTTTAACGAAAATAAAAATGGAGAAATAAAACAATGGATATACCCTATAGAGGAAGAAAACTTTGAAATAGAAATTATAAATCTTTCTACAGAAGAAAATGCAAAGGAACAGGTTGAGATATACGTAAGAAAGGATAATCTAATTCCCTTTGACTTGAAAAAAGGTCCACTTTTCAGGGTTAAGCTTTTTAAAATACCTAATGATGAATATATATTTTATTATAATATGCACCATATAATTGGTGATGGATGGTCTTTAAAAGTGTTGATGAAAGATGTTTTGGAACAATATAAAGCTATCTTAACGCCAAAAGTTACTCACTCCAAATCATTACCTATTCAGTATAAAGATTATGCAACATGGCAACGGCAAAAAGTACAGGATGGACAATTCGACTCTAGTAGGATTTACTGGATGGAAAAACTTTCAGGGATATTAAATACATTGGATCTACCTACCGAAATTAAGAGACCCTTGGTTAAAACTTACAAGGGACGTACTTTAAAAACCTATTTCTCAGTAGAAACAACACAAAAACTCAAAGACTATAGCAAAGAAAATCAAGGAACATTGTTCATCACTTTGTTGAGCTTTTGGAATATATTACTTTACAGATATACAGGTCAAAAAGATATTACCATTGGGTCTTTAGTTGCGGGAAGGGATCATCCCGATATTCAGGAACAAATAGGATTTTATGTAAATACATTGGCCTTTAGGAATCGAATAGATCCTTCACTTTCAGTAAAAAGAACTTATGAGCAGATAAGAATTGAAACCCTGGAAGCTTTCAAACATCAAGACTATCCATTTGACAGATTAGTGAACGACCTTGAAACAAAGATGGATGTAGGAAGAAATCCCATTTTTGATATTTTACTAACACTTCAAAATACAGGGAAACAACTGGAAAATATTGAAATAGCTCCGGAAGCTATACATAAGATTATAGACGAAGGAGAATCTTTTGCCAAGTTTGATCTGGAAATATTGTTCGAAGAGAATAATGGTTATCTGTGTTTTACCATGGATTTCAATGAAGATATATATACCAGTTCATTGATAACGCAGTTGATGTCACACTTTAAAAACCTCACTAATGAAATTATAAAGAACTCAGATCAACCTGTTGGAAGCATATCATTTTTATCTGATACTGAGATTAACACATTAAATCATGTTTTTAACAGGATACCCAAAAAATCTGTTGTTGAATCCAAGACCATAGTGGAGATATTTAGAGAAATAGCATCATCATCCAATACTAATGCTATTCGATTCAAGGATACGATCTTAACCTATAAAGAGCTGGATCATAGGTCAGATCAATTGGCTTTATATCTTAGACGGAATTATGACCTTACTGCTAATGCTTCTATAGGTATTTTGTTACCACGTTCAGAATGGCTTATTGTGACCATTCTGGGAGTATTGAAGGCTGGATGTGCCTATGTACCCATGGATCTGAATTACCCACAATCAAGAATTGATTTTATTGTTAAAGATGCAGTTTGCAAATGTGTTATCGATGAAGTATTTATAGAGGATTTTGTTAAAGATTCACCTGTAGGGAAGACTTTGGATATAGAAATTCAACCCAATGATCTTGCGTACATAATATATACATCAGGCTCCACCGGAATACCTAAGGGAGTAATGATTACACATGAGAACGTAACTTCTTTTATACATGAGATAGATAAAAAGTTGGGATATGAAGCTTACACTAAAATTGCTGCGATTACCAATTTGACCTTTGATATTGCTGTTTTAGAGATTATTGGAACCTTATGTTTAGGAAAAGAGATCGTTCTTTTTGACGAAGAATCTATAAACGTTCAAACCTTTATTGATACTCTTAAGACCCAAGAGGTAGAAGTATTACAGCTTACTCCATCATTATTACAATCTGTTATAGATCCTATATTTTCCACAATGGGCTTAAGATTAAAAAAAATGATAGTTGGAGGTGAACCGTTTCCTCAAAAAATATATGATCGATTAAAAAATCAAAGTGAAATAGAAGTGGTAAATGTTTACGGCCCTACAGAAGCAACAGTGTGGAGTACATTTTTACCAATAAATGGATCAGAGGAGCTTTCAATAGGAACTCCTTTTGCAAATGAACAAGTATATATTCTCAATGAGTTTAACGAATTACAACCTATAGGTGTTACAGGAGAGATGTGTATAGGAGGCAGTGGTGTTGCAAAGGGATATATAAACAAAAAACAGCTTACACAAAACAGGTTTATCGAAAACCCTTTTGTTAAAGGAACTCGATTATATAAGACGGGAGATCTGGGATATTGGACACCTTCGGGTACTATTAAGTGTATTGGACGAGTTGATGATCAGGTAAAAATCAGAGGCCATAGAATAGAACTTGGTGAGATCACAAATAGTCTGTTGGAACATGAAGAAATACATGAAGTAGTGGTTTTGGTCCGGGCTTCAAAGAATGATGAGAAGGAGTTGGTAGCTTATATGGTTGCAAGGACGGAATTAAATACGAAAGACATAAGGCATTATCTGATGACCAAGTTACCGAGGTATATGATTCCGGAATATTATGTTCAAATGCAAGTTATTCCACTTATGATCAATGGAAAAGTAAATAGGAAAGCATTACCAGATCCATTGGAAGTAGGGGTTGATTCTGGAGAGTTGTATGTACCACCTGCCAACGAAATTGAAAAAAAACTGGTCTCTATATTACAATATGAACTGGGAAGAGAAAGAATAGGTTTGAATGATAACTTCTTTGATCTGGGAGCCAATTCATTAAAACTACTAAGAATTCTGGGTATTATAAATGAGAGCTTCAATATGAACCTGAAACCCATTCAGCTTTTTCAATACCCCAATATAACCTCGTTGATAAACAATGTTTTTCAAAAAGAGAAGATACAGGAAAATGAAGAAGAGGAGATTGGACTAGAATTGGATGATATGATTGATTTGATGAATCAGTAGGGAGTTTTTCTAAGAACATTAAATACCCATTTGTAAAATCACGTATGAAAAAAGAAACTAATAGAAAAAAAGATATAGCCATTGTGGGAATGTCTTGTCATTTTCCAAAATCTGAATCTTTAGAGAAGTTTTGGAAAAATATTGAGGGAGGCAAGGAACTGATACATTTTTACAGTGATCAAGAATTAACGGACTTGGGAGTTGCTAAAAAAACTATAGCACAGGATAATTATATAAAGGCTGATGCTATGGTGAAAGGGAAAGAATATTTTGACCATCTTTTCTTTGGATATACCAATGAAGAAGCTAAGTTGATGGACCCGCAAATCAGATTTATGCATCAGATTGTATGGTCGGCTTTGGAAGATTCGGGATGTGACTTATCTCAATATCCAGAGAAGATTGGATTATATCTTTCTGCTTCAGATAATATCAACTGGAAAGCTTATGAAAATATAACATCTAAAGAGCAAGTGGCTCCGTTTTTATCAGCGAGACTGGCAGATAGAACTCATATTAGTACTATTATTTCTTATCGTTTGAATTTAAAAGGTCCTAGTTACTTTGTAGACACTGCCTGCTCAGGATCGTTAGTGGCGGTTCACATGGCTTGTAGAAATTTATTGTTAAGAGAATGTTCTATGGCTGTTGCCGGTGGAGTAAGTTTAGATAGCACCATTTATCGAGGTTATTTTTATGAAGAGGGTATGATAAATACTAAAGATGGTCACTGTAAGACCTTCAGCAAAGATGCTTCAGGAACCATTTGGGGAGAAGGGGCTGGAGTTGTAGTGTTAAAGCGATGGGAGGATGCAATTAGAGATAAAGATCAGATTTATGCAGTAATTAAAGGATCGGCTGTAAATAACGATGGGAAACAGAAGGTGGGTTATACAGCTCCAAGTTTAGAAGGACAATACGAATGTATAAGAACTGCTCATAAGATTTCAGGGATACGGCCAGAGACCGTATCTTATATAGAAGCACACGGAACCGCAACTTCTTTGGGAGATCCTATAGAGGTAGCGGCATTGAATAAGGCTTTTGGATACAATAAAGATCATACTTGTAAGATAGGATCGGTTAAAACAAACATGGGCCATTTGGATGCGGCTGCTGGAATAGCAGGACTGATCAAGACAAGTTTGGCATTGAAACATAAGAAAATACCTCCTTCATTACATTTTTCTGAACCGAATCTGGAAATTGACTTTCAATCTGGACCTTTCGTAGTAGCAGAACAACTAGAGCATTGGGAGCCAAAACAAGGTGTGAGAAGAGCAGGGGTAAGTAGTTTTGGAATTGGAGGGACCAATGTTCATGTAGTATTGGAAGAAGCGGAAATGGAAGAAACACATATATCAGAAAATGAAGTTCATATAATTCCTTTTTCAGCAAAAACACCGGTAGCTTTAAAAAGTTACAATGAAAAACTTCAGGAGTTTTTGTCTGATAAAGGAAACATTGATCTTTCAAAACTTTCGTATACCTTATTGTCTGGTCGTGAGCATTTTGCATTCCGAAACTGTGTGGTAGGAACCACAAAAGAGGAAATCGTTAACGCATTGAGAAAACATATAGAAACATTCCATAAAACTCCTTCAAGATTGGAACCTTTAGTTTTTCTGTTTTCAGGACAGGGAACGCAATACTATTTAATGGGAAAGCATTTCTATGAAACTAACGGTGTATTCAAGGAGAATATGGATACAGGTTTCAAGATACTTAAAAAACTTATGAATATTGATTATTCTAAAGTACTTGGGTATGTAGCTTCCAATATATCAACCGATACCATAAATGATACGTTTTATACACAACCACTGTTGTTCTTGGTAGAGTATGCAACAGCAAAAATGTTGGAGGATTATGGATTGGAACCGGATTATATGATTGGCCACAGCCTTGGTGAATATACAGCAGCCTGTGTGGGAGGTGTCTTTTCCCTTGAGGACGGATTGAGTTTATTGACTAAAAGAGCAGAATTAATGGGGACGATCCAATCTGGAAGTATGTTGAATATAGGAGCTCCTTTCTCTGATATTCAGAAATTTATCCACTCTGAAGTTTCAGTAGCGGCCATTAATACAGAAGATTCATGCGTGATATCGGGTAACGATTTTTATATAGCCGAGATAGAAGAGAAATTAGCTATAGATCAGATTCCTTTTATTCGCTTGAAAACATCACACGCATTTCACTCGTCTATGATGGATGGTATCCTTGAAGATTACAGGAAGGTCCTTTCTAAAATAAAATGGAATACTTCCAACAAAAAGATCATTTCAAATCTATCTGGAAAGGAAGTTACAACTCAAGAAGTGACATCTCCAGAATATTGGGTCCGACATTTAAGGGAAACGGTACAGTTTTCTAAAGGTTGTTCTTATTTGTTGCAAAATATCAAAGGAAATTTTTTGGAAATAGGTCCTGGACAAGTATTGATCAATTTATTAAAGCAACAAAAAAACTATAAAAAAGAGGAACATAAGACCTTTCCAATACTTCCTGGCCATAGAGAAAAAGAAAATCCCGGGTATGAACGAAGTGCAATTCTTGGGAAGTTATGGGCTAGAGGTATCAATATTAAATGGGATAATGACCCAATCTTTGAAAAAGGGCACAAAATCACGATCCCCACCTATACATTTGAAAAATATAAATTTCCAAGTGAAGTAAACCCCTTTGAAGAAAAAGAAGTACACTTTTCATCTGTTAAAAAGGATCCTACGCTTTACTATGAAAACTGGAAAAGACAGCCTCAGATAGGCAGGAAGTTAGAAAACCATAAAAGTGATTTCTTAATCTTTTCAGAAGGGGGAATCCTAATCCAAAAAATAGCGAAGTCGCTTCAGAAAAAAAATAGAGTAGTATTCGTAGAGAAAGGTAAGGAATTTATAAAAAAGGAGAATTCTTTTATAATAAATCCAGAGGTTCCAGAACACTTTACCCAACTTTTTAAAGAGATCGATTCTGAGAACTTTACACAGATTATATACAACTGGTACGATGAGGAAGAAGACAAGATAGAACAACTTTTTTATCAGAGTAATATTCTCTTTAATCTGGGAATGGAATTAGTGAGATATGCACCATTTATTGATAAAAGACTTACTATGTTACAACCTTTCAATTATTCGGTGCTGGGAACTGAGAAGGGTTGGATTAACTTGACAACTGCTTCTGTAATAACGGATAGCTTTATCCCGATGTATTCTACTCTTTTGGTAACCCATATAGATGTTGACCAAGATAGAGAAAATGATATGTTGGTTCAGAATATTATAAAGGACATAGAAGAAAACCAGGACACAAAGAAAGTAGCATATAGAGGTTATGATAGGTGGGTTGCCTTTTATGATGAATTTCATGTTATAGATGAGTTAAATGAAGGAGAAAGAAATCACTCAGAGAGGAAAACCTATTTGGTGATAGATGAAGGAGATATTTCGGAAAAAGCAATAGATGCTTTAAAGAATGAAAATGTGATTCTGATCGGTAAGGCTTACAAAAAAATTAGTATCAGTCAGGAGAATAGGTATGATTGTGATTTTAATTCCCGCACAGAATTGGAAAGTTGTATTTCTAAAATAGAATCAGACCATGGAACATTATCAGGGGTATATATAGGTAACTTATTGGGGCAAAGTCCATCTATAAGGGATGAACAATTTTTAAAAGCTATCAATGTTCAAGAATATGTATCAAACTCCATAACCTATATATTGAGGTTATTGGATGTTTTAAAAGAAAGAAATCTGGACTTTATCTGGATTGCAACCAATGCATCTTCTTTTCTGGGAATAGGAAATAATGGATTGAAACCCCTTATAGATAGTTATATTTTAGGTAGTCTTCGCACAAAACATCAAAAATTACCCTGGATATTGATGGGATTGAACGATCATGTAGAAGAACGATCATCACATGAGTTCAATACAAATCTCCCCGGGCACAATATATATTTGAATATCCCTAATTCTCCCAATGCGTTAATAAATCAAAGTAGGAAGCAAAAAGAAAGTGCAGAAGGAGGAGGGCAAATTGAAAGACCGGACCTTTCTATAGAATATATAGCTCCGGAAAGTGAAATAGAAGAACAACTTTGTAATATCTGGAAGACCTTCTTTGGTTTTGAGAAGGTAGGTGTTCAAGATGATTTCTTTGAAATGGGAGGCGATTCTTTAAAGGCCATGTCGTTACTTAAACGAATAGAGAAAGATATTAAGATCACAATTGCTATCCAGGATTTTTATGAGAATACTACAGTGAGAGCACTCAGCAAAGAAATTGAAATAGCATTGGGAGTGATTAAGATGCAACAGGAAAAAGAGGTAAAAAAAACAATTACAATATAAGTCATGAATATTTTATCGTTGATCAAAGAATTGGAACATCATCAAGTAGGGTTGACCATAGATGGAGAAAATCTCCAATTGAATTTTTATAAAGATGAAGTGCCTGACGGCATATTAGATCAAATAAAAGAGAACAAATCAGAGTTGATCGATTATTTGAAAAAATATAGTGAGGTTAAAAAGTATCAGGAGATTCCGAAATTGAGTCAAAATGATTGTTATGATATTTCAGATGCTCAGCGTAGACTTTGGGTATTAAGTCAATTCAATGACGGCACGTTGGCCTATAATCTATCTAGTTCCATTGAATTAAATGATAAGTATGATATTGAGAATTTTGAAAAAGCCATATATGCGATCATTGATAGGCATGAGATCTTACGAACGGTTTTTAAGGAAGATTCAGAGGGTGAAATAAAACAGTGGGTCAGGACTCGTGAAGAAATAGGGATAAATCTTCAATACAATGACCTTAGAAAAACTGAAGGAAAAGAAGCTCTGGTTCGCAAGGAGATTGAGATCGATTCTTTAAAACCTTTTGATTTGACAACCGGACCCTTGATAAGAATGAACCTTTACCAATTAGAGGAAAGTCAATATATTTTTTATTGTAATATGCATCATATTGTAAGTGATGGATGGTCCATGAAGATCATTGTTCAAAATGTTTTGGCATATTACGAGGCTTTCGTGACCAAAAAACCGGTTGCACTGGAACCATTACGTATACAGTACAAAGAGTATGCAGCTTGGCAATTAAGGCAGTTGCAACAGAAAGAGTATGAGCTTCACGGTGAGTTCTGGAGGAATCTTTTATCTGGAGAGATTCCCGCTTTAAACTTACCGCAGCAAAAAGAACGGCCAAGAGCGATAACCAATTCAGGATCAGAATTAGAGTTATTATTACCCAAAGATCTTGTGAAAAAGATAAAGGACTTTAGCGCAAAGAATGAAGGGAGTTTATTTATTACACTACTGTCTTTATGGAAAGTACTTTTTTTTAGATATACAGGTCAAAGTGATATTATAATGGGAACACCTGTAGCCGGTAGAGACCATTTAGAACTTGAAGATCAAATAGGATTCTATGTAAATACTTTGGCATTGAGAGATCAAATAGATCCCAAATTGACCTTTTCAGAACTTTACGAAGAAATAAAACAAAATACATTAAAGGCCTTAGAGCATCAATCCTATCCATTTGACCGTTTAGTCAAAGATCTAAGCTTAAAAAGAGATACAAGCCGAAATGCCATTTTTGATGTAATGGTTATTTTACAGAATTCCGGTGATCAGGTTCAAGAGTTTGAACCGGAAAAAGATCAAATCGGAAAAGTAATAGATAAGGGGAAACGAATGTCTCGTTTTGACATGGAAATCACCCATGAAGAATTGGGCAACTATCTATCTGTTAAGGTTAACTATAATACGGATATATATGACAAATCAACCATAGAAAGATTTATAAATCATTTTATAACGTTGACTACTAAACTTATTAATGAGGAAACAGCGATAGGAACGATCGATTACATCTCCGAAAAGGAAAGAGAAGTTATATTAGAAACTTTTAATAATACAGAAATTCACTATCCTGATGTTTCTGCAATAGATATGTTTGAAAGGCAGGTTCAGGAAACACCCCATGAACTTGCAGTAATAACAAGTAAGGAACAGTATACGTATAAAGAGTTGAATGATATGGTAAATGGTCTGGTAAACCATATAACAAGCTCTTTTCCCGTTGATGGTAACTGCAATATTGGAGTGATGGCCGATCGTTCAATAGCAAATGTAATAGGCATGTTGGCTGTTTTGAAAATAGGAGCATGCTATGTGCCCGTGGATAATAAGTATCCAGAAAACAGAATATACCATATTCTGGAAGATGCCAATATCAAATATATGTTAACAGAGACTTCATTGTTAGAGGCATTTGATCTTAAATCATGTGTATGTATCGATATAAACTCTGTAAAAGGGGATAAAAACAAATACGTTGATGCACATCAATATACCGATCCCTCCAAGAATGCATTTTTGATTTATACATCAGGATCCACGGGAAAACCCAAAGCAGTCATGCAAACCTATAGAACTTTAAATAATCTTATACATTGGAATATAAATGATTCAGGCATTACATCAGGTTTAAGGTATATGCAGTTTACCTCTTTTAGTTTTGATATGTCATTAACAGATGTATGTTTTTCTCTTTGTACCGGAGGAACCTTGTATATCACAAATAACTCCGAAAGGAGTGATATGTTTAAACTAAGAGATGTTATAATTAATCAAGGATTGGAAGTACTTTCATTTCCTTATGCCGTAATGAACCAATTCTTTAATCAATTCGAGGCAAAGGAACTAAAAGGAAATAAGATTAAACATGTCATAGTAGCGGGAGAACAGTTAATTGTAAATAGTGGCATAGAGGATTTTTTAAGATCTGTACCTGATACTGCGCTACATAATCAATATGGCCCGTCTGAGACCCATGTGGTGACAAGTTATTCCTTAGGTCAAGACCTTAACAATTTGGTTTACTATTCACCAATAGGAAAACCAATTGCAAATAATCAGATCTATATTTTAGATGATTTTCTCAAACCGGTTCCTTACGGAGTTATAGGTGAAATTTATATTGGAGGTGTTAACCTGGCCAATGGATATCTGAACAAGCCGGAGTTATCATCTCGAAAGTTTGTAACACTACCTTTTAAAAAGGATCAAAAGGTATACAAATCGGGAGATCTCGGCTATTGGCAGGAAGATGGAAACATTGTTTATAAAGGACGAAAAGATGAACAAGTTAAAATTAGAGGATTTAGGGTAGAACTTGAAGAGATCTCACAGGTACTATCTCAACATGAGGAGATTAAGGATTCTGTTATAACGGTTAAGGAGGAACGTTTAATAGCCTTTATAATTCCCGAAAATGACATTAATTTACAGGAAATCATTATGTACTTGAAGAAGGAACTGCCAGAGTATATGATTCCCAATAATTTGAATATATGTGAAGAATTTCCATTAACAAGTAATGGTAAAGTTGATAAAAGAGCCCTTTTATCCTTAGAGAGTGAATTTACCGGAAATAGAACTGAGTATGTTGCCCCGGAAACTAAATTAGAAGCTCATATTGTGGAAATATGGGAAACCCTTTTTAAAAAGGAAAAAATAGGAGTATATGATGATTTTTTTGAAATGGGAGGACATAGTTTGATGGCAACCAAATTAGTATCTGAATATCACAAGAAATTAAATATACGATTAGAATTACAAGAACTCTTTTTGCATACAACAATTAAAGAGCAGGCAGAGTTATTATCCGTAAAGGAAAAAACCACATTCAAGTCTATCCCAATTGCTGACAAAGCGGAAAGCTATCCACTTTCGTATTCTCAAAAGATGATCTGGACACTTAGCCAATCTAGAGAAGGGTCTTTATCATATGTACTATGTACGATCTATGATCTTGAAGATAAGTATGATATTAAATGGATAGAGAAAGCATTATATGCTTTGATAGAGAGACATCAAATATTGAGGACGATCTTCAAAAAAGATAATAAAAATGAATTGAGACAATTTATTCTGCCTTTTGAAGAATTGAAATTTAAAATGGGATTCCATGATGTGACCCAAGAGGAAGATCCGGATGCATGGATCAAAGATTTTGTGGTCAATAAAGATTATTTCCAACTGTTCGATCTAGAAAAGGGACCTTTGTTTAGAGCTGCCTTCTTTAAGAAGGGAGAGAACAATTATAAGATGCACTTTACCATCCATCATATCATTGTAGATGCCTTGTCTGCAGATATTATGATGAAAGATTTTATGGCTATTTATGAATCATTTACTGAAGGCAAGACTCCTCAATTACCGGTATTGAGAATTCAATATAAAGATTATGCGGTTTGGCAACAGAGCTCTTCAGAAAACATGGAATTGGACAAGAAATACTGGTTGGATAGGTTACAGGGCGATCTGCCTGAGATAACATTGCCTATACAGAATAAGAGGCCCGTTCATAAAACATTCAATGGTCAGTATAAGGGAGCGTTCTTCTCAAGAAATCTGTCTAGGAAAGTTCGAGAGTTTAATAAAAATAATGCTTCCACTAAGTTTATTACCCTTCTTTCCATTTTTAAGGTGTTAATTTACCACTATACCAAACAAAAGGATATTATTATTGGAACTCCTGTTCATGGTAGATTCAATGAAGAACTGAAAAATCAAATAGGATGCTTTATCAATTCAGTGGTTTTAAGAGATCAAATTGATCCGGAAGAAACATTTATAAACTTTTTCCAAAAGGTTAAGAAAAATGTTTTGAAGGCCTTTAACTATCAAAGTTATCCGTTTGAAAAATTATTGATGGACCTTGAGATAAAGAGAAAATCAAACAGAAGCCCTATTTATGATATTATTTTTGTAGATCAGAACACGGAGGAACCTTTTGAGGATATGGGACTTCAGGGTGATGATTTTGAAGAAATTGAGGATCTGGGGAACAGAATTGCCAAGCTCGATTTTGAATTTCATTTTGTGGATGAAGGTGACTATACAGTTTTAAGACTTAAGTATAACGAAACACTTTATGAGGAAGAAAAAATAAGAACTCTCTTAGCTCATTTTAAAACCCTCATAGAAAACATCCTTAAAAATCCCAATCAAAAAATTGAAGAGACAAGTTATATTACCGAAAAAGAAAAAGCTCTTCTGGATCAGTTTAACGCTACCGAACACAAGTTTAGCGAAAAAGGTTATTTATTAGATCTGTATAAAGAACATGTAGATCAATATGCGAAAAATACGGCAGTGGTTTATGAGAATAAAATTTTGGATTTTAAGGAGTTTGATGAACTAACAGATCAATTGGCTTACTATCTAAAGGAAAAATATTCGTTGAAGTCTGATGATTTTGTAGCAATTTCACTTGAACGAAGCCAATGGCTTCCTATTTCCATTTTGGCTGTTATAAAAGCTCAGGCTGCCTATGTTCCCATGCCAGTGGAATACCCTAAAGAGAGAAAGGAATTCATAAGGGAAGATAGTAATTTCAAAGCCTGTATAGATGCTGTAGAATTACAACAGTTTATCTCTTGGAAAGAAGAGAATAAATACTCAAAATTGGATATTCCCAAAGAAAACCTAAGGTTGTATGCAATTTATACATCAGGCTCTACAGGAACCCCTAAAGGTGTGGTAAATAGGCATAATGGAGTATTAAATCGATTGCTTTGGATGAAGCATTATTTAGATGTTAAACCAAGCGACGTGTTTTTACAAAAAACACCTTACACCTTTGATGTTTCAGTATGGGAGTTTCTATTACCGGTTATTACGGGAAGTAAGCTAGTAGTTTCAAATCCTGATGCACACAGGTCACCAAAGCAAATAATTGATTTAATAGAAACTCACCAGGTTACAATTATACATTTTGTTCCTTCCATGCTAGCGGCTTTTTTACAAGAACTGGAAAAAGGACAATGTGTTAGTTTAAGACATATTATCTGTAGCGGAGAAGTATTAAACTCAAAAATGGTTGAAGAGGTCAAGATTAAATTGCCTGACCTTCAAATTCACAATTTATACGGTCCTACGGAAGCAGCTATAGATGTAACAGCCATTGACCTTACCAATGTTGATACCAGGCAGTATGGAGTTCCAATAGGGAAACCTGTAGCCAATACTCAAATTTATATCGCCAATAATAAACTAAAACTCCAGGGAATTAAAATACCTGGAGAGTTGTTGATAGGTGGCGTTCAGGTAGCAGATGGATATCTTAATTTACCCCAAATAACACAGGAGAAGTTTATTCCTAATCCATTTGGCAACGGTTGGGTTTATAGAACAGGCGATATTGCAAGATGGAATGATAAAGGGTATATAGAGTATATTGGTAGAATTGATAATCAGGTAAAAATAAGAGGAAATAGAGTAGAACTAAAAGAAATTGAAAAAGCTATATTGAGTTTCTCTGAAGAAATAATACAAGCTCATGTAACCATAAAAGAGGTTAATGATGAAAAAAGTTTAATCGCGTACTATTTCTCAAAAGTTTCCCTCGACAAAATAGAATTAAAAAGATCTCTAAAACAACAGGTTCCAGAGTACATGATTCCGAATTATTTTGTCTCTTTAAAGGAAATCCCTATCACCGCCAATGGTAAAATTAATATAAAAGCTTTACCGGAAGTGCAGGAGCAAGACCTTATTCGACAAAAGTACGTTGGGCCCTCTAGTAAGATCGAAGAAAGGTTGGTGAAAATTTGGTCTGAAGTGTTAGGGGTTGAAAAAATCAGTGTACTTGATAATTTTTTCGACTTGGGAGGTGATTCAATTAATATAGTTGAGTTGCACGGAAAGATAGAGAGTACTTTTTCAAAGGAAATTACCATTGCTCAATTATTCGATAAACATACCATCCAATTACAGGCAAACTCATTAAAGGACGAGATAGAGGAACACGCTCATGAGGTTATAAATGAAATTGAATTTTAAATCTTTTTTAGGATTCAGAATTCCTTCCTTTTATAGAAGTAAGATATTTAAACAACAATGGTTTCCAAAAAAGATCGTGGCATTCGTGATGATCTAAATACTTAATAAATAAAAATTCAACAAATAAGCACCTGACTATGAAAAAAGTTGCAATTATAGGGTATTCCGGTATTTTTCCTGATGCCGAAAATTTAGATGACTTTGCGCGGCAATTAGAGGAGGGAGTCTCTGCTATCGGTGCGATCGATAGTAATAGACTTACTGATACAGCTTTGCCTTCTCAAGATTATATTTATGGCGGATACCTTAAAGACATAAGCAGCTTTGATTTTTCCTTTTTCGGGATCTCTTATGGAGAAGCAGAAGAGATGATGCCAGAACAACGTCTGTTGTTACAAGAAGCTTACAAAACATTTGAGCATGCCAATTATAGATTGGAAGATATAAAAGGATCAAGAACATCTGTGTATGTTGGTGATTCTCAAAGTCATTACTATCGTCTAGCCAAAAAATTTTCTCCCTCCCTGGTTTCAGGAAATATGAAATCTTTAAATGCCGGTAGAATCTCCAGGTTTTTTGACCTCAGGGGAGGAGCATATTCTATAGATACTGCCTGTTCTTCTTCTCTGATCGGGATAATAATGGCCTGTAAAGATCTTCAACTTGAAGAAGTAGATATGGCCCTTATTTGTGGAGTGAATTTAGAGATTTTTCCCAAAGAAAGAAACAGTCATTTATCATTAGGAGTTGAATCAGCCCTTGGGAGTTGTCGTCCTTTCTCATCAGAAGCCGACGGAACATTGAGTGGAGAAACAGCATGTTGTGTACTTTTAAAAGACTACGAAAAAGCAGTAAAGGACGGCGATCTCGTATATGGAATTATTAATGGATTTAGTTCAAATCAAGATGCAAGTTTATCATCGAGTATAACGGCTCCTAGTGGTGAGGCACAATCTGAATTATTGAAGGAGGCCATTTCAAAAGCCAGGTTAGCATATCAGGACATTACCTATATAGAAGCGCATGGAACAGGTACAAAATTAGGAGATCCCATTGAAATAGAAGGAATATCAAAAGTATTTTCAGGAGCCTTAAAAAATAAAGAAAGAGTCCATGTCTCTTCGGTGAAATCTAATATAGGACATACCAATAGTGCCGCGGGCTTAGCTGGTTTAATGAAGGTTTTATTGTCTTTCAAGAATGATATGCTTTTCCCTTCGGTAAATGCACTTCCATTAAATCAGTTCATAGATTTTGAAGAAGCTAAGGTGAAGGTAGTTACCAAGGCTCTTCCCTGGAGCTCAATGATAGGTAAGAAAAAAAGAATAGCCGGAGTTAGTTCATTCGGACTTATGGGAACCAACGCCCATGTTATTATAGAGGAGCCTGAAGAAAGATTTCATGAAGTTGTCAAGGAAGCAGCTGATGAGTATACTTTCTGTTTTAGTGCAAGGTCAGAAAAGGCACTGAAAGAAAATATTAGCCAATGGATTGATTTTTTAAAGAACACGAAAGCATCCTTAAAAGAAATTTCACCAACCTTAAATACTTCAAGATCGGTTTTTGAATATCGATATCTGGTTAAGGCAAAAAACAGCTCAAAACTCATAGAGGTTTTACAAAACAAAGTTGAATTGTTGAAAGACAGACCTCAGGAAATAATATTAGTCTTTGACAGTACAATTGCGATGAGCGATAAGGAACTAACTGAGTCCATAAGTTCATTTCCCGTTATGAGTGATTTTATTGAAGGTAATAGCTCGAATAGTCAAAAAAGCCTTTTGTTACAATACCATAGTTATAAGCTTCTTTGCAACACAGGAATGAAAGTTTCAAACATGATTGGAAATGGGCTAGGGAAGTTGACTATTAAAATATTAAAAGGAGAATATACACTGAAAGAAGGACTTGCCCAAGCAGATGTTTATGAGGAAAAGGAAGGAGTTACTACAGAATCAGATCTAAAGGAAAAGGCGATAAAGTTGCTTGGGAGATACAAAAAAGATTTATGTATAGTTTCCTTGGGTTATAAAGGAATATTGGGGAAAGTCTTTAGAGAACAACTTTTAAATAAGCAATCTCACCAGGTCTTTGGACTGAATGGAAAAGCTTCTTTATACTCCTGTTTAAGCACAGTAATGCATGCGGCAGATCATGTTGATTTAACACCCCTTTATCAAGGGGTTGATTTTAAAAAAGTAGAATTACCTGTATATGTATTTGATAAGGAAAGATGTTGGTTAAGGGAGAAAGAAGATATCTTTTTACAAGATGAAGAAATTGTTTCCAAAATATCGGAACAGAAAGAACCTAAAGAAATACACGCACCTTCAGTAGAATTGCTTACTAAATTATGGGAGGAAATATTGAAGACAAAGATGAGTGAGAAAGACGATTTCTTTGATCTTGGAGGGCATTCACTTAATGGACAACAATTGATCAACAGGATCAATGAGACCTTTGGAATTTCACTTGATATAGATGCGCTTTTTGAACATGGAACACCTTCTGAAATGTATGATCATCTTATGTCTCAATTTGAAAACGATAATAAAGAAGGAGGTATTAAAACAATTTCATCGGTCAAAAAACAAAAATCATATGAAGTTTCTTATGCACAAAACAGATTATGGTTATTGTCAAAACTTAGTAATAATTCGGCAAGCTTACACATTCCTATTGATCTTCAAATTAAAGGAAAATTGGATTATGAAATTTCGAGAAATGTATTTCAGATTCTTGTAAATAGACACGAATCATTGCGAACGGTGTTTCAACTTCAGAAAGCAGAGTTAAAACAATTAATATTAAATGCTGAGGAACTTGATTTCAGGGTTACTTTCGAAGATATAACAAATAAAACTTCGGTAGAAACGGAAGCATATGTTCAGAAGTTACACGCTCATCCCTTTATTTTAGAAAAAGAACCTCTCATAAGAGTCCATATTTTAAAGGTAGCGGAAGAGGAACATTTAATTGTTATAACGTTACATCATATTATTGCAGATGGTTGGTCGATTACAATCTTGCAGCGCGAATTATTCTATCTGTATAATACATTGTATCTTAAAAAACCATCCATGCTTCCCAAATTGGATATACAGTATAAAGACTATACGGCCTGGCTTCTACAGAATAAAAAAACGGATAGCTACAGGGAAGCCAAAGAATTTTGGATAAATAAGTTCAAGGAACCACAAGATCCCATTAATCTAAGCCTTCAACGACCCAGGCCAAGACTAAAAACTTATAATGGATCGATTAGAAGATTTCAGATCAGTAAAGCATTGACAGAAAAAATTCAAACAGACATACAAAAAAGGGGGATTACACTTACCATGTATATCAATGCACTTCTCAACATCTGGGTTAGTAAACTTTCAGGTAAAACAGATATTACTTTAGGGATGCCAATTTCCGAACGAATACATAAACAACTGGAAAATCAAGTAGGACTTTATTTGAACATGATTGCTTGCAGGACCACATGGAAAGAAGATCTTTCGTTTGATGAGTTACTAGAACTATCGGCCTCTAATTTAAATGAAGTTTATAAAAATAAAATATACCCTTTTGAAGAGTTAGTAAGAAATCTGGATCTCCCTCAGGATAACTCAAGATTCCCCTTGTTTGATATTGTATTCTCCGTTCAGAATTTTACAAATCTGGATCTTTTAACAGAGCTGGTAGGTCAAATAGAAGCTCCAATTAGCGCGGAACCTTATGTATCGCATGAACATAAAAATGCCCAATTTGACATCACATTTAGATTTTTTGAAGCAGAAGAGTATATATATTATGAGGTTGAATATAATACGGATCTTTTCTCGGAAGAAACTATTGATCAGTATCATGCATTACTGATGGTGATCATAGAACAATGTACACAATCTCCTAACTCACCTATAGGTGATCTCAATAACTGCAATGAAGATAAAGAAAAACGGCAGATAGAGGTTTTATCGGGTAAGAGTGCAGCAGTTTCTTATGAAGGTGACTTACTGTATTATTTAAACAAATCGTTTCAGGATCATATAGGAAAAACCGCATTGATCTTTGGAGATAGTTCTTTTTCTTACGACGAGCTGGATAGATTGTCAAATAAACTGGCAAATTATATTTTAGCAACTCATGGTGATATTAGAGATCAGGCAGTAATGGTTTCAGTAGAAGTTTCCCCCTTGTTAATAGCTTCAATAATAGGCATTTTAAGATCAGGAGGTATCTATGTTCCGGTCAATACTATTATGCCTCAACAGCGACAAGATTATATTCAAAATGACGTTGGGGCGAAATTGGTGATCAATGATAGTTGGTTAAAAGAATTTGAGAAGAATGCAGACAAACTTTCCTCATCATTTTCTGAGGTTGACAGGTCTTTAGATGCTCTTACATATATCATCTATACCTCAGGTTCTACTGGGAATCCTAAAGGAGTAATGATCTCGCATAAAAGTATTTTATCCTTATTTCTCAATACAAGGCAGGAAAAATATGAGTTTTCAGATAGATCTACTTGGACGTTGTTTCATAATTATTCTTTTGATGTATCTATATGGGAAATCTTTGGAGCCTTATTATTTGGAGGGAAATTGATCTTGTTAAGAAGAGAGACGCTTTTGGATTTTAAAGCCTACGCAGAACTGATCACTTCTTTTGAAGTATCTATTTTAAACTTCACACCTAAGGTCTTTACCGAATTTGATCGATTTAGAAAATTACACCAGCTAGTTTTTCCCAGTGTACGTTATGTAGTATTTGCTGGTGATACCCTTGTTCCCGGAACTCTTGCTTCGTGGTACGATGCACACCCGGAATGCGAACTTATAAATATGTATGGAATCACCGAAATAACGGTCCACGGTACTATTAAGGATCTAAAAAGGAAAGATATTTTTGACAGGGGGAATATTAGCAATGTCGGTAAGCCCATACCAGGAGTCAAAATGTATCTTTTAAACAAAAAGGGAAAATTTCTTCCGGAAGGAAGTATCGGAGAAATTTATGTTTCCGGAGATCAGGTCTCATTGGGCTACTATAAAAAAGAACAGCTTTCTGATGAACGTTTTATTGAGGAGACATTTTACGGACTTGGAAGATTGTATAAGAGCGGCGATCTAGCAAGGTGGCTGCCTAACGGAGATCTGGAATTTATCGGACGAGAAGATTTTCAGGTAAAGATTAATGGATTCAGAGTTGAACTCAATGAGATCAAGTATGCACTTTTAGAAATTGAAGGTATTGAAGATGTACACATTATGTCGAGGTCTGACAATGAAAAAACAGATGTGATAGCCTATTATGCCGCTGACCAGATGATGGATGCCTCGTACCTGAGATCGGTACTGAGTGAGCGATTACCCCACTATATGATCCCTGCCTTTTTAGTACATGTGAAAAAGATCGTCTTGAACGCCAACGGAAAAGCCGATGTGTCTCAACTACCTGATATAGAGCAGATTAAAAACAACAAAATGAACGGAATATTTGCTGAGGAAAGTGAAATTCGGGAAAAGGTAGCTTCCATTTTTTGCGAGATACTTGATTATCCAATAATTGATCCGGATATGGACTTTTTCAATCTGGGTGGAAATTCACTTCAATTGGTAAGGTTGCATAATGAACTGGATACCAAATGGCCAGATATTGTTTCAGTACCAGACCTGTTTGAACTCAATTCTATTAATGAGATTGCCAACTTTATAGAAAAAAGAATTAATAGTGAGACACAAAGCGATGTGCAAAAAAATGTAACAGATGTTGAATTCTTCGACATTTAAAAATTCATTGTTAACTCAACCATAACAAAAAGAACAAATGAGTGATATAGCTATTACAGGAATAAGTATGCGTTGTTCTGAAGCAAATAATGTAGATGAATTCAGCGCGATTTTAAAAGAAGGAAAGGTATGTGTTGGCCCTCCTGCGGAAAAAAGGATTTTAATATCCGGATTTTCGAAGAAAGAAACCTATTTTCCTTTTGGTTATATAAACGGAATAGATGAATTTGACCCCCAATTTTTTAATATTTCTAAAACAGAGGCCGATGCCATCAATCCCGCCCATCGATTAATTCTGCAAGCAGTATGTGAGGCTGTAGAAAATAGCGGGATGTCTCTAAAAAATGTTGCTAACAATAGAACAGGGCTGTTTGTAACGGTAAATCAAAATTTCTATAATTTTTTGTATCAGTCGCCAAGCCCGGAATTAGATTTTATTGGAGGGATGAATGCGGTATCATCCGGTAGAATTGCTCATTTACTGAATATAACGGGCCCTGTTTTTAATATTGATACCGCCTGCTCTTCATCCCTAGTGGCAATTCACGAGGCTGTTCAGAAATTGAAGAATCATGAAATAGACACGGCCATTGTGGCCGGAGCCAGAGTGATCTATGAGTTTTATGAAAAAAGCGAGTTACATGGTAATGCAATTCTTTCTTCCGATGGGATGTGTAGGGCATTTGATGAAAAAGCTGATGGAACCTCCGGAGGAGAAGGCGTGGCAGCAATGATTTTAAAGAGAAGGGAAGAGGCCGAAGATGGTAAAGAGATTATTCATGCAATTATCAAAGGAACAGGGATCAATCACGATGGTTCTTCATCCAATGGCCTGACCGCCCCTAGCCCAAAAGCCCAAAAGGAACTTTTACTGCAAACTGCCCAAATAGCTAAAATTGGACTTCATACGGTAGGTTATATTGAGACACATGGAACAGGTACAAAATTAGGAGATCCCATAGAGTATAAGGCAATTCAAGAAGCTTTTGCTTCAAGCTCTGACACGTTCAAAGTACGTTTGGGAACGCTAAAGCCCAATATAGGACATTTGGATAATATGGCGGGTATATTTGGACTCATCAAGGCCCTATTGGTAGTCAAAGAAAACCGCTTTTTCCCTTTGGCCAATTTTCAAAAGTTGAATGAATTTATAGTGAATGATCAAAGAATAGAATTGAAGGCTGACGGAGAAGAATGGAAGTTACAAGAAGGAGAAAAAAGGAGGGCTGGAATCAGCGCCTTTGGGCTGAGTGGTACCAATGCACATGTGATCATTGAAGAATACCAAACTCGCTCTTATAAAGGATCGAGCCCAGTTGATCATTTATGGGTCAAGGCCTCCGCCAAAAACAAACAGGTCTTGTCTCAATATGTAGATAATATCTCTAGATCAATCAAAGAGGCAAATCCAGATCAGTTGACTGCTATTTGCAATACCTTGAATATGAGTCGAAGTGATTTTGATCACCGTATCTCTTTCCTTGGAAAGGATAAAGCAGAACTTTTAAAAAACATTGAGAAAGAAAAGAAAGTTATTGCTTCACTTCAGGCCCAAAAACAAGAAACCAAAGTTATATTTCTCTTTCTTTCAGATATACTAGATAATGATATGTTGAAATCCATAAATTTCACATCTGCATCATCTTTTTTTAAAGATATTTCCCTTGATACTGATCATGATATTGATAATACAGTTGTTTTCCAAAAAGGTATCTACGATTATTTACAATACAGGGGTATTGAGGTCAATCAAATTTTGTGTCAGGGAGAAATAGCACAGATTGTCAGGCGGCAAATACAGAAAGGATCTTTAATGGAAACTTCTTATAAGGTTCCCAAAAAGAAAACTCCGATCGACTGGGGTAAAATAGAACAGATATTAGCTGTGCTTTCTAAGCAAGAGCCCTTGTTATTGGTTGTTGGAGGAGATAAAGGAAATTTGGATAGAATTAAAAACATCACTCGATCGGTCGGGGTACAAATGATAGACCTGGTAGACAAGATATCTCAGGGGTGGGAGACATTATGGGCCATCTTATATAAAGAAGGCATACGCTTTAAATGGGAGGAATTTTATAAAGACCAAACTTTCTTTAAGGCACAAGTGCCGTCTTATCCTTTTGAAAAAACATCCTGTTGGAATCCAATTAAAAATCCATTAGTGTTTTCTGGAAAAATGAAGGTTGATACCACTGTAGAGCCTAGTGTTATTTCAAACCCTGTTAATATGGAACAAACCGTGATTAACATTTTGGGAGAGACATTGCAAAATGACGCATTGACCTTGGAAGATGATTTTTTCGAATTAGGAGGAAATTCTATTGTAGGAATCCAGTTCATAAACAGAATCAATGATTTATATAAAGTAGATTTAAAGTTTGATGAACTTTATGATTGCTATTCTATATCCCAAATAATAGATCTTATCAATGATAAACAACCCTTGGTAAATAAAGACCATATTCCAGGAACGTCTCCGGACCAGACGGAAAATAACGATCAATTTCCTCTTACAAATACTCAATTGAGATTATGGATAGAATCACAAAGTGAAGAAGGATCTATTGCATACAATATCAATCAGAATTATCAGATCAAGGGAGCTTTTCATATTGCCCATTTTGAGAAGTCTTTAAACCTGTTGATAAACAACCATGAAGCGCTTCGTTTGGTTTTTAAT
This sequence comes from Flavobacteriaceae bacterium, assembly GCA_965224095.1. Classification (GTDB taxonomy): domain Bacteria; phylum Bacteroidota; class Bacteroidia; order Flavobacteriales; family Flavobacteriaceae; genus JBPEWY01. Next base: position 3,795,629 of record OZ245039.1, read on the forward strand.
GTCAATGAAGAGGGAGAAGTATATCAAAAAATCTTAACAACATCTGAAGTAAACTTTTCATTAGAATTCATAAACGCCGAGGACGAACTAAATGAATATCAAGAATCTGAAATGATAAGGGAATTGTACAAACAGCCCTTTGATTTGGAAACGGGTCCTTTAATGCGGTGTTCGGTAATTCAATTTCAGAAGGATTTGCATATAGTTGTATTGTCTTTTCATCATTTGATCTCAGATGGCTGGTCGGCCGGTATTTTCTTAAACGAACTTATGAGTAACTATGTTCAATTGAATATTGAAGAAGAGCTGTATTTTGACGGTCAGGGAAGTAATGCCTATAGAAATTATTTAAAATGGTTTCATGAAAACACCATGGAAAATAATCTCGTGGAACACAAAGATTATTGGAAAGAAAAATTAAAGGAACCTGTCCCACTATTAGATCTGGGAGCTAACAACAATACAAAAAGCTTTCAGGGAGCAATTTCCAGATATATATTTGATTCAAAGCAGCTTATGAAATTCAAAGAGTTAGCTTCCAAGAATAAAACTACACTTTTTGTGATTCTAATGGCTGGAATACGATCTTATTTGTTTAGACTTACTCAACAAAATTGTATTATTGGGACACCTATTTCCGGCAGACATAAAAAGGAGTTTGAGAATATAATCGGATTGTTCTTAAATACGCTTCCTTTAAAAACAACAATCGGTTATGATCTTACATTCAATAACTGCATTCAGGGAGAAAAACAAACAGTTACAGAGGCATTACTACATCAAATATATCCATATGATAAAATATTGGAAGATGTAAATAGGGAGAAGGAGGCCGGCTTTACTCTTTTTAATGTAATGGTGGTGTTACAAAATCAAAATAACAGATTTGATATTTTTGATCAAGCTCCCAATTCTACAATCCCGGTAGATATTGAAATAGAAAAAGGAATTGATATTGAGGATAAACCCGCACAATTCGATCTGACTTTTACGTTTTTTGAAACAGATGAGGCATTAGAGTTGGAGTTGAATTACAATAAAGACACTTTCGGTCGGGGGGAGATAGATTCACTGATCCAAAACTATGTGAATTATTTTACCAACGCAATTGGCCATTCGGAAAAACCTATTTCGGAAGTAGATATCATATCTGAAGAGACTATCACTAAGATCAAGGATTTTAATAGAGAAATAGTTTTTAAAGAGGAGGATACATTGATCGATCAGTGGAAGGCCCAGGTAGCAAAGACACCCAATAGAATAGCATTGAGCTTTGATCAAAATGAATACAGTTATAAAGAATTAGATGATCTTTCCGATCAATTTGCATATTACTTAAGTCGTGAATGCTCAATTCAAGAAGGAGAAAGTGTGGGTGTTGAATTAAACAAAAGTGAGTGGTTAGTGGTCTCCGTTTTAAGTATTTTTAAGATTGGAGCTATTTATGTTCCCATAGATCCTGATTATCCTGAAAAGAGGATTCATTTTATCAAAAAAGATGCAAAATGTAAACTGGTTATCGTTGAAAAGATCATCGATAGTTTTAAAAAGAACATGGATGTGTTTGAAGGTAAAACAATTGAATCTCCGGTAAGTTGTCAAAACGTTGCATATATAATTTATACCTCGGGTACTACCGGAAACCCCAAGGGAGTTTTAGTTGGCCAGAAAAGTATTGCTCATTATATAAAACACCAATCTTTATTCTATAAGGTCGATGAAGATGATCGTTTTTTGCTTTTTTCCGGAATTTCCTTTGATGCTTCTATAGAGCAAATGTTTCTTCCTTTAACAAATGGATCTCAATTATTTATCACGAATAAGGACCTGATTATTGATGCGGAAAGGGCAATAGAATTCTTAATAATCTCAAAAATCACACATTTACATGCGGTTCCTTCCTATTTGAAACATATAAAGTACAATGAAAAATTATCTCTAAAGCGAATTGTTTCTGGCGGAGAAGAGTTTAATAAAATAGTTTTCGAGGAGTGGGGAGAGAAAATAACTGTCTATAATAAATATGGCCCTACTGAGATTACCATAAGTGCAATTCAGGGGGAAGCTTCAAAATATAAAAGCCTTAATAATATAGGAAATCCCATAGCTGGGGCAAATGTATATATTCTTGATGCAAATCATAAAATTCTTCCTATTGGTGTTTCAGGAGAAATATATATAGGCGGAATTGGAGTTGCAAAAGGATACTTAAATCAAAAGAAACTTACAAAAGAAAAGTTTATAGATAACCCCTATAAAAAAGGAGACATTCTTTACAAGACGGGAGATCTGGGAAAATGGATGCCAGACGGAACCATCGAGTTCTTAGGAAGAATAGATCATCAAATTAAAATAAGAGGGGTACGTATAGAACCCAACGAGATCATCCGGGAACTGAACAAAATAAATGGGATTCAATCAAGTACGGTTGCTTTAAAAGAAATAGAAGGCGAGATGGAGATGATTGCCTATTATACCGGAGAAAATGATATTACATCATCTGATATTCAAAAACAGTTGATAAAGAACCTCCCGCCATATATACTTCCGTCTTTTTACTTGTATTTGGATGAACTCCCCCTTACTCCAAATGGAAAAGTGGATAGAGATAGTTTACCACTTCCAAACCAACTATTAGTATCACAAAATAACACATACACACCTCCGGAAAATGAGGTAGAGAAAAGGATAGTGGAAATATGGCATTCTATATTTACTTCTGAGCAAATAGGAACCAACGATAACTTTTTTACTATTGGAGGAAACAGTATGAAAGCCGTAAAGGTATTGTTCAAAATCAATAATGAATTTGGCACGGCATTAGAGCTAAAAACCATATTTATGCATCCTACAGTTGGGGAATTGGCATCTCATATTATTTATATAAGAGAACAGGAGAATCTTATATCACAAAAAGATAAACTTAACGAAATAGAGTTATGATCCTGTTCTTAAAGAAAGTGGTCAGTGCCGGAATATTACTGGAAGTAGTAGACGGAAAATTAAAATTATTCACTAAGGAAAAAGAAGTGGACGGTGAATTATTGGCCGAAATCAAAAGTAGGAAAAGTGAGATCATTTCTTTTCTAAGAAATAATGAACAGGGTGTAAAGGTGGTAGAGGCCATTCCGAGAACAGAGCTTTCCGATCATTATCCTGTTTCTCCGGGTCAGAAAAGAATTTGGATTATTTCTCAGGATCCTATACAAAACAAGGCCTATAATATTTTTGGTCAAATTTTATTAAATAAGGAGATCAATATCCCATTAATTAAAAAAGCAATCCTTGCAACAATAGATCGTCACGAGATATTAAGAACACGTTTTTTCGAGTCCAATGGTCAAATATTTCAAAAGATAATGTCCATATCTCATTTTAAAAATTCAGTTCGAAGCGAAGATTATAGGAGAGATAAAAGAGCCCAACTTTTTAAAAAGATTGAAGAAGAAAATGCAAAAGCTTTTGATCTTCAATATGAGAATCTATTAAAAATCATTGTTTTCAGAGTATCGGATAAAGAGCATCTGCTTTACTATAAAATGCATCACATTATTAGTGATGGATGGTCCATGGATATATTTAAGCGGGATATTCTTCAGTTTTATGAGGCCTTCCGGGAGAATAGAAAGCCCGATTTACCCGAATTAAGAATTCAATACAAGGATTTTACAATATGGCAGCTTGAGCAGCTAAAAAGTGATAAGAGTAGCTTAGGCAGGGAGTATTGGTTAAGCAAACTTAAAGGAGATCTTCCTTTACTCGATCTTCCGTTTAGAAAGAGATCTCCAAAAGGGAAAGACAATCAGGCTATAATACTGGGATTGCCTTTGACCGAATATGAAAAACAAGAGATTCAGAGTTTTATAGTGGCGCAGGAAGGAACATTATTTATTTTTTTCATAGCGGTATTGAATGTTCTTTTTCAGAAATACACCGAAGAACGTGATTTTATAATAGGTACTCCTGTGGCGGGTAGGAGTCATAAGGATTTGGAAAATCAAATAGGTTTTTATACCAATACGATCGCCTTGAGAAATCAGGTTAATCCAGAGATTTCCTTTCAGGAGAATTATAAAAATATAAAAACGAGTATTTTATCTGATTATAAGCATCAAGATTACCCTTTTGATCGGTTAGTGGGGGAAATAGAAATGGAAAGACAATATGATAGGAACCCCATTTTTGATGCCATGTTATCAATAGAAAATGATAACGAGCTCCTCTTAGGTCAGAATAATAAATGCGAAGAACCCTTTGAAGTAGGAAGGACTTACAGCAAATTTGAGGTCAATTTTCAAGTGAAGGAGCAGGAAAATGGTATTTTAATATACCTTACTTATAATATGGATGTTTATCAAGATCTGATTATGAGACGGATGTTAATGAGTTACCGAAAGATCATTCAAAGGGTCGTGTCTGATCCTGATGTTTTGGTTAAAGATATAGCAGTTTTAAGCAAAATAGATATGCTTACCATCTTAAATGATCTAAATGATACAGACTTTCCTCTTACCAATCAAAGTACCTTGGTAGATCTTTTTAAAGAACAGGTGAAAATAACTCCTAATATAGTGGCTGTAAGTTCGGGAACAGAACAGTTTACTTATTTTGAGTTAAATGAGTTATCAGATAAAATGGCCAATTATCTTTATCACAGACCGGGGCTTGATCCTAAAAGTTTGATCGGGATAGAGTTACAAAGAGACTCTTGGATTTTGGTTTCAATTCTTGGAGTTCTTAAAGCCGGTCATGGATATGTCCCAATAGATATTGCTTATCCATCAGAAAGAAAAGAGTATCTTAAAAAAGATGCTCATTGCAATCTGACTATTTCACAGGAATTTATTGAACAGTTTAAAAGGGAACTTTATACTATAGAAGATATCCCGCTTTATCAAAAACACGAGCCTTCAAATACAGATTTGGCATATGTAATTTATACTTCTGGGTCAACCGGAGCACCTAAAGGAGTGAAGGTGACTCACTCTAACGTGGTGAATTTGATATCGTATCAAACCTCTTATTTTAAAGTAACACAGGAGGATAAATTTATTTTGTTTTCCAGTATTTCTTTTGATGCTTCAATTGAACAGCTATTCTTACCCTTATTTAATGGGGCGCAGGTTTACATTCCTACAAAAGAGTCTATTCTGGATATAGATCGTTTTAAAGATATTTTAATTCAAAAAGAGATTACACATTTACATGCAGTCCCTTCTTTTCTAAAACAAATCAGGGAGTTACCGGAAATGAAGATAAAAAGAGTAGTCTCCGGAGGAGAGTTATTTGATATTCAGATTTTAAAGAATTGGGGAAGAGACGTAGGTATTTATAATGAATACGGCCCCACCGAAACTACAGTTACTGCAATTCAATGTAAGATGGAAGCAGATACTCCCAATGCCCTTATAGGAAAACCTCTTGGGAATACAAAGTGTTACATCCTGAACGAATTTAAAATGCCCACTCCAATTGGGGTTAACGGAGAGCTATATATAGGCGGAAAAGGAGTTGCAGAAGGATATTTAGGGCGTTCGCAATTAACAGCAGAGAAGTTTATTGAGAGTCCCTTTAATTCCCAAGACAGGCTTTATAGAACAGGTGATGTTGTTAGATGGACAGATCAGGGAGAAATAGAATTTGTAGGTAGAGCAGATCGTCAGGTAAAACTAAGAGGATATAGAATAGAATTGGGAGAAATTGAGCATTTTATTCGATCGTACTCTGAAAATATCAATCAGGCGGTAGTCCTTATCCATAAAGGATCACTAATTGCTTACCTTACAGAAGAACACAAAATAGACAAAAAGACCTTAAAGAAATATCTGAAGGAAAAATTACCTGATTATATGATTCCTGTTCATTTTCAGTCTTTGGAGTTTATTCCATTGACTCCGAATGGAAAACTTGATAGAAAAGCTTTAGAACATTTGAATATCGACTATAAAGAAGATTCAAATTATATACCCCCGCGGAATGAAGAAGAAAGCATATTGGTAAATATTTGGCAAAATATACTAAGGGTTGAAAAAATAGGTATACAAGACAATTTCTTCGAGTTGGGAGGACACAGTTTATTAATACAGGAAATACTTTTTAAAAGTAATAAAGAACTGGGAATAAGTCTTACTTACAACGATATATTTAAGTTTTCCACTATACAGGAGCTTTCAAAAATTGTTAAAAACCAAAAACAAAGTGCTGTTGATAACATCATTACCCAAGAGATCTTTTTAATTAAAAAAGGCGAGAATGAAAAAAAGAACCTGTTCTTTATTCATGATGGTGTGGGAAGTGTAAAACAGTATTCGCCGTTAATCGAAACTATGGAAGGATACAATTGCTGGGGAATAAAGAGTAAACTCTTTAATAGTATTATTCCACAAAATATAGATATAACAGAATTAGCAACAAATTATCTGGAGCAAATAAAGATTATTCAGAAAGAAGGGCCTTATACATTAATAGGTTGGAGTAGTGGAGGAGTTATTGGCTATGAAATGGCAAGACTCTTAGAGGAACAGAATGAAGGTACAAATCTTTTGATGATCGATAGTTCTTTCCCAGCCAGATTAGACTTCGAAGATATTAGTCAACCTTTTTCAAAAGAGAATGATATAAAATTATTCTCAACCTTTTTTCCTGAATTCAATGGGATCAATTTCCAAGTCAACGATCTATCAGAATTATGGTCGCATATCATTGAGGAGTTAGATCATAACGAAGAAATGACGGCATTGTTGGTTGATTCGATCAATCTTCAACAAAATGAAAGTGAAAGATCTAGATTAAACACTTTAACTATAAGAGAGAAGGTTATGTATTACAATACCATCAGAACTATTAGTAGAATGAATGGATTATATACTCCAAGAGCCTTAAAGAGACCCTGGACCTATGTAAAAGCTGTAGATTCAAGAAGCAGTTTAAAGGAGTTAAAAATATTAGGGGGAAATAAGGTAGAGATCATCGAATTAAAAGGAGATCATTATTCCATTATGGAACCCTCCGAGGTGTTTAAAATAGAAAAGATTATTCAGTCAAATGCATTTGCTTCAATGAATCACATTTTAAGTGGCCATGATCGGTAAAATAAAAGTGGATTAGTAAGACAACCATTTAATAAATCAGATAAAATTATATGAAAATAATTGCACTTCCGTTTGCAGGTGGAAATAGATATTCGTTCACAAATTTCTTGGATTCGAGTGTAGACCTTACTGTATTTGAATATCCCGGTAGGGGAAAACAGGTGTCTCAAGATCTTATTGTAGATATAAATTTTTTAGTAGATACTTTATTTTTGGAAATATCTAAGGAAGTAGATGCATTTGATCAATATAGTATTTATGGTCATAGTATGGGTGCCCTTGTTGGATACCTTCTTTGTAAAAAAATTTCGGCGCTTAAAATCAAACAGCCTCAACGTTTGATCGTTTCCGGAAGTAGATCACCTTCTGTTTTTGAAAGAGATAAAATAAGCAATCTAAGTAGTGACAAGTTTTGGGAAAAAGTAAACGAATATGGAGGCTTGCCTCCGGAAATATTGACCAATAAAGAATTAAAAACCTTTTTTGAACCTATTTTAAGAGCTGATTTTAGATGTATAGAAGAATATGCTCATCGCGCTGATACTTCCAAGCTAGCAATTCCTATAGACGCTTTTTACGGTTCTGAAGAAGATATAGTAGAAGAAGAAGTCAATGCCTGGAAAGAAGAAACCTCAAATAAAGTGACCGTCACAAAACTTAAGGGTGATCATTTTTTCATTTTTAATCACAAAGACTTTTTTACTAACTATTTTGAAAATTTACAACTCAATGCAATTATTTAAAGTCTCCACAAAGCAGGTTATTTGCTTATTATTATATACGGTTCCTAATACGTTATTAAGTTTTGGAATTATTTACATTATCAATAATGCTTTGGCAGGAAATGACAACTTTTTAAAGAATCATATGGGATTGGTCTTTTCGGCCTTAATTATTTATACATATTTACTAAATATTATTTTTCAAAAAGAACTGAACAAATTTTCCTTTAGGTTATTATATAATAACGAAAAAAGTCTTTTCGGTAAGATGCTTCAAATACCGTTGGATGTTTTAGAAAAACTCGGCTCTCAGCGTTTTTTTACAGCCGTAGAAGATCTCAGGGTTTTTGCCTTTTTACCATATACGGTAACACATACGGTAAACTCATTACTAATGATACTTCTTTGTCTTGTATATATGTTTACTTTATCTATAACAGCGGCACTTATAGTTGTTGGACTCATTATTTTGGTTGCAGGGTGTTATTTCATTGTTATGAATTCGATGTCCAAACAAGTTGAAAAGTTGAGAGAATACAATGATCATTATTATAAATATGTAGATGATGTAATGAAGGGATTTAAAGAACTTAAATTAAACTTTTTTAGAAGAAAGAATCTAATGAATAGATTTTTGATACCAAACAGAGATCAAGCAGGTGTTTTGGATTTTAGAATTAATTATGTCTTTTTATCGATCAATCTGATCAGTCAATACGGATTGTATTTTGTTATAGCCGTAATCTTATTTTTACTACCGGAATGGGGTTTTTTAGAAAGAAAAGATGTGATTGCTTATGTAGTCATTATTCTATTTATATCTGGCCCTATCAACAACCTGATCAATTTACAACAGATGTATACTCGCTTTATGGTAGCACACAGACGTATCAAAAAGTTTGTTAACGACTTTCAGGCTGAAGAGAGACAAGAAGAGAACTCAGGTAAAGATCAATTTGAGACTTTAACTTTCAATGGAATAGAGTATGCATATAAAGAGGACCCAAATACCAAAGATAAAAGCTTTGTTTTAGGAGCTTTAGACCTTAACATTACTAAAGGTGAAACCATATTTATAGTAGGAGGAAACGGTTCTGGAAAAAGCACATTCATTAAGATATTGACCGGATTATATACTCCTTCCAAAGGAGAAATTTTATTGGACAATAAACCGGTTTCTTCAACCGGAGATTTTCAGAATTTAATTGCTGCCGTATTTACAAACAATCATTTGTTTTCCCATAATTATGAAGACTATGAACTTGAGAATAATTTAACATATATAGAGCTTTTAGAAACCATGAAGATGAATGAGGTGGTTGCCGATGATACGGAAGATAGTGCAAGAAGAAATTTTTCCAAGGGACAAAGTAAGCGTATGTCTTTAATATTTGCATTATTAGAAAAGAAACCCATACTGGTTTTGGATGAGTGGGCTGCGGATCAAGACCCTCACTTCAGAAAATATTTTTATACAGAACTACTTCCGAAGTTAAAAAAAGAAGGAAAGACCATTATAGCGGTAACGCATGATGATGCTTATTTTGAATATGCCGATCGCATTCTCAAATTTGATTATGGTAAAATAGAAAAAAATATTGATGCCAAAAATTCAAAAAAATTAAAAGAGATCTCTTGGATCTAACGGACCCGGATCATGATTGTTCAAGAAAATAAAAATCCCTATTCCAAAAATGTAATGAAATTAACACTTCCACAGCAAGACGTCTATTTTGAGCAACTCTTATATCCTAACGATGCTATTTATAATATTGGAGCCAAGATATTAATAGAAGGCCCCTTAGAGGTTAAAGTTTTGCAAAAAGCGTATCAATTTCTCATACGTCAACACGATACTTATAGAACTGTTTTTAACAATGAGGGCGTTGAAATATCCGCTTCTGTAATAGCCGATCTTAAAGAAGATTTACCTTTTATGGATTTTTCATCTGCTGAACACGCAGATAAAAAGGCTAATGTTTTTATGCAGGAGGAGTTTACAAAACCTTTTAATATTACATCTGGTAGGCATTTACATCGCTTTATTCTTATAAAGGTGGCAATAGAAAAATATTATCTTTTTTCTGTGTATCACCATATTATAACCGATGGTTGGGGAACATCACTTATGTTTCAGCGATTAGTAAAAAACTACAATGAGCTTCGGGAAAACAATAAGATCATCTCTCAATATCCATATTCATACAAAGATTTCATTGATGATGATGAAGCTTATAAAAGTTCAGCATCTTTTCTAAAGGATAAAGAATACTGGTTACAGAGGTTTAACAAACTTCCCGAGAATGTTTTTAAGAAAATAAATCTCACTCAGAAGAAAAATAAAAGTAAAAGAAAGACCTTCTATATAAAAAGGGAACAATATGATGAAATAAATTTCACAGCTAAAAAATATAGAGTAAGTACATTTCATTTTATTCTGGCAGTGCTTTTTATCTATTTTGGTCGCAAACATCAAAAGAAAGATATGGCAATAGGTCTTCCGGTACTGAATCGGGGAAAATCTATTTTTAAAAAAACGGTGGGGCTGTTCATGGGAATTTCTCCCCTTCGGGTTCAAATAGACGTCAATTCCAAATTTGAGGAACTTTTATCCATGATTAGGAGTCAGTTACGAGAAGATTACCGACATCAACGGTTTCCGCTGGGAAAGCTGATGCAAGAGTTGAATACTTTTAATGAAAAAGAGCGTTTGTTCAACATTTCATTATCCTATGAGAAACAAAACTATTCAGCTCATTTTGAGAATACCAAAACTACGGTTATACCACTATCTCATCAGTCTGAAAGGGTAGCGTTGGCAGTTTATATACGAGAATTTGATGAAAAAGAAGATGTAAAAATAGACTTTGACTATAATCTTTCTTATTTCAATGAAGATCAAATTTCAAAAGTCACTTCTCACTTTCAGCTATTGTTGAAAGATATATTGAAAGATCCTGACAGAAGTCTCTTAGAATTTGATTATTTATCGGAAAAAGAAAGACATCAATTATTGTATACCTTTAATGATACCAAAAGAAAATACCCCATAGCTAAAACGTTTTTAGATCTTTTTAAAGAAAAAGTAAGTCAGCATTACAATAAGCAGGCAATTCAAGATGAGAATATTCAATTATCATACAGCGAATTACATAAAATATCAGATACTATTGCAAGAAATATATTGGAAAGTAATGAAAAGGGAGCTATTGGAATATTGATGGGACGTTCTGTATATACCATTACTGTCCTCCTGGGTATTTTAAAAGCGGGAAGATACTATATCCCGTTGGATCCGACCTTTCCTGGTAATCGTTTGCAATATATTATTGATCACAGTCAGTTAAAAACAATTATCAGTGATCGGAAAGAAGCTTTTTCTTTTAAAAATTGCAGATTGATCTCTTTAGAAATGATTACAAAAGACAATTTTAAAGGAGAAAAAAAGCCTCTTCCAAAGATTCGACCTGAAAATACGGCGTATATTATTTATACATCAGGTTCTACCGGAAATCCAAAAGGGGTTGAAGTAGGACATCATTCTCTGTTAAACTTTTTATTAAGCATTTGTGAGAGACCAAGTATAAAACAAGAGGATCTTTTGTTTGCTGTTACAACCTATTCTTTTGATATCTCTATTTTGGAGTTTTGTGCCCCACTTATATCAGGAGCAAGTATCTATATAGCTTCGAATAAAACACTTAAGGATCATTCAAAGATCATAAAAGAACTGGAAGAAGTGACCCCCACCATAATACAGGCAACCCCTAGCTTTTTTCAATTATTGATCAATGGGGGATGGAAAGGAAGTGAGGGAGTTAAGATCTTTTGTGGAGGAGATCTACTCAGTGAAGATTTGGCAGAGCAATTACTTCTTAGTTGTTCTGAATTATGGAATATGTACGGTCCGACAGAAACCACCATTTGGTCATCTGTAAAAAGGATAAAGGACCTAAAAGAATCCTCCAATATAGGGAGTCCTATTGCCAACACACAGCTTTTTGTATTAGATAAGTATCTGCAATTTTTACCTGTTGGAAGTAGTGGAACCCTGTATATAGGAGGGAAAGGATTGGCCAAAGGATATTACAGAGATGATGAACTTACGGCAACAAAGTTTATAAGCAATCCCCATGGAGAAGGAAAAATATTTAATACAAACGATCTGGTTCAGTGGAATGAAAAAGGAGAACTTATTTTTTTGGGAAGAAATGATAACCAGGTTAAAATAAGAGGTTTTCGTATTGAATTGGGAGAAATCGAAGATAAATTCAATCAGATTCCTCAAATTCGTAAGGCGGTGGTAGTTGCCAGGAAACAACAGAGGCAAGATGCATTTTTAGTCGCTTACATTCAAAAGAAAGACCGGAAATATGATGTAAAGACAAGTTCTTCTTTTTTAAAAAAAGAATTGCCGGAGTATATGATTCCTTATGTAATGAAAGAAATTGATGAGTTTCCTTTGACTCCCAATAAAAAGATTGATAGAAAAAAGTTAGCGGAGAAAGAAATCCATATAAACGCGGATTTTGATGAACTTCCCCAAACGGTATTACAAAAGGAATTAGCTCTCCTTTGGAAAGAAGTATTAAACTATCAGGGAGAGCTAACATTGAGGAATAATTTTTTCTCTTTGGGAGGGCACTCCCTAAGTGCTGTTAAATTAGCATATAAGATTAATGAAAGATATAATTGCAATATTGGTTTAAAAACAATTTTTGACTATCCTACCTTGATCTCTTTGTCTAATTTTTTAAAGGAGATAAAGCAAGAAGAATTTGTGACTATTCCAAAGGCTGCTCAAAAAGAGTTTTATCACATTACACCTTCACAATATCAACTTTGGGTTGCTTCTCAAACAACAGAGAGATCTATTGCGTATAATATGGTAGCCGCTTTTGAAGTAGAAGGTGTAATCTATCCCCATAAAATGGAGAAAGCTGTTATGGAACTCATTTCTAAAAATGAGATCTTACGAACTTCTTTTGTGGAAAAGGAGGGACAGGTTTACCAGAAGATTAAACCTGTTCAAGATGTGAAATTTTCACTTTCATTGGCTCAAGTAGATAAGGATCGGGTAAGACATTATATTGAGAAGTATATAAATACACCGTTTAGGCTAGAAGAAGATCTTTTGTTACGAATGTTACTAATACAAACTGGCTCTAATAGCTCAATATTAGTTTTTTGTACACATCATATTATAATAGATGGGATCTCTATAGAGTTTTTTGCAAATAAATTCATAGAAAATTATCAAACAGGCGAGTCCATTGAACAATTCAGTGAAATTCAATTTAAAGATTATTCAGAATGGCAATATAATATGGATGTAAACCGATCAACTTATTTTTATAAGGACCTTTTAAAAGATTATCAGTCTAAAGAAAGTATTTCCTATGATAAATTGCTTTCAGACAAAGATGTTTATATAGGAGACCATTATTCAATTTCTTTTAGTAAGGAACTTACAAGCTTACTAAAACAATTTGCTGAGAAATACGAAAGTACACCATTTACGGTGATGGTTTCATTATTAAACATGGTTATCCACACCATTGAAGGACATAAAGATATAGTTATAGGAATAATACATTCAGGAAGAAACATAGGAAGTATAGCCTCTATGATCGGGATGTTTGTAAAGACGTTACCACTCCGCACTAGGTTTAATGCAGATATCTCTTTTCTAAAATTGGTAAATCAAGTTCAGAAACAATTACTATTACTAAAAGAACATCAGGATTTACCCTCTTCTGAAATAGAAAGGGACCTGTTTGATATTTTAGTTACTTATCAGAATCCTGAATTTTCATATCGAAAAGAAATAGTAATGGGTGAAACTAAACTCAAATACCTGTCAGTAAGTACAAATTATAACAGGATTCCACTATTGTTTAACTTTTTTGAAGTAGAGGGAGTTCTCAACTTAACAGTTTCTTACAATACCAATAAATATGAAAAATCAACCCTTGTTTTTTTTGTAGAGTTATTCAAAGAGTTATTAGATTATGCTATTCAACAACCTGCTTCAAAGCTGTCAACATTAAAAACTTATGTGTATGAGAATAAAGAACAGGAAAAGTTAGATCTGGATTTTAATTTTTAGAAGATGCTCATTCTTTATGCCGAAGTACAGGAAACAAAGCACTCGGCATTATTACAACATAACATGCACCTTTTTTTAAGAGACCATCGTAATAAATTACTCAGGTATCGCAGATGGCAAGATATTCAATTATCATTGTTGGGAAAGTTATTGTTAAAAGAGGGAATGAGATATTTTAATAAAGAAGTAAACTTGAAAGAGCTATACTATACCAAATACGCAAAGCCTTATTTAATAGGAAGTTTTCCTGGTTTTAACATTTCCCATTCAGGAAGTTTGGCGGTAGTGGTAATTTCAGATCAAAACCCGGAAATCGGTGTTGACATAGAGAAAAAGCACTCAATAAAGATCGAAGATTTTATAGGTCAGATGACAAGAAATGAACAAGAGACAATCTTTAATTCGGAAAACCCTTTAGATCAATTTTTTATTTATTGGACACAAAAGGAAGCAGTTTTAAAAGCACATGGAAAAGGCTTATCCATTCCGTTAAGGTCATTTGAAGTAAATGAAGATCAAGCATTAATAGATGACGTCATGTTTTATACTACAGAGATTATGTTAAGAAATGAATATTCTTGTCATGTGGCCTCAACGCAAAGAATAGAAAATCGGGAACTGATCGTTAAAGAAATATATATTGATAGATTTATTAGAAAATGAAAAGTTTTATTATTCCAGTAATATTATTCTGTGGGTTCCATTTATTTGGGCAAGAAGTAGCAATCTCATATGAAGAAGTAAACTCTTTTTTCAAGGAGGTAGATCAAATAAATAAACAAGATATTGAATGGGGAATGTTAACGGTCCCGGAAAATTGGGAAAGTCCTTATACGAGGAAGATCAAATTGGCGGTTGCCAGATTAAAGAATACTGCTAATATAGAAAACGCAGAAGCGGTGGTTATGATCGAAGGAGGCCCTGGAGCTGGTGCTATAGAAGGTATTTGGTGGTGGCTAAATCATTCGTTAAGAAAAACACATGATATTGTTCTTATGGATATTAGAGGAGCGGGTTTTTCAGAACCCAGGCTTTGTCCTGATCTTGGAAAGGAATTGTTGAAGATCCTGGCAAAAGATCAAAGTTCTGTCACAGACGAACAAGAAAAGGCGGAAGCTGCTCTGAGATGTAAACAAGATCTACTAGCAAGAGGTATTGATGTCAAACATTATCAGAGTAATTTCATTGCACAGGATCTCCATGCCTTGAAGGAGTATTTTGAATATTCGCAATGGAATGTTTATGGGGTTTCCTATGGCACGTATATAGCCCAGATTTATGCGAAAGACTTTCCTAAAGACGTGAAGACCCTGATACTGGACTCCCCAATTTCCAATATAAATGAATATTATACCTTAAATACTTCAAATTATGTGAATAGTTTGGAGAAAGTATTCAAACAATGTAGGGAAGACCCGGAGTGTAATTCGGAATATCCTGATCTGAAAACTTTATACAATAGTACTTTAAAAGCATTGAAAGAAAATCCCATTACGGTAAAGGTTGATAAGGAAATAGTTCCGGGTGGAGAGTTCACCTATAATGTTGAGGACTTTAAGATAGCAGTTCATCAGGCGTTATATCAAAAAAGATTGGTAGAAGTTTTACCACTTTTAATTGATCAATTTCATAAAAGAAATGAGGATACTCTGAGCGCCTTAGTTGCTGCTTTTTCGGGGGCGTTAGGATTAGATTATGGGGTGTACTACTGCATGACCTGTAATGAGGCGATTCCCCGGAATAAATTGAAAGCCTACTTTGAAGATGTAAAAAGTCAGGAACTTCTTAATGAAGGACTGTCTTTTTATAAGTCCGATTTCATTGTATGTGATATGTGGAATAAAGGAAACGTACCATTTACTAACGAATTAGATACACTTATTAAAAAAACAGAAATACCAATATTAATATTTACCGGGGAATTTGACCCTATAACTCCTGCCAAAAATGGAAAAGAACTAAGAAATGAATTTAACAAGGCCCAACTTATTGAAGCTAATTCTTATGGGCATGCATCAAGTTTTACAAGAATTGGATATAAAAAGGTAACAGATTTCATCAACGATCCAAATAAAGAGGTTGAAAACCATTTTGAGAAATTAAATACGAACTTTGTTGAGAATATTCATATCAATGGTGGTATTTCTCGAATGGGAAATAGCCTGAACAAACGGGAAATACTTTTTTTCATTCCTTTGATCATAGCACTTTTGGTATCCCTAGGCTCAATTTTTATCTATGTATTTTCCTTTTTAAGGAAAAAAAGAAACCAAGGTAAGCTAAATACAATCATAAAAATATTACTTGTAATTTCTTCCATATTGTCAATATTGATTATCGTTGGAGCAGTGGTAGGTTTAAATAATACTGCATCAGAAAATTTCTATATTTTGGCATTTGGACTTCCCCAAAACTATTCGTTTGTTTTTAAGTTATTAATTCCATTTATGATTTCGCTTTCAGTGGCGAGTCTTATTTTTCTTTTAGGGATGAAGTATATTGAAAATAGGAGTATATTATTTACTGTTTTGTTTTCCAATATTTTGATCGCTGTTTACCTTTTTTTCTGGGGAGTAATATAGAAATAGCTAAATGAAACTTTATAATAGATTCCATACGTTAACCTTATTACAATTTTGGCTGGAAAGTTTCCTTTAAGAAATTAATAATCTCTTTTGTACCACGAAATTTGGCAATTTATAATTGACAGAAAAGATGTCTGTAAACCAAAGAAATTTATAATGAACTTTTGGAATTCTATGTATATTTAATGAACAAAATTTAGCTTGTACAATTTTGGGATCACAACATTTTTCCAAATCCTTAATTATGTAATTTACAAGAAAATAAACACAATATTAGAACGAAATGAAATATAAAATTTTACTAATACTTGGATTCCTAATCGTAATAAATACTATGGTAAATGCCCAAACTGATACCTCAAACTTTATTAAACCAATACTCATAGATAAATCGGTGTTATCTGGAGTTGGCTTAAAAAAAATAGACTTAAAGGATGAACCCGAGAAAGATTTTTATCAGAAAAAACTGTTTGGCGGAGATGACATAAGTGTTTTTGTCGTTTCCACAAATTCGTGGAATAATAAAATAGATGAATACGCATTTGATGAATACGTTTATTTAATACATGGACAATCAATAGTAAAACCCAAAACGGGAAATGCACAAATCTTCAATGTAGGAGACCATTTATTTGTACCAAAAGGTTTTGAAGGAGAATGGGAAATTAGAGCTGGATCCAATTTACATTATGAATTAGCAGTTATTACATCGCGAAGGACAGATTCTACCGTAACACTTGAAAATATAAATCATAATGGGTTAAGTAGGTCAAAATTGTCGGGATGTCAAATTGTTTTTGAAAATGGAAAATATGAAGAATTACTCCATAAAGGAGTGGAATTAGAAATCACTTTAAAGGCAGAAATACCAGATGTTAAATGGGCCTATAAGACAGCTGAAAAAGATAAAATGATCCATATTTTATCAGGACAACTATTAATTACAGACCAAAAAGATAATGCGTATATATTTTATACCGGTGACTTTGTTGTTTTTCCAAAGGGATTTCGGGGAAATTGGAAAAGTGAAGGTCATGGAATGATAAAATATTTGGTAGTGGAAAAAGTGGATTAATAATATTGTACTGTAAAGTCTCCCATTAAAATGATTGGATGATCGGTTAATCTTACACTTGAAAGAACTCTTATGTCAATTGTTTTAGATGAGTTTTTGTTTTGATGAAGACATTGAATTCTCCAAAAATCTGAGCTTTGTTTATTATTTATTGTGTATGTTTAACTGTAGTTAATTAAAGGGTATTTATACGGAGTTTCTAACATATATGTCCATGATGTAAGTTATATGTGAATTTTGATGTTTTAGGATTAGTTATATTGTTAGGAATCCGCCATACAAAAGATACATCCGTTGCGTCGTTATTGTAATATTTTTTTGAGTCTTCCTTGAAGTTTGAGGCAAACAAACTTACTATTTTATATGTATTGGTAAAAAGTTTTGTGGTTCCAGAGGTCGCCGGTTCGAACCCGGTCTTCCACCCAACAGAAGCCTTCAAGTTTACATTGAGGGCTTTTTTTGTGCCTCATACTTCCGTTCGCTTCACAAAAAAACCTCACTTTTGTGAGGCTCTTATTTTGGTTGAGGAAACAAATAAAAATTATTTAGTCGCAGTTTTGTCGTCCAGTTTGATACGTTCATCTCTATTGGCAATCTCCCAGGCCGTGTAAAAAATGAGTTTTGTACGGTTGGCAAGCAGATCGTAATTAATTTTATCCGGCGTATCGCCCGGACGGTGATAATCGTCATGAGTCCCGTTAAAGTAAAATATTACGGGAACTCCGTTTTTTGCAAAGTTATAATGATCGCTGCGATAGTAGAAACGATTAGGATCATCATCGGCATTGTACTTATAATCCAGTTCTATATTACAACACGCTTCATTTACTTTCTCCGAAAGCTCATGTAAATCGGTACTTAATTTATCCGACCCAATCAGGTATACGTAATTGCGTTCCCCGGAGCGTTTCGGATCGATTCTCCCAATCATATCAATATTTAAATCGGCCACGGTTTGTTCTAAGGGAAAAATGGGTTTTTCCACATAATAAGCCGATCCCAGAAGTCCTTTTTCTTCACCGGTAACGTGCAGGAAAACAATAGATCTTTTAGGGCCGTTTCCTGCATCTGCTGCCTTTTTAAAGGCTTCGGCAATCTCCAACATGGCTACGGTTCCCGACCCGTCGTCATCGGCTCCGTTATGAATTTCACCTTTGTTGTTAACACCAACATGATCCAAATGAGAAGAAATCACCAAATATTCATAGGGTTTTTCACTACCCTTGATAACAGCTATAACATTTTCAGAATCAATAGTGCTTGCCGTACTTTTAAAAGTAGCACTCACAGATACCCGAAAATCCTGAACACTGTGCTTCGAATCGATATCCGGATACAGGGAAGTCCCCATTTCTTTATTTACAACCGTATAGAAAAAACTATTGTCTTCTTCTTTTTTTAAGGACATTCTGCCTGAACCGGATCGGTTTTTCATAATATTGAATTGCTGCTTAAATAAAGGGAAGTTCTCATCTTCGTAAAACAGAACTGCGGCAGCCCCTTTTTCTTTGG